>JAFDZT010000009.1 GCA_018266735.1 Bacteroidota bacterium | reverse complement strand
GTGTTTGACTTCTGTTTTGAAGTTTTGATCCTGTCTGCATTGAAACAATTGTTTCCAATTGACGGGGTAGATATGCGCTCCTGAACTTGCGTCCAGGCGCTTAGACCTACCCTTTTTCTTTTCTTGGATGCTTCCCGTTGTCAAAGAACACCGAACAAAAAAGAGTTAAAGCTCTCGGGCCTCAACCCTCTCCCACACCTGCGATCGCCGCAGTGGGGACGACAAACCTACGGGATGTTTTCGAAATCTCCAAATGCTAGTTGGAAAAAAAGTCCATGCGGACAGTGATCGATGCTGTTTTTCGCTTCGATGCCGTGTTGAACGCGCCGCCCCACGAGTAGTCTTCGTTGCTGTTTTGCGCCGTGATCTGGAAAATGCCCATATCGGCCTGTAGCAACGATCCCAGCCTGCCGCCGGCCTGCTCGGCGATCTTCTCCGCACGGTCCCTTCCGTCCTTCGATGCCCGTGCAAGAAGGTCCAATTTCAATTCCGCCAATTTTGTGTAGAAGTACTGCGGTGGTTGCGAATTGAGCTCGATGCCGGCGTCGATGAGCTCGGAGATCTGACGGGATACGTTCTCGATACGATCCACATCCGGTGATTCCACCGTCACGTGCTGTTCAAGTCGCACACCGTCGAACACATCTTGCGTGCGCTCTCCATTGCCGATCTGCACCGTGCGGTATTCCTGCGTGATGTTCACGGCGCTGAAGACGATGTTGGATGCAGGGACGCCCTTGTCGACGAGATAGGCGCGAACCCGCTCCACGTCTTGACGGAGGATGGGATAGGCTTCCTTCATCGACATGGCCTTCCGTGAGAACGATGCACGCCAGACGATGAGATCGCTGGTGAAATCACGCTGCGCAAGACCGGTGACCGAGATCTTTTGCATGTGAGGGTGGGTGCTGCGCCATGCTCCGCCGAGGATCCATGCCGACGCGATCACGGCCACCGCAATGGCTGCGGTGCTCGCCACGCGTAGAGTAGTGCCGATGTTCATGTGATCTCCGAATAGGTCGAGAACGGCGATAATACGCAACCCATGCCATGTTTCCGTATTTTAGGAGCTTGACAGGTTCTACGTCGCAATCTATTCGAAGCGTTATGGCAAAACCACTCAGCGTCCTCTTCGTGTCCAGTGAAGTATATCCGTTCATCAAGACCACGGAATATGCCGATCTGTGCTATGCCCACTCCTTGGGTGCGCGAGAAGTAGGACACGACATTCGCGTCATGATGCCCAAGTACGGCAACATCTCCGAACGCAAGAACCGTATCCACGAGATCAATCGCTTGCGCGATCTGCCGATCCCGATCGGAAACGACGAACATCTCGCCACCGTGAAGTCCTCCTCGATCAACAATCCTCGAGTGAAGGTGCAGGCCTACATCACCACCAACTCGAATTACCTTGACGTGAACAAGGGGATCATGCACGATGTGGTGACAGGCGTCGAGTTCCCCAACAACGATGAACGCTACATGTTCTTCAATCGCACGGTGATCGAAACGTGCATGCTGCTCGGCTGGTTCCCCGACGTGATCCACTGCATGGGTTGGCAGGCCGCTCTGCTGCCCGCCTACCTGCGTACGATGTACGCTCAAGAGTTCCGGAAGACGAAGATCGTGATGACGATCACCGATTTCGATGAACAAGGTGTGTTCCCCTTGAAGTCGCTCGCTAAGACGGGCCTTCCGGAAGAAGCACTGGCCGCTGCCAAATACAAGAACAAGATGAACTTCCTTCGAGCCGGCATCACGTATGCCGACCGGGTGACGACGCTGTCGCCGGGCTATGCGGCAGAGCTGCTGGCCAATAAGGAATTCAAGGACCATTGGCTTCCGCTTTTGCACAAACGTCCGCTGGCAGGCATTCCGCACGGGATCGACCTGATGCAATGGAATCCGAAGACCGATGCGGCGCTGAAGCACAAGTATGATGCGAAGGACACGTCGAACAAGGCCAATGCAAAGGAAATGCTGCAGAAGCTGTGCGGACTCCCTGTCGACTCGCAAGCCTTCGTTGCCACGTACATCGGTCCGCTGACCGAAGCGAACGGTGCCGACATCCTCCTTGCCGCCATTCCAGACCTTGTGAAGTCCGGTGCTCAGGTGATCATCGGCGCAGATCTGCCGATGGCCGACCGAAAGAGCTTCGAAGCGATCGCCAAGAAATTCCCCAAGAACGTGGCCTTCACGTATCCGATGGAAGAAGAATTCGTGCACCAATTGATGGCCGGCTCGACGGTGCTCTTGAAGCCGGCACGCACATGTCCGAGCGGACAGTTCCAACGCGTGGCCCTGGTCTACGGAACGATCCCGATCGGACGGATCACGGGTGGTCTTGCCGAAGTGCTTGTGGATGTGAATGGGAAGTCGGGCAATGCCTTCCTCTTCAAGAAGGCCGACGCTGCAGACTTCCTGAAGGCCGTTGCTCGCGCACAACACGCACACGCCGAACAAGAAACCTGGAATGCCATCGTCAGCAATGCGATGTCCACCAACGTGAGCTGGAGCGCCTCGGCCCTCCCCTACGATGAACTGTATCGCACCCTGATGAAGGATAAAGAATAACTGTGACCAGGATCCTTGCACTCCTCTGCTGCGCGCTGCTCCTGGCGGCGTGCAACGACAAGGCTACGGGTATCGGCTCCGAGATCATTCCCGGCACCGATACGCTCTTCCCGGCCAGCTCCAGCATCGATTCGCTCATCACCTCTGCCATCACCACGCAGAAGCGGGAGAGCATGTTCAATAACACGTATGCCTTGCTCGGCAAGACGACCGATAGTGATGCTCGGATGTTCGTCGAGTTCATCAACTGGCCAACGTTCTTCCGCGACACCGCACCTGTTCGCGTGATCTCGACCGAGATGATCATGGTCCCTGCACCGTATGTGTATGGCGACACGGACGACAAACGACTGACGTTCTCGATCTACGAACTGCAGCAGACCTGGGCACCCACGGCAACGTGGGATACGATCTGGAATGCCGACGGATCGAGTGCGTATTACTCGACAGCACAGCCCACGATCGGCACGTTCGACCGTTCGATCACCACGGCAGATAGTGCTGGCTTCACAACGCAACTCGATACCGCCCTCATCCATCGCTGGCTCGTCCTTGCCTCGGATACGGCCACTCGCACGCAGATCAAGGGCATGGTCCTTCATCCCACATCGGGGAACACCATCCAGCAGATCCGCGCTCTCGATTCGAAGAACGTTCCGCTGACGGTGCTGCGCCTGGTCTATCAACATCGCGACTCTGCAACACCGGATACGATCAACGTCTCGTCCACCGTGGCGTGCTTCGTGAACACGCCCACTCCCGCCACCGGCGGATTGATCGTGCAAGGCGCCCACATCCATCAATCGCAATTGCAGATCGACCTCTCCTCCCTCCGTCCCGGCGCGTTGGTCATGAGCGCCGCTCTACGTCTTACGTTGGACGAAGCGTCGACGATCGTGGGAAACGCCGGTATCACCGAAGTGCTACGCTTGAACTACACGACGTTCCAAGGTGGTGCACAGAACTACTTTGCGCGATATGATTCCACGGCGAAGCACTACCTGTTCGTGAATCTCGCGCCGGCGTTGCAGGACATGGCCCGACATTCGTTCAAAGGAACGTTCGTGATCCGACCGGATGGTGTGGATGAGTTCTGGCGCATGACACGCGTGTCGTTCAAACCGTGGTCTTCTGATACGGCCACACGGCCGCGCCTGAGTGCCATCTACTCTGTTCCCAAGGTGATCCGATGAAGGGCACCATGGCGGCAAGGTTCATCGGCATCTTCCTCTTCGTTGTCCTGTGCACACCATCGCTGCGTGCACAAGGCGGATCGAACTATTCGGCGATCGGTATCGGCGACATTCGACGTACCACCGGTGCCTTGTATGAGGCTGTTGCCGGAACAAGTGTGGCCATGCCCATCGACCACGGCATCAACGTGGTCAATCCGGCCATGCTGGGATTGCAACCATCCACACGATTGCAAGTGGGCTACCGCTTCAATCAACACATGGTCACGGACGGCAATGGCAACAGCATCGCACAGAACAACGGTGAGTTCGATGGTGTGTTGGCCAACTTCGTCGTCGACACGGCCTACGGTTTCGCCGTGGCCTTCGGTCTGGTTCCCTACACGTCCGTGAACTATCAGGTAGCGAACGAGTTGTATGCAGAGGTCGATGGAGTCGGTGCGTCCGGACAGAGCATTCGCACCGGTGATGGCGGCATGTCGTCGCTCTATCTTGCCGTGTGCGGAAAAGTGATCCCCGACCTCCACGTTGGGATCGCCATGCTGCCAATGTTCGGCAACATCATTCTCACCGACGAGGTCACACTCTACGGATCGGGCAACTACGACACCAAGTCACAGTCCACCTTCAACCTTCGCGGCATTCAGTTCCGCGGTGGATTGTACTGGACCGTCACACCGCACGTGAATCTTGGCGCAACGATCTCCGGTGGTGCCAACGGATCGCTGCTGGTGAACGACCATGTGGCGGCGTATCGTGGCGTGATCGTTTCGTACGATTCCACGGTGATCACCAATACAACGACACCACTACCCCTCTCAGTGGCCTTTGGAGCCAGTGTGCTCGTCGGACGTTCCTACCTGGGGATCGATCTCGAGATGTGTGATTACTCGCAATTGCTCGTGCGCGGCGAGTCGACCACCTATGGCAAGTCCTTCCGCGCAAGTGTCGGGATCACGCGTCCCGGCAACCGCATTCCGATGGTGCCGTTCATCGAACGTATGGGATTCCATGCCGGGCTTTGCTTCCAGGACCTCTATTACACGTACAAGGGCAATCCCGTTCGAGAGTTCATGGGATCGGTGGGAACGGACTTCCCGATCGGTGGGAATTCGATCGCCGACATTGCTCTGACCGGCGGAATGCGCGGCACAGGAGTGTCAGCCGATATTCAGGAATTGTTCCTTCGCGCCGTCTTCACGATGAGCATCGGAGAGCAGTGGTTCAAACCGTTCGTACGCGAGTGATGATCGATGTGGTCGACCGTCCTTCCAGCAGCGGGATGAGCTCTACACGTCCACCATGCTGCTCCACCACATCGGCACCTACAACAGTGTCTCGCGTGTAATCGCCACCCTTCACCAGGACCGTTGGCAGCAATTCCTCGATCACGGCCAATGGCGTGTCATCCGAGAAGATCACCACATGGTCAACGCAGCGCAAGGCGGCAAGGACGCGAGCGCGATCGTCGACAGTGTTCACGGGACGTTCCGGGCCTTTGAGTCGACGCACGCTAGCATCATCGTTCAGTCCCACCACCAGCGTATCTCCAAGCGCACGCGCCTGCTCGAGATACATTACATGCCCGGCATGCAGAATATCGAACACGCCATTCGTGAACACGACCGTTGCCGAAGGCGAGAGCTCGCGTCGTAACGGCGTGAGATCATCTGTTGCGTGGATGATCATGCGATGGCCGCCATCAATCGTTCGGCGGTGATGCTCACGATACCGGGTTCTTCCACGACAATGCCCGAGGCGATGTTGGCCAGCGTGGCCGCTTCGCGCACGTTGGCACCGGCCGTTGAAAGGGCCGCAAGGGTGGCAATGGCCGTGTCGCCCGCACCCGAAACATCGGCAACGTTCTTGGCGATCGTCGGCACCGAACTCACAGCACCGTTCCGTTCGAACAACATCATTCCGGCCGCGCCGAGCGTGATCAACACGTTCTCGCATTGCAGTCGTTCGAGCAGTTCGATCCCGGCCTTTCGCACATCGTCGTCGGTTCGGATCGGATAGCCAAGCGCATCGGTCGCCTCTTTTCGATTCGGCTTGAACACGTAGGCATGTCGATAGGCGAAGAAGTTCGATCGTTTCGGATCGACGAAAACGGGGATCCCCCGTTCCGCCGCCGCTGCAATGGCGGCTTCGATCAGCTCTTCGGTGAGCAGTCCTTTGTTGTAGTCTTCGAGGATCACGCCGGCAAGCTGCGGACGTGTGGCGATGAGCGTGCGAAGGGCATCGACCACGTCGCCGTCAACATTCGTGCGCGTTTCGCGATCGAGGCGCACGATCTGCTGGTTGTTGCCGATCACGCGTGTCTTCACCGTGGTGGGACGTTGGGCAGAGACGACGAGACCGGAAGTGTTCATACCCGCATCGTCGGCAAGCATCTTGATCATCTTCCCAGTGGAGTCGTCGCCGATCACCCCGCACAGCACGGGTTGTGCGCCCAACGCCTGCAGATTCGCCGCAACATTGGCAGCGCCGCCAAGATGGATCGTCTCGCTCTCCACGTCGACCACGGGCACAGGTGCCTCAGGCGATACGCGGCTCACAGCGCCCCAGAAGTATCGGTCGAGCATCACATCGCCGATCACGGCGATCTCCTTGCCCCTTGCCGCCTCCAGCAATTCCTTTGTGCGCTCTCTCGAAAGCTCGTGCATGTCAGCCTTGGCCGGACGTGGTGGATTGCAGGGTGCGGGTGGCAAGTTCGCGATCGAACAAGTAGATCGACGGACCGTCGCCGCCCACCATTTTCAAGCGCTCGATGATCTCCATCACCGTGGCCTCTTCTTCCACCTGCTCATTGATGTACCATTGCAGGATGATCTGCAGCGGATAATCCTTTTCGTTCACGGCCAGTTCGTACAGGGCGTTGATGCGCGACGTGATGTAGATCTCGTGCTCGCGGACGCTTTCGAACACGCTCACGAGCGACGTATACGTGCTCTTGGGCTCGTCGAGGGCCTTGAGATGTGCTGCGCCGCCGCGGCTATGCACGAAGTCGAACAGCTTCGTTGCATGCATTGTCTCTTCCTGCCATTGCAGACGCAACCAGTGGGCGCAACCGGGGAGGTTGGCCTGGGCGCACCAGGCCGACATTGCCAGATAGAGATAAGCGCTTTGGAATTCGGCCTGGATCTGTTCGTTGATGGCGAGTGCCAGCTTGTCTTTCATCATGATCTTCCTTTCAGGTACCAGCGATATTACTGAAAAACCGCCGCATGGTCGTAGTTTCGCCCTATGGCACGACAATCCGCACTCACTCGCATCAGCATCGCAAACGCAGAGTTCTTCGCCTATCATGGCGTCCGCGAGGAAGAACATCAACTCGGCGGTCGGTTCCAGGTGGACATCGATCTCTACTACAACGCCACAAAGGCAGTGGTCAGCGATAACATCAACGACACGATCAATTACGAGGAAGTGCTCTTCCTTGTGAACGAGCACATGAATGGCGAACCGTATGAGTTGATCGAGACATTGGCCCACGATATCGCAACGTCACTTGTCGACAAGTTCGATACGGCAAGTCAGGCAACGGTGCGTGTGCGCAAGCTCAACGTTCCGATCCAGCAGATCCTGGAGTATGTCGAAGCCGAGTACAGCGCCGTTCGCGAAGCGTAGGCTCATGGCCTCGACGCCGACTCCGTTCCTCCTTTCGCTTGGTTCCAATCTTGAACCGCGCGTCGCACGACTGCGTCATGCGATCGACCTTCTGACGTCGACGCTCGGTCCTGTGCGGACGTCGCATCTCTACGAGACCTCGCCGGTGGGCTACACGGATCAGCCGGACTTTCTGAACTGCTGCATTGCGGGCGAGACGGACCTTTCAGCCGAAGACCTGTATGCTGCCTGCAAGAACGTCGAACAAACGATCGGTCGACACAATCGTGAACGGTGGCGTGAGCGCGAGATCGACGTGGACGTGATCCTCTTTGGGTCCGCACAGATCCACAACGACGTGATCACCATTCCGCATCCACGCATGCAGGACCGACGCTTCGTCCTGGCCCCGGCCGCCGAGATCGTTCCGCACATGATCGACCCTCGCTCGGGCCGCAGCATCGAAGAGTTGTTGCAAGGCTGCACGGATGCAGGGATCGTTCGCATATTGTTGTAATGCGCATTCCCGACCATATCATCGACCAAGTACGTGAACAGTCCAACATCGTGGACGTGATCGGCGAACACGTGCGGTTGAAGAAGACCGGTCGGAATTACACCGGACTCTGTCCGTTCCATACCGAGAAGACCCCCTCCTTCCACGTGAACCCCGAACGCGGGATCTACAAGTGCTTCGGATGCGGCAAGGCGGGCAATGCCATCACGTTCGTGACGGAGTTCCAGCACATGGGCTTCGTTGATGCCGTCAAGCATCTCGCACAGAAGCTCGGCATTCAGATCCCCGAAGAGCACATCGATGATCCCACAGGCATCTATGCACGCAAGGATGCTGCTTATCGCGTGCTGTCGGCCGTTGCGTCGTACTATGCCGATCATCTTGCCACCAGCGATGGCGCTCCGGCTCGCACGTACTTCACGTCGCGCGGATTCTCGGACGACACGGTCAAGGCATGGACGCTGGGCGCATCGCCAGCATCGTGGGACACGACGATGTCGTTCCTTCGATCAACGGGATACACCGACGAACATCTCTCGGATGCAGGACTGATCGTGGTGCGCGAAGACGGTCGCATGTACGACCGGTTCCGCGGTCGTGCCATGTTCACCATTCGCGACGACGTGGGTCGTGTGGTCGGCTTCTCGGCCCGCATCCTCACCGACGATCCGCAACAACCGAAGTACATCAACTCTCCGCAGAGCCTTGTCTTCGATAAGAGTCGCGTGCTCTACGGACTCGACAAGGCCAAGCGTCCGATCACCGAACATCGTCTTGCCGTGCTCGTCGAAGGTCAGGCCGATGTTGTCTCCATGCATCAGGCCGGCTTCACCAATACGGTGGCCAGCAGTGGAACGGCCATCACGCTTGAACATGTGCAGCTCTTGCGCAAGTATGCCGATACGGTGGTGCTTGTCTTCGATGCCGACAATGCAGGACAGAACGCCACGACAAAGGCCATTGAGTTGGCCCTGAGCACAGGCCTTGATGTGCGCGTCGTGGTATTGCCTTCCGGTACGGATCCCGACAGTCTCGTTCGAACGCAAGGTGCACCCGCCATGCGAGCCTTGCTCGACGGGGCCATGTCGTTCCTGCAATTCCAATACGAACGCTTTCATCAGCTGGGCGCACTGGACAATTCGTTGCAGCAGGCAAAGGCCGTGCGCACGTTGCTGCAGTGGATCGCAGGCGTACCCGATACCTTGCGACATCCATTCCTCGTACGCGAGCTTGCCGATCGATTCCGACTGCAAGAGTCGCACCTTCTTGGTGAGCTGCAGCAGATCGCATCAACGTCTACACAACCATCCCGCACGTCGCGTCCCGCGACGCAGCCTGCTGCCTCGCCGCCTTCCACGACACCGGTCTCGCAGCAACATGCCGACGTGGTGCGTGCGCTCATCCTTCCTTCCGAACGAGAGCTGCTTCGCGTGGCACTCGTCGCAGAGCACGGTCTAGCCTTGTTGATGAACAAATATCACGTCACCGAAGACACATTCTGGAGCGAATGCGGACGGAGGATGTTCCGACGGATCCAGTATGCTGACGAAGAACACTCCGACATCATCAAGAGCGTGCTCGACGATGATGCGCTCTCCGAGGCGGAACGACGTGAGTTGGCCGACATCGTCTTCACCACCAACGAAGTGAGTTTGAAGTGGCAGTCCTTCGAAGTGGAGATCCCGCTCTTGGACTATTCGCGCAATGTGCGTGATGCGCTCGTGCATCTGCGCATGCATCGATTGCAGGCAGAGATCAACGAATTGACGGCTGGCATCGGATCTATTCCCGATATTGACGAAGCTGGTCGCGTGCTCTATCGCGTTCAAGAACTCACAGCGCAACGCGAAGCACTTCGCCGAGTGCTGAACGAACATCCGGATACGTCACAATGGCTCGACGCAGGAATAGTATAGGTGTTCTCGTCTCATGTGTACTGCTTGCAGTGCTCATGTGGGGATACGTGTCGCTCACACGTGTGTACGAGGACTACGTCGACGTGCCCCTGACCGTGACAGCGCCGCCCAATCAAGCGCTCCTTTCCACCGTGCCACCCACCCTGACCTTTCGTGTGCGAGGTACAGGTTGGCAGATCCTGAACCTTCGTATGTATCCGCAGATCGCCTGTGCCATCGATCTCACCAAGCAGCAGCCATCGCAGCAATCGGTGTATGAACTCGACAAGAGCGATCTCATTCGTGCCATCACCACGTCGCAACCATTTCAAACACTCGATGTTGTTCCGAGTTCGCTCGTGTTGAACACAGGTGATCAAGTGATGAAGCGCGTGGATGTGTCGCTGCGACATTCCACCACATGTCGACCCGGCTTCGTCGTGATCGGAGAACCAACGGTGGAGCCGAAGACCGTGGATGTGCGTGGAAGCGAGGCCGTCGTCCGATCGATCGATCGTTGGCCAACGCAGCGACTCTTGCAAACGGATCTGCACTACGGGGTGACCACGCTTGTGGCCATGAGCGACTCCCTTTCTTCGCTCTTGAACGTCACACCACAGGAAGTGCGTGTGCATACGAACGTGCAACAGGTAGCAGATCGTGTGATCGTGGATGTACCGGTGGAGATCCCATCCATTCAAGGTGCGCGATCGACGATGATCGTTCCGTCGATGATCTCCGTGATCGTTCGCGGCGGCGTGGATGATCTCTCGACGCTCACGGCCCAGCGGTTACGTGCTGTGATCTCTGAAACAACGATCCCTGCAAGTGGTTATGTGCGTCCAACGATCACCGTGCCGCCGAACATGACATTGCTTGGCACGATCCCTTCGGTGATCCGTTACGTGGAGCGCACGACCGATCGCAGAAGCAGGGAACTGTCGCCATAACTCAAGAACCGATAGTCGTTCTCGAGCGCCGCTTCATAGATGTTCCGCCACCACGCACCACCCACGAAGGCCGCCACGAGGAGCATGAGCGTCGTCCCGGGCTGATGGAAATTTGTGATCAACGCGTCGGCCGTTGCAATGTGCGCTTCGGGGATCAGCATGATCTGCGTTGTCCCCCATACCATGTCCATTCCGTGCGCATCCATCCATGCACCAAGGGCGGCAAAGGCTGCTGCTCGTGATACGTCCACGTGCGATGCCTCGAAGGCAGCCCATTGCGGCACATCGACCTCACCGGGCGGGAAGGCGTTGGCATCCATGGCAAGCCGAGCCCCAACGTAGAACAGTGATTCCAACGTGCGCAACGATGTCGTCCCCACAGCCGTGATCCATGCGTCTCTTCGTGCGGCCGTATCTGCCAGAGCGCGGACCGATGCGAGATCGATGCCGAATCGTTCACGATGCATCACGTGTTCACGCACATCACCTGCATGCATCGGAGCAAAGGTGCCAAGCCCAACGTGCAAGACGACCTCGATACGTTCAATGCCTCGTGCCGAGAGGTCGTCCATCACTCTCGTCGTAAGATGGAGTCCGGCCGTCGGCGCAGCCACAGAGCCCTCTTCGGTTGCATAGACGGTCTGATATCGCTCTCTGTCCTCAACGGTCGCTTCGCGATGGATGTAGGGTGGCAAGGGCACAACGCCGGCTCGCTCCACCACGTCGGCCAGCGACGTGCCATCGTCCCACGTCAGTCGCACGATACCCTCATTCCCATTGCGCTCCAACACCTGAATGCGCAGGTCGACGCCGCCGTGCTGGAGTTCCATGCCGACGTGCACATTACGTCCTCCGATGATGCACTCCCATTCGCTTGGTTCTGAAGCATGCAGGACCACAGAAGGGTCCGTGGACGGGCGGACGGGCTGCGAGAGGAACACCTCCACCTGTCCACCCGACGGCTTGCGCACCAGCAGGCGAGCCGCGATCACGCGGGTGCGATTCACCACCAGGATCGAGCGCTCGGGCAGGATGGATGGAAGCTCGCGGAAGGTGCGGTGCTCGATGGTCGCATGGACAGCATCGGCGACGAGCAGCTTGCTCGCGTCCCGCTCCGCAAGGGGGACACTGGCGATCCGATCCGGAGGCAGCACATACGTGTAATCGTGACTCTGCATAGTGGTATTTTGTCTGCAACCTTTGTTTGAAGGCGAACGTACCGCACCCCCGCAATTCAATCCATCACCGGAGAACGAGACATGCAAGATAACCAGACCGCTCCCTTCCCACCGCCGCCGCCAATGTATCAACGACCACGGCGCTCGCGATGGTGGATCCCCGTCGTGATCATTCTCGGCGTGATCGTTCTGTTCTTTGCAGCTCTCGCCGGCTTCGTTGGTCTCGTGGTCTCGAAGCTCGAGACGAAGCACAAGGACGTGAGCGTTCGCGACAACACCGTGCTTCTGTTGGATCTGTCGGGCGGCCTCGAAGAATACAAAGCACCGATGACGCTCAACTTTGGCGACAAGGGTCACGGCACATCATTGTTCGAGATCCTCACGGCGATCGAACATGCAAAGACCGACGACCACATCAAGGGCATCTACTATCGTGCCGGTGGCGCCGGATTCGGAATGGCCAAGCTCAATGAATTGCGCGACGCGCTCGTTGACTTCCGTTCCTCCGGAAAGTTCGTCTACGCCTTCATCGAATCCGGTTCAAAGGCACACTACTATCTGGCCTCGGCTGCCGACTCCATCTTCATGCCGCAAGAAGGCATGCTCGAACTGAATGCCTTTGGTGCATCGGCTCCCTTCATGAAGGGAATGTTCGACAAGATCGGCGTGGAATGGCACGTTCAACAATTCGAAGAATACAAGTCGGCAGCGGAATCGATGACCCGCTCGAACTGGAGTGCACCGGCGAAGGAAGAAGTACGAGCACTCATCGATCAACGTGCGTCGATGTTCGTTTCTGCCGTCGCTCAAGGTCGACACCTCTCTGAGGAGAAAGTTCGCGCCACACTCGATCGTGGACTGTACACGGCTGATTCTGCCAAGGCCCAAGGCTTCATCGATCGCATCGTGATGGAGAACGACCTTCGCACGGATATCGCCCGTCGACTGAATCCGAAGGATTCTTCTGATGAGCCTTCACTGCGTCTGGTCTCCGTCGCCAACTATGACGGCGTGGAAGATCACGACAATTCATCGGTCGACAAGAACAACACCATTGCCATTGTCTATGCCAGCGGCGCGATCTATGCCGGTAGGAACGACAATCCGTTCGAACAAGAGAACATCTATGCGAAGAACCTGATCAAGGAATTGAAGAAAGCACGCGAAGACGACGACGTGACGGCCATCATCCTGCGCATCGATTCACCCGGTGGAAGCGTGATCGGTTCGGAAGAGATCTGGGCAGAGATCATCAAGACACGCAAGGTGAAGCCCGTCTATGCATCGATGAGCGACGTGGCCGCATCCGGTGGATACTATATCGCCATGGCCTGTGACACGATCGTCGCCCACCCTGCCACCATCACCGGTTCCATTGGCGTGATCCTTGCCATTCCGAATGTTGCGGGCACCATGGACAAAATCGGCGTTACCATCGATACCGTCAGCACCGGTTCCTCGTCGCAATTCATGAATCCGATGATGAAGTTCTCGGAAGCCGACAAGACGACGCTTCACGACCTCTCCGCCCCCATCTACCGTCGCTTCGTGCAACGTGTGGCCGATGCTCGGAAGAAGTCGTTCGAGGAGACCCGCCTCGTGGCCCGTGGACGCGTATGGACGGGTGAAGCAGCAAAGAAGGCAGGCCTGGTGGACGTGTCGGGTGGTCTTCAGAAGACCATCGACATGGTGAAGAAGCGCCTCGGCGTGCCGGCCGGCAAGAAAGTGAACATCATCTCGTTCCCCGAAGAGATCGACAACCTTGCCGCCTTGCTGAAGATGTTCGGCGTCGACGATAGTTCGTCGGACGACGATGAAGAGACCCAAGCCTCGCAAAAGGCATCTGTGCGCCAACTCTTAGCCGGACTCACCTCCAGCGCGACGCCCATCGAACAGGTCTGGAAAACGCTTCCGTACCCTGTACAACAGCAGCTCTTCCATGCGGCGCGCCTCACGGACATCGGCATGCATGAACACACGATGGTCATGATGCCCACCACGGTGAGCGTCGACTAAGCACCACTCTCGAAGTTCCTCCTCCCAATGGAGCGTTGCGGTTATCCGCGGCGCTCCATTGTTGTATTTTTGTGGTTTCCCCAACCCACTCGAGCCGACCCATGACCATCGAAACATTCCCGAATCCGAATCCTTCCCGTCCGTACACGATCACGCACATCAACCCTGAGTTCACATCGGTCTGTCCGATCACCGGGTTGCCGGATTTCGGAACGATCACTGTTGAATACACGCCTCGCGCCACATGCATTGAACTGAAGTCGTTGAAGTATTACTATCTCGACTTCCGCAACAAGGGCATCTTCTACGAGGCCGTGACGAATCAGATCCTCGACGATCTCGTGGCCTGCTGCGATCCGGCATGGATGAAGGTCACTGCAGAATGGAAGGCTCGCGGAGGGATCAACAGCGTGATCGTCGTTGAGCACGGAAAGGCCTGATCATGCGTACTCGCATCTCAAAACAGTTCCGCTGGGAGATGGGACATCGACTTGCCCATCACGCCGGCCTTTGCAAGAACATTCACGGTCACTCCTACGAAGCCCACGTGATCTTGGCGGGCGAGCCGGATGATCAGGGCATGGTGATGGACTACTTCGACATGAAGACGTTGGTCCAGCCACTCATCGACGAGCTCGACCATTGTTTTCTGTGCGACCGTTCGGATGATGTGATGGTGGACTTCTTCACCGATCATCCGATGAAGGTGGTCTACATCGATGTACCGACCACGGCAGAGAACATCGCCCACATGCTTGCCGATGCGATATGGGCACGACTTGGTGAACACACGGCCATCGATGAACTCACGGTGCGCGTGTATGAGACCGAGAAGACCTATGCAGAAGTGACGAACAAACGACGATAACAACACGGATCGATCAATGAGCGTACGCGTACGATTTGCACCTTCACCAACAGGCTTCCTTCATATCGGAAGCTTGCGCACTGCTTTGTATAACTATCTCTTTGCCAAACATCATGGCGGCGTGTGCGTGCTTCGCATCGAGGACACGGATCGGACGCGCTTGGTCGAAGGCGCCATGGAAGAGCAGATCGAATCGCTTCGATGGGCCGGCGTGGTCTTCGACGAGGGTCCGCACGTTGGCGGGAACTACGGCCCCTACGTCCAGAGCGAACGCTTCGATCTCTATCGCACCTACGGCATGCAGTTGGTGGCCAGCGGTCATGCGTACTATGCCTTCGACACGTCCGAGGAACTCGATGCAATGCGCGTTCGCCAACAGGCCGCCGGCATTGCCCCTCGCTACGACCGTACCACCATGCGCAATCAGTACACGCTCGGCGAACACGAAACAGAACGTCTTCTGCAGAGCAATGCCGATCATGTGATCCGACTCAAGGTGCCGCACACCTCCGAGGTTCGCTTCCACGATGCTGTGCGAGGCGAGGTGACGGTGCAAGGTCGCGAGGTGGACGATCAGATCTTGCTCAAGAGCGATGGCTTCCCTACGTATCACCTTGCCAATGTTGTCGACGATCACCTGATGGAGATCACCCACGTGATCCGCGCAGAGGAATGGCTCCCGTCCACCCCCAAGCACATCCTCCTCTACGAGGCCTTTGGTTGGACGCCACCAACATTCGCACACGTACCACTGTTGCTGAATCCAGACCGTACGAAGATGAGCAAGCGACATGGCGACGTGATGGTGCGTGATTTTCGGAAGAAGGGCTACTTCCCCGATGCCCTCGTGAACTTCGTGTCGCTGTGCGGTTGGAATCCCGGCACTGACCGAGAAGTGTATTCCATGCCGGACCTGATCGAGCACTTCACGCTTGAGCGCGTGAACAAGGCCGGAGCGGTGTTCGACTACAAGAAGCTCGACTGGATGAACGGCGAGTATCTGCGGGCGAAGGATCCGCAGGACCTTGCCGCCATGGTCCTTCCCGCATTGCAAGAGGCAGGATATGCCTACATCGAGCCGGACTACGTGGCGCGTGTGATCGGTCTTGTCCGCGAGCGGATCCATTTCGTGCAAGACGTGGTCACCTTTGCCGACTACATCTTCACCGACGTGGTCAACGTCGACGATGAATACCGCGCAAAGCATTGGAAGCCCGACACGAGCGAATTGCTGCGCGCCCTCACCGAACGGTATGCAAGCATCGAGCAGTGGGATCACACCACGTTAAACGATGTGACCGCGGCCTTTGCCACGGAACACAATGTGAAGACCGGTGCCTTGATGCATCCGCTGCGCGTTGTGCTGACCGGAAAGCAAGTGGGAGCCGGCGTGTACGACACGATGGAAGTACTTGGCAAGGAACGATGCATGACACGATTGCGGAATGGACTTGCATGAGGAAGGCCTTCGTTGTACCGATGGTGATCCTGTGCATGTCCGCCCTGTTGGGCGCCTCGTGCACCACCACCACACGTCCGCGCCCTACCGCCGTTGCGCCCTGCATCACCGAAGCGCAGCGCGAGCTCTCCGTGCGCTGGGGTACCGAGGACGATTCGGCGCATACGGTGGATGCCTACCTCATGAACACGAAGGGCGAGATCTTCCGGTTGGAGACAAACACGGACAAGCGCACCGACACGGTCTACCTGACCGCCGCCGACCCGCAAGAATACTGTCAGCGTGCCGAAGCCGTGAAAACCGCCTATTTGAAAACGCAGGCCATGAACGTTCGCGGGGTTCGCGCACGCTATGTTGAATATGTGAATCCCAAAACGGACGTATATTTAAGGGTTGTCTGGAATCCAGACATTCCGACCTTCCAGAGCAGATTTTTCCGCGCCGAATTCGATTCGCTCCAGCGCCTCGTCACCCGCGATCGTTGAGCACTCTACACCAATGAAAATTCTCATCGTCGACGATAACTCCGACTTCAGTTCTACCCTTGCCGAGATCGTGCACGGTCAGGGCTGGCAAACGGAGGTCCGCAACAGTCCTGAATCGGCCATGGCCTATCTGGACTCGCATGCGCGCGAGGTGGGATTGATGTTACTCGACATCGAGTTCGGAAGCATGTCCAATCTCTCGGGGATCGACATGCTCGGTCACTCGATCAAGAACTACCCTTCTGTTCCGGTGATCATGATCTCCGGCAAGGGCACGATCGAGACGGCCGTGAAGGCCACCAAGCTTGGTGCCATGAACTTCATCGAGAAGTCCGTGCTGAGCAATGAGCGACTCGTCGATGTGCTCAAGGCCGCACTCGAACGCGTGCAGACCGAGAACTCGAACGAAGAGCTACGACGACTGATCGAAACGCAAGGCATCATCGGGCGCAGTCAAGCCATGATGGAAGTTGCCGATAAGGTATTGCGCTACGGACGTACGGATCTGAACGTTCTCATCACCGGTGAGACGGGCACGGGAAAGAAACTCGTTGCTCATGCCTTGCATAGTGTGAGTCGACGTGCCAAGCATCCGTTCATCACTGTGGACATTCCCAACATCCCGCGCGAACTCTTTCAAAGCGAGTTGTTCGGTCACGTCAAGGGCGCCTTCTCCGGTGCCATGGACAACAAGCGCGGGCTCTTCCATCAAGCACACAAGGGAACGCTCTTCCTGGATGAGATCGGCGACATGCCGCTGGAACTTCAGGCCAATCTTCTGCTCCCGACCGAGCAGAAGGCCGTGCGCCGCGTAGGTTCGGTGGAAACAGAGGACGTCGACATACGCTTCGTCTCGGCCACTGACCGAGACCTTGTGACCAACATGCAAGAAGGACGTTTCCGCGAGCAGCTCTATCACCGGTTGCGCGAGTGCGAGATCTACATCCCGTCGTTGCGAGAACGTCGCGACGATATTCCGTTGATCGCCGACTTCTACCTGACGAAGCACAATCGCGAGATGGGCGACGTGAAGACGATCTCGATGGCGGCCGTCGAGTATCTTCAAGAACGTGAGTGGCCGGGAAACGTGCGCGAGCTCGCAAGCGTGCTTCGCGTTGCCTTGCAGACCACAGCCACCGATCAACTGGAAGTGGCCGATCTGCATCGCATCATGAAGACCTCCGTGGTGCAGCACGATACGGTGGTCACACCCTCGTCAACTCCGTCGAACGGCGATTCCACCATGATCTCCAGCGATCGGTCCTTGAAGGACGATCTCGCCATGGTCGATAAAATGAAGATCGAGAAGACGCTCGAACGTTGTAAGGGCAACGTGAGCAAGGCCGCGGCCGTTCTTGGTGTGAGCAGAGAAACGCTGCACAACAAGATCCGCAAGTACGGCATCGAAGTGCATCAGTATCGCGTTAGAGATTGAGCGCTTCGTAGAGCTTTCGCAATTCTGCGATCATCTTCACATTGTGAACTCTGACCATGCGTGCCTGGTGCTGCAGAAGCAAGGCATGCATCAACGCTGTTGCCGTATCCCGCTGCTCGGGCTCGTCGATCCCGGTGATCGAACCAAGGAATCGTTTGCGACTGATGCCCACGACCTGCGGTCCAAGGTCATTGAAGGTGGCAAGGTTGCGAAGCAACGTCAGGTTGTGCTCAAGCGTCTTGCCAAAGCCGATACCCACGTCCACCCATACCTCCCTGATCCCTGCCTCGCGTGCCGCCAAGACGCGTTCACGCAACATGTCGTACACTTCGGTGACAACGTCGGCATAGGTGGGCTCGTCCTGCATGGTGCGCGGAACACCTTGCATATGCATCACGATGAAGGGCACGCGCAGACTCGCTGCGCAGAGGAACATGAGCGGGTCACCCAGACCTGCCGTCACATCGTTGATCATCGTGGCGCCGGCCTCCACGGCCTCGTTGGCCACCATGGCCTTCGCTGTGTCCACGCTGATCTCAATGGTCGGATGAATGGATCGGATGCCTTCGATCACGGGGATCACGCGCTCGAGTTCAACGTCGACATCTACCGGCAGAGCGCCTGGACGGGTGCTCTCGCCGCCAACGTCGATCACATCGGCGCCTTCATCGATCATGATCAAGGCATGGTCAACAGCATCACGACGTGACGAGAACCGTCCTCCATCGGAGAGGGAATCGGGCGTCACATTCAACACGCCCATGATCTTCGGGAATGGCATTGCGGCCATTATGCGTCGTGTGGTAACTGAGCGAGCATGGCATCAAGAGTGCTGCGTGTTGCTGCGGTCGCGGGTTCCAGCGGGAGTCGGATCACGTCATTGATCCAACCGCGTGCATGCATGATGTACTTCACGGGAATGGGATTCGGCTCGATGAAGTTCACGACATACCACGGCATGAGCTGTGCTTGCAGTCGGCGTGCCGTTGCAAGATCTCCCGACAAGGCAGCGCGGATCAATGCACCGAACGTGCGGGGTTGATAGTTGGACATCACGGCGATCACGCCGGTCGCGCCACAAGCGATCACCGGCAGTGCGAGTGAATCATCACCGGCGAGCACAGAGAAATGCTCCGGCGCTTGTGCGATGATCTGACACATTTGTTCAAGGTTCTGTGAGGCCTCTTTCGTGGCGATCACATTGCGACATGCGCGAGCGATGGCCACTTGCGTTTCGGCCGTCATGTTCACGCCCGTGCGACCTTGGATGTTGTACAGGATGATCGGAATGTCAACAGCGTTGGCAACGGCCGTGTAATGCGCGATGATGCCGTGCTGTGAGGGCTTGTTGTAATACGGACAGACAATGAGCGCCGCATCACAACCCGCAGTCTTCGCGGCCTGTGTGAGTTCGATCGTTGTTCGCGTGTCGTTCGTGCCCGTGCCTGCCGTCACGCTGATCTTACCGGCACAATGCTCCACGGCCCACGTCCACAACAAGATCTTCTCTGCCGTGGTGGTGGTGGCACTTTCGCCTGTGGATCCGCAGACCACCACGCCATCAACACCTGCATCGATCTGCATGTCGAGCAGTCGAAGAAAGGCAGTGCGATCGAGTTCGCCTTGTTGCGTGAATGGTGTAACGATGGCAGTATGCAGTCCGTGCGCCTTCATCCTCGTACTCGTGCTCGTGATGCAATGTATTCTGTGAGTGCCACATCAAAGGGCGTGTTCGTTGTGAGACGAACATAGTCGATGTTCTGGTCGAAGCAACCGCGTCGGATGGTCTGACAGAAGTCTGCCACCACTTGTTGATACGATCGCTGCAACATCTGCGGTTGTGTTGTGAGTTCTTCGCCCGTTTCCATGTCCTTGAACACCGAAGCAGCGCCAAGGTCGAAGTCCACTTCGCGCGGATCCATCACGTGCATCACCAACACATCGTGATGGTCGTGGCGGAAGTGTCGGAGGGAGGAAAGGATCGTTTCGGCGGAGTCGAACAGATCGCTGATGATCACGACGAGTCCGCGTCGCGACAAACGCTCTGCAACATGATGCAACGACGTTGCCGTGCCTGTACGTTCCGATGGAGTGACGCTGCCCAACGTGCGCAACAGGTCCTGGATGTACGACATCTTCGACCGTGGCGGCAGATAGGAGACCACGTCCGTGTTGTACACGGCAAGGCCTGCAGCATCGCGTTGTCGAAGCACCAGATACATCAAGGCTGCGGCCATCGATGTGGCATAGTCGAACTTGCTGATCATCCCTTCGGATGCATAGCGCATGGATGCACTGGCATCAACGGCCACGAGGCAACGGAGATTGGTCTCTTCTTCGAATTGCTTGACGTAGTACCGGTCGGTTCTACCGTAGATCTTCCAGTCGATATGCTTGAGCTCATCTCCGTGCCGATAGGCGCGATGCTCGGAGAACTCGGCGCTGAATCCGTGAAAGGGTGAGCGGTGCAGTCCGGTGATGAAGCCTTCCACCACCATGCGCGCACGCAATTCGAGTGAGCCCAGTCGAGCTACTACATCAGGGCGCAGATACTGCGATACGGGGTTCACCGTCAGCTATCTGACGAATGCTTGTTGAGATTGAAATAGGCGCTATGGAGTAGGGCGAACCGCACAAGACCTGCGGCATTGTTCACGCCAAGCTTGTCCATGATGCGAGCGCGATGTGTTTCCACGGTACGAGGCGAGATGAAGAGCTTCTTGGCGATCTCCTGACTGGTCATTCCTTTTGCAACGAGCGAGACGATCTCTTCTTCGCGCTTCGTCAGGCTGATCGGCATGTCACCGCCGGCATTCGACTGGGCCTTGCCCTCGAGTCGATTCAGGATGCTGCGGCTGAAGACGCGCTCTCCGAGGATGACGGCACGAATGGCATCCACCAGTTCTTGCGACGTCACTTCCTTGGACAGGTAACCGTCGGCGCCGGCGAACAAGGCCCGCTCGACCGACTGTTCGTCTTCGGCGGAGCTGAGCATGATCACATGCACATCGGGGGCATCCTGCTTGATTCGCTGTGCGGCTTCGATGCCGGACACGCCTGGCATGACAACGTCCATCAGCACCACGTCGGGCTTGAGGGACTTGACAAGATCGACGGTCTGACCGCCGTGAACGGCCTCGGCCACGATCTCGATCTCGGGAGAGATCGATAGAAGTCGACGAATTCCGATCCGGGATATCTCGTGATCGTCTGCGATCACGATCCGAATGATCGGTTTGTTATTTGCATGTGTTTGTGCCACAAGGCAAACCTACGAAAATTGACCGTCAGTTAAGAAGCGATCGAGCTCATCGAGCCAAACCGACGCACTGGCATCGCTTGGCATTCTCCAATCTGCCCGGGGTGAAAGGGCTATCCTACCAACCTTGATGGTATCGGGCATGCACGACCGCTTGAATTGCTGCGTAGTGAAGCGCAGCAGGAAGACGCGTAGCCACGTGGCCACCTCATGCTTCGAATATCGCTCTTGGAAGGCCATGCAAGCAAGCACAAAGATCTTTTGGACGCTGGCATGCATGCGTATGTGGTGGTACAGGAAGAAATCGTGCAGCTCATATGGCCCCACCACGTCCTCGGTCCGCTGCGCGATACCCCCTTCGGCCGAGGGTGGGAGCAGTTCCGGTGAGATGGGCGTGGCCAGGATGTCGAGCAAGGCCACCCGATGCAGGGAATTCTCCTCTTGGTCTGCATACCAGCCGATCAGGTACTTCACCAGGGTCTTGGGCACTCCGGCATTCACGGCATACATGGACATGTGGTCGGCATTATAGGTGCTCCATCCCAAGGCGATCTCCGACAGGTCGGCCGTGCCGATCACCAGTCCGTTGTGTTGATTGGCCATATCCATCAGGATCTGCGTCCGTTCCCGCGCCTGGGCATTCTCGAACACCACAGAATGATCGTTGACATCATGCGCGATATCGGCAAAATGTTGCTCGACGGCCGGGAGGATGCTGATCTCGTGCAGGGTGCACTGCATCGATGCCGCCAGTGCTCGTGCATTCACGAGGGTACGCTCTGTGGTTCCATAGCCCGGCATCGTCACCGTGTGGATGTCTGACATCGACCGTCCGAGCATTGTCATGGCGCGCTCGCACACGATCAGGGCAAGGGTCGAATCGAGTCCACCCGAGAGCCCCACCACGCACGTTGTCGCGCGTGCCCGCTCAAGCCGCACGGCCAGTCCGGTGGCCTGAATGGTGATGATCTCCCGACACCGCTCATTGCGGTCGGCATCGGATGACGGGACAAAAGGCATGGGATCGATAGGACGCTGGATCGATGTTCGGGTGGTCGTGGGCAATTCGATGTCGATCGTTCGAAACGCTACCGATGCATGTTGTTGCGACCACGACGTGTCCGCCATTCGATCGCTCACCAGTCGGTCCAGATCCACGTCCACCACAACGACCGCCTCCTGCAAGCTCAGCCCTGCCTCCTCGCCAAGCATCTCGCCTGCCTCTGCGATCATGCAGTGACCGGAGAAGACCGTGTCGGTGGTGGACTCCCATGCGCCGGCGCTCGCATACACGTAGGCCGTGTAGGTGCGCGCGCTCTGCATGGTCACCAAAGAACGCCGATACGCAGCTTTGCCGACGATCTCGTTACTGGCACTCGGATTCAAGATCATGGTGGCACCGGCAACGGCCATGGCGCCACTGCGCGGCTCGGCCACCCACAGGTCTTCACAGATCTCCACGCCGATGGTCAACGTCGGGTCATTTGCATCAACAAGTAAAAGGTCTGCACCGATCGGCACATCCACACCGCAGAGTCGAACCGTGTCCTGTTGCAACCCCGCCCCACTGGCGAACCAGCGTGCCTCGTAGTACTCATTGGAATTCGGAAGAAAGGTCTTTGGGAAGGCGGCAAGGATGGATCCGTTGCAGATGGCAATGGCACAGTTGTAGAGCTTCGTCCCCACCTGAAGGGGTGCACCGACCACGATGAGCGGACCGCCTTGCTCGGACCATTCCCGAATGCGCTCAATGCCAAGCTCGGCGGCTTGCAGCAGATCCGGCGATCGGAAGAGATCGGCACAGGTGTAGCCCGTAAGACAGAGCTCCGGGAACAGGGCCACGTTCACACCTTCCGCCACACATTGGTCGGCAAGAGAGAGGATCGACCGGACGTTCGCCACAGGATCGGCCACGGTCACGTGCGGACGGAGGGATGCTGTGCGGATGTAGTGAAGCATAGTTGAGTGAAGAAGGAAAAGAGAGCGAAAAAAGAAGGAAAAGAGAGCGAAAAAAGAAGGAAATGAGAAGGAAAAAAGAAGTGACGAGTTAAAGAGAAGTGACGAGAGAAGTGCCGCTAAGGTGCTGTGTTCGAAAGAAGGGGCACAAGGTCCGTGCGTAGGGTCAATGGGTCTGCGTTGCCGAAGAAGCGTTGTTCGACGTCGAGGATGAGAGTCTCTGCCTGATGGAATGTCGAGAACCCTTGTTCGGAGAGGGAGATACAGCGGGCGCGGGTGTCGGTCGGATGGGAGACGCGAACCACGAGACCCAACTCTTCTAACGTCCGCAGCGACTTCGAGGTGAGCATCACGTCGGTGCCCGTATAGGCAGAAAGCTCCACCTGCGTTGGCGTGATCCCTTCGATAGACATCGTATGAATGCCCCAGAGGATCACGTACTGGGTGTGGTTGATGCCCACTTCCGAGAGCGCTTCATTCGCCAGGCGTTGCCAGCGTGACGCCGCTTGATGCAGCATCATACCGACTCGCATGGTGTGCGAGGCGGAATTCCGGCGACGTTTTCGATCGATCAGTGCCATAGAGAATCGTAAACTAGGTTATCGTAGGGGTTCTGTCACACTTTTTTTTCGTGGGCACTTGCAGTCGCCCAGAAAAGTCCCTATATTCGTGATAGGAGAGTCGTTTATCCCCAATCAAATCCCTCGAATGCTGTCAAAAGCTTCCATGTACGCCATTCAGTCGCTTGCCTATCTCACGATCAACGGCAAGGAAGGCTCCTACCTGCCCATCTCGCAAGTGGCAACGGAGTTGACGATCCCCTATCACTTCCTCAAGAAGATCCTGGCGCAGCTCTCACAAGCCGGCATCCTGGTCTCGCAGCGAAGTGCGAAAGGTGGCGTGGCGTTGGGTCGGGATCCGAAGGCCATCACGTTGTACGATATCATCGTCCACATGGACGGAGCATCGTTATTCAGCGAATGTATCTTAGGTTTACCTGGCTGTGGGAACGCAAAACCCTGTCCTCTTCATACGGCGTGGGCGGTAGAACGTAAGCGGTTGCAGCTCTTGTTCACTTCGACGAGTCTGTACGACCTTGCGCGACGCATCGAAAAGGAAGGTTTTCGCATCAGTTTGTGTGAACGACCGAATCATTTGTGACTTGTGAGTCTCTTATCTCTAAAAGGTCTTGTATACCATGAACAGCTCCATGACGGTCAGCGACATCGTTCGCACCCTCCCCTCGGCATCGGCCGTGTTCCTTCGTAACGGCATCGACTATTGCTGTGGCGGCAAACGCACGCTTGAAGAAGCATGCGCCACCGCATCGGCAGACCTTGCCACCGTTCAACAGGCCCTCGATGCCTTGAGCTCGAACGACGGGAATGCCTCACTCCATATGGATCTCTGGAAGACGGGATTTCTTGTTGACTACATCCTGCACAATCATCACGACTATGTACGCGCGGCCACACCGGTGATCCGTGAGAAGCTCACGAAGGTCCGCACGAAGCACGGTGAGCGCTTCCCGGAGATCCATGCCATTGGTGAGCTCTTCGAAGATCTCGTGCAGACGTTGCAAGGACATTTGCAGGACGAGGAAGAACATCTCTTTCCGCACATGCGAGCAATGTCGGATGCCAAGGACAGCGGCAAACCGCTCGATGCATCGCTCCTTGCCTCCATGCGCCTCGAGGTGAACAAGCACGAAATGGAACACACCGATGTGGGCAAGAAGCTTGAGCGGATGCGTGCCATCACGAACAACTTCACACCACCGCCGGGCGCATGTCAGACCCATCAAGCCGTCTATCATCTCTTGCAGGAATTCTGCGACGATCTGATGCAGCACGTGTTCATCGAGAATGCCGTGCTCTTCGCAAAACTCGATCAACCTCTCCTCTCTATTCTCTAGGATCCGTCATGAAACGCATCATCACCCTTGCCGCCTTTGTTGCCCTTGCTCTTGGCGGGTGTTCACAGCAGAAAGCGGAAGAAGGCGCTGCCGGACAGCCCGCAGAAGAAGCCACCAAGGCAAAGCCGTCGTACTACAAGATCCAGCATGTGGACGTGGCACCAACCGTTGACCCCGTGATGGCCAAGGCCGGCGCAGACATCTTCGATGTGAAGTGCACTGCATGTCACAAGCTCGACGAGCGCTATGTGGGACCGGCCCTTGGTCAGGTAACGCAACGCCGCCCACCTGAATACATCATGAACATGATCCTCGACACCGAGACCATGATCAACAACGACGACACTGTGCAGTGCTTGCTGCAGACGTATCTCTTGAAGATGCCGAATCAAAGTGTCGACGAAAAAGACGCACGTAATGTTCTTGAATTCCTTCGCAAGGCCGGAGACGAACGCAAGTAAGATCAGATCACATCACATTCTTCAACTCTGGAGTGGGTACTATGAAAAGGATACGATCGTTGACGGCGGCCATGGCGCTGTCGTTGTTCGCTCTCATCATCTCGGGATGTTCCGAGGGCGATAAGGCACATATCGGCGCAGCAGGTGATGCAGCCGCACGTGTCTATGTTGCTCCGGGCAAGTACGACGAATTTTACAACTTCGTGTCGGGCGGATTCAGTGGACAGTTGGCCGTGTACGGCCTTCCAAGCGGACGTCTGTTCCGCGTAATCCCTGTGTTCTCCGTCGACCCTGAAAAAGGATGGGGATTCTCGGAAGAGACCAAGCCCATGTTGAACACATCGCACGGCTTCATTCCGTGGGACGACTTCCATCACCCTGAACTCTCGATGAGCGACGGATCGCCGGACGGCAAGTGGATCTTCGGCAATGCGAACAACACACCGCGTGTTGCCCGCATCGATCTTTCCGACATGCGCACGAAGGAGATCATCGAACTCCCGAACAGCTCCGGAAATCACTCTTCGCCATTCACCACCGAGAACAGCGAATACGTTGTAGCCGGTACGCGCTTCTCGCTTCCTGTTCCAAACCAGGATGTGAGCATTGCCTCGTACAAGGAGAACTTCAAGGGCACCATCAGCTTCATCAAGGTGGACAAGACCACGGGTGCCATGGACCTTTCGTTCCAGATCCTTGTGCCGGGATTCGACTACGATCTGGCCCATGCCGGCAAGGGTCCATCGCATGACTGGATGTTCTTCTCATGCTATAACTCCGAGCAGGCGAACACGATGCTCGAGGCCAATGCAAGTCAGAACGACAAGGACTTCATTGCCGCCATCAACTGGAAGAAATGCGAAGAGTACGTTGCACAAGGCAAGGGCAAGAAGATCGATGCCAAGTATGCACACAACGTCTTCAACGACAAGACGCAAATGGCATCATCCGAGATCAAGAACGGTGTGACGATCCTCACGCCGGCTGAATGTCCGGGCATCATCTACTACATGCCAACACCAAAAAGCCCACACGGCTGCGATGTGGATCCTTCCGGTGAGCTCATCGTTGGTGGCGGTAAGCTCGCTACGGTGATCCCTGTGATGTCGTACTCCAAGATGATCGCCTCGATCGAGGCAAAGAAATTCGACAAAGAGATCGACGGTATCCCTGTGTTGAACTACAAGGACTGTCTTGCCGGCGAAGTGAAGAAGCCGGGCCTCGGACCTCTGCACACGGAATTCGATGGCAAGGGCAATGCCTACACATCGATGTTCGTTTCATCGGAGATCGTCAAATGGTCGCTCAAGGACTTCAAGGTTCTCGACCGCGCACCAACGTACTACTCGATCGGGCACCTCTGCATTCCTGGCGGCGACTCCAAGAAGCCTTGGGGCAAGTATGTGATCGCCTACAACAAGATCACGAAGGACCGGTTCTTGCCAACAGGACCGGAGCTCACGCAGTCTGCACAGCTTTACGATATCTCTGGTGAAAAGATGAAGCTGTTGCTCGACTTCCCAACGATCGGCGAACCGCACTATGCACAGGCTCTGCCAGCCGAACTGATCCAGAGCAAGCAAGTGAAGGTCTTCCAACTCAAGGACAACAACCATCCGTACGTCACACGCTCGGAAAAGGACTGTCGTGTTGAACGGAAAGGCAACGAGGTCCACATCTATGCAACGGCCATTCGTTCGCACTTCAAGCCCGACAACATCGAGGGCGTCAAGGTGGGCGACGTTGTGTACTGGCACATCACGAATCTCGAGCAAGACTGGGATGTTCCGCACGGCTTTGCAGTGATCGGCAACAACAACTCCGAGCTGCTCATCATGCCGGGTGAAACACTCACGCTGAAGTGGGAGCCGAAGTATCCCGGCATCCATCCGTTCTACTGCACGGACTTCTGTTCGGCTCTTCACCAAGAGATGCAAGGATATGTCCGCGTCTCCGCAGCCGGATCGAACGCTCCTCTTACTCATAACTAAGACCACTCCACTGAACAGCGGGGAGAGCGGGTTCGCCCCTCTCTCCGCTGTCGGCGGACCCCCATCACTATGAAACCACTTGCCCGTCTTCTCGTCGTCCTCGGTGCCCTTTCCCCCCTGCTGCTCTTCATCCTTCCCATGTGGAGCATCGAGCTCGAGGCCCCACAGTATCCGCCGCCCTACGGCCTTGGAATGAAGATCTACATCAATAAGATCGAGGGGAAGAAGGAGAACGACCTTGGCAACATCAATAACCTGAACCACTATATCGGTATGAAGCGCATTGAGCCGGATAGTATCAAGGAACTGAAGATCATGCCGCCCTTGGTGATCGCACTGTCCGTGATCGGCCTTGCCGCCGCCCTCATTGGCAAACGCAAGGTCGTGATCGGTTGGCTTGTCATCGTTGCGATCGCTGGTTGCGTTGGTCTATACGACTTTTACCAATGGGAAGTGGACTACGGAACGAATCTCGATCCGCATGCCATCATCAAGATCGAGGATATGACGTATGTGCCGCCGCTCATCGGCACCAAGGTACTGTTGAATTTCACTGCGCGATCGTGGCCCGACACCGGCTTCATGGTGCTTGGCCTTGGCATGGCGCTCACTGTTGCTGCATGTTTCATGAAACCACGCGTTGAACCATCATGAGATCGATCGCTCTTGTTCTGTTCGCCCTCTTTCTTACCGCTTGTTCGAAGCCATCACCGCAACCATTGCGCTACGGCCATGATCAATGTGCGCAGTGCAAGATGGAGATCGAAGACCAGAAGTTCGGTGCAGAGGCTGTTGCCAACACCGGCAAGGTGATGGTCTTCGATAGTCCTGAATGCCTGGCGCAATGGGTCTTGGCACGCCCTGGTGGCATGGATGGGATCCACTCCCTCTGGGTGACGGACTTCATCCGTCCTGGAACGCTCATCGATGCATCGCAGGCATTCTTCCTGTATAGCCCAATGATCAAGTCGCCCATGGGTCTGAACTACGCAGCCTTCGCCACAGACGAAGAGCGACATCGCGCACAGATCAGCTTCACGGGTGAAGATCGTACATGGAACGATGCCATGCGCGATGCCGGATCGCTGCACTGACCACTTGTCACTCGTCACTTGTCACTCGTCACTCGTCACTTGTCACTCGTCACTTGTCACTCGTCACTTGTCACTCGTCATTTTCTTTATCTTCCTCCTATGAAAACGCTGGCACTTCTCCTTGCGCTCATTGTGATGTCTGCCTGTACATCCACCACGGAACCGGCACAGCAGACCACTCCTTCGGACTATCTATTGCTCGGTACTGCAACAGAAGGCGCAACAAACGTTGAGCTCTATGCAAAGCGGCAGCTCGTTGTCGGCTACAACGAGCTCTACATCAAGGTGATCGATGCGTCGACGAAGCAGGTCGTCACCAATGCCCACGTCGACGTGGACTGTGCCATGGACATGGACTCGCTTCATCACCGTGCACCGGTGGAACAGTGCGGCTGTCATGAGCCCACCGTCGACAACATGTGGAAGGTGGGCACGGTCTTGCATATGCAAGGCAGCAAGGAGGCATGGACGGTGCGTTTGAACGTGCACAACCACGTTCGCGACGAAGAGATCTCCGTAAGCATTCCAGTGTCCGTGGCACCATCGTCGAATGTTGCAACGTTCACCAGTGGCACGCATGAGTTCATCGTCTGCTTCGTACCGCCACCACAACCGGTGATCGGTATGAATGCTGTCAACTTCATCGTCTACAGTACCAGCGATCATACGGTGTACACGTCGCGCGACGATATGTCGATCTCCATCGCACCACACATGCCATCAATGGGGCATGGCTCTCCCGGCAACGTACAACCCGTGTCAACCGGCGTTGGCCACTACTCGGCAAGTGTGAATCTCATCATGAAGGGTGCGTGGGTGATCGGCACCACAGTCACGAAGGCAGATGAGCCTCTGGGCTCGGCGGACTTCCCCATCGCTCTTTGATCTTCCTTGCCACCATACCGCTCCTTGCTCTCTCCATGAGCTCAGACACTGTTACGAAGGACACGGCGCGGTATACGAAGCAGACAGTCGTGGTCGAGGCCGACAATTGCGCAACGGTCTGTGCACCGGGAACGCCACGCTCACAAATGCGAAGCGTTGACGATCTGATGACGCAGGGCGGTGCAGGACTGATTCAGCGTGCGGCCTTTGCCTGCGAGCCCATCGTTCGAGGACTTCGCGGAGGACAACTCTCCATGTCGATCGACGGTATGAAGATCCACTCCGCCTGCGTCGACAAGATGGATCCCGCAACATCCTATGTGGAACTCGACAACGTTCGCACTCTGCAACTCACCGAGGGAACGGGCGATGTGCGCTACGGCTCAACGCTTGGTGGCTCCTTGAACTTCACGATGCAACAACCGCCGCTCGGTGGACCGTTGCGCGCCGCCGCCGAACTCAGCTATGATGCGAACGCCAACGGACGTCGGCTCCGTTGCTCGTCGGATGGTGGCACGGGGCAAGGCATGCGTGGCGATGTGGCCTATCGCGTCGGCTACACGTTCCGCGACGCGCACGACTACAAGGCCGGCGACGATACGACCATCGGCATCTCAGGCTTCACAAAGCACAACCTTGCACTTGCCGCATCATGGAAGGCAGGTACATCACAAACGCTCACCGCATCGTTCATCGGAGACCTCGCCACCGACGTTGGATTTCCCTCCATGTACATGGATACCCGTCGTGCCGAGGCCATCATTGGAAGTGTTGACTGGAAACAGTCCTTTGCCCACGGGACCCTGCTCACGTGGAAGCTGTACGGCAATCATGTTCGCCACTGGATGGACGACTCATCGCGCTCCGTGTCGGAGATCGAATCACGTCCGTTCATGCCCGGCATGTACATGCCCATGTATGGCGTCACAACGACCATCGGCACCATCGGCGATATCAGTACTACCATTGGCGACGACCTGCTGACGATCACGTTCGATGCATTTACCATGCATGCCTATGCCGACATGTTCATGATCCCATTGGCGAATCCGAACGTACAGTCGTCCCTTGTCACCATCGGCAATGCACGAGCGACCACCATCGCCCTTGCTCCCGTGTATGAACATCTCCTCTCGGAATCGATCACGTTGCGTGTGAATGGACGTCTTGAGGGCTCGAAGCGCTCGCTCGAAGACGCCGATTCTCGCACAGCCCTCGGCAGTTATGCTCCCGTATCGAACTTCGATCCACTGCTCGTGGCCGGATCGATCGGCGCATCGCTCTACTATCGCACGTCGGACGCGTTGCAGTGGAGCTTTGGAGTTGGAAGAGCACAACGTCTACCCACGCACATCGAGCAATACGGATACTATCTCTACGATCCGGGTTCGAACATCATCACCATCGGCGATCCCGATCTCTCCGTCGAGACCTCGTACAATGCCGAAGTGGGATCGCAGTATGCTTCGGAAGACGTTGCCCTTGCCGTGATGTTCTCGGCAACGCGCGTGAACGACTACATCGCCGCAGCGCCTGCGGCCGATGAAGATCCGTCTGTGCTCATCCGTCAATACCACAACATCGGCAGTGCACAGTTGTTCTCGGCCTCGCTTCGGTGGACGTGGCGTATGTCGGACGCATGGACAGCATCCGGCACCATGAATGCCACGCAAGCCTCGATGATCACGGAAACGGAGAACCTACCGCTCATCCCCGCACCGCAGGCCACACTTCGGATCGCTCTTGGTGATGCCGCCGCATGGGTGGCCGCACAAGGACGGTTCGTGGCGCCGCAACGGAACGCGTCGCAACGCATCCTTCCGGAAGACACAACGCCCGGATTTGCCCTGCTTGACTTTACGGCCGCTGCAACGTTCTTCGAACGACTGACCGTACGTGGCGGACTCTTGAATGTGTTCGACACGTTCTATCACGAACACACGAGCATTCGCAACGTCCCCGCAAAGGGACGCACCTTCACCCTTTCGCTCGGATACGCATTCCAATGAAACTCGCCACCCTCCTTGTCCTTCTTCTTGCCGTGCAGACCCTTGGTGCGACCACGATCAGGGTTGTGAAGGGCGGCACGGTGGCGCAGGCTTTCGCGCGTGCACAGGCAGGTGATACGGTGCACATCGCAGCAGGGGTCTATCAGGAGACAGACCTTGTGATCGGCGTTCGGTGTACGGTGCTCGGAGCATCGGGTGCGGTGATCGACGCACACAAACGTGGAAGCTCGGTGATCTCCGTGCATGCGGACGATGTATTGATCCGCGGACTTACCATTCGCAACGTCGCTGTGGCGTACACAGAGGACAATGCCGCCATCAAGGTGTACGACAGGCGTCGCATCACCATCGAGCGATGCACGGTCGAGAACGGATACTTCGGCATCTATCTCTCGAAGAGCGAGGACTGTACCATTGCCTACAACGTCCTGCGTTCAAGCGGTAAAGAGGAGTCGTCCACCGGTAACGGCATTCACTTGTGGACGAGTCGGAACATCCTTGTCGAGGGGAACGATGTTCGCGGTTGGCGAGACGGCATCTACTTCGAGTTCGTGCATCATGGCACGGTGCTCTCCAATCACTCAGAGTCCAACAACCGGTACGGACTGCACTTCATGTTCTCGGACAGTTGTTCCTACAAGCACAATGCCTTTGTGAACAACGGCTCGGGTGTGGCCGTGATGTTCACGCATGAAGTGTACATGGAAGACAATCTCTTTCAGGACAATTGGGGCGATGCGGCCTATGGCATTCTGCTCAAGGAGATCACCCGCGGACACATGGTCAACTGTCGATTTGTGCGGAACAGCATCGCCATTCATGCCGAAGGTGCCACATCCATCCTCATCGAAGGATGCGAGTTCCGCTACAATGGCTATGCGATGCGCATGATGGGCAATTGCATTGGCAACACCATTCGCAACTGCGTCTTCGACGGGAACACGTTCGACGTCACCACGAATTCCACCACGTCGTTGAACACCTTCCACCGGAATTTCTGGAGTGCCTACGAAGGATATGATCTGAACAAGGACGGCATTGGCGACGTGCCCCATCATCCGGTCCGTCTCTACTCCATGCTCGTCGAGCAGATCCCCTCAAGCGTCATGCTCATGCACAGTTTATTCATCAGCATACTTGACGTGGCGGAGCAGGTCATGCCATCGGTCACTCCCGAAACGTTCGTCGATGTATCACCACGAATGCGACCTCCACGCAGCAGACCATGATCGACATTACATCCCTCTCCAAGTCCTTCAAGCATTCGCACGTGCTCCGCGATGTGAACGTTCATGTTCCGGATCATAGCGTCACCGCTGTGATCGGACCGAACGGTTCCGGCAAGACCACGTTCATGAAGTGCATCCTCGGTCTTGTCCGTCCGGATTCCGGAACGATCTCGATCAACGGCATCTCGGCCATCGGTTCGGCTCAGGGTCGTCGTGAACTCGGCTATATGTCGCAGATCGCCCAATACCCCGACAATCTCACGCCACTCGATCTCTTCGCTATGATCGAGCGAGTGCGTTCGACCACGTCGACGCGCAAGACCGCCCTGATCGAGCGATTCGATCTCGGTCCGCATCTCAAGAAACCCATGCGCGCACTCTCGGGCGGAACACGTCAAAAGGTCGGCGCCATCATTGCCCTCATGTTCGAACCACGTGTGTTGCTCCTTGATGAACCTACGGCCGGCCTCGACCCCATCTCGACGGGCGTGCTCAAGGATCTCATCATGGACACAAGAGCGAACGGCGCCACGGTACTGATCACCTCGCACGTCCTCAGCGAGATCCAGGAGCTGGCCGACCGTGCCATCTTCTTGCACGAGGGCACCAAGGTATTCGACGGCACGGTTGCAACCCTGCTCGCGCAGACCGGAGATGCGACCCTCGAGCGCTCGATCGCAACGATGATGCTTGACGCACAACAGAAGCAGAGGGCATCATGATCGGAAAACTTCTTGGCTTCGCCCTCAAGGACATTGCCCGCAGCAAGTGGGTGCTCCTCTACGTCTTCTTCTTCATCCTCCTCACCGAGGGACTGTTACGCTTCACAGCAGGTGAGGCCAAGACGGTGGTGGGCCTCATGAACATCGTCCTCCTGCTCATTCCGCTCGGTGCCTCTATGTTCGGCACGTTGCATCTTCATAACAGTCGCGAGTTCATCGAGCTCATCCTCACGCAGCCGGTTCGACGGAGCAGTGTCTTCGCTGCGCTGTGGCTTGGTGTTGTCATCCCCTTCCTTGCCGCCTTCACCCTTGGCGTTGGCATCCCAATGGCGGCACACGGACTCATCGCTGACCCAACGATCGTCGCCCTGATGGTGTCGGGCAATGTGCTCACCATCGTCTTCTTTGCCTTGTCGTTCTTGGTGGGCATCGTCATTGCCGACAAGGCCATGAGCATGGGTGTGGCCTTTGTGATGTGGCTGTTCTTTGCCGTGCTCTACGACGGGCTCATCTTATGGGTGAGCGTGCAGTATGCGGACTATCCGCTTGAAGAGGCGACGATCGCCATGGTGGTGTTAAACCCTGTCGACCTAGCTCGTATCGTCGTCACGCTCACGTCCGACCATGCTGCACTCATGGGCTACACCGGGGCCGTGTTCAACCAGTTCTTCGGCACCATGCGCGGCATCCTCATCTCGGCCGGCTCCCTTGTTCTTTGGACGGCCGTTCCGTTGTGGTTCGCCAAACGCGCATTCGACAAACGCGATTGGTGATGCGCTAGATCGTCCAGCCAAGCCATAGTGCGGCAGTGGGAATAAGACCAGAGCCAGACGCCGAAGCCCTGCCACCAAACGTATCCTTTGCATTGGCATTCAAGCTCATGAAGAGCAGTCCACCGTTCAAGCCGATCGTGAGACCAAATGGTGCCACATACTTGTAGCCAACGATGGGACCAAGTGCAATGCCACGGCCAACGGATGAGATCCCGTTCTGTTCATCGTTGGATTGCGAATACCGCAAGGATGCACCAAGCTGCATGCCATGGTCAAAGTCGCCGATCATATACCATGCATACTGCGCGCCGATCGCGAACACGAACACCTGATCGATGGCTCCAACCGCCACATCCGGACCAATGCCATGCGTCCTTGCCACCTTGAACTCCCCTACAAGCCGCACAACCGGACTGGTAAGTTCCAACGGTGACAGAACAATGCTCACTCGCTGCGGTTCTTGGGCAGTGAGTGTGTAGGTGACAAACAACAGCCCCACCAAGATCGAACGGCAGAAACACATCACGCAATACCTCGAAATGATACTACCACATTACTACGGTCAAATTTGTCACTTCTCTGAATCATCATCAAACGGGAACACGCTGTGTGGTAGTTTTGCGGTATGACAGACAGTCAACTCCTCGACACCCTCACGTCACTTCGTTCCTCCGTCCAAATGGACGCCCAGCGAAGGCTCGACACGTGGTCATCGATCTCGAAGCGCCCAACAGTGTCGCCATCGATGAACAATCTCGCGAACTACCTTGCCCTCCGTCATCACGATCTGCGCGACGTGCAGGAAGAGTTGTCGTTGCGTGGTCTCACGTCGCTCGGACAGATCGAGCCCCACGTGATGGAGACACTCGATGCCTTGATCGTCACCATTGCCGCCATTGCCGGCGTTCCAACCACCGTCCACCGTCCATCACGCGACGCCTTTGTTGACGGCCGTCGCCACCTCATCGCCAACACCGACCTGCTCTTCGGCCCAACGCATTCGTCCTACGTCACACGCATGATGGTCACCGTACCGGAAGAGGCGTTCGATAAGCCCGAGTTCTTCGCCAACCTCATTCAGCGCGGCACGCATAGCTTTCGTATCAACTGCGCCCATGGGAAGCCGGAGCTCTGGGAACGGATGACGCAGTCCATTCGCAGTGCCGAGCGCACCACGCATCGGACGTCGCGCATTTTGATGGACCTTCCGGGTCCGAAGATCCGCACGGCCACGGTGAGTTGCGTGCTAGGTCGTGAACGCGTCGTACCCGGAGATCGCATCCATCTCGTCCGTCCCGGCACGCAACACAGTCCCGACGCCATCTGTACGGCTGAATGCGCCTTGCCCGAAGTGATCGATCAGGTCGGCATCGGCGCCGATGTATGGATCGACGACGGCTCTGTTGCAACGGTGGTGGAGCGGCAGACTGATCAAGGCCTCTTGTTGCTCGTCACGCGTGCACCGCATGGTGGCAAGAAGATCCGCGAGGCACAAGGGATCAACACACCGAACACCGACCTCGCACTGGATCCGCTCACGCCGGACGATCTGGCTTCGCTCGATCATATCGTCGAACTCGCCGACATGGTCGGCTACTCCTTCGTGCAAACAGCCGACGATGTCGAACGTCTGCACGACGAGATCGACGCACGCACCACACGCGACATCGCCGTGATCGCCAAGATCGAGACCAGACGCGCCGTACAGAACCTTCCCGACATCATCGTTCACTCCATGGCCCGCCGACGTCTCGGCGTGATGATCGCCCGCGGTAACCTCGCCGTTGAACTCGGATTCGAACGCATCACGGAGATGCAGGAAGAGATCATGTGGCTCTGCGAAGCCGCTCACACACCGGTGATCTGGGCAACACAGGTGCTAGAATCCTACGTCAAGAAAGGCCTCCCCACGCGCGCTGAAATGACCGATGCCGCCATGAGCTCCCGCGCCGAATGCGTCATGCTCAACAAAGGCCCCTTCATTGCCGACGCGGTCACGATCCTCGACCACGTGCTCGGTCGCATGGCAACGCACTTCGATAAGAAGGCGGCAAGGCTACGAGAATTACGATCGTGGTAGGAACAGTTACGAGTGACGAGTGACGAGTGACAAGTAGAGTTACGAGTGACAAGTGACGAGTGACGAGTAGAGTTACGAGTGACAAGTGACGAGTGACAAGTTGAATTCTGTATTCTGTATTCTGTATTCCTCTTCAGATTAAACTCTCATTTCTTCAGCAGCTTCCACGCAAAGCTCCTGCCCTTGCCTTGGCCCATGGCAAGGGAGATCCAGATGATGGCCATGTTCTCGAGGGCGACGTAACGGTTCGAGCCACCCACGTCGTGACATTCAGCGAAGCCGCAATCCAACGCCAGTTGATGCGCCACCTCTTTCGCCTGCGCAGAATCTCCCGCCATGAACATGTCGGCGCGTTCATCCCCATACGTCGGATCTGCCATGGTCTCGTAGCCAACAGTATTGAAGCACTTCGCAATGTGGGCAGAGGGTAGCAAGGATTGGAAGGCATGCGTAGAGGTCGCATATCCCTCGACAACAGCGGATACACTGTTGACGGCGTCGATCAAAACCTTGCCGTCCATGAGCGGAGCGATCTCATGCAGAACCTCGAGCACGGCCTTTGCCGGCGTGGCCACGATCACCACATCGGCCCATGCCGCCGCATCGGCGATGGGCATACTGTGCTCACGCTCTGAGCGCGCACCATAGCGAACGTCGTGGCCTGCTGCCACCAGCCGACCGAACAATGCGCTTCCAACCTTACCACTTCCAATGATGGAGATCTTCATGGTTCAACTCCTGTGTGATATGTAAAGACGCGGTTCAAGCAACAAAAACGGCCATCCGGTGCAGCGATCTTGAGGATGCCGCAGGGGATGGCCGTTAAAGAAACGAAGAGGAATACAGAATCAAGAATACAGAATCCAACTTGTCACTTGTCACTTGTCACTTGTCACTTGTCACTTGTAACTCTGTTCATAGGTCTCTCTCTCCAAGATTCACCGCACCGATCCAACGGTTGCGGTCGAACTTCTCGCGGTTCTTGTTGCAGACGATCTGGAAGGCGGTGGAATTTCCTTGGGCGGCGATGTCGACGCTCCAGCCAAGGAAGATCTCCCAACAGCGATACCACCACTGGCCGTACTCGTTGTACACGGCGTCGCGATTCGCCATCCAATTGTCATACCATTGCTGGATGGTCTTGGAGTAGTGGATCCCAACGTTCTCGACGCTGTGGATCTCGAAGCCGGCGCGCTCAAGGCGGGCCACAACGAAGGAGAGAGGCATCGATGCATCGGCGCCGGGGAAGATGTACTCGTTCATGAAGGCGCCCCACATGAGCGACTCACGGTGAATACCTGCCTTCAATCCTGCGATCTGAAGGTAGAAGAGACCGTCGTCCTTGAGCAGACCGTAGATCTGATTCATGAAGCGCTGGAAGTACTTCACACCAACGTGCTCCGCCATTTCAAGACAGGAGATCTTGTCGTATTTATCGGCAGGAATAGCGCGATAGTCCATACGGATCGCACGGGCCCTGTCCTTCACGCCCCAATCGGCGATCTGCTGATTGGCATAGTCCACACCGGCTTGGGCGATCGAGATCCCCGTGGTATCCGTGCCATAGTACTTTGCCGTATGGGCCAGCAGCGTGCCCCAACCGCAACCGATGTCGAGCAATCGCTCGCCGGGCTTGAGTTGCAGCTTCTGTGAAACGAGATGGAGCTTGTTGTCTTGTGCTTCGGTGAGCGACTCGTTCCCGTTCTTGTAGAACGCCGACGTGTAGATCATGCGCTCGCCAAGGAAGCCGGCGAAGAAGTCGTTACGACGATCGTAGTGATCGCGAACGATCCGCTCGTCCTGCTTCTTGGAGTGGATCACAAGTTGAGGGATGAACTTGTTCACGATGAACGATGCGTGGTGCCCCACGAGGCTGTACGTGAAGTAGTCGGTGCGATGTTGCATCAGCTTCCGCACGTCCACCGTCACGTCCACACGACCGTTCATGTAGTCTTCGATGAAGTTGGTGATCGGCGTCTTTGCGCCGTTCTTGTAGCGGGATGCAACCTTTGGGTCGCGAACAACGACCAGGTCCAAAATGTTCTTCGACAGCGCCGTGTCAACCGCCATGATCGTTCTTCCAAAATGAAAAGAATAGTACGTCCACGGCTCAAGGTACGATATTCACCTACAACGAGACCTACGTAGAACACCGTTTTCGGAGAATTCGGTCATTTTCTGACGTTTTCCACGAAATCGCCCAATGCACAGCGCTATTTACACCTTTCGTTCGGGCAGAGTACGATCGTACGACCGCCTCGAATTGGTCGACCGGCGAAGCGCTCTTCAAATCCGGGCACGCGGATCTCGACGCCGGCCGCCCGCTTATAGGTGTAGGGCAAGTCGCGACGATCGATGGCCTGTCCACTCGAATGCACACGCAATAATCCCATCCTGCGCAAACGCGCATACTCGTCAATGGTGGACGAACAGAGATTGTCGAACAGGATGGCGAAGTTCAATGCACGCAGATCACTGAGAAGCTGATTCCCTCCCGCCTTACCGCCATACCCTCCGCGATTGAAGTGCCGGCCTGTGGTGATGTAGGGAACGATGGCCGTGTCGATCTCGATCTGCGGTGCCAGCGCTTTAAGGGCGCTGTACTCTTTACCGGTGTACTGACATTTCGGATGGATGGCGCGATCGTCCGTTGTGCCCACGTATCGCAATTCGATGGGCAATCCGTTGGCCACGGCCGTTTGCACGCAAGCATCGCTGAGCGCGCTGCGTACTTCGTCGCGCATGTGCTCGATGTTATGGTCCACCTGATCGGCCCACACCATGCCGCTGTCGTTGAACTCACGATACGACACGCAGTTCTCTGCGCCGCGTGCCGTGCGCGTGAGCACGGCGGGCGTGAATGCGTAGGCATAGGCCTCATCGGTCTCGCAATGCGCCGGTTGCTCGAGTTGCGTGCACTCCACATCATCGGTGAAGAGCGATGCGCATGCCGTGTATTGACGGTACTTGCGCGTGGTCGGACACCAATATGCCGTCACAAAAAACGGTACGTTGAACGTTCGGAACGTGAATTCACAAGCGCGTTTGCGTGTGGTGGTATCGTCGAGATAGAGCACATGCTCCACATGCGATGCACACGACGATGCCGTGTTCACGATGAGCGTGTCGACACTGCTCACGAATCCCGGCGCATGCGGCGTGGCACGCACAATGTAGGTATGCGTTGCGCGGTCGGGATGTGCTGCCGGATCGTCCGACGACGATGTGCGGAGCTCCACCACTCCGTCGGCAGATGCTTGCAAGGTCTGTTCATCACCACGCTCCACGTCGGTGATCACCACCGATGTGCGCACACTTGAAATGGAATCGAGATCGCCGAAGAAGCGACGTTTCTCGCGGTCGCGGATCACGGTCCGCGCCGTCACGCGAATGGCCAACGTCCGCTCGACGGCAGGAAGCTGGTACCGATAGATGTGGAAGTGCCGCTCCTTGTCCTGTCCGCGGTTGCTCGAAACATAGAACCACGTGCCACCAGGCGAGAACACCGGATGATACTCATCGGACCCAACGCTGTTCACTCCGGGGATGGAAAGGCGGCGAGGCTCAGAGGCAAGGGCTCCCGTGGCGGGATCGATCTCGGCACTCCAGATATCCTGATCGCCATCGGCATTCGACGAGTAGTACAAGGTGTTGTGATGAACGAAGGGCGAGGTTTCGTGTCGACCCGATACATCGAGTCCGCGCACGGCCACGGGTTCCGACCAAGTATCGCCTTGACGACGTGAGATGAAGATGTCGGCATGACCGGAGCCGGGAGCATGTCGGTCGGAGGCGAAGTAGAGGTACTCGCCACGTGGACCGAACGTTGGCGTATCGTCCCATGCGCTACTGTTGATGGGAAGTCGCGATACCGACCACACACCGTTCTGCTGTCGTGCAAGGTAGATGTCGTTGCTGCGACGTCCGGTGGACGACGTTGCACGATCGGACACAAAGACCATCTCGTTCGGATCGCAAGGATTAAAGTGCGGAACACCATTGTACGTTGCGTTCGGTGCATTCAATACGTCGTCTTGCATCACGACCGGTGCTGCGAACCCCGCACCACTACTGGTGGACACGGCCAGGCTGCGCTTGCCAACGTCGCTGCGTGTGGTGGCCATCGTACACCACAACTCCATTCCGTTCACCAATTCACGAAAGCCGATGGCATACGTCTCGGCACCAACGTTCACCACCGGATCGACCGTCACCGTGGTGCTATCGGCCGCTGTGCACGTCAATGCCGCAGCAACAAGACCTGCGATGAAGAGCATGGAGTGTTTCATAGCGTGAACATCGGATAGCAGAGTTCGATACAAACTTGCGGCAGTGCATTGGCACCGGGTCTGTCCAGTCCAACGCTCTGCAACCAGATCAGTGCACATTGCACAGAGCCCGACGAGCCGATCTTCACGTACAACACAACATCTCCCGCACGTAGACCACCCAACGTTGGTGTGCCTTGCGACGGATCGCTCTTCATCGATGTGCACTCTGCCGTGGCATTGAGCGGATACGTATCGCAGATGCTCTGTCCGGGATCGACCGTGAACCCGCTGGCGATCTTGCGGAACACACCGAACGTACCTGCACCCGCCGCGCCCGAGGCAAGCTCGACATCGAACGTTCCTCCGTTGGGCGTCAGGCTCTTCACGAACACATCGTATTGCTGGAATCGTTGATTGTCGTTCTGATACACGATCGTGGTCTTGTCCTCGATGAGCTGAATGCTCTCTGCATACGTGTTGGGGAATCCGGGTGGACGGAACTGTCGCAAGCACTGATACTTGAATGCATTACACTGCACATAGGCCTCACCACGCGACGTGATGAACGTGGGGTTTGGTGCACAACCATCAATGCGTATGGGACCCGTGAAGTACTTCTCTCCGCGTGCACCCGTGATGGGTGCAGGGTTGGCATCCCAGTCGCTCTTCGTGGCGTTGAACGTTACCGTGAACGTCTTGCGACTCCGTGCCGGGATCGTGACGGTGCCCTGCGGTTGCACTGCGAAGTAGGGACTGTTCGGAGTGACCGTCACAGTGATCGCACAAGCGCCCGTGTTGATGATAGAGAACGTGTCTTGCGATGACGAATCCGAGTAGACGCACTTCTGCAGCGTGTCGGTCGTGAACCGCGACACCGCACACTGTCCGGTGATCACGGGAATGAAGAGATCCACATTGAATCGTTCCGAACACACCGACTCTACACCCGTGGAGCGTTTGCGTGTACGGATCTCATACACAAGTGTGGTCGTGATGGGGGCTGTACTGACCGGCTCCACGTCGACCTCGAGGGGCGGGAAGATCTGTTTGCTTTGCACCACGAAGGACGAACCCGAAGGAAGGGCAAGGCCGGAAGGCAGCGAGGAGATCAGTCGGAACTCTGTCTCGCAATCGCTTGATGATGCAATGGGTGCAACCAATTTGTCGAGTGGGACCGTGATGGTCGTTGTCGTGCCAAGGCAGACGGTGTCTGCTGTGTAGGCGATCGGTGGAACGGTCGGACATGGACAGACATCGCACGTGGTTCGTCCGATCACCACAAGGTTGATGCGCACCAGTGCCGGCCCTGTCCCTGCCGCCCTACCCTCGATGGCTGTTGTGAACGTTTCCGTGGTGCCCGATGGTGTGGATGATGCAGGACGATACGATGCGCACACTTGCACCATCGACGTGGTCTGTCCGCTCGACGCGAGTTCGATCGAGATCGCGTCCGCGCTTGAATCGGTGGCCGTGAAGACCAGTCCACCGGCGCACGACGTTGGATAGTACCGACACTGGCGGCCTCCGGAGGAAGACGTTGTTGGACATGCATCCACAGAGATCGTGTCGACGATCGTGATCGTGCCACACGGAACGATCGGCGTGAAGTTCACGGTGATGGTCGTGTCGGAACACACGGCCGTCGTGAAGTTGAACGGTCCGACGGTAGCATAGACCGATGAAGGCGGCATGGTGACCATCAAGCGTACGCTATCGCGCACGGTGGAGACATTCGGCACCACAAAGCGCGCATAACCATCGGCACCAGTGGTGGTCACTGAGCCGATCGGCGCACTCGGTCCGGTGATCTTCGTCCAATCGATGGTAGCATCGGCGATCGGCTCGTTCTTCGATGATCGCACGCTCAACGTCATGGTTCGGTCTGCCGAAAGATCGGTCGGCTGCGTAGCGTTCTGGCATGATGCGAACAACAACACGGCGACAACACCGAAGAGCAGCGTTCGTAGGGATCGTTTCATGTTCACCACCCCCAATGCAAGAAGATCCGAAGGACAACAGCGTGAACATTGTTGGTGTTCACTTGATACACGTCCTGACATTCCACGCATGGTGTACGAAGATTCAGGCGAGCATACCGATAGGCAAGTTGGGCGTGCAACCACGGGAGCACCGGGATCCCCGCACCGGCACCAAGCACGAACTGTCCGTAGTCGTCGGGGTTGATGGAGGGTCGCGCACCGGCGCCATCGAACGAACCGTTCAACACCGGTCCGCCTTCAACGAAAACGTAGGGCGCATGCTGCGGATACTCGAGCACGGTCTCGCGGACGAGAATGGCAGAGCGATCGACGGAGTCGGCGCCGGGTCGTCGCACGGCACCATCCGGTGCTGCAACGGTATCACGCAAAGGTTCGCACTGAAAGCTGCATGCGCTGGGCACGTAGCGTGCGCGTTGGACACGATCGGCCGAGGAGAATGAGAATCGAAGATGTGCCAGCAGCGGGAAGCGCATCCGTCCGCCCTCCATGAGCACTCCCCCACCAACGGCGAGCGCCGTGTTCGAACCGAGGAGATCGCCGAACGGAGCAACGAGTGCCTCTGCTCCATAATAGAAACCATTGAAGCCGATCTTCGGCGTCACCGAAGAGTCACTACCGCCATAGGCGAGCATGCCGCCGACCTCGGCAAAGGATGTCGTCGGACGTGGCTCGCGAACAACGTTGTACTCGGCCACCGGTCGTAGTGGGACGTAGAGTGGCGGCGTTTTTCCGAGCGTGTTGCCGAGCACGATGGACTCGGTGTGATCGGCAAGGAGGAGTGTGTCGACACATCGACCATTGATCAATGCCGAGCAACGATAGGCTTGGACGAGCTCACCGCCGATGCGAATGGTATCGCGAATGATGTGCGTGTAGCCTTGCAACGGGTCGACACGTCCACCTGTGAGACGGACGGTGAACATCTCATCACTTGCACGTTTGCACGGGACCACGCACGACCCGCACGTATCGGCACCACGCGCGGCCGCATGTTCCGTGCACATGCACAGCACGATGATCACCAACCAACAAAGCCTCTTCATGATCCCCCTACGTTGATGAAGCGGATGAGCACGTCGCGTCCATTTCGACACACAAAATAGAGTCCACACGGCAATGCCGACACATCGATACTTCCATGCATTGCATCGATGCGATACACGTTGCCATGGACGTCGATGCATTCAACAGGACCATCGAAATCGCCCACCGAGACGCGCTCGCGAACGACATACGATGCGATCGCCGATCTATCAACAGGTGCAGCTTCGTCTGCAACATCCGTCACATAACGCGGTCCCACGTAGATGATCATGCGTGGTGCACCATTGCGGCGCGTCACGGCAGATGGATCGCCACCCTTCAGTCCGATCGATGTGAACTGGCCCCACCGCCCTTCCCCTTCATACATTGCCCTCCAGAGAGTCGGGCCGCTACCGTAGAACCGCAACGCATCGTTCTCGTCGACAAGGAGATTTCCCGTCCAATTGTGCTGGTTATCTGACGCGATATCGGCGATGCGTGTGAACACACGTCCATCAACACTCGTTGCTTGGTATGCGCCTTCTTGCGGCGCACCGATGGGTGCGGTGTAGTGCCATTGTCCGCGGTAGATCGTTACGGCAGGATCGATGACGGGTCGCGTTGCATGATCGAACCGCGCCCCTTGCTCGAAGGTGTAGTGGATGCCATCGACACCAACGGCTGAATAGGTGTTCACTACGGAGTCGAGTCCACCCATTGGCATCCGTGCGCTTGATGAGAAGAAGATGCGAATGCTATCTCCATAGCATACGATCGTTGGATCGAATGGACGTTGCCAACCCGCCGGCATTCCATCGACCACGATCGGCACCGGTTCCGTCCACGACATACCATTATCGACACTCATCTTCACCGCCACGCGATCCCACGTTGGCGCAGTGCGTGGCGCACGGAACCACTGGAACACGCAGTACATGGTATCGGTGTTCAGCTTGCGCACCACGCTTGGCACACCGGCAGAATCCTGAAACACCTGTGGCGTGCCGAACACATCGGGAGCGATCTCTTCTGCCCACATGAGTGGACTGTTCCATGGTCCGTTGTCTTGTGCAACGGCCATGCAAGGAAGAAGGAAGGCGGCAAGGAGGAGGAGTCGTACCATCACTGAAAATACGGGACGTCACCCGATCATCGTGCGCGGCGTAGGTAGCAGGTCACGTTGCCGTACGTGTCGCCTGCAAGGCCATGGACACTTGTATGCATGATATCCCATTCCGTGCCGAGTTTGCTTGTCCAGGTACCGTCGCAACCTTGATACGCCATATGCATGGGAACAGAGTCAAGGGCGTACAGGGCGATCTTCTCATAGCCCTCTTCCAGTTCGCCGTTGGAGCAGAGAGAATATCCCAAGGTAGAGAATGCTTCGACGAAATTCGACACTGTCTCGTCGCGTCGGTCGATGGGCCAATAACTGTCGGCGGCGTCGTTCAGCGCGGACGATGGCCACCACGTGCGGTGCACGTCGTTGGCAGCATAGGCGATACAGTTGTACTGACCCTTTGGTGCACGTGTTGGCCAAAAGCCCTGATGCATCAGATTCGGGAAGGCGGCAACGATGTGCTGGTAGGCCATCGCATCGATGTTGATGGTGCTCTTGCATCCACGACACATAGATGTACTTCCGATTGTTCAAGGATCAAACAAAAAACGTCCAAGCACCTGATGAAGATCCTTGGACGTACGTCAGCGTGGCGGGATTCGAACCCACGAGACTGAATTAGAAAAGGTCTGCAAGTGCTGGTGACTAACTTGTTGAAATATATCGAATTGTGAGCATAGACAGAAAACGCCGTTTACTTACGTTTGCTAGATACTGCTGTACACATGCTGTCAAGTTATGACCCCCAACTATCGAGTGATCGCCAAAGCCGAAGGCATGACGCTCGCCGCTCGCAAGAGAGCCAACGGCAAGTGGACGATCTTCATTGACTTCAGCTCTGAGCGTCCACGGCGACTCGAGTACCTGGGCCTGCAGCTGATCGGTAAGCGCGAACAGGATGCGGAAGCAAACCGCATGGCACTGGCCATCTTCTCACGCCGCATCGATGAGCATCGATCACGACGCCTCGGGCTGCCGGCAGTCTCTCATGCAAACGTACGCTTTGTAGACTACTTCAAAGAGCTTGCCGGACAGAAGAACAGCAAGCCCTGGACCAACTCTTGCAAGTACGTCGAAAGGTTCTTCGACGAACGCACGACGTTCGCCGACCTCACACCGTCACTCATCCAGTCCTTTCAGGCGTTCCTTCTCAAGCACGTTTCAACGAACTCGGCCGCGACCTACTACGACAAGTTCGTTGCTGCACTGAACATTGCCGTGCGCGACGATCTCATACCTGCCAGCCCGGCCAAGAAGGTCAAGGGCATCGGCCGCAAGGATTCCGATCGAACGTACCTGACGATCGAAGAGCTGAAGCAACTGAACGAAACACCCATCGGTAGTCCGGAGACAAAGCGAGCATTCCTCTTTGCATGCTTCACCGGTCTGCGCTGGTCGGACATCAACTCGTTGACGTGGGATCAGATACGCGATGAGCAGGTGACGCTCCGCCAAGGCAAGACGCAGGACATGGTGCGGATCCCGCTCACTACGGCCGCGACGGAGTTACTTGGTGAGCGACCCGCTGCAGGAGGACGAGTGTTCGCCTTGCTGTCTGATGATCATACCAACAAGAACCTGAAGAGATGGGCTGCGGCCGCTAAGATCTCGAAGCACATAACGTTCCACGTGTCACGACATACGTTCGCCACGCTCGCACTTTCGTATGACGTCGACATCATGACCGTTCGGGATCTACTTGGCCATAAGAACCTGAAGAACACAATGATCTACGCGAAGATCATCGACAAGAAGCGACGGGATGGGATGGATAAGATGCCGTCGCTTTGATCGAGATGGAAAGGTGGTAGTTAAAACAGCGACGCGAGATACGAATCAAGTGCGCGATCGGCCGCTCCCTTAGCTTCGAGCAGCACACTCAGTTGTTCCGATTGCTCGGCGTCCACAGGGATGACATCTACGACGATTCCCGTCGTTGCGTTGACCCGTCGTATCGCACTGAAGATCGGACCATCCCCCATCTGGGGTAAGAGATCGTATTTGAATTCGTTCTTCATGACACATCAATGAATGTTACTAGGTTCGGTGGCCAAAGCTACAAGAATTCCGTTCAAACCCGATCCACTTCCACCACGTTCTCAAGTCCCTTGCCGTCGAGGCGAACCGTGCACTTACGGCCGTGGCCCTCTTGTGGGTAGCTGAGCTTCATTTCGCAGTGTGGGTTGCCCATGAAATCGTTGTAGATCTTGCCGGTGGCCACCCAGTGCTCCGAGCCTTTGAACACCGAGGTGATCAGGCCGTCGTTGTCGCGTAAAATCCGTGTCTCGTTCATTGTCCAATCCCGCTGTAAGTGTTGGTACAACTTGCGATGAAGGTTGGGTAGTATCAAGTCAATTCGGACAATGCAAGTGAACTAAATCTCTTGCATTGCCCGGATGTTCATTGCATGCTATCGTGCCCGCCGCGAGTCGTTCTGGGCGATGCGTCGGCTCGAGTTCCTCAGGTCGACACCATGCAGGTAGAATCGCCCCTCGAGGTTGTTGATGGCCATCTCGACACGGTCCAATCCTTGTGCCATTACCTGTCCTCCCATTCCTGCCGTCTGTGCCATGAGCTTGATGAGCTGGTCGTCTCGGAACATCCACTCTTTGTTGGATCCTCCGAGCTTGGCACCATCACCGATCATCGCAAGCGTCGGCCGGTCGATGCGACCACCCGTCGAGAACGACAGCAAGGGAGCAAGCAGCGGACGCGTGATGGCCTTGACCCCTTGATCGATGGCCAGCTTGGCAGCTCCCATGGCGCCCAGATTGAATGGGAACGGAATGGCACCGATGAACTTCGCGACTCCGGAGGAGAGGAACAGATCGAGAACGAATCCCGACGCCTTCGCCTGCAGGGCTCCGGCGAGCTGCGCGAACAACTCGCGGAATGAATCGGCCACTGCCTTCGGGTCACCATTGAAGAGATTCGTCAGGGAGTCCGTTACGGTCGTCTGCAGAAGGTTTCCGAACTCGGCGACGGCAGAGCCCTTCGTCTCGAGAGTATCCTGCGCAACAGCGAGTGCCGTTGCGATGGACTCGAAGTCGGATGCATCAACGGATCCGATCGCGGCCGCAGCTTCGAAGGCATCGACACGGGCCTTTGCAGCGGCGCGTGCTGCTTGCGCTTCTTCGTCGTCGACATTCTCGACGGCCTTCTTGTTGGCCTTGATGAATTCGAGTTTGATGTCGAGGTACTCCTGCTCCTGGTCCTTCGTCAGACCGATCTTCGTTGCGGCCGCAGCGACCTTCTTGTTGTTGAGATCGATGTCGATCTTCGCCTGCTTCGCAGCCGCGACCGTATCCAGGAGTACCCGTTCTCCGGTGGCGAGTGCCGCGATGCGTTGCAGTTCCTTGCGGTGGTTCTCTTCGGCTGCGACGCGTTCGCCCTGGTACTTGGCTTGAATGGCGGCCTTGCGACGCTCGCCCTCTTCTTCGGCAAGGACACCCTCTTCGACCCACGATTCGATCGCGGCGAGCTTCGCCGATTCGATGTCGTCGATCGCAGCGAGCTCGTCGTCCTTGGCCAGATCCGAACGCAACGAGCGACCTGCAACTACGAGATCCGAGACGTGCGACTGGTAGTCACGCTCCGACTGTAGAGCTGCGTCGCGAATGGCCTTCTCGGATGCATAGAGATCCTCGATATCCTTGATCTCGGTCTCGTAGATCTTGACCTTGTTGTCCCGGATGGCACGTGCAGCGTCGGACTCGCTCTTCTTGACCTTGATGAGGTTCTGATTTAGAGCGAGGAGTTCGGCATCATGACGGAATTCGAGATTCTTAAGATCCTCTTCCGTCCCGTCCATCAGAATCTTGAGTCGCTCTTTCGCATAGCTGGCTTCGAATTGATTCAGCTTCTGTGTGGCATCGGCAACATCCTGCGTGGCCAGGTCGAGATCCTTCTGCAGGAGGTCCGAGAGATCCGCATTGGTCTTGTACCCGAGATCGATCTGCACCTGCAGCTTCTGCCGCTCGAAGTCGGAGATGGCCTGGTCCAGTTCACGCTTGTCGGCACGGATCTTGACCTCGATACCCTTGATGTTGAGAGCCTGATCCTTGGCCTCTACTTCGAAGGCCTTCAGTTTCTCGGTGATCTCGGCACGTTCATCCTTCGTCAGACCCTTCTGTGAAAGCTGAACGGCACCATCGGCCGTGATCGTAATGAGCTTGCGCGTTGCGAGCTCCTCGAGGTACGCCTTCTTGCGCTGCTCGGCGATCTTGAGTGTCTCGCGTGCGGCCACGATCTCGTCAAAGGCATTCGCGTCGCGTTCCTGAGCGAGTAGGTTCTCCTGACGTGCGAGCTGGCCCATCTTCTCTTCGATCGACAGCTGCTTCTCGCGCTGATCGAAGGCTGCCTTGGCAAGTTCGTAGGCCGACTGCCCTTTCTCCTTCTCCTTGAGACCGAGTTCCTCCTCGAGTTTCTCTTTGACCTTCTTTGCTTCGTTCTCACCGGCAACGGTCGCCTTCGTCTTCGTTTTCTCCTGCGCGATTCGAGCCTGCAGACGGGCGGCCTCGTCCTTGTCGCCCTTCTCCTTCGCTGCCTTGTAGTCTTGCTGGAGCTGCAGCAGCCCGGACACGCTCTCGGTGATGGCCTTCTGCGCTGCCTGGCGTGCTTCATCGTATGCGCCGGCGAGATCTCCGATCGCCTGCTTGGACTTGCCACCTTCGATCGTCAGCTCACGCTGTTTGTCGACGAGCTTCTTGGCTTCCTCACGCGACTTGCCCGTGGATTCCATCACGCGCTTGATGGATTCTTCCTGCGTCGCTCCATACTTCTCGCTGGCCACGGCCAGTGCGACGACCTGACCTTGTGACTTCTGCTGTTCCTTCTGAAGGGCAGCGAGCTCTTCACGTTGCTTCGTCGTGTCGCCACCGGCGGCTTGCGTCTCGTTGATCTGTTGAGCAAGGGCACGCGACTTTGCGGTCACATCCTGATACCGCTTGCCTTCGGCATCGATCTCGGCGTTGTACTCCTTTTGTGCCTTGAGAAGATCTCCCGAGATACGTCCCTTGTTGGCGGCCGTAGACTTGGCGGCTTCTTCGGCGTTGATGGTGAAGGTCTCGGTGAGCTTGCCGTTGGCATCGACCATGAGCTTCGTCGATGATACGAGCTCAGGTGCCTGACGAGCGATCTCCTTGCTGATCGAATTCTTCTCAGCTTCGGTCTTTGCATTCTTCAGTTTCTCGACAAGACCACCGATACGGTTCTGTTTGTCGAGATCACCCTTGAGTGCCGTGAGTGCTCCGACCTTCTCGCCGATCTTGGCCTCGCGTGCTGCGATCTCGATCTTGGCCAGCTCTCCCTGGAACTGCGCCTGGAAGTTCTTCGGCAACTTGATGTCTCCGAGATCTACTCCGGATCCGATCGACTTCTGCAGTGACTCGCTGACCTTGGTGCCCTGCTCTTCGACGACGGCGAGCTGGGACTTCAACTGCTCCTGCAGTGCTTTCGTGTCCTTGCCTTGCACGGTTGCCTGTGCGATCTTTGCCTTGAGTGCCTCAGCCTTCACTGCGGCCTCCTCGTAGGCCCCTGCTTGCGCTTGAATACCGGCTGCCACCTTCTTTGCATTCGTTGCAGCCTGATCGCCCAGAGAGGCTTTCTGTGCTGCAGCATACTTCTTCGCTGCATCAATGTTCACCTCGTAGGACTTGGTGATGTTGCCCTGGGCATCGACGACAGCACCGGTCGCCTTCACGGCTCCGGGCACTTGCTTCTCGAGTTCGGCAGCAATGGAGTTCTTCTCTGCCTCTGTCTTCGCCTTCTCGAGTTTGCCGACGAGATCTCCGATCTTGTCATTCTTGTCGAGGTCGGCCTTGATCGTCGCTGCATTCTCGAGAGCCTTGTCGAGCCCTGCTTTTGCGGCTGAGTCGTTGGCCTTCTTGATCGCACCCTTGATCGCACCTTCGAGAGTCTTCGCGAGCTTCTCGCGTGCAGCCGACTCATCACCATCCAGCCAGTTGACAGGATTGATGGCCACCTTCGCATACTCGACGAACGCAGAAAGGATCGTTGATGCGCCACCAACGAGATTGATCACCACATCCTTGAAGAGCTTGAACCCATCGACACCTGCTTGGATGTACTGAGCGACATTGCCGATGGCTTCAGCGATGGCATCGAATGCGGTACTAGACGCATCGGCGCCATCGGCAGATCCGAGCAGGCCATCGATAAGGTCGAAGAATATCTGTGATCCCGCATCAATGACGGCGAAGGCCACCTCGAATGGAGTGGTGATGTATTCGACGATGAACTCACCGATCGGTGAGAGCACGTCGAGGAATGCCGAGAGCACCTTCTGCGCACCTTCGATGAGTGGCCGCAGACGTTCGAACAATTCCGAGGCTTTCTCTTTCAGACGCGCGAAGATCTTCTGACCGACTTCGGTCTTCGTGAAAAACAACGTGATGGCAGCAGCGGCCGCAACGGCACCGAGCGTATACGGATTGAACAATGCGGGACCAAGCTTGGCAGCAACACCATTGAGTCCTCGGAGTTTCTCGGCGATCTGCGGTCCGAACTTCCCGACGTTCTCGACGACGGGACCGATTCCGTCGGCCGCTGCCGAGAATGCATTCTTGAGCGGCGCAGCGATCTTGCCTGCTTCCTTGGCCACCGATCCGAATGCCGTTGATCCCAGGGCCTTGGCTGCTCCGGACACTTCATCGAATCCCTTTGCAAGCGGCGACAGCTTACCACTGAGGCCACCGAGTTCCGTGACCTTGGAGGCGATGCCGGTGATCTGATCCTTCGCCTTGCCGAACGACCCTTCCGGCAGTAGGTTCTTTACCTGCGAGAGCGCACTGAGTCCCGGCGCGATCTTCGTTGTTGCGGCGAGGATCCCTGAAACACCGGTGCCGACTGTCTGCGTGATCCGGATGAAGGCATCCTGTACCTGAGCCTGGATCTTGTTCGACAGCGAGTCGGCCGTGGCCAGACGAACCGATGCTTGTGCAACGGCACCATCGGCACCCTTGGCACCGGCAGTGACGGCGTCGCCGATGCCGTTCTGGAAGTCGGTGAGAAGCTTTGCATTGTCGATGAGGATCCCGGCCGCAGCGGAGTTCTCAGTACCGAAGAGCGTCATGAGCGTCGCATTGCGTTCGGCCGTCGTGCCGATCGTATCGAGACCCTGACTCAGTTTGCCGAGTGCAGCCTGCAGGCCTTGCGTTGTCAGGATGGCACCGAGCTCTTCGACCGACGTGCCCATGTTGGCTAGTGCCGTCGATCCGGGACCCGATTGCTTTTGCAGGAGACCGAGAACATTACGAAGCGCAATACCTGCTTCAGATCCGACCTTACCACCAACGGCTAGCACCTGGATCGCGGCCGTCGTTTGCTCGAGCGAAAGCTTGGCACCCTTGGCCGCAACACCCGTCTGCAGAATCGACTGTGCCACCTGCGGGATCTCGGCCGCACCGACCTTTGCCGATGCTGCCAGAGCGTCGGCAACCTTGACCATTGTCTCGGCATCCTTTGCAGCGTCTCCGGAAACGAGACCGAGCTGCAGCATCGTGTCGGTGAGCGCGGCCATCGATACGTCGGCCGCATCGCCTGATGCTGCCGAGAGCGTGTTCACAGTCGAGCCCATGAGCTTGAGGGCTTCGGCGTTCTCGGCCACCTGAGGACCGAACTTCGAGAGGATGCCTTGGAAGGACTTCAGGTTTTCGGAAGCACCCGTTCCGAACTCCTTAGCGAGATCTCGCGCGGCAACACCGAGCTTGTCGAGTCCCTCGCCACTCTGCCCGGTGACGGCACCCACGGCTGCCAGCGTAGCCTCGAAGTCGTTACCGACGGTGACTACTTCGTTCATTGCTTGCGAGAGTGCTTGCGTAGCAATGATGAATCCGCCTGCACCCGCAGCACGTTGTGCGAATGAAGATCCGCTTTGTGCATTGCCTGCACCGACGGCAGCTGTTGCATCCTTCTCTGCTTTGGCCACACTCTTGGCCAGCTCGAGAACCTTCTTCTCACCTTGCTCGACGGCCGTCAGTTTCTGCCGGCGTGCATCGAGTTCGCGCGTTGCGGCCTTGTACTCTTCGGTGTTCTTCTTGCCGCCGGCGACGAGACGTGCAAGCACTTGCTCCTGCGCTTGCACTCCTGAGGAGGCTTGTGCCTTGGCAGTTGTGAACTCCTTCGCAGCCGCAGCAAATCCGTCTTTCAACTTGTCGATTGTCACCTTGTCGAGATCACCCTGCAGTTCGGTGGCAAACTGAGCGAGGTCGTCACCACTCAGGTTGTCCAGGGACTTCTGCAGATCGTCGAGACTAACCTTGTCGAGTGCTTGCTGCAGTGACTGCGCAACGGGACCGAGCTTGTCGAACTGAGCCTGGATCCTCTTGATCTCTGCCTCGAGTTTGTCGGAGTCGAGGAAGTCTACGTTGGGCACTCCTTCGAGGACGGTCTTGAGCTGACCGAACATCTTCTGCAGAGCGGGCAGGTTGAGTGCCGGGTTGACATCGAGCGTTACATTGAAAGACATTACCCTCCTGAGTTCCTGAGCAGCGTCGACAGCTGCGTGATCGCATCCATGTAGCGCGACCTAAAAACCTTCTCGTACATCGTCACATCTCCCCGTGCCAGCAGAGCCACGTACCAGGTCTCGTTGCGCACCATGCGGTGCCGCCGGCGGATCTCGTCCGTGCGATAGACACGCTCCCAGCGTATCTGCTTTTCGATCAGCTCTCTTCGAGCGGCATCTGCTGCTGCCGCATCATCGAGATCGCTATGGCCTCGGATAATATCTCTTTGGCGTTGAGCTTTGACCCTGGCTGCAAGATCATTGTAAGGTCTCGTAGCCTGCCGGTACGCGTAAAAAAATCGTTGACCACCTCGAGGATCGCACTGCGTTGCTGCGGTCCCTTGAGCTTGCGCAGAAACGATGCGTACTCGTGCACGACTCCGATGTCGAACTCGCCATGCTTGCCGTCGACGTAGGGCACAACGAGGTAGCTCGCGACCATGGTGAGCCATTCGGCACCACCCGAGCGCGAGATCTCGTGGAATGAATCGGCAGGCTTGTTGCGCTGCTGCATCTTCCAGTCGAGGACTTCGTTGGCGAACTCGACCTGTTCGACCGTCAGCTCGTCGAAGCTGTAGATCATGGCCTTCGTGCCGTTGTCGAAGACCCTCGGTTCTATAGGCAGGTATTCTTCTTCCATCGCTGAGACTCTCCTTAGGGAATGAATGTGGTGTCGAGTTGTCCGACAGGGACAAACCCGTGCAGTGTGATCTTGATGCGTGGCCTGACCTCAACGGACTCGATGCCGTAGACGAAGGAGACCTGTTCGGAGAAGACCCAGAACTTCACAAGCCACGGTGAGTCGGCATGCTGATTCCAGATCTTGTTGTTGAGTTCAATGAGAACGTAGTGCAGCCGCTTGCCATCTTGCGTGCGCACGTCATCGTAGATGGCCTTCAGATCTGCGAGCAGATCTTCCATGCTGTTGTTAATGAGGTAGATGGTTGCCGTCACCTTCCAGCCGAGCAGTCGATCGCAACCCTGGCCATCGATGACGACCTGTTCTTCCATCGTGTAGCTGGACTCGCCTTCGATCTGTCCGAAGATGTACTCGTCGCTGGCCACCGTCGCCTGCAGGTGGAGTGCCGATATGGGTAGGATGCCGACATCGAGTGCCGTGCGAAGTTGGATGGCCATTACAAAGGCTCCACCGATGAAAGGACAAGCGTGATCTGTGGGAGCTGTGCAAGGCCGCTGATGTATTCGGGCGAGAGTTCGTCGTTGTCGTGGAGGACTTCGATGTAGTCCTCACCGGATGGCGTCGAGATGTAGCGATAAGGTGCCGAAAGGAACTCCTCGATGAACGTAGCGAGGCTGCCATCCTCCAGGAGTGCATCGGCACCGATCACGATCGTGTACGTGTAGTACTTGCCGAGCTGGTGCTGGTAGCCTCGAGCGCGCAGCGTCCGTCCGGACGAGCGTAGGTACTTCGCAACAGGAGGCATGCTGATGAGCGGATCCACGATCCGCTGATTGGTCGAACTCACACCGCTGTCGAACGTGAGCGGCGTGAGCTTGGTCGTCGATTTGCGCAGTGCGATCATCAGTAGTCCAGTATGTATCGACGGATGTCGATGATGAAGGATCGAGACGAGTCGGCAGAGCCCATGCAGGCAAACAAGTCCTCACGGCCGTTCTTCTCAAGCAGGATTGTTTGCGACAGGTTGGTGCCGGTATCGTTGGTCCGGAGGAACACCGGCCTACCAGGTATGAACGAGAAGGAACTCGAGTACACGCGACCTGTATGCTGCACACTCACAAGGTCTCCAGTCGTAGCATCCTGCAATGCCACTCCAAGTGTTCGGTCATACAGGAGCTGGTCAGCCTCTGCGCGATACACGAGACCATCATCGCCGACGTACACTACGTCGCTGGCGTTCACCGCCTCGCCCGGTTCATACACAATCGTATCGCCATCGCCGACGTGCGGACCAGCAGGGAAGTAAACGACTGGTGCGGTGATGTCCCCATCGTACGATGCGAACGCGAACCGGCTACGTCGCTGTAGCTTGAGGGTTGTCTTCGGTTCCTTCAGGTCGTACTTGATCCCGATGACCACATACTCTCTCTCAGTAGCAACGTCGCTGAATACATTCGTAGTCTCATCAAGCACTCGGACGGTCTCGTTCAGCTTGATGCGCGAGCCGAGTCGTAGTGTGCTCCACGAGGCCGAGGCACCATCGGCATTCTTTGAGAAGCCGTTCCAGAACGGAACGTCGATCTCGTACTCCATCAAGTACTGTTCGGCATCACGGCCGACGAGCGCATTCACGTAGTCACTGAGCGTCTCGTAGACAACGTTCTCACCATTGACCTGTGCGAATATGTATGCGCACGGCCGGTAGAAGTTCGGTGTCAGATTACACTGTGTGACATCGAGAGCGTGAACGCGATCGAACCGTCTGTAGATAGATGTCGACAGGGACTCTATGGAGAGGTTGTTGAACAGTCCGTTGTCAAATCCGATCGTATTACTCTCGGTGCCACTGAGACTGAAGATTGTATTGGCAGGAATGAAGTACGTCTTTGTAGCTCGCTCACGACCAATTTGATCATAGTACAATGGTCCGTCTTTTGGAACACAGTAGATCATCGGCCAGGAATGCGAATGCAACAATCGCTCAATACGTGGCATGGACTTCTCGCGACTGCCACTTGGTAGTGTCGAATAGTTTGTGATCCGCTGAGATGGCTCTAGTGTTGAAGCGTTGGTCTCAAAGAATACATCAGCTCCATCGAACGACCAGTTACCGGAACGTGCCTCATAGATCGGAACATCACTTGATTCAGATGCCAGTGAGGATATATTCCTCGACCCCTTCGTCGAGTCTCGGATGTATGTCTCGTCGGCCTCAACGAGTGCAGCGCGCGAGATAAAGCGGACCTCGATGTGGTTTGCGCTGATGTACTTGAAGGAAACATAGAGGCCGAACGTGCGAGCAATGTCGAAAAGTAAGTCCGACACTGAACCGTTACGATGCCAAGAGAGACCCTTCTCTCCGTCCTCCACTGGAACCACCATCCGTTTGTGGATCATGATCCCCTTGTCAGCATCGGCAGAAATCTCCACAGGCACTCGTTGTGACTGATCCACGATGACCTGTTCTACACGCAGTTGATCGTAGGTTATCGACCCACCACTTCCAGCACTTGATGTTTTGTGCACTTGCTCATACACGACCGGGCACGTCTCATAGCCGAGGTCGCTCTCGATCAGGTCGATGGTGTAGGTTCCGAACCCTAGCTTCTCAGCAAGGATCTCTCCTGTCTTGGTGAGCAGAAGCACGAGGGTCGAGTACATGTTCCCAAGCTGATAGAACTTCGCATAGGTGTTTGGCTGAGTTCCCGGGTTCATCACGAACTCGTCATCTGCGAGCCAGCCCACTCGGTTGGCGAACATTCCGTCGATCGTTGCAGTGTCCACTGGTGCAATGTCGGGATCGCCTTCACCGAACATGGTTTCATCGGCCCACCACCCTACGAAGAGGTGCGGAAGCTTGACCGTATCGAGTGCCGTTATGTCGAACGAGTGAGCGTTGAACTTGTAGGTCGACATCGGATCGATGTCCGGTGACCACTCGGAGCCATACCAGCGTTGATCGTCAGCCGAGACATCGGAGAGGACCCGACCAACAAAGAGCAGGCAGCTCACATCGACCTTGTCAGGGTCCGCCGTGTAGGTCGGATTCATGAAGACGGCAACGAAGCGATACCGAGTGACGTCCGTGGCACCGAGGAAGAAAGCAAGGCAGTCGTGATCGGTCTGAGTCTGCAACGATGCGGCATCGATCGATAGCTCCATGGCATCAACAGCAAAGGAGCCATTGGAGATGTTGAGGTCGCGAGCTACGTTGTCGAGCTGCAGCACATCGACATCGTGATCGGCAACACGGTCGAAGAGTTTGTCAACATCGTTCGTGACCACACACCGCACGGTGGCAATGCCGAAGCCCTGCTCGTGATAGGAGTGTGTCTGTGCAAACGAGAGTGCCATGGTTCACGAAGGGAAGATGGTGCAGTGGAGAAAAGACAACGAGGCGAGCACTCTGCACCAGTACCCGCCCCGCCGTTGAGAGCCTGTCAGCGAGACAAGCGGTTGTTTGCTTAGGCCGCTGCGAGCAGGTGGATGCGACCGGCAACCAGCAGGTGGCCGTCGGTTGCTCCCATTGCCGTCGGCGTCAGCGTCGTGCCCGTGCGGCCCTTCACAGGGATGCCCACGAAGCCGTGCGTTGCGAAAGCCGTGTCGGCTTGATCATCGTCCGTGTTGCTGACGTCGCAACCCGTGATCGTGAGCTCGATGGCCGTCGGCGTGTTGCTGGCGAATGCAGCCGAGAGGTCGGCCGAGATCTTGCCGCAGAGGAACACATAGCCGTCGGGCTTGACGTCGGCCGGCGTGGTGTTCGTGATGGCATCGTACGTGTAGCCCGTCGGCAAACACACGAGGACCTTCGTGCCCATGAGGCCCTGGAGCTTCTTGATGAAGGCCGTCCAGGTCGCAGAGTCCATGTCGGCCTCGTTGATCTTGAACTTCACTTCATCCTTGACGGTGCCGCCCGTGCTCGTCGAGCTGGACTTCACATTGTCGGTCACACCGTCGATCACGAGCGATGGCTTCGTGAACTGGATGACCGTCGAATCACCGCGCGCGATGTCGATCGTGTCTCCAGTTCCTCCGCCTGCAGCGTCGGCCGGTGCCTTGATGGTGAAGCCGCCATCTTGGATGTTGTCGAACTTCATGATCGGCGTAGCAAGTGCTACCGATCCGTCTGCGTCATCGAGTGCGCGGAGCCATGCTACCGGTGCGCCCGTGATGATCATCTTGGTGGCCATTGTTGGCATTGGTCAACCCTTGAATGAATGTGGTTAGAATTGAGTGGCGATGGTGTCGGCTGCTGTCTCGGTCTCGTATCCGATCGTTGTCAGTACGTCGGCGATCGCCGGCCACTGGTCGGTGACGACAATGCTCTCGTTGATGGTACTGCCGTCGGCCTGTGCGCCCTTGACGGTCACGGTGACCTGCGATGGTGTGCTCGTGAGCACGGAGTTGATCCGTTCGAGCTTCTTCTCGAGCTCGCGGTACTCCTTGGTTTTGGCTTCAGCTTCTGAGATTGTCATGGCTGCTGCTCCTGAATTAGTGAGGACGGAAATGGAATAGGATGTCGAGTGTTGCTCCAGAGGCGAAGTGTTTGGCTTCCTTGGCCTCGCAGAGATAGTATAGTGCGCGCGTATCGCTGGCGCAGCGAAGCGACTTGCTCAGACCGTCGAGCTGTGCGAAGGTCCACTTCGGCGAGCTGCCGCCGTCGGTGAGGTCCACGTAGTCGCCTGTCACGATGTCTACATACCTGAGCGTGTGAGGCTTCAGCGTCTCGGGAGTGGGCACCTGCATCGGAGCATCTTTGCCGGCAGCGACGAAGGTCTTGTCGAAGAACCAGATGCGCATTCCCATCTTGATCGCCGATCCGGACGTGTACTTCTCGAGCACTGTCACGCCTACCAGTTCAACGTGCCCGCGCTTTTCGATGGCCGCGCAGTCGATGATCTGAGGCTCCGTGCCGTTGTTGATCTGGTCGCCGACAGTGAAGTCCGTGGCCGTGTTGATCGTGGTGAGCTGCGTGGCCACCGTTTGCATTTCTTCTGCGGTTGTTCCGAGGAAACGATCCATGGTGCCTTAGCTGCAGTTGCAGCAGATTGTTGAAGTGGTTGGGTCACCGTTGCGCACGATGGCGAAACGGAAGTAGAAGTCTTCGAGGAAGTCGATCACATCAAACGAGAGGTGCCGCCATTGAAACGTCACAAGGTCGCCCTCGAGCAGATCCAGTTCGTCGGCAAACGGAATGGACCATTCGTACAAAGCCGTGATCGACGATGCCGGGATGTAAGCACGCTGGCTCGAGTTGCGGCCCAGGCGTTCCTGTCCCGAGCTCGTGCCGTCCTGGTGCGTCACGATGTAGACCAGCTCGACACGCTGCGTCTTGATGAGGTTGACGAGCGTAATGGAGAGCTTCCCTTCGAAGAGACCGACCAGTGAGTGACGTCCCGGCACTTGGCAGCGGAAGCCACCTTGCGTGGTAACGAGATCACCATTGATCGTCTCCGTGTTGACAACGAGAGTATACCAGGTATTGACAGCGAAGGTCTGTGTCCAATTCGTGTGCACGACATACCAGCGAAGGATATTCTGCATGGCCAGGTAACGGCTGTGCATCGCATCATCAAGAGCAAAGGGATTCGGTGTCCGACGCACTTCGTCGAACACCTCATCTGCGACGTGCTTGACGACCTCTTGCCCTTCGTTATCGCGGGTGAAGAGGTTCACACTTAGGCGTTAGTGGATTGTTCGTACAACAAAACCGAACCAGCGACGATTGTGGAATCATCATCGTAGTTCTCGGCCTTGACGCAGAAAGTCCCGCCCGTGGCTGAACTCACAATGATGTCCGCATAGACAGGGAGACCAGCAACAAAGTAATCCTCCTGCTCAGGATGTTCAGGAGCAATTACTACTCCGCCCTGACCAACAACGTGCGACGTTCTTAAGTACCCTTCACGCCCATTGGTAACAAGTCCGTTGGCTACAAGGTCAGACGGTCCGACGAACAAGACGGATGCGAGGCCACCAGTTGCGCGGATACTTGCTTTCACCACGTACGTTTTGTTCGGCTTCATTGTGAATCCGAGAAGGCCCACTTGTGTCGGCGTTCCTGTGAGCGCTTGGTCTGCTGCTAGTCTTTTCATTTTCATAGTCGTTGCTCCTCGAAAAAAAGTGATTAGTTCAGAAGTGTAGCGGTCCAGCCGGAACCTGATACGACTGTGCCTGCCGCACTGTCTCCGCCGACCTTGAAGTCGATGTTGCCTGCTGTCGAAGACGTTGTTACGAGGATGTTTACCTCGACCTCTACTTGCGTCGCTGCAGCATCGTAACGGTCGCCCGTTGCTTGGGTGATGGCTTGCGTCGTGAATGTGGAGCCCTTGCCCATGGTCTCTGATCCCTTCAGCGTCGCCCCGGCAGGGAGTCCAATACCCCAGTAGACGCCATCAGCTGAGGCACCGCGTAGCAATAGTATCTTGCCTGTTACGCGATATTTTTTGTTTGCGACTGCAGGAATCGAAAGAGCTGGGATTGCTTCTGATATCCAGGAGTCCACAGTTGCTGTGTCTGTGAGCACTGCCTTCGTCGTCGGTCCGCCACCAGTCGCAGTTGGTACCATCCCAACAGGGATCTTGCCATCTGCATCGAGCATCGGAATCTTGCCTTCATCTGCTGCACCGCTGGACTCATCCGTTGCGACAACTTTCAGTGGCGTTCCGCTCGGAGCGATGTATCTCAAGTTCTTCGTGGACATTTCTTACTTCCCTTGTGATTGACCGAATGCGAATCCGAGTGTGGCTGCACCGACGTGCGTAAGCGCATCGATCCACCATGGCCGTTGTTCGTACTTGGTCAGGGTGATGGTGGTCGTGACGTAGTTGATGCTATCCGGAGCGCGACGCAGATCAACAGCAAAGAGCAGCGATCGGTAGTCGTAACGAAGCGATGCTGTGTCCTTGCCTATGATCGTGTCGAGGGTGGCCACGTAGTCGGGTTTCGGGATATCGTCATCCGGAACGATCTCATCAGTGATCTCGGCAGGGAGGAACACTGTGTCATGCTCCGTGCGAGTGGTGCGACGGACCTTCGCTTTGCCTTCGGCCATGAACGGCGGAATGAAGCGTACCTCGCGGATCGTGTCGCGCTTGATCTCTCCACCGACAGGAGCTGCCCCATCGCAGGGGCAGGGCTTCAGGAACCATCCGATGCATCCACCGATCAGGGTGAAGATGAGAGCCAGCATGAGCAGGGCTGTCAGTCGATCGTTGTGCATCGTGTCCATCAGTGTTGTGTGGTTGCGGAGGCAGGACTCGAACCTGCGACATCGGGGTAATGAACCCCGCGTTCTAACCACTGAACTACTCCGCGATCATTAGCGTATCGAACCGGCACGAAGTGCGTGATCCGAAAGTGATTGTATAGGCTTACCGAACGGATCCGTTCGTAGACCCCGCCCCCGTTCCATTGCGATCCTGATTCCCCGTTGGAGGTGTTGGCCTCAACTGTTCTCCCCCTGGCTTTGCGCCACTCTTCGGTGACGATACCAATGTGGCCCAGTGTCGGCGTCCGTCTCCAGATGACCAGATCTCCACGCTGTGGGATGTACTCTCCTCGTAGTACTTTATCTGCTGATATCGATCCAGATGCAGCGAAGGCGCGTGACGATGCCGATCGAACTCGAGGACTAAGTGCATGAGCACGGTCAAGGCAGTAAGACACGAAGCTGGCGCAATAAGGGCTACCAAGAGGAGCACCGACATTACGATTCCAAGTGTCGACAAGATGACCGCGATTGTTTCCATGTTCAGCATATCCGACGTAGGTGAGAGCAGTGTCTACATGAGGTTGGCTACTTGACGAGAGCAGCAGCGAGGACAAGCAGAGCAGGGATACAAAGAGTGATCGCATACGCCACGTTCCTTTTGTTGATGATCTCATCCCTCGTGTCAACATCTCCGAAGAGAACCATGTCCCAGACAGTTTGCGCCGAGAATCCCATGATCAGGATGAGCGTAAACATCGCAGGTGCCGAAAGCTGTGGGTTCACGTTCAGCGCATACACGGATGCAACGATGCCGAGTACCCATCCGATTGCCATTACCTTCTTCCAGTTCTTCATCGTCGAACCTCCGTATGATCTCGGTCTTCAAGTCTCTGGATCTGCAAGCGCATCTCGTTCACCTTGCCATCGATGTTCGACCGAAACGCATTGGCTTCGATGGACTGAGCAGATAAGTATTCGACCTCGCGTTTTACCACTGCGAGATCACTGCTCATACCAACGAGCGTCATGAACAGCAGGCCCATGCCCGTCGTGATCACTGTGGCGGTGATTCCAAGAACCCACTTCTGCCACCCCGTTTCGTCTCTCTCTTCCATTACTCACGACCCATATTGATAGATAGATGGTACTTCGAGCGTCATGCCGTAACTCCATACGTCCTCATCATGCGCCAGGAACCGCTCGTCGATCGGATATGGAGAGCGCGAACACATCGGTGGCACGAAGCCAGTCAGTGCCGCTCTCACTCTCCTCAGCAGTGTCAGCACTCCCGTGTGATCACGAAGGGACCTGCTGAACACGAGAACCTCTAACTGCGGATACGTCGTCTGGAACGTTGCACCGTTGCCCGGTGTATCAAAGCGTGCCGACGAGAACCGACAAACAATGGCAGCCTTGGCATCGCGGAACTCGAACTCGTCGACATCCGGGAACAGCAGGACCATCACGTCTTCGAGTTCGCTTTTCAGTCTGTCGACAATTGCTTGCTCGATCTCCAGTTCATTCATCTCACCACCTCGAAGTATCGAAGGCCGAGGTGCGCGAGTTGGATGCGAACTGACGTGGTTCCGACTTGGTGATTCCTTCGCCAAGAATGATCTTGCCTGACTGGATCTGCTTCATACGCGAGACAGCCTCGTCGTACTCGGCTTGCACCTGTTCGGAGATCTTCAATTGACGATGCCGATAGAGTCTGTACTTGACGATCGTTGCACACACATCCCGCAGGATCTCGCTCGTGAAAGCGAGTGGCAGACCATAGCGACCACGCAGGTATCCGTCCATGAGATCGGACGCATTCGCGATCAGGGCGGTAACGAGTTCCTCGTTTGGAGTCGTCGCCTTCTGCTCGTCGTTGGAGAGCTCGGTCAGCCGTGCTGAACCGAGCTCCCTTTCGACATCTGCTATGGTGCAGTATGCGCTCACGATATCAAGCGCAAAGCTTCACGCGTACGAGCTCGCCTGCTCCCGATGCTGCATCGAGGGCGTAGCCGTTGACGATCTCCGGCAGCACACCACCGGCCTCGGTGAGATCCGGTTGTGCGGCATTGGAAGTGACAGCAGTTCCAGTTCCCGGGACGGTCACGGAAAATGCTGTCGCCGGAACAGCGCGTCCCGTTGAGTCGGACTTGATGGCAACCATGCCGCCGGCACCGAGGACGATGGCGTCACCCGATTCGACCAGCACAATGCCGCCGATTGCGACGGGACATGCCTCGCCGTCGAGTGCCTTCTCGTCGGTAACTCCGAGGGCCTTTGCGCCGGCACCGCAGTACTCGCCATCAGCAGTAAGGAAGCGGTTCCTTACAACGTCGGCACCAGCGATCACCGTGGCCATGCCCATGATAAGTGTTGTCTTGGACGACATTAGTTTGTCCCCGTCAGATTGGTGTTTGAATCACCACCGGCATCCCCTGTCGGTGGTGTGAACGAGCCTTCCTTACCGGAAGCAGTGGGCTTGGGATCAGGATCCTTCTTCGCAGAGGTAGCCTTGATCTCGGTGAGTACAGCAGCAAGCGGTTGCGCTTCTTCCTTGGTCAACTCGATTGTCGAGCCTTCTTCGTAGAGCGTATCATTGTGCAGAACGGATGTGCCGTGGATGGTGTACTTAGGCATCGGTAGCTCCTTACGACAAGACGCTTGTGTAGAGGAAGCCACTCGTGTTGCCCATCACGATCGACTTGTTGATGTCGGTCGAGCGAACGAGAGTGACCTTGCCGCCCGGACCGCTGTAGACATCGGCTGTCGGCATGCCCTTCTTGCGAAGCGTGTAGCCGAAGGATGGGTTCTCCTCGTCGGGAACCGTAGACGGATTCACGAACAGGAGCGCACACGTGTTCGAGAAGAGCTTCGTGAAGGACGTTGCACCCTGCGCCTGATACACGCCCTTGCCGACGATGATCTTCTCCACGTCGAAGATCGTCTTCAGGCTCTCGATCGTCGGTACGCCGATGCCGGCATACTTGATGAGTTCCTTGATGGCAGGGTGCACGAGCAGACGCAAGTACACATCGTGCGAGAGCACGAGCAGGTTCGGATCTGCGCCGATCTTGCTGGCCACCGTGGCCTTGGCACTTGCGATCAAAGCAGCAGGATCCGACGAGTCGTGCGAGAAGCGGTTCGTGCCCGAAAGCGCGGACGAGTGGCCACCGGCATAGGTGCCGGATGCCTGCACGAGCGTCGCAACGCGCGACTCGCGAGCCAGCGTGAGCAGTTCGGCGACACGGTTGGCAGCGTTGGCCTGACGCTTCATGTCGGAGGCCTGCTCGCGGTAGTCGATCGGTTCCTCGAGATCGTGCTCGTCGAGGTTGTACGGCAGGCGTCGCTGCGATGCGGCCGGGACTCGGTTCGAGTCTGCACGCAATGCACGCACCGTGTCGTAGATCTTGAAGCGATCTGCGCCGAAGTCACGGTACGTGCCCACTTCGCTGTCGACCTCAACGATCGGCAGGATCTGGTCGGCCACGAAGCTGTTGTTGCCGTAGCCACGAACAACGTTCGTCAACACCGGATTGGCTGTGGCAATGTCATATTGGCGTGATGTGGCCATTAGATCGCTCCTTGAGTTTCGAGTTCAGAGAGAGCCTGCAGGTAGGACAGCGTGCGTCCTGCCTTTGCTTGCTCTTCCCGGTATGATGTGATCTTCTTGTCAGCAAGAAGTTCTTCGGCTTGCGCCTCAGCGAACTCGCTGCCACCGGCTTGTGGTGCACCTGCACGGTTACCGGTTGCCTGCTCACCGACAGCGATCTGCGGCTCGAGACTCTTGAGGAAGTCACGCAGGAGCGACTCGTTGCCCGTCTTCTTCACAACGTCGCCTTCGGAGAAGCTGATCTCGCCGCGCGAGTGAGCTGCCTCGAGAAGACCAACCACCTGGTCCTTGTGCTTCGGCAGGATGCGGTGCTCGTTAATGAGCCCGTCTGCGAAGGAAAGGAAGCCGGTACGGCGTTCGTTGAATTCGAGTTGAGCGATGCGCTTGTTGGCGGCTGCAAGCTCGGCGTTGTTCGTCACGCCTGCTGCAGTGCCCGCACCTGCCTGTGCATTGGGATCAGCGTTCGCTGATGCGGCCATCTGCATGTACTTGTCCTTGAGCTCGTTGGCCTTGGCCGCGAGTGCCGTAGCGACCTCTTCGCCATACGCCTCCGAGGCATAGGCAGAGAGTTCCTCAAGGAACTGCTTGAATAGTTCTTCGTTCACGGAAGAACCTCCATAGTTGGTGGAAGTTGGTGTTGGTACTTGATCGGCTACAGGTGCAGCTCCGCCCATGCGGCCCACCACATCGATGAGTTGCTTCTTGGAAAGTATTTCGGCTGGTACGTCTACGTGATCACTATACGTTTCGCGAATCGCCCATGCGTGACTCGTGAGGTTATAGCCATCGGCCAATGCTACTTTGATAACGCGCGCGGATATCGTAGCCTGTTGCTGTTCTGTGTAATCCTTGCGCACATCCTCGCGACCCCACGTGGCGATGGTTGCTGCAATAAACTTTGACCCAAGCGGGAAGCGCAGGTTAACAGGGTCGGCGAAATCGTCGACCGTAAGTTCGGAGTACTTCTCCGGCACCTCATCGAAACCCTTACCCTGCAAGACGGGAAGCGCGAACTTTAGTGCTCGCTCATCGCGTACAGTTTTCCCCTTATTGTTACCTGCCTCGGTGAACATGTAGTTCTTCTCGAGATCGATGCCGGCAGCGAGGGCAGCATCGATGAGCTTGGTCAGAATCACCTGACGTTCCTGCTCTGCATAAGCCTCGCGGATCTGCCACTCGTTGAAGAGTCGCATCGAAGAACGGATCTGACCTTCGGTCGCAAACGGGAAACGGTAGTGCACGGGATCGGCGAACTGCTCATCGGGAACACTCGCAAATGCAACAGGCTTCACGAGGAAGCCGACCGATGATTCCTTGACAGAGATGCCGCATGCTTTCGACCGAGCTTCTTGCTCGGCCAGTAACTCGTCGAGTGTCTTGCCGCCGGCAGCTTCGGTCGGTGTGATGGCAGGAGCACCATCCATGGCAAACGACAGGATCGCGCCGCTACCCTTGAAGGCCATCTCTTCGAGGCCCTTGACGGCCGGCTGAGCAGCACCAAGGAAGGCGACGTGGCGCAGGCGGAGTGAATCGGCATAGAGGGAGATGGAGCGCGACGTGAACATCTTCTTGTCGAGCAGCTCCATGAACTGGGGCTGGCAGTCCTTGAACTCGGCCCAGAGTGTGTCATCCTCAACCCAGAGCTTGCTCACCCATCCCCAGGCTGGGTGGTTGTCAGCGGGATGCCCGATGGTAGCAGGGGCATCGATGCGATCCTTGGGGTCTTGCTCGTTGAAGTTGTCGGCGATCGTATTCAGATCCTCGATCGTCCACTCCTTCGAGTTGCCGGCAGAGTCAGTCTGCGTACCAGCGCGGAATACTTCGCACTTGAAGGTCGTCGGCAATGTCTTGATTGGTTCCGGCACAGATGCCCTCGTGGTTGATCTGTGGCGAAACTCACGCCTAGAAAATGCTCCCCTTCATGAACGGTTCACGAATGCGATTCCTGAACGGATTCCGGAACCGTTTCCGGAACGGTTTCTGGAACGGTTTCTGGAACGGTTTCCGAAAGCGTTCCACTTTTCCTTGTTCGTTTTGCTAGCCGAGCTGCACTCGTCTACCATCACCTCGAGGCAAAATGAACACCCCTTTGCCCATCGGCTACGTCAACGTCGAGACTTCTCGACTCGTCAAAGCCGACTGGAATTACAAACTCGACAGCGTAGAGCTGGCCGAGAAACTGGCTGCCAACATCAAGCGCAACGGCCAGATCGAGAACATCATCATCCGTCAACTGCCCTCGGGCTTCTACGAGGTCGTCAACGGGAACCACCGTTACGATGCCATGCTGCACCTGGGTTTCACCCACATCATGGCCTACAACCTCGGGAGTATCTCCGAACAGCATGCACAGCGTGTGGCCATCGAGACCAACGAGACTCGGTTCGATACGGATCCTCACAAGCTCGCCAAGCTAATCGAGGAACTGCAGGTCGAATTCAACCTCGCAGATCTCGAGTCATCTCTCCCCTTCAATGCCGACGAACTCACGGCCATGCTCTCGGGCATGAACGTGCTGCTGCCGTCGACGGCCGAGGATTCGATCGAGGATGACTTCTCTGCAGAGGTCGCCGATCCGGTCTCGAAGCGAGGCGACATCTACCAGCTCGGACCACACAGGTTGCTCTGTGGTGACTCGACGAATACCGAGGACGTGGCCACACTCATGAACGGCCGCGCAGCTCACCTGCTCTTTACGGATCCACCGTACAACATCGATTATAACGACCTCAATGCCAAGCGCGACGGAGGCAAGGACTGGAACGAGACGACCGGTGCCGAGTGGACTGACAAGATGGATGACGATTCCTACCGCTCGTTCCTCATCGACTTCCTTGCCAATGCCAAGCGACACCTTGTCAAGCATGCCCACTACTATGTCTGGCATGCAGCGCAGTATGGTTACGAAGTCTGCGAGGCTTTCAAGGTCAACGAGATCCCGTTCGACAAGGTGCCCATCATCTGGAAGAAGAACGCTGCACCCATCTCCTACGCCCGCTACAAACGCATCTACGAGCCATGCATCTATGGCGGCCTCGGTGCCACCAACGGTGCCGGTGAACATGCACGCTGGTTCGGTGACAACAGCGAGGTTGGTGTATGGGAGATATCACGCGAGAGCGTCACCACGTATGTGCATCCGACACAGAAGCCCTTGGCACTTGTCTCCCGTGCTCTTCAGAACTCGACCGAACCGGGAGACGTGGTGCTCGACCTCTTCGGTGGATCCGGATCAACGCTGATCGCTTGCGAACAGATGAACCGCATCTGCCACACGATGGAGATGGACCCGTGCTATGTCGACGTGATCGTGATGCGCTACATCGCCTGGAGAGAGAAGAACGACAAGAGCGTCATCATCACACGCAACGGACAACCATGCATCGAGGACTTCAATGCCACGTAAGTTCAAACCCAAAATGCAGGTCGTCGACCACGACGACGAAGACCGCAAACCGTGGCAGCGTCTCGCTGACGAATCGGACGTAGCCTTTCAGGCGTTCGAGGCCTACCGCATCCAGCAGGTGCCGCGTTCGTCCGCTCGCCTGGCGACGGCACTCGGCAAGAGCGAGTCGCTGCTTCGCGCATGGTCCTCGCACCACTCATGGGTGCAGCGTGTTCGCGCTTGGGATGACCACGTTCAGAAGGAAGCCTGCGATGCAGAGCTCGCCGTGATCCGCGACATGCACAAGCGTCATGCGCGGCAGTCACATGAGATCATGGAAGTCATGATGGCACCGATCCGTGCCTACTACGAACGCTTCAAGAAGGACCCTGCCTTCGTGCTGAAGCTCGAGGATCTCACGGTCAAGGAACTGCTGAAGCTCACGGCAGAAACAGCTCGCGTCTATCCGAACCTCGCACGCACGGAAAGTCTCGCCATGGGTGAGGCTACGGAGATCGTCAAGAACGAACACTCCGTCGATGCCAAGTCTGTGCGCAGCGTGCAGATCACGGTCGTTGGCGGCCGTGACTCGAATCCTTCCGAAGCTGCCGAGACCGAAGAAGAGTAACATGGCCATCGATCTCGACTTGAAAGTCACGCGCGTCTTCGAGAGTAACATGCTCTCGACGAAACCCGTCGTCGCCAACAAGGGTGGTGCTCGCTCGAGCAAGTCGTACTCGCTCGCGCAGTTATTCGTGCTTCAACTTGTGACAGGCACCAACTTCAAGATGCTCATCACGCGCAAGCACCTGCCCTCGCTGCGTATGACAGCCATGAAGACCGTGATCGACCTGCTCCAGGAGTACGGTCTCTACGAGAAGAAGAACCACAACATGACGGATCGCACCTACCGTCACGGTTCGAACGTGCTCGTCTTCACGTCGATCGACGATCCTGAGAAGATGAAGTCGGCCGAGTGGACGCACGTCTGGATGGAGGAGGCCAACGAGTTCACCTACGAAGACTTCATGTCTCTCAAGCTGCGGATGTCGGCCAAGCGCGTCGACGGCCAGCAGAACAGGATGTACCTCTCCTACAATCCGACAGACATGTACGGGTGGATCCCAGAGAAGATCGAGACAGACGAGAACGTCGACGTCATCCACTCGACCTACAAAGACAACGGCTTCCTCACCCCTGAGTACGTCAAGACCCTCACCGACCTCGAGGAGCGGGATCCGGAGTACTACGCCGTCTACACTCTTGGCGTCTATGCCAAACGCACGTCGACGATCTACACGCGATGGTCTGTGGTGCCGACGCTCATGAGCGAGTACACGGCCGAGGTGTTCGGTGTCGACTTCGGCTTTAACAACCCGATGTCACTCACGCGTGTTCGCTTCAGTGCTCGCGGGATCGCCCTCAAGCAGGAGGTCTATCAGTCCGGACTCACAACGGGAGATCTCATTCAGATCATGCGCGAGATCCCGGACCTCAAGAAGCAGCCGGTCTACTGCGACTCGGCAGAGCCCGATCGCATCGAGGAGCTCTTCCGCGCAGGCTTCAATGCCTTCCCTGCAGACAAGGACGTCGAGAACGGCATCGACTACATCAAGCGTCGCGACATCTTCATCACCGAAGACTCTCCCGACATCATCAAAGAGATCAAGGCGTACAAGTGGCAAGTGGACCGCGCCGGCAACCCTACCGACAAGCCTCTGAAGTTCATGGATCACGCCATGGATTCAATGCGCTATGCGGTCTACACGCATGGTCAGAAGTATGGACTCAGACTGTTCGGTGAGAAGAAGCCGTCTGCGCCGACGGCAGGACGGAAGCGTCGTGAGCGCACATCAGAATTCGACAACTATTAACCCTACGTAAGGTCACCATGTCCGACACACTCCCAACCTTCGACAAGGATCTCAAGGTCAAGGATCCCATTGCACCAGCAGGGGTCTTGGCCACACGCCGCCGTGCTCAGCCGACGCTCGGTTTGCTGTCGATCTCGAGGATCCTTCCCAATCCGGATTCCATCATGCGCCGTGCCGGCCGCGATCCGATCCCCGCTTACCGCGAGATCGAGGAGGACACGAACGTCAGCGCATGCATCCGCTCGCGCAAGTCGGCCGTGAAGAAGCTCGTGCCGACAGTCGACTACGACAGACCGCAGACGAGCTACACGGAGTTCGCTCGTGATGTCCTGCAGGGGCTTCCGCTCCGGGACATCATCGGCAACATCCTCGATGCTCCGATGTACGGCTACTCCGTGCTCGAGGTGCTGTGGCGCGTGGTCAACGGACGCATGATGCCGGTGGCCGTCGTCGATCGACCCCAGGAGTGGTTCGCCTTCGACGAGTTCGGGCAGTGCCGCTTCATGGCCACAGGCGTGAAGGACGGCGAGCCGCTCATGAACAGGAAGTTCCTCATCGTTCGTCACGAGGCCACGACGAACAAGCCTTATGGTCAGCCGATCCTGTCGAACTGCTTCTGGCCGGTGAGCTTCAAGAAGTCAGGGTACAAGCTCTACCTGCGATACATCGACAAGTACGGGATCCCGTTTCTCGTCGGTAAGAGTGGACGCGATGCGAGTGATCAAGAACGCGACGAGTTACTCGATCTCCTCGAGGAGGCGCGGCAGGATGGTGTGGCTGTTGTGCCTGAGGGTACCAACGTTGAGAGCCTCGACCTTACGGGATCATCCTCGTCGGCACTCTTCACCGGTCTGCGCCAGTCTTGCAAGGAAGATATCGTCGAGGCGATCCTTGGCCACATCGGAGCAACGCAGCAAACGGCCGGCCAGCTCGGACAGAACGACACGGCACTCCAGGTACGGCAGGATATCATCGATGCGGACAGGGCGATGGTGGAAGACGTCATCAACAAGCTCATCCGCTGGGCAATCGATGCGAACTTCTACAGCGACGACTACCCGGTGTTCAGTCTCGAGGAACCGGTGAAGGTTCGCAAGGAACTCGCCGATCGCGACAAGACACTGCTCGACGGCAAGACATTCACGTTCACGAAGTCCTACTACCTCCGCGCCTACAACTTCAAGGACACGGATATTGTGATGCTGAATCGTCCGGACGTTCCCGCACCTGAGCCGACACCGGCACCCGTTGCTGCTGTGCCTCCCGTGGCCCCACAAACGTCCGTGAAGGCACCGGCCTTCGACGAGACACCCAAGGCAGGGCAGACGCACACGATCGCACAGAAGGCCATAGACGACCACGTGACGGCCGCTCTCGCCGGAGCAAGCAGCAACGAAGCACTCGACGCGATGCTGCAGCCGGTGGTCGAGAAGATCCTCGCGGCCGCATCCTTCACAGAGGTCACCGACCTGCTGCAGACGATGTTCGGTGAGATGAGCTCCGAGGCATTCACAGAGAACCTTGCGCGTGCGCTCTTCATGGCTGATACCGTCGGCCGTCTCGAGATGGAGGAAACACTCCGCTTGAAGGGTGGCCATCAATGAGCTACGCCGTCAGTCTCTTCTCGCGCTTCGGGATCCTGCCTCACCAGGTCATGGACTTCCGAACCGATCCCACCAAGCCACCGGGTAGTAACAGCGATCCGACACCGCTCATCAGTGACGAGACCATCAAGGCCGCCTTCGAACTTCCGAACGAAGGAGCCGTGCAGTTCCTTCGGCAGAAGGGTCTCAAGGTCACCTGGGATCACAAAGCTGCCTCAGCCGATACGCATGCTCGAGCGTTCACCGTGGCCAAGGTCGTGCAGGCTGATGTCCTGCAGCAGATCTACGACGACGTGACGGCCGCACTCACCGAGGGTAAGACATTCGAGGAGTTTCAAAAGGAGCTCGTGCCGAAGCTGCAGTCGGCAGGGTGGTACGGCAAGAAGGACGTAGTGGATCCTGTGACCGGTGCGGTTGCCCGGACTGAAGTGTCGAGCCGATCGCGCCTGAGCAACATCTACAGGACGAACATGCAGTCGGCATACATGGACGCGCGATACGACCAAGTGAAGGCTGTGGCAGATGTGTTCCCCTACGTTCGGATTGACGCCATAATCGACGACGCTACAACACAGACATGCATCGATGCGAATGGGAAAGTCTACCGTTTGGACGACAAAGGATTGCGGCTTCCGCCCTATCACTTTGGAGGGTGCCGTACAACATTCGAACCGATGGATGAAAGCGAGCTCGAGCAACTTGGGTTAAAGGTTGATGATCCGAAGGAACTGCTCAAAGGTGATCATCCCATTCCGCCTTCCTTCGATCGGGATCCCGGGACTCCGTGGTCTCCGGACACGACCAAGTATGCGCCAGTCATCCTCAATCAACTGGAGGCCGCACTATGACGTTCACCCTCAGCGGCATCAACGAGCTCTATGTCGAGATGCAGAGGCGCACCAAGGACATCTCGCCGGTTGCTCCTGTGATCGCGGTCATCATTCAAAAGTCGATCGCTCAGAACTTCCGCGCCGGCGGACGCACCGACGGCTCCGGCTCGGGCCGGGTGGACTCCGGAGGCAACGTTCAGTGGGTCCGCTTGAAGGCCGCCACGGTAAAGCGCAGGGCCATGCGCGGCCGCACGGCCGATGCTATCCTGCAGGACACGCGCGGTTTGGCCAACTCGATCATCGTTCGGCCGTCCGGATCCTCGATCACCATCTCGTCGAACAAGACCTACGCACGGATCCAGCACTTCGGTGGTGACATCAATCATCCCGGTGGTACTCCCTACATGCGCCTAGGCAATGGCAAGGTGGCCTTCCTCAAGAAGGGCGATCCTCGCGCCGACGGCACCACCAAGCCACACAAGATCACCATCCCAGCACGGCCGTACCTCGTCACTCAGGCCGAGGATCTGCAAAGGATCGGTGAGGTGATTGGGAAGCATATAGCAAAGTAGCTGTACGGAGTGATCATCTAGGACCAGCCCATGTGTTAGATTCGCGCTTCATCCATTATTTGAGGGAGGTGAAGCGTGGTACACGATACTATTTACGTGGCTAGTCAGCCCACTGTTTGGTGGCAAGATCCCGGTTGGTCGTCGGCAATCGCAGCGGCTATCTCGGTTGTGGTGACAGTATTGCTGTTTCGGAGGCAGCGAAAATCTGAGAGAAGAGCTCGCTCTCTTGACGTCGCGTACCTCATCAAGAGTTTGCCGTATTTGGATCCGAAGGGCCCAGCACCATTCGTCCTGAATAACTGGGTTAACGCCATGCTCGACATCTCGCACCTTATCGACTCGGGAGAAGCAGATGAGAATCTTGCATGCATGCTCTTCGGTTACAACTACATCAATTCATACCGTGTCATTCACGAATTACAGTTCATCGATGACAATGGCACGCAGAGGACAGGAGTAGAGTTTCTGTCCCAGCCGGACTATCAGATCATTCGGAAGACACGTGATTCATTCAGAACAATCTTGAAAAGCAAAGGGTACACAGCATGAAGTCCTACTACCACATTCGGAATAGCTCCAACGCATCAGCCTTTGATGCTCGCGAGCTCAACGCACTGATCGATAAAGGCTATCGAATTGTACGCGTGTATAACGATGCTGAGGGAGACTTGATAGTCGAGATCGATGCCCGTCAGAAACTAGAGGAAAAGTACCTCCTCAATGCGCCCGGTACCTGCAATTGTTGCGGCCGTTGATCACACTTGTATGAAGTCCTGTCCATCCACCAGGTACCTCCACTTGGGGTACTTGGTGGGCATGGCTCGCACGATCTCCGGAGCAACGATCGCAGGGATGGCCGTGAGTCCGTTGACGTACATGGCCATGACAAGGCCGTGCTCTGCTGCAGATCCACCGGGTTGCTCTTCGGCAGTAGTGTGCCACTCTGTTTGCTTCACCGAAGAAACACGCGCGGTCTCGATGAACGGGATCTCGACGTGCGGTTCGTTGGGTTCTTGATCTGTGCTCATTGTTTCGTCTTGGGTTTGTGAATTGTTGACTCTACGCCGGACATCCTACTCGGTCCCGTTGGAGTATTCATGCCCCGTCCTCCACACTTGGGAACTCGGGACGGCCGAGTGCAAACGCGCGTGCAACGTTGCGTCCAAAACGCTTCCAACTTTCTTCCGCGAATTGCATCTGCATCTTCTTCCTGAACGACCTGTGTGTTCCTTTGCGCGTGGGTCTTTTACCCTTGGTGCGTGGTGCCGACTTACTTGCAGGGGCTGATCCCCTGATATTCCATGCCTCCGCAAACGCCGCCATTGCCTGTCGCGATGCGTCTGGTCCGAGCCCCATGGTGAGAATGACTTCACTTGGGTTGTGGTCTTGTGTAGAACTCATTCCTTTTCCTCCTTGCTGTTGCTGTGTGTGCTCACCATCTGTAATCACCGTCATGCCATCGCCTACGCATCGCATGATGTCCGCGATACAGATACTCCGAATCTAGAATAATCCGACGTATCTCTTCGCGTTGCTCGTTGCGTATGCCCTCGCGTGAAGGGATGTTATCCCTTTGGCATGGGAGCGTTCGGTGGCATGACCATCGCCGCGCCCTATTGCGCCATTCGTGTCTGTTCTTGCTGTTAGGGAAACGACAGTTAGACATTCCAGTCTCCATGTAATGATGAAGTAGTTACATGGTGGCCTCCTGCTTTCTCTTGATTGGTGACCAGTGGGTGATGAGCTTCCACAACGCAACTTCATTCCAATGAATGAACGCGAATGATCCGTCAACGTATTTGACATTCACGCATCCGCGTTCATTCCCGCCAACGTCTTCGATTGTCGGCAGGCGTTCGTCGCGTGGAATCCACACGGTTGCGTCCTCCAGCATCTTGCATGCTTCCTCGATCAAGAGATCGGGATCGTCGTCGTTGGCAGGTACTCGCAATGACCAAGAGCGACCACCGGTTTCGATGAGCTCCTGGTTCTTCTTGCGTAACGCAGCGACTAGTTCTTCTTTCGACTTCATCACTCCTCCTCCCATTCGATGTAACAATCATTCACTCCGTCGTAGACCTTCACTTCGATCTCCGGATGTTGATCCTTCTCACCATGCGCTCGTGCACATGCCAGTGTTCTGCTATCGCTTTTGAACACGCAGGCGTCGAGCACCTCCACGTGATACCTCATCCTGTCCCCTGCTTGAGTTCGTTGATGATCTGTTTGTCTTTCGTCAGCTCGTGCGGGTAGTGCCACGTGTGCATCGTCCCGCAGCTCAGTCCGTACCTGAGCGAGTACCCCATGTCGATGCAGATGTTCGTCACCATCCGCTGCAGCTGATCGGTATCGTGCTTCAGGTAGACGATCTCTCCAAGGTCGTAAGAGAACTCCATGGCCATGACTCTACTCACGGCACCCCTCCCCTCTTGCGGTGCAGCATCGTCACCTGCTTCTTCACATAGCGGTGGCTGACGTGCAGATCCCTCGCGATGTCGGCAGCGTTGCGGCCGTCATATCGGGCCAGCAGGTAACGCCGGATCAGCTCCGGCATCTTCGTTACCTGCGGCACGTAGATCGTCGCTCCGCCGTGATGGATGAGAAGGCTCTTTACCACGTCGATACCACATGCTTCGGCGACTGTCCTCAGGTCGTCCGGCAGGTCCTCGACTTCGAGCATCTCCAGGATTTCGATATTCCTCATTGCTGCTTGCCTCGTTATTCGCGCGCGAGAGTTCTGTATTGCTTACGGATTGAGGGCCCGCACACCACATCCCCCTGGTAGTGGTGTGCGTAGTTCTACTGCGATGGTGCTTCGTTGTGGTACTGCTCGATACCCAGCTTCCTGGCCATGATCTTCATCCGCGCCAGAACCTTGAGACTCGAGAGCTTGTTCTTCTGCTGCTTGGCCACTTTCTCCTGCGCAGCCTGCTTGCCTTCCAGCATCATGAGCTGACGCTGGATCTCCTGAAGCTTCTGCCGTTCGGTACGCTCGGCCGTGATGATCTCCTTGCGCACATCGCGCGGATCCTCGCCGTTGATCACTCGACGAGCGATCGCGATCTCGCGCTGGTTGCGCTTGCTCCATGCCGACTTCTTCATGCCTCGTCCCATCGGGACCTCCTGAATGTTGGTTATGCCGCCAGTTTGACTGTCTCGTCTACTGATCGCACCACGTGCACCACACAGCCGTGACGCTGTGCGAGGTCGCGGAATGCGATCTGGTTGGGGTTGAGTTTGCCGGTCTCGGTCTTGACCTCGAGGAACAGATACCGATCGAACTTGAAGGCGATGATGTCCGAGACACCTGCACTCTTGCCACTGTTCTCGATCGTGTATGCTCGCACGAACCGGCCGTGCTCCATCGTGACAACGGAGTTGAATCGGATCACGAGCCAGCCGGCCTTCATGAGATAGTCGATGATCGCCTTCTGGATCTCGGCTTCGGACTCACCGGGCAGTGCCTTGCGTTCGCGCTTCTGCTTCACACGCACGTCGGGCCATCCGCTCGGCACTCTGCCGAGCTTCATCGCACTCGCAGCGGATGGACCCATCGTCCGTTGCACGTGGATGTACTCGGCCGCACACCGCTGCAGTTGGTCCGTGCTCAGCATTTTGCCGACACGCTGCGCTTTGGCCATGTAGTTGTGCATGACGTTCGTGAACATCTGCTTCTCGATCTTCGTCATCGATGCGATGAATGCCTCCTTGCGAGCGTTGTAGCTCTGCATCGCCTCAGCCATGGTTGTTGCCGGTGTGCTCATCGTACACCTCCGGGCATAGCAGGGGGGAGTGCATCGTCCCACTTGCGTGGATCCATGTGCACCTGCTTCGATGAGTCGATCCAGAAGATGTACTTCCCTACCAGCTTCCAGTTGATCGGCTCGTACTTCGTGATCTTCTCGCCGTATGACCACCGTGTCTTGCTATCGCAGAACATGCCCTTGATGTCCGGGTTGGCATCGAAGTATCGTTCGATCTGTGCGTTGCTCAGGAGGAACGGTTGGAATTCAGGCTGTTGCTGCTGAAAGTCTTCCGGCTTCGCTTCGAGAAAGATTCGCTCGATGGGATTGACATCTACCCTCTGTGGTTCTGAGGGCAGCTCGACCTGTTCCGTGCGCACACGCTCCGCAGCCGGCAGGGTATTACCACGAGGTTTGGGCTTTGGTGGTGAGAAGGTGCTCACTGGAGGACTCCAGTGAGTTTGTAACCATTGTGACCTTTAAACGCGATTGCTATTATTCTACCTATAAATTGAAATTCACACGTATCACATATAAAAGTGAATTTTAATTTTATGGATGATTTAGAGTAAAAGCGTTTAATGGTCACAATGGTCACAGCCCTCCAGTTCAGCGAACGGGCGTAACCCTTTGAAATCCCCTGCAAGGTTGTTGGGCTGCTCATTGATCGAACCCCAATCCGTCGAACGATTTCGTCGAAAGTGCCCTTCCAACCCAGTGTGTCACATTTCGATTTTCTTCAGAAAGCCAACCACGCTCTCGAAGCATCTTCGTGAGGCGTTTTTGCGAAACGACGAACTCTCCCGTTTCGGCAGCCCATGACTTGTAAGCTTTGTAGAGTTCCGGTCCAGGTATCGAAGTGCTCTTTCTTTCGATCGTGTGCTCGTCGATGAACGGCCCCAGCACATCCGTTTGCCGTTTCACATCATCGGTGGCCAAGCGCACCTTATCGGGTATGGCCAGGCGATCCTCTTCATAACGCCACAGGTAGAGGCCGTTGAGGGCCCACTTGAGGATTCCCGGGAGTTCGGCCCTAAAGTCGTCCAGGAGGGCTGACATGGGCCTGCGTTGGTCTTGTGGGATGGTGACGGCGAATGGAACGATGAGCGTCCTCCGCCAGATCCCGTCGTCGCGGTCGGTCGTGTTGGGATAGTGGTTGCCGTAGACCCAGAGCTTGGCGGTCGATTCGAAGCGGAACCCTTCGCGGAAGAGGAAGCGAGCATTGACCTGATCGTCTCCGGTGAGGTTCTTGATCCGTGCGGCATCGATCTGCCGGCGATCGGGCAGCTCGTCGGTGACCACGAGTCGCTTGCCGGGGATCTGTGCAAGGTCATGCGTCGGCCTGTCGTTCTGCGACCGCGACTGCAGGATCATCTCGACGGGAGCCTTGTGGTAGTAGTCGCCCAGGAGCATCTTGAGGACGTTGAAGAAGACGGACTTCCCATTGGCACCTGTTCCGTAGCAGAACCACCAGTGCTGTTCATCGGTGCATCCCGTCAGTGAGTACCCCACGGACCTCTGGATGAAGTCGAGCATGGACTCATCCCGGTCGAAGATGGTCTCGAGGAAGTCAGTCCACTTGGGGCATGTCGCTGCGTCATCGAAGGCGATGTCGACGTACTTGGTCAGGAGCTTGGATCTGTCGTGTGGCAGGAGGGCGAAGTTCTTGAGATCGAAGATCCCGTTGGAGCAGTTGAGCAGGTAGCGATCGGCATCGAAGTCGTGCGTCGTGATGGCCAGCTTGGTACCGCGACGTGCAAGGTTGAGGGAGTTGTCGATGATGGATCGCTTCTCGGAGTAGTGTGCCCATGCGCGGATGGCCTTTTGCTTCTCCGGATCATCGGTGAGGTTGACGTCTTCCTTGATGGCGCGGAGGACATCCTTGGCCCGGTCGGTGATGTTGGACGTGAGGTCGACCACGAAGCGACGGCCGTCCCATACGAACCACTTGTCGGCGATCGCGTCGTAGCGGACATCATCACCGAATGCTTCGACGAGGCGTTCGGCATTGCCGAGCTCGGTGTAGTGGAACGGCATGCCGGTGAGGATCATGGCATGCGACGGCCGGCCGACCTTCTTGGCCTCGGCACGTGCTGTTTGTGCGGGATCCACCCATCCGTGGTTCTTGGCCAGGTAGACGACGGTTCCGAATCCGACATGCTCGAGCTGGTGGCGGATCTTCTCGCGGACTTCACCGGGCTTGCCCGGTGACCACTCGTTGACGACGGTCTCGACATCATCGGGCGCAAGGACCTTGGTGAGGCCGGAGATCACGCGTACCCAGTCGATGTAGTCCTGCTGCGCTGGGATGTACTTGAGCATCTCGCGAGCTTGCTCGATCGGCACCGGTGTTGTCGGTGCGGACTTCTGGTGGAGGCGTTCTTCCTTGTCGATGTTGGATGCCCATGCGAGAACGTGATCCACATCTTGCCACGTTAGGACGTTGCCGTACTGGTGGATCTCGGCTTCGCTGTTGCCGTAGTAGATGTTGACCGGGTTGCCGCATGCCTCGTCTGCTCCCGACTTGCGGATGAAGGCCTTGAGGATCTCCTTGTACTTCGATGCCGAGTCGACAGGCTCGGGCAGGCAGAAGACAATGCGGAAGCGATTCCACTGCGCCGTGTGCGACGAGGAAGTGTAGACGAGGTAGGCCTTGCTCTTGATCGCCGGCCGTGCGATGACGGCCTCGAGGGAGAGGTACCCTTCGGCTTCTGTCAGCGGACGTTTCTCGCCGTTCTCCGTAATGCTGTTGTCGATGTCGAGGAAGAGAAGCTGCGCGGATCTGAAGGCCGAGATCTTGCGCACCGAGTGGCCTTTGTCGTCGGTGTCCAGGAGTGCCGGATTGAGGGCGTGCCCTTCGAGGACGTGAGCGACGATCTCGTCGATGTGGAGCTTGGTGGCCTTAAAGCCATCATTGAGAACCTTGTGGCCACGCTTGTCATCCTTGGGGACTTTGCAGTTGACGAGGTATGGAAGAACGACTTCATTGACGGATAGCGGTACTCGCAGCATTTGATCTTGCATTGTAGCGTTCGGCATGGTATGTGATCCATCGTGTTGGACTCAGCCGTGGGAACGATCCACGGTACGCCGGCCTGAGTCTGGGGCTTGAGCATGGGGCTCAGTGGTGATCAGTTTTCATACGGCATTGCAGTGCGTGACCACACGATGTATTCGATGCGCCACCGATCGCTGGCATCGTACTCTTCCAAATCGCGACGGATATACCTCACATCTTTTTCAACTGTGAAGTGTGCGGGATTCTCACCACCCGAATACTGGTGGATCTCGACGAATACGCGACCAGTCGCAGGCAGCGTGTCCATGGGTTGCGGATCAATCAGTCTCATGTAGACTCCTTCTCGAAGCCGTTGGGATACCGTGCATTTAGCTTCAGAGTGTTGGCCTCCATGATCTCGGACATTGTGATGCCGTGGATCCATGCCAGTTGCGAGAGATACCACAGCACGTCGCCCATCTCATCGACGAGCTTCTCTCGATCGTAGAGCTTGCCGTGACCAATGACCTTCTTGATCTCGTCGACTACTTCACCAGTCTCGCCGGCAAGTCCCATGGTGTAGATCACGCGAGCCTCTTCTGCATCTACCATTCCGTTGGCTCGAGCGCGAGCACTTTGGTACAGATCAATGTCTTTGGGGAACATCACACCACTCCCAACTTCTGTGCGATGAACTTCTTGGTTGTCATGGGGAAGTCGGAGCCGAGCATCCACCGGAGGTATCCGCGCTGTGATTCTGCGGGGAGGTCCTTGTGCTTACCGAATGCGAATACGACGACGCCATCATCGGTCTTTCGGAAGTACCGCGCAGGATCGCAGGCGGGGCCGTTGTCGGAGTCTTTGGCGAGATCTTCGAATGCCACATCATACTCTTCGAACATTCCGTTGATCACACCGATAGTCGCATCTACATCCGCACCGGCATCATGCAGAGCATCGATATCGAGGATCGCTCCGAAGCGTTTGACAGCATCAGCGAGAGTGCGCGTTTCACGCTTGGCCCACGATCTGTACAAGTCGACAGTGACCAGATGTTCAGGCCAATCAAAGCCACATCGCGCGAGCTCTTCGGCAAGCAAAGGGATGTCGTAGTTCTGGATGTTGTAGCCAACGATGTGTGTCGATGAATTGAGCAACTCGAGCACCCGTGGAGCCCATGTAGAGAAGGGTTGCAGACCGACAACCATCTCATTGGTGATGCCGTGCACTGCCGTTGCTTCCTCTGGAATGTACATCTCAGGGAAGACCAGCGTCTCGAGCTGGCTGCACGGCAATACGCGCTCGGTGTCATCAGGCGCATCGTCGTAGTTGAACTGCTTAAACGCCATCTGCACGATCCGGTCCTTCGCGACGTTCGTGCCTGTCGTCTCGAGATCAAAGAAGAGAATCATAGTTGTCGTTGTTTGTGTTGTAAAAAATCGCCCCCGACACCCCTGCCGGGGGCTCTCACCCACATAGTCCCGAAGAACTGATGTGAAGGCCCGAAGGCCATTGTCAGAATGGAACGTCGTCGGGATCTTCCATCGCATCACCGGCAGGAGCAGGCATGGATGGATTTGAAGTGCTGATCGCATTGAACGACTTTGCGCGCTTGATGAGCTGCTCGATGTTATCGGCGAAGAACGTCTTGAGGAACTTGATCTGCTTCGTCTTGACGGGAGTGATCACATCGTTGATGTCGATGAGCTCAACGTCCGGCATGATGGTCACCAGTGCACGTTCTTCGGGCGTGAGCTTCTCTGCAGCCGTCTCCGTAGCAAGTGCCGATGTCAGCTTGGTGCTCTTGTCGCCGGGCTTCGTGTAGACGCTGATGCCGGTGAATGGACGATCAGGGTGAACCTTGTTCTCCATCGACCAGATGAACAGGCGCACCGGCTTCGTGAAGTCGGGGATCTTCGCAAGGCGGCCGATGAGACTCGACGTGTATGCACTGTTGTCACGCATCGCGATCACAACCGATGGGCCGCCATCGGGATCTGCGACTTCCACGATGAAGCTCGTGCTCGGCTTCCCCTGGAAGTCCTTGGTCTCGAACTTGGCATCGACGATGAGGCCATCCACATAGGAGTACAGCTCCTCGTGAACCGTGTTGCCTTCCTTGTTGACGCGAGTGCGAGACATCTCTGTGGGCTCGGCCATCTTGCGCACGAACGATCCGTTGGCGCAGTTGAAGTAGACCTTGTTTCCCTGGTTGCTTGTTGTTCCGAATGCCATTGTGTTGTCTTTCAGTTGATGTGTTTGTTGTTGTTGATGTTGTTGACGAGAGTCATGATCGCATAGGCGATCGGAATGCTTACGAGTGCGATCACGATGATGCCGACGACAAACCCGGTACTATTCATCGCCAACCTCTACGGGAGGTGTGAGTACTTCGCCGTCCGGGATCTCGTCCGAGTGGAAGTTGATGCCGTCGATGTCCGACTCGGCTTTGCGATGCGGGATGTTGATGGTGTTCTCAAGGAGCCACCTGCCGACTTCGACATCCGAGAAGACGCCGCTCATGAACTCTTCCTCGACCCCTTCATCTTCACCGAGGAGCACCTTCAAACGGCAATCCTCGATGAGCTCAAGGGCTTCGCGCAGACCGACGTTCTTGAACACCTGGATCACGAACACGTCCGGCTTACCCGTGAGGCGCAAGAAGAGCGCAGCGGCACGTCCGGACATCGGCGTGAGAAGACCGCCGACCGCTTCCGGCCAGTCGATGGTTTCGTCTGCATCGAGATCGCTCAGTGCATCTCGCTCGTTTTCTGCGAGGACACTCCACAGACTGTCCACGCTGTCGTCAACTTCCATGTCTTGCCACATGCTGAGCTGCTTCTCCCCTACTTCCTCGAAGGTCTTCTCGTCGAAGAGCTCACGTGAGTATTCGTAGTCGTTCAACTCTTCATTCCACTTGCGATCGACCTTGATGAATCGAACCGTCTGCGTCACAGCGTCCACTTGTACTTCACACTGTGCCTTGCCCTCGTCGACTCCTGTGGAGATCTGCTCCATCATCTCGTCCACGAGAGTCTGATGGGGCTTCAGCTGATTGGCGAACTTCTTGTCCTCGATCTTCTTGAGCGCCCGGATCTCATTGATCTTCTGCATGTGCTCAACGATGCTGTCCTTGCGGACGCGCATCTCTGCCTCAGTGAGGATGCGCTTCTTGGTGTGCCAGATGGTCTTAGGCATTGGCCTTCTCCGTTAGTTGTTCTGAATGTTGTTTCTGAATGTGCCTGATGAGGTTCTTGTACCTCTTACCGCAGTGCTCGCAGCGGTTGCCTCTCTCGAGCTCGCGGATCTTCTTCGCTGCAGCATCGAGCTGCTCGTTGAGTTCAGCGATCCGCCTCTTCGACTTCTCGCACGGATCCACTTTGTCGAAGTACTGCCCGTGACCTGAAGGGCAGTAGAACGTTGACCCTTTTTCCTTGAGCTGTTGCACGTGGTCTTCACCGATCGCGAACACCACGCCACAATTGCAACACGTAATGCGCCGAAGCTGGATGTTCACGAAGTCGCTCACGCCACCTCCGCCAGATCAAGTGTTTCGATCGTGAACGCCTCGTCATCAACACGAGTCGCGAAGAGCTGCAGTCCGCGCTTTGAACATTGATCAGCGAGGAGTTCGAAGGACTCCGAGTCCAGTGCCTCGCAACCATCGACGCAGATCACACCGAGCTTCCCGCTGCGGATGGCTGCCAGCTCGACGGCGATAGCAATGCGCTTGGCCGTGTTGAGCGTATCCCATGCGCGGCCGTCGAAGTAGATCTCGTTCTCACGTACTTCAAGACCCGGGATAGGCATCTCCGAAGCCAGCTTCGTACGCAAGGCCTTGAGCCGATCGAGGGCTGCCGTCATGGCATCGGCCTCGAGAGCCAGTGCGTCGTTCTTCTTCTGCATGTCGGCGATGATCTCGCGTTGCTTTGCTGCACCGACGGCGTTCCGGGACTGCTCTTCGAGTTGACCGAGGGAGGCCATGAGCGGCGTGTGACGATCCTCGAAAGCACGGGCCTTTGCTTCGCGCTTCTCGGTGTAGGACGCCTCGATGAGCTGCAGCGTGTTGTCCTTGGCCTCGTTGATCTTCGCAAGCTCCGTTTCGTATGCGATGGTCGCTGAACGGATGGCCTCGTCACGAACGGCCGCTGCAGAGCTGATGCTCTCGTTGGCTACTTGCAGAGCCTTCTCGCGCAGGCCGCGACGTTCGTTCTCGAACTCGTCGTTGTAGGCGTTGCGCTTTGCCTGCAGTGCACTGATCTTAGACTTCAGGTCTTCGATCTGTGCAAGTGTCGACTCGAGGTCGCTCGGCACATCGACGAGGGTCTCTTTCAAAGAGACCACTGTCATCGATGCTTCCTTGACTGCACGGTTCTTGTCCGTGCGAGCTTCGAAGATCTTCTTGTAGGCGATGTCGATCACGTCGAGACCGTGCTTCGATACATCGATGGATCCGATCTGTGATGCAAGCATCGGAGCTACTTCGAGAAGCATCTCGGCCGTGACCTTGATCGGCATGCACTCCATGACCGCACGAAGACGTGCATCACGCGAGGCCTTGTCGGTATCGAGTAACTTGATCGGGTTGAACTGCGTGACGTTATACAGCGAGTCGATCACCGTCTGAGGCTTGCTGTGCGATAGGCCGTTGGCATCGGTCACTTTGACCTTTGTACCGGTGTCGGACACCTGACGGTTTATCGTCGTACCATCTGTGAGGATCACGACCGTCTCGCCCTTCTCGGCTCCTTCACGGATGAGTTGAGCAGGTGCAATGGCCTGTGCACCGAATGCGGTCTGCAGGCCTGTCACGAACGAGGACTTGCCGGTCCCGTTCTTCCCGTGCGCAAGGGTGACCTTGCCGTTCACGGGCACAACATCCAGTGAGCCGATGCCCATGATGTTGCGGATACTGATTGATTGGATATGCGTCATAGTGGTGCAGTGGTGTTTGTTGTTGGTGTTGTTCAGAAGTCGTCGGCAGCCACGAGTGCTTCGGCTGCAGTGTTGGATGGTGAGTGCTTGGCCTTGAGGTACTCCTCGACATCGACCACGTTGTAGTTGCCCGTGAGTTCACGACCCAGGAAGACCGTACCTCGGCACTCGATCCACGGCTTCGGCTTCGTGGCTTCGAAACGCTTGTACATCTCGAGGTAGTACGGCCACTTCGCAGCGTTCTCGCTGTCGGTCTGATTGGTGAGCGTGTACGTGGGTGTCTTCTCCCAATCCTTCGGGCTCCAGTTGAAGACCATCGTGACCGGTAGCTCAGGGAAGTTTTCGTTCCACATGTCGCGGTATGCCGCGAGCTGGATCTCGTGCGTTTCGTAGAAGCCCTTCTTGCCGGACTTCATGTCGATGATCGCACGGACGGTCTTCTTCGCGAACTCGAGCTCGCAGACGAGGTCGATCGTGCCGGCAAAGCCCTTGCGGGACTTGAGAGGGATCTCGATCGCGAGGATCTTGATGTTCTTCTCATTGCACATCTGAGCGAACGCGAGCACATCCTTGCGGATGGAGTCGGCCCACCACTTGTTGTCGAAGTCGAGGTTCTCTTCTTCGCGGTACGACTTGACACGGATGTCGATCTCGTGGTCGAGCGTGATCTGTCCCTTCGTGAGGAACTCGCTGATCAGGATGTGCATGAACGTGCCGTAATGCGCTGCGCGGTTCATCTGCTCCTGGGCTGCATCCCATCCCATGTCGGCGTACCACTTCTTGAGTCCGAAGGGCATCGGTGCACGTGCATCGATGATGGTGGTGACAGATGGAAAGAACTCGGGTGATCCGTCCGGAGCGACGTCATAGTAGAACCTGTTGCTCGAGGAGTCGATGCGTCGAAGTACAGGAGGAAGTGCGGGTAAGTTGGTGTAGACAGCCTTGGCTTCTACCATTTGCATTGTCTGGCTCATCGTGTGATGCTCGAAAGGTTGACGGTTTGTTGTGGGTGTGCTTCGGCGTCGGAGGCGTCCATGGCCTTGAACGTGAGCACGAGGAGGATGAGCACGGCCGTGATCGTCACGGCCTTTCGTAGGGGCTCGCTGGCAGGCTTGTTGCTGGTGGTCTTGAGTCCAATGCAAAGCATTGGGGTCTCATCGATGCGTTCGATGCCGACCTTGAGGTTGAAGGTTCTCATTGCTCTACTCCCACCAGAAGACCGTCATCTGTCGGCGGCTTCTGTCCGAGTCCGTAGGTCTCGACCAGGAACACGAGTTCTTCGGTCGCGATCACGGCCACACGGCCCGTTGCTTCGGACTGGATCAGCACGGCGTTGGGCAGATGGTGCACGTTGAAGAGCGATCCGTCCTTGCCGATGATGATGTTGTTGGGAATGCTTCGGCCGCAGTCGATGGGCTCGGGTGTGAGCACCATTTTCATTGCGTGGCCGGTGAGGGGTGGGAGCAGTTGCGTTGCCACTGTGTTCTCCGTAGGTTTGTTGGTGTATTGATGCGGTTTCGGCCGCGTTATCCTGAAGCCCGAGTAACTCACTTGCTCGGGCTTCGCTGTTTTTGGGGCGAATTGTCGGGGTGATATGTCCCTCTGTTGTCACTTGCGCATAGCACTACCCCCCTTCCCTACCTTTTCGCGCATGCTACGCGCTGCAGCGTCCGACTTTGCGTCGCCGACTGAGCGTCGCGTGTTCGCCTGCAGATATCTGTCGAGGTCCTTGCGCAGGAAACGCTTCATGCGTCCTACTTGTACCGATGGAATGACGGGGTTTTGTATCGAGCTGATCTGATAGAGCCGGCTGACCGACATGCCGAGGTAGACAGCGGCCTCGTCGACTGTGTAGTGCTCCTTCTGTTGGGCGATCTCGGCGCGAACTGCGTCACGAATGAGTGACTGGAGCTCGTCCGGGGTGGTAACAATGATGGTGCTCATTGCAGCACCTCGATGGCCATTGATTCGCAGTAGGTTAGGATGGGTCCGGCAAGCAGAGTACCGATGTCGACCTTATGTCGCGCGGCCAGAATGCGAAGTACCTCTGCCTGGAGCACTGTCATGCTCACGGGTACTTCGGTCATCATGTTCTTGTATGCGTTCTCGGCATCGATGAACGTCATGGTGGCTGCCTTGCTCGTCGGCTGGGCATTGGCAGCGTTCTCACGAAGCCGTGCCCCTGCAGGAGTATCGTTGTAAGGCGATCCAACGCCGGTGATCAGCCAGTTCAGATCGACGCCGAGGGCATGGTAGCAGGACATCATCTCGAGAGGCGGATTGCCGCGATTCTCCCAGTTGTAGATGTTCTTCCATCCGGACCCCAAGCCCATGAGTTCACCGAGTGCCTGTGCCGATAGTCCGAGCATGCCTCGGGCTGACTTGAATCGATTTGCAAGTGTGGCGTTCATTGCGCCTCCTGGGCTTCAATCATGCGCTCATAGTGAGCGATGACGGCGAAGACGGCAGGATTGACCAAGTCGGTCACTTCGCACTTCTTGATCCGCGCAGCCTTCTTCAGGGTGCCCTTCTGGGCCTTTGTAATGCGAATCCCAAGTAGCTCGGTGCGTGGGCTTGGCTTGGGAACCACCCCCACCGGGATGTCGATACCGTCCACCAGCAGATTTTCGCTTGCATTTTCCACAAGAACACCTTAGATTTTCATTCTGTAACTGTTTGCAGATACCGTTTCTGTTTCTGCTCATGTTGCAAGTTAAAGGCTTTTTTCTGTGTATGCAAGGACTTCTTGTAATACTCGCAGATTTCTTATCCACATGAACCGATGACCGACACAACCATAGGGCAGCGTCTCAAGCAGGCGCGAAAGTATCTCCGCCTCAAGGCGAGGGAGCTTGGTGAGCAGTTGGGGATGGGTGATAGCTGGCAGACGCTCTACAATTGGGAGACCGACCGAACGGATGTCCCCGATCGGTACTACAAGAAGTATCAAGATCTCGGCATCAATCCGGGCTGGATCCTCACAGGCTCCGGATCTCCGTATGCAGACAACGAAGCCGGGCTTCAGTTGATGAAGCTCAACGGCCATACGTCATTCCCAGCAAGCGTTGTAGTGGGTGCGAAGTTGAACCCACGTAGTGAGGCCGAGAATGCAGTGGCTGCTTACATCAAGGATGAAGCTTCATCGGATCAGAAACTGATTGTTCTCGAGCATGCGATTGAGAACATCGGGAGAGTTCAGAAAGGGCACACATCTGAATTGAAGAGCCAGTCGGAGCTGCTCAAGAATCACAATGAAAAGATTGACGACCACGAGCGTCGTATCGGACGTCTCGAGGCAAACCTTAACTGACGATATTCGATCTTCTTAGGGGTGATTTATGCGGAGCGTTCTCCTGCTTGTATGTGCATTGGTATGCTCATGTGGCACTCACTCCTATGTAACGCACAGGATTGGCGGGTCCGTTAACGCGCAATCGCGCTACACACTCAAGGTCAGCAGTTACATCGGAACCGTAGATCCGGAAGTGATCGAGAGCTCAATAAAGCAAGGATTCGAGGACGCAGGACTAACACTGACCGATTCGTCATCGCAAACAATCGAATGCGAATGTCAGCTCGGGTTTGAGGCTAGGGAATTGATCCTTGCACACACGTCGATCTACACGGCTCGATTGACCTGCAGGGTTCACGATAGCACTAGCTCGGTCTATTTCGAAGCGACCGGTGCAAAGCACTACGTATCACGACTCATCTCAAGTGGCTCAATCATCCTTTCGTTGCTACTGCCTGGCAGTGGAGCACCATACGTTGCAGGGGCTGGCGTTCTAACAGACGTCGTGGTTTCCGCAATGGTGAACGATGACAAATCTTACAACGCTGCAATCAGATCGGCGATTCGAGCTGGACTTGAACGCAAATAACCACAGATCATCTTGGGAGCACCATGGCAAAGAGGCGAGAAGTCGTTGAGAAAAGAACGATCTACCACACCGACCAACGACTGTACGACGTTCCCAATGTGGACTACGAGAACCGCAATGGCAGGGTGTCGATCGGCGGTGAGATGGAGCGTATCAACGACGAGAAGGCGATGCACTTTCAGGCGTATCACGAAGATGGCCAACTGCGGATCGTTGGCACACCGGTCAATGGTCTCTACCTGACCGTTGGCGATGAGATCACTATCATCTATGAGGAGGACGTTGAATGAGGAAGTGGCAGATGATTACCGTCGCTTGTAATCAGAAGACGGATCGCAAGGAACGAACCAAGGCAATAGAGACAATGTTGAACTCCAACGAAGCAAAGGCCTGGCACTTCCACTCATGGATCGAAGCACCGACTATGGTTCAAGGTCTAAGCGACATGATCATGACTGGACTTTTCTATCAAGACGACCACTCGAAATAGGAAAAGGCCACTCATCGCGTGATGGGTGGCCTTAATAACTGTCGCTCTTAGAGCCCGAGTTGCTCTTGCGAGTTGTTGGTAGTATCCTTCTTCGCCTTCTTGATCGTCTGAACGTCGCGTCGTTGCTGCGCCTGCGAAGGCATATCGATACCCTTACCACCGAGAAGCTGCTCGATCGTGAGGAGTTGAAGTCGCGGATGCTTGGTACCGAATGCAGATGTGTAGAAGCCCGCTGCAGCAGCATCCTCGCGCATGTTCTTCGTTGGCTCTGCGATACTGATGAGGACACCTATCTCGGCCTTCTCTCGTTCGATCGTGCCACGGAGATCTCGCACGGCATTGGCCGGGATGGTCAAGCCACCTTTGACACTGATGATGATAGACTTCGTCGAACCACCCATCTCGTCCGAGAAGAACCGCTTCCCATCGATGCCCTTGTCCGCACCCTTCTTCTGATCTGACACCTCCGGACGAGCTCCAACGAGACCGAGTGCCCAAAACTGGAACTGGTATTTCTCGTTGTCAGTTTGAGCCAGCGCGATCGCATCCTCGAGTGTCGTGGGTTCACCAATGACCTTGAAGGTCTTCAGGATCTGATCACCGAAGGAATCCACAAGGCGAGTGCGAATGAGGTTGACGGCAAGGTGCGTGATGTCGATGCCGATCCACTTGCGATTGAGCTTCTGTGCGACAGCCACAGCGGTGCCACACCCACAGAATGGATCGAGGACGACATCGCCTTCGTTGCTGGACGCATTGATGATTCGCTCGAGAAGTGCTTCAGGCTTTTGGGTTGGATAGCCGAGGCGTTCGGCAGCTTGAGAATTGATCGGTGGAATATCGTCCCACCAATCTTGAACTAGTTGTCCCTTGGCATTCTCGAGATACATTTTCAGACGAGGCTTGCCTCCATTTGCTGGCCAATAGATATCACCTTGCTCATCAAGTTCATCGAGCTTGTCGACCGTGTATCTCCAATGGTTACCAGAGGAGCGAACCGAGATGCCACGCCAGTCATCGCCTGATCTTCCTGCGCGCGTACCTGCAGCTAGAAGGCTAACCGGATAGAAACGTCTTCCTTGCGGATCAGTTTGCGTGTATCTCTTGTCAACGTATTCTTGATTTGCCACGTAGCCCTGATTCCAGATGTAGCTCTTTGATCGAGAGTAGTAGAGTATCACATCATGAACAGGACCGTACCGTATTGCTGAGTTATGAGCACCAGTTCTCTTCCAAACAATTTCATTCAGAAAATTCTCAGCGCCAAAAATCGAATCGAGTACTAGCCGCAAATGAGCACTCATCGTCGGATCACAATGCAAGTAAATCGATCCCGTAGGCTTTAGCACGCGACGAAGCTCAACGAGTCGCACGGCCATCATGGATAGATAGGCAAGCATGTCGTTCGTCCCCAACATCTCACGAAAGGCCTTGAGGCACGAAGCTGCACCGGCATGGTTGCCTTCGATCACCACTTCGTCGTATGCCCGTGCGGCACTCTCGTCCCAACGCCACGTGTCCTCAAACGCTTGGATCTGTGCAGCAGCCTTTTGTCCACCTTTGCCGGTGAACACCTGGTTGTAGTTGCGCTTTGAGTTGAACGGCGGATCGAGATAGATGAGGTCGACGGAATCGTCCGCAATGTATGTGCGAAGGATGTCGAGGTTGTCGCCGTAGTAGAGATGATTCAAGGTGCCCTCACCGATCGTTGCATACGTCGCACTGGTGTTGGCATCCCATCGGACCCTGAGCAACGATGTTTACAGTTTTGCCAATGGTTAGGTCAGCGTGACAGGATTCAACGACCACGGCCCTTGCTACGATTTACAAACATCGCTGCGGCCGAAACTATGGTACTACCAGCCATAATTGTGCCGGCCGTCGTATCAAGCTTTACGAAGATGACGACTACGCTCAGTATCATGGCAAGGATGATAACAGTCCAACCGAGCCAGAGGGCCTGCAGGTTGATTGAATCCTCTCTACCGACAACCTCGTGTTCGTTGTCGACCTGCTTCTCGAAAATATAGTGACGATACTTCTGCTCGTCCTTTGCGTACGTCAGCATAAACGGCAGCACGGAAGGGTCGATCGCAGCGTAGTCAGCAAGTTCTTGCGGACTAAACGGATTGTCATCGTGTTCAGCTACCTGGTTTACCACGTGCTGAACATTACCCGCACCCTTACCATCTGAACCCACCTGTAGCTGCGTGGATTGAGCGCTTTTGTGTTTACTCATGATCTCAGACCTTTTCTGAGTGCGTATCCACGTAACGACGGTATCCGTTCCGCAAGTCTTCTGTTGCAAGGCGGAAATCCACTTGCATGTTCTTACGGTCTGCCGTCACGGTCGGAATATCTCCCACGGGAATGCGGTTATAGCCACGACGCTTTCCAGTCGATGTGACGCGCGAGTGTCCGTATTCTCCGTGCAAAGCATCTCCGATGTTGCAGAAAATCTTCGTGATGGCAATGATGATGTGTGACATTTCTGGTGCCCCCCGGCTCCATTAGTGGCTCAATTGATCAATGATGATCGGTATGCAGTTGAGCAGTTACTCTTGAAAACTCAGCTGCGTAGCGCAGGCGCAATGCAAGAGTATTACAAAGTACGAACGACCGCAAACATTGGTGCATTTCGGTTCGCGAACATGGCAGCGACGTGCTGTCATACTGCTGTCACGCGATTCTGAAACCTAGTGTTGATGCGGCTTACGTCAGCGTGGCGGGATTCGAACCCACGACCTCCACTACCCCAAAGTGGCGCGCTACCGGGCTGCGCTACACGCTGTAGGGCACAAAGATACGGGATGGAACCGACATTGCGTGGGCTTCTTCTATTCAGTGCATGGGACGCGCCGACGTTGCGTGAGCAACAAGCTGATGCTCATCAGGAGCGCACTCGCCACAAAGGCCCATCGGAGCGGGAGCCAGAGCGTGATGAGACTGCAGAGAAGCGGACCCACCAGATTGCCAACAAGCGTGGCACTCGAGGCCAACCCCATCATGCCGCCCTTACGTGTGCTGGGACTTTGTCGCGTGAGCTCTGCATACAACATGGGAATGATGGCCCCCACACCCAGACCGATGAGGATGCGCACCGGATAGAGCCATCCGTACGATGGGACGATGCTCTGCAGGAGCATGCCGATGACAACGAGGAGTGTGACGTTCTTCATCGTGGGACCGAAGCCGATCACGTCGGCACGTCGACCCCACCACGGCGCCGTGATGATGCTCATCACACCAACCAACGAGACGATGGATCCCGCAATGGTTGCCAACGCTGCCGGCGGCGCACCAAGCTCGCGAATGTAGTACGGCATGATGGGCGAGACGAGGACGATGGCCGTTTGCGAAACGAAGAGAAGTACGATCGGACGGGAGAGTTCGGGACGTCGGATGACAAGACCGATGTTCGTGCGAATAGGCGTACTGCGCCGCGATGCCCCTCCCCGCCCCTTGCCGCCTTCCCGCTTCTCTTCGTGTACGTGAACGATGATGATGATGAGTGAGATCACGCACATGGCACCAACGAAGAAGAAGGTGGTGCGCATGCCGAAAGCATCGGCGATGGCGCCGCCAACGAGTGGACCGATGATGTTGCCCGCCCAGATGGAGGTTTGCAAGGTGGAAAGGGCGTAGCCGGAATGTTCGATGGGAGTTTGTGCGCTCACGAACGCATTCGTTGATGCGACGAAGCCACTCACAGCACCTTGGAACATGCGCAGGAAGAAGAGCATCCAGATGTTCACGCTGAAGCCCATGAGCGTCATGGCAATGGCCAGACCGAAGATGCCGCGCACGACCATGCTTTTCTGTCCGTACCGATCTCCCAACACACCCCACAACGGCGTGAGCGAGGCGCTCATCACGAACGGTGCTGCCGTGATGAAGCCACTCCACATGTGCGCATCGGCGGAGCGAACACCAAGCTCCTGAATGAAGAGCGGAAGGAACGGAATGCAGGCGCTCATGCCGATCATGGCCACGAGCTGGGCGAACCATAGCACAGCCAGATTTCGGCGCCACGGTTCGGGAGAACCCGAGCGCAATGTTCGCAACAGATCGGCAATGGCCGTCATACCAATGGCCGACGTCGAAGCACAAGCCACACAACGGTCGGCACGATCACCACAAGGGCAACATAGAGGATGTGATCGACGATCATGAGAGGTCGATACATCACGATGGCAGCAATGCCCACAAGCATTCCGCCGGCATGTGCTTCATGACCGATGTTGTCGGTGCCGCGACGCATGCCGAAGATCGACCCGACGAGAAAGAGGATGCCGTAGATCCATGCCGGGATGGGAATGGGCACGGGGAAGATCATGAACGATGCATCGGGGATCATGCAGATGAGCGCACCGATCATCGCACTCACACCGCCACTGGCCCCAACTGCGCGCATCCATGGTTCGTGTCGACGAAGGGCCATGGTGGCAAGGTTGCCCACCACGATACCGGCCACGTAGAGCGGCACCATGCGTACGACACCGAGCACGTGCTCCACATAGCTGGCGATGAAGAGCATCGACACCATGTTGAAGAGCAAGTGCATGTAGTCGGCATGGATGAAGCCCGACGTGAGAAGACGATACCATTGACGGTCGCGCAGCACACGTTGTGGCACGAAGAGCCACCGCTCCATCAACGAAACGTCTCTAAACGCAACGATCGTGATCATCGCAGTGATGATCACGATCGTCCACGTTGCAGGTGCAAAAGAAAATGTCGGCATGTGCCCTTACTTGATCGGAGCCATCGACACCATTGGGGTTTCAGGAGTGCGACCGAGCTTGCGTTGAAGTTCCATGATCTTACGAGCAATGTCTTCGTTGACCTGTTGTCCGTCCGGTCCGCTTGCTGTGGCATACTTGGCCTGAAGCTTCATCGCCTCATCCAATGCGCCCTCAAGGTCACCGGCGCGTTCCTTCTTTGCCACGGCCAGGAGTTCAATGCGACCCTTGATGATCAGATCTCCACCTTGCGCATCGAACGAACGATAGAACTGCTCGGCCTTTGCCCAGAGACCACCATACGTTGCTGCTTCGGCGGCAATGATCTCAAGCGGTTGACGGTCGAGCCCTTGCTCCGACGCACGAAGAGCCGGGTTCTTGATAAGGGCCTCGGCGCTGCTGACAACGCGCAATGCCATCTCCTCTGTTTCCTTGGTGGCGTTCACCGACGCGAAGAATCGCGTGAGGTTGTACTCCAGCATGAGCGGAAGCGGGAACTGCGTGAGCGAGATCGTCTTGTTCATCTCGTTCATCACCTTGATGGCCTTTGCCGTGTCCTGCTTCTCGTACAACAAGTAGTTGGCGTACTTGATGTAGATGTTGCGATAGTTCATCAGGTAGCCACGATGCACATCGTCGTAGTAGACGTTCGGATCGTTGAGGCCGCGGAACTTCATCCCGAAGGTTGGTTGCTGGTCGAAGTCGGCACCGTTCCGTGGCTGCATAAGTGCCTTGTCCATGACGTTCTCGTTGACCGTTTCGCCGATGGCCGAACGTTGTGGTGCCGGGCAGACGCGATAGGCCATGCCCTCGAGGCGGAGATAGTTGTCGAGACCGATGTACTCGTCGGCCCATGATGGATCGCCGACCGACGTGCTGAAGTAGACCGGACGCTTAAAGCCGGTCTGCTGGAGAATGTCGAACACCAACTTGTGCTGCACACCGAAGAAGTACTGTGGTGGCTCTCCTTCGCGCGAGCCGATCTGACGACCCTTATACGTCCACTTCATCACGCCGCTGTTGATCACGTTGGGGTCGGTGGTGAACTGACGGAGAATATCGGGACTGACCGGGATCGATGCCTCGACCGTTGGTCCGAGTGTGTAGGACAATGCCTTCGGACTGTCCTCTTCCGACGTGAGCTGCTCATCCGTGAACGACAGCGGGATCTTCTTTGCACCGTAGGGCGACTGATTCTTCAGCTGCTCGATATACCACAGTGTTTGACCAAGCGAGAGGTTCACGACGCGAACATCACGACGCACACCGGCCACATCTTGCAGATACCAAACAGGGAACGTGTCGTTATCACCGTTGGTGAAGATGATAGCATCCTTCTCCACGCTTTGCAGAATGTTGTACGCATAATCGAAGGCCAGATAGTTGCCGGCACGACTGTGCATCTTCCATCCTTGCGAGGCCATGTTGTAGGGAACGGCAATGAGCGAGGCGGCAAGGACCAGTCCCACACCGGCGATGTTCGCGCGAAGCTTCGGCAACCATTGCAGGATGGCAAAGGCACCCATACCGGCCCACATGGACCAGACCATGAAGGAACCGATGTAGAAGTAATCGCGCTCACGTGGTTGCGGGTTCTGCTGGTTCTGCGAGACGGCCGCCAACACACCCGTCATCAGGAAGAGGACGAGGTAGATCGACGCCATCTTCTTGTCGGCGTAGAAGTGGAAGAACAATCCGATAAGACCAAAGATCAGCGGCAGCGCATAGAAGTTCACAGGGAACAACGAAGCATACCCGTTCTTGTGATTGAAGGCCTCGACCACGGCCTTCTTTGTCATCGGACCATACGCTGGTGCGTCCTGCACATCGCTGGACCGACCCATGAAGTTCCACAGGAAATATCGCAGATACATGTGGTCGATCTGATAGCCCCACATGTACTTGAGCTCAGCCGCTGTGTTCACCTTGCGGAAATCCGGCAGACTGATGGCCGTTCCATCAGAGCGATCCACGCGCTTGTAGGATGGTGGCGTCCACGTACCGTATTCCCGGTAATGCTTGATGAAGCGCTCCTCGGTCTGATACCGACGTGGCCATGTTGGTGCGTCGCCGTATTGTTCACGACCGAGATAGGAGACGAGCTTCGAAAGATTGTCGGGCTTGTTCTCGTTCATCGGCGTGTTCGAGTTCGCACGCACGATGATATGTCCGTAGGTGGTGTAGCCGATCACGATCAGCAAGAAAGCCGAGCAACACAGCGAGAGAACACCATGGTTGGTCTTCCGTCCGTAATACACACCATAGGCAGCGGCGGCCAGCAGCGCAATGCCGAACAACGTGACGATCGGACTGTCAGAGATGGCATACTCCTTGGCCGCACTGTCCTTCCAGAAGTTCCCTGCCAACAGGCCTGGCATCTTCATGATGATGAGCGAGTAGATCACCCAGAAGGCCGCAACACCGATCACCCCTGTGAGCACGAGGCCCATATGCGAATACTTGTACTTGCGCAGGTAGACGAGCAGTGTGATCGAGAACAACGTCAGGATCGACAGCAAGTGCACACCGATGGCAAGACCGATCAGGTAGGCGATCAACAACAGATACCGCTCATTGCCGGCCTCGTCCGCCTTCTCATTCCAGATCATCATGAGCAACACGATGATCGACACGAAGAGCTGTGATGCCGCATACACTTCCGACTCCACGGCATTGAACCAGAACGTGTCGCTGAACGTGTACGTGAGGGCCGCCACCAATCCCGCACCATAGACGGCAAGGGCATTGGGCAAGGAGGAAAGGTCTTCGCGGTAGAAGTTGCGGATCACCTTCACCGTGATGAAGTACAGGATCATCACTGTTGCCGCACTGGCCACGACGGAGAGAAGATTCACGCGCCAACCCGGATCGCCAAAGGGCAAGAGGTTGAAGAGTTTTCCAAGCATCAAGAAGAGCGGGGCACCCGGAGGGTGGGGCACTTGTTGATTCACGGCGGCCGCCGTGAACTCGCCACAGTCCCAGAAGGGAACCGTTGGCTGCACCGTCATCAAGTACGTTGCAAGAGAGACAATGAATGCCAGGCCGGCGAAGGCCCAATGAAGGGCTTTATTGGTATTCTGCATGGCCTCAAGAGGAGAGTGGATGAACGTGCAAATCTACAACGAACACCAACGAAAAAGGGCGCACTTGCGTGCGCCCTTTGTGGTGTTTTTTCGACGGGGTGGTGTTATCGCGAGTAGTATTCGATAACGAGCGGAACATCGCAGACCACCGGTACTTCTTCACGTGGCGGCACGTAGAGGAACTTCGCGGCGAAGTCTGCCTTGCTCACTTCCAGATAGGGAGGAGCGGCCGAGGTGCGGATGGCTTCTTGGAAACACTCGAGCTTGCGGCTCTTTTCCTTGATGCTGATCACTTCGTTCGGCTGTACTTGGTAGGCCGGCATGGAAACACGCTTGCCGTTGACGAGAACGTGGCCGTGACGGACGTACTGACGTGCAGCGTACATCGAGCGGGCAAGTCCTGCGCGGAAGACGATCGAGTCCAGACGTGTTTCGAGCAGCGAGACCAGGATGTCTCCCGTATTACCGACCAGGCGAGCTGCCTTGGCCATGTAATTCGTCATTTGACGCTCATGCACGTTGTACTGAATACGAAGCTTCTGCTTTTCGATCAGCTGCTTTGCGTAGTCGGAGAGTTTTGCGCGCTTCTTCGAAGCACCGTGTTGACCTGGTGCGTTCGGCTTGCGGTCCATGACCTTGCGAGCTTTGGGAGTAATGGCAAAACCGAGCTTCCGCGACAGTCTTACCTTGGGGCCATTGTATTTCATGTGTACCTCGCTACCGACATATGCCGGTGCAACATTATGTTTGACATTCCGCCTGAGGGGTACGTCCTACTGACGGGGTTTTTTCAAGAGAACAGCAAAGATAGGGGTTTTGGGTGAGAACAGCAAAGGTCACGTCGACGTGGGCAGGGATCCTCCTTGCCACCCTCCTCCTTGGGACCGCCCTGCCGAGCATGGGGCAGAAGAAGGAACTTCGGTCGGCAGCGTACTTCCTGAAGGTGCTCGCGGACTCGAAACGGAAGTACGAGCTTTCCGTGACCGGACCCGACTCGCTACCGCCCTTGCCCATGGCCGATCCGCTGTTCCGATGCTATGGCATCGTGAAGGCGGCGGACGGGACGGAGACGTTGGTGGACATCATGGACAACTCCAACCTCGATGCGGCCACGATCGCTCTCCTAGACGATGCCGAACGTGCCTTTCAGGAAGGCAACGTGATCGAGGCACGCCGCAACTACAAGCGGTACCTGGAACGCGTGCCGAATGCCTCGCGCGTGATGACGTTCCTGGGGCAGAGCTATGTGCGATCGGCCTTTGCCGACTCGGCGCTGTATTGGTATCGCCGCGCCGTCCAAACAAATCCGCTCGACTACATGGCGCAGTGGTTCTATGCTTCGTCGCTGGCAGAAGTGGACTCGGCAGAGGCGGCCGTGCAACACATGCTCACGGCCATGGTGTTGAACAGGACGAATCCGCGCATGTTCGCAGAGCTGGACCAGTTCTTCACACGTGCCGGGTATCGATACGATCCATGGTCGTTCCAGCCGCGCATGGAAGTGAAGGAGACGGGGCCGACCACGGTATCGATCCGCGTCGACAGTACGGAAGACACGTTCCTCCCCTACTGCATGTGTCAGGCCGCATGGAAGTTCGAGCCCGACGTGGCCACGTCGGTCGTGGATACGAGCGACAAGTATGCCGTGCTGGACCGTCGGGAACGCGAGTGCCTCGTTGCATCGCTCGGTGCCCTGCTCGACGACGAACTCCTTCCCACAACCACGCATCCCGCCATCGTGCATGCATCGCGTGCTGCAAAGGAGCGCGACTTCGAATCGTATCTGTACTATGAGGTGATCCTACCGCGCATGCCGGTTCTGGCCTACTACCTTACGGCGAGCTCACGCGAAGGACTGGAGAACTACATTCGGAAGTATCACGTGAAGAAGGTCGCGCAGCGCTAGATGTAGCGCGGACGTTCGACGTAGTCGATGGGATCTTCCACGCCAGCCTGCTGGAATCCGCGCAGACGCAATGCACATGAATCACACGTGCCGCAGGCCGCATCGGAGTTGCGATAGCAGCTCCAGGTGAGATGGAGCGGGGCGGCAAGGCGCATGCTCTCTTCGACGATCTGTTGTTTGCTGTGATGGATCACCGGACGCATGATCTTGATGTGCGTGTCGGGTCCGGTCCCCTCTTCGATCACGCGTTCGAACGCATCGAAGAACGAATCCCTACAATCGGGATAGCCGCTCGAATCTTCTTCTACCGCCCCGATGTAGATGGCCTCGGCCTTCAACACCTCTGCCCACGATGTTGCAATGGCAAGGATGTTGGCGTTTCGGAAAGGAACGTAGGAAGTCGGTAGTGACGAGTGACGAGTGACAAGTGACGAGTGGGGGGCAACGTCGATGCGGGAGTCGGTAAGGCTGGAGCCTCCGATGGCGGCAAGGTGGGAGATATCCACCACCAGACGTTGTGCGATGCCGTAGTGATCGCAGATGGCATGAAAGCTTGCAAGCTCGCGTTCTTGCGTGCGTTGGCCGTAGTTCACATGCAAAGCGGCGACATCGAATCCCGCATCGAGTGCATATGCACACGTCAGACAGGAGTCCATGCCGCCGCTGAGGAGAACGACAGCGGTCATTCTTCCATGACCTCTTTTTCTTTGGCGCCCAAGATCACATCGATCTCTTTGATGTACTTGTCCGTGGCCTTCTGCACATCGTCTTCACCACGCTTGCGATCGTCTTCGCTGTAGTGTTCCTTCTTCTCGGCCACTTTCAATTCTTCGTTCGCATCGCGACGGATGTTGCGGACAACGAGCTTGCCGTCCTCTGCGATCTTCTTGCATTGCTTCACGATGTCCTTGCGACGCTCTTCGGTGAGCGGCGGAACATTGATGCGGATCACCTGTCCGTCGTTCTGTGGCGTTACGCCAAGATTCGCAGCAAGGATGGCCTTTTCCATGGCGCCGAGCACAGAACGATCCCAGGGCTGGATCATGATGCTTCGTGCATCGGGTGTGCTCACACTTCCCACTTGCGACACCGGTGTTGGCTCGCCATAGTATTCCACTTTCACGTTGTCGAGAATGGCGGCGCTTGCGCGTCCGGTGCGCACCTTGGCGAGCTGCGATCCGACATGTTCAACAGCCTTTTTCATGGAGTCTGCTGCAGCGTCGACGATATTCTTGACCGGCATGATGCTTCTCCTTAGTCTGTGACAACAGTTCCAATATTCTCACCCATCATCAGGCGCTTCAGGTTGCCGCGCTGATTCATGTCGAAGACAAGGATGGGGATGTTGTTTTCTTGCGCCATGGTGATGGCTGTGAGGTCCATCACACGCAGTCCGCGGTCGAGCACTTCCTTATACGTCATCGACGAGAAGCGCGACGCACCGGCGACCTTCTCAGGATCGGCATCGTAGATCCCGTCCACGCGCGTTCCCTTGATCACGACCTCTGCTTCCACTTCGATAGCTCGCAGAACGGCGGCCGTGTCGGTGGTGAAGTACGGATTCCCGGTACCGGCACCGAACAGCACAACGCGATTCTTCTCGAGGTGGCGCATGGCGCGGCGACGGATGAAGGCCTCGGCCACTTGTTCCATGCGAATGGCGGTCTGGAGTCGCGTGGGGACACCCAGCGACTCCAGAGCGTTCTGAAATGCGATACAATTGATGACCGTGGCAAGCATGCCCATTTGGTCGCCGGACACCTTGTGAATGCCCGCAGCTTCGGCTTGCATGCCGCGGAAGATGTTGCCGCCGCCAAAGACCACACCGATCTGGACTCCCATATCGAAGGCCTCTTTGACGTCTTCAGCAAAGGCGCGAAGGGCGGCAGGGTCGATCCCATACTGCCGTTCTCCCATGAGCGACTCCCCGCTGAGCTTCAGGAGGATGCGTCGAAACCGAGCTGCCATGCGGTCTCCTATGCGTTGGTCTTACTTTTCGCCGAGGAAGTACCGACGGAAGGTCGTGACCTTCACATCGCCACCGGCGAGCGTTCCGATCTCTTTGAGCACGTCGGCGATCGTCTTGCTCGGATCCTTGACGAAGGTCTGCTCTACCAAGCATTGCTCTTGATAGAACTTCTCGAGCTTGCCCTTGGCGATACGCTCGGCGATGTCTTCCTTCTTGCCTTCTTGGATCGCGGCCTGCTTGTAGATCTCGATCTCCTTTTCGATGGCCTCTGTGTTCACAGAGTCGCGATCGACGAACAATGGCTGCATGGCGGCCACTTGCATGGCAACGTCGCGTGTAAGCGGCTTTGCAGCGTCGACGCCATTCGTGAAGTCCACGACCACGGCAAGACGGTTTCCTGCGTGCACGTAGTCGGAGATGAAGCCGTTGGTCGAGATGCGCTCGAAGCGACGAAGACCGATCTTCTCGCTGAACTTGGCAAGGATCTCGTCCTTGAGATTACCGAGCGTCTTTCCGTCGACGGGAAGTGCCCAGATCTCTTCTTCTGTTGTCACGTTGTTGTTGAGCACGCCATCGGCAATGGCGTTGGCAAAGGCGACGAACTCTTCGTTGCGTGCAACGAAGTCGGTTTCGCAATTCACTTCGATGAGCACGGCCGTCTTGTTGTCCGGCGTGGTCTTCGCGATCACGATCCCTTCGTTCGCATCACGGTCCGCACGCTTTGCCACCGAAGCAGCACCACGCTTGCGAAGCGCATCGATCGCGGCTTCCATATCGCCAGATGCTTCGTCGAGGGCCTTCTTACAGTCGGCCATTCCTGCGCCCGTTTTGTCGCGCAGTTCCTTTACCATGAGTGCGGTTACAGCTGCCATAGGATTGAGTTCTGAGTTGTTGAAGTGTTGAGTGTCTTAGCGTGATTCAGGCTTGCGACCGCGCATCTGGCGGCGCACTTGTCCTTGGTCCGTGCCTTCTTGTTCCTTGCTGACGGCTTCGCCGGCGGCGACCATCTCGGCATTCTTCGCGCGAGCGATCTCACGACCTTCAAGAGCTGCATCGGCAAGGACCTTCGTGATGAGGTCGATCGTCTTGATCGAATCATCATTGGCCGGGATCGGGAAGTCCACTTCCGTTGGATCGCTGTTCGTGTCCACGATGCCGATCACAGGAATGCCGAGGATCTTGGCTTCCTTGATGGCAAGGTGTTCCTTCTTGATGTCCACCACGAAGATCATACCCGGCAGACGGGTCATGTCCTCGATACCGCCGAACACCTTGCGCAGACGATCGCGTTCGCGACCGAGCATAAGGCGCTCCTTCTTGGTGAGCTTTTCAAATGTTCCGTCCACTTCCATCTTGTCGATGGTGCCGAGGCGCTTGATGGACTTGCGAATGGTCGAGAAGTTCGTGAGCATTCCGCCCAACCAACGCTCGCAGACATAGTTGCTGTGCGAACGCTTCGACTCTGCCTCGATCACGCCCTTGGCTTGGTTCTTCGTTCCAACGAAGAGAATGCCGCGGCCTTGCGTGGCAACATCCAACGCAGCTTCGCGCGCGATGTCCACCAGCAGTTGCGTCTTGCGGAGGTCGATGATGTGGATACCATTGCGTTCCATGAAGATGAAGTTTCTCATCTTCGGATTCCAACGGCGAGTAAGGTGTCCGAAGTGCGCTCCGGACTCGAGCAGTGCCTCTACAGTGAGTACTGGCATGGGGTGACCCTTGATACGATGTGGTTGAAACTTCTGCGACCGTCTACCCGCCGATCACTCCCTGCCGAAACAGTGAGACCAAGATCCTTGGTCGGGTCGCATGCTTGTTGTAAAACTGCCATGCCCACCAGAAACGGTAGGCATGGCAATGTCGTCTGAACGTCGAGTTTATCGCTTGGAGAACTGGAAGCGCTTCCGGGCCTTCTTCTGACCGTACTTCTTGCGCTCGACCATGCGTGGGTCACGCGTCATCAGTCCGGCAGGACGCAGTTGAGCACGAAGCTCTTCGTTGTACTGGACCAAGGCACGTGCGATACCAAGGCGCACAGCTCCGGCCTGTCCGGCCTTGCCGCCACCCGATACCGTGACACTTACATCGAACGACTCCATCATCTTGGCAACATCCAAGGCAAGGAGTGCATCTCTGCGATAGTCTTCGATCGGGAAGTATTCGGTGATCGGAAGCTTGTTCACGATCACGGTGCCCTTGCCATTCAACAGGCGAACCTGTGCAACCGATGTCTTGCGTCGGCCGGTGCCGCTATAGACTTTCATCTGTTCTCCGATTTCGATGCGTTGTTAGGATTTCTTAGGGTACGGAAGCGCATAGGGCTTCGGCTGCTGCGCGGCGTGCGGATGCTCTGTGCCCGCATAGATCTTGACCTTCTTGCCGATGGCACGACCCAGTGGCGTCTTTGGCAACATGCCCTTGACGGCCAGATCGAGAACGTCGGTCGGCTTCGTACGGATCACAGCCTTGAAGCTGCGCGTACGACCACCACCCGGATAGCCGGTGTAGTGGAAATATTCTTTTTGATCGGCGCGCTTGCCTTCCATCACCACCTGCTCGGCGTTGATGATGACAACGAAGTCACCACCATCGACGTGCGGCGTGAACGATGGCTTGTGCTTGCCGCGAAGGAGCGTTGCCACTTGCGTAGCAATGCGGCCTACGGTCTGGCCGGCAGCGTCGACGATCCACCAGTCTTGTTGGACGTCTTCCTTGCGGAGCGACTGCGTGATTCTTTGGTTCTGTTGCATAGTCTTCTTGCGTTGGGTTTGTCAGAGCTTGCTAAGATAAGGTTCGTGGGGATAAAAACCAAGAATGTTCGGCTGTGGGGTGGGTCAATGGAAGGCGATGGCGGAAAAACTGACGGCGCTCTCCGTTTCGGTCTCATCCCATACATCGTAGCCGAGCACCGAGGCCGAGCTGAGGCGGGCGGCCTTGAGGGCCAGGTAGGTGGGCGACAGACCGCAGATACGGTGGGCATCGTCGGAGGCGCGTACGGCGTCCATATAGGCGTCCACGTCCATCCGCGAGAGATGGTCCACCAGCACACGGTCCGATTCGCGCACATCGGCCAACATGGCCGATGCCGGGAGCTCGTCGCCGAATTTCTGTCCAACATGGGCCATATCGCCGCTCACAAGCCATACCGCCTTGCGCCCTGACCCTTCCACCACCTCGCGCAGACCGGTGATCATGGCCTCTACGTCGCTCTGGGTCGAAAGCGGACCGTCGTGGTCGAAATGTTCGTGCAGACCTGTGACGAGCACCGGAAGAACGGTGAACGGACGGTCTCCCATGATGTGCCGCAGGAAGAGGGCGTGGAACTCGATGGAATGCTCGGGCTTATGGGCAAGATCGGTGGGTGCCAGATAGGCCCCTAATCGGTCACGAAGGGCCTGGACAAGCGGCTTGTCCGTCGGCACGATGCCGAGCGGCGTCTCGTGGTCCTTGTCGGTGACGATGAGCGGATGTCCATGCCAGTAGTGCGACGTGCCGAGGATCACCACAAGGTCGGCATCCGTATCGCGCAACACATTGAATGCCCCATAGATGTGCGGGGCAACGCGAAGGTCGATGTGAGGGATCAAGGCGGCACGGACGGGAGCCGTGACGGCAACGGGGTGGTTGTTGAGGATGATGTTCAGGAAGGCCGCGCATTCGGCAGGATCTTCGGGATAGGACGAGCCCGCGCAGACGGCTGGACGGGCAGAGAGCCCGAGGAACTCTTGCTCAAGGGCGCGCTTGCGGGCTTCGAGCAAGGGCGACTCGAAGTACCCCATCGTATCGAGTTCATGGAAGAAGGCCCGAATGTGCTCGGCCTGCTCGCCCTCGATGCCATCGAAGGTGGTCTCGCCATCGCACGACTCCAGTACAGGGATCATCTCCGTGCTCAGGAGGATGGGACCATCGGCATAGCCGAACGGATCGTGTAGCAAGAGCATGTCCTGATCGCCTTCGCGATAGAGGCGGACGTTCACATCGGCACGGAAGAGCGGAAATCTCTCAGACATTGAATTTGTTCCGAACGTGTCGCATGAAGAAGATCATCCCAACACCGGCGGCGATGAGCAGACCCGCGGCAACGAGATACCACATGTTGTCGGCCAGGAAGAAGGCCACGATCATGAGGACGGCACCAAGGAAGTTCGCGCCGATGGTGACGCCCATTCCGCCCGTGGGCGAGGCTTGTCGCTTTGCTGTCATACGGTCTCCGTTCGATACATGGCCACATAGTTGACGTAGTTCTGAGCGCTTTGCTCAAGGAATGCATACTCTGTTGTCGTGAGGTCGCGCACGATCTTTCCGGGCACCCCGGCAACGAGTGTGCCGGTGGGAACCTCGAAACCTTCGCGCACCACCGTCCCGGCGGCGATCATGGAGTGATGTCGGACCACAGCACGATCGAGGATCTTCGCTCCCATGCCCACCAACACGAAGTCTTCCACCGTACAGCCGTGCAGCACGGCACTGTGTCCGATGGTGACGTTGTTGCCGATGCTGAGCGGATGCTTCTTGTAGGTGCAGTGCAGCATGGTAAGGTCTTGGATGTTGGTGCGCTCACCGATGCGGATCCAGTGCACGTCGCCACGGATCACCACGTTGTACCACACCGACGAGTCCTTGCCGATCTTCACATCACCAAGGATGATGGAGCCATGACAGTGAAACACGCTCTCATCAAGTTCCGGTGTGATGCCACCGTAGGTGATGATGCGACCGTTCGTTCCTGTTTCGATCATTTACCGTCCAAGCAGATCTGTGAGCGATTTGTGTTCGATGCGAAGAAGAGCCGACGTGTCGGCACATGCAAAGACCAGTGCGCCGTCTGCGTCCACATCGGGGAGGTCCGTCGTGAGTGGCTCGTTGCCGAGATCGACCAACCGCCGAATGCGACCGTTTCGATAGAGCATGAGAACATTCGTCCACTCGGCCTTCAGTGTTGGCGACGAACACACGGCCATGCAATCGGACGAAACATAACACGGCGAACGCAGACCTTGGTCGTACCAGACGTTCCAAAGCTCCTTGCCACTTCCATGCACTGCATAGATATGCGAACTAGGTCGGTCGAGCATGCCGCGCTCCATGGCAACGATGTAGAGCGTATCGCCACTGCACGAGCCATACTGCGGGATGGCGGAGAGGTCCTTTGTCCATGCCACCGTACCATCCGTTCGAACGGAGATGACAGTACCACGTCCGCCCGTCGACGTACCACCGACGATCACATGGTTGGATGCGATCAAGGGATGCATGCGCATGGCGGCAAGGTCGAGTGGTGTCGTCCATCGCACCGTTCCACGCGCATCGATGCAAGAAAGGGCGGGCATCTCGTCGGCGCGGACGGTGTAGACGTTGCCGACAGCGTCGGCACAACAAGCATGGAGAAGTGGTGTTGATGTGGACGTGTAGTAGGCCACAGCGCCGGTCGCACACGCGAGCGCGATCACATGGTTGGATGCCGATACGCCCACGATGCGATCGTTCGTGAGCAGCAGATCGCTCACGATGGATGCACCATCCGGTGTTCGCATGCGCCACAGGATCTGTCCCGTCGTGCTCACGGCCAAGATCTCTCCGTTCGTGAGTGCCGCATACACCGTCGACGCTGCATCGGCCACCATGCCGGTGCGCACATAGGTTCCCGCACCACAGGCAACAGACCAGATGCGTGCACCATGGTCGAAGCGTTCAAGCGTGTTCCGCGTTGTGGCAATGGCATACGTGCGCGAACCCAGCACCAACGGCGATGCAACAGGAGCCGCCGTGTCAAGCGACATCATCGTGGCGGCATTGATGGATCCATCGAGCCGGTCGACATAGGCATAGGTGCGCTGCGCAGAGCCGCCGCGTTGAGGATTTGCAACATCATGCTCTGTTGAGCATGATGTTGCAATAATGAGAAGAGGAATACAGAATACAGAATACAGAATCCAATCAGAAAATGTGGAATGCATAATGCATTGTGTATTCTCTGATTGGATTCTGTATTCTGTATTCTGTATCCTTCTTCCCATTCTCTTCTCACCCTCCCCTTCTACCAAACTGCGCATGCTTGGCATCTTCCGTCCACTGGGCCATGTTGGCGAGCAGGTAGGCCTTGGCCTCGTCGCGATCGTTGTGTAGGTGTCCGTCGAGGATGGCCTCTTCGATCATGAACTTCAGATAGCCGACGGTACGTGAGGGAGGCAGACCGGTGATCTCCATGATCTCTTCGCCGCGAATGGGCGACTGAAAAGCGCGGAGCTGATCGCGCTCGCGCACGTCGATCACCTTTTGACGGACGATGTCGTAGTTGCGAACGTATTTCTCTGCAAGACGTGGATTCTTCGTCGTCACGTCGGCCTTGCACAACAGGAAGAGATCGTCCAACCACTCCCCTGCCTGTACGGCAAGTCTGCGGATCGCGGAATCGGTCACACCATCGTCGACAAGTTTCATCGGACGCTGATGCAGTCGTACCAACGTTTGCACATGATCGAGATGTTGGAGTGGAAGCTTGAGTCTACGGAAGATCTTCTCCTGCCACCGTGCACCGACCTCTTCATGTCCGTGAAACGTCCAGCCCGTACCCTCGACAAAGCGCTTCGTGCGCGGCTTGGCGATGTCGTGCATCAACGTTGCGAATCGCAACCACACATCGTCGCTCATAGCGCTGACATTGTCCACCACTTGCAGTGTATGCAGGAACACATCCTTGTGTTTGTACTCGCGTGCACCCACAGCCACAAGGTCCACACCGGCAAGACGTTCGACCTCGGGGAAGACGTAGGCCAAGAGACCTGTGTCGTAGAGCACCTTCATTCCCACACTGGGCATCGGCGAGGCAAGGATCTTCATGAACTCGTCGGTGATCCGTTCTTGCGAGATGATGGAGATGCGATCTGCCATCGACGTGATGGCCGTTCGCACCGACGGATCGATGACGAACTGCAATTGCGATGCGAAGCGTGCGGCACGCATCATGCGCAGCGGGTCGTCGCTCATGGTCACGATGGGATCGAGTGGCGTGCGCAGCACGCGACGTTCGATGTCGGCAATGCCATCGAACATATCGATCACGTCACCAAGTCGGTCGGGATGGAGCGAGGCGGCAAGGGCGTTCACGGTGAAGTCCCGTCGCCGGAGATCATCATCCAACGTCCCTTCACGCACGATGGGATTGCGAGATCCCTCTTCATAGGTCTCGACGCGTGTGCCGACGAATTCGATGTGATGATCGCCGATCGGCACCATGGCCGTTCGGAAACGCTCGTAGATAACGGGATGCGAATGGAAGAGCGTTGCAACCTCTTGAGCAAAGGCAAGCGGATCGCCGACCACTGTGATATCGATGTCGGTGCGTGGCCGACCCATGATCGAATCGCGCACGAAGCCGCCAACAACGTATGACTCCACCTTGAGATCGGCAGCGAGCGCTGCGATCCGCAAGAGGATCGGATCTGTAATGGAGATCGATGTCATCTGCCGTGCACCTCCGACGCAGAGGTCTTAGGCATACGTGGCAACATCCTTGATCGCGCGGATCCCCGTGCTGCCCTTCTCCTTGCGTTCCATGGCAACAAGTGCCGACGCATAGATCTCGCGCCACGTCAGACCGAACTTCACCATCAGTTCCTCGGGCTCACCCGAGCCGCCGAAGGAATCTTTGACGCCGACGAATTCGATCGGTACCGGTGCGTTCTTTCCGCAGCATTCAGCAACGGCGCCACCAAGGCCGCCATGAACCTGATGCTCTTCGGCGGTGACCACGCATCCGCACTCGCGAGCGGCATTCGTGACGGTTTCGAAGTCGAACGGCTTTACGGTGTGCACGTTGATCACGCGGGCCTTGATGCCCTTCTTGCCGAGCTCTTCTGCGGCCAGCACAGACTCCCACAACATCGCACCGTTGGCGATGATGGCAACGTCGTTTCCGTCCGTGATCTGATTGGCCTTGCCAAGGATGAACGGAGTATCGGCAGTGGTGAACATCGGAACTGGTGAACGACCGAAGCGGATATAGGCCGGGCCGACCATTTCGCCCATGGCGATGGTGGCCTTGCGTGCCTCTTCATAGTCGGCGGGGACGATCATCGTCATATGCGGAAGCGTGCGCAGGAAGGCCACTTCTTCAAGCACTTGGTGTGTTGCTCCGTCCGGACCCACGCTGATACCGGCATGACCTCCGCCGATCTTCACGTTGGCTTCGTTATAGGCCACGGAGATACGCAGTTGGTCGGCATTGCGCAGAGCGCAGAACGCGCCATAGGAGGCGAAGAACGGGATCTTGCCCGAGAGAGCCAGACCAGCGGCGATCGTTGTGGCGTTCTGTTCGGCAATGCCGATGGAGAAGAAGCGATCCGGGAATTTGTCGCGGAAGAGCGACGTCATCACCGAGCCGGTGATATCGCCGCCGAGAACAACAACGTTGCTATGGCGTTCGCCAAGGTCGACGAGTCCGTCGCCAAATCCGAACCGTGTGGGCTTCGAACCCAAGAGAGTTGGTGTCATAGGTAGTAGTTCGCTTAGGGGTGAGCAGACAGTTCTTCAAGGGCGGCAACGGCTTGGTCGTGTGTTGGTGGCTTGCCGTGCCACTCGAACTTGTCGTTCATGAACGACACGCCATGACCCATGTAGGTGCGGGCAATGATGCAGGTTGGACGTCCGGTCTTGTTCGCCTGATTGGCAAGGAAGAGGTCGAAGCCGCGCTGAAGGTCTGCATGATCGTGGCCGTCCACAACGATCGTATCGAATCCGAACGCTTCGCACTTGTCCTTGATCGGATAGACGTTCATCACGTCGGGGACGCGACCGTCGATCTGACAATCGTTGTTATCGATGATCCAGCAGAAGTTGTCGAGCTTGAAATGCGAAGCGGCCATGGCTGCCTCCCACACGGAGCCTTCCTGCAATTCACCATCTCCTGTGAGCGAAAAGACACGGTGGTCGTTCTTATCGAGCAATGCATCCGACATGGCCATGCCAATGGCAATACTGATGCCCTGACCAAGTGAACCGCTCGATGTTTCGATGCCCGGGAGGTGCATGTCACGTCCGGGGTGACCTTGCAGGCGTGTTCCATACTTGCGCAGGGTGGCGAGTTCCGACTTCGGATACATGCCGGCATTGGCCATGGTGGCGTACTGCACGGGAACCATGTGTCCGGCCGAGAGGACGAAACGATCCCGTCCGCTCCACCCCATGTCGTCGCTCCGATAGCGCATATAGCCGCCAAAGTAGAGCACAGCGAAAATGTCGGCAGAACCCAACGGACCGCCACTGTGGCCCGACCCGGCGCGTACGAGGGCCCGCACGATATCGCGGCGGATCTCATTGGCGATCGGTGGGAAGTCCTCGGGGGCACGTCGTTCATTCGTGAACGTTGTGGTATTGAAGTCGAGCGATCGTTTGGTTTCGACGTCCATCATCGGAGTGGATCCAGAAGAGAGAATAGAGAGGCAAAACTACGAAAAGCACAGCGCCCAACATCGGTCGGTTTGGTATCGTTTTTGCTTCTTGGTTGTTGTTACTGAATTGCCGGCGCTGTTCACGCATTTACCGATCGGGGTTTGTCATGCAACGTAGTGTTTCCGTCTCTGTATGTGCACTCTTCCTTGCTGCCGTGCTTGCCGTGCCATCCGTGGCGCAGCCAACGTTTGAACAACTAAGTGGTCCCAATGCCATGCTGGGAACGGAATTCTGGATCGCCTTTCCGCCGAACGAGCTACCGGGATATCCTGTGACGGCGCTGGAGATCTATGGTACGTCGCCCTACGACACGGAGATAACGATCTACGAAGCGGAAACGCAGAAACAGTACAAAAGAACCCTCAAGGCCGGTGAGATCCGCACGCTCTCAGACTCTCGTGGCGAGACAAATTGGTCATGGGAGGTTCGCAATGCCGAGGTCGTGGAACCCAAGGCGATCCGGATCACTTCTCTTAAGCCGATCAGCCTCTACGTCCTTAACTCCAAAGTGTTCACAAGTGATGGCTACATGGCCATTCCCACCAAGTTGTGGGATACGAACTATGTTGCTGTGGCGTACTATGACTTTCGAGAGATCAAGAATTGGTCGGGTGGCTTCCTCATCATTTCGAAGGAAGACAATACTCGGGTGACGATCGACCTCAAAGGTCAAGGCGAAGGAGATGCGAAGACCTCCCGCGGAAGGTCGATCAATACAGGCATTCCGTTTACGGTGACGTTGGACAAGGGCATGACGTACATGGTGCAGGGTGACGGAACCACGCGTGCCGTCTTCGACCTCACCGGGACGAGCATCACTTCAACAAAGCCCATTGGAGTGCTCGGCTTCCACCAACGCACCACCATGCCCAACATGCTACAGAACGGGAATGGGAGGAATCACTTGGTGGAGATGATCCCGCCGGTATCGGCATGGGGCAAACGGTATGCCACCGTTGCATTGGACCGACAGCACAATGGTGCAGGACGCGGCGACATGTTCCGCGTGATCGCCTCGCAGAAACAGACACGGGTCAAGTACGAATTCTTCGACAAGGACACGAAAAAGAAACTGGGGGGCAGTGGCTTTGTGTTGAACAAGCCAGGAGATTTCATCGATATCTCACAGTCGTCAGATCCTGTTTCATTACCCGAGGGTGTCTCGATCTGGACAGCAGACAAACCGATCTTCGTCGTCCAGTACTCATGTTCTTCGTCATGGGACGGCGACATCACGCTCGATCCATTTATGGTGAACCTGACGCCGGTAGAGCAATACTGCAAGGCGACCATGTTCCAATGTCCAACACTATCGGCGTTCACGTCGCACGATCTGAACCTCATTGTCCAGGTCGACACAACGAGTCCCACATTGATCGACGACCTCAAGTCGATCACCATCGATGGCAAGTCAACGTGGAACGATAGCCGCGCAAAATCACCAACACTCCTGTTCAATCGCATTGCCAGCACGGATCTCTATTGGACCACGATCAACTTCCCAACGGATAGCAAGTCGCACACGATCACGAGCAATGGCAGCGTGCATGTAGGGGGGATCATCTATGGTTATGGCCAAACGGATGCCTATGGCTGGCCGCTGGCCGCCCAGAGCAAGGACCTCACCGACACGAACTTCATTGACACGCTTCCTCCAGTGCTCACGAAGAGCGGCACACCGAAGCGAATGCAATACACAGCCACTGATGTACGGATGCAAGCCGATCCGTCCACTCCCGCCCCATTCGCCCTTACGCAACGTCCGACCGGCATCGCAGCTGCCGGCCTCATCAACAACCCACTCAAGTACACCTCTACCAACTACACCTTCACCTTCACGTCGGATAGTTCGTTCCCGCGCGTCAACCCAAGCATGCTCACCACGTTCGTACTCTCCGTGGTCGACACGACCAGGAATGCCGTGGCCTACTTCTCTGTGATGGACTGGGCCGGAAATGTCAAGATCGACTCACTGCGGTACGTCAAAGCAGGGGCCACACAAGACACGATGCGTCCCGTCTTCTTCAAAACAGGTTCATCCCTTGCGCTGAGCGTGACCGCAACGGAACTGAGGAACATTCCCGATCCGCCCCGCACTCCCGCACAGGCAGGAGACCAGGTCGAGACGGGCCTAGCGGCCATTGGCCTCGTTTCGAACGACACCACGAAGCGAAGCTCGAACTACCTTCTGACCTATGGTACCGACTCCACCCTCGGTCGCACACCAGCCTACACCTCGTTCATCTTCACACTCACCGTACAGGACACCACAGCACCTGCCGTGGCCTACTACTACGCCATGGACGGCGCCGGCAACACCACCATCGACTCCGTTCGATACAAACCCACCACCACCGCCGTCGTAGAAGAGCGCACCGGCGACCAGCCCTTCACCCTTGCCGCCTTCCCCCACCCTGCGCTCGGCGTGGCCACGCTCCGGTGGACGCCTGTTGGCACGTCGGCCGTCGGCACCATTCGCGTCACGGATCTCCAGGGTCGGCAGGTTTGGGAGGGAAGCACGGCGGAAGGGGCCACAGAGGCCGCCATTTCCATTTCGGCTCTGGCATCCGGTACCTACATCATCGGCCTTGTGATCGACGGTCACACTGCCGGCACCACCCTTCACCTCATGCGCTAACGTGTTGTAACGAAAGTGCCATTGGGGGCTTTTGTCCTCGATGAAAAGGCTCGAACGGTCGGAATCTATGGAGGCATCGCAACGTGGAAAATTCACTATTGCGCCCCCGTCACGATTCCCGTAACTTTTTGAGTGACTTTTTGTTAAACTAGCACTACTGTACTGCAGTGTACGCTGTGGTCACTTTGGGACTGCGAGAATCCGTATTCGGAGGTTTGTATGAAGGGTCGGTACACATTGTTAACACTCCTTGTTTGCCTTTTGGGCGTCGCAGGCGTATTCACCGCATCCGCACAGCGGAAGGTGCCGACGTTCGAGGAAATGCAGGACGTGAACGGGGCACAAGGCACGGAGTTCTGGATCGCGATCCCGCCGAACGAGGTTCCCGGCTATGCCGTCATTGGCTTGGAGATCTACGTTGCCTCTGCCTTCGACACGGAAGTGAACGTGTTCGAGGCCGAGACAGGCAAGCGGTACAAGAAGTCCATCAAGAAGGGCGAGATCCGCACCTTGTCCGACGTACGTGGCGAGACCAATTGGGCATGGGAGATCCGTAATGCGGAGCAACCGGAGCTCAAGGGTGTGCAGCTGACGTCGAAGAAGCCGATCAGCGTCTATGTGGTGAGCTCGAAGGTCTTCACGTCCGACGGATACTTGGCACTCCCGACGTCAGTGTGGGGTCGCGACTACATCGTGACGAGCTACTACGACTTCAAGGAAGTTCGTGACTGGCCCGGCGGATTCGTCATCGTCGCAAAGGAAGACGGCACGATCGTCGACATCAACCTGAAGGGTCAGGGAGAAGCTGACGGCACGACATCGGGCGGTCGGAAGATCAATACCGGACAACCATTCTCGGTCACCCTCGAGAAGGGTGGCACGTACATGGTGCATGGCAATGGACTCACGCGTGCGGTCTTCGACCTGACCGGTACCAGCATCAAGTCCAACAAACCCATTGGTCTCATTTCCTTCCACATGCGGACGACCATGCCCAATCTGTTGTACAACGGAAATGGGCGGAACTACCTTGTCGAGATGACGCCTCCGGTGGCAGCATGGGGTAAGCGGTACGTCACCGTGGAATACTCGCGGAATCACTTGGCAGCCGGACGTGGTGATATGTTCCGCGTTGTCGCCTCGCAGCCAACCACGCGCGTCACTCTTGAGTACTTCGACAAGAACAACAAGAAGAAGTTGGGCGGCAGCGGATTCGTGCTGAACAAGCCGGGCGATTTCATCGACCTTTCTCAGTCGGCAGACCCAACAGCGCTCCCCGAAGGTGTTTCGATCTGGACGGCGGACAAGCCGATCTTCGTGATGCAGTATTCATGCTCTTCGTCGTGGGATGGCGACATCACCCTCGACCCGTTCATGATCAACGTTACGCCGGTCGAGCAGTTCATTCCGACGACGATCTTCCAATCACCGACGATGACGTCCTTCAGTGCACACAAGCTGAACTTGATCGTCCAAGCGGACACGAACAGTCCGAACCTGATCAACGACCTGAAATCACTGGCCATCGATGGCAAGCCCACGTGGAATGATAACCGCGCCATCTCACCAACCCTGTTGTTCAACCGCATCAACAATACAGACCTGTATTGGACGACCGTCGACTTCCAAACCGATGGTAAGTCCCATACGATCTCGAGCAATGGCAACATCAAGTTCGGCGGATATATCTATGGATTCGGCCAGACGGATGCCTATGGATGGCCGGCTGCTGCTGCCTTTAAGCCAACCGGTATTCAAGACACCATGCCACCCGTACTGAAGAAGTCAGAGGTGTGTGGCGACTGGACCGTTGACATTACAGAGATCCGTAACATCCCCGATCCCCCTCTTCCTGTTCCCAAGGACTCCGACCAGGTGGAAACCGGTGTGTCCGAGATCGACTTCCGTGACGACACGATCGGTCGTGTGAGTACCAATTACGAGATCGTCCAAGTGACGGATCCGAACATTCCGTTGCCTCGCGACCCTTCGTACAAGAAGTTCCAGTTCAAGCTGAATGTGATCGACAAGAGCAAGGACGCATCTGCCTATTTCTATGTGAAGGACTGGGCGAACAACGTCACGTATGACTCAGCGTTCTACTTCGCCGACAAGGTCACGTTCAATCCGCAACCGCTTGATTTTGGTCGAGTGCGCGTCGGCCGCAAGGTTCAGCAGAACGTCACGGTCTCCAATGCTAGCGATGCGAAAATCTCGATCACGTCGGTGAAGCTCATGATTGGCACCACGTACGCGATCATCGGAACGCCGATCCCACCGGCCATTGACATCCCTGCAAAGGGCTCGACACAGATCACCGTCGAATACGACGCCAAGGAAGAGACCACCGATCCGGCCACAGACTTTGACGTCGACACGATCATCGTCAAGACACTGTGCTCTGAATTCAAGATCCCGATCACCGGTATCGCTGTGCAGCCACGTATCCGTATCGATGACTTCCATGCAGGCATTCTTGGCATTGGCGAGCAGAAGTGCAAGACCGGTGGCTTGTTCATCGAGAACCCCGGTACCGACACGCTTGTGATCAAGTCGTTCCGCAATGTTGGATCGAACTTCACGCTGTCAACACCAACCACGCCACCATTGCCGATCACCGTTGCACCTCGTGGGAATGTCTATGTGACAAGCGTCTGTTATTCACGCCCGGACATTGGCAAGGACTCGATCGATGTATCGTGCGAGACCAACGATGCTGTTGGCGACAGTGTGTCTACATGGGATGGTGAAGTGCAAGCACCGGGTCCATTGATCACGAACCATGACTGGCTCAAGCGCCGCGTGAACACGGTCAAGGCCGCATCGATCCGACTCACGAACAGCGGCAAGCAAGTGATCACGGTCACGGATGTCAACTTCGTCACGGGCGGCAAGTACTTCCCGAACGGCACGAACGACAACAACTACGTCTTCAAGATCACGGGCTATTCACTGAATGGCACTCCGGTCACGGGTGATGTAGATATCACGGGCGACGGAGCGAAAGCCGTCGACACCATCGTCATCGACCTCGAATTCCGTCCAGGCGCTGAGCAGTCCTACACGGCTCTTGTGGTTCCGACATTCAAGGACGCGTCCGTCACAGCTCCAAATGGCCGCTTGGACGGCGTTGGTATCCTTCCGAAGATCCAGACAACAGGAAACTCCTGGACGTGTGCTGAAACGCCTGAAGGTACACCAGTAGTGAAGGACATCGTGATCGTGAACCCAAGCACGACGGAAGACCTCATCATTACGAACATGGCGTTCGCAGCCGGCACCGATCCGGCCTTCGCCTTTGCGGCAGGGCCTCCGAACACACCGATCACGGTTCCGATGAACAACGGCCGTCAAACGATCGGCATCCAGTTCACCCGTCCCGCCGGTGGTCAAGGCACGTATAATGCCAGCATCAACATCACGCACAATGGCAAGCAAGGCAACTTCCCAACCGTGAAGGCCGAAGCTCCGGTACCTCCCGATACGCTCTCGGTTGAAAGCGTGAGCGTGGGTGGTTGCTCCGGTCCTGACATTGCGGTGACGAACATCGACTACGGTCGCAAGCTCGCCAACTGCGATGTGCCAGAGGCCGAGTTCACCATCACGAACACCGGTGCAGGACTGAAGCCACTGCGCATCGAGTCGATCACAGCGGTCGATGCTGATGCTGCTGCCTTCACGATCGTTTCGATCTTCAACGGTGGTGGAACGGCCGTCACACCGCCGCTCCTGATCACACCGGGCGAGACCTATCGCGTTCGTGTTCGCTTCACGCCAACAGAGCCAAATGCGGCACCATGGGCAGACCGTCCATACAGCGCACGCTTCCACATCACGAACTACGTGGATGGCGACGCAACAGAGCTCAAGCCGAACACCTATGCAACCGTGATCGGAACCGGCTTTGTGGTCCCCGTCTCCATGTCGCTCACCAACTCCACCACGGCCGGTCAAACGATCAAGCCGGGCGAAGAGATCAACCTGAGCGTTGCAGGCAACAGCAATAGCTGGAACCTTGCGAACCTCACCTCCTTCACGGCCACGATGGTGTACGATCAGCGTACCATGGCCTTCACGGATGGATCGATCATCGTTGGTGCACAGGCACCGGGATGGACCGTTGGCGCACCGACCTTTACGGCAGTGAACGACTCCACGGCACGCCTCACCTTTGTGGCAACCGGTGGTGCCCCACTGGCCGCCAATGGCGAGCTCTTCCGCTTCCGCGCAATGTCGCTGCTCTCGGCGAACTTCACGTTCTATCAGAACCTGGATGTCGTCTATCCACGCGCTTGTGTGGTCCCATCGACAACGGGCGACAGCACGACCATCTACAACTGCGCCCTTACGAAGCGCGTTGTGACGCTCGGACAGAAGACGTTCAACATCGGCGAGATCTCACCGAATCCATCGCGAGGTGGCGAGGTGGCACTCGACATCTCGATCGGCTTCAACACGGTCACGACCATCGAACTGATGAATCAGCTCGGTCAGGTCGTCCGCACACTGCACAACGAAATGACGGACGGTGGAGCCTACACGCTCCGCTTCTCCACGAATGATCTCGGCACCGGTCTGTACTTCGTCCGGATGCGTTCGGCCGATTACCAGGAAACACGCCGCCTGATCATCAGCAACTAACGTCCCCGAGCAACCGTACAACGGCGACCTTCCACCCGGGAGGTCGCCGTTTTCTTTTTCATCATTTGTGGCATGGGAATTCCTTTCCTCTTTCGTACGTTTGTTGTAGCACCCATTGGTACGATCCGATCATGAAGATCTCTGTCCATATCGCCCGCCTTCTTGGCCCCGCCACCCTGGTCCTTACCATGGTCGCGGTCGGCGTATTGGTCCCTTCGATCGCCCGTGCCGACAAGACGAAGAAGACCACGTCGACCTCCTCCATCAGCATCAACGACCTGCGCACGCTGTCGGCGCTTCGTTATGGCATGCCGTTCTACGGCGCCATGGAAACGTCCATCCTGGCCCTGGGAACAACAAAGCAACCGGGGCAACCCGCTGCGCGGACGACCTCCACGACAACACAAGGGAAGACCCAGGTACGCGAAGCTGACACCGTCCGAGCCAGTCGCATCGTCTTTGTCCGTGCAACGTCCGACGTGTTCAATGCCCGCATCGAACTTGTGCAAGACGAGTCGACCGTGGATCTCGGCATCTACAACATGCTCGGGAAAAAGGTGATGGACGTGTATCGCGGTTCCGAACGGAAGGGCGAGCACGACTATTCCCTGTCCATCTCCGAACTGCCCGAAGGTGTCTACATCTGCATCTTGCAAGGTTCCAACTACCGTCGCGCAGAAAAGTTCTATATCTCACGATAAGAACTCCCCCACTCGATCGATCTCGACGCCGCTCTATGCGGCGTTTTTTCTTGCCACTTCTCCGTCGACCTCGCCATCATGAAGTTCTCGACCAAGGCCATTCACGTAGGCCAAGAACCCGAATCCGTTACCGGAGCCGTGACCGTTCCGCTGTTCCAAACGAGCACCTATGCTCAGATCGAGATCGGCAAGCACACGGGCTTCGAATATGCCCGCACGCAGAATCCGACGCGATTCGCATGGGAAGAGAACCTTGCCGCCCTTGAAGAAGGCATTGCCGCCTTTGCCTTTGGAAGTGGCACGGCCGCCGTCGACACGGTGATGCGCCTGTTGAACGCAGGCGACCACGTGATCATGGCAGAGGATATGTATGGAGGCACGTATCGCCTGGCCACCAAGGTGCTCGAGCGCTTCGGGCTGACGTTCTCCTTTGTCGACATGCGCGACCCGGCGAATGTGGCCAAGGCCGTCACCGATCGTACGGCCATGATCTATACCGAAACGCCCACCAATCCGATGATGACGCTCACCGACCTGGTCGAGGTTGCCAAGGTGGCACGGCAGCATGGCGTGTTGATGGTGGTGGACAATACCTTTGCTTCGCCGTACTTCCAACGTCCGCTGACGCTCGGAGCCGACATCGTGGTGCACAGCGCCACGAAGTATCTGGGCGGACATAGCGATCTCGTCAGTGGGATCGTGGCAACGAATCGCGACGACATTGCCGAGCGCCTGAAGTTCCTGCAGAACGCTGTTGGCGCAGTTCCGGGTCCGTTCGAATGCTGGCTCCTGCTGCGTTCCAGCAAGACATTGGCCGTGCGCATGGACCGCCATCAGTCCAATGCCATGCAGATCGCCGCGTATTGCGCGTCGCACCCTCGCGTGCAGGTCACGCACTATCCCGGACTTCCTTCGCATCCCCAACATGCGCTTGCCCAACGTCAAATGTCGGGCTTTGGCGGCATGATCTCCATCGAGCTCGGTTCGCTTGCTGCCGCTACGGCCTTCACCAAGGCACTGAAGGTCTTCACGCTTGCCGAGTCGCTCGGAGGTGTTGAATCGCTGGTCTGCCATCCGGTGTCCATGACGCATGGCAGCATCCCCAAAGAACAACGTGACCGTCTTGGCGTCACAGAAGGTCTTGTGCGTCTGAGCGTAGGAATTGAAGACGTCGAAGACCTTCTTGCAGACCTCGAACAAGCATTTCAACACATCTAACGAAGAGGGTCACCATGGAATACTTCATGCGCTACTTTGTTGAGAGCGACGCCGTTCCAACAATGGGAGATCTCGCACTCATTTGGGCCACGTTCGGCGAAGGATACACGCTGCTCGATGGCGAGATGCGGATTGGCGAGACCATCGTTGGCGCTCTCGATATCTACACGCGCGGCGATGGTGACTTCGAAGAAGAGGTCGAAGAGTTCGAAGAATACCTGAAGGAATCCGACGACGAAGAGGGTGTTGCCCGCGTCAAGGAATGCCTGGAATTGGCAAAGATGTCCATCGGCATCGAAGTGAACTTCGACCCCGAAGATCCTGAAGGGACCATGGACCTTCTGATGCCGCTCTGGGACTGGCTCTTCATCCATCACCCGGGCTTGCTGCAGGCCGATATGGCCGGCTTCTACAATGCCACGGACATGGTCCTGGAACTAGCCTAAGACCACGTCTTAGGCCTGCTTGCGCACTCCAACAACATTGTACCGATTGGTCACGAACGACCAATCGGCGAATGTTGCATTGCCTGCCGGATTGCAACCGGCTCCATGGAAGTCGCTAAAGGCGGCACTCTGATTCACCCACACATAGCTGTTGAAGTTGAAGGCCACGGGCGCGCCGGCGCGTACGATCACGTCTTCGGCACGCTCCTGCTTTGCAGGATCCGTGGTGTACACGATCGTCGTGAGTGCTCCATGCGTGCGAATGCTTCTGTCGACCAAGGCCAGTGCGTCTTCGAACGACTCAGTGCTGATCACGAACGAGATCGGACCGAACCATTCTTGCTCGAACACCGTGTCCTGCGTGCGATCAGCACGAAGGATCAATGGCGACACGCTGCGTGCCGCATCGAACCCGGGTTGGGCGAGTGGACCCGATGGACGGACCGCCTCAAGACCAAGGGCCTCGGCAGCACGCACACGATCCAACGTTCGTTCGTTCTGCACCGCACCGATCGTCGATGGTCCCACCTTTTCGCTATGCGCCAATGCGTCCACTTTCTCGCGAAGCTTTGCGGCCACATCATCCACCGACACGATGTCGTTCCCCACACGCACACCCGTCTGCGGAATGAAGATGTTCTGCGGCGCCGTGCACATCTGGCCGCCATACAGCGAAAGCGAGAAGGCAAGATTATCGAGGGCTGAATCCAGATCGTCGACACTTTCAAGAATGGCGCAGTTCACGCCGGCCTTTTCCGTGTAGACCACCTTCCCTGCCGCCATACCTTCCTTCTCCACCAACGAGCCGAAGGTAGGTCCGCCCGTGTAATCGATGATGCGAACGGAAGGGTGCAGGACAAGGTCCATGGTGGAAGGGTGTGCCACCGTGTCCACAGCAAGCTGCACCACATGCGGATCGAGTCCACAGTCGGCAAGCGTCTGCTGCAGATGCGCCACAACGATAGCGATCGGATAAATGGCGGCGGGATGCGGCTTGACGATGACGGCGTTACCGGTGACCAGACCGGCGAACATTCCCGGAACACTGTTCCAGACCGGGAACGTGGAGCAACCGATCACAAGATCGATGCCCTTGGGAACGATGCGATAGGATTTTTCGATGGTGACGGACATCTTGCCCATCGGCTTGGACCATGTTACGTTCTCGACAAAGCCCGCCTGTGCAGAATAGCCCATGGCCACTGCTTCAAGCGCACGGTCGAAGGCATGGGGTCCGGATGCCTGGAACGACATCACAAAGCCCTGTCCGGTGGTGTGCATGGTGGAATAGCCGATCTCGAAGAAGTGCTTCGAGGCACGCTCGAGTGCTTCGATCAAGATCACGGCCCGCTCTTGCGGTGTGAGGGACCGCCAGGCGATCTCGGCAGCCGTTGCGCGCGAGATGAGTGTGTCGACACTCGATGCAGGATACGTGATCCCAAGCGGGAATCCGTATGGCGAGGTCTCCTCACCGACCCATGTTCCATCACCCTGCTGCAGAAGCCGTGTGAACGGCGCATTCAACTGTGCCTTGAATGCAGTCTCACCGTCTGCATTCGCTGTCTCACCGTAGATCTTCCCACTTGGCGCTTCGGGCCAATGGGCGTAGAACGTACGAGCAGCATTCGCTGCCACAGCTTCTGAGAGGGTCGATTCGTGGGCGGAGAGATCTAACATAGTGACAAGTGACAAGTGACAAGTGACGAATTGAGTGACGAGTGACAAGTGACAAGTGACGAGTTGCAAAAATACACTTCGCTCACTTTACTTGTCACTTGTAACTCGTCACTTTACTTGTCACTTGTAACTCGTAACTCGTCACTTAACTCGTCACTCGTAACTCGTCACTCGTCACTTTACTCGCGTTCTTTCATCGCCCGCTGCACCGCATACGCTCCAATGGCATTGCCTTGCGTCACGCCGACCTCACAGTCCGTACGGACGTGGATGCGGCTGTAGACGCGGGAGTCGGCGGCTTCCTTGGCCATGGCCGTATACGAGGCGGCGTTGGCCGGGAAGAAGTGGCCAAGGACCGTGGCGGCGGCGGCGGAGTAGTTGCTATGTCCGGAGGTGTAGCCGGGGAAGTTTGGCAAACCGGCCGACATTGTGACGGAGGGGTCGACCTGACGTGGACGCGGCGTAACGTAGGTGTACTTCGTGTCCCAACAGGAAACAGCGGCATCATGTTCGGCGGAGTTCAAGTAGGCGAGCACGCGTGCGGCACGCACCGTAGAGAACTTTGCAGCGCGAATGTCGTTGCATGCGATCAGGTTCCAGTGGCCGGGCGGACAGTAGGTTCCGCTGCCATCTTCCCAAAAGTTCGCAATTCGTACCTGCTCACGTGTACGATTCTTCGTGAGATCGCGCATCTCGTCCATGTCCTTGTTCCACTGCGCCGAACCGAACTCCGGTGGAGGTCCGGGACGCACAGCCTCTACATTCGGTACGTTCCACATCTTCACTTCGCCAAAGAATGGCAGCATTGGTGGACGGGCTGGTATCTCTTGCGAGGTCCAATGCGGATACGTCGTCGTGATCGTTGCTTCCTTCACCTTCCAACGAGCCTGATCGTTCGCCTTCGACATCCCATCTGTCTTCGAGTAGGCAATGGCCAATTGTGCAACTGCATGACCTAGGCTATCCCCCGCAGCAATGTCGCTTGGCAGATTGGCACCAGCCCACACGCGAACGTCCATGCACTCCTTCGCCTTCTGTGCCAAGTAGTCCTTTTCGAGCGGGAAGAGGAATGTGAGCAGATCACGCGCCGATGCGGCGATCACGGCGTCTTCACTCGGATACGATGGCAACGTCGACTTCGCCACGGCGGGCGATATGCTCGGATCGAGTGTATACGGCGCTGCACGATTGTACTTGTACTTCACCTGCCATGCCTTGATCAACCCATCATAGTTCGCAATGCTCAACAACGCATACATGCGCGACGCATAGGGTGGATTCGTGAATGGCTTGTTCGGGTCGGAGATGAACTGGCCGGTGAACGTCCCGTCGGCGTTCCGTTCTGCATACGGCGCAACATTGTACTTGGCAACGAGCCCACAAGCGATCTCGTTCCACCGCATCAATGCACTTGAGCTCCAATAGGCAATGGCAGCATTCTGCTCTGACGTTCGGCCGGCAACGGCAGCCTTCACCGTGGCCAACTCCGCGGTCACATCTGCTGGCGGGGCGGGCACCACAAGGGCATTCGTGTCAGCTAGGAACGGCGCCCATGCCGTTGCCAATTCGTCGTTGGCAGATGGGATGTATTCGCCGGGTTGCGTTACGTCGATGGTCTTATCACAGCCCGCAACAACAAGGAGGATGAGGGCGGCAAGGCTCAGGGAAATGGTCTTCATGTTCATAGTTGCATACCTCCCCATGTTGGAAGGTTGTAATTGATCCCGAAGGAGAAACGAGTGGACTTACCAACATTCTGCGCGCTAAGGATCTGGGCCAGACCCGCATTGATGCTGAGCTCGGGCAGGAATGGCAATTGCCATGCCGCCGTGCCCCCTACTTGCAGATAGCTTTGACGGTTCGTGGGGAAGGGAACGCCCGGACCGATGTTGGTGCCGGACTGACCGATGGTGTTGTAGATCCAAGCGTCGAGGTAGACCGGGCCGGTCCAACCGATCCGCGCAGACATGTCGATGTTGTCAGGAACGGCCACATCGAAGCCACGATCGATGGTCACGTTCGAACGGTGAATGTATCCGCCCTGCGCCGCCACGAAGAGGCCCGTAGAGGCATCACGTGCTTGCACGATCAGACGTCCGTCGAGATTCGTGGACCCGTGCCCAATGGTCACCGGCGCATTGTTCGGATAGTTCGTCAGCGGCGTTGCGATCCCACCACCGAGCATCACATCCAGTGTGCTGCCATCTTCGGTCTTGAACTGCGCAACACGGCCACGCAGATAGATGGAGATATCCTGCAAGCCGTTGATCGTTTCCCAGTAGCCGGCACTGCTCGAAGCACTGATGTAGGGAAGTGCGACAACGAGATCGAGAAACGAGGTGAGTCCACCGACCACATACAAACTGGCACTGCGCGTTGAGATCGTGCCGAGCATGGGATTATCGGTCAGCGAGTCACCGATATAGTACTTGGAGTACTGCTCGGTAGAATAGGACACACTTGTACCGGTGTTGCCGGAGCCCTGCATGAATCCGCTGAGCATACCTTGAGATCGAGATGCCGTTGTTGTGATCGCGAAGAGCGTCACGAGCATCCACCAACATGATGTTCGCATAGAGGGAGTACCGTCAGTTAAGAAATCAACATTCACAATGGTACGGGATTCGGCGGTTTGGTGAAAGACTTCGAGTACCACGATGAGCATTGATTGCTTATTTTTCGCGATGCCCAAGAACACACTCTCTCGTGAGCTGCTCGAATACCGACGGATGCGGGCCGTGGAGCTGTTTGAGCGTGGGTGGCGTCAGGTGGACATTGCCACGGCCTTAGGGGTGAGTGCGCCCGCTGTGAGTCAGTGGATCGCCAAGGCCCGAACGAACGGGAAGTCGGCGCTCAAGTCGCGCGTCGCCCCGGGGGCATTACCACGTCTCGAAGAACGGCACCGCAAGCTGATCGGCGCACTGCTCCTGGAGCCGCCATCAGCTTTTGGCATGAAGGGAGAGGCGTGGACGCGTCCACTGATGCAACGAATGATCAAGCGATTGTTCGGAGTACACTACTCCGTGCAACATGTCGGGCGACTGATGCAGCACTTTTTGAAGAAGAAGCCGTCGATCCCCAAGGCAACGTTAATGGAGCTCAAAGAGCTCTTGGGCAAGGGCGACCTTGCATCGGTTCGCCGCCGATTCAAGACTCACCGGCAACCTTCTTCAGAAACGTAATGATGGTGTTCTGATTCGCAATGATCGTATGCTGATTGGTAATGATGATGTGCTGATTCTCGATCATCTCGTTCTGTTTCTCGAGGATCTTCACCACATTATCGCTCGTGATCCGATTCGAGTCGGAGATCATGCGCTGATTCTCCGACAAGATCTGCTGATAGTTGCCGATCATCTGGTGAGATTCACTCACCATGGTGAAGCTCTGTGAGACGATCTCAAGCGGATCGGTCGGCGCCGGTTTTTTCTTCACTGCCATAGTGTGTTCCTTCGGGACATACGATTGGTCGCAAAATACCGCAATGAAGCCTTACTTGATCTTCATCCTCTGTGTGAGCATTGGTTGGTTAATCGCAATGACACACTTTGATGCGTGGCATCTCTTCTCCACGCATTGGCCTGCATCCATCACGATGGTGGTCGGCGCCTTCCTTGCGGGAGCAAGTGCAGAAGGCGGCGGGGCCGTTGCCTTTCCCGTCTTCACCCTTGCCCTTCACGTCCCTCCCCCCTCCGCTCGCAACTTCGCCTTTGCGATCCAGAGCATTGGCATGGTGTCGGCATCCGTGCTCATTCTCGGAAAGAAGATCCCCGTGGATCGACGTGCCATCCTCATTCCTGCACCGGCTGGCGTGGTGGGCATGATCGTCGGCACCACGTATCTCGTGCCATTGCTCGATCCGGCACTGACGAAGCTGTTCTTTGTGTCGGTGTGGTTCTCGATGGGCGCCGGGTTGTGGATCGCGAATCGACGGAAGACCCGACATGTGCTCGAACGTGCACCGTCGCATAGCATGGCCGACATCGTGCGACTTGTCGTGACAGGATTCATCGGCGGTCTCATCACTTCGTTCTTCGGCACCGGCATCGGCATCGTGCTCTTCTGTCTGCTCTCGCTCTACTACGGTGTAAGCGAAAAGGTGGCCACACCGACGAGCGTGATCTCCATGTCAATCCTCACCGTGGTGGGCTTCTTCTACCATTCCGCTGTCACTCACGACTTCGGTACGCTGGAATGGTCGTACTGGATGGTGGCCATCCCCGTGGTGATGATCATGGCACCGCTTGGCTCGCTGGTGATCAGCAAGCTGCATCGACTCACCATAGCGCGCATTCTCTACGCCGTGGTGAGCATTCAGTTCATTGCGGCCATGGTCATCCTTGGCACCACATGGCAACGATGGGGCTTCGTTGTGCTCGTCCTTGCACTCGGACTGTGGTTGATGATCACCATCGATAGGTCATCGAAGCAAACGGCACCGACATTGTCGGAGTAAGGTTCGCTGCCGCAAGCGCAAAGCTTGCGGGATTCAATTGCACACGCAGATCTCCATGCAGATGATAGGCCTCTGCATCATCGGCATACGATGTGTAGCCGATCGCAAAGCCGCCTGCCGCGCCGATCCATGCACCAGCCACAGATACTTGCTGGTCTTGCACTGCCAGTCCGATGCCGTATCCAACGAGCGCTCCGCCGATGGTGGCCAACGTGGTGACCGTGGCCTGGGAGCTTTGAAAGTCCTTCCCCACCACCAGTCGATCGCCCGCCACGATACCCAGCGCCGTGCCCGCGATCATGAGACCGGAGACCAATCGTACGTTGATGCTCTCCGGTTGAATGGCCACCAAGGTGGCAAGGGGCAAGGTAGCGCCCAAGGCGGCCGATACGGCCAGCACTCCTGCGTCGCCACTTGAATAGCGTTGTTGCGTGGAGAGATGGTCGCCCAAGAACACACCACCCACAGCGCCCGCCAAACCGAGGCCGCCGATCAATCGCACCGTGGTGTTGGAATTCCCATCGTCACCCATGATAGCGCCGGCGAGCATGCCACCTGCAAGCATCGTATAGAACGTCGATGTGTTGATGGCACCGGCACGTCCTTCGCTCATGTTCGTATTCGTCGCCACCATGTATCCTGCCACGGTCTCGGAGACGCCGCCAAGAATGGAGAGTCCAAAGCCGAGACGTACGTCCGTGTCGCCGCCAGAGATCAGGGCGGACAGCAACCATCCGTGAATGCTGCCCTGGAACATACCGCCCAAGGCAAGCGAGGCCGCACCATCCGTCACCGGTGCATCACCGGTAAGCAGTGCCGTGACGGCGAATGAGGTTCCGGCAAGCAGGAATGGTGTGGCAGCCGCACTGCCCGACCATTCATTCTCACCGAAGATGAGCATGTTGGTGGCGGCCCCATAGTAGAAGAGCGACCATAACGTCGAGCCCCATAACAGCGACGAACGTCCGCTCTGATCGATCGATGCACTTGGCGCACGAATTCGAAGGATGGAGCGAATGTTGGCGAGATAGGCCATGCCATCTACCGCCGACATGGCACGACGTGATCGCGCATACTGTCCTTGCGAGATCGTCGTGATCTCAAGGGCGTACGAGCTATCCTGCAAACGAAACAGCCGAGCTTCAGAGAAGCCCGGCTGATCGGTAAAGAGTCCAAGTTGTGCGTCGAGTTCTTTCGTGATCACCATGATCCGTCCCGTACTGTCGAACGGAACTTGCACCTCTTGTCCGTACACGCAAATAGAACACGTGAAGAGAAGGGTGCAGAGGATCAGGCGGAGGTTCACGACATAACGCTCGACAAAGGAGTGTAGGCCATATCGAATGCTTCGGCAACAGCTTCGTAGACGACCTTGCCATCGACCACGTTCACGCCAAGGGCGAGCTCGTGATTGGCCTTGGAAGCGGCTTCCCAACCCATGTCGGCCAGTTGGATCGCATACGGCAGTGTTGCATTCGTCAACGCGATCGTCGACGTATACGGTACGGCGCCCGGCATGTTGGCCACGCAGTAGTGCACAACGCCGTCCACCACATACGTTGGATCCTGGTGCGTGGTGGCCTTCGTGGTCTCTACGCATCCGCCTTGGTCCACGGCCACGTCCACGATCACCGAACCGGTCTTCATCAGCGGCAACATATCGCGCGTGATCAGGAACGGCGCCTTTGCACCGGGGATCAACACGCCACCGATCACGAGATCGGCATTCGGCAGTGCTTCGCGGATGTTGGACTTCGTCGACATTTGCGTGTTCACGTTCTTCGGCATCACATCATCGAGATAGCGCAGGCGCTGAAGGTTCGTGTCGAAGATCGTCACATGCGCACCAAAACCGGCAGCGATCTTGGCAGCATTGATCCCAACGATACCACCACCAAGAACGAGCACGTTCGCGGGCTTCGTGCCCGGTACGCCGCCAAGCAACACACCACGTCCGCCCATTGGATGCTCGAGATACTTTGCACCTTCTTGCGGAGCCATACGACCTGCCACTTCCGACATCGGCACGAGCAACGGCAACGAGCCGTCCGTCTTCTGCACCGTCTCATAGGCGATGCATGTTGCACCGCCCTTGATCATCGCTTCGGTGAGTTCACGCGAAGCAGCAAAGTGGAAGTATGTGAAGAGCGTTTGTCCCTTGCGGATGAGCGGATACTCTTGTGCGATCGGCTCCTTCACCTTCATGATCATCTCTGCCTTGGCAAAGACCTCGGCTGCTGTTGCGATGATCTCGCAACCGACGGCCGTGTACATTTCGTCGCTGAATCCGCTGCCGACGCCTGCTTGTGTCTCGACGATCACATGGTGACCGTGGGCACGCAACATTTCGGCACCGCCCGGTGTAAGGGCCACGCGCTTTTCAAGTGTCTTGACTTCCTTTGGAACTCCGATGAGCATATCGTCCTCGTGTGATGAATGGCATTTCAGTGTCTGATCCGGACCACGAAATTGCGAAAAAGTCCGTTCTGTTAGAGGACAGAACCGAGGATGATCGTGAGAAGCAACATGCCAATGAAGATGCGCACCGTCCATTGCCCCACGCTGCCTTGCCACCATCGCATCGTGATGAGGGCCACGAACACGCCGATCGTAAGGTAGGACGCCATTTCTGCGCCGAACCACGCGATGAGGGAGTTGGGAAGGCGGAAGGGCCACCAGGGAGCAATGCCGGAGGTGACGGCGGCCCCATGCATGGTATCGCGTGGCATGTATTCGCCGCGGAGCGGCACCGTTCCATGGAAGAGCAGGTAGGCCAAGGTACCAACGATGCTCACCGCAAGGATCCACCGCCACACATCAACAAGGGCCACCTGCGTGAGGCGCAGAAGGTGCACGATCACAACGGTGAGCACGGCCGGTAGGACAACAGTGTGCATGGTGGCCGTGGTCGAGAGTGCATGCACGGTGGGACCTGTCACACCAAGGATGCGGGCGATGAGCCAACCGAAGGGCGCGTCGTGGTCGAAGACGTCGGACGTGATGCTCCGCGATACCAACGCATACACGTCATCCGGTAACAGCCTGCCCGTGTAGGCCGCGCACAATGCGATACCCACGGCAACGGTGCCCCATGCCAGTCGTCCATCGACGGCGTGGAGATAGGCGGCCATGGTCAATGCCAACATCAAGAGAAGGACCACCGTGTTCACATGGTGGAGCCATCGCACCACGTCACCACCCGGCGCATCACGTCCGATGGTCAACACCACACTGGCGGCTGCCGCACTGGGGACGAGTGGCGCACCCGAGGCATCGCGTATCAGCGAGCAATGGCGAGCATCGGCTTCGTAGAGATCGGCCACGCGACCGGATGTGTCGAGGGGAACGAGGATCGGTCGCGGAGCAACCGTCACCGTGTCCAGCACATCGGCACGCGATGTGGGCTGAATGCGCACCAGTCCGGTGGCATAGGCAAAGGCGCGCACACGTCCGCGCTCGTCATACACGGGCTGTTCGCTTGGGACGTAGAGCATGGAAAGCAGAACACCCGTCACCGCTTGCAATGCGAACACTACAACGAGAAGCCACGGTGCAACGCGCTTCCACCAGAGCAGCACGGGCATCATGATGTTGCTCCGAGTCGGAGGTAGATCGTGGCGCCGTCCATCACCACGTCGACGTGACGCAGGGACTGCTTCGGTGGACCGGCGATCACCTTGCCATGAAGGTCGAACGCTCCGCCATGACAGTGACAGCGAAAGGTGTTGGCGTGAAGTTCAAGCGGACATCCGGCATGCGTGCAATGCATACGCATGGCCGAGATGGAGGCCGTGGCGGGATCGCGCACAACAGCAATGGTCTCGTTGCCGATGGTGACGATCCGTGCAATTGCATCACGGAACACATCGTCAACGGTGCCGATGCGCACGGTCTTCCCAAAGCTCCGCGAAGGTCTGCGAAGGTAGAAGGCGGCAAGGGCAAGCAGCGATGTTCCTCCGAGCGCGGACACGATGCCGATCAGCCAGCGTCGCCTGTCCGCTCCATGTTCAGTAGTTTTGTGGTCCACACTCATTCCATTGCCATTCGTTAGAGTCCTATGCCCGTTCCCTTGCTTGACCTCAAATTACAGTACCGTGCTCTCAAAACGGAACTTGATGCGGCACTCATCCGCGTTGCTTCATCGCAGGCCTTGATCCTCGGTCCGGACGTCGACGCACTGGAGCGCGACTGCGCCGCCTACTTGGGCGTGAAGCATGCCATTGGTGTATCGAGCGGCACCGACGCCCTCGTGATGGCCATGATGGCCCTGAACATCGGTCCGGGCGACGAAGTGATCACCCCAACCTTCTCCTTCTTTGCAACAGCCGGCGCTGTGGTGCGGGTGGGGGCTACGCCGGTGTTCGTGGACGTGGACCCGATCACGATGAACGTGAGTCCCGACGCCATTGCCGCTGCCATCACGCCGCGCACCAAGGCCATCGTGCCCGTGCACCTTTTCGGTCAAAGTGCCGACATGGATGCCATCATGGCCATTGCGAACGAGCATGGCATTCCCGTTGTCGAGGATGCTGCCCAGGCCATCGGCACGCAGTACAAGGACGGACGGCGCGTTGGCTCGATCGGACTCATGGGATGCTTCTCCTTCTACCCGACAAAGAACCTTGGCGCCTTCGGCGATGCCGGTCTGATGACAACGAACGATGATGCCTTGGCCATCAAGTTGAAGCAGCTTCGCAATCACGGCATGGAGCCGCGCTACTATCATTCCTTCGTGGGTGGCAACTTCCGCATCGACGCCATTCAGGCGGCCGTGCTCAACGTGAAGCTCCCCCACCTTGCATCGTGGCATGAAGGACGCAGACGGAATGCGGCCATCTACGACCGTCTCTTCGCCGAGGCAGATCTGCCCGTGGTCACGCCGATCAATGCCTATGCGGCATCCGGCTTCCCCGACGTGCACATCTACAATCAATACACCATCGTCGTCGACGGACGTGATGCACTTCGCGCACACTTGCAGTCCGCCGGCATCGGCACCGAGGTCTACTATCCTGTGCCCTTCCACCGTCAAGAATGCTTCCGCGATGTTCCCTCGTCGCGCAATGCCTTCCCGGTCTCCGACCACCTTGCCGCCCGTGTTCTCTCGCTTCCTATTTTTCCGGAACTGCAACCGGAGCAACTCGAAGAGGTTGTTGCAACCATCGCGGAGTACCTGCGTACCACGACGGCCTAACGAACACCACCGAGGATGGAGCCATGAACGAGCATCAACAGTTTCAACACAACGTGCATATCGAATTCGGCAACCGTCGCGGTCTGCCGTTTCGTTTCTGGATGGGCATCCTGCTCGTCCTTCTCGGCACGGGCTTCCTCCTGAACGTGTTCGACATCCTTCCCTTCGGCGATCTCATCGGCATGTACTGGCCATCGGTGCTCATGGTCGTGGCCTTGATCCAATTGGCAACGCGCAGTGCCTCGTTCACGAGTGCCGGTATTCTCTTCACCGTCGGCGCCTTGCTGCAAGCCAACAAGCTCGGATGGATCGATCACTTCTGGTCGGCCTTCTGGCCTATCGTCCTGATCATCATCGGCATATCGATGTTGCTCAACCTGAACGATAAAAAAAAAGGCTCTTGACCCGAAAAGGTGGGT
>JAFDZT010000008.1 GCA_018266735.1 Bacteroidota bacterium | reverse complement strand
GGGTATTTTAGTCCGGTGCTTCCAGCCACCAGCATTGTTGTTACAGTAAACGACAGCAGTTTGACCATCCAATGTTATAGGCGGGATGTGCGCTTCATAGATGTCTATGTCAAACCAATCGCGATGACCTTGAAACCGCGTAAGACCACTTGGAGAAAATGGAGTTTTGTTAATGATTGTTATCTCGACACCCAATAATCTAGATAGTGCGCTGGCAAATTCGTAAGTAAAATGTCCAATTTCGTACATGATTAGTCCGATCGAAAGTGATTAAAATAGAGCGAAGTACTGTCGTACTTCGCTCTCGAAATTAGAAACAAAGAACGATACTTTTCTCCTCGCAAAATGAGTGGTGAATGTTTGAATACCCTGTGGTCAGTTACTTTCTCGAAAGAACAATCGCTACAACAGCCACGGTGCCGCCAAGCAAGAGCCAACCCAAGCCAGAATCTTGTTGAGCTCTTTTGAATCGGTCATTACCGTATTTTGATCGCATCTGTCCGGTGGAAAACCTAGACCCCTTTTGACGATTGCATCGTTTGCATGCAGGAAGGAGGTTGTGGCCATGGTCTGACCCACCTTTGGCTCTCGGCTTCGAATGATCGACTTCCATAGCCAAAGGGTGATCATTACTTACGTCGTGGCGCACTTTTTGCCAACACAGGTGACACCTCCCGTCGGTCTTCGCATGTACTTTCGCACGAAATTCTGGGTCTTTGAACTTGCTTCCCATGATCAACCTCGTGGCGGATACGGATCGTCTTGATACGTGTATTCGGTCTCGAACGTTCCGTCTTTTTTCTGTACGATTACTTGGGAAGGTTTGTTCGCCTTCGCCTTAGTCTTGGCAGTTTCTACTGCTACTTCTTTCGTGTAATGAGAACTGAGCAGGACACCATCCTTCGTGACCTTCCACCCGTTGGTGGTGGGTGAAACATAGTAAACAGCGCGAACCATAAGGCACCTCTTTGTTAAGGGTTTGAGAATCAATGTGACTTTCACATTGAAGAGGAGTATTTCCCAATACCCGTGCCACAAAGGAAAACCTGCCTTCTTGGCAGATTTATTGAGATTGAAGAGCTCAGCCTTGCCATTCTGCCATATCACCAATGACAAATTGCCGCTTCATACCTCATGGATCCATGAAACCTCGGAGTTCGTTCATTTCCGAGCGACTCCAGACGGACTTCAGGATACGATAGTAGGGCGAGCTACATAATCCGAACTACTACAAGGGGTTACGCAGTAACAAGCCTATCATGGAAGCAGTTACAAAAGGGAACAGTTCGGCTAGATATAACGTGATTCTATCAAAGTGTGCAAGTAGTGTGTAAGTGGTGTGCAATTTGTGTGCAGGTGGTGTGCGGGTCAACTTTACATGAAGTGTGCAAGCGGTTTTAATAATACGGAACCTGCCCACATCTTTGGTGCGTGTAAGCCGTTGCCATGAAACGAGATAGTGTGTACAGATGTGCACGTCGTTTCACTTGCACCGAACTTGCACACCCCGTGAATCGTACGTGATGTGGGCATTCCATATGGAAAAGTGGATGTTTCGCTTAACCAGGAAAAAGGACTTGCTCAAAAATTGAGCACACATGGCGTGCGCGTTACGTAGGAATGCGTAGAATTAGAGCGGGAAAGTCATGTGATCTTTGGTAGGAATGAGCAAAACTACGTGGATGCGTATGAATCGCACGAGGAGATGGACAGCACTTGCACACTTTGCGATCAACACTTGCACCGAATTGCACACTGTCGTTGTCGGGCAAAAAAGACCGATCATCTGATCGGGCATGAATTCACTTACCGAAGATGTCGGCTCACACCATCCATCGAGCACTGTCAAGTTTTTCGAAGTTCGGCTTGGCTTCGGGCGCAATGAGGTTCAGTGCAGCAATCGGAATGGGGACGAGATCTTTGAGCCAGGTGCCTCGCACAAGCGATGCGAACACGCCGCGCATACTGGAGTGGGCCACCATGAGAAGGTTGAGGACAACCTTGGATTCTATGTGCTGTGGAGTCTCAAAATTAGAAGAAAGGTGTGTCACTTTCCCGTCCTCATGCCTTTCAATAAGGAAGGTGTGTATGGCAGTGGCCCAGACGATCTCGCGAACTTCTTTACTGGACTCGTCCGTACCGTTTCGTGTGACGAAGAGCTTTGTTCGTACGATAAACTTCGATTCAGAATGCACGAACGATGTCTCTCGCATGTGTTCAATCTTGCCCATGAACTCCGGCACGTCGCCGTCGACCATACCGATGCTGTGGATCTCAAATCCTTCATAGGCAATAGCATGCTCGATCATTGAGCTTTTCGATGCGTGCTTGACTGGATTCTTTTTTCTACCTGTGCCCATGTGATTCAATCATCCTTGGAGAGTAGTCGTTCGCAAATCGTTCAGAACCCTTTTCCACATAAACCGCATGCGGCCGGTAGTCAATCATCAATTCCTTTTCACCAACTGAGCTAAGTGTAAACAGTCCGCCCTTGGAATCTGAGCGAGCGGCTTGCGGAACAGGTGTTATGATATTGTCGGATCTGTCTACCCTCATCAGTGAGTTATTATGCACGCGCTTGGCATAATCTTCCACAGGCTCCATAACCAGGTGCGGTATGAATCCAACAGCCAATGCAAACTTGATTAGAGTGGAGACCTGAACATCTGCTTCATCATTAACAATGTCAGATACCCGGGACTTTGACACACCCATTCTTCTCGCGATGGTTACGCCTTTGGTGGCGCCTTTCGATCCCAGCAACTTCATGAACCAGACATCGAACCAGTAGTCCGGATCGCTGAATGCTTTGATGTTCTCCTTGATCACGACAGTCTCGTCGACTGCCTCCGGCTTCTTCTTCCAGATACCGATCTTATTCATGCATCGTCTCCTCAATGTCGTCCAAAAGTTGTTTGAACTGTTCAGACTGAACTATTGTCGACAAGGTCTTGTAGTTGGCAGATTGCGGTGCGTTGCCGCCTTCTTTCTCATCGCCTTGGCCATGATGCTCACAGATCATAGTTACGATCAGAAAGCAATGTCCATGGATGACGCATTCCACACAAAAAATTCGGTACGCCTTGGGTTTTGCCTTGATGGCATAACAAGCATTAATGCGATCGTCCTTTGCATATTCCAATTTCACAACGGTCCGGTTCGCTCTGCTGTGGAAGTGCTGCCGTTGCATCTGCCATTGCATCAACATCTTGTCGATCCATTTCACCGATCCTTTGTCTCCGGATCTCTTGAGGTCTTTGTATCCGTCCACTGCGGCACTTCGGCCTCGTTCATACAGAACGTACACAGAGTCGACACCGGCACCGCTTGCGATCATTCCAGGATACTCTGAAATCTGCATCGGATGTGCATCTAGAGTGTCTTCCGCATCTGAATCTGGAACATTTGTCATACAAATAAACGAATAAGTTTACTTTTTGTTTCCATTCTTTCGTTTTTCATGGTCATAAAGCCCGTTGCAGGCCTCTCCTTTGTTGTCCGTGGTTGCCAATGGTGCTCAGGATCTCACTCTTTTTCCCTTCTTCTGCACCTGTTCCAGGAGCCGCATGGCCACGTCGAGGGTGCGGTTTGCAGTGGCCAGTCTGTTGTTTGGAGTATCCAATAGGCGTGCTATGACGGCGTTGGCATCGTTCTCGAGTGCTTCATGCCCCCAAGTCCTATACGTTGCTCCCTGCTCGTTTAGAGCCCATCGCAGGGCCTCTGTGGACACGGTAGGGGAGGAATCACTGTCCAACGAGTCAACTCTCTTACCGGTTACCGCATAGGTGCTATCTATACTGTAGTCCGGTAGTTTTTGCAGCATTGACTTCCCCGCGTTCTGCTCGCCATTGAAGTACCTGTAGAACATGGACGCAGGAACGCCGATAGGACGCGCAAAGGCAGCAAAAGAGTCAACAATCTGGATCCCTTCATCATGTCGCTGTCCTGCAGCGCGATGCATTTTCGTGACGTCTATGACCATTGAGAAAGTGAGTTCTTCACTAGGTGTGGATACCAATTGAGGTGATAGGTCTTAACATCTGTCACCATTGTTGATAGGTGTGTACATGTGATAGTGATACGTACAGCATACGGACTCTCCATACAAGAGAACCACAACCCCTAAGCAAACCTAGCGGACTGGTTACCCAGGGCGAACGGGGAAGAAATTACTGAAAACGCACGCATGAACCGCGTTTGGATACCCCTCTCCAGCGACGAGCAGAAGCAACTGGACGAGATCATTGCTGCCGTCAAGCGCAACTACTCGCAACAGTACCGTTGGCCCATCGCGGAGCGTCACCGTGAGCCCGACGATGCCGGCATGATCGAACAAACCCGACAGGCGGCGTGATGCCCCTCGAGTCATATTAATCGACGTCGCAGCATCTAGACTGCGACAAGCACATGGACATCGTTGCCACGGCAATCATCGGCATGCACCGCCGCGGATCCTTCAGCATCTGCACGATCAACGACATCGCAGCACTGTTCGACATCTCCGTTCGCGTAAGCGAAGTCAACCGCGCTTACTCGGCCTTGCATTGCATCCAGTTCGCCTCTATGCCGGCGTCGCTGCACAAGAAGATCCCACTGCTCAACCAGGTGTGCTTCACGCGTGTGGCAATCCGCTTCGATCCGACTACGAGATTCGTCGAGACAAACCACATCGCGGATGGCAACTGCGAACAAGCACAAATGCCGTCGGACACTGCGAGCTTATTGCTCTAGAGCAAACAGTAATAAGAAATCTACATGCACTTTTCGGCCACACGAGGGGCCGACCTTACAAGAGGCAGTATGTCGTATTTTTGTCGGCTATGGGAATTGCATGCGGAATCGTTGGACTGCCGAACGTCGGCAAGTCGACTCTCTTTAACGCGCTCACCTCCAACGAGGCCGAGGCCGCCAACTATCCGTTCTGTACGATCGATCCGAACGTGGGCGTGGTGCCTGTACCGGATCCTCGATTGGCAGAACTTGTGCGGATCTACGAAACGGACCGCGAAGTACCGACGACGGTGGAATTCGTGGACATTGCCGGACTGGTGAAGGGCGCGTCGAAAGGTGAAGGACTCGGTAATCAGTTCCTTGGCAACATCCGCGCCTGCGATGCTGTGGCCCATGTGGTCCGTTGCTTCGCAGATGACAATGTGGTGCACGTCCATGGCGGTGTGAACCCGTTGCATGATATCGACATCATCGAAACGGAGCTCATCCTCAAGGATGTTGAGTCCGTTGAAAAACAGATGCAGGCCGTCCACAAACGCGTGCGTTCGCACGATAAGGAAGCGGTGCAAGAGTATGAGTGGTTCACAGCATTGCGCGACCATCTCGACAGCGGAAAGCCTGCACGCACGTTCCCGCATGACGATCAAAGTGTACCCTTCTTCCGCACGTTGCAACTCCTCACCGACAAGGCGGTGATGTACGTGGCCAACACGGATGAAGAGGGGATGAAGAACGGAAATGAGCACATCGAGGCCGTACGCAAGCGTGCCGCCGAGGAAGGTGCCGTTGTGGTCCCGATCTGTGCGAAGATCGAAGCGGAGATCGCCTTGCTCGAAGCCGAAGACCGTGAGTTGTTCCTTGCCGATCTTGGTATGGAAGAACCCGGACTGGATCGCGTGATCCGCGAAGCGTATCGGTTGCTGGGACTCATCACCTACTTCACGGCCGGAAAGAAAGAATGTCGGGCATGGACGGTGCGCGCCGGTGCCACAGCACCCAATGCGGCCGGTGTGATCCATACCGACTTCGAGAAGGGCTTCATTCGCGCCGAAGTGATGTCGTATGCAGACTGGGAGCGCCTTGGCTCCGAGCAAGCCGTCAAGGATGCAGGTCTGTACAGGGTGGAAGGGAAGGACTACATCGTCAAGGATGGCGATATCATGTACTTCCGCTTCAACGTCTAAGGCATGAATTCCCAAGCGCTGCGGTAGGTACCGTGGCGCTCTACATACTCCAGGAATCCTCGATAGAACGGATGCGCTCCGATGGTGGCACTGTCACCGATCACCACGAGCTTCTTCCGCGCACGCGTCATGGCCACATTCATACGACGGATGTCCTGCAGGAAGCCGATCTCGGCATCGTCATTCGACCGCACCAGCGAGATGATGATGACATCGCATTCCGAGCCTTGGAACGAATCGACCGTGTTCACATCGAGATCGTCGAACCACGTTGCCGACTCCACCGGCAATCGGTCTTGCAATTCACGCACTTGTCCTCGATAGGGAGAGATCACACCCACGGTGATGTCCGGTGCCGGTGCCAATTCGCGAAGCACCATCAAGGCCACCTCTGCTTCGCCGATGTTGCGGAGCGACTCCGCATTGTCTCCGGCCTCCTCATTCCATCCGCGTCCTGCCGTGTCGATCATCACCAGTGACTCCGCCAACGGTCGGTCTGCCGGATGCGTGTGTTCTTCCACGCTTGGGTGGGCGATCACCTCGTCGCGATAGAAGGCCTTGTTCGAATAGCCCATGATCACGCGATTCATGCGGTACTGCTCGTTCAAGAGCGTCACGGCTTCCGGTTGTGCGGCTATGGCGCGCTCGAGCAACGTCGTGCTCAGACCGGCCTTCATGGCCTGTTGCGACATGATCGTTGGCGGAAGTTGATGCGGATCACCGGCCAGTACCACCATATCGGCACGCGAGATCGGGATCCACATGGCAGGATCGAGCGCCTGGCCGGCTTCATCGATCACCACAGCAGAGAATTGCATTGAGCGGATCTCATGATTTCTCGACCCCACAAGCGTGCATGCAACAACGTCTGCCGACGACAAGACCCGCTCTGTGACCTCATCTTCCAGTCGCCGCGCATCGGCCATCACCTTCTTCGCCTCCTGCAGTAATAGCTTCCGTTGTTCCATCTCCGATCGACCGAACGATCGCTTGTACTTCATTGCGAGTCGGCGATACTCCTCGCTTTGCTTACGGTACCGTTTGATCTCGTCGGCAAGCGGATGAGACTTCCATCGTTCCGACAGGGTATGTCGCATCACGCTCTCATCAACGCGAGAGAGGTTGCCGATCCGTACCACATCCATCCCTGCATCGGAGCAGCGTTCCGTGAGCAGGTCCACTGCACTGTTCGAGGGAGCACACACGAGAATGGGCTTCGATCGCGCTGAAAGTCGTTTGATCACTTCCACCAACGTTGTTGTCTTGCCCGTGCCGGGAGGTCCGTGGATGATGGCAACATCCTGTGCAATCAGACAGCGTTGAACAGCAAGCAACTGCGACGGATTCAATGATGTTGCATCGGTGTTATCCGTAGGAGCTTGCCGCCATTCCGCCCTACGAGCCCCGAGCAAGGTGTCGCGCAAGGTGGCAAGGCGAGAGTCCTGTGCATCGATGGTGTCGGCCAACGCCTTCTCCATATCGGCAAAGCCGGACGCATCGTAGATGAGCTGCAGACCTATCTGTCCGTCGTCCAACCACTCCGGATGATCGTTCCCTCGAAGAATGATGTGGGCGGTGTTACGGTTGACCCAATGCAGCGTGCCGTGAATGGTGCGTTGTTCGCGATCGGCCTTACTGAAGAGCATGGCAGGTTTCCCGCCGGAGATCATATCGTGTGTTTTACGGTCACCAGGTCGCTCGACCACCACATAGGGGTACTCGCCAAACCCGAATCCGGTCTCACGGATACGGACCGGATACCAGCACACCCCTTCGGCCACACGTTGCCGCACCGGTGCTGTGTTGATGAGCGTTTCAAACCGCCGCGCATGTTCCTCGGATTCGAGGTCCAGAGCCAGTTTGAGCTGTTGAAGAACGTGGATCGGGGTTGATAGTGTGGAGGGCTGCATGAGCTTCGAAACTACCACTTTCCATGCAGCCTTTGGGGAGGAGTCGAAGTGTCGCCTGAAAATCGTCTGTTCGGCCTGTTCTTGCCGTATCTTTGCCCCGAATTCACCAGAACCATTACGGGGATAGATAGTATGAAGACATCACCAACGATGTTGATACGTGGCTGTGCTGCGCTTTTGGCGTTTTGCACGATCACGTCCTTCGCTTCGGCCCAGGCAGCCGATCAGCCGGAACCACGACATGTCACATGGCGCTATGGCGTCAACCTCGGTCTGAATTACAACCTTTCGGGCGTGGGATATGCAGATTGGGTGACCGATCCTGCACGTCCATATGGACAGTTCATCGAGAAGGTGCTCAACGACGGATCCGGTCTTGGCGCCTACCTTGGCGTGATGGCCGAGTACAATCCAAGCTGGTGGGGCCTTCAACTCCGCGTTTCGTATGATAATCGTGGTCTTACGGCAAAGGACAATCAGTCGTACAAGGACGCACAAGGCGCGTACTACAGCGATGAGTATGTCTTCCACAATGCCTACATCTCCATCGAACCACTCTTCCGCTTGAACCCGTTCAAGAACAGTGGATTCCACATCAAGGTCGGTCCCGGATTCGGTATCAAGACAGCGACGACCTTTGACTACACACCGCAAGGCGGAACCCAGCAAAAGGACATTCCGCTCGCCATGCCAACCGGATTCACGTTCAGCATGGTCGGTGGCTTCGGATGGGACATTCTGCTGAGCGATGGTCAGGCAGATCGTCAGTGGTTCCTGACGCCGTTCCTCGAGACATCGTTCATGACAGGGCAGCGTGATGTGAGCTTCCCGTCGCTGCAAGGTGCATTCGACGATGCACTGTCGACGGTGACGATCCGTGCCGGTATTGGTATCAAGATGGGCGATGCCGACCCGGCAGAGGGTGTTGTGGCACCGGTTGGCAAGATGTTCCGCATCACACCACCGGAGGACGGCATCTATTCGAAGCGCGTGGTCGACGACTTCTATCCGATCCGTCCGTTCGTGTTCTTCGATCGCAACGACACGAAGATCCCGTCCCGCTACGTGACGATCTCGGCCGGCGACACACCAACGTGGGGCAACACGTCCGGACTGACAGCCGACGATCTCACGAATGTGCAGGCACGTCCGTATCGCCAAGGCGAGGTGTACTACAACATCATGAACATCTTCGGTTACCGCCTGAAGACCACTCCATCGGCAACGGTCGAGCTGATCGGTTCCGATCCCGTCGAAAAGAATGGCGAAGTGCTTGCGAATGTCGTGAAGGACTATCTCGTGAACACGTGGGGCATCGATGCGAATCGCATCTCCGTGAAGGGTCAACTCAATCCGCGTATCCCTTCGGGAACGGCACGTACGCCGGCAGAAGACAAGCCGCTGGCCGAGATCGAGAACCGTCGTGTTGAGTTCGTCTTCAGCGATCCAAATCTCGGACGTCGTGTGCAGCTTCGTGCAGAGCGCGAGGCAAATGAAGAGAACCTCGTGACGACGGAACTCACCACGAACGAGAGCATCGATACGTGGACGGCCACGATCACCGGTGGTGGACAGCGCAAGACCTATGGTCCGTTCTCCGAAATGACGGCCTATATGGACCCAACTGGTCTGTTGGCCACCGGTCAGCAGTCCGGTCTCTTCACCATGGAAGTGGTGGCCAAGACAACGGATGGTCGGACGCTCACAGAGAGCGAACAATTCACGCTTGTTCGCGCTGCCAACGATTCCAAGATGGAGCGCTACAGCTTGATCTTCGACTATGCAGAAGAAGATCCTGTGAAGCGTTCGGAGCAATTCCTCCGTCAAGACGTCGCACCTCGCGTCACGAACAATGCATCGGTCTTTGTGCAAGGGCACACCGATAATCTTGGAAAGGAAGACGTGAACCAGAAACTGTCGGCACAACGTGCAACGCAGGTTCGCGACGTTCTTTCGAATGAACTCTCCTCCAAGGGCAAGAAGGCCAAGATCACTGCGCGTGGCTTTGGCGAGTCGACGGATTCCACGATGTTCCCGAACGATCTTCCCGAAGGTCGTATGTACAATCGTACCGTGATCATCGACGTGAAGCCGAAGTAACACACCGATAGCAAGAACGAAGGCCCCGATGCACGCCTGTGCATCGGGGCTTTTTCGTTAACATTGTGGCTATGCTAGGACACACCGCACACATTCTCATCGCATGCGCCGACGTTCCCACGTCGATCGACGCATGGTGTTCCATCGGTTTCACGGAGCTTGCGGTTGCCAATGGCGATGTGCCCACGTGGGCTCGACTCACGGACGGACAAGTGATCGTGATGCTCATGAACGACGTCGGCGTCTCTCCCGCCCTAGCCTACTTCCATGCCGATCCGCCGGTCCTCCGTCAACGCATTCACGATCGCGGAGGAACGGTCACCGCCGTGAGTCCCACCGAACTGCACGTGCGAGGTCCGGGCGACATTCCGATCTACGTGCATGCCGGCAAGCAACTTGATGCAGAACGTCCGTCGAAAGAAAGCAATCCACTCTTAGGCTATCACCTTGGCATCTGCGTCAGCGTGGCCGATGCTGCGAGCGAGAAATCGTATGCAGAGCGCATGGGCTTCCTCGTTGCAGAACAGGCCGCAGAGCCGTTCCCACGGTTCGATATGACGGACGGCCTTGCCTCCTTGATCCTTCAGCAAACCTCCATGTCGATCCGACCACTCGTCTACACAATGGAGCTCGACAACGATGTTGTGCGCTCGATGCAAGAAGCGATGGGCGATCGATGCACGGTGTTCAGCACACCCGATGGCGATGTGTTCATGGTACGTCTTGATATGCCGGAAGGCACCACTATTCTTGTGAATGCAGATGACTAAACGACCTACGCTGAGTGGCATCGCTATGGTGTCCATCTATGCCGTCGACTACGACGCATCGTTCGATTTCTATCATCGCCTCCTGGGCCTCACGGATTTCTCCCCTATGGGCGAGACCTCATGCTACTTTCGCTTTGGGACATCGTCCGATGGCGCACCTTATGGCATGTACCTGATCGGTAAGCGCGAACCCATCCCGACGGGAAGTCAGAAGATGGCCAAGGCCACCTTCTGCTTCGATGTGCCAAGCGTAAAGGCGTGGTTCGACTATCTGAAGAGCAATGGCGTGAAACTTGCCATGGAAGAACCGATGGACATGGGGAACGATCATTTCTGGTTCACAGCGTATGATCCGTCGGGGATTGCGATAGAATTCGTGGGTACTGCGTGAAGACGCTTGCCATGTTCGATCTGGATGGAACGCTGCTCGACTCACAGCGTGGCATCCTTTCGGCACTTGCAGAGACCATTGAACACTTTGGCGTAACGGCGCCACCGGCCGATGTGCTGGTCACGCATGTTGGCGCGTCGCTGTGGACGATCTTCGAAGAGTTGCTTGGCACGTCGGACCGGGCGACGCTTGACGCCGCCGCTGCTGAGTATCGCCGACGGTATGGATTGGGAGCGATGTTCGAATACACGATGTACGATGGCGTGCTCGAGATGATCGATGCAGCACGCACGCAGAACATGCGTGTGGTGATCGCTACGGCGAAGGCCGTGCCCTATGCCGAACGTGTGGTCGCATCGACGCCGTTTGCTGCGATGATCGACCGTGTGTACGGTTCCGAACTTGATGGTGTGCGCACACAGAAAGAAGATCTTCTTCGCTATGTGTTGGAGCACGAAGCGGTAGACCCATCGATGGCCCTGATGGTTGGCGATCGGTCGCACGATGTGAATGGTGCGCACGCCAATGGTGTGCACAGTATTGGTGTGTTGTATGGCTATGGTACGAGAGAAGAACTGCAGCGTGCGACAGCGTTGGCAGAAACAACGACGGATGTGATCACGATCTTGAAGCAATTATCGGTCCGATGACCATTCTGCATCTGAATACATCGAATGCGTGGGGTGGGTTGGAGTTGTATACCCTGCAGTTCATGCAAGCGCTTGCGCGTGAGGGCGTAAAGAACGTGGCATTGGTGCGCGTGGGCTCTCGCTTGGAGGAGGCGTGCAAGGCGGCAGGGATACCCACATTGAGCACCTATCATCAAGCGCATGTGAGTCCATCCAACATCTCCATGGTCCGTCGATTCTGCCGAACGACACCGAATGTGATCGTCCACTCGCATACACGGATCGATGTGTGGACGGGGTCGATCGCCGTTGCGGGCACCACCATACCGCATGTGAACAGCGTCTACATGATCGCCGTGAACAAGAAGGACGTCTTGCACTCCTTCATCTACGGTCGCGTGAATGCCATCGTCAGCACGTCGTCGATCAACAACGAGGCCATCCGCGGTGGCTTCCCGATCCCACCCGAGCGCATTCATCTCATCCGCTATATGCGCGACCCGGCCGTATCGGCTCGACGTGCCGATGCACGCGCACAACTTCGCAATGAGCTTGGCGTCGGCGAGAATGAGTTGTTGATCGGAAGCGCTGCGCGTATCGATCCGCAAAAGGGAATTCGAGAATTCGTCGACTCCTACTTCCTGCTGCCGGAAGATGTCCAGCAACGCGTGCACTATCTCGTTTTGGGAGAGCCGTCCGTCGAGCGCATGGACGAGCATGGACGTCCGGTGTATGAACCACAGGGCGCCGAACTGCAGCAATGGCTTATGGACCGTGCCTCGCATTCGTATGCACGCGGACGGATCCATGTGCGACCATTCCGAGCGGACCTTGCATCGGCGCTAAGCGCCATGGACATCTTCGTGCTTGCCTCGTATCACGAGACCTATGCGCTCACAGTGATCGAGGCCATGATGAACGGTCTGCCCGTGATCGGTACGAACAGTGGCGGTACACCTGAACAAGTAGCGGACGGACGCGGGCGCAGCGTCGAACCACGCAGCGCATATGCTCTTGCCAAGGCCATCAAAGAGGAAGTGTCCGATACCGTGCGCCGTGAAGAACACGCTGCAGCAGGGAAGGCCTGGGCATGTGCAGAACACGACCCAACGGTCGTGATCCGGCAATGGCTCGATCTCTATCAATCGTTGCAATGAACTAAGATGAACATTCGATTCACAGAACCATATCTCCCAACGCAGGCAAGCGCGCTTGTTGATGCATGCTTGCGGAGTGGGCAACTGTCCGGTGACGGTCCGTACTGCGCCGAGGCAGAACAACGTATCAAGAACCTGGTGGGGGCTGACCACGTTCTCCTCACCACGTCGTGCACCCATGCTCTCGAACTGTCGTGTGCGATGATCGACCACGTCGACGGCGGCGAGGTCATCGTTCCGTCGTTCACGTTCACGAGCTCGGCCACGGCCATCCTGCAAGCTGGACTAGTGCCGGTGTTTGTGGATGTGGATCCGTCGACGATGAACATCGATCCTACTGATGTGATCAAAGCGATCACATCGCGAACACGCGCCATCATGGTGGTGCATTATGCCGGGATCGCCTGCGATATGGCCGCCCTTCGAAGCATCTGTGCGGAGCATGGTCTGCTGCTGATCGAGGATGCAGCCCATGCGATCGGTGGACATTGGAACGACAGGGCCCTTGGGACACTTGGAGATATGGCCGCCTATAGCTTTCATGCAACGAAGAACATCATGTGCGGTGAAGGCGGTGCATTCCTCACAACGCATGCGTCGATCGCCGAACGCGCAGAGATCTTCCGTGAAAAGGGAACGAACAGAAAACAGTTCTTCCGCGGTCAGGTCGACAAGTATCGTTGGGTCAGCAAAGGGTCGAGCTACGTGCTTGCAGAGCCGCTTGCTGCCTTGCTCTCCGGCGGTCTCGCCGAATTCGATACCGTGCAGCAGATCCGACGTGCGCTCGTGGAGCGCTATCGTCAGCGATTGTCAGAGCCCTCGATCGAAACGCAGGTCACGTTGCCATCCATTCCGTCGTATGCACGTCCCGCATGGCACTTGCAACACGTTCTCTTGCGGAGCGAAGGTCATCGCGACGATCTCATTCGCTTCCTTCGCGAACACGGTGTGGGAACGGCATTCCACTATGTGCCCTTACATTCATCGCCCATGGGCTTGGAATGCGGCGCACCACGCAGACCATTGCCGGCAACGGACGATGCAGCGCCGCGTCTGCTGCGTCTTCCCTTGCATACGAATCTGACGGTCGCAAATGTTGACGTGATCTGCGACCTCATCACACAGTGGGTCAACGCACAATGAACATCCTCGTCCTCCATGGAGCCCTTGGAAGTGCGCATCAGTTCGCACCGCTCCTTGCCACCCTCGGACCCTCCGCTTCCGTTCTTGAATTCATCGGTCATGGCAGCATGGACGATGTGGAAGAGGCATGGACCATCGATCTGTTCGCACAGCAACTGGAGCGCACGCTCGAGGCCATGGACCAGCCTCGCATCTTCGGCTATAGCATGGGTGGCTACGTGGCCATTGCGCTGGCAGCACGACGTCCGGAGCTGATGTCGTCCATCGTCACACTCGGAACGAAGTTCGAGTGGACGCCGGCAGGTGCCGCCAACGAAGTGAAGAAACTCGATGCATCGATCATCGTGGCCAAGGTCCCTGCCTTTGCGGCCGATCTGCAACGTCGGCATGGAGCGCACCGATGGACGTCGGTGCTGGAGAAGACGGCAGGTTTGATGCGCGGACTCGGCGATGCTCCCGTGGTCACCACCGATATGGTATCCGCGTTCACATTGCCGGTGCACTATGGCATTGGGGACCGTGACGAAATGGTGAGCATTGAAGAGACCATGCAGATGTATCGCGCAACGCCTGGCGCAACCTTGTCGGTGTTCCCTTCACGCAAGCATCCCATTGAGAAAGCGCCCGTGGCGCAGGTTGCCGCCTTCATCGAACACGTGCAATGACGATCACCGAGCGCACCTCCGTCATCCGGCAAGCGGCTCTTGATGCCGGTTTCGACGCCGTGGGTGTTGCCGAGGCTGTGCCATTGTACGATGCATTCACCCACTACGAAGACTGGATCGCACGATCGTATCATGGCTCCTTGGGCTACATGGAGCGCAATGCCGAGAAGCGACGGGATGTAACGGAGATCCTTCCCGGCGCGCGTTCCGTGATCGTTGTGGCCTTGAACTACTACACGCCCTTTGAACATCGGGGTGAGGGTGGCAAGGTGGCACGGTATGCATGGGGCGACGACTATCACGATGTGATCCCTGAGCGGCTTGACCGGATCGTTGCCGCGATCAAAGCAATAGATCCGACGGCGGAGTGCAAGCGCTACACCGATACCGGACCGATCCTTGAAAAGCAATGGGCCGTGCGTGCCGGGCTTGGCTGGCAGGGCAAGCACAGCAACATCTTGCGGCGAGATATCGGTTCGTGGTTCTTTCTCGGTGTGATCATCACCACGATGCCGTTGGAACCGTCGAAGCCCATGGAGGACCACTGCGGCACTTGTACGGCCTGCATCGATGGATGCCCGACCAAGGCCATTGTCGAACCCTATGTGGTAGATGCACGATCGTGCATTTCGTACTGGACGATCGAAGCGAAGGCGCACGAAGAGTTTCCCTCGAACGTCGTGGAGCACCTCGACGGTTGGATCTTCGGGTGCGATGTGTGTCAGGACGTCTGTCCGTGGAATCGCTTCCAACGACCGACCCAGGAGCGGCGATTCCTCCCGCGTGGAGGAGTGACGGTGCTGGACACGGGCGAGATGCTATCTTTGTCGCCCGATGCATTCGCTTCCCGGTTCAAGGGAAGTCCCATCAAACGACCAAAACTTGCCGGCCTTCAGCGCAATGCCAAGGCCGTCGAACAACGAAGGAATGAATGAACATGACAGAGAATCATACCGACATCATCATCATCGGTTCTGGTCCGGCCGGCTTCACCGCCGCCCTCTATGCCAGTCGTGCAGGACTGTCCGTCACGATCTTCGAAGGACAACAACCGGGCGGCCAGTTGACGATCACCACAGAAGTCGAGAATTATCCGGGATTCGAACATGGTATCATGGGACCAGAACTCATGGATGTGATGCGCAAGCAGGCACATCGGTTCGGTGCCGTGTCGCGCTATGAGCTGATCACAAGTGTCGACCTCTCGGCACGCCCCTTCACGGTGCGCAACGAAAAGGGTGAGGCCTTTACAGCAAAGGCCCTCATCATTGCCACCGGTGCATCGGCAAAGCTGCTGGGTGCCACCGGTGAACAAGAGTACATGGGCTTTGGCGTGAGTGCCTGTGCCACGTGCGATGGCTTCTTCTTCCGCGGACTCAACGTCTTCGTGGTCGGCGGGGGAGACACGGCCATGGAAGAGGCGAACTATCTCACGCGCTTTGCGGAATCGGTCACCGTCGTGCATCGCCGCGAGGAGTTCCGTGCTTCGAAGATCATGCTGGAGCGTGCAAAGGCCAATCCGAAGATCCGCTTCCTGCTGAACACCACCGTGGAAGAATACGTGGGCACCAGCGAGAACGGCATGAAGAAGCTCACGCAGCTGAAGCTTCGCAATACGCAGACGAATGACGTGACGATGGTCCCGGCAGACGGCGCCTTTGTTGCTATCGGTCACCAGCCGAACACCCAGTTGTTCAATGGCATGCTGGACATGGATGACGTTGGCTACATCATCACCAAGGACAAGAGCACGTACACGAACATCGACGGAGTGTTCGCCTGTGGTGATGCGCAAGACAGTGTGTACCGTCAGGCTGTAACGGCCGCTGGGTCCGGTTGTATGGCGGCGATCGATGCCGAGCGCTGGATCGAAACCCAGCACTAAGGTCGATCATTCCACAAAGGCCTTGGTGCCGTACTTCTTTTTGACCTCGTCCCGTGCCGCCTCGCCGGCAGCACGCGTAGCGTAGCCCCAGAGCTTCACGCGATAGAGCGGTGCGCGATTCACGACCACCGGTTCGAAGTATGCCTTGTAGCCGCGCGACTCCCATAGGTCCACGCTCTTCGATGCCAGTTCTTCCGAGATCACCTGTTCGACGATCACGGTGAATGGCTCAAGGTCCGCTCGGAGTGATCGCACTTCGACACGATTGTTCAATGCCCGTTGCCACTCTTCAAGCTGAAGGTAGTAGAGCGGTTTGGTGTTGCCCTCGCTACGCACCGAGATCTGTTGCGCAGGAACGCCATAGGTCGTCAAGTAGGACGACACGGCCTTTGCGCGCTCCAAGCCTCGCTTGTAGGCGTCTCCTGAATACTCCGTGCTCACATTGCCCACGAGCTCAACGTTCATCGATGGATCATCCATCAGCTGCTCGCCAAGGGTGACGAGCGTTGGTGCATAGGCCGACAGTCCTGCATCGGTGGAATCTTTGAAGGCGGCCACGGCCGTGTACGAAGAACGATACTGTCGATCACGCAGCGGAAGTCGCACCGAGTCTGCGAACTCCGCACCATCGAGCGCATAGGTGGCCGAGACGGTCACATCGGCGCAATCGCCATCGCTTGACGGCATGGGCACCGTGAACCGGAATCGTTGCTTGCGCGCATAGAGGATCTCGCGAACGATCGGTCCAACATCGGCCACCTTGTCGGCAGGCAACTGATAGAACCGTCCACCCGTTGCACCGGCCATGTAGCGATAGACATATCCCGTCGACGTAGACCCAACGCGGATCACATTGATGGAAGCACCCATGGTGCGTGCGCGTTGCACAACATCAGCACAGGCATAGGCCAACGATGCATTGTCATCGCTGGATGCCACGATGATGATGGTCCGATACGAAAGCACGCGATCGTGCAGTACGCTCAACCCCGCATAGGCACTTGCATACACGGCCGAGAGCCCAACGGCCTCGGGCACACTGTCCGCTGAGCACTGCGCCGCTGCCTGCGACGTGGACGACATCGGAACGATCTCGAGGATGTCGTGATCGTACAGTGTGATCGCCACAGAATCGGAACCGACCGTACCCGACAATGCTCCCTGCAACCCTTGCACCATCTTCTTCGCAATTCCTTGTGAGGCAGCGGAGTTGTCGATGCAGAGAACAGCGCTCACGTTGGCCGTACCCGAAGACCACGCTTGTTCTGTGGGCACACCGAATGTGGTCGAGGTGGATGCATCCTCTGTGCGGCATCGTGCTTGGAACTTCCATCCGCCACGACGATCGCTGCCGCGCAAGAAGTTGCCGTTGGAATCCAACAGTACGGCTTCGCCAATGATGGAGTCGCCACTGGCACGCACCGACGTGATGCGAAGCGCTGTGGGCGTTGCCGCTGTGTCGGAGGTCAGTCCGCGCATGTAGGCAGAGGGAATGTCGGAAGGAGCAAGGGGAGAAGGACCCGTGGCAACCTCTTGCTCATCTTGCGGAGCGGTGTTCTTTACGGACGTGCGCTTCGTCATGCCACGTTGTGCGACGGCGATCGTCCACTCCTTGGTAAGGGAGTCGGTGCCCGGTCGGTACCCGATCACACGATACGTTGTGGTCTCCGAGGGCGCCACCACAGCATGATCGTCGGGCTTGAAGCGCTGCTTGAGAGGATCGACCCATACGCTGTCGGCATTGCGAAATCGCCAGAACATCTGGGCGGCTTCACCTTCCTGGATCGACTGTGTTGCCGTGAACGAGTCAAGGGCGATCGGTTTCCGGGCGCAGGCAACGGTGGAAATCGACAACACTGCGACGATGAGACCGGCGCGCACGAACTTCATGATCGATCCTTGGGTTATTCGGTTGGACGTATGGTGAACACGAACTGTCCTGCGTCGTCAACGTCAAGGACGATCGTTTCACCGGCACGAACTTCCGCACCAAGCACCTTTAATGCAAGGGGATCGCTCACATATCGCTGGATCACGCGTTTCAAGGGGCGTGCACCGTACTGCACATCATAGCCGCGTTTCGAGATCCACTCAACGGCCGCCGGCGTGGCAACGAAGCCAATGGAAAGGTCGCGAAGCCGCGCTCCCACTGCCTGCAGTTGCAATGCGGCGATCGAATGGATCTCGCTTGGAACGAGCGGTTTGAAGAGGACGATCTCGTCGATCCGGTTCAGGAACTCCGGACGCAATCGTTTGCGCAAGAGATCGACGATCGTGATGCGAAGCTCGGAGATGAGTTGGTCGCGGTTCTCCTCGCTGATGTCGAGCAAACGGTCTTGCATCACATCGGTACCGAGGTTGCTCGTCATGATGATGATGGAGTTGCGGAAGTCGACGGACCGACCTTGGCCATCCGTGAGACGCCCATCGTCCAGCACTTGCAATAGCACGTTGAAAACGTCAGGATGGGCCTTCTCGATCTCGTCAAGGAGCACAACACAGTAGGGATTGCGGCGTACGGCCTCGGTCAACTGTCCACCTTCTTCATAGCCCACATAGCCGGGAGGAGCACCGAGCAAACGTGACACGGCATGCTTCTCCATGTATTCGCTCATGTCGATGCGCACCATGGCATTCTCGTCGTCAAAGAGGAACTCGGCCAAGGCGCGTGCCATCTCCGTCTTGCCCACGCCGGTGGTGCCAAGGAAGATGAACGAGCCGATCGGACGCTTGGCGTCCTGCAGGCCGGCGCGTGAACGACGGATGGCATTGGCGATGGCATGGACGGCCTCATCCTGACCGATCACACGGTCGTGCAACCGGTCTTCCATTCTCAACAACTTCGTGCGTTCCGTTTCGAGCATGCGTTGCACAGGAATGCCCGTCCACTTCGCCACGATCTCGGCAATGTCCTCGGCGCCGATCTCTTCCTTGAGCATCGACGTCGACGCTTGCACTTGCGCCAGTTCCTTGTTCGCAGTCTCGAGCTTGCGTTCGAGTTCGTTGAGCGTACCATAGCGCAGTTCGGCCACACGACCGTAGTCGCCGGCACGTTCTGCCTCGGCAGCTTGCTGCTTGACGGACTCGATCTCTGTTTTCAAGGTTCGGAGCGACTGAATGTGGAGCTTCTCCGTCTCCCACTTTGCGCGCAGGTCTGCATAGCTCCGCTGCAGTTCGGCCAGCTCCCGGTCGATCTCTTCCAGTCGTTTTCTTGTTGCTTGTAGGGTGTCCTGCGACATGCGATACCTCGTGTGATAGAGGCAATATGACGATGAAAACGGGGTTTTGGTGGGCTCTACGGGGTCCCTTGCCCGGGTTTTCCACACGGGTTCTTTGCGTGCCGTCGATTTGTCGTATTTTGGTGTCATATGGATCCACTCCTTCGGTTGATCATCGTGATCGTTCAGAGCTACTTGATCGGTTCCATACCGACCGCTCTGATCATCAGTAAGAAATTCTTCGGCTTCGACATTCGGTCGAAGGGCTCCGGGAACATGGGAAGCACGAATGCCTTCCGTGTGCTCGGGTGGAAGTGGGGCATCGTCGTCCAGCTTGCTGATATCGCGAAGGGCCTTGTGGCCGTCCTGCTCGTTGCCTACTTCTTCGACTCACAGATGCCGTTCGAGAATCGGACGCCGTTCGAAGACGCAACGGTCGTGAAGATCATCGCGGGGTTCGCCGCTGTCATGGGACACATTTGGTCGGTGTTCGCAGGGTTCAAGGGCGGTAAGGGCATCAACACCTCTGTGGGCATGCTCATCGCCCTCGCACCGGTTGAAGTGGCCATCGCCGCCGGCGTGTTCGCCTTGCTCGTCTTCGCCTCTGGCTACGTTTCCCTTGGAAGCATCATTGCCGCCATGTCCGTCCCAGGCACCATGGCCATTCGCTACAATCTCTTTGGCGTGCAGATCAACGGCTATCATACGTTGGTGTATTTCTGTATCGCCCTGGCTGTGCTCGTCATCTACGCGCATCGCGCGAACATCAAGCGACTGTTGGCGGGCACCGAGAATCGGTTCCAGAAGCTGCAGTTGTTCCGCCGACTACGCCATCACCATTAGAACATGAAGGTCGCCGTCATTGGTGCCGGTGCATGGGGAACTGCACTTGCCGCCGTTGCTGCAGAGAACGGACACGACGTGATCCTGTGGGCGCGTGAAGAGCACGTTGTTCACGAGATCAACACCCAACATTCCAACGCCACGTTTCTTCCGGACGCCGTGCTGTCCGAGTCCATTCGTGCGTCGCATTCCATGGACGATGTCCACGATGCCGATGTGACGATCATTGCCACGCCAACCCAGTACATCCGATCGGTGCTCACGTCGCACCAACAGCTTTTTACGAACACCACCATCGTCAATGTGGCCAAGGGCATCGAGATCGGCACGCACCTGCGTGTTTCGCAGATCCTCGACGATGTTGGGGTCACACCACGGGACTACGTGGTGTTGAGCGGTCCAAGTCATGCCGAAGAAGTCGTGCGCCGCATGCCCACGACGGTCGTGGCCTCGTCGGCCTCCATCGAAGCCGCGCAACGCGTGCAAACGGTGATGTCCACAGAGTCATTCCGCGTCTACACGTCAACGGATGTCGTGGGCGTCGAGATCTGCGGCGCCTTGAAGAACGTGATCGCCATTGCCGCAGGGATTGTAGATGGGATCGGATTCGGTGATAACACGAAAGCCGCCCTGATCACGCGCGGCCTGGCAGAGATCGCTCGATTGGGTGTTGCCTTAGGCGCGCATCAGCAGACCTTCTTCGGTCTTGCCGGACTTGGCGATCTGTTCGTGACGTGTTCTTCGGTGCACTCTCGCAATCGTTTCGTTGGCGAGCAGATCGGCAAAGGCCGCACACTGAGCGACATTCTCGCCGGAATGAGTGCTGTTGCGGAAGGCGTACCGACAACGAAGGCCGCTCTCGAGCTTTCCACCTTCGTTGGCGTTGAGCTTCCGATCGCCTCGAAGGTATCGAGCATCTTGTTCGACGGAGAAGATCCCAAGGATGCGATCCGAGAGCTGATGATGCGTCCGATGAAGAACGAAGGTTCTTAGACCGAGGCGTCGTCGCCGCTGATCGACGTGATCCGCAACTCTGCCGCTGCCAGATACTCCCGACATTGTTTTGCGAGGGCCATACCCTCTTCATACGAGCGAAGCTGCTCGTCCAATGGTGCATCCCCTGCATCGAGCAGCATGGCGATCTCTTCCAAGCGCTTCAGTTGCTGTTCGATCGTTGGTTGGTCAGTCTTCTTTGCCATGGGTGATCTCCGTGATGTCTTGTTGTGTGGTGGACGTGATGGTGGCCGTCGACACATCGTGTGCACGACGTAGCGTGATCGTGTCGTCGATCGACAGGGGCGATGCCGCATTCAACACGGCTCCGTTCCGTTCGATCATGGCGAAGCCACGACGTAATGGTGCAAGCGGATGCAGTGTGGTGCACAGCACCACGGCATGGTCGACGCGATGTCGCATCAGATCGATGGCATGACGGATCGACGTCAAGCCACGTTGTTCCAGATCGTCGGCCCGTTGCATATACAAGTGGATCCGCTCCGTCAACCTGCGCGCCCTTCCACCCTGCAGGAATTCCTCCGTCATATCGCTCAATTCCGTGATCGTGTCGACCATCGCCTCACGCATGCGCATTGCATACTCATCAACGACGCGCAGCAGCTCTGCAACGGGAGTGGGTGTGGCGAGCATGGCCGCCGCCGTTGGTGTAGCTGCGCGTACATCGGCCACGAAGTCGGCGATCGTGAAATCGGTCTCATGTCCAACGGCGCTGATCACCGGGATCTCAGAATGATAGATCGCATCGGCAACGACCTCGGTGTTGAAGGCCCAGAGGTCCTCGATCGAACCACCGCCACGCCCAACGATGAGCACTTCCGCCTTGCTGCCTTGCATCTCCTTGATGGCCTGCGCAACATCCTCTGCCGCTCCGTCGCCCTGTACCATGGCCGGTCGTACGATCACGGTGGCGATCGGGAAGCGCAGGCGGATCGTCGAAAGAACGTCCTGGATCGCCGCGCCGGTCTTCGACGTGATCACCCCGATCACATGGGGGAGGGTAGGAAGGTCGCGCTTGCGCGCGAGGGCGAAGTAGCCCTTTGCATCGAGCTTGCGCTTCAATGCTTCGAAGGCAAGATGCAGATCGCCTAGTCCAGCCGGCGTCATCGCCGTCACATCGATCTGATACCGGCCTTGGGGAGGATAGACGGACAGTCGACCGTGCACGACCACGCGCATGCCGTCTTCGGGGACGAATCGTAGTGTTCGACTCTTCCACATCACACCGGCGATCTGGGCATCGTCGTCCTTCAGGCTGAAGTAGCGATGTCCGGACGAGTGTTGCTTGTAATTGGAGATCTCACCGCTCACCGACACGTCGCCGATCCCTTCGGTAAGAAGGTGGCGGATCACACCCGTGAGTTCGGATACAGAAAGGACGTTGTCGTTCATGGGGTGCAATATCGGTGATTGATCCGGTTGTGTTCGCATGTGCTATTTTACACCACCTTGAACACGTTCCCATCCACGGTGGAGTGACCCTCGATGATCGGCTTTGGATATGATGTACATCGACTCGCCGACGGTGAGTCGCTCATCTTAGGCGGTGTGCCGATCCCATCGTCGTTCGGGACGGTGGCCCATAGCGACGGAGACGTGCTCCTGCATGCATTGGTCGACGCACTTCTGGGTGCGGCGGGCCTCGGTGATATCGGTGAGCACTTCCCCGATACCGATCCTCGATGGAAAGGGGAGTCCTCCTCCACCTTTGTCCGTCATGCCGTCCACCTCGTGACATCGGCCGGATATCGGATCGTGAACGCCGATCTCACGCTGATCTTGCAGGCTCCCAAGATCCTTCCCTACAAGCCACTCATGCGCGATCATATCGCGTCGCTCTGCGGTCTTCCTGTGGAGCGCGTAGGTGTGAAAGCCACGACGGCTGAGAACATCGGAGCGGTGGGACGTGGAGAGGGTGTGGAAGCATATTGCGTTGTGCAGCTCGATCCATGATCAATCGTCTCCTGTGCCTCGCGTTCCTCCTTGCACTTTGGTGCACGCCCATGCTATGGGCCGACGGAACGTATCCGATCGGATACGCGGCACAGCAACGATTTGAACGAAGCCTTGCCATTCCACTGGATGCCGATCTGCATCGCGTGTTGCTCGTGCGACAACGTCCGGTGTGGGACCCACAAGCATGGGTGGTCTCACTGAACGTGAAGGGCACGACCACTGCCAGCACGGCCCTCGATGGCGATGATGTGTGCGCCGCGCAACACGTTGGATCACAGGTGGTGTTGCTGACGGCGCATCAAGGAAACATCGAGGCATTGTTGCTCGACGATTCATTGCGTTGTGTTGTACGACAGCGCGTCGACGTGCCACATCGCAACACATCGGCCGTGGCCCAGTCCGTCGGTGTTCTCCGTCCCGGACGGATCGCCTTCGTTGTCAACGGTTCGCTCGTGGTCTGCGACGTCACCACATCGTCACTTACGGCACGCGTGCTCGATCATGACGTCTTAGCAGCCGCCGTGATGTCGACACCTCCGTTTAGCATCGGCTATGTACGGCAGCAGGGAAGCGGGGCATTTGTGGTCGTCCTCGATACGGCACTGATCACACGAGCCACCACGCCGGTACCCGCCTCGGGAATGGTCCGCATGGAATCCGTTGGTACCTACCTTGCCGTCTGTTCTCCCGTGGGAGATAGCCTGAGCACGCAGATCACCGTGGTCGACCCGCGCACGAATCGCACAGAGTTCGCCACTGTTGATGTTCCACCCTCCCTCCTTACCGTCTTCGTTCGCGACAGTGTGCTGAGCGTGGCCGCCGTTCGATCGTTGACGAATCGATACGAACTCGTGGTGCAGCCGCTCTCGGCGATCGGCGCCCTCGACCTTGATGCGCGCGGCACACCCATTCCGAACGATCTTCACGCACCCATTCGATTGCAACGCAGCGGGTCGACGCTGTATGTGATCTTTGCGCGCGGCATCATGAGCGCTCGTACGGACGGCAAGATGATGTCGAGTGATGTGCTCCCTATCGGGATCGCAGGGACACGGCTCTCCGTCCTTCCTGTGTCCGACGGTGTGCTTGTTCGAAGCATGCAAGGATCCGTTCTCTTGCGTCGCGTTGAACATCAAGCCTGGTTCGTCACGCGCTTCGTGACCACGACCCGCGAGTACCTCGTTCCCATCGTGCTCTCCTTGATCATTCTCGTGCTGCTCGTGATGATCCGTCGTCACCGCCGCGTCCTGCGAGCAGCCATGGAGCTGCCCGGTTCGGGGTTGGTGCTGCAGGTGGATTCGGCGGGACGCTTGGTACGTGTGAACGAGAAGGCCGCCCAACTTCTGCGCATCACGTCGAACGTTCCGATGCGTCGTATCGTTCGGTCGTACATGCTCACGGAGTCGCTTCGATCGTTGCTCGAATTCATCTCCGGCGCCGAAATGTCCCGCAGTTCGATGTCCGAACGGATCACGTTGGAGGATGCCGATGTGCATCGCGACTATGTGTTCTCGGCCATTCCCTTGCGCGGCTCGTTCGGGAGGTATGGCGGCATGGTGATCACGGGTATCGACATCACCGAGGCATTGGAACGACGTCGACTCGTGAACTGGGCGCAACTGGCGCACGACATGCAGACCAACCTCTCTACCATCAAACTCAATGCAGAGCAACTCGACGAGAGCAACGATGTGAATCGGGAACGTCGACGTCGCATCCTCTTCCAAGTGGGTGTGCTCATTCAGCGCGTTCGCGATCTCGTGAGTGTTGGTCGCTCCGAAGAGATCAACCGAAACCTCGTCCATAGCGCTGAACTATGCACGGAGATCCGACATGAGTTCGATCCGGGCATGTTCCCGCATGTGACGTTCTCGATGAAGCTGCGCGGGACGATGATGAATGTGGACCGACTCAAGATCTCGCGTGCCGTGCGGAACTCCGTGGAGAACGCCATCAAGTCGCTGCGTGGACAGCGCGGCACGGTGGAGATCGCCACGTGGTTCGACCGAACGAACGTCTACATCCGCGTGAGCGATACGGGCGTTGGCATGGACCCCGACACGTTGAAGAACATGATGAAGCCGTACTTCACCACAGCGCGAGATGGTTCGGGAACCGGCATCGGCACGATGATCATGCAACACGTGATGCACGTGCACGGCGGAACGCTGCGCGTTTCGAGCGAGCCCGGTGTGGGAACGCAGGTGATCTTCCGCATTCCGCATGGCATGGATGGAACGCGGTTGCGCAATGCCCAGTTCGCCGTGACGGCAGAGAGCGAGTCGGCGTTGTGATCGATCCAACGACCCTTCGCGGAAAGCGGATCGCTGCATTGGATTACGGCAACGCACGCATTGGTGTGGCCGTGTGCGACGAGATGCACATTGTCGTGTCGACGCGACCCGTGATCAACAACGATGTCAACGTCATGCAGTCCTTGCGCGATCGGTTTGCCATGGAACGTACCGATGTGGTCGTGGTGGGCATTCCGAAGCTTGTGCAAGAGGATGCCGAAACCGACATCATCAAGGAGATCCGCGCCTTCATCGAACGACTACGCGAAACTGTGTCGATCCCCGTCATAGAGACGGATGAGGCGTTCTCGTCGAAGCGCGCACGCGAGATGATGTTCGCCACCGGGATGAAGAAGAAACGTCGACGGGAAAAGGGCACGAAGGACCAGCTCGCTGCCGCCATCATCCTCAAAGACCTGTTGTCGGAATTGGAAATGATGCCATGAACATGCGGATCTTCACATTGATCGTCGGGATCCTTGCCGCCTTGCCGCTCCTTGCGCAAGTGCCGAACGGGCAGCGCGCGCGTCTGGATCTGTTGGACTATGGCGATCGATTCTATGGTGAGGCCTATGTGCTTCCGACCACGCGACCCGACTCGGCCACTGTCGTGATCTTCTTTCGCATGGCGAACGACTTCCTGACCTTTACGAAGGTGACGGACCGCAATGATGTGGGTGGCAACTTCAAGGCAGAGATGCGCTTGAGCATCGAGGCACGCGACAGCATGGGCGTGATCCGGCAACGTCTGCAATGGAAGGACACGGTCTACTGCAACCGTTTCGAGCAAACGAACAGCAAGAGCGACTTCCATTATGGATGGGCGCGTATCGCCATTGCACCGGGGTCGTTCTCCATTGGTTTGGAGATCATTTCGACGAAGGAGAGCGGACAGAAGAAGTTGCGTCTCCCGCTTGTGTCGTTCGACCCTGATGCTTCGAACAAACAGTTGGCACCGCCATTGTTCGGACTGCCTGTTGACGGTCCGCAAGGCAACATCATTCGGCCCTTCATCAGTGGTGGCAACGTGCTCTTTCAGCCACGCGATGCCATGATGTTCCTGTTGGTGAACGATGCCAAGTCGCAGATGTACGATTATGCCATTCGCCAATTGCCGCTGGAGTCACGCGACATACGCTACTGGGATGTCTCCGATGTGCTCGGTGAAGTGCGATCCGAACCCGGCAAGGTCCCGATGATCTCTGAGCGTTCAACGAACGATGCTCCGTATCTCGAAGTGGTCGATCGATCCGAATCAAAGGTGGCCTCGACCACGCCGAGCAAGGTGGCATTGTTGCGCGTGCCGATCCCTGTTTCAGGATTGGTGCCGGGAAGGTATCGCTTGACGCTTGTCGGAGAGCGCGATAAGGACACGATCGATATTCGATTCCAGGTGTTCTGGGAGATGATGCCGCTGAGTTTGCGCAACGTATCGTATGCGATCGAGATCGCGCGATATCTGCTCACAGATGAGCAACTCGACTCGATCGATGAGGGAAGCGATCGGGAACGTCGAGCCAAGATCATGGCCTACTGGCGTCAGCATGATGGCTCGCCAACGACGACGTACAACGAGCAGATGGCGGAGTATTATCGACGGGTGGACGAGGCCTTCTTCGAGTTCTCAACGATCCAAGAGCCGGATGGCGCGCGCACGGAACGTGGCAAGATCTACATCCTGCACGGCCCACCGACGAAGGTGGAGAAGAAACTCTCTCCGGGCGACAAGACGCAAGAGGTGTGGTCGTATGCGAACGCCGTCCGCAAGGTCTTCCATTTCGAAGTGGGGGACGACGGGATCTATAAGCTCCGAAAGATCGAAGATCTCTAGTGCTGGAGCGGTTCCCAAGCCTCGCCCTCACAGGGCGGCGCTTCCGACGTCACGTGCACATCCATGATCGTGCACAACTGATTGGTTGGATTGAAATGTCGGCATGCGCCACAGAGCGTTCCCGTCTGCAGCGTCTTCACATGCGCATTGAACCGTTGGTACTGCAAGTGCGCAGGCCACACTCCCACGAGCCAGATAGCGAACAATGCCACGTACCAGATGGTGTCGGATGACATGCGTTCCGACAGGATCAACGTGATCACGCCGATGATGGTCACACGGACAAGAGCGGCGAAGACGATCGATCCCGTGGTGTAATAGGGTCGGTCCTCATGTCCTTCGGGCGCTTGCACGCGCAATAGGAAGAGGTCCATGAACTGATCGAAACCGGAGCGCTGTTGCATGGTCAATCCTGACGTGAATACGATCTGCCCTTCCACCGTGACCCTTGTTTCGAATACGCCCAACGAATGCTGTTGATCCCGATCACAATGGACCATGCTGCCGTGATCGGCTGCAAGAACATGTGCCAGCGTGGCATGCCGAACCGGTGTGCAATGATGGCCCGAATACCCGCGGCCATGGAGAGTTGCAAGAGGCTGTGCAGCGGACTGACGGTGATGAAGGCGAGAGGGGTGATGAAGGTGGTGGCAAGGTGGAACAAGAACAGCAGGGTGAGCGGAAGGTTGTAGGACGTGGCAGGGAAGAAGTTCTTGCTGAAGCCGGCCGTCACGTCGGCGGCCGACGTGTACATGCGACACGAGACAGCATGCGTTCCGTCGACCAAGGCGATGCGCATTCCCATCGTCTTCATGTGCTTGGCCATGAAGACATCCTCGACCAGAGCATTGTGCACAGCCGCATGTCCATCCGCCATTTCATACGAAGAACGACGGAAGCACATGAACTGCCCATTGGCTGCCGAGAGCGAGACGCGCGGATCGTTCATGATCAGATCGTTCGGGACGTACGCAAAGTAGAGCACATGCACCATAGGGATCACGATGTGTTCGGCCGCCGTGTGCATCACCTCGTGTGGAATGAGTGAGAACATATCGAGGTTGCGTTGATCGAGCATGGCCACGGCACTGCTCACACAGTGCGGTTGATGCGTGGTGTCGGCATCGGTGAACAAGAGCACGTCGCCCGTGGCTTGTTGCGAGAGCGTGTGGCATGCCCAGCTTTTGCCGACCCAACCCGCCGGCAGGTCGGTACCGGTGAGGATGCGAAGTCGGTCCGGAAACCGCTCCTGAAGTCGCCGAAGGATGTGCGGGGTTCCGTCCGTGCTCTGATCGTCGAGCACGATCACTTCCATGTTTGGATGGTCTTGCAGACAGAGCGAGGTGACGCAGGCCTCGATGCAACGCTCTTCGTTGCGGGCGGGGACAAGAACGGAGACACGTACGGTCGGGGAACCGCCTCCAACCGGTAGGGTGACGAACCGACGGACATTGTACAGGGCCACCGCAAAGAGGCAGGCCGTGACGACAGTGATGCAGATCTGATAGACGGAGAAGATGGAATGCATAGGTGTGGTAACATACGAACGCTGAAGTGATAACTTTGTCCTCCAACACACGACACCGTATGCAAGTTCTCGGCGGACATTCCTTCGACCACGCTCATCTGCTCTCTACGTCGGGCGCGTATGAGTGGTGGTACGTGGATGCACAGTCTGACGACGGCGAGTGGGGGATCGTGGTGATCGTCTTTCGCGGCATGCCCATGTCGCCCGACTACCTTGCCGCCCTATCCTCCGCTTCGCAGGTCGACCCTGCTGATCACTGCGGCTATGCCGTCTCGGTCTATCACGGCGGTGCGCGGATCGCCACAGCGTTTCACGGCGTAAACGCTCAAGACGGTGCGTTCTCGGCGACCGACTGCGACGTGCGCGCTGCCACGGTGTCGATCCGCCGCACGTCAGAAGGCGCGTATCACGTTCACGCCATCACGCAGATATCAGCGATCCCGCACGATGTCGAGATCACGGCTACGCTCACCCCCACGTCGCATCCAGCCGGGATGGCATCCGAACCTGAACCTCATGCCTGGATCGTGGCGGCACCGCGCTGTACAGCGCTTGTGGACGTGATGCTACGTGAATCCGGATCCGTGCGTACCCACGTGCAGTGGAGCGGCATGGGGTATCACGATCATAACGTGGGCATGCGGCCGATGCAGGCCGACCACAGTGACTGGTATTGGGGACGTGTGCATGATGCAGACCGCACCATCGTGTATCTTGCAACCCCTGGCGCACAGCGATCCTCCCTGTGGCTCGGCGTGGCCGATGCCAACGGACTGCAATGGTGCGAGGACGTGACGTTCGAACGTCGACAGCGGCGGATCTCCTTCATGGGACTGCGCTTCCATCGGTCCATCCATTGTCGTGGCACACTGCCATCGGGCGAACCGTTGGACGTTGTGTGCGTGAATACCCGGGTGGTCGAGAACGGCCCATTCTATCAACGTTATGCATCGGACTGGACCGTGAACGGAGTACCAAGCAAACAGCAAGGAATGTCGGAGTACATGGATTGTGCTCGCTATCGGCGCGCCTGGATCCGTCCGTTCCTACGCACTATCTGGCAGCGACGCTAATGCCCATTCGCATCCTCTCGGAACATCTTGCGAATCAGATCGCTGCCGGTGAAGTGGTGCAGCGACCCGAGTCCGCTATCAAAGAACTCGTCGAGAACAGCATTGATGCGGGCGCCACGCATGTGACCGTTGTGGTCAAGGGTGCCGGAAAACAGCTCATGCATGTGATCGACAATGGTTCGGGCATGACGCGCGACGATCTCGAACTCTCCATCATCCGTCACGCCACCAGCAAGCTCCTCACCGAAGAAGATCTGCATGCCATTGCAACGCTCGGGTTCCGCGGCGAGGCCCTTGCCTCCATTGCTGCCGTGGCCGATGTGGAGATCCGCACGCGGCGAAGCACGGAGCCCACGGGATGGGTGCTCACAGCGCGTCCTGGAGAACCGCCTTCCATCAAGGCCGAGGGATGCGATGTTGGCACGCAGGTGTTGGTGCGCAACCTCTTCTACAATGTGCCGGCACGTCGAAAGTTCTTGAAGAGCGACCTCTCCGAGTTTCGCGCCATCTCCGACACAATGCAACGATTGGCGCTCTCACGTCCGCATGTTCGCTTCACCTTCTACGACGGGAACGTGCTGGTCTTCGACGTGCATGCGTCCGACCTCAAGCGACGTATCGCAGAGATCCTTGCCATCGACGTCACACAGTCGTTGATATCTGCCGAAGCAGAGGAGCAGGGCATTCGCGTAAGCGGCTTCGTCGGACTTCCGTCCATTGCCCGACAAAGTCGGAGCGGACAGTTCTTCTTCCTGAACAAACGATCGATCACGAGTCGCTATCTGGCCCATGCCGTGGCCACGGCGTATGAGCACTTGCTCGAGTCGGGTCGACAGCCGGTGTTCGTGCTCACGATCTCCGTGGATCCGCATCGTGTGGATGTGAACGTGCATCCACAGAAACATGAAGTGAAGTTCGACGATGAACGACTCGTGTATCTGCTCGTTCAGCAGGCCGTCTCTCGCGCGCTTCAACAAGCGAACGTTGTGCCTGCGTTCTTGTCCGACATCGGCCTTGCTCCTTCCCCCCTTCAATCCCTCCCGCAACAAGGCGGCAGTGCCCTCATTGTGAATCGACTCACCGGCGAGGTGCTCCCGTCGTTCCAGCAGCAACAGGGAGGGTGGCAAGGCAGCAACGCCCGGACCTCTGAGGCGTATGGCTCGTTGTTCCAGAGTGCAGAGCCAAGCGCGCCGGAGCAGCGTACGATGCAGGCGCTGCAGGTGGATCAACGATTTGTGATCACGTATTCGAACGAGGGAGTTGTGATCGTGGATCAGCATGCGGCGCACGAGCGAGTGATCTATGAGCGCATGGTGCATCGATCCACAGACGAGGCCCAGGCCGGACAGGCCCTGCTCTTCTCCGTACGCACGCAGCTCTCGCCATCACATGCCGTGCTGTTGCGTGAGTTCCTGCCCGAGTTCATTGCCTTGGGATTTCGCGTGGATGTGCACGATGACAATAGTGTGGACGTCATGGCCGTACCAAGCGATGTTCGACCTGGGAATGAAGAGCGTACGTTGATGGACATGCTCGACGCCATCGAAGAGGTGGGCGTGATCCCGTCGAACATCCGCCGTGAACGCATCATTGCCCTGTTCGCCGCGCGGCAAGCCATTCGCAAGGGAGATCGGTTGCAGTCGAACGAGCTCACGGCCCTCATCCGAGATCTCTTCGCCTGCACGGTGCCACATGTGTCGCCAAGCGGACAGCCTACGTACATCATCATCACGTATGATGAACTTGTTCAACGATTCCGATAGACCACCTATGCGATGTTTCTTGTTCGTCCTGTTCTTCTTCTGTGCAACAGCGATGTTCGCACAGCAAGACCCGGATCTCGACACGCTTGCTTCGTACATGTCGGGATCGTTCTCGAGTGAGAAGCAATCGCAACGCGACTCGTCCTATTTCGACGTGCGGTTGCACATGTGCAGGATCTGGTCGACTCGTACCGACGGAGTGTGGATCTACGTGGAACAGGCCATGGCCAAAACGCGCGACGCTCCCTATCGGCAACGCGTCTATCGATTGCACCGTAATGCGGATCGTGTGCTCGAAAGTGCGGTCTATGCACTTCCAAACCCCGCGGCCGTCGTTGGGGCGTGGGCCGATACGACAAAGATGAGTGCGCTCACGCCGGAACAACTGAAGCTACGAGATGGATGCCAGGTCTACCTTCACGGATCCAACGGTCACTTCGAAGGAGCCACGGAGGGCATGGCCTGCGCCAGCGAATTGAAGGGGGCCTCGTTCGCGACCACGGAGGTGAAGGTCTATGCCAATGCCATCATCAGCTGGGACCGAGGATTCAACGCTTCGGGCGAGCAGGTATGGGGTGCCACAAAAGGCGGTTACATCTTTCTGCGAACTCCCTAACTTTGCAGCTTCACATTGAACGAAGGACTACGAGCATGGCCACGAATCTGTACGCACTGATCCTTGGAGCTTCCAGTGGTTTTGGAAAGGCTGCCGCACGTGCACTTGCACAGGACGGGATCAATATCATTGGCGTCCACTTGGATCGCGCAGCTGGACTCCAACAGGTCGAGGAGCTCAAGGCGGAGCTGAGCACGCTGGGCGTGCAGAGTCACTTCTTCAATATCAATGCCGCCGATGCGGAACGTCGTGCCGAGCTCATGACGTCGATCGCCGAAATCCTTGCGGCGAATGAGGGTGGTACCATTCGCTTGTTGCTGCACTCGTTGGCCTTCGGCACGTTGAAGCCTTTCCTCGCAGATTCGCCGAATGACTGTATCTCGCAGAAGAATCTCGAGATGACGCTCGATGTGATGGCCAACAGCATCTTGTATTACACACAGGATGTGGTTCGTCGCGGATTGATGGGACCCGGAGGTCGCGTGGTCGGTCTTACCAGTGCAGGTTCCACACGCGTCTTGCCCATGTATGGCGCTGTCAGCGGTGCAAAGGCCGCCATGGAGGCCTACATCCGTCAGCTTGCCATGGAATTGGCCCCGTACGGTATCACAGCGAATTCCATCCGTGCCGGCGTTACGCACACACCGGCCCTTGACAAGATCCCGGGCAGTGATGTGATCATGGGGAATGCCTTCATGCGCAATCCGAATCACCGACTCACCACGCCCGACGATGTGGCATCGGTGCTTCGCCTCTTGGTGAAGCCCGAAGCACAATGGATCAACGGCACCATCCTTGGAGTGGACGGAGGCGAGGACGCCGTCGACCTTACTTGGTGGAAGCCTGAGACGCAGGCTTAAAGGTAGTCGAGCACATCGTGGCGTGTGAGCACGCCAACCAGTCGACCGAACTCGCGAACCATGACCATTGGATTGTCCTTGAGGCGCGTGATGGCAGCGCTCACATCATCGTGGGCATCCATCACGGGAGCCGGACGTTCCATGTAGTCGGTGACCGTGCGTTCGATGTTCGTACGATCTTCGATCACGGCACTCATGAGTTTGTTCTCGCGCACGATGCCCACGAACTCTTCGTTGGCGATCACCGGAAGATCTGACACCTCGTACGAGCTCATGAGCGACAGAGCCTCTTGCACCATGGCCTCGGGCACCACACTGATCATCGATGGCAGCGAGCCGCGATTGCGTTTCGTGGCCAGCACGTCGCGCACCATGAACCGATCGTTCTCGAGCAAGCTCTTCTCCTTGAGCCATTCATCGTTGTGATGCTTCGTCAAGTAGCGCTCACCCGTATCGCAGATGATGGCCACGACAACGGCCTCCTTTGGCAAGAGCGCACCGACCTTCAGGGCGGCCGCAATGTTCATGCCCGACGATCCACCGCAGAAGATCCCTTCTTCTCGCGCAAGAGCACGCGCCGTCATGAAGGCATCCTTGTCGGTGATGTTCATGATCTCATCAATGACGTTGAGATCCAGATTTCCTGGGATGCGCTCCTGACCAACACCTTCGATCAAGTAGGGAAGCGCTTCCACCAATCGTCCCGTCTCTTTGAAGGTCTTGATGGAGGAGCCCACGGGATCGGCAGCGATCACCTTGATCGAGGGATTCATCTTCTTGAGGAATCGGCTTGTGCCTGTGATCGTGCCACCGGTACCGATGCCGGCAACGAAGTGGGTGATCGAACCATTCGTATCGGCCCAGATCTCCGGTCCCGTCGTCCGTTCGTGAATGGCAGGATTGGCCGGATTGTCATACTGATTGAGCATGTGGGCGTTCGGCAATTCCGATGCAAGTCGATGCGCCGTGTTCCAGTAGTACTCGGGAGAACTCATCTTCGCCGCACTCGACACGATCAACACGTCTGCGCCCAACGCTTTCAGATATCGCACGCGTTCACTCGACGCCTTATCGGTCATCACGAACAAGCACTGATATCCCTTCAACCGTGCCGCCAACGCAAGCCCGATCCCCGTATTCCCGCTCGTGGGCTCAATGATGAGATCACCCGGTTTGATCAGGCCGTCGCGCTCTGCGGCCTCGAGCATGGCAATGCCGATGCGGTCCTTCACAGAGCCGCCGGGGTTGGCGCTCTCCATCTTCAGAAGGATGGTGGCATCGATGCCGGCATTGAGTTTGTGCAACCGCACGAGCGGCGTGTTGCCTACAAGGTCGAGAACGGAATTGTTGACGTTCATGAGAGTTCTTCTTCTAGAAGTTGACGTTCGTACATGGTGGCGTAGAAGCCTTGAAGGGCAAGGAGGGAGGCATGGTCGCCGCGTTCGGCAACGGCGCCGTGATGGAGAACGATGATCTGATCACAGTCCTTCACGGTGGAGATGCGGTGCGAGATGAGGATCGTCGTGCGACCGCGCATCACACCACGAAGACCGCGTAGGATGCGCTCTTCCGTGTCGGTGTCGACGGCTGAGAGCGCATCGTCCAGGATCAGGATGCGCGGGTCGGCAAGGATGGCGCGAGCAAGGGCTGTGCGTTGTTTCTGTCCACCCGACAGCGTGATACCGCGTTCGCCCACAACGGTCTCGAATCCGTTGACGAGAGAGGCAATGTCTCCCGTGAGTTGTGCAACATCAGCGGCTGCGTGCACTTCGTCGTCGGTGGCCGTCGCGCGAGCGAATCGAACATTGTTGCGAATGGTGTCGCTGAACAGGAACGACTCTTGCGGTACCATGGCGATCGCACCACGGAGAGTGGAGAGCGGAACGGTGCGTACGTCGTGTCCGTCGATGCGGACCACTCCGTCGGTCACCTCGCTCAGGCGCGGGATCAGATCGATGAAGGACGACTTGCCAGAGCCGACGAGCCCGACGATCCCAAGCGATGTACCTGCAGGGACCGAGACCGACACGTCATTGAGGACGGTTGTGTCGCCGTAGCGCACGGACACGTGCTCAAACTCGATGCTGCCTTGCAGCGATGTGATCGCCTGTTGCGTACGCTCTGTATCGCGGATCGTGGGTACGGCATCGATGATAGCGCCAAGACGTCCGATGGAGGCCGCTCCGCGCTGGATCATGCCCGTCACCCAACCAATGGCGGCAATGGGCCATAGCAATTGGTTGAGGTAGATGAAGAACTGCGTGAGCTGACCGACGGTAAGCGCCTGTTGCATCACTTGCCAACCGCCAACACCGATCACGACGATGTAGCTGATGTTGAACAGCACCGTCATTGATGGCATCATGAGCGACTGGAATCGCGCGAGATGCATGTTCTTCCGGTAGTAGGAACGACTGAAGTCGTTGAACCGGTCGCTCTCGTGATCTTCGCGTGCATAGGCACGAACGACGCGCACACCCGAGAACGTCTCTTGCGCATGCGTGGTGATGAGTTCATACTCTTCCTGCACACGCTTGTACGACTGATGAATGCGCTTGCCCAGCGAGTACGTTGCCCAAGCGATGAACGGAACGGGAATGACGATGGCGGCAGTGAGCGTGGCGTTCAATAGGAACATCCACGAGAGGGCGAAGGCAAAGGTGGTGATGGTGTTGGCTGTATACATCACGGCCGGACCGATGAACTCACGCACCGCACCAACATCGTTCGTGAAGTGTGCGATCAGCGATCCCGTGCTCCGCTCCTGAAAGAACTCTTGCGACTGTGTTCGCACCGATGCGATGAAGTCGTTGCGAATGTCCTCTTCGATAAGCCGCGACGTGACGATGATCGTCCGTCGTGTTGCGAACATGAAGAACCCGCTGCCGATCGTCAGCGCAAGGATCTGCAGGATCAGAATGGTCACATCGTCGACGCCCACGCGCGTGGTACGGATCACGTCGATGGTCTGTCCCACCATGCGCGGAATGGTCGTGGAGCAGATGTTGGAGATGGTCACGAAGACCATGCCCCATGCCACCTTGCCACGATACCGTCGCAGATAGGGGAGCAGACGTTTGAGTTCGCGTAGTGCTCCTACGGGAGGTACAGAGGCCATTATGCGATCGTGACCTCGTTGCTGAGGTACACGTCCTGGATGGCATTGAGAAGAGCGACGCCTTCCTGCATCGGCTTCTGGAACGCTTTGCGTCCGGAGATCAATCCCATGCCGCCGGCGCGCTTGTTGATCACGGCCGTGGTGATGGCCTCTGCCATGTCGTTCGAGCCCGAGGCGCCACCGCTGTTGATCAGACCGATGCGACCCATGTAACAGTTGGCCACTTGGTACCGACAGAGGTCGATGGGATGGTCTGTTGCGAGATCGGTGTACATGCGCTTATCGAGCTTGCCATACGATGAATCACCGGAGTTCAGAGCCGTGAAGCCACCGTTGTTCTCGGGGAGTTTCTGCTTGATGATATCGGCCTGGATCGTCACACCAAGGTGATTGGCCTGTCCGGTGAGATCGGCGGCCACATGATAGTCCTTGTCCTTCTTGAACGCGCTGTTGCGCAAGTAGCACCACAGGATCGTGGCCATGCCTAGCTCGTGGGCGTGGGCGAAGGCTTGACTTACCTCGACGATCTGGCGTGCCGACTCCGGTGAGCCGAAGTAGATGGTGGCCCCCACGGCGGCAGCACCCATGTCGTAGGCTTGCTGGATGGTGCCGAACATGATCTGGTCGAACTTGTTCGGATACGTGAGCAGTTCGTTGTGGTTGATCTTGACGATGAAAGGGATCTTGTGCGCGTACGAGCGCGCAACACTTCCGAGCACGCCATAGGTCGAGGCAACAGCATTGCAGCCACCTTCCATGGCAAGCTTGACGATGTTCTCAGGGTCGAAGTACAACGGGTTCTTGGCGAATGAAGCGCCGGCGCTGTGTTCGATACCTTGGTCGACAGGAAGGATGGAAACGTAGCCGGTGTTGGCAAGGCGACCCGTTCCATTGATCCACTGAAGGTTCCGTAACACGCGCGCATTCCGGTCGCTCTTCGCGAAGATCGTATCCACGCTCTGCGGAGAGGGTACGTGGATCTGTTCCTTGGTGACCGTTGTACAGGTGTGATTCAAGTAGTACGAGGCGTTGTTGCCGAGTGCTTCGGAGATGCGGTCGATCATGATCTGCTCGTCGAGATGGTGGGAGGGGGCGGGAACAGAGTGCAAATCTACCACTTCGGGGAACCAGGGCGAAAAAAAAGGGACACACCGTAGTGTGTCCCTTGACGTGATCGATGTGACCGTAGATCAGCGCACGATCGAGAACGATCGTGTGGCAGTGAACGGTCCGCTGTTCATGCGAACGAAGTAGATGCCGTTCGCCATGGTCGTTGTTTGCAGGTCGATCTCATACGCACCGGATGCACCGGGCGAAGTCGTGACCGACGTCACGAGCGTTCCAACTTGGTCATAGACCTCGAAGGAGGTTGGAACGGCAAAGCCAGTGGAGTACGGGATCGTGATCACATCCGTTGCCGGACTTGGATACGGGTGCTCGATTCCGAAGGTGTTGGTGCCGAACTTGACCAAACGACCTTCTGTGAAGCAGACCTTGGTGACCGTGATCTGGCTTGTGTTGGTGTTCGTGACGATACAAGGCAACTTGGCATTGGAGGTCAGCGAGAGCTGGATCGCCTGTTCCTTGTTCAGATACACACTGAAGGCCGGCGTGACGAAGACGGCGTTGTTGATCGTGCCGCCTGCGCTTCTCGTGCCGTTCAAGACAAGGGAGCCGGGCAGGTCGGTGACCACGGTCCAGGTCCAGTCGGCATTCTGCGGCGACTGATACGCCGTATCGAACTTGAGTGCGTCCTGCGGATAGGTGATCGCAATATCGATGTTGTTGAACTGCGTCGTCCGCGGCAGAGGATACGAGATCGTGATGGGTACGCCCACCGTAGATCCCACGATGCCGGAGGCCGAATTGTCGAGGGTCAGCGTCATCGGCGTGACCACGCCGGAGCCCGATATCCGAACGTTAAGGTCAGGGTTGACCGGATTCACGAACGTGTACGTCGCTACAAAGTTCGCGACGGCCGATGGGCTGAAGCTCGCCGTGAACTGCACGCTGTCTCCGGGTGCCATCGGCGGAGGATTCATTGGCGAGACCGCGATCTCCTTCGTGTCGCCCGTACCAGTGACGGCCGAGATCACAAAGGCCTCTGTCTTGCTTGGGTTCTTGATCCAGAACGTGCTCGTGACGGTCTCGCAAGTGAGGACGTTGCCAAAGTCGATCGGTGTGATCGACGATGCCTGCAGTCCTTCACCACGCACCGTCGCATAGGAGTCCTGGTACGGTGGAAGGGGATCAGGGCCCGGCTTTGCATCGTGCAAGATCCTGATCTTCTCCGTGTGCATTCCACCGCTCTTGGGGAAGAACTTGACGGGGATCACGAGCGAATCGAGCGGCTGGATCGACAACGGCGCGCCGGTGACGAGTGGGTTCGCTTCGAATTCTGCTTGTCCCGGGTTGGACCAATCGATGCTCTGTACATAGAGTGGCGTGGTACTGTCCGTATTGTGGATCACAACAACACCGTTTTCAGGCGAGCGTGCACCAACAGGTGCGGCATTGAACGTGTAGTCGGTGGCAATGATGGCAGGAAGGATGCCGATGCCCTTTGCACCGCCATCAACAGTCTTTGCCTGACCTTGTACCGTGGCCGCCAACTTCACCTCGAATGGTCCGCGACCGATCGGTGTGAATCGTACGGAGACATTCTTCTCTTCGTTCGGCTTCAGCGTGAACGGAACGCCGGGCTTCACGATCGTCGCGTCCGGGAAGCTTGTGCTTGGTTGGGTCACCTGAATGTCGGTGATCACAGCATCCTGCGAACTAAGGTTCTTGATCACGATCACAGAATCGTTCTCGGTCAAGACGCGGCGCTTGCCGAAGTCGACGGTTTCCATGATGACGTTCGGTGCGAACACCTCTGCCGTGATCGCAGAGCTGGCGCTGCCGCAATCAGACGGAAGTGTGTACACGATGGTCGCTGTCTTCACACCCGGGGATGCAGGCGACATGGTGATGGTGATATCGGGGAAGCACTCACCGGCCTTGACGGTGACAGGACCCTTTGGCGAAACGCTGAACTCAGGGTTCGCCGGTACGATATCGAGACTGACGAGCAGGTCGTTCGGACTGTTGTTGCGAAGTGGACAGGTGACCGTCTTCGCTGGGGTTGTGCCCATGACGATGTTGCCCATGTCGATCGATGCTACGGCATCCACCTTGCAAGGAGGAAGTCCGTTGCCGGTGAGTTGAAGTACAGTGGACGTATTGCAGTCACCATAGATCGTCAACGTTGCCGTGCGCGTACCAGTTGCCGAAGGCTTGAACTGGAACTCAACGCTCATGCATGCCGATGGGTCACCGGTGGCGCCCAGGCGCTGTCCGACAATACTCGACAAGAGCGTGAACTCACCGTTGTTCGGTGTGATGGTGTAGCTCTTGATCACGACCGGGATCTGCGTCGTGTTGCAGACGATCAGGTTGCCGGCCTTTGTGGAGGAATCACCAACGATCGTCGCGTCTGCTGTGATCGTTGTTGGATTTGCGACCAACTGTGGTGACTGGACCGTGAAGGACGTGTCGCTTGAATCTGCCGAGGCCGGAGCAGCACAGAACTTCGTGACATAGACATCGGTGTTCGTACCCGTTGCGTTGAACGTGTACAGAGGTGGAACTCCAAACGTCTTTGTCCCCTTGAAATGATTGCTCATGTACTTGCAACCGGCATTATCCGTTGCGATCGTGTCTTGGTAGGCGAAGCCCGCGGGTGGACCTGCAACTTGCAGTCCTCCGGGGATCACGGTGCCGTCTTTGTCGTAGATCACGTAGTACTGACGTGGGTTGTTGTCGCTGAACTTTTGCTCGGCATACGAGTTGGTTGCATAGGATCCAACGCGAATGAAGCCGGTTGTCCTGCCGGTCACGACCACTTCCGTGTTTCCAGACGTGGCATTGTATCGAATGCCGATGTTTCGTGCATCGGTAGTGCTCTTATACAGGTCACTTCCCTGACCGAGCTTGTTCCATTCATAATTGCCGTTCGGGTCCAGCTTCACGATGAACATGTTGCTCGCATCCTTACTGCTCGCACTCTGCCCTGCAGGGAACGAGAAGCGCTGCCCAATGGTGTTGATGCCGAACTCAGCGGTTGGACTGGTAAAGTAGCCCGCCACGTAGGTGTTGCCGAACTTATCCGTGACGGCACCAATGATCTTTTCGACATTCGTACCGGTACCGGTCAGCAAGAACGTGCGTAGGAACGTTCCGTCGCCGTCGAACTCCTGCATATAGCCGTCGATGTTCCCGGTGGCATTCGTCACCGGTCCGGCCGTGAAGGTCGAACCGTTCGCCGTTCCAAAGTTCGTGTTCCCATCGTACCAACCTGTAGCGTACAGCTTCAATCCGTTCGGGATCACGGCGACGCTCGAGGCAGTATCGCTTCCATTCGCGCCGATCTGTTTTGCCCATGCATAGGTCGGGATCGGAGAGACCGATGTACGGATCCGATACTTTGTTCCTGCACTGGGTGCTGTCCACTTGTACGACAACCCCGTAGCGGCCGGAGCGATGAGCTTCCATGTCTTTCCATCGTCATCCGAATACTCGATGCGAACAGGTGTTGTCGGTGTCACACCGGCCCACTTGATCAGAAGTGTGTCGCAAGTTGAGTAGATCTCCGTCTTTCCACCGCGCAGTGACTTCAACTGCACTTGGCCGACACCACCGACAAGGCTGATGTTCTCGGGACATGGCGTGCTGTTGATGGACAATGTGGCGGAACGGAACACGCGCATCGAACCTTGCGTGAAGTTGACGGTGATCGTTCGAGACTGACCCACGGCCAGGGTGAAGGGGGGATCGGTGCCGCCCCAGTTCAGCACGGAGAAGTAGGTGTTCGGGATAACGTTGAAGCCGGTCACGGTGAGTGGGGCCTTGGTGGCCGTGATCGTGACGGTGCCTGTTGACGCGCCAAGTGGCGCTGGGTCGCCGCAATACACCACGGGATCGCTGACGGTCATCTTCGCCACCGCATTCGGCGGAGCCGTGTAGTTGACGGTGGAAACAATGCCGGCACCCTTCTTCAGCGTGATCGTGACCTGTCGGTCGCGACCCGCCTCGGAACAGGCATATGGCGAGGTCCACTCAAGCGTACAGACACGTCGCAATTGGGTTTCGAGGGCGAGCAAGCTGTAGATGTCGACGAGTTGCGACTCCGTGGTCACGATGTTCTTCCCACCAGAGTTCGTACAGATGGTGGCAAGGGTTGGATCGGTCGTCGGCTCGAGGATCGTGATCGAATAGATCCGGATCCCTTGTGCCAATGCATTCGATGATTGCTTGGCAATGAACTGCAAGGTCGAATCGATCGGTGGGTTCGGCTTTCCGTCGGTAAGGAAGAAGACGAACTTCGGGATCGCCGGATCGCGCATGGCCAACTGTGTGAACATGTTCGGCGAGCCGATGAAGGGGAGCTTGTAATTCGTGGCCGTCAGTGGCTTGAGTTTGTCGATCGAGTCGAGGATCTGCTTCGGCGTCGACGTCCATGGACATGCCAGGCGAACAACTCCACAGAAGCCGATCATACACACCTGCGTACCGCTTCCGAACTTCAACCGTCCGATGAAGCCCTTCAACGCATCCTTCACGAAGTCCAACCGTGTCCGATTCGTTGTTCCCACCATGTCGCCCATGGAGTTCGACTCATCCACCACAAGGCAGATGCTCGCTGCGGGATCGCCGGGGATGTCGACGCAAGAGTGCCGTAGCGTTGGGTTGATGTTCACCGGACCGGAGCCGTTGACGTTCTCCGAACCGGAGAAATCTGACGCCGACAGATTCGGGTACGGATTGCCTGAAGGGTCGAACGCGACATACGAGGCGGTGACCTTCGGAAACGCAGATGAATTCACATTGTACACGGTGAACGTCTGCGCCAACGAAACGGCAATGCCCGAAACAAGCAAGGCCAATGTCACCAAGCCACGAACACTTCGTCGCAATGATGTTCTCATATCACTTCCTCCCACTGAATACATTTTGTTGCTCACACTTTCGATACTGACGGTTGCACGAGCCGGAACGTTCTGCTTGTCGCATCAAGCTCCGCTTCAACGCCCAACGGCAACGTCAGTTTGCTTTTCACATGACCAAAGGGCAATCCGTACACAGCCGGAATGCCCAAGGATGAAATTCGTTCTTCAAGGACCTGTTGCAGCGTGAACGACGGTTCCGAGAATGAAAGTCCCTTGGACTCACAGTCACGGAAGTTGCCGAGCGCTATCCCTGCACAGGCCTGCAGTTTTCCGGCCAGCCACAATTGCGTCAGCAATCGGTCCACCCGATACGGCTCTTCGGAGATCTCCTCCAAGAACAGGATGGCCCCCGTCGTGTCGATCTCGTAGCGTGTACCGAGCGTCGAGGCGATCATGGCAAGATTTCCACCCACCAGCCGACCTCTTGCGACGCCGGAACCGAGGACAGTAAGCCGATCGTCCTTGAACGTCGTGCCGCCACGCCGTGGCTCGTTCGTTGGGGTAGCGATGCAGTCCATCATGGATGCCACGGTGAACTCGTCGAACGTACTTGAGGCCACAGGGCCATGGAACGTGACAAGTCCACCCAGCTGATAGGCTGCGATCAGTAGTGCTGTGATGTCACTGAACCCCATGATGGTCTTTCGAGCATCACGGATCACCGAGAAATCGAGCATCGGAAGGATGCGCATCACTCCATATCCGCCGCGTGCACAGATGATGCCGTCAACGCTTGGATCTTCAATGAACGTCATGAACTCGCGTGCTCGCTCCGCATCCGGAGCGGAAAGGTATCCGTTCCGCTTGGTAACGTTCGGTCCGAACTTGACGTTCCAACCGAACTGGGAGCATGTTGCCGCGAATTCTCGCATATCTGCCGAACTCACACTGCTTGCGGGAGCGACGACGCCAATGGTCGACCCTTTGGCCAAGCCCTTCGGAAGCAGGAGCGACTGACCCGGTCGAACCTCGGCACGGTCGGCCCCAACGAGGCGACCTACAACGGCTGGTAGAGCCGCTGCACCGATCAAACCTTGAAGGAATCCCCGACGTTTCATGAACACCCGCAGTACTTCGAAAACGCAGTCTTCTGCATCGTGTAAACTTACGAATTCCTCGTTTTGTAATAACTCGATGATTCGCCGAAGGTTACTAAGAGTGATCCGGGGCTGGGGAATTCCCCGGAAGCCCGTATATTTGCGTCACGGAAAGGTGCAAGAGTGGTTGAATTGGCACGCCTGGAAAGCGTGTGTACCGGAAACGGTACCGCGGGTTCGAATCCCGCCCTTTCCGCAACCGTATCGTGGGGTTTCCACCGGATTCTATGACCCAAAAGCCGCAGCAGGTGCAGGAGTCCTCGCAAGAGGATGAGTTGATCATCCGCGAGATCCTCGCCGGCAATGTCAATGCCTATGCGAAGCTGCAGGCGAAGTACAAGCGCATCGTTTCGTTCCTGATCCGCAAGATGATCCGCAATGAAACGGACGTAGAAGACCTCGTGCAGGAGACGTTCATCAAGGCCTACGCCGCTCTCCCTTCGTTCCAGTTCGAATATCCGTTCTCGCGATGGCTGTACAAGATCGCATCGAACCGGTGTATCGACCACCTGCGTCGGAAGCGGTTCCAAACGCTGTCGCTCGACGAGCCGATGAACACGCGTGATGGCGGTGAGCTGTACATGGACCCGGTGGACGGAGATGCGACGCCGGACGTGACCCTCTTGGCCAAGGAACGAGCACAGATGTTGCGAGAGGCCCTCGCCACCATGCCGGACAAGTATCGCGAAGTCGTTCGCCTACGCCACGAAGAAGAACTGGAATATCAAGAGATCGCCGACCGGCTCGGTCAACCCTTGGGCACGGTGAAGGCACACCTCTTCCGAGCCCGGAAGATGTTGTACAAGAAGTTGTTGCGACACGGGTCGCACTTCGAAGAATACATGAGCGATGAGGATGAAGAGTAACCTCCTCATCATCGTCCTTGCCGCCCTCGTCCTTCTTCTCGGAGCTTCTTTCGTTTATCGGTTTCTTCACCCGCCCATCACCCCGCTTGTGGACGATGCCTCGGAGAGACCGCTCGTGATCCAGCTGATCGTGAGCAATGCCTCCGGCACGCCGGGAGTTGCAAAACGGACCATGGCCTACTTGCGAGAACGCGGGTTCGATGTGGTGGAGCTCGGCACATCGGCCGACACGCTCAAACGTTCGATGGTGATCGATCGCGTGGGTGATCGCGCCAGCGCTGTGAAAGTGGCCCAGGTATTGGGCATGGCCGATAGTCTTGTAACGACAACGATCGATTCGACGTTGTTCGTACGCGCGAGCGTGGTGATCGGAACCGATTTTCCGTCACTCGCTCCTTTCAAACAGTAATCATTTGCACGACCTACGAGGAACGCCCGCTTTGGCAACACCAACGAAACCGAGATCACAAAAAGGCAAGGCCGTCCTCATTGGCCGACTCGCCCAAGAAAAACTCGCACACGACATTCTGCTTCTGGACCTCACCGCCATCGAGTCCGCACCGTCTGACTTCTTCGTCATCCTCACCGTCGACTCCGACTCGCAGGCGCGCGCCGTGGTGGATGTGATCTCGCAAGGGATGAAGGCGGTAGGGCTCGGACTTGCAAAGCAAGAAGGCAAGGGCACGACGCATTGGGTGATCCTGGATTACTTCGACATCATCGTCCATATCATGCAACCCGATGCACGCGACTTCTACAAGCTCGAACGCCTGTGGGGAGATGCGAAGGCCTACACGCTCACGCCGGGTGGTGTTGCAAAGGCAGCGTCCATCAAATCGGGGAAGGTGGTCGAATGATGATGGAGCGCTACATCGCACCGCACGTGGAACGTGCGCTGAAGGCAATGGGAGTGGATGAAGCGATCAAGGTCCATTTCGAGATCCCACGTCAAGAAGGTCACGGGCACCTCTCGACGAATATCGCCATGACGTTGGCAAAGGCCCTCAAGGGGAACCCGCGTCAGATCGCTACCGATCTGTTGCAGCACTTGGGCACCGAGCTGCCACTCATCGAGAAGATCGAGATCGCCGGACCTGGCTTCCTGAACATCACGTTCTCCACGGAAGTGTATCACGCCATGCTCCGCGACCTTGCCTTGCAGGGCGCCGACATCGGTCGGTCGACGGTTGGTGCCGGTCGTACATGCAATGTCGAGTACGTCAGTGCGAATCCAACCGGACTTCTGCACGCCGGCCACGGACGGAATTGCGCTGTGGGTGATACCATTGCCAACATCCTGCAATGGTGCGGCTACGATGTCACCCGCGAGTACTACTTCAACAATGCCGGCAACCAGATGAACATGCTCGGCAAGAGCATCTATGCGCGGTACCGTCAGGAATTGGGCGACGTCGAGTATGAGTTTCCCGAGAATGGCTATCACGGCGACTATCCGCGCATCATCGCGCAGCAGATCATTGCCAAGGACGGAGATGCCTATCGTGAAGAGACCGAAGAAGCACTGACCGTGTGCCGGAAGACCGGTGAGGCGTGGTGCTTCGAGGCCATTCAGAGAACGCTCGATGTGTTGAACATCCATCACGACGTGTTCTTCAACGAAGACACGCTCTACTCCGATGGCAAGGTCGCGCAAACGATCGACGAGCTTCGCAGCAAGGGACTCGTCTACGAAAAAGATGGTGCCACCTGGTTGGCACTCACGCAGATGGGACAGCAGCAGGACAAGGTGATCGTGAAGAGCACGGGCGAGGCAACGTATCGTCTTCCCGACATTGCCTATCACCGAGACAAGCTCCAGCGCGGCTTTGAGATGATCGTCGACATCTTCGGTGCCGACCACATCGCAACGATCCCCGATGTGCTGGCCGGCGTCGAGGCACTTGGCTTCGACACTTCACGCGTGAAGGTGATCATCCATCAGATGGTGACCTTTGTCGAGAATGGCGAAGTCGTCAAGTTCTCCAAGCGCAGCGGCAAGTCGTTCACACTCGACGACCTCATCGAAGAGGTCGGCGCAGATGTTGTGCGCTTCTTCTTCGTGATGCGCGCCGTTGGGACACATCTCGAGTTCGATCTCGGACTTGCCAAGGAAGAGGGCGAGAAGAACCCCGTGTTCTATTTGCAGTATGCACATGCCCGTATCTGCAGCATCCTTCGCAAGGCCGAAGAACAAGGCATTGCCGTTGAACCAACGTCCGATCTGAGTGTGCTCGTCCATCCGCACGAGATCGAGTTGATCACCACATTGTCGCGGATGCAGTTGGTGATGGAACGCGCCGCTGCAAGTCTTGAGCCACATACGGTGGCCGAGTATCTGCGCGACCTTGCTGCCACGTATCACCACTTCTATCACGATTGTCGCATTCTTGGAGCGGAGCCGGAACTTCAGTCGGCTCGTCTCTTGCTTGCCGACGTGACCCGTCGCGCCATGCGCAATGGATTGTTCGTGCTCGGAGTGCAAGCTCCGGAGCGTATGTGATCTGATGGCACGGGAGTTCTTCTACGATATCACGGATCGAGGAGATCTTCTTCTCGACGGTACGGTGCAGGACGATCCGGAGTTCGTGGACTTCTTCTTCCGCCGCCTTGCCACCTCGGCAAACCCTGAGTATGCAGAGTACCCATTCGTATCGCGCTGCGGTGCAGAGTGGAACTATCTCCGTCCGGTGGACACGGCCATCGTGTTCACGCACTTCTTCGATGGACGGTTGTGGTATGCCGCGTCGCTGTCCGTGCCGTTCGATGCGAACAAGCTCACGTATTCGTCCGATGGGGTGCTGTATCACGGTGCTCCGGTTGGCGAGCGTGGTCGACTCGTCCCTGCCGTCGCCACCGAGATCGCACGACATATCACTCCGCTTGGCCCATACTATCACTACGATGATGGGGGAGGGCGGCAAGGATTGGTGGTGCCAACCGTGCTTCCGGATGGTGTGCGCATTCTCCGTCCACGACCCGACAATCTCTGCATTGGCTGCGGTGCGGCCAATCCACATGGGCTTGCACTCACCTTCGAAGTGAACGACCACACGCAACACGTGCGTACGTGGATCCGTCCGGACGTGCGCCTACAAGGGTCGCTCAGTACAGTCCACGGCGGCTTTGTTTCCTTGCTGCTCGACGAGACCATGGGCAAGTCGCTGAGCATCCACGGCATCAAAGCCCCAACGGCGCAATTGCAAGTGAACTTCCGACGTCCGATGCTCATGGGCAGAGATCACGTGGTCGACGCCCACATCGTGGAACAACATGGACGGAAGAACTTCGTCTCTGCAGAGATACGAGCCGTTGACGACCCCGAACACGTGGTCGCAGAAGGCAAAGCGCTCTTCATCACCTTGCGATAACCACACCCCCTCATGCATCAACCGAACTTCGTATCCATCTCCATCATCATTGGAGTGATACAAGTTGTGCTCGATCTGTATGTGCTTTGGCAATTCCAGCGTTTCGTGCAACGCCAGAAGATGAATGTCTGGTGGTCGCGATCGATGTGGATCCTTGGCGCCGCCATGTTCGTGGTCTACGCTTATGTTGCCGTGCAACGTCAATTCTTCCGCATGGTCACCGTCGACGCGGCGCTGTTCATGCTGGTCAGTTTGTGGCTCTTACCGAAGATCGTCATCGTGCCGGCGCTCATCGTACGCGATCTCGTAACCGGTGTTCGGTGGATCATCAAACGGATGCGACGGAAGGTGAAGCATCCGGATGCTCCACGTCCGGCCGTGCTCGACATGACGCCCGACACGCAGGAACAGCACACACAGGCACGTCGGGCATTTCTCGCAAAGGCGGGCTGGGCCACGGCGGTGATCCCGTACGCCATCGTCGGCGATGGCATCTTCCGGACGCTCTACGATTTCAAGGTGTACACGCACGACGTTGTGCTGGCCAATCTTCCTCGTGCCTTCGACGGTATGCGTGTCCTGCAGATCTCCGATGTGCATGCGGGTTCGTTCCCGGACCACCGTCCGTTCCAAGAGGCCCGTCGGATCATCGAATCGATCAAGCCCGATGTGATCCTGATCACGGGCGACTTCGTGAACTTCTTGCCGAACGAGCTGTCGGTGATCGCCAAGGAACTATCGGCACTCCATGCACCAATGGGCGTCTATGCCTCGTTGGGAAATCACGATCACTACAATCAACCATCAGAACATGCGCGCCTTATCTCTGCCGTACGCGGATTCGACATCGACCTGCTCGTGAACGATCTCCGTCGCCTGCGTATCGGGAACGATGAACTCGTGATCGCCGGCATCGACAACACAGGATTCAAACAACACTTTGGAGATCTGGGCAAGGCGTTGCATGGTGTGACGGAAGAGGATGCCGTCATCCTCATGGCCCATGACCCGACGTTCTGGGATAAGGAAGTACGTCGACAAGCGCCGGTTGGCCTGACACTCTCCGGTCATACCCATGGCGGTCAATTCGGTGTGCAGCTCCTTGGATTCGAGTGGAGTCCGGCACAATACGTCTACAAGCAATGGGCAGGGATGTATTCGGATGGCGATCAACATCTCTACGTGAATCGTGGACTCGGCACGGTGGGACCACCTATCCGCATCGGCATCAATCCCGAGATCACGGTCTTTACGCTTCGGAGTGCCCCCACAACTGCGTAGGCATTTGTATACTTGCACATGAACCGTGCACAACGCAATCCGCTCTTTGGCCTCGGTATCGTTCGCGAGGCATGGCCCGAATTCGCCTTCTCCATTTTGATGCTCTTGCCTGCCGTGGTGATCTCGACGTGGATCGTCAAGACACAAGGCTGGCAGTCAAGCCAAGCCACGACTGGCTACTCACTGGCGGCGCTCTTCGCCCTGTCGCACTATGCAAAAGAGGAGCGAACCTGGCCATCGTATCTCCTGCGAGCCATTGTCTATACCGGTTCGATCGTGCTTGCCGTGATCGTCGACACGCAGATCTACATGGGCCTCTTGCCCCACATGCCACAGCTCGTTGCCATGACGATCGCCTTGTTGGTGGGGATGGAGCTCGTGACCGTGATCTTCCACTTCACCACCGAACGCACACCGAAACGCTACTTCTATGGATCGATGTTGTTGAGCGTTCCCGTCATGGCATTCATCTTTGCCTTGCTCACATGGTTGTTCTCACTCTCAGGGATCAGTACCCATGGATAGATCACCTGCGGAGTATGCCTTCAGCCTTGTTGTTGGAGTTGCGGCGATGACGCTCGTCGCGCTATTGATGAAGGCCGCTGGCCGCCCAATGGTAGGAGAAGGATCCAAGTTGATCGCGATCTATCCCGTCATCGTCGGCATGAACACGCTTCGTGCACGGCCGGAAACGTACGATCGCAATGCCTTCTGGGGTCTTCGAACACTCGTCTACGCACTCGCCATCATGGCCGGCACCAGTGCGATGCTCTTCATGCAAGAGTTCCTCGTGCGTGATCTGCCGCAGCCATGGAGTGGTATGGCCGTCTATCTCGTCGCCTCCTATGTGGTGGCTCTCCCACTCCTGCTCACCACGGAACGGACCGAAACGGTGCGTTTGCGCCGTGGCCTCATGTATGTCTATCCGGTGTTAGCGATCATCACAGCACTTGCTATGTGGCTCTTCGACGTCACCTTCGGTTGAGGTAGTCCACGGCTGTCTGCGCCAGCATGGCTGCACCATTGATCATGGCTTCCTCTTCCGGTGCGAACTTTGGATTGTGCAGACCCGGCATCGACTCCAACGAAGTTGGTCTGCCACCGAGCATCCAGAATGCCGCCGGCATCATCTGTGAATAGAACGAGAAATCTTCTGCCCACATCTTGGGCTCGAAGTCGCTCACCACAACATCGTCTGCAATGCCTGCGGCAACGGAGCGCGCAAAGTTCGTGGCCTCTTCGTTGTTCATGAGCGGGGGATAGCCCTTGAGGATCGTCACTTCGCATGTGCATCCATGCAAAGCACAGTAAGCGGCAGACTGTTCTTCGATGAAGGCCCATGCCGACTCGCGCCATGCCTGATCGAAGGCACGCAAGGTGCCCTTTAGTTCCACGGTATCCGGAATGATGTTCGTTGCCGTTCCGCCATGGATACTCGTGATCGTGATCACGCCGGGATCCAACGGATTACGACGCTTCGTGATGAGCGTCTGCAGATGGGTGATCAATCCCGCTGCGGCGAGGATCGGATCTTTGCCTTTATGTGGTTGCGCAGCGTGCGCAGCAAAACCTCGGATCGTGAAATACAATTCGTCGGCACTTGCCATCATGGCGCCGGCCACGAAGGAGAGTTCTCCTGCGGGTGCATCGGGGTTGATGTGCTGACCGAAGATGATCTCCGGTCGTGGCGATTCCAGCGCACCATCGGCGATCATCAAGCTCGCTCCACCCGGCGTCTTCTCTTCGCCCGGTTGGAACAACAACTTCACAACGCCCGAGAGGGAAGCCTCACGTTCCTTCAAGACCTGTGCGGCCGTGAGCAGCATCGTCGTATGTGTATCATGTCCGCATGCATGCATCACACCATCACGTGTCGACGCATAGGGAAGTCCGGTCTCCTCTTGCATCGGTAGCGCATCGATGTCGGCACGAAGTGCCACGCACCGATCGCCACTTCCGATCGTGGCCACCACGCCGGTGGTCGCCACCACGCGGAACGGAATGTTCAGCGACGTGAGGCGTTCCTGGATGTAGGCCGACGTTTCGAATTCCTGAAACGACAGTTCGGGATTGCGGTGAATATGGCGGCGCGTTTCCTGCATGCGCGGGAAGAGTTCACGCACACGGTCGATGATGGTGGTGCTCATTGATAGGTTCTCGTATCGATGTTGAATTCGGTGGGTGGTGCATCGAAGAGTGCATCTCCTTGCAGGATCATGCCTTCGTTGCTATCGAGGATTGCAACCTGCAGAACACGTCCGCTTGGCGGTTGAATACGCACGGCCTTGCCGCATTCGCCGTGCATGACGGCGGTCACGGCCGTGCTGAGCGCGCCGGTGCCACATGCGCCGGTCTCGGCTTCGACGCCACGTTCAAAGGTTCGAAGCTGGATCACGCCGTCAGCGTCGATCATGTACACGTTCACATTCACTCCACGTGGAAAGGCAGCATGGTGTCGGATGGGAAGGGCAAGGGCGGCAAGGTCGAACGAACGAAACTCTTCAGGAGCGATCTGTAGATCCGACGCGCGCACAACGGCATGGTCGGAGTTCACATCCACGACGACGAGTGCTGCCGACACGCCGTGCAACGCCCCGGCGGCATAGGCCTGCACAGATCGTGGTGCGGCAAATCGAATGGCAACATTGTCGGCATCGATGATCTGGGCATGGTACGATTCGCCGCTCAGGACAAAGTCCATCGTCCCATCATTGCGTGGCGTACATCCGCGGGCGACGGCAAAACGCACGATGCAACGTCCTCCGTTACCGCACATGGCTCCATACGATCCGTCGGGATTCAGGAAGTCACCGATGAACGAGTGGTCGTCCATGCGCTGTAACACGAGAACACCTTCTGCGGCGCGCAAGGAGATCGATGTGCGGTCGCACAACGACGGTGTGATGGCGCTGATCGTTGCCAGCGGGATCGCAGTGGTGCGATTGTCGATCACGGCGAACGTGTTGCCTGCGCCTGACATTGGCCATACGGTCATGGTGCAACACTTTCAAGGATCGAAAGAAGTTCGTTATGGATCTGTCCGTTCGTTGCCACGATACTATCAGTGGCCAAGACAAAGGGGCGATCATGATAGTGCGTCACCGTGCCCCCTGCCTCCTTCACCAACAAGACCCCTGCTGCCATGTCCCAGGGATGCAGACTCACTTCCCAATAGCCGTCGAATCGGCCGGCGGCAACATAGGCAAGGTCGAGGGCGGCACTTCCGAGGCGACGGATGGGAATGCCCTTGCTGACCATGGCGGCGAACTGTTCGATGCAGTGGTCTGGGTCGGTGTGGACGTTGTAAGGGAAGCCTGTGACGAGGATGGATGCTCGGATCTCGTCGGTGTTGCTCACCTGCAGTTGTTTGCCGTTACAGAAGGCGCCACCACCGAGGGTTGCCGTGAACTCTTCGCGAACCATGGGCGCCGAGATCACACCGGCCGTGATCGTTCCGTCGACAACGGCTGCAATGCTTACGCAAAAGATGGGGATGCCATGGGCGAAGTTCACCGTGCCATCGAGCGGATCGATCACCCATTGAAGCGAAGCGCCTTCATTGGAACTGCCACCTTCCTCGCCAAGGAAGCCCGACTCGGGAAAGGCGGCACGGAGCCGATCGATGATCATGCGTTCGCATCGTTCGTCGTATTCGGTGACCAGATTGTGCAATCCGGACTTACTGCTTTGTTCCATGGCCGTGCCGAAACCGCGAACGAGTTCGGCCGAGGCCTCTTGAGCGGCGGCGCGGGCCGCTTCGAGCAACTGTTGAGCATACATCCCGCAAATTACTGAATGGCAACGCCTTGACGTATCTTTGCACCTATGCGAATTCTCGTTGCGGCGCTTCTATGTACGTTGATCCCATTGTCCGTTCTGGCACAATTGGACAATTTCAAGACGAAGCGTTTTATCCCCAAAGCATCTGGTCAGTACGATACGGTCGGACAGGAGCGTGCCACCAAGCTTGCTCTTGAGTCCGCCGGACTGCTTGAGCGTGAGATCGATGCCTCGACCTACATCCTCGGCCCGAACGATATCGTGACCGTGAGTGTGTGGGCATCGGAGTCGATCCACTTGGACCTGATGGTCACGCCCGAAGGGAATCTCATCATTCCGCGAGCCGGAGCAATGTCGGTGAAAGGGCTCACGCTGGATTCGGCGAGAAAGTTGATCAAGCTGGAAGTGGCCAAGGTCTATCGCTCGGCCTCCTCCAATGTCTCGCTCAAGAAGCTCCGCCAATTCAAGGTCTATGTTCTTGGTGCCGTGCGCATTCCGTCGGTGATCACGGCCACGGCGGCCGATCGCGTGTTCGATGTGATCGAACGTGCCGGTGGGATCGTGGATACGGGATCAGTACGCGGGATCACGGTAGTGCGCGAAGGCTCAACGAGTCCGTTGGTCGTCGATCTGCAGCGATATCTGTCGTTCGGAGATAAGTCGGCCAATCCCACCGTCCTTGGCGGCGATCGCGTGATCGTTCCGCTGCGAACATTCAAGAACACCATTTCCATTTCGGGTGAAGTAGCGCGAGAGGGTTCGTTCGACTATCTGCCGGGCGATTCTCTGTCGACGCTCATTCGCATGGCCGGCGGATTCCTCCCTTCCGCCATTCTCGACTCTGTACATGTGGTACGCTCCAACGAAGCAGGGACCGGACTTGACGTGTATTCTGTGAACATGCGATCGTGGCCGACGGCGATCTATTCGACGATCCCGTTGCCGGGAGACATGGCCTTGCGCTCCGGTGACCGGGTCTATGTGCGCGCCGTGCCGAAGTTCAACGATCGTGAACAAGTGATCGTGGCAGGCGAGGTGTTGTATCCCGGGAAGTATGCCATTACGCCAACGCAGACGCGGTTGACCGAAGTGATCGAACGCGCCGGTATGTTCACCGAAAACGCATCGGTGGAAGATGCACTGATCATCCGAACGAGTGAGATGAACGTGATCGATAAGGAGTACGAGCGTTTGTCGCGCCTTGTCCCAAGCGAAATGAGCAGCAATGAATTACAGTACTACCGAACGAAGAGCCGCGAAGTGAAGGGTGTGATGTCGGTGGACTTTGCTGAGCTCTTCATCAAGAAGAACATGGTGAACAATCCGGTGTTGCGCGATGGTGACTCCATCTATGTTCCCAAGCGAAGTCTCTATGTGAACGTCACAGGAAGTGTTCGGAATCCAGGTCGTATCGTGTACCAAAAAGGCCTGAACTATCTGCAGTACATCGCCCTAGCCGGTGGCTATAGCTTCCGCGCCGATAAGAGCGCAACGCTTGTGATCAAGCCAAAGGGAGACCAGTTCCCGGCGGAGAGCGAGAACTATACCATTGAACCCGGTGATAACGTGCTCATCCTTGATGAACCGGAGACCAAGTTCATCGATGTGTTCACAAAGGCGTTGACGATCACGGCGCAGATCTTCACGATCTTCGGTATCATCTTCACGATCGTGAGGTTGAAGTAATGAGCACCATCCTGATCTGGGAAGGGTACCGACGTCGACTTCCCCTGTATGTACGTGTCTGTTCGGTGGTGGTCGCGCTGACCGTTGTACTGAGCTTCGTGGTTCCGTATACGTACACCTCCACGTCGTCCATCATGCCGCCGGAAAGCAAGAACCAGAGCGGCGGTCTTTCATCGCTCCTGCAAGGTGCTCCGATCGCTGTTGGTCTTGGTTCGGCCGAGAACAAAGCGGCCCTGGTCTTCGTGGAGATCTTGAAGTCAAGGTCCTGTTTGCTCGGTATCGTCGATACGCTCAAGCTTCGCGAGAATCCATTGTTCGCCGGTCTCACCAACGAAGACTTCGAAAAGCAGTTGCGCGACGCCATGGTGGTCGAAGCTCGCAAGACCGGTACGGTGACCATCGATGTTGAAGTATCGACGGGTTGGCTTCCGTTCTGGAACAAGCCGGCACTTGCAGCGAAGACGGCGGCCGACATCGGCAATGCTGCGCGCATCATGCTCGACAAGATCAATCGCGAAAAGAGCGTTTCGCAAGCCCGTCGGTCGCGCCTGTACATCGAGCGCGTGCTTGGCAGCAACCGGAAGCTCATCGACTCGTTGCAGAATCTCATGCAGGAGTTCCAGTCGAAGACGAACGTCATGGCACCTGATGAACAACTGTCCGCCATTGTGCAGAATGCCGTGATGATCGGCACCGAGCTTTCGAAGGCAGAGATCGAGTTGGCACTGGTCGAGCAGGACTTCCAACCATCATCACCGCAAGTGATGATGCTGCAAAAGAAAGTGAACACTCTGCGCGAGCAATACAACAGGGTGCAGGCAGGGGGTATGGAGGCAGGGGACGAGTTCTCGATCCCGTTGAATCAGTTGCCACAACTCACGCGCACCTATGCGAACCTCGTGCGAGACATCAAGATCAAAGAGCAGATCAATGCCTATTTGGAATCGCAACGTATGCAGGAGGCGATCCAAGAGGCCAAGGACATTCCAACCGTGGTGGAGCTCGATGCCGCCGTCGTACCGGAGAAGCGTACGTCGCCATCGCGCGTGTTGATGGTCCTTATTGCATGGTTCGTGACAACAGTGCTGTTCGCGATCTATGTGCCGTATGCCGACATTCATGCGGAAAAACAAAAGCACATCCCATCAGCCTAAGAACTTGTTCGCTTCCTTCTTGATCTCTTCCGAGAGGCGATGCAGGCGCACATCGGTGGAAGCATCTGCCATAGGGAGATAGCGCTCGAACGTATTGCGCACATAGACCAAGGGGTTGCGCTTCAGATTGAACTGCAGGCAGCGGAAGTTGTCGAGTCGTGCGGCGAGCTTGATCACCATACAGTCCGCACTGGCAAGCTTCAATCGTTCTGCATGTTCAATGTCCACCTGATCCGGATTGGACTTCGCCTTCGAGAGATCTTTTGTGAGCGTCTCGACCAGATAGGCAACGTAGCTGCCGAAATTGTATTCGAGGACCGTGCGCGTCACTGTGTCGGAATCTTCGAGCACATCGTGCAGTAACGATCCCACCAACACGTCGGCATCGTAGATGTGGAGCTCGTCGAGCAGGATCTTGCACACGCGTGTGGAGTGATGGAAGTAGGGCGTTCCATCGTTGCGCAACTGGAACTCGTGTACACTGCGCGCCATTTCGTAGGCGTCCAGGATCCGCGTCATCGACAAAGGGTCGACCTTGGGAGCGAGTCGCATTTCGAGTTCTTGTGCCGACAAGAAACTTGTGTTATAGGAGTTCGGATTCGGTTGCAGCATGAATTCGGTCGATCAAGATTGGATCATCAGTTCCCGTGCACTCTCAAGAGCCGCATCGGTCACCGTTACGCCACTCAGCAACTTCGCGACTTCTTGGACGGCGCGGTCTTTGTCGATCATGGTCGCAGAAACGGTCGTCGACGTTGCCGTCTCCGTCTTTGCAACAACAATGTAGTCATTGGCAAGCGAAGCGATCTGCGCCAAGTGTGTGATGCAAAGGATCTGATGTCGAGCCGAGAGCTCCTTCATCACTTCACCCACATGTCGGGCAACTCTGCCACTGATACCCGTGTCGATCTCGTCGAACACGAGCGCGCCGATCTGTCCGCGTGCGGCCACGGCCCGTTTGATGGCCAACATCACACGCGAAAGCTCTCCTCCACTGGCTATCTTCGACAATGGCCGCAACGGCTCTCCTGCATTGCTGCTGAAGACGAACTCCAAGGCGTCGATCCCGCGCGAGCCCACTTGCAGATACTTCGAGCCGACCTTGACGGAAACATGGGCATCGTTCTGGGCCACGTCCGTGGTGGATTGGTCCACGCCGAACACGGCTGACGGCATACCCATTTCGTGAAGCGACTTCGTGACCGACTTCGCGAACGATGTTGCAAAGCTCTTGCGCGCCTTGGAGAGTTTCTGCGCTGCTGTGCCGGCAGCTTCCTGTGCCGTCCGATACGCAGCCTCGCGTTCGGCCAGTGCTTCGTCGAAGTTCTCCAACAAGGCCAGTTCGCGCTCTGCACGATCACGCACGGCGATGGCCTCGTCCAACGAGCCATACTTCCGACGGAGACGCTGCAGTGCCGACAAGCGTCCGCGAAGCTCTTCCAGCCGTTCCGGCGAGAAATCTTCGGGTTCGGCGTACCGCCCTGCCACCTTCGCGGCCTCGCTGATCACGACCAAAGCGGCATGCAGTTCCTCTTCGGTATGGGAGAGGGAGGAATCGAATTGAGCAAGGGCGGCAAGGTGCTGTCGCGCCTGACTCACGAGATCGTAGGCAGAGGGGTTGCCATCGTGCAACGCCTCGCGTGCCGCAACAGCATGAGCGAGTACTTGTTCGGACGATTCCGCACGACGGAGTTCGTCGGCAATGGACTCGTCTTCGTTGACGGAAGGATCGATGGCGGCGATCTCGTTGCGAATGAACGTCAAGCGCGCAATGTCGGCCTCGGCCGTTGTCGATCGTGCCGATGTTTCGCGCCAGCGTTGAAGGGCGTCGGAAAGAAGCACCCACGTTCCATGGAATTCCTGGACCAATGCCTCATGTCCCGCCGCAGCATCCAACACTTCGGTGTGTCTGGCGGGTTGCAAGAGACCGTGCGTGTCGTGTTGTCCGTGGAAGTCCATCAAATGATCGGCGATGGAGCGTGCGATCGCAACCTGCACGGGCGTGTCGTTCACAAAGCAGCGCGAGGTGCCGCTGGCGGCGATCTCGCGACGGAACACCAGTTCAGGGTTGTCCCAATCCAGGTCGTGCGTGCGGAGCACATCGTGCACATGCGGTGGCACATCGAACGTAGCTTCGATCACGGCCTTCTTCGAGCCGTTGCGGACAATGTCCGACGACATGCGCTCTCCGAGTGCGGCTGATAGGGCATCGATGATGATCGACTTCCCGGCACCGGTCTCTCCGAGAAGGACGGTCATGCCGGGACCGAACATCAGGTCGATGTGATCGATGAGGGCAAAGTCCCGGATCGAAAGAGTGCGAAGCATGGAGTACAGCCGTGGAATACGTCAGCTCAGAGACGCGTAAGTCGCGTCTGGAAAAGTTTGTAGGCCACGTAGCCAACGGCCACAAAGGCGAGCACGGCAACAAGAGGGTGGGTCTCCTCGCCGATCACAACAATGGAGATCGTGATCACAAAGGTGGAGACGGCGATGAGTGCGATCCAAAGAGTTGCCATGGGGTGTACCTTATTCAAACGTTTCGTCGTGGTGCTTGATCAAGAAGGCGCCATAGCGCTTGGAGAATGCGGGCAATTTATCGCTCTGGACCTTGACCGACAAATAGACGCCGACGTCCTTGTCCTCGCGAAGCAGGACCTCTGCGTCTTCATACAGGCGTGCGGCCTCTTTCATCGAACCATAGGGGAACAACAGCGTCTGGGTGACGGACTGTTCTTCATAGGTATCCTTCATCTTGTCGAGAAGTCGAATGATGTTGATGCCGCGTTCTGCGGAAACGAAGACGCATCCCGGATACTCGGAGGCAATGTCGTCGATACGATGTCGGTCCGTGATCAGATCGATCTTGTTGAAGACGAGGATGATGGGCTTTGTGTCGGCACCAAGATCGTGAAGCGTGGACATGACCACCTTGATGTGATCGTGCACATCGAGGGCGGCTACATCGACCACATGGACCAAGACGTCGGCCTCGAGTGTTTCTGCAAGCGTGGTGCGGAACGACGCCACAAGTTGCGACGGCAGTTTGCGAATGAAGCCAACGGTGTCGGAAAGGAGAGCCTTTTGTCCACCCGGCAATTCGAACGCACGTACCGTGGTATCGAGTGTTGCGAACAGTTTGTCCTCGATATACACATCTGCTTCCGTGAGCACGCGCATCAAGGAAGACTTGCCGGCATTCGTATACCCGACGAGGGCAAAGCGCGGAAAGGCCTCACGTCCTTTCCGTTGCACCTTTCGTTGTTGGTCGATCTCAACAAGGCGCGCACGAAGCCGTGCGATCCGAGTGCGATACATCCGTCGGTCCGTTTCGATCTGCGTTTCTCCCGGACCTTTCGTCCCAACGCCACCGAACTGTTTGGACAAGTGCGTCCACATGCGCGTGAGTCGCGGGAACAAGTACTCGAGTTGTGCGAGCTCCACTTGTGTCTTCGCTTCGACGGATCGGGCATGGGCAGCGAAGATGTCGAGAATGACGCCTGTTCGGTCGAGGACCTTCACATTCAGCTCTTCTTCGAGATTCCGCACCTGCATGGGGGAGAGATCATCATCGAACACCACCATGGAAACACCATGCTGGGTGACCATCTCCTTCAATTCCTCCACCTTGCCCTTACCGAGGGCTGTGGCCAATTCGGGCCGTTCACGTTCCTGTGTGAGCTTGGCGGCAACGTCGGCTCCTGCTGTATCGAGCAGCAAGGTGAGTTCGTCGAGATGTTCTTTTGTCACCCTCGGATCTGCCCCTTTGCGGGTCACAGAAACGATGATGGCGCGTTCGCGCGGGAGGAGTCCGATATCGTACACGTTGACTTACGAATGATGATGTACACGAAAATAGCCCTTGTGGACCGTAGATTTGTCGATATGCCGCTTTTCTTTGCGCTTCACCTTGTTTTCCTTGCCGCCTTCCCAGTCCTTGGGCAGGAGGAAACAGGACCTCAGCAACCCATCATCCTGACGAATGCCGACAGTCTCCTGGGAAGTCAGGTGAGTGACGGGTCTGTTCGCGAGTTCATGGGTCGGGTCCGCTTCGTCCAGGGAAACGTTGTCGTCACGTGCCAGCGTGCCGTGCATCATCTCGACGTCAACCGTGTAGAGCTCTTTGGCAATGTGATCGTGACACAAGGTTCCATGGTCATGAAGGCTCCGATCATGACGTACGACGGAGCCACCTTTCTAGCCACGGCGCTCGGCGGGGTGCGAGTGGTGGATTCGGCCACAACGATCACATCCCGCAGCGGCACCTACTCCACGAAGACGCATGTGGCTGTGTTCCGAGATTCCGTGCGTGTGACGGACGATAGCATGAGCATTCGGACGGACACGCTCGTGTATGAGCGCGACACGAAGCTCACGCGTGCACTGCACTCCGTTGTTGTCTGGAACAAGGCCGGCACTGCCTGTCTGGTGGGGGACACAGCATTGTACGACAAGCCTGGCAACTTCATGCGTGTGCACGGACGGGCATCGTCGTGGCAGCTGGAGAACGATAGTCTGCTCGTGTCTGCCGACACCTTGGAACAACAGCGCGGCGATACGACCATTTTCACGGCCCGGCGCAACGTGGAGCTTGCCGGGAAACACCTCGCCGGACGTGGTGCCCTCATGGTCTATAACGAAGGCACCGGTATCATCGAGCTCTTCGACCAGCCCGTGGTCTGGAACGACTCCACCATGCTCGTGGCCGATTCCATACGTGTGTTGGCGCCCCAGCGTACGGTCAGCCGGATCGACGGGATCCAACATGCCATGCTCGTGAGCAGGACCGATACGACCTATCCTGACCGATTCGATCAGATCAGCGGTGACAATATCACGCTTACCATTGAGGCCGACACATTGCGACGCCTCACCTCGGTTGGGAACGCACGAAGCATCACGTATCGTTATGAAGACGAGCGCCCCGAAGGCCTTACCCGCTTCACATCCGACACGATCAAAGCCGAGTTCGAGGACGGGAAGCCACACGATGTCTATTGGCTGGGGGGCGTCCATGGCGAACAGCACCCCGAACGGATCGTGGCCGGTCATGTAACCGATCACCGCCTGCCAGGGTTTATTTGGCGTGAAGATCGGCCTCGGTTCGTCCTGCCGCCAAAACCGTGACCAATTCAACGACAATTTCTTATCATGTACTGACTGTGCCATTCCGAGGCGCGCATGAGGTCGTTGATCCTGCTGTACATTCTGACGGTATGCTGTGCATGCGACGCGTATGCACAGATCGAACGTGTCCTCCCGCGACGGAATCAATCGTCGTTCGAAGACACGAGATTCGTCGTCGGGTTCATGCAAAACGACGTCTTCGTTCCAGGTGTCTATGAGCCTCCCGATGATGGTCTCATCCTTCAGATCTTCATCGCTTCCGACTACAACGCAACGGTCACCATCGACCTCCCGAACGGCTCACGATTCATTCGCAACGTACAGGCGAACACCGTCTACACCGAAACGCTCGATCCGCATCTGATGATGCATGTGAGTGAGCGACCCATGCGTCAAAGCGTGTTCATCACGTCAGATGTACCCGTCGTCGTCTATGCGATCAACACGCTGGCTGCATCGACGGACACGTACATCGCCCTTCCGATGAAGCACCTTGGCACGGAGTACCGTGCCGTCACACGAACCAACGATTTCTATCCCCCGAGCGACGCGTCCAGCATCAATCAACGATTGGTGGACACAACGCAGCGTCAGGCCGAGTTCATGGTGATGGCGGTTGAAGACAACACCATGGTGCAGTACACGCCGAGTTCACCAACAGAGGGTGGAGTAGCGGCAGGCCAGATGGCAAGCGTCCTCTTGCAACGCGGAGAATGTTTCCTTGTGAAATCGCGTAAGGACGGAAGGGGGCGAGGTGATCTCACCGGATCGCTCGTTTCATCGACGAGACCCGTTGCCTTCCTATCCGGCAATGCACGGGTGAGCATTCCATTGAGCAGTACGACACGCATCTCGAAGGACCACTTGGTGGAGATGTTGCCACCGACGTCGCTGTGGGGAAATGAACACGCTACGGTGCCGTTCGGAAGCGGTATCACGTCGGGAGACTTCATCCGCATCGTCGCATCGCAAGACAACACCACGGTCACCTTCACCTCGGCAGTGGGCACAGGTACAGCTGTTCTGGCCAATGCAGGCGACTGGGTGGAGTACCGCGACGTGCGCTTCCCAACGCGTTGGGAAAGCGATCGACCAACGTTGGTGGCGCAGTTCATGGTCTCGCAGATGTATGCCGGCTCGAACTATGCAGACCCGGCGATGGTGATCGTTCCGCCCGTGCAATACTTTGCCACGCGAGCGCTGTTCCAGTTTCCAAAAATGCAGTTCCAGACGGGCGTCCCCCAGCCGCAGCCTTTCTACTATTTCGTGAACGTCCTCTGTGAGTCGAAAGGGCTCAGCACGTTCACCATCAACGGTAGACTAGTTTCCCAACTCGAGCCCGACATCTTCACGCAGACCATTCCCGGTACGGATCTCCACTGGGCACAGCTCTCACTCAATGCGGGAGTCTATGTTCTCGAGGTCGACAGTGGAGCCTTCTCCGGCGTGATGTATGCGACCACCTTCGTCGACTCTTACGCCAACATGTTCGGCGCATCGTTCGAACCCCGACGTCGACTGGACATTTCTCCACCCAACTATCATTTGGCGAATGATTGTTTCCGGCTCCAAGGTGTGATCGCCGACACAGCCATGGATACCGGGTTCACGAAGGACCTCTACGAAGTGGTCGTCCTTCGAGATCGAACGACGAACTACACGTGGCAACTTGACGGTCCGCTCGACACCAATGGCACTGTTACGATCGACGCCTCCGTGAGCGATCCCTGGAAGGATGCCCGCATTGTGATCCAGGCATGGGACGCTCAGGGGAACGGCAAGGAATGGCTCTACACGTATCATGCACCCAAGGTGTCCGTTCCGGCCACGATGAAGTTCCAAGGCGGAAGCGGACAGATCTGCTCGACTTTGGTTGTCAAGAACACCGATACCACATCGCTTGTCATTCCGCGCATCCGACTTGTGGGAGACAAACGATACTCCATTCGCGATCCTCTTCCGGATACGGTACGCCTCGGACCCGGCGATAGTCTGCTCCTGGATGTGTGCTTCACGTTCGACGGATCGGCGCAACCGGCCTACGGCACGATCTTCATCGACCTGCCATGCGGTCTGAAGAAAGAAGTGCGTCTCTCGATGACGCTCCTTGCCTCCCTTGCCACCACCGATGTTGACTTTGGCGCTGTGCGAATCGGTGATACGCTCTGCCGTTCCGTGTCCATCGTCAATAATGGCACCATCGACGTCGTGATCGATTCGCTCACGCTCAGTGCCACCTATCCCGACTATCGACCCAACATCGTCGCGCTGCGCTTGCCGCGTACACTGGCTCCGGGAGACACGTTACGTATGGAAGTGTGCTTCACACCGAGCACCGAGACGGCAACGTCACGTACGGACACGGTCCATGCCTCACCGCTGTTGACCGATGTTGTTCGATATCGAGGAAGAGGCATTCGACCTCGTCTTGCCGATGTCGTGGTCGACTGGAACAAACGTCGTGTCGGAACCACGAACGACACCACGTTCACCCTGCGGAACACCGGTAGTGCGCCCTGCACGGTTCGTGCCATCGACGTCGCAGGAGACACGGTGCAGTACTCTGCGGAGGCGTTGTTAGCAACAAGGGGCACAGGAACGATCTACGTGGCTTCTGCCGGCGTAGCCATTTCGGATGCAACGTTCAGTCCAACGGCAGTTGGACGTTGGTCCACCACGACGAACGTCCTTGTCGACTGGAAGTATCACGATACCGTGACCGTGCGATTCCTTGGTGAGGGCACGCTTCCCGTGATCGTAGTGCAGGACATCGACCTTGGTACCATTCGTCTCGACGAACGCAAAGACAGTTTGTGCCGCATCTATGCGGCCGCCGGAACAGAAGCGCTGACGGTGGATAGAGTGTCCACCGGTGGTCCGGAGGTCGCGGCCTTCACACTGCAACCAACGGTGCTTGCACCACAGACGCTTGCCATTGGTCAGGACGTGAGTGGTATCGTCGGCTTTGTGCCACAACGGATCGGTCGGCACGATGCCTGGATCGACATCACGAACGATGCCGCCCCTGCCTACGGTCGCGTGGTCACACGCGTGCACCTCACGGCCATGGTCGTTGGTCTCGACACAACGCTGGCCACAACATCCATTGCCGCAGCTGCCACCATGGTCGCCTGTACTGAAACTCCGGTCACCGTGCAGTTCCGCAACCAGGGCAACACCATCATCAAGCTCAATGGCATCGAGATGAGGTTGAATGGCGGCACGGTGGCAGGGGACACGACGTTGTATCCCGTGATGGTCCAACCCGATTCCCTTGTCGAGATCACCGTGCAGTGTATTGCCGATGCGGGCTCCGACGGTGTGTTCACGGCCATCTTCCGATACAACGATACGCTCACCGCCACGGAGACGCACCGGTTCACCCTTGAGCTCTCGCCGTCCACCATCGATCTACCGGCCGGCGTGACCACGTCACCCGGAGCGGAAGAGACGATGCAGATCGTGGCAGGTGTGCAGGCTGCGTTGTCCGTGCCGATCCCATTCGAAGTGGCGATCCGCGCGGACGCAGAACGGTATCGTATCGTGCCGGGGACGGTGGTGGCAACGATCTTGGAACGCGGTGTAGAAGGGACGTTGGAACTGCGGATGGTCTCAAATGGGCCGCTCCATACCTTCACGTCCACTCGTCCGCTCTTCGCGCCATTCACTGTACGGTGGGGCCTTCCGGTCGGGATCTTGTGGAAGGATGCGACACTTTCTACGATCCATGGAGGCGTCATGGGAACGAATTGCACCGTGAATGCGACCGATAGCGCCGTTTTTGGTGTGAGCTTATGTGCATCGAATCTTCGTGCGATCCGCTTTGGTGCAATGCCCGTTATCGACGTGCAAGTAGCGCCAATGCCTGCTACATCGTATCTTGATCTTCGATGCACATCCACGGCCGACGAGGTCGTTCAGGTGGACCTGATCGACCAAACCGGAGCACGGATTACGATTGGGCAAAATTTATCCTTGAAAAAGGGAACTCAGTATCTTAAATTCCCTTGTTCGAGGTTGGCCGCGGGCTGGTATCAGGTTGTGGTCGTGGGCATGAGCGGGAGCTTGGTTGTTCCCGTGATTATCGTCAATTGAGGTGAGCGTATGAAGAAATTTGCTTCAGTCGTCTTGGGTCTTTTCATTGGTGCGGCTGGCTGTGCAATGGCGCAACAGCCTGCGGTCGGACAAGGCGAACTGGCGAATCCACTGGAACCGAACAAGGCCAGACCTCGCATCTATGTGGGACCGGTCGCCGGTTATAACCGGTCGCTCCATTCGTCGGGCTTCCAGTCCGTCTCGGGCGATGTGCTGTGTCCTGACTTCACGTCAGGGACGGCGAACGGCTACTATTTGGGCGTCAGTGCCGAGTACATGCTCGGAAAACCATCGGAGAGCAAATCTTCGATCATCGCGCGAGTGGTGTACAACTACATGCCAGCCTATTATGAACAGCCGGGTGATCGTCTTCCGTCGATCGATGGAAGCAACGGTTCCATCGTCTACTCGACGGTGCGTCACGTGGCCGAGATCAAGTACAGCACGATCGACCTCGAGGCCATCTACAAGCTGAACCTTTTCAATTCGAACTTCGGGGTGGTGATCGGGCCGACGATCGGTGTGCCGATCGGCGTTACGCGTCAGCAGCGCATGGAGCTTATTGAGCCGCTCAACGCACAGTTCGATCCGTCGCTCTATCCGGACAACAATTACGTATACATCAACAATAACCGCGCCATCATCACTGGTGAGGATAATATCCCAGACAAATCCGGCATCCGTTTGGCCATCAAGGCCGGCGTACAGTACGAAATGCCGATCGGGAAGTTGTTGCTTGTACCATGCTTGTACTACAACTTCGGTATCACCGAGGTCTCTGCGTCGAATAACCTCCGCATCAATGCCATTCAGGCCGGGGTCGATCTTCGTTTCGCATTGTAAGAACTGCATCACGACATTCTTCGGTAATGCCCGCTCGTAGCGGGCATTGTCGTTTTCGGAGGTAGGTATGGACCAACTGTGGTCGCCCTGGAGATCGGAATACATCGGCACGGCCGATGAGCGCAATGAGCAGGGGTGCTTTCTCTGTCGTTGTGCCGAAGCAACGGAGATCTCTCTTGCATCGCTCGTTGTCGCCCGGTTCGAGCACTGCTTCGTGGTCATGAATCGTTTCCCGTACAATGCCGGTCATCTCCTCGTCGCCCCCAATGTCCACCATGCCGACCTTGCCACCCTCGACCCTGCCATTGCCGCATCCATGATGTCCGTGCTTCAGACCGCTGTTCGCGTAACGCAGCACGTGCTCGCACCGCATGGGATCAATGTTGGCGCCAATCTCGGTCGCCATGCCGGTGCCGGCGTCCCGGACCATTTGCATCTGCATACGGTGCCGCGTTGGAATGGCGACACGAACTTCATGCCGGTTCTCGCCGATGTGAAGGTGGTGAGCGAAGACCTGCCATCGACGTGGGCGCGATTTGCCAAGGCCTTTGCGGAGCTCGCCAAGACATGAGCGGGTTTGCACCACGGAAACGATTCAGTCAGAACTTTCTTACGGACCCTGGCACGGCCGACAAGATCGTGGATGCGCTCGAGATCATGGCGGGCGACGTTGTCATCGAGATCGGTCCCGGCAAGGGCATGCTCACGGAGCGGCTCGTTGCCTCGCCTGCATCGCGCATCATTGCCGTCGACGTTGACGAACGTGCCATCGACCATTGTCGGACACTACCGTGGGCCGCAGATCCTCGCGTGGAATTCCTGCATGCCGATTTCCTCTCACTCGACCTTGCCGCCTTGTTCGGCTCCACACCCCGTTCCGCATGCAAAGTGATCGGCAATATCCCGTATGCGATCACGAGCGATATCCTGTTCCGACTCTTTGAGGTGCGGAAGGTGGTAGGGAGGGCTGTGATCATGATGCAGCGCGAGGTGGCGCGACGCTTGGTGGCAGATATCGGCACCAAGGAGTATGGGATCCTCACCATTGCGACGTCGCTGGCCGGAGCGGCGCGGCTGCTCTTCCACGTCAAGCCCGGGAGCTTCTTCCCTCGACCCGATGTGACGTCGAGCGTCGTCCGGTTCGACCTGGACGATTCCGATCGGTTCGGCGTGCCGATGGAGGAGTTCATGCCGTTTGTTCGGGCCCTGTTCTCGCAACGCCGCAAGGTGCTCGTGAATGCGCTCGAACACTTCTGTCAGCAACATCTGGGCACGTCGGCACGGTCGCGCGCCGGATCCACGGGGCCGATCGACATCGAGAAACGTCGTGCAGAGGAATTGCGCGTTGAGGACATGGTGGTCTTGTACACCGAACTCATGAAGGTGCCGGCATGAGCGGGAACGACATCTTCCATGGTGCCTCGGAGGCATCGCGGCAGATCTGGATCAAACTCCGGTCGGCCATCATCGCGATCGACGTATACACCGCCGTCATCATGGTGATCTACTCCGTGTTGTCGCTCATCTACTATCGCGACGTGGTCAATGCCTCGAGTGTCATCCTTCAGGATGCCATGATCGGCCTCATGATCATGACCGTGGTCCTTCTGGCGTCGATCACCGGAAGTCCGCTCTTCACTGCACTGCGGTACTTCTACGTCATCCCCGTCATCTACCTCATGTACGACCAGACCCACGTCTTCGTCCACGTCGTCCATCCCGTGGATTACGACAGGGAGCTCATTGCCGCCGACCGTTGGCTCTTCGGGACCGACCCGACAACCTGGCTGGAGCGATTCTCCTTCCCGGCACTCACCGAATACCTCCAGATCTGCTACTTCCTGTTCTATCTCATGCCCATCATGCAGGCATGGGAGTGGTGGCGGAAGGGTGAGAGGGGGAATCTCGAGGTCTTTGCCCGGGGGATCACATTCTGCTACTACGTCTCCTACCTCCTGTATTTCATCATGCCGGCCATCGGTCCACGGTTCACGCTCCACAACTTCCACACGCTTGACGTCGACCTTCCGGGCCTTCTTCTAACACCGTGGCTCCGGGATATCGTCGACGTTGGCGGGGGAGTGGCCCGCACCATGATGCATCCAGAGCTCTTCGTCAACCGGGACTGTATGCCAAGCGGACATACCATGATGACCCTCGTGAATATCCTGTTCGCCTTCCGCCTTCGATCCAGGTACCGGTGGTTCTTTGCCGTCGTTGGGGGGTCGCTCATCATCTCGACTGTCTACCTCCGATATCACTACGGCATCGACGTCGTTGTGGGGGCGATCCTGGCCGTGATCATGATGCCTCTCGAGCCAAAGGTGAACCGGTGGATCGGTGTGCAAAAGAAACGGTGGGCGTCTGTGTAACCTTTTTAACATCTAGGTGTTGTTCTATCTTAGGAAACAGAAAATCCCTGTAAAAGCGTCAGGAAATTTGCATGAAAGCAATTTCCTGCTATTTTTACATGATAGCGCGACGTGCGCTGTAAAGGGCGTAGAACAATGATGAATATGATTTCGAAAACGTTCAATCCTTACCCTACCATTTTGGGAGATCTCGCAATGCGGATTGCTTCCTCTAGTCGCCGATTCATCGGCGTATTTCTCTTTACCTTGGTTGCGGCACTTGGTGTGCTGTCAGCTCAAGATGTGGCTGAACGCAAGGGCACGATGGGCCTTGTGGAAGGTCGCAAGTACGTTGTCGCTTTCCCGCAAGTGTGGGCCAGCGCATCGGAAGAGCCATTGCCAAATCCAATGTTGCTCTTCATCTCGTCGAAGGTCAAGACCACTGTTCGTGTTCGCACAAGTGCAGCACAGAATGACATCGGTACGAAGATCGACAAGACCTACACGGTCAATCCGAACCAGGTCATCAAGGTGCCGATCCCTCGTTCGTTCATGATGCCGAGCTCGGACGGAAATGAGTCGACGACATCGCACGTTATCAAGGGCTATGGCCTTGAAGTAACGGCAAGCCGTCCGATCTCCGTTTCGACGTATCAAGCATGGACAGGAAACGGCGAACTTGCTCGCCACCTCCCGGTAGAGGCATGGGGAAAGATGTATTCGACCATGAACTTCTACAATGACCGGTACGGCAAGACGGAGTTCCACTATCGTCCGGGTCAGATCATCGTGATCGCCGACAAGGACAACACGGTCGTGAACTTCACACCAACATGGGAAACTGAAGGTGGTCCAGACTATCCTTCCGTACCAGCCGGCAAGACGGGAACGGTTGAACTCATGAAGGGCCAGGTCTTCCTCATCAAGGGTAAGATCGACGAGCCACTCACGAAGGAATTCACAACCGACCTCTCCGGTACGGTCATCAAGGCTAGCAAGCCGGTCGGCGTTGTGTCTGGTCACACGAAGGTGGCCATCATGCGCTTCCCTGATCTTCTACCTCCCGACGCACGTTTCGGCGCGCAAGCTGAAGCACACTTCGTTCGTAACAACGTGCATGATGCCATGTTGCCAACGGAAATGGCCGGTACGGAGTTCGTGACCGTTCCATCCATGTACACACCTCGTCGAACGGTTGGGAATTTGAACGGCCAAGGCTCCGCCATTGGTATCGACGACGATAAGGGTGACGTGATCCGCTTCAATTCGCTTGAAGACGGTACTGTCATTTCTGAGGTCCGTCAAGATGGAACAATGAGGAATCACCGGACACTTCGCAAGGGCGAATCGTACATCGTGGCCTCGCAAGAAACGGCAGCCGTCTGGAAGACATCGAAGCCTGCACTCTGCGGTCTGTACGGCAAGTCGTGGGCGAACGTGATCCCGCCGGTCGCCATCGGCAAGGATCGTGATGGCAAGAACGTCGAAACACCTCAAGGTCACCCGACGGTTGAAGCCGGTATGCCAATGTTGGAATACGTTCCTTCGACGGATCGCTGGGTGAATTACGGTGTGTTCACGGCACCTGAAGGAATGGACAACTTCTTCAACATCGCCTTCCGTATGGCAGATGTTTCGAAGATCAAGATCGATGGCAAGGCACTTGCTTCGATCGCCGGTGGCTCGCTTCGTACGATCAATGGCACGCCATATGCCCAGATCCGCATGCCGATCGGTTCCGGCGACCACGTCGTTGAGTCGGTCTCCGAGAACGTCCGTTGGGCAGCATGGAATTACGGTTCGCTGGATGGTATGCAAATGGGTCGTGCCTATGGTACGCCGGTTGCGATCGACCTTGCTATCCCATGCGATGATTCGCTGCAAGTTCTCGAGCAGATGATCTGCGGTAACGTCAAGGGCGTTGGCAAGATCCTTCCTGAAAACTCCACATGCGGTTCGATCTTCGCTGTCTATGCTGAAGAGCTGACGAATTATGTTCTCATCGAAGACGAGAACTTTAACTCCGGTGACAAGACCGTGAACTTCCAAGTGAACGTGATCGATCCAACGAAGGACGCTCACGGTATCATCCGCGTCGTATCGCGTTCCGGCAAGTATGTCGAGAAGGAATACACCTATACGGCAGATAAGCTCGCATGGGATCCTGCCTCGATCGACTTCGGTGTTGCACCACTTGATGCCAAGACCTGCCGCACGATCACGTTCACGAACAAGAGCGAAGATCGCGCCCTTAATGTCAAGAACCTCATTGCAAAGCACTTCCCAACGACATTCTCCTTCGAGCCAAGCACCTTCATGCTGGGACCTGGAGAGTCGAAGGTCGTGAACGTATGTGCACTGATCACCACGACAGAGCAGAAGATCGACACTGTGATCGCAAAGCTCGAGTGCTATGATCAGGTCACTACGGAACTCAAGATCCGTGGCGATGAGCCATCGATCTACGTCTACGATCAGGATTGGGGCCGTCTCCCCGTCGCAGGATCACTTGAGAAGGCGGTTGTTATCGAGAACCGCGGTCAAGTTGACCTCATCGTTGCCGGTTATGACAAGGCCAAGGTCGCGAACTACAAGAACGCACAAGGCCAATACTTCTCGAACATCCGTAACCTTGATGAGCTGCTTCCGCTGACCATCAAGAAGGGTGAGAAGCACACGTTCTATGTTACGTATCGTCCACAAGGCGAACCAGCAAAGCACGCACTTGACGTCCCATTCTACTCTTCTGCGAAGAAGATCAAGTCGAACTCCGTTTGGAAGGGTGAAGGAACGCAAGCAAATCTTAGCGTTGTTGCTCCTTCGTTCGATGAGCGCGTCATCGATGCGTGGCAGGTAGCGAAGGGCATCAACAGCTACTCAGCAACGGCTTCTGTTAAGAACGAAGGAAACAAGTCCGTGATGATCAAGCGTATCGCCATCGAAGGCGCCGACGCGAAGTACTTCACGCTTGGACCAACGCTCATGAGCCAAGGTGGTAACGTTCCTGACGAGATCCAGCCAAATGCAACATCGTATTCATTCAACGTGACGTTTACGCCAACGGAAGTTGCCGGCACACGTGACGCTGAGCGGATCTACGATTATCGCATCTCTGTTTACTCTGAGGCAGCTGGTGTAGAGAACAACGAAGCATATTCTGATGCCAATGGTACTGCACGTCAGCCACACGTTGTTGCAATGGGCTACGACTGGACACGTGATGCACAAGGCAATCCAGTGATCTATACGGTTGGCGACAAGGCAACCGGCGTGGTCACGATCACGAATCAACACCCATCGCTGTCGAACGCTCTGACGTCCGATACGAAGGGTTCGATGAAGCTTACGATCACATCGATCGCCATCGATCAAAGCAACCCGAAGGCAGTTCACTTCGCCATCGATCCAAGCTGGTCGAATGCACCATCTACGACGAATCCAATTGAACTCGTCGGCGGTGAGGCACTTCAAGTTCCAGTGATCTTCGATCCGAAGGCAGCCGGCCTGCAAGAGTGCCCATACATCGTCGGTGATGATGCACCTGAAGATCCAACTCCACTGCTCCGCGGTGAAGCTGACATCAAGGGTTCGATCACGGCAGAAGATCAAACGTTCGAGCAGTTCGTCTTTAACTCCATCGAGAAGGACGTACGTGTCAAGAACGGCTTCGCTGCTGCGATCCGTATCAACATCGGTGCGATCGAAGGACCAGACAACATCAAGTATGAGATCGTGTCGCCATCAACGCCATATATCGACGTTCCTGCAAATGGAACGGCAGTATTGCGCGTACGCTTCACACCTGACTTCGTCTCGAAGAAGAGCGCTGGTCAGAACCTCAATAATCGCCTTCCAGATCGTACAGGTTCGCCATTCCTCGCTTCGATCCCATTCAGTGTAGAAGGCACTCCAGAAGTAACAGACACGGCATACCTGACCGGTGATGGTATCTATCTGGAAACGACCGACTTCATCGGTAAGGGCTATCAAGTGAAGATCGGTGATGCAGTGAACGTACCGGTTGAACTCCGCAATGCTCCACAAGGCATCGACCTTGGCGCCGTTCGTCAGTTCCGTATCCGCGTATCGTATGACAAGTCGATCCTTCAAGCACGTCCAACGATGATCACCGAAGGATCCCTCACAGAGGGTTGGGTGGTCACCGGAATGCCAACAGAAGGATTCTTCGAACTTGACTTCACAGCAGCACCAGGTGCACCAGCGCTGTTGCCTGATGGTAAGAAGCCGCTCTTCACGATCGTCTTCGACGCCTATCTTGGCAAGGTTCAAACCAGCGACATCACACCTGAGATGTACATTGCCATCGCTCCAGACCAAGATGGTAACAACAAGAAGTTCGTTGTCTTCAACAACGAGCCAGGTAAGGTGACGTTGATCCTTGACTGTGCAAAGCAACTGCGTATCGTTGACATTGGTTCGACGAAGTATTCGGTCAGCCCGATCTCGCCAAATCCGGTCAGCGGTGCAACGGTCATCAGCTACTCGATCGGTCTGAACGCTCAGACGAAGATCGTTCTCTACAACAGCAACGGTTCGAAGGTCATGGACATCATCGATCAGCCACAAGATGCTGGTTCGTATGAACTCTCCATCGACGTGAGCACACTGCCAGCCGGCGTTTACTACTATCAAGTTGTAAGCGGTCCGTTCACCAGCGAGCCACAGAAGCTTCTCATCGTTCGCTAAGCCCAACAGGCTATCTCCACGCATCCCCCTCTTGCTCTTCGCAAGAGGGGGATGCTTCGTTTTAGGATGAAAGGAAGCCATGATGAAGACCTTCGTGCATGTGATCTTGTCAGCAGCATTGCTTGTTGGTACAACAAGTGGACAAGAAGTGAGTCCGGGTACCGTTCCCATGACGCCTATGGTGACCGACGGTCTCGTACGCACGCTTATCACCGTTCCACCAGCGTGGAAGAGTGCGCCGGGCATGCAGACCAACCGATATGTCAACATTCCCGAAGGGTGGACTGCAACGGTGTACTATGCCGGATCTGCACTGAACAAACCACGGTTCATGGCGTGGGGACCGGATAGCGTGCTCTATGTGGCGAACATGAACGGACAGAATGTGCTTGCCCTTCCGGATAGAGACCGGGACGGTGTGGCGGATACCGTTGTGGTGGCGGCGAGTGGGTTCTCGACCGGACATGATGTTCGGTTCTGGAGAGACACGATGTACGTCTGCCAACAATCCGGGGTGGTCGCGTTTCAAGATGCCGATCGCGATCTTCGTTGGGAAGGTCGTCGCACGGTGATCGACCGCACCGTGATCCCCAACTGGAGCGGGGGGCGACATGGTACGCGGACGTTGGTGATCGATTCGCTGAACAACGCTTTCTATGTGAGCGTTGGGAGTAATGGAAATGCAGATCGGGAAGCGGAGAGCGGCAAGCTGCAGCGTGCGATGATCGAACGCTTTGACGTGAATGGGAAGGATCGACGCGTCTATGCCACGGGGATCCGCAACGCAGTGGGAATGACGTTGCATCCGCGCACCGGAGCACTCTGGGCCAATAATAACGGGAGCGACCTGCAAGGCGATAACATCCCACCGGAATGGGTCGACATTGTTCGCGACAACGGCTTCTATGGATATCCGTTCTCGTATCACTACAAGAATTGGTTCGACCTTTCGAATGGGGACTACCGCGACATCCTCCCGATGACGGGAAGGGACACTGCTCTCTTCGAATCGATGGTGCCCCCTGCCGCCCTTCTCACTGCTCACACAGCCCCTATGGCCATGGAATTCGCTCCCGCGGGCTTTCCCGAGCCGTATGCCAATGGTTGCTTCATTGCGCTCCGCGGTTCGTGGAATCGAACGCCGGCCTCAGGGTATAAAGTGGTCTTCCTCGAATTCGCCTCGGACGCAGATACCATTGCCGATCGTGTTCGTGACTTCTGCACGGGATTCATGACGGACTCGATCGCCAAGCAGGCATGGGCGAGACCCGTCGGTCTTGCCTTGCATCGTGATGGTTCGGTCTATCTCAGCAGCGATGATCTCACGACCATGATCTTGAAACTCACCCCACCACGGACGGTAGGTATTCGGGATGCTGACGTAGGAACTAATTCTCTCCGATGCACCCCCAACCCGACATCGGGCATGGTGCAGGTGCAGTGGGACGATGCGACGTCCGACGACTGCCGCATCTGCGTGATCGATCTGCACGGTCGTTGCGTGTTGTCGACGACAGTTGCGCATGGGACCATGGCGTCGAGCGGTTCATCCGTCGACCTTTCATCATTGGATCCGGGCATGTATGTATTGCAGTGCACGTCCGGCACACACGTAGCGTCGGTGCCGGTACACATCGTTCGCTAGGGGAGCGAACGGATGATCATGTCGGCGCACTGACGTGAGGATCCCGCACGCGACGTGATCACGGACCGTGCGCGTTCGCCGAACTGTTTGCGCGTTGCCGGGTCGAGGACCACCGTTCGCAACCAGGCTGTCACATCCGCCGTGGTTCGGACGACCACGAGTGCATCCGCGGCTTGTAAGGCGGCTGCGTCGCGTGAACGCTGGATGTGCGGACCACATGCAAGCGCCAGTCCATATCCCGCCGGCTCTGCCAGCGAATGCACACCCGCTCCAGATCCGCCACCGACCATTGCTGCATCGGCGATCGCATAGAGCGACAACAGCGACCCAACTGAATCCACGATCACATGCCCCGTCAACGACGGATCTGTGATGGCGGAAAGCAGTGTTGCCTCGATCTTCTCCTGCAATCGCTGCACATGCGCCGCTGTGGGCTCATGCGGGACGATGATGCATCGGATCCGTGCATCGGCAAGGTGTTGAAAGGCGGAAAGGAAGATCTCCTCGTCCTCGCTCCAAGAGCTACCCAAGATCACCGTGATCTTGTCCGACCGATGCAAGGCAAGAATGGCGGGATCGGGATCGGCGATGCGCTGTAGGATCCGGTCGTACCGTGTATCCGGCAAGTACGGCACGGTGCGTTGCAAGAGCGACCCGAGTTGGTCGGCGTCATCGTGCGTCATGGCCGTGACCGACGTCACCGAACGATACATGTCGGCGATCCAGCCTCGCAATGAACGGTAGCGAACCATGGCAGGGACGGTGGCATCGATCACGTGGACGGGAATATGTCTGCGTCGAGCTTCCAACAGATGATTTCGCCAGAGATCGTACCGTACGAACACGCCAACATCCGGACGGAGCACGTCGAAAAATCGACGGGCATTGCGTCTTGAGTCCACGGGAAGGTAGAGGACGATGTCGGCCACGTTCGTGCGCTGCACGTGGCGATATCCCGACGGCGACGTGAACGTGGCGATGATCACGGCATCGGGCACCGATGCGCGTATGGCCGTGATCACGGGAATGCACTGCTCGAACTCGCCCATGGAGGCCGCATGGAACCAGAAGCGTGGACCGACCGTGTGTGTCTGTGCGGCCTTCACTGCGGCTGCCTCTTCGTCGCGAACGCGAAGATGGAGCTTTCCGCCCAGGATCGTATGACTTCGTAGCCATGCCGCGAGGAGTGGCACAAGGAACACGTTGTAGACCAGGTCGATCAGGGTGACCACGCCTTAGCGTCCGCTGAACTGCGCCGTGCGCTTCTCGAGAAACGCTTGGGTTCCTTCTTTGAAATCGGCGGTGCCGCATACTCGACCGAAAATGCTTGCCTCGGCGTGCAGGCCTTCGAGCAGCGATGTGTCCGCTGCCACACGCACGGCCTCCAAACAGGCATGCAGAGCCAGTGGCGCCTTGGTGGCAAGGTTCTGTGCGAGTGCCTCGACCACGGCAAGCAGATCTGCCTGCGGGTGCACGGCATTGACGAGTCCGAGCGACAATGCTTCTGCTGCAGAGATCATCCCACCACCCAGGATGAGTTCCAGCGCCTTTGGTGCGCCGATGAGCTTCGGTAGGCGTTGTGTTCCGCCATAGCCGGGGATGATGCCGAGGTTGATCTCGGGTTGACCGAACTTGGCGTTCTCCGTAGCAAATCGCATGTGACATGCCATGGCAAGCTCACACCCACCACCAAGGGCAAAGCCATTCACGGCGGCGATGTAGGGTTTGCCGGATCGTTCAATGGCATTGAAGACGCGCTGTCCGAACTCTGCGAACAGTCTACCCGTGTGGGCATCCTGCTCATGGAGCTGGGCAATGTCAGCACCGGCCACAAAGGCCTTCTCGCCGGCACCGGTGATCACGACGCAACGGATCGATGCGTCGGCTTCGAGCGTTCGAACGGCTCGCTCAAGCGCTTCGAGCACTTCGGCGTTCAAGGCATTGAGTTTCTCGGGTCGATTGATCGTGAGGATCGCATAACCGTTGCGAGGCTGGACAAGGACGACATCGTTCATAAGTGCTTGCGGGATGTGAGAGACAATGGTGCAAAACTACGAAGAAGAACACGGCCCTTTCCGTTGGCTACCGAGCCACGGAGCCCTAAATTTGAACGAATGTTCCGACCGCTCCATCATATCCCTGCCGCCTTCCTCCGTACCCTGTGTTCCGTTCTGATCCTGTTGCTCCTCGTTGGTACGGTAGAGGCTCGTCAAAAGCATCGAGCGACGAAGAAGAAGACCGCCACGACGCAAAAGGCCGCCTCGTCCAAGAAGGCCGTGAAGGCGACAAAGAGCGGTAAGGCAGGGAAGGCCACGAAGGGTAAGAAGAAGCGCCGTCAACGCATCGTGCCGCTTACGCAGATCCTTGTCGACCGTGAACGCGAGATCACGCCGGGTGTTCGTTACGTGCAGTACACGAGCAACGGATCGAGTCCGGTGCGGATCCATGTGATCTCGATGGATCGCACGGTGCAGAGCAATGCCCTGCGGTTGGTAAAGGGAGAGAACCTGCACGACGGACTGGAGCGCTTAAAGGACATGGCGCATCGCTACGATTCGACCACGAACTACTCCGTGCTCGCCCTCGTGAACGGGAATTTCTGGAGAGCCTATCGCAACACGGCCATCGGTCCGTTGATGATCGATGGCGAGATCGTGGAAATGAACGCCTACAAGAAATGGTCAAGCGCGTTCTTCGAGAACAATGGTGCAATGACGATCGACTCGTTTCGGATCTCGGCGTCGCTCTCGGCACGGACACAGTCGTGGATCGTTTCCAGTGTGAACCGTCGACAGGACAGTACCACGGCCGTGATCTACAATGCTTTTGCCGGCACGACCATCCCGCACATCGAGACGAAGCTCATGGAACGTGCCTTTGCCGAAGCGCTCAAGGACACGGTCTTCACGGCGGGAGATTCCACGGAGGTGGCCCTGAGTCAGGAACAGCTCAAGCGCGAGATCCTGCAGGCCCAGCGCGAAGTGAACGTCGAGTATCCAATGGTCAAGATCCGAATGCGGTATCTGCGATCACCTTCCGTGAATCAGCCGATCCCATGTCAGGTGATCTCGGTGGACACCGGCACGGTCGACATCCCGCTTCGCGGCTGCATTGCCTCGGTACCACGCAGTACGATGCAACGTGCGAAGATCATTCCGGGCGACACGCTCGTTCTCACCTATTCCACCAACATCCATCGCTCCGTGAAGTTCATGAATGCCGTGAGTGGCACGCCGCGACTGGTGCGCAACGGTGTTGCCAAGCATGAAGCGGCACTCGAAGGGTCCACCGGAAAACGGTTCATTCAACAGAACCTTGCGCGCACGGCCATTGGCACCGATAAGAGCGGCGCGCACATCTTCCTTGTTGCCGTGGAAACAACGCAACACGAGAAGCATGTGGTGGGTGCAACGCTGCAGCAAATGGCGCAGATCATGCGGTTGGTCGGATGCTACAATGCGATGAATCTCGATGGCGGTGGTTCATCGGGAATGGTCGTAGAAGGGGATCACGTCTTCTTCGATGGTGAAGATCCGCTCACCCGTCGCCTGAGTGTTGGCGTTGGCGTGATGAAGCGTTCGCACGTCTTGCGCTCGACGGTTCCTCCGTCGAACGACTGATCACGGATACAACAGATACTTCTCGCGTAGTCGGAGAAAGGCGGCCACACCGCGCACCGACAGTCCTTCCTGTTGCTCCCACGGTGCATGGTCAACGATCGCAGAGAGGATCGACGGACCGCCAGTTGCCTTGATGAACATGCGCCCGGTCTTCGATGTGGCGATCGAATCGTCGAGGTAGCTGGGCCTCAACGTTTGTAAGCGTTCAACGATGGCAAGTGCTGCGAGGAACGGACGCCAACGCTCCTGTTGTGTGACAGAGTAATACCATCCCGAACACACGGTCCGTGCATACTTGCCCACGCTTGGTGTAAAGCGTGCGGGCATGAGCGATATGCCGTAATGTGCAAGGCGGCGAGGCAGAATGGAGTCGCTCGGCATATCGGGCGCACCCAAGACGGTGAAGGGCGATGCCGTGCCGATGCCTATCGAACAGAGCCCAAGCTCTCCGATGAGTCCGAGTGTTGCATAACCGCGAATGGCCGCAACACTGGGGATGTTCGGTGATGTGGGATACCATGGCAGGTCGATCTCTTCCCACCGCATGCTTCGCTTCCATCGTTTGCACTTCACCACCGTGAGTGAACAAGGATGGGCGATCCATCGCTCGGCATTCAGCATGGTGGCCAGTTCACCCATGGTGCAGCCATGGACGTAGGGGATGGGGAGTCGACAGATGAAGTTGCGGACCGAATCATCGGGCACCATTCCGTCGACAAGCATGCCGCCAAGCGGATTCGGTCGGTCCAAGACCATGACCGGTATTCCGTACTCGCCGCAAGCATCCATCACTTCCGTCATCGTGCTGATGTAGGTGTAGGATCGGACACCGATGTCCTGCATGTCGATCACCACAATGTCCGTACTGTCGAGCATTGATCGGTCCGGACGTCGTGATGCACCATAGAGCGAGAGCACCGGCAGACCCTGGATCGAATCGTTCGCAACATTCTCACCGGCCGGGATCACTCCATAGAATCCATGCTCAGGTGCAAGGATGCGTCGAAGCTGTAGGTCGGTGCGACGCGCCAACACCTCCGCCGTACTCCGTCCGTTGCGTGTGCGTGCCGCAGCATGCGAGACCAACGTGATGCGTTTGTTTCGCAGCAGCATGCAGTCGGTGTCCAGCATGTTGTCGATGCCGGTCTTGACGGCATCGCTTGCCGTGGCAACCGTGCACGATAGCAACAGCAAGAGCAACGATATCGTGCGTGTGCTGTGCGTCATGCCCGAGGGTGGAAGAGCGTATGCACTTCCTTCACGTAGTTGCGATCGATGTGCGTGTAGATCTGCGTCGTGGAGATGTCGGCATGCCCCAGCATCTCCTGCACGGCGCGCAGATCGGCGCCGCCCTCCAACAGATGTGTGGCAAAGGAGTGACGGAACATGTGTGGATGGACATGTTGCGAGAGAAGTGCGGCCTTGGCCGCTTGGTCGATGATCTTCCAGATGGCCATGCGCGAGAGGCCGGTGCCGCGTCGACTTAAGAAGAGCACATCATCGTTGTTCGCCGAGGTCACCAGATGTGAGCGCGCTGTTGTTTGATACGTGTGGATCCATTGCAACGCCGATGCGCCGATGGGCACGATCCGTTCCTTGCTGCCTTTCCCAAAGACACGCACGATCTCCACGTCAAACAGTACATCGCGTTGTCGGAGCGTTGCCGCCTCGGAGACGCGAAGTCCGCATGCATACATGGTCTCCAGTAATGCACGGTCGCGAACGCCATACGGTGTTGACGTGTCGATCACGTCGAGGAGACGTTGCATGTCGGCAACAGAAAGGGCATCGGGCAAATGTCGCTTCGACGTGGGCAGCTCCATCGCATCCGTGATGTTCACGCTTGCACGGCCGGTTGCCAAGAGATACCGATGAAGGTGTTTGATGGAGGAAAGGTAGCGAGCGCGCGATGACCCGGTGAGACCGGCATCGGTGAGTGCATGAAAGAACATGCGTGCACTTGCCAGTGTGGCATCGGCGAACGATGTGATCTCCTTGGATGCAAGGAACTGTGCATAGAGCTCGACGTCGTGCGCATAGGAGGCAATGGTGGTCTCTGCAAGCCCGCGCTCAAGGCGCACGTACTGCAAGAATTGCGTCAGATCTCTGCGCAGGGCCCGCGGGAGCTCCGGTACAACGGTGTCGCTCATGATGCCGGCGGCGGTTCGGTGGGTTCGGGAACCTCTTTGTATCGAATGCGCTGGTGTGTGCTGCCGAGGAGGTTCCGCACGAACGAGTCCTTGATCCGGTCGAGGTCGTGCATGGTCAGGTCGGTATTGCTAAGCTGACCGTCGGAATATCGGTCGACGATGATCTTCTCCACAGCCGCTTCAAGGTCCTCGCGCTGTCCCTTCTCGAGCACGCGAGAGAGTGCTTCACTGGCATCGGCAAGCATAACGATGGCCGCTTCCTTACAGTCGGGACGTGGCCCCGGATACCGATAGTCGGCCTCGTCGATCACAGCATCCTTCAAGAGTGACTCATCGAGAGCCTTTGCATAGAAGTGCTTGATGAGAATGGTGCCGTGATGCATCGGAACGAACTTGACGATACGTTCCGGCAGTCCGTACTCCCGTGCGAGATCGATCCCGTCCTGCACATGCTGTCGGATGATGGCCGCACTCTTCTTGGGTGGAAGCTTGTCGTGCTTGTTGTCGATGTCGATCTGATTCTCTACGAAGTACTCCGACTTCTCGAGCTTGCCCACGTCGTGATACAACGCACCCACCTTCGCGAGCAGGGCATTCGCCTCGATGGCACGTGCGGCGGCCTCACTCAAACGAGCAACAGAGAGCGTATGCTGATAGGTGCCTGGTGCACGCTCATTCAATTGCTTGAGCAGAGGGTGGTTCAGGTCGTCGAATTCCTCCAAACGAAGATCCGTTGCAACATTGAACAGCTTCTCCATCAAAAGGATCACACCAAAGGCGATCAACGGAGAGATCACACTGTTCACACTTGCCAGGATGAGCTTCTCGAGGATCATGGCGCCTGCCGTTGCACGCTCGAGATCGATGGAGAGAATGGTGATGGCAAAACCACCGAAGACGGCAAGGATGCTCGTGAAGATCTGCGTCCGCTTCTGGATGTTGTTCACCGTGTAGGCACCGAACATTCCGGCAACAAGCAGGATGAGACCGATGCCGTAATCGTTCCCGCGAACACCCGATACCGTGGTGGCCATCACGAGCGTGCAGATGAAGGCCGTGCGTGCTTCGTACAGCACGCTGATCAACATGGCAAAGGCCGGCACGATCACGACAAACTCGAGTGGAAGGTTCGTCGAGATGCCTACGCTCAACCAGGCCATGCCTGCCGTGATGACCGGCAACGACAGGAGCGAAGCCAACTGTCCGTTGGATTCATACGACGTGCGACGGAGGAAGTACAGATACAACAGCAGGATGGCGATGATCACCATGGCATGACCAAGACTTCCGAGCACCACGAAGAAGGAGAATCGTGAATCGCTGCGAAGGAACTGTGCATCGCGATACGATCTGAGTTTGTCGATCGTTCGTTGATCGACCTTCGTGCCCTTGCGGACGATGATGTCTCCCTGATGGACGATCTCGATGGTCTGCGGCACAGAATACGCAGACCCTTCGCGAGCGCGCTCGGTGAGCGCTTCGGAATAGAGGTACTGCGGCTTGCAGACGTAGCGAAGCAACGATTGTGCAACGCCACGCACATCATCAGGCAATGACGTGCTGGCCGCAGATACGTGCTGTGCCACGGATGCCGTGTCGAAGGTCTCGGTGGTGGACAGGAGTCGCTCCGTCTTCGGGTCGATCTGCACAACGATCATTCCGCCGGGTGCAGCAACGGCGCTCATGTTCATGGGGCCGTGCTGATAGATCTTCCGCACGAGGTCGGCACCTCGCGAACTCAACCATTGCGACAACGACCGACGGGATGACGCCGATGAATTGGCGATGCCATCGTAGATCGCTCGGGGTATGGATGCATTTGACGTGTTCTGATCGATGTCGCGCACAACGGCCTGCACCAACGCACCGGCACGAGATTCTTGTGCTTGGTCGATCGTGAAGACCCACGGCGTCGATCGACGTGCCTGCTCCCGCTCGGTGTTCAGTCTGGACTCTGATTTGGTAACAGGGAACGTGAAGTCGGAGATGACTGTTTCGTCGTTCCACATCGTGCCAAGCATGGCATTGTCGGATGCCAGTCGATGCGTTTCGCCGCTTCGTCCAGGAAGGAAGAACCCAACACCGATCACCGCCAAGGCGATGATCACCCAACGCAGCACGGGAGAGGTGCGCAGTCCCGTTTGCTCGGAGCTTCGATCGACGTCTTTGATCTGCTCGAAGAGTGTTGGTCGTGCATTTGCCATTTATGATCCGGTGAAGGTAGGTGAGCGCTTCTCCAGGAAGGCCGTTACGCCCTCGCGATAGTCGGCAGAATCGCCGGCGCGTTGCTGGAACACGGCCTCCTGCTCGAGCATTTCATCAAGGGTCGACGTCATACCCTGCTGCAGCAAATGCTTGACGAATCCATACGACTGGGTCGGACCCTGCGCATACTGTTTGGCATAGGCTTGAAGGGCGGCAGGGAAGGCCTTCGGCGCGACCACCATGGACACCATGCCCAAGTGCATCGCCTCATCGGCCGTGATGGGCTTGTTCAACGTTGCGAACTCGAATGCGCGCGAATACCCCAACATCCGAGGATAGAAATAGGTGGCACCGGAATCGGGGATCAAGGCAATGGCAATGAAGGCCTCGACCAAGCGCGCTGACGAGCTCATGATTCGGATGTCGGCAGCAAGGGCAAGACTCAGTCCTGCACCCGCCGCAACGCCGTTGATGCCGGCAATGATGGGCTTGGGCATGGCGCGCATGGCGCGGATGATGGGATTGTAGCGCCGATGCAACGAGTCGGTCAGATCGCGTTTCGAGCCGCTCTTCGGTGCGTCCTTCAGATCTTGTCCGGAGCAGAAGGCCTTGCCTGCACCTGTCAGCACCACGCAGCGCACATCAGGGTTGGTGGTCGCATCGGCCAGGGCGGCTTGCAGATCCGTGGTCAGTTGTTCGTTAGCAGCATTGAACGATTCGGGTCGGTTCAGGGTGATCGTTCCGACGCCATGTTCAACAGTGTAGAGGATGGTCTCGAACGTCATCTTACTTGCCCTTCCATTCTGGTTTGCGTTTCTCGACAAATGCTGCCATGCCCTCTTTCTGATCTTCCGTCGCAAACAGCAGATAGAAGTTCTTGCGTTCGAATTCAAGTCCACCTTCAAGCGTGGTACTGAAGGCCTTGAGCACACTTTCCTTTGCAAGGCGTGCGGCAAGCGGTGCTTTCGATGCAACATCTTCGGCCAGGGCAAATGCCTCGTCAAGATAGACCTCTGCTGGGACCACGCGATTGACGAGTCCGGCCGCAAGTGCCTGACGTGCGCTGATCATCCGACCGGTGAGCACGATCTCCATGGCCAAGGCCTTGCCGACGGCACGGGTGAGGCGCTGTGTGCCACCTGCACCGGGCATCACGCCGATGTTGATCTCGGGTTGACCGAATTGTGCCGTGTCACTTGCCACGATCATGTCGCAATGCATGGCCAGCTCGCAGCCCCCACCGAGGGCGAAGCCGCTCACAGCGGCGATCACCGGCGTCTTGGTCTGACGGATGCGATCCCATCGCGCGAACTGGTCGCGCTCGATCATGTTGACCGTGGTCGCGTCCGACATCTCCGTGATGTCGGCACCGGCAGCAAATGCCTTCGAGTTGCCGTGCAACACGATACACCGGATCTCGGGGTCGGCATCGAAGGCCTCGAAGGCGCGGACGAGCTCGACCATCGTTTGCAATGAGAGGGCGTTCAATACTTCCGGGCGATCCAGTTTGATCGCTCCGATGCGGGGCCGAGGTTGGTAGACCTCGATACAGGTGAAGTCGTTCATAACGGCGAAAATACTGCATTTTCGTGGCACCTATGGACTACATCTACGACGCCGATATCACCGCAACATCTGGGATCATCGTTCCACGGCGGGAAGCACAACGCCACCTGTATGCCCTCCGCATCCGCATCGGAGAACAGGTGGGCGTCTTGAACGGAGCCGGTGCACGATACATCTGCACGGCCGTCTCCATCGACCGGGAAGTGATGGAGTTGCGCATCGATAGCTATGAGGTCGATCCGCCACCCGAGTATCCCATCGTCGTCTGCGTTGGGATGATGGACAACAGAGACCGTTTCGAGTTCGCACTCGAGAAGTCGGTCGAGCTTGGTGCAACGCACTTCATTCCGGTGCACTGTGACCACTCGCAACGTCCGGTCGTGAACATCGAACGCCTCATCACCAAGGCACGCGCTGCGCTCACGCAGTGCGGTCGTACGTGGATGCCCACCGTGCATCCGCAAATGACCATGGACGGCCTTGCCGCCTTGATCCCTGCCACCGCCTCGGTGGTGGTGGGCGACGTGCACGGAAAGGCTCCTACGCCGTTGCAAGGGGAGGTATGGGTGGTGGTAGGGCCCGAAGGAGGATTCTCCGAGCGCGAGGAAGGGCTCTTACAAAAACTGCCGTCCCTGCGTCCTTGGCGCATCAGTGCGCAAAGGCTTCGTACAGAGACGGCAGCTATAGCGTTGTTGACGTGTGTTATCGCGCGATAACGACGGGCGTCGAGACGGTGACGTTGTTCATGCGAACACGAAGCGAGTACATGCCAACGGAAAGATCTTGTGCGGGGATCTGAAGAAGGCGAACCTGTGGTGCGCATTCTTCGTTGAGGAGCACGGCCACTTCCTCGCCAAGAGCATTGATCATGCTGGCGCGCACTGTGCCTGCACGTTCGATCACAAGTTCGGCACGACCCTGTGCTGACATCGGATTCGGTGCAACATGCAGGAACGACGAGGCGCTTGCCGATGTTTCGTCGTTCACATCCGTCGTTCCATCAACGTAGAATCGCGTGGTCACCGGCAAGTGGTCCGATACTGTGGTCGTGTATGAACTCAAGTAGGCATTCGGTGATTCGATGAACGTACGATAGACCATGGGCAGCACTTCATTCGTGGCCATGAGGTTGTCGAGCATCGATCCTGTGCCACGAATGTAGGACGATGCGCCTGCAGCATCGAGTGATTCCGTGAGGATGGACCAGTTCGCAGCATCGTTGGCGAAGACACGATACGGAGAGGGCAGCGTGGAATCGACAACGCTCTTGATCACTTCATCATTGAAGTCGCCGATCACGATCACGGCAGAGTCCTTGTAGAAGTCGTTCAAGTACGCATGGAACGTCTCGGCATCCGTCTTTCGACGATTGTAATCTTCCATGCCCGTTGCACTATCGGTTGCCTTTGCGTGGATGACGAAGACCACCATGCGCTTGGCCTTACCTACGATCTGTGCATCGAACGTCATGCGATAGGGGAAGCGTCCGCCGGCCCATGCTTGGGAACCACCGTTCACGGCGAGACCCGTACTGATCGGCGTGATGGTCTCTTTGTTGTAGATGAAGGCCATGCGCTGATCGGTGGGAATATCGGACGCATAGAAGTAGCCATGGTTGCCAACGATGGAGTCGGCAACGCGCTTGACAGATTCCTCAGAGGTGATCTCTTCAAGACCGTAGATATCGCTCTTCATGGTGTCCATCGCCTGACGGACGCTGCGGATCTGACGGTCCTTGTCGGTGGGGCCCTTCGTGGAATCCGGCCAGCCGAACCAATCAAGATTCCAGGTGGTAACGTCAAGGGTGCGTGACTTGGCGACCGTGTCCACTTCGAGTGGGGGAAGGCCAAGCTCGGTCACAAAGCGCGGCTGGATCTGATACGTGCCACGGAACTGACTCACGAGACCAATGATGTCGAACTCGCCTTCGGGGATGGGAACGGCATTGCGAGCGATCTCGGTTCCACCATCGATGCGAACATCGATGGACTTGTTGTCGCGATCGATCACCTGATACGTGCGCTCACGAAAGGTTCCGGTCTCGGTGAATCGTACGCGACGAATGCGCACGAGCTGTGCTTCAAGCGACTCGACCACAAGGTCGATCGTCACTGTACGTGGTGTGGCGTCTTGTCGACTGACCGGCACCACTGTGAATCGGATCGAATCGACGAGTTGCGTGAGACCCGTGCCCGGCTGACCGGATGTGGCTTGAAACTCGGAGAGCGTTCCATTTTCGATCACGACAGAATCACCGACCTGAACGCCGAGCCGGAACGTGTTGTTGAACACGGCGATACCGGCCGTACCATCCTGAAGGAATGCGGTGTTGCGGAACACACCGGCTCCGGCCGTCACGCGCCCTGCCACCTTCGTGACCTTTGAACCAAGGGCCTGTTGCTTGGCCGTTGCGATCGGGATCGGTGCTTGCGCCAGCATCGTTGCTGATGCGAGGAGGAACATCCCGATGATCATCGTGAATTGTTTCTGCATACGTGAACTCTCGAATGTGTTATGGATTCTTGTTATCAAAGATCTTCAGTGTTGGGTCGGCAAAGGTCGTTGCATTCTCGAAGTACAAGTAGATGGTGTACAACACGCCGGCCTCGTACTGTCGCGTGGACAGTGATGCTACGGGTGTGCTTGTCCCTTCCTGCATGGCCGTGAAGGCATACGAGCCCGGTGCGATCGAGAACTGTTTCGTCTTACCCGGTTCCATGCCCGAGAGCACAACGCTGTCCTTCGGTTCAAGACGCAGGTCCACATACGGCTCACCATCCGGACGTTCCGTTGCCATATGCGAGAACCGTATGTAGGCCAGTCCGTTCGTGGTGTTCACACCCGTATCCGGAACAGCGCGCAGGAACTCCACGGTATTGGTCTTCGTGCCCTTTGTGTACAAGGCAAGCGACGAGCCGGAGCCGAATGTGTAGTAGAGCGTGTCGCGGCGCAGCATCTCATCGCCTTCCATGAGCACGAACGGTGCAGGGCGGCCAGACGAAATGGAGATGGGCGGAGAGACCTCTCCGTGCGGGATCTTCACCGTTGTGGTATAGTCGACGATCACCGTCAACGTGTCGACGTCTGTGGTCACATTCACAATGCGCGCCGTTGCCGGCACCGGGATCGGGAACGTCACTGTGTTCTGTTCGCAACCGATGAGCAAGGCAGCGGCAAGGGCGAGGGAGGCGAGGGTAGGGGTGAAGTGCTTCATTAGAAATTGAACCTCACGCCAAGTTGCATACGCCATCGCGAATAGAAGTTGTCTGTTGTGTAGATGCCGGATCGGCCATTGGTGATCGGCTCGTTATACGTCATACGCAACCGGCCTTGCGAATCGAATGGCTTTCCGCTTGCCGTGTTCAGTCCGAAGATGTTGGCGCTCTGGAAGTTCACGTATCGCTGCAAACCCCAATCGGCATTCAGGAGGTTGAGGACGTTCTGAATGTCGAGCGTGAACTCCAGGCTCTGCTTCTCGGCCACGTTCACACGTTGTCCGAAGCGCACGTCCAGTTGATTGATCCAGGGCTCGCGCAATTCGTTGCGTGGAAGGATCTGTCCTTGATAGGCTTTAAGAGCGGGATTCGCATCGATCAGCGCCATGATCTGTGCCCAGATCTGCTCCGGTGTACGGAAGTCTGTGCTCGACGTTGGGGCAACGACGATCTTCGTGTTGAAGTCCTCATTGCGCGGAACATAGATCAGGTCGTTACCGCCTGAGGCATTGTCGCCATTGTAGTCTTGGATGTACGACATGGAGTACGGTCTGCCGGACTGACCGGCATAGAACACACCGAATGTGGTCGACACATCGGCGGACCATTTCAATCGATAGCTGGCGTTGAAGACGATGCGGTGGGGTACGTCGAAGTTGCTGCGTCCCAAGGTGGCATTGTTCGGGTCGACAACATCGGTGTTCGCCCATTGCGACGTGGCCGTCGAGCTCTGTCCACTGTTCAGATCGTAGGTGTGACCGAACGTGTAGGCAAGTGTTGTTGTGATGCCGGGGATGATCTCATTGTTCTCTGCCATGGAGATCTGTCCCATCATCGAATACTGATAGCCTTCGGAGCGCGTGCGCATCACGATGACGTCGGTGAACTCACGTGCAACGAGTGAGTCTGCCGAAGCGCCGGCATACATCGGACGTCCGTCCAATGGTGATACGAGCATACCGGAACGACGAAGGTTGATGTTCTGAAAATCCACTTGATTCAAGAACTTGCCATACATCCCTTCCACCGTGAATGTCACACCACGTGCGAGTTTGAGATCGGCACCGAGTGTGGAACGCCACACCTGCGGCATGCGGAAGGACGGGTCGGTGATGTTGATGGCCGACGTCGAGACGGAGCCCGGATACCCGGGGTCGCCTGCCTTGGGCGGGTTGAGCGGATCGACGTCCCACTTGATCGGCTCGCGCGTCACGGGGTCGACGATCACATTCGGAGAATTGCTTCCACCGAGCGCACCACGATAGATGTCCATGCCGGTGTTGGAGTATTGATTGGCCAACCAGACGGCCGCCACGCGACCGGTGAAGACGCCTGTCCCCCCACGTACCTGGAACGTGCGATCTCCGCTCACGTCCCAGTTGAAACCGGCGCGCGGTGAGAAGAGGAACTGCGCCGACGGAACGGTACTGGTGTTCTGTCCGGGAAAACGCTGCGCAAACGTTGGATTCTCATAGGGCGTTGTGAGCATGATGGGCACGTCCACGCGAAGTCCGTACGTGAGACGCAATTCCGGTTCCACCTGCCACTCATCCATTGCATACCAACCGGTCTGCACCATGCTCCATGCCGCACGCGGTTGTGGGTTCGAGCCCGCAACGGCCGCATTCGCCCAGCTTACACGATACCAGTTGGCCGTACTATCGGCGAACGAGGCCACACTCGGATACTGATACGATCCGTAGTAATCGGCGATGAACAGATTGTTAAAGAAGCTCAGCTCGTTGTGCGTGCCGGCCGTGATCGTGTGGTCATCGAGAAAGATGTTGAAGTCGTTCGTGAAGGCCACCTGCTTCTGATCGAGGGCATTGGCCTGCGAGTTCCGCTCTGGTCCCAAGACCACATTGAGGTTCGAACCAACGGTCACCTGGATCTGCGGGAAGGGCGTAGGGGAGAGAAGGCGGTTGTCGCTTGTTTGTGTGTACGACACGCGCATTTCGTTGGCCATGTTGCCGCCGAACATGCTGTTCCACTGCAACACCGTCTGGTTGTTCACGCTTTGGAAGGTGTTGGCCTGACTGGAAAGAGAGAACGTCGTGTTCGTACGAAGGACGTTCCGATCGAGAATGGCGTTGGTGTAGTTGTGTCGTAGCTGGATCTTGTTCGACTCGTCGATGTTCCAGTCAAGTCGCCCGATCAAATTGATGGAATTGTTCCGCGCTACGAACGTGGTATAGGTGCCCGGATCGTAGCCGTATTGTGTTTTCGAAATGCGGATGATCTCGTCGAGTGTTTGCGTCGACACGGGGAAATTGTTGAGGGCATTCGGATCGTTGATGCCGATCTGGATCGGTTGATCACGCAGGCGTGCTTCTGCCGTCACGTGGAACAGCAACTTGTTCTGAATGATCGGTCCGCCGAGACGTCCACCGAACTGCAGGTCTTTGAACTGATCGAACTTCGTACGATTGGCGTCGGGGCTGAGGCCCACAAGATCCTCATTGCGACCGAAGAAGAACACGGAACCGCGAAACGAATTCGTTCCACCCTTTGTGATGGCGTTGATCAGACCGCCGGTGAAGCCGCTTTGGCGAACGTCGTAGGGCGACACGTTCACGCGAAGCTCTTCGATGGCGTCGAGCGAAAGGAAGTTCGCATTGGCCTGTCCGCCCGACGTCCCGGAATTGGAGAGTGCGAACTGATCGTTGGCCACGGCACCATCGATCTGGATGTTATTGAATCGAGAGTTCACGCCGGCGATACTGATGGCCTGCAGTTGATCGCTCCCGGCTGTCTGCACCTGATTCGCATAGGGATTGATGCGGGCCATGTCGGAGATGCTACGATTGATCGTGGGTGCGGCCGCAATGGTCTGTGCGTTGATCACGCTTCCCGATCCCATCTTTGCCTTATCGAAGGTCTCGTCGGTGGTGGCCGTGATCACCACTTCCTTCGTTGTCGACGTGACCACTTCGAGTTCGAGGTCGAGTGTGGCGGTCTCGCCAAGGGAGATGTTGATGTTCGTGCGTGTGGTCGACTTGTAGCCGACGAAGGAGGCAACGACGGTGTACGGTCCACCGCCTCGCATCCCCCGAATGGTGTAGTTGCCGTTGCTACGAACGATGGCCCCATACACGGCACCGGTGGGCTCGTGCGTGGCACGAACCGTCGCTCCGGTGAGATTGGTGATGGTGGAGCCGGTGCGTGTCGTGACGCGTCCGCTGAGCGATCCGGTGGTGACACCTTGCGCTGCGAGTTCCACGGCGGAAACAACGAACACCAGACAGAGAAGAAGGGGAAACAAGCGAGCCATGACGTTCCGAAACTGTGGGAGCCGGCGTTGGTTGCCAAGGCTGCAAAAGTACGGAACGAACCGTTGTAGGGCGCTACTACTTTGGCGTCGCGAATGTTGTGTTCAGGTATTCATGAATACGCTGGGTGGGCGTCAGGCCGAACTTCTTCCGAAGCCGCTCGCGGTGCTTTTCCACACTCCGCGTGCTGCACCCCATGATGGATGCCACGTCCTTCGACGTCATGGGAAGACGTAGAAATGCGCATACCCGTAGTTCCGTTTCCGTCAGTTCCGGGTGCCGGGCGCTCAAACGCGTCAGAAAGCCCCCGTGGATCTGATCGAAGTACGTCATGAAATCGTTCCACGACGACTCGTGATGCTCAAGACTATCGATGGAGTGGACGATGCGCTTGATCGAAACGTGGACGTCCCCCGAGGTTTGTTCGCCCAGGCGATGAAGCTCCCGGCGAAGTTCGTGAATGAACTCCGAGCGTTTGAGATCGCGGAGCACAAGCTGTCGCGCATAATCGGCGACGTCCGAGCTGTAGGCATGCCCAGTGGCCGGTGCCTGTTGTGTGCCTGTCATGGTAGCTCTCCCAAGCGTAGAATGGGCAACTGGTGTGTTAGACCGCACGGAGACGCACTCCTTCCACATCGACGTCGATCGTGCCGTCAACGGCCAATCGTTGCAAATAGGCATCGAGAAGTGGCTGCGGACACCCGACCATTTCAACAAGGAGCGGCTCCGGGATAGCGATGGCCGCATGGTCGCGATCCATGCCGTAGACCGCCGCAACGGCCGAGAGCACGTATTCGACATGATCCCGCAAGGACGAGCCGCTACAGGAATCTTCGAGGGTTTGCGCAAAATGCTGCCGTTTCGAAAGGCAGATGGAAAGTGCGATGAAGAGATCGGGACTCTGCATCACGAGCTGCATGAAACGTTCACGACTCATGATGCGCACCACTGAATTCGTCAGGGCCATGGCGCGAACGGAGTGTGTGGCCTCTGTGGTCGAACTCACGCGGATTCCGAAGACGTCCCCATGCTTGCAGAGCGATACCAAGTGGCCTTCGTGCGACCGGTCGCCCTTCAGTTCGATCACAGCACCCTTGACGATCACATACACGAACAATGCCCGATCGGTCTCCGAAAAGAGCGTCGAGAATCGCTGTACATGAACGTCGGGCTGGTCACTGAACAGATTCAGCCAGATCGCTTCGTCGTCGGTTCGTTGGTCGCTTGCGTGTAACACGACGGCAAGCTAGACAGACCGTGTTGCGGTCACCATGACATTTGTCAGGTGTGGAAAGTTCAGTCCGTCAGATTCGCAACACGGATGAGTGCCGACACATTCTTGATGCGAATGTTCGTGCCCTCGGTCTCGATGATGTGCTGATGCTTGAGATCGCTCAGCATGCGGATCACGCTCTCTGTGGCCGTGCCAACAACATCGGCCAGTTCCTCGCGCGTCAGATGGATCGAGATCGTCTCGCCATCGGCTTCGTACCCAAAGGTCTCCTTGAGTACGAGCAGAGCCTCGGCAACGCGCTCCTTCACACTCTTTTGCGCAAGCTCGACAACTCGACGCTCTGACTCTTCAAGCTCGTGCGTCATGAGTTGCATGAGACTCATCGCCAACGTTGGATTGGTGCGAATGAGACGGAAGATCGACTCACGTGGCACGCGGCATACTTGTGTTGGCTCAAGGGCGACGGCACTCACATTCAACTTCTCGCCGCTCACAAGGGCCGTGTATCCGATCGTATCTCCGGCCGTGGCGAATCGAATGATCGTCTCGCGACCATTCGGTCCCATGCGGGTGATCTTGATCTTACCGTTGTGAATGCAATAGAGGCCGTCCGAATAACTGCCCTCGTGAAAGACCGGTTCGTTGCGGTCGTAAAAGCGGCAGGACTTCTCGAAACTTAGTGTTTGAAGGTCGGGCGAATGCAGTGCGTTGAAGATGGACCGATCCATCGAGGCGCAGGCGCCACACTGCGGAGAAAGATCGTGGTTGAGGTTCATGATGTAAACTTACGAAGCATTGGGTGGACAACAACACCCAGACCGCGCACCCGTATATTCGTGGATGGACAGCATCACCTCGGGCAGCTCGACGGCCACCTCGGCCTTGAACCTTGCCTCCTTGCTCGACCTGAGCTCGCGCATTTCCGAAACCGATTCCGTGGACCGAATTCTGAATTCGGCACTGCTGTCCGTGATGGGGAAGCTGCGAATCCGCAAGGCCTGCGTGTTGATGCGGGAGAACGATGCCTTTGTGGTCTCGCACCCCAAGGGCGTGCCCCTGTTCACGATCCCGTGCTTTGAAGTGGACGAGCTCACGGAGGTGACGGAGGATATCGAGGGCGGTCGTGTCCTGTTGCAGCACGGCCTTGCATGGCTCGCGCCGTTGGTGTGTCAGCAGGAGTGCATGGGTATGCTGGCCTTTGGTCCGACCATTGGCGGCGGTGGACTCGACGACGACGGACGGGTCTATGTCGACCTGCTGCGCACGATGACGGGAATTGCCGTGCATAATGCACGTACTGTGCAGTCGCTCGTTCAGGCACAACGCGACCTGCAGACGCAGACGCTGATGGTGACCACACTTTTCGAAAGTGCGCGCGATTTCACGGCCGCCACGACGGTCACCGAGATCCTTCGCATTCTGACCTTCCGACTCATGGGTCAGTTGATGATCAGCAGTTTCGTGATCTGGGTGGAAGACGCCATCGACGGTGACCATGTGATCGTGAACCGCACCGGTGCGCTCCATCTGGAGGGCGCTCGCGATGCTCTGCAGTCCATCGTCCATCCGGTACGCACGGCAGAGCTGGATGAACGTTCGCCCATTCGCGCCGCCTTCGAGGAACATCGGATCGCCGCAGCAACGCCCATGACGGTGCATACGATGCGCAAGGGTGTGTTGGCCGTGTGTGAAAAGCTCGATGGGAAAGCGTTCTCCGAAGAAGAACTGCGCTTCCTGGAGTCGATCGGCAATGCGGCCATGATCGGCCTGGAGAACGATCGACTGTTCCGCGAAGAACTTGAGAAGCAGCGTTTGGAGAGCGAGCTCGACATTGCCGCCAACATTCAACGTGGCCTTTTGCCAATGCATCTTCCTGTTACGCGTGGATTTGAAGTGGCTGCCGACTCACGCTCAAGCAAGAAGATCAGCGGTGACTACTTCGATGTGATCACACTGGACTCGCACCGAACGCTCTTTGCCATTGCCGACGTGGTGGGCAAGGGCATTCCGGCCGCCCTCTTGATGGCCAACGTGCAGGCAGCGTTGAATGTATTGGCAAAGCTCGATCTGTCGTTGGCGCAGATCGCCGAACGCCTGAACAAGCTTGTGTGCGACAATACCGAACCCGACGTGTTCGTGACGATGTTCCTGGCCATAGCCGACGGACATGACGGGATCGTGACCTATGTGAATGCCGGTCACAATCCACCGATCGTGGTGCGAGGCACCGACGCTGTGGAGGAGCTGCGCGAAGGTGGTGTGCTGATCGGCGTGATCGAAGACCCGCCACCGTATCGCGAGGGGATCCTTCGCATGCACGTGGGAGATACGCTGGTGCTCTTCACCGATGGGGTGACGGAGGCACAGAAAGAAGCAGAGGAATACGGCGAAGAACGCCTCATCGAAAGTGCACGCGCGCACCGCATGCGCTCATCATCGTCCATGCTCGAAGCTCTCAAAGCCGACGTGGAACGATTTACCGGAACGAACCAATTGCACGACGACACGTCGATCATGGTGGTTCGTCGGATCCAACCCTAAGGACAACTATGAGAACCTATGAACGCGCCCTCGACTTGGCGGCCCGCACGTATCGCACCGAGATCGGAACAGGGCCGGCACCGTTCGCCCACCTCTCCTATGAACAGGAACTGCAGGTGAAGCGGCGTGCCGTGACGGAGTTCCTTGGGTCCATGGGCGAAGTGGCACCGGCTTCCATGCAGCTATTGCCGCTGGTCGAAGCACCCATGCCACGCGCGTATCGCACCACATCACGTCGACGTGTATGGCACGAACGCAAGACCGTGCGCCTCGTGCATGGCGATGGTTCTGCAGCAGATGCAGCATTGAGCAACGCTCTGGAGCCGAAGACGCACCTCGATGCCTATGGTGCCATCGAACGACATTTGAACAATGTGAAGTCGCCACTTGGCATGGCCATGAATCACGTGATCGTGCGTGGCACGTATGAGGACCATGTTCTCATCCTGAACGTACGGCATCTGGACGCCGAGGTGATCCGCGCCGCACGCCGTTGCATCACAGCAGCGCAAGTGGCATGTCCGATCATCACGTCGGCGTGGTTGTACGTCGACCCATCGGCCTCGCGTTACTACTTCGAACAGGAACGACCGCTGCACGGTCTCGCCACCAAGAAACTGCTCGGGAATGCTGTCTACACGATCACATCGCAGGGTGTCACGTATCAGGTGGGCTGCTTCTCGTTCTCACAGATCAACCTTTCCATGGTGCCGGTCTTCGTGTCCAAGGTGTTGGGCTATGCGAATGCCACCACCGAAGATCGTGTGCTCGATCTCTACTGTGGCTATGGACTGTTCGGTGCTGCGTTTGGAAAGAATGTGCACGATGTTGTTGCCATCGATGCCGATGAAGCAACGGTCAACAATGCACGCTACAACATCCAGCGGGCAGGTGGCAAGGTGTTGGCCCGTACGGCCATGATCACGCCTCTCACGTTGCAACGATCGCTTCCGCATGTACATCGCGACCACGAAGTGGTGGTGCTCGATCCGCCTCGCAGCGGCACCGCCAAGGATGTGATCGCCACACTGGGCGCGCGAAAGCCGCGGAATGTGGTGCACATTTTCTGCGGACCGGAAGAGATCCGTCGAACGATCGTGGAATGGAAGGCGGCAGGGTACAAGGCTACGGCATTGGAGCCAATGGATATGTTCCCGGGGACCACCGGACTGGAAGTGTTGCTCGCCTTACAACGTGCTTAGTGTTGGGCGTGGAGCTCTTGTGCCCACGTGAACACGTCGATGTATTGCTCTGCGGACCGAACCGCCGAATGATCTACGGACATCGCATTCCTGCGCAGGTGCGACCAATGCGGTTCACGTTTGTAGAGACGAAGTGCCTCGCCGATCGCCGCACTGCAATCGTCCACCGTATAGCGATTGAATCGGATGCCGTTGCCCGTGAACGTGATCGGATCGTACTGTTGCACCGTGTCGGCCAAGCCACCCGTTGCGCGCACGATCGGTATCGCACCATACGTGAGCGCATACATCTGTGTGAGGCCGCAGGGTTCGAACTTCGATGGCATGAGATAGAAGTCCGACGCACCCTGGATGCGATGCGAGAGCGCATTGTTATAGCCAACACCTAAGAGCACGCGTTGCGGATACTGTTCGGCGAGATGTCGGAAGAAGTCCTCGAATCGCTTCTCACCACTACCGAGCATCACAAGTCGCATCTGTCCGCTGGCAATGAACGGCTCCAACGCTTCATGCAAGAGCGAGATGCCCTTTTGCTCTGTAAGACGCGTGACCATACCAACAAGAGGAAGGTCTCGACTCTTGTCGCTCACATCAATGCCGAACTCCGTCAACAAGGCCTGCTTGTTGATCTCTTTCTTTTCGATCGTAGCAAGGTCGTACGGAACGGTCAAGTACTCGTCTGTGGAAGGGTCCCACTCCGTGCGATCGATCCCGTTCAACACGCCGATCAGATCGCCACCGCGTGCTTGCAGTGCCCCCTGCAATCCCATTCCCTCCGGCGTCCAGCGGATCTCCTGTGCATACGTCGGAGAAACCGTCGTCACCTTATCGGCGAAGAGAATGCCGGCCTTCATGGCATTCACCACCGACTCGTGTTCGAACCACGAACCGGGATAGAATTCCTTCATGCCGAACTCACCGAACTCCAGCACACGTTGCGGATCGAACATGCCTTGGTAGGCCATGTTATGGATCGTGAACACACCGGCCGTGCCATCGAAATGCGGATCGGTCTTGTAGTGCACATGCAGCATCGGCATGCACATGGCAGTGTGATAGTCGTGGGCGTGGATCACGTCGGGCTTGAAGCCTAGTGCCTTCGCCACTTCGAAGGTGGCACGACAGAGGAACATGAACCGACGGTCGTTGTCTTGAAATCCTTCGTGATAACCGTAGATGCCTTGACGTCCGTAGTACTCGTGCGAGTCGAGGAAGTAGACGGGCACCTCTGAATCCGGAAGCGTGCCTTCCCACAACGAGGCGTACTCCGTCCATCCACCGAACGGCACACCGATCACATGATCGGTCTTGCGCAGACCATACAAGGCCGTATCGATGGTGCCATAGAGGGGGAGCAGGACGATCACGTCGTGGCCTGCCGCACTCCATGCTTTCGGGAGTGCCGCCGTCATGTCGGCCAATCCGCCAACCTTGGCGTACGGGGCGACCTCTGCTGCTGAGACAAGGATCTTCATAATGGTCGGCAAAGATACGCAGTCAGCTCGCCGAACCGCTCCACTGCCGCCTTGCCGCCTTCCTCCGTTGCAAAGAGACCATACATGGTGGAGCCACTGCCACTCATGGCAGCATAGGTGGCGCCAAGGGCATAGAGCTCTTCCTTGATCGTGGCTAGCGAGGGATGTCGGTCGAAGACCACCGCCTCGAAGTCGTTCGCCGGAGTCACCGATGGTGGTTCGAGCAGTGGGGTGGAGGTAAGGAGAGGCTGCACGGTGGCAAGGAACTGTGACCGACGGGATGCTGTTGTTTCGGCCTCCGTCAACGGTCCGCGTCCAAGCGCTGCATAGGCGTCGGCCGTCGACACATGAATGCCGGGAAGAACGACGAGGATGTGATACGGAAGGTGGCCGTCGAGGTCGGTCACGTGCTCACCTCGACCTTCGACAAGCGATGGTCGGTTGCGAAGGAAGAAGGGGACGTCGCTTCCGAGCTGCAGGGCCAGATCCCACAGATCAGACGCCGTGAGCGTGAGCGACCAATGGTCGCGCAGGAGCGTGAGCACGGCTGCAGCGTCACTGCTACCGCCACCCAACCCTCCACCACTCGGGATGTGCTTCTCCACCGTTATCTTTGAGGTTCGGTCGTAAGCATGCGCTCGTGAGCGTATCGCCTGCATGGCCCGATAGGCGAGATTGGACTCGACCGTGTCGGTCACGGCAGGAATGCAGATGACGGAATCCACGGCGGCATCGTCAACGGTGACGTTGTCGGCCAAGGAGATCGGCACGAAGACGGATCGGATCTCGTGAAAGCCATCCGGCCGTTTGCCGAGAACTTCGAGACCGATGTTGATCTTGGCGTGAGCACGGCAATGACGAGTGGGCATGGAGATCTTTGCAGTAGAAAAGGACCTGATGTGAGCGCCGACGGAATGCAAATTACATACGGCAATGAACTGGCGAGAAAGGCCATCCACATTGCCTCGCTGGGGATCCCGATCATCTACCTGCAGATCCCGCATTCGCTTGGTATCGGTTTGCTTGTCGGCATGACGATCACATCGTTGCTCATCGACGTCCTCATGCATTTTCACGGTCCAACGCGCGCCTTCATGATGCGGATCGTGGGCGGGCTGCTCCGACAGCATGAGAAGCAGGCCGAGCACTTTCGACTGACCGGCGCGTCGTGGGTGCTCATTGCGGCAACACTCACCATGTGGCTGTTCCCTACGTCCATCGCCGTTACGGCCTTCACCATTCTGATCGTGTCGGATACGTTCGCCGCATTGGTGGGACGACGCTACGGACGACGTCGCTTTTTGGATAAGAGCTTCGTGGGGGCGGTCACCTTCATCCTCACCGGCTTCGGCGTGGTGCTCACGTACTGGTCGTTGTACGATCTTCCGTCAACATTCCTCTGGTGCGGCGCTGTTGGTTCCGTGGTCGGAGGGGTCACGGAGGCAGGGTCTACGTCGTTGAAAGTTGACGATAACATCTCGGTGCCAACGAGCATTGGCATCGTGATGTGGCTGTTGGAGTTGGGATGCAGATCGTTCGGACAACCTGGCTTTAGTGGAGTGATACCATGAGTGTGAGCCCGATGGCGCGATGGGTCCTGTGGATCGTCCTTGGGATCGGGATCGGCCTTGCCGCCCTTCTGATCTGGTACCGTATCTCGGTGACGTCGATCGACGGGTTCTATACCGTCACCGATTCTCTGATCGATCCACGTCGCAACGAGATCACGAACGTGCTCTTCGTTGAAGTGCCGCAATACGATAGCGTGCGGATCCTGCGGTGCGTGAAGGAGATCACGGTGCAACATCTGTCCGATACGGCCATGAAGAAGGAACGTGATCGCCTGTTGCTCTTCCATTTCTATGTGCCGTCCGACACGGCCGCGCTCACCGACGAAATGCTGGAAGAACTCACGTATACGCATCCGGAGATCGAAGATCCGAGGTCGATGCTACGCTTGATCCGCGGTGGCTACATCGTCAAGGTGCGGTACCCGGCGAAGGCCATGGAGCCTGCAGATATCATGATGTTCCGCTCACAGTTCTATCTCACGCAGCCGGGTGTGAAAGCGAAGGACCTCAAGTAAGGTCAGCGTCGGAACTGCGCGTTCTTCCATGTGGCGAACAAGTGCTTCACGTTGTTGCGCTGATACTTTCCCGTCGACGTTACCGGTAGGTTCTCGGTAAAGAGCACCACTTTTGGTGCCTTGTGGAAGGGCAGGTGCTCCTGACAGAACCGTAGAATGTCGTCTTCCGTTACCTGCTCATCCTTGCGGATGACGAGTGCACCTACCTCTTCTCCATACATGGAGTTCTCGAAGCCAACGCAGATGCCGGCGCGAACGCCGGGTGCACGACAGATCACTTCGTCGATCTCGAGGGGCGCGAGATTCACGCCACCACGAATGATGAGCTCCTTCAATCGACCGGTGATGAAGAAGTATGGTCGTCCCGCATCGTCACGCACGAAGAATCCTTCGTCACCCGATCGAAACCAGCCGTGCGTGAATGCATCGGCATTTGCTTTTGGATTCGCATAGTATTCCTTCATCACGTTCGCGCCGCGGATAACGATCTCTCCGCGTTCGTTCTCACCGAGCGCCGTACCGTTCGCATCGTGAATGGCCATCTCGTTCGACGGGATGGGAATACCGATGGTAGGGAAGCCAAGGTCCTGCATCCAATGACGGTGTTCCTCGGCTGAGAGATCGGTAGGAATGAAGCACGAATAGCATGTGGTCTCGGAGAGTCCGTAGCCATGCATGATCGGGATCGCATATCGACGTTCGAAGGCATCGGCCAGTTCGCACGTCAGAGGTCCCGCGCCACAGATGATATGTCGGAACCCCGCCGCCTTCACACCAAGTTCCTGTGCATTGGCATCGAGCAGGAAGGCCAGCAATGTTGGCACAACGCTCACCACGTGGACGCCCTCATCGAGGATCGTTCGGAAGAACGTATCGGTTTGGAACTTGCGAAGCAGGACCACACTGGCACCGGCAATGAACGGCGTCACGTGGGTCACGATGGTGCCATTCACATGATGCACCGGCAGCACGCACATCATGCGCTGATCGGCCGTGATGCCATGCCACGCTGCAATGTCGATCCCGTCGGCGAACAGATTCTGCTGGATGAGCACCACGCCCTTCGGATTCCCCGTTGTCCCGCTCGTGTACACGATCAGGCATTCGTCCTGTAGCATGTCCTTGTCGAATGCAGGAAAGGGATGCGGGACCTGGGCGTGAAGGAGGGAAGGGTAGGAGGGATGCTCGGTCTCCGTGTCCTGCTCGATGATGACGGGCGTTCGAGATGCATCGAGGCGTTGCCGAAGGTGATGCATGCGATCCATGTAGACGGATCGACACATCACCACGGATGCGCCGGAGTTTGCAAGGATGTACTCCAATCGGTCGTCGTCTTCCGTCATATTCAATGGCACGGCGCAAGCACCGAGCAGCCAGCAGGCGAAGTAGGTAACGATGGTATCGGGATGATTATGTCCGGCAATGGCAACGCGACCACCCCTTCGTACACCATGGTCCACCAACAATGCCGCTGTCTGTCGAGCATCGTGCACGAACTGTCCGTAGGTTTGCTGTGAGCGTTTCCTGTGTTCGTCGTAGTACACAAGGAACACAGCGTCGGCCGAGTTCGTTGCATGGTGCGCCATGAGGGCACCGATCGAGGCGAATGGGTAGTCGTGTTGTGTCATATCGCTGCAAATGTAACCGTTCTCATCCTTCCTTGTCGGTAGAATGTCATGGATCGAACCCCTTCTCAGAGTAGAAATCGTATGAAGTGCAGTGCTGTGATCATAGCTCTTCTTCTCTGTGTGACAGGCATCGTTCACGCCTCGGATACGCGAGGCACGTCGACGATCCTCGAAGGGAAGAAATTCATCCTCGGCTTCCCGAGCTATCTCAAGGGATCGAGTGAGCAGGACACGAACTGGTCGATCCAGATCTGTATTCGTTCGCACTACAATGGCACGGTGAACATCTTCTCGTCGGGCGGTGATGTGGGCATTCCGCTCGATCGCACCTTCCCGCTCGTTGCCGATTCCATCGTGACGATGTCGATCCCGCGGACCTTTGTAGAATCGGTGGTCGGTGAGCCGGATGCGCGCGGTGTCGTGGTCTCGGCCGATGTGCCCATTGCCGTTACGTCGTATCAACGTACGCGGTCCATCCTTGAGTCCATCCAGCATATCCCTGTCCGCTCCTGGGGAACAGACCATGTGGTGGCCAGCATTTATCAGGACCAATCGGGTACACCTCCGGGGACGGTGAGCGCGAGTGGCGAGTTCGTGATCGTGGCAGCAGAAGACAACACGGTGGTACGGATCACGCCCACCTATGCCTTGCGTGCCGGCATCACAAGTCCGGCGTTCCCTGCCAACGCAACGAACACGATCACGCTACAGAAGAATCAAACCGTGCTCATGCTCGGTTCGGAAAGCACGGCGTTCACACGGGATTGGCGATCGGACATCACCGGGACGCGCATTCAAAGTTCGAAGCCGGTTGCCGTGCTGAGCGGACATCAACGTGGGGCCCTCCTTCGGTATCCGAACATGTGGACCGTTTCCGGCAGGACGTTCGATGGCGTCAGGATCCGCAATCTGCTGTGCGAGGCCATGATCCCCACGGCACTTGCCGGAACATCGTTCGTGTGTGCACCCATCCTCGCGGATCCGGACCGTCGTCCCAGTGCTGCCCGGCCAGGTCAGGGTGCCGACGATGAACGTGGTGATGTGCTGCAGTTCATTGCAACGCAGGACACGACGACGATCTCTGTACGCAATGCCGACGGTTCGCTTCGACTCCTTGCCACCCTGCAAGCTCGTGCATCGTACCGGATCGACAGAGTGGACACTGCAGCGGAGTACGTGTGTTCACGTCCAACTCATTGCGTCCAGTATGGCAAGGCCTATGCAAGTTCTACGCTTGTCGCAGGAGCGTTCGATGCCAGCACGTCGATGATGCAAGTGATCCCTCCGGTGGCGCGATGGATCGATCGGTGCGTGCTCGCCACGGCCGATGTGGGCGTGGACCAGTTCTTGACGCTCGTCTGCCGAGCCGATCAGGCGTCGCGTATCGTGATGGATGGGGTCGACATTGCAACACGATGGGCAGCCGATCGCACGGTCGTTGCAGGAACGCCCTATGTGGCCTATCGCGTGACGCTTCCGTCGGATACATCGTATGTGTATCGGATCGCCGCAACATCGGACAGTGTGCGATTCATGGTGTGGAACTACGGGTCGCGCGTTGCGAACGACACGGTACCGGGTGCGTTCGGTTCTCCGGTTGCCATGGACATGTCGTTGCCGTGTTCCGACACGATCGTTCTCGAGCAATCCGGACGGGCACAGTGCGGACAGTACGAACTGCGCGCTACTCTCAAGAACCCGCAAGTGTGCGGTGGGTTGTACGACATGTTCCTGACGTCGAAGGACAACATGGAAATGATCGTCCAGGAGCAACTGAACAAAAGCTACCTTTATGCATCGTTGCAAGCCACGGACCTCCGTCGGCCGGCTTCGGCCACGGTCCTCGTTCGCGCGGTGAACGGAACATGGCTGCAACGAACGTTCCACTATCAGCCCGATGTGTGGAAGGTGGACAGTACGACGATGCAGTATGGACTCATGAATGCAGCGGAGAAACGATGCAAGTTCCTGCATATCGTGAACACTAGTGCGGACTCGGCATTGCGGCTGACCGACATCCACATGCAGAATCCGAACTCGATCTTCACGGTCGATCGCGACCGACTCACACTGGCACCGGGAGACTCGGCAGATATCCAGATCTGCTGTTCGATGTCGGCATTCACGCTCACACGCGACACGCTGCGTGCTGAAGTGAACTGTCACGAAATGCTGCTCACCGCCGTTGAAGTGGACTATCAACAACCAAAGATCCAGGTGCGGGATATCACGTTCGACAGTGTACAGGTTGCCGACTCTGCCTCGCGCGTGTTGATGATCCGCAACGTTGGGACCACGTCGTTCGTGTGGACGGGATACGACAGTCTGGCGCTTGCATCGTATCGCGCGAAGAGTGGGCCGTACTTCTGGATCGCCGACCTACCGGGGACCGACACACTGCAGCCCGGTGATTCTGCACAGTGCACCGTCTGGTACGCTCCGCGCGGAGAACGGAAGAAACACTGCACCGACATGCTGTTCAAGACCATTCCTCGAAGCATTCGCAACAGCGTTCGTTTGTGTGGTTCCGGGTATCAGATCTCGACAACTAGCATCTCCGAAACCGTACGCCCTTCGAACGAACTGCGGATCTCGGGTCCGACACCACACCCTGTGCCACATGGCGATCGATGCACCGTGAGCGTGAGCGGCCGCGACGGCTCTACGGTCACTCTCACACTTGTCGATGCCTGCGGTCGAACAAGCCTCGTGGGCACGGTTGTTCTGGGATCGATGCCGCAACAGGTCGAGATCGACCTTGCCGCCCTTGCCACCATCCCCGGCGCCTATAGTATCGTAGCGTCGGATGGACTAACTTGCTCTCAGACAACGATCCTCTCCATTCCGTAGCAGACAGGCGACCATGCGATCTCGTTCGATATCGATGCTGATGTTCTTCACAGTGATCTCTTCAGGTGTGAGCATCGCACAAGTGTCCGATCAGGGATTGCAGATCGATGCGACCTGTGACGGCGCCATCATTCGCGTGGTCGATCCCTCGATCCGTCCCAAAGGCATCACGCTTATCAGCGGTACCAATCTCATGACGGGTTCGCCCGAAGAACCGTTCGGTGCAATGAATGGCGAGTTCTACGTGCGAGCGCGTGATCGTAAGCTCGTAGCTCGCGGCACGGTGCGTATCGAGAATGCGAACGGCGCCGCTGTTGAGCGCACTTTTTCGATCGCGCCCGAGCTCATCGGTGTTCCGTCGGTGATCGAACTTGGTGATGTTGTGGCGGGTGAGCGGACAACGTTCACGATCCGTGTGGACACGCCCGACAGTGCGCGCATGACGAAGCTCGCTTGGTATGCATCCACGAATCCCACCATGCACTTCGAACCGTTGAGCGTCGACCTAAAGCCCGGCACAGCCACGTTCTGTTCGGTGGCGTTCACGCCACGCTCAGGCGCCTGCGTCGACACAGCTTCCGTGCGAACATGGTGCGGCACCATCCGTCAGTTCCATGTGATCTATTCGGGAAATGCCACGTCGGCCGACCAGGGCATGACGCTACAGTTGGCCCCACATCCCGCACGCATTGGTGCATCCGTTGAGCTCACCCTCTCGGCCGATCTGGTTGGTGCCTATCACATCGATGTTCTCGATCTCGAGGGACGTCGCATGGGATCGCCAACGGAAGGCACGCTTCCATCACCCACGCGAAGCATTCGCTGGTCGATCCCGACCACGCTTCCGGGTCCGGGCACCTACATGGTCCGCCTCTCCAACGCAGGCCATGTGTATTCGCACACCTTTGTTTGCACGTATTGATGATCGACCTTCGTAGCGACACCTTCACCACACCCGACGAAGGGATGCGGGAGGCCATGGCACGAGCACCGGTGGGTGACGATGTCTATGGTGAAGATCCATCCTTGAATGCCCTGCAAGACCGCATGGCGGCTCTCTTCGGCATGGAAGCAGCTTTGTTCGTCCCAAGTGGGACCATGGGCAATCAGATCTCCATTGCCTTGCATGCATCAACGGGCGACGAAGTGATCGCCGACGCCGATGCCCACATCTTCCACTACGAGAATGCGGCCACATCGGTGATCGCACGCTCGCAGATCCATGGAGTACGTAGCGAGACCGGAGCGATGGCCATCGACGATGTTCGCGCGGCCATCCGTCCCACTGCCTACTACTATCCGCGAACCGCCTTGATCGCCGTCGAGAACAGTCACAACCGCCACGGCGGCACGGTGATCCCGCTCGACCATCTGGCACAATTGCGAGCGCTTGCCAACGAGCACGGAATTCCGTTGCATTGCGACGGAGCGCGCGTGTGGAATGCCTGTGCCGCACTGCAGTGCACCCCGCAGCAGGCAGCGCAGTACTTCGATACCATTAGCGTTTGCATGTCGAAAGGCGCCGGCGCACCGGTCGGTTCCTTGATCCTCTCCACACGAGCACGCATCGAGCAAGCACGTCGGTGGCGGAAGATGCTCGGCGGGGGAATGCGCCAAGCCGGCATCCTGGCCGCGGCCGCCTTCTATGCCCTTGACCATGTAGTGCCCAAGATCCCGATGGATCATGAACGTGCACGCAACTTCGCAGAGCGGCTTGGCAAGGTGGAAGGGATCATGGTGGACCTGACGCGGGTGCAGACCAACCTTGTTGCGTTCCAAGTGCCGGGCGTGGACGATGCGACAATGGTCTCTGCCTGTGCGGCACGTGGACTGCTGATCGCCCCCATCCGATCGGGGACGTTGCGCTGTGTCTTCTATCATCAGATCACCGATGCCATGGCGAACGAGGCGGCCGACATCATCTCCCACGTCGTGGCTGAGCTACGAAATGCTACATTTGCATCATGACGGAACACGAAGAAGCAACCACGGATCATGGTGCGGTCTCGTTCGGAGATCTCGGCACCTACAAGCATCAATTGCATAGCCGCGTGCGGTCTTATGATGTGGACCGACAGAGCATTGTGCACAATGCCATCTACCTGTACTGGTTAGAGGCAGCGCGGATCGAGTACTTCCGCGATATCGGCGTGCCGGTGGACCGTCAGTCCTTTGTGACGAAGCATCGCTTCGTGGTGGTGAAGACGGAGATCGAATACAAGATGGCCGCACAGTTCGATGATCAATACACCGTCTTCACTCGGGTCAAATGGGTGCACAACTCTTCGTTCATGTTCGAACACGTGATACAGCGTGCCGACGGAACGATCCTCGCCACCGCGTCATCGGTACTGGTGTATTTGAATCCGGCCAATCATAAGCCGGAGCGCATTCCCGATAGTTATCGCACACTCATCAGGGAATTTGAAGGCGATGCTGTGGAGTTCGCTCAGTAGTCGATCGTGAGCAGCGCATTTGTCGTCATGACCTTCCTCGGATCGTCGGGATTGACAACGCGAATGACGATCCGTCCCTTGATCGTACGAAGGTTGCGGAGCTCGATGAATCCGACGTCGAGTCGACGTCCCACTGCATCGGCGAACCACTGATAATCCTGCGTTGCACCGTACCTGTCCATGTGCTTCGCATAGAAGTACGTCTTCGGATTCACACAGGTCATGCTCGAATCGTTCGTCTTCATATGGTCCACCGAAAAGCTGAACGCATTCACGATGGGCGTTTCCGTGGTGTTCGGCAGACAACCAAAGCGCGGCGTGGCAAGTTGTGGAATGGTGACCCGCATGGGTTCCGACAGCGTGTCGATCACGATCGTGTTCAGGAATGCCGTGTCCGAGAAGATGGCCTCGTACGAACTGTCGGCATAGTAGTAGTAGAGCGACGCACGTTTTGCCGGCACCTCTCCGCTCAAGTATCGCATCGATCGATCGACGTCCAGTTCAAGCGGCGACTTGCATGAGCCGAGCATGAGCACGAGCACGGCAAACGCCACGATGGATGATGCCGTCCTCATCGTATGGATCCCATGTTGATCACAACGCCATAGGTGACGCCCCACTTCAGGGAAGTGAAGTTCTGTCCTTGATTGGAATAGTTCAACCCCGCACCATCGATACCAAGCGTGAAGGCAATGGCCGATGCCGGTTGATAGGAGAGACCTACTTGTGCACGACCGAGCGGACCTTGCGACCAGGCATAGCCACCCGTGATCTCGGTAAAGAAACGGAGGCCTTCAACGAAGTTGAATTCTGGGAAGGCATGACGGTACGTGGCACCGATCCAGAACAGCGCAGGAGTTTGGGAATACTCAACGGGCATGCCGTTCACAGTGCCTTGATAGGTTTGGGGCCATGTTTCCTGACCCATTTCCACACCAACATGCTGATGGTCGCTCATCGGGAAGAGCAAGGCGAATCCGGCATTGGTGAATAAGGTGTTGCTCATGGCAGGCGGGACGACGTCACCCGACTGCAGACCACTTGGTAGCGAGCGGACGCGCAACGTCACTTGCGGGAGCGACGAACGATCGGTAAGCGTGATTCGCTCAGCCATCGAGGCCGATGCATCATGCGTGGAATGCATACCCAGATCGTTGGCACTCGGTGTGGTCTTGAACGCGGCCGTCGTGATCACCACGTCGGATTCCTGGTTCGGTTGCTCCGTGGTTGTCGGCGTCATCACCAGCGGTGCAGATGGCGGCACAGCACTCTGCACGGGTACATACTTCTTCACGATCACCGTGTCTCGGCGAACAGGCACGAGCATCTGCATGGTCGGACGCTCTGTTGTTGCTCCACCTGTAACGCCAACCAGATCGGCGGAGGTGCGCTGTTGATCTCCGGAACCGAGCATGGCGAAATAGACAATGAGTCCACCGGTAACTGCACCACCAAGCGACGCAAGCAACGGACGGATCCATGACGCGGAGGTGGCCGCTGCCGCTCCTGCAGCTGCACCGGCGGCACCAGCCAACGGAGCAAGTCCGGCGGCGGCGAGCATTGACGACTCCACGGCAGGGGAAGGGAAGATCACATCGCGATGCACGGCACCACGAATGGAAAGGATGTCCTTCATCTCTGTGCGGAGGTCCGGCTTCGCTGCGAGCTCGTCGAACAGTCGCTGTTCCTCCGGTAGCTCGAGCTCTCCATCCATAAAGGCATAGAGCGCTTCGTCGGGTGTCAAAGGGGTCATGTGTTCCATGGTATCATTACGCCTTATGATTCAGGTCTGCGAGGTACGGCGCGAGGACGTCCCGGAGCTTCTTCTTCGCCCGGAAGATCCTGATCTTGACCACTTCCAAGGATTCTCCGATCACTTCGGAGATCTCGTTGTAGGACAGACCATTGTACTCGCGCAATACAAATGCTTCTCGGTAATCCTCCGGCAACAGTTCCAAAGCGGTCTGGATGAGTTGCAGGAGCTCTTGTTGTTCGTAGGGTACGTCACGCGACGTGAGATGAAAATCCTCCACCTGGACAAAGGCCCGTTTATGCTTGGCGCGATACGACAGGCAGAGGTTGCGCGCGATCGTCATCAAGTACGCAGGGAAGTTCTCGATCTCCCGTCCTTGCCGCCCTGAATCCAACAACTTCACGAACGTCTCCTGAAGGAGATCTTCGGCCGTCGCGTTATCGGAGAGGATCTTGCGGCAATACGTGTAAATGCGTTGGGAGTACCGGCGGTACAGTACCGTGAGAGCAGCCTGTGCAGTGGTGTCGTCCTCTTTCAATTGGGCATAGAACACCAGGTCCGGCACCTCTTCGGTGTCGGCAAGCCGCTTCTTATGTGCGGTACTGATGGCCATTGAACGAGCGCTCCCTATGACATTCTGACTGTATGACAAGGCATCCGTGGCCTTGTTACACGGGAATCTAGCATTTTCGTGGTCTATGAACCCTTCCTTCCTCGTGATGCCCCGGGCAGATGCCGCGAAATGGTCAAGCGCTGCCTACCGACAACAACTGTTCGACCTTGTGGACCGTGGAGTGGGCGGCGTGGCCGTCTTCCTGGGTACGCTGGCCGACACGGCAACGATGATCGCCGATCTGCAGCGACGTGCCAAGGAGCCGCTGTTGATCGCCGCAGACTATGAGCATGGACTTCCCATGCGACTCGATGGCGGTGTGGCGTTCCCGCGTGCCATGGCGCTCGGACAGACCACACCGGCGACCACGGAAGGCGTGGCTGCTGCGATTGCCGAGGAATGCGTTGCCCTGGGTGTGCACTGGAACTTCGCGCCCGTCTGCGATGTGAACAGCGACCCATTGAATCCCATTATCAACACGCGAAGCTTTGGAGAAGATGCAACAACGGTGGGTCAGCATGCCGCCGCCTACATCCGCGGCACACAGTCGCAACACGTGCTTGCCTGCGCGAAGCATGCGCCGGGCCATGGTGATACGCGCGTCGACAGTCACGTCTCGCTACCCACGATCACCGTCGATCGCGCAACGGCCGAGTCGCGAGAGTTCGTGCCATTCCGCGACGCCATCGCTGCCGGCGTTCGCTCCATGATGATCGCCCACATCGTCGTGCCATTCCTCGATGCCGACCTGCCGGCCTCGCTCTCACCGGCAACGGTCACAGGGCTAGTGAGGGAGGCATGGGGCTTCGATGGATTGATCTCGACAGACGCCTTGGACATGTCGGCCATCACGGCGGGCTACACTTCCGGCGAGGCCGCTGTGCGCGCCGTGCTTGCCGGGAACGACGTCGTCCTCTTGCCCGAAGACCCGCAAGCGGCCCTCGACGCGCTCCATGCTGCCGTTGCCTCGGGAGAGATCTCGCAGGAACGACTGGCTGCATCTCATCGGCGGTGGCAAGAGGCCAAGCAATGGTGTGGGCTCTTTGAGCGTACACATGATGTGGTCGCCGTCGATCAGAACGCCCACGCCACCATCGCTCTGCGTGCGGCATCGGAGGCGATCCGAATGGAAGGCAACGAAGAATTGCTCCCCATCACGCAATTCGATCACGTGGCCATGTTCGCCGTGATCAATGAAGCCGACGCCGACGCGGCGACCACATGGTTCCACTACATGGCGCAGGCAACAGAACTCAACATCGATTTTGGATTCATCGATGGGACCATTGAAGAGGCAGATCTCGCTGAATTGAAAAGAGGCACGAGCGATGCTAAGGCCATGGTGTTCACATTTTTTGGAAAAGCCGTCGCTTATCGTGGAAGCATGCCCGGTTTCGATCGACTCGACTCGGTGATGACGTCGCTGGCAGACGGTCGTCCCATCATCACGGTTGCATGTGGCAGTCCCTACGGGATCAAGGATCTACCCTCATCTGCAACGCTGTACACGTTTTCCGATACGGTTCCGTCCATGGCTGCTTCGGTCTTGCGACTCACGGGCAAGTCGGTGACCTGAAATTTTTTATTTTTGACGAAAATTCTCTCCACACCGGCTCCTCGTGTCAACACTCCTCCTCACCGGCGGCGCCGGTTTCATCGGTAGCAATCTCATCCGCTTCTTGCTTCGTACCACCGATGTTCGCATCGTGAATCTCGATGCACTGACATATGCGGGCAATCTTGAAAATCTCTCCGACGTTGAGCACGATCCGCGACTGACCTTCGTGAAAGGGTCGATCACGGACGCCGATCTTGTCGATCGGATCATCACGACGTATTCGGTGGACGGCATCATCAACTGTGCCGCCGAATCGCATGTCGATCGGTCGATCGCATCAGCCGCACCGTTCGTCGATACGAACGTCACGGGAACGCTCGTCCTGCTCGAGGCCGCAAAGAAGCACGGTCTGCAACGCTTTCTGCAAATGTCCACCGACGAAGTCTACGGTTCCTTGGGTCCGGTAGGCGCCTTCAGCGAAGACACGCCCATCGCCCCGAACTCGCCCTACTCAGCCTCGAAGGCATCGGCCGATCTGCTCGTGCGCGCCTTTGTGCACACGCACAACGTGCCGGCCGTGATCACGCGATGCAGCAACAACTACGGTCCGTACCAGTTCCCCGAGAAGTTCCTCCCGGTGATGATCCTCAATGCCATGGAAGAACGACCATTGCCGATCTATGGCAACGGTCTGCAGGTGCGCGACTGGATCCATGTAGACGATCATTGCGCTGCCGTGTGGCTGGTCTACACGAAAGGTCGCGTTGGCGAGGTCTACAACATCGGAGCAGAGAACGAGCGACCGAACCTGCACGTGGCGCGCGAGATCCTGCGCGAGCTCGGGAAGACGGAAGCCTTGCTCACGTATGTTACGGACCGACCGGGACATGATGTGCGCTATGCCATCAATGCCTCCAAGATCCGCACGGAGCTTGGCTGGCGACCAACGCGCAGTTTTGACGAAGGACTGCGAGCCACGGTCGCATGGTACCGTGCACACCAAGCGTGGTGCGAGAACATCCGCACCGGCGCCTACCAAGACTATTACGAACGAAACTATACGTCAGGAACATGATGGAAACGACCAATGCAACACGTCGGCGCGGAAGACCACGCAAGAACGTGAGCAAGCATGAGCAGCGACTGATGACGGCCATTCTCAACAGCAACGTCACCATTGGCGTTGTTGGACTCGGTTACGTCGGACTTCCCATCGCCCTCGAGTTCGCCATGAAGGGATTCGACGTCGTCGGTGTCGACGTCAGCGAAGAGAAGATCAAGGCTTTGCAAGGCGGCAAGAACTACATTCAAGACCTCAGCAACGACGACGTGCGCACGGTGGTCAAGAAGACCAAGAGACTCACGGCCACCACATCGTTCAAGGCCCTCTCGAAATGCGATGTGATCTATATCTGCGTTCCCACGCCATTCACGCCGAACAAGGATCCCGACATTTCGCACATCGTGAATGCAACGCAAGGCATTGCAGAGACGCTACATGCCGGACAGCTCATCATCCTGAAGAGCACGACGTTCCCCGGCACCACGGAGAAATACGTGCAGCCCATCCTTGATGCAACAAAGTTCAAGGTCGGTCGCGACTACTTCCTGGCCTTCTCTCCGGAACGCATCGATCCGGGCAATACCACGTGGACCACGAAGAACACGCCCGTTGTCGTTGGCGGTGTGACCAAGGCCTGCACAGACCTTGCCGTGGCCGTCAACAAGCACATCATCGCCGAAGTGGTCCCCGTCAGTTCTCCTGCTGTTGCCGAAATGGAGAAGCTTCTCGAGAACATCTTCCGCAGCGTGAACATCGCCCTCGTGAACGAACTCGCACAATTGTGCGATCGCATCGGTGTGAACATCTGGGAAGTGGTAGAAGCAGCTTCGACAAAGCCGTTCGGATTCATGCCGTTCTATCCCGGACCAGGGATCGGCGGACACTGCATTCTGATCGACCCGTACTATCTGGCATGGATGGCGCGTGAGAAGGACTTCGTCACGAATTTCATCACACTGGCCGCCGAAGTGAACGAGAGCATGCCCTTCTATGTCCGGTCCATGATCGAACGCGAAGTGGCCAAGCAACCGGTGACACTGGAGAAGGCCAAGATCCTCTTGCTTGGTATGGCCTTCAAGCGCGATGTGGACGACCTCCGTCACTCGCCTGCATTGAAGGTGGCAGAATTGTTGATTGAAGACGGCATGCAGAACATCTCCTACTTCGATCCCTATGTGCCCACCGTCCGTGTGCACGACGCTGTGTGGGAATCGCGACGGACGCTCACGCCGGCCTTTCTGGCCAAGCAGGACGTGGTCGTGATCACCACTGATCACAGCAGCTTCGACATCGACATGATCGTGCGGTACAGCAAGGTGGTGATCGACACGCGCAATGCCACGAAGCATATCAAGGGCGCACGGAAGAACATCGTGTTGCTTGGAGACGGGAAGTGAAGCGCGTTCTGAGTGTTGTGGGTGCGCGACCGAACTTCATGAAGGTGGCGCCCATTCATCGCGCCTTCGCAGCCTTTGCCGATACCATCGTGCACGAGATCCTGCACACCGGACAGCATTACGATGCGTCCATGTCGGATGCCTTCTTTCGTGATCTCGACATGCCGCAGCCTTCCTACTTCCTTGGCGTCGGCAGCGGATCGCATGCCGAACAGACAGCGCGCGTGATGATCGGCTTCGACGAGGTCTGTCGTGATCATCGTCCGGACTACGTGATCGTTGTCGGCGATGTGAACAGCACGATTGCCTGTGCACTCACCGCCGTCAAGTACGGCATCCGCGTCGCTCACGTCGAGGCCGGACTTCGATCGTTCGATCGTGCCATGCCCGAAGAGATCAACCGACTTGCCACCGATGCCATTGCCGACGATCTCTTCGTGACGGAACAAAGCGGCGTGGACCATCTGCTGCACGACGGCGTTGCGCGCGAGCGCATCCACTTCGTGGGCAACACCATGATCGACTCGTTGCACTATGCATTGCCGCGCGCCGAGCGCTCGTCCATCCTTCAGACCATTGGCGTTGCGCCACAGTCGTATGCCCTCATCACATTGCATCGCCCAAGCAACGTCGACGATCGTGATCAGTTGAACATGCTCATCGATGTGTTGAACATCATCGCCCTTCGCACAACGGTGGTCTTTCCAGTCCACCCGAGAACACGCAAGAACATTCGGGAGTGGGGGATCGAGGAACGCTTGTCGGCAAAGGTGATGCTCATCGACCCCGCAGGCTACGTCGACTTCCTGGCCCTCATGCGCAGTGCCGCCTTCGTGCTCACCGATTCCGGCGGGATCCAGGAAGAGACCACGGCATTGCGTATTCCCTGCATCACGGCACGGACCACCACAGAGCGTCCCGTCACCGTCGAGATCGGCACCAACGTTCTCGTCCACCCGGACAAGGGCTCCATCCTGCAGGCCGTGGATACGATCCTTGATGGAAAGGGTCGTCCCGGACTCGTCCCTGAGCTCTGGGACGGTCATGCCGCCGAGCGCATCGCAGCCATCATCAGCTCGCAATGTTTGTAAATTTGCCGCGTCAGCATCCCGGCTTGTGACATTTCCAAGGAATTCGATGCAGCGACTAGCTGTGGTCTTGATGTGCATGGCAGCATACGTCATGGTTGCCCATGCACAAGGCGGTTCTACGCTCGATATCGATAAACTGCAAGCGGCTCAGAAGAGCTCGGTCAGCCAACTCCTATCCAGCGAACAGCTCCCCGTCGACAACGTGATCGATCCCAAGATCTATCGTGTGGGTCCCGGCGATGTGATCGCCTATCAAATGGTCAGCATGGACTTCAGCGAAAAGCTGGCGTCTGTCACTCCCGAGAACGCACTGTTGCTCGACCGCTATGGCATGATCGATGTGCAAGGGCTCACGTTGGCGCAAGTGCGCGACTCCATTCTTGCCCTCGTCCACCGCCGCGTTCCCGGCGTGGATTGCTTCGTCACCCTCCGTCGTCCACGTCTCGTCTACGTGACCCTTCGCGGCAACGTCCCGTATCCCGGCACGTATGCCGTGCCTGCATCCATGCGCGTGTCGACGCTTCTGAATGTTGCCCGTCAACCATGGCTCCTCCGCAAGGACGCTGCCTCCAGTGAGCTCGGTCGCAACGACCGATCCGTACAGGAGAACGGTCGCCTCCAGGAACTCACCCGCGCAACGGGTACGTCGCTCAGTCCATTCGCCTCGCGCAACATCATCGTCCGTCATCGCGACGGCGTTTCGAACGTCGACCTTCCCAAGGCCATGCTTCCGGGCTATGCCGCGCTCGATCCGCATGTGCGCGAAGGCGACGAAGTGATCGTGCCCTACGACAATGCATCGGCACCGTCCATCTCCATTTCCGGAGCCGTGGCCGACCCCGTCACCATTGCCTACAAATCGGGTGACCGTGCCTCCTTGCTCCTTGCCGCGGCCGGAGGCCCGACCTCCGATGCCGATCTGACGCGCGTGGTCGTGGTCGACCCGAGCGGTCGCGGAAAGCGCACCATCAGCGTCGACAGCAACATGCACATCGTTGGGGAAGACCCCGTGCTGGAACCCGGAAGCACCATTGTGGTCGAGCAGGCCATCCGAGAAGTGGTGGCAGGGGGGCAGGGAGTTGTCAATGTGTTCGGTGAAGTGCGCAATCCCGGATCGATGGTGATCGCACCGGGCGTGACGAAGCTCACCGACGTGCTCTCGCGTTGTGGTGGTATCACGCCTGATGCGAGCATGTCGTTGGCCTATGTCGTCCGTCCGGAGCAAGGCACGTTCGGCTCACGCGATCAGCAGGCCGACATTTATCGTCGATTCCAATACAGCGATCTCACGCTCGAAGACACGGTGCGCTATCGACTCGATATGCAGTACCGTCTTCCGTATGTATCGAGCGATTTCCGCAAGGCCTATGCTGACAGTGCTTCGCCTGACAACATCGTGTTGTACAGTGGCGACATCATTGTGATCCCTCGCGTGCCGGACCGCGTCTATGTGTACGGTCAAGTGAATCAGCCCGGCTATGTGAACTTCGTTCCGATGAAGACCATGGAGTGGTACATCGAGCGGGCCGGGGGCTATGCCGAAGGTGCAAAGCCAGGTCGTGCACGTGTGATCAAGGGGAAGACGAAGGTGTGGGTGGACGACGGCAAAGCTGCCGTCGAAGCCGGTGACGAGGTCTATGTGCCGCGCGCTCCCGACGTGTCCACTGCCACACAGATCCAAACGTATGCTGTGATCGCCGGGGTGACCTCTGCCCTTGCCGCCCTCATCGCAACGTTCTATGCCATCCTTCGCAAGTAAGGCACGATGACACTCGCAGAGATCGGCACCACACTGGCCCTCATTTCTGTGGTGGCCATCCTGTATCCGCTCGTCATCTATCCGATGTTGTTGGCACTCGCGCATGCCATCGCACGACGTCCGGCCGTGGCCGCCATGCCAACGGATCTTCCGGAGATCACCGTGCTGATCGCTGCGCACAACGAAGAACGACTGATCGAAGCGTGCCTGCACTCGATCGACTCCAGCACCTATCCGCATCACCTGATCCATGTGATCGTGGGGGACGATGGGAGTACCGATCGTACACCAGAACTCCTGCGATCCTATGAGAGCACGGTGGCATCGTTCCGCATACGACGATTCGAGCGACTTGGCAAGAACGGAGTCTTGAATGCGCTGTTCGCCGATGTGACCACGCCGTTTGTGGTGCTCACCGATGCCGACTGTCGGATCGCACCCGACGCCATTCCTCGACTCCTTTCGTGGATGTCCGATGTAGAGGTGGGCTGCGTGATCGGTCGCACCGATCGCAGCGGGGGAGCACGCACAACGGATTCCGCATCGCAGGGCGAAGCGTCGTACCGCGGCTTGGAGGCAACGATGAATGCGATGGAGTCAGCAATCGCCTCCACCGTCACCTCCAACGGTCACCTCTACGCCTTGCGCACGTCGAACCTTCGTGCCATCCCCGACAAGCGTGCATCGGATGACTTCCTCTTGCCGTTGTATACGATCCTCGCCGGACAACGGTCGATCGTCGACACGTCGGCCCTTGTGGTCGAAGAACGCACGAACTCCATTCAACAAGAAATGTCGCGCACCATTCGTACGGTGAGCGGCGGCCTTGCCAGCATTGCCTGTGCTCGCGCTCTTCTCTCACCACGCTATGGCATGGTGAGCTGGTTCCTGTGGTCGCACCGCATGTTGCGTTGGCTCATGCCATGGTTCATCGTGGTCTTGCTTGTGGCGACGGCTCTTACGGTGGAGAACACAACGGTCTTCAGTGTGCTCTTCTACACCGAGTTCGCTGTGATCTTCGCGGCCTTCGTCGGTCATCTCGCAGAGACCACCGGCGTTCGTCTCCGTCCGTTCCAATTCGTCTACTTCTTCGTGGTCATGAATGCAAGCATGCTGGCCGGCATGCTTCGCTATCTCGCCGGCGGTCAGATCGATCGATGGTCTCCTTCCGCAAAGGGACGTGCATGACGGCGCAGCGGTCAACGCTTGCCTCGCGCGTGCTGGCAGGAGGGATCCAGTTGATGCTCACACAGGGCATCACGATGATCACGTACTTCCTTGCGCAACGCATGATCCTGTCGACGTTGACGAAGGAAGCCAACGGAGAGCTCTTTGCCGTGCGTCGGATCGCCGACCTCATCGTGATCATGCTCGTCGATGCCGGCTTGAACGGTATTGCCATGCGTCGCATCATTCAAGACCCCGCCTCCACACAACGTGTGCTCAGCACCACGGTGATGTTCCGTCTCGTGATGTGGGTGGTCGGTACCATGGTCTGCATGCTCACCGGTTGGTTGATGCATGCTTCGCTTCCGGACCTTGTGATGTGGTGCGTCTTCCTATTGATCTCCGTGCGCAGCGGACTCATTCGATTCACCTTCGAGCTTCCGTATCGCGCCCATGTGCGCTTCGGCATTGTCAACGTCTTGGCCATCGTCGATGCGGCCATGTTCCTCGGACTCATCTACGTGTACCGCTCGCAGCTCAGCCCTGCCACCATCATCCTTGCCTCTGTGCTCTCTGCCATTCCGGGCTTCGTGTTGTTGGCGTTGTACGATAGGGGACGTACCATCCGTCCGCAATGGGCTTCGCCGGCGCTGTTGCGCTCCATGCTCACCGAGGCTGTTCCCATCATCATCACGTCGGTGCTCGTGAGCTTTCACGATAAGATCGATGCCATGATGCTCGACTGGTTCAGCACGCCGCTGGAAGTGGGTGTCTTCGGTGCGGCCTACAATGCGCTCTCGCCCTTGACGGCCGCCATTCCGTCGACGATGGCCATGGCCATCGTGCCGGCCGTGGCGCGTCTTGCACGCGAGGACATGGATGCGTGCCGACGGTATGCTACCACCGGACTTCGCTTCCTCATCGTCATCTCCATTGGTGTGTGCACTGTGCTGTCGACGATCACGGCCGCCGTGATCGATGTGGTGAGCAAGAATCGCTATGCCGACAATGGGATCCACTTCTTTACGTTCTTGTGGATGCCGGTGGCGATCTTCATGTTGGTCTATGTGCAAGAACTCAACATCGCCCTCGGCGAACAACGCAAGAACTTCCTGATCGCTTCCATGCTTGCCGGTATCACCGTGGTGAGCGGCCTTGTGCTCATCCCGCTGCATCATGCCTATGGTGCCATCGTGGCGAAGTTCCTTGCTGTTGGTTGTTCTGCGGCCGTCTCCTATGTGGTGATCCACCGCGTTCTCGATCTGTCTGTAGATTTGTGGTTCGTGATTCGCGCCGGACTTGCCATCACGGTCTGCTGCATGGCGGCGGCCATGATGCCCGGCTTGGTCGGACAGTTCTGGGCCGCCGTTGTGAACACCATCATTTTTCTGGGGACCATGATCGGATTTCGGATCGTGCATCGGGGAGACATCACCTTGATCCGACGATTGCTCACACCATGACCTTCACCGACTACCATAAGGCAACCACACCATCGCCCTGGCAGATCTTCCTCCGTCCGCGCGTCATGCAAATGGCCGGTGATGTGGTGATGATCATGCTGAGCTTTTTCGTGTATCAATGGCTCCGTCCGGTGATGATCGACGATCGTCAGTACGACACCGTCAGCCAGATCGTGATCGGTGCCATCTCTGCCCTGTATTGGCTGATCGTGTTCTGGTTCGGTGGTCTGCACAAGAACTTCTACATCCGCTCTCCCTTCGAAGAGTTCTTTGCCGTGGTGCGACTCACCTTCGTTGGAACGGCCATCATCTTCTTCGCCATCTTCCTCGATTCCAACGAATACTTCCAGCGCAATCCTCGATTCGTGATCGTGTTGTACTGGATCGTGCTCTGCGGTATGGTCTGCACGGGACGCCTCATTGCACGTCAGGTTCAACGTCGTCTTCGTGAGCGTGGCGTGATCCGTGTTCCGGCGCTGCTCGTCGGATCTCCTCGCGGCCTTTCCGCCCTCCTGACCGACCTTGAACGTCAGCCCGCATGGGGCTATGCCGTGCGCGGTGTTGTGGTTCGATGTGCAGCGGAAGTGGAGGAATGGCGGCAAGGGGAGCGCGCCGGCATTCCGATCTTTGGGACGGAAGAGTCATTGCCGTCGATCCTTCGCGACGTACGTCCGCGAGAAGTGCTGATCTCGATGGAACATCCCGATCACTCCGAACTGCTCAAGGTGAGCGCGCAGTGTGCAGAAGAGAACTGCATCGTCAAGATCGTGCCCGATCTGTATGAGATCTTTTCGGGACAGGCGAGAACGCAACAGATCTATGGTTCGCCGCTCATCGAGGTCAGTCCGCAGCTCATGCAGCCCTGGGAAGAATTCGGCAAGCGTGCGCTCGACATCGTGTTGAGTGCCCTCGTCCTCATACTTGGACTACCGTTGTGGCTTGGTGTGACCTTGGCCGTGCGCCTCTCGTCGAAGGGTCCCATCTTCTTCATCCAGCCGCGTGTGGGTCGTGGCGGACACGTTTTTCCGATGTACAAGTATCGGTCCATGTACTACGAGGAGCGTCCCGTGAAGCCGTCGTGGACGCAGGTGAACGATCCGCGGGTGACGCCCATCGGTCGGTTCATTCGCAAGACCCACATCGACGAGGTTCCGCAGATGTGGAACGTACTCAAGGGCGAGATGAGTCTCGTGGGGCCGCGTCCGGAGCAACCCTATTACGTCGATAAATACTCCGCCATCATCCCGTATTATCGTCGGCGACTCAAGGTTCGCCCGGGCATCACCGGTTGGTGGCAAGTGAAGTACAAGGCGCACACGGAATCGGTCGAAGAAATGGAAGACCGACTTCGGTACGACTTCTTTTATATCGAGAACATGTCGTTCAAGCTCGATCTCGAGATCTTGGTTCGAACGGTCTTCGTCATGTTGAAAGGACACGGACAAGCGTGAAGAGTATCGTTTGCATCCCAACGTATAACGAACTGGAGAACATCGGTCGCATGATCGATGCCATCCACGCCGTTGAACCGGAACTCCATATCCTGGTGATCGACGACGGATCGCCGGATGGAACAGCGGCCCTTGTGCGTGATCGCATGCGCACCGACCCACGGCTGCATTTGCTCGAACGTGCAGGAAAACTTGGACTCGGCACGGCCTACTGTGCGGGCTTCACGTATGCGCTCGAGCAGGGCTACGACATCATCATGCAGATGGATGCGGACTTCTCGCACGATCCGAAAGAGCTGACGCGGTTCCTGGAAGAGATCCGACAACAGGACCTTGTGATCGGTTCACGTTACGTGAGTGGCGTGAACGTGATCAACTGGCCCATGAGCCGTTTGCTCTTGAGCTATAGCGCCAACGTTTACACACGCATCATCACGGGTATGCCCATTGCCGATGCCACCGGCGGCTTCAAATGTTTCCGGGCCGATGTGTTGCGTCGCATCGATCTTTCCAAGATCAAGTCCAACGGCTATGCGTTCCAGATCGAGATGAACTACAAGGCGTGGAGGCAGAAGGCACGCATCAAAGAACTGCCCATCATCTTCATGGACCGTGTACAGGGTGTTTCGAAAATGTCGAAGAACATCGTGTACGAGGCGGCCTTCCTTGTGTGGAAGTTGAAGCTTGGCACACTGTTCTCCTTTGGGAAGCGCTAACCGATGAGTCACCCGGACGTCAGCATCCTGATCGTGAACTACAACGTGAAGGATTATCTGCTGCAATGTTTGCGATCGATCGAACAGCGCGGTCCGGGCGCGACGGTCGAAGTGGTCGTGGTCGACAATGCCTCGGCAGATCATTCGGTGGAGGAATTGCAACCCTTGTTCCCGTGGGTCACATGGGTGCCGCTCACCACGAATCTCGGTTTTGGCAAGGGCAACAACGTTGGCCTTGAGCACTGCACCGGTCGATACGTTCTCTTCCTCAATCCCGACACCATCATCGGTCAAGACACGGTGAACGTGATGATGCGCTACATGGATGCGCATCCCGATGTGGGCTTCGCCGGGTGTAAGGTGTTGAATCCCGACGGGAGTTTTCAATTGGCCTGTCGACGTGGATTGCCAACACCTTGGGTCTCCTTCTGTAAGCTCTTCGGTCTGCAACGTCTCTTCCCGAAGACCCCCTTCTTTGCCGGCTACAACCTCACGTACAAGAGCATCGACGAGACCTACGAAGTGGATGCCCTGATCGGGGCCTTCATGTTCGGTCGCACGGCAGACGTGCGCGCACTGCATGGCTTCGATGAGGACTTCTTCATGTACGGCGAGGACATCGACCTGTGCTATCGCATGCAGCAAACGGGCAAGTCGATCATGTATGTGCACACCACGAGCATCGTCCACTTCAAAGGCGAGAGCACGAAGCGCAGCACGATGAACGAAGTGTCCGTGTTCTACGATGCCATGGAGATCTTCGCGCGAAAGCACTTCGCTCGGTCGACGATGTATCTGCGGATCCTTCGACTTGGCATTCGCCTGCGTTCGATGCTTGAGCGTGTGCTCCGTCAGAAGCGCGAGATACTGTCGGCCATTGCCGATGTTGCCGTGGTCAACATCTCGCTCATGCTCGCAACGGCCATTCGCTTCGATTCGCCGTTCGGATTTCCGCCCTATGCCTATCCGACGGTCTTTATCGTGCTGAGCATCGTGTTCCTTGGTTCCATGGTGGCACTTGGCGAATACGTCGAGAATCGACCGACCATCCGTCGCAGTCTCGTTGCTCTCCTTGCCGCCTTCTTCGTGCTTTCGTCCCTTACGTACTACTGGAAGCAGTTCGGCTTCAGTCGCGGCGTGCTCATCATGACGGTGGGCTTCTCTGCTGTGGGCATCATGCTCGTGCGTGGGATCTCGGCCTGGCTTCAGGCAACGAAGGGCACTACACGCAAACGTCGCATCCTTGTCGTGGGCATCAATGAGCGCACAGAGCGGATCCTCGCTGCATTGCAAACGGTGGATCATCGATTTGCGGACGTTGTTGGTATCATCGCCGATGATCAGCTTTCGGCCACGTCGTTGCATGGCTATCCTGTGCTTGGCACAGTGGGTCATGTGGAGTCGATCGTGCGTGCGCACGACGTGAACGAGGTGATCGTAACATCGGCCACGCTCGGTCAGGCAGACGTGATGCAGATCATGCATCAGTCGGCCGGAAGCGGTGCGCGTTTCCACATGGCAGGGGAGTACGACGATGTGGTGACGGCCCGCATCATCAACGATGTGACGGGGATCGAGCCCACGGTGGTGGTCTCTCCGCTGCGACGGTTCCGCAACCGAGTGCTGAAACGGACCATGGACGTCGTCATGTCGCTTTTTTCTTTGTTTCTGTACCTGCCGGGACTAATTTTGGGTGTTGAGCAAGCACGGCGGCGGGTACCAACATGGATGTCGGTACTTCGGGGACAGCGCAGTGTTGTCGGGATCTATCCCGACGGTAAGAAACGGCAGGCAGGGAAAGAGGGGATCACTGGTTTGGTTCATATCAGTCGACCCGACGTGCTATCGGAACAAGCGAAAGAGCAACTCAACGACTTTTACGTCGAGCGCTACTCCCTCGCAATGGATCTCGAGATCCTCCTACAAAACATCTACGGTAGAGAACGTGGCCAGTAACATCACACTAGACTTTGAAAAGCCCATTGTCGAGCTCGAAAAGAAGATCGCCGAAATGCGCGCTCTTGCTGATACGCTCGACATCCAACCCCAGATCGAAGATCTTGAAGGACAGGTGGACGAGCTTCGTGCCGACGTCTATCGAAATCTCACGAGATGGCAACGCGTGCAGATCGCCCGGCATCCGGACCGACCCTACACGCTCGATTACTTCACGCACTGCTTCACGGAATTCACTGAACTCCATGGCGATCGCGCCTTCCGTGACGATCCCGCCATCGTTGGCGGATTGGCACGGTTGCAAGGTCGACCCGTGATGGTGGTCGGGCATCAGAAGGGCCGCGATACGAAGTCGAATCTCTATCGCAACTTCGGCATGCCACAACCCGATGGCTATCGCAAGGCCTTCCGTTTGTTCCAGATGGCAGAGAAGTTCAAGATCCCGGTGATCTGTCTGCTTGACACGCCCGGTGCCTTCCCCGGACTCGAAGCCGAAGAACGCGGACAAGCAGAGGCCATTGCCAAGAACCTGCTCTTGATGTCAAGTCTGCGCGTCCCCATGATCATCACGATCATCGGTGAAGGCGCAAGCGGTGGCGCATTGGGCATCGGTATCGGAGATCGCATCCTGATGCTCGAGAACGCATGGTACTCGGTGATCGCACCGGAATCGTGCTCGAGTATTCTGTGGCGAAGCTGGGAATACAAGGAACAAGCGGCCGAAGCACTGAAGCTCACAGCAACGGATCTTGTCCAGCAAGGCATTGTCGATCGCATCGTGCCCGAACCTGTGGGCGGCGCGCATCGCATCCCGGAAGAGATGTTCAATACCGTACAATCTGTCCTCGTCGAAGAACTCGAGTCATTGGAAAAGATCCCCGTCGAACAATTGGTCCAACAACGCCGCGAGAAATTCTACGGCATGGGCGTGTGGACGGAATGATCACCATCACAAATGCGAACACGTATTACTTTCCAACGTTGTTATGAGCACCACACCGAACGATGATGAGAAGCCCAAGGGGCCGCCGCAGGGGAGACCGTCTTGGTTGGATGACGTCGAGGATGACGACAGCCAATTGAAGTTTTTTGGAAGTGGACAGCGTTCGGGTTCGCAAGGCGGTACGCCGCGCGATGACCGTCCGCAGCGCACGTTCCGTTCACGGGGTGAACGTCCACCTTCGGACCGACCGCCCATCGATCGCCCGCGCGACGATCGCGGTGCACCTCCTCCACGTCAGGGCTATGACCGTCCGCAGGGCGGTGGCTATGGCAACCGACCACAAGGTGGTGGCTATGGCGGACGTCCACAAGGCGGCGGTGGCTATGGCAACCGACCACAAGGTGGTGGCGGCTATGGCGGACGTCCACAAGGTGGCAGTGGCTACGGCAACCGACCACAAGGTGGTGGTGGCTATGGCGGACGTCCACAAGGTGGCGGAGGCTATGGTAACCGACCGCAAGGTGGTGGCGGCTATGGCGGACGTCCACAAGGCGGCGGTGGCTATGGCAACCGACCACAAGGCGGTGGCTATGGCGGTCGCTCGCAAGGCGGCGGCTATGGTGGAAGGCAGCAAGGCGGCGGGGGATATGGTGACCGTCAAGGCGGTGGCTATCGTCAAGAACGTCAGCCACGTCAACAACGTCAACCACGTCAGCAACGCCCACCAAAGCAACGTCCGGCGCGCAAGTTGCCGGGCACAACACTCGTCAAAGCATTGGTCGGCTATCAGTATGCATCACGGTCGCTTTCGCTTGCAGCCATCAACAACGGACGTGTGACGATCAACGATACGGTATGCATCCATCCGAACGGATACTTGCGACCGGAGCGCGATGTGGTGATGGTGGACGGACGGGTGATCCAACGCAAGACCATCAAGCCGATCTACATCATCTTCCACAAGCCGCATGGCTTGATCGGCTCGAAGGAAGAGTTCCGTCTTTCGCTCTACAGCTATATCTCGAGTCGACGTGGTTGGTACCTGCCCGGTGGCGTGCTGAACAAGGCAACGTCGGGCATCGTGATCGTCACGAACGATCCTGCCCACAAGCAACAGGCCACCTCGCCCCTTGCCACCCTCACCAAAGAATATCACGTGAAGGTGCACAAGCAAGCAAAGAAGACCGAAGCAACGAAACTGGAGAAGGCCTTCAAGGCGCTCTGGAAGGACGATGCAGACCTCGTGAAGGTGAGCATCCATCAGAAGAATGCACGCAATTGCTGGTTGTCCATCAGCACGCGCAAGGGAACGCAACACGATATCACGACAACGCTCAAGGCGGCAGGGTTCGAGGTCTTGAACATGAAACGTCATCGTGTTGGACCGTTCAACACCACCGATCTCAATCCGGGTGCATGGTATCGATTGCCCGACGAAGAGATCGTTGCCTTGGACGAAGTGGCGAAGTCCGGAACAGCCGATGATTCCGGATCGCTGATGGCCGTGTGGGAGAAGATCTCCGAGCGGATCAGCTAGGCAACTGTTCGGTGAATTGAAGGCGATACAATTTTGCATAGAGGCCATCAAGAGCGAGAAGTTCTTGGTGGCTTCCTTGTTCTGCGACGTGTCCGTGGTGCAGGACCACGATCCGGTCCGCACGCTGAATGGTCGACAACCGGTGGGCGATCACAATGGATGTGCGTCCCTTGAGCAACGTCGAGATGGATCGCTCGATGAGCTGTTCCGTTTCCGTGTCGATGCTCGACGTGGCCTCATCGAGGATCAGGATGTCGGGATCGGACGCAAGCGCTCGGCAGAACGAGATGAGTTGCTTTTGTCCAACGCTCAACACCGCACCGCGCTCACGCACGTTGGTGTTCGCACCATGCGGAAGACGTTCGATGAAGTCTGCCGCACCAAGGGCACGCGCCGCTTCGAGCACGCGCTCGGGTGGTACTTCGGGTCGACCCAACGAGATGTTCTCATCCACACTTCGCGAGAACAGGAACACATCCTGCAGGACCACGGCAATGTGCCGTCGCAATGAGTCCTGCTGGATCGAACGAATACTGCGACCGTCGATCAGCACGTCACCTTGCTGGAACTCGTAGAACCGACAGAGCAAATTGATGATCGAACTCTTCCCGGCTCCGGTTGCGCCCACGAGGGCCACGGTCTCGCCCTTCTTCACGGTGAACGAGATCCCCTTCAGCACTTCCGTTACGCCATCATAGGCGAAGTGCACATCGCGGAAGACGATGTCCTTCTGCAGTCCGCCAAACTCCACTGCATCGGCATCGTCGGGCACGATCATCGTGGTGTCCAGCAATCGGAAGATGCGTTCCGAGGCAACCACCGACGATTGCAACGTGTTGTACTTTTCCGTGAGATCACGCACCGGACGGAAGAACATTTCGGCGAACTGGGTGAAGGCGACGAGAATACCGATGGTCATCTCGCCGCTCAGAATATGTCCGGCCGTGTACCACAGAATGATCGACAGCGCCACGGTGCTCAAGAATTCCACGATCGGGAAGAACACCGAATAGTAGAAGATCGATCGGTCCTGCAGCTCGCGATGTTCGCGGTTGATGGCGGCGAAGTCCTTCGTCATCCGGTCTTCCTGGCGGAACAACTGCACCACGCGAATGCCAGTGACGAATTCGTTCACGAACGTGTTCATCCGTCCCACTTGTACGCGAATGGCATTGTAGACCACACGCACCTTCGATCGGAAGATGAAGGAGGCCGTAAGGAGGAAGGGCAGGATGACAATGGTGAGCAGCGTGAGTGCATGCGACGTCTGCCACATGAAGTAGAGGATCCAGACGATCACCATCACGTCGGAGATCATCATCACCACGCCGCTAGAGAAGAGTTCGTTCAGTACTTCCACGTCACTCGTGACGCGTGTGACGATCCGACCCACAGGCGTGGTGTCGAAGTAGCGCAGGGCCAGGCGCTGGACGTGACGGTAGAGCGTGTTGCGAATGTCGAGCAGCACGCGTTGTCCCACCCACGTCATCAACAGCGATAGGGCATACTGCATGGCGCCTTGCAACAGCAATACGCCAACGATGATGCCCACGAAGACGAGCAGACCCGGCATGTCGCCCTTGACGATATGATCGTCAATGGCCATGCGGGTGAGGTAGGGACGGAGCGGACCCAGGGCCGAGGCCGTGAGTGTGAGTCCGATGGCGCCCAGGATGTGCCAGCCGTAGGGCTTCAGGAAGCGAAGGAGGCGTCGAAGAAGACCGTAGTCGACCTTACTTGCTTTTGGTTCTTCTTCGTGTGTCATTCTTCAAAAATAACGAAGGATTCGGGCTAAATTTGGGGATGATCACCATAACCCCGTTCGGAGCTGCCGGCGAAGTGACCGGATCCAGCTATTTCGTCCAGACGTCGCAGGCTCGTGTCCTCGTCGACTTCGGTCTGTTCCAAGGTGATAAAGAGGACGATGCCAAGAACATCGTCCCGGGAGCCTTGCATCGATCGACGATCGATGCCATCGTGCTCACGCACGGACATCTCGACCACTGCGGTCGATTGCCCATGCTCGTGCGCGAAGGATATGGCGGTCCGATCTACTGCACGAGTGCAACGCGCGATCTGGCCGAACTGGTGTTGCGAGACTGCGCGCACATCATGGAGCACGACTTCGAGCGACGGAAGAAACGCGCATCCCGCAAGGGCGGCAAGATCAACCGCAACGATCAGCCCATCTTCGATGATGGTGATGTAACGGAGACGATCAAGCTCATGGTCGACGTTGACTACGACGTGCAACAGACCATTGCCCCGGGCTTTACGATGAAGATGTACGAGGCAGGACACATGCTGGGATCTGCCAGCGTTGCACTCGTCGTCACGGACGAAGGCGTGCAGAAGACCATCGTGTTCTCGGGTGACCTCGGTCCGCTCGAGCTGCCATATCTGCGCGATCCCAATCCGCCCGAAACGGCCGATGTGGTCTTCATGGAATCAACGTATGGCGATCGTGATCACCGTCCGTTGCAAGAAACGGAAGACGAGTTTGCCCAGATCATCAAGGAGGTCGTGGCGAACAAAGGCAAGATCTTCATTCCCTCGTTCGCCATTGGTCGCACGCAACAGATGCTCTTCCATTTGGCCGAGTTGTTCCGCAAGGGCATCGTACCGAAGATCCCCATCTTCGTTGATTCGCCCATGGGCATCAGCGCAACGAAGATCTACACGCATCATACCGATCTCTTCGACGAAGAGAGTGCCGCACTCAATGCAAGCGGCGCCTTTGCGAAAGATCTTTCGTCGGTGAAGTTCACCGGTGATGCCGAGGAATCGCGCGCCATCAACGACGTCGAAGGTCCCTTCGTGGTGATCGCCGGCGCGGGCATGTGCAATGCCGGTCGGATCCTCCATCACCTTCGTCACAACCTAGGCGATCCGAACAGTCACATCGTCATCGTTGGCTATCAAGCACGCGGGTCGTTGGGTCGACGCTTGGTGGACGGTGTTGACGAAGTGTCCATCATGGGCGATCGCATCCGCATTCGTGCACAGATCCATACGCTTGGTGGTTTCAGTGCGCATGCCGGACAGACAGAGCTCATCAATTGGTTCGGACATATTGCATCGCACTCAAGTCCACAGCTCTTCCTCACGCACGGCGAAGACGATGCGCGCTTCACGCTGGCTGCGCGCATTCGCGAGAAGTATGGTGTGCGAGCCTATCTGCCGGTCTATTCCGAAATTCTCCAGATCGCCTAACGATGAAGAACCTCTTTGCAGTCCTTGCCGCCTTGCTCCTTACTGCTCCATCTGCGTTCTCGCAAGAGGCGGGCCGAACGCTGAACGATCATACGTTCATGCCCAACCTTGCTACCGGCGATGCATTCGTGACCACGAACATTCGCAGTACGACGGGATTCGGCTCGACCGTTGGGTTGAGCTTGCCGCTGTATGATTTCAAGGGCAACTACATCAAGGATGTCGAGACCGCACTCGGCTACTTCGTGCTCGAACTGCAGTACCAACAGACCATTGCCGAGAAGTTCACCTTGCATGCTGCTTTCTCGGGTGCCGTGCGTTCGGGGACGACGGTCGTGTCGCTCTTGTCCGAAGGAGTGAATGCTTCGTACGGACTCACTGGCGGCGTTGGATATCAGATCGCGCGGGAGAAGAACTGGTCGCTCATGGCCGGTGTGGATCTGTCGAAGAGCTCGTTGATCTTGCTCACACCATACGATTGGGCGAAGAAGCTCATCGACTCGGAAGGGAAGGACACGTCGGCCGTTCTCGTCAGTGATGTGGGACGACTGAATGTGATGGCCAACGGACGCTGGGCGTGGACGCCAAGTCCGTCCTGGGGCGTGCAAACGCTGCTTGGGTTGGGTTATGCCGGTGCGAACGACGTTTCGATCGAGGGGAGATTCCTCGGCGTGGCCGCCGTGTCGGGCGAGTACGATCTGCAGCCCGAGACCGACATTCCGATCGGCATCCAGGCCACCTACAAGTATTCGTCATCAACAGGACGTGATCAGGAAGTGGCCGCTGCACAGAACGTCTACGTGTTGGGTCTGTTCTACACGGGACGTCGACTGTTCTCCATCGGCTTCACCACCAGTTACGTGCAACTCAATCGCGCCTTCGGAACCGAACCGATCCGCGCACTCATTAGCAACATCAACCTTCGGTATGATCTCTAACGCACTATGACAGAAGCAACGATCTCTCCTCGACCAACGTTCGGCGTGTGGATGCAGGCCGCACGCGCCTTTTCCTTCACGGCGTCGATGACGCCCATCGTTCTCGGTGCGATGATCGCATTGTGGGATGCCTCGCGCGGCGTTGTTGCGTCCGATGGTATTCTGTGGTGGACAGCACCCATCATCGTGATCTGTTCGCTGCTCGTGCATGCCGGCACGAATCTCGTGAGCGAGTACTTCGATCTGAAGAAAGGCGTCGACCGTGAAGACACTCTCGGCTCATCTGGTGTGCTCATCAAGAAGATGCTCACACCAAAGCAAGTGTTGAATGCCGGGAATCTGCTCTTCGTGTTATGCTTTGCCCTCGGACTGATCCTGGTGTGGCAGCGCGGCACGCCCATCTTCGTGCTTGGTCTGATCGGACTGCTCGGCGGTTATGCCTACACCGGTTCGCCCATCGGCTACAAGTACTGGGCATTGGGCGATGTGTTGGTCTTCCTGCTCATGGGTCCCATGATGGTAGGCGGATCCTACTACGTGCTCACCGGAACCTATTCGACAGACGTGTTCTTATTGAGCGTTCCGATCGGCTTCCTTGTCACGGCGATCCTTGCTGCGAACAACGTGCGCGACATCAACGACGATGCACGCGCCGGTGCAAAGACCATGGCAACGGTGCTCGGTGAGCGTAAGGCCAAGATGGAGTATGTGCTCCTCGTGCTTGGTGCCTATGCATGGGTCGTCGCCATGGTGGTCACGAAGCATGCCGAACCGTGGATCCTCATCACGCTCGTGAGCTTGCCTCCCGCACTGAAGAACATCAAGGCCGTCCAGGCCATCGATCTTTCCAATATCCGAGCGAGTGCCATGGTCGACGTGTCGACCGCACAACATCATGCCATGTTCGGTGTGCTGTTCAGTCTTGGCATTCTCCTCTCCGTATGGTTCTGATCGCTGTCGGCGTCGCCGCCATCTTCTGGTTCTTCCTGTTCTCGCCGTGGCCCGACCTTGCGGCCACCATCCATCATCACTACTTCTGGCCAGCGATGACGACGGCCACTGTTGTGTTGAGCGTCATTTCCATCGTCGCCCAACGTGGTGAATGGAAGCGCCTCCTGAATTTCAAATGGAGCTTCGTTGGTGTTGGCATTGCCCATGCGACCGTGCTCTATGTGCTGTCTCGCATCGGCGTGGTGGTGATCGTCTGGCTGTTGGGTCCGTGGGCATCCACACAACTCCACGCCATCTACCAAACGCGCGAGCAAGCACCGGCCGCCCTCATCGCCGTGCTGTTGCTGTTCCTCATCGGTCCGTCCGAAGAGATCTTCTGGCGCGGCTTTCTGCAAGACCGCTTCATGAAGAAGTTCGGTGCGCGCAATGGCTTTCTGCTTGCCGCCGCACTCTACATGGGCGTGCATATCTGGGCCATGAATCCGCTCTTGCTCCTTGCCGCCCTTGTCCTTGGCGCGCATTGGGGATTCCTGTTCCGTCGGTTCGGTAGTATCGTCCCGGGGTTGATCTCGCATGCATTGTGGGACACCACCATTTTTGTTCTGCTTCCTATTCAGGTGTGACCATGAAGGCCGTCTATCTCACGCAACCCGGTACCACGTCCGATGTCCTCACGTATGTGACCGATGCTCCAATGCCCGTTATCACCGACGACCAGGTACTGGTCAAGGTAGGTGCCACGAGCGTGAACCGCATCGATCTTGTGATGCGTGGTGGGTATCCCGGACTCCAGACCTCGTATCCGCACATCCTTGGAGGCGACGTTGCCGGCACCATCGAAGAGGTAGGTGCAAAGGTGGAAGGGTGGAACGTTGGAGAGCGCATCGTGGCCTATCCTATGGTCTGGTGCGGTAACTGCGCCCTCTGCAACGAAGGCAAGCACAATCTCTGCGTGAACTGGAAGTACTTCGGCATGCACCTGCCGGGTGGCTATGCCGAGTATGTGGCCGTGCCGGCCAAGTGTCTGATCGCCTTGCCCGAACAACTGTCGTTCGCACAGGCCACGGCATTGGGTGTGGCCGGACTGACGGCGTATCATGGACTCACGACCGTGTCGGGCCTGCAGCCCGGACAGACATTCATGATCTGGGGTGGTAGCGGCGGACTCGGAACTCTTGCCATTCAGATCGCCAAACATCGTGGTGCCACCGTTATCGCCACGTGTGGTTCCGAAGAGAAGAAGCAAACGCTGCGCGACCTTGGCGCCGATGTGGTCTTCGATCACAACACCGAGGCCGTGTTCGACGAGGTCAAGAAGCTCTATCCCGTCGGACTCGACACGGTGATGGACTACGTCGGTCCCAAGACCTTCCAGCAAAGCTTCGACCTGCTCAAGAAGGGCGGACAGCTCCTGCTGTGCGGCATTCTTACGGGACGGGAGACCAACTTCAGCATTCACATGACCTACCTCCGTCACCTGAGCATCAAGGGCCTCTATCTGGGCACCAAAGCCGAGATGGAAGAGCTGGTAGGGCTCGTGGCGGCAGAGATGATCACGCCGCATATTGGCGACGTACTGCCGCTCTCTGCGGCGGCCGAGGCGCAGGACCGATTGGTGACCGGACGGTTCACCGGAAAATTGGTCTTGCAACCCTGAGATCCTTTATCGTATATTTGCGATATACGATAAAGGACTCGACATGGCACAACAAACGATCGACGGATTCACGGCAGAGGATGTGACCACAGCGCGCATGCTCAAGGCGCTCTCGCACCCAGCCCGCATCGCCATCGTGCGCCTGCTCGCCTCGCGCGCATCCTGCATTTGCGGCGACATCGTCGACGAACTTCCGCTGGCACAAGCCACCGTCTCACAGCACCTCCGCGAACTCAAAGAGGCCGGCATCGTGCAAGGCACGATCTCCGGTCCCAAGGTCTGCTATTGCCTCAACCCGGAAGGGTGGGCCCATGTGCAACGCATTGTTGCCGACCTTGCCTCCATCTCGCCCTACACTTCCAACACCTGTTGTTAAGGATACCCACATGAACACTGCAACCGAGATCAAAGACATGGTCCGCGAGAAATACGCCACCATTGCAACGCAGTCGAAAGAAGACAATGCCGTTTCGTGTTGCGGCGTGGGCGGATGCGCCACCGTTGACTACACCATCTTCGCCGAAGACTATTCGAAGCTCAAGGGCTATGTGTCGGACGCCGACCTTGCCCTTGGCTGCGGCGTGCCCACCGAGTTCGCCCAGATCAAGGAAGGCGATACCGTTGTCGACCTCGGCTCCGGTGCCGGCAACGACTGCTTCGTTGCGCGTGCTATCGTGGGTGAAGGCGGCAAGGTGGTGGGGATCGACATGACGGACGTGATGATCGACAAGGCGCGCGAGAATGCCGACAAGCTCGGCTTCAACAACGTGGAGTTCCGTCATGGTGATATCGAACACATTCCGATGGCCGCAGAACGCGCCGACGTGGTGATCAGCAACTGCGTGCTCAACCTCGTCCCGAACAAGCTCAAGGCATTCACCGAGATGTACCGCATTCTCAAGTCCGGCGGTCACTTCAGTGTGAGCGATGTGGTCCTGCGTGGCGAGCTTCCCGATGCCCTTCGCAAGGACGCAGAGATGTATGCCGGTTGCGTGAGTGGAGCCATTCAACTGAACGACTACCTTCAGATGCTCGATGCTGCTGGATTCCGAAACATCTCTGTGCAAAAGGAAAAGCCCATCACACTCCCGCACGATACGCTTGCACAGTACTTGAGCGAAGAGCAGATCGCCGACATGCAGGCATCGGGTGTTGGGATCTTCAGCGTGACGGTGTATGGTGAAAAGCCAATGGCAGCTGCTTGCTGCGGAACGGACTGCTGCAACTAATGGCAACAGCACGATTGAAAACGGCAGACCGTTTGCTCACCGTATGGATCGCCCTTGCCATGGCCGTTGGTCTTGTGATCGGTTCCACCATACCGAGCATTCCAACGGCACTCGGCTCGCTGCAGCAAGGAACGACGAACATTCCGCTCGCCATCGGACTGATCGTGATGATGTTCCCGCCACTAGCAAAGGTGCGCTACGAACGGCTTTCCGTGGTGTTCAGCGACATGCGACTTCTGTCGATCGCCATGATCTTGAATTGGGTGATCGCGCCGCTCGTGATGTTCGCTCTCGCTGTCCTATTCTTACAGGACTCGCTCTCGTTGATGCATGGACTTATCATCGTAGGACTCGCACCATGCATTGCCATGGTGATCGTGTGGAACACGCTTGCCAAAGGTGACCCAGAGTATGCGGCAGGTCTCGTGGCATTGAACAGCATCTTCCAGATCGCCTTCTTCCCATCGTATGCCGTCTTCTTTCTGACAACGCTGCCCCATTGGGTGGGCATCGAAGGCGCCGCCATCGATCTGTCGTACACAGAAGTTGCTCAGAGTGTGCTCACCTACATGGGCGTTCCCTTTGCCGCAGGGATGATCACACGTTTCGTGGGGATCCGTGCGCGAGGTCGCGAATGGTTCGATCGTGTGGTGATCCCGATCATCTCACCGATCACCCTCATTGCCTTGCTCTTCACGATCATGGTGATGTTCACGATGAAGGCATCGATGATCGTGACCGTGCCGCTGGACGTGGTGCGGGTATCGATCCCGTTGCTCATGTACTTCGTGGTGCTCTTCGGCATCGGATGGTGGCTCTCCTCGCAGGCACATGCCACACGTCAACAGAAGGTAACACTGTCGTTCACGGCGGCGAGCAATAATTTCGAATTGGCCATTGCCGTTGCCATTGCCGTCTTCGGCATTCAAAGCGCCGAGGCATTTGCCACCGTGATCGGTCCACTTATCGAAGTCCCCGTCATGATGGGCTTCGTTCTCCTGAGCAATCGAAAGGTCAACGCATGACATCGGTCCTCGTCCTCTGCACAGGCAATTCGTGCAGAAGTCAAATGGCAGAAGGGTTTCTCAACACCTATCCCGGGATCTCTGCGGAGTCCGCCGGTGTGGAGCCCGCATCGGCCGTGCATCCCTTGGCCATTCGGGTGATGCAGGAAGTCGGCGTCGACATTTCGTCCCATCACCCAAAAGATGTAGGGGAGTTCCTAGGTCGCGAATTCAACTTTGCGATCACTGTGTGCGACAATGCGCGCGAGCGGTGTCCGATCTTTCCCATGCCACCGCATCGAACATTGCACATGCCGTTTCTGGATCCGGTGCATGCAACGGGGACGCTTGAAGAACAACTGAACGTCTATCGCACGGTTCGCGATCAGATAGCCGTGGCCATGAAAGAATTTGTGGCTTCTATCGCTGCATCATAACAGGTCGTGTCCGCGAGTTACCATGTGCATCGGTCTCGAGCACCAGCATGAATCCGCCACTGTGTACGCTCTGTAGGTCGAGCTCTTCACCCACGAGGGTGTAGTACTGCGTGCGAACAATGGCGTGGTCATTGAATGCGTTCGGCGTTGGAAGTGGCACGTCGTGCACCGACGTGACGGCGCCCTCTTCATAGGCACCGGGGTCTGGTGCACTTCCGCGATAGGTGGTCGTGAATCCGTCGACGACCACTCCTGCATCGACGATGCCGCTTGTCGGCGACAATCGATAGTTCCCTGCAAGCGCATCCACAAAGTCGGGCGCACGTCGGATGCTGTTCGCTCCGATCGAGATGAGCGGACTCTGCGTGGTGCTGATCAGCGCCGTACGCAACGCATCCGGCGAAGCCACGGTCTGACATCCCGCCACGCCATGCACAGGTCGGATGGTTGCAATGGATGACTGTCCGTCGGCATAGTAGACATCTCCATCACCATCGAACGAATACAACCGTTGTTGTGCGATCCCATCGAACATCAACGGCACAGCATTCTTCGAGGCGAAGATGTTGTTGCGCATGAAGAGCGACGTCCACGTCGGGTTCCACAAGTACAGACCAAAGCCGTACGTCCCCTCCGAGATGACCGTGTTGTTGACGAAGTGGATCGTCCCCGTTCCACGCATCGTATCTCCGGCGTTCAACTTGAGGGCCGTGCTCCAGATGGAGGTGGCCAATGAATTGTCGCAGTTCATGAAGAACACATCGTTGTTGTGATTCATCCGATCCGCCACGCGGTACACATTGCGCATGATGTAGGTGACCTGATAGGCATTGGAGATCAGCGATGTGCCAACCGGGCAATCGAGGACCTGATTATTCCAGACCCGTGCATTCATCGTTCCGCCACCGGCACCGCCGATGTGATCGATGCCGTCATAGCAGCTCCGCACCACATTATCATGCACGTCGTGGTCACTCACCACGGCGCGTGCAGAGATCCATCCTGCCGTGATCCCTCCCACCACTCCTGTCACTGCATTGTGATGGACGCTGTTCCCACAGATCGAATCATCATCGGCGGGTGCAAAGGCAATGCCCGAGAGCTCGAGATAGCGTCCGAACGACCCCCGGTCGATCACACTTGCATCGCGCGTCTGCTTGAAGGCGCCGTGCGACCAGTATCCCGTGCCATCTGTGATCGTGCAGTTGCGAACGGTGTTATTGTTGCATGCACCCCAAAAGACGATGGGTGAATTTGAGTTCGTGAACGTGCATCCGTCGACAATGGCATTGTTCACGTTCTCGAAGCGGAAGGTGAACGACGGATAGCAATCGATGATCAGACCGACCTCGTTCTGTGAGCAGAAGTGCGCACCGTAGTCTTGCACGTGTATGCCTGAGAAGACCACGGAGGTGGAACGGGAGTTGCCAATGATGGTCATGCAACGAAACGCTGTGGAGACGCGCACATCGTGTCCCGTCGGATCTGTTCCGTCCAGCGTTTTCACATACAACGTGTTGCCCGCACGGTAGAAGCCCGACACATCATATCCAAGGTTCTGCAATGTTGGATAGCCCGGCAATGCAGGAACGGCGAAGCGCATGGCATACGGATACAGGCGCTGTCCGTCGAGCGTGCAAAGCGACGTGAACTCGGAGCGCGGATCGATCGACGTGGAGTACATGCCAGGTAGTCCTTGTACCGGCGTCCACGGTGTGGTGATCGTCTGTCCACCATCGAACACCACGGAGTCGCCCGGCCACGCCATGAACACGATCTGCGACGTGTCGTCGCAGGCATCAGGAAGCGTGAGGGTCAGATCGGCAACTGCATACGTGCCGCCCTTCAACATCACGGTTGTCCCGCATGCAAGACCGGCCTGAAGGAGAGATGCCAGATCGCCGGGCTCCGTTTCCGTATACGCTGTACCACTTCCCGTCGGACTCACCACCTTGACGAGATCGCGTACGCGGATCGTTGGCACGGCACGCGTGACGATCGTATCAACAAAGGGCGCGAACCGCCCCGTGGCCGACGTGAACATGGCCTCGATCACGTAGGCCGTTGCTGGTTCAAGCATCAGAACACTGCCACGAAACTGATCGACGCCACGCACCACGCATCGCACGGGACGCGCAGCAGGCAAGAAGGTCTCCTCTGACAGCGGTCGATAGCGCAAGGCCAAGCTCAACGTCGTGTCCGTCCGTGCTGACCCTTGCAGCGGCACCGTATACCCGATGTTGTGCTGCGTAGCGCGATAGAGTGGACGTGATTGTGCTGTGAGCAACACGCTCGACAAGCAAAGCAGGAGGAGGAGGGCAGGAAGGCGCATGGCGCCAATCTAGGCAATCATCGTTGGATGAGCGATGTCGGCCGCAAGCCGCTCCGCACAACGCATGGCCATCACGCCCGCTTCCAGCAACGAGTTCGATGCAAGGCGGTTGCTTCCATGCATGCCCGTGCGAGCACATTCGCCAATGGCTGAGATCCGCGCAAGGGAGGTGGATCCATCGATCGATGCCGCAATGCCACCGCATTGATAATGCGCAACGGGTCTGACGGGAATAAGGTCGACGGTTGGATCGAGGCCCAATGCACGGCAGTTCTCGATGAACGTTGGAAAGTGCGCGACGAGATGCTGTCGGTCGAGATGCCGACAATCAAGCCACACACGATCAGTTGCTTCACGTTCCATCTCCTCTCGCATGGCCGCCACCACCACGTCCCGCGTGGCGAGCTCTGCACGTGCATCGTACCGCGGCATGAATCGCTCACCGGCCGTGTTGCGCAACCACGCACCGGCACCGCGAATGGCCTCGGTTATCAACGGTGCCGTCCCTGAGCACGTCGACGTTGCAAAGGCCGTCGGATGGAACTGCATCCACTCGAGATCACGCAACGGCAGTCCAAGTTCTTCAGCGATACGCAATGCATCACCCATGGCCGTTGGAGGGTTGGAGGTGTGCGCATAGAGCTGACCGGATCCGCCCATTGCAAGCACGACCGATCTGGCAGTGAGCATGATATGATCTCCGTCGTGCACGTTCATGCAGGAGAGCAGAACGTGGTTTGGACGAACCCGCACGGACATGCATCGACAGTGTTCACGGATGCGCACGTTGCGCTGCCGACGGAGTTCGGCATGCAGCGTCTGCATCACATGGGCCCCCGTCGCATCCGATGCACGCAGTACGCGCGCGCATTGATGTCCACCCTCGCATGCATACGACGGCGCGCCATGCACGTCGCGATCGAATCGAACGCCACCAGTTTCAAGGACGTGCACGAGGCGCGGCGCATCACCAATGATGGACCGAACCACGTCGACATCACAATGTCCGTTCCCGGCCGCTATCGTATCGGCAACATGCACCTCGGCATCATCGGCACGGTCCACGCGTGGTACGGCCATGCCGCCTTGCGCCATCATACTAGCACATACATCAAGCGACGACGCTGTCAGCACCGTGATCGATGCCTCCGCACACCGTCGCGAAAGTTCCAGTGCCGTAAGCGTACCGGCGAGTCCGCCGCCAACAATCACCACATCGTCAACAGCGTTATTCATTGCACCAACTCGAACATGCGGTAGATCGGACGGACGGCACGTGCTGCAAGCTCTGCATCGATCTCGATGCGTGGTGCAAGTGTGCGCAAGGCGTTGAGCACACCGTCAAGCGTGTTCATCTTCATGTGCGGACATGCACTGCAGGCACATTCGGTCACGTGAAGAGGAGGGGCAGGGATCAAGGTGGCAAGGGGAGCATGGTGGCGCATCTTATGCAGAATGCCCACTTCCGTGGCCACAATGAAGGAGTCGTGCGGATGGTCCATCACATACGTCAGCAATGCCGACGTCGATCCGATCACATCGGCACGTTCCAGCACGGGCGACGGACACTCCGGATGTGCGAGAATTCGCGCGTTCGGGTTTGCGAGTCGTAGGGTATCGAGCTGCTGTGCATCGAAGGCGGCATGCACTTCGCATTCCGCATTCCACAGGACCATGGGGCGTCCTGTGCGCTGCTGCAGCCAGGCGCCCAGATGTCGATCCGGACCGAACACCAACGGTCGATCGTGGGGAAGAGCGGCGATCACACGTTCTGCATTCGCAGAGGTACAGACCACATCGCTCATGGCCTTCATCTCCAGTCCACTGTTCACATAACTCACCACCGTATGATCGGCATGCGCTGCAAGGAATTCGCGATAGGCATCGGGCGGACTCTGCTCGACAAGCGAACACGATGCGTCGAGCGTTGGTGCAAGCACGATCGTGTCGGGGTTGAGCAGCTTTGCCGTTTCCGCCATGAAGCGCACACCGGCCAGCACGATCACATCGGCCTGCGTCTGTTGGGCTGCCAGGGCGAGTTGCAGGCTATCGCCAACAGCATCGGCCACATCCTGGATCTCAGGTCGTTGATAGTAGTGCGCCAACACCACAGCATTGTGCTGGCGCTTCAGATCTGCGATCTCTTCTACGGTCGACATCATGATTTCGGCTCCTGTTGTCCGAAATTACGACGAGGAGTTGAAAGATGTATACAAGGCAGATGTCGCTATGTGCTACAATTCAGGAACCTTTTCGTGGTGATCGAAACAGAAACAACGCTCGGAGCTACAATGCGTCGTAACAGTTGAAATTGCAGGGAGCTACAATACGGCAAACCTTTGCTAGGAGTGATTCAAAGGCAAAATGTGTTGGCAAGAGGAAGTACCTAATGAAGAAATACGTGCTTTGTATTTCAATAGCTGAATTGTCTACATTTGTTTTGAACAGTTAGTTAACCTTTTACAACAGTTAGATTATCCCATGTCACATTCAACCAAATCAATAAAGCCACAACAGCTTTTCAGTATACTTGACACAACAGTGCGTTCCGGATCAGGGTTCGGACTGCTTTTAGGTGCTGGTGCTTCAAAGAGCTCAGGAGTTAAAACTGCCGCGGAGATGGTTAGTGAATGGTCTCTGCAACTGTACCAGCCCCCTATTGTTAGG
>JAFDZT010000007.1 GCA_018266735.1 Bacteroidota bacterium | reverse complement strand
TCAACTAGAAAACGGACATAGTCGAAGAAACCCACGAGATCGTTTGACGCAGCACTCGTAGAAAAGTATGCGAATAAGGTTATGAAGGCCATTGAACTTCTTTCTCCTATAATACAGAGCAAGATAAAGGAGGAGATAGGTGAAGTTCCACTCGCTGCTCTCGTGAAGGATTACGTAGAGCCATCTACGGAATTGGGAATCTTTCAACCAAGTTTTGAAATCAAGCCGATTTTTAATCAAGAGGCCTTTTTCAGCGATTACATGAAAAAGGATGAAACTGCCACACTTGAACAGATGACCAAGTATCTTAAACCAAACGCAGATGAGGTAAAGAAGTATACGTCATATTCACTCCAATGGGATGAGCCATACGCTGGGATAAATTTTGACGAGATCGAAAACAGACACAGCACGGAGCCTATCGCAAATCATTGGTCCCTATTCGGGAAGGTTGCAGCGCACGAGGGAGGGCATGGGTTGTTTGGTGCGTTTAAACGAAATGCATTTGTGAAACGACCCGGTGCGGTCCTCGGCGATTTTAAAGTCACTCAGGAGGAATCCGAACCAAGTGCAGTGTTGCTTGAGAACGCACAGTTGAAAGGTAGTGGCTCGGTCTCCACCGCCATTTCCGACATTCAAGACAACGCAACAAGTGCTGTTGAAAAGCCATGATAAAGTGTATCATATCAACTATGGGATTCTTTGTGATTCTCATGACAACAGCAAACGCGCAAATGGAGCGTGTGTTTAGCAATGAGAAACCTATCTCCATGGCTATTTCTTGGAAGAATTTGTTGAGATCCTACTTCTTGAGAGAGAGAATTGCAAACATGCTTCAGATCACTTATCCGTCAAGCATCCATGTTGATGGTGTCTTTGTGGGGTGCTTGAATTGTACGGATGCTCATGCGCGAGCTGACAAGAGAGCACCATGGGAAATGTGGTTTACACCGTTTCAGGCAAACAAAAACACTCGTGGCGATCTAGAGATAGTGTCACTTGATACTATATCGCATGATACGGCCGTGGTAAAGTATGAAAACGGGATGCCAGTGTTTATTGCTGAAGTCTATCATAGTAATCAGGTTGAGTATCTCGATGGCAGGATCGCAAGCATAAGAGATAACCATGGTCCGGTGCCTTTCGTGTACCGGTTTCAGTGGTTCAAAGACACAGTCAAGGTCCGATGCAATTGCATGGACCTGCAACAGAGTGATTCGGAATATGGAGTCTACGTTATGAACCCGAAAGGGTGGAATGGAAGAATTCTTGGAGGGACACCTCAAGAACTCTTGCTTTCATGCCTTGTTGAAGGGGATTCGACCTTCTGTTCTACAGAAGTCGCGGTAGCACCTGATAATGGTAGAGTATACATGACCAGTATCACTCGAAGAGGCGATACCTTTATGTATTCATATTCTTTCTCTAGAGCATCTGTCAACTATTTCCAATGTTTTATGGTCTTGAGGAAGATGAATAATGAATGGATTGGTACGTGTTATGAGATTGATGGTAGAGATGGTCCAGTACATCACAGTATTGTGATATCACGTTAGATCGTTTCCGCCCGAGCAACCGCATGTTGCTTTTGACGTGAGGAGTTTAGGATCGATGACGTGCGGCAGTAGCGTGTGATACTTGGCGGGTGGCGTGGAGTTGATGTGTGTGCCCAAATAGCGTAGCAACTCTTAGGGATTGATGCCGTTGAGCAGGCACGTTCCGAACAGCGAGCGGTTTATGGCGGTGTTTGTGCAGCATCATGCAAGCCGGCAAGGAGCCAGTTCTTCCCTCCGAGCACTATTGGCCTGAACACATTCTCCATGAGGTTGTTGCCTATCTCGAGGTGGCCGCTGAAGATATAGGCCATGAGACGATCTCGAAAGCGTACGGCGTAGCTGATGGCCTTGCCGATCAGTGACTTCGGCAGTGTTAGCTCGAGCTCCTGCACGAACCATGCACTGATGTTGTTGAGCACGTACAACGTCTACTATTGTTCTTTCTCATTCCGAAACAACCAGTATATCAGGTGCGATGTGAGGCTTGGTTTTTCTGCAGCTACTGATGATTCATTGAGATTGTTAGTCGTGCTCAAAGGAGTGGTTTTGCAATCTGGAGAATCCGCGTTGATCAGTCAGCTTCGTAATCGGGGTGCATCAGTTGATATCGGTAATGGTGAATGGCCAGTCTGAATCTCCCTCGACGTGTTGCCATATCTTGACAACGGATTGCGCGGTGCCATGGTACTGCAACTATAGTGTTAGTAGCGTTGCTTGACCGTGGCACTATACACCGATGCAAGTACTGGACTTGTTTTGTTGCCTGTATCGACGATCACCGTAGCCGATCTGGCTTTCGTCGACCTTGTGATCCTGGCCGCAAAGATGCATGCCCCACGTCAACATCTGCTGGATCTGCGTGCGTTACCGCTTGTCGATCAAGACACGATATTCACCATCGATGTGCAGATCGTGTCGATGGAAGCGCTGGCCGCATGCGTCGACACCACGTCGCGCAGCGGTCTGCTTACGATCACCGGCTGTGGTCGCGCCTACTATGGTCACATTGTTCTCGGGTCACCCACGGGTATCTCGGTCAGGCCCAATCCCGCCACAGAAACGGTGTTCCTCGACATTGATGCTGGAGTGAAGGGCGAGATCAATGTCGCGCTCGTGGATGCCCTCGGTCGGATCATTGCTGAGCAACGCGTCTACAAAACCTCTCACAAGCGGATCAGTGACCACATCGTTTTCGACCTCACCGGTGTCGCTTCAGGCATGCATGCCGTTGTGATCACCACGCCAACGGAGCGACGGTACGTCCAAATAGTGGTTGGGAAGTAAAGTTGTCGAGATGTTGTGGTGCTGATGAACGGTTTTCGAACGCTTAGTGATCGTTGTGCGATATGTTCTTGCGTGTTTGTGTTCGGTTCGTGTGCTGTTTGAGTTATGCTCGAGTAGAATGGACAGTCGAAAACGATTCATTATTGACTGAATTTGACCTCAAAAAACCGAATTTGACTTCCTACGATCGAATTCAACTGCCGTAGGAACCCTCAAAAACATGGTTTGGTGGCCACACAGGCCATTCAAAGGCCGTAGTGGGGCATTTCCTACAGGGCTAGGTATCTCATAACGCTTGCACGGACCACCAGATGTCGCCGACCGACATGCACGCCTTCCAGTGCGCCTCTCTTTAGGAGGCGATGAATGGTGATCCTCGTGACTCGGAGGAGCTCCGCCGTCTCTTCGATCGAAAGAAAGGCAGACTTGTCCGTATTCGGAACCGCCGGTGTTTCAACTTGCCCATGATCACGATCTAGAATCGAGGACGCTGCCAGTGGCTCGATTGGCGATGCTGGGGCTGATGGATCGGAAAGCTCAAGGATCCTGCTGTTGAGGACGCCTTGAATGACATGTCGATAGGCCGTGATATTCACGTCGACGACGGCATTGACGGACCCCTCGAAAATGCCGGCGCCCTGAACGCGTACGAGCGCCGAAAGGCAGGCCATGATGCTTTGATCCAGGAGCCGACCGCGCAAATAGGCAATGGTCCGCTCTTCCATCACGTCGAAATTCAGATGGTCGATGAGTTGCGGGAAGCACTCACTGGCAAGCTGCATGAGCTGCTGCTGCTTGACGGTCTCGAGATCGTTGCGTTCTGCAATTCGTGCATAGGCCTCGTTCATTGCGGCGAACGCCGGGCTCTGGTCGATGTTCTCCAACAGACCCAACACGAGACGGGAAAACACCTCGCAGAATTCGACATCATTGGACAGGACGATGAGCGCTCCGTTGATCGTCGCTTGGTCGAAGACGTTTTCCGGCAGACCGTTCCGACGTTGGGCATTCCGCAGCGATCGGAACGTGGAACCGGCGCCCATGGCGGCGAGGTTGTTCTCGATGTGAGAAAAGATCCTAAGCGCGTCCCGCGTCGTCAATGATTCCAAGATCGGAGCAACCAAGGGTGGGACCGTGATCACGGCATGGGTACAGAGCCTGTCACGCTGTGCGACAAGCCATTCCCGTCGCTTTTTGACACCGATCCCGTTGCGCAACATGTCGAGCTCGACGTGCAGGACGCCACGAGCATGATCCAAGGCCACAGGGTGCATGAAGTAGGCATCGATGAGGTTCATAGTTGTTCCCATGCTTTGCAAACGATGTCTCTTACGGCTTCTTCATCAAACAGAATGTAATGCTGTTGGAGCATGCCCTTGGCTGTGTGACCTGTCACGATGGAAATGACGGACTCAGGGACGCCAAAGCGCACGGATGTTGTAGAGAACGTCCGCCTCGCGACGTGCGTCGTGAGTAGCTCACTTCGAGGTTTGGATTCCTCTGTTCGTTCACCGCCCCGATAGTGTGCAACGGTTGTGATCTTGTCGAGTCCGGCGACCTTGCCAAGTTCCTTGAGGTAGAGGTTTGCCTTCACGTTCGAAGGAAAGTCAAATGACCGTGTCGGGTGATTCTGTAGGAGTTGTTGAAGTGGCTTCGTGATCGGGATGATGCATTGCGTGTGATTCTTTGTGGTCGTGTAGCGAATGATCCCGGCCTCATCGTCGAAGTGCTTTGGCTGCAGTAATTGTAGATCGCCATAGCGTAGACCGGTGTAGGCTTGAAGGAGGAAGACGTCGCGAATACGTGCTAACCGAGGATTCTCTGTTAGGTCGAGGTCGCGAAGACGGCGAAGTTCATCGACGTTCAGCGCGATCGTATCACCTGTGCGTCGGTCACGCCAAAACAATTCCCACGTCGATGTTGAGTGATAGCCCTTTTGTCGAGACCATCGCATGAAGATCTTGAGCACCTTGATGATGTTTGAAACCGATGTATCGGCATGTCCCTTCTCTTTGCCAAGCCAGGAGCAGAAGGAACGATACATCGTTTCGTCGATGCTCTCAAACGTGAGGGCCACACGCTTGGCGGCGGACCACTCCTTTAGATATCGAAGGGTCCTGGCATACAAACTGAGCGATGTGGCACCGGGCCGGCGATGGGTGATCTGTCCGGATCGGGTGCGTATGGTGTACGTGTCGATGAACTCTTGAAAGCGACCGCTAAAGGTGTTCTCTGTCTTTGATGCGTGACCACTGTCCGGAGCAATGAAGGCACGGATCCGTTGCACGAGTGTCTCAATGTCCGATCGCGACAGGAGCTTGTCCTTACCCGACGGATGAAGTTCGTTGTATGCGCGTTGCACGTATGTCGAGATCGTCTGAAGCCGCTTGCTGTGGGCATTATAGTTGGGGTCCGACGTCTTGATCGTCTGTTTGCCTGCATTCCAGAGTCGAGGGTCGATCACCACGCCGGTACCGAAGCGATATCGCTTTCCTGCGATGGCCAGATTGGCCATGATAGGGGATCGGGACTCGTTGGGTTTGTCGATGTAAAATGAGAGGCGCATACAAAAACCGTCAGTTAGAATGTGATCCGTGTCCGAATATACACCGGACTGACGTTCTAACTGACGGTCTTCGTGTTACATCGAAATATGACGAGGCATATCATCGTGCCGTCGAATATCTCTAAGTTCTAATGAAGCTACATGGATACGATAATTCTTGTATCTCGATGTAGCTCCATGTATCATAATCTGTGACCCCGTTGGGACTCGAACCCAAGACCCTTTGATTAAAAGAGCATTGTAGCCGCCTTGAATAGCAACGTATTCAGGGCGAAACTGCGAAAATTTGATGGATACTATGCCCAAATTGACTCCAGTAATCGCTCGCCTTCGAGATGATTGTGCTGCATCCATTGATCTTCTCATTGTTCGGGGCAAAGCCTCCGACGTAAAGTCGGCAGCCCGCGTAATCTACAACCGCTGCCGACAACGCCACACCGAAACGGGCTTCAAAATGGAGTCATTTCAGAGCTTTTACGAGTCGGTACGGAAGTGGTATCGCAAGTGCGCCCAACATCCCACATCTTCCCACGACCCAATTCTATAACCCAGTTTACAATACTGGTTTACGGTTTTCCCTTCGAAGAAGCTCCCGCCGCCACCCCTACTATGTAGAGCCGGCAACTTGCGTTACGCACCCCATCATCACGCCCAAGAAACGGAATTCGAAACGGAGTCACTCCGGATTGTGACCCGCAGGCGTGACCGATTGATGGAGGAGGAGAGGAAACGCGATCGTGCCGTGCAGCAGATCATGGCAGCACATGACAGCGACGCAGCAGAGCGGCCAATGCGCAAGTCCGGAACTCGTACGCCTCGTCACAAATGAAGCGAACCGTGTTGCCAGCGAGCACGCCGGCTTCAACGTCACGATTTACAACGAGACCGACGTTCGTGCCGTTCTCAGCACGTTCATTACGCTGAGAGACAGACGCGCACCCTTCACAACCGCAGACGTCGAACACTACTCGGCACGTGACGGCAGAATCGTCGCTGCAGCACTGAGTGCCTATATGACGGTGACAATGCCGGAAACGGCAGACGCCAAGCAAAACGCATCCAACTCGTGGGTCGATGAGGGCAAGAACCAAACACCGGGCGCCGCAACGAAGGATGTGCCGCAAACAAGTACATCAATTCCGACCGGCGTCCGAATTGGTATCGGCTTCGGCCTCTTTGCGGTTGTGATGGCCGTAGTCTACAAGGTGCTACCACGATGAACTACCGATCAACGCTGACCATTGCGCCTACCTACTCGCTTTCGGGCATTTCCGAGACGTCCTTCGCCACGTTCATCGGCACGGCGCCGGACTACGCCGCCACAGTCGACGATGCGATCAAGTTTGTCTTTGTGCGAGCCAACTACAACCGCAATATCGAAGCCAATGGCGGCAAGCTGCCACTGAAGTCCACGACCTTCTATTCGGAAAAGCTCGTTGCTGCCATCATCAAGAAGTACCGCGAACAGTGCGCGACCGGCGTCGTTCGCCACCTTACAACGGAAACGATCTCGACACCCTTTGCCACGGACGTTTACACCCAAGTGACTTCCGCTCTTCTCGTTCCGTACTCGAACCTGAAGACCGAGACAGTGCGGGCAGTCCTGCGTGAGTTCTACTATGCCGTGGTCGATCAGAAGATCGATCCGGAGATTCTGCTTCCTGCCATTGAGCGTTACCCGACACCCGGTGCACAGGCGATGTATGCACAGCGTGAGGAGCAGCGCAAGAATCAGGAACAGAAAGATGCAGCCGCCAAGCAGACCTTCTTCGGAAGCCTCGGAGCGGCCGTGCTCAACATCTTCCGTGCACCGGGAGATCTCGCTTCTGCAGCAACAACAACGGCAACCGTTGCCGGTGTTGGCCTCGCTGTCGTTGCCGTTGGTGGCATCGGGCTACTCGTGTACGGCGTCTACAGAAAGATCAACCAGCTCGATGTCAACCAGACGTTTGCCGAGCAACAGAAGACTATTCGCAAGATCGGTCCGGACACGGTCGCTGCCGTCGTACGTGGAGGCATTGCAGCATGAGCGCCGCAACGAAGTCCATAGCGCTACTCGATGGCAGTAAGGGCATCCTTACGCGCGAGACACTGCCTGACGGCGGTGACGCAAGCGTGATGGCCACGCTCGGCATCATGGAGCGACTTATCATCCGCGATGCTCAGGACGAGCGTGTCCGCAAGATCGTCGCGAAGTACAAGGGGCGCACTGAGCGGGAAACAGCCAAGAAGCTCTTCGACTTCATGGTCGCCAATTTCAAGTATGCCGCCGATCCCGACGACCGAGAGCACTTCACTGCTCCCGTTCATATCCTTACGAAGAACAGCCCGTTCCCGTACCGCGACTGCGACGATCTAGCCGGAGCTATGGCCGCACTGCTGACAGCCGCGGGTATCACCAACAGCCTCAAGGTCATTGCGTGGAGAAAGACGAATCCTCCCGGGCAATACACGCACGTCTACAATGAGGCCATTCTCGACGGCGCACGCGTTCCGATGGATCTCGTCATGCGCTCGAGCGGATTCAACAACGAGAAGAAGCCTATCATCCGCAGCCATACTTGGCTGATCGGCTCCAATGTTCCACTGCCGGCATCTCTACAGAACGGTAGTGCACTTCACGATGATCTCCAGTACCCCGACATCAATTGGGACGGTATCGGCAAAGACATTCTCACGCGAGCACTCCCCGCACCCTTCGGTAAGGGTGAGAACGTGGGGGAGATCCTCAAGCAGCACATGACGGCGATTTGCGTGGCAAGCGTCAGGCAGCAGCTCATGGCCAACAAGGATAAAATCATCCTTGCCGCTTCGGCCGGTGCCGCACTTTTCACGACGATCGGGTTTGTGTCGGCGTATGCGCTTCAGAAGATCCGCAACAACAAGCGTCAGGCAGCACGAACAGCAAAGGTCCGCGCATGATCATCGACTACCTTTCAGACCACCTAGGTTGCGGATGTTCACAGAAGCTATCCGATCCTGTTTCGCGTCCGCCTTCCATCGGTGGCGCCGTCGCGCCGGCTACGCAGTACGCGAACGAATACGTGCCGCCGATGGTGAACGTACCAACGCAGACGCCACTCTACAAAGCCGCTCGCAAGTGCCCTCGCGGCATTGACCGCGGTGACGTCAATGTCAACGTCAATGTCAGCAACACACAGGGTGGTGCCTCACAAGGTCGCAACGACACAGCCAATGACGGCGCATCGTCGTCGGGCTCCACGGCGGCATCACAGTCGAAGCAGATCGACAAGCGCGACGTGGAAGAGGTTGTACGAAAGGTCATCAGTGAACGACCTTCATTCGAGTCCAGACCCGCAGCAGAAAGCAAGCCCGTCGTCGAATACAAGCCCTTCGCCGTCCCACAAGACCGTGTTGTCACCAAGACGGTGTATAAGCCTGTGAACATCGTCTGGGACAGGATCCAAAAGAGCTTCATAAACCGCGATGTCAACCATCCGATCGACCGCGTACGCAAGGTGCCGCAACCGTCGGTTCGTGCATCCTTTGAGGGCCCCAAGCGTCAATGATGCCGTACGGACGATATGGACTTGCGGATGCACCCGCAGATATGGCGTCACTCATTCGTTGCGTGGCGTCGAGCTATGCACGTACGCCGTTCGTGGAGTCCGTGGAGGACAATCGCGACGAATGGATCACCAAGCTCTGGAAGTGCTACCACAGCTACGGCAACTTCGGTGCATACTGTGTTGTAGGCTCCTATGCCATCATCAGCACGGCCTATGACATTGCATCCCGAATCGGCAAGCTGGTGTGCATGCACAACTTCCCGACGGCACCAACGGAGGCCTCGAAGAACAAGGAGCGCACGCTCTACGGTAACGTCTACAGGACTTATCAGGAGATCGTCCTGCAGGGCGACGTCATGGTCGGTTCGGAGCCTGAAGTTGGTGCAATGTTCTTCCGCGCCTCGAACGATGCGGGCTACAATCATGCCGGTATCGTGATCGAGACGCCGTTCACACCGGAGGTGTGGATTCGTACCGTCGAAGCAAATACGTCGACAAGTGGCGGATCGGGAGTTGCCAAAGGATTCGTGACGATCGACTACACCAAAGAAGCTTACGACCGCTACCTGACCCGCGAGTTCGTCCGTCCGGCCGATGCGGGAAAGAACTACGGTGGCGAGCGTCTTCAGGGGTGGCGCTATGCCTACTTCAACCGCGGATGCCAACTGACGGCACCGATCACCGTGAACGGCTTCATCGGATGCCCCGGCGTGGTGATCGACTGCGTGCCAGTCGAGAATCAGCCCGCAGAAGAGCCAAAGATCTGTGACACTGCCAACAAGCCGAAGCCCGCGGAAGACGACGCACTGTACACACCTTGGAATCTCTTCTCCAACGAGTACCCGAAGCGTTACTTCTCCGACGGTCGCGAGTACACCGATACTATGAAGCGTGACGACGGAGTCCCCATGATGATGGAGACACGGCCGCAGCGAAGCGAGATCGAAAGTGGCGACGTGCAGCTCTCTCCGGACGGCTGTTGGGTACGCTACAGGATCGCCTCGCGGCCGAACACCGACGGGACACTCACCGAGAAGCAAGTCACAGAGTGCAAGGACAAGCTACTGCTGCGCTCGGCGTGTGACCCGGACGACGGGCAGGGGAAGCGCACGGTGCTGCGCTTTTTGAGCAAGGGCGATATCATTACCCGACTGGATCTGCAGCAGGACAAGGGAGCACGTGAAGCACTCTTCTCGTCGGTGATCCCTCGCGACGACTTCATGTCTCGGGGATACTCGCAGAGAATCCGCAATGCCTACGATGCCGTGCCGATGCTGCAGCTCGACAACTGCACGGTCTTCAATCTTGTTGAGTCGTCGGAGATGTACAAGATCTTCGAGCAACTGCAGCTATGGGGACCGAATCCGCACAAGATCGCCTTTGACAGAACTGCTCTGTCCTACGGCACCGGCGGCGGTTATGCCGAGAGACTAGCAGGTCACTACCTCGCAGATGAAGTGCTGAAGCTCAACATCGAGGATTCCACATCCGATATCAAGAACGACATTGCACCGGAGAATGTCTACCGCACGAATCCGTTCAGCGGACAGCGTGAATGGTGGGGTGTCGCACGTCAGCTCACGCTCACGGACTACCTCGATCGCTACGATCGCTCGCAGGTAAACGAGAAGAGACCTCTTGTCGTAATCTGGAAGGGCAATCCTGTAAGTGGTTGGGATGCCGTGCGCGGGCCACTGCGCGTGATCTCGGCACTCGTGCCCGGAGTCGGTCCGCTCATCAACCAAGCCTTCCCGGTCATCGACTCCATCATCGACGGACGAGCCACGGGTGTTGACGTTGCCTTCAATCTGACGAATGCTCTTGCCAATGCACTCGGCAGCGGTGTCCTCGGCGACAAACCATTCGGTGTTGATACTTCCGTCTTTCGCGACATTGCCGCAACGGCCTCCAGAGCACAGAAGGTCTACAACAAGTTCACCGTACAGGGTGCGACCGTAGCTGCCATTGCCGTGGGTGTGGCGCAGGAATTCGACAAGCAGTTTCCGGAGGCAACGCAGTCGCTGCGCGGTGTATTTGCAAATGAAGAACGATGGGTGCGCAATGCTGCGGCCGACATCGAGAGGGTGTGGAATGGCGCTCTGGGTGACATTCGCTCCACGGTTCATGGTGTTGCTGAGTCGGTCATGCAGAACAAGATGAACGGTCTCATCGGAATTGCCGGCGGTATCGACAGTGCCTTTGCCACGTTGCTCTCAACGTCGAGCACGATCCTTACGTCGGCAACGCAATTGCCGATCATCCAAGAGATGCTGACGACAAAGCCGGACGGGTCTCTTCTGACGGCCGTCCCCGGCGTCAACCGTGTTATTGCCAACATCCTCGGTGTACAGAGCTTCTTCCAAGCCGACGTTTCGAGCCCTGCCACGCATGCAGCACTTGCAGGCATAGCAACGGGCAAGCGCGTCTTGGATGGTGCTCTCGACGGCATGACGCTCTCGGCACTCATCAACAAGGCAGAGGACTTCGCACGCAAGAACTGGAAGTTCGATATGCCGGCGACGATTCCGAGTGACAAGCGAGACTGCTTTGCACACGAGATCCGTATCGTAACCGGGCTCGAGTGCTGTGCTCCAAAAAAACAGTACTGCGGCGTCTGTCTGGATCCTGCTACCGTCCCACCATGTCCAAGCGGTCAGCGCCGCGACAGTGACGGTTGCTGCGTCGACGTTCCGCGCGTGCAGACAACGACTGCTACGCCGACCACCGGTGGCGACACATCAACAGGGACTACCGTTGACGTTCGTGTCCCCGTGCCGAGCTCCATTCCTTCGTGTATCAAGGTTGTCGGAACGAAGTACATCTACTGTGCGCCTCTCACGTGCAAGCTGCCCTCACAATCGCATCAGCCGACCGATGGTCCTGTGAGCACACCGACGTCGGGTCTCACGGAAGAAGCAACAATCACCTTGCGCACACCGAATGGTGCACCCGTCGACATTCGCGCCCGTCGTGCTGCCGGTTCGGCCATCTGGACATCTTTTGCGGTACGGCCGTACATGCCATCGGGCAATGACTGGATCCCGTCGAACGTGACGTTTCAGCCGATCGCTGCGTCGGATTCTTCTCTCGGAATCGTGATTACGTCGGAGACCTTTGAGTCGATGCGCAAGCTGCAAGGTGCGCAGATATCGACGACGGTTGCACTCTCGGACACTCTGGGAGCCATAACGACGGACGGAAGCCCGCCTACAACGTGCGTAGCACAGTATGAAGCGCGCTTTAGCCCTGATCCCTACGACAGATGGTTTGCTCGCATCGGCTCGACGTGGGTGGAGATCGTCGACTGCTGCCCGAAGGCGGAAGACTCCTGCTGCTCCGAGAGCAAATCCCTCTTGGTGGCCATGCGTGCCGACATCGTCAAGCTGACGGAGCTCGTCCTTCGCATTGGCGAGAAAGAGCCGCTCAACATTGACGACCTGCGTGCTGACGTTGCTGCACTGAAGGAGACGGTGCAGAGGATTCCGCAAACGAAGTATGACGACACGGAAGTACTGAAGAGACTGGACGCACTTCAAAAGGCCTACTCGTCGATCGTCATCCCCAAGGCATACGACGACACAGCATTGCGTCAGGACATTCGCGACATGCGCTCGCTCGTCGAGGCACGCTGCAAACAGTACGAGAGCTCGAGCACGAACTACGACAAGAGATTTGACGATCTGGAGGCCATGATACGGGCCATCGTCCTGCCGCCGCCAATCATCTCACCCACGGGTCAAATCATTCAGCAGCAGACCGACTACATGCCTGTGCTCACGGAGCTCAGGCGCGACATCAACGAACTGAAGACCCTGACCGGAACGAACTACGACAGCAAGTTCGCCGAACTGCGCACGAAGATCGAGGCCATACCTACGAGCTGCCCGACGTGCAGTGCGACGGACCTGACACCACTGCGAGTACAGTTGGACCGGATCGAGAAGAACACATCTCGCAACTACGACGCAGAGTTCGCCAATCTCTGGAGCGTGCTTGAGGAGATCGGCAAGAACGTCAAAGCCTACGACCAGCGCTTCGCGACACTGGAGGCACTCATCCGTGCCATTCGTGTCAACGAAACGAAAGACTACACGCAACGCTTCGACATGCTGGAAGCACGCATCGCGGAGCTCAGGAGTGTTCTCGGCAACGATCGCAGTTATGACAGATACTTCGATGCCATCAATGAGCGCCTTGACCGCTTGAATGTGTCGACGACAGCAACGACCACGAATGCGACTGCGACGCCGACAGGCACAACGCCGGTTGTCTGCGACTACCGGTGGGATGAAGCCCTTGAGCTCTTGCGCGAACTCAAGGCGTTCAACACCGAGCGCGAGCAGAGTGCAACTACCGCGACTGTGACGGCGAACACTCAGCCGAGCACGCCGCTAGTACCGAGTCTTCCACCAACAACATCGTTGCCACCTGTATCATCGTTGCCTTCGTCACCATTGTTGCCTTCATCACCTTTGTTGCCGTCTGCACCTGCAGCGCCAACGACGCCGACAGGTCCTGACGCTCAGCCGTTCGCGTTTGACGAATGGTACGTGCGACTTGTTGAGAAGATCAACGGCGCTACGGATCGCCTTGTTGTGAATGCTGACAAGCGTTACGACGAGCTTCGTACGATCGTTGAGAACATGCGCAGTGAAATCGCATCACGCAGTACAACGACGATTGCTCCGAACGATCCTCGAATCGACGAAGTGCTCAGGCTGCTCAGCATTCTGCAGACCACGACGTCAACGACGTCGGTCTCTCTGCAAAGTGCTCGCAAGGAAATCGCCCTGCTGCAGACGAATCTTGATCGCATCGAAAACGCCTTCACGCGTGAGATCACGGATCTGCAGTCGATGATTCGTGAACAAGGCGGAACGCAACAGGCCTATGCAGCACTCACGAATGCGCAGCAGGAGCTCGCTTATCAGCGCGAGCGTTATGAGGCCGAGATCCGTGCTCTCGATGCTCGGTTGAAGGAATGCACCGATGCGTCCTCTCAAGTGCCGCAACGACACATCGATGTCGTTGATGCTGCACCGCAGACCCCGACAGCGCCGGCAATACCAAACACGCCGATTGTTCCCACGCCGGCTCTTCCTTCTCCGACACCGGTGACTCCGGACATCCTCGTGCCGCGGACAGCGACACCCGAGCCACCCGTAGTTGTAAGTCCGGTGAAGCCATCGTTCGAGATTCCCATACCACCAACAACGACGCTTCCTCCGACAAACACGGTACCACCGACAAACACGGTACCACCGACAGCGACCATTCCTCCGACAACGACGACACCTCCGAGGAGGAGTCGCCAACGCTCAAGCGAAGAGACTCCAGATGGTGACTGTCCGGACTGTCCCGTCATGGTGGAAACACACAAGAGGGTGTACTACCGTTATCCGACGACACTGCAACGACCGACATTTGAAACCGCGGCGTCTTCCGGCTCCGATGACGAAGAGGAAGACTGCGATGAATGCTGAACAGACAATCAACAACATCCACAAGGATTGAATCATGAATGGTACCTATCCGACACTCGAGCACGCGACACGTCCCGTGCGTGCCAAGCTGAACGACTTCGACATCGGCAGCATTCTTTCGACTGCAGCCAACATCTTGCCCGACGGTGTGCAGGCTGCGGGACAATCGGTAATCGACACTGTCCTCGATCCCGTCAAGGACATGGCCAAGAGCATTTCTCCCGAGCTCTATGCTACGCTTGACAGAGCTGCACAAAAGCAGATCGACGACGCACGCAGTGCCGCCGGTCTGCCACCGGTGAATCCGGAGAGCGTGCGCACGGCAACGGCGCCAAGCGGCAGCACGCCGGTAGCGACGACGCCCAACGGTGCAGGCCGCAGTACTGCAGCAGCCGGTGCAACTACGGCCTCAGGCAAGTCCTTCGTGCAGCGTGTTACAACACCGTGGGGCTACGGTGGTGCTGTCGTCGGTGCCGTCGGTGGATGGTTCTGGACAGGCCGCGGTGAGATGAAAAAGTCGACCGGCAAGCGCGTCGGTGTCTCGCTGCTCATCGGTGCTCTCACAGGTGTGGCCACAGGATTCACGCAGTCGATGATTGCCAAGTAATAGCTCTCTCTGCAGAGAGACTGACAGCAGTTCACGAATTCGATCACTTACAAACTGACATCATCATGAAGAAGAGCAAGAAGAGTAAGCCCGCAGCGGCAGGGACACACCCGGCCAAGCGCACGAAGCGCAATCCGTTCTGGACGGGACTGGACAATCTGAAGGTGACGCTTGGCACCAAGGGCGCATGGGCAGACCATGCCATGACTGTCGTTGGCGGTGTCATGTATGTCGTGTTGCCCACGGCTATCGAAGCCATCTTCAAGGTGGACCTCACCGGATGGAAGGGGTACGTGACGTCGCTCACGACGAACCTTCTTATCGGTGGAGCATTCCGCTCACCGGGATACATGGCCGGCACGCTTGGTGCCGGAACGGCGCATCTCGTTTACGGCAAGCTTCAGGACTCCGTCATCAAGAAGGTGTTCAAGAAGTATGCCTACCGGTTCGATCCGTCGATCACGACCTCGTCCATGAGCGACGACGATGCGACGGCAGGCAAGCCCGTGGGCACGAACGAACGCACGGTTGCCGGCGAGCGCGTGAATCTCTTCCCGCCGTCGCCAAATGTTGCGCGCGTCGCTCTCGAGCCCGCTGCACCGGCCGCGGCTGCGGTCTCCGACAACTACAAGCAGACCGTGAGCGACAACTACAAGCAGAGTGTCGGCGACAACTACAAGCAAAGTCTTGCCGAGAACTTCTACAAGACCGTCTCGAGCGGAGGCTTCAGCTCGTCCGGTCTCGAGCATCTGACCGCCGCAATGAATTGATGCGTGATATGGTTCGCGCCGCATGCGAGTGACTGTAAACACATGCATGCAACGGCGTCCGCATGATCGGCATGTGAACTCGTTGTTCACTGTCATTATGCACGAATGAAAAAGCCACAAGGAGGACCCGCCATAGGGGATCACATGCGCACCCGCTTGTTTTCCCATCACTTAACGGAGTTCTTCAGTGAACAACGCTCAGACAAACCCCGCTCTCACGAATGAACAGGTTCGTGAAGGCATTCGGAAGTTCGGCCTTCCGAGCGAAGCAGACAAGGTTGCATCGAACTTGCGTGTCATTCGCAGCACGAAGTTCTTCGAAGAAGGTGCAACGCTCTCGCAAATGCGCTTCTTCGGCAGCGACACGAACATCGACGGCTACTGGAACAACTACAAGTTCCCGCAGCAGGAAGTCGCCGTCATCGTTCGCGGTATTGCGATCGACCACTCGCTGCACTTCGCAGCGACGCCCGTGGACATCTACGCGAAGCAGCAGCAGATCTTCGAGCAGAGCTCGTACCTGCGCTTCCGCTACCGCCGTCGTCCGGACCGTCTCGTGTTCCGCGCGGCCGATCTGGTGCCCTATCAGATCGTGACGGTAGGCAACACGGCAGCGACCATTGCCAAGCCCGGATCGGTGTTCCAGAACGGCTTCTACATGCTTCCCGAAGCAGGTACGGTCGGCCTCGCGGCACAGATCGAAATGGAATGGCAGCTCGACGTGCAGTCCGGCTTTACGCTCGGTGCTGCCGTCACGACGGGAGCTACGGCACAGCCGGTCATCACCAATGGCGGTCTCACGGGTGCGGGCAACTACATCTCGCTCCTTCTTCTCATCGAGGAACTCACCGAGGTCGGTTAATACCGGGCACGGGCCATCGGAGCCGCTGCGCATTTAGCAGCGCCCGATTTCCGCACTTGCATTCAACATTGTTCTCGCTTGCATAGTGGCCACAGAGCGGGTATTCCTTCCTCGCTTACCACACCACGCCGCATGTCGAGACCGGTCAACGCGATTCGTGGAGGTGTCCGCACATGAGCGGCGGACACCTCACGACGCGGAACATCCACCTCAATCACAGATCACAATGAACCAACTCATTCTTGAAATCCTGAAAAGCGTCGATCTGTCGAAGCCGTTTCGCTACGTGCAGGCGGCCGATATCTCGACGAGCGGCAGTATCGCCACGCTTACGGTCAAGACAGATCCTCAGCGCGGAATGTATGTGCGCCGTCATCGCATCAGCGCCTTCTACAAGGACAGCTCGACGAACAAGTCCATCGCGATCGTTGAATCACTGACGGCCCGCGACATCCTGAACGTAGAGCTGACGAGTGGCAGCTCGGCGGTTCAAACCGAGAACCCGATGGACATCTTCGCATTCAACGACGAGTGCAACGATCACGACTATCCGGGCTACGTCATTCCTGCGGCCACAACGCTGACATTCAAAGTCAGTCACACGGCGCTCTCGGTTGCAAACTTCGGTGTTCCCATTCGCGTGATGGTTACGCTTGCCGGATGGCAGTTGAAGGAAGGGTAACCAGCCATGCTGCAAGGATGCCTTTCTCCCGAGATCATACGCGACTACCCGAAGGTGCGCGTGAGCCTGTTTGCCAGCGTCACCGATACGAACGACGCCTTCTCGTTCTCGCACGTTGCCAACCAGCCGGACGGCTACGTCACCGAACTGCAGAAGTGCGCACAATCGTCGACTGCAATGGGGACCGAAGCTCTTATCCCCGAACCCTATTCGACGAGGCTCATGCCTGTGTCCGATATGTCGGAGGTGCTCGCGGCGGCAACAGGCGTACTTCTGGAGAGCATCGAGTTCGTAGGCTACGACGGTACGCTCGTCGGCAGCAGCGACCAGAACGCCGATAACAACACGGCTATCGACTCCTCGCAGTCATCGGCACTGGACGCCTACATGGCAAGCCACTTCCGCGGAGGCATTGTCGGTAACTGGCAGCCGAACTACTGCCGGCCTGTGGTTCGCGTGAACGGTATGTCCGTGCTCGACATGATGGGGTCGGAGATCCAAGACGCAGCAACGCTGCAGCGCAATCACTTGGGCCATCTGTCGATCGGCATACCGCTTCCGTTCGGCCTCGAGTACTACCGCGAGTTCGACCGCGTGACGAAGGTAGAAGTATACGGCGGCCTCGCCCAGTGGATTGCAACGAGTGCCGAGGCGACAAAGAAGCTCGTGCGCTATCCGCTCGTGTGCATGATCCGCTGGCGACTCAAATAGCCCGCACTGTGTCCCCGGCACGCATCATCAGAACAACGCCTTGACCGGCTCTCGCATACAACAACAGACAAGGGAGAATGAACAACTATGGCAACAGATGAAGCAACGGTAAAACGGCCGCGTGCCAAGCGCATCGACAAGCGCCGAAACTATGTCTTCGGGCCCGTGCCGCGTGGCTACGAGTTCGAGAACGACTCCGAGATGGTGACCTTCTCGACACGTGCCGAGAACGGGATCAACTACCCGCGTGAATATCCCGGAAGCTATTTCACGGATTCACTTGCCGTCAACACGTTCGAGGAGTATCTCTCGCGCAATCCGGAGAATCTGAAGCCCGGAGCACGGTTCTTCTTCTACGAGAAGAACGACGACGGCACGGCGTCGCTCATCACCTCCGGCACGATGATGCCGCCGCAATCATACGAGAGGATGTCGCAGCTCTCCGACGCTTCCATGGCCAACGTACCGCAGGGCACCACCATGCACGGCGCACAGCATCCCATCATCATCAACACGCCCAACGGCCCCACGACGAACGATCGTCACAACCGAGCTGCCATGGAGGATCTCGTCGAGACCATGCGCGCCGAGATCGACTCGCTACGGGAACAGGTTGCCGTCAAGGACAGACGCATCGACGAGATGCAGCGCTCGGTCATCGATGCTGAACAGAAGCGTCTCGCGGCAGAGGCCCAGCTCACGGTGGCACTCGACAAACACCAGCACGAGATCGATGCTCTGAAGGAGCGCCATGCGGCAGATCTCGACACGCTGAAGCAGCTGCACGAAAAGGATGTGGACATCATCGCACGCAAGGCTGCCGATGCAGCGCAGCAACAGATGAACGAGAAGCTCTCCGACATGGAGACAAAGGAGACGGCCGTGGACAAGGCCATGGAAATGATCTCCGACTTCTCGCCGATCCTGACGCCCATTGCCAACAAGCTTGGCGAGGTGGGGGGAATGCTGCTCGAGGACTGGATCGAGCAGGTCCGCGAGCGCCGTGCGAAACGGCGCGGGCTTCCCTCGCCGTCGCAGCATTCACTTCCGGCCGCAAGGGATGCCGGTGCCATCCATGGAGGAGCCGTACCTGCGCAAGCCGCTCCGGAAGCGCCACCGCAGGCCGGCGCCGTCGACGCCTCTTCAATCTTCAACCGCTAACACACCGACAGTACGAGGAGACAGAATCACATGACACAGAACGTAGCATTCTACGCCGACGTCCCCGAGCAACTGACGAAGCTCCTAGCCGAGATTCGCTATGATGCCGTCACGCCCGAGCAGGGACGTCAGGCACTGCAGCAGCTTGAGAACTACATCGCAACCGTCAAGGTCATCACAAAGCGCACGAATCAGGCGACACGCGCAACACGCACGGTATCTCTTCCTGCCGGTGTGCCGATGGAAGCCATCGATATCGTGAACCGCTACGACTACAGTGCCGTCAAGTCGTGGCAGATCAAGATGGCCATGCCGATGATCCAGAAGGAACTGAAAAACAGAGGGCTACTCTGATGTTCGGCCTGTCTCTCTACACCATGGGCGATATCGGTCTTGCCACGAAAACGGCGGCAACCGGTACCGTATCGTCGGTAGCTCTCAGTCTTCCGACGCTGCTTTTTGCCGTTAGCGGCTCTCCGCTCACGGGTGCCGGAGGAACGATCACGGCAGCACTGAAGCCCGTCTCTGCCAACGTCTTTCTTGCGGGGCCGATCTCGGGTGCCGACGACGTGCCGACGCTTCGTTCGCTGGTCGCCGCGGATATCCCTGCACTCGACGCCGGCAAAATCACCTCGGGAACCATTGCCGCGGCTCGCTTGGGTAGCGGCACGGCAAACAGCTCAACGTTTCTTCGCGGTGACGGTACATGGCAAACCATCACGGTAGGTACAGGGACCGTCACGTCCGTTGCGCTCTCCGCGCCGTCGATCTTCAGCGTGAGCGGTTCACCAATCACAACGAACGGTACGATTGCGCTCACACTCACATCTCAGACGGCCAACACGGTGTTTGCCTCACCCGATGGTGCGTCCGGCGCACCGACGTTCCGTTCACTGGTTGCTGCGGACATTCCGTCACTCGACGCCGGCAAGATCATGTCGGGAACCATTGCTACTGCCCGCTTGGGTAGTGGCACAGCCAACGCAACGACCTACTTGCGCGGTGACGGTTCATGGCAGACGATTTCAGTCGGCACAGGCACCGTCACATCCGTTGCTCTTTCGACACCGTCGATCTTCAGCGTGAGCGGATCACCCGTTACGACGAATGGAACGTTGACATTCACGCTTGCATCGCAGACGGCCAACTTCGTTTTCGCGGCACCGGACGGTATTGCCGGCGCACCGACGTTCCGTGCACTGGTGGCAGCGGACGTTCCGTCACTTGACGCGAGCAAGATCACATCGGGCACCATGGCCACAGCCCGCTTGGGTAGTGGCACTGCCAACAGTACAACGTTCCTTCGCGGTGACGGCACATGGGCGACGCCCGGAGGCGGTGGCACGGTCACCAGTGTCGCTCTCTCGGCACCGTCCATATTCAGCGTTACCGGGTCTCCTGTCACGGGAAGCGGTACACTGACATTCACGCTTGCATCGCAAACGGCCAACTTCGTATTCGCTGCACCGGATGGCATTGCTGGCGCACCGACGTTCCGTTCGCTGGTGGCTGCGGACATACCGTCACTGGACACAAGCAAGCTCACTTCGGGAACCATTGCTACTGCTCGCTTGGGTAGCGGCACGGCCAACAGTACAACGTTCCTTCGCGGTGACAACACATGGCAGACCGTATCTGCAACACCGGCGGGAAGCAACTTCGAAGTACAGTTCAACAATTCCGGTGTATTCGGCGCATCAGGTGGTCTCAACTTCAATTCCACATCAGGAATTCTTACGGTACAAACGGTTGGTACCGGCACGTCAGCACCGCTCAACGCGTCGAGCTTCACTTCGGTAACGGCGGCGTCACAAGAAGTCGTAAAAATTCGCGCCAACACATCCGGCACTGCGGCAACAAACTTCGGTGCCGGTATTGGATTCTATCTTCAGACAACTACGACGAACGACGTCAGTGCCGCATCGATCAATGGTCTTTGGTCGACTGCGACGCATGCATCGCGTACGGGTGTCGTCGCGATACTTACCGTCGATAATGCCGGTGCACTTACGGAGCGCATACGCTTCGGAACATCACTCGCAGGTTACTCGGCCGTCATGACACCGACGGACCGCGGCGGAATCAGTGTCACGCAGACATACTCCGGTGCGGTGGCAACAGGTGCCAACTTCGCATCCGTACTTACTGTTTCGTCAGCTACCGGTGCAGGTGTCGGAATCTCTTCCGCCGTGACACTCAACACAGGCGCACAGACCAACGGCTATCACTATGCCGTTTATGGTCAGATCAACTCCGGCACAGTGTCATACGGTACAGCCTACCGTGCTGCGGGCGGATGGTTCCGCTCGAACCAAGTTGGTATCGCCGGTGCCATCATCAGCACTGGCGTCACGAACCTTGCCGCCGGCAGTGCTCCGCAAACGGCACTCATAGTCATGTCCGATGCTGACTCGACGAACCTGTCATCGACGCAACCGATCATGGAGCTCTACCGCACGTCGAGTGCTCCGTCCGCCGGTTATGGCATGCAGATTCTGTTTACGATGAGGTCTACAAGCTCAACTTCATTTGCGTCCGGACGCATCGATCACGACTGGTCGGATCCGACGGACGCGACGGCTGCGTCGCGATTCCGGTTCTATGTCAGAAACTCTGGCGCAATGACGGAAGCCTTCTCCGTGGTCGGTACCGGCGGTGTGCGTGTCGGAACGTCGACCGTGTACTTCGGCCTGAAGGCCGGTGCGTCGGGTACGACGACGTGGACCATGCCAATTGCCGACGGTACGTCCAATCAAGTGCTCAAGACCGACGCATCCGGCAACCTCGGATGGATGTCTGTGGTGACATCCGTTGCACTCTCGGCACCGTCGATCTTCAGTGTTTCCGGATCACCCGTTACGGGAAGCGGAACACTGACTTTCACACTCGCATCACAGACGGCAAACACAGTCTTTGCAGCTCCCGACGGATCTGCCGGCGCACCGACATTCCGTGCCTTGGTAGCAGCGGACATACCGTCACTTGACGCAAGCAAGATCTCCTCGGGCACAATCGCTACTGCTCGCATGGGTAGTGGCACGGCCAACAGCACGACGTTCCTTCGAGGTGACGGATCGTGGCAGACTGTATCGGTAACACCTCCGGGCTCGACGACACAGGTCATCTACAACAATGCCGGAGCACTCGGAGCATCGGCCAACTTCACATGGAACGATGCCGTGCAGTTGAAGCTCATATCTACGAGTACTGCACAGTCGCTGCTGCTGTTGAATCTCACAAACTCTACAAGTGGTGGATACGGCCTCGAAGTACGCGACACAGGCACCGGAACGGGAGCGCCCTATTTGTTTCTGGACGGGTCCGGCAACACGTCACGCACGAATACGCAGGGTCTCTACCTCACATCCTATGGTGCCAACACCACGAACAATGTCATGACGTTCAGCCTGAATTACAACGGCACCCCATCGACAGACTTCGGAGCGTCGACGATCTACTACTTCAAGACAACGACCACAGCGGCACAAGTAGCCGGCAAGCACACCATAGCATGGTCCACGGTCACACATGCTTCGCGAACATCATACTGGGCATGGACAACGGTTTACAGCGCCGGATCGGAAACAGAGCGCATGCGACTGTGGGGGCACGGACTGTTGTATCTCACACTTGAGCATCGCTCGCCTACATCTCCCGAGACAGCCATTCAGATCTACGGCACCAATAACAGCGGTACTCCGGGAACAAACTTCGGTCAGCAGATTTCGTTTTCGATGCCGTCGGCTACGAACTCCTCGCGCAACGTGGGCGATCTGATCATGCAATGGGCGGATGCAACAGATGTGACGCGTACATCACAGTTCGCTGTGAACCTCGTGAGTGGTGCAGCGAACGTTGGAGCAATGGTACTCTACGGTAACTCGGTGCTCAACCTTAGCCAGTCATCCGGGCGCATCCAGATCAACTCAGTTCAGGTACTCGGTCCTCGCTCTACTGGATGGAGTCCATGGACGGGCTCATCATCAAAGGCATCCTTCGACACATCGACGGCTACTCTCTCAGATGTTGCACAAACACTCAAAGCACTGCTCGACGCTGTCACCACGCACGGCATCATCGGCGTGTAGACGTCCATCCCAACTCAACTTAAAACAACACATCACAACTCAATCCAAATCCAGAGGATCAATGCAATGACAGAAAACTACGAAGCACGCAAAGCGGCCGGCGAACTTTCGATCGAAGTCGAAAACGATATCGTCAAGATCTCCGAGCCGCGATATGACGAACGCACGGGTGAGAGACTGCCGGACGTAAAGGTGCCGCTGCCCACGCTCGAGGAGCTCATCGCAACACGCGATCGTACGCAGGCAGATCTCGACAACCTGAATGCCCTCATAGCCGACGTGCAGGCACTCGCCAAGAACTAGCAACAAGCAAAGCGCGGTCAACACCACGAGATAACACAGACAACGATCACACTTGAATCACGGAGAACACATGCCACGTGTAGCACTGACACTCACATACGCCGATGCGCTGCAATACAAGGCAGCCTTTGACTTTATCGACGCCGGATCGTGCCGCGAGATCGACGGCAAGCCGATCACCATTGCGTACCGTATCAACTCGGACGCGCTCTTCGCGCTTGCCCGCAATGGTGCAATCATCAAGAAGCACGCCGAAGCGATCGAGTCCTTCCGCAAGAAGCTTCTCATGAAACTCAGCGACGGTCACGGCGAGATCACACCCGAGATCACCGACGCCGACGGCAACAAGGTGCGCAACGAGAAGCACAGCGAGTTCCTCAAGGAGTACGACGAGTACGTCAACCGCACGATCGACGAAGAGGTGTCGCTCTATCAAATCGACATCAACGATCTGAATGTCACCGGCATGCGCAGCACGGGCGGCGGCCGCAGCAACGACTTCCCGCCGGCGCTCATTCGCACGCTTGCGCCCATCATCACCGGACTTCCGGGGGAAGAAGATGAATAACGAGTCTGCCGTTCTCACCGTGGTCATGGCGCTCATTCAGGCCATCGCTGCAACAACGCCCATTGCAATTGCCGCCTACAAAGGCTTCGTGAAGATGTCGCAGACGCATGCGAACTCGGCCGCTGCAGTCATATCGGCCGTTGTCGAGAGCGTGGACCGCTACCACGACCTGCACACGCGACAGGAGGATCACAAGGCGCAGCTCGACGAGCTGAAGGACATGCTGCAGGTCACGCATAAGCGCATCGACGACGTGTACAAACTGCTAATCAAGTTTCAACAACAGGAGAAGGACTGATGGTCAATCCCGTTTTCAACTGGATCACCCGGCACCTGACGATCATACTACTTGCCGTGGCGATCGTCATGCTCGGCGGCACCGGCACTGAACAGATCGACACGCTCAAGACCGGTGTGCTCGCCGAGATGGTGGCACTGTTTCTTTCGCACGTCGCGCTCTTCACGTTCACCGGCGAAAACTTCAACATCAGCGAGAATCCCTATGCGAAGCCTGTCATCTTTCTTGGTGTGCATGTGTTGCTTGGTCTTGTCTATGCAGGCAGCTTCTTCGTCACGTTCTCGCCCAAGTAGTGCGGCGACACCCGTACGCATCGAGATCGAATGCGACGCCGGCGTCTGGGAGCGCTCGCTCCTTGTGGCCATGGCACAGGTCGGTGTTGTTGAACGCACAGGGCACAACGACGGCCGGCAGGTTGAAGCATATCAGCGTTCGGTTGCTCTCGGATCAGGCAATCCATACTGTTGGGCCGGTCAATACTGGTCCTTCCTGCAGGTGACTCCTGCGCCGCCGATCCTGAAAACGGGTCTGTGCAGTGCGGGTTGGAGCGACGCTCTTCGTCGCGGAACGGCCACTGTATACAGGGTACAGCGCGGCGACCTGCTTGTATGGAAACACTTGGGTGGCCCGCAAGGGCATGTGGAGCGATCAACAACAGATGAGCTGCGAGGTGGATGGGTGCGCACGGTAGCCTTCAACACTACGAGTGGGAGCGCCGGCGACCAGCGCGACGGCGGAGGAGTCTACCTGCGCGCTCGCAACATTCGCCACCCTCTGGGTCGCATGATTCTTCGCGGAAGCATTGGACGACGAGAGCATGATCACGGCATGGGAACGAATATGATGCGAGTAATCGTCAAGTAATGTACGACTACGCCACATACAACTCCGGAGGTGAGGCACCCGGTACCAAAGAGCTCTGGAAGATCATCAAGGGCTCATGGCCACGGTCCGAGTTCTTGGGCATCTACAACGTGCGCAGTATCCGCGGCAGCGACCGGCTGTCGCTGCACTCTGAAGGGCGCGCCGTCGACTTCCATCCGGGCAGCGCTGCAGATCGTGACGCCATCGCCTCGTGGGCGCTGCGCAATGCCGATAAGCTCGGAGTGCAGGAAGTCATCGTCTACGAGACGAAGCGCATCTGGACGAGCGACAAAGCCGGCGAGGGGTGGCGGCCCTACAAGGGTGTCAGCTCTCCCTATCACCACATTCACATCGGGCAACACCGTCAGGGTGCCGGCCTCACCGGTTCCGGCTATGACCCTCGCGTCATGGCACAGGCCGCAGCAGACGCGCTCCGTTCTGCCGGTGTGCGCCTGTGGCACATAGCGTTTCTGTTTTCGAGTGTGGCAATCATCACGGCAGGCGAGCGCGGTACGCTGAAGAGGCTCGCGCAGCGCTTGCGCAGTGACGTGCATACGACAAAGGATCGACGATGAAGGACATGAAGATCGATGCCGCAGGCATCAAGCTCATTACCGACCTCGAGTCGCTGCGCCTCAAGGCGTATCAAGACCCCGGAGGCGTTTGGACCATCGGTTATGGTCACACCCGCACGGCACGTGCAGGTATGACGATCACCAAAGAGAAAGCTATTCGCCTGTTTCAGGAGGACGTCCGAGACTTCGAGGAGTGCGTATCGCGAGCCGTCATGCTTCCGTCGCTCACACAGGCGCAGTTCAACGCGCTTGTGTCGTTTGCATACAACAGAGGATGCAACGGTTTCAAACGCAGTGACCTTCTGACGGCAATCAATCAGGGCAAATTCTTGGAGGCCGCCCGGCTGTGGCCACAGACGGCGATAACGATCAACGGCAAGAAGGCCGGTGGCCTCGTCAAGAGACGCAAGCGAGAGCTCGCAATGTTCAACGGAAATGCACAGGATCCGGTGAGCCTCAAGAACTGGGCATTCTTCGGGTCTCTCAAGGCCATCATCGGAAGGGCATAACTCCGATGTCCAAGAAACTCACTGTCCGTCAGGTTTTCAAAGGTGCACTGGACCTCGTGCGGGCAAAGTCCACACCCGCGTCACCAACATCATCGACGCGACTGCAGACGTGCATGCGGTGCGAGCGACTGGAGCGTGTGTCGCTGCGGTGCCGTGAGTGCGGGTGTCCAGTCAAGGAGCTCACGAAGCTTGCCGACAAGCAGTGCCCGCTCGGGCTATGGTAACAAGGCGAATCAATTATCAGGAATCAAACAGGAGAACGGATCATGTCGAACACAGCACTCAGACTCATCCCGACGGCGGCGCTCAGTGAAGGATCACCGACGGACTATGCCGCAGAAGTCGGCAAGCTGGTAGATGCAGCTCAGTCGCCCGGCGCCATTGCCGGAGGCCTTGCCCTCGGTGGAGCGTCGGGCTTTGCCATCTACCGCCTGCGTAATGCCAAGGGTACCACAAAGCCTACCTACGCCCTCTCGGTCATTGGCGGCGTCTTTACGGCCGTCGTATCGCATGCGCTCATCTCGTGGGCCATGTACAGGTCTTCCGACAAGAAGAATCTCTCGGACATGAATGCCATCGACCAGTATAATCAAGCGCAGAAGCGCATGAACGAGTTGAACGCGGAGTACGAGCGCAACATGCTCGAGCAGGCCAAGGCATCGATGCACCCCGTTGCCATCGGTGTCGGTGTAGGCACCGCGGCGGCCTCGATCTACGGCCTTTACAAGTGGCGCAATCCGAAGGGATCGACGAAGCAACGCTGGGTACTGCCCGTGATCGGGGGACTCTTCGCAGGAGGCGCGGCACAAGGTATCGCCGGCGCCGTCATCGCCGGCTCTCGGAGCGAGTTGCCGGCAACGGCAACGAAGAATCTCTCCGACATGCCCATGTCTGATCTGTTCGACTTCTCGTCGGTGACTTCGGGTATCGTGACCGCGGCATCCATTGTCTGCCTCTACGGCGGCGGCCGCTACCTCTACGACACATGGAGCCGCTCGAGATCGAAGTCCGCAAACGGAAGCACGAAACGATGATCGGTGCACCGTCGACCGCATGGCGCACCGTGAAGGTCGCATGGATCGCGCTCGCCTTCGGCATTGCCGTGGGGATCGGAATCATGCGCTCGTGCGACGGCTTGCCGCAGTACGCCAACGGCGGCGGCAGCGTTCGTACGGTCGTCAAGCGCACGATCGACAGCGTGCCGTACCCCGTGTATCTAGACAGCATTCGAACCGTTGTCAGACTGAAGCGCGAGTACGCTTTCATCCCTGCAGACGCAGACACACTGCGCCTCATGCAGGCAATAGCCATGCGCGACAGTCTTGCCACTCTGCTGGCGGCCTCTCGTGTGCGCATACCGTTTCATGGCGATACGATCCTGAGCGATACGCATGATTCGATCGATGTCGAATGTGACGAGGTGAGCCGCATGGCCCGTGTGCGTGTGCGTCACGGCGTTCGAAACGTCATGCTGCAGCGTGTCACGGATTCCGTTCTAACGGAGCGCAGCGCAGAGGTGTTGCCGGCATGGAGCATCGATATCGGTGCCGGCATGGCCATCGGACTCGACGGCGTGCCGCGGCCGGTCGTTTACCTCGGTATCTCCAAACCATTGTTTGCCATACGACCATAGGACAGGGACATGAACACAATGATGAAATCAGGCATGAAGGCATTGCCGGCGCATACGACGGGATACAAGAGGACCCTCGGCGACTGCATGCCTGAAGGCGAGAACACATACGATCATCTCATGGATGATTCGAGGTCGTTTCTGGACAGAGTCAATACGGCCGTCGCAGAACATCCGCTTTCCGGCTCTGCTGCAGTTGCCGTCGTTGCAGCATCGACAGTCGGTGTAGCTCTCGTCATGTTTCTCACGAGGCGCAAGAGGAGTATGAAGTCATGAAGAGCAGGAAGACGTCCGCACAGGCGAGTTCGCTTCAGCGTATCGCAACCATCGTGTCGATCGTTGTCGGCGTCGGCGGCCTTGCTCTCGGCGTGTGGCAAGCTCGCATGACGCAGAAGATGCTCTCGGAGAGAAAGGCAGCATCGTAATCACGGATCAACATTCATCATCACAATCATCGGAGTAGGACCATGGCAGCAGCAAAGAAGACGACGAAGAAGAAGCCCGCAAAGAAGGCGGCAAAGAAGACCGCAAAGAAGAGCACGAAGAAATCTGCGAAACGCAGCACAACGAGAAAGACCGTCAAGAAGGCTGCGAAGAAAACATCAAAGAAGCCTGCCAAGAAAACCGCGAAGAAGGCGACCAAGAAGGCGACCAAGAAGGCGGCAAAGAAGACCATCAAGAAACGCGCCGCTAAGAAGAGCACGAAGGCAAAGAAGTCGACGCGCAAACGCACCCGCGTTTGTGTATCGATGTAAGTATGCCCTTGCGACGCAGCCACGACCTGCTGGTGTGGCCACTGCATCTACAGTGATTTTTCGAACGAACTGAGAGTCCAACATCATGAGTCTGTTCAATGCTGCAGTGGGACGCAAGAGATCTCTTGCCGACTCCGAGATCGACATCTCGATCAAGACGAATGGCCCCACTGCCAATAACGCTCGCAAGAGCAAGAAGAAGTCCGGCAAGAAATCGAGCTCGAGCCACGGCACGAAGAACGCCCGTACGACCGTGGCGAAGTCCGCAAAGAAGAGCACGAAGAAGTCCGCACCGCTGAAGAGCCCCAAGGCGGCATCACGCACCAAGGCCGACTGCGAGCCCGTGAAAAAGACGAAGCACACGGCTACGAGCACGCGGAAGCACACTTCGGTTTCGTCACACTCCGGCGCATCTTCTCACTCTTCTACGCTACGTCGATCGACACCGAGTCCTGCAGTGCGCTCCGGATCACTCTTCCGTGTCAACCGCGCGCCGTTGTCATCCTATGGACGGCGGACGTTTCTGTCCGACTCATCGTCGGTAGCAGACAGCACGAACATCAACGAGCCTCTTGCCGATCGCACACCGACGGCTCAGGAGATCGAGTTCGTGAAAACACTCAACCGGAAGTTCAAGCGCCTCGAGGACAAACTGCAAAGCCAGTTCCGGGCATACTGCGGTGGCTCTGCGGGATTCGTCGTGCGTCGCTACACGCTCTCATGTGCCACGCCGAACGAGGACATCCTTTCAACGCACAAACCCATCGGCATGGGACCCAAGGGACTCGATAAGTACTTCATGAAGCATTACAAGATCTCGTGGGACTATTTCCTGAAGACCCCGAGTGAAGTGCTCGAGCTCAAGCTCGTCAAGGGCGAGGCCGCGCCACCCTCCAAGCGCACACGAAAAAGAAGCGCCGCGGCCGCAGCGAAGAAGACCAAGAAGTCCGAAGGTGTTCGAGCCAAGAAGCGCACGCCAATGACGGTCGTCCCTTCAGAGGTGCAAAGTCAGAAGTCGCCTGCACAAGCAAAACGCACCACCGCACCGCGCACGCCTGTCAGAAGCAAAAGGGCAAAGGCCGCGACAGCGCCTACGATCGACTACGACAGAACAGAGCGGGAGATGAACGAGCTCAAGCAGCTCCTGCAGCAGTCGATCAAGTAATACCAACACCCTGCACGACATACCGTACACACGTGGACCGTCATCATGGATACGAGACTCCTTTCACTGCAAAACGACTTCCGGGAACTGGCACGCGGCTACTACACAGCGAGAACAAGCGGCCACATTGCCCTGAGCACGTGGCCGGCACTGGACCGGTCATTCAAGAATCTCGGCCGGTCGCTGACTCTCGATGATGCCGAGATCGACGCTCTGCTTTCCGGCCGACAGGTCACGGCGCAAACCGCAGGTTCCGTTCCCGCGGTTCTCTCCGGACTCGGCGCCGACGGACGGCTTCTGCATCTCAGGAAGCTCTTCACGGAGATCGTCGCGCTCTACGCCATGGCTCTCTGCGCAGGCCGCATCGACACGCGCATGGAGCCCGTCATCGATGCCAAGTTCGAGTCCATAGCTACGCAGGTCGGTCAGGATTTCCACGACATGAAGGCTCTCGAGCTGCGCACATGCGCACCGCAGCCGGCAAGACCCGAAACGACGCCCACTGCCGCGACAGAAGCAGAGATGCCATCCGGTCAGACAGGCAATGCCGCAGCTACGGACGAGAGGTCCGAGGAGACCGAGCAGTCGACAGAGCAACAGAGCATCATCGTTGGCAGAGCCCGAATTGAAGGACGTCTTGACAGCGGCGACTTCAAGAGATTTGCCATGCCGTGGGTGCTCGAGCATATTGCCACAACCAACGAACGCACGTGGCAGGATGTAAAGACGCGGCTCGAGGCACTTGAGAAGAAGCCCGACGCCTTCAACGGAACACAGAAGGACTACCTTGAATCGGTTGCACGTGAGCGCATGGCCATGCGGGAACTGCGCGACGGTAGCTACCGACTCTTCACAGCCACACGCAACAGGACGACGCTCGATACCGATGCGGATCCAAGTGTGTACATGGCCGTCAACGCAGAAGTGGACCGACTCTACAAGGAGACGGGCGGCGTCCTCACGCCCGAAATGCGTCAAGCTGCACTGCAAGCCTTCGACGCCGAAATGCGCTCGAGCAGGTTCTACGAGCACTTCCCGACACCGCAACATGTTATCGACAGCATGCTGCAGTACGCGCAACCAAAGGCCGGTGACCGTGTTCTGGAACCGTCTGCAGGCGAGGGCAACATTGCCTCGTCCATCGCTGCCATCGAGGGTGTCCGTCTGGAGGTTGTCGAATACGAACCGCTGCTCTCGGACATCCTGAGCTTGAAAGGCTTTGATGTTGTCGGCTCTGACTTCATGGCCTACAACACGAACGGCGAGGTGAAGTACGACGCCATCATCATGAATCCGCCGTTCGATCGTGGCGTCGATATTCAGCATGTCTACCATGCCTTCTCGATGCTCAAGCCCGGCGGCCGTCTCGTTGCCATCACCTCGGGTGCCAGCATTGACGGCATCGACGAATCCAACTACGCCTTCCGAGACTTCATCACCGAGCGTGGCTCATGGAAGATGTACTCGCCAAAGGAATACATGGGTCCGAGCGGAAAGCTTACCAACGGGCGCTCGATCGGAATCGTCACGGCCATGGTCACCGTGACTCGCAAGGCCGAGGACACCTTCGGTCGCAGGGCCGTCGGCATGGAACCTTCGGAAGTGGCAGCCGGTGCCTTCGTCTTCGATACGCAGGGATCGCAGTCCTACGAGATCATAGCCTTCGAAGAGGATGCTGCGACAGGCAAGGTGACAACGAAGGTGCGCAACGTCATCTCGGGCGCCACGCGCACGTTCAACGGACATCTCAAATCCGGATCACGCTTCGTGGCTGTCAAGGACGAGAGCGAAGCACGTGCACTTGCGGCCGTGTCCGCCGGCGACGTCGGCACTGACGGACGCATCGTGCTTCCGAAGCTGCCGCCGCCACCAAAGGAAGGAGCGACGGACCTCAAGCCTCTGCGCATCGTCACCTCGCGCGGCGAGCTCATGCCGCCGCCACCGTCACAGAACCTGTTCGACGAGAAGATTGCCGCCAATGTGACCTTGACGCCCGGACAGATCGAGGGCATTAACCGCGCCATCGAGGCCATGTACGGTCCGACGCGGGCCTTCCTGCTTGCCGACGGCACAGGTTTCGGCAAGACGCTGCAGATCCTCATGGTGGCCGCGACGATCGCAAAGAAGGACAAACAACCGGTGCTCATCTTCACCAAGAGTCCGAGCATCATCGAGACATCGTTCTACGACGATGCACGCAAGCTCAAGATCGACACGCCCGACGCACAGAACATGTCCGATCGGAAAGTGTTCAAGGGTGCCGGCGCAAGCGGCCTTGCGATACACCGTGTGAAGAACATCGAGGACCTTTTGAAGCGCGAGCTGGGCTCAGACGTCTACATTGCATCCTACCACGCTTTCGGGCGGTGGTCCGGAGACAAGGCCGAGCGTAAGGAAGTCGAAGTGTGGAAGAAGATGCGCGTCGATCCGTTCAAGGCCGAAATGCAGAAGAAGCGTCAATCGCTCGAGCGGGAACTGCGCTACATGTCACAGGAGTCTGCAGAGGCCGTCAGGCAGAAGCTGCGCGACGACGAGGACACGAATCCCGTGATGGTTCGCTACCGCGAACTTCTGGACAAGGTGCGCGCCGTCAACGAAGCAATGTTCGGTAGTGTGGGCAAGCGCTTTGCTGCCATTCTCAGCGACGAGGCTCATGCCTTCAAGAACTACAATCCGGACGATTTCAACGACGGGTCGGCACAGGCATTCCGCGGAATGGTTCTCTACGGCGCAGCAAAACGCGGTCTGTTCGCGACGGCCACGCCGGCCGACAAGGTAGATCATCTGCGCTACCTCAAGGGTCTCAATGTCTACAAGACCGAGGCGCAGTACATGCGACTCATGGAGCGTCTGGGATTCCGCTACAGCGAGCCCGAGTACAGCGGAGGCACACTCGTCAAGCGGGGTAAGTTCACCTTCGACTCGGCATTGCCACCCGAGTATGTGCTGAACAACATCAGCCGTCTGTTCGAAAATCTGACCATGGCCGGCACCATGGTAAAACGCGAGCTGAGCCTCGACAACTTCGAGGCCCACAACATCATGATCGGTGGTGCCGGATCGCCGCCGGCGGAACAGATCGCCGTCATGCAGGCCATGAACCAGCTCGCCATCATCGACAACGAGCTCAAGGACAAGAAGCGCTGCAAGGCCTCCATCATCAACGAGAAGAAGTGGGCGCTCGAGCCGTTCAAGATCCAGAAGACGATCGAGATCGTCCGCAAGGAGCTCTTGGAAGGACGTCAGGTGATCATCTACTGCAGCCTCGTCAACGATTCAGGACCGAGCTTCAAGGCCGATCTCGAATGTTCGGCCGTCGATAAGCCGTCGACGGTGAATACGCTCTCTCGCGAACTCGGTGCCCTGTTCGGCGAAGACAAGATCGGCTTCGTGACCGGTGTCCGCTCGAGCGATGCCGAGACACTCGGAGACGATGCGGCCGTTCCGAAGTGCTCCAATTGTGACGACGCCGATCATGCGGCCCTCTGGGAGCCCGAAACAGCCGTGCAGCAGGCCCATGAAGACGCTTTCTTCACTCTTGGCGACTCTACAGTCGTTGCGGGTCTTTCCGACGCTGCCAACGGCCTCGCAGACGCCACGCAGAACAAGCGTGCGGATGATATCCGCGCATTCCAGAGCGGGGAGAAGCGCATCCTGATTGCGACGGCCGAAGCAGGGGGCACGGGTATCTCGCTCGATGACACCGTCGGCAACGCACCAAGAACGATCATCATCATGACGAGTCCATTCTCGTCGGTCGAGGCCGTACAGATCCTCGGACGCATCAATCGGGCCAAGACAAAGAGCCGGCAACGAGCCTATTTCCTGTGGGTCAACCTTCCCGTTGACCGACGACTGCGCGACATCATTGCAGCAAAGCTGCGTGTTCTCGGTGCGGCCGTGCAGGGTGAAGTCAAGAAAGTATCGGTCGAAGAGGCCGAGTTCGCATCGGCCGAGAATGCACAGGAGAACTACGACAAGCACAACGTCGACCGTGAAGGCAAGGTCAAAGAGCACTCGCTGACGGATCTGCAGGTGATCGACGGCGAGAAGTTGCCGAGCCGGATTCCGTTCACGCTCACCCACAAAACAACGATCTCCAACGAGATCGAGCCCGTGTCGCAGATGCGTCACCGGTGGCGCCCGATTCGCTTCAAGTCCAACTTGAAGAGCGGCGCACGCACGGCGCTGAAGGACTGGATGTCAGCCAATGCTGCCCTTGTCAAGGAGTACCGCATGGAGCTCCTCTCCGATCGCTACCAAGGCTCATATCTCGAGGCACAATTCAACGCCGAACTGTGGCAATACATGCTGAACTTCCTGAAGCCCGAGAACACCCGATTCACCCTTGGCCAAGCACAAAGGTTCCGTGAGGGAGAGCGCGTCGTTGCAGCAACGGACATCATCGAGGCCGGCGCAAAGGTCGGTGATCCGGGCACAATCACGCGTGTGTGGGTGAGACGTGTACGGGCACTGGATAAGCAGACGGGAAAGACGATCGTCGACGAATCCGGACAACTGGTGTTCAACGAGATCTATGACTACATGGTGGACTTTGACTCGGGCGAGCGGGCCAACAACCTCGAGGCATGGGAGATCATGTCTGCAGCACGGCCGACGGATGATGACGAAGACGTGGTTCAAGAATCGACTCCTGAGCTCAGCGACAACCACATGAAGTTGAACGAACCGCACTCGAGCAACGGGAATGGTGATGACGATACGTTCCTCAATGAACGGTACAATTCTCGTGCGGTAGAAATGGTCACGTCTACCTCCGATCGAAATCCTGTGGCCATGACAGTCAACACACCGACGGATAAACGTCGTGACGGCCGAGCAAGCACGGCTTCGAGCTCTCGAGCATTGAGTCTTCAGGATAAGATCGACGAAGTTGAAAGACGTGTACGAACCAGAATGTCCGGAGAGAACTGAGAGCATGAGCCAACTGATCAACCTGAGAGACCTGTCGCGTCAGCCGTACAAGGAAGCCAAGCTCAGTCCGAAGTGGAAGAGCTTTCTTGGCCACGTGCCGGCCGACGAGCAGTACACGGTACTCTTGGCCGGCCCGTCGGGTACTGGCAAATCGACCTTGTGTCTGCAGCTCGCTGACGAGTTCTCGCGACTCGGCCGCGTGCTCTACGTCTGTGCCGAAGAGAGGACCAAGACGGGTACGATTCGCCTGCGGGCAAGGCTTCTGAAGATCTTCTCGCAGCGAATCATGATGCACGACACGAAGAACCTTGACGAGGTGAAGCGCGAGCTTTCGAGCGGTCAATACAAGTTCTGCTTCGTGGACTCCATACAGGAGATGGACGCAGGCGACACGGAGCTCATGGCCACGATCGGAGACTATCCGAACGTCGTGTTCGTTTTTGTGGCACAGGTGGACTGGACGGAGAAAATGTCGCGTGGTTCCTCGTCATGGAGACACGCCGTCGACATCCGGTTGTGGACCGAAGTCAACGACGAGGATAACAGTCGCTGGGCTGTCAACATCAAGAACCGCTACGCACCGTCGCAGCACAGGATGTTCCTCTTCAAGCCGACGAGCAGCAACAGCGACGATCACAAAAAGAAGTCAGCAGTGCATTCCTACCAGAGCGTGAAGGCGAAGATGGCAGAAAGGGGACGGAGGGTATGGAATACTTCGCGCAAGTAAAGACGGTGCAGGGAGCCACGAAGCGCTATTATGCCCTAGCCAAGAAATGGCATCCTGATCGCAACGGATCTGTGGAAGCGGGCGCCGTTATGGCAGAGATCAATAGGCAGTATCGGGAAGCACTAGTTCTGTTGAATAATGCTAAGCGAATGCGTGATCAAATCAAACAAGAGAGTGACAGTTCAGTCCACGATGCTGAGGCAGGACCGACAGGCAGTCCACCCACTTCATCGTCAAACGCTTCTGCGGTTGAGTATGCCAGAAGAACGTTTGCCATAGCAGTCGGGGAGCGGGAACTACAAGAAATTGAGAGCATTGCCCAGAGAGTTGCGACTAATGTCGCGATAACGGCAGTGAGCTATGGGATGGGAAAACTCAAAGCTTGGATCACTCAAAAATGAAAGCGGGCCATCGACTTTTATCGGTGGCCCGCTGATACTGTGTCTATCTGATAGACCTCACTTCAAGAACATCAATCGCTGCATCATGAACGTGTTCTGGGGCGTGGTCAAAATTATGCTGTAGCTTCCACTGATCATGTTGCCAAGGGGAACATTCAAATCAGTCTGCCCGACTTGTGACGTGCCCTGAGAAAGTAGTCTGCCATTGTTGTCATAGAGCAGCCACTGAACCTCTTCATGTCCGCTAAAAAAATGCTCCAAGTCAATGGAGTTGTCTCCATTCACGATCCTGCCGGGACTAGGTTCTTTGATCGAAGTGGTCGTGAAGAACGATGCAGGTAGCACGACAATTCCTTCAGGAGCGACAGCTAGAAGAGTATCGTTTCCACTTGACGCAAGCCCAAAGATTGAAAGAGCAAGATTACTTTGCCCATCGGTGAGCTGAAACCTTCTGAATTCCTTGTCCTTTATTGCAAGGATGCCTCCATTCGTTGCACAAATGACTTGTCCACCAAAGTTGGCTGCATTGCTTACAAAACCGAATTCAAGTGGCATCTGTACGTACTCTGACATGTTTGACATCGTATGGTACAGGATGTAGAACGGTGGTCTCAATCGACCTGCCACAGAGGATGCTCCATAGAAGCAGTAAATGTCTCCGTTGCTCGCTCGATGCAAATGTGTCGGCGCAACACCAGCGGGCATATTGCTTGGAGCCTCAATGAGTCGAGCTTGAAGGTCAGCGCCGATGATCGCCATGTAGTATGAATCTGTCCCATAGCGTCCGAAACCAACAGCGAACCCACCATTGGAAGTGTTGATGCCTATAGTAAATGGGTCGCGACGGCCGGAATCCTGATACAGAACACGACGAGACTCAGGAGTGATCAGTTCAAGCCGGTTTTTGATGTCGGAAATACGCTTAAAAACGACTCCGTTATTGGTATCCGCCTGCAAAACGACATACGAACTGATTGAAGCCAGAACGCCTATCCCATCCGCCGGTGAAAGAGCGTATGCCTTCAACTCCCTGCCATCCTCTTTCAATTCCACTTCTTTCCAGTTGCTCAAGTCTGTTGAATAGCCAAGCTTTCCAACCATTCCAATCCATGATGTGCCGTTCGAAAATGTAGCTGCTCCCATCGAGATTTCTTCAAAGGGGATCTCCGTAGAGGATGTAGATGGTGACTTGATTCTCCAATTTTCAAGCACACCTATATCCGCCTTCTGTTGCCCTTTAACATTACGAAGAACATACCATGAGTGTTCATCGCGAGGAAACAACGAACTTGAAAGTCCTGCTTCTGCCGACATGGACTTAGCAGAAATAAATGTTTGCGAAGTCGCTGTATCGCATATGCAAAGGCATGCGAAAATGAGCGTGAGTGTTTTTTTCATGGTTGTTACTGACAATCAGTTTCACATGGTCTAGGAGAGTATGTGGCAGCTCCGGTGCATTCTCCGATCGGCGTCTTTCCTGTATACTGAACTTTAACGTATTCAGTGAGCCCATCAGGTGATTGTCTACAGAGAGTATATGACCTCTTGCAGCATTGCGTTCCACAACTTTGCCACTTACATGACTTTACTGTCTTCGGCGTGCCATTCGTGTGCGGATGAGCACCATCCCAGCCCGGATCGCATTCGATTGCATCATCGCCTGAAACTGCGTAAGTGCAACAGACCCAGATCCCACAGGAAGCAGTGAAAACATTGGCCTTAGTCACAGTCCCTGTAGAACACACAGGGACGCCCGAGGTCAGACCTTGAGTCAGAAGTCCTTGATTGATGTATTCCCATAGTGCATTTCTATCTCGATGGAAGTAGTTGAGTGCTGGATCAAATCCTGTACACCCCCAATTAATCGAAGTATTCGTGATGTAATACTCGAACACTCCATTACAGGTCCTTGTCTTGTATGTAATGGTCGCGTTACATTCAGGGTCACCCAAGTTAACCGTGAACGTTGAGGTGCCAGTATTCCAAGAACAACCCGTAGTATCTGTACACTGCGCCTGCACCAGCATCGGAATAGCAAGTGCGACAAGCAAAACAAAGAAGCATCTCATAGCTATAACCCCATGAAAAATGAACGAAAAGTCCCGCGAGTCGCAGCTCGCTTGTTTGCCTACTTCAACTGCCGTTAACTTGTATCATTTACGTACGGAAAGCAAGTAAATTCTGCTTGGCAGCTGTTCAGATACGTAGGTATTGTTACACAATTGGCGGCTCGAGACTCTGCCTATTTATTATTGAATTTCACCGCCATAGCGTACATTGACTGAACAGAATTCGGCTAGCGTAGTTGCGATGCGACGAAAAGTCGACGATTTGTTACATGCGAATATTTGAGAAAGCAAACAGCCATCCATCTAAGTGACGGACGGCCGTTTTGCATAATAACGAGGGGTGTGGTTCAAAAGTAGCGATTCTGTCGATCTCATTGTTTATACAGGTACCACGTTTCAAAGTAGACTGAGTCCTTGGTGTAGTGCTGTACGGTGTTGTCGGAGGCGAAGATCTCCGGTTCGGTGAGTCCTTCGATCGAGAGTTTGAATGCTTGCTCCGGATGATACACGATCCGGTACGGCATTCTATGAATGCCGATGTCACCGCCGAGGCGGTACCAGTACTTCACGCTGTCATCCGTAAATTCAAAACCCCAAGCCCGAAGAGGGTCGACCTTGCCGCCTGTGATCCACGACTGCGACTTCAAAACACTCCTGAGAGCCTCGATCTCGGCCGATCCCTGCGTCGCCGGCGACGAGGGAGAATCCTTGCATTGAGTAAGACATAGCAGCGACGATGCTGCAAGAATCAGAATGACAAGGCTGCCTTTCAGTGACTTCATGAGACCTCCGGGTTAAAAAAACGACTGTATTATGTAAACTAGAAAGCCGTTGGACTATTGCAAATCATGGCCGGTAGTCAAGTGGAGGGTTCCGATTGTTCGTTCGGAATAAGCAAATCCTCGAAGTAGCACCATGACTCCGGAGCGAGGTAGGCGTAAGGTTCGATTAGACAGTTGTTGTGCCACCGACCGTTTCCCAGATAGACGCACGGAAAGATGTCGGACTTCTCTTTCTCTCCGGAACTATATGAGAATCGTCCCATGACTATCACATAGCGCGGATCACCGTAGCGCACTTCGGCTTTACTTCGCGGTTTCGTTATCGGGATGCGAGGCTCTTCGACAACGGTCAACCGTTCAATCGGGAGGTAGCCTCGATGTTCCAGTAAGGAAGTGACCTCGAAATCCTCCAGATAACCTGCCACGCACCTTTCCGGGATACTATGCCAGTACCGTTTGTAGAACGGGTATTCGAAGCGCATGAATGTGAGCCGCGCTTCGTCGAAGTAGCACAGATAGATTTCGTCCGCATTCGTGCGAACGAAGTACGTCATGGAGCATTCCAGACGTGGAATGGGAACATGCATATCATGATATGACCTTCTCTCTGCTTCACGTTGCGGACCGATGAACGGCCGAAATGGCTTCTCGCCACCAATGATCGTCATTCGCGGCATGAACGTTTCGTTGTCCTTGTATTCGCTCACGTGACGTCTCCCTGCGACATGTCGCCCGTTGCAGAGGCGTCTACTTTGCCGTTGCACGATGGCTTGTAGTCCATGCGCTGCACTCGCTTTGACATCGACTCGTATCCGGAGCGAAACACGTCACGCTCGATCGTTAGAGCATTGATCACTTCCTGCTGCTTGTAGCAGGCATGCCGAAGTTCCGTGATCTTGCCGAACCACTTTACACGCTCGTCGCGTCGTCCTGCGAGATAGACGAGAATGATCGTGACAAGTCCCGAAAGGAAAATGACGGCGTTCATACACCAGAGTGACCAGTCGACATGATTGTCCATAGCTCGTTTCCTTTGTCCGTGTCCGCGCGCGCTCGTCCGTGTGCACGCGAAGAGATTCGTGAAGTCAGTTGTTTGCCGCGTGACGCAGGCCGATCAGTGATTCTTCCGTGATCTTCAGCCGGCTCATGTTGATCAGGAACATGGCCTCGCACACCGAGTTGTCATTGCCGCGCAGGATCTTGTATGCGACAGAAAGGATCTCGTCTGGATTGTATCGTGCGTCGAGATGATATCGGCCCTTGCGAAGAACGATGCGTACCATGTAGAGCCGGCGTATCGTCGTAAGCAGCCGTCGAACTTGTGAGCTCGAGCGCACGAGTGTTCGCTGCATGTCATCCATACTGAGTGGCTTGTCGCCGGCCAAGGACTCGAGGATGTAGACGATGCATCGACGACGCGTCTTGATCGGCGCAGGCGGCGTGTGATGTGTTTCGTCACTTGTCGGCGGTATGGCTTTCTTCCTCGACTGAGAAGCCGCTACTACGGGCACGTGATGTCTATTCGCACTGCTCGTTGATGTTGCGGGCATGATGCTGTCTTTCGTTTGTACGTGAATTGGAAATGCTCACAACAGTGATCGTAAGTCCGATCACTACGACCATCATGATCCAGATAACCACCATGGCCATGTAAGCACCAGTCGAATGATAGTGTTGTTGTTTCATCGCACTAGTTGAGATGTGGAGACTCAGGCTCGTCAAATCCTAGCGCTGTTCGGATTGCAGGCGGTAGTTCATCGGCCACTCCGGCAAAGACCTCGCGCAGTGTCGACAGTGCCGTCTCCAATCGCTTCTGCACATTATCGTTACGTTGCTCGTTGATAAGCACTTCGATCTCTGCAATCGTTTCCTTGACATGAATGCTGAAAGAGCTGCTCGTTCCAATCGTGAGCACTGTGTACGGAGTTCTGCGAACCTCTTCTTGTGACACTTCCTGCGCGAGCGAAATGCTGTACGGATCGACGTGTACGATAGCGCTGCGATATTCTACCTCGTGAGTCATGTGTGGTAGAATCTCATCCTTCGGAAGCTTGCGCTCAATGATTCTTGTGAGCTTGATGAATCGTGACATGGCTTTTCTCCAATGATGTGGTTAAACTGCACTCGAAGTGCAGAAGTGATTTGTACTATGAGATCGATCGTCCGTCTGTAAGCATCTTGAACACGTCGCCCGAACCTTTGGCCATGACTTCACCAAGGCGTGGTATCAGTTGCTCGGCTACTGTCTGACCGGTTGCTGTCAGCATGTGTGGAAGAAACTCTTGCTCGAACGTCGTAATGCCCGTTTCAACAGCTTCCAGTTTTGCTTTAATCACGAGACACAGGGCGCGCCATCGTTGCCGACATGCCTGTTCCCATGACTCGTAGGCTTGCGCTGGTGTGCGCGGATTCCTACGTGCAGTCGTTAGCCAGAACTCGTCTGCATCCTTATTCGGAAGCGGTAGAACGAACTTTATCGTCCTGCCCGACTTCTTGAACATGATCATTGCCGACTCCTCGCCCCATGCGTACATGAATGAGCTTGCACCGTATTTGAGCAGGAGCCGCTCGATCTCGGATCGTGATTTCTCGACTGACACACTAGTGTCTGCTGCGTAGCGCGTGCTCATGACTCGGCCGCATGATTACGTGAAGCAGATATGTTAGATGTGGCTTTCTTTGATGCGACACTGCGAGAAGTGCGTTTGCGTGCACGACCACTCTTTGCTTGCGGTTTAAGCACGGCCGAGGTTCGCTTGGTAGGGCGCTCAAGTGAATGATCACTCGATGCGCTGTCGTCGCTCAGAACAAATGTGTCGATCCCGATCGGACTTCGATCATGGCGTGGAAACGGCTTCGAGTGATCGAGGAAAAATGAACGCCATTCGGGTTTGCCGGTCGTTCGTTTGCGTTTGCATACCAGCAAAACGTTACTGTCGTACTGATTCGATAGCAGTGCATTCTCATGATGATGCGCATACAAGATCATTTCTCGAAGAAGAGTCCAGATGAAGTCGTCATCTACAGTATCGTCGTTCACGGCAATGATGGCCGACACAAGCGGAAACGTGGTTCTGAATGGACAAATCTCCAGTGTGTAGTACCCTTCAAAGAGCCGCACAACGATTGTACGATAACAACTCATGAGATAGCGCTCGTGGGTGATCTGCGGCAACGTCGGAGATTGATGCCATGTTTTGATCGACCGAGTGCCTTTTGACTTCGTGTTCTCAATCACGATTTCCGTCATAGACAGATACTTCACTCGATCGTAGTGGTCTGATTGATTGCCGTGACTCAGGAATAGCGAACACAGAAACTCGCTGTGCTTTTCACGGATATAGAGACCGTGCTGATAGCATGACTCCATGACCAGTTCACTAATCTTCTCGTGCAGTTTCGTTGCCGAAACTGAAGCATCGCTCTCCGGTGCAATCGGTTGCAGCAGCGGAATCAGCTTCTGACTGTTGAGATCAACTCTTTTCGACATCGACTTCTCCGTTGGAGTTGTTTGTAGTGTAGTTCGTTGATTGTTCACCGGGAGCTATACGTTCTTGCGTGGGCGGCCGCGGCGTGGTTTGTTGACTTCGTTGAACGACCTGTTTACCGTCGTTGCTGCGATGCCGGCTTCACTCTTTGACCGACCGCGAGGCTCCTTGCCGTCTATTGTTGTGGGCATGGCCACGATCACGTGCACGTACTCATGCTCAACGATGCGGAGCTCTTTCCATTCGGCAGACTCCGGTAGGCACGTCGTAGGGATGCTGTCAACGGCCGTCGTCTCGATCGTGAGCACGGTTGCCGGCGCCTTGTTGCCACGGACCTTGAACTGACCTTCGTTCTCGTCTAGGTCGATCATGATGTAGTGCGCTTCGCCGACATAGAGATTCACCTTTGCATCGTGCTTGATGCCGACCTTCTTGAGTACTTCGTCATGTGCATTGATGCGCAGCGTGATCTTCTTCTGCGAGCGCTTGTACGATACGGCCGGCAGTTCGCCCGTCGATCGACCGCGACGCGCATGTACCTTCTGGAACTTGATGTTCTTGACGAGACCCATGGCTATGAACCCTTCGTGTGTTGATGATGAAGTGAGTGATCGGCGCTCTTATCCCTTGGCCATTCGATGTCGATCGGAATGGCGATCGTGCATTCAGTCTCGATGCTGATCTTCTGCAGTACTACCTCTCGGCCGCTGCGCTGTGCTTCGGCCATGAGTTCGTGAGCACATCTCGAGCACACGTAACCCGACGAAGCCCTTGTCAGCGGACGTGATGCTGCAGACGATTCACTCGAGTGCGACGCACGATCACACGCCATTTCGATCACGAAGCGGTACTCGGCCGCATTGGTGCACGGCTTGTGCGTCTTCGGTCTGTAGACTGCAGTTAAGATGTCGGTGTGCGTCATTGCGTTGTTCACTGTGGCGGCGTGGTCAGTTGAGCGATGTGGCCATGCGCACTTTGTAGATTTCGTACTGATATCGTTCGTAGGCAACGATCGACAGTCCGGGTAGTGCATTCGCCATGAGGGACTTGAAGATCTCGATGCGAGATCTTCCGAATACGATGCACACTTGAAGCTCGTTGTCAGGTTTGCCCTTGAGATCGGGAAGCGCGTCGATGACATACACGTTTCGCCATCCGCACATCCGAAACGTGTCGGCCGCAATGGCTGCTTGAATGTGGGCGCACTTGGTGGCAGCCTCGGAAGTGATCATACCCTTGCTCAGGATCTCCGGCTTTGTCCACTGCATGAGCATGTGAGACAGGCTGATGAAGATTGCCTCGTCGTCAACGGCAACGACTTTGCCGTCGAACTGACGTACCCGGTCGTGCTGCTCGGATACGATCTCCTGTGTTAGACCGTTGAGTAGCGGGCATGCGAGCGACTGCAGAATCGGGAGCTTGTCGATCGACGTTTGCAGCCAACCGTCGGGCAGTGCCGGCCATGCTGCAGCGGAGATTTCGTTGCTGTTCATGGCTTCACCTCTGCTGATGTGCTGCGTCGCTCGAGGCGCAGTGCTGCAAGCTCGGCCTGCAGTGTGTCGACACGCCGGCGCATCTTCTCGAGCTCGTGACAAAGCCGCCGGTTCTCTTCAACGAGATCTGCTTTCTCGCTTGCGGCCTCGAGCATGGCCATGGTTGCTTTTCTGCGCTCCGCATCGATGAGGGCCGCGGCATCGGTACCGTGTTCGACGCTCGGTATTTCCTTGGCCACATTCTCGCGACCTTCCTGCACACCGGCTTCATAGGCTGCTTTCGCCGTCGCGGCCAAGTGCTTGCGGTGCGACTCCAGCGTGATGATGCCGGCGCCGCAGAGTTTGTCGAGCTGGTATGCCGTGGGGAAGAAGTCGTCGAGTGTGAGGAAGGTTTTCTTCGGATGCCATGCACCGCGAAGGATCCACGTCTCGGCCGCATCGAAGCGTTGCGCCGAGAAGTCCGTCCGGACGAGCTCTGCAAACATCCACGTCAGGCGACTCCATTCCGTCGCAATGCGCCGTGCCTGCCACAGGTCCATGCGCAGTTTGTGAAGCCACATGGCGATCTCGCGAAGCTCCGTGGCGCGATCCTCGGGCATCTGCACGACCAAGGAGCCGATGTCGCGCCAAAAGTCGCTCTCCGTGGACGCTGCAGGGGTAAAAGTGGGGCTGTGGGGTGACGGTGCAGCGTTGCTCGCTGTCGTCGGGATTCTCGTCTGGATTGCTGTGCTCATGGCTTTTTGTTCACAGGTGGTCGAAGATGTCACAGGTGGTCGAAGATGGTCGAAGATGATTTGGGCAAGGGTCCATGGTTCTCTACGGGCGCCGGATCGAGGCGCCAAGTCCGCGCGTGACGTTGGCCGAGCTCCACGCGATGACGGTGTCGCGCACGAGGATTCCGTCCGGATGCTGCGTACGTTGCTTGCGTGAGCCGTGCAGGGCCACGGGCACACGCTGTGGCCACAGATGCCGATCGGTGTGCAGCACGTGCACGCCCTTGTAGCTGCTCGCCACCGATTGCCACACGCAGGCCGTCGGGTCGGGCACGAAGCGAAGCTCCCAGTGGGTCATGAGCTGCGTTTCGAAGTCGGGCCACTCGGAGAACTTCCTCCAGCGCATGTCGAGGTAGCGCCACCATGCGATGACGAAGGCCGCGTCGGCAAACCGCGTCAGTGCCGTCCGGACCTCGCTCACGGTGTAGTCCGGACTGTGCACGGCCTCGAGCTGCTCCTCAGTGCCGGCGAGGCTCAGCGCGAGACCAACGAGCGTCTCACGGTCGAACTCGGCAAGCGTCCTCCGGAGGAAGTCGACCGTCCCTCGAGGCAGAGCGCGCAACGTCCCGGGAGTGTTCTTCAGCGGCCACACCCAACCGTCGATCGAGCGGATGATCTCGCGGATGTTGAGCACGGCCGGCTTTGCGGCCGCAGTAGCTCCCGGAGCGGCTGCCGGCGCCGGAGTGCCGAGCGGCATGGGGTTGCCCTCCGGCGTGTACTGCCCGTTCGGCTTCCAGTCGGCCACCTGCAGGTCCATGAGCGCTCGCCAGTGGCCGATCGGCTCACGGGGTACGCCCTCGATGGCAAGGCGCATCTGCGAGGATCCCGCTTGGGTCGGTGGTGCGCCCTCGTTGTCCGGCTCAGGCAGGCCGGTTTGCTCCGAGCTCGTGCCAAGGTGGGCGGACGGGGAGGAAGCGCGATCCGGTGGGTACGGGTTTTGGTTTTCCTCCCCGCACCCCTCCATTCCGGAATTCGGAACCTGTTGTCTTTCTGACTTAACCATCTTAACCATCTTAACTATCTTAAAGTAGTGACGTGAATTTTGAGACTTTTCCGTGTGTTTATGAACGAAAACGCGGGAATTCCCATGACTTTTATAGAATTCCGTGGTGTTCCCGTGAAAAACACTGTTTTACGCGGGAGTCCCGAAGAATTCCCAGAATGTTGCGGGTTTCCCATGCCGTTTCCGTTTTTCCCGTGACTTTTTCAGTTTTCCCATGACTTTTCAAAAATTTCATGGGAGTTTTCAGCCTCCTCGCCGTCGCCGATCGAAACGTCCGGAGGATGATCCCGAGGTGCCGGCGGATGCTCGCCCTCGCTACTTCCTCCGATCGGTGGGGATTCACCCCCGTTTTCTGAGCGTTTCTGATCATTTCTGAACGGCTGATCGGAGTCGATTCCTTCCGTTTCATCCTCTTCCGGTTCCCGATTCCGACCCGTTTCTGTGTCCGGAATCGTTGCCTGCCGAGTTCGTTTTGCCTCCTCGACAGCTCTCTCGAACGACTCATCCGGACTTGGCGGACTTGCTCTCGGCGGTCCCGATCCTCCCGCTTCCGTGGCCACAGATTCCGGCGGATCCTCGCCTGATTCGGCCGCTTCCGCGATGTCCATTTCGTCTGCCGAATCGATCTCGTAGTAGTACTCCGCGAGCGTGGCGAGAAAGGCCGTGTAGGCTTGATTCTCCGCTCCGGGCAGGTCCGAGCGGTGATCCTTATGGATGCGTCTCAGGCGCCGAAGCATGGACTGCCACCCCTTGCGGGTCTGCAGGCTCTGCTCAGTGTGAATGCGCGGCACGAACATGAGTCCGGCGTCGTAGCGTATCAGATCGAGCGCTACGAGCCGCTGCAGGCACGCATCGATGCGATCACGCGAGATACCCGTGTCGACCATGATCACGCGGCGCTGGATCTCGTAGATGCCGCTCACGGACATGTGCCTGTTGAGGCTCAGATAGGCGTAGAGGTACTTCTCGTCGCACAGAAGGCCGAGGTCTTCCATCTCGTCGTAGAAGTCGACCGAGCGCAGATAACGCCGTGCTGCCATTCATCTCTCCGTGATTTGTCGTGTCGCAGGAAACCGTCATTGCCGTCTCGTCAAGTGCCGCAGCCTCCGGAGTCGAACCGAAGACGAGGTGCTAGCCTTCTCTCCCTCGCGCAACCGCTGCGCTGCGATCAAACCCGCGGCACGGCTGTAACCATGCCACGGGAAGCCATAAGGGTATGCGAGGTTTTGAAGCCCGCACTGCGTCTCACTCGTGGGCGAGGGAGGTCCGCGTTCATTCCCTGATGGCCATGTTCTTCGTCACCGCATGCTCACTGCCGCATGAACCAGTGTTCCGGCGCCACGGTGGCCGCCGCATCGATTGGAGCAACGCGCACGGTGAGCACACGCTTCAGTGCCTTCATCTCTCGAGCAACGGCCGTACGCCTTGCGTGCAGCTGCGACGTTGCTTGTACGCGGTGCACAACTCGGTCACCGTCCGTACGCTCGATCTCGACGTCGAATGCCGGCAGCGAGCTCGCCATGCGGCAGTGCTCCGGCAGATCCTTCACAAGGCGCTGCATTACTGCCCGCTGCATGTCGCTCAGGCTGCCGATGGCCACGTCCTTCGTTCGCGTCCAGAACTCCCGCAGTTCGTCGCGCCGGCTCTCTTCTTGGCCTGCGACCGAGAGCAATCCGAATCCGGTTACTTGTAGCATTGTGCCTCCTTTAGCATTGCGCTTCCTTTAGCATTGTGCTTCCCTCAAACAGATGTGCTGTTGAAACTCTTGTATCGTTGGTTGTGCGGCCGCAGCCGCAGTTCTGCGTGCAGGTGTACGACTTCCGATGGCGGCTATGGTGCGTTCGTACATCATCTACTCGTCCTCGCCTTCAAGCACGCTCTCGGCCGGCACATCGCAGCCTGTCGCTCGCGTGTAGACCGTCCAGAACTGATCGTGGCCAAGCATTGTGTAGAGCCCCTCGACCGTTGAGGTCGACACGTTGGAGAGAGGGACGATCACTTCCGATGCCCACGACCTCGAGCGTCCCATGTAGCGTGAGAAGTGCGCAAGGCTGTGACCGGAAAGGCGGAGCATCTTCCGCAAATCGCGCCCTTTGAGCTTCGGAATGTTCACGAAGGTGATCGGACGAGCTCCACTCTTTGCTGAAGTGGTTCCTTTTGTCGACTTCTTCTTTGCAGAAGCCCGTGCAGAGTCTCCGGACTCCCTGTTCGGGGCTCCGTGGAACATGCGCGGATCCTCTTCATCCGTGATTACTGGGCACATCTGGACACCTTTTCCGTCGATACTGATCAATACTGAGCGTTGCTGAACAGGGCTGAGCATTACTGTGCCGCGATCAAGGGTGAATCGTGACAAGTGGTGAACTTTCTGCGAGGTTTTGAGGCCTTTCAGGGCCGTTTTCTTCGCTTTCGTGCCCGAGAATCATGTGCGGATAGTGCTCCAGAATCCATTCCTCACTCACGAAGCACAGTCCCTTGGCCTCGATGGGAACCACTGACTCGTTTCTCACGAGGATGATCTCGTTGAGCTTGTCCCAGATGCGCTCCTGATCGGGCAGCGACATGAGATTGAACTGCTCCGGAAGGTTGAGATCGGGAAATGCGACCTTCATGTAGCTGCTGCCGATGATGGGTGGCTTGCCCACCTCGGACGGATCGACCACAAGAAGGGTATAGGCGATGTGTCCCGGCCGTGCCACGGGATGCACGAAGGCACCCGCAGCCGGAATGAACACGGCATCGTCGATCGGAGTGTGGATCACAGGGCTAGGATGGGCTGTTTCGATGCCTTCCGGCTCCGTGGCGGCATTGGGATCATCACTTTGGACATTCTGGGCATGCGCATCCGATAGCGCATCCGTGTGGACTGCTTCAGTCATGGTAGTTCCTGCGTTGGTAGAGTTGTGACCTCGATGTGAAATGGCTCGCAGCCTTGCGCTGCAGCCGTAGGGAGTCTTCACGCATGCGCTCGCGATAGGCGATCACGTCTTCGCGGAAGAGGCGCACATCGAGTTCGTTGTCGGGGAAGGGATAACAATACGGCAGTGCACCATTGAACATGAGCTTTTGTAAGCTGCTAACGGAGATTCCGATGTACTTCGCCGCGAACGGGCGAGTCCATAGGCTATCCTCTATGGTGCACTGCCGGCGCATTTCAGTTGACCGCCTCCGGTGCCGAGGTGGTGCCTGTGCTCGGTGCTGTTGTTGCATCGACGCTTTCACCCGGGGTTGAGGCTTCTGCGTCGCCACCGTCGGCGGTTAACTGATCTGATGTCTGGGGATCTTCGTTGGCAATATCGTCGCCATTGGATTGGGCGGTCGGCGAAGTTGTTTCGCTTTCCGTGCCTTGCAGCTTCGCAAGAAGCTCGTCTGCGGGCTTCGGCGGATCAATGAGTCGCGACTGATTAGCCACGTAGTACGAGCCGGCCTGTGGCTCGACTTTGGGGAAGGCGATGGAATCCATCTGCAGGAGAAGCTGCACCGCGAGATTGCCTTGTTCATCCTGAGCTCTGACGTCCTGATAAGCATCGGTGAGAACCTGATGGAACACCTCGCGCAGAAGATGAAACGATGTCGTCTTCTCCATGGCGGCGAACACGCGCATGTAGTAGTCGCGTACCAGCTCTTCGATCTCTGCAGGTGACTTGCCCTCGAGATGTGCCAATGAGATTGCCGTACATCCGAAGTGAAACCGGATCGGCAAATGAATCTCCGACGTGAGGACTGTGGCCACTTGGTGATCGACGCTGATCACGTTTGCGTCCGATGTCTCGAGCAATGTGCCGTTGTCCGTTGCCGGTTGTTCCACAGGCTGACTGGGAGCCGCAGCCGGTGGGTGAGGCGCAATGACGCCTCCGTTGCCGATGATGTTCATGGCAAATCCTTATGGGGTTGGGTTTGAGATGGTGCCGCACTTGTAGCAGGTGCGGCGAGTTCGCGGTAGTAGTATTCGATCGTGATCTTCGATCCGGAAGCGAGAAGGGCTTGCACTTTCTTCGCGTTGGGGCTGTCGGTCCACTGCTCGCCAACACCAAGGAGCAACCAGTTGAGGTTGATACCGAGTCGCGACATAGACACGAGCACGTCAAAATGGGGAGTGTATCCAATTCTCGTATAGCCACGCAATTGGCTTGGAGCACTCATTGACAGTACAACACATGCTACAATCTGGTTTGCAAATGTCTTCTCGAAGAACGTGCGAATTCGTGTTTGGAATTCTAGGACCTCAGTTTCGGTCAGACCCTTTCTCACGCTGTTGCTCCAAATAGACCTATTGGCTCGCTCGCATTCATTGGGAGCGTTGCTGGAGCTACTTCTGTTCGTGATTGCTGACTTGCGAAGTATGAAGCAAAGTGATCGTCAATTGTGAGCTTCTCTCCGCGCTGGACCATTTTGTAAAGACGGTCTCCGGCTTCATTGTTCGTGAACATTGTGCCAGATTCAGTGAGGAGCCAATCTGCACTGATACCAAGATGCACGAGCCGATAGAACACGGCAATGGAAGGGAGAAAAGACCCTTTGACGTAGTTGGAGATCTGACCTGTTGTCACGCCAACAATTACCGACGCATCAGCTCGTGTCCTGAAGATCATTCCAAAGACCCGTCCTAGCCGTTCGATGAGTGCTTCGTCATCTGCCGCGTTGGGCAGTCGGGGGTGTCCAATCACTTTGGACTTGGATGGTTTCTCGTTTACTCGCATTTTGCTCTCCTGTGTCCGATAGTTGAGCACGATCGGCGCATGCTCATAACAACGTACAAATATCAGCATACTGACAACAGCATGTCAAGATGCGATATGGAAAAGTTTTCCACATGGACCCCAAGACGACATTTGCAAGTAGGTTCGGAGCATTGGTATCACTCACTTTTAACACGCAACTACAAGCGTGCTATGAGTGGAAAATGTCTTCCACCTCGCAGCTATACAGGTACACTCACGGCAATGGATACCCCGGTGCAGAGGTATTGGCCCGTGTTGCCGAGTTTGGATTCAACATCAATTGGCTCTTGCTCGGTGAAGGTCCGATGTTCGCGGCGACGCCGGCCGGACAGGAGCTCCGAAAGAGGATCGCGGTGCGGATCCTGAAGAAAGAGGTGACAGTCACCGTCGACGATGACTTGATGACAGACGATCTCAGGTCGGCTCTCGACGCTGAGCGCGCTCACGTCGGCGAGTTCACGGACACCGGCGCATTGCTACCGGTGGGAAAATCCGCGCCGATCCGAAAGGCACGAGGCGGGGCTAAGGCCGAGAAGGAGTAAAAAACCGTGCCAGAGGTTTCAAAGAAGCAGCCGCGCAAGTTCAAGTCCTATCCGGGCTCGATCTTCAAACAGGCCAATTGCTCGAGACTCTACATCGAGTTCAAAGGCGTGCGCATGTCCACCGGACTGCCCGACACGAAGGTCGGCCGCAGGATGGCCGAAGAGCTTCTCTGGGACGTCTATCGCCGTCACAAAGGCCTTCCGACGGCTCGGCAAGAGCAAGGGCAGGAAGAGCACACCGGAATCCTGTACAAGGACGCTATCACGGCCTTTGAGCGCTACATGGATGCAACGGACAAGCAGGAGCAGACCAAGAAGCAATATCTCAAGTCGATCCGGAGCATCCTGACCACGAACGGCATGATGTCCGGACCCGACATTGAACGTCAGATCGAGCAGTGGGTGAAGAAGCACAAGGAGTACGCACCGACGTCGGTGAACATCCACCTTCGGAATTTGTCTGTCTTCGTACGGTGGGCATTCAAGAAGAAAATGATCAACGAGCTGCCCGACGTTTCGCAGTACAAACGCAAAGGTGGCCAGAAGGTCGTACGGATCTACTCCGACGACATCTGCAAGAATCTCATTCGGCATTTCGAGAACAAGGACGATTCACTACTACGCCCAGACTACAAGGGAGCGTACAAGGAGTTTGCACTACTGCTGCGCTTCCTCATAGCAACGGGAGCACGAATCAACGAAGCGTTGAAGATGTGTCGATCGCACATTGTCGACGATGCCTTTGTCGTTCCGAACAAGTCACGACGAAACCCGGAGCTCATCCCCATATCGCGTGAAGTCCGCGCGATTCTGGACAAGCTCCCGAAAAATCGTGATGAATTGTTTCGTTGGAACAACGGTGCTCGCTCTGCGCTTACGCGCATGCTGCACGAAGCATTTGTCGACCTCGAGATCGAATCGCACGGAGGTTTCCATGTGTTCCGTAAGACGTTCCAAGACCGGTTGAAGCGGGGGAATGTCGATATGGCCGATCGTCAGAAGCTCATGCGACACAGCGACATCAAAACGACGATCGACAGCTACACATACTCCGACACAACACGGCTCCGGAACGTGTTGGATGGACTTGAGAGTATTACTTAATCGTTCAATTGGGATTGCTGAAGGAAGAGAATTCCAGAAAGGAGTGGTAATGGGCACAGGTCCTGATCAAACTACAGTGGGGATGCAGTGGGCTTCCGTAACGACACTATCCGCAATATTGGTGATTATGTATTTTGTTTGCAGTACTTTTGTGGCCTGTGTTGCAATATTCCACTCAAAAGATTCTGCGGCAGCACTTCCATACATTCAAGGCTGGAGCAACTTCTTTGATGGTTGGCTGAAATTGATTGTCTCACTTGTCGTCTTGATACTCGACAGGATTGGCTTATGGGAGGCTGTAAGAATCCGAATCATGCATTGGGCGAACAACGTCGGCAAAACGCTCGAAGTTGAGAAAGCATCAATTGCTAAAAACCTGAACTGACAATGAAGTTGTAATCACATGAACGACCTGTTCTCATTCCTTGGTAACCCAACATGGGCTCTAATAGTAGGGTTGGTGTTGGTCGTAATAGTTGGTCCTTTGCTACGACCAATTGTTACACTCATTTCAAGATCTTTCCAGTTGATGTTGGTTCGATTGGCTAAGAGCAAGCTTGTGCATCGTTCTAGTATCGCGATTGTCAATCGAACGATTGATGTTCTAGCATTCGCTAGGGAATCGCATAGTGATACGCTTCCTGCAATTAACGGTGATTATGAATCGCTTGTTAATTCAGGTGTTCCTCTCAACTTCATCGACACCGGAATCGATGCTGCATTTGGATTCACGAGGGATCGTTTGTTGGTTGAAGTTCGAATGAATCGCAACACGTCATTGCACTCATACAGGTTCCAATTCACTTTTAAACCTCAATACGCCATCCCAATGATCATCGAACAAGACGAGCAGATGGCTGAAGTCGTAAAGTCAGAACCACCCCAATATTCAGCAGCAGCATGAGTACAACAACGAAACATGAGCTCGCCTTGGAGCATAGCGATGTGCAGCTTGTTGAGATCAACTTGTCCAAAGTCGCGTTTGAGATCAAGTCTGATAAGGTCAGCACGCCTGAGGATATAGATGCGATTCGGGACGCATGTAAGATCTCAGGCAGAACCGTCAGCATCGATGAAGCGAAGAGGGAAATCACGGTCGAATTGGCTGTTAAAGTTGGTTTTGACCTTGATGAGCCTTTGTACACCTTTGAGTACGTTATCATCGGAAGGTTCGCTTATCGTGGCAATGAATACGACAGCGCAAGACTTGAACTGTGGGCACGTAACAATGCGATCTACACGTTGATTCCATTCCTTAGAGAAGGAATGTACGTGACGACGTTGACGAGTAAGCATGCTCCGTTCTTACTTCCAATGTTTACTATCCCACTGACGACATAATGTAGTTGTGAAGCCCGTAAAGACAGCAGGCAAGAAATCGCACAGAATATAATTCTCTTATATTGCGCTCCGCTAGGTTCATCACGGGGTTCACTGCGTTGTTTCCCGTACGAGTATTCAACTCGCAATAGCATGTTCTCTGACAATGAAAGACTCTGAAGGATTGTGGAACAAAGTTCAAAGATCAAAGTATACGACTACTTAGTCTTTGCTTCCGCCGTGCTCTTTGGATACACCCTTGAATGGTTTGTCATCTGACTTGACATCAATGAACTGCCCGTTACTTGTGTCGCGTTTGACATAATGTCCATTCGAAGATCTCACTTGTGACCGTCCCTTTACTGGACCGATGCGTGAACCTTTGCCGGTATTACTTGCCATAATATTGCCTCCTTTCCGACCATGAGGTCATGCTTCAATCAGAGTCTTCCATTGTCAAAGAACATGCCACCAAAAATCGAATCGTTCAAATTCAAGCGCGAGCCGGTATTTATGCAGACGAATGATGCAGTCTTACGACGACGATCCGAGAAAAGGATCTACCGTTCTATACGTAGGACAAAGTCTGTCGTCGTGCATGAGTTTGGTGTTCGAATGGGTGAAAACCGAGTAGACATTGCTACCGTGAATAGGAGATCGTTGTCAGGATATGAGCTGAAGTCCGATAGGGACTCTCTGTTCAGACTCCCAAAGCAGTCAGAAGCGTTCTCTTCAACTTTTGACAAGATGACAATTGTTGTTTCTCCTCTTCATACTGAAGCTGCCTTGAAAATCGTACCTGAATGGTGGGCTGTTCACGAAGACAATGGTCTTCGTTATAGAGTTGTAAGAACAGGAATGAAAAATCCAAATGTATCTGCCTCTGATTGTTTGTTGCTGCTGTGGAAACGTGAACTAATTGAGCTCGTTTGTGATGCCATCGGACATCAACGTGGTATTCAATCAATGACAAAGCAAGAATTGAATGCATTGATAATTGCCTGTGTCCAGCCCAACAGTATTATTTCGGCAACAAGGCAAATGCTTTGGAAGAGATTCTCTACTCCAATTGCAGTGCAACCAACGTCATGTGATGATTCATTGATGCCCGCCGCCAAGAATTGGGACTTCCAGTTCCCACTTTACCCTTCTTGCCAACGACCTCTTGCGAGTACGTGAAGATTTTTTCGTCACCTTCGCAATAATCAGAACCGGAAAACACGGTGTTGTCACTAACAATGCTCTTTGCATGAGCGGTGTACTGTTGATGTCCTCCATGCTTGCCTTTGAATAGTACCCCACCGCGATAAATACGAATGCTGTCATTAGTAGTGTACTTAACTGACGCAGTCATGTTCACGAACTGACCTTTTTCGTAAACAAGTGGCATTTTGGGATACATGACGGTTCTGTCACTGAAATGCAGTGACTTTCCTGTGGACGTACTTTGACATAGTTTCCAAAGTTCGTATTCGAATCGATTCACAACGTGTGTGCCTATGGAAATGTCTGTCATGTCAGCCGGCATACAAGATCCATGCAGTATCTCCTTCGAAAACTCGCCGATTGCCCAGATCGCATTTCTGTTGGCAACAAAGTTCTTGGCCATTTGATTCAAGTCATGAGAACGCACATAATGACTATAGTCGTAAATGAGATCAACCATTTTGGTAGGTCGTTTTAGATCGTTGATGAATCGCTTCACTCTTGAAGATAGATCGTCTTTCGATGCAAGATCTTGTGCAGTAAGTCGTAGACAAACTCGTTGTTTCCTCGACTCGGCCAATGCACCAACATTGTACGTGAAGTCCTCACCCTCATCTAAGTATATTACAGGAATCACGTCGCAAGGGTCATCGATATTTTTGGGCAACATGGTCTTTAACAGGATCTTCTTGTGTTCATCAGATCTACGGGCATCTGAATAGTAAGGCCTAACATCAAAATAGTAGTTGCTTTTCCATTGCTTCTGAAAGCTCTTGAGGAACTCTTCGTGTTTCGCGTCAACCCCAACAAGCTCCATGATAGGGACAACACTCTCCTTAATGTTTGAAGTTAAGGAGGCTAAGGCCCCGATTTCATCTTCACGTATCTGCAGTACAGGATAGTACATGGATTTTACTCCGGGTTTGTTGATGAGAGGTAAGGAAAGAGCACATCTTCTGTTCTTAATCGGATTGCCATCACTTCAATTGATACTTTGAAGTTGTCAGCAAGGCCAGCAGCAAGAACATCAACTAGCATTTTGCGTGAGCCTGACGCCATCCGAACGGCCGCTTGTATATAGGGCTTTCGAAATTCGATCTCATTAGCGAGATGTTCTTTTGAAACGAGTAAACGACCTGCGAATTCATTTGCTTGCGCTTCAAGCATAGCATAGAACATTGAATTCAGTCTATCGCCATTAAGGATGAAATCGTCGATACTTTCAGGCTTTATTAGATGCACGAGATTACGATGCATCACTGCATGTCCGATCTCATGTGCAAGAGAGAAACGGAAACGATTACAGAATTTTCTATCGTCAAGTCTTGCTTTATCGACCATGATATTTTTCAGGTCCCAACAAAGCACTGCTTCAACACCGGTTTCCTCAAGTAAGCTGGGAACCGGGAGCAGAGTGATTTCAAGGTCACGCTCTAGGAGGAGCTCTACATCGAGAATTTTGTCGGTGTGATCATATAGAGTTCTTAATGTATCAGCGAGTTCACGCACCTGCTCCATTGTTTCAGGAGTACCGAAAGGTAGGTTTTCTTCGTTCATCTTTCTACTTCTCAATTGTGGATTGAATTAGTTTGACCATCTTTTCCAGTTCTTCAGTTGAAGGTCGTCCGTTTCCGACTGTGCGGAAGAACATGGGAAGGAGGCCGAGCAGTTCTTTGTTGCTCATGACATAGTCTGGGATTGAACCTGACTCCGTTATAGCAACATCTCGTAGTTCAATGACTTTGATGTCTAATCGATCGAGTTCAAGTACTGTTGCCAACTTTTCGAAAAAGTCGGTATCTCTCGGTGGTGGCAGGATCCCGCGTTCCGTTTTCGACCAGTTGCTAGGATCAATGTCCATTGCGAGGCAAAACCGCCGTAATGAAAATTTGTACTCCAGACGTAACTCCTTGATCTTTGTCCCGAAAATTGATTGTGACATGTTGCGGCTCCCATTGTGTGGTACAAATATACCACACTAGGAATAACATCCAAGCCCAAAAAAGGTTACAACTCTGTTGTATTGAGAACTTGGATGGGAATCTCTTGTCATAGTTACAATGGAGAATTGAGACACTCAACAACATCATTGAGTTAGTAAGACCCTCTAATTAATAGATGGCAAATAGATGTATATTTGATGGAACGTATTCCGTCCATTCGATCTTTACAAACCACTAACTCAAATGCTCAAAAAGAAACAGCCGCATCCAGTCTTGCTGAATGCGGCTGTTTCTAGTGACCCCGTTGGGACTCGAACCCAAGACCCTTTGATTAAAAGTCAAATGCTCTACCAGCTGAGCTACGGGATCATCCTTGTCAAAAAACAAGACTGCAAAGATACGAACATTGACCCTTAGCGCAGGGCGTGACGCATCACACTGTCGCTGAGGAAGTCCTTCGTGACGGCGGCGATGCCGGCAGCATCGAGTTGCAGGTCTGCATGGAGCTCTTCCTGCGTGCCGTGTTCCACGAAGACATCGGGGATGCCGTGAATGCGGAGGTCGCAAGCATGGTCGTGTCCTTGCGCGAGATGCTCGGCAACGGCCGAGCCGAAGCCGGCCTCGATCTGTCCGTCTTCGACGGTGATGATGCGACCGATGCGACGTGCCACATCGTCGATCATGGCCGTGTCCAGCGGCTTCACAAAGCGTGCGTTGATGACCTCTGCCTTGATCCCTTCCGCCTCCAACAACTCTGCTGCCTTCATGGCATGCGAGACCATCTTGCCGATGGCCAGAATGGCAACGTCGGTGCCGCTACGCAGCGTCTCGCTCTTGCCGATCTCCACGGGTTGCATGGGACGCATGGGAACACCTACGCCGTTCCCGCGTGGATAGCGAATGGCAATGGGTCCGGCCGTATACGAGTACACGGCCGTGTAGAGCATGTCGCGCAGTTCTTGCTCATCCTTCGGTGCCATCACCACCATACCTTGAATGGTGCGCAGATAGCCGAGGTCGAGGACGCCGTGGTGGGTGGGACCGTCGGCGCCGACAAGACCCGATCGGTCGAGTGCGAACACCACATGCAAGTGTTGGATCGCGCAGTCGTGCACGATGTGATCATACGCACGCTGCAGGAAGGAACTGTAGATGGCCACCACGGGAACGATGCCCTGTGTGGCCAGACCGGCGGCGAAGGTGACGCCATGCCCTTCGGCAATGCCGACGTCGTAGACCTTGTCGGGGAAATGCTTCTGCAGAATATCGAGTCCCGTTCCATCCGGCATGGCCGCCGTGATGCCCACGACCTTCTTGTTCGTGGAACAGATCTCCACCATGGCCTCGCCGAAAACCTTCTGATAGGTGGGTGGCGGTGCAACGGCCGGTGGCTTGCTCAGAGACTTGCCCGTGATCTTGTCCACCTTGCCGATGGCGTGGAGGAATTGACTGTCGCGCTCGGCCGGACCGTAGCCCTTGCCCTTCTGCGTGATGGTGTGCAGGAGAATGGGACCCTTCATCTCGCGAATGCCTTGCAGCATCTTGACGAGCTGATTGATGTTATGTCCGTTCACCGGACCGAAGTAGCGGAAGCCCAAGGCCTCGAACATCATGCCCGGCGTGATCACGGCCTTCACACCACTTTCCATGCGATGGGCAATGCCGCGAATGCGATCGCCAAGGTTGTCCATCTTGTCGGTGACGCCGAGGATGCTTTCGCGCAGACGTCGACCGGTGGGTGAGGCGAAGATCTCGCTGAAGTAGTTCGACAAGGCCCATACGTTGGGGGCGATGGACATGTTGTTGTCGTTGAGCACGACAAGGATGTCGCTCTTCAACACACCGCAATTGTTCATGGCCTCATACGCAAGACCACCCGTCATCGCACCATCGCCGATGACGGCCACCACCTTGTAGTTCTCCTTGAGCTGGTCGCGAGCGGCGGCCATGCCAAGGGCGGCACTGATGGACGTGCTGGCATGTCCTGCACCGAAGGCATCGTAGTCGCTTTCGGTGATCTTGAGAAATCCGGAGAGGCCGTTCTTCTGACGGATGGACGGGAGCTGATCGCGCCGACCCGTGAGGATCTTGTGTGGGTAGGCTTGATGTCCGGTGTCGAACACGATCTTGTCGTGCGGCGTGTTGTACACGTAGTGCAATGCCGTGGTGAGCTCGACCGTACCGAGGCCCGCCCCGAAGTGTCCGCCAACCTTGGTGATCGTGTCCACCAAGCACTCCCGTACTTCATTGGCAACATCACGCAATGCCGTTTCGGGTAAGGCGCGAAGGGCGGCAGGGGAATCGATGAGATCGAGATACCTATACACGTGTGGTCCGTAGGAAGTGCAGGGAGATCAGCGACGTGGTGTTTCCACGATCACTTGAACGGTACGCGAGAGTTGACGTCCGATGGGCATGTCGTTGGTGAAGATCTGTCGGGTCTCACCAACGCCCGATGCCGTGATGCTCGCGTCCTTTGCCCGAGATGCTAAGAACACGCGAACCGACTCTGCACGTTCCCGAGAGAGCTTGGCGTTGTAGTCGTCGTTGCCGATCCGGTCCGTATAGCCGATGATGGCCACCTTCGAATTGGACTTGATGGAGGGCAACACCATTTGCTCGAGGATGCGTTGATTGTCTTCGTTGATGGTGGACTTGTCGAAGTCGAAGAGGATGAGCGAGTACTTGTCGATGGTGCGATCCGGAAGATTCTCCGTGCGCTTCTTCACGCTCGAGATGTAATCCACGGGAATCGACCCACTCACATGTTGCGTGTCGCCCTCAACCGTCGAGGCCGTGAACTCATAGTCGATGGGCACTTGAGCGGCCGAGAGCTCGTTGGGCTTGATGGCCCATGTGAGCGCGCCCGGACGTCCGGTGCCCCGCAGGTCACGCAATGTGCGACCTGCTTGACCGATGTGCATCTGCCAACCGTTGAGCGAGTCCGATGTGGTGATCTTCGTATGGAAGGCGATCACGTCGGGCGTTGCAATGCGCTGATTGTCGGCCGTGATCGTGAGCGGCGTGAGCACATCGGGCACGTTGCTCTTGAACTCGATGCGTCGGTTCTCGGCAACACCGTCGGGATCGTTGCTGGTCGAAGGTCGTGCAGGAAGGGCAGATGTTGTCGTGCTGATCCTGTCGGCCGGAATGTTGAAGGCCGTCACGAGATACGTCTTGGCAAAGTTCGCGCGTTGCGCTGCCAGGTCCTTCGTCTTCCCTTCCGCCTTGCCATCCGTAGTGCCGATGATCGTGAGCGTTGCTTGCGGATACTTGCGCATCCGTGCGCCGATGATGTTGAGCGTGTTGCGATTCACTTCGATGGCATCGAGCGGAAGTCCTTCGGGATTGAACTCGCCTTTCTCTGGGGCGATGCCGAGCATCTGCATGTCGTCCGACGGTTCGCTCTTGTTCTCTTCGCAGAACACATACGGGATCATGGGGAACATCTCGTTGTAGCGAACATCTTCGACGTTCACGACGGAGACGGGCTGTTCGCGACCGTCGCGGTCGTAGGCCACGATCTTTTCCATCTCCACCGTGAAGCCGCGCTTCGCCTCGGCAGGAGGCTCGGCCGGTGGGGCAATGGCGAAGAAGATGTTGACGCTCAGGCGGATCTGGCCGACCTTCCACGGGGTGAAGTTCGGGTCGGAGGAGACGTTCGTGAGGGGCAGACGATACGTGAGCTCAGGCTGCAGATAGAACTTCTCGGAGAGCTTCATGGTGTAGCCCAGTCCAAGCATCAGCGCGGCGCGCATCGTGGTGTTGGGCACCTCCCGTCCGTCCGGCAGGTTGAGCGTCACGGCCGAATCGCCGTTGGGCAGCGACTTCTTATAGGCCATCGTTTGCGACAGACTTGACGAAAGGGGAATGCCGAACTCGAGACCGACGAGCGGGTGCAGGCTGATGCCCGAGAAGAGGTTGTAGAACTCTACACCGGGTGTGAATTCCAGGAGCGACGTAGATCCGGAGATGCTATGCTGGATCGTGCCACCATCCGCGGTGTTCTGCGTGGCCGTGCTAGAGGAGTTGATGTTGTTGTAGCCAAGACGACCGGTGAAGTGGATCGTCGGCGTGATCGGGAATCCGCCGATCAGACCGAAGGTCCCGGCCAACGTCGTGCTTCCGTTGGCAAAGGAGAGCGAGTCGTTGGCATGTGGACCGAATTGTCCGCCCGTGAAATAGGAAGAATTCCAGATCTTTCCGTTCATCGAGCTCATGTCGATCCCCAGTCCACCATACAACCCGATGCGGGCAGGCGGAATGACGATGTCTTGAGCAGAAGAGAACGGAACGAAACAAAGAAGGGCCACGAGGGCAAGGAGGGTTCGATTCATGATGCAAAAATACCTTTTTCGCCGCTTCTGCGTCAGTGGAACATTCTTGGCTCTCATTCGTTGGAGGCGCTCCATGAACAACATATCCTCGCTCCTCGCCACCGTTCTTCTCTCCATTGTTCTTGTCGTTGTGCCCATGCGTGCAGCAGACGGCGGATCGCCCGAAGGATTGAAGATCGGCGCAACATTCGGTGTTGCCACCCCCAGCGATAAGATCGCCGACGTCTACGATTTCAACAACTCGGTCTCCGGCATGTACTCCGATGCATCGGCCATTGGCATGAGCCTTGGCGCCCGCTTCCGCTATGGAATGACGGAGCATCTGAGCTTCTGTGGCGGGATCGCCTACAACCGGTTCAATAACTCTGCGCAAACGGCCACCATCAGTGGCACCGGACAGACCTTTGTGGTGAACACGGCCACGAACATCATTCCGATCCATGCCGGTTTCGATTACTTCCTTCTCTCGTCGCTCATCCGTCCCTATGTTGGTGCAGAGCTCATGTACACGTATACGAGCACGACGTTGCTTTCCTCCACGGACGAATCCATTTTGACGTCGGTCCTTGTTCCCGGACAGGAACTTGAGCCCAAGGTGTCGCGCTTTGGCGCAGGCCTGAGCGCAGGACTGGAACTGAACCTTGGTGGCCTGGCCCCGTTCTTCGAAGTGAAGTATGTGATGAGCAATCTTGTGGGCAAGACCACAGGTGAACCCGAACGCAACTTTCTGAACGTTACGCTTGGTCTGATGTTCTGACGCGTTTGAACAGCCAATAGAACGGCACGCCGGTCAGCAGCAGTACGGCACCGTACACCGTATTCAAGATCGGTTCTTCCCCAAGGGCCGATCTTGTGTTGTAATTATCCACGTCGGCCCAGATACTGAAGACCAGAAAGACCAAGGCGAACGTGATGAAGATGATGGGAACCCAGGGGTAGCCCCACACTTTGTACGGACGTGTTGCATCGGGCATGCGCTTGCGCAAGATGAACACACCATAGGCCCCGAGTGCATAAAAGGCCCAGCTCACGAAGATGAGCATCTCCGTCAGCATGTCGAACGTCCCCGTGAAGATCAACACACACGTCCACACGCACTGCCAGATGAGGGAGCGGGAGGGAGTATGGAAGCGAGGGTGGACGTGGCCGACGGAACGAAAGAACATCTTTTCCTTGGCCATGGCATAGTACACGCGCGAGCTCACAAGGATGGTGCCGTTCGATGTGCCGAGCGTGGCGATCATCACGGCAATGCTCACGAAGGTGAGTCCCCATGCACCAACGGAACGCAACGCTGTATCTGCCGCAACACTTTCCGAGGTGGCCATCTGATCGATGGGCATCACGTACAGATAGGCAAGGTTGATCAGGATGTACACCACGATCACGGTTCCGGTGCCGATCATCAGTGCTTGGGGAATGGTCTTCTGCGGCTCTCGGATCTCGCCCGCCACATAGGTGATGTTGTTCCAACCGTCGTAGGCCCAGAGCGCTTTGTTCATGGTAAGGACGATAGCGGCCAGGAGGGCCATTCCCACAGGAGGTCCCGTTGTTGCGTCGAGCGTGAAGTGCGCCACCGAACCGGAGCCAAAGGCAAAGGCGCAGAACACGAGGAAGAGAATGGCCGCCACCTTTGCAACGGTGAAGAATCCTTGCACCCTGCCGCCTTCCCGCACTCCCAGATAATTCACCACCGTGAGCAGGATCACAATGCCGCAAGTGAGCAGCTTGATGCCGATCTCTTGCAGCGGATAGATGGTGCCAAAGGGAAGTCGGAGAGCGATCGATGTGGCCACGTCGGGCGGGAATTCCGGTAAGGGCCACAAGGTGTGGAAGTAGTAGCTGAAGACGTAGGTGATGGAGGCGATGCTGCCGCTCTGAATCACGGCGAAGAGGGCCCAACCGTAGAGATATGCTGTGAAGTCGCCATACATCGTGCGGAAGTACTGATACTGTCCGCCCGTTGCCGGAATGATGCTGGTGACCTCTGCATTGGTAAGCGCGCCGAACACCGTGACGAGTCCGGCACCGATCCAGACCAGGAGGAGGATCTCGGGAGAGCGGACAAGGGCCGCCATGGATGCGGGATTCTTGAAGATCCCGGAACCGATGATCCCGCCGACCACCAATGCAGTGGTGGTGAAGAGGCCAAGGGTGGGAAGGAGCGAGGCGGAAGAACGTGCGTCGGACATGAAGCCCAAGATAGAAGCATTTTTGTAGATTATCACATGTTCCTCGCCCTCATTCTCGGTGCTGTGATCGGATATGTCCTGGCCATTCCGCCCGGACCTATCGGGATGGCCTCCATCCGCACCGGAGTGAACGACGGATGGCGTCCAGCCATGAAACTCGCCATCGGTGCGGGCATCTTCGATCTGCTCTATTGCGCGCTTGCCATGATGGCCACCTCTGCAATTGTGGACATGATGGATGCATGGGGAACACAATGGCCGCTGTTCCGACCTGGCTTTCAAGTGCTCGTTGTGGTGCTCATGATCGTGTTCGGTGTGCATCAGATGCGCGTGAAAGCTCCCGAGGCACGCCTCATGCCGAGCAAACGAGCCGGAAGCATTGTGTCGAGGGCGGCATCACACGGACCGTTCTTCGTGGGCGCCGGCTTTGCCGTGGCGAACCTTGCCAATCCGACCTTCATCCCGTCGTTGGCTGCCATGACGGCCTTCGTGCAAAAAAGCGATCTCTATGAATCGACCGTTTTGAGTAACGTTGCCTTCTCGGTGGGGTTTGGTGTCGGCAACGTGTTGTGGTTGTTCACGCTGGTACGTATCGTTCTGCTCTTTCGAGAACGGATGACCCCGGTGTTCATCAAACGTATTCAGCAGATCTCTGGCGCCACACTCATCGGATTTGGTACCTTCTACGGTGTTCGGGTGTTGGTCATCACGAAATGGGCTGATCTTTTTCGAATGGCTTTTGCCATCTAAGTGCGCTGAGCACTCGGAATCCTCCATGCATCGTTCGTTCCGGCTTTGTACATCGCTTGTTCTGTTCTTGGCTGCTACCGTGCTTTTGGCGCAGCCTCCCATCATCGGCATCACGGGTGGGTATCATTACATCTGGAACACATCCCAGATGCCCATTCTTGCCGGATCCACGGACTGTGGCACGTTCGAGAGCGGCACGTCCAATGGGTTCTTTGGTGGACTGACGTTCGGCTATCCGTTTCTTGACGGACTCCTCGAGGCATCGGCTGCGGTGATGTATTCATCCCGACCGGCTTCGCTCACAGCACGCAGTGCCGATAACGCTCAAGTGCTCGATCCCGTTACCAACACCTACGTTCCGTTCGTGCGCGACCATCTGTACAAGGCCTCGCTCGGGTACGTGATGGTCGACCTTGGCATCCGCATCCATCCAGTCGCAGACCTGCCATTCTACATTCGCGTTGGCGGCGATGCCGGGAATCCGATCGTGGCATCGACGTTCACACAGACCGAGCAGGTGGTCTCTCCGGAGAGTGTGTTGTTCCCGGGCGGATTCAAGCAACGCGTCGTTGGCTCGGGCGACATTCCGCAAACGAACACATCGTATGGTGTGAGCGGAACGCTCGGTGCAGAGTTCATGCTTTCGAAGAACGTGTCCATTGCACCCGAGATCTCGTACCGACGTGGCTTGAACTCCATTGCCAAGAACACGGAGTGGACGCAGTCGTTCGCATCGGGCGGGATCCATTTGCGCTATCGTCTCGAATTCGACGACGAGGTACCCCCGCCGCCTCCACCCCCTCCACCGCCCCCTCCACCCGTCGAAGCACCTCCACCTCCGCCACCACCCGTGGTCGCTGCTGTGGTCGTGCCTCCGGTGCTCATTCAGTCGCTCACCACGAAACCGCTCGAGATCAACGAGACGGTGGTCACGCAGACGTTCCCGTTGTTGCCGTATCTGTTCTTCGATTCGGCATCGGCAGTTGTGCGCACGCGATACGTGAGCACGGAATCGACGCAAACATTCTCCGAGCAAGCACTGCCAAAGCAAACGTTGCCCATTTACTATCGCATGCTCGACATCGTGGGCAAGCGCATGGCCGCGTCGCGTGCAACCCTCGTCGTGACCGGCACCACCGATGGTATGGAAGGCGGCACGGCGGAAGGGCGCAAGAAGTTGGCCGAAGACAGGGCCAAGGCTGTTGTAGACGTGATGCGTCGCCGTTGGGGACTCGACGCTTCGCGCTTCGTGATCCGTGCGGTGGAGAAGCCCACCGTATCATCCAATGACGCCTATGCCGAGGGTGTGGCAGAGAATCGCAAGGTGGAGCTCTCCAGTGCCGATCCGGCACTGCTGGCACCAGTGGTGCATACGCGGTTCAATGAGTATGTGCCGGTGCAGCGCCGACATGATTTCAGCGTAGCTGTAAAGAATCCGGAACTCGCGGGTTCCTGGACGCTGAACGTTCGGCGGGACGGCGTGTTGCTGGGTACCAGACAAGGTGTTGGACAGCCACCGACGACGGTCACGTTCGATCTGACGCAAGAGATCACGGACAAGATCGGTCCGCTCATGGGACAAAGTGACACGCTTGAGGCAACGATGACGATCCTTCAATCGAGCGGCGAGCCCGTGGAATCGGTCCGCCGATTCGCCGTGAACAAGTCCGTCAGTACGTACGAAGTGAGTAGATTGAGTCTGATCGTGTTCGACTTCGACCAGAGTACCATCTCTGATGTGAATCGCGACATGATGAAGAAGGTGATCGCCTCGTCGGCAAAGCCCACGAGCGTGGCCACCATCAAGGGATCGACGGACAAGCTCGGTGAGCTTGCGCATAACATGGACCTCTCGGCGGCGCGTGCACGAGCAGTGGAACAGTATCTGCGAACGACAGCGCCATTTGTGAAGATCGAGTCGGTGACCGGCATTGGTCCCTCCGAATTGCCTTACGACAATTCGTTGCCCGAAGGCCGGTACTACTGTAGAACGGTTTCGTTGTTCATTAAAACGCCAATACTTCGATGAACTCACTATCCAAAGGGTGTGCCCATGAATAGGCGAGAGCTCTTCACGAGCTTACTCCGATCGAGCGCACAACGACAGTCGATCGACGGTCCACCACTCGTGACCGCAACAGGAGTGGAACCCTATACGTCGCCACTGACGCTCGATGAGGTGTATCACCTCCTGCGCCGGCTTGGCTACGGTGCAACGGTCCAGCAGGCCGCGGGCTATGTTGGCAAGACGGCCGACGTGGTCGTGGAGGAACTCCTCGGATCCAGTACCGAAACGGAACCGGCCAAGCCGGGAACGTGGGTGGATGCGGTGACGGAGAATCCGGCCGGCGCCGACCTGCAGACGCGAGGCTCGATCTGGTCGGCCTGGCGATCCAATATGGCAGCGTTCTCGAACTGGTGGCTCAAGGCCATGGCGGCCGACACGAAAGCCGTCGAGCGCATCGCTTCGTTCTGGAGCGGACACTTCATCTCCGAGTTCGCTTTTGATTCGGAAACGATGATCCCACCGCAGTCGCTCTACCGTCAGTACCTCATGTTCCGCAAGGACAGACTAGCAGACTTCAAGCAGTTGGTCCTCGATGTCTCGATCGACAACTCCATGGTGTTCTACCTTGGCGGGAATCTCAACAAGGTAGGGAAGCCCAATGAGAACTATGCGCGCGAGCTCATGGAACTCTTCACCACGGGCATCGGATGGTATACGGAAGGCGATGTGAAAGAGGCCGCACGTGTGCTCACCGGATGGAAGTCCGCCTTCTTCAACGACGAGCCGGCGAACAACGGATACTACAGTTCGTACTTCGTTCCGACTGACCACGACGCGGGTCAGAAGACCGTACTGGGTACGTCGATCGCTGCGCGCACGGCTGACAACAACACCGAGTATCAAGTGAAGATGGAAGAGGTATTCAAGCTCGTGGAGATCATTCACGAGGCAAGACCGGAAGCCGTCTCACGCTTCATCGCAACGAAGCTCTACAAGTTCTTCGTCTACGCATCTCCCGTAGATACCAACACGCAATTCGTGGATGATCTTGCAAAAGTGTTCCGCGATAACAACTTCGCCATCCGTCCAATGCTCAAGGCATTGTTCTCGAGCTCGCACTTCTTCGATCCTGCCTTGCGTGGTGCGCAGATCAAAACACCGATCGAATGTGTGGCCGGTCTCATGCGTCAGCTTGGCGTGACGGTGAACGACGGAGCATCGTGGACAAGCAAGATGGACCAGACCATCTACGATGCACCGAACGTTGCAGGATGGCCGGGGTATCACTACTGGATCAGCACGAACACCTATCCGGTGCGTCGGCAGTTCGCACGCACCGTGATCATGGCCATGACCGATGCCCAGGTGACCACGTTCATCAAGCAGTTCCCGGACTACACAGACGTGCACAAGTTCACGAAGAACGTCTGTGCCTATCTGTTGCCGCTACCGCTCGCAAGCGAGCGGTATAAGAACTACGAGAACACGCTCTTGAGCGGTGCTCCCGACTACGACTGGCCTTCGATCCTGAACGATCAGGCAACGGCCGCTGCGCGCGTGCGCAATTTCCTCGTGGCGATCTCCAAGGCGCCCGACTTTCAGCTCTGCTAATAACCGAGATGTGGTGAACCATGAAGCGTCGCAATTTTCTCAAGACAACAGCAGCAGCAGCCGTCGGAACGCAAGTGCTTGGCGGGATCCCGCTGCGCGCGTTCTCTCCGGTGCAGTTGCTCAACACGTTGAATGCAGACGGAGATCAGATCCTGATCGTGATCCAGTTGTTCGGAGGGAACGATGGTCTCAACACCATCATCCCGGCTGACGACTCGGCCTATTACGATATCCGACCGGAGATCGCCGTTCCAAAGGACAAGACCGTTCCGGTGCTTGGCAAGGTCTACATGCACCCTGCACTCGATCCCAAGAACACCTACAACTTCCGTCGCATGATGGAAGACGGACGACTTGCCGTGATCCAAGGCGTGGGGTATGAAAATCCGAATCTCTCGCACTTCCGTTCGACGGATATCTGGCTGAGCGGCCTGAATCCGAAGCCATGGGAAGACACGAAGCTGATCTATGGATGGCTTGGCAACTTCTTTGCCAACACGCAGCCGGGATTCCCCGATGTGTTGCCTCCGGATCCGCTTGCCGTGCAGATCGGCGGATCGCTGTCCATGCTCTTCCAGAGTCCCAAGGGTGACGTGGGTATTGCGTTGACCGATCCCGACAAGTTCTTTGAACTTGGGCAAGGTCTGTCACCTGATATGGACCCGATGTCCGACGACACGTTCTATGGCAAGGAGTTCAACTTCGTACGTCTCGTCGCAGAGAAGTCCGATTACTATTCTGCCAGCGTGAAGAATGCCTTCGACAAAGGCAAGAACATGGCCACGTACGATCAAACGAATGGCTTCGTCCGTCAAATGCAACTCGTTGCACGACTGATCAGCGGTGGACTGAAGTCGAAGGTCTACATGGTCTACATGGGTGGATTCGATACGCACGTGCAACAACAGAACGTCGACCTCACCGGTCTGCATCCCTTCCTCCTTGAATCCCTCTCAAAGGGCGTTGGAACGTTCATGCAGGACATGCTCTTGCAAGGACATGCAGAGCGCATCGTTGGCTATACGGCCTCGGAGTTCGGTCGCCGTCCCTACGAGAACGGCTCACGCGGTACCGACCACGGTGCTTCGTCCGTGCAGTTCGTCTTCGGCAATCGCGTACGGTCGGGCGTGTTCGGCAACAACCCGGATCTGAAGAACCTTGATGGCAATGGCGATCTGCGGTATCAGTACGACTTCCGTCGTGTTTACGCCGATGTGATGGAAACATGGTTCGGTGGCTCTGCTGCTGATACCGAGGCCATCTTCGGTGAACGGATCCTGCCGTTGGGCGTGCTCACGAATCCTGTGAGCGTGCAAGACGCCTATCGCGGCAACGAACCGGTGAACATCACGGTTCGCGCCTATCCGAATCCGACAGCATCGATGGCCACACTTGAATGGCAACAGACCGTTCCGGCATCGGTGAGTGTTGAGCTTTACAGTACCGAAGGTCGATACGTCGAACGTGTCTTCACCGGCAGTGTGGATGTGGGAACCGTGCGCATGCCGATCAAGGCCACGACGTCGGGCGTGTACGAATGCGTGGTCACCGTCAATGGTACGCGCAACGTTGTGCCTGTTGCATTCTTGCGATAACACATGACGTCACGTCGCGACTTCATTCGAACAATAGTTCTTGGCACAGGGGCGATCTACACGGTCGCCCTTGGTGCATGTGAACGTCCGCGTCCTTCCGCCTCACAGCAACGTCGATCGCCATCCCTTCGAACGTCTGCGCAACGGTTTCGCGATGCGCATGCGTATGTGCGCGACCATGGTGCAGCAGCGTCGATCACCGTTCGACGCAACAGCGATGTGGTCGTGGTCGGTGGCGGACTCTCGGGACTTGCCGCAACACATCTCCTCCGAGCCGAGGGTCGTCACGTAGCGCTCATCGAGAATGAACCTCGCATCGGAGGTGCTGCCGTGTCCGAACAGGTCGCCGGCATTCCTACGTCGCTCGGCTCGGTATACTTCGTGGAGCGGTCGGCGTTGATCCTCGATCTCATGCGGTCGGCTTCGGTGACGGATGTAGTGTGTCCAACGGACGGCTACATGTTGAACGGCACGTTGCATGCGAACATCTGGCGCGATGCCGACATCGTGCGCTTCGCCACCTCAGAGCAAGACCGTTCGGCCATGCGTCGGTTCCGTGATGATCTGTTGGCCATGTCCGACACCGATCTTCCATCGTATCCGTTGCCCGCTACAATTCCGGCGAAGTGGGCCGCCTACGATGCCATGTCGGGTGCCGACTTCCTCGCCACGTACAACTCGCCACTCCTTTCCACCGTGCTTGATGCCTATGCACGTTCATCGATGGGTGCCGGCATCGACACGGTGAACGCCTACTGTCTGCTCAACTTCTATGCGTCGGAGTTCGACCTCACTGAAACCGTTGAACGCTATACGTTCGAAGGCGGCATGGGTGGACTCACGCGTGGACTGGCCAACGTGATGCGCGATTCCGTGCACACGAACGAGGTCGTCATTCGCGTGGAGAACACACGCACCGGCGTTCGCGTGCTCTCGGTAGATGCAAACGGTGCCGTGATCGAAACCACGGCAGCCCGCGCCATCGTGGCCACACAGAAGTTCATGGCGCCGTTTCTCATCCCTGACCTCAGCGCTGCACAGCGCGATGCGATGCGCGGCCTTTCCTATGCGCCGTATGCGACCATTCACCTGCACTCAACACGACCATTGGTGGATGCGTCGACCATCGACACATGGTATCTGCCCACGTCGCGTCTCTTCTCCGATGTGATCAATCCGCAGGCAGTGTGGAAGGGCGGCACGGACGGATATGTGTGTTCCATCTATGCACCGATGCCGCGCGATGCACGGTCGACGTTGCAAGACGATGCATCGTTCGCAGCGCATGTGGCCGATGTGGTGCGGGCCTTTCTCGAACACGTCGACGATGCAACGGCAGAGAGCGTCACGGAGATCTATGCATGGGCATGGGGACATAGTCTGGTGATCCCGACGCGCGGCTCGCACAATGGTCCGGCACAACTAGCGTCTGCACCACAAGGGAACATCTTCTTTGCCAATACCGACAACGATGTTTCGCCCGCCGTCGAAAGCGCGCTGGCAAGCGCAACAACAGCAGTAGAGGGAACTCTGCGTTCACTCGCACACTCTACCGGTCGCACTACAGCATAGGCTCCTCAACACTCACATTCTAGGATCCCACTATGAAGGTACTCGCTTCGGGTCTCCTCGTCGGAGCACTCGCCATTGGCATGATGTCCTGCAAGTCTTCCACAAGCCCTGCAGGCGAAGGCTCGCTCTCGATGGAAACATCGATCCCAACAGCCACCGTCCAGTCCATGACGATAAAGGGCGAACACGCTGAAGCATTGAACTGCGATAGCGTTCGCGTCTCCCGTGTACGACTGCTTCTGTCGCGCATCAAGCTTCAGGCGATCAACGACGATTCGGGTACGGGTGGACGTGACGTAAAGGCCGGACCGGCTGTGATCACGTTTGAACGTGGCAAGATCACGTCGGTCTTCGCAACCACCGTTCCTGTCGGCAAGTACGATCGCATCAAACTGGAATCTCACCGACTCACGCCACCGGAAGTGATCAAATGGTCTGGTGATGCCGTCTTCGGTGATTTCGCCACGACAGATCGTCCCACGGTGATCATCGAAGGTACCGTCTGGAATGGTGGCGTGGCAACGGACTTCGTGCAGACAAGCGACAACACGGAGAACCTGACCATCAAGGCCGAACCGTACTTCGAGATCACGGAATCCACGGCCACCTCGTTGAAGTTCGATTTCGACGCTGTGGAGTGGCTCAAGGTTGGCGGCAAGATCCGCGACCCGCGTGACGGCGATAACAAGAACGATCTGAAGCTACGGTTGAAGACCTTCTTCAAACTGATGCGCAAGTGATCGAACATTCGTCCCCCAAAAAAAACGGGTACGACCATGTGGTCGTACCCGTTTTTCGTTTCGATGTGCGGAAGACGGGACTTGAACCCGTACGCCCTTGCGAGCGCCACCCCCTCAAGATGGTGCGTCTGCCAATTTCGCCACTTCCGCATCGAGGGATTACAAATATAGGGAAATCTCAGAAAACGCGACGCGTTCGAAGTGCAAGAAAGATGGGAACGGTCAGGGAAACGAGGACGGAGATGCCGATATAGGTGCTACGGTCCACAAGTCCACGCTGCGAATACAGCGGATGCAGGGCAGCCAGAAGGACGGTCACCACGAGAACGACGACCGTGATCGCGTCCACGCGTACCCGGCCGTGGAGGCGCACGGCCAGGAGTCCATAGAACCCCACGAACGTCGGCGCCACCAGTCGCTCCACGTCCTTCCCCGCAAAACTGGCCACCACCACAAGAACGAAGAGAACTGCAAGGTGCGGGTTCTTCCGAACGAGCGTCGGGAGACGTCCCGGTTCGATCAAGGGCAGGAGCGTGAAGGGGATCATGCAGTTCACACATAACCGATACCATGCCACCGGGTCGGCGAGCTTCCACGAATACACATCATAGTTGCCGATGAGGTCCCACCCTTGATTCTCCGGCAACATCATGCTACGCAATGCGAAGAAGATCACGATGGCCGGTGCCGACGCCACCAGGGCCATACGTACCAGCCGTTGTTGCCATGCCACAAGCGCTGCAGCGGGGATCATGAGCATGCACGTTTCCCGTGTGGCCGCACCAATGCACAGCAGCACGGCATAGCGCCACCAAGCACCACGTTCGACGGCCATGATGGAGGCCATGATCACCAGCAACGACAGTGCATCGGTGAGTTGATAGGGATTGAAGAGGGAGGCGCCGACCACATGGGGTGAGGCGGCAAGGAGGCATGTGACGAACAACGATGTGCGCGCATCGATGCCGCGACCGAGCAGCCACCGACGGAACAGAAGAAGACAACCAACGAGCGACGCAATGGTCAGCAAACGAAATGCTTGCACCTGTGAACCAACGAATGGCGCGAGCGTTCCGGCAAGAAGCGGGGGAAGGATGCGATAGACAAAGGGGGCAGGGACGTGGGGATCGATGTGCGGAGCAGCATCGGCCATCCGCTGGTACTGCACGAGATCCAACTCACTGTGCATCGCATAGGCTGAGGGTTCGATCTCACCATACCATGCCACCATGATCCCGACCACACAGACCACGATCAGATCGTACCAGTGTGGCTTCATGATGCTTGTGTTAACGCGTAACGGCGAGCTTGCCCACGGCTGCTTCCTTGGTGGAAGCCGAGAGAGCATGGATGATGTAGACGCCGGGTGGGACGGTGCGACCTTGCACGTCCTTGCCGTTCCACAGTGCCTGACGTCCGTTCGTCTGCACGGCGGCAACAAGTTCGCCGGCCGGTGTCATGATGCGCACGTCGGAATCGGCTGCTAGTCCGTCGATGATGATCGTGCCATCGGCATCGGGTTTGAATGGCTGCGGATAGCAACGGATGGCGTAGGAGTCAAGCGGCTTGACGCTCTGCGTGAGCACCGACGAACAACCGCTCATCGTTCCGAAGTAGGCGCGACCGGTCCGGTCGTCCACCACAACGCTCTTCACATTGTCCATCAACAGCGGAGAGTTGTTCTGGGTGATGATGGAGAGCACTTCCGTACCGTCTTCGTTCAGAACATAGACGCCATTCGATGTGGCGATCCACTTGTTGTTGACGGCGTCGACGAAGATGTCGTTCACGTTCAGGGCCGACAGCGCCGTGATGCGACGAACGAAGGGAATGCTGGAGTTGGACACGGTGGACGGCGAGGCGATCACGGACACACCGCGTGCGGTACCGATCCACAGGGCGCCGTTCTTATCGACACGCAAGGCGCGGATCACATTGTCCTGGAGTTGCGTGTTGGACGAGCGGAGCATCTGGCAGACATCGTCCGCTTCGTTGTTCGGTGTGTTCTTATCGTTGAAGGCAAGGAGACCGTTGCCGGTGGGACCGGCCATCCACTTCGTTCCGCCGTTGTCGATCGCGATCACGCGATACTGATTTGCGCGCAGATCGTAACAGTTCTTGAAGTAGCCGAAGTTCTGATCCTTGTCACGCGTCACGAGCAATCGATCGGCACCAAGTTCATTCACGATCCAGAGTTTGCCGCTGCGATCCGTGATGGCATCGCTCGTGACCACGTAGTTCGCATCGTTGCTGATGCCCACGAGGGGACTGTTCGTGTTGTTCCACTTTTTCAGGACCACGCCGCCATCTGCCTTCTTGGCCTCGACAATGCCATACCCCCAACTGGAAAGCCATACACTTCCATCGGGCTGTGCATTCACGCGATGATAGGAATTGGATCCCATCTCGGGGTTGGCTTCCTTGGTGAACTCGTACCACGTGTTCCCGTCGAAGGCCATCACACCTTGTCCCGTGCGGAACGGTTCTTCATCGGTGGCAGACCATAGCCAGCCATCTCGATCGATGGTAAGGTGCGAGAATTGATTCGTGCGCGGTGAGTTCACAACAACGTCTTGTCGGTCTGCACCATCAACGATGGCAAGCGGAAGGTTCACCACAAAGGCGATCACGATGGTGCGTCCGTTCCGCGTGGTGGTGGCGTGGCCGTTCACTTGACCGGGGAAGGAGACAGGGAGCGGACCCGACAACGTTCGCACGAACGATTCTTCCGATGCATAGACCTCGGTTGCCGTGGTCGTGAGTCCAACGAGCGTTGCACCGCCCGAGTACACGGTACGGAACGTCGAGCCTTCGGCGATCAGAATTGCGCCTGCGGCAGTTGCATACAGGTCCGTGGCCGTTGCGCGCACGAACGACACAGCGGGAACGGGAATGCCATTGGCCGTCCCAAACAACTTCCACACGCTTGGAAGGCGAAGTGTTTCAGATGAAAGTGGTGCCACGACGATGCCGGAGTCGGTCGAGGCCCAAATGGAATCACGCAAGGTCGTGAGCGAGGTGACGCGCGTTTTCTCTTGCAACGGCCCGATACGATCGACGGTCTCGCGGAACACTTCGTTCTCGGGGTCGAAGGACACAATGCCGAAGTCGGTGGCGATGTAGAGAAGACCGTTCTTCAACAGGAAGTCGTTGATCCGTCGACGTTGGTAGACGGTGGCACGTCGAATGTCGGTGATGTTCTTGAACTGCAGATCTTCGGTGACGATGGTGAGCGATCCGTCGAAGCATCCTACGAAGACGCGCTTCGAGGCCGTGTCGCACAGGATGGCCGTCACATCCAGGTTCAACAACGCGCCAACGTTGCGATACTCCTGGATGGAACTGTCGGCGGCGCTGTACACAAAAAGACCGCCCGGAGTGGCGGCCCAGATACGACCTTTGGAATCGACGGATGCGGCGCGAACGGTACGCATGGTCGAGAATGTTTGCCAGTCGCTCAAACTGATGGTCGATTGCGCCGAGAGGGTCACGGCGGCAAGGAGCAAGGCACAGAGGATGCTGATACGTGTGGTCATGCGGAATGCCGACGAGTCAGTTCCCATTTATAGTGTACGGATCTGTTCGTAGATCGAGATCATCTCCAATGCGGCCACGGCCGCCTCGTATCCCTTATTGTCGCCTTTCACCCCTGCGCGCTCCATGGCCTGGTCGACGGTGTTCACCGTGAGCACGCCGAAGATGCAGGGAATGCCGGTTTGCATGGCCACGGTGGCAATGCCGGTGGAGACCGGACCGGAGACGTATTCGAAGTGGGGTGTATCGCCACGGATCACGGCACCGAGGGTGATGATGGCATCGGGGCGCAAGGTCTGTGCAGCGTGGAGGGCCACGGATGGGACCTCGTAGCTGCCCGGACAGTACACGATGGTGATATCGGCGTCATCCACGCCGTTGGCGCGAAGTGCCTCGAGAGCGCCTTCTTGCAACCGGTTCACGATGAACTCATTCCAACGAGCGGCAACGATCACGATGCGACGTCCTGCGCCGTGCAAGGTGCCGTGAACACTACGAGGCATGGATCTTCTCCCTGATGGCATCGAGATGCTCTTGCGTCACACCGAACACGCCAAGATTGCGCTCGTCGTATTCACGCGATCCGTGGTAGTCGCTGCCGCCCGTGATCAAGAGTCCGTGCTGCAGGGCAAGGGCCTTGTAATACTCGCGTGTGACATACCAATGCGACGGGTGATAGACCTCGACGCCGTCGATGCCACTGGTGCGAAGTCCCAAGAACAGTCGCGGATCGTGATAGGTCTTGCCCGGATGGGCGATCACGGCGATACCGCCGGCACCATGGATCATGTCGGCGGCCATCTTCACGGAATACGGCGCCTTCGACACAAAGGCAGGCTTGCCGGTGTCGAGGTAGACATCGAAGGCATTCTGGAGGTTCTTCGAGAAACCACGTTGGACCATGACGGCGGCAACGTGCGGACGTCCGATGGGAGCCGTTCCTGCATGGTCTTGTACTTCGTCGAAGGAGATGTTCACGCGCAGACGTTGCAGACGTTCCACCATCTCGCGAGCGCGACGCTCACGATCCGTCTTGAAGAAGTCGATGTATGCACGGAGCGTCGGGTCTTTGTGATCGATGTAGTAGCCCAGCACGTGCACATCGCGTCGGTCTTCCGTGCACGATACTTCGATACCGGGGATCAACGTCACGGGTCCGTTATAGCCTTCCATGCGCAGGACATCGTAGGCCGCAAGAGTGTCGTGGTCCGTGATAGAGATGGCACCCAGTCCAACGGCCTCGGCCTTCTCCATCAGTCGCGATGGGGTGAGCAGTCCGTCGGAGCACGTCGTGTGACAGTGCATATCGGCAACGATGTCGACAAGGTTGTTCATGCGAGTCCATGCAAGAGTGATCGAACGTCGGCGCGCACGTCGTCGAGCGCCACGATGCGCCGTTCTCCTGTCCGTCGAACTTTCACTTCAATGTTTCCGGCCGAAAGGTTCTTATCGCCAACGATCACCTGCAACGGCATGCCCAACAGATCGGCATCGTTGAACTTCACGCCCGGCGATTCATCACGATCGTCGAACAGCACATCGATCCCTGCCGCCGTAAAGGCCTTCTCGAGTTCTTCGCACACGGCGCGTACCGACTCGCTCTTCTTCATGCCGAGGCCGAGCAGATGCACGTGATAGGGAGCGAGCGACATGGACCATGTGATACCGCGCTCGTCGTGGTTCTGCTCGATGAAGCAGGCCATGATGCGCTCGATACCGATGCCATAGCTTCCCATGATGATCGGATGTTCCTTGCCGTTCTCGTCAAGGAAGGTGGCGCCAAGTGCCGATGAGTACTTCGTTCCAAGCTTGAAGATATGGCCGACCTCGATGGCATTCACCACGCGAAGTTCCTTGCCGCATCCAGTCGGGCAGAGCTCTCCGGCACGCACGGTGCGCACGTCGTGATAGGCTTCGATCGTTGCATCACGATCGAGGTCGATGTTGCGCAAGTGGAAGCCGTCTTTGTTGGCACCGCTCACGAGTCCGTTCACGTGTTGCAAACGTTGGTCGGCGATCACGCGCATCGGTGTGCGCAGACCGATCGGACCGATCGATCCGGCATGGGCACCGGTCCATGCGAACAACTCCTCTGCCTCTGCCGGACGGAGCGCCGTGGCTCCAAGCACGCCTTGCAGTTTTGACTCATTGAGTTCGTCGTTGCCGCACATGAGCACGAGGACGGGTTGATCGTCGGCCACATAGACCACGCTCTTCGCGCACCGCTCTTCGGGAATGGAATACTTCTGAATGAGATCGTCGATGGTATTCGCACCGGGCGTTGCGAACTCTTCGATGGAAGGGTTCTCGGCAAGGCGGGGAATGGCGGCAAGGATGGACGTGGCCACTTCGATGTTCGCTGCATAGGAGAGATCGTCGCACACGGCGCAGGTGTCTTCGCCATGTGGTGATTCCACCATGAACTCTTGCGACTTGCTTCCGCCCATGGCGCCACTGGAGGCACCAACGATGAAGAAGCGCAGACCGCAGCGGGTGTAGATGTTGCGATACGCTTGCTCATGCTTGTCGTACGCAGCGTCGAGTCCCTCCGTGGTCGCATCGAGCGAGTAGGCATCCTTCATCGTGAACTGACGGCCGCGAAGCACGCCGCTCTTCGGACGTGGCTCGTTGCGGAACTTCGTCTGGATCTGATACCAGATCTGCGGCATGTCGCGATATGAGTGCACGTGCTGACGTGCATGGAAGGTGATGATCTCTTCGTGTGTTGGAGCGAGGACAAGGCCTTCGCGATTCTTGATGTGGAACATCACGTCGCCCATGGCCTCGACACGACCGGTCTGTTCCCAGATCTCGATCGGATTGAGGGCCGGCATGTGGAATTCCTGTCCGCCAATCGCATCCATCTCCTGACGTACGATGTCGCAGATCTTCTTGTGCACGCGATAGCCCAAGGGCAGGAAGCTGAAGACGCCTGCAGCAAGCTGACGGACCATGGCGGCACGCACCATCAATTGATGCGATGGGATCTGTGCCTCGTTCGGAACTTCCTTGAGCGTTGGGAGGAATTGTGTGGACTGACGCATTGTGTTCTTTCGTTCGTTTCGTTGTTATTCTCGGATGAACCAGGCACGTGTGATCCGGTCGTTCGCCGTTTCATACGTGGCAATGGCATGGACCATTCCATCGCTGCGAAGACCGGCCACCATCTCTTCGTCAATGACCATGTTGCCGCACACCATGCGATGCACAAGCGTGCAGTGCAACCCGGGATGTTGCTCGAACATCGCCCCATAGCGCTCGCGCATGGCGTCGATGCCCGTACACGTGGCCTTGCCGCTCACGAGGTCGTACAAGACCACGTTGTCGGCATACACCGCACAGAAGGACTCGATGTCTCGCGCATTGTAGGCGTCGAGCTGTGCTTGGGCCAGATCGGATGCAGAACGCATAGGCGGCAAAGATACGAACTTCGTTGAGCTGTAAGGGCTTAGCTCATGATGCGCACAAGCATCGATTGCAGCACGAGGGTGGGGTCGGTCGATGTCGACTTGATCGTGGCATCGGCCGCGCTCAGGGCAGCAATGGCGGCCTCGATGTGGACAGGATGATAGCGCTGCAACACATCCAGGTATTCGTTCACAAAGTAGGGTGGGATGCCAACGGTCCGTGCGATCTCGCCATTGTCATTGATCACGCCACGCACATCGGTCAGTCGAAACAGGGTAACGAAGTAGCGCGTGAGCATCGTGATGATCAGCATGTCCAGTCGCTCCGCTTCCATCATCTTCGTGCAGATGGTCAAGGCGGCAGGGAGGTCGCGTCGACCGATGGCCTTCTGCAATTCAAAGATGGTATAGGTCTTTCCCGAACCGGCGATCTCGTTCACATCATCCACGGTCACATCGGTGCGATCGCCCATGAAGAGCGTGAGCTTGTCGAGCTCCATCGAGAGGTCGCGAAGCGATGTGCCGCACCGTGCAACGAGGTAGTCCGATGCATCAGGCGTGATGGTGCGACCGAGTGCCTGTACACGATCGCGTACCCATGCGGCCACTTGATGTTCGCGCATGCGCGGATACTCGATCACCGACGCATGCTGGAACAAGGCATTCCAGGGGAACTTTGCGGTGGACTTGTTCTTGACGGGTGGAAGGGTGGCCGTGAGCAAGAGGAAGGTCGACTCGAGCGGTTGCTTCACATACTGCAACAACGGATGATCGCCCTTCTTGCCTTCCCGCCCTACCGACACCTTTTCGAATCGGCGGACCCAGAGCACACGTCGCTCCGACATCATCGGATAGGAGCGTGCAACGGAAAGGACGGCATCGAGGGTAACGTCTTCGCCATCCATCATATCGGCGTTCATGCCCGTGGTATCAAGCGTGGAGGCGGCGGCAAAGAGCTGCTCGGCCGCATGATCGATCAGATACTCTTCTTCACCACAGATGAGCAACACCGGTGGGAAGATCTTCTTCGAGATCATCGTTTGCAGGTCCATGCTCACCGCTGCATGGTCTTAGGATCGAGCGCATCGCGAAGTCCGTCGCCAAAGAGGTTCAAGGCGAACACGGCAATGGCCATGGCGAACGATGGATAGAGCGCCATGCCGAAGTTGGTGCCAACGGCAATGTAGCCGTAGCCATCGCGGATCATCTGTCCCCACGACGGCATCGGTGGCTGCACGCCAAGTCCGATAAAGGAGAGCGATGCTTCACTGATGATGGCCGTGGCAAAGCCAGCCGTAGCGATCACGATGATCGGACCGGCGGCATTGGGAAGCATGTGTCGGAAGATCACGCGGAACGTTCCGAAGCCAAAGGCGCGTGTTGCTTCAACGTACTCCTGCTCGCGGATCGAGAAGAACTGTCCGCGCACGATGCGCGCAATGTCGACCCACGACGAGATCCCGATGGCCACGAAGGCTTGCCAGTATCCTTGACCGAGGATGACGCTGAAGGCGATGACGAGGAGGATCGTCGGGAACGACCACACCACATTCGTCACGTACATGATGGCATCGTCCACCTTGCCGCGATAGAATCCGGCAAGAGCTCCAAGCAGGATGCCAATGGTGAGGGCGATGGACTCCGAGATCAGGCCCACACTCAACGACACGCGCATGCCGTAGATGAGACGTGTGAACATGTCGCGACCGAATCGATCGGTACCAAGCAGGAACAGTGGTTGTCGATGCCAATCCGATTCCGATGTGCCAGCGAGCGTCGACGTGGCAATGCGATACGGCATTCCCGTCGGGTCCTTGTAATGCACACTGTCACCACGGATCTCGAACGTCGACACAGCAATGATGGACGGACGATCCGGATCGGCGATGTTCTTCTTCATGATCACGTTGCCACGAAAGCCGGATGGCTTCACGGCATACTCAAGGATCTGCGTGGTCGGATCGAAGGGCGTGATCAACGGAGCAAAGACGGCCATCACGATCATGATGCCAAGGACGGCAAGACCGAGCACCGACCCTTTGTTCTTCTTCAACCGACGCCACGCGATGTGACTCAGGCTCTCAACTTCGTTGTTGCTCATCCTAGTCGCACCTTCGGATCGATGAATGCATAGACAATGTCAGCAATGGTGTTCACGACCACGAAGATCACGGCCGAGAATAGCACCACACCTTGGATCATGGGATAGTCAAGCTTTTCAATGGCGGAGAAGGCGGCAAGGCCAACACCCGGCCAGTTGAAGATGAACTCGATGAAGTAGGTGCCGGCCAGCAGTCCTGCGAACCAGGCACTGACGGTGGTCACCACTGGATTCAATGCATTGCGAAGGGCATGACGGATGAAGACGGTAGTGTTGCTCAGTCCCTTGGCGCGTGCTGTGCGCACATAATCTTGTCCGAGCACATCGAGCATGCTCGATCGCGTCACTCGGGCAACAATGGAGAGTGGTCGAATGGCAAGCGTGATCATCGGCAACACGAGATGCTCAATGCCGCGATCGATGTATCCCGAGATCGGGAACCAGTCGAGCACGATGCCGAATACCAGCACCATCAGCAATCCAACGACAAAGGCAGGAAGCGAGATGCCAAAGAGTGCCGTGCCCATTGTGAGGGAGTCGAGCCATGAGTTCGGTCGCAACGATGCCACGACACCAAGAGCGATCCCCAAGAGCGTTGCAATGCCCATGGCCGTGAACGCAAGCAGGGCCGTCGGAGGAATGCGTTCGACGATCGTTTCGAGCACATCGCGATTCGTTGCAATGGAGCGACCCATGTTGCCCTGTGCAAGGTTGAGCATGTATTTGCCGACCTGGACGGGAAGTGGTTTGTCGAGTCCGAGTTGCTGACGTAATGCGGCCACGGAAGATGAATCTGCGCGCTGTCCAAGAAGAACGCGTGCTGGATCACCCGGAGGACGGATGAAGAACGTGAGGACGACCACACCTGCGAGGACCGGAATGGCGTACAGGATCTTGCGAAGGAGGAACATGAACATGGTCGTTAGGACTCCTCGTGTTCGATGTGTGGCAATGTGAGGTGGTCCACGCTCACGCGGACCGGTTCGTTCACCGAGATGCCCAGGAACTGCCGTGCGAGAATGGGGAAGGACGGCGTGTTGTCGGTCAAGTAGAAGTAGATCGACGGCGTTGACGTGATCGGTTCATCGTCGACCGGACCATTCATCTCTGCTGCTACTGTTGCTGTGCACTCACCGCAATCGATGAGTCGAACATCGGGCAGCATCGACGTGAGCATAGGCTTGAGCAGGGGATAGTGCGTGCAGCCCAGCACGAGTGTGTCAATGTGGTTGGCCACCATTGGACGCAAGTACTCACCGGCGATCAGGCGTGTAGCGGGCGTGTCCAGCCATCCTTCTTCGACAAGAGGAACGAAGAGCGGACATGGTTGACTGTGGACAATGATGTTCTTGTCAGGCGCGGCCTGTTCAATGGCGCGAGCATAGGAGTTCGACGAGATCGTGGCACGTGTGCCGATCACGCCAACCATGCGCGATGTGGTCGCTCGTGCTGCTTCGGCTGCGGCAGGCTCGATCACGCCAAGCACGGGAACCGACACGTCGCGACGTAACACGTCCAGTGCAAGGGCCGATGCTGTGTTGCAGGCCACTACGATCATCTTCACGTTGTGCTGCAGGAGGAAGGCCGCACACTGAAGGCTGTAGGCCTGCACCGTCTCCGCAGACTTGTTCCCGTATGGAACCCGGGCCGTATCGCCCAGATACACGAATCGCTCTCCCGGCATCAGGCGCACGAGGTGCTTGAGCACGCTCAGTCCGCCAATTCCGGAATCGAAAACGCCGATCGGTCGTTGATCTTCTGCCATCATGGCGTTCAAGATACGGAAGGAAGACCTTCCGCTTCGTACCTTTGGCGCCATGATCCTTTCCCTGCGCATCCGTCTCACCTTGATGTACAGTGCCCTTGTTGCACTGACGGTGATGGCGTTTGCCGTGGTGGCCTACTATACGGTATCGAACGAGCTCAGCACCAACCTCGATGCCTCGCTGTCGCGTGTTGCACAGTCCCTCCACTCCGTCATCAAGAAGGAACAACAGTCCGTCAAACGTCCGCTCACTCCGGTCAAGAAGGAGAAGCGTGGCAAGGGGCAGGGGGCCGACTATTTCGAGTTCCTTCGCAAGAGTTCGTTGCGCGACTTCGTGGGTCCGATCCCGCCCATCGACACGGTGGAAACGAACGAGACCGATCCCGTGTGGTCGGCCGTGTACGAGCACATGCTGCTCAACTCGTCGAACTATCTCATCCAGGTGTCGGATCAGAGCGGACGGACGGTGTGGAGGACGGAGAATCTCACCGTCGATAGTCTGCCCACGTTCAAACAATTCTCCGCACGCGGGGCGACGGTGATCGACGATCGCATCTACTCCTATTACATGATGCGTGGCACACGGTATCGCATGGTGATGTATCGGGGGGATGTGGCCGAGGTCACGGCGGCCTATCCGGCCGACGAAGTCGATGCCACGTTGCGCAAGCTCTTTGGCTACCTGCTCTATGCACTCCCGTCGACGTTGTTCATCTCGCTCTTTGCCGGATACATCCTTGCGCAGCGGTCGCTGCGTCCGGTGGACGTGATCACGCGCTCGGCCCGACAGATCACGGCGCGCAACCTTGCCCAACGTCTGCCCATGCCGCCAACCAACGACGAGATCGCGCGACTCACCGAGACCCTCAACGAGATGATCGCTCGCCTCGAAACATCGTTCGCACAGATCCGCCAGTTCACCTCCGATGCATCGCACGAACTCAAGACACCGCTGGCCATCCTCATGGGCGAGCTCGAGATCGCCATGCGCAAACCGCTCAGCACGGAAGAGTATCGCGCAACGCTCACCAGTTGTCTGGAAGAGGTGGAGCGACTCACAAGTGTGGTACAGGGACTTCTCGATCTCTCGCGTGCCGACACCGGTCAGTTCCACATCGACCTTCGCCCTGTCAACCTTTCCTCCATGCTCAACGACATCACCGACGATGTGCTCATCCTTGCCGATCAGCAGCATGTAGAGGTCGACAGTGCCATTGCCTCCGGTGTGGTTGTGGATGGCGATAAGGTGCGTCTCCATCAGGCATTGCTGAACGTGTTGGAGAATGCCGTTAAGTACACACCCGAGAAGGGCCACGTCTCCGTCACCCTCACCACAACGGACACCGACGCCGTCGTGACCGTTCGCGATACCGGCATCGGCATTCCGGCGGATGAGTTGCCCTTCATCTACGATCGGTTCTATCGCGTCGACAAGGCACGCTCGCGCGGAACGCAAGGCGCAGGACTCGGACTGTCCATCGTCAAGTGGATCGTCGACACACACCATGGCACCATCGGCGTGACAAGTGAAGAGGGACGCGGCACGACCTTCGTGATCCGTTTACCCCTTCACGCAGATGTTCCGTAAATTGCGGGATGTTCGAACCACTCCCTGACAACCTGTCCTATCCCGCGCTTGAAGAAGAGATCCTCTCCTTCTGGGATGCCCAACACATTTTCACAACATCGCTTGAGCAACGTGCCGGTGCGCCCACCTTCAGTTTCTTCGAAGGTCCGCCCACGGTGAACGGAAAGCCGGGCATTCATCATTTGTTGGCTCGTACCATTAAGGACATTGCCTGTCGGTACAAGACCATGCAGGGATTCCTCGTACGGCGGCAAGGTGGCTGGGACACGCACGGTCTGCCCGTCGAGCTTGCCGTCGAGAAGGAACTCGGCATCACGGACAAGTCGCAGATCGATGCGCTTGGTGTTGACGTGTTCAATGCCAAGTGCAAGGAGTTCGTGTATCGCAACATCTCCGACGATATGGGATGGCGCACGTTCACGCGACGCATGGGTTATTGGCTCGACATGGATTCGGCCTATATCACATGCACGAACGACTACATCGAATCGGTATGGTGGGCTCTTGCGCAGTTCCATGCAAAGGGACTCATCTATAAGGGCTACAAGGTCGTTCCGCAATCGCCAACGCTTGGAACGCCGCTCTCGTCGCATGAGCTCTCGCAGAACTATAAGGACGTACGCGATCCGAACGTCTACCTGAAACTCAAGATCACCTCGTCGCCCGTCGCTGCTGCCGTTGGTGCAAGCGTGATGGTGTGGACGACCACGCCATGGACACTGTTCGCCAATGTTGCCTTGGCCGTTGGTGCGAACATCACGTATGTGCTCGTGCGCAACACGCGCACCGTTGGTGAATCTTCCGTCGCTGAGATGCTCGTCCTTGCTGAATCACGTCTCTCCATTCTTGAAGGAGAGGTCGAGGTCCTTGCCACCTTCCCCGGTTCCGATCTTGTGGGATCTGCGTATGAGCAGATCTTTCCCGACGTGGTGCTCGATGCCGAGAAGTATCCCAATGTGCTGCATGTGTTGGCGGGTGACTTCGTGTCGACGGAGGACGGCTCCGGCGTCGTCCACCTTGCCCCAGCCTTTGGTCAGGACGACTTCGAAATGTCGAAGCGCTACAACCTTCCCGTTCCGCAGCCCGTCACGCCGCACGGTCGGTTCACCAACGAGATCAAGGCCTTTGCCGGTCGCGTGGTGAAGACCTTCACCTATGCCGACCATAAGGAAGAGGGGAGCGATCGCGACATCGTCAAGCAACTCAAGCAAGACGGAAAGATCTATCGCGCTGCATTCGACTATCTGCACTCCTATCCGCATTGCTGGCGCACGGACAATCCCGTGATCTACTATGCGCGTGATTCGTGGTTCATCCGATCGCCGGAATACAAGGACAAGCTCATCGCGCTCAACAAGACCATCAACTGGCATCCCGAAGACATCGGCAGCGGTCGCTTCGGGAACTGGCTCGACGAGGTCAAGGAATGGTCGCTCTCACGCGATCGGTATTGGGGCACGCCGCTTCCGCTCTGGGTGAGCGAAGACGGCACGGATGTCTTTGCCGTGGGTTCGGTCGCCGAACTCTCCGAAGGACTCTATGAGACCGAGGGTGGGAAGCGAGTACCGGTGAAGGAGGCAGGGGTCCCTGTCGACCTGCACCGCCCCTTTGTGGATAACGTTGTGTTCGAGCGCAACGGTACGACGTATCGTCGCACGAAGGAAGTGATCGACGTATGGTTCGATTCCGGTTCGATGCCCTTTGCGCAGTTTCACTATCCCTTCGAGAACAAGGAGCTCTTCGAGCAGTCCTTCCCGGCCGATGTCATCGCCGAGGGGATCGACCAAACGCGCGGATGGTTCTATACACTGCACAATATCTCGACGGCGCTCTTCGATTCGGTGGCGTACAAGAATGTGGTGGTGAACGATCTGGTGCTCGACAAGAACGGACAGAAGATGTCGAAGTCGAAGGGCAACACCGTCGACCCCTACGACATCATGTCGCGTTTCGGTGCCGACGCTGTGCGTTGGTTCTTCATGGTGAGCTCGCCCATCTGGAAGCCAAAGCTCTTCAATGAAGAGGACATTGCGAAGACCGTCATCGCCGATTTCTTCCGCTCGCTCACGAACACCTATGAGTTCTTCGCCATGTATGCGAAGATCGACGGACACACGTCGGATGCGCCACTGGTGCCGCTTTCAGAGCGACCCGAGATCGATCGTTGGATCATCTCCAAACTCAACACCGTGCTCGCAGAGTATCGCACGGCCATGGATGAGTACGAGTACACGAAGGCATGTCGTGCCGTGCAAGACTTCGCCATCAACGATGTTTCGAACTGGTATGTGCGTCGCAATCGACGCCGATTCTGGAAAGGTGAGTACGACGACGATAAGCGTGCAGCGTATCAAACATTGCATGAAGTGTTGTTCTCCATCGCGCAGATGATCGCACCGATCACTCCATTCCTCGGTGAATTTATTTTTCAACGTCTACGTTCACCCCTTGACAATGTGAGTGTTCATTGTAGTATATTGCAAACGTCGGATTCAGGATCGATCGACAATGATCTTGAACGCCGAATGTGGCAAGCACAACAGATCGTTTTTCTTGCCCGTTCTTTGAGAGAGAAAGCGAAGATCAAAACGCGACAACCACTCCGTCGCATTCTTCTTCCGGTTGATTCACCAACAGTTCGCAGACAAGTGCAAACAGTTGAGGACATCATCCTCGAAGAGATCAACGTGAAGGCCATCGAATACGTGAGCGACGACACGAACATCGTGCAACGCTCCGCTCGACCGAACTTCAAAGTGATCGGGAAGAAGTATGGCGGACTGACGCAGGCAGTTGCGAATGCGATCAAGGCGCTTTCAACCGAACAGGTGCGCAGGCTCGAACAGTCTTCGGTTTTGGCACTCGTCATCAATGACGAAACCGTGCAGATCGATTTCGAAGACGTTGAGATCGTAAGCGAGGACATCGAAGGATGGCTCGTTGCATCGGACCAGGGGATCACCGTGGCATTGGACACGGAGATCGACGAAGGTCTGGAACAGGAGGGCCTGGCACGTGAGTTCGTAAGTAAGATCCAAAAAGTTCGCAAGGACTCAGGATTTGAAGTGACGGACAGGATCACCATCCTGTTCAGCACGGATGATCAGATGAAGTTGGCGCTGCAGTCCATGCGTTCGTACATTTCGACGGAAACACTTGCTGATCGGATCGAGGAATCCTCCCAGTCTCTCGATACCGAACTCGACATCAATGGTCGAACGGTGAGTGTGCGCGTTCAGCGCATATGAAGGTGGCATACCGGGGGGTATGCTAGTTTTCATGTTTAATTTTCTGTGAGGTACGTCCTATGGCAGCAGCAAAGAAGGCAGCAGCCAAGAAACCGGCAGCCAAGAAGCCGGCAAAGAAGGCAGCCAAGAAGGCCGCCAAGAAGCCAGCGGCTAAGAAGCCAGCTGTAAAGAAGGCCGCGGCTAAGAAGCCAGCAGCGAAGAAGGCAGCCAAGAAGGCCGCCAAGAAGCCTGCAGCGAAGAAGGCAGCCAAGAAGGCCGCCAAGAAGCCGGCCAAGAAGGCCGCTGCAAAAAAAAAAGCAGCCAAGTAAGGCCTAGCCGTACTACTGCTAGTCCTAAGAAGGCTTCGAAAGCGACTTCATCTTCAGCGTCCAAAAAGCGTACGGCAAAGAGTAATCCCGCAAAGTCCAAGTCAGCATCAAGTAGGAACGTGACGACAAAGAAGTCTCCCAAGAAGTCTTCCGGGACAGTGAAATCTGCTGCTCCGGTAGTGAAAAAAGCTGCCGGAGCAGCTTCTGTTTCCAAGAAGGCAACCGCCGCGAAGAAACCCGCACCTGCGACCACGAAGACCGTGGCAAAAAAGCCCGTATCGGCTCCGAAGCCCGAAGCGGCGAAACCTGCAAGTAAGCCTGCAGCCAAGAAGTCCGTTGCTGCACAACCTGCAGCACCGGCACCTGCACCGGCTCCTGCCCCAAAGCCCATCACTACCGCTGGTCCAAAGCCGCGCACACAAGGGAAGACCAAGGCGCAACTTCGTGGCATCACGAACTTGCCTACGCCTGCAAAGGTCGGTCCGATCCCGCAAGCTGTGCCGATGCAGAAGACCGTAGCGCCAAAGCAATTGGTTCCCATCCCTCCGAAGCCGGGTACGAAGTACTCCGAGAAGGACCTTACCATGTTCAAGGGTATCATCGAGAAGGCTCGAGTTGATGCGCTTGAAGAGCTTCGTATGCTCCGTGAGCGTCTTGAAGATCTCACGAATAGCGAGGCCGCCGAAGAGAGTGCCATCTATTCGATGCACATGGCAGAGCAAGGATCCGAGGCGATCGAGAAGGAAAAGACCTATGCGCAGATCCAACGCATTCAGGACTATATCCGCAAGCTGGATGAGTCGATGCAGCGTATCGCCGACAAGACCTACGGTATCTGTCGGATGTGCGGCATTCTGATCGCAAAAGAGCGACTGCTCGCTGTGCCGATCACAACGCTCTCCGCTTCCTATAAGATCCATCAAAAGTGTCCGTCCGACGGCGTTGATCGTATCGTGGCCAAAGACGCTCTGAAGTGAGCGCCGTAGCATGCATGCGATAGCGAATCGGGCCTTCCTCCTTGCCGCCTTCCTGATCGTGATCGACCAGATCACGAAAGTGTGGGTGCATACCAACATGTTCCTGGGCGAGTCGTTCCCGCTGGTTGGTGAAGCGATTCGCTGCACCTATGTCCAGAATCCGGGAATGGCCTTCGGCATCAGTTTTGGTGCCGGTAAGATCCTCCTCACGCTGTTCACCATCGTGATCTCTGTGTTGTTAGCCTGGTATCTCCGTCGCCTTCGATCGTTCCATCCTCTTGTGCGGATCGCCGTGATGCTGATCTTCGCAGGGGCCGTTGGTAATTTGATCGACCGAATGTTCTACGGCGTGATCTTTGGAGAAGACCCGCTGATGTTCGGCAAGGTGGTGGACTTCATTCAAGTGGATATCCCTGATGTGTCGTGGTTTGGAGAGATCTACACGCACTATCCCGTCTTCAACATCGCCGATGCATGCGTGTCGTGCGGCGTGGTCCTGCTCATCGTTGTGAGCAAGTACATGCCAACAGCAGCAGAGTTGAAGCACGGTGCCTATCTGTCCAAGGAGCAACACGACGATGGAACCAACAACACCGCACAACCCCTCGGACTTTCTGGAGAAGATCGAGAAGGTCTATGAGTTCACGATCCCGGCAAAGCAAAAGCCGGGGCGACTCGATGCATTTCTCACACACGCTGTAGAGAATGCCACCCGAACCAAGGTGCAAAAGGGGATCGAGTCGGGCAACGTCCTCGTGAACGGTGCTCCATCGCGCGCCAACTACAAGATCAAGCCTCACGATGTGATCACGTGCACCGTGATGCGCATGCCGCCGATCCAACTGATCCCCGAAGACATTCCGCTCGACATTCGCTATGAGGATGACGATCTCGTCGTCATCGAGAAACCTGCCGGCATCTCCGTCCACCCCGGACTCGGACATCGCAGCGGTACCATCGTCAATGCCATGCTCTATCACATGGGCATCCGCGAGGCGATCGACGTGTCGACGGACATTGCGCCATGGGATGAAGAAGATGAATCGGTCGACACGACGGAAGAAGCATCGGAGGCATCGATCTTCGCATCGGCCGAAGTACGGCCCGGTATCGTCCACCGTCTCGATCGTGATACCACCGGCCTTCTCGTTGTCGCAAAGAACTATGGCGCCTCGCTTGCATTGGCAACGCAGTTCAAAGACCGCACCGTGCATCGTGAGTACGTGGCCCTCGTCTGGGGCGTGATGCGCGACGATTCCGGTCTGATCGAATCACAGATCGGCTACAACTCACGAAATCGCAAGCTGCGCGCTGTCGTCGACAAAGGCGGCAAGGATGCGGCTACCGAATACACGGTCCTCGAGCGCTATGAATGCGCAACCCTCGTGCGACTGAAGCTTCGCACAGGAAGAACACATCAGATCCGCGTCCACATGGCCCACTTGCATCATCCTGTGGTGGGTGATAAGGATTATGGCGGCAGGGAACAGGCCATTCAAGGTGTGTATCATGCCTATCGGAAGTTGGCAAAAGACGTCCTTGCCCATCTCGACCGACAAGCCCTGCATGCACGGACCATTGGATTCACACATCCCGTAACGAAGAAGGTCATCGACGTCCAGAGCGAACTGCCCGCCGATATGCAGGCGGCCATCGATCTCTGTCGTGCCTCCGCCATGGCATGACACTACTTCGGAAGCGGCATCCCTCGCATCCGTCCTGCAATAAACGACGCACGCTTGCGCGTATAGGCCGAAGGTGCATCGGCATGGAACCGACGTGGATTGGGCACCACGGCCGCTAACAGCGCAGCATCGGCATTCGTGAGCTCCGATGCGGGCTTGTGGAAATAGTATCGCGACGCCGCATCCACCCCATACAATCCGTCGCCCCACTCGATCATGTTCACGTATACTTCAAGGATGCGCTGCTTTCCCCAGATCGCTTCGATGAGATAGACGAAGTACACTTCAAATGCCTTGCGGACCATGGACCGCCATGGAACAAGGAATACGTTCTTCGATGTCTGCATCGTGATCGTGCTCGCTCCCAGCGGCGGCTTCCCACGCTTGACCCGTCCCGCATTCACATGCTTGGCGCGCTCCACGGCCTTCCAGTCGATGCCGTTGTGACGCAGGAACTTCCCATCCTCTCCGCTCTGCACCGCACGAAAGATGGCGGGCGAGCAATTGCCATACGAGATCCACGAATGCGCCATCGTCATGCGATGTCCGGTGAACGGTGCCTGCACGAAACGCATGGCCATCAAGGGCGTGATGGCGGGAGGGACGATGCGGAAGATGGCCACGACCAACACGGATCCGACGAGGAATGCCACGATCGTCCGCCACGTCCACACGAAAAAGTTTTTCACCATACTTGCGCCAATCCCTTAAAGAAATTAGGTTTGCAGTGCCCAGAGGTTAAGAATCTAAAGAAACGTCGACAAAAACATGCTCAAAGACCTAGACCGACAGATCTGCGAACTCCTCCAGACGAATGCGCGGACCAGCTTGAGCGAGATCGCCGACAGCGTGGGAACATCCATCCCCACCGTGAGCGATCATGTGCGAAAACTCGAAGAGGCCGGCTTCATTCACGGATACACCGTCGTCCTCGACGCAGCCCAATGCGGCTTCGACGTCACAGCCTTCATCTTCGTCGACATGGACTCGAGCTCTCACTACGAATCGTTCCGCAAGAGCTGCCGCCAACGCGCCGACATCTTGGAATGCCATGCCATCACCGGCACCGCTTCGCACCTGATCAAGGTACGCGTTAAAAATACAGCAGCGCTCGAGCAACTCCTATCGGCCATTCAACTTTGGAAAGGCGTCACGCGCACCCTCACCAACGTCGTCCTCAGTACCCACAAGGAATCATTGGCGTTGCCTCTCTCTTCATAACTCGTCACTTGTCACTCGTCACTTATAACTTCCTCCTATGTCCTCCTTCCACGAATTCGACGTGATCTCCGCAGCCCGCACGTGGCGCAATGATGCAACAACGGCTCCCTTGCCAACATCGACGCTCAAGGATGTCTTCGCCGACGATGTCCTGACGTCCGATCAGCTCCGACAGCGGCTCTCCAAGCCGGTGTGGAAGTCGCTCCAGGCAACCATGGAGAAGGGAAGTACCATCGATCCGGCCATTGCCGATACCGTGGCCCTGGCCATGATGACGTGGGCACTGGAGAAAGGTGCCACGCACTACACACACTGGTTCCAACCCCTCACGGGCAGCACGGCAGAGAAGCACGACAGTTTCGTGATGCCCACATCCGATGGAAATGCGATCGCGCAATTCCACGGGAAGGAGCTCATTCAGGGTGAGCCCGATGCTTCGTCGTTCCCGAGCGGTGGACTGCGTGCAACCTTCGAAGCGCGTGGATACACGGCATGGGACCCAACCTCACCCGCCTTCATCATGCGTCACACGAACGGTGCAACACTTTGCATTCCGACGGCCTTTGCATCGTGGACGGGAGAAGCACTCGACCTGAAGACGCCATTGCTTCGCTCGCTCGAGTGCTTGAACACAAGCGCACTGCGAGCGATGAAGTTGTTCGGTCATGACGATGTGTCCAAGGTCTCGTCCACCGTTGGTGTGGAGCAAGAGTACTTTCTCATCGACGAAGAATTCTATTTCCGTCGGTCCGACCTGGTGATGAGCGGACGGACGTTGTTCGGTGCGAAGCCACCACGTGGACAGGAACTCGAGGACCACTACTTCGGCTCCATTCCGGACCGTGTGCTCAGCTTCATGGCCGATGCCGAGCATCAACTGTACAAGCTGGGCATTCCGATCCGTACACGACACAACGAAGTGGCGCCGGGTCAGTACGAAGTAGCGCCCCTCTTCGAGGGCAGCAACATCGCCGCCGATCATCAGCAGCTCATCATGCAGGTGCTCAAGAACACAGCACGAAAGTTCGGTCTGGTCTGCTTGCTCCACGAGAAGCCCTTCGCCGGTGTGAACGGAAGCGGAAAGCATGTGAACTGGTCCATGAGCACCGACACAGGTCTGAACCTTCTGGAGCCCGGAGAGACACCGCACGAGAACATGATCTTCCTGTTCTTCTGTGCAGCGGTGATCCGCGCCGTCGACACGCATCAAGACCTCTTGCGCGCAAGTGTGGCATCGGCACCGAACGATCATCGTCTTGGTGCCAACGAAGCACCGCCGGCTATCATCTCGATGTTCCTTGGTGATCAACTCACGGAGATCTACGACAGGATCGAGTCCGGCAAGGGTGGCTCCTCCAAGCGCGCTGGCTTGCTCGGCCTTGGATCACCGGTTCTGCCAACGATCCCACGTCATGCCGGTGACCGCAATCGCACTTCACCATTTGCCTTCACGGGCAACAAGTTCGAGTTCCGCGCGCCGGGCTCGTCACAGTCCGTCTCGTTCCCGATCACCGTGTTGAACACCATCGTCGCCGAATCGATCGACGCACTCTCACGATCGATCGAAGCACGACTCAAGAAGAAGCAATCCTTCGAGGTCGCATTGCAAGAGACGTTGCGTGAGGTGTATGCATCGCATAAGCGCATCATCTTCAATGGTGACGGCTATGCGGCCAAGTGGCATCGCGAAGCAGAAAAGCGTGGACTGTTGAATCTGCCGACAACCCTTTCCGCCCTTCAGCACCTTACAAGCACGAAGAACACGAAGCTCTTCTCCGACTATGGCGTGCTCTCGCATCGCGAGATCGAAGCTCGTGCAGAAGTGATGTACGACCAGTACTTCAAGACGGTGAACATCGAAGGGGAGACCACGGAATGGGTGGCGCAAACGCAGATCCTTCCCGGCGTGCTGCAGTACTTGCAAGACCTTGCACAAACATCCGTGGCGTTGCATGGCGGATCGCTTGCAACGACACGCACCATCGAGCAGATCTCGCAAGGTGCCGACCAGCTCTCGCATGCGCTCGAGCATTTGCGCGCAATGAATCTGGAGCTCGGAGGCGATACACTTCTGGAGAAGGCGGAACACATGCATGAGAACGTGTTGCCGGCCATGTTGGCCGTTCGCAAGGCCGCCGACCAATTGGAGCGCGTGATGGCCTACAAGCACTGGCCACTTCCGGGATATCGCGAAATGCTATTCGTGAAGTAAAATCGGCACAGATCGCACACCGAACGGCGATAACAGTTGCAGCAGATACAGTCCATGTGCCAGCGATGTTCGCGGCATGTGGACTGTATGCGTTTGGGCCTCATCCGATGCGTGATCGAACGATGCACGTGCGACAAGTGCACCATCGATGGAACGAAGCTCGATGCGATGGTTCCCGCGCTCTTGCGTGAACACGTCCACCTCGATCACGTCTGCATCGTCCACATGGAGTCGCTCGATGCGCAGTGGTTGTAGGAAGCGCACCATCCGGCCTTCGAGAAAACACGTCGTGATGGTACACGATCCATCCTGCGTGCGCACAGGATGAGATCCCGCAGGGGAGATGGTGATCGACTCGAAACTCAGCGACGTTGATGGTGGCACGTCGAGCAGCGTGTTGACGATCAGGTCCGTGACGTGCGACGATCGAGCGGGATGGACATCAAGCACGCGGAACTGCACACGACGCACAGTGTCGTCCATGCTTTCGGAGATATACAGTCCGTTGCTTACGCCACGCGAGATCAAGAGCGACCGTTTGAATCGGATCATCCCTTCGACGTCGATGGCCTCGCCGCCCTCCATGGTCCCTTCCACCGTGACGGAGATCGGAAGGGCGACCGTTGTGCCCGACGCTACGGTGGTGTCGGGAAGAGAGAAGAGCAGGGTGGCAGGGGGCGGGGCATCAATGGCCGTTGCAACGATACTTGTTGCGAGAGCGGTTGCACAGTCAGACAGAAGGTCGCACTGCATTCGCAGTGTGGTGGTGTCGACAACCGCGGGAGACCATTCGAGCGTGAGCGTGACGGTGCGTCCGGGATCGATAAGGCGCGGAAGTGTTGGGGCGATCACACGTATCGGTGGTACCGATGGCGTGAAGAAAATGTTCATGATGCTGAACGGAGTCGTGCCCGTGTTCTGCACGTCGACGTTGATCCGTGCCGTGCTTCCCACCGTTGTCGGCCCGAGCACCACGGGATCGGCTATGGTGGCCATTGGTGTAGCACCGGCCAAGACCTCGAAGTCGGCCGTGTCCGAACAGTTGTCAAGAGTTGTGGCGATCACGCGATACATGCCGGCGGCGTTCACGTCGATGGATGGTGTGCGATCTCCGGTGTTCCATGCATAGATGGCAATGCCAGGTGTGGCAGAGAGGGTGAAGCGCTCGCCGGGACAGACGATGCGTGGACCGGTGATGTCGACGGACGGAAGGGGATGGACGAAGACCTCCAGTGTATCCGAGGTTCCGGTGCAACCGCTGGAGTCGACAAGGTCCACCCAATACAACCCGGAGCGTTTGACGCGGATCGTCGGCGTAGTGTCGCCAGTGTTCCATTGATACGACCGATAACCGTTGCCAACGCGAAGCTCTGTGGATTCACCTTCGCAGATGTTCCGTCGGTCAAAGAGCAGCTCGGGTCGAAGACGAGCTCCTACGCGCACGGCATACTGTGCCACCGATGCACACACCTGTGCATCCGGTCGTGGTAACGACGTAGTGAGTTCCACCTGTCCGCTTCCATTCCATCGCACACGTATGGCTCGCGTGTTCTGTCCTTGCAGGATCGTTCCTCCCACCACATTCCACGCATAGGAAGCACCGGGCACATTGTTCGCCACATACGTGGCCTCGGACCCTCTGCACGCTGCATTCGGGCCGTTGATGCCCGATGTGGGCACGGGAAGGAACTCGACCACCAGGCTGTCGCTGCTGCCCACACATCCGTTGCTGTCCATCACCGTCACGCGAAACACACCATTCTTCGTGATGGAGATGGTGCGTGTTGTATCGCCCGTGTTCCACCGATACCACACGAAGAGGTCGGGAGCTTGCAGGGCGGCCACGTCGCCTTCGCACAGATACTGCCGTCCGTTCCCGATGAACGGATGCGGCTTGGGGACGTCGCGGATCACGATGCGACCGGAATCGAGTGCACCATTCCTGTTCACGGCATAGACCACGTACGTACCCCCGGAGGTCACATAGATCGTTTGTCCCCGTTCACCGGTGCTCCACACATAGTTGCTGTAGCCGGAGTCCGCCGTAATGGGCTGTGCGTTCGAACCCTCGCAGATATGCTTGGGACCGGACAGACCGATCCCCGCCGCCTTGCCTCCGTAGGGGACGAGACAGAGCAAGAGCATGATCATGACGGCGGCGTGCGACAGCAACGTTCTCCTTCCTATATTCGACATCAAGTTACCGAGATTTCACCGAGGGCATTCCATGCGTCAAGGATACCTGTTCCTGATCCTCCTGCTGGCAACGTTCCTGCCCCTGCACGCGCATCGCGGATGCATGCTCAAGCCCTTGCCCCTGCATGACAGACTTCGTAGTGCCCACGCCGTTGTCGAGGGTGTGGTGAGCACGTCGAGCACAGAGATCATCAACGATCGCATTCACACACGGTGGCACATCGATGTGGTGCGCGCATGGGACCTATCCATTGCGCGGCCTTCGATCGACGTGGTCATCGAAGGTGGCACCTATCAACAACAACGCCTTGTCGTGATCCCCAATGCCAGTGTGCACAGCGGCGAGCATGTCGTGTTGATGCTGGATCCATTCGACGCACAAACGAACACGTATGTGATCTCGAGTGGACCGCAAGGAGTGATGACCGATCGTGAAGGATCGTTCGTCGATGCCATCGGAACTACGGTCGCCGACATGGATCTGTTCGCTCAGATCTCCGCCGTGCGCGGACGTATGCCAAGCTTGCCCGGTGGTGGCGTGATGTTCTCCGAACCGATCATGCGATCCTCCAAGCAGCACGAATCAACGCAGGCCCTGGCCATTACCAGCTTGAACCCGACCACCTTCAATGCCGGCACACTCACAGCACTGACCATCAAAGGCACGGGCTTTGGTGTGAAGGGTGCGAACAGCACGGTACGATTTGTAAGTGCCGATGAGGGTGGCGAGGTGTTCGGCACATTGCCGCCGTTTCACATTCAATCGTGGAACGACACGATCATCGTCGTGCTCGTGCCATGCACAGCCGATGACAATCCGACGGCCGGTACCGGCAAGGTTCGCGTGATCACGGATGGCAACGAGATCCTCACAACAACACAATCCATCAACATCAACTGGGCGCAGTTCACGAATCAGAACACGGCTGGTGCGCAGGTGGATCAGTGGTCACCGGTGGAGTTGGTGAACGATAACGGACAGAACGGATACACCTTCACACTCAACGCAGGACTGGCAGCGCAGAATGCAGCCAACCTAGCCGTGCGGCGAGCATTGTCGACGTGGCGCTGCAAGACGGGCGCGAACCTGGCCATCGCTGCGGGCACAACGAACGTCACGTGCACGAATGGTGCCGACGGTATCAATGTGATCACGTTCGATGGTGCAGCTTGTCAGTTACCCAATGGCGTTCTTGGTGTGTGTTACTTCTACTATGCGGCGTGCACACAGGGCGGTGTACAGTATTGGCGCGTCGATGATATCGACCTGATCATGGACGGCGCCACGAATTGGCAGTATGGACCCGGCGCGCCTGTGGCACCGCAGGTGGACTTCGAGACGGTCGCCCTGCATGAGATCGGACACGGACTTGGTCTTGGTCATGTGCGCGACGCAGCAGCGGTGATGTATTGGGCGCTGGCAGCCGGTGAGCAGCGTCGGACGCCATTGGCCGCCAGTGACAGCACGGGCGGGCGGTCCATCGTGAACAGGTCGACCGTGGCGCATGCCTGTGGTCCGGCGGCCATGAATGCTGTTGGCGCGGGAGTCTGCAACCTGGCACCTCCCGTTGCTTCGTTCACATCCAACGTGGTGCGCGGTTGTTCGCCACTTACGGTGACGTTCACGAACACGAGCAGCAACGAACCGACCAACACGAATTGGGATGTGAACAACGATGGGGTCGTGGACTACACGTCCACGAATTGCACACACACCTACACAACATCCGGAACCTATTCGGTTCGCATGGGTGTATCGAATGCGTTCGGTACGGACGAGATCGTGAAAACGAATTTGATCGTCGCGCTCAGTGTGCCACTCGTGAATGCAGGTCGAGACGATACCGTCTGTCTTGGATCCTCCAAGGCACTGGGAGCCACACCTGTTGCGACGGGGAACACGCCATTCGTCTATCGTTGGCGACCGGGCAATGTGTTGAACGATTCAACGGTTGCCAATCCCATTGCCACCATCACCACGACGACCACATTCTCCGTCACGGTCACCGATGTGAACGGCTGTGTCCGCGCAGACACGATGGTGCTCACGGTGATCCCGCGTCCGATCGTGAACGCCGGTGCGGATACGTCGCTCTGTCAAGGTGATGCGAAGACGCTCAATGCCGTGGTAACGAGCGGTCTTGCGCCCTATCAATTCCAGTGGACGCCCGCAACCGGACTGAACGATCCCACCATCCAAAAGCCTATTGCCACGCCAACAACAACGACGTCGTATGTGCTCACGGTGACGGATGTTCGCGGCTGCGTGCAGGCGGACACTGTGAAGCTCACGGTGAATCCGTTGCCGCAGGTGAATGCCGGTCCAGACACCGTGATCATCTGTGCCGGAAGTTCGATCCAACTCCAGCCCACCATCGCATCAACGGCACTTCCACTTTCCTATCTATGGGAACCATCGGCCGGTCTGTCCGCTGTCAACACACCGAATCCTGTCGCCTCTCCCATCTCGTCGCAGGTCTATTCGCTCACGGTCACCGATAACAACGGATGTTCGACGAAGGACCAATTGCTGATCCGCGTGATCGATCTTCCGAAGCCCGTGATCACAACACCCAATACGGGCACGCCATGCGAAGGACAGACCGTTCGCCTAGATGCCGGTGCCGGCTTCGCTACGTATCTATGGTCCACCGGTGCCACCACGCGCACCATCGATGTGACGAAGTCCGGTTCCTATACCGTCCGTGTGACGAATTCCTTCAACTGCGAAGGACAATCCGTTCCCTATGTGTTGACGTTCAGCAGAACACCTGCACCACAGATCACGGGGCCATCGCAAACATGCGTGAATGCGACGGCCGTGTATTCTGTGACGGCGGAAAGTGGCGATACCTATGCATGGACAGTGACGAATGGCTCCATCCGGAGCGGTGCAGGTAGTCCGACGATCACGGTGCAATGGGGTAGTACCGGCACCGGAACCGTTGCTTGTAAGCAGACCTCGTCAACGGGATGTATGGGCACATCGGCAACGATGAACGTCACCTTCGGTTCTGTCATCGTTCCAACGATCACGGTGTCGGGTCCCACCACACTGTGCGACGGCGAAAGCATCGAACTCGATGCCGGCGTGTACAACACCTATCAATGGTCCACCGGCGCCACAACGCGCAAGATCACGGTCAACAAGGCAGGCTCGTACACTGTCACCGTTACAGAACCCGGAGGTTGCACGGGTACATCTGCACCCGTTGTAGTGAGCACGAAACCTGCACCGGCCACGCCATCGATCGTCCGCACGCAGAACACGCTTGAGTGCAGTGTTGTTGGAGCCGCCTATCAATGGTCGGAGTCCAACACGCCCATTCCATTTGCAACGCAGCGCACCTACACCGTGGTCACGCCGGGATCCTATCGCGTGCGGGTAACGGCCGAGAATGCATGCTCGGCAACATCGGAACCGTTCGTTGTGAATACGGTGGGTGTTCGTGAAGAAGAGGTCGTGGACGACGTGACCATCTCGCCCAACCCTGTTACGGATCAATGCATGATCACGGCACGGGGAGGGTGGCAGGGAGGCGAGGCCATCCTTGTGGATGCACGCGGCGTACGTCGTGCCGTCTTCTCGCTTCCAAGCGGCACATCGGAGTTCGCCTTCGACACATCGTTCCTCGATGCCGGCGTGTACACCATGATGGTGCAACGCGATGGACGGGGTCTTCGCCTTCGATTCGTCAAGCTCTAGATCGGTCGATCAGCTTGATGTTTTCTTAGCGGCCTTCTTCGCTGCCGGTTTCTTCGCAGCCGTTTTCTTTGCGGCCTTCTTGGCAGCAGGTTTCTTCGCAGCCGGCTTCTTGGCAGCGGCCTTCTTTGCGGCAGAAGGGGAGGCCTTCGGTGCCTGTTGCGCAGCAAGTGCAAGACAGTCCTCCAACGTCAGCGACGTTGGCTCGGTGCCCTTGGGGATGCGCACGTTCTGTTTGCCCACGACAACGAACGCACCCCATCTACCTTTGAGCACCTTCACGGATGGATCTTCGGGGAAGGTCTTGATCGTGCGGTCGATGATGGACTGACGTTTCAGTTGGATCAGCTCAATGCCGCGTGCTGCTTCGATCGTGTGGATGTCGTCGGTCTTGGGGATCGAATAGAACGATCCCGCATGTTCGATGTACGGACCGAACCTTCCCACCTTCACCTCCATCGTGCTGCCTTCGAATTCTCCGATGGGACGTGGGAATTTGAAGAGCTCCATCGCCTGTTCGAGCGTGATGGTCGCGATCGACAGCGTGCCGGGCAGACCTTTCTGACGTTTGTCCTCGTCGTCCTGATCGCCGATCTGCACAAGCGGACCAAAGCGTCCAAGACGCACCGATACACGACGTCCCGACACTGGATCAACACCAAGCTCGCGCTCGCCGCTTTGACGTTCGGCGGTGGCGCTCGTGAGTTTGAGTCGTTCTTCGAACGGACCGTAGAAGTCACGGATCATGTCGTTCCACTTCACCTGACCTTGGGCGATCTCGTCGAACTGCTTTTCGACACTGGCCGTGAAGTTGTAGTCGAGGATACTGTCGAAATGCTTCGTCAAGAAATCGGTGACCACCATACCGATGTCGGTAGGAAAGAGCTTCGACTTCTCGGCGCCCGTGTTCTCCGTTTCGACCACGCGCGAGATCTGATCGTTCACCAGCGTGAACAACCGTACTTGACGCGTCCATCCGTCGCGATCTTCCTTCACCACGTACTTGCGTGCCTGGATGGTGGAGATCGTTGGTGCATAGGTGGACGGACGGCCGATGCCAAGCTCTTCGAGCTTCTTCACCAGCGAGGCTTCCGTGTAGCGGGATGGCGGACGTGCATAGCGCTCTTGCGCTTGCATTTGCACCAGCTGAAGCAGCTCGCCAACGCTCAGCGGTGGCAGCATCTTCGAGCTGTCTTCATCCTGTTCATCATCTGTCGATTCAAGATAGACCTTCAAGAATCCGTCGAACACCAGCACTTCGCCGGTTGCTGTAAGGGTATCGGGCAGCGTGCTCACGCTGATCGTGGCGATCGTGCGCTCGAGCTTCGCATCGGACATCTGTGATGCCAGTGAGCGCTTGTAGATCAGCTCATAGAGCCGCTTCTCGGGGTCGCCCCCGGGCACGGTCCGCTTCGACAGATCCGTTGGTCGGATGGCCTCGTGCGCTTCTTGCGCACTGGCCACCTTCGTAGTGTAGTTGCGTGGATTCGAGTAGCCATCGCCATACGATGAGAGGATCTCTGCGCGTGCGGCATCGATGGCAAACTCCGAGAGGTTCACGGAGTCGGTACGCATGTACGTGATATGTCCGCCTTCATACAGGTCCTGCGCCAGCTTCATCGTTCGTGCCAGCGAGTAGCCCAGCTTACGACTTGCCTCTTGTTGCAGGGTAGAGGTCGTGAAGGGAGGCGAGGGACTCTTCTTTGCGGGCTTGACCTCGAGGGCCGTGATGGAGAACGATGCACCCTTGCAGCGCTCGAGGAAGTCGCGAGCTTCTTCTTCTGTGTCGAACCGACGTGGCAGCTCGGCCACAAGCGATTTGCCGTTCACATCGAAGGTGGCGGTGACCTTGAACTGACTTGTCGACGTGAAGTTCTGAATGTCGCGCTCACGCTCGACCACGAGACGTACGGCCACGCTCTGCACGCGACCTGCCGACAGGTTCTTCTGCACCTTACGCCACAGGACGGGTGAGAGTCCATATCCGACAAGACGGTCCAGTACACGACGTGCCTGTTGTGCGTCGACCAGGTGCTGGTCGATCTGACGCGGATGGTCGATGGCATTCAGAATGGCCTTCTTCGTGATCTCGTGGAACACGATCCGACGTGTTTTCTCGGCCGGAAGGTCGAGAGCCTCTGCGAGGTGCCAGGCGATCGCCTCTCCCTCGCGGTCTTCGTCGCTTGCCAGCCAGACCATGTCGGCCGACTTCGCTTGTTTCTTCAGTTCGGAGACCAGTTTCTTCTTGTCTTCGGATACCTCGTAGACCGGTTCGAAATTGCCCTTGGTGTCGATCGCTTGATCGTTCCCCGGCAGGTCTCGAATGTGGCCCATGCAGGAGGTGACCACGTACTGGTCGTCCAGGAACTTCTGGATGGTCTTGGCCTTCGAGGGTGACTCTACGATCACGAGATTCTTCATGCTTCGTCGCCTTTATTGTGTTCGCAGGTGACCGGATCGGGGCACACAGCGAAGATCTGCAGTGAGTGATTGACGGCCGTCATGCCAAGACCCTGGGCCACACGTTCACCGATATCGTCGATGCCGCGCTCGCGGAACTCGACGATGCGTCCGCATTCCACGCAGATCAGGTGATCGTGGTCGGGCATTCTGCTCGACAGCTCGTAGTGTGCGCTTTCGCCCTGGAAGCGGTGCTTCATCAGGATCGTGCACTTCGTGAGCAGGTCGAGCGTGGAATAGACGGTCGCCCGGGAGATCCGATCTCCCTTGGCGTTCATGGTCACATAGAGCTCGTCGGCCGAGAAATGGCGGTCCATTTCGGCGATCCGATCGAGCACTTTTCCCCGTTCCGGAGTGTTCCGGTATTGCTTCCGCCGCAGGAATTCTGCGAACTGATGTTTGAGCGTTTCGATGTCGGTTTGTTGTGCCATGAACATCTAATATACGATAGCCCTCCACTTTCGTTAATTTTGGGGCTGTTTTTCTCCACGCTAACCGGAAATAGCCCATGCGCAAATGGCGGACCGAAGATTCGATGGAATTGTACAACGTCTCAGGGTGGGGCATCGGATACTTCGGCATCAATTCGAAAGGCAACGTGGTTGCCGCGCCTCGGAAGGCAAAGGGCTCTCAGATCGACCTCAAGGAACTCGTCGACGAGCTGGTGCTTCGCGACGTGAGCGCCCCCGTGCTGCTCCGGTTCCCCGACATTCTGGACGACCGGATCGAGAAGATCTCCGGGTGCTTCACGAAGGCGGCCGAGGAATACGACTATCACGGCAAGTACTACAGCGTGTACCCGATCAAGGTGAACCAGCAGCGCCCGGTGGTGGAGGAGCTGGTACGTCATGGCAAGAAGTTCAACATCGGTCTGGAAGCAGGGTCGAAGCCCGAGCTCCATGCCGTCTTGGCCATCATGGACAATTCGGAAGCCCTCATCGTTTGTAATGGCTACAAGGATGAGGAGTTCATCGAACTCGCCCTGCTGGCGCAGAAGATGGGCAAGCGCGTCTACATCGTGGCCGAAAAGCTGAACGAGCTCAAGCTGATCAAGACCGTTGCAGAACGCGTCAAGGTGCGCCCGAACATCGGCATCCGCATCAAGCTCTCGGCATCCGGCTCGGGCAAGTGGGAAGAGTCCGGTGGAGATCTCAGCAAGTTCGGTCTGAATGCTTCGGAATTGCTGGAGGCCGTGGACTATGCGCGCGACAACGACCTGCTGGACTGCGTGAAGCTGATCCACTTCCACCTCGGATCGCAGATCACGAACATTCGGAAGATCAAGGCCGGCTTGCGCGAAGTGTCGCAGTTCTACGTGCAGCTCATGAACATGGGCTGTGCCGTGGACTTCGTCGACATTGGTGGTGGTCTTGGCGTCGACTACGACGGTTCCCGTTCATCGGTGGCCTCGAGCATCAACTACTCCATTCAGGAGTATGCCAACGATGCCATCTCCACGATGGCGGACGCGGCGCAAAAGCACAACCTCCCGCATCCGAATGTGATCACGGAATCTGGTCGTGCCCTCACGGCTCACCACTCGGTGTTGGTCTTCAACGTGTTGGAGACCACGAGCGTGCCGCTCTGGGGTCGGAAGGATAAGATCTCGAAGAAGGACCACGAGATCGTCCAAGAGATGCACAACCTGCTGAACGGCCTGAACACGCGGAACATGCTGGAGTCGTGGCACGATGCCCAACAACTGCGCGAAGAAGCGCTTGACCGATTCTCGCTGGGCCTGCTCGATCTTCGCTCCCGTGCACAGACCGAGAAATTGTATTGGTCCATCGCACAGCAAGTGTGCGACGTAAGTGCAGATCTCAAGGCCATGCCGGAAGAGTTCCGTGCACTGCCGAAGATGCTTGCCGACAAGTACTTCTGCAACTTCTCGCTGTTCCAGTCGCTGCCGGACTCATGGGCCATCGATCAACTCTTTCCGATCATGCCCATCCATCGCCTGAACACGAAGCCTACGCGATCGGCCACGTTGCAGGACATCACGTGCGACTCCGATGGCAAGATCGATCACTTCATCGGCGTGCGCGACCTTGCTCACTCGCTGCCCTTGCATGACCTTCGCGAAGACGAGCCCTACTACCTTGCTGTGTTCCTTGTAGGCGCCTATCAGGAGATCCTTGGCGATCTGCACAATCTGTTCGGCGATACCAATGCCGTGCACGTTGTGTGCACCGACAAGGGCTATGAGGTCGAACAGGTGATCGATGGTGAATCGGTGGCCGATGTGTTGGACTATGTGCAGTTCAACGCCAAGAAGCTCGTGCGTACGATGGAAGCATGGGTGAGTGCGTCCGTGAAAGAGAAGCGCATCACCATTCACGAAGGCAAGGAATTCCTGGCCATCTATCGAAGCGGACTGTACGGGTACACGTATTTGGAAGAGTGATCGCGACAGCGATCACAAACTCGCGACAGCGATCACAAACTCGCGATCACTCAGCAGAACCGGCGGGAAGCGACGGCGAGACCATGATCACGCGTTCCCGTTCGAGCGTCACCGCACCAACGTTCGCGCCCTTGGGCTTGCGAACGTACTTGCGCAGCGTGTAGACCACAGGCGTGTACGAGGCATTGCGTGCATTGGAGTAGTAGGCAGCGATGGCAGCTGCTTGCTCCAGGATCTTCTTGGGCGGGTGGTCCGTGTCTGGTCCACGTAAGATGGCATGCGAGCCGCTCACACCGCGTGCATGGAACCAGAGGTCGTTCTGCTTTGCAAAGCGCATGGTGAGCTCGTCGTTGTTGGCTGCACTTTTGCCAACGTAGACGGTGTGGTCGTCGTCGAGGACGAAGACGCGATACTTCTTCACAACATCGTCCGCATTCGCGGCATTCTTCTTGGAATCGGGTGCAGCTGTCATGGTGTCGATCTCATCCAGAGTTGCTGTTCGCAAACGCTCCAACTGTCGCTCAAGCTGTTCGCATTGTTTCTGCAGTGCCGGCAAGCGTATGGCACGCACACGCGCGGCCTCGTCCGATGCACGCGCTTTCGCAAAGTAGGCGTGGGCATTCTCGATCACGGTCTTCTTCGCGTCGAGGGCGATGGTAAGGGTGGTGCCATCGTGGTCTTCGACGTCGATGCTTGTGCGACCGGTGTCGCGACTAACTGGGAGCGAAAGCAGCAGGGATCCTTTGTGACGATACAGCGTGGATCGATCTGCCGTGGCCGCATCGCTCGTCATACCGCGAATGCTGCGTTGTGCTCGATGGAGCTGACGTTCCACGTCGTCGATGGCCTTCTTGCGTTGTTGCAGGATGCGCTCGATCGATCGACGTCGACCGATCACCGTGCGCAACATCATGAAGATGTTGTCGGACGTGCGCACTTCGTCATATCCCTGCAATGGAAGCAGCGAAAAGAGCACGTCGGTGGAGCGTTGCAACGTGTAGTACGTTGACGTTGCACGGGCCTCATCGCGCACCTTCACACCTTGCTCCCATGCCGCCTTGCGAAGACCTTCTTCCATGGCGTTGAGTGGCAGCGTAGGGTCGATGTTCAGTCGCAGACAGACCTCGTGGGCATAGTATGGACCAAGCAACAACTCGCAGGATGCAAGTGCTCGCTCGATGGTCGTGTTCAGTGGCAGCTCGGCGAATGGCGTCGGGCGATAGGGTGTGATGGTGAAAGGCGTGCCGATCAACTCACGCTCTCGCAGCACGTCGGTGATCGTTCCATTCTCGACGGCAACGATGTTGCCACGACCCGCACTGAAGAAGAGCACATGCAGTTGATGCGTTGAGAACCAGAGCGTGATGATACGGTCGTCGGGATGCTTGGTGACCATGGCCAGGCGCTGACCGCAGAGAGCGGGGAACACGTCGAGCGTGTTCTTGCGCGCACGATTGGCCGCATCGTGCATCGTGAGACAGCCCATGGTGGGATCGACACTTATCGACAGTACATGCTCCGATGCATCATCGGCGAGGCGCATCACAATGGCGAACTTCTCCTGAGTATACACCTCGGCCACGTGCGCGCCGGCCAATGAGGAGAGCGCATTCGCAACGTGCTCTAGCGTATAGTGATGTCGGATCACGGCGTGGGCATCGTTTTCTTCTTCTTCTTTTTCTTCTTCGTCACGGTCGGTGGAACCGGGTCGACCCACTCGGGCGAAAGTCGTTGCCAGTACGTCGGCATGCTCGGTAGTGTCTGCAAGAACGTTGTGCGGACCTTTGGTGCTGTGGCGCCAAGCCACGATCGAAGCTCGCGCACGTTGGACTCGGTGGTGTCGATGCACGAGAGAAGACGCACACCGCTGATGAGCGCATCACGATCGGTGAGGGCACGCCACCATGAGGACACCTCATTGGCGGACCGGCGAGAGCCGCGCGACAATCCTTCGACGGCGCTGTAGCGCACGATCTGCAACGAGTCTTCGAGCACCGTGCGTAGATCACGGAAGGCTTGTGTACCACCGATCTTCCCAAGCGCATACGCTGCGCGTGCACGCACGTACGGATGTTCGTCGGCGATCAGGAGTCGCAATGCCTGCGCGCCATTCGTGTCGCCGATCTCGCCAATGGTGAAGCCGGCAAGGCGACGCATGCGCCACACGGAATCACGCGAAAGGGAAAGCAAGGCGGGAAGGGTAGTGGATGTTTTCACCTTGCTGGCAAGTGTCGATGCCAGAGCCACAACGATGGGGTCGTCCGAGCGAATGCTATCGGCGATCAATCGGTTGATGGGCTCGGGTGATTGCGCATGGATCTTCGGCAGCACTTCTTCGAGTGTCAGTCGCTCGCGCGGCATCTCCGTTCCCATGTTGGAGGCAAGGGTTGGAAGGGCGGCAAGGCCCATGGCGGCAAGGCGCTCACGAGCGGGCTTGACGTTGTTCTGAAACCGCAACGGAGCTGCCGATGCTTGAATGAAGAGCGAGTCGGCGCTGTTGGCAAGCGGAACGGATGCATACGTCGGCTCTGCTTGCGGCGCTGCGCCTGCGCGTGTGGTGGTGACGTTCATGTCGGCGAAGACGCCGTACGAACTCTGGATCGACGTGGAGTTGTTCCGCCCCGTGCCGCCATACGTGTCCGTTCCTCCTCCATCGGCGAACACACCGATCATACCATAGGACCGACGGAAGTCCGAGAAGCCCATGGTGTTCGTGGTGTTGGTGGCGATGTAGGAATCGTTCCCGCGCTCATCGATCAGAATGCTGACGGCGTTCGCATTGCCAGCGCCAAGCGAGAGCGACTCGGCAACGTAGTTGTCGTTCCCTGCCTCGTCGATGAGCGATCCGAAGGCAATGTCGTGTCCGCATCCCTGACTCACGCCATGCGAGACATACACATCATCACCAAGGTGGTCGCGAAGCACCCCACTTGCAAAGTGCACACCGGCGCCTTGTGCATACTGATAGGCCTGATAGCGGTCTTCACCGTCGTCATCACACAGTGCGCCAAGGGCGAACCAGTAGCCGGTGCCTTGACCGTAGATGTCCGTCGCATACACGTCGTTGCCATGTCGGTCGAACAAGAAACCGAAGCCACCGCTGGCAAGCGGACGGTAGCCGAGCCCCGCACCTTGGGTGAACGTGGTGTAGTGCGCTTCGTAGCGGAGCACGTCGGTGTATGGACTTGCAGCGATGTACTGATCGTTGCCGTCGAGATCGGAGAGGACGCCATACCCGCGCGTTGCACCGAATCCTTGTGCTTGTGCATGAGCGCGATACATGTCCTGACCTGCATCGTCGAGAAGGACGCCCATGCCGAAGATGCCGCATCCTTGACTGTTCAGTCCGGACGTGTACATGTCGTTCCCGGCAAGGTCATGCACGATGCCAACACCGAAGACACCGCATGCAAGCGAGAAGTCGCCGGTGGAATACGTGTCGTCCCCGGACTTGTCGATGACGATCCCGACACCACCGATGCCGCATCCCATCCCATAGGAACCCGATGCATAGAGATCGTCGCCACCGAGATCGACGATGCATCGAATGGGCATGGCCAACGCATCGGCCTTCGATGTGTTCTGCACGTGATAGACATCGTTGCCGCCAACATCAAGGATCAACGCATACTCGCCGCTGTAGACGTCGTTGCCGGGTCCACCCAAGGCGATCCGACCATAGGGTGTCTTGAGCGTGACCGTGTGCACACTATCGCGCAGCAGTTCCTTGATCCCGCCACTGATGCGCACATACTGCATGAGCTGTTGATACAGTGACCAGCCATGGTTGTACACGGAAACCATCTTCACAGGATCGGCCATGGCAAAGAACGTACGCGCGCGTTCCATGCCCGACACTTCCTTGTCGTGCAATTCCCAAATGCTGCCATGCTCATCTTCGGTGCTCAGCATCCAGAGCGAATCGCACATGTCGGCAAGCAGGGGATTACCGCGGAAGTTCTCATGTGCTTCCCGCACGCCATCGTGTGCAAGAAGGAAGGCGCTCACGTATTGGAACAGGACGGTCGAGCCGACGAAACCGGCGGGCACCGACGGATCGATGCGAAGGCGACGGATGACCGTGTCGGCAGGCATGGCGCTCTCGTACACGTGACGTTCGTGGTCGCCCAGGACGACGGTCTTCATCATGAAGGCCGCGTGTTGGTCGATCCCGTCCGGACTCCGATCGTAGCTCAAACGCTTGGCTTGGTCGGCCATATCGAAGGCCGCCAGGGGATCCGTGAAGAGTCGGTCATGCGCACGCACGCGATGATCGTCGGCCACGATCAGGTCCGGTGGCATACTGAGATCATACCGATGCATGCCCATCACGGCAAGTGCCGAATCGAGCAATCGTGTCGATGGATCGGTGAGCGAGCGTTGTGCGAAGAGCGATGTAACTGAGAGGAAGGCGAACAGCAGGACGATACACGTGTTCCACCGAAGCGGTCGTGGATTCATTTCATGATCTCTCGAATGGATTCTGCGGCGGAGGGCTTCACAGGCGTGAGTGTGGCGATGATGGCGCGCGCCTCTTCGAATTTTCCTGTCCGCACATAGCATTGTCCCAGTGGCGTAAGAATGTCGAGGTCGGTCGGAAACTTCTTCCGTGCCCCTTCCAGGAAGTCGATGCCTTCCTGGAACATCGAAGCGATGTAGTAGGTGTATCCAAGAGCAACATAGGCGCGAGGGTCGTCAGGAGCGAGCGCCATCGCCTGCTTGTGGGCAGCCAGCGATTCGTCGATCTTGCTCTGGGAACGATAGATGATGGCGATCGAGTTGTAGCACGCTGCGGCCAGGTCCTTCTTCAACAATGCCGCACGTTGAAACGCCTGCAAGGCATCTTCTGAAAAACCACGGGCATCATAGGCCAGGGCCATGTTGAAGTAGGCATCGGCGAACGAGGGACGAATGACGATGGCCTTCTTGAACGATCGCACGGCAGAGTCGACGTCGCCTGCATTCTGCTGTGCCACACCAAGATTGTACCAGGCATCGGCTTCGCCGGGATATTGCTGGACGAATTGACGGAGCACGGCAATGGCCTCTGGGTAGCGCTTCGCTGCATTCAAGGCCGCTGCATACGTGGGCACCACAGCGCGGTCCTTCGGATCGTCCTTCATCACACCGCGCAAGACCACGATGGAAGAATCCACTTGATCCATCTGCAAGAGGGTAACGCCGAGAGCACGTCGTGCCGCAAGGTTGTTGGGTTGCATGTCGGCAATGCGACCATACAGATCGGCTGCCGCAGCATGTTCCTCCAGTCGTGCATAGCATTCGGCAAGGAGCATCATCACATTCGCATTGTCCGGACGTCGCATCATCGTCTCTTCGAGCGGAGTGATGGCCAACTCCCACTCCTTTGCCGACATATACGCAACGCCTAGTGCATACTGCACCTGAGCGCTGTCGCGAAAGCGGACGGATGCGTCCTTCAGCACGGCAATGGCAGAGTCGATCTCCTTGGCCTTCTGAAGATTCTCGGCAAGGAAGAGGTAGTACTGCAAGGAGGAAGGGTTGGTGCGGACGAGACGTTGACCGATCTCGCAGGCCTCTGCATGCTTCCCGAGCTGACCCAGCGCCATGCCCTTGAGCAGCCATGCTTGCGGCGTTGCACGCTTCGATGCCGTGATCGGCTCAACAAGCTTCAAGACATCCGCCCACCGTTGTTCACGCGCAGCCTTCAGCGCAGGGTCGAGTGACTGTGCGAGCAGACCGTGCGAAGAACAGAGCGTAAGGAGGATGACGAAGAAGAACGAGAACGAGATGCGCTGCATGGGGCGCAAATTAGGCATTGACCGGCACACAGGTAAGGTGGACGTCGGTGCCCACATGGTCCTGTGCCACGATGTTCCAACGCGGTGCCAAAGCAGGCGCCATGGAGGGGAGGTCGTTCCAGGCAAAGCCCGCACCCAGGATGATCGGTGCGATGTGCAGCCGCAGTTCATCGACGTGGTGACCGTGAAGGAGCGAGGTGGCAAGGCGTGGACCGCATTCGACGAGGATGGAGGCGATCTGATGTTCACTTCCAAGGGTCGAGAATAGCGCGCGCAGATCGAGCCTGCCTTGCACGCTCGGCGCTCCGAGTACCACCAGGCCAATATCTCGAAGGCGTGCTGCCGCATGCGAAGCGATCATGGCCTCGTCGCAGCACACAAAAGTGGGATGCTCGAGTGCTGTGGTCGCGAGGTGCGACGTTGGGTCCAGCGAGCATTGGGCGTCGACGATGATGCGGGCCGGACTTCTTCCTTCAACGTCGCGCACGGTAAACAACGGGTCGTCCGCTCGCACTGTGCCAATGCCCGTGAGCACAGCGTCGACCTCGGCACGGAGTTCGTGCACGCGACGGCGGCTTGCCTCGGACGTGATCCATTTCGATGTGCCATCGGCCGCCGCGATCTTCCCGTCGAGCGACTGCGCCACTTTAAGGATCACATAGGGAAGGTGCGAGGTGATGTGCTTGATGAAGGCCCGATTGATCCATTGGCACTCATCGTGCAGCACGCCAACGGTCACCTGCACACCATGAGCACGCAGGGTGTCGATGCCCTTGCCGGCAACGTTCGGATTCGGATCGATGGTGCCTACTACCACATGCTTGATGCCCGATGCTATGATGGCATTCACACAGGGCGGCGTCTTCCCATGATGCGAACATGGTTCGAGCGTGACGTAGAGTGTGGCATCGGAGGGGACGGATGCGAGTGACGAGAGAGCGTGGACCTCTGCATGCATGCCACCGAACACGGCATGCCACCCTTCGGCGATTGCAACACCTTCGTGGACGATCACACAGCCGACGCGTGGATTGGGGCTCACACGACCTGTTCCTCGCAATGCAAGGTCCAGCGCATGACGCATCCAATGTTCGTGCCTCATTTCAACGACCACGAAAAGGCGAACGACGTGGTATAGGCAGAGGGCTTTGCCGGAATGATCACTTCTGCCGTGTACTTGCCGGTGGGTACCTTCTGTCCCTGCATGTCCGTCCCATCCCACGAGATCGCCATGCGCTGCACTTCGTCGAGTCGCTGCGGTTGCACCAGTCCAACGCGCTGCTGGAACACCTTGCCAACATCACTGCGCCAGATCACCTGTCCGTTCTCATCGGAGATGAGCACACGAATGGTCTCTGCTGTTGGGAGGAACTCGCCCGTGGGCAAGAAGATGCGTCGCACGGTCGCACCGATGTCCATGGTCGAGTCCGACGTGAGCTGCGTGAACCCTTCGAGGCTGATCGGACGGGCGGCCGTGATGGGGATCACCTGTCGGAAGATCACTTCGTCGGTCGATGTTTGAAGGCTCACATCACAGACGATGGTGGTTGCCGTCTTTGCCTTGCGCGACGACCATGTGGTGTACCCCACAAGATGCACCGTGCGGTCAACGCCCGGCGCACCGCTTTGTGCCGTTGTGAAGACGAGCGTGTCCGAGAGGTCGTTCTCCGATGTGCCGATGGCCGTTTGCACCCATCGAATGATGGGGTCGGGTGTGCGCAAACGTGCCGGACCAACGAACGTGAGCTTCAAGCTGGAGTCGGCAAGGCGCATGGCATTGATCTGGAAGGGCGCCTCATCGGTATGATAGGTGCGCCCAAGCTTTGCATTTCGCGACGATGCGCAGGCCATGCACAGGACTGCGACCAAAACGAAGAGGGGCCATGTTCTCATCATGTCGGCAAAGATACCGACTGTGCCGCTGCCTCGATCACGACACGCATGGTCGTTCGTGCCATCAGTGCTGCATCCAGCACCTCTGCATGCGAGACAATGGCGCGTCGTGTATCGCTCAGCGTGTTGGTGATCATCGAACAGACGGCTGTCGACATGCCAATGGCGCTTGCATACTGCGCTTCGAGCACCGTCGACATGCCAATGGCATCGGCTCCCATGCGGCGCGCCATGCGGATCTCTGCCCGCGTCTCATACGACGGTCCGGTCACCTGCACATACGTTCCCTGTCGCACCGCCGTCGACCGTTGCATGCATCCCCGCAGAATGTCGGCATGCCACCGCGCATCGATCACGGCTCTGTTCCTCACCGGTGGGGGAGGGAGGCAGGGCGGAAGGGATAGCATCGTAGCATTCAGGAGGTCGCAGACCAGCATCACATCGCCAACAGCACTTGCAGGATGGAGACCGCCGGCAGCATTGCTGATCAACAGATGGCGCACACCCAGATGGCGGGAGATCGCCACCGGGGCCAGGATGGTCGATACGTCGTGGCCTTCATACACATGGAACCGTCCGCCGAACACGCCAACGAGGATGCCGGAGACGTCGACCACCCGAAACACGTGGGCATGACCCGACACCGTCGGCTCCGGTATGCCCGGCAGGTCACGATACGACACCTCGGCAACGGTCGTCATGGGGTCGAAGGCATCCATCACGCCGGATCCGGCGATCATGGTCATGGACAACGACCGACCATGGAGAACGTGCTGCAGACGTTCGCGCAAGACCAAGGCCGCGTCATGCCAGCGTTGAAGAGGGTCAACAGATGAACGATGCATGCTACAAATGTAGCCGTATCTTTGCGGCTTCACTCCATTCGAACGAGGATGCATGATCAGATCGATGACGGGATATGGCAAGGCGGAACGCACCATCAGCGGAGTGCCGACAACGTTTGAAGTGCGATGCGTGAACGGACGGTATCTCGAACTCTCCACGCGCATTCCAAAAGATTGGTCCGACAAGGAGGGCGCCATCCGCGAGACCATTCGCGAGAACGTGTCCCGTGGCTCGCTATCGCTCTATGTCCGTCAGGAAGATGTGACCACGGCAACGTCCGTGGCGGTCGACGTCGACGTGGCCCGCGCTTATGCCGATGCCCTGCGTGGACTCCAGCGCGAGCTCGGTCTTGCAGGCGAGCTCACCATCGATCATCTCTTGCCCTTCAATGCCATTTTCCAAGGCGGCAAGGCTCAAGATGGTGCACCCGACGTGTGGCCCGAGATCAAGCTTGCCTTGGTCGAGTGTTTGACCAATCTCAACACCATGCGCGCCGCCGAAGGTGCAGAGCTCGAACGTGATTTTGAAGCTCGGCTCAAGACCATGGAAGCGTCGCTCGTGATCATCGAGCAACGGTCCGCCGAGCGCGTCCCGCTCGAGCGCGAGCGTCTGTTCGAGCGCGTGCGAACGCTTATGGGCGAAGAGACCTTCGACGAGCAGCGTCTGATGCTGGAGATCGTCATCCTCTCGGAGAAGCTCGACGTCACGGAAGAATCCGTCCGCCTACGCAGTCACTTCAAGTTCTTCCGCGAGAACCTTGCCGAAGGTCAGGCCGTTGGTCGAAAGCTGAACTTCCTCCTGCAGGAAATGAATCGCGAAGTGAACACCATCGGATCGAAGACGAACGATGCAGAGATCGCAAAGCTTGTGGTTGGGATGAAGGAAGAGCTCGAGCGCATTCGTGAACAGATCCAGAACGTGGAATGACAACCAAGCACCTTATCGTCCTCAGTGCTCCCAGCGGTGCGGGCAAGACCACTGTTGCCCATCACTTGCTCAAGACATTCCCGCAGCTTCGCTTCTCGGTGAGTGCCACCACCCGTCCGATGCGTCCGAACGAAGAGCATGCTCGAGATTATTTCTTCTTGACCCGCGACGAGTTCCGGCATCGGATCGAGCGGCACGACCTGATCGAATACGAAGAGATCTTCGGCAATTACTACGGCACGTTGCAAAGCGTTGTGCAGGAAGCGCTGAACCGCGGCGAGTTCCTGATCTTCGACGTCGATGTGAAAGGGGCACTGTCGTTGCAGCGCGCCTTCCCCGACGACACGCTGCTGATCTTCGTGGCGCCGCCGGACCTTGGGACGCTGGAGCAACGATTGCGTGATCGACGGACGGAGTCCGACGAGCAGATCGCCCTGCGGCTGGACCGAGCAGAGATGGAGATGGGGAATAGGGACCGGTTCGACGAAGTGCTCATCAACCGCGACCTCCCTTCCACCTTGCTCCGTGCCGAAGAGATCGTGCGACGGGCCATCGAGGGTGCGCCCGAACAACACACCCTGTTCGAGTAGCCCTAATTCGTATTTTTGGGGCTATGAAAAAGAAGACCAAGGCCTCACCTCGCTCCGAACAGATCCTCCGTGACTACCACTTGGCCGTTGCCAGCAGACAGGCATCGCTCCTGGGACGGAAGGAAGTACTGACCGGGAAAGCAAAATTCGGGATCTTCGGCGACGGCAAAGAGGTCGCGCAACTGGCGATGGCACGGGCCTTCCAACCCGGCGATTGGCGCAGCGGCTATTACCGCGATCAGACGTTCATGTTCGCCATTGGCGAGAGCGACATCCAGAAGTTCTTCGCGCAGTTGTATGCGCACACCGATGTGGTGGCAGAACCATCAAGTGCCGGTCGGTCTATGAACGGCCACTTCGCAACACGATTCCTTGACGACAATGGCGCCTTCCTTGGACAGGCGGATCGCTACAATGTAAGTGCCGACGTGTCGCCCACAGGCTCGCAAATGCCGCGCCTGGTGGGACTGGCCTATGCCTCCGTGCTGTACCGCGAGATCGAGGCTCTGCATGCGTTCACGGAATCATCAACCACGGGCAACGAAGTGGCCTTCGGCACCATCGGCAATGCCAGTGCCGCCGAGGGGATGTTCTGGGAGAGCGTGAATGCGATCGGCGTGCTCCATGCACCGGCCGTGATCAGCATCTGGGACGACGGATACGGCATCTCGGTGCCGAACGATGTGCAGATGACGAAGTCGAACGTGGGCGAATGTCTTGCCGGCTTCCAACGACGTCCCGGAACAAAGGATGGCTTTGATATTCACGTCGTCCACGGCTGGGATTATCCGGCCCTCGTCGACACGTATGCCCGCGCAGCGCAGACCGCACGCACGGAACATGTGCCGCAGATCGTGCATGTGATCGAAGTGACGCAACCACAGGGACACTCCACGTCGGGCTCGCACGAACGCTATAAATCGCCCGAGCGTCTGCAATGGGAAAAGGACTTCGATGGCATCACGCGTATGCGTGCATGGATCCTCAGCGAAGGGCTTGCCACGGAAGAAGAACTCGTCGCCATCGAAACGGCCGCCACGGCCGAAGCACAGGATGCACGCACAGCCGCATGGAATGCCTATGCGCAACCACTGCGGGATGAAGTGGCAGAGGCCGCAACGCTCATCGATGCCATGGCCAACGATCCGGCATGTGCTGCACAACAACAAGAATTGCTTGCGATAAGCGCAGAACTGCGCTCCATCCGTGAGCCCTTCCGCCGCGACATCATGATCGCCATGCATCGCGCACTCCTGTCCGCGCGGACGGCGCCCACTCACGTACGTCAGCCGCTCGTAGCATGGCGCACCAAGTACGATGCGCGCATCCGACCGCTCTATGCATCGCACCTGTACAGCGAGTCCGCATGGTCACCCCTGCGCGTCACGCACGAACCCGCTCGCTACGCGGCCGATGCACCGATGGTGAATGGCAGTGAAGTGATCAATGCCATGTTCGATGCGGCGTTCGCACGCGAACCACGGTTGATCGCCTTTGGAGAAGATGCCGGTAAGCTCGGAGATGTGAATCAGGGACTCATCGGCATGCAGGCTAAGTATGGCGTGATGCGTGTGAGTGACGTTGGCATTCGCGAGTGCACCATTCTCGGTCAGGCCATCGGCATGGCCATGCGTGGCCTCCGTCCCATTGCCGAGATCCAGTATCTCGACTATGTGCTCTATGCCTTGCAGCTCATGAGCGACGATCTGGCAACGGTGCAATGGAGGACGAAGGGTGGACAGAAGGCGCCGGTGATCGTGCGTACGCGCGGACATCGTCTTGAGGGCATCTGGCACAGCGGATCGCCCATGTCCGGCATCATCAATCTCGTCCGCGGAATGCACGTCTGCGTACCACGCAACTTCGTCCAAGCCTCCGGCATGTACAACACGCTCTTGGCCGGCGACGATCCCGCCATTGTGGTGGAAGTTCTCAACGGATACCGACTCAAGGAAGCCCTTCCCGAGAACATCGGCACCATGACGGTTCCGCTGGGTGTACCGGAAGTGATTCGCGAGGGGACCGACGTGACCGTCGTCACGTACGGCGCATCCTGTCGCGTAGCTCTCGAAGCAGCCACGCTCCTCGAACGCGTCGGTGCCAGCATCGAAGTGGTGGACGTGCAGACGCTGTTGCCATTCGACACCAGTGGCATCATTCAGTCCTCGCTGCAAAAGACCGGTCGCGTGCTCTTCCTTGACGAAGACGTGCCTGGTGGGGCCACTTCGTACATGATGCAGCACGTCCTCGAACGTCAGGGCGGATGGAGTCTGCTCGACAGCAAGCCGCGCACCCTCTGCGCCGCCGAACATCGTCCGGCCTACGGAACCGATGGCAACTACTGGTCGAAGCCCGAGGCCGAACACGTCTTCGAGACCATCTACGAGATGCTGCACGAGTCCGACCCGCGTTCATTCCCGCTCTACTACGCCTAACGAGGACGAGGAGGCACGATGACAATGTACTATGCCATCATCTGGCGCGCCAACGAGCCGGATGAAACGTTCGATGCCACGCAGTTCGAAGACCGTCTTCCACGGCTCCTCGAATGGCTACGCGAGCTCAAGGCCAAGAACGTCCTCGTCGCCTGCGGTGGTGGGGGATTCGAAACCCACATGGGCGGCCTCACCGTCGTCCGCGCCTCATCAGCCACCGAAGCCGAAGCCCTCGTCTCCGGAGACCCTATGCTCGAGATCGGCACCCATGAGATCTTCGAGTGGCATGTGTTCTATGCCGATCTGGTAGACCATGCGGCGGTGGAGAAGTTGACTGGGTAGGTAGAAGTAGGTTAGCTGTTCAGTTGTTCCTTTCACGGGAGGAAACTATGGAACAGGCATTGGAAATGGATAGGTCGCAAGCCTATATTAAAGTTGTCATTCATGTCCAGAGCTGCTGTGAGTCCTTCGATGCAAGCCCTGATGCAACTGTTTAGAAGTTGCGTCCAAATAAACACTACATTCGATGCGTTTGTTGCCAAATTTGCCGTTAACACAGATACGGCGACTTTAGTGAGGGTCTATCTTCCAAATGAAGCGCCATAACTTTCGATGAAACACGAATCGGCAACGTTCCAATCTGTCACTTGGTTCATTTTAAGAGAATGACATGCAAATCAAAAGCAAGATATTTGACCAAAGAATTGAATCCTTGAATCTACTGATCGAGACAACTATTGGGGAGTACTATGGCCTTTCAAAGAACATTCTAGACAAGAATGAGTTCCAAAGAAGGAGAGTGAAGTCCTCATCTTCCGTTTACAGTCTGTTGAAGACAGACCTTCGTCAAGGTTGTGTGATCCCTCCAATTGTGCTTGCTCTTGCCATGGACGCAAAGCCAACTAAAGATGAGAAAGATGAGGCTCTTCTAGAGACAATAAGCAGCAATAACGATAAGCTAATCATCCTTGACGGGCTTCAAAGAACTTATACCATCAGAGATCTAGTGAATGAACTTGAGGAGAAGGGTGATCCTGAAACGTCTATTGTATTGTCTGCAAAGTTGCGAATCGAGATATACATTGGAATCAACAAGCTGGGTATTCTCTATAGAATGCTGACACTTAACACTGGGCAAACTCCAATGTCAAGCCGTCATCAGATTGAGATCATATATTCAGATTACATCCAGCATGGTGTTGAGGGAATCAAACTGATTAAAGAAGTTGATGATGACATTCCAAGTGTCGAAGGTGAGTACAAGTTTCGTGACATCATTGAAGGATTTACTTCCTACTTGGACAGAGATTACTTGACTATCGACCGAACGGACATTCTCGATAACATAAAGAGCCTAGAAAAACTCGCTGTGGAAAACAAGGGAAGTGACTTGTTCCTTGATTTTCTCAAAACGTATGATGCATTTGTCAGAAAGATGAGTTCGCTTGGACGTGATTGGGTGTTTGATGAAGTGGGGCTGGAGCAGAGACTTACTGGTCAACCGTTCGCAAAGACCGCTCTTAAGATCTTTAACAAGTCACAGGTTATGACTGGTTTTGGTTCTGCATTAGGGAAGCTGATTGATTTTGGTGCGATTAAAGGAACCTCTGATGTTATAGACATGATCAATGAACTTCAATGCGTGAATATAGACACTGTTTTGAATACACTGATTGTTAGACTAGATGGTATTAGAATCGTTGCAAAAAAAATCGGTAATGACCAAAGAATGTTCTTTCACTATTTCTTCCGAGAACTGTTTGACAGGAAATCTGATGGCTTCATTGACGTTGAAACCTCAATTAGTGAAGCTTTTAAGCAGTATGAGAGAAAAACAAAGTAACAATGCCTCTTAAGCTATCTAATAATGTTCTCGATACTGAAGTTATACTTGACAGAGTTGAGTTCATTGATGAAGGCAATGTCAGCTACTTTAAAGTAAGTAGTATTGATCACTCGGGTGTGAAGTTTCATTACTATCCTGAAGCGACTTCAGGATGGGACAAGGAATGGTTCGAGATATATCTGTTTGAAAACCCGTATTTGAATGCTGAGAACGACGTGTTTCAAGTTTATGAAAGTACACATCAACGCGAGAGATTGGGTTGGATATTTCCGATTACAATTCTCGAGTCGAATGATAATGACTATCGGGATTACCTTAACCTTAACAATTACAAGTACATTGCCTACTGTAAGCTGCTGGAACTTGATGTTAGTATCTCCGAGAATGGCGAGTGGGGTGAGTATCGAACGTTGGCGGAGGTTTTTGGGAATGTTGTTGTCTGCATTATGAGCAAAGATGCAATTGCAAAGATTGCAGACTTTAGAATAGAGAACTATGTGCTATCATTTTATCGGTACGGGTATCTGCTGTTTGGAGGTTCACCAAAATCAAAAGCCATATACGATCGATCTGAATTTGTCTCGGGCATGAGAAGGAAGGATCGAACTAGAGTCTTGTTGAAAAAGGCTGTTTACAACATTACTAGCAATGAATTCATTAAGTCGCTTTATATGGAGCATTTGCTGCAGTCTGACCATTATCTAGTTCGATTTATACTCTTGTATCAGATTGTTGAGTACTTCATAGAGGAGAAGACTGTAACAAAGTTCAATGAGTACATAGAGCGATATCAGAAGGGGGAGATGACAAAGAATGACTTTAGAGAGTCAGTTAACAGATCTTCATCCGAACGATCAGTAGTTGCATCCTTGTTAAACACCTCGTTGATTGATGGCAAACTGAAGGCAGAGTTTGAGAATGAAGCGAAATTTCTTCTTGCAGATATTGGTCGTGTCATGAATACCAGGTCATTCGCTGATTGTGTTTATAGTGTCAGAAACCTCGTTACTCATTCTTATAGAGATCTGGCAACATACTCGGATAGAGTAAAGAGACTAACTGAGCTATTTGAATGTGTGATAACTGAGTTGTTGATCAACGCTGACCATTCAAGCGACAGGTGAATGTCGTTGAAGTGCATTCGAAAAATGAGAGATTGGCGAAAGGTGTATGCTTGTTATTGACGAGAATTGTAGAATAGTCTGCCTTAGGTGCTGAGATTCAATAGCTCACATAGTTCAGCATGCATTTTTCTGTTTTTTGTTCCGGGTAGTGAGTTCAAGGTGTTCATCATGATCTCAAGCGCATTCATTTTAAGCCTATTGTCTCCACGTGTAGCGGTCCAACCACACACCGAATGAAGTTCATTGACTTGACGGTTTGTCTAGGAGAGACATTTGATCAATTGCGGCTAACAGCTGTCGCTACCCTCTCCCTTTCTTACCCCCAATTATTGCCTTGACTCGCACCGCTCTCTGGCCTATTTTGGTATTCGGAGTCCGAATACCGAAATCATCTGGCTGAGCTATGATCCTGTCGAAAAGCTGTGTCTACGGTATCCAGGCCGCGATCTACGTTGCTGCGCAAGGCGGCAAGGACTATGTGGCCATCAGTCAGATCGCTGAGCACCTGAACATCTCGTTCCACTTCCTCACGAAGGTCCTGCAGCAGTTCACGCAGGCAGGGATCATGCTGTCGTATCGAGGACCCAGAGGGGGAGTGTCGCTTTCCAAGACCCCGTCCAACTTCAGCCTGTACGACCTGATCAGTGCGATCGACGGGACAAAGGTGTTCACGGAGTGCATGCTGGGGCTCCCGGGATGCGGACACGATGAACCATGTCCGGTGCACGAACACTGGGTGGAACTGCGCCTGAAGTTCACCAGCGTGGCAAAGAAGACCACACTCTCCTCCCTGGCGGCCAAGGCCAACGAATTGAACGTCCGACTCGCGCACTTTTCGATCGAAGCTGAGAAGTCATGACAAAAATCATTCGGAACCGACGTTGAATTCCGAAGATTTGCGCGATGATTCCTACTAACACATCCATTGATGTGCCCTGTGTGCATTGCGGCGAGCTCTGTACGGGACATATCGTCGACGCGCAAGAGCATCCCTTTTGCTGCAATGGATGTAAGTCGGTGTACGAGATCCTCCACGCCAACGATCTCTGCGACTATTATCAACACGACGACCATGCCGGTGTGTCGATGCGCCAGCGGCCCATGCCGGCCGATGCCTTTGCGGCGCTGGATGACCCTTCCGTAGCGCGACAGCTTCTTGAGTATTCCTCCGAGTCCATGCATCGGGTGCGACTGAGCATTCCAAGCATGCATTGCACGTCGTGCGTGTGGTTGTTGGAACAACTCGACCGCATCGACAGCGGCGTCCTTCGCAGCACGGTCGACGTGATGCGCAAACAGGTCACGATCGAATTCGATCCGTCGCGCACCACCCTCCGAGCCATTGCCACCATGCTGACGTCGATCGGCTACGAGCCTGTCGTCCGCATCGAAGCAGGCGCATCGCACCTTCAACAAGGCGGTGACCGTTCCGCCATCCGGGCCCTCTATTTGCGCATTGGCGTAGCCGCCTTTGCCGCGGGCAACATCATGCTCTTCAGCGTGGCCCAATACTTCGGCGCGAGCACGATGCAGCCCGCTCTGATCACCGTGTTCCAGATCGCCAGCATCATCCTCTCGGTTCCGGTGCTCGTCTTCAGTGCATCGCCGTGGTTCCGCTCGGCCGCTGGGGCGTTGCGCGCTCGACGGGTGAATCTGGACGTGCCTGTGTCCCTTGGTATCCTCGTGCTCTTCGCACGAAGCGTGGCTGACATTGCCGGTGGGGCGGGTGAAGGGTTCCTCGACTCGTTCGCGGGACTCGTGCTCTTTCTGTTGGTGGGTCGACTCTTTCAACAGCGAGCTTTCGACGCACTCTCCTTCGACCGTACCTATCGCTCCTTCTTCCCGCTTTCTGTTCGCGTCGAGCGAAAGCAGGAAGAAGAGGTGATACCGATCGAAGGCATCGTCGTCGGCGACACGATGCAGATCCGCAATGGGGAAGTGATCCCATGCGACAGCGTCCTGCTGGGTCAGTGCGGCTACGTCGACTATTCCTTCGTCTCCGGCGAAGCGCTTCCCGTTGAGTGCACCGAAGGATCGTTCGTGTATGCAGGCGGAAGAGTGGTCGGCGCCGCCATGAAGCTTGCCGCCGTCAAAGATGTGTCGCACAGTTATCTCGCATCGCTCTGGGACTCTTCGTCCACGCGCGTGCAACGCTCGACGTGGCTGCAATTGTCCGACCGATTCGGTCAGTGGTTCACCGTCTTCGCCATTGGCGTCGCCGTCCTCGGCTTCCTCCTGTGGCTTCCGAACTATGCCATTGCTCTGAATGTGTTCACGGCCGTGCTCATCATTGCCTGTCCGTGCGCCTTGACCCTTGCCGCCCCAATCACCCTTGGAACGGCCATGGGGTTGGCAGGGAGGAAAGGGATCTTTCTGAAGAACATCGGCTCGATGCTGGAGCTGGAGCGGACGACGGATGTGGTCTTCGACAAGACAGGTACACTTACCATGCCGTCACCTGCAGTGCGCTATGAGGGACGTGAGCTCACCAACGAAGAACGTCGTGCCGTGATCGCAGTGGCCATGCAGAGCGCCCACCCGATGAGTCGTGCCGTGGCCAAGGCCTTGGATGATGATGCGACATCGAGCGATGCATGTACGGTCGACGATGTTGCCGAGCATGTCGGACAAGGTATCACCGGTTCTGTTGACGGACAATCCGTCTGCATCGGCTCGCACGACTTCGTGCATGGTGAAGGAGCCGAGCAACAAACGTCGGCGTCGGTGTGGGTGAGTGTGGATGGACGTGTTGTTGGCGCGGTCCATGCACGTCCAACGATCCGCACGGGCATTGCTGCCATGATCGACCGGTTGCGCACGCGGGCAACGCTCTGGCTACTGTCGGGCGACACGGATCGCGATCGCGATGTCTTCGCTGGCGCCTTTCCGCCCTCCTCCATGTACTTCTCGCAACGACCCACAGAGAAGGTGGATCGGATCAACGAGTTGCGCACGGAACGTCGACATGTGTTGATGGTCGGCGACGGCCTCAACGATGCGGGCGCCATGCGCGCCGCCAACGTGGCCATTGCCGTCACCGACGATGCGGCCACGCTCGTGCCGGCCTGCGACGTGATCATGCGTGCGCATCAACTCTCGAATCTTGACGGACTCCTGCGGTATGCACGGTCGATGCGACGTGTGATCGTGTTCAACTTCATCATCTCGATCGCCTACAATGCACTCGGCCTCACGCTGGCGCTGGTAGGGATCCTCACGCCGCTTGCCACGGCCATTCTCATGCCGGTGAGCTCGCTCACCGTGATCGGTGTGAGTGTGGCAGGTGCACGGTGGTATGCACGGAGGTATCTATGAGCGTTGTTGTTGTGCTCGTGTTGTGCTCGTTGTTGATCTCGGGAGGATTTCTCCTGGCCTTCTTGTGGGCCACGAAGCGAGGTCAGTTCGACGATGTGCATACACCGGCCATCACGATGTTGTTTGACGACAGAACTCCAACAGACAAGCCATAACCATTCATTATTTGCGGGGACGCGTATGGACGCAACTACTACTACCGGCGGACAACCCGAATCGAAGGGCAGGGTCGAATCGTTCGCCTATGACAACAAGATCGTGAAGTTGTTCGCGATCGCAACGATGGTGTGGGGGATCGTTGGATTCCTCGTCGGCCTGATCGTTGCCATCAAATTGCGGTGGCCCGACTTCTTGGGCGACATGTCGTTCCTAAGCTACGGTCGCCTCCGTCCGCTGCACACGAATGCTGTGATCTTCGCCTTTGCAGGGAATGCCATATTCGTTGGTGTGTACTATTCGTTGCAACGCTTGTGCAAGGCGCGAATGTTCTCCGACCTGCTCAGCAAGGTCCACTTCTGGGGTTGGCAAACGATCATCGTAAGCGCCGCGCTCACGTTGCCGCTTGGCATCACCACGAGTAAGGAATACGCAGAGCTCGAATGGCCGATCGATATCGCCATCGCTCTCGTGTGGGTGGTCTTCGGTTGGAACATGATGGGAACCATCGTCAAGCGTCGTGAAAAGCACATGTACGTTGCGATCTGGTTCTACATCGCCACGTTCCTCACGGTGGCCTTGTTGCACATCGTGAACTCGCTTGCGCTTCCGGTGACGTTCCTCAAGAGCTATTCGATGTATGCCGGTGTGCAGGATGCACTGGTGCAATGGTGGTACGGACACAATGCTGTTGCATTCTTCCTCACCACACCGTTCCTGGGCATGATGTATTACTTCGTGCCGAAGGCAGCGGACCGTCCGGTGTTCTCGTATCGACTCTCCATCGTGCACTTTTGGGCCTTGGTCTTCCTCTACATCTGGGCCGGACCGCACCACTTGCTCTATACGGCGCTGCCGGACTGGGCACAATCACTCGGTGCCGTCTTCTCGCTGATGCTCATCGCTCCGTCGTGGGGTGGTATGGTGAACGGACTGCTCACGCTTCGCGGAGCCTGGGACCGTGTCCGTACCGATCCTGTGTTGAAGTTCATGGTGGTCGGCATCACGGCCTATGGTATGTCGACGTTCGAAGGTCCGATGATGTCGCTCAAGAACGTGAACGCCATCACGCACTACACCGACTACATCATCGGCCACGTCCACCTTGGTGCCCTCGCATGGAATGGCGGTATCTCCTTCGCCGTTCTGTATTACATCTTCCCGCGCATGTGGCAGACGAAGTTGCATTCCGTGAAGCAGGCCAATGCCCACTTCTGGTTGATGACCCTTGGCATCGTCTTCTATGCCGTGCCATTGTATTGGGGCGGTATCACGCAGTCGCTCATGTGGAAGGCCGTCAATGCCGATGGAACGCTCACGTATCCGAACTTCCTCGAAACCGTCACGCAGATCCTTCCGATGTACGTGCTTCGCGTGATCGGTGGCTCGCTCTACATCGTTGGCGCTTGCGTTGGTGTGTGGAATCTCTACAAGACCGCAAAGGGCGGCTCCTTCATGGCCAATGAGAACGTACAGGCCGTGGTACGCGTGGATGAGCCGGAGCATAGCGGACACTGGCATCGCCTGCTGGAAGGGAAGCCCGTTCGCTTTGCCGTTCTGACCTTCATTGCTGTTGCCATCGGTGGTGCAGTGGAATTCGTTCCAACGTTCCTCGTGCAAAGCAATGTGCCCACGATCGCCTCGGTGAAACCGTATACGCCGCTTGAGCTCGAGGGACGTGACATCTACGTCCGCGAAGGATGCTATACCTGTCACTCGCAAATGATCCGTCCGTTCCGTTCGGAAACCGAACGCTACGGTCAGTACTCGTTGGCAGGGGAGTTCGTGTACGACCATCCGTTCCAGTGGGGCTCGAAGCGCACCGGCCCGGACCTTCACCGTGTGGGTGGCAAGTATCCCGATGCATGGCACTTTAATCACATGCGCGAGCCACGGAGCACATCGCCCGGATCGATCATGCCAGGGTATACATGGATGTATGAGAATGATCTCGACATCTCGCATACCGAAGGCAAGATCATCACGATGAAGAAGCTGGGCGTGCCGTATCCGGATGGATATGAGTCGCAAGCGACGGCCGATCTACAGGCGCAAGCCGCGAAGATCGCCGACAATCTTCGGTCGAGCGGATTCAAGGATGTTGACCAGAAGAAGGAGATCGTCGCTCTGATCGCCTATCTGCAGCGCCTGGGTACCGACGTGAAGAAGAATGCATCACCGGTAGCGGAGAACTGATCATGTACAAGAACGTTCTCGCCAGCATTCCCGGTATCGAGTTTTGGCCGATCATTTCGCTGTTGATCTTCTTCAGCGTCTTCGTTGGTCTGATCGTGTGGTTCTTCCGTGCCGATCGAACTCGGCTGCAAGAACTCGCAGAACTACCTCTTCACGATGCAACGCATATCAACAAGTAAGGAGCTCGACAATGGCACAACAAGAAAAAGACAAACTCCTGGATCACGAAGCGGACGGAATTCGAGAGTTCGATAACAATCTGCCGAAGTGGTGGCTGTACGGATTCTACGTGACCATCGTTCTTTCTGTGGTCTACATGTTCTATTACCACGTCTATTCCGGTCCAAGCTGGAACGTGCTGTGGTTCTGGGAACGCGGCTCCACTGCCGAATACACGGCCGAAGTGGCCGAGGCGAAAGCCATGTATGCCAATGCACCGAAGAAGGGACCCATGAAGGCCGTTCTTCTCACCGATGCCGCTAGTCTGGAAAAGGGCAAGGACATCTTCGAGAACAAGAACCTGTGTGTGACGTGCCACCGTGCCGATATGGGCGGTCAGGTCGGCCCGAACCTCACGGACAGTCTCTGGATCCACGGCTGCTCGCTCGAAGAGATCATGACCAATATCACGACGGGCTTCCCGGACAAAGGGATGATCCCGTATGGTAGCGGCACGAAACTATCGGACGAAGAGTTGTTGCAAGTTGCATCGTATGTGATCTCGAAACGCGGGACGAATCCGGCTGAACCAAAGCCGGTCGATCCCGCACGTGAACTTCCCTGTCAATAAGGAACACCTGTGTCGATCATCGACGTACCGATCGAAGATCATGAGTCGTACCGCAATGAACTTGCGAGTATCGCCATTGATGGAAAGCGAAAGTGGATCTATGCACGACAGCCGAAAGGGAAGTATACCCGTTCGCGCGCCATCGTTGCCACCATCCTTCTCGCCTTCCTGGCCATCTCTCCGTTCGTCAAGGTACACGGCCATCAATTCATGTTGTTGAATATCATGGAACGGCAGTTCGTGTTCTTCGGACTGCCGTTCTGGCCGAACGATTTCTACCTCGTTGCCTTGGTCTTCATCACGATCGTGATCACGTTGGTGGTCTCTACGGCCATCGTCGGTCGCATCTGGTGTGGCTGGCTATGTCCGCAGACCATCTTCCTCGAATTCATCTTCCGTCGGATCGAATGGTGGATCGACGGAACACCGGTGCAACAGGCGCAACGACATAACGGACCGTGGAATGCCGATCGGATCTGGCGCACCGGATTGAAACAGTCGATCTTCTTCCTGATCAGCTTCGCCATTGCCAACATCTTCCTGGCCTATCTGATCTCGAGCGACAAGCTCTTGCTCTACATCACGGAAGGACCTGCGCATCACGCCTCCGTCCTTATCCCGCTCGTGGCCTTCACGTTCGTGTTCTATGCGGTGTTCGCGCGATTCCGCGAGCAGGCCTGCCTGATCGTCTGTCCGTACGGTCGATACATGTCGTCCCTCGTTGACGATAACACCATCACCGTCACCTACGACACCACGCGCGGAGAACACCGCGGCAAGTTCACAAAGGCCGACAAGGATGCATGGAGCGCCGGTCAATCCCGTCCGGAAGGAAAGGGCGACTGTGTGGACTGTCACCAATGCGTGACCGTCTGTCCCACCGGTATCGACATTCGCAACGGCATCCAGTTGGAATGCGTTGCCTGCACAGCCTGCATCGATGCCTGCGATGAGGTGATGGTGAAGGTGGGAAGGCCCAAGGGACTGATCCGCTATACAAGTGCCACTGCCGTGAAGCAGAGCATTGCCAAGGTCTTCACCACGCGCATCAAGGCCTATGTGGCCGTGTGGGTGGTGTTGATGAGTGCCGTTGTGGTCCTGTTCTCGATGCGCGAGATGCTGGACGTGCTCGTGCTCCGCCAAGAAGGCACCACCTGGGTGAAGACGCCCGAAGGTGTGGCCAACTTCTACCGTATGCAGATCATCAACAAATCCGACGACGAACTTCCCGTGGAGATCGTCGCCGTGCAACCCGCGAACGCCATCATCACGCCGATCGAAAAGTTCGATGTGGTCCACGGCGGACACATTGCCAAGGGTCGCTTCATCATCACCATTCCCGGCGCTGACGGAACGCATGGCGCCATGCCGATCACGCTCTCGATCCGATCGAAGGGCAAAGAAGTGAAGTCTGTGACCACGTCGTTCATTGGAGGTTCGTTATGACGTTGAATTGGGGCTGGCGCGTGACCATCGTGTACTCGCTGTTCGCACTTGGCACGTTGGGCATGGTGGCCTTCACGCTCACGCAGGACGTCGACCTCGTCCGCACCGACTACTACGAATACGGTCTAAAGCACGATGAACAAATGCGTGCATCGGTGAATGCCAGTTCGTTGGCAACGCCCTTGGATATCCGCTACGATGCAGATCGTTCCGTGGTGCGACTTGCCTTTCCACCTGACCATGTTGCCGACATCAAGGGGACGATCCTGCTGTATCGCGTGTCGACGATGAAGCAGGACAGGACGTTCGAGATCCAACCCGACGCTTCCGGCGTGCAAGAGATCGACGTGCGCAACGATGCAAAAGGGAAGTGGACCGTGATGGTGGATTGGACATCGCACGGTGTTGCGTATCGATCCGAACTTCCGATCATGGAATAGGCTCCAATATGGAACTCATCACGGCATTGATGTTGGGACTTGCAGGAAGCATGCATTGTGCAGGCATGTGCGGACCCATTGCCTTGGCCTTGCCCACAAGTCCGGGTCCCCGTTTCGATCGCATCGCGGGAAGGGTCCTCTATCAGTTGGGACGTATCTCGACGTACGGTGCGCTCGGCGCGATCATCGGTCTTGGCGGCAGTGCCATCTCGATGGCGGGCTACGGACGCGTGCTCTCCATCGTGGCCGGTTCATTGATGATCATCGCGGCCGTGCTGCAATTGCTGTGGCATCGGTCCCTGCTCCCTTCCGCCTTCCTGCATCGTGTGACCGCTCCTGTGCGATCGGCGTTGGCGAAGAACATGACGAAACGGTCGAAGCTCACGCTGTACACTATTGGCGTATTTAACGGATTGCTGCCGTGCGGTTTGGTGACGGCGGCACTGCTTGGTGCGGCAGGGAATGGAACGGTGACGGGGAGTGCGGCGTTCATGGCCATGTTCGGACTTGGGACCGTTCCCATGATGCTCGGTATCTCGCTTGGTGGCGTAATGCTCGGTCAGCCATTGCGTCGCGCCTTCCGATTTGCGGCACCTGTGATCGCTGTGCTTGTCGGTAGTGTGATCATCGTACGAGGCATGGCGCTGGATATTCCGTACCTCAGTCCACCCGCGCCCGTCGAACATGGAAAAGTTTCCTGCTGCGACGAGCAATAGAATTCGGACACGTTTGTCTTATATTTGTACGCAACAATTCGATCTAATCAATTTGTAGGAATGCATCATGAAAACCACACTTGTAGGACTGGCCGCCGGCATTGCGTTGTTGACGGCAGCAACGAACGCATCGGCTGACGAGAAGAGTGAATTGATGGCCAAGGGACAAAAGGTCTACACCGAGTATTGCAAGACCTGTCACCAAGCGAACGGTCAGGGCATGCCGAACGTCTATCCGCCACTTGCCGGTTCGGACTACATCAAGTCGATGCCACGCAAGACCATTGCAACGGAAGTTGTGAATGGCAAGACGGGCAAAGTGAAAGTGAACGGTAAGGAATACAACGGTGTGATGGCTCCATTGCCTGCCAAGTACACCGATGCCGATGTTGCTGCTGTGCTCACCTACGTGTATAACAGCTGGGGCAATCCCGGCGGCGTATGGGCTGCTAAGGACATCGCCAAGGTTCGGAAGAAGAAGTAAACGGCGTATGTTTGTTGCCGTGCTTGTCACCGCAATGAACACCACCTTCTACGACCACATAACGCATGCTCACCTACACCCACTTCACGTTTGTGAAGTGGGTGTCTACGTTCCGGACACGTCCAACGTGCTCGGTTTCATTCGCGATGGTGTGCGGACAACGTTGGTCGAGGCCGATCCGCAGATCGTGGAGCAGTGCAAGGCCTCGTTCGGAGGTCTGGACCACGTGACCATTCACGGCGTGGCCGTGAGCGATACCGCCGGAGCGCTGCGCTTGTATCGCGTTGGCGCATCGACCTTTGCCGAAGGCCTGCCGGATTCTCCCGCACGGGCCAACGATTCCTACGACCCCAACGAAGCCGACTCGTTCACGGTGGACGCTGTGCAATTCAGTGCCATCGACGATGGGACCATCGATGTGCTGAGCATCGACGTAGAAGGCGGGGAGTGGTACGTCCTGCGGCACATGGTGAGCCGACCACTCGTGATCTCCATCGAGACCGGTGTGAAGCACTATCGAAATCCCTTCCTGCAAGAGATCGCGGCGTGGATGACGGCGAACGGATACCGGCCATGGTATCGCGACACATCCGACACGATCTACACACGTGTGCCCAACATCGCCACATCGCTTCGCGATCGACTTAGCATCCATCCGCTCACTCATTGGCTCTTCTCGTAAATGAAGCTCACGAACGACATCCGTCGACAGCTCCTTCAAAACATGCTCATGGCGCGCGAGTTCGACAATGCCATGCTGCGTCTCTACCGGCAAGGCAAGGCCTTTGGTGGTGTGTACTCGCAGCTGGGGAATGAGGCTACGAGCGTTGGCAGCGCCTATGCGCTCGACACGAAACGCGACGTGCTCTTTCCCATGCATCGCAACATCGGTTCGCATTTCGTGTTCGGACAGGACGTCGACACACTCATGATCAACCACCTTGCTCGCCAAGGGTCGCAGATGCGCGGCACCGATGGAACCGGACACTATGCCGATCCTGCCAAGCGCATCTATGGCAACGTCTCGCACCTTGGTGCCATGATCCCCGTTGCCGCAGGCTTTTCCATGGCCGACCAGTTGCGGGGTGTGACCACGGTCTCGATGACGTATATCGGAGATGGAGGGTCGCAAGTAGGCGAGGTGCACGAGGCGCTGAATTTTGCCGCCGTACGCAAGCTGCCGCTGATCCTGATCATCGAGAACAACCAGTATGCCTACTCGACGCCGAACTCCATGGAGTTCGCCTGCGAGAACCTCTCGGATCGCGCCAAGGGCTATGGCATGGCCGGCGAGACCATCGACGGAACGGATGTGGAGCTCGTCCTGAAGACCTGCACCGAGGCCGTTGAGCGCGCCCGGCGCGGCGAAGGACCGACCATGGTGGAATGCGTGACGATGCGCATGCGAGGTCATGCCGAGCACGATGATTTCTCCTACGTACCCAAAGTACTGCTCGAAGAGTGGAAGCGTAAGGACCCCGTGGAGAACTACATCTCGAAGATCGTCAAGGCCAAGATCATGTCGGCAGATGAGATCACAACGCTTCGCGAGAAAACGCTTTCGGACATGATCGCTGCTATCGATCGCACGCTCGAACTTCCGTATCCGGAAGCAGAAGAAGGTTTCAAGAACGTATTCATCGAGGATTGACCGTGGCAGTACTCACGTATCTCGAAGCGATCGCCGACGGTATCCGACATGAAATGCAACGCGACCCATCCGTGTTCATGATCGGCGAGGACATTGGCGTCTACGGTGGCGCCTTCAAGCTCACAAAAGGTTTCCTGGACGAGTTCGGTCCGCAACGCGTGATCGATGCACCCATTTCCGAGGCTGCCATCGTTGGCGCCTCCATCGGTGCGGCCCTGAACGGCATGCGTCCGGTGGCCGAAATGCAGTTCATGGACTTCGTGACGAACGGGTTCAACCAGATCGTGACCGTGGCCGGTACGACGGCGTATCGTTGGGGCATTCCCGTGCCCATGGTCGTGCGCGGTCCGTCGGGCGGGGGAGTTGGTGCCAACCCATTCCACAGCAGGAATTCCGAGAACTGGTTCGTGCACGCCACCGGCGTCAAGGTGGTCTGTCCGGCCTTCCCGGACGATGCAAAGGGACTCATGATCTCTGCCATTCGCGACCAGAATCCCGTGGTCTTCTATGAGCACAAGGGACTCTATCGGAAGATCAAGGGTGAGGTTCCGGAAGGCGAACATGTGGTGCCCTTCGGCACTGTTCGTGTTGTCCGCGAAGGAACCGACGTGTCCGTGATCGCCTACGGCAGTGCTGTTCACATGGCCCTTGAGGCAGCGATCGAGCTGGAAAAGAGTATCGGCTTAAGCGTGGAAGTAGTTGACATTCGTACACTTGTGCCGTTTGACGAAGAAGGTGTCTTAAGGTCGGTTCGCAAGACAGGTCGTGTGGTCGTGGCCCATGAGGCATCACTGACGGGAGGATTTGGCGGAGAGATCGTGGCCCGGATCTCCGACAAGGCCTTCACATTCCTGGATGCTCCGGTGAAGCGTGTGGCGGCATTCGACTCGCCGACGCCGTTCGCTCCGACGCTTGAAAAAGCGGTGCTGCCAAACGCCGACAAAGTGGCAGAGGCCATCCGTGAAGTCGCTGCGTTTTGACACGATTGTGGATAACCTTTCCACCGTGCCACCCGTCACCTTCCGTAATTTTGACAAAAAGCACGAAGCCCGACCATCATTTGGGGTTGTATGTCACGCGTATTGTTCCGAGTCTCCTATAGCATTCCAGACGGAAAGCGTCCAGAGTACCTGGCAGCCGTTCAAAAGCTGCGTCAGTACTATGCCGGAAACGGCGTGGAGTATTCCGTGTTCGAATCCAAGAGCAAGCACAACCACTTCCAAGAAGTGTATGTCTACCCATCTGTAGAGTCCTATGATCAGTCAGATGACCCATCGACGATCGCAGAGATCTCTACATCCATGGAGAAGATCTATGCCTTGGCGCAAGACGTCTCCTATGACGTTTCGAACGAGCTGGAATAATTCCACGAAGAGTCCTACAACGGCAAAGGAGCGGGGAAGCCCGCTCCTTTTGTCGTTGATATAGCGATGCGGGTCTCTGAACTTGTTCGTCAAGGTCTCCTGCTACCTGTCCGGTGGTGGTTGAGGAGACGTACTCTCACCCCTCCGATCGACCCGCACACGGTGCGAAGGATCCTCCTCCTGCGCTATGACGCCATCGGCGATATGATCGTCACCACACCGCTGATCGATGTCCTCTCCAAGCACATACCGCACGCCAAGATCGACGCGGTCGCCTCGCCGCGCAATGTGTCCATTGTGCGCAACGACCCGCGTATCAACGCTGTGTATGTGTACGACGGCACCATGCGTTCCATGCTTGCTGTCCGATCGCAATGTTCATCGACCGGGTACGATGTGGTGATCTCCCTCGTGATGAACAAGACCACAACGGCTGGTTTGGGAGCCGCCCTGTGGGGGGGACGCAAGGCCATTGCCGTGACGACGCTGCATACGGCGCGCGAGCATCTCTATTCCGCCTGGTTCAATGTGCAGATCGCACTCGAGCGGAACGTGATGACGATGGCCGCCATGCAGATCGAACTCGTCAACAAGTTGTTCGGATGGAAGATCGATCCGATGCAAGAGCGCATCTCGATCGCCATCTCCGAACAGCAGCACGCAGAAGCGCGTGCACTCCAGACACGACTATCGTCGGCACTGCATATCATGCTCAACGTGAGTGCGGGGAATGCGTATCGACAATGGTCGCGTGAGCGGAACATCGCCCTCATCGAAGGGCTGCAGGCGACGTTCGACGACGTGCACTGCACCATTGTGACGGATGCCACGCGAGCCACAATGGCACATGAGATCGCATCGCACTTCACGTCCGGCGTTTCCGTACTGCCGCCCTGCAACGACTTCCTGATCGTGACCGCCGCTCTGGCCTCGGCCTCCGTGGTGATCACGCCCGACACCTCCATCGTCCACGCTGCCGCCTCGGTCCAACGTCCGGTGGTCGTGCTCTATTCCCTGAAGGCCTCGTTCCTGCAAGAATGGATGCCCCATGGCGTGCCGTTCCGTGCTGTGATGACGGAAGGTCGCGTCGACCTGGAAACGATCGAACCGAACAGGGTGGTGGCGGCTGTGAAGGACCTTCTTGACTCGACATCGGAGGCCCATGCACGTCCTCTATGATGCATCCACCGTGTTAGGTCACAGTGGCATCGAACGCTATTCACGAGAGCTCATCGCCGGGCTCTTGCGTCGATGTCCGGATATCGACCCCGTTTTGTTGTCGACATTCCGTCGCCGCGACGACGTGCAGGCCTTGTTCATCGGAACCCGCACTCCCGAGGTGATCCCTGCGTTGCCGAACATGCTGATGCTGGGCGCGCAACTGCAATGGGTCACGCGCCTCATGAAGCGTCGCACCATCGCACGGTATAGCAAGCGCTACGACCTTACGCATGTACTCTCGCCCGTGGAAGATCCTCGTGCACTGTCGCGCTTCGTGGTGAGTGTGCACGATCTCTTTCCGTTGGACGCTTCATTGGAGTACGGCGGTTCGTTCCGTTCCGTGTTCTCGAGGTCGATCGGACAGTACATGTCGCATGCGCGATTGATCCTGGTCCAGTCCGACTATGTGGCGAATTCCATTCTCGAACGCTTCCCGACGGTGGCTTCGCGGATCCGACTCATCCCGAGTGCGGCAAGTCCGCGCTTCCGCGTCGAAGACGTTGATGCGACGATGCTTGCAGAGCTTGGTGTGAACATGCAACGACGTCCGTTCGTCTTCGTCGGTCGCGTCGATGCACGCAAGAACATCCCTTCCATCCTTCGTGCCTTCTGCGCCTTGCCACAACACGTGCGACAGGAACATCCGCTGGTGCTCGTGCTATCGGGAACAACAGAGGACATCGAGGCGTTTCGACGGACGTATGACACCGACATCCGGCGTGCCGATGCGACCATCCTGCTGGCCATATCAACGGCAGCGCTCGTGCAATTGCTGAACGCTGCCCACGCCATGGTCTTCCCCAGTATTGCCGAAGGGTTCGGACTTCCCGTCCTCGAGGCCATGCAATGCGGATGTCCGGTGATCACCTCGGACCGATCGTCGATGCCGGAAGTGGCCGGAGATGCGGCGCTTCTTGCCGACCCGACATCGGTGGACGCCATCGCGGCGGCCATGCAGACCCTTGGAACAGACAACATGCTGCGCGAGCAGCTTGCGACGTCGGGACTTCGACGCGCACAAGAATTCACGTGGGATCGATCGGCAGAGTTAACAGCAATCGCGTACAGGGAGGCATGTGAAGGGTAGCAGGGATAAGGGATTGAAACGCATCGAGATCGGGATCCGACGTTGGGTGAATGCACGATTGCATCGGTCGCAAGAACCCGTGCGCATTGAGCGTCCTACGCAGACATTTTCATTGAACGATCGTCCACGGATCCTGTTCTTGCGACAGGATCGGATCGGCGACGTGCTGGTCTCGATCCCGGTGATCAAGGCCATCCATGCCGCCTTGCCCCATGCAGAGATCGACATCCTGCTGGGCGAGAACAACATGGCCGTGCAGCATGCCTGCACGCCATTCGTGCGCAGCATTCTGCAGTATCAGAAGTCGTTCGGAAAACTGATCGGACTCATCCGTAGCATCCGTGCGCGGAAGTACGATGTGGTGATCGACCTCATGGACAATGCCTCCACCACCTCGTCACTGCTCGTGAGCTGGAGTGGCGCTCGGTATGCGCTCGGCATCGACAAGGAGAACCGTTCGGTGTACACGCACGTGGTCCCGTTGCGATCGCGAGCCGATGTGCACATCGTCGAACGACTTTCCATGCTGCTGTTGCCGTTCGGCATCGACCCATCGCAGACACCGCTCGACCTTACGTATGACGTGAGCACGGAAGAGCGTAATGCGGCCATGGCCTTCATCGCTCCACCATCAGAACATCAAGGACATCTCTACGTGGGCGTCAACATCAGCGGGAGCGATCTCTCGAGGATGTACGACAAAGCGAAGATGATCGAGGTGCTGCGTGTCATCCATGACGAGTTCGAAGATGCACGCACGTTCATCTTCAGCTCGCCACAGCATGCGAAGATGCGCGACGAGATCGCGGCGGCTGTCGGTGCGGATGCTGTGCCAACGGCCACGTCCTTCCACGACTTCGCATGCCGGCTTTCCTGCATGGATGCCATCCTCACCGTCGACACGTCCGTCGTCCACCTTGCGGCCGCATGGAAGACCCCGAGCGTGGTCCTCTTCGTGCACGACGCGCCGCATCTGATGCCGTGGACGCCGTATGCATCGCCATGCTGGCCGGTCGAGACCACCACGACCTCTCTCAACAACATCCCGGCACACGATGTGATCGAGGCCATGCGGTCAATGCTTCGTACATTTAATGCCTGAACATGAGCACCACTATGACCTTTGAACAACGAACCCATACATGCGGCGAGCTTCGTCCGGAACACGACGGAGCCTCTGTCGTCATCAACGGCTGGATCAATGCCCGTCGCGATTTTGGCGGACTGATCTTCCTCGACATTCGCGACCGCTATGGCATCACGCAGGCCGTCATCCTTCCGGATGAACGTCCCGACGTGGCCGAGCGCGCCAAGGAACTTCGCAGCGAGTGGGTCCTCTGGATCCGCGGTACGGTGCGCATGCGTTCCAATCCGAATCCGAAGATCCCTACAGGTCTTGTCGAGATCCTCGTCGAGGACTTCGGCGTGATCAACGAAGCCATCCTCCCACCGTTCGAGATCGTCGACGATCTGCAAACGAATGAAGAGCTGCGCCTGAAGTATCGCTTCCTGGATCTCCGACGTCCGGTGTTGCAGAAGAACTTCCTGATCCGCAATCAACTGTATCAGATCACGCATGCCTTCTTCGCCGAGAACAACTTCGTGGAGGTCGAGACGCCCGTGCTCACGAAGAGCACGCCCGAAGGCGCACGCGATTTTCTGGTGCCGAGTCGGAACAACAAGGGCCAGTTCTATGCACTGCCGCAATCGCCGCAGTTGTTCAAGCAACTGCTCATGGTGAGCGGCTTCGATCGCTACATGCAGATCGTGAAGTGTTTCCGTGATGAAGACCTGCGTGCCGACCGACAGCCGGAGTTCACGCAGATCGACGTGGAGATGTCGTTCATTCAACAAAGCGACATCCTCGATCTGACCGAACGATTCATCGCACGGGTATGGCGGGAGATCCTTGGCATGCACGTCGAGACGCCCTTCCGTCGCATGACGTTCGCAGAGGCCATGGAAACGTACGGGTCCGACAAGCCGGACATCCGCTACGACATGAAGATCGCCACCATCACGAGCGTTGCTGCCACCAGTGCCTTCACGGTCTTCTCCGAGGCCGTAGCCGCCGGAGGTGTCTGTGCCGTGCTGAAGGCCGAGGGATGCGCATCGTTCTCGCGCAAGCAGATCGACGAACTCACCGAACACGCAAAGAAGTATGGTGCCAAGGGGCTGCCATGGCTGAAGGTGAATGGCGGCGAGGTGACAGGGTCGTTCCTCAAGGCCATCACGGAAGAAGAGCGCGCGGCCATCCTTACCGCAAGCGGTGCACAGGATGGAGACCTGCTGCTGTTTGCAGCGGGTGACTACGAGCGCAGTTACCTGATCCTCGGTGCCTTGCGTACCGAGATCGCCCGACGCACGGGAATTCTCGCATCGCTGCAAGGGACCTATTCCTTCCATTGGGTCACGGAGTTCCCGTTGCTCGAGTACTCCGAAGAGGAGTCGCGCTGGATCGCCCGACACCATCCGTTCACCGCACCATTGGTGGAAGATGTGCCGCTGTTGAGTTCCGATCCGCATGGTGCACGCGCATTGGCGCACGACCTTGTGATCAACGGCTACGAGGCGGCCGGCGGTAGTGTTCGTATCCACAACATGAACGTGCAGCAGACGATGTTCGATCTCTTGGGCTTCACGCGTGAAGATGCCGAGGCGAAGTTCGGATTCTTGCTCAATGCGCTCACGTATGGTGCACCACCGCATGGTGGGATCGCCTTTGGCTTCGACCGTCTCGTGATGTTGTTGGCCGGTACGGACAATATTCGTGACGTGATCGCCTTCCCGAAGACGACGAGTGGTCTGTCGCTCATGGACGGATGCCCGACGCCGGTGGACGATCACCAATTGGTCGACCTTGGAATTCAAACGATCCGCTCGTAGGAATCACACGATGGAACGCAGAACATTCTTGGCACTCCTTGCCACCCCGCTCCTTCTGCCGCTTGCAGAGCCCTTGCTCGCGCAGAATGTGCGCTCGAGCAGAAAGCGGAACACGGATAAACAGGCCACCTCGCGCTACATCTTTTCGCAGGCCATGCGACAGGCACGTGCCGATGGATGGCATAAACTGTCCGTTGGCGAGGCCATGGGACAGATCGGTCTGCTCTTCGTCGGCACGCCCTACGTGGGCGGCACGCTTGAAGGGGAGGGCATGGAGCAATGCCGGATCGATCTCACCGGATTGGACTGTGTGACGTTCTTCGAGAACACGCTCGATATGGCGCGTATCGTCAAGAAGAACAAGTACTCGTTCGAAGATCTGCAGAAAGAGGTGCTGTACACGCGGTATCGCGGAGGCGTGCTCACCGACTATACGTCGCGCTTGCACTACACGTCGGAGTGGATCTCCGACAACGTTGCCAAAGGCGTGGTGCAGGATATGACGCGCGAGCTTGGCGGCGTGATCTTCGTGAACACCGTGAACTTCATGAGCACGCATCCGCAGTACTATGCGCCGCTCAAGCAGGACGAAACGCTCCAAGCGAAGATCGGTGCCATTGAAGAGCGGATCAATGCGACCACGCGCTACTTCATCCCGAAGGATCGCATCGTGAACATCGAATCGAAGTTGCAGACCGGAGACATCATTGCCATTGCAACGTCCAAAGAGGGACTGGACTATGCGCACACCGGGATCATCTTCAAGGACGATGCGGGCGTTGCGCATCTCTTCCATGCCTCTTCACAAAAGAAGAAGGTCGTGATGGATGTATCGGTCAGCGAATACGTGAATAGTGTGAAGTCCCACACGGGCATCACCGTGGTCCGTCCAACGAACGTGGCCTAGAACTTCACCACGATCTTCTCTCGTGTCTCGTACTTCAGTGTTCCCTTCGGAAGGGTCTTCAGCGCTCGTTGGAGGCCGGCCGGATCGCCGGGATGTTTGCCCTGCATCGATCGATACAGTTTCGGGTTCTTCTTCCACACGTTCATGAGCTTGTCGAAGTCCACGTCCATGATCGTGATCATGGATCCCTTCACGAACTGTGCATTCGTAGAGACGAGCGGGGGATCCACAGACACCGTTAGGGCAACGCGCAGTCCCGACATGAATGTCTGCATCATGTCGATCGCCATCTTGATCTCTTCTTTTGACTGCGGCTTCGGGAGTTCGGCTGGTGCTGTACCCGTGGGAGCCGGAGGGTTCGTGATCTCCAGCACACCGTTGGAATAGGAGAAATGCATGGGCTCCTCAACAGGCTGTTCCTGCTGGTCCTGCATGCCTGCCATGGCCTCTCCGCCGATCATTTTCATCGTCCGGTTCCGACCAAGGGTCAGATCGTTGATCGACGGGATGTTGTACTCCGTGACCCAACCGGTGGGATTCGCCTCGTTCACGATGGTGGTGCTTCGAACGGTCACGTTGGGACCAAGCTCTGCCGCATACTTCAAGGCCATACTGTCCAGCTTCTGTCGCAACAGGGCCAATGAATCAGCACTTGGCGGACCTGAGTCACGAATGGATTCCATCAGGTAGATGGAGTCTCGCAGAACGGCACTTCCATCACGTCGGACATGCACGTTCGTGAACGTCTTCAAGCAACCACTCATCAACGTGGCAAGCAAAACGAGTAGGCAGATCCGGATGATCATGAGTGGTGCTCCGAAGGTGAGTGGTCGGACGTGACCCAGAACTGAGACAGTGTTGGGAGTGCATCCATGAACGCGGCGAGCATCTTCGTCCGATGCGTCGAACAATGTTGAAGCAGCGATCGAACGTCGATGTTCGGATGCTTGCTTGCAAAGATCGTGATCCATTGCGTGAGAACGGCTATGTCTTGCACGTTGCCCATCTGTTGCTGGAAGGCATCCATGGATGCAGGGGAGGTGGCCGCAGGGTGGGCAACGAGTGGCCGTACGATCTCGACCATGTAGCGTAGGTGTTTGAAGGCCACCCGCAGTCGATGGATCGTGGCATCGTCGGTGGGGTCGACGTTCTGCATGTCCTGCATGGCCGCGGCATAGCGCTCGTCGATGGCATTGCGCAGATGCGAGCGGAGTCGCTGATCGTCAAGGTGCACCAACAGACCCGAGCGGACCAATGCCAGACGTCGCCGAGCGGCACCATCCTTCCATGCCTCCATCTTACCGCATGCCTTGGAACGCGCTGTCTTCTCTTGACGGCGCAATGCCTTCACAACTACCTCAACGTCGGCATCGGATGGATGAATGCTCGGGAGGAGCTGCTGCATCATCTGAAGATCTCGCGTGCTGCGGAGCATGCGAAGGTGGGCCTTGAAGCGGCGTCGGAGCGACGTGATGCGCAGTTGTGCATCCACGGCATGCAGTAGTTCGAGTATGGCAAGCATGCGTCGACAGGCCACGCGCAGATCGTGCACGTTCTTGGGCGTCAACGCATCGAGACAACGACGTCTGCAGGCGAAGAATTTCTTCTCGCGGTCGTCGAATGCGCTCAGCAATACATCCTGAGCAAGCATCACGTGTTCCTACCGATGGAGGATCTTTGAAAGTCCCGACTCAGCAAGGCGAAAAATACGCTCTTGACACATCATGGCGTCGATCGTTCTGCCGGCAGCTTCCGACAATGTGGTGCTGTGCTCGTGCATGGATCGAGCAAGGGTCGCACGCTGTTCTGATGTTCCCACGATCACGTCGGCCAGTTGCTCATGGCCCGGACCGCATAGAATGCTGCCGTGTTGCAGCACAATGCCATCGATCACGCGTTGCGCACTGCCGACGACCTTCCGGTCCTGCACCAGGATCTCGGTGCGCGCACTGCTCGTGAAGCACGATACGGCAGATGCCCCCGCTGTGGCATAGTGATGCTGCAGGTCCGATGGTGAGCGTTCAAAGGAAAGGACGGGGACAAGGTCCTGTAAGGCGGCAAGGAGTAGTTCGTGTGTGCGTTGATACACGTCCGACGCCGTTCGCGTTTCCATGAGCGGCACCACGATGCAGTAGGTGAGTTCGTTGGCATGGAGGACGGCACGTCCGCCCGTTGGTCGGTGGACAAGGTCCCATCCGCGTTGCGAGAGCGCCTCATGGTCGATGGACTCTGCACGTTGATGTTTGCCGAGTGAGACGCACCACGGACTCCACGTATAGGTGCGCAATGCGATGTCGTACGTGCCGGAACGCACTTCATGCAGGAGTTCGAGATCCCGCGCCATGTTGGCCGAGCCCGTCAGATCGTGACCGTGTTCCAGGAGCACGTTCATCAGGTGGCGACGCTCACCTTGAGGAATTTCAGTTTCCCGGCACGCAGAACGCGTGGTGTGGACAGGTCGACGGTGTCGGCAATGTCGGCAACCTTCACACCATCGATCTTCACCCCGCCACCTTGAATGAGTCTTCTTGCCTCGCCCTTCGATGCAACAAGCGAAGTGGCAACGAGCACGTCGACCACGAGCATCTGCGGTGTGTCGGATGCGATCGTTGTCTCTGGGATCTCATCGGGTAGGTCCTTGTTCACGAAGATGCGTTCGAACTCTGCAAAGGCACCGTCAGCCGCATCCTGTCCGTGATACCGCGCAACGATGCGCTTGGCAAGGTCGACCTTGGCATGACGTGGATGCATGCTGCCATCCGTGAGTCCCTGCTGCACGGCAACGACCTCGCTTGGCGCTGCGTAGGCGGCGTATTGCAAGTACCGCGCGATCTGGGCATCGGGGATCGACATGGTCTTGCCGAACATGTCCTTCGGGGACTCGGTGAGGCCGATGTAGTTGCCGAGCGACTTGCTCATCTTCTCAACGCCATCGGTGCCCTCGAGAATGGGCATGGTCAGAATGCACTGCGGTTCCATGTGATAGGCGCGCATGATCTCACGTCCGACGAGCAGATTGAACTTCTGATCGGTGCCACCGAGCTCGATGTCGCTCTTGATGGCAACACTATCGTAGGCCTGCGAAAGCGGATACAGGAACTCGTGTACACTGATCGGCTCACCACCGCGATAACGCTTGGTGAAATCGTCGCGTTCGAGCAATTGTGCAACGGTGTACTTGGCCGAGAGGGCGATCACTTCCTGGAACGAAAGGCTGTTCAGCCACTCGCTGTTGTAGCGGACGGAGGTCTTCGACATGTCGAGGATGCGAGAGGCTTGCTCCACATACGTCGACCCGTTCTCGCGCGTCTCTTCGAGCGTGAGGGCGGGCCGTGTCTTCGACTTGCCTGTGGGATCGCCGATCATGGCCGTGAAATCACCCACGATGAGCACCACCGTATGTCCGAGGTCCTGGAACTGACGGAGCTTGTTCAGCACCACGGCATGACCCAGATGGATGTCGGGACGGGACGGGTCGAGTCCAAGCTTCGCCACCAACGGTTTGCCTGTGGCAAGGCTTCGCTCGAGTTTCTTGACGAGATCGTCTTCAGGAAGGAGATCGACGGCATTCTGCCGGATCACCGCAAGCTGTTCTTGAACAGAGGGGAACGTCTTCATGCAGGGTTGGATTAGTCGTGATCGGTACGTCGACGTGCACGGTCCATCTCGCGCTCCTTCGTGGCCACGCGCTTGTCGTAGAGCTTCTTCCCGCGAACGAGGCCCAACTCCACCTTGATGTACGGACCTGAAAAATACAGAGAGAGCGGCACAACCGTCAGGCCCTTCTCTTCGATCCCGGCGCGGAGCTTGGTGAGTTCGTGTTCGTGGAGGAGAAGGCGGCGAGGTCGCAAGGGCTCGTGATTCTCGCGATTGCCGAAGTCATACGGATTGATGTGCATCTGCATGAGCATGAGCACATTGGTATGCTTGGACGGGAACATGGCGTAGGCGTCGAGCAGGGAGACCTTGCCGGCCCGCAGTGACTTCACTTCGGTGCCTACCAGCTCAATGCCGGCCTCGAACCGTTGCAGCACTTCATAATCATGAAATGCACGACGATTCGTGATGATGGTCCGTATGGTACGTTCACCGGTGGCTGCCATGGTCGCAAATAAAAAATGGGACGCGAGCGCCCCATTGGTGTTGATGCGGAGGGAGAGGGATTCGAACCCTCGATAGCGGCCTTAACCACTATGTCGGTTTAGCAAACCGGTGCCTTCAGCCACTCGGCCATCCCTCCGACTGCGGAGACCACAAATATAGGGAAGAATGGCGAAAAGGCGAGGGGGATTTTAGTTCTCGACCAGGTCCTTGTCGCCGTCACAGTCCACAAGACCGCCGGCCACATTCAAAGCCACCGGACCGTAGACACCGTGTACAGCGACGTTGCCACTGGCGGAGTAGAGTTCAATGTTGGCCGAGGCCGGAACGCGAAGAACATACATGCTCTTCGTGGCCTTCTTGGTGATAGCGGCGTGGCCGATCTTGGCGTGTACGAGGACGGTGTTGCCCTGTTGATCGAAGGAGACCTTGAGATCGGGCGACGTTACGTCGCTCGTCAACGCGACCTTATCATACGGCCACGATTCAATGCGAACATTGCCGGCATCGACATCCACGAGGATGTGCGGTGCATGCGAAACGATGGCCGTTTGCAATGGAAGATGGAACGGCACATCAACGGACGTATTGAGCAAGAGCGAAAGTGCGAGGCTGAGCAGGGTAGACATGATGAACTCCTTGAAGAGGGTCAGAACGGTGCATGTGTACGCCCATACACCGGACGTGTTTCACAGCACAGGCAATTCGTATGTTTGACGCTCCATGAGCACCACACAAACGCCGCTGATGCGGCAATACACGCAGATCAAGAGCAAGTATCCCGACACGGTGCTGCTCTTCCGACTGGGCGACTTCTACGAGACCTTTGGTGACGATGCCGTGACCACGGCAAAGGCATGCGGCATCACGCTCACGAAACGGAACAACGGTTCGGCGGGCGAGATCCCGCTCGCTGGATTTCCGCATCATCAACTCGACACGTATCTGCCAAAGCTCGTGCGTGCCGGACACCGCGTTGCCGTGTGTGAACAGCTTGAAGATCCGAAGCAGGCAAAGGGCATCGTGCGTCGTGACGTGGTGGAAGTGGTCACACCCGGCGTTGTGCTCTACGACAAGTTGCTCGACAACAATGCACACACCTTCGTTGCCTGTCTGTGCGCACCGCAAGGGAAGCGCACCGTTCCCGGTCTTGCCTATGCCGATGTGAGCACCGGCACGTTCTCTGCCGGCGATGTGGCCGAAGAGAAGATCGTTGCCTTGCTCGAGTCGTTGCAACCGGCAGAGCTCGTCGTCAACAAGGACGATCGCCCTTGGTGGGAGGCCATCGTAGCACAACTCACCGTCAAGCCATCGCTCACGCGGTTGGAGTCGTGGCACTTCGAGCACGACTTCACGCAGACCACCATCCTCCGTCATTTCGATACCGTCTCACTCAAAGGCTTCGGCGCTGCATCACTTGGATGTGGTACCCTTGCCGCCGGTGCGTTGTTGTACTATGTGGGTGAAACGTCGAAGAGCTCGCTCGACCAGATCACGGGTATGAGCGTGATCCAAAGCGACGGCTACATGGTGCTCGATGCGGCCACACGCAGGAATCTCGAGATCCATGGCAACGGTACGGAGGAAGGGCGGCACGGTGCACTGGTCAACATCATCGGTGCGACGGTCACGGCCATGGGCGGCAGACTTCTGCGATGGTGGCTGCAGGCGCCACTCACCGACATGCTACAGATCTGTGCGCGACATGCCGTGGTGCGTGCACTGGTGCACGATCGATCGCGACTCGATGCCCTTCGGACCGACATGCGTCGTATCGGAGATCTTGAGCGGATCATGACGAAGATCGTTACCAATCGAGCCACACCGCGAGACCTTGTCGGTCTGCGATCGTCCCTCGAACAGCTTCCCGTGATCAAGGCATTGTGCGCAGAAAGCTCATCAGACTTCGTGCGAGCCTGCGGCGCTGATATCGACGAACACACGACGATCACCGAGCTTCTGCAACGCGCCCTCGTCGACGATCCATCGTTGCACGTGGGAAGCGGAGCCATCTTCAAACCGGGATTCGATGCCGACATCGATGCGGCGCGTGATGCGCTTGTGAACGGGAAGACGTGGATCGCCAACTATCAGGAAGCAGAACGCACGGCGACCGGCATCGGGACGCTGAAGGTTGGATCGACAGGCGTCTTTGGCTACTACATCGAGATCAGCAACACGCATAAGAGTCGTGTTCCGGAGCACTACGACCGACGGCAGACCCTTGCCAATGCAGAGCGCTATACAACGCCGGAACTACGCAAGCTTGAACAGACGCTCCTGCATGCCGAAGAGCACATGACAACGCGCGAGTCGGCATTGCTCGATGCGATCAAGCGCACTGTATCGCAAGCAACACGGACGATCCAGCAGACAGCCCAAGCGATCGCACGACTCGATGTCCTTGCCACCTTCGCCTCCGTTGCGATCGAGAATGCGTATTGCGAACCGGTGATGCATGAAGGCACGGAGCTCGACATCGTGGATGCACGGCATCCGGTGATCGAGAAGTTGCTGCCGACCGGGACAACGTATGTGGCCAACTCCATTCACATGGACACGGAGCGTTCGCAGATCTCCATCATCACTGGTCCGAACATGTCCGGAAAGAGTTCGTACCTACGTCAGGTCGGCCTGATCACCTACCTCGCCCACATCGGAAGTTTCGTGCCTGCAACCTCGGCGCGTATTGGCCTCACGGACCGGATCTTCACCCGCGTCGGTGCACAGGACAATATCACGGCAGGGGAGAGCACGTTCCTTGTGGAAATGCAAGAGAGTGCGAACATCTTGAACAATGCCACGAAGCGTTCGTTGATCCTGCTCGACGAAGTGGGTCGTGGCACGGCAACGTTCGACGGGATCTCGATCGCATGGGCCATGGCAGAGTACATCCATGAGGTGATCGGCGCGAAAACGCTCTTTGCAACGCACTACCATGAGCTCACGGCGTTGGCGGATCGATATGAGCGCATTCAACAAGTTCAAGTGGAAGTACGCGAAGTTGGAGACTCCATCGTCTTCACCCATCGCGTCGTCCCGGGTCATTCCGACCATTCCTTCGGTATTCACGTAGCTCGCATGGCAGGCCTACCGCCAGCCGTGATCACTTCGGCGAAGGCCATACTACGACAGTTGGAGTCAGGCGATCATCGACCGCAGATCGATGGTTCCGCTCAGATGTCGCTGTTCGAGCTTCGCGACGATGCGCTGCGTGAACGGATACGTTCGCTCGATATTCCATCCATGACGCCATTGCAGGCATTACAACTGCTGGCCGATCTGAAAGGATCACTCGATGAGTGATGTCAAGAAACTATGGCAAGACCGTGATCGTGTCGTCCGTGCGATCACGAAGGATGGATTCTTCCGTGCCACGGCGATCAAGAGCACAACACTTGTTCGCATGGCGCAGGAAATGCATGGGCTTGAGCCATTGCGTGCCATTGTTCTTGGACGTGCGTTGACGGGTGCGGCCTTGCTGGCCTCGTTTCTCAAAGGGGAAGAGCGCGTTGTGGTCCAACTCGATGGTGATGGTCCGATCTCATCCGTGTATGCGGAAGCGTTGCAGATCGGTGAAGTGCGCGGCTATGCAACATTGAACGCGTCGCCCGATCCGGAGGCAACGTCGCCGCTTGGAAGTGGCATCGTCAAAGTGTCGAAGGTGTTGTACGAGAAGTTCGAACCGGTGACGGGGATCGTGGAGATGCGTCGTGGTGACGTGACCACCGACCTGAGTCATTACCTCACGCAGAGCGAGCAGATCCCTTCCGCCTTCATCATCGATGTTGCCTTCGATGAACACGATGCCGTACGGCAGGCCGCAGGACTATTGGTGCAGGCCATGCCGGGGGCGCGACCGGAAGACATCTTCAAGGTCTACGATCTGGTCGACTATCTCGGAAGTCTCTCAGAATTCATCGATGGCGGCTTCACACCAGAGGAGATCCTTCGACAAGTGCTTCCCGGCGAGATCGATATCACGGCCCATACGCCGGTGGATTTCTTCTGTCGGTGTTCCATCGATCGATTCAAGGGCATGCTCATGACGCTTGGTCTTGAAGAGGTGAATGGCATGCAAGAGGAAGGACAGAACGAACTGGTCTGTCAGTACTGCAGCAAGCGCTATCACCTGAGCGATGCGGACTTCGAAGAACTGCGTTCGAAGTTGTTGATCACGCGCAACTAAGCGAGGCGATGCAGGCAACGTGGACGATGTCGTCGACGCTGCATCCGCGCGAGAGATCGCAGTATGGCTTTGCAAGGCCTTGCACAATGGGACCCAGAGCCGTTGCGCCTCCCAGACGTTCACACAGTTTGTAGGCGATGTTGCCCGCATTGAGATCGGGGAAGATCAGGATGTTGGCTTCGCCACCGACCGGTGATCCCGGTGACTTTGCGTGGGCCACCACCGGTACGAGTGCTGCATCTGCCTGCAGTTCTCCATCGGAATCCACATCGGGATACTGTTCGGCAAACGTCGTTGCTGCTTCGCGGATCGGTTCGAGCATGGGATGATCGGCCGAACCCTTCGTGCTGAAGGAAAGAAATGCCACGCGTGGCTCATCGCCGATCACAGAACGATAGCTCTGCACGGTCGATGCCGCAATGTCACAAAGTTGTGCGGCTGTCGGTGCGGGCACCACGCCACAATCGGCAAAGAACAACGTGGTCGTAGGCCACGCCATCAAGAAGTAACTGCTCACGGTGGACACGTTCGGTGCAAGACCGATCGTGGTGAGTCCGGCGCGAAGAACTGCTCCGGTGGTGCTCAGCGAGCCGGCAACAGCGCCGTCGGCATGTCCGCATGCGACCATCCACCCGGCATACATCAACGCATCGTGCGAGAGTCGTTCGGCTTCTTCGGGTGACATTCCCTTTGCACGTCGACGCTCTAGGAGATAGCTCGCACAGTCGGCAGCATCATATGCCGTCACAGGATCGATGATGCGCAGTCCGTCAAGCGACACACCATGCACACCGGCGATGTGGGCGATCTCGTCCACGGATCCGATGAGGATAGAAATGCACAGCGCATTGTCTTGCAGGATCCTTGCCGCCTTCACGGTTCTCGCATCCGTTGCATCGGGGAGGACGATCGTTCGAACGCGGCCTGCGGCGCGGCTGCGAAGGGTGTCGAGGATCATGGGGCGAGCCCGAGAAGCGCACCAACGGCAGCGGGGGCCGTGAGCGAGGCCTTGGTCACCTCGCCATACTCATCGAAGATCGTTGTGCTCACGCCATCGGCGCCAACGCACAGGATCTCTGCACGAGCGGCATTGTAGCCGATGCGGGTATAGGGATCGAACTGCATGAGCGAGACCTTGTTGCGCGTGCTTGTGAGGACGCGAAGGAGTCCTTGCTGACATGGTACGAGGGCCGATGCCGTGGCCGTCACTACAAGTCCACCCGGGAGAAGATTCGGTCCGTCGGCCGGACGATTAGTTAGGTCGAGCGTTGTGGTGACCTGCTTCTTGACGACATTCACAAAGGCCATCTTCGGCGTGGTCTTCGGCTTCGTGTCGACCTTTCCTTCACCCAAACACACCACCACACATTGATCGCGCTCGGCATCGCCACCCATATAGGTTGGCGCCGCGCCTACATTCAGTGTGGCCGTTGGAGTGTTCGTGCGACTGTCGATGATGGTGACCGTATTGTCGGCCTGGTTGGCAACACACACTTGATTGCCCACGCTGCAGATGCCGATCGGCGTTGCGCCGACCTTGATCGACATCACGGCGCGGTCGACCGTGAGATCGATCACCGAGACCACGTTCGAATCCGGGTGCGTGGCATAGGCCGTTGTGGCATTCACAAAACAGATGTCCGTCATGCGTCCATAGGGTGAACAGTCGATGGTGCGAAGCAACGTGTCGGCGCGCTGCGACAGCACATCGATCGTCGATCCGTCGCGCTTCACACAGAAGATCTCATCGCGGTACTGCACCATGCGCACATAGGGCGTGGTCTGCGATGCGCCCGTGAGCGTGCGATACAGGTCCGCGTCGACAATGTTCGCACTCGGCATTTGCGCCACCGAAAGCCCCGGCTCGGCCGCGGCGAACAACACACGATACGTATCGTTGAACGAGTTGATCAGTGGTTCATCAGGGGAACACGATGCCAAGGAAAGGCACAGGGCGGCAAGGGCAAGAAGTCGATGCAGAAGTGTCATAGTGCGATCAACAATGGGCGATCACCGAACGGATGATGGCCGTCATGAGCGGCTCTGCAGTTGCAGCAGCGGCCAAAATGTCTGCGAGATGTGCCTCTTCCAATGCATCCGGGAAACATTCATCCGTGATGATCGACATGCCGAGAACCTCCATGCCCATGTGTCGGGCCACGATGGTCTCCGGTACCGTGCTCATGCCGACCACGTCGGCACCGATCGTCCGAAGGAACCGATATTCGGCGCGTGTTTCCAGGTTTGGACCGGCAACGGCAACATAGACTCCGCGATGGACATTTCGTTGCAGTTCGAGGGCGGCCTGTTGGGCAAGGTCGATCAAGCGACGGGAGTAGGGCTCGCTCATGTCGGGGAAGCGCGGACCAAGTCGATCGTCGTTCGGACCGATAAGCGGATTGTCGCCAATGAGATTGATGTGATCGTCGATGATCATCACGTCGCCACGTCGATACAACGGATTCATCCCGCCGCAGGCATTGGAGACGATCATCGTGGACGCACCAAGGGCCTTCATCACGCGCACAGGAAATGTCACCTGTTGCGCCGTATATCCCTCGTAGATGTGGAACCGTCCCTGCATCACCATCACGGGCGTGCCGTTCAGCGTGCCCATCAAGAGCTTGCCGTGATGCGATTCAACCGTGGAAAGCGGGAAGTGGGGAATGTCCTCGTAGTCGATCGACGTCTGCACATCGATATCGCGAACCAAGCCTCCAAGGCCGGTGCCGAGGATCACGCCAACGCGTGGGACGATGGTGGTGCGACCGCTGATAGAGGCCGCTGCTTCGGATATCTTCTCGAACAACTGTGTCATGCACGAAGATACGATTTACGACACGGCGGCGATCACGTCCATGCATTCGGTGCTGCAGCACTCATGATAGGTTTCGACGCAGGTGTCGCAGGCAAGGAACTGGCGGTGACAGACCACATTGGCGCAGTCGTAGTAGACCTCGGTGGGTGCGCCGCAATGTCGGCACGTTCCCACGATCCGCTTGTCGGGCGTGTGGTTGATCTCCACGCCGACGCGTTCATCGAACACATAGCATTGCCCGTCCCACAGATCGCCCTTCACCTCGGGATCCTTGCCATACGTGACGATGCCGCCATGAAGCTGATACACATTCGTGAAGCCTTCTTCCAGCATCCAGGCCGAGAGCTTCTCGCAGCGGATACCGCCCGTGCAATAGGTGAGGATGGGCTTATCCTTCTTGTCACCAAGATGCTCGCGGATCCACGTGGGGAATTCGCGGAACGAGGCAACGTCGGGACGGATGGCCTTGCGGAAATGACCAAGATCGTACTCGTAATCCGTCCGCCCGTCCACGATGAGCACGTCATCGCGCTGCATCATCTCGTGCCATTCGGCGGGCGAGAGGTAGGTGCCCGTCTTCTCGGCCGGATTGTGCGGATGGTCTGCCCGAAACGTCACCAGCTCCGCCTTCGTGCGCACGAAGATCTTCTGGAACACATGTCCGTCGCTCTCATCGATCTTGAACACCATATCGGCAAAGCGCGGATCGGCATGCATGGCCGCCATGTAGGCCTCACAGGCCTCGCGCGTGCCCGATGCCGTGCCGTTGATCCCTTCCGGTGCAATAAGGATCCGTCCCTGGAGTCCCAATTCCTTGCAAAACGCAAGGTGTTCCTTGGTGTACGCAGCAGGGTCGTCGATGGCAACGAACTTGTAGTAGAGGAGGATCAGATAGGGTTTCATTCTTCAAAAATACGAACACGGCGATTTCGTAAGTTTGCTACGCAGCTTTTGAGGAAGGGAATAGTGAGTATTCGACTCTCCCGGATGCTGTGCATTCTTGTGGTGGTGGGACTTGCAGCCGTCCCATTCGTCCACGCACAGCTCGTTGAACAATCATATCGGTACAGCGCCCTCGACGAGCGCTCCGTTCGGCACCTGATCGATGCCGGCATGATCCGTCGTGCCCATGCCACCTTGCGCGCCCTCTCCGATGCCCGTAGTTCCTCCGTGCGCGATGTGGTGCCGTTCGATGCGGCCGAAATCGACCGTGCGTCGGACAATCGCTCTGCGGCCGACCGGCAGATGCAGACCTTCATTCGGACCCGACCGAATTCGCCACGGATCCCCCTTGCCTGGATGGAACGCGGACTAGCCGCCCTTGAAGAAGGGGATGACAGAGCAGCGGCCGAGCACATGCATCAAGCGGCGTCCGTAGCGCAGATGGAGTACGACCGTCGGCACGACACGGTCTACCGCACCATGGCCCACAATGCTCGCTTCTGGCAGGCCGCCGCCATGTCGCGCACGGGCATGTTCGGCGAAGCGCTGGGCATGTTCCATGCCTGCATCCTTGCCGATAGCAATGGCGAGTATGCCGATCGGTCGTGGTATGCCATCGGTCAGCTCTACGAACAGAACCGACAGTTCGACTCGGCCATCGTGGCCTTCCGTCAGATCCGCGAACAGTATCCGCATCGACCGTTCCACCTTGCCGCCCGCCTCCGCGAAGCGCAGAACCTGTTGGTGGTCCGTCAGCCGGAGCGAACGCTGGACGTGCTCACGGCCACATCGTCGATCGACCCTTCAACGCAACTCAATGCCGAGAATGCCGCCGAGCAGATCATGGTCCTGCGTGCAGAGGCGCATGCCTTGCGAGGGATGGCACGTCAGGCCAACGATAGTTGCGAAGCGTTTCTCGTCCGCTATCCCGCATCGACCTTCCGCTGGTACGTCCATCTCGATGCCGGTTCCACTGCGTTGCAGCTCGGCAACTATGCATCGGCTCGTGACCACTATCGCATTGTCATCGATTCCGTCACGGACGAGGCGTCGTCGCTCCGTCAGTTGGCCCTGCTCTATCATGCCGTCTCCCTCAAGAAGATGAATGCCACGAAGGAGGCCATTGCCGCCTTCCAAGCCCTCTCCCTCCAAGCTGGGTATCCGTATCAGGCACAGGCATTGTTGGAGCTTGGACAGTGTTACTATGAAGAGGGCGACTTCGACCGGGCACGCAAGCAATTGGAGCGCGCCGAAAAGGAATCACGCGATGCTGTCACGTCGATCCGTACACTGCTCTTGCTCGGCGCCACGTATGTGGAGCAAGGACAATGGAGCAAGGCGGCAGGGACGTATGAACGTGCTGAGCAGATGGCACAAGCCGGGACCACGGCCTTCATGCCCGATAAGGATCGGTATCTGGCGGAGTCGCGCTTGAAGCGCGGGATCTGTTTGGTACAAGCGAACCAGATGCGCACGGCCATTGGTGCACTCACCGATTTTCTGGGCAACCATCCGAACGATGCACGACGGGATGAGGCAACGTTCTGGTTGGCAGAGGCCTTCTATCGCAACGATCTCTTGAAGAATGCACAAGAGCTATACGAAGAGGTGATCAATCGATTCACGGCAAGTCCACGTCGTGAAGAAGCGATGTACGGTCTTGCGTGGACGTATTTCCGTCGACGTGACTTCGAACGTTCCGTGCACCGCTTCGGCGAAATGGCCGCTACCTTCCCATCGTCGCGCTTCGCTGCCGATGCATTGGCTCGACGTGGTGATGGCTACTACATCCTCAAGCAGTATCGTGCTGCCGCAGAGGCGTATCGTGAAGCATCACGACGTGGACCGAACACGGACGAAGGACAGTATGCGGCGTATCAAGTTGGACAGGCACAGTATCGTAACAACGAGCTCGAGTCGGCGCAGCGCTCCATGCACGACTTCGCCGAACGCTATCCGAGGAGCGGTCTGGCCGACGATGCCTTGTATCTCGTGGGATGGATCGCCTTCCAACAACACAACTATGCAGCCGCGATCACATCGCTGCAAGATCTGCTGACCACCTATCCGAATGGCGATCAGGCCGTGCGTGCGCTCTACACCATTGCCGATGCGCAATACAACAGTGGTGATCTCGAGGCATCCTTGGAAACGTATCGTCAAGTGATCGCGCGCTATCCATCGCATCCGTTGGCCTTCGAAGCAACGAAGAGCATGCAGTTCGCGTTGGTCGGTCTTGGTCGTACCGACGAAGCCTTGCTCGTGGCCGATGCCTACATCAACGCCAATCCGCAAAGTCTTGCCGCCGAAACACTCACGCGCACGAAGGCCGAGATCTTCTATTCGGGCAAGAACTACACATCGGCCGCGCAAGAGCTCGAAGCCTTCATGAAGAAGTATCCGAGTGCGGACCGACAGGATGAATCGCTGTTCCTGTTGGGCAAGACGTATCTGAACATGGACGATGTGGCACAGGCCAAGCATGCCTTCGCCGACCTTGAACGCAAGTACCCGAAGAGCGTCTTCGTTTCGCAATCCAAACTCGAACTTGCCGGCTACTATGGCAAGGTCGCGAACGGCTCGGCCGCAGATTCGCTGTATCAGATCATCGTCACCGGATACGTCGACGACACGGCCACGGCCTCCGAGGCAGGGTACGAGCGTGCCATGTTGCAGAAGGCCAAGGGTGACTCGATCATGGCCATCACCTACTTCGAGGACATTGCCGATCGCTACCCAGCAACGGAGTACGGTGATCAGTCGCGCTATCAAGTGGCCATGTACTATCGCAAGAACAAACAGTGGGATAGTGCACGGTATCACTTCGCATCGCTTGCCGAGCGCAACGACAATCCCGGTCTTGCTGCCGAAGCCCTGTATCGTATCGGCGAGATCTATATCCGCGACAAGCAGATCGAGCAGGCACTGCCGTACTTGCAGAAAGTGCGTGAAGAGCTGGCCGGTGCCGAAGACTGGTACACGCTCTCATTGCTTGCTCTCGGAGAGTGTTACGAGGCACTCAAACAACCGGACAAAGCAAAGGATGTCTACGAGGTGATCGCCGGACTCAGACCCGACGACGACTATGGAAAGGCAGCGACCGCTCGGTTGAAACGCTTGGCAAAAGCAGGAGGTCGACCATGAGACCGTACTTCCTGCTCCTTGTCTTCATCACGTGCACCGTGATCGGTGCTGCGCAACAGCCTGCTCCGACAACACAGCCGAATCAGCCCATCGAGCTTCCGGAAGTGATCGTCACGGGACGTGAGACCGTCGACGTTCCCGGTAGCTCCAAGCACGTGCCCTCCAAGCCAGCATCGATCAAGGGTGCCATTCTCGACAGCCTTAACACGTTCGAGAAACTTCCGATCCCAGCCTTGCCGCCACGTCCCCTTCCCAAGCTCGATCGGCGTAGCATCGTGTATCCCGGATATCTCGATGCACAGATCGGTGTCTATCTCACACCCGATGTGAAGGCCGGTTATTCCTTTGTTGCCGGAGGATATCGGGTGGATCTCGATGGTGCACTCGAAGCATCGAACGGATGGGTGACCAATGGTGAATACATGAAGTATGGTCTTCACGCATTGAGTTCCTATGTGGCACCCGAGAAGTTCATCTTCTTCGGTGGAAGTACCACAGAGGTGGATGCAAAGGTGGCAGGGAGTTCCTACAAGCAGTATGCAATGGCGTCGGCGCCATCGCGCACGCGCACAGATCTTGGACTTGGTGTGAACACGAAAGGACAGTACGAAGGGTTCCTCTACGATGCCGGTGCATCGTGGATTTCTACATCTCTCAGCACCACGGCGGGTACAGTGAGTGACGCGTCGCTCGATGTGCGTGCCGCCGTCGAGAACCGATGGAATGCATGGGATGTGGGTGGCAAGGTGGATCTGAAGTTCAGATCGTTCGCCGAGCAGGCCTATCCCTTCATGGAGTTGCAAGCGTTCGGACGATATGCGTCGCCCGATGTGCGACTCACGCTCGGTGGTGGTGTGCAGAATGCCATGTCGACCTCCAATGTCAGTCGATTCGGTCTGCTCCTCTTCGCGCAAGCCGACTACATGCTGAATGGCGACCTCACACTTCAGGCAACGGTGCGCAGCGGTCTGCGGGCGAACTCGTTCACGGAGCTCTTCGACACCAATCCGTATGTGAGCAGTACGGTGATCATGGATGCGGCCTACGACGTGGTGCGCATCAGCGGTCATCTCTTCTACCATCCATCCATGCGACTCAATGTTTCGGCCGGGATCTGTGTGCGCTCCACGGAGCGGCAGAGTCTTTGGATCTCGGACTCGAATGCGACCTTCACGGCGTGGTATGCGACCGTGTCGACGGTGTCCATTCCGCTTGACCTGCACTGGCTGGTCACGAGTGCTGATGCCGTTGTTGCCGACATGCAGATCACCAGCGCCACGGTGTCCGACGCAAAGGCTGCACCGTACATTCCAACGGTTCGTGCCAGTGTTGGCTATGAGCGTTCGTGGACGACCGATCTGCGCTCCCTCGTCAGTCTGTACTACGTGGGCGATCGTTGGGCCGACCTTGCCAATACTGTGAACCTAGGTGGCTACGTCGACCTTCGCATCCATGCCTCGTATCAGCTTCTTCCGTCGCTGAGCATCACGTTGCGTGCGCAGAACCTGATCGGCAGTGCGATCACCGTGTGGCAGGGCTATCAGGAACGGGGTATCTTTGTGAGTGGTGGAATTAACTGGAAGTTCTAACGATGAGCACACACGACACATCTTGGGGCGATGGAGGATTTGGGTCGGACGACGACTCGTTCGCCGGAACGCCGCCAACGCCCAACGAACCTGCGGCGACCGAGCCTGCGCCTATCGAGCCCGTTGCGCAGGGGACTGCAGCATCCGAGCCAACGACACCGGAACCGGTGACGTCGGAACCGACCGTTCCGAACTCCGCGCCCGTTGTGAACGAACCCTCCGTGCGTCGTGTAGAACTGCCGCGCGCAGCTGCCGTGCCGCCCTTGCCACCTTCCGAACCAAAGAAACGTCGCGGCGCCATGTTCTGGACATCGGTGATCGCCGCAACACTTCTCATCGTGGCCATCGGCGGATCGATCGTCTGGTACGCCACAAAGCCGGATCCCGAAGAAGAACTGTTGTATGCTCCCGAAGAAGAACCTGCCGTTGCACAACAAGAACCCGCTCCTGCCGTTGATACCCAGCAGGTGGCCGTGGTGGACACGCCATTGGTGGTTCGCGAAGAGACAAAGCAGACCGAGCAGCCGCCCGCACCACGTCCGGAACGCCCCGAGCGTCCGGTCGTGAAGAGCGAGCCGCCACCGGTTGTGAAAAAGGAAGCGCCGCCGGTGGTGAAGAAGGAGACCCCATCGCAAAAGGCTCCGCAGATCGCCACGTCGACACCACCTGCCACGAAGGCCAAGCCATTGTTCGTGGTGCAGGTCTTCTCGAGCCCTTCGAAGGACGATGCTGAAGAGTGGCTTCAGTCGTTGCGGGACAAGAAGGTGAATGACGGCTACATCACGGAACAGCAGATCAAAGGGCAGCCATGGTATCGAGTACGCTTTGGACAATACGAACGCAGGGAAGACGCAGAGGCAGCGGCCATGAACATGGGCTTCACGCAGCCGTGGGTCGCCCGCATCCGATGACGGCGGTATGAGCAGTCGGTACGACGATACACCCAATGTGCAACTCCGGTTCACGTGGAATCCCAATGCGGTGAAGGGCTTCGTTGCAGCGGTGCTCGTCGTGTCGACGATCTTCCTCGCCTCCATGTGCACACGCCTCGATCCCGTGAAGCCCTACCGTGAAAAGGAGTATGTTCCGATCACGTTGCTGGTGCTTGGTGAAGGCGATGGAACCGGACGTCGCCACGGCAACGCCTCGGCCGAAGGAGCCGCACAAAAGGGGAAGGTGTCGCCCGATCCGTTCCAGGATGCCTCACGTCCGTCCGCATCGTCCACGACCAACAAACCTGTTGCTGACCCATCGCAATCGGCGAATCTGAAACCGGTGAAGGATGTAGGGCAGCGGGGCAAGGACACGAAGAATGAGGAGGCCGCCGAGATGACCATTGGCGGACTGAACGGCAAGGACGATGGTACCGGACTCGGGTGGGCAGGTTCTGGGAAGGGGAAGGGCCTTGGTGATGGCGACATCGACTGGGGCGGCGGAGGTAATCGCATTGCCGTTGCAAAGAAACAACCGAAGTTCCCTCCCGGAACGTTGAACACGGAAGTACGACTTCGTTTCACTGTGATGCCCGACGGGACGATCAGCAAGATCATTCCATTGACGAAAAGCGGTAATCCCGCTGTGGAGCAGGCTGCCATGAATGCACTCTGGCAATGGCGTTTCAATAAACTCACAACGGATGTTCAAATGGTGGGCACGATCAAATTCGTGTTTCGAAATGGTTGAGATCGCACTCGTCGTCCTCGTTGTGCTCTTGTTCTTCTCCCTGTTCAAGAAGCTCGTGAAACTCGCGATCTTGGTCTCCATCCTGATCTTGCTGATCTTTGCCATTCGCTACGTCATCATTCATACCTGAACATCTCATGTCCTATTCCATTGGCGTTATCGGCACGGGCTACGTTGGACTCGTTACGGGAACCTGTCTGGCAGAAACGGGAAATACGGTGCACTGCATCGATATCGACCCCAAGAAGATCGACATGCTTCGACAAGGCATTCTTCCCATCTATGAGCCCGGCTTGCAGCACTACCTCGAGCGGAACGTGCGCGAGCAACGCCTGCGCTTTTCGCTTGACCTTGCAGAGGCTGTGCGCTCCTGCACGCTGTTGATGCTGTGTTTGCCAACGCCACCAGGCGAGGACGGATCGGCCGATCTTCAATACGTCCTTGCTGCCGCACGCACGATCGGCGAGCTCTTGAACACGCTGGATATCACGGAGCCGCGGATCATCATCAACAAGAGCACGGTGCCGGTTGGAACGTGTGAGCTTGTGCGCAACATTCTGCGCGAAGTGGCCCCGACACGCGACCATCATGTGGTGAGCAATCCGGAATTCCTCCGCGAAGGATTCGCCGTTGAAGATTTCATGAAGCCCGATCGCGTGGTCGTTGGTACATCGAGTCCTTACGCCGAAGAGATCATGCGCGATCTGTATGAGCCATTCGTTCGCTCAGGCAATCCGATCTATGTCTTCGACGAGAAGAGCGCCGAGGTGACGAAGTATGCCGCCAATTCCTTCCTCGCCACGAAGATCTCCTTCATGAACGATCTCTCGGCCTATTGCGAAGCTGTTGGTGCCGACGTGGAGAAGATCCGTATCGGCATCGGTGCCGACGATCGGATCGGCAAGCGATTCCTGTTCGCCGGTATCGGCTATGGAGGCAGTTGTTTTCCAAAGGACGTGAAGGCCATCGTGTACGCAGCACGTCAGGCGGGGACGCCGTTGGAGATCCTTGAGGCGGTCGGACGCGTCAACAAGCAACAGGTCGATCGATTCGTCGAGCGTCTTCGACTTCGGTTCGATGGCATTCTTGAAGGACGCGTCCTTGCCCTGTGGGGACTTGCTTTCAAGCCGAACACCGACGATGTGCGCGATGCTCCGGCCTTTGCCATTATCGATGCCGTGCTCGCACAGGGTGCCACCGTCAAGGCCTACGATCCGGAAGCTCGCGAGACGACGAAACGGGTGTATGCCGACAGGATCTCGTATGCCACATCGCCCTACGACGCCTGCGATGGGGCCGATGCCTTGATCATCGCCACAGAGTGGAACGAGTTTCGGAAACCCGATTGGACAAAGTTGAAGGGGTTGCTGGTGCGACCACTGGTCTTCGATGGACGGAACATCTTCGATGTTGACGACATGTTGGCCGAGGGTATCGAGTACCATAGCATCGGTCGCGGAAGCGCCGTGCCCGACACGTCGGATCCCGACGTGTGATCAACTGCCGCGCCGCCGTACCACCTTGCCCGTGAGGGCTTTGAACGCCTTGAACTGTCGGCGCTGTCTCCACCACCGCACAACGCGCATCCATAGCATGCGCACGATACGGCCGATCGAGAACTTCTCCGACATCGAAGTGGATCCCAACATCATGCGAAGTTGAATGCGTTCCATGTCGCTGATGGACACGTCGTCGGCCGACGTACTTGGTTTGTTCAAGATCTGATCGAGCATGTTCTCGAGCTCTTGCGCGGCTTTCTCCAATCGTGGCGCATCGATCTTGTTGTACTGCATCAGCAGATACAAGTGATCGTAGAGAATGGCCGCACGCTTGATATCCTCAACCTGATGCTCTTCGCGCAGTGCTTCAAGAAGGGCCTCTGCCAATGCCTCCAGCTCGCCGACCTTTTCTTCCGGCAATGAGAACATTTGTTCGGCCGGAATGTCGTCGATGTTCACATACACCGTACTGAGCTTCTGGATCTCCGTGCCGTAGTGCTCCGACACAAATGCGCCGATCTTCTCGTTCAGGTGATCGATCTGTCGTTGCAACAAGGCCATCTGTCCTTTGAGGCCTTCCTGTCGCAAGTGCCCCGAGGCCGTCGACGCTGAAAGCTCAAGCTCGCGTTTCTGTTTCAGGAGTTCGCGCAGACGCACGGCATCTTCGCTGGACGAGTGATAGATCTGATCCTCGATCACCTTTGCATCCACGTGCATGCGAGCATGACCGATCTTGACGGTGTTCACCGTGATGTTCTCGCCCATCCGTTCTTGCAATTGCTCCACGTCGATGTGTGCCACACCGTCGGTGATCACCAGGATCTGGGCCTGACTGAGCTGACTCTCGTGAAGAATGTCGTCGACAGCAGTGCTCAGGGCCTTCTGCAGGACCGTGCCGTTGCCGATGGCATTGATATGCATCACATCGCTGATCAACTGCTCGAACGAAGGGATGTCTCGCGCCATGCGTAGATCTCCCACTGCAATGTCGAACGTGCGGAAGAAGATCGTTCCCAACTCCTTTTGATTCTGTTTCAAAAAGAGATAGGCGATCGACTTGGCAAGGTGGATGCGATAGTGCTGTCGCATCGAGCTCGACGTGTCGAAGAGGATGTAGACCTTCTGCTTGCGGTCGTCCGGAGCAAACCGGTCCGACTCCGTTTGATAGCGGAAGTTGCGCGGCGTTCGAGGTCGCGGTAGCCACAGCGAGCGCTCTGCCAGCCGTTGCAGAAAGACATTCTCGGGAAGGAGGAACTGGTGCGGATAGATCTGCGAGACCTCTGTGACCGATCGAATGAGATCGGCCTCATACTCCTTTGCCTCCGGTACGATGGGGATGAGGATCTGTTCGAGATCGGTATCGGTCTCGGATGCCGTGTTCAATTCAAGGATAGGAGCAAGAGAACGTGCCAGCGGTTGACGCAGATCTTCGATGATACGTGCGATCTCGTAGACCAACGTGAACTCATCCGGCAGGTGTTCCTCTACCTTGTCGAAGAATCCGAACTCCTCCATGCGAGAGAAGAAGTCGGACGTCTCGATGATCGAGCGCGTCATGTTAGGAACGGACCTTGTTGAGCTCTCGTTCGACGACGATCATGGTCTGAGCAAAGGTCTTCTCGACGCTTGATTTCAATTCGCGGACCTCGTCGCAGACTGGAATGAAGTCTGTGAGGAATTGTTCAAGCGTTTTCTTGTTCGCATCGGCTGGTTGTTCGGAACCGAACTTCTCCTTCACCCATTCGAAGAACGATCGTCGTACGGCCGTCCCCGAGAATTGCGACAGGGGAGTGTTCATCTTGGATGGATCGGCCTTGATGTCTTCGAGCAACTCCGTGAAGTCGAGCAAGATCGTCACCTGATCGAAGCCGCGCGATGCCGTCAATGAGTTGAGCACTGTGGTATAGGCCTTCTTGAACATCGTCATCTCTTCCGGCAACCCCACCGTGGTGAAGATGAAGTAGAGTTTGCTCACGTCGTCGTGGACCACATTGCTTCGACCCTTGAGCAATGCCAGCGCGCGAAGGAGATCGAGCGACTTGGCCTGTGTACGCGGAGAAATGTAGAAGTCACTGCCAGCAACGTTCTTGCCCTTTTCGTGAAGGGAGCGGTTCCGCAGGAACTCGTAATGCCGGATCACCACGTTCGTGAAGTACAGCATCTCGGCCGTGATCCCGATGGAGAAGTCGTCGGCATGTCCGGTGATGATGTCGTTCATGTGCTTCAGGCGCTTGAACGGGATCTTCTTTGGCGCTGCCGCCGGCTTTCCGCCGTGCACAAGGTAGCGTTGCGAGATCTTGTACTGGATGAAGGGATCTTTGTCGGGAAGGATCATGGCCTTGTACAGGAACCGGTCCAGAAGGGCCTCTGTCACCTCCGACACCCGCAGATAGTTCGTGGCAGCGATCACGGAATGCAGCGATGAGGGCTCATTCTGCACACCTCGGATCAGTCGACGTTCGTTGAGAAGACCGAGCAGGGCGCGAAGGGTGAAGTCGTTCGCATCGAAGATCTCGTCGATGAATCCGAACTGCGCTTCAACCAGCGATCCTTCGGTGTTGTGCACGATGCGTCCGGCCTTGAGCTGCTCGAGGTCCAGACCGCCGAAGTAGGTGTCCGGTTGTTGTTCTTTGGATGACTGAACACGGAACAGCCGCGCGCCGTCGAACATGTTGAAGATCTGCTCCGCAAGGAGCGACTTGCCGACGCCGGTTCGACTTTGCAAGAGCAGATGCTCTGCCGTGAGAAGCGCACAGAACGCCTGTTCGATCACTTCGTCCCGATTGATCACCCGCGATCCGATAAAGGCCGCTGCATCCTTCAATTCCTTGGCGATCTCTTCAATGGAATTGATCACGTCCCGATCTTCTGCCATGTGCTCTCCTTATTCGTTTGGTCCCCGAGAAGATAGCAAGTAAAAGTTCTTTATCGCATCAAGCATGGTCGCCGAATACGTCATCGGCGCGCTACGTACGATGAATTCCTCTGTGGTCACGACGCCGGGCTGACGTGACCACACCGAGATCACGCGACGGATGGGCCGCTCCACACGGTCGCGCACATAGATCTCTTCGCGCAAAGTCAACCCACACCGTTCACATGCCGCCCGCATCGTGTTGAATTCGTTGAGAGGACAGAGAAAGGTGGCAAGGCCCTCATCGGCAAGGAGAGCAGCGCTATGCGTGGCAAGCTCATCGAACGTGAGGTCCACTGCATGCCATGCCGCCCTTTTCCCTTCATCCGCAGAGCGCGAACCATCTTGATGAAAGGGAGGATTGCAGATGATGTGATCGAAGCGCTGTGTGTAGTGTGCGGCGAATGACTGCAACGATGTGCGGTGCACGGTGATGGCGCGGGCGAACGGAGAGCGATCGACGTTCTCTTGCGCCTGCGCTGCCGATTGTGCATTGGGCTCGATGGCCGTCACGTGCGCCTGTGGCGCTCGTTGCGCAGCCATCAGAGCAAGAAGGCCGGTTCCCGTGCCAATGTCGAGGATCGATGACGCACGCTCCAACGGAGCGCGAGCACCAAGGATGCAGGCATCCTGCGTCACCTTCATGGCGCAACGATCCTGCACGACGGTGAACTGTTGCATCGTGAACGAATTCGACGACATGCGACCCTTCGCTCAGTGCACGATGGTCAGTGGGATCGATTCACTCGACAGTGCAGAGCTGCACCGCACCATGTACCGTCCGGTGGGAAGTGATGTGGTCGAGATGCTCCATGGGCCGAGACCTGTGGTGCTCATCGTGGTCGACATCACAACCTGGCCCATTGTGTTCAGGATCTCAATGGAGGTGTAGGGACGCGAGGCCGAGATCTGCACACGCTCGGTGGCAGGGTTGGGATACACGTGCAGCGGAGCTTCGTTGAGCACCTCTGCAACGGCCGTTGTCACGAGCTCACATGCACTCAGCGCATCGATCTTTCCGTAGCCCATTTCATTGTTGTCTTCCGGGTTGTTGTTGTCGTGCCGTGATGTGCGATCGAACACCTGCTTGATGCGCTCAAGCGTAAGGTTCGGCATGGCCTCCATCATCAAGGCGATCACACCGGCCACATGTGGCGTGGCCATCGATGTGCCACTCATTCCCATGTAGAGACCACCGGGAATGATGTGCGTCGAATCATACTGTGCATCTCCCGGTTTCCATGCAGAGGTCATGGCCGAGAAGATCACCTCTCCCGGCGCGGCAACGATCGGTGCCATCCGTCCGTCACGAGTCGGACCGCGGCTGCTGAAGCCCGAGAGGGCCGTGAGTGTGGTGCCTTGTTCGGACTGTGGACCAACGAGCGACGTCCATTCGTTCTTCGTGATATAGGAGCCAACGCTGATCATGTTCACACCGGTGGCCGGTGTGCCAATGGTCATCTCTGAGTTCCCATAGATCGTGGCACCCAGGGAACCGATGATGGCAAAGTTGTCGGGGATGGGAACACCTGCCCAGAGATCGACGCGACCGTTGGCTGCGCCGCGGAAGCTCAAGCCCCACAGCTGATCCTCGACGTTCACATCTGTTTTGCCCTTGTTGCTGATCTGTAAGAAGATGTTGCCGGCACCATTCGGAAGTGAGCTTGTTGATGTGATGGCCGAGATGTAGCCGATCGTCACGTCATTCAACACCACTTCCTGGTCCTGGACATCGACCCCGATCGGAAACGAAAGGACCTTTGCAAGCTTCATGCCCGACGCATCTTGCGTATACACGCCGATGAGCATGGTGTCGACCGAGCCGGTCGTGTACCACACATCCGCTGCCGTCATGTAGTAGTTCGGGTCGGGTGGACAGAATCCTTCGAACAGCTCACACACGTTGATGGGATTGATGAGTGCTTCGAGACTGGTGGTGGCGGTGATCGCACCCCCGGCGTGGATCGGCAATCCACCTTCATTTCCCGCAGCGACAACGATGATATGTCCCGGCAAGACAAGGGCATTGAGCGCTTGTACCGTGAGTTCGCTTCCGTCGTGCGGACCAACGATACCGCCAAGACTCAGGTTAATGACGGCTTGCTTCCCAAGTGCAGAGGCACGCTGGAAGATGTATTGGCATCCTGCCACGATGTCGTCGTCGGAGAAATTGTCGTTCGCATCGCTGCGCACTCCCTTGACGATGATCAGGTCTGCATCGGGAGCAACGCCCACATAGTCGGCATTCCCGCGTCCGTTGCCGGCCGCCGTTCCTGCGACGTGCGTGCCGTGGCCGACAAGGTCCTGCTCCGCCACGACACTTGCACCGATATCGAGTTGCGTCTTCGTGTATTCCTTGCCCCACGAGAATCCTGCGGGCGGTGTGCCGCTGTTATCGGACATGTCCCAAAGCGAGAGGATGCGGCTTCCGCTCTCTGTGCGAAAATCAGGATGGGTAATGTCGATCCCGGTGTCGAACACACCAACGATCACACCCTTGCCGGTGTAGGGAGCGGGAAGCCCTTCGCCCTTATGCACTTTGTCGGCGCGGATCTCCTTGACGCTTTCGTTCAGCGACGGACGCAAGAGGGAAGCGAACTGCACACGTCGAATGCGTGGTTCAGTGCATACGGCATCGATCGCATCCACGGGGATGGTAGCGGACACGATCGTTCCGAATCGATGTCGGATCGTTCCACCCTTGGCGATCACGACCACGGTGTCTTCCGGACGTGTGAGCTCGAGCAACGTGCGGGCGAGGATCCGACCGTTGTCCATACTGAACGGATGACCGAGCGCGCGCACGGCCTGCTCGCGTTCACCATCAGGTTTCGTGCTCACCTGCAGTGCAGTGCGATACTTCACGAGTGAATTGGCCGAGAGCTTTGTATGCGTCTGGGCATGTGCAAGGAATGCCGAGGAGACACCAATGATGGTGGCGATGGTGATCGCACGGAAGGAAGTGTTCATAGTGCTGGACTCGTTACGGGACTGTGTTCAAGACGTAGGACGGATTCAATGGCGGAAAGACAGGGGATCGATCGTGATGATGTGCGAAGGAAGAGGATCGTGGACGAAGACGTGGAGATGGTCGCACCACAGTCCTTGATCTGCTGCGTGACGGCTTCGGTCGGTGCTGAACGCAATTGCACCGATACGGTGAACGTCGTGTCCACGTCGGCACTCCGATATCGATCCACGATCATTAAGAGCGGCGCATTGCACTTCGACCGCTGGGCGTCCGTAAAGGAATCGACGGAGCTGCAACTCATGGCGAAGAAGGTCAACGTCAGGGCGGCAAAGCCAAGGGCTCTGTTCATGGCAGATCTCGAACGTGAACGATCATAGAATTTACGGATGCAACGGATACGGACGACCGTGTCTAACTTTGAAGCTCATGGACAATGCCGAACCACATATCGTCGACCTCGACCGCAAGCTTGCCGGTCTGCCCACCAAGCCGGGCGTCTACCTGCACAAGGATGGTGCCGGGACGATCATCTATGTGGGCAAGGCCAAGATCCTGCGGAATCGCGTGAAGAGCTACTTCCAGCAGAACCGACCGGTGGACGCGAAGACGAAGGCGCTGATGGCGAAGATCGCTGACTTCGACGTGATCGTCACCGATAGCGAGGCCGAAGCGCTGATCCTTGAGAACACACTCATCAAGCAACACCGACCCAAGTACAACATCCTGCTGAAGGACGACAAGTCGTATCCGTACATCCGGATCGCTCGCGAAGAATTCCCGCGGATCTTCAAGACCCGGAATGTGATCCGCGACGGGAGCAAGTATTTCGGTCCGTACACCGACGGCACGTACCTCTACTACCTGCTCAAGACCCTGCGTTCCGTCTTTCCGCTTCGTTCGTGCGATCTGCCACTTACCGAGGTTGGCATTACGGCGAAGAAGTGGAAGGTCTGCCTGGATTATCACATCAAGAGATGTGAAGGACCGTGCGAAGCGTTCATTTCCGCTGCACGGTACAACGACTATATCAAGCAGGCACAGCAGGTTCTCAGCGGACGTACCAAGGAACTCGAGCTTCAACTCGAACAACGCATGCATGAGTTGGCCGAGGAGTTGCGATTCGAAGATGCCGCCGTGATCCAGCAGCGCCTGGCCAACCTCAAAGAGTACACAGCCAAGCAGAAAGTGGTCACCGAAGATGAAGCGGACCGTGACGTCTTCGCACTCGCACGTATCGGTGCCGACGCCTGCACGGTGATCTTCACGATCCGCGATGGCAAGCTGATCGGCAAGCGACACTACTTCGTTTCGAAGAGCGCTGAGCAATCGGACGAAGAACTTGTGCGCACTACCATCGAGCGTTGGTATGTGGAGAACGATATGGTACCGGCCGAGATCCTGGTCCCATGCGAACTCACGGATCAGGAAATCCTCGAGACGTTTTTGCGACAGAAGCGCGGACGTGCCGTGGAACTGATCGTACCGAAGATCGGGGATAAGAAGAAGCTTCTTGAGATGGCCGTTACCAACGCCGATTTCCTCTTGCGCGAACTCATTCTGCAACAGGCGCAGAAGGACGTGTCGATGCCGCGCGCCGTGCTCTCTCTGCAACGGGATCTGAACATGTCGAAGATGCCGCGACGGATCGAGTGCTTCGACAACAGTCACATGCAGGGAACCGACTATGTTTCTTCCATGGTGGTCTTTGTTGACGGGAAACCCAAGAAGAGCGAATACCGCAAGTACAAGCTGCGCACCATCGATGGCAACGACGACTTCGAGGCCATGAAGGAAGTGATCACCCGTCGATACGGTCGCGCCGTCGAAGAGAACTCCGTCCTCCCGGATCTCGTGATCATCGACGGTGGCAAGGGTCAGCTGTCGCATGCCATGGAGATCCTGCATGCGCTTGGTATTGCGGACAAGATGGTCGTGATCGGATTGGCAAAACGACTCGAAGAGGTCTTCGTTCCGAACGAATCGGATCCGATCCTTCTGCCCAAAGCATCAAGCTCATTGCGTCTTCTGCAGCAAGCACGCGACGAGGCACACCGATTCGCCATCACGTATCATCGACAGCTTCGCGATAAGCGCACGCTGCAAACAGAACTCACGCAGATCAAAGGGATCGGAGAGAAGACGGCAACGGAACTCCTCATCACGTTCGGTTCCGTGCAGGGCGTGAAAGACGCAACACAGGAAATGCTCACCGAGGCGGTCGGCAAGGCCGCTGCCGCACGTATTTACGAACACTACCACAGCTGATGCTCCCTGCCTCCCTCCGCGCCTTACGAGACCTTCTTGCCGACACGACATCAACAGCGTCGTATGCTGTTCCCGGACGTTGGGTGGATCGTCCTGACGACGAGATCACCTTCGATTCAGCTCCTGCCTATTTTCTCCACCAGCTCACGGAGATCGAGCGGCTTGCACACCTCGAACGTGATGCATGGTCGTACGACACGACCATTGTTTACAACGGTCTGCTGCGTCATATCACGGCATGGGATCATGGCGAAGACGCAACGGCCGAAGGTTGGTGCGCGAATGGCTCCTTTGTGAAGATGCTCGCTCTGCTTCCGTATCTGCACGCACTGCATGTGACCACGCTGTCGCTCCTGCCATTGTATGAGCGAGGGGTGGTAGGGCGGAAGGGAACACTCGGATCTCCCTATGCCATTCGGCATCCCTTGCGTATCGATCACGATCTCGCAGAGTCGCGACTGAACATGAGCGCGCACGATCAGCTTCGATGTTTGGTGGATGCATGTCATGTGCTCGGTATCAAGGTCGTGTTCGAATTCGTTCCGCGCACAGCAAGCATCGATAGCGATCTTGTGGCCGAACACTCGCATTGGTTCTATTGGGTGCAGCAACGTGCGCTCGACGCCGGTACGTTTCGTGCGCCCGTGCTCGGGAGCGAGGCCCTGCTTTTGGCAAAGGAACTCGTGGCATTGCATCAACGCATCGGACTTCCGGAACCCGATGCCGCGTATCAGGCACTGTTCACGTCGACGCCGCATGCCGTCCAACGTGGCGAGCACGGCTGGTCGGGCACGATGTCCGACGGCATGCGCGTTGGCATTCCCGGTGCCTTTGCGGATTGGCCACCGGACGATCCGCAGCCGGCCTGGTCGGACGTGACGTATCTGCGATTGCACGATCACCCGCACTTCCGATATATGGCATACAACACCGTGCGGATGTACGATGCCTTGCTCGACCTTCCGGTGTACCGTCAGATCGATGCATGGGATCATATCGCATCGATCATTCCCTGGTACATCGAGCACTTCGACATCGACGGGGCGCTCATCGATATGGGGCATGCGTTGCCGGAAGACCTGCAGCGACGACTGATCGACGACGTGCGCGCGCGTAAACCGGACTTCATGTTCTGGGAAGAGAACTTCTTTCTACAGCAGGAGAGTAGTGATGCGGGATACGATGCCGTTGTCGGCTATCTCCCGTTCGATGCGCTCGACGAAGAACGCATGGAAGCATTCCTGCAGCGATCCATCGATGAAACGTTCGCTGTGCGATACTTCGGCACACCGGAAACACACAACACTCCGCGGAGTGCGGCACGCACGGGTAGCCCCTACCGTTCGTTGGCAACGTGGGCCATGATCGCCCATCTTCCGAACGCACTGCCCTTCATCCATGCAGGGATCGAGCTTGGTGAAGTGCGCCCGGTGAACACCGGACTTGGCTTCACGGCAGAAGAGCAGGCGTTGTTCACTACCGACGATCTCGCACTGTTCTCATCGGTCATCCTGCCATGGATGGCGCCATCGCGGTTGCACACGGCGTGGAAGCAGGCCACAGGGCGCGTAGCGCAACGCTGAGTGTTACCAGCGTTGCACCCAGGTGAGCATGGGCACGATCGGGAAGGAAGCCGCAGCTGCACCTGAAGCCGGAATGCCCACCACCGTAAAGCCGGCCTCCAATGCAAAGTCCTTCTCGAAATATCGCGCCGTAAGCGTGATCGGCACAAACGTCATCGTGCGCATGAAGAACGCTTCTCCGCAGATCTTCCAGTGTTCGGACAATCGCTTGTCGTAAGCAAGGCCGACGATGGTGGCATCGGCCATGAAGTCTCCTTCGAAGGCCGTCATGTGATGCTTGAATCCATAGCCGAGGTAGGCATTCAATCGTGAATCGTCATCGCCGTATCCGGCCGTCGCATACAAGGCATTGAAGACGATGCGCGACTCGATAGGTTCGGAGTAGTCCTGATCGTAGGTGCTTTGTCCGATGTGATAGCCGCCGCCGACCACAAGCTTATCGTTCACCACGAAGCCCGTTTTCACACCCAGTGAATAGGCATAGCTCAGCGAAGCATTGTATCCCGTGGCACCGAACCAGCGGTTGGGCAGTGGAAGTGCACCACCGGCGATGACCATGATATTCTTGTGCGGAACGTAGCCTGCCGTAAGTCCGACAACATCGTAGACGCCCGTGGTGATCGTTCCCACCGGTGGGATCACTGCCGTTGGCAACATCACGGATCGGAACGTTGTGGGGTCGACGAGTGTGTATCGCTCCTCGCCGCCCTTGCCCGTCATCGTGAACTGAAGCGGCTCTTCCGATTCTCTGTAGGTGACCTCTGCGAGGGTGGAAAGGCGGCCTTCGACGGTTGGACTGAACGACATCGGCACTTCGCGCCATTCACCGGGTGCAAGCGTGAAGGTGCCGGGGAATTGAATGCTGAACGACGTAGCATTTGGTCCGATGATGCGCATGCCCGTGATGGTGATCGGTGTGCGTGAAGCGTTTCGAAGGAAGCGAGAAGGGGAGAACGATTTCGTCCGTCCAACGTTGATCGCACCAAAGTCGACGTTCTTCACATTCAACGACAAGGCCGGCGCAATGGCACGTCCGGTGATCCGAGCTCGCATCGTACCAATGTCTGTTTCCAAACTAATGGCCGCCGCACGTTCACCCTCTTGTTGGGGTTGGAAGCTGTATTCGATCTCGATCTGTTCACCGGGTGCCAGCGAACGTTGCGGCGTGGAGAGCACGGCGAACTCCATGTTCTGCGTGCCATCGATGCGGATCGAACGGATGGTGAATGGTGCATCGCCTTTGTTCTTGATGGCGCCACTCACCACGGAATCGCGCGCACTTCCAACGAATCGTGTACCAAAGCGAACATCGGCAAGGACTGGTTCAGGCTTGATGATGGACCATTGCGCATCGCTCTCATCGCGCTGGAAGATGCGACCCTTGACGGGATACACGTCAACGGTGGATGTCGAACTGATCACGGCCACCATCGATCCGTCGTTCGAGAACGCCGGCAGTCCTTCGTATCGTGGGAAGGTACCGATCGCCACGCCATTCACGGCTTCGTAAACTGTTGTCTTCGACAACGTGTTCAAGGCAACAAACTGTCCGTCCGGACTGTACACAGCATCCGACACGCCGCCTTCGTCCGGTACACGCTGGATGGTGATGAGTTCTTTCCCGGTCTGCACTTCGAAGATCTTTGTCTGGTCCTTTCCCGTCTCCACCGTCATCCGCGATCCGTCGGGCGAAAAGGCGATGTAGGTGTTGTCGTTGATGTACTGACGTTGTGCGACATCTCGGAACTTCATGCCGTTGCTCACATACCACAGACTCGTCGTGCCCTTGTTCGTGGTCACGGCGATCAGCGGATCGCGTGGACTGAAGGCGGCACGGTAGAAGGTGCTCACACGATCTTCACGAAGCGATCGCAGCACGCTGCCGTTCACAGTGTTGTAGATGTGCACGGAGCTATCGGCATCGCAGACGGCGGCCATCGACCCGTCGGGAGAGAGGGTTGCCCACATGATGTTCTTGTCGGCACGGGGTAGACGTGAAAGTTCCTTGCCCGTTCGTGCATCGAGCACATACGTTGTGTCGCCCTTACCACCTGCAACAAGCAGAACCGTTCCCGACTTCGATACTTCGATGTTCTTGGGAGGCACGCCGATGGTGAGGAGGTCGCGCTTCCACGTGATCTCACCGTTGGCAGTGTTCCAAACGATCACGTTCCCGTTGCCCCACGTCACGATGGACAAACCATCGGGTGTGAATCGGGCGAACTCTCCGCCGTCGAAGACGCGGAGAAGGGAGCCGGTGGTCGCATCGTAGAGGCGGGAATGTCCCATGATGTGAGAGCTGTCCCGTTGTTCTTCCCATCCGGTGGTAAGGATGTACCGACCATTTGGCGAGAACTTCACGGAGCGAATGTGCTCATCGGTGATCTGCATCAGTGCACCATTCGTGCGTGTCCGCTGTTCGGTCTGCTCCTGCGTCACACGAAGCAAACACTGATCGCTTCGCACATACGGTGCCGTCCACATCATGCCATAGTTGCGCACGTTGAACCCTGCCTGCTTCCATGTGATACCGCCGTCGGTGCTCACGTCGAGTTTCACGGGAATGTCGGGTGGAATTCCGTCGTACCGAAGCATCGTACTCGTCCCCGCCACGATGCGCTCTCCGCCGTTGGGTGAGACCACGCGCAGTGTTGGCTTGAGAGGTGCTTGAATGCTCGATCCAGCCACGGCATAGATAGAAGTGCCCGGACATTTATCGGTGAGCAGATCGAAGCGCACAGTGGCATACGTTGTGTCGGCCGCCGTGTACTCCAAGCGCCACGTGATGTTCTGTCCACGCCGAAGTACCACAGGGAACGTCGTGTCGAGGAAGCGGAACCGTTCATTCCCGTCACGCTTGATGCCGGTGATGGTGAAGTCGTCATTCTCTGCCGTGATCGTCACTTCACGTCCAAGCGTCGTGGATGCCGGTACCACGCCGTAGGCCATTGTTGGTGGATTCAACTGCAACCGTGCCACGGCCGTGTCGGGCGCGGTGTACTTCGTAACGACCATATCGTTGCCGGCCTTGATCTGCACGGCGCGCACGGCATCGCACGTGGTGTTGCTCTCCCATTCGATCTCGCATGGTCCAACGCCGGTGACGATCTCGTAGATCCGGCGATAGGCGAGAACGGCCTCTTCAACGGTGGTCACATTCTCGAAGAAGATGCCGCCGGTGCGCTCGGCGATGTCGCGCAATACTTGCGGCATCACCATGCCAAGCGATACGCAGTAGATGGTCACACTGTCACGCTCCGCTTCGCTGATCACGCGATCGGGTGTGACCACGCCTTGTCCGTCGGTAAGGAAGACCAGGACGCGCTTCTTCGTCCCGTTGGCGGCAATGCGAAGTCCACCGAACGGCTCGCCGATGAATCCTTCGTTATAGTTCGTGCCTCCACGAGGAGTGAGCGTGGGCAACGTCTCCATGAGTCGCTGTGTGTCGCGCGTGAAGTCGATGTTCACGTAGTGATGATCATCGAACGATGTGATGGCGCATTCCGAGCCGGGCGTCAGAGCTTCGATCCATGCCTTGGCCGCTGCACGAGCGAGGGCGATGTTCGGTCCACCCTTCGACATCGATCCGCTCACATCGATCGTGAGCACGGAGGACACCTCGCTGCGCGTTCCGCCTTCGGGACAGTGCACGGCAAGGATGGTTCGTGACTGACCGTTCTCCGTGACGTTGATCTCTGATCGTCCGAACGGAATGTTCGCACCGGACCTGGGGTCGAATCGGTAGACCTCTGCCTTGATCCGTGGGAACGAATCTGCGTCCACACGATGCAGGATCAGCGAGCGCTGTTGCGCATGGAGTGAACACGACAAGAGGACGACGAGCACGAAGGGGAAGACGTGACGGAGTGTCATAGATCAGGATGCTCGCATAGTGGCCGAACGTGCTTCGTGAAAGACCCGCCGGATATCCAGCAAGAGTGGCAGAAGGACGAGAGTAAGATTCACATTTCGATGGACGAGACGTACGGAATGTTCTACCGCGCGCAGCACACGCGGATAGTCCGCATTGCCAAAGCTCGCGGCGAACTTCTCCAACGCATCGCGTTGGTCAACATTCATGATGGACGCCGATGTACCGGTCTTGACGATGGAGTAGGCATCGCGAAGCCAAAGAAGAAGGAGCGACAACATCATCTCCACTTTCACCTTGTCCTTTCCTTCGGCGATCTCGGCCAGGGCTTCGGTAAGCGGAATGCGGAACGACTGCCCTTTGAGCGCAAGTCGCAACAGGTCCACCACATCTTGTCGATATCCTCGCATGTCCTCGTTCATGAACGAGCGGGCACGCGTATAGCTTCCTTGTGCGAACGATGCGATCAAGGTAGCGTCGGCTTCAGGTATTCCGTCACAACGATGAAGGGCTTCGGCAAGGAGGTCGTCGCCAAGCGGGGGAACCACCACTTCCTGACAGCGTGATGTGATCGTCTGCAGCATGCGTTCGGGTCGCTCCGTGGTGAGGATGATCGTGACCCCTTCATGCGGCTCTTCCAGCGTTTTCAAGAAGGCATTCGATGCTTCCGTCGTCATCTCATCGGCATGCACGATCAAGCACACGCGACGTCCGCCTTCTTGTGCGGCGGACAGCGTGAGCGTGCGCTTCAATTCACGGATCGCGCCGATCTTGATCTGTGTGGCGTTCGGTAAGCGGATCTCGAAATAGGGATCCTCGGCAAGGGCCAAGATCTGTGTCTTGAGCTCCTCGATCACGTCGGCCTTCATCTCCGACTCCACCTCGCCACCCTTCCCGGCCGGCAAGGCCACCGTAAGCCGAAGATTGGGATGACCGAGATGACGGAACTGTGCGCAGGAGCGACAGACGCCGCAGGCATCGATGCCTGTGGTTGTTCGGATGGGGTCGATACAATTCGAGGTGCGTGCGAACTCGATGGCAAGCCCCACGGCACCGGTGCCTGCCATGCCCGAGAAGAGCATGGCCTGTGGAAGTCGCTGTTCATGGATCATCCGTTGCAACAGATGTTTGATGCGGTCTTGTCCAATGATGTCGGTCCATGCCATAGCACAAAGATAGGCCTGTGACTATATTCGCTTCATGCGCATTCTTGTGATCGAAGACGAACGGAAGGTGGCGAGCTTCATCAAGCGTGGACTTGAGGAAGAACGCTACATCGTAGAGACCGCCGCCGATGGCGAAGCAGGTCTCGATCTTGCCTTGAACAATCACTTCGACGCTATCGTGCTCGACGTGATGTTACCGAAGCTGGATGGCTACTCGGTGTTGGGCGCCTTGCGCGACAATGGCAAGGCAACGCCGGTGCTCATGCTCACGGCGCGAGGGACCATGGAGGACCGCGTGCAGGGGCTTGATCTTGGTGCCGATGATTATCTGGCCAAACCATTCCATTTCGAGGAGCTGGCGGCTCGATTACGGTCCATCCTCCGTCGGTCGAGCACGGAGAAGACCACGAAGCTGCAATGCGGCGATCTGACGCTGGACATGGTGACACACTTCGCCTATCGCGACGAGAAGGAGATCGAGCTCACCACGAAGGAGTATGCGCTGCTGGAGTATCTGATGCGCCACAAGAACCGCATCCTCTCGCGCAGCATGATCATGCAACACGTATGGAAGCACAACTTCGATCCGGAGTCGAACATCATCGATGTGTACATCAAACGACTTCGGTCGAAGGTGGAACGTCCCGGACATCCGAGCGTGATCCAGAGCATTCGTGGCGTGGGCTATCGCATTCGCGAAGGCGGTGCACTTGATACCGATGAAGGAGATGAAGAAGCATGACGCTCCACCCGCTGTGCGAACGAACCATGGCCACAACGAGCGAAGGCCTTCCGGAGATCCAGAAGGCCTTCGATGCATATCAGCAAGCGTGTTTCCTACAACGGCCAGCAGAATTCTTTTGTCTGGAACTCTGTGGTGAGGCGGGCGAATTGGCCAACCTCGAGAAGAAGAGGTGGAAGGGGAGTCCACCGGACGATGGTCATACAGCAGAAGAAGCGGCCGATGTGTTCATCGCGCTGATGAACTTCTGCAATGCACGAGGCATCGATCTTTCGCAAGCAGTGGTCTCAAAGCTCGAGCGCATACGCCCAACCATCGAGTGATCGCTTAGCGTACTTCTTTGTGGACCGTGTGACGACGAAGGAACGGATTGTACTTCTTGAGTTCAAGACGTTCGGTAGTGTTCTGCTTGTTCTTCATCGTGGTATAGCGCGATGCCGGCTTGCCTTCTTTTTTGGCTTCCGTACATTCCACCGTGATGATCACGCGTGCGCCTTTCTTGGCCATGGTCTTCTCCTGAGTGCTTAGTTCGTAGTCAAGACAACAAAAGTACGGGACGTGAACGATTTTTCCAAATCGTTCATTTCTTACGACTTACCACTTTCTTAGCCGCCGGTTTCAGGGTCTTCTTCGTCGAAACCGTCCGTACCGGTCGTTGCCGAAACGCAAAGGGAATGGCGTCTGAGATCTTCTCTACGTAGATGATCTCGAGGTTCTTCGTTACCACGGGCGAGATCTCTTCCACGTCCTTGCGATTGGCCTTGGGGACGAAGACCGTTTTCACGCCGAATCGCTTGGCCGCGAGGAGCTTCTCATTGAGTCCGCCAATGGGCAGCACATTACCGCGAAGGGTCACTTCACCCGTCATCGCAAGGTCGCCACGCAACGGTCTGCCCGAGGCAGCGCTCAGCAGTGCAAGGGTCATCGTGATCCCGGCCGACGGACCGTCCTTTGGGATGGCTCCCTCGGGAACGTGGATGTGGATCTCCTTGCCCTTGGCGAAGTCGGCATCGAGACCGAAGGCTGCGAAGTTCGAACGCAGGTAGGAGAGAGCTGCAACGGCAGATTCCTTCATCACGTCGCCGAGCTTTCCAGTGAGCGTGAGTCGTTCCGCACCCGGCATGATGGTGACCTCGACGGGGAGCATCTCGCCGCCCATGCTCGTCCACGCAAGACCCATGGCAACGCCCACCTTATCGGTGAGTTCGCCCTCCTTGACCTTGAACTTCGGTGCGCGCAGGTACTTCTCGACAAGGGCTTCATCCACCACGAACTTCTTCGACTTGGCGAGACGCTTGTAGGCAGCACTCTTCTTCATCTCCTCCGGCTTCGACGTGCCGGCCTTCGTGCCAACTTCGGTGACGATTTCCGTGGCGAGTTTTCGGAGGATGGACGAGAGTTCGCGCTCCACATTCCGTACGCCGGCCTCGCGTGTGTACTCACGCACGATCTTCAACAGGGCAGCATCCTTGAACGTGATCTTGAAGTCCGACAAACCATGCTCCTTGATGAGCTTCGGCAGAATGTGTCGCTTCGCGATCTCCACCTTGTCGGGCTCCAGATAACTGGAGAGCTGGATCACTTCCAACCGATCGAGCAGTGGTCCGGGAATGTCGAACATCACATTGGCCGTTGCAATGAAGAGCACCTTGGACAGATCGTAGTCCACTTCCAGGTAATGATCGTTGAAGCCTGCATTCTGCTCCGGGTCCAGCACTTCGAGCAGTGCCGACGAAGGATCGCCGCGGAAGTCCATGCTCATCTTGTCGATCTCGTCGAGCAGGATCACGGGATTCACCGAGCCAGCCCGCTTCATGGCCTGAACGATCTTGCCCGGTTGTGCGCCGATGTATGTGCGGCGGTGGCCGCGGATCTCGGCCTCATCGCGCACACCACCAAGGGAGATGCGAACGAAGTTCCGTCCCGTGGCGCGAGCGATGCTCTTGGCAAGCGACGTCTTCCCAACGCCCGGAGGTCCGACGAAGCACAGGATCTGGCCCTTCATGGAGCCGATGAGATTCAACACGGAGATGTATTCGAGAATGCGTTGCTTGGGTTTTTCCAGTCCGTAATGATCGGCCTCGAGGATCGAACGCACATGCGTCACATCGAGATCATCGTCCGTGCGCTTCGTCCACGGCACGTTCGAGATCCACTCGAGCCATGTGCGATTCACACTGAATTCGGGCGACATGGAGTTCGTCTTCTTCAGGCGATCGAATTCTTCCATTACCTTCGCACGAACGGTCTCCGGCAAACCGGCCTCATCCAGAGCATCCTTGAGTGGCTGCAACTCAGGCCCTGCCTCCGTCTCATCATCTCCGAGTTCCTTCTGCAGCGTTCGGATCTGTTCCTGGATGAAATACTTGCGTTGGGAGCGCTGGATCTGGTCCTGCACCTTGGTGTCGATCTCGGCCTCGAGCTTCAACAGCTCCAGCTCTCCGGAGAGCATTTGCACGAGTTCGAAGTACTGGTCCTTCAGATCGGTCTTGTCGAGGATCTTTTGTTTTGCTTCAACAGACTGCTGAACGTTGGCCGCCGCATAGTACAGTTTGCGCACAGGTTCGTCGATGTTCTCGAATGCGCCGAGCACTTCGGGCGGCAGATTGCGATTGTCCTTGACGTACTCGGCGAACAGTTCGGCCGAGTGGCGGACCATGGCCTTGAGCTGCCGGTCGCGCACATTGTGCAGAACATTCACCGTGGCGATCTCGGCTTCGAGATACGGCGTGGTCTTGCCCGGACGCTCGATCCGGGCCTGCATCACGCCCTCGACAAGCACCTTCAGCAGGTTGTTCGGGAGGCGGAGCACTTGAAGGATCTTGGCCACGGTTCCGTACTCGAATACGTCGCCAAAGCCGGGCTCCTCCACGGTCGGGTCGCGCTGGGCCACAAGGAAGATGTACTTCTCCCGCTCAAGCGCCTCGGCCACGGCCTTCAGGGAGGAGGCGCGTCCGATCAGCACCGGGAAGATCATGTGCGGATAGATGACGATGTCGCGAAGTGGAAGGACGGGAAGGGTGGAGGGGATCATGGTGCCGCGCTTTTCCGCCTCTTCGATCGATTGGAGCAGGTCGTCGCTAGAAGTCATATTGGCTGGGGTTGGTGGTGCAAGTGGGGAAGGCCGCGTTGACGAACGCGGGACGGAAAAATTACGAAGACGCGCTCTAACGTCTTGATTTGTTTGCACCTCGTTGTTTCCTGCCGTATCTTTACCGTCTTTGGAATCCGTATCATTCATAACACGAACGGCCCCGCTTGAGGAGACCCTTTACCCCGTACAATGTGCCGCGTCAGGAGACGCAGCGCAAGCACAAGATCAACGATGAGATCCAAGCTCCGGAACTCCGCGTTGTAGATGCAAAAGGAGGAGCTCTCGGAGTTCTTCCACGTCGCGAGGCACTACGCCTGGCACTGGAAGCCGAGATGGACCTTGTCGAGATCGCACCGCAGGCGAAACCGCCGGTGTGCAAGATCATCGACTATGGGAAATTCTCGTACGAGCAACAGAAGCGCGAGAAGGTTCAGAAGAAGGCCCAAAGCCATCAACTTCTGAAAGAGATCCGCCTCAAGGCCGGTACGGATGTGCACGACTTCGACTTCAAGACCCGTCACGCACGTGGCTTCTTGGAAGAAGGGCACAAAGTGAAGGCCACGGTGTTCTTCCGCGGACGTGAGATCATGCACCAGGATCTGGGACATGTGATCTTGAACCGTTTCGTTGAACAGTGTGCGGATATCTCGAAGATCGATCAGCCGATCCGCTCGGAAGGAAGAACGCTCAGCGTGACCCTTGCTCCCGAAGCGAAGAAGCCGGTCAAGAAGGAAAAGTCGGCCGACGGAACACCGTCGGAGGGAACAGCTCCTTCACCAGAAACAAAGCAACCATCAGCATAAACATTCGGAGTTCATCATGCCAAAAATGAAGACCGTTGCCGGAGCGAAGAAGCGCTTCAAAGTAACAGGATCTGGACAGATCAAGCGTCAGAAGGCCAATCGTAGCCACATCCTGACAAGCAAGAACCGCAAGCGCAAGCGTAACCTTCGTCGGGACGTGTTGGTCGACCCAACAAACCTGAACATCGTGTTGCATTGCTTGGGCATGAAGTAAGCGGTTCGTACCGCTCAGAAAGTCTCTCTACAGGCCGTTCAGGGAATCGCCGTTCTCCTGACGACCATATGTTGTACGCTCAATCCCTAGGAGGCACCTATGCCAAGAGCAAAAAATAAAGCAGCGGCCCATAATCGGAAGAAGAAGTATTTCAAGCTCGCGAAAGGATATTGGGGAGCTCGCTCGAAGGTTTGGCAGATCGTCAAGCACCACGTCGAGAAGGGTCTTCAATACGCCTATCGTGACCGTCGCAACAAGAAGCGTACATTCCGCAGTCTGTGGATCGTCCGTATCAACGCCGCCGCGCGATTGAACGGAACAACGTACTCGCGCTTGATGCACGCCATGAAGCTTCAGAACATCATGATCAATCGGAAGGTCCTGGCAAACCTGGCGATGAATCATCCCGACGTGTTCACGGCCATCGTAAAGCAGGCCAAGGTCTCGTAGGCCGCTCGCGAATTCATTTGTGAAGGCAACGTCGTTCCTACGACGTTGCCTTTTTTTATCTTGATGCCCTATGACCATGATCGAACAGATCCACGCCCTTCGCGTCGACATTGAACGCGACCTTGCCGCCATCGCTTCCCCTGAAGACCTTGAGCGTTTCCGTCTTGCACACATGGTGAAGAAGGGGACGTTGCAGACGCTGACGGATGCCTTGCGCACCGTCCCCAAGGAAGACAAGCCAACGGTCGGCAAGAACCTGAACGAGCTACGCAAACTGGCCGAGAACGGCTTCGAGGCGGCACGTGCAACGTATGAGCGACGTACGTCCACGCAGCGGATCGACGTGTCCTTGCCGGGTCGAGCCGCCACTGCCGGTTCCGTGCATCCGATCACACAAACGCTCGATCGGATCGTCGACATCTTCACGTCGATGGGATTCGATGTGGCCGAGTCGTTCGACATCGAAGACGACGATCACAACTTTGGAAAACTGAACTTCGCCGAAGATCATCCTGCACGTGATATGCAGGACACGTTCTTCATCGACGATGCCGAGCGTGCCGATCTGGTCTTGCGCACGCACACTTCGAGCGTGCAGATCCGTGTGATGGAACAGATGAGCCCACCGATCCGATGCATCATGCCGGGTCGCGTCTATCGCAACGAAGCCGTCAGCGCACGGTCGTTGGCGGAGTTCCATCAGGTGGAAGGACTCTACATCGATAAGGGTGTGAGCATGGCCGACCTGAAGGGCACCATCATGGCCTTTGCGCAACGCATGTACTCGAGTGATGCGAAGTTCCGCTTCCGCACCTCGTACTTCCCGTTCACAGAGCCGAGTGCCGAGGTCGACATGTCGTGCTTCATCTGCAAGGGACAAGGGTGCCGCATCTGCAAGCACTCGGGCTGGCTCGAGATCTGCGGTTGTGGAATGGTCCACCCGAACGTCTTGCGGAATTGCGGCATCGATCCGGAAGAGTATTCGGGATTCGCCTTTGGATTCGGGATCGAACGCGTGACCATGATGCTCACGGGCATCGATGACATTCGCATGCTCTACGATAACGACGTGCGCGTCCTCCGTCAGTTCTAACATGACGCTCCTTACTGCATCGAACATCGTGAAGTCGTACGCGCGAAGTGGACAGGCCGATACGGTGGTCCTCCAGGGTGTATCGTGCTCCATCGATGCCGGCGAATTCGTTGCCCTTGTTGGACCGAGCGGCGCGGGGAAGAGCACACTGTTGCATATCCTGGCCTCGCTCGATGTACCCGACAGCGGTACGGTCCAACTGACCACGTCGGCAGGCACCGTGAACTATGTACAACGGTCGCAACGTGAGCTCGCCGCCATGCGCAATACCTCCATTGGTGTGGTATATCAGTTCCATCATCTCTTGCCGGAATTCACCGCACTCGAGAACGTGATGATGCCCGCCCTCATCAGTGGAGCGAGCACAACGCAGGCGCGCACGAAGGCGGAACGATTGCTCGATCGCGTGGGCATTGCCGCGCGTGCGGAACACATGCCATCGGAACTCAGTGGAGGTGAGCAACAACGCGTTGCCATTGCACGTGCGCTCATGAACGAGCCGGCAGTGCTCTTCGCCGATGAACCAACGGGAAATCTCGACAGCGCGAATGCAACGGCCATTGTGGACCTGTTGTGTGAATTGCAGACATCGACGAACATGGCCTGTGTCGTGGCCACGCATAGCACCGAGGTGGCGCAACGTGCCCATCGCATCATTCATATGCGCGATGGGAACATCGTATGACGCAGAAGCAGCTTGGTGTGCGCGTCATGGTCTACGGATCGTTCCTCGTCGTCTGCGGTCTGCTCGGCTACGCACTCACGGGCGAAACGAGCACATCGTCGCTGCTCAATGGCGGGATCTTCGGAACACTGGTCGTCGGACTTGGATTTCTTCTCCGACAAGGGAAGATGTGGACGTTTCCGGCCAGCCTTTCGGCAGTTGGTATCTTTACGTTGACATTCTTTTGGCGCGGCATTCTCCAACTGCGCGCTGTTCTCGATGGCGCGCCGGGACATCTGGGAGTGGGCATCTTGTTGCTCTTGCTCTTCCTGGTGAGCGTCGCGATGTTCGTCACGCTATTCCGGTCGTACCGACATTGAACATGCACCGATCCATCCTTGCCGCCTTGCTCCTGCTTGCACTTGCTGTGCCGACGCTTGCACAGGAACGTCCGCATGTGAAACCTCCACGCATGGAGTTCTCCGATGTGGAAGAAGAACCTGTTGCAACGCTGTGGGTGTTCCTGAACACCACCTGTCCGGTGAGCATCGTGGAAGCGCCGTATATCAAGGCCTTGCGGGATACGTTCGCTGATAAGGGCGTGCGCTTCATCGGCGTGTTCTCGGGTGAGTATGCCGATACATCGGAGATCGAGGACTTCTTGCTGAAGTACCATCTAACGATCCCGATCCTGTACGATAAGGACCTGTTGGCCGCGAACTCGCTCGGTGCTGACGTGACACCACAAGTGGTGATCGTGCTTCCGGATGAGTCCGTTGTCTACAAGGGTCGTATCAACGATCTCTTTGAGCGCATCGGCAAACGCCGACAGCACATCACGAGACACGATGCGCGCGACGTGCTGCGAGCCATCGTTGACGGGAAAGTACCTGCCTTCAGATCCACCGAAGCTGTGGGCTGTTTTATTGAACGGTAGCGAAGAGATCGAACTCCACGGCATCCTCGATCTCGACATCGAGGAAGGTGCCAGGGAGGAGAGGGCGGGATGAGCGGACGTAGATCTCATTGTCCACTTCCGGTGCATCGGCCTCTGTACGTCCACGATACTCGCCATTCATTTCCTCTTCGATGAGCACTCGCACGGTGCTTCCGATCTTGGCCTTGTTCTTCTCCATGGAGATCGAACGCTGGAGTTCCATGATGCGATGCTGCCGTTCTTCTTTCACGGCATCGTCGATCGGATCTCCGAGGATGTAGGCATATGTATCGTCTTCCTGACTGTAGCGGAACACGCCGAGACGATCGAGACGCTGTTGTTCGATGAACTCCATGAGCTCCTCGAAGTCCGCCTCGGTCTCGTTCGGATAGCCAACGATGAACGTGCTGCGCAGAACGATGTCGGGCACGGTCTGACGGATCGTGTCCAGCAGTTCTTCCATGGCACGACGTGTGATGCCGCGGCGCATGCTCTTGAGAACGTTGGTGGATGCGTGTTGCAGCGGCATGTCGAGATAGGTGCAGATGTTCGGCGTGTCGCGGATCACCGGCAGAATGTCCAGCGGGAACTTCGAGGGGAACGCATACATGCAGCGGATCCAGTCGGCGCCGCTTTCATCGGACAATGCACGCAAGAGATCGGCGAGCGATCGCTTCCGATCGAGATCCAGTCCGTAGTACGTTAGGTCCTGCGCCACCAATACGATCTCCTTCACGCCTTGCACCACTAGGTTCTTCGATTGGGCCACGAGCTCTTCGATGGACGTGCTGCGGTGCTTGCCGCGCATGATCGGAATGGCGCAAAACGAACACGGATTGTCGCATCCTTCGGAGATCTTCAGATAGGCATAGTGCTTCGGTGTTGAGAGGATGCGCTCGCCAAGCAACGAATACTTGAGGTCGGGGGAGAGGGTCTTGAGGATCGGACCGTAGGCCTCGGTGCCGAAGAAGTGATCCACTTCGGGCAATTCACTGCGAAGATCATCGGCATAGCGTTCACTCAAACATCCGGCAACGATCAGGGTGCGCAATGTGCCCTTCGATTTGAGCTTGCTTGCTTCAAGGATCGTGTTGATGCTCTCTTCTTTGGCTGCATCGATAAAGCCGCACGTATTGATCACAATGGCCTCTGCGTCGGAGGCAGAGTCGGAGAGCACGAGATTGTTCGCCCGGAGATGTCCTGCGAGGATCTCGGAGTCGACGGTGTTCTTGCTACATCCAAGGGTGATGATGTGGACCGAGCGTGGGGCGGCGTCTGGAGTTGTCATGTCCCAAATTTACGCTTCATTCGCTCCGCCACCACCGGTGGCACGAATTCCGTGATGTCCTGACCGTAACGACCCAGCTCGCGAATGATGCTGGAGTTCAGATACGTGTAGCGCTCATGGGGCATCATGAAGATCGTCGTGAGGCCGCTCTCGAGCTTGCGATTCATCAGGGCGATCTGGAACTCGTACTCGAAATCCGTCACGGCGCGCAGGCCGCGCACGATCACATCCACGCCGTGTTCGCGGGCAAAGTCGACCACGAGGCCGGCGTGGACCACGACGTCGACGTTCGGACAATGGATCAACGAGGCCTTTGCCATCTCCGTGCGTTCCTCTTCGTCGAACAGCGGGGTCTTCTTGCTGTTCTTGGCCACGACCACCGTGACGCGCGCGAACAATTGCGAGGCGCGTTCGATCACGTCGACGTGACCGTTGGTGATCGGATCGAACGATCCGGGATACATGGCGTGCTTCTGCATGGGAACCTCCGTTGCGTGCAAACTACTGCTCTTGGGTGAACTGGAACACGTCGACCACCGTGCCGCCTCGCTTCCGTGATGCCTGCCGTTCCCACCCTTCGACGTCCACCACCACTTCCCGCTCATCATGTTCGGCAATGAAGATGCCGCCATCGGTGAGAAGGTGTTCGGTGTCGAGGACGCGAAGGACCTGATTGCAGATGCGCAGGTCGTAGGGCGGATCGCAGAAGACCACGTCGTACGGACCGGTTCGTCGCTTGAGCATGGTCATCACATCGTCGACGTCAATGGTGCACTTGTCTGCCACGCCAAGGGCGGTGGCATTGCGTTGAATGGACCGACACATGGCCGCGTTCTTGTCGACGAAGGTGCAGTGCGCCGCACCACGACTCAAGGCTTCGAACCCAAGCGCGCCGGTGCCGCTGAAGAGATCGAGCACCGTGCAATCGGTCCAATCCACCACAGCGTTCAAGATCGAGAAGAGGGATTCCCGCATCGCATCCGTCGTTGGGCGCGTACCGGGTGCCACCACCACGGCAAGCGTTCTGCCTTTTAGCGAGCCGCCGAGGATGCGCATGGAAAGGCCGGCCAGGGTGGTGAGAGAACTTGACCCACCACAGGGCCAAGCATGTGGGCATACCGAATGCACATGCGCTTCGTGTCGTCGTCCACATCGGCGCCCACGCGTGCGAACGGGTTCATGCGTGCAACGCGCTGAACAAGACCGAACATGCCTTCTGTGCATGCGGCCAAGGTATCGGGTGTGACGCCGTCGCCATAGACGAGGACAGAGGTCAGCTCTGTATCCACAGCAGCGCGTGCATCCAAGAGCACTTCGCGTGCCTGCACCGGATGGTCCAGCGTTCCATCGTCCTGCGTGATGGTGTACCAGATGAGCTCTCCGGTGGACGAGACGATCATCGTTTCCCAGAGGTCGGCACGTCGACCGATCAAGGCCGTGGCACCCTCGTTCAAGCCCTTGCAATGCTGCACGGCCATGGCCTCGGCCATGAACGATGGTGCGATGGTCGCACGCGCAGAGATCCTGCCTCCGGTATCGAGCACGCGTGTGCTGACGGCACAAGCAATGTCCCATGGCGTTGCTCCACGACCGTGAAGGCCATGGAAGGTGGCAAGGGCATGGGTGGAGCGGCGGACGTCCGGTGCATTCATCGAGAACTCGAACATCATGCGTTCATCGGATGCCTCGGAGGGATCCGTCGGATAGCGAAGCATTGTGAAGAGCGAGTGGGGGAGGGCAATGCGAATGTCGGCACACGATGCGGCGGCAGAGGCCACGGCATCGGGGATCGGGAGCGATTCATGTCCGAGCCACCACGCATCGGACAGCGATTCTGCGAATCGTAGCGAGAGGAGGATCGGAATGTTCTCGCGAATATCCCATGTGCTGACCACGGTGCGGTCTGGATGACAGTAAACGGAGGCAATGCTCATGGGCACGAAGTTACTGCACTCGTAGGAACGGGCGCATGCGTTCGAACTTTTTTTGTCCGATACCGCGCACATCCATGATGTCTTCCGGTGTTCTGAACGGTCGCATCTTCCGACGTTCGATGATCTTTTCGGCGGTCTTCTCGCCAATGCCCGGAAGTGTTGCGAGCTCTGTGACGGATGCGGTATTGAGATTCACAGGATGCGGAGCCTGTGAGCGTTGCGAACGAGAGAAGGATGGTTGTGCGTCGTGGATCGGTGCGAGAGGCATACTGTCGGCCAGTGCCGCACGATGTTCTGTTGTGTCGAGGATGGCGGCGATATCTCGGGCCGTGGCTGATACTTCCCACGGCTGCCGGTGTGCCTGCTCCCACCAGGAGAGTGCTTGGCCTGCAAGCAGTCCACCAAGCAAGATCAGAATGACGATGGCCTCGCTCCGTGTCGAGCCAAGGAGGGTCTGGAGGGTGGAAAGGGGACGCTTCATGTGTGCTCCAATGAAGCGTCCCGTTTCGATGAGTTACGAGAACGCTTCCTTCATCTTCTCGAAGAAGGAATTCTTATGTCCCTTCTTCGGATGGAAATGTTCGCCTTTGGCAAGGTCTTTCAGTGTCTGCTTTTCTTTCGAGTTCAACGACTTCGGCACGTACACGGAGAAGCGGACGAACTGATCGCCCTTGCCTCTGCTCTGCAGATGCGGAATGCCCTTGTCCTTCATGCGCAACAAGGTGCCGGGCTGTGTGCCCGATTCGATGTTGAGCATTGCCGTCCCGTACAGCGTTGGCACTTCGATCTCTCCGCCAAGTGCTGCCGTTGCAAAGTCGACCGTGAGATCGAAGTACACGTTGTCCTCGTCGCGTGCAAAGAGGTCGTGATCCTTCTCTTCGATCTCTACGTAGGCATCACCCGTCGAGCCGCCTCGCCGCCCTGCATGACCCTTGCCGCTGATGGTCAGATAATTACCAGTGCGCACACCGGCAGGGATCGTGACCTTGACGGTGGTCTCACCTTGTACGCGACCTTCGCCTTCGCACGTTGTGCACTTCTCTTTGATGATCTCGCCGGAGCCGCCGCACGTGGTGCAGACGGCAACGTTGATGAACTGACCGAACATGCTGCGCGATACCTGACGGATCTCGCCTTGTCCGTTACAGGTGCTACATGTGGTCGTGCCGCTACCGGGCGCAGCGCCCGTGCCGGTGCAGGGTTCGCAGGTCTTCCAGTGCTTGATCTTGATCGTCTTCTCGACGCCCGTGGCGATCTCTTCCAGCGTAAGCTGCATACGCACCTTGAGGTCGGCACCGGGTTCACCGGCACCACGTCGGCGCTGCTGTTGCTGCTGTCCGCCAAAGCCGAATCCGAAGATGTCGCTGAACATCGAGAAGATGTCGTTGACGTTGTTGAAGTCGTGATAATCCTGTCCGCCCTTCACACCCTGATGTCCGAAGCGATCATAGCGGGCGCGCTTGTCGGCATCGCTGAGTACTTCGTAGGCTTCGGCTGCTTCCTTGAACTTGGACTCGGCATCGTGATCGTCGGGATTGCGATCCGGATGGTATTGCATGGCAAGCTTGCGGTAGGCGGACTTGATCTCGTCCGCCGTGGCCTGCTTGCCCACACCGAGCACGTCGTAGTAATCGCGATTGGTCATGCTTCACTCCCGGCCGACGTGATCACTTTTGCGTGACGGATCACCTTGTCGTGCAGCAGATATCCGCGTTGCACTTCCTGGATCACATGTCCTTCCGGATGGGCATCGGACGGCATGTGCATCAATGCTTCGTGGCGCTCAACGTTGAAGGGTTGTCCCACGCCGCTTTCGATCACGCGGACGCCGGCATCTTCGAAGATCTTCGAGGCCTTGGCATAGATCATGTCGATGCCTTGCTTGATCGACGCCACATCGGTGGAGCCGGCAGAGGCCTCGACCGCAGCGGCGAGATCGTCGAGCACGGGGATCATCTTCGTGATCAGATGTTCCGACGCGAACATCGTGAGCTCCTGTTCGCGTAGAATGGAGCGGCGACGGACGTTCTCGAGTTCAGCGGCCTTGCGATGTGCAAGGTCCTTCCACTCGTCCACCTCTTTGCGCAGGGCATCGAGTTCGGACATCTCGGTCGGTTCGTCGTGTTGTTCGATCGTTGTTTCGTCGGTCATGGTACTGTGCGTTACAAATGGAACATGAAGCCGCTCGTAGACGAACGAGGGCGAATTGTATGATATGCTACCGTCCGCCGTAGGTGGACGTGATCACATGCGAGACGAATTCAACAAGCGAGACCATGCGGGCATAGTTCATGCGCTTGGGACCGATCAGGCCCACGGAGCCGGTTGCGGCGCCGATCTTGTACGTGGTGGAGATCAGACTATAGTCTTGGAGCTGCTCATTGGCCAGCTCGTTGCCGATGCGGACGCGAACGCCGTCATCGTCGGCAGCGCCAAAGAGGTGGATGATCACATCCTCGTTCTCGACGAGTTCGATCACGCTGCGAAGTCGGTCCGTGGTGTCGAACTCCGGATGTGCGATCAGGTTCTGGGCACCTGCCACATGGATCGTGTCGGACAGTGTAGAGGTCGGCTCCTGCAGCTTCGATACTTGATCCACGAAGAGACGGATCAGAGCCCGCTCGTCGGTGTCGGACCGGATCTCGGGGAAGACACTGGCAAGCTGATTGAGCGAACGTCCGCTGCTTCGTTCATTGATATAGCGTGTGATCTCGTCGAGGTCGGTGAAATCCGTCAACGACTGGGTCTCGATCGTCAGCGTTCGCACAATGTCGGATTCAAGGGCGATCACCACCAGGATGCGTTGTGAAGAAAGGGGGATCATCTCCACCTTGCGCACCACCACGTTGGCGAGTTGTGGCATTTGCACCAGGGCAAGGTAGTGACTGAGCGAACCGAGCACGCGCGAGGCATCGCGAAGGATGGTCTCGCGTGAAGCATGTAGAAGATTCGATCGCACAGCATCGGCGTCGTGATGGCTCACCGTTTCGTGCTGCATGAGCGAGTCGACGTAGAACCGATATCCTTTGTCCGTTGGCATCCGACCGGCGGATGTATGCGGATGTGTGATGAAGCCCTTCTCCTCCAGATCGGCCATGACGGCGCGAATGGTGGCCGGACTCAACTTGAGCTCACGCTCCAGATAGGTGGCTACGAATCCCGATCCCACGGGCGTTGCATGCAGGATGTAGAGGTGGACGATCGCTCGAAGGATGATCTGTTCCCGCTCCGTCATGCCGACACGACCTTCCAGTAGTACTGCAGGAACGCAAGGAGTCCGTACGATGTGTTATACCAGAACACCATGGTCAGCGAAGCGAGCAGGAAGATCCCTGCACCGATGCCGTAGACCATGGACGGACGCACATCGAAGACCACTGCCGTTGCGCGCAACGTGCGTGAGAAGAACCAGATGATCACGCCGAAGATGATGATGGGCACCCAGATCGACATGGCATCCGTGCTGAGCACCTTGTACAAGGTGATCCCGATGGGCAAGAGGATGATCAACGGAAGTGCGGACCACACGGTGATCGTAAGCGTATCGCGGAAGAAGATGCGACCCTTGATGAACATGGCCGAGATGCGCAACGCAACGGCCAGCAGCATGATGCAACCGAAGACCACCACGGAGAGCGTGATCACGGCCAGGGTCGGTCGCCATGCCACGAAGCGAAGTACTTCGTAAATGCCATTGGAAGGGAAGAGCAAGTGCAGCAAGTATTCAACGAGTGCATCAGTGCGAAGGAAGTAGACCAGCGATGCATCCACCAATCCCACACAGAATGCGATCACGGCACCCAGGATCACGGTCTGCACCGTCGACAGAATGCGTTGATCGCGAATGTCGGCATAGAAGTTATACGGGCGCAGCAATGAGCGGAGCAAGTATTCGCGGAAGCGACGGGATCTGTTCACAAGGAATGCCAGCACCAACGCAAGGATGATGCCCAAGGCGATGAAGATCAACGGCGTGTCGGCCGAGTAGTCACGTGCCTGGAGCAGTGGTTCCTTTTCATCGTTGATCAGTGATTTCAGCATGGCATAGGCAACGCGTGGTTGACGCCACACGTCGACGAGACCCGACGTGCACACATACGGATCATCGTGATCCACGAGCATCGTAGGTTTCTCAAGAGCATAGTCGTTGAACGACCAAACCACCACGCCGGCAAGTCCGAGGCTCATGGTGGTTTTGTAACAGTCACGAAGCGTGACGGCTTGCGCCTCGTTCGACAACGGATCGCTGAAGCCATTCATGTTCATGGGCGAGACAACGGCACCGAAGCAGGGGATGATGGCCGCACGACCGGCACGCTTCATCACGTCTTTCAGGGTCTCGGCGAAATGTGCTCGATCTGCCGTGGTGCAAGTGCGAATGAGCACCATGTCAAACCCACCTTCGACAAGCACACGTGCTTCCGACGATGGGACCACTTTGTACAGCAGCTTCGTCCCGGAGGAGCGGAAGATGGTCAGAAGGGAGGCATGGAAGTCGGCTGTCTCCTGCGCGTCTTCCTGTAGTCCTTCACTCAAACCATATGCAAGGACGGCGGGGTGTGCATCGATGTACGTGATCAGTCGCTCCGCCGTGTTCTTCATGCGGGCGGTGATCTCTTCGTGCGGAAGGAAGGACTTCGGAATGTCGGCGGCAGGCAACTCGACCATCACGAACAGTCCGTACCGGTCACACAGATCGAGCAGATACGGATGCGGACTACCATGGCGGAACCGTACTGTATTCACGCCGAGTGTCTTCATCATCGAGATGTCCTGCTCCATCTGTCGGTACGACATGGATGGACCCAACGTCGGATACTCTTCGATGTACTCAACGGCATTCACCGTCATGGGCTGACCGTTCACCAGCAGCTTGCGTGTGCCATTGTTCGTCGCGACCGACAGTGAGCGGAGTCCGATCGTCGTCACGAACTCATCGACCAGTGCTCCGTTGTATTCAATGCGGATCGTGGCATAGTAGACCGATGGGCTTGACGGCGACCAGAGTTCTGGATTCCCCACATTCAATTGGAACGCCATGTTCGCACTGCGGGCTCGCTCGATCGTGATCGACGATGCACCGCTACGAGCGACGGCATCACCACCGCGCGTCTTGCTCAGAATGGCCTCGACCGTCACACCGGCCTTGCCGTACGTGAGCGCATCACTCGGCGTGCCGCTCGACATCAGGCGCTCGACCGCACCACCGGTGATCGTTGCTCCAAGGGTCACGGTAGCACCGTAACCACCGATGTTCACTTTGGCGCGCACATCATTTGTCCACACATGTGGAGTCCCCACAAGGAACACTTCGCGCAACAGGCCCATGGAATTCTTCTGAGCAGACCGTGCGAACATCTCCACCAGTCGCGTCTTCTCGCCGTAGGAATTCACGACGAGTTCGATCTCATTCGTACCATTCACGAGCAATCGCTCGGGCACACGTGCCGAGAACGGCACCATGCCACCGGGATAGCGCTGGACGAAGCGTTTGTTGATCCGGAGTTCGACCTCGTCGGTCACGCCCAGGAAATACAATTGCCACGAATGCAATTGCAGCATCTCGGGGTCGATGCGAACCGTTCGGCGATACACCACACGGCCGTGCTGTGCTTCGGTGCAGGGGAGGGAGACGATCCCTTCCGCCTTCCCGTCGATCTCTCGCTGCCATGGGCCGCTAAGGTCGACCACCTCGCGCGTGGACGATGGAACAATGGTCCGGATCTGGTCGGGTCCTAAACGAGCGTAGTCGTTATAGTCTGCGTTCATCCGGATGGATGCGATGCCAAGGGTGGCAAGGCACAGGGCAAATAGGCGTAGAGAACTGGTCATGCGTACAATAGTGGTGCGAGGAGTTCGTACCAAATTACCAATCCTGGCTTTATCCTATCTTTGTTTACCAGTCATTCTTGAGGAAGTGAGCTATACTCACCGTTCGCTACAGTGTTTTGTAACATACAGTTGGTGAGTACGGCGACGTGATCAACGGGGCGCATTTCAGACATACGTTCCGCATCGTGTCGTTGGTAGTGGCTATTTGCATGGCCACGACCGGCACCGGTGCGTCCGAACTACTGCTCGCAGAGCCTTCAGATGGCATGTCCATCATGGGGCTGCGCGTGGCGTCCTTCACGCTCATGGCCGCCCTTGGCCCCACCCTTCGGTCCTTCCTCCCTCCTGCCGACTCCACCAACGCCGACACCCTCCGATACAATTCGGGCGATCCCACGAACCGGGACCTTCCGGCCACCTATCCGTATAGCACCACAAATCGCAACAGTTACAGCAAGAAGCAACCACGCAACACGTGGCTTCCGTTGCCGATCGGATATTCGACCACGGCCGACCTGGATAGCACGGGGAAAGGTGTCCTCCTTCGCGAGCTGGTCTCAGGGATCGATGTGGGAGAGGCCATTCCGATGGACCTCGATACGTACTTGAAGTATCGCAGCGAGTCGATGCTCACTGCCTACCGCGACTCGGCCATCACCAAGTACGAAATGAAGAAGGCCTCGTCCGACGCAGAGCTCACCAAGCTCCTCATGCAGGCCACGAACATCACGATCCCGCTCCCACCCAATCCCATCTTCGGGATCTTCGGCAAGCCCGAGGTGAGCATCAATGTGAACGGGGAAGTGAACGTGCGCGGCGGATGGCGATGGGATACGCAGCGGTTGGGAACGGCATCCGTGTATGGACAGACGCAGTCCTCGCCGATCTTCCAGCAGAACATCCAGGTGAACGTTTCGGCGCGGATCGGGGACAAGTTCAAGATGAATGTCGATTGGAACACGCTGAACCAATTCGAATTCAACAATCGATTCAAAGTAGGATACGAAGGATACGACGACGATATCATCAAGCGGGTGGAGTTCGGGAACGTCAACCTCGAATCGCAAAGTCAGCTTATCGGCGGTGGCCAAACGCTGTTCGGTGTACGAGCCGACTTCCAATTCGGTGCGCTCTTCCTCAAGACCATTGCCTCGCAACGACGCGGTGAACGAAAGTTCGTGAATGCACGTGGTGGTTCGTCGCGCACGCAGTTCAATGTGCGGGCCTATGATTATGCGCGCAACCACTTCTTCCTGGACACGGCCTATCACGCCATTTGGAAAGAGTACTTCAAGTCGGCCACACCGGTGCTGCCACAGAATGGTGCACCGTTGGTGGTGAAGGAGATCGAAGTCTGGGAGTCGACCACGGACGTTCGTGATGTCACGGCGAACGAGGCCATTGCCATCGATACGCTTTCACCGATCAAGTACATGCAGGGACAACGTTATCCCGCATCGATGCGGCAGATCGAGATCAAGTCCGGCTACGCCGAGCGCGGCCGCTATGCACGTCTACCGCAGAATCGGTACGAGATCGATCTCAACCTTGGTACGCTGACGATCTTGAATCTGCGCACCGATCGGTCCTATGCCGTGTCGTATCGTACGGAGGGACCAACATCGAGTCCGGACGACGACGACTACCACGGCACGCTGTCGACCACGGCCACAGAAAAGGACACGCTGATCCTGAAGCTCGTCTCACGTCCACAGATGCAGCCCGGCTTCAAGAACATCTGGGCCCGACAGATGCGGAACATCTACACCATTGGCGTCACGAACGTGAGTCCGGCCGATGCCAAGATCGGCATGTGGTACTTCCGGAACACGAACGATTCGGGCGATGTGTTGAATGGTGCGCCCGATAAGATCGTGACGATCTTCCGCATCGACCAGGTGAACAACGGAACCGGAGCGCAACCGCCTGATGGAGCCTTCGATGCCCGTCCACCGGTGTTCAACGCCGTACGCGGAGAGATCACCTTCCCATCCCTTGAGCCGTTCCGAAGCGGATTGCGCGAGTACTTCGCCTCGAAGGGCAATGCCCAGCTTGCCGAGCAGTATGTCTTCAACGAAGTGTACGACACCACCGATCTGGCCGCACGATTGAATTCGGCCAAGGACCGCTTCGTCATCATTGGCGAGGCGGCAGGGGTGGCCGGTGGCTCTCGTATCAACCTTGCCTACAATACAGCACCGGGAAGCGTGAAGGTGACGTTGGATGGAGTGCCCTTGCGCGAAGGAAGCGACTATACTGTGGACTACTACACGGGAACACTGAATGTGTTGAACTCGCGCGCACTGCTTCCGAATGCGAATCTGCAAGTGGAGTATGAGCAGAACGATATCTTCAACGTGTCGACACGGACGTTGTTAGGGGTGCGAGCGGATATGCAGTTGTTCAAGACCCGACGGGTGAACAGCAGCATTGGAATGACGCTCATGAACTACAACCAGGCGGCCGTGATCGACCGTGTGGCACCGGGTCAGGAGCCGAATGCGAATTTGATGTTCGGAATTGACGGAAAGATCAACGCCGATCTCCCATGGCTCACGCGAGCCCTCGATGCCTTGCCCTTCTTCAACACCAAGGAACGTTCGTCGTTCACGGCACAAGGGGAGTGGGCGTTGGTGGCATCAACGCCGAACAAACGATTCTCTACGGTCTGCTCTGATAACGGACTTCCGGTGGCCTACCTCGACGACTTCGAAAGTGCACGTCGCTACATCTCCTTCGGTCTCACCCCGGCCGTATGGAACTACTCGTCGCCATCGGAGAACACGGCCATCTGGCCCAACGACACGATGGCGGCCCAGTATCGGGCCCGTCTCTATTGGTATCAGTTCTTCGTTCCCGATGTGCCGCAGGTAGATGTCTATCCCAATCGTGCACGTGTGCAAGGACGATCCAACATCACGCCGCTGCATATCACGTTCGACCATGGCGTTCGCGGGATCTACAACACCAATGCGCAGTTCATCGATGCGTTGAATCCGCGCTGGAACGATTCGGATTCCGATGCCGTGCGAGCAACGGCCTCTGCCTATATCGCCGAGAACAAGACACGCATCTGGGGCGGGATGATGCGACTGCTGTCTCCGTTCAACACCAACTTCGACAACGAGAACATCGACTACATCGAAGTGATGATGCGCATCGACTCCTACGATCCGAATTCACGCATGTTCATCGATCTTGGTCAGATCAGCGAAGACATCATTCCGAACAAGACGTTGAACACCGAAGATCGTTCTCCGCCGAACAACCTGATCGATCAAGGGGAAGATCGAGGGATCGATACGCTCTTCAATGCAGCAGAAAAGGACGTCTACCCGGATCCGTTGAATCGCGAGGCAGACCCTGCGCGTGACGATTACAAGTTCAACTTCGGTGGCAATCGGGCCGAACAAAGCGAAGGCGACTTTGTTCAATACAACAACTTCGAGGGGAATGCATCGCAGTCCGAAGTTGGTCAGTTCCCCGACACGGAGATCCTGAACAAGAACAATGGTCAGACCATCATGCTGGACAACTCGTACTTCCGCTACGAAGTACGACTCGATCCGAATCCGGCGAACAACACACAGATCGTGGGTGGTAATCCGGACAAGGGATGGTTCCTCTTCCGCATTCCGGTGCGACGTCCGGACTCCGTCGTCGGCAACCCTCTCTACACCAACATTCAATACATCCGTGTGTTCTTCCAAGGTGGATACACGAAGGTATCGATCGCGGACTGGGGTCTTGTTGGTTCGTACTGGCTTCGCAATCACAGCCTGCAATCCGGACTCACGCCGAACGATTCGGCATTGGCCGTCGCCTATGTGAGTCGCGAAGAAAACAGTGCTGCTCCGACGTTCTACACCATGCCTCCTTGCGTCTCGCCACCCCGTCAGCTTCAGAATCCCGATCCGCGTTCAGAGATCTACTTCAACGAGCAGTCACTCGTGGTACGTGTGCGCAACCTGAGCTTTGGTGAAGAGCGCATGGCCGTTCGTATCTATCGTTCGCAGGACATCTTCTACTACAAGCAATTGGCCTTCTTCATTCACGGCGATCAGACCATGCCGGACAAAGTGGCCACCGGAGCCATTCCGCCTGCCTATGCCTACATCCGCTTCGGTATCGACTCCGTGAACTACTATGAGTATCGCAGACCGCTGCTGCGTGGCTGGCAGGACATCCATATCATCATGGGCGACCTCACGGCCATCAAGCAGATCAGGGATCAGGGGCGGACGTTGGAGCGACAGGAGTTTCCCGTTCCGGGTGACGATCAGGCCATCTTCGCCATCCGCGGGAATCCGATCCTCACACGTATCCAGTTCGTTGGATTCGGTGTTGCCAATCCGGCGCAACGCTATCCGAACGAGCTCACCACCGACATGTGGGTGGATGAAATGCGACTTGTCGAGCCCACCGACAACACAGACTGGGCGGCCGTTGCAAGTGGTTCGTTGCGTTTGGCCGACCTTGCAGAGTTCCAGGGATCCATCAAGCATTCGCAGCCGAACTTCCACCGTCTCGAAGATCGATTCGGGAATCGGATGATGTCGACCAACTGGAATGTGACCATGGTGGCAGGGCTCGAAAAGCTCTTGCCGAAAGATCTCAATCAAACCAAACTCCCGTTGAGCATCACGCATACCGAGATCGCCGAAACACCACTGTATGCGGCGCAGAACGATGTGGAGCTCACGCGTGCGGCAGAGGCGGCCAAGCGAGATACGTTGTCGAAGGGTGCCACGGAGCAGGCGGCGGCGGAGACGTACGACCGTGTGATCACACGCTCGCAGCGAGTGCTCGTACAGGATCAGATCGCCATGACGGGGATCAAGCTCGGCATTCCGGTGAAGAGCTGGTGGATCGATGATACGTTCAACAAGATGACGTTCGCGTACAGCTATTCGCAAGAGTTCGAGCGAAGTCAGGTCGTGGAGTCGCGCTTCCGTTGGAACTGGCAGTTCAAGGCAGACTATGCCGTGACGATCCCGCCGAAGTACGATGTGAGTCCGGCCAAGTTCCTGGAAGGTGTTCCGGGACTCAAGGCATACAAGGACTTCAAGATCAACTTCATGCCGTCGAACATCAATCTTGGATTGTTCCTTACGCGCTCGCGCGCCACAGAGCAGTCGCGCTTCCTCGACTTCCCAAGTCCGGTTGTGCGTGAATTCGTTGGTCTCACCACGGCATCGTTCAACTGGAAGCTCATCGAGAACGGATTCCTGAGTCCGATCATCGACTATAAGGTGATGTCGTACAGCACGCTCGTACCGTTCGAACTCGATGCCAATGGAAAGCAACGCACGGGGAGAGACATGGCGTCGCAGATCTTCTTCAACGACGGTTTCATCAATCTCGGAACGACGAATCGCTACGATCAGACGATCACCATCACGATGCGACCACGACTGCCAGACTTCTGGGGACTGAACCGATTGATCGAGACGACGGCATCGTATTCTTCGATCTACAACTGGTTCGATCCGTTGCAGCCGGACCCATTGCAGCGCGACATCGTGCGCACGGCGAAGTACAATGCAACGTTGCGAGTGAGTCCGATCCTTCGTTGGCGGCAGCTCGGACAGGAGATCTTTGGCGCTCCGCGCAAGTCGCCCGAAGGATTCATGGGAGAGCTCGGTAATGCGCTCCAGGACATCTTCTTCGGCTTTGAGAATCTCACCTTCGTGATCAACAACAACACCACGTCAACGAATGGGGGAGTGCTCGGTGGCGCAAGTGGTGTGACGAACCTGTGGGCACGCACACTTACGTTCCGCGGGAACGATCCGATGTGGGGACCAAGCACGGCCTATCAATTGGGTCTTGTCGACAGTCCACACGGCGGTATTTCCATCGAACCAAGCTCGTCGTTCCCATTCTTCAAATTCGGCACGAGCACCGGTCTGCGTCCCGCCAATGGCGTGATGCAGGATGACTATTCACAGAAGACCACGCTGCAGTTCCAGACCAGTCGACCTTTGTGGCCGGGTGCGACGCTCGATCTGACCATGAAGAGCGACTTCGGGTATACCAAGAACCAGCGTGTGCTCACAGATGCTGCAGGCGTGCCATCGTTCGCCAATGTGAACAAACGACAAACGCTCGACCGAACGTACTTGAGCATTCCTTCGTGGTTCGTCTTCGGCGCTTTCAACGACAATGTCGAGAACGTGATCGCGCTCTACAATGCAAAGAAGGCACAGATCCTCGCGGAGCCCGACACATCGAAGCGAAACCAGCAACTGCTGGAAGCGCTTGCCACATCGTTTCGAGACGGCTTCGAATCGTTGCAACTGTTCTCGGGTGAACTGGCCCGTATCGCGCCTGCCTTGAACTGGACGTTCCGTTGGGACGGCATCGAGAAGTTCCCGCTGTTCAAGGGGCTCGCACAGCGGATCTATCTGGAGCACTCTTACGTGAGCACGTATCAGGAGAATGCGCGTATCAACGACAATGGACGCGTGATCGAAGTGCAACAGGTGTCCACCGGATTCCAGCCCCTGATCGGTATCACCATGAACTTCGACGATCAGAAGTTGAAGGGGACGCTCACAGCGACGGTGCGATACAACACGAAGACCGCCTACCAACTCAATGCCTCCGCTCGGAGTACCATCTCGCGTGAAGTGCAGAATGAATTGCAGATCCAAGCTTCGTACTTGAAACGGGGCATGGTGATCTCGTTCTTGGGACTTGATCTGCAGAACGATGTGGAGTTCACGTTCCTGACGCAGATCCGACACTCCACACGTTCACGATTCGATGTGTTGGACTACAAGGGAGAGGACGGATCGCTGGTCGACGGGACCACACAGATCACCATCGAACCGCGTGCACGATACATCGTCAGCAACCGCGTCACCGCCTCGGCCTTCTTCCGGTACGAGGGGAATTTCAGCTCCGGAGCAACCAGTCCGGGCTTCTCCACGTCGCAAGTGGGCGTCGACATCCGACTGTCGATCTCCGGCGGCCGGTAACGGCGTGGAACGCTTGTGAAAACTGTGTAATTTGCGTTTTCACTCTCGTTCTCGCATCGCACTCGCATCGTAGGAAATCATGGGTAAGGTCATCGCCGTAGCAAATCAGAAGGGTGGCGTGGGAAAGACCACGACATCTGTCAATCTCGCAGCTTCACTCGCGGCGGCCGAGCAACGCACCTTGCTGGTCGACATCGATCCACAGGCCAATGCAACACATGGCTATGGCATCGACACATCGGCGCTCGAAAAGACCGTCTACGAGGTCCTCGTCAACGGTCTTCCGGTGGAGCAGACCGTCTGCAAGACGGCACTTCCGCATCTTGATGTTGTCCCGTCGCACATCAATCTGGTGGGCGCAGAGATCGAGCTCGTGAACATTCCAAATCGTGAATACCTGATGAAGCGTATTCTGCAGAGTGTTCGCAACGACTACGACTTCATCGTCATCGACTGTCCGCCATCACTCGGTCTGCTCACGTTGAATGCGCTCACGGCGGCCGACTCCGTGCTCATTCCGGTGCAGTGCGAATTCTATGCACTCGAAGGACTCGGACAGTTGCTCAACACCATTGCCATCGTTCGACGTTCGACCAATCCGAAGCTTGACATCGAAGGCGTCCTGCTTACCATGTATGACAGTCGCTTGCGATTGTCGAATCAAGTGGTGGACGAAGTCCGACGTCACTTCGAAGACAAGGCCTGTCGCACCGTCATCGCTCGGAACGTCCGCTTGAGCGAGGCACCGAGTCACGGGAAGCCCGCACTGCTCTACGATGCCTCCAGCATCGGCGCGCAGAACTATTTGGAACTTGCCAATGAGATCATGACGAAGAATGGCATCGTTCCGGAGGTGGAAGCATGAAGGGTGGACTAGGAAAGGGCATTGGAGCGCTCATCCCGCGCGACCTCATCAAGCCTGAGAACACATCGCAACAGACCATCGTCGACGATTCTGACGGAAGCGCCGGCATTGCCTTTGTGGATGTGGATAAGGTGCGCCCGAATCCGTATCAGCCGCGCAAAGAATTCGATCCGACGGCCCTGCAAGAGCTTGCCGCCTCGATCCGCGTGCATGGCGTCGTTCAGCCCATCACGGTGCGCAAGGTGTTCGACCACTATGAACTCGTCAGCGGTGAACGTCGACTTCGCGCAGCCAAGCTTGCCGGACTCACACAGATCCCTGCCTATCAGATCAACGTTGCCAACGACGAACAGATGATCGCCATTGCCATCATCGAGAATCTGCAACGGGAAAATCTCAATGCTCTCGAAGTGGCCACCAGCTATCAAATGCTCATCGAGGAGTACGACCTCACGCAGGACGAAGTAGCGGCCCGCGTCGGCAAGGACCGATCGACCGTCGCCAACTTCCTCCGATTGTTGAAGCTGCCCATCGAAGTGCAGTCCGCCCTCGTCAAACGTTCTATCTCCATGGGCCATGCACGTGCAATGGCAGCACTCTCGGATGAGCGCGCACAACGTTCCGTGCTCCGCGAAGTGATCACACACGATCTGTCGGTTCGAAAGACCGAGACCCTCGTCAAGGACATTGAACTTGGCCGCAAGGACATTTCAAAGAATGGCGACATCGTCTCCGTCAACAATAAAACCGTCCTCATCTCTTCACCAATCGACGGCGGTCGTGCCGATACGTCCGCCTCTGTTGCCGAACTCGAGAACTCACTGCGCCATCTCTTGCAAACACAGGTCAAGCTCAAGATGAAAGGCGGCGAGGAGGGGGTCATCGAGATCGAGTTCTACTCTCTGGAAGAACTTGAACGTTTGCTGGAATTGTTCTCGGCCATCGATGGAACGAAGGGCTCCTGAGCATGCAAGCGATCTCGCACACAACGTCGGTGCGCGTACGGTATGCAGATACGGACAAAATGGGAATTGTCTACAACGGCAACTACCTGATGTTCTTCGAGATCGGACGTACAGAGCTCTTGCGCGCGATGGATCTACCGTATGCAGACCTTGAACAACGTGGACTTTTATTGCCAGTCATGGAAGCACATGTGGAGTATAAACAGCCGGCCTATTACGACGACGTGCTCGACATCCACACGACGTATGTGCCCGATCAAGGATCGGCCATGATCCAGCTTTCGTATTCCATCGAACGCAATGGCACCGTTCTCACCACGGGCTACACGAAGCACGCCTTTGTGCGCTCGTCCGATTGGCGTATGGTGCGGCCTCCGTCCGTGTTCACCGATGCCGTTCGCAAGGCCCTTGCCCTGATCCTCGTTCTCTGTTTCTGCGGTGGCGCGGCCGTGGCACAACAGGCCACCATCTTCCCGTTCTTGCGGTACAACATGTCGGCGCGTGCTGCCGGCCTCGGTGGCGCTACCAATGCCCTCACCGACGATATCAGTACGTTGTTCCTCAACCCTGCCGTTCTGCCGGTGCTCGACGGACCGCAGACATCGGCCACGTTCTTGAAGCATACGCTCGACATCAACTCCGGTCTCGCCGCTTATACCGACCACATCGACGGGTTCGGTTCCGTGGCGGCCAGTGTGATCTACACGAGCTACGGTTCATTCGAGCGTGCCGACCGACAAGGCGTCCGCACCGGAACGTTCAACTCGCAGGACTTGGCCATCGGTGTCTCCTACGCGAACGAGATCGATTCGCTCATCACGTATGGTGCAACGGCGAAGTTCATCTACAGTGGCATCGATGACATGGTCTCGACAGCCTTGGCCCTTGATGCCGGACTGTTGGTTCGCATCCCGCAATCACGCACCAACCTTGCGTTCTCCATCCTCAATCTTGGAGCGCAGCTTTCCACCTATGACGGTACGCGCGATCGTATGCCGGTTGATGTAAGGTTGGGTGTGAATCATCGCTTGAAGGGCCTCCCACTTCTTGTCAATGTGTCCCTGATCCACCTGGCCGACGAGGTTCCCTCGTTCCTGGACCGGTTCTTGAACTTCAGTGTTGGTGGAGAACTCTACGTCGGCAAAGCCGTCCGTTTACGTGTTGGCTACGACAATTCCACCCGGAACACGAGTGATGTGAATGTGGCCTCGCAGCTCACCGGTCTTTCCGCCGGCTTTGGTCTCGTCGTCAAGACCATCAAGATCGACTACGCCATGAGCACATTCGGCTCTGCTGCACTTCTTCACAGGTTTTCCCTAGGTGTGGATTTGTAGTGGGAAACCCCTACCTTTGTAGCCCTTAGCCAATTCCATGTTCAATTTTCAGGATCTACATCCGTGAAGCACATTCTCCTTAGCGCCCTTGTGGCATGCACGTTGATCGCTGGTACAACGGTCGTTTCTGCACAACAGAACCTGTCGCCAACGCAAGCAGAAGTGGTGACCATCAAGCCAAAACTCAAGTTGGGTGATGTGAAGGCCGTGGCCAATTTCATTGGTGGCGTGGATATCAAGGGCAACGAAGTTGATGCTTTCATCGAAGTGAAGAAGACCCTCACATCGGCAGCAGAAGCCGCTGCCAAGGCCGGCAAGAAGGACGACGACGTGATCACGGTCGATCTGAAGCTGGACGTCGCACAGAACTTGTTCCTCCTAATGCAGCGAGCATCCCTGAAGGGCGCCGAAGCAGAGAAGTTCAAGGAGATCACCACGTCGATCCAAGAGGCGGCGAAAGAAGCACAGAAGAAGTGACGAGTGACAAGTGACAAGTGACGAGTGACGAGTGACGAGTGACAAGTGACAAGTAGAAAATGAGCGGATCCTTTGGATCCGCTTTTTTTTCCACAGCAGGAATACGTACTTTTACCGTCGGTGGTAAATGTAAACCCCATATTGCACAGCATGTTGCAGGAGGCTGAGTCCTACGTGCGGAGCGATCCGCCACGCACGATGGAGATCGCGGCCGAAGCGGAGGAGCTGGCATCGAAGGATCGCGACGTTCAGTTGCGTGTCCGTGCCGCCTTGCTCCTTTCCCGTGCCTGCATCCACATGGGAAAGACGGACGAAGGGGAAGTGCATGCACGTCGTGCCTTCAACTATGCAACGGCGAACTATGACGTGATCGGCCTCGGTCGGTCCATCAACGAACTTGGTGTCTACTGTTTCATCCGTTCGCGCTTTGACGATGCCTTGAATCACTACAAGGAAGCGGAACGGTTGTTCAGATCCTCCGATGCAACGCATGATGTGGGGAAGGTGCTGCTGAACATCGGGAATGTGTACCATCGGCTTGGCGATTTCGCAACGTCACTTTCGTATTACGAACAGTGCCTCGAGATCGCGCAAGAAGTGGAGGATGAGATCCTCGAAGCAAAGGTGCTCACGAACATGTCACCGTTCTTCGACCTGTTGATCTACGATACCGAGACATCGTTGAACTATGCGTCGCGCACCATCGAGGTCTTCAAGAAGATGGGGGACCTTGTGGGATTGGCCAAGGCGTATTCCAACATGGCCTCCTATCAGCGTCGCAGCGGCGATTACGATGCAGCGATCATGTATTCACAGATGGCGCTGGATATCGATAAGAAGTTCTCCGAGCCGATCGACCACCTCTCCAATTACTACAGCCTGGCGTATTCGTATCTCCTGAAGAATGAAGTTGGCAATGCGCGGGATGTGATCGATGAGGGGTTGGAGCTTTCAACGCAGTTCCCGAAGAGTCCCGGCACACTGTATGTGCAATTGGCAAATGCAAAGGTAATGCTCGCAGAAGGCCGGTACGCCGAGAGTCTTGAAATGGCGCTCCGAACGAAAGAAGAGATGCATGCCATGGGCCTGGAGGGCGATGCATCCGAAGCGGAGCTTGACGTTGCCGATGCGTATTCCGCGCTTGGCATGTATGACAAGGCGAGCCCGATCTATCGTCATATCGTCGAAACGAAAGAGGCTGATACGCGCACGCGAATGGATCACCGACTTTCCTACATCCGTTCGAAGTACGAAGTGCAGCACTCGAAGAACATGGCAGAGATCGAACGTCTCCGCAACGTTGAACTTGCCGAAGCTGTGCGTCGACTCGAAGAATTGAACACACAGAAATCCGAGTACCTCGCCTTCATTGCTCACGAGCTCAAGAACCCACTCAGCACGATCCGTTCCATTGCGGCACTCCTCACGGCAGATCCGCTCATGCATACGAAGGAACGTCGTGAGCTCGAAGCACAGATCCTGACCATCTCGTCACGGATGTTCGACCTGATCACATCATTGCTCGAACGTGCACGCACTGAACGAGAGCGACATGAAGAGGTCTCACTCGTCAATGCAGCCACGGTCTGGACGCATATCGTCATGCAAGCCGGGTATGCAGCGCGTGACAAGCACATCGAGATCGTCACCGACGCTGACGCCACGTCCTACCCAGTGATCGCTACGGAACAACACCTGGTAACGATCGCGGGGAATCTCTTGTCGAATGCCGTGAAGTTCTCGCCACCGAATAGCACTGTTCGTGTGACGATGCGACACACACAATCCACAAAGGGCAACGGCAAACCGGTTGTGCTGTTCAGCGTTACGGATGAAGGTCCGGGAATTTCTCCGGAAGAAATGCCATTACTGTTCGAGCCCTTCCAAAAGCTCTCATCAACTCCAACGGCCGGTGAACACAGCACCGGACTTGGACTGCATATCGTGAAACGGGATGTCGAATCGTTGAACGGTCATGTTTGGTGCGAAAGCACGCCCGGCAAAGGAGCTTCTTTCTACGTGGAACTTCCGTTGGCCGTTGACGATTCAGAGCGAGGTCCGTTGACCATCGTTCGTAAAATGGCATGACCTACTCCCGCTTCCACGTCGTCTTCAATCTTCCTGTTCTCCTTCTCCTCCTTCCGCTTGCATGGTGGCTCGGATGGACGAGCGCACATACGATCACCCTTGCCGCTCTTCTTGGCATCGTGATGATCGTCACCTCACCATGGGACGCAATTGCCGTCCGCTACGGCATCTGGGACTTTCCCGACGATCGGATCTGGCGTCGTATCAACGCGCTTCCGGTCGAGGAGTATGCGTTCTTCTGCATTCAGACCACACAGGTGGCCTTGCTAACGTTCGTGATCGTCCATCTTGGTGGTTGGCATTCGATCGATGCATCGATCACCGATCTGCGAACGGCCATTGCACTCTCGATTCTCCTGATCGGATGGATCGTCATCGCATGGCGCACGCGTCGTATCCCCACGACGCGTCCGCACCTGCACTATGCATGGCATCTGTTCTTGTGGTTCGCGCCCGTGATCGTGTTGCAATGGATCGTTGGGTGGCCCGTGCTCATCCCGCGTTGGCCTGCCGTTGTGATCCCCACGCTCGTGATGGGAACGTATCTCACGCTGGCCGACGTGAAGGCCGTGCGAGAGGGGATCTGGTTCTTCGATGCACGCCGCATCACCGGTCTGCGAGTTGCATCGATCCTGCCCTGGGAAGAGATGGCCTTCTTCTACTGCACGAGTCTTGTGGTGGCGCAGAGCTTCGTGATCTTGTTGCCGGAGAGCGCCCGCTCGTAACGTATCTTTGCGTGGCAGTCACACAAAGAAAAACCCGCTATGCCATACGACATAACGGGTTTTTCCGTCACTGCGTCGGGGTGAGAGGATTTGAACCTCCGACCCCCTCGTCCCGAACGAGGTGCTCTACCGGGCTGAGCCACACCCCGAGTGCGGTTCAAAATTACGGAACGCATTCTCGATTGCAAATTGAAAGGCGGCATGGAAACGATCAGCATCCTGTTCTCCGGTTCGGCGTGGATCTATCTTCTTCTCGTGGTGGTTGCCGGTGCGGCCGCCACGTTCACGTATGCGCGCACGCAGCCCGAGATCACGCGTCCGTGGAAGATCATCCTTGCCACCCTGCGAACCCTTGCTCTGGCATTGCTGCTGATCACGTTGTTCGAGCCCGTGCTTCGCTACATCCGTTCTGAACAGCGCGCGCCACGGCTGGCCGTGCTCGTCGATGTGTCGAGGTCGGCCGGCATGAAAGACCTTGGCGGCGATCGTGCCGCATCGATGCGGGCAGCCGCGGCGACGTTGTTCCGTGACGCCGGATCGGATGCAGATGTCATTCTGTTCGACGCGCGTTCGCGAACCATCGAAGATCCGTCGGTGGATTCATTGCAGTTCAACGGACAGCGCACCGACATCAGCGCGGCGCTACGAAGCGTGTCCAATGCGGCCATGGAGCGCTCGTACGGAGCCGTCGTACTTGTCAGCGATGGAACGATCACGGCAGGGGACAATCCCATCTATGGCGCAGAACGAAGCGGACTTCCTATCTACACCGTGGGTGTAGGCGACACGACGCAACCAAAGGACGTTGTGGCCATGTCGCTGAATGCCAACGCAGTGTGCTACATCGGTCAGGCCGTTCCCATCTCCGTCGAGCTCCGCTCGACCGGCTTCGCAGCAACAACGGCAACGGTGGTGCTGATGCGCGGGAACACTGAGATCGGTCGACAGAATGTGGCCATCCGATCGGGAAGCGAGCGGACATCGCTCACGTTCTCCTACACGCCAACACAGGCAGGCATGCAGAAGATCACAGCGAAGGTGCTCGACCTACCGGGTGAGTTCAGTACGCGCAACAATTCTGTGATCGACTACATCACAGTGCTGGAGAAGAAACGCAGAGTAGTGCTCATCGCGGGGGCGCCCAGTGCCGATGTGACGTTCGTTCGCGCTGCGCTACAACGCAACAAGGACCTCGAGATCGTCTCCTTCGTGCAGAAGCAGGGCGCAGAGTTCTACGAAGGCGTACCAACAGCGGCGGCCTTCATGAACGCTGAAGCATGCGTGCTCATCGGATTCCCGATCGCTTCGTCACCCGCCTCCGTCGTCGACGTTGTCGCAACGGCCGCGCAACGCGGTTGCTCATTGATGTTCATCCCCTCGCAGGCCACCGACTATGGAAAGCTCGGTGCCCTTGCTGATGTGCTGCCATTCACGGTGGCCGCAACACGTACGAATGAAATGATGGTCAGCTCCGACGTGCAACGCTCTGCCACATCAGACCCGATCTTGAAGATCGTTGGCGATGACGATGATGCCAAGCGCTGGAACGATCTGCCTCCGGTATACCGCACAGAGACGTTCGTACGTGCGGCGCCGCAGTCCACGATCCTTGCCACCTCGCGCGTGAACAATGTTCCCATGCAAGAACCACTCATCATGAAACGCGAGACCGATCGCGTCAAGAGTCTTGCCGTGCTCGCCTATGGTCTGTATCGGTGGAAGCTCTTGGGCGTTGGGCCCGGACAGGCTCGCGGCGCGGTTGTGACCGATGTGTTCTCACAGTTCATCGACAATTCCATGCAGTGGCTCTCGGTACGTGAGGACGCCAAGCATGTACGCATCAAGCCGGGTCGACTCCTCTACGCCTCCGGCGAACTCGTCGAGTTCACGGCCTCCGTCACCGATGCATCGTATGCCCCTGTTGACGGTGCTGATGTGTCCGTAACGATCAAGGGCAACGGTATCGAGAAGCGCATCGTGATGGCTCCGCAAGCCAACGGTCGCTATGCCAGTGTTGTTGGCGTGTTGCCGGCAGGTGACTACACCTATACCGGCAAGGCCACGGCGAAAGGGCAGGACCTCGGTTCGGACAATGGTAGCTTTTCGGTGAGCGATCTTTCGATCGAGTACGCCTCGACCACCATGGACATTGAACTGCTCCGTCAGCTCGCCGCCCGCACGGGTGGCACGTTCACGCGCGCCGACAGCGTGGAGGGCCTCATCTCGGCCATTCGCGCCAATCCTCGATTCAAGGCCACCACGGTCACCTCCGAACGCGAAACGGCCCTGTGGAGCCTTCCTTGGCTCCTTGCTGCCGCCATTGCCATGTTCGCCACCGAGTGGTTCCTCCGGAAACGCCGCGGCCTGGTATGACGCCGGTCCTGCCGCCCCACCTCCTTGCCCTCTATCTCACGACACGTGAACAGATCCTGTCGCGCTTGGACGACTTCGCCCGCGTCCCCCGCGACGCCTGGTTCTATGAACTCTGCTTCTGCCTTTGCACCCCACAATCACGCGCCCGCCACGCCCTGATCGTCCAACAGACGCTTCAGGCCATGGAGTATCGGGAAAAGGGAGGGGAGGTGGCAGGGATCCTCGCCAACAAAGAGCATTACATCCGTTTCCACAACACGAAGGCCCGTCGCATCGAATGGGTGCAGCAGCACTGGGGGGAGATCGATGCACTCCTTGCCTCCGGTCTGCCATCGCCGCAGCTCCGCGATGAGTTGGTGACCAAGGTCAACGGCTTTGGCCTCAAGGAGGCGAGTCACTTCCTCCGCAACATCGGTCACCGCAACCTGGCCATCATCGACCGTCACCTCCTTCGCTGTCTGGTCGAGTGCGGGGTGTTGGATGAAGTGCCAACGGTCGGAACACGCAAGATCTACCTCGACATCGAAGAGCGATTCCGACGGTTTTGCGAGGGGATCGGGGTGGAAATGGACGAGGTCGACCTGCTGTTCTGGAGCTCTGTGGCCGGAGAGGTGTTGAAGTAATGGGACGAGAGATCAAGGATCAGAGATCAAAGATCCAATGAGATACGTAGTTATGAGAAGAAAAAGTGCGAGAAGAGACCTTAAGAGATAATGGGTAAGTATTATATAACAAGAGTACTTAAGCAAGGCCCTTAAAGTTCTTTCGATTTACGTCCGTAGATATACGCAGAAAGTACTTGCATGCGGTACAAATACGTAGTACATTCGCGCGTGGCATAAACGTACGTAAGAGTACGTAATGCTGCTCAAACTCGAAATCTGAGTGGAGCACGCGATGAACTACAGCAATGGACGAGGTTTCCTTTTTTGCGCGATCGCGACGCTATTCATTGTAGCGTCACAGTTTGCGGTGGCAGTGGTTGCGACCACTCCGGCGGCCCCTGCCTTGGGCAAGCGAGCGGTCTATGACCTCGTGAATTCGAACACGGCGGCAGCGCATGTGTTGGAAAAGCGGACGACGTCTTCGGGCCTGGAGTTCGATGTTGCCCTGTATGACATCACCACAGGACGGACGATCGGACAGTATGCGCCCCCCTTCGTGTCACCCCAGGAAGATTATCGTGCCCTGTGGAAGGACTATGTGATCTCCACGCTCCAGATCCCAACGCACCCAGAAGATATCAACGTACTTGAACAGCGGAAGGTGGAGAACGAGAGCTTTGCGATCGCCTTTGTGCTGGACCACAGTCCGTCCATGACCGTGCCACGTGCCCTTCGGATGCAGCGTGCTGTGCAGCACGCACTGTCGCTGTTCGATGCCAACGACTACGTTTCCGTGGTAAAGTTCACAGGTCGGGTGCAAACCGAGGTGCCGCTCACCAAGGAGCATGCAACGTTCATGAATGGCTTCAAGGTGAACGGTTTGAACCTCCGGAGCGAGGGAACGGCCATTTACGACGGTGCCATGGCAGCTCTCGAGCAACTCTCAACGGCTCCGCAGGATTCCAAGCGGGTAATGATCGTCTTCACCGACGGAGAGGACAATTCTTCGGCCATCTCTCTTCAGCAGGTGATCGATAAGGCCGTGGCAACCGGTACACAAGTGTTCGCCGTTACGTACGGCGTGGCAAACGACGATCCACTTCATGAAATGGCGGGAGCGACCGGTGGCCGTGTGACGCGATTGAACGATGTCTACGACTTCGACAAGGTCTTCCTTGGGATGTACAGTGCGTTGCGACACACCTATCGCCTCTCCATCCGCAGTCGTGAACCCGAGGCGCCAGAGAACATCGTGAGCGCTATCACGACCGTTCACTTGTCCGGAAGCGGTAACGTGCACTCACGCGACATTCTCGAAATGCTCCCCAAGTCCAACGTTGAAGTGCCCAACACCGCCCAAACCCAAGAAGCACTTGTCATCAACATGGACGTACAGTACCTGAACGAAGTGGACATCTCTCCGGCCGACGCTGCTGCACTTGATAGCATTGCGACCGTGCTCATCCGGCGTCGTGACCTCGCCTTGGAGATCTCGCACTTTGGAGAGAACAACACGAACGATCCCGACGTTGTTACACTGGCAACGCGTCGGACGCAAGCCATTCGCGAGCTTCTCATTCGTCGCGGTGTACCCTCGGCACGTGTGCATAGCATGGGCAACACGCGGCAATTGAGCAACTCCTCAACGAAGAAGACGACGCTCATCCTGTCGAAACTCTAACAACGGACCTCAACGCAGAGCGTTCTTCACTCTTTCCTGAACGATCGTATCTGTGATACACACTTGTACTTGAATACCCTCTGCAACGAGGGTATTCTTGTTTCCGACCCGTGCCTCGATCGCACAGGTGATCACAGGGCCGCGAACCTGCGTCACGCGAGCCGTGATGTGCACTGTGGCACCAATGGCCGTCATGGCCAGATGTTTGATCTGCAGCTCGGCACCAACGGCGTTCTCACCTTTCTCGAAGAAGGGCTCGATGGCACGACGTGCCGCCACTTCGGCATGATAGGCAAGCCAGAACGTGGAGTACACGTGATGGATCTCACGTCCATCCAATCGAGCCGACATCTCGGGTGTGACCAGCACGTCGATCGATCCAACGCTGTTCTCTACGCCTGCTTTCATGGTGACACCCAGGTGATGAATGGTGTTAATTTGTGCGACATGTCGAACGAAGATACATCACAGCGACCACGCGTTGCGATCACCACCCTCGGTTGCAAACTGAACTATGCCGAGTCATCTGCACTCCGCGAACAGTTCCTGCAGGATGGGTATCACGTTGTCCCATTTGGCGAAGATGTAGACGTGGTCGTGGTGAACACCTGCACCGTTACCGAGCGCGCCGATGCGGAGTGTCGATCGCTGGTCCGTCGTGGACTTCGACGATCGCCACATGCCCGCGTGGCCATCACCGGCTGTTATGCGCAGTTACAACCCGAGCGGCTTGCTTCGATCGATGGTGTGTCGCTTGTGGTCGGGCAAGCGCAGAAACAACAGATACCGACGCTCTTACGGCAGTCAGATGCCGAGAGTGGTCCACGCATCGTTGTCGATGAGTTCACTGATGACGTGCCGTTCTCCATGGCCCGTTCCACCGACACGGATACACGGACGCGTGCCTTTCTCAAGATCCAGGACGGTTGCGATTACAGTTGCACGTTCTGTACGATCCCGCTTGCGCGCGGCCCCGGACGTTCACTTTCCATCGATCGCATCCTTGACGAAGTGAGCGCCCTCGAAGCAGAGGGATATCAGGAAGTGGTGCTCACAGGCGTGAACGTTGGCGAGTATTCCACTCCCACGGGCGATCGTTTCGTCGACGTACTCCGTGCACTTCGCGATCGTACACCCGGGTTTCGCATCCGCATCTCGTCGATCGAACCGAACACGCTGCGTGCCGATGTGATCGATGTGCTTGCCTCGTCCGATATTTTCTGCGACCATGTGCACGTCCCGCTGCAAAGCGGCTCTGCAACGATCCTGCAGGCCATGAAGCGTCGCTACAATCCGGAGAAGTATCGAGCGACCATCGACGCCGTACATGCGGCCATGCCATCCGCGGCCATCGGCATCGATGTCATCGTGGGTTTCCCGGGCGAGACCGATGCGTTGTTCGAAGAATCGTATCACTTCCTCGCATCGCTTCCGTTCTCGTATCTGCATGTGTTCACGTACAGTGAACGCGAGAACACGCCGGCGGCTTCCTTTGGTGCGCGTGTTCCATCGTCGGTACGTCATGCACGCACGGCCAGATTGCGGGCACTCTCGGATGAGCGACGGAGTGCGTGCCATCGCATGGCTGCCCATACCGAGCATGTGGTGATCCCCGAAGCCTTCGACACGGAACGTGGCGTGTATCCCGGGTGGACAGAGAACTATGTCCGCGTGGCCATCACATCCAACGAACCGCTCCTCCATGTTCCATATGTGGTGCATGTTGGTGATCCCGTCGACGCAAATGCATCGGCGATGCATACCACCATTGTTCGTCCACTCCATGCAGACCGTGCCGCCTTGCATCCCTTCCACATTCCTATTGCCATTGCATGAAGTACTTCCTAGCGGTCGACCTTGAAGGAGCGACGGGTGTCGTGCACCACGACCAGTTAATGCCGGACGGACGTGGGTATGCCGCTGCACAACGGTGGCTCACGGGCGACATCAATGCGGCGATCCGCGGGATCTGTGCGGCCGATGCGGCAGCAGAGATCGTGGTGGGAGACGGACACGGCATCATGCGCAACGTCTTGCTCGACGAGCTGGATGAACGTGCCATGCTCGTCGTCGGTCCGGGTCGCTACGAGAACAAGCCGCTCTGCCAGTGCGAGGGCATCGACGCCTCCTTCGACGTCGGCATGCTCATCGGCTTCCACACTCGCGCCGGCACACCTGGCGGATTGCTCGCCCACACGTTCGTGGGAAGCACCATTTGCGATCTTTCATTGAATGGCAGGGTGGCAGGGGAGGCCGAGATCGATGCGGCCATCATGGCATCGTATGGTGTTCCGGTCGGACTCATCGTTGGCAATAGCGACCTCGAACCGGAAGTGCGCGCATGGGATCCAACGGTGACGTTCTATGCAACGAAGACCACGCTTGGTCCAACGGCCGGCATCTGCAAGACGCCACGTCGCACCGCAAGCGAGATCGAAGAGATCGCACGTCAGGTGGTGGAGCGCCGCTTGTACTCTTTACGCGAGAATCCTGCAACGACTACACTCACGGCCACGCTGTACCGACGGGAAATGCTCGACCGTGCGGCCACGGTGAACGGTGTGCACGTCGTTGACGATCGCACGTTTTCCGTCACGCATGCCAACGCCGCCGAGGCATTCCGCATGTTCTGGAATGCCATCACGCGCACGCTCGAAGATCCGCAACCCTGGTTGAAGTGATCAGGCCTCGACCATGGCCTCGGACATCGTCGTCGCAATGGCGTGATACGCCGCAAGCCAGGCCGTTTGCGTCTCGGGTGTGAACTCCTTGCCCAGTCCTTGTTCCAGCGTCCAGATCAAGGATGCACCAACAATGCTGAATTGCTCCGTGGTGACGCCGTACGACATGTGTCGCTGACCCAACGATACGAGCATGGTGCGCATCGTCTCGGGATCTTTCAGCGAGGCCACGATCATTCCTAGCATCATCATGAGCTTCTTCTTTTGCTCCGACATATCGTCGGGGAAGAGCGGACGCAATTCGGGCGCCAAAGTGAAGAGGCGCTCATAGAACAGCGTAGCGGCCGCATCGGCGATGGTGCGAACCTTGGAAAAACTTGTTTGGATGAGTGTGACCTGGTTGTCCGTCATGGAAGGCTCCGAATGAATGATGCACAAACATCGGATGCGCAACTCACCGCGGACTCACCGCTTCGACACCAGTGATGCAATGGTGGAGGGTGGAAGGGAATTGTATTCGCGTTGATAGGCCTTTTTGGCCGACTCGAACACGCGCTCTGCATCGGATGAACGTCCGGTGCGCAGAAGCTCGGAGATGAGCACCTCGTAGGCCTCCTCATACGTGTCGTCCAGTTGCAGGACGCGACGTACCGCCGCCGTCCCGTCTGTGGTGTTGCCCGTATCGAAGTGTAGCTGCGAGAGCTCGAGAAGAGCCTCGATACAACGTTCCTTGCATTCATCGCGCATGGGAGCCGTCCAATCATCATACCGATCGTCCGGCAACAGATCTCCCGTATAGAGCTGCGTTGCTGCCGTGAGCATGGAGATCTGCTGCTCGGTCGACGTTTCGTTCCGGCGATCATCCAGTGTTGAGAGGAACGTGAACAGATCGATCTCGGCCGCGTCCTTGAAGTCAAGCAGATACGCACCATCGCGGAACACCAGGTAGGATGAGGGTTGTCGCGGCTTGAGGTGGGGTTCGAGAGCGGTGCGAATGAACGACACGGAGTTCTGCAACGTGGGGATGCAGGCATCAACATCGGCATCCTCTCCCCACAAGGCAGTGATGATCTCCTCTGGGGTCACGGACCGACGGTAGCGCAACAACAGGTACTTGAACACATCGCGTGCCTTTTTGCGCTTCCATTGCTCGGGCGAGATCTCTTCGCCATTTCTGCGCACAACGAACGACCCGAACGTCGTGATCGTAAAAGATGGAGAAAGTGTCGGCGCACTTGCCGTGATCGGTGCGATCGGTGCTGCAATGGGCTTGGGAGGTGGCGGGGCGGGGATCGACGTCGAGGTCGAGAAGAGATGGTCGAGTGTTGGCAGATCGGATCCGCGACGTGGAAGCTCGCGCGAACGGAATCGTTCCAAGGCCTCGGTAATGGCCTCGTTGGAGAAGACATGCACGGAGAGTCGTTGCAGGAGCAACCGATAGCGTGCGGCCGACGTTGCGTCGCCACGCGCATCGGCAAGCGTGACGCGCGCAGCATAGATGTCCAGCGCTGTCTGGGGTTCCGTGGACTCGTCGGCAACGATCGTCGTCAGGAGTGCATCGGCATCGTCGAGCAAACCCATGTGAATGAGAATGCTCACCTTGATCAGTGTTGCCGCGGCAAGCCCCAATGTGTAGTTGCCGGTGGTGAAGATGTCGATCACCTGATCGACCAGCTTCAGTGCATCGTCGTACTTGCCGCCATCGCGATAGGCAACGGCAAGAGAGGTGTAGACGAAGCCTTGACCGATCTTCGAGCCACCTTGCTGATAGAAGGCTGCCGCTTCGGTGAAGTAATGCAAGGCAGCGCCTACATCACCACTACGATAGTAGGCATCTCCGACGCAGCCGAGCATGTCGGCCTGGGGGAGTGGACCGTGCACACGTCGTGAAACGTCCAACCCTCGCACACCATATTCGATGGCGCGCGGCAGCATTCCGAGTCGAGTATGGATGATGCACAAACTCTTGAAGGCCGATGCCTTCTGTCCATCGTTCGGTTCCGCATCCAGCAGCGTCAGCGACTCATACGCATACTCCATCGCCTTGGCATACATGCCCGTATGGATGTAGTGCAACGTCAGTCGATTGCAGCAGTTGATCGCACCATAGACATCGTTGATGGCCTCATACGAGCGCAGTGCCTTCTCGAGCATGTGGGCGGCATCGGCAAAGCGCCGTGCCTTGCCAAGGGCCTCGCCGTAGCGAAGGTAGACCTTGACCACTCCGTCAATGGAATGTTCTTGCAGGATGGCGATCGCGCGTTCGAAGTAGGAGAGCGACGACGTGACGTCGGTGAGCGCCATGGACGTACGACCCAACAGATAGAGCAGGTCGGCCTCTTCACGAGGTGCCTTCCCGGCGGCGGCTGCCAGGGCCCGTTCGGCGATCGACACCGTTTGGTCTTGCTGTCCTTTCGAGAAATGATACTCGGCCAACACCACATGGGCCTTGGCGATCAGGACAGCATCGCCCGTTGCTTCGGCATCGAAGACGCAGGCAAGGATCTGCGCCCGCACACCATCGTCGATTGGCGAGGCACGAAGCGACTCGCGAAGTTCATGAAGTCGTTGCTCGATCACAGGTTCTTCTTGAAGTCTGCATAGCCACGCGCATTCAATTGCGCCTCGGTTGGCGGTGCGATGTTCGCATCGCGAAGGCGCGAATTCGTGGCATCGATCCGATCCTGCGGCAGGGGATGCGAGCTCAGGAGTCGCTCGATGCTGCTGCCTCCCCGCCCTTTCACTTTCTCAAAGAAATAGATGATGGCGCCGGGATACCATTGTGTGGAGCGAAGGTACTTGAAGCTATACTCATCGGCTTCGGTCTCGTCCGAGCGGGAGTTCTGCAGCAGGCCAAGTCCTGTGAACATGTTGGCGGCCAGGGCCACGTTACTGTTCGTGGTCTTGCCGAGCGCCATCTCCGTCACGGTCTGCAACCCGAGCTGTGTGGTCATGCGGTTCGTGCTGTGGCGACGTTCGGCGTGGGCGATCTCGTGACCCAGCACGCCTGCCAGCGATGCTTCATTGTCGAGCATCTTGAGCAGCCCTGTGTACACGTAAATGTATCCACCCGGCGTGCAGAAGGCGTTCACGGTATTGTCGTCCTTGATGATCTCCACCTGATAGGGGAACGTGCCTCGGTACTTCACGTCCGGTGCCGTGATGATCTTGTTCACGATGGACTGCACGTAGGAACGTGCAACGACATTGTTCAACACGGGATACTGCTTCGTATCGGCACGGATCTGCTGATCGAACTGTTTCCCAAGCTTCTGATCTTCCGAGACGGGAAAGATGTTGAAGGCGCCGCACATCGTAAGGGTAAGGGAGGCAACGATGGCGGAAAGGACGGTGAGCAGTCGAGTGGTACGTGCGTTCATAGGTGCGCCGGGTGATAGCGGTGGAAGATCTCGATCGGGTAGTGGACCGTTGTCAGGCACAGTCCTTGCGGAGGGGCGAGTTCGCTGCATGCGGACCGATCGAGGGCCTTGAGAGCAGTGCGAACATCGTCAACCGTCCGGCGTGACAGTGCCACGTCCATCATGGTTCCCACAATGCTTCGCACCATCGAGTAGACAAAGCGGTTGGCGCGAATGCGCACAAGGCTTCCACCCTCGGTTTCGCTCACATTACAGTCCATGACGTTGCAAATATACGAGCGGCAATCGGCTCGGAACTTGGAGAACGTGGTGAAGTCGTGCTCACCGCGAAACACCACGGCAGCGGCCGCAAGCAGGTCGTGGTCGTATGGCTTTTTCGGACACCACGAGAACCGTTCATAGAACACGGAATGCTCGTCGCTGATCGTGTAGCTGTACTCACGCCAGTTCGCATCGTAGCGTGCGTGGAAGGACGCGTCCACGTCTTCCGCCGCTCGAATGCGAACATCGGCGGGGAGATGTGTGTTCAGTGCCACAGCGACCTTGTCCGTTGGGATGGCATGACCATTCTCGATCAGCATATGTGCCACCTGTCCGCGTGCATGCACCCCCGAATCCGTCCTCCCCGACCCCACGATCTGCGTCGGCACACCGAACGTCTCGCTCACTGCCTTCTCCACCACGCCCTGCACCGTCCGCACATTCGGCTGACGTTGCCATCCGGCATAGTGGGTTCCGTCGTATTCGAGGAGGAGGGCGAGAGGGCGAGGCATGATCAACGAAAATAGCCACGGAGTGCGACACTTTGTGCGACACGGAGTGCGACACTTTGTGGGACACTTGCGTGGGACACTGCGTGGGACACTGCGTGGGACACTTCGTGCGACACGGAGTGCGACACTTCGTGTAGAGCTATAGATCAAGTAGGTGCTCAGAGAATCTGAGGCTGTCGTAAATTCAAAAGCATACTCGTAGATGGAAGAACCTCATACATTCAAAAGTACTGAGACAGCGTGAACAAGGAGAAGAAGAATGGTCCCCGAGAACTTGATCGTTGCATTCTTGAAAGCGTTTTTCGCGACCATGGATTTTCGTCTTGTGAAAATTCGTGTAGAAGATTGTAAAGTGCATGGTACAGCGGAGTACAATCAAATTCCTGAATTGATGGACGAGCCCGATGAGGAGATGCAGGACTTCATGTGGGATTTGTGCACCGAGCCCTTCCCTCAAAGCAAGGTCAAGGATCTCTGTGACTACTTGGCGGAGAACAATCTTGTTGATATCGATATGATCACGATCAGTGAAGATGAACTCGTGAAGAGGGTCGTTGATCATTTTGGTTGGATCACCGAGGATGCAGTAGTGGCTATCCATGAACTTATCGACGTGTACATTCGCATGGTTGATGATGGCGAACTCACGGATGCGTTCTTCCTTCATTTCTGAATGTGGAACCCGCGCGTTAAGATCACATCATTCAATTCCACACAGCCCCAATCGTGTGGTTGTACACATTCTGTAGGTTAAGATCAAGGAAGGTCTTGTTCACTCATGTGGAGTGTGCATCGTTGAGCGAATGGAACTATTCACTTCTGATTTCCACCTGGAGGATGAGTCAATGAGCATGGAGAATGTATTGTTATCGTTTCAAGGAAGAGCGGGTGCTTCTGTGGACGATGTGGCGGATGCGGAGAAAGCACTTGGAATCACATTGCCAATGGATTACAAGCAGTTTATGATGAGCATGGATGGAGGTGACGGGTTCATTGGTGAGGGCTCCTACTTGACGCTATGGAGTGTTCGAGAATTGGCTGAGTTCAATGCTGACTATGAAACAGCACTCTATTGCCCCGGAGTCGTGTTGATCGGTTCGAGTGGTGGAGGTGAAGCATTCGGGATCGACCGAATAGATGGTGAGATGAAAATCATTCGTGTGCCATTTGTTGGGATGTCGAGATCATTGATCGAGGTCGAGTCGACATCATTCGAGGGTTTCCTGATGTCAATCGGAGAGAGCAGTGATTATGAAACGAATGAGAGGGGTGGTGAGGAGCTGCGAGGTAAGGAGCTCTTCCAGATCCACCCGGCGATACTCGGCGGGAGTCCGCATGACCCATCGAATGTAGTGGTTCTGACAAAGGAACAGCACGTGCAGGCGGTACGGTATTGGAATCGAGAGATCAAGCTTCTTCGAGAGCAAGAAACTCAAACGTGATCTGATGATCAGAGGTCTGATGTGTAATACATTCGTGAACGAGGTGAATCTCTGTTGTCGTTGATCATTTTGGTTGGATCACCGAGGATGCGGTAGTGGCTATCCATGAACTTATCGACGTGTACATACGTATGGTTGATGATGGCGAACTCACGGATGCGTTCTTCCTTCATTTCTAAACGGAGATATCCTCATCTTGTTCACGTCATTGCACTTGAAGAATGGGTTGACGGAACCAAGCATTCATATATTCGGACCGATGTTTGAGATCATTCACATACCGATCATGGAAGAAGGCGCAGCAGTATTGAAGCCGGTTCCAGCATTGCGTCTACGCGATCAACTCTTCGTTGTTCAGGGAGCTGAACTGCATAGAGTTAGATCCGTAGAGGTGTGGGAGTATCCGCCAGGTACATTGGTCTTTGTTGAGGAGCAGGAATTGTCTGGTGGAAAGCGCATGGTGGCGGTTCGATCTTGTTACTCCCCCGTCCGTCATGATTTGATTCCTCACTTTAAAAGGCTTGAGGTGTTGTTGCTCTCCGCTCGTTCGAAACTAGAGATTGTGATCCTGAGAATATCGTCGTCGCTCGATTTGGAACTGATCGACGAGTTCATCGATGTCGGTGAATATGGACTGGCATATGAGGGATTGGTGGAAGTATTCTCAGACCTTCATGTTGAATTGCCACATGAACTCATTGTGGCAGGTCAATTGATGAAAAGGGGGGCCGTGTAGCGTCGGTCGTTTTGCGACCTGCTCGTATCATTGATCCTTGATCATTGATTGAATTCTTGATCATGTATTCTGTATTCTGATCGCCTCTTCCCATTTCCATCTCATCCGTTCCGCCATACATCGCGGGATGACCGTAGTAGCCGCCGATGACGCCGGTGAGGGGACGGACGTCGGTGACGACGATGCCGCGCCAGTTGTTGACGGCGTGGACCTTGCCGCGGATGATGAGTGAGGCCTTGCGGAGGTGTTGTGAGAATTGCTCGCGCGCCTCGGGCTGGACGACGCATTGGACGAATCCGGTCTCGTCTTCAAGGGTCACGAAGAGAACGCCATGCGCCGTGGGTGGACTTTGCCGCAAGATCACAATGCCGCCAATGGTGATCTCCTTCACCGTCGAGCGAAACGCCGTTGCTATGGTGCGCACTTCCATATCGTTGAGAGCTCGTCGATACAACGTCATCGGATGCAGCCGCGCAGCACGATGCGTCATGTAGTCATAGGCCAGACGTTCCTGTGCGCGCAGCGTCGGAAGATGCGGCACGTCGTCGTCCATCACGAGTGGCAGATCGAAGACAGATGTCTGCGCCTCGAAGTCGAGAGAAGGTCGTGCCTTGCGCTTGAGGGCCACACCCACTTCCCACATCGCTGTGCGAGAATCGCGAGCCAGTCTGTCGAGCGCACCGCTCAGCGCAATGGCCGAGGCCACGTCGACGTCGAGGTCGACACGACGGATGAGATCTTCCGTCGACGTGAACGGTCCCATGAGTCGAGCCCATAGAATGGAGCGGGCCACATCTTCCGTACATCCCTTGATCGACGTGAGCGGCTTGCGAATGGCCAGTGCTCCCGTGGAAGAATGCGCAAGCTCATAGCGGAACCACGATGCATTGATGTCGGGCAACAAGACCTCCACACCACACCGCCGTGCCTCCTCCTCTAGCGTCATCAGATTGTAGAAGCCCGGTCGATGCTGCATGAAGGCGGCCAAGTAAGCGGCAGGGTGGTAGTGTTTGAGCCATGCCGACTGATAGACGATCTTGGCAAAGGCGGCGGCGTGGGACCGACAGAAACCGTAGCCAACGAAGTGCGAGACCTTGTCGTACACGGCCTCTGCAGCCGCAAGGTCAACACCGCGTTGCATGGCGCCACGGATGAATCGCTTGCGCATGATGGCAAGCGCCTTAAGGTCGCGATTCTTCGATACCAACGCACGAAAGTCGTCCGCATCCTGCAACGACATGCCGGCGAACTTGTGCGCGATCTCGAGCACTTGTTCCTGAAAGAGCACGATGCCAAGCGTATCACGAAGGATCGGTTCGAGATGGGGATGGAGATACTGCACGGGTTCCTGTCCGCGTCGCCTGCGCACATACGGATTCACCATGCCGCCTTGCAGTGGCCCCGGACGGAAGAGCGCCACCTCGCTGACGAGATCGTCGAAGCAGTCCGGCTGATGCTGTGCGAGCAGATGCATCTGTCCTTGCGATTCGATCTGGAACACACCAAGCGTCCGTCCATCCTTGATCATCTGGAACACATGCGGATCGTCAAGCGAGAGCTCGTCCACATCCGGTCGGTGGCCCTCATAGCGCTCAATGAGCTCCAGCGTCTCGCTGATACAGGCCAGCATGCGAAGGCCGAGCACATCGAACTTCACAAGCCCCATGGCCTCGACATCATCTTTGTCGAACTGTACCACCGTCACACCATTGGCAGAGACCTGCACGGGCGTGAGCGTGGTGAGCGGACGGGCCGAGAGGATCATGCCGCCGGAGTGCAGTCCGAGATGACGTGGTCGATCGAGCATGCGCTCGACCACACGTAGAAGTGTTTGCAAGAGTGGTGACGGACCCACCACCGTTGCAAGCTCTTCGGCATAGTCGGCTATGGGTTTGTTGGTGTAGCCGGGCACGGCCTTCGACATGGCATTCACCACCTCCATGGGCCATCCCAAGGCCTTGGCCGCATCGCGCACGGCCATGCGTAGGCGATACGTGATCAACGTTCCCGTCATCGCCGTTTGCTCCGGACCGAAGCGCTCTTCCATCCATGTGATCACTTCGTTGCGTCGGTCGCTATCAAAGTCGACATCGATATCGGGCGTCCCTTTGCGTCCCCGATGCAGGAAACGCTCGAACAACAGATGATGTCGTATCGGATCGACACCCGTGATCCCCAACAGATAGGCCACAATGGAGTTCGCAGCGGAGCCACGACCCGAACATCGAATTCCTTGCCGCCGTGCCTCCTGCGTTACCTCGTGGACGACGAGAAAAAAATCTGCAAGTGCGAGATCGCAGATCACCGTCAACTCATGCTCCAACAGATCAGCTGCATACTCGACGTTCGCCGTATCGTTGGCATAGCGTTTCGTGAACGCCGCATTGCATAACGCGCGCAACACATCATCGGCCTTCACACCCTCCGGAAGCCGCGCGCCAGGCGGCGTGATATGGTCCGGCAGAATATCGTAGCTGCAGGCATCGGCAATGCGCGCCATGGTGGCAAAGGCCTGCGGGTAGGGCAGCAGGGAGGAAAGGTCACGGTAGCTGCGCAGACATTGCTGGTCGTTCACCGGACGTGCCGTGTGATGATCGAAGATGGTGATGCCTTCGCGTGTGCATGTCATCACGTCGTAGATCATGTAGTCGTCCGCCGTTGCATAGCGCACATCACCACCGATGCATACATCGATCTGCATGGCGGCACCCATGGCCACCATGCGTTCTGCGATGGCCCCGTCGCGCGGACGTCGATGATGCAACAGTTCGATCACCACATCGGACCCGTACACCGATCGCAAGGTCTGCAGCCATTGCTGTGCGGCATCGTGGTCGCGTGCATGCATGAGCTGCCAGTAGCGACCTTCACGACCTCCGGTCAGACAGATCAGATCGTCGCGATGCTGTGCGCAATCGTCGAGCGTCACCTGCGGATCGGACCGATCGCACTGGTGTGCAACGGTGAGCAAGGAACACAGCGATGTGTATCCGCGCATCGATCGGGCGATCAGCACGAGCGGTGCTCCTTCAACCGTCACCTCTGCCCCAATGATGGGCTTCAGGCCATACGTTGCACAGGCGCGTTGCAAGCGCACGGCACCGTAGACGCCCATGCGATCCGTCAGTCCCACGAAGCTATGCCCAAGCGCATGTGCCTGCGCAGCCAGCTCGTCGGGCGACGAGGCACCGGCAAGAAACGAGAAGTGCGACCGCGTATGGAGCGAGCCGTAATGCATGTGTGTGGTGTGCTAGTCGAAGAGTCGAGAGAGGGTCCATCCGTTCGCCGTCCGATACACTTCCATCACGCCATTCGTTGTTTCGAGGAGCATGTATTCGCGCGCTTCATCGGCCGACCACCAGGCCGTGCGCGACGTCCACGTTTCCAAGATGTGCTCCACGGCATACACGCCGCCACGCCAGCACACAAGCGTTGGTCGGTCGTTCTTGCATTGCACGTCGATCTGATCCAGAAAGAGCTTCATCGTTGCCAGTGCGTCAGCGCGAACGTGTGCTCGGGCAGATAGGCATCGGGCGTGTGGCGCTCGATGCGCAGCACGGCATGCGGGAAACGTCGGTAGACGTGTGCGGCCACGTCGTTCAGCGATGCACGCTGTGCGAACAAGGAGGTCTGTTCCACGAGCGGCGTCATCAGTCCCTTCAACACCAGCTCGATCCCATACCACCACTGATGCGCCGAGAGGATCTGCCGAAGGAGGATCGTGCCGACGGTGCGGATCGATGATGCCGACGTTGTTGGTTCCTTGAGGATGCGCGTTGCGCGTTGCACAACAACGTCGGCATTGTTCCTGGCGCGCACTTCGATCACCGACGTCCGTCGGCCTTGCAACAACTGTGCAGCCTGATCTGCCATAAGGAGTAGGAGGGGCTCCAAGATGGATGGCTCACGTTGTGCTTCATCGAACTGCTGCACCACATCGATCGACGGTGGGGGGGTATAGAAGGGGAGGTCCGTCCGGACAGGAAGTTGTTTCAACAGTGCATGCAGTCGGCGTCCCTCTTCCCCGAACTGCACATGAAGATGTCGTTCGGAAAGGTGACGGAGATGGGCAAGGGTGGCAAGGCCAAAGAGTTCGAGTCGCTCCACCGTAGCATCATCCACGTGCAGTTCTCGCAGCAGTGCTACGGGCCACTCTGCAAGGAAGCGTGCTTCATCGTCGTCGTGCACATACGTCATCGTGGACGGACGTGAACGCACGGCGGCAAGCAGGGCAAGTGTACGTGTACGCGCAATGCCGGCCTGCGCCAGGGTCTGCTCCAGCACGGTGGCAATGCGCTCGCGGTTGTCCACGGCACAGTAGGCCTCGCCGATACGCGGACTGGTGAGGAGTGGCGTACTGCTGTACAACATGTCCATCACCATTTCCCATACAGCGAGTTCGCGTGCATGATCGCGTTCGGTGATCACGGCATCGCTCACAAGGGCACGCGCTCTGTTGATGGACATTCCCACGGTGATACCGCAGGCCGTGCCATCGGGAGTGGTGGCCATCACACGACCGTTGGCCTCGACGATCACCATGCGCTGTGTGTTCAGCGCAAAGCGGGCGGCTAGGGCAGGGTAGTGCGGGAAGTGAAGACAGCAAATGGTGTACACGGTACGAAGCCTCGATTCAGAATGCCTTGATGCAGGAACGTACCACGCCAACGATGCGAAAATCCATGTCGGCCGTTATGGCAATGTCCTTATAGCGTTTGTTCTCTGCGCGCAGCACCGGACGTCCGTTCCGCTGCATATAGCGCTTCACCGTCAGTTCTCCGAACACCTTGGCGATCACCACTTGTCCGGGCTTGGGATCCACAGCACAGTCCACGATGAGCGTATCACCATTCGAAATGCCGGCATCCGTCATCGAGTCGCCCACCACGCGAATGAAGTAGGTCTGCTCGGGATGTTCGAGCAGCATCTCGGCCAGGTCGATCTCGCGTTCGATGGTATCGTCCGATGCCGTTGGCGTACCGGCGCTCACGCCGATGCTCAGCATGGGAATGCGCACACCCATAGTGATGGGGCGCTGCTTCAGGTCTGTGACAATGCGCTGCATCGCCCCCAGATGATGCTCCAGCTCAACGGTCGGCTCCTGCCGCTGCCGTGCCGCCTTCTGTGACCCTTCTCCCGTCAGCATCCAGCCCGCCGAGATACCGTGCCGCTCCAAGTAGGCCAGGGCGGTTTGGGGGACGGAGGTGCGTCCGTTCTCCCACGAGTAGACGGTGTTCTCTTTCACGGAGAGGGTCCGTGCATAGTCGGCCACGGACATCTTCAGTATCGTTTCACGCACCGTCCGGTGCCGTTGTCCGATCGCTGCCTTCGACATGGCGAATCCTACAAATTGTGGAGTGCAAGTCTACAAAATGTAGGGAAAGAAAGCAAGGAAGGAAGAAGTAAAAGAGAAGTAAAAGAGAAGTAAGAGCAGAAGTAAAAGCAGAAGTGTCGCACTCCGTGTCGCACTCCGTGTCGCACGCCGAAGGCGTTCTTTTAGTGTCGCACAAAGTGCCTCATCGCCGCCGGCACGGTCATCAACGTCGCACCGGCGATCACAACTGCGAAGGCAAGCAGCGCCTCTTCAGTGTAGGGGAGATCAAGGCCGATGCTCTGTGTAAGCAGGACGAGCAACGTGCCGGTGACGCCGATGGTGTAGACGATCCACGTCATGCGTGCGATGCGCATGCCGAACCAGACACGCACTGAGACGAAGATGACGGGAGTGATGATGCCGAGGAAGACCACGTGAAAGAGAAGTATGCGCAGTGCTGGTGTGCTGACGTCATGTCCGGCATAAGCAAGAAGGGCAATGCCGAGGGCGGCAAGGGAGCGGACGATAAGGGCGCCAAGGACGACCATGATGACCATGGTCGATGTGCCACTGAGCACATGCAGTAGTTGCGGCATCGTGCGAATGACGATCACCACGATGAAGGCGATGGACGCGGCGCGCAGCGCCGCTGCCAAAAGGTCTGACGTGACGAAGAGGGCGCCGATCATCGATAGCAGAGCAGGCACGAAGAGCCACGGAGAGATCCGACCGCTTCCCACTTCGATCATCCGAAGTAAGAGCCCCATCACTCCGATGAGGAAGAAGCCCTCGATCTGCACCGACATGTAGAAGCGTACGCCATCGATCCCGTCAAGACCCGTGAACCACGGCATGAGTCTCGGTAGCGTTGACGTGAGCAGGGGAGCAAGCGTCGAGACAATGGCGGCTAGGGAGGCGATCTGGAGTGTGCGTCCGCTCATGTTGCCGGGAAGGGACATGATGATCGCCGCCAACATGGTCGACGTCAAGAGTCCATGCACAGCCAGTGCAACGATGGCAGGTCCGGCATAGCCCTGGGTGACAAGGAACGTCACCGCCACCAAGGCCACCGTCTGCGATGCGATCCACAACATGCGGTACCACGATCGTTGCAGCCGTTCGATGCCGAATGCCGACGGCACGATCAGCGCGAAGGATGCAAAGACCCATCCCAGGAATCCCCAGTGGGAATGGGCATGACGGAGATGATCGAACGAAAGGGGAATGGAGAGGAACGGCGTCGCGCGCATCAGTACGCCAAGTGTCGCCGAGACCAGCAACGACAACGTTAGCAATGGCAACAGGGTCCGTTCGCGGTGTTCCATACGTGCAAGTTACGAGGCCCCGTGGTGGCAATGCCGTGCAAGAATTAGGAATTAAGACTCTTAAGTCCGAAATTCGTGACCGTTGAACATCGCATGTCGAACATCATCCGAGGGAAGACGATCGTGGAATCGCGCGAACGACGCAGTTGGGCAGAGCCCTATAAGATCAAAATGGTGGAGCGCCTGAAGACCACCACGCGTGAGCAACGACTCCGCGCCATTGCCGAAGCGGGCTACAACACGTTCTTACTTCGATCGAAGGACGTCTACATCGATCTCCTGACCGACTCCGGCACGAGTGCCATGAGCGACCATCAATGGGCGGGGATCATGATGGGTGACGAGGCCTATTCGGGCTCCGAGAACTTCTATCATCTCGAAGCGGCCGTGCAGAAGTTTTACGGCTTCCCCTACATGGTGCCCACGCATCAAGGACGTGGTGCCGAGCATCTTCTCTCGCGCATCATGATCCGGCAAGGACAGACCGTGCCGGGCAACATGTATTTCACCACCACGCGCTTGCATCAAGAACTGGCGGGCGCAACGTTCGTGGATGTGATCATCGACGAAGCGCATGACCCTGCCTCCTTGCATCCCTTCAAGGGCAACGTCGACCTTGCGAAACTCCAGGCACTGATCGACAGAGAAGGTGCCGACAACATTCCCTACGTCTGCGTGGCCGCCACGGTGAACATGGCCGGCGGTCAGCCGATCTCGATGCAGAACATGCGCGATGTGCACGCACTGTGCGCGCGTCATGGCATCAAGATCTTTCTCGATGCCACGCGTGCCGTCGAGAATGCCTACTTCATCCAACAACGCGAAGAAGGGTATAAGAACCGCTCCGTTGCGTCGATCCTACACGAGTTCTGCGTCTACTCCGATGGCGCAACAATGAGTGGGAAGAAGGACCTGCTCGTGAACATCGGTGGCTTCCTCGCCATGCGCGATCCGAACATCTATCAGCAAGCAAGTTCACTGGTGGTGGTCTTCGAGGGCATGCATACGTATGGCGGCCTGGCGGGAAGGGACATGGAGGCCATGGCACGCGGGATCGAAGAGGCCGTGGATGATGATCACATCCGAGCACGCGTGGGACAGGTGGAGTATCTCGGCGAGAAGCTCATCGGATGGGGGATACCGATCGTGTTGCCGGTGGGCGGACATGCCGTCTACCTCGATGCAAAGCGCTTCCTACCGCATCTCACACAAGATCAGTTCCCCGCACAGACGCTTGCAGCGGAACTCTACATCCAGGGCGGCATTCGGTCGATGGAGCGCGGTATCGTCTCTGCCGGACGTGATCCCGTCACCGGCGCACAACGCTATCCGAAGCTTGAACTTGTCCGCCTTACCATCCCACGTCGTGTCTACACACAAGCCCATCTCGATGTGACCGCCGAATCAGTGGCCGATTGTTTCGACCGACGTGCGTCGATCACCGGACTAACGATGACGTATGAACCGCAATACCTTCGCTTCTTCCAAGCACGTTTCGAGCCCATCGCATGAAGACCATCATCGAACCCTTCAAGATCAAGAGCGTCGAGCCGATCAACTTCACTACGCGCGAACAACGCGAGGCATTGATCGCCGAAGCGCACTACAATGTGTTCCTGCTGCATGCGGACGATGTGCTCATCGACCTGCTCACGGATTCGGGCACCACGGCCATGAGCGCTCGACAGTGGGCCGGCATCATGAATGGTGACGAGGCCTATGCGGGATCGCGCAGCTACTATCGTTTCGAGACGGTGCTCAAAGAGCTCACAGGATTCTCCTACGTGATCCCTGTGCATCAAGGACGTGCAGCCGAGAAGATCCTCTGCTCCATCGTGGGTGGTGCCGGAAAGGTGATCCCGAACAACACGCACTTCGATACCACGCGCGCCAACATCGAGTATAGCGGCGCACGCGCCGTTGACCTTCCCGTGCGCGAAGGCACGCAACCCGAAGTGATCGCGCCCTTCAAGGGTAACATGGATGTTGATGCCCTCGAAGCGTTGATCAAGGAGGTCGGCGCAGAGAACGTACCATGCTGCCTTCTCACCCTCACCAACAACAGTGGTGGCGGACAACCGGTGTCGATGAAGAACGTGCGCGACGTGCGGGCTGTCTGCACCAAGCACAACATCCCGCTCATCCTCGATGTTTGTCGATTCGCCGAGAACGCCATGTTCATCAAGATGCGCGAAGAGGGCTATGCGAACATGTCGGTGCGCGACATTGCCAAAGAGATGTTCTCGTATGGCGATGGCGCCATGATGTCGGCCAAGAAGGACGGCATGGTGAACACCGGTGGCTTCCTTGCACTGAACAATGGGGAATGGGCAGAACGCGCGCGCACGGTGTTGATCGTCACCGAAGGGTTCCCGACGTATGGAGGCCTGGCACGACGGGATCTCGAGGCAATGGCCATCGGTCTTGAAGAGGCGCTCGACGAAGCCTATCTCACGTATCGCTTACGCTCCGTGCAGTACTTGGGCGAGAAGTTGAAGGCGGCGGGGGTGCCCATTCTTGAACCGCCGGGTGGACATGCCATCTATCTCGATGCGCGACGGTTCTGCGATCATATCGCACCGAAGGACTTCCCCGGACAGGCCATCGTGTGCGCCCTGTATCGCGAAGCAGGCATCCGCAGTGTCGAGATCGGTTCCGTGATGTTCGGTACAACGAATGCATCCGGTGAACACGTTGGACCGGCCATGGAGCTCGTTCGACTTGCCATTCCACGTCGTGTCTACACACAAAGTCATATCGACTACGTGATCGAGGCCATCGTGAACGTCCACGAACGTCGCCACGATCTGCGCGGACTCCGCATGACGTATGAAGCACCGTACCTACGTCACTTCACGGCACACTTCGAAGAGCTGTAAAAAGCTTACTCATCCAGGATGCCGAAGCGTTGCCATCCGTCGAGGTCGTAGTGCCACCATTCGGTGTCGAGGACGGAGAACCCTGCCTCCTTCATCACTGTGAGCAGGAGTGTACGATTGCGACGTTGCTCTTCGGTACACCCGCGATAGTTCATGTGGGCACGTTCGGTGAATTCGTCGTAGCCCGAGCCCATGTCGAGCTCCTTGCCTGTGGCATCGCAGATGGTGAGGTCGACGGCGGCTCCACGATTATGACGTGATCCCTTTGCAGGATCGGCCACGTAGCGTTCGTCGGGCACGATAGACCACATCAACCGCTGGATGGAGAGGGGACGGTAGGCGTCGAAGATCTTGAGTTGCAGACCTTGCGCCTTGAGGTTGCGTTGGACATCTGCAAGGCGGAGGGCCATGGCCCTCCGCGCATAAAGTTCATTGCTTCGATACAGGACCTTGTGCGTGAAGTTGTCGGTAGTGGCATACTTCACATCTGCGAGGATCTCCGGCACGAGGTCCCGTATCCGCACCATGATGGTGTCTGTGTCGACCGGAGCGATCATTTTCCCGTGGAGATGATCCTCATCTCAACGCGCCGATTCAGGGCACGAGCATCTTCGGTGGTGGCGTTTGAGAGTGGTTTCTTCTTTCCGTATCCAGCAGATTCAATGCGTGTTCTTTCGATGCCGGCGGCGATGATGTAGTCGCGCACGGATTCTGCACGACGCTCCGACAGTTTGACGTTGTAGTCGTCGCTGCCTTTGTCGTCGGTATGTCCCTCGAACCGCACAGAGATGTTTGCATTCTCGCGCATGAGCTCGATCACACGCTCAAGTTCCGGCATCGATTCAGGCTTGAGCTCGGACTTGTCGTTATCGAAGAAGACGAGCAGACTTCCGGTCTTGCCGCTGGAGAGCGGAATGAGATCGATGTCCTTCTGCACCGTAGAACCCTTCGCTGCAGGAGGTACTTCATACCGTTCCGAATGGAACATGTAGCCTTGACGTGACGACGTGATGGAATACACACGTCCGGGTACGAGCGTGACGTAGTACCGACCGGTCTCGTCGTCGCTATGCAATGTTGCAATGGCCTTGCCCGTAGAGAGATCCGTGATCGACATCGCCGATCCAAGTGGTTCGCGCGAGACCGAATCGCGCACGATGCCTTCCACGAGGACCACAGGATCCGATGGGAACGGATTCGGCACGGCCATGAAGTTGTCGTAGTCGCCGCTTGCCGTGGCACGCGTGAAGTATGCCTGGTCGCTGTTCGGGATCGACGTGTAGAACAGTTCATCGGCAGCGGTGTTGATCGGTTCGCCCACCGGACGAACATTCGTGGCATCAAGACCCGAAAGTTTGGCCACATACACATCGAAGCCACCCTTGCCGCCTTGCCGATCACTTGCGAAGTAGACCGTACGACCGTCGGATGCGAGCACCGGTGACATTTCACTGGCGGCCGAGTTGATGCCCGTTACTTGCTTGGGAGTGCTCCATTCCTTGCCATTCCAGGTGGACAGATAGATGTCCGTCTTTCCGGCTCCACCCGTACGATCGCTCACAAAGAGCATTGTCCGGCCATCTGCCGAGAGGGTAGGCTGCGAGTCGTAGAAGGAGGAGTTGAGGGCGGCAAGGTTCGTGATGTTCTTGAACGTTCCGTTCTCGCGGGTTGCGCTGTAGAGGTCGGTGCGACCAAGACCGTCGACGTTGTGCTCATAGCCGGCGAAGACCATGTACTGTCCGTCCGTCGTGAGTGCACACGTACCAACATGTGTTGCACTGTTCACCTTTCCGCCGAGCTTGTCGGGCTCGGTCCAGCCTGACGATGTGCGCTCCATGGAGTAGATCTGTTGCTCACCGGAGCGGTCGGAGGTGAAGTAGACCAGGCGACCGTGATTGGTGGGCGTAAGACCGAAGTCGTCGTTCGACGAATTGTGATCGACGGGAACAATGCGAATGTTCTGTGCGAATGCCGTGCATGCAACGAAGAACATCAAAAAGGCAGCGTGTCTGAGTGTGTTCATGATGTTCCTCGTTAGAAGTAGAAGCCAACTTGAAGAACAATTGCCAGGGCATTGAGCTTGGCGTTACTGAAGGTGATGTTCGACGGACTTTGCAGGTTGCCGCGCGACACGTCCGTGGACTGGAACGTCTCGTTCATCTTCGAGAACATGTACTGATATCGAACATTCGGTGCGATGAACACAGAAGGACCGATCTTCCAACGATAGCCAATACCGGCTTCGAGTCCGAAGCGTGCACCTGCATACGTCGACGTCGAGATCGCACCCACCGGGAGGATGTTCGATGCAACGGAAATGTCACGATGGATCGATTGATACTTCCCCGCAACGCCGTTGTAGTCGATCGAGATCCACGTCATCGTATCGTTCTCCGTTTTCTCGATCATGTCGTGTCGAACAACATCGCCCATTCTGATAGAGGCGATCGGTCCGATCGTCAGGAAGAGCTCATCCACGATATCGATGCGCGCAAGAGCTGCAATGGAGATCGAATTCGTTGTCCACGACGCCGACGTTTGCACGGGCATGGGGACGACGGTCGTGAAGCCTTGCGGTGCCTCGCCATCGCGAGGACGGATGCCCACGATGGCGGCATCGATGGTATCGGCCGTGCTTGAATTGGAGAATGCCTGCATGTTGTAGTTCACGCGGAACTGCAGACCGACGGACGACGACAATGGCGCATCGAAGAACAGGCCAAACGTTCCTCCCCAGCCGCTTCCGCTCTTCAGAACATCCTCGGGAGAGCCCGTCACTTGCACGTCGCGCTCAAGTGTTTGACTGAAGAAGCTCAGCAGTCCGCCTCCTTCAACGCCAATGATCATCTTATCGCGCTTCGACCTGGAGCGAGAGTTGCTCTGCTGTGCGTCTCCCGGACGTCCGTATGGTCTGAGCACGTCTTCGTTCTGTGCTTGCAGCGATCCGGTGACCAGTGTCAGCACCATCGCCGACATCAGGATGTGTTTCTTCATGGACCCCTCCATCAATGGAAAAATCAATAGTTGTCGATCTGTGCTCGCTGCAGAGTGCCGCTGAAATCAACGTACACGGTCTTCCATTCCGTGAAGATGTCGAACACCGTCCATCCGCCCTCGCGATGTCCGTTCCCTGTGCCCTTGATCCCTCCAAACGGCATGTGAGCCTCTGCACCGATCGTTGGCGCATTGATGTACGTGATGCCTGCTTCAATATCACGGATGGCGGTAAAGGCAGCGTTCACGTCGCGTGTGTAGATGCTGGACGAGAGACCGTAGGCGGAATCGTTCGCAAGGCTGATGGCGTGTTCGAACGATGTGGCCTTAGCAACACTGAGCACCGGACCGAAGATCTCTTCTTGAAAAATGCGATGGGTGCGCTCAACGTTCGTGAAGATCGTTGGCTGTACGAAGTAGCCGTTGGCATTGTCACCTTGCATGTCGCGCTCACCGCCGAGCACGCATGTGGCCTCGCTCTTGCCGATCTCGATGTATGACAGGATCTTGTCGAGTTGTCGTTGATTGATCACTGGCCCCACCTGCGCAGCCGCATTGCTCCGTCCGTTCCCGAGCACCAGCGCCGAGGCCTGCTTGGTGAGTTCGGCAATGAAGGTGTCGTGAATGGCGGCATGGAGGATAAGGCGGGAAGTGGCTGTGCATCGCTGTCCGGTGGTGCCGAAGGCGCCCCACAACACGCCATGAATGGCAAGGTCCATGTCGGCATCGGGCATCACGATCTGTGCATTCTTCCCACCCATTTCAAGCGAGACCTTCTTGTTAAGGGCGCCACAACGAGCAGCGATGGCATTACCCGTGGTGGTCGATCCCGTGAAGCCCACCACGCGAACATCGGGATGTTCGACAATGGCAGAGCCTGCCTCGCCATCACCATGGACCACATTGAAGACCCCGGCAGGGAGGCCGGCTTCTTCAAGGATCTCGGCAAAGATGTTGGCGCTGTGTGGCGAATCATCGCTCGGCTTGAAGACCACGGTATTGCCGCAGGCCAGGGCGGGGAGGATCTTCCAAGAGGGGACGGCGATGGGGAAGTTCCATGCCGTAATGATACCGCACACGCCAATGGGCATACGGAACGACATGTTCATCTTGTTGTTCATTTCCGACGGGGCGTTGTAGCCGAACAGCCTGCGAGTCTCGGTGGCCGCATAGTAAGCCGTATCGATGGCCTCCTGAATGTCGCCCTTCGTTTCCGTAAGGGTCTTGCCCATTTCGCGCGTCATCACGTCGGCCAGCTCATCTTTTCGACGGGTGAAGATGTCACCCGCAATTCGGAGGATATCACCACGCTTCGGAGCCGGCAACAGCCGCCATGCCTTGAAGGCATTCGAAGCCGCCTCGACGGCCTTGGCCACGTCGTCGGCATTGGACCTTGGGAAGGCGCCGATCACATCGGATGTCTGCGCAGGATTGATGTTGTTGAAGGTGCGACCCGTGCTGGAGTCCACCCATTGTCCGTTGATATAGTTCTTCATGGTCGTCTCGTTGGTGATCGAGGGTTGGCTGCTATGCACGCGAAGATACGGTCAACGGATGTGATGGAGATGGTTCGAGTTTCCCGTCACTTACGCTTCAACGGCGGTCTGCCGTAGATAGCTGGATCGTCCCGGTGATCGTTGAGAAGATCTTTGACACTCTCTCGGTCCTGCTCTGTCAGTTGCATGCTCTCGGGAGTGCAGTTTGGGTCGGCGATGTACCAAGGTTGGCGTTCGTACCAACGCTGAACCTTGGCGTCCTTGAAGACAAAACCATACCCCGCGTATATATCGTAGAGGTGTGGGTGCTTTCGATCTGGATCGAAGGGATTGCCTGATGAGGGATACTGAAATCGAACTCGATCGAACAATCTGACAGCAAGGTTTGAACGAGGCTTGAACGAGGTAGCACGAAAATGGATCGTCGCATCTATGATCCTGATGGCAAGATCGCCCATGTCTTCAAAAACAGAGAAATCGGACTTTGCGTGAGATGCCAATAGATGAGGTGCGAGTGCTCCGATGCCTACAAGCGTAGGGCGCGGGAGTGCATCCATGCCGTCGATGAAGCAAACAACGTTTCGCGTCGGTGCGATATCGCATTCGAACGTATCGATCACTTGGCCTGCCCAGTGTTTGGCAGTCGTCAGTATGTAGTAAAACTCTGAGAGCACGCTCATGCCCATCGACAACCGCTGACGATATGAATGCGTAACGACATTCAATCCGGGCTTGAACGACATCTTCGAAAGGAAAACATGTTCCGGACCACCTCCGTTTGGATCGATACCACCATCGCCCTCGGGGATGATGACCGTGTCACGAAGAGAGCACGTATCGCATGCGCGCTCATACAATCGATGAGACAGAAGTGCTCCATTCACTTGTGTAGTGAAGAGCGACACAGCGGTTCTGTTGTAGTCGTCATATCCGTAGTCGCCACCGCCTCTCGGGACCACAAAGCCCACTGGCAAGGTGACCGTCTTCTTCTCCGGATTCCAGAAATGAAATCTGACGTTCACTTCGGCCTCCGAATCAGAGTAGAATTCGTTCGCATCACGTTGGAGAAAGCGAATCGAAAGCCACTCGTGGTGAATGCGGACCCGAGTTGGTTTCAGTGGCTCGTCAATACCGGAGCATCCGTAGAACACGCCGTCGTTGGCGTACACAAGTGAAGTGGTCGCCGCACACAAGAAACACAGGAGGGATAGAAGGGGGAGACGCATGAAGTAGTGAAGCTGAGGTGTCACAAACATAGGGGTTGAGTGCACGAAGATCGTGATAAGGGCCGCACTGTGCGCTCTTCAAATACACATCTTCAGGAACTCCTATGCCAACAATATCAGTATTTTACGGCATCACGATTGCGATGTATTGGAATGAGCATGGGTATCCGCATTTCCATGCGACCTATGGAGAGTACGAAGCTGTTATTTTGATAGATGAGCTTCATCTTGCATCCGGATACCTACCTGCGCGAGTGATGGCGTTAGTGACTGAATGGGCGGAACTGCATCGTGAAGAGTTACGGTTGAATTGGCATCGCTGTCGGTACGGTCAATCACCGCTGAACATTCCACCACTTCCTTAAAAATCCATGAATGCAACATTGATTCCTTGGCGCGTTGTGAATGTCCGACCTATCGATGGTCGTACTATCTACATCGAGTTTGCAGACGGGTCATCCGGTGTGGAGGATCTGTCGAGCTCCATTTATGGGACAGAAGGCACCGTCTTCACCGCGTTGCGCGACGATGAAGAGTTTGCGAAGGTATACGTCGAACGTGGTGCCGTTGCATGGCCGTGCGGTGTAGACTTGGCACCCGATGGCTTGTGGGCTCGAATCACCGGGAACGATCCGTTTGCTGTGTGAACGGCGCAGTGCCGTTACAAGGCCATCACCACAACTTGGGCGTTCCGGAATCGAACCACGTACAAACCGGAGGACGGTGGAATGGAAACATGTGGACCTGTGCCGGTCGCACACGTGTGGCCAATGGCATCGATCACTTCCCACTGCACGGATGCCGGGTCGGGATCGCGGTCGGAGAGATCGATGGTTTTGCTCGACGTTGCAATGCGATCTGAACTTGCGTGGGTGGCATCATCATCGACAGAAGTGGTCACGTCGAACGTGAAGAAGTACACACCACTGTTGGAACTCAAGAGCCATTCCGTCGACGATGTGCGATGCGCAGAATAGAAGGTGGGCGTCCACGGCAATCCTGAGATCTGATCTTCTACGTTGTAGAGTTTGACACTGTTCTCTCGCACCACCCATACACTGCCGCCGGCCATGACAAGCGCTAGCGAGTCACCACTCCAGCCGCCGGTTGGGAATGGTCCATCAACGTAGTGCAGTGACGACTCTCGCGTGCGAGTGTCGAGCCGAACGTAGCAGGCCGGACTCGTTTCGCGTTCGGCGCTTGTTTGACCATAGAACGTGTACACGATATGATCACCCACTCGTACAACAACAGGCGATTGATAACGATGGATCATTCCTGCAGGGGGTGCAACAGGAGCTGTACTCCCATTCGGAGACACTTCAAGCAGATACGCTTGGGCATTGTTGTTCAGATAGGAACCGAAATAGGTCGTCCCATCCGGAAGCGTTGCACCCGTGTTCCCAAGCAACGTTAGCGAGTTGTACAGAAAGGAAGAGGTCTCCTCAAACGCAAGTCCATTCACAAAGCCAACATGAAATCTCGAAGAATCAATGTAGCTCCCGATAACCCCACCCGAGGTGTCGCGACGCACGACAACGTAGCTGTGTGCTGCTGCGAGTAACCTACCGTCCGGTAGCGGCGCCAAGGAGGTGATCACGATCTCTCGGTTTGGCATTGCAAGTGCCACACGTTGCCAAGGCCCCCAATCGACAGAACGAAACGTCCCATCCGGCGTTGCGATCGTGAGTGTATCGTTATGGAGGATGTACTGTGCGAATGAGGATCTATTCGATGGAGGGATCGCTCCAGGACCATCGATCGAATCGCATGTGATCGATTGCGGTGTTCGAACGAACGACTGGAAGGGCGGCATGGTGGCAAGGCTGTACTGCGCGTAGCCGTAGAACTGCGGTCCGTCGGGAGAACGAAGGACCATGGAAAAGCCTCCGTTCTGACAGAATGACGAGTCGTTATACCGCGAGAACTTCTGAGCATGCGCACAAACGCTCAGCAGGACGAGAAAAACCCCAAGTCGAAGGACGACGATCATGGCACACCCCACGATGATGTATGCTATACGTTCGGGAACAACGGATACTCTGTTTCGATCTCGCCTCGGGCGATACGTTTGAGTTTGCTCTGCGACAATGTTCGACGGATCGCTGAAAGTCGTTCAAAGAAATAGATGCCGTTCAAGTGGTCCACCTCATGCTGGATCACGCGGGCGAGCAATCCGTCTGCCTCGCGCACCACTTCCTTCATGTGTCGGTCGAGGTAGCGGACCTGGATGGCCTCCGGACGCACCACCACATCACGGAGATCGGGGAGCGACAGACATCCTTCTTCGAATTCCTCTTCTTCGTCGCTATAGGCTTCGATCACGGGGTTGATCAGTACGAGCGGACCTTCCGTGGCGTCTTCATCGTCGGAGTCCGCTACATCGATCACGGTCATCGCCAGCGTACTGCCAACCTGATTGGCCGCAAGTCCGATGCCGTTGGCATTGTACATGGTCTCGAACATGTTTTCCACAAAGGCATTGATCTCGTCGCTGAGATCGGCAATGGGCTGGGCCTTCTGCCGCAACACGGGATGATTGTAGGTATAGACGGGAAGGATCATGGAGATACGATATCCAGCAGTTGCGTGATGTCGGTAAGGGTGTAATCTGCATTGACGGTCTGGTTGCCAAAGGAGTCGCCATACGCGGCAAAGGCTGTCTTCATGCCCACGTTGCGGGCGCCCACCATGTCGCGGTCCGCCCAGTCTCCCACCATGATGGCCTCGCTTGGCTGCACACCCAGCATGTCCAGCGCCATCAGGAAGGGCTTCGGACTTGGCTTGCGCTCACCCGAGTCGTCGTACGTGACCACATGATTGAAGAAGTGGTGGTAGTTCACGAAGCAGAGGCGAAGCCAGGCCTCGCGCGCCGGGGCGTCCGACACGATGGCCAGCTTGATCTGTTTGCGATTGAGTTCGATGAGGGTGGCCGTCACATGGGGGTAGGGCTTGAGGGCGGCCTCGCGGGCACGACGGTAGGCGATGATGCCGGCCGACAGGATGCGCATGTCCACCTTGCCCAACAATTCCTGCAACAACTGGTCGAACACCTGCTGATACTCGATGCCCTGTTCTTTGTAGATGGCGTCGATATGCGTCTTCATCTGGTCGAAGGTGAGGTTCAACCCGGCATCCATCATGGCCCCGATGGCCGCATCCACGGCCTGACGTTTCATGGCCATGAAGTCCACGAGAGTATTGTCCAGATCGAAAATCACGGCCTTGATGGCGCTCATGGGTGTCCCTTGAAGAATTCTTCACAAAGTTACGGAACGGGACGGCCTTGAAGGCCATAGTACATCATGCACTTATCGTATTTTTGCACCATGAACCTCACAACGACGATCAACGACCACATCAAGGAGGCCATGAAGGCCGGCGATAAGCTCCGCCTTGAGACCCTCCGTTCCCTTCGTGCCGGCATTCTCGAGTTCGAGAAGAGCGGTGCCGAGCGCGACATGACGCCCGACGATGAATTCAAGATCCTGAATTCCGCCGCCAAGAAACGCAAGGACGCCATCGAGCTGTTCGAGGCCAATGGCCGCACGGACGCTGCCGAGAAAGAGCGTCAGGAGTTGGCCATCATCATGACGTATCTGCCCGCACAATTGAGCGAAGACGAAGTGCGCGCCGAGATCACCACCATCATGGCCTCGGTGGGTGCCACAACATCGGCCGACTTCGGCAAGGTGATGGGCGCGGCCACGAAGGCGCTGAAAGGCAAGGCCGACGGAGCGATGATCCAGCGTATCGCCAAGCAATTGCTAGGTGGCGCGTGAGCGATCGGTCCGTCACGGAAGACGACCTCCTGACCGCTGCGCTCGACGAACTGGATGTGGCCAAGGTCTGCGCGCATGTCGCCACCTTTGCCCAATCCTCCCTTGGTGCCGAGCGACTGCGCACGGTGCAACAGTACACGAATGCCACTGCCCTTCGCGAAGAACTGCAACGCACACAGGAAGTGGTGGATGTGATGGCGGCAGGGGATGAGATCCCCTTCGATCGACTTGCCGATGTCTCGTCCTTACTGCGCAAGACGCGCATTGCCGGCGCCTTCCTCTCGGCACCCGAGACGCTCAATGTGCTCGAGGCCATGCAAACGTCGCGCGCCATCCGTCGGTTCTTTGCCGAACGTGCAGAACGCACCCCGGCCCTTGCCGCCTTCGTCCGCAACCTTGTGGACGATCGTGTGCTCGAAAAACACATCACGGATGCCATCGACGATACAGGCGCTGTACGCGATAATGCGAGCAGGGAGTTACAGTCGATCCGCCGCGAGATCCACGAACTTTCTGCACGACTGCGCACACGTCTGCAACGGATCCTGAAGAAGTTCGGCGACGAAGAGTTGCTGACGGATGATTTCATCACGCAACGGGACGGTCGATTCGTGCTGCCCTTGCGCGTCGAGAACAAACGCTCGGTGGAAGGCATCATTCATGGTGTCTCGCAGACCGGATCGACGGTCTTCATGGAGCCCGCAGAAACATATGAGATGAACAACGAGCTCTCGCTCTTGCACAATGCAGAGCTGCGCGAGATCGCTCGTATCCTTACGGTGCTGACGGCAGAAGTGGGTGCCGTATCGCATTCCATCGAAGAGGCCGTCGACGTGCTCACATCGCTCGATGTGTGTATGGCCAAGGCCCGACATGCTCTCAAGTATGGCGGGATCTGTCCGACGATCTCCGACGACGAAGAGATCGAACTCACGCGGGTCTATCATCCCATCCTCAAGCAACAGGCAACCACGTCGAAGATCGATGTCATCCCGCTGTCGGTGAGCTTCGATGCGACCACGCGTGGCATTCTGATCTCCGGACCGAATGCTGGCGGAAAGACCGTTGCCATGAAGACGATCGGCTGCTCCATTGCCATGGCCTTGAGCGGCCTATTCCCGCTCGGCATGGTCACCACGGGCATGTGTCGGTTGTTCACGGCCATTGGCGATCATCAAAGCATCGACAGTAACCTTTCCACCTTCTCGTCGCAGATCATCCGCCTTCGCGATATCCTGAGCTACTGCGGGCCGGACGCCCTGGTGATGATCGACGAGATCTGCGCCGGCACCGATCCTGCCGAGGGCGGTGCCCTTGCGGCGGGCATCCTGGATTCGCTGGTGGAACGCAAGGCGTTCTTCGTGGTGACGACGCACCAAAGCTCGCTGAAGCAATACGCGCTCACACGACCATCCATTCGCAATGCGTCGCTGGCCTTTGACGACGTGAAGCTACAGCCGACGTTCCAGTTCCTGAGCGGCGTCCCCGGAAATTCCTATGCCTTCGTGCTCGCGCAGAACGTAGGACTGCCTGACGTGGTGCTCTCTCGTGCACGCACGTATCTGGGCGACCGACACGACGAACTCGAACAAAGCATTGCTGCCATGCAACGATTCCGCACCGAGGCCGAGCAGCATCATGCAACGGCACGTGAAGAGGCGGCGAAGGCGGAACGGATCAAGGCCGATTACGAAGAACGTCTGTCGCAATTCAAGAAGAAACGCAGCGAACTCATGGAAGGCGCACGCGACGAAGCGCGCGATATCCTTCGCAAGGCCCAAGCTCTGATCGAGAACAGTGTGCGTGAAGTGCGCGAGCAACAGCGTGCAGCGCAGGATGTGAAGAAGGACTTTGAACGTGAACGCGATGTGCTCACCAAGAGCGAGGTCGAACCAACACAGGCCAAGGGAACGCCGCAAGGTTCCGTCGTCGTTGGCTCCACCGTCGTCCTCCGCGGCACGAGCACAGCGGGCACGGTGATGGAGATCGACGCCAAGGGTGCATCGGCACTTGTGGAAGTGAATGGCATCAAGTTCCGTTTCCCATTGGCACAGTTGGACCTCTCGGCGCAACGTCCGACGGCGAAGCGCGACGACAGCATGATCATGAAGTTGGACGCGCATACGAGTCTCGATCTGCGAGGCATGCGTGCCGACGAAGGATTGAAGGCGTTGGAAGGATTCCTCAACGACGGCATTCTTGCCGGACTGAGCACGGGCACCATCATTCATGGCAAGGGCACCGGTGCCTTGCGCAAGGTGGTGCACGAATATTTGCATGAGCATCCACAGATCACATCATTCCGCATCGGCACCATTCAAGAGGGTGGCGACGGTGTGACGATCGTAGAATTCCGGTAGGACATCCATGTTCAAAAAAGTACTGATCGCCAATCGAGGAGAGATCGCCCTTCGCGTGATCCACACATGCAAGCGCATGGGCATTGCCACCGTGGCCATCTACTCCGAAGCGGACGAACGAGCGCTGCATGTGCAGGAGGCCGACGAGGCCATTGCCATTGGCGGGTTCACACCACGCGAATCCTATCTGGTGATCGAGAAGGTGATGCAGGCCGCCACACAGGCCGGCGTTGACGCCGTCCATCCCGGCTATGGATTCCTGAGCGAGAACGCTGCCTTTGCACAAGCGGTCGCCGATGCCGGCATGGTCTTCATCGGTCCATCGCCGCAAGCCATCCACATGCTGGGTGATAAGACCGAAGCACGCGATCTCGCCATCAAGGCCAACGTGCCCATCTCTCCCGGCTCCGACGGCGCCGTCGAAAATTTCGATGCGGCGCGGGAAGTGGTGGACCGCATCGGCTATCCCGTGATCATCAAGGCGGCAGCAGGGGGAGGCGGCAAGGGCATGCGCATCGTTGAGCAAGCCTCCGAGATCGAGGCGGCCTTCCGCATGGCGCAAGGCGAAGCACTTACCTCGTTCAACGACGGACGGGTCTTCATCGAGCGTTACATCGTCAGTCCACGTCACATCGAGATCCAGATCCTTGCCGACCATCACGGCACCGTGTTGTACTTCCCCGAGCGCGAGTGTTCTGTGCAACGGCGACATCAAAAGGTGATCGAAGAATCACCGTCGACGGCCGTCACGCCGGAGATCCGCAAGGCCATGGGTGAAGCGGCCGCACGATTGGTGACGGCAGCGAACTACACCAATGCCGGCACGCTGGAATTCTTGCTCGATGCCTCGGGCTCGTTCTACTTCATGGAAGTGAACACCCGCTTGCAGGTGGAACATCCTGTCACGGAAATGGTCACCGGCGTCGACTTCGTCGAGCAACAACTGCGCATTGCCAGTGGAGAACGGTTGGAGATCCGACAGGACGAGATCGCACCGAACGGACATGCCATCGAGTGTCGCGTCTGTGCCGAAGACGTCTTCAACGACTTCCTTCCGGACACCGGCATCGTGAGCTTCATGCAACTGCCGGAAGGGGAAGGCATCCGTAACGATGCGGCGCTCTATGAAGGCTATGAGGTTTCGGTGCACTACGATCCCATGGTGGCAAAGCTTATCGTGTGGGCACCCACGCGCGACGAGGCCATCGAGCGCAGCATTGCCGCCATCGACAACTACCATCTTGCCGGATTCAAGACAACGCTTCCGTTCTGCAGACTCACGTTGGATTCGCCATCGTTTCGCAGTGGCAACTACAGCACCTTCTTCGTAAAGGAACATTGGCCCTTGCCCTTGCCGCCCTTCATCACGAAGACCATTGCTGCCCTTGGAACTCTCGGTCACACCTATCACCTAGAACGTCGTACTCCCACTCACACGCTCCCACCAAACGCATGACACAGCACAAAGAGATCGTTGTTACCGTTGATGTTGCCAAGGAACTTGGCCTCACGGCCGAAGAGTTCGAACGCATTTGTTCCGTGCTTGGCAGAACGCCGTCTTACACCGAGCTCGGTGTGTACAGTGTGATGTGGAGCGAACACTGCTCGTACAAGAATTCCATCCTGCAACTCAAGACGCTTCCGCGCACGGGCGAGCGCATGCTCGTTGCAGCCGGTGAAGAGAATGCCGGCGTGATCGACATCGGTGATGGATTCGGCATTGCTTTCAAGATCGAATCACACAATCACCCATCTGCCGTCGAACCCTTTCAGGGGGCGGCCACCGGCGTGGGCGGGATCTTGCGTGATATCTTCACGATGGGTGCACGTCCGATCGCTGCGTTGAACTCGTTGCGTTTTGGCGAGCCCGACACGGAACGCACCAAGTATCTCATCAAGGGCGTGGTGCACGGCATCGGTCACTACGGCAACTGCTTCGGCGTACCCACGGTGGCAGGGGAGGTCTACTTCGATCGGTGCTATACCGACAATCCACTCGTCAACGCCATGGCCGTAGGTCTGCTCCGTGCCGATCGCATGGCCAGTGCCAGTGCGAAGGGGCCGGGCAATCCGGTGTTCATCATGGGAAGCAGTACCGGACGTGACGGGATCCACGGCGCATCGTTGCTCGCTTCACGCGAGTTCGATGAACTCACGGAGAACATGCGACCGACCGTGCAAGTGGGCGATCCGTTTGCCGAGAAGCTTCTGTTGGAAGCATCGCTGGAATTGATCGACGCCGGCGTTGTGGTTGGCATGCAGGACATGGGTGCCGCCGGCATCTCATGTTCCACTTCCGAAATGAGCGCGAAGAATGGTGTGGGCATGCGCATCGATCTTGACAAGGTGCCATTGCGTGAGGCCGACATGTCGGCCTACGAGATCATGCTCTCCGAATCACAAGAGCGCATGCTCGTCGTCGTCGAAAAAGGCAAGGAAGCCGCAGCGATCGCCGTCTGCGAAAAGTGGGACGTGCCCTTTGTGCAGATCGGCGAAGTGACCGACACCGGACGTATCGAGATCTTCCGTCAAGGCGTGCAGGTTGCCGACCTTCCTGCCATCTCGCTCGTGCTTGGCGGTGAAGCACCGGTGTACGTGCGCGACCAACAAGAACCTGAATACCTGCAGTTCACACGGAAGCCACTCGATCGCGGCGGCATCTTGCACGAAGCGGAGTGCACCGATGTATTGCTCAAGTTGTTGGCATCGCCAACCATCGCCTCGAAGCGCTGGATCTACGAGCAATACGATTCGCAAGTGGGCACGAACACCGTGCAGCGCTCGGGCAGTGATGCAGCCGTCATTCGTATCAAGGAACTTCCCGGCAAGGCCATTGCCGTCACCACGGACTGCAACAGTCGATACACGTATCTCAATCCGTTGCGCGGTGGCATGATCGCTGTGGCAGAGGCCGCACGCAACTGCGTTTGTGTTGGTGCCGAACCGGTGGCCATCACGAACTGCTTGAACTTCGGCAACCCCTACGATCCGGAAGTGTATTGGCAATTCGCGCAGGCCATCAAGGGTATGGGCGATGCATGTCGCGCCCTCAACACGCCCGTCACCGGCGGCAACGTCAGCTTCCATAACGAGTCGCAACAACATGCTGTGTTCCCGACGCCGACGATCGGCATGCTCGGTCTCATCGACGATCTGTCGAAGACCGTTGGCAATGGCTTTGTGGCTGGTGGACAGACCGTCGTCCTCATCGGATGGCAGCGCGAAGAACTTGGCGGCAGCGAATATCTCAAGGTGATGAAGGGCAAGATCCTCGGCGATGCACCCTTCATCGATCTGGACGAAGAGGTCCGTCTGCAGCGCACGGTGCTTGCCGTTATTCGCAGCGGACTCATCACGGCGGCCCACGATCCGTCGGAAGGTGGACTCCTTGTGGCCCTTGCCGAAATGTGCCTGAGCACCGGCATTGGTGCAACGTGTGCGTTCGACTTCGATCATCATCCGGGAAGTGTGTTCGGCGAATCGCAAAGTCGTATCATCGTCACCTGCGACCCTTCCAACCTTGCTGCCTTGCAAGCTTCCTGCGAAGCTGCCAACGTGCCGATGCAGGTGCTTGGCACCACCGGTGGAACAACGCTTTCGGTAGATGGTCTGGTGAACGTCGATGTCGCCACACTTGTAGCCGCGTTCGAGCGCACGCTTCCGTCACTGCTCAATGATCAACCCGCATAACAAAGGCAACTATGAACTCCAACCTGCAGAAGTATTCGCGTGCCGCCCTCACGCCATGGGGAACCGATGCGGTGATCGTGGCCTTGCGCATCATCTTCGGTGCCTTGCTCATCTATCATGGCACATCGAAGGTGTTCGAAGGCTTCGATCAGATGACGGCAGATCTAGCGCAACGTGGGTGGCCGCTGCCTGGTCTCCAGGCCATGCTCGCTACCTACATCGAGTTTGCGGGCGGAGTGCTGCTCATGGTTGGATTGTTCACACGTCCGGTACTCGTTGCCGTGATCACACAGTTCATGATCATCTTCTTCCTCTTCAGTGCGAACGATGTGTTCGCGAAGAAGGAAAAGGCACTCATCTTCCTCGTCCTGGCCATTGCCTTGTTCCTCTTCGGTCCCGGCAAACTCTCCGTCGACGCCCACCTATTCAAACCGGAGCACACGGACGGGGGAAACACGCAAGGCTAAAGGTGGTAGGGACCAAGGTCACCGATCACCATGCAGTGATCGCAAAAGAACTGCCGTTGAAAAAAGTGGTGTGTGTTCATGATCATAGAACACAACCATCACAACGCGTGACCCAGGTATGACCCTCTTATCGAAGCGAATGATGGTGTCCATGTGCTCGGTGTTAACGTCGACACAGTGTGTTGCTAATGAATTCCCAAGCACATCAAAGACATCTATAGACGCAACTGTACCGTACGTCGAGACGTCACCGTTGCTAATCTGTACGTTAAGCCCAGATTCTACTTGAACCACGGAGATTTGAGGCTTGCGGTCAATTCGAGGATCGGATGGGGCGGACATGAGGACACCATACACTACGTCATCAATCTTCGCTCCGATAAGCTTGAAGAAAGTTGTGCCGAAAACATAATCCTGCTGCAGAACAAGACCGATCTGAGGAACGTAGATAAACACTGACACTGGACCTGACGTTTCCACCGAACTCCTGTTCTTATAGCTGAACAGGACTCGTCGTGGGTGTGCTCCCCATTGAGGATCTGCGTCCAGATCAGGTTGTCTAACCATATATCTAGACAGTTCTCCCTTACTTGAGTCGGTCAGCCAGCCCTCACCAACATCCGCATCAAGTTTAAACATGGCGGATGTGAGACCGACTCCTCGATCATACACAACATGATTTACTCCGACTTTGAAGTCAGGAAGACCTAGTGTCGTCGTATCAGAATCAGTTCGCCAAAAGTAAATGTTCCCTTCGCCATCGGTGCTATCCTTCACAACTCGGCTTTCCCATACTTGACCAGTAGGTCCCGAGTAATGAATCACATTCCCGACGCGCAAACCGAAGACACGTGCGTCTGTTGTGTCGGCGAGTACACGACCAGGCACGCTTGCGAGTAGCGTCAGGATCACAACAATTGTGTTTTTCACTCGAGTTCTCCATTTAGAGAAGGACGTTTCACACAAATAGTAAACGCCCACCTATTCAAACCGGAGCACACGGACGGGGGAAACGCGCAAAGCTAAGAGGGTAGGGACGAGGGCGGCAAGGAGACACAACGTGAGGGACGTTGTGGTGACGAGGATGAAGGGGTCTGCCGTGAAGGCAACGGGTAGGACGGAGACGTAGTAGATGGCGCCGTTCAACGTGATGACGTGGAACGTGCGCTGCACCGTAATGGCAATGGCGGCCAGACCGCATCCGAGTGCACACCCATAGATGCCGATGCGAAGTCCGTGCAGCACGAAGATCTGGGCGATCTGCGATGCGCGCATGCCAAGTGACATGAGAATGGCCACCGAGCGCGTTTTCTCGACCACAGCAATGAGCAACGAAGCGATCACCGTGAAGACGGCCACGATGCTGATGAGTCCGAGGACAATGGGAATGGGCCGCTTCTGCATTTCGATCCAGGAGTACATGGCATAGTGCCGTTGCCGGAATGTGAGCGCAATATTGCGCTCGGGCAATGTACGTGTGATGGCCGCAGTGACTTCATCCACGTCTGCCACATTCGTGCACCGCACACCGATGGCCGTAGCAGCGTCGGAGGGAAGGTGCAAGGCGGCTCGGAGATCGTCGATGGCAAGAAAGACCGACGTTTCGTCGTATTGCTGCATGCCACTGCGAACGATGCCGCTCACACGTACCGGAATGATGCGCGGTGTGGGATGCGATGCCTGCACATCGTCCGTGGTGAAGACAACAAGCGTATCGCCAACATCGAGAGCAAGTTTGCGTGCAAGCTCGGCGCCGACCACCACGCGTGGCTGTACGGCATCGTGCGTGGGGAGCGTGCCGGCTATGAGCAATGGTTGGATCTGTTCGGTGGCGCGGACCGATGTCATGCCCTGCAACAAGATCCCATCGAGTCCGCTGCGTGTGCGACCGAGTCCTTCGCGTACCAGCAACTCGTCCGTGGCCGCCACGCCGGGCGTGATGGCGAGCTGACGTTGGATGGCGGACGCATTGGTGAACGCTGTTCCGAAACGAGAGCGTACCTCGATGTGCGACGTGAAGCGTAGGGCCGCGTCTTCGATGGCGTCTTCGTAGCCACGTAACACGGACATTGCAAGGATCAGGGCCAGACATCCCAAGGCCACCGATCCGATGGAGACCATCGTGGTGGCACGGGCAAATCGATCGTGACGCAAGGAGCGTGAGAACCGACGTGAGATCCAGGCGCTAGGATTCATATGGATAGAAGCCACCGTTGGTCTTCTTCCCATGCAGACCGGCGTCGACGTATTGTTGCTGCATCAACGATGGCGTGAAGCGAGGCTCGTTGAAGTATTGTGCATACATCGACTTCGTCACGTCGAGATTCACGTCCACGCCTATGAGGTCCATCAACTCGAACGGACCCATTTTGAAACCGATGGCCCGCATGCACCGATCGATCTGCTCCGGCTGCGCAGCCTGTTCCATGGCAATGCGCTGTGCTTCGTTGTAGTAGTTGCGAGCAACGCGGTTCACGATGAAGCCCGGCACATCGCGCGCCACCACCGTGGTCTTGCCCAGTTCGCGAGCGAAGGCCACAGCCACGTCGACGGTCTGTTGTGATGTTCGTGGACCTTTGATCACCTCGACCAACTTCATGATGTGCGCCGGATTGAAGAAGTGCAGACCAACGAATCGGTCCTGATGCACCAAACAACGAGCGAGCGAGGCAATGGAGATCGATGATGTGTTGCTGGCCAGAATGGTCGTGGGTGCACAACGCTCTTCGAGTGCACGGAACAGGTCGTGCTTGATGTCGAGACGCTCGGCCACGGCTTCGATCACGAGATCGGCCGAGGCACAGTCATCCAACGACGTGGTGGTGGAGAAGACCAGCTCTGCCTTCGCCGATGCTTCTGCCGTGAGCAGTCCTTTGTCGACGGCCTTCTTCAGTTGATCGCGCACCCACACGTTGGCCGCTGCGCATGCCTCGGCGCTGATGTCGAAGATCACCACGGTATGTCCACACCGCAGCGCATTCAGGGCGATCCCTCGACCCATGGTACCGGCACCGCATAGGGCTACGTTCACTTGATCACTCCCAGTTGACGACCCACCTTGGCAAAGGCTGCCACGGCACGGTCGAGGTGTTCACGCGTATGTGCTGCCGACACTTGCACGCGGATGCGCGCCTTGCCCTTGGGGACGACGGGGAAGAAGAAGCCGATCACATAGATGTCCTCTTCAAGCAATGCATTCGCCATCTGTTGCGCAAGCGGTGCATCGTACAACATCACGGGTGTGATCGGATGTGTGCTCGGAATGATGTCGAAGCCAAGCGCCGACATTTGCTCGCGGAAGTAGGCCGTGTTCGATTCGAGGGTGTCGCGCAGTTCCGTGGTCTTCGAGAGAAGATCCATCACAGCAATGGAGGCGCCGACCACGGAAGGTGGCAGGGAATTGGAGAAGAGGTACGGACGTGAGCGTTGACGGAGCATGTCGATGATCTCCTGACGCCCCGTCGTGAAGCCGCCAATGCCGCCGCCGAGAGCCTTGCCCAGTGTACCTGTGATGATGTCGACGCGACCGGTCACACCGCAGTGTTCTACCACGCCGCGACCGTGCGTGCCCATGAAGCCCATGGAGTGACATTCATCCACCATCACCAAGGCGCTGTAGGCATCGGCCAGATCGCAGATCTTATCGAGGGGAGCGATCGTGCCATCCATGGAGAAGACGGCGTCGGTGGCGATCACGATGTGCCGTGCACCGTCGGCGCGGGCCTGCTTGAGTTGTGCTTCGAGATCGGCCATGTTGCACGATTCATAGCGATAGCGCTTGGCCTTGCAGAGACGCACGCCATCGATGATGGAGGCATGGTTCAGGGCATCGCTCACAATGGCATCCTCTTCACCAAAGAGCGGTTCGAAGACGCCACCATTGGCATCGAAGCAGGCAGCGTAGAGGATCGTGTCGTCGGTCTGACAGAACTCGGCGATCTTCTGCTCGAGCACCTTGTGAATGTCCTGCGTGCCGCAAATGAAGCGGACACTGCTCATGCCGAAGCCATGGGTGTCCAGCGCGTCTTTGGCGGCCTGGATCACCGTAGGGTGGGAGCTCAGACCAAGGTAGTTGTTGGCACAGAAGTTCAAGACCGGACGGGAACGGCCTTCCACCATGATCTCCGGTCCTTGTGGCGAGACGATCACGCGTTCGTTCTTATAGAGCCCGCTCTCGCGGATCGATTGAAGTTCTTGCTGGAGATGGAGTTGGAACTTGCTGTCCATGCACTGCCTCGTTCGTGAAATGGTCGCAGAAACCACAAATATCGCAAATCCTTCGTGGGTATCTTTGTCGGATGCGCCTAACAGTGGTGATCGCCACACGCGATCGGAAGGATGTGCTTCGAGAGAGTCTGCAGCGGTATGCGACCGGGTCGCTTGCTGGTGTGGAGATCATCGTGGTGGACAATGGTTCGACGGACCATACCGCTGCCATGCTCGAGCGCGAGTTCCCGCACGTGCGCACGGTGCGCCTTGCCGACAATATCGGCCCCGCCGCCTTGAACCTTGCCGTGGAGCTTGCCACCGGTGATGTGATCTTCCGCACCGATGATGATGCCTGGCCCGAGACCGACGACATGCTGGAGCGCGGACTTCGATTCATGGAGGTACATCCGGAGATCGATCTTGTGGCAGGGGAGGTCTACTTTGTCGACAACGGCCTGACCTACAACTGGTATCCCTTTCCCGAGCGTACGGCAACCATCCCGGAAGATGGTCTGCCCGTGAACCACTTTTGCGGCGCAAGTGTTCTCATACGGAGGAAGGCATTTCTCCAGGTGGGAGGGTTTTGGGACACATTCTACATCGAGGAATCGGACCTCTCGGCACGCATGATCGCCGCCGGTATGGTCTTGCGCTACGTGCCATGGTTCCGTGTGTGCCACCTTACCGCCTTCCAGCCTTCCCAGATCGCCTCTCGTTGGCTGTTGATGAGCACCATGCCCATTCGGTTCAACTTCCGGTATTTCCCGTTCTGGCGGGCCACCGGTCGGTCGATGGTGCACATGGCATCACAGATGGTGATCGGCATTTGGCACCGCACACCGCCGCTGACGTATCTGGAGGGGGTGCTGGGAATGCTCACGGTAGGACTCAAGGCTTGGAGGGCGGAACGGCAAACGCTGACGCGGGACCAGCTCCAGATGGTCACCATGGGCGAGAATGTTTGGGGTACCACATGGCGGTATTACCGGTTCGCGTTCAAACGCCTCTGGGCTCGCCGCACGAAGAGCAACTAAATCTGAATTGGACGGTCTTGCATTTATGGGACAACACATGAAACTTCGCTCGTTCTTTCTTCAACTCCTTGCATTGTGCATTGTTGGGACGACACTGCACGCCGGCGAATTCGACCGGATCAGGGACAACATGAAGGCCGTGTACACCACGGTCAACCCCGACGGAAGTCTTCGCGTGGCGAAGCAATTCAGTCGTTGGGAGTACTTCTGGGAGCGTCGACTGCTGCCCAATGGAGACTTCCCGACGTCGGCACAGTACATGAGCGAGGCACTCGGCGTAGAGCGGCAGCGAAGCCGTCTTTCCGAGGACCAGCAAGCCATTCCAACATGGAAGGAAGTCGGCCCGGAGGCTCCAGCGACGATCGATCAAAGTCAGTGGAACGGTATCGGCCGTGTGAACTGCATGGCCTTTTCCTATCAGAACAACAACCTCCTGTGGGCGGGCTCTGCAGCCGGCGGACTCTGGAAGAGCACGAACAACGGCGGCAACTGGACCTACGTTCCGGTAGCCGGATATCCGATGTTCGGTGTGAGCGATATTCAACTCGCCAAGGGCGATGATAAGATCATCTACGTGGCCACGGGAGATGCCGAAACGGCATTGCCGGGCGTCCTTACCGGCTTTCCGGTCTTCAGTTATGGCGTGATCAAGTCGGTCGACGGCGGCCTCACGTGGTCGTCCACCGGTCTCTCCTACAGCCCCGAATCCAACAACGTTGTCTGTAGGCTCTGGGTGAATCCCAACGATCCGAACGTCGTGGTCGCGGCCACATCGGGTGGTATGCAACGTTCAACGGATGGGGGCAAGACATTCTCCATCACGTCCAACGGCTATTTCAAGGATGTTGTCGGTCATCCAACGAATGCGAACATCCTCTACAGTGCAACGTTCTCGATCACGGGCGGCGCCAGCGTGTACAAGTCGGTGGACATGGGCAAGACCTGGACGAAGGTGTATTCGCGACCTGTGGCCAACCGCCTCCGTCTCGGTGTTACCGAGGCCAATCCGAAGCTGCTCGTCGTGCTTTCTTCCAATGCCTCGACGAACGGACTCGACAACGTATTCCGCTCAACCGATGAGGGTGCCTCCTATGTGGCCATGAATCCGAACGTGAACCTGCTCGGATGGAGTGCCAACGGGAACGACACACAAGGACAGGGCTTCTACGATCTGAGTCTGGAGATCTCGCCGATCGACGCAACGCAGATCTTCGTTGGTGGCGTGAACATCTGGCGTACGGCAAATGCATCAGGCACGTCGTGGGCACTCAGTGCGCACTGGACGGGCGACGGCGGTGCGGACTTCGTCCATGCCGATCACCACTTGTTCCGCTATAACCCCAACAATGGTATGCTGTATGCATGTCACGATGGAGGGATCGCTGTAAGTGAGAACGATGGTCAAAGCTGGCGCGACATCAGCCGTGGTCTGCGCATCCAGCAGTTCTATGGTCTTGCCGTTTCCAACTTGAACACGAGCCTGATCTTGAGCGGTGCGCAGGACAATGGCACCACGCGATTCCAGAACGGAACGGCGCGCAATGTCTTTGATGGTGACGGAATGAAGACGGCCATCGATTGGTCGAATGCGCAAACGATGTACACCAGCAATCCCAACGGTACCTTCTTCCGTTCCGATAACGGTGGTTCGAACTTCACGTTCATCTCAAGTCAGAGTCGCCGCGGCGAACAAGGCAGTTGGGTAACGCCGATCGCCATCGATCCGAAGAACAGCGCTACGGTCTACCTTGGCTATCAGAACTTGTGGAGAAGCGACAACTACGGTGCTTCCTTTGTGAAGCTCACGCCGTTGAACGTGCAAGCGACCCTGCGTGTGATCGCCGTCGCGCCGTCGGATCCGAAGTTCCTGTATGTGGCATATACCCAGTCGATGTATGTGTCCACCGACGGTGGTACGTCGTGGTCGCAGCAGAACGGCGTGAGCGGTTTCATCACCGACATCAAGGTCCATCCCACCAATCCACGCCGCGTGTGGGTCACCTACGGTGGCTTCGTTGGCGGCAATAAGGTGATCGAGATCAACAACGGTGTGGTGTCGAACATCACGGGCAATACACTGCCGAACGTTCCGGCCAATGCCATCGTCTTCCAGCCCGGCGTCTTGAACCGCTTGTATCTGGGCACCGACCTTGGCGTGTACTTCCGGGATGAAGGAATGAAGGAGTGGCAACCGTTCGGTAAGGAGATGCCAATGACGGTGATCTCGGATCTGGCCATTGTGTCGACAACGAACAAGCTGCGCGCTGCCACCTACGGCAGAGGTGTATGGGAGATCGATGCTGTACAGTGCAAGGCCACCACGCCAACGGTAACGGCGGTCACGCCAACGAACGTATGCAGCGGCGACTCCGTGGTACTCGAGGCATCGGCCGGCTATCGTTCCTATACATGGAGCAATGGCGACACGTCGCGTCGCATCACGCTCGTCGCACAAAGTCAGTCCGGTGACTACTCTGTCAGCGTCGAAGACGATAACGGATGTCGCGGACTCTCGACCACGACCGCTGTGGTCATCCGTCGTACACCGGTGAAGCCAACGATCTCAAAGCGCTCGAACGACACGCTTCGTGCTACGAGCATCGGTGTGACAGGGTATCAGTGGTTCGTGGATGGAACGAAGATCAATGGTGCGACCACGCGCGACATCAAGGCAATGGTGGCCGGTTCGTATAGCGTCGAGGTCACGAACTCCGATAAATGCACGAGCATCTCCGATGCCGTTCCCATAACACCGGTCATTTCCGATGTTGCGGAAGATGTGCGTCGATCAACATTGCTGGCCGTCGCTCCGAATCCGTTCGAGCAGCGCATCGACGTGCGAAAGCCCGACCATGCCGATCTCGCAACGTTGGAGATCGTCGATATGCGCGGTCTTCTCATCAAGAGCATGCCATTCGACGAACCGGTCCTCTCGGTCGAGCTTACGGATCTTGCATCCGGTGTCTACATCGTACGCGTGCGCAGTGGCGTCGCCGTATGGAGCGCGCCGATCGTGAAGCGATAGGGGATCAGGATCGCGTGGCGATGATACCGCCGCCGATCACATCATCTCCGTCGTAGAGCACAACGCTCTGTCCGGGAGTGATGGCCTTTCGCGGTTCGAAAAATTCTACATGAAGGGTGCCGGTCGCATCTGTCCAACAGATGGCCGGTGCCCCTTCGTCTTTATAGCGGATCTTCACCGTGAACTCGCGCTTTTCATCGATGGATGCCACCTGCTGGAGATTCACGTCGGTGGCAGTAAGACGGATGTGGTCCAGTTCATTCTCGGTTCCCACTTCCACCGTGTTGCTCTCGGGCAGAACATTGAGCACGAAGAGTGGTTCGGAATGCGCAATGCCCAATCCCTTGCGCTGACCTACCGTGTAGAACGGATAGCCATCGTGTGTGCCGATCTGTTCTCCATGCATCATGATCTTCCCACCGGCAAGGTCCGATGCGATGTTCGGCACATTGTCGCGAAGGAAACGGCGGTAGTCGTTGTCGGGAATGAAACAGATCTCGTACGACTCGCTCTTCTTTTCGAGTGACAGACCAAGACGAGCGCCTTCGGCGCGCGACTCGGGCTTGGTGAAGCCCGCAAGCGGAAAGAGCGTGCGTGCCAGGTGTTCCTGACGAACGCTCCACAGCATGTAGGATTGATCTTTCTTCGGGTCAGGACTGCGACGGATCCACCGACGTCCCGTTGAGGCATCATGCATGATGCTGGCATAATGTCCGGTGGCGATGTACTCTGCACCAAGTGAATCCGCCTTTCGCAACATCTCTGCCCACTTGATCTGTCGGTTGCACCGCACACAAGGATTCGGCGTATTGCCGGCCATGTAGTCTTCGATGAAGTAGTCGATCACGTTCTCGCGGAACACACCGGAGAAGTCAACGGTGTAGTGGGGGACGCCGAGTTGCATGGCGATGCGACGCGCATCGTTGATACCGTCCAGCGAACAGCATGACGAATCATTGCCAACGTTGCCGCCAACATCTTCGTAGCGATAGGTCTTGATGGTGATGCCGATCACGTCGTAGCCTTGTTCGACGAGCAGGCCGGTGGCCACGCTCGAGTCGACACCGCCGGACATTCCAACGACAACACGTTTTGGGTCTCTGTTCATAGCATACTTTTGTGAGTCATGCAAAATACGTCATCCACCTTCATCCCTGCCCGCCCTTCCGCCCTGGCAAAGGCCTTTTGGGGTCGGTACTTCGAGCGAAGCCTACGCCGCTCCTTCCACAGTGTGCGCGTGGCGGGCCTGGAACACGTTCGTCGGGATGTTCCAGTGTTGTTCGCCTGCACGCACGGATCGTGGTGGGATGCGGCACTCACGATCGTCCTCTCGCTACGCGTGTTGCGCTGCGAGGCCATTGGCATGATGGAATTCAAGCAACTGTCGAAGTACCGCTTCTTCTCGCGCATCGGCATGTTCAGCGTGGTGCGCGAGGATCCGCGATCAGCACTTGCCTCGCTCCGCTATGCCGCCGCAGAACTGCAACGCTTGCCGCAAGCACTGTGGATGTTCCCGCAGGGCACGCTCGTTCACCAGGAGGTGCGCCCCATCGTCTGCGAACCGGGTGCGGCCATCGTGGCCAGCATGGTGCCGGACCTGGTCGTGATCCCCGTTGCCATCCGCTATGAACTGTTGCGCGAACAAGGCGCTGTGGTGTGGATGCGGTTCGGGGCGCCCATCGACGCAGAGGAGCGAGCGTCCATGTCGATCCGCGACATCACGACCATGGTTGCGAAACGTATGGAGGCAGTGGCCGATGCGGTTCGCACTGATGCCATGGCCGAGAACGACGTCGACTATCGCACCGTCATCCGCGGCAAGCGATCGATGGAAAAGAAGTACGATTCCGTGCGATGGTGAACTCGTAAATTGAATGCGTTGTTCTTCGTCTACACCCCGATCATTCACACATCCTTCGAATTCTTCTATGTCTGTCACACATGCTACCGATGCCGACTTCCGCACACTGCTCGACACGAACGAACGCGTGATCGTGAAGTACTTTGCCGACTGGTGTGGATCGTGTAAGCTCTTCGCCCCCAAGTTCCGTCGCCTCAGCACCGATGAGCGATTCACGTCCGTCACCTTCCTCGAGGTCAATGCCGAGACGGATCCCGAGGCACGAAAGGCGGCAGGGGTCGACAATCTTCCCTTCTTTGCCGTGTTCAAACACGGTCAACTCCTCGAAGGTGGCGCTACGGCCAAAGAGGAACGTGTTGTTGAAATGCTTGAAAAGGTGGTCGCATGAACATTGCATCCGTACGCGCACTTGTCGAGGCGAAGCATTCCGCCGATGCACTCCGTTCGGCAGAAGAGGCCATTCTTGAAGGTCTGCAACCGACCATTGCCGTGCAAGGCGAGGATGAAGGGGAGCAACTCACGCATGTGATGGCGGCCAGATGGGTGTTAGACCATATGGCCGCCACCAACGATGATGTGATGACGTCGATCAGAGCCTACACGCAACGCGTGCGTTCAAGTATCTCGTAGGCTCGCGGCAACAAGATCAATGCTTGGAAAGGTAGGATGCCACGCCTGCGTGTGTGTCCACCAGACCTTCATCGCCGACCTTCCAGTTCGCCGGACATACTTCGCCGTTCTTCTCAAAGTACTGCAGTGCGTCGACCATGCGCATTGCCTCGTCAACGCTGCGTCCTAGCTCGTTAACGTTCACGGTCTGATGCTTGACGATACCGTTCTTGTCGATCAGGAACAGACCACGATACGCTGTGAGCTCACCCGAGGCAGACAGCTCTCCATCGTCGTTATACTCGTACGACCCTGCAAGCACATCGTAGTTGTGTGAAATGGTCTTGTTCGTATCGGCGACCAGCGGATACGTCACGCCGGCAATTCCGCCCTTGTCCTTCGGCACTTGCAACCATCCCCAGTGCGATTGTTCCGTATCCGTCGATGCGGCAACAATGGCAACGTCCTTTGCTTCGAATTCAGCAAGGCGCGCCTGGAAGGCGTGCAATTCCGTCGGGCAGACGAAGGTGAAGTCCTTCGGATAGAAGAACAACACCACATACTTCTTGCCGAGATACTGATCCAGCGAAAAATGCTCAACGATCTCTTCGCCATTGATAACGGCCTGTGCCGTGAACGAAGGTGCTTTCTTTCCGACCAATACGCCCATGAGATGATTCCTGTGTGAGTGTGATACTGTATGCGATGAAGTTGCGAGAAGACGAAAATACGATGCATCCATTGCCAAACCGTAGTTTTGCAGGTTCTATGTTCACGCTCCATCATACCGACCAACAAACGAAGGCCCGTGCAGGTGTTGTACACACCGACCACGGCGACATCCCGACACCCATCTTCATGCCGGTGGGAACGCAAGGTGCCGTAAAGGCCATCGATCATCGATCGCTTGTGGAGCTCGATGCCAAGATCATTCTTGGCAACACGTATCACTTGTACTTGCGACCCGGCACGGAAGTGCTCAATACCATGGGTGGATTGCATCGGTTCATGAACTGGGACCGACCGATCCTCACCGACAGTGGTGGATTTCAAGTGTATTCGTTGCGCGAGATCCGCAAGATGAGCGACACGGGTGTGGAATTCCGCTCGCATCTCGACGGGTCCAAGCATCTGTTCACACCGGAGCGTGTGGTCGACATGCAACGCGCCATCGGGTCCGATATCATGATGGTCCTCGATGAATGCACGGGCAATCCCGCCACGTATGAACAGGCTCGTTCCAGCATGGAGCTCACCCTTCGGTGGGCCGACAGAGCCATTGAACGATTCAGAACCACACAACCATTGTACGGTCATCAACAGTTCCATTTCGGCATCGGACAGGGAAGCACGTATGCAGACCTGCGCAAGATCTGCATGGAGGAACTTGTTCAGAAGCAGTTCGATGGTTATGCCATTGGTGGTCTTGCCGTAGGTGAACCGGCCGAATCGATGCTCGAGATGATCGAAGTGAGCACCGAGGTGATGCCAGCCAACAAGGCACGATACCTCATGGGCGTGGGCACACCCGAGAACATCCTCACGGCCATTGAGCGCGGTGTTGACATGTTCGATTGCGTGATGCCCACGCGAAATGCGCGCAATGGAACGCTGTTCACCACAAAGGGTCGTGTGAACATCAAGAACACGCGCTATAAACTCTCGGAAGAACCGATCGACGACGGACTCGACTGCTATGCCAGTCAGAACTTCTCTCTGGCGTATCTTCGTCACCTGTTCGTGAGCGGCGAGATCCTTGGCCTTCAACTTGCCACCATGCAGAACCTTGCCCTCTATTTGTGGCTCACACGCACCGCTCGAGAGAAAATCTTGGAAGGTACGTTTCGTCAGTGGGCCGGCGAGACCATCGCGCAACTCAACGCACCACGTCTCTAACGCATCATCTTGCACATTTTTCTTTAGGAATGCTCATGCTCTCTTTGATCCTCATGTTCCCACCACCATCCGGTGGTACTTCGCCAGACGGGGCAAATCAATTGCCTGGTTTGCTTATCATGTTCAGCTCCGTGATCCTCATCTTCTACTTCATGATGATCCGTCCGCAGCAGAAGCGCGCCAAGGAACACAAGGCCTTGCTCGATGCCGTGAAGAAGGGCGACAAGGTCGTGACCACGTCCGGCATTCACGGTACCGTTTCCGAAGTGGACGAGACCACCATTTTGATCCAGATCGCCGACAATACGCGCGTGAAGTTCGACAAGGCCTCGGTCGCGTCGGTGGATGCCAAGTAACGACCCGATCATGATGCATCGCATAGAAGAAGCCGTCGACGATATCCGACAAGGAAAGTGCGTGATCGTGGTCGACGATGAAGACCGCGAGAACGAGGGAGATCTTGTCTGTGCCTCGGAACTCTGTACCGAGCAACTGATCAACTTCATGGCCACGGAAGCACGCGGACTCATCTGCGTGTCCGTGACGGAAGAGCGTGCGCGCGAACTGCAGCTCCCGCTCATGGTCAAGGACAACTCCGCATTGCATGGTACACGGTTCACCATCTCGGTGGACTACATTCATGGCACGGCGTCGGGGATCTCCGTGGCAGATCGGACAGCCACGGTGCGTGCCATGGCCGACCCGGCCACGCGACCCGACGATCTCGGTCGCCCCGGCCATATCTTCCCCCTCATCGCCATGGAAGGCGGCGTGTTGCGGAGGGCGGGACATACCGAGGCCGTTGTCGACCTCATGGTCCTCGCCGGACTGCGTCCGTCCGGAGCCCTGTGCGAGATCCTCAAGGCCGATGGTTCCATGGCCCGGCTGCCGGATCTCATGGCCTTTGCCAACCAGCACGACCTGAAGATCATCTCCGTGCAGGACCTCATTGCCTACCGCCGCTCCAAGGAACGACTCGTGACCATGGTGGCCGAGGCCAAGCTTCCGAGCGACTATGGCGAGTTCACCATCAAGGTCTATCAGAACACGGTGGACGGGAAGGAACATGTCGCCGTTGTCAAGGGCGATGTGACCACGCCCGAACCCGTGCTGGTGCGCGTTCACAGCGAATGCCTCACCGGCGACCTGTTCGGATCCCGTCGGTGCGACTGCGGACCACAACTCCATGCCGCCCTCTCCATGATCGAACAGGAAGGTCGTGGTGTGGTGCTGTACATGCGCCAGGAAGGTCGCGGTATCGGTCTCGTGAACAAGATCAAGGCCTATGCCTTGCAAGAGCAGGGGATGGACACGGTGGAAGCGAATGAGGAATTGGGCTTCCAGCCCGACCCGCGTGATTACGGCATTGGTGCGCAGATCCTGTACGACCTTGGTGTGCGCCAGATGCGGCTGATGACGAACAATCCCAAGAAGCGCGTGGGATTGCAGAGCTACGGACTCGAGGTCACCGAGCTGGTGCCGCTGGAGATCGAGGCCACCACGGAGAATCAGCGATATTTAGAAGTGAAGCGCGACAAGATGGGGCATTTGCTCCGCCATCTGTAAATTGTCGCCTCTGCGCCCTGGCGCAGTTTTTTTTTCGAGGAGAGTCCCATGTCAGCCGATGCCATCTACGTCACCCGTGAATTCTTGGAATCGACACAGGTAGAAGTTCACGAGCTCAAAACGAAGGGCCGCAAGGAGATCGCACAAAAGATCGCCGATGCACGGTCGCATGGAGACCTGTCCGAGAACGCCGACTACGATGCCGCAAAGCACGAGCAGGAGCTTCTCGAGATCCGCATCTCGCGACTGGAGGCCATGCTCGCTCGTGCACAGGTGATCGAGGCAGGGGACTTCCCCGACGATAAGATCTACATCCTGAGTCGCGTGCGTCTGATCAACAAGAAGGTGAATCGCGAGATCGAGTATCTCCTTGTCAGTCCGGAAGAGGCCGACGTTGAGCAGAACAAGCTGTCGGTGACCTCGCCCCTGGGCAAGGCCCTGTTGGGTAAGGCCGTTGGCGACATCGTCGAGACCAAAGCCCCGGTGGGCATCATCCAATACGAAGTGTTGGGTATCAGCAAGTAGCCTTTTTAGTACGTTTGTTCCAGGCTCTGCATGCATTGGTTCCTGGCCGTCATCGCGATCGGCATCCTCGGTGTGGTACCTTGTCGTGCCTCGGATCCGCTGACGCCACGGAAACTTCCGTCGACATTCTATCTTCGTTCGGTGGGCGTCTCCTTCAGTGGACGCTCACCGGGCGGGATCGCCGCCACGGCGAACATCCAGATCATGCGAGGTCTTTCCCTCGATCTCGGACCCGCCATCAGTAGAGTTCCCACGGGCGTCAATCTTTCTACGCTTGGAATTCCTGTTGTATGTTGGGGTGAGCTTGGCACAACGGACATCGTTCGCTTTGGTATCGGCTATCATTGGCTTCCGCTCGAGAACGACGGACAATCGCTGGTGGGGATCGGCTATCAACTCAACGATCCGACGTACGATCTCAACGTTGCCATCGATCTCATGTACTCGCTCGACGAACGGTCCCGCACGCGATTTGCCAGTTGGCTCTATATGTTCGGACTCTCTATCACTGTTCCACTTCACCGGTGATCTCATGAATGTTCATTTCCTCCGTCGGATCCTCGCGCACGTCACGCTGCCCCTTCTGTGCCTTGCCACCTTCACTCCGTTGGTCCAAGCACAGATCCCCACACCCATCGTCTGGTTTCGGGCCGACACGCTGGTGACGAAGACCGACAGCGGCTTTGTGGAGTCGTGGAAGAATCTAGGGTCGGGAGGCGGCGAGGCGGTGGCATCCGGTGCTGCACGTCCGATCTATGCAGGCTCCTCTATCGGCGGCAAGCCCGCACTGATCTTCAATGGCACGTCAGCGTTCATGTCGGCCCCGTCCGTCTTTCCCGTCAACGCCGACTATACCGTCTACGCCGTCGTGCGCAACACCACGGTCGCCGGTGCGAACAACATCCTCGGCGGTGCTTCCCGTACCATTTGGCTGAACAGCTCACTGTCGCCACGCGTCCTGCACAATGGCGACTTTGCTCATCAAGTGGCAAGTGGCGTCACGTTGCCGAGCGGGACGGGCATCATTCGTGTTCGCTATGTGCAAGGCACGAAAACGGTGAGCATTCATGTGAACAATGCGAAGGGTGAAGAAGGACCGATCCCTGCCAATCCAGATCCAACGATGTTCATCGGCGCGTATGCGTCGAGCAATTTCTTCAGCGGACATATCAGCGAGATCCTCGTCTTCTCAAAGGCACTTTCGGACAACGAGATCACGAACATCGATCAGTATCTGCATACGCGTTATGGCATCTATCGGACGCCGCCACCGGAACCGCCGCTTGTCCAACTCAACAATCCGCCACGTGCGTTTCAGATCTATCCGTTGGCACCGGCTGCAATGCGAAAGGTCGATCTGAGCGGGACGACGTTGGTGGATGGGATCGACAGTATCAAGATCAAGCGGAACTACTTTGGGGTGACGTACTACTTCGGCGGACCGCTGAATCCAAGTCGCGGCACAACGTTCAAGTATGAGTTCGTTGCCGACACCATCCAGCAGGACTTCGAGATCTATGTGCGGCGTAGTGGTGCGTGGACGCAGGTATTGAATGCGCCGAGCATTCTGGCCGGCATCGGCATTGCTGTGTGCGGTCAATCCAATTCGATCTTCGGCGGTGCGCTCGATGGCATCGGCAATGCACGCACCATCGGCAGCAACTTCCAGAACTCTCGGGCGGACACGGCCTTCAAACTCGCCATGTGCACCGGAAATGGTGGAGATGCGAACATCGGTGCATGGCCCATGCAATTGGCACGTAACCTTGCCTTGTTCGATCGTTATCCGACGCTCACCATCAACGGCGGCGTGGGCGGTACGACCATTGAACAACATTATCCCGATCCCGACGATCGCATGAACGTGAACACGATCTATGGTTCGTGGCTCTATCGCGTCGAGAAGAGCGGAATGCGCTCAACGCTGGAGCATCTGTTCTGGTATCAGGGCGAGTCGAACAATGGTGAAGGATATGCCGATAAGTTCGACAAGATGTATCAGGCCTGGCACGAAGACCTTCCGAATCTCAAGCACATCTACGTGATCCAGATCCATACGGGATGTGGGGGAGAGGGACATGCCTTGCTGCGCGATATGCAGCGGCGCTTCAAGGACAAGTATCCCGATGTAGAGGTCCATGCCGCGTCAGGTCTTCCCGGGCACGATGGGTGCCACTTCGCCACGGATGGATATAAGGCACTCGGAGATCAAGTGTATCGACTGTTGCTTCGCAACCAGATCTCCAAGGTCTACGAAGAGGATGTCGAATCGCCGAACGTCCGATCCGCCACGTACACGAACGAGTCGCGCACCGATGTGCGCGTCACCTTCCGCAACGTGAAGCGCGGCATCTCGTTCACACCGAGCTTCGATTATGCAGGAAAGCTCCGTACGCCAACAGAAGGATTCCTCGTCAACGACTCTGTCGGCAAGGTCACCAACGTGACCACAGACGGGAACGATGTGATCCTCACGCTGGCAACGCCGGGCTCTGCGTCCTTCATCTCCTATGTGCCGGACCGGTATTATGCCGACACGGCCGTGGTCTTCCAAGGACCGTGGATCCAGAATCAGAACGGTATCGGCGCCATGACCTTCCGCGTGACCGTCGATGGCGTGAGCAGCGTGGCCGACGATGCTGCCACCGCTGCGGCCTCGAGAACAGGTCTGGTCGTCCATGTCGGTGAGCCCCTGCCATGGGAAGGCTCGCACCTCTGGTACGCCCTCGACGGATCGGTGGTGTCGAGCGGTGAGTCCATCGTTCCCTCACTGGCCCCCGGCATCTACGTTGCCGACGGACGTCTCGTCTGCGTTATCCCGTAGCCCTTCATTCTCCGTATCTTCGCAGGCCATCGTTTCTTCGGGAACGGTGGCCTTGTAGTACCACATTGAACTGATCATGGCCTGGTTCCTTCGTAAATCCAAGAACATCTCCGAGACCACACAACGAGAGATGCCCGACGGCCTCTGGACGAAATGTCCATCCTGCGCCACGATCATCTATCGCAAAGAGCTCGAAGAGCATGCCTTCACGTGTCCGAAGTGCGAACACCACTTCCGGATCGGGAGCAACAAGTACGTCGATGTTCTGTTCGATCCCGGTTCGTTCCACGAAATGGACGAGTCCGTGCGATCGGCAGACCCATTGGAGTTCACCGATACGCGACCCTATAAGGCGCGATTGAAGGAAGCCTATTCAAGGTCGGGTCTGCCCGATGCTGTCACCACCGGCATGGGAACGATCGATGGCAAGGTCATCAGCTTCGGCTGCATGAACTTCGGCTTCATCGGTGGCTCGATGGGATCGGTGGTGGGCGAGAAGTTCCTGCGTGCGGCAAAGCGCTCGCTGGATCAGCGCGTGCCCTTCGTCTTCATCAGCGCCTCGGGTGGCGCACGGATGCAGGAAGCAGCGCTCTCCCTCATGCAAATGGCCAAGACCAGTGCCGTTCTCAGCGAGCTCGCCGAGAATGGTATTCCCTATATCAGCATCCTCACCGACCCCACCACAGGTGGTGTTTCGGCATCGTATGCCATGTTGGGCGACATCATCATCGGTGAGCCCAAGGCCTTGATCGGCTTTGCAGGTCCACGTGTGATCGAGCAGACCATTCGCAAGAAACTTCCTGAAGGATTCCAACGCTCCGAGTTCCTGCTCGAGCATGGATTCCTCGATATGGTCGTGCATCGCAAGGATCTTCGCAAGTCGCTCTCCAAGGTGCTCGGAATGCTCGGTGGAGGAGCCAATGCATAAGCCCACGCGTGTTCGCATGATCGGCTTTCCGATCGATCTTGGTGCAGACCGACGTGGTGTTGACATGGGTCCGTCTGCACTGCGCATTGCCGACATCGACAAGAAACTCGAAGCACTTGGCTATACGGTGATCGACGAAGGCGATATTCCGGTCCGCAACATCGAAGTCCAGGAAATGGCCGATGTGAAGCTCAAGTATTTGCCGGAGATCGCCGAGATGAGCGCTGTGCTCGCCTCGCGTGTGGAGAGTGTGCTCGACGAAGGAGATTTCCCGCTCATCCTTGGTGGCGATCACTCCATGAGCATCGGCTCGCTTGCCGGTATCGGAGCGCACTGTGCGAAGCACAAGAAAACGTTGGGTGTGATCTGGATCGATGCGCATGCCGACATGAACACGGCCGAGACAACGCCCAGTGGCAACATTCACGGCATGCCCGTCTCCGTTGCCCTTGGCATCGGTCATCCGTCGCTCACTTCCATCGGTGGCAACTTCCCCAAGCTCGATCCTCGCAACCTTGCCATCGTTGGCCTTCGCAGCATCGACCCCGGAGAACGCGAGCTTATCAAGGAGCTTGGCGTGGCCGCATACACGATGTTCGATGTCGACAAGCTTGGCATGTATGAGATCGCATCACGCGTGTTGGAAGACATGGCACGCAGCGTCGACCACTTGCACATCTCCTTCGACGTCGACGGCGTGGATCCGTCCTTCGCACCCGGTGTTGGAACGCCGGTTCCGGGTGGACTCAGCTTCCGTGAAACGCATCTCTTCATGGAGATGATCTCGCAGGTCGAAGCATATGCCTCGCTCGAGGTCGCCGAAGTGAACCCCATCCTCGATGTTCGTAACAGCACGGCCGAGTTCGCCTCCGACGTCGTCAGCAGTTCGATGGGGAAGAGGATCCTCTAGTGCGTTGCCTGTTCACGTGTTGCCTGCTTTGCTGCAGTGCGTTCGTCGCAACGGCGGCCGACACGACCGTCGTCACCAAGAAGGTCCGTCCCATGCGCACATGGGCATCCTTCGGTGGTGTGTTCGGCGTGCACAGCACCGACTTCTTCCAAAGTTATAAGCGCTATCTCGGCGGACCGTCGTCCACGTTCGACGTGCCCTACGTCATCGAAGGCGGTATTGCCTCCTATCTCTGGAAGAACGTCAGCGTTGGCCTTACCGCCAGTTACTACAAGGCAGTTGTCCGCGAGAGCTACAAACAGTACTATCCGTTCGGCGATACGTCTGCGAACACCTTGCTCTCCATTGCCCAAGACATGTCCGTCACGGCAACGCCCATCATCGCCACCATCGATTACTATCCCATCGATCGACAGTTCGCCACCTACGTTGGCGCCGGCCTCGGCATCGGCATCTCCACCATTGTGTGGAAGCAAGGTGTCTACGGTAACGGCGGTGCTTCAGAGACCACGCCCTACAACGACACGCACATTGTTCCTGCAGGACTGTTGCGTGCCGGGATCAGTTTGGGATGGGATAAAGAGCGAACCACGAAGGTGGCAGGGGCATTGACCTTTGAGGTGCGATACACGTTCATGACCGTGTCCGCACCACTGTTCAAGCGCTTGGCAGAATCGTTGCCCAATGCCGGTCCGGAGACAACGGGAGACTATCATATTCAAGCCGGAGGCCTCGGATTACACGTAGGCGTGAGCGTTATCGTCAACTGAGCAACGTTCACGATTACCTGTTGCGCGGAACATTCCTTTTTGCAATGTTGCCGTCGCCGTAGTGGTTCATTTACATTCACAGAGAGGACAGCGCCATGGACATTCATGTAACGACACGCCACTGCACCCTTACCGAAGAAGAAAATGATGCGGCGATCGCCGCCGCCAAGCAATTCGAGAAGTTTGTCGAGGGCATCATCCGCGTCGACGTGATCTGCGACGAGAACGCCACGAAACATGTTGAATACACGGTCAAGGTTCCCGGACAGAAACTCGTTGCGAAGGAAAGCGGACAGCATTTCTCGAAGATCATTCACGATGCCGCCCTCAAGATGCAACGTCAGCTTTCGCGTCTGCATGAACAGAAGGTTCCCGCCCGCTCATCAGAACGCGGATAACCCATGGGCTTCATACGGAACGTCGTCCCGCACATCAAGGACTCGATCACGGTTCAGGAACTCCTGAACGGACCCGTGCATCTGACGGCATGCACCGGCGACGTTGGGATGACCAACACGATCACCGATAAGAGTCTGCACCGACCGCAACTCGCCCTTGCCGGCTATACGGAGTTCTTCACGTATTACCGTGTGCAGTTGCTCGGCAACACGGAGTTCTACTACCTGCAAAGTCTCACGCCCGAACAACGACGCTCGGCTGTGGAAGGCATCATGCAGTTCAAGATCCCGTGTCTGGTGTTCGCCAACGGACACGAACCGCCGCCCGACATCATCGAACTGGCCATCGAGCATGGCATTGCCGTGCTCGTGACGCCGTTCGACACCACGAAGACCGTCTTCCTGCTCAGCGAATTCCTCGACGACCAGTTCAGCTCCCACATCAGTGTGCACGGCTCGTTTGTGGACGTGTACGGTGTGGGTATTCTCTTCACCGGCGGAAGCGGTATCGGCAAAAGCGAGATCGCCCTTGATCTCGTCGAACGCGGACATCGTCTCGTGGCCGATGATCTCGTCATCCTCACAAAGAAACGCGAATCCATTCTGATGGGCACGGGCACGTCGCTCGTGAAGCATTTCATGGAGATCCGCGGACTTGGTGTGATCGATGTGCGACAGATGTTCGGTATTCGCGCCATTCGATTCCAGAAGCGCCTCGAGATCATCGTCGAGCTCGAGGTCTACGATCCGAGTCACGAATACAATCGCACCGGACTTGAAGAGTTCACGGCCGATCTCATCGGTGTTCCGATCCAATCGGTGAAGCTCCCGATCTTCCCCGGTAAGAACGTCACCGTGATCAGCGAGACGATCGCCCTGAACTACCTCTTGAAAACATACGGCTACAATGCTTCGCAGGAGTTCTCTGCACGGTTGCAGGAAGAGATCCAGCGTCGATCCATGAACAAGGACAGTTATGACCAACGTCACGTCACCTATTTCCAAAGCGATGATGAATAAGTTCACACGATTCGGCATGTCGATGGGCCTTGCCGCCTTGCTCCTTACGGGATGCGGCGGTGGCGATCAAGAACAAGTATCCGAGCAGGACGAGGGGTCGCCGGTTCGCGGCGAGTGGGTGATCGTTCATGAGCTCTCCGATGCAGAGGGACTCAATCCCATCACGGTGAACGATGCATCGGCACGTGCCATCTTCGATCGCGTCTACGAGAAGCTGCTCGATCAGGACTTCGCCACAACGGACCTCGTGGGCTCGTTGGCAGAAGGACGTCCAACGGTCAGCGATGATCACCTCACGTACACCTTCAAGCTCAAGCAGGGCATCACGTTTTCGGACGGACATCCGCTCACGGCCGCCGATGTGCTCTTCTCGTTCAAGGTGGTGAAGAATCCGTTGATCATCGATGCTGCACCGTTGCGGAACTACTATGAAGATCTGAAGGATGTTGTGGCGCCGGACGAGCATACGATCGTCGTCACGATGAACCGTCCGTACTTCATGGCCGAGTTCCAGCTGGGCGATATCCGCGTGTGTGCAAAGCACATTCAAGACCCGAAGAACCTCACCGACCAGTACACCTTTGCCGAAACGAACGACATGGCAAAGGCACAGGCCAACAAGGCCATGGCCGAGTTCGCCACGTGGTACAATCGCGCAGAGATGAAGCGCGAACCGTCGATGAACCTTGGGTCCGGACCGTACATCTTCGACGAGTGGAAGACGCAAGAGAGCATCACGATCAAGCGCAATCCGAAGTACTGGGCGGCAGGGAAGAACAAGGATAATCCTGCCTACGTCGACAAGATCATCTATCGTGTGATGAACGATCGCTCGGCTGCCGTGACGGCGCTGAAGAATCAAGAGCTCGACTTCATGGAGTCGCTCCCACCGGCCAAGTTCGCCGAGGAAGTGGACACCACACGTCTGCCGTATCTCGTCAAGCATCCGTACGAGGCACAGTACTACACGTACATCGGTTGGAACACGGTACGTCCGGTGCTTTCCGACAAACTCGTGCGTCGTGCACTGTCGCACCTGGTGGACCGCCCGGCCATGATCAAGCAAGTGATGCACGATCTTGCCGTGCCGATGAACTCGCCCATCTATCCGCAACGTCCCGAGTACGACAAGACACTGCCCAACATCAACTACGATCCGAAGGCGGCCGCAGCCCTACTAGCGCAGGCAGGGTGGAAGGATTCGAATGGCGATGGTATCCTCGACAAGATGATCGACGGAAAGCGTACCGATTGCGCCTTCACGTTCCTGCTCAATGCCGGTAATGAAGCGCGTGAACAAGTGGCCCTTCTTATTGTGGACGAGTGCAAGAAGATCGGCATCAATGCCACCGTGAAGAAACTGGAGTGGGCCGTCTTCCTTGAGAATCTCCGCACACGCAAGTTCGATGCCTACATCGGTGCATGGGTGAACGATCCCATCCCGTCCGACCCGTATCAGATCTGGCACTCGTCGCAGGCAGACAATAAGGGATCGAATTATGTAAGCTTCCGCAACAAGCGCGCCGATGAGCTCATGGAGCTCAATCGTATCGAGTTCGACGAAGCGAAACGCGCGGAGTACATGAAGGAGTTCCAACGCATTGTGGTGGACGAGCAACCATACACCTTCCTCTGGATGCCGCAGTTCCCTTGTGTGTACAACAAGCGCCTGCACAACGTGAAGTTCTCGCAAGTACGTCCGGGCTACAATCCCACGCAATGGTGGGTTCCTACATCACAGTGGAAGTATGCACCTGCTCAATGAGACGTTCACAACTCCGTGATCTTATCCTTGGTGGTGAGAGCAACACGGTCGAGTTCAAGCGCAAGTTCACGTCCGCCGAGAAGATCGCAAAGGAGATCATTGCCTTTGCGAACACTTCCGGCGGGTACTTGATCATTGGCGTTGACGACGATCGCACCGTGCGTGGCGTGGCCTCGGAAAAGGAAGAGATGGAGTTGCTCGAAGTAGCACGCCATCACATCGATCCGCCACTTGATCTCGACGTGGAAGTGGTGGAGATCGAGTTCAAGGACGTGATCGTCGTGCATGTCCCGAAGAGCGATAAAAAGCCGCATCGTTTGATCACGGAAGACTCCAATGCCTTTATCCGGCAAGGGGAGAACAGTGTGAAAGCGAGTCGGGAGATGGAGCGCATCCTGGCCGGACAGAATTCAACGGCACCGGGAATGACGATCAGTATTGGCGATCGGGAACGTCGCCTGTTCACGTTCCTGGAGCGCTACGAACGTGCAACAGTAAAGGACTTCGCAAAGCTCACGAACATTTCGAACCGACGTGCTTCGCAGATCCTTGTGAAGCTCGTACGAGCAGGCGTGCTCCATATCCATCATGACATGGAGCACGACTACTTCACATTGGTCTGATCGGTTCGTTCGTTGGCGTGCTTATCGCAGCACGCTCATCGTTGTGGTGATCGTCGTGCGATCGCTCGTGAACGACAGCAGATACATCCCACTTTGCAAGGTGTTCATACCGGCAAGGGATCCGGCCGACAGTGACGTTGTGCCTTCCTGAACATCCATCGTTTGCTCGAACACCACACGTCCGCTCACATCCGTGCAGCGCAACGTTCCGCGCATGGCGCGATCTGCCGAGATCCGTACCACGCTGCCGTTGGAAACAGGATTTGGCGTGACCATCAGCCCTGCCACCATGCTGCCTTCTTCTGCAACATCCGTTACGGTGAGCGTTACGGCTGTTGCCGCTGTCCATGGACCCCAACCGCAGTCGTTCTTTGCACGTACGGCCCAGTATAGCGTAGAGCTCGGCATCGTGATCTCGAACTTCACCGTTGTGTCGGTGAGCGTAGAGTCTTCCACGAGGATCGTCTTGAAATCGGCCACCGTGGAGACGCGGTAGTGATACGTTGGATCTGCCAGGGTCGAAGCTTTCCACTTGATGTTGATCTTCGATCCAAGGTCAGCCGTCACAGCGCCGGTGGGCTTCAAACCGGTGATGACGGCCGGGATATCCTGCAGCGTTGTCAACGTCCATGGCGTGGACCACGATGATTCACCCGCACCGTTCACAGCCTTCACCCGCCACCAGTACTTGGTGTTGCATGCAAGATCCGTTGCCGTATGCGTAGTGTCCGTCAGCTTCACTTCGACCGTTGTGGCCTTTACAAAACCGGATGTTGTGCTGATCTGCAGCACATAGCTGTCGGCACTTGCAGCCGACTTCCACTTCATCGAGACCGGACGTGTCACCTTTGTGGCGGCATTCGAAGGAGAGAGAAGGGTGGCCGAAGCCGGTGGTTGTGGTGCCACGATGAAGTCTGCTTTCACATTCCCGCCGCCACCACTGACGTTCATCACCATGGGCGCACCGAGCGGACCTCCGGTGGCATTCACCGTGATCGTACCGGAGCCGGTGTAGGGGATAGCGTACCCACCCGACGTGGATGTGATCGCATAATACGTTGAGCCGCTGGCCGGTTGTACACGCACACCGGCAAGGCCTTCGCCCTGGTCGTAGAACTTGTTGTTGTTCTTGTCAGAGTACACCACACCAACGATGAACTGCCGGCCGGGACGCAGACCGAAGTCTTGCGTGATCACATACGGTCCAACGGTCCCGCTTTGCAATCCGCCCGACGTCTTCTTGATATCGATGCCGATCTCTGTGTACACGTAGTTCGAGATGTTCAGGATGTTCGTGCGGTGACCGAGGTCGATCTGATTCTGCGTGCCCCAATCAACGATGAGTCCGCAGTGACCATACCACACGCTGCTTGAGTAGGCGGCCACGTTCTCACCGGCATAGGTCCAACCTGTGAAGCCCGCTTCGTTCATGCGTGTGAACGGAGTGCTTCCATCCGTGCCGTTGTGCCCTTGGAAATTGTTGGCCACTTGATCGGCACCGTGACGTCGAGCAGCTGCAATGCACTCTGCATTGAAGGCAAGCGGTGGGCGCGCAGCATACGTGGCAAAGGCTGCCTTCGTGGCCGACTTGTTGATGTTCCAGTATTGGTACGCGCTCTGCACATCGGCATCGTCCGTATCGATCACGCGCACACCCTCTTCGGCAGGATTGGCGCGAGCTCGGTTGATCAGCTCGAGCATGTACTGTTCGTCGGGAGTGGGATCTCCGTGACTGTACTGTGTTTGTGCAATAGCGCCCATGGCGCTTAGGAACAAGCAGGAAAGGAGCAACACGTGCTTCATCGTGGAACCTCGACGTGGATCAAAACGGAACGTACTTACAGATCGCCATGCTGGGGTCGGATGATGATCTCTTCGATCATCGACCGTGGATCGTCGAATGTGCTCACGATCCGCCAGACATGACCCGCAATATCGCTCGAAAGCATCATTCGGTCGGCATGCTGTGTGCGCGATGCTTCGTCCCAGATCTCCGTCGACGTAGCGCCGACCAGCAGATCGGTCACCTTGATACCATGTCCGCGCACTTCTTCGCGTAGTGAGCGGGTAAGCGCCAGGAGTCCGGCTTTCGATGCACCATAGGCCGTGCACCCCGTAAAGGCCGTGATGGCCGACACGCTGTTGATGGTGAGGATCATGCCGCGCTTGCGTTCGATCATCGACGGGAGGACGTGATGGATGCAGAGGAACGGTCCGCGAAGATTTGCGGCCAGGGTCTCGTCGAAGGCACTGATCGTCATCGTCGAGAGATCTTGAAAGACGCCGATGCCTGCATTGTTGATCAGCACGTCCACCGGACCGTGCTGCGCCACCAGATGCGCATGCGCCGCCGCCACCGAGGCCGCATGCGTCACGTCGCATTCGGCACGCGTCGTGGCACTGAGCACCACACTATCCGTGGACGCGCCCATCTCGGCAATGGCCTTGCCGATGCCACGCGAGGCACCGGTGACCCATACATGGAGTGGTTTAGGCATGCAACTGTGCGAAGATCTGTCGGAACTGTGCTTCATGTGCCGGTGTGAACGCCATGCCGCGACGTTGCATCACCGTGCGCGCCACGTCGATGGCCTTGTCGACCTGATACACCTCGGCACCACGATCCGTGAGCCAGGTAAAGGAGGGAAGCGAGGTGGCAGGGAAGCCACTCACGGCAATGTTGCAACAGGCGCCGATCACGGTGCCCGTCGACAGTGTCGTACCGATGGCCGTCTTCGTATGATCGCCCATGAGCGTTCCAAGGAACATCCGTCCCGTGTCAACGGATGTTCCGTCGATGGTGATGCGTATCGAACCGTACGTGTTCTTCAGGTCGGACGTTGTCGTACCCGCTCCAAGATTGCACCATTCACCGATGTAGCTATGTCCGAGAAAGCCTTCGTGCTGCTTGTTGCTGTAACCGTGGATCACGCTGCATTCGATCTCTCCGCCCACTTTGCAGACGGGACCGATGACGACCAGGCCGCGCAGCGTGGCAAAGGAGCGAATGATCGAACCGCGACCGATGGCCACCGGTCCGTTGATCACCACGAAGGGTTCGATCACCACATCGTGATCGATCACGATCGGGCCGGCTGATGCATCGAGCACGACGCTCGGATGTACCGAGGCTGTGGTGGCAATGATGACGTTCGGTTGCGTGGTCACAAAGTCTGCTAGACCTGCAGCCCATGCGGCATCGATGGCAATATCTTCTGCCAACACATCGAACACGTCCCACAAATGTCCAAGCATCCGTGCCGCCCCGCCGCCTTCCATGCGTTCGCGGACCGTGCGAAGTCCGGTGCGCACATCGAGGGCGTCGTGCGTGAGCGTGAACGGATACAAGGACGTGCTCACGCGAACTGCTCCAGGGCATGCGACAGCGATGCCTTGATGAAGGCGATGAAGAGCGGATGTCCGGTTACGGCGCGACTCTTGAGCTCCGGATGGAACTGCACGCCAACGAACCAGCGATGCTTGGGCAGCTCGACGATCTCGACAAGTTTTCCGTCGGGTGACGTGCCACTGAGCACCATGCCATGTTGTTCAAGGATATCGCGGAAGTCGTTGTTCAACTCATAGCGATGACGATGGCGCTCGCTGATGTGCTCGTTCTTGTAGGCGGCAAAGGCCTTCGACCGTTTCTTGATCGTACACGGATACGCGCCAAGGCGCATCGTGCCGCCCTTGTCGGTGATCTTCTTCTGATCGGGCATCATGTCGATCACGTTGAACTTGTTCTTCTTGAACTCTGCCGAGTTCGCCTCTGGCATGTTGCATACGTTACGTGCGAATTCGATCACGCTGCACTGCATGCCCAAGCAGATGCCGAAGAATGGAATGTTCTGTTCGCGCACATAGCGGATCGCACTCAGCTTGCCTTCGATGCCACGACTTCCAAAGCCGGGCGCCACGAGGATGCCGTTCATGTCCTTCAGGACCTCGGCCGCATTCTCGTCGGTGAGCTCTTCACTGTCGATCCAATGCACCTGCACCTTCGTGTTATTGATGGCGCCCGCATGAATGAAGGCCTCGGTGATACTCTTGTAGGCGTCTTGCAGCTTCACGTATTTGCCAACAAGGGCAATGTTGACGTGATGCTTCGGTGCCTTGATGCGATGTGTGAAGCGCGACCATGTTTCGAGGTTCAGTGTGCTGCGTTTCAGATGCAGCTTCTTGGCAATGATACTGTCGAGGTTGTGCTTGGCGAAGAGCTGCGGCACTTCATAGATCGTTTCGGCATCGAGCGCTTCGATCACCGATTGCTCTTCCACATTGCAAAAGAGCGCGATCTTGGCGCGAATGTCCTTGGGCAGTTTCGTTTCGCTGCGACACAACAGAATGTCCGGCATGATACCGAACTCCATCAGGGCCTTCACGCTGTGTTGCGTGGGCTTTGTCTTGAGTTCACCGGCCGAGCGAATGAAGGGCACGAACGTCAGGTGGATGTTCAGGGCATTGGCGCGTCCCACCTCCAACGTGAGCTGACGTGACGCTTCGAGGAAGGGGAGCGATTCGATATCGCCCACCGTGCCGCCGATCTCGATGATGATCACGTCGAACTTTCCGTCGAACGTGCGCATCCGCTTCTTGATCTCGTCCGTGATGTGCGGGATCACCTGCACCGTCTTGCCCAGATACTCGCCACGACGTTCGCGTGAGATCACGTCGAAGTACACCTGTCCGGCCGTGGCATTGGTCTGGCGACTCATGCTCACGTCGAGATAGCGTTCGTAATGGCCAAGATCGAGATCGGTCTCAGCGCCGTCGTCGGTCACAAAGACCTCGCCGTGCTGCAGGGGATTCATGGTCCCGGGGTCGACGTTGATATAGGGATCGAACTTCATCACCGTTACGGTGAAGCCTCGCTGCTTGAGGAGAAGTCCGATGGATGCGGAGGCGATTCCTTTGCCGAGACTCGACAGGACGCCGCCCGTAATGAAGATGAATTTTGACGATTTCGGCACGTTATTCCCCGTGTGACAACAACACGGGCTCAAAGATACGTAAGTTTGCAGATGCATCGCCTTCTCCTCGCCGTTGCCGCTACGGCACTCGTTCTTAGCGCGTGCTCGTCGAACGACAAACCGTCTGCCGACGCACGAACGCTCCATTTCTGGCACTTCTATTCCGAGCCCGGACAGAAGGCCGCCCTCAAGGCACTTGTTGCCGATTTCGAACGCACGCATTCGTGCACCGTCGAGCTCACGGAGCTCTCGTGGAACGACGGAAAGCAGAAGCTGCAGGCTGCGTTCAACTCCGGCACACCGCCCGACGTGGTCGAGCTCGGTAGCGATTGGATCGCTCAGTTCTCCAGCGCCGGCGTGCTCATGCAACTCCCGTCCGACAGTGCCGGCATTGCCGGCTTCGTGCCCTACAGTGTTGCACCGGGCATGTGGAACAGTCGCGTCTACGCCTATCCGTGGACGCTTGACACGCGCGTCCTCTATGCGAACACCGACATCCTTGCACAATGCGGCGTGAAGCTCCCCATCACCACGATGGATGAATTGCTGGCCGCATGTCGGAAGGTGCAGGATAAAGGGCGGCAAGGCTTCGCCGCCAATGGCGCCGATGCGCATCGTCTCTACAAGAAGATCCTTCCCTTTATCTGGACGTTGGGTGGCGACGTGGTGGACGCCCAAGGGAATGCCACGCTCGATGCACCCGTTGTGCAACGCGCCATTGCGATGTATGCCGATCTCGCCCGCACCGGCTTTGTCGAAACACAACGTCAGCTCGACGCCTCCTTCATTCAAGGCAAGGTGGCGTTCTGGATCAGCGGACAGTGGATCTTGAAGAAGCTTCGCAATAATCCGTCCGTGCACTATCAAACAATGCTTATGCCCGGCGTGAACGGACAGCCTGGGATCAGCTTTGCCGGTGGTGAGTATCTGGCCGTACCCAACGGCTCGTCACGCAAGCAACTCGCACGCGACTTCGTGCGCTGGATGACGGATGGGACCAATGCCATCCGCTTCTGTACGAAGGTGGACGAAGCAGGATTTCCAGCCGATGCCCGATTCTTCGACAACAAGGCCCTCACGGCCGATGCAGATCGCGCCATGTTCTCCCAACAACTCGGTCATGCCCGCATGACGCCCGTGCATCCGCAATGGCTGGAGATCGAGGCGGAGTTGGAGAGGATGGTGGAGGAGAAACTACTAGAGAGTGACAAGTAAGAAAGAAGGAAAAGAGAAGGAAGAGAGAAGTAAGAAAGAAGGAAAAGAGAAGGAAAAGTAGAAGTGACAAGTGACAAGTGACGTGTGTACCAGAACGTGAACCAGAAGGCCACCTTGACAGCATTTCGTACAGTGTGCTTCTTCCTTGCCACCTTCTGTTGTTCCGTATCCCTCCTTCCGTCGCAAACCATAACAGGTATCATCACCGATTCTGCATCGGCAGAGCCGTTACGATTCGTCACGGTGCAGGCCGTGGGAACGAAGAAGTCTGCGGTCACCACCAAGGATGGCCGATTCCTGCTCAAGCTTTCGGGCGTTCAAGATAGTGTGACGTTACGCTGTTCCTTGGTGGGGTATGCCTCCACGACGGTGCGTGTGAGTGCGGCCGATACGACCATTGCCATTGTTCTTGTCGAGCAGCCGTTTCGTGCGGCCGAAGTGGTGATCTCTGCAGAAGACCCTGCTGTGCGGATCATGCGCAAGGTGCTGGCGCGCAAGAAGGCGCAGAACGACACGCTGGATCGCTACACCTACATGCTGTATTCGAAGCTCACGGTGATCACCGATACGGCCACGGCAAGCAGGAGTTCAGGCAGGGGAGACTCGACGGTGTTCTCCATCATGGAGACGTTCTCCAAGGGGTATGTGAAGCGACCCGACAAATTCTTCAACGAGATCATTCAACGTCGACAGACCTTGAACATCCCGTCGCAGGCCAACTTCGTGTCGTTCGGGACGAATCTCAATGCCTACGACGACGTGGTCACGATCCTCGGCGAAGAGATCCAGACGCCGTTCCATCCCGATGCCCTGGACTTCTACGACATGGTCTTGAAGAGCAGTGAGGACGACGACATCGTTCGCATCGACGTCCGTCCGCGCGGCATTGCCCGCAAGACCTTCGAGGGCACGCTCTTCATCGATCAGCGCACGCATGCTCCCGTGGACGTGCGACTCACGCCCAACAAGAACGTCAACATTCCATTCGACGCATCGCTTACCTACCGACAGACCTTTGCCATCGACGATGGTGCCGTGGTGCCGCAGGCACTCTCGCTTTCAAGTTCGATGCAGGTGGACATTCTCTATGTGTTCTCGCCGCGACTCGACATCTCCATCGAAACGTTCTGCTTTGATTACGACATCAACGCTTCCTTCTCCGGCGATGTGTTCGATCAACGTCGCGTGGAGATCACCGAGCGCGCATTGCAGTTCGACTCCACGTTCTGGAAGACCTACGAGAAGATGCCGCTACGACCCGAGGAACTGCAAGCCTACGACGAGATCCGCAAGACCATTGAAAGCCCCGATTCGGTGATGACCACATCGGTGATCGACCGCTACATCGCACCCGTCACTCGCACGCTTGCCATGCTGGCGCGAAGGCCGTTCACGGGCTTCGACGACATCGTTCGCTACAACCGTGTGCATGGTCTCTATCTCGGTCTCGGAATCCGTCACCGTGTGGACACCGCCGTGGAGTTGCGCGGAACGGCGGGCTACGGCTTCACCGATCAACATCCCTATGGCACCATCGGCGGCACCTACTTCTTCGGGCCGCATCAAACGTGGAGCATCGATGCTTCGGCCTACTCTGCCCTCAAGCGACGCGACGATCCGTATGCTGTGCGCACCGGACTCATCACGTTCACCACGGCCATGTTCGGCAACGACTATGGTGACTACTACTATGCCGATGGATGGGAGGCAGGGATCAAGGTGGGAATGGGGCAACTGCGCATGATCATGAACGACGAGTGGGAACGTCCGACCACGGTACGCCTCTTCGTTCGATCCGAGCAACATCGCAGTGCCGTCTTCCACGACACATGGTCGCTCTTCTCGCCTCGCCTCCCTCGCAGAGACCTTCCGCCCATCACACCCGGACAACTTCGGTCTGCAGGGTTCGACCTCAACGTCCAGTACAATCCATGGCGCATGATCTCGCGCACGGGATTCCGCCTCAGCACGGAACTGTCGGACCCGACGGTGCTGGCGAGCGACTTCACCTTCTTCCGTGCGCAAGCGGCCATGTCGCTACGCATCCGCACGCTGCCCTTGTGGGTGCTCGACCTTACGGCATCGGGTGGCTACACCAGGGGAGATGTGCCGCCGCAGAAGTACTTCTCACTCGAGTCCAGTGTGAGCGGTCTTGCTGCGCAGGGCGCCTTCCGCGGCACGGGCGTCAAGGAATTCTATGGCGACCGATACGCGGCGCTCTCCATTGCCCACAACTTCGGAGAAGTGATCCCGGGTCTGCTCCGCATCCCCGATATCGCCTCGTTCGGCATCGAGTTCATCCTCACGGGATCCGTCGGTTGGACGGCCTTCCGCACACCCCCCACGAACGGGTACCCGTATCAGACCACACAACAAACGCGTGAACAGGTCTACTACGAACTCGGCCTCGGCATCAACCGCATCCTCCTCTTCCTCCGCGTCGACGTCACCGCACGCGTCTCCCAGCGCCTCCAGCCCCAGTTCTTCCTCACGCTAAGTGTGGCAACCTTCTAGGGAACAGACCCTTCGTTCCGTCACGTTCGAACCCTTCCATGTCCCTCCCGAGGTGCAGCAACGCTGTTGTATCACCTCATCACAGGAGTCCGTCATGAAACGGGAATCGATCATCGAACACCAGCGCATCTTCGATGCGCTCGCGCAAACGATACCGGGGCAAACAGCCGTGGAATTCTGGTTTGCCCGCGACCTTCAGGAACCCCTAGGATATTCGCGCTGGGAGAACTTTTGCGAGGTTATACAACGGGCCGTAGACTCTTGTAAAACAACGGGTTACAACCCCTCAGACCATTTTCGTGACGTCACGAAAATGGTACCCCTCGGAAGCGGTTCTCAACGCGAGATCTCAGACTTCATGTGCACGAGATATGCGTGCTATCTGATCGCCCAGAACGGGGATCCCCGTAAGGAACCGATCGCCTTTGCGCAAAGCTACTTCGCATTGCAGACCAGGAAACAAGAGATCATCGAAGAGCGGATGCTCAACGTGAGCAGACTGGCCGCTCGGAACAAACTCAAGGAATCGGAGAAGGTGCTTTCAGAACTTGTCTACGAGCGGGGAGTCGACGACGCAGGATTCGGAAGGATCCGCTCTCGCGGAGACGCTGCATTGTTCGGTGGACTCAGTACACAACGCTTGAAGGCGAGGTTCGGCATTGTACAGAGTCGACCCTTAGCAGATTTCTTACCGACGCTCACCATTGCCGCAAAGCACCTGGCAACGGAAATGACAACGCATAACATCCAGCAGTCGGACATCGCCGGCGAAGAAAGGATCTCGGCAGAGCACGTGCAGAACAACAACAGCGTACGGACGATGCTGGGGCAACGCGGCATCAAACCGGAGGACCTCCCTGCAGAGGACGATATCCGCAAGATCGAACGTCGTGTTCGTTCGGACGAGAGGGAACTTGGCAAGCGCTCGGGGAAACTGCCGGACCCATGATCTCCGATCCTATCCTCGCGTTTTTTGGAAATCAGGCGAGATCTGGCATTCACTCAATGGCGTAAGTACTTGAAACAATAGGAACTTGCCACTAGGCCACCATTTTCGTGACGTCCTGCAAATGGTCGCCCTCCGAAGACGATCGTTCCACACTGTTCTGCAGTGCCCGTTATTCGATACGTTTGTGGGTACGACGTGCAGAAAGGAGAGCAATGGCAGTGTTTTGGAGAACCCTTGGCGTTGTGCTCGTCCTTGTTGCCATTGTGATGGGAGGTTGATGCCATGCGTCCGTTCACGAAGATCCTTCTCGCCGTTCTTGTTCCCATCTTCTCCGGGGTGGTATGCCGGAGTGCAGAGAACACCACCGATTCCACCGGATGGGAGGTCCATGCCCTTGGCTATGGCTACATCACAAAGAGCGAGGGAAACTACTTCGTGCCCGTGGTCACGGCAGAGTACGACATGCTTCATCTGGAGGCGCGCTACAACTACGAAGACTTTCGAACGGCCTCGCTTTGGGCGGGCTCGATCTTCGCATGGGATGGCAAGGTGGAAGGGTTTGTGACGCCCATGGTGGGTGTGGTCTTCGGTAGCACCACGGGCATCTCTCCCGGACTCGAGGTCGGCCTGCAATGGAACATGTTCGAGTTCTACACAGAAGGCCAGTACTTCTTCGACCTCGGCGTACGCGACAACTCCTTCATGTACTACTGGACGGAACTCACCGCCACGGTGCTGCCGTGGTTGGAGGCAGGTGTGGTATCGCAGCGTACGCGCGTCATCCGCACCAATGATGAATTCGTAGCAGGTCCGTTCATCGGCTTCGTCGGCCTCAACTCCGAACTCCGCCTCCATGCCTTCGAGCCCGGCGATGCCGAGAATCGGTACTTTGTGCTCTCTTTGGATGTGAAGCTGTGAAAACCATCATCATTACATGTGCACTCCTTGTCATGGCCGCCACACAGGTGTGGTCACAGTACACCTACTGCTTTCCCTACGGCAAGGGAGAGTTTTGGGATGTTGCCTTTGTGAATCGAGATACGGGAATGGCCATCGGGAATGTGAGAATCCGAGTGGATTCGTCGTACAGAAATCTTGCTGTTGTCCTGCGCACAACGAACTCCGGAACAACGTGGGATACGACAATCCTTCCACCAAGACCTGGGAAATGGAAGTATGAGGTGTCTGTAAACTCCTACTCGAAGGTAGTTCTTCATGGATCCGGGACGGGAATGGTGTTCTCGAGGTATGCGACATATACCACCGGCGACTTCGGCCGTACGTGGGACGTGTTACCGTATGATGAGTACACCTACATCGGTTTTCTTTTTGCAAATAATCAGAACAGTGTGTATTTCACGCCCCAACTATTCAGTGATTCCTTGGTCTATGCTAACGTCGGCGAAAACGGTGTTCTACGTTCCACTGATCTAGGACGATCATGGTCGGAGATCCCGGTTCCGAGAGACACCAATACTGCAGGTCCTCGATCGATGACATTTGCAAGTCCAACGCACGGCTGGATCGCGACGGGTTCCGGTGGGTTTGTCGAGACAACCGATGGGGGGATTTCATTCTTACAACGTAGAAGTACCCCTATTTTTTTGTTTCGGAGCTTGAACGATTCCATCCTTGTCGGCTATAGTTCGTACAAATGGTACGTATCCAAGGATAGTGGTGCAACCTGGACGAAGCATCTGATCAGTAAACTGGATACGTATTGTAGCGCAGCGGTGTTCGTGGACACAAATCGGATATGTTTCGGTCAGGATTACAGACTCTACGCTTCGAAGGACGGAGGGAAGAACCTTCACATCACGAAGTTCGATCCGGGCGACGAAGCAAATGCAATGTGCATCGCCGACTCTAACACGATCTTTGCTGCCACCTTGAATGGCATCATCCGCATCACCAATGGCGGTTTTCCGGACACGACTACGTCGGTATCGGCAGACGATGGTTCACCGCCGTTTGTATGGAGCATCACGCCCAATCCTTCGCACCACGAAGCCGACGTGCATATCACCCTCCGAGAACCGCAGAACGTTCGCCTCACGATCGCGACCATCGACGGTCGCCTTCTTGTCGATCGTGAGCTCGGAGTGGTCCAATCCGGCACCATCACGGAACATCTTGCATTGCCATCCGGCGCATACATCTGCACGTGTACCGTGGGCACCCATCGTCAAACCACTCCGATCTCGATCACTCGCTAACTCAACTCGTCACTTGTCACTCGTAACTCGTAACTCAACTCGTCACTTGTCACTCGTAACTCGTCACTCAACGATGATTCTCTTCGCCAACACCTCACCCTTTTCCGTCTGCACGCGTACCACATACATCCCAGCAGCCACGCCATTCAGGGTCAGCGGGATCTGACGTTCACCGGAGCTCAGACGTTGTGAGCGAGCGAGCTCTGCAACCGTCGTACCGGAGAGATCGACCAGTGCAACGCTCACGGTACGGTCGTCCCGCAATGAGAACGACAGTGTAGCTGCTCCGTTCGTGGCAGGATTTGGAAAGACCGTTGCATCGCTCAAGGCGCCGTTCGATGGCCGCGTGAGTTCTTGGATACCGGCCTTGATGCTATTGCACCGATCCGACATGAGCATCGTGCGGATCCGGATGGATTGCTTGCGGATCTTCTTGACAGAAGTGTCGCAAACCCGAAGTTCGCGCATCATCGAGTCGATATTGAAGTTGACGTCTTTCATCTGTGTCGAAAGCTGCTTGAGCATCACATTGGTGGAATCCATCACGATGCGCAGTTTGGCATTGATATCCTTCATGTCGGGCAGATCGCGAAGGTTCGTCAGATCCGGTATCTGCATCTCACGTACATCCTCGGATCGAGTACCATCGGAATTCTTCCGTTGTGTGCGGATGCGAACATTGCCGTCCTTCATCTGCACATCGACGTTCATGTCCATTACGCCTTCCATCTGCTGTTCCAGCGAATCGGGGAGAGCCTGCATGAACGCTTGCGTCGGAGAGAACCACATGATGATCTTCTCCGGGCCTGAGCCGGACTCGACAGGGATCAGTCGATTCAGGTCGGCCTCGGCATCGACACGTCCCATACATCTGCCTTTTCCGAACGCATCCGTCACCATCATCGGAAGTGGTGCATCGTCGATCGGCACCATGGTCCTGCGTGTCTTCCCGTTCACGACCACGGTGATATGCATACTGTCATTACTACGGCACATGTCGATCTGGTCGGCTTTCTCAATATCCAACTCCGCCAGCGACGTCAGATAATCCAGCGAAAGGTCACCGGTACACAACCCGGCCGGGTCTGCCTCGGAGACGATCGAAACGAGAGCCGGTTGTGATGGAGCCGTTGAAGGGTCCACCGTTGATGGACCTTCCGACCTTGCCACCATACTCGCCGTTTGCGGCTTCACCGGGTCGGTGGAGGGTTTGGGAGGGGACTGAAGGATGACATAGGTGCCGGCAAGGGCGGCAAGGGCAGTGGTCGCAGCAACAAGGATCGGCGTCATGGTATGGCCTCCAAACAATGAGGATCCTGGGGCCGGTGCGGAGCGGACGAGCTCGGACACGTCCTGCGTCGACATTGGCGACGCTTCCGCGCGGGCGGCCTCGATCAGTTCGTGCAGGGGCTTTGGGGATCGGTTCATGGTAGTACAATAGGGGAGTTTGAAACAAGTTCGGCAACATCTTCCTCCAGGGCCGGGGCCACGTCGTCCGTCAGCAGACGGGCAAGGGCGGCACGACCGCGGCGGACGCGGGTCTTCACGCCCGACAGGGTTCCGCCCTGGATACGTCGGATCTCTTCGTACGGCATGTCGAGCACATCGGCCAGCACCACGGCCTCGCGTTGGGACGCGGGCAATCGGGTAAGGGCGTCGCGCAGGAGCGCAGCATCCGTCTGTTCGTCGGGCAGCGGATCGGAATGCGGTTGATTCAGGGCCGCCTCTTCGTTGTACTCACCGAACAACCGCCGCCGCCAGCGATGACGTTTCACCACGCGGTGGGCAATGGTCAGCAAGAACGACGCAAAGGCCGCCTCGTCTCGGAGTCGGGGGAAGGCCTCATAGGCCTGCAGCACCGTCTCGCTCATCAGATCTTCCGCCACATGTCGGTCCCACACCATGCTCCGCACAAAACGCCATAAGGCGTCTCGCTGCGGCTCGAGATGATGCAAGAACCGGGTGGCCGTATCGGGTGTTGTGCGCACGAAGGGATAGGTGACGCTTCAATTCGGAAAAGTTGCAACGTGCGTTCGGTTTGTTCACGAATGTAATTTTACGTAACTATGTGAACTGTGCTTTTAGAATCAACTTTGAGGGGTTTCCTGTGAAGAGTTCTGTTTTGTGCATTCTCGCCATGATGCTGGTGATCGAAGTTTCATTCGCTACAACGAGTACGCCTACCGCAGAGGTCGTCGTCGTGGTCTCCGCAAGTTCCGGTGTTGTGTTCACGAACTATCAAGATCTGACAATTAATCAAGATACTTTGTTCACTACTTTAAAATCCGCACTGCTTACCGCAAATACCGTGAGCTTGAAACCAACGGACACTCTGCATCTCTCCAATTGGTACACAATTGTTTGTGATAGCTCGACGGCAAGTGCACTAATCGATACGCTCAAGACGCTTTCATTCGTCGAGCTTGCCGGGACAATGCCCTATGCAACATCCTATGGAGCGTTTAATGATGGAAGCGTTGGCAGTTTGTGGCATTTGCAGACAATCGATGCCTTCCGTGCGTTTGATATTTCCAGTATTCCACCAGGTCAAAGTTGCAAATGCAATCCCGTAAGTGGCGAGGAGGGGTACGTCTCCATTGCGGTGCTTGATGATGCATTTACGCTAAATCATGAAGACCTTGCCGGCGTTGAGATTCAGACATACAATGCACATGATAATACAGACGTAGTTCTCCCTGCGTTAAACGAGTATGGGCAATATGAAATGGACTTGCATCAGGAAATGGATGCCAAATCAGATAGAGGTTCGCATGGCACTGCAGTTGCTGCGCTTGCTGTAGCAAAGGCAAACAACGGCAAAGGTGTTATTGGAACAGGACATGGTGCTCGTTTGATAGCTATCGACGTCATGAAAGATGGGAAAGCGCCCATTTCTGCAGTTGTAGCAGGCCTTGCCAAGGCGTATAGTTTGCATGCTGATGTGATTTCTATGTCATTTGGAGTGGATCTCAGCAGGAACACATCAGCTGAGATCCAATTGTTCGTTGCTGGACTTCGAAAGTTCTTCGAAGAATCCCCTGCAGCTAGCACCTATCGAAACAGTGGATTTCATCAAAAGCCCATACTTATTGCTGCTGCCGGCAATGTAAATGGTACTGACATAACGGCCGTTAAGCAGCAATATGCTGCATATCCTGCGAATTACGAAGGGGTCTTGAGTGTTGGGAACACTATGCAAGGTGATCATCTTGCATCTCAATCCATGTTCGGTGACGGTCAGAAGTATAGTCCAACAGCAAACGGCGGACTTGGCAATATCAATACTTTGGGCAAAGTGAACATTCTAGCGCCCGGCAATAGAGTGCTTACGGCTGTTCAAACTGACCTTGGCAGGATTGAAGCAGATCGTACATTAAGTACCGTGAACAATCGCTACTTCGTTGCCAACGGTACATCGATGTCTGCACCCATAGTGGCAGGCGTTGTTGCCAGAATGCTGATGATCAACCCCAATCTTGATCAGGAAATGGTTGAAAGTGCCTTGCAAAATGGCGCAGAGTATGCATCAGTCTATGCTGCCAACTATGATGCCGCTAACGTTAACTCACACAAAAAGAATGTCGCATCTGGTGTTTTCAACGCAGATGACGAACTCACTGCAACGCAAGGCCTCGACATTGGAGACGGAACTCTAGGATTCGGTCGTGTGAACGCATACCGGTCATTATTGTATGTACGTGAGAAAATGGCTGACTTTACCGATCCTCAACCGCGAGCCGCAACTCCAAAAGTAGATCTGCTGAATGCGAATAGAGTGGTCTACACTCAGAACAGCCAAGCATTGATAAATGATGTTATCACCATTAAAGACAATTCAACGTACTACAATAACAATAAGAATAGTTGTAGCATAACAGCATATGTCTCGTGCGATAACAAGAGTTTTACCCCTACAGTTATTGGTGGTGCGCCGTACATGTATGGTTCGGCAAGCGAAGCAGCAAAAGAATTTACATTCATACCGACACTTCCTGGGGTCTATACGTTTTCAATTAGTATTTGTACGCCTAACAGTCGAAGCAGAAAGGTATCGTCTACGTCAATCGTTGTCGTAAGTCGAGATCTGAAACCGACTCTATTGCAGAATGGTACATTTGAACACCGGCATGTTGGTACGTTTACTCAACAACCGACTGCCGCAAATGCTTCTATTCGGCAGGAGACCCAACGTTCACAGGAGAGTGTTGCTGCAACAACGGAAAAATGGGATAGGGCCTATGGAAGCGCTTCAATTAAGACTGATCAGGATGCTCAAGGTCAAACTGATATGCCCTATAAGAGAGAACATTTTGTCAGATTAATACATAACAATGTTATCGCTGCAGTCCAGGAAAATTCACTGGACAATAAACCTGCAAGTAGCAGTTGGGGGTTGTTTCGAGGCTCTCAAGCAATACTGGTCCCATTTGAGTTCAGGAAGGGAGTTACATACGAAGTTTGCTATGCAGTTCGAGTTCGCAATGGTGTTCTTACTGCTGCTTCGAATGGCAATGATCCTGACTACACAGTTGCTACAGAGCATCAGATGAGCTACAGGTTGTTAGCCGTGAATGGACCTGTTGTGGCTAAATCGTATTACAACGCCCAATCAGTTTCTCATCGCTTGAACGGCGAAGGAACACTTCCAACCGGCGCGGACAATGCATGGCATCAAATGATTGCCCCAAAGCCATCAGGACAACAGTTCAGTCTACTCGACCAAGTTCGCAGGTGGTTTGGAATTGAGTACAATGGATTGAATGCTGTACCTCCAAAGAAGACGATCTTGTTTACACCTGCAGCTGATTATTCACATTTGATGCTTGTGCCAGATGCACCTCAGAGTATAGTTGCAGTTGAGTTTGATGAGATTCGAATAGTACCAACACAAGTCATTTTTCAGTTACCTGGAAATATGACGGTCTGCCAGGGTACGGCGGTGCCAGATCTCACTTTTGGGGATGGATTTCAACCCGGTGGACCGAACGAATTGCGCGATGATCCAAGGCCACCTGGCGAGGACCCGATGAATCCTGACTTGACGATACCTAAGTATGAGCCGATTCGCTGGTATCGCGTCTATACTGGATCAAACAACCAGGAAAGTCTCCAAGAAGTTGGACGTGAGTGGAAACTTCCGGGAACTGTCATCAGCACAGCTAACGTCGGAAAGCAGAAGTATCGACTGGTCATCGACGCGCCGAAGCAGTTGTGCTCAGCAATCAGCAAGGATTTTGAAATTGAAGTTGTTGACTGCGGCACGACTACGCGTTGCTCAACATCGTGTGAGAATCCATCGATTACGATGTCGACCTCATTTGATGCGGCAACTTGCTGTTATAACATATTGCTTAACAACACGGCGCAGAGTCCGAACTGCTACATAAGACTCGTAAGCATCAAACTTCTATCGTCACTTAATCCAAACCTCACTCTATCGAGTAGCACCGGTTCTGATCTGTCCACGGGAGCAAAGGTGAGTTACGACGTTGGTCCCGGCAAGAGTGTCAGTGTGGCAACGATGTGTATAGATCCACAGCAGCCATCCATTGACGCATTCACTATGACGTGGGAGTTGACATTCGCGAATCCTGATGGGACTACCTTCACCACATGTCAACGCGAATTGCCGATACAGAGTAAGTACTGTAATAGATGTTGCAACGAAGTTCAAGTTAGTGTGCGGACAATTGCACAGGAACAATGCGGTAGCGATAAATGCTGCTATGAACTGACATTTAAGAGAAAGAAGGGATGCATTGTCATGAGTTCGATGAGCGTCATCGATGGGGTTAACGGGACAACATTGGTGAACGAAGTACCGGTAACGTGGACGTCTATCAACGATGGCGAGGAGCAGTTTGTTCTGCAAACGAGTCCAGATGTGCTATGTTTTGAACCTAGCGTCCCTCCCAAACAATTGTACATTAAGTTCTCAGACCAATCCGGAGCTAATCCAAGGATCGTTTGTCAGAAGGTCATTGATTTGCCGGTATGCATGACCTGTGCTGCGCCTACCTTTTCCTCTTCTACGAGAACTACTCCGGGCGGCGTCCTTCCTGACGGCTCATATACACCTCCGCAATGTTGTATCGACATCGCATTCAACATGTGCAACATGTACTTCCCTAGTGGAGGCAGTATTCAGATCGGAGGAGTAACGACCTCGATCTCACCCAATCAAACATCGGGTTTGGTTACCATTTGCGGTCTATTGAACGCAACCGCACCAATTGCTGGGACTATTACGCTTCGTGGTCAGAACGGAGCCGTGATCTGCAGATTGGACGGACAATTCTTTGAGGCTTGTGATCTTGGAATCGAGCAACCTCCTATTATGATTGAACAAGATGATCGTGTGACGTCTTCTGCTGCTGTTCATGTAACTGCGAAGCTGGAAGTTGTTCCTCGTGGCACAGGAGAATGGGAGATCTTGTCAGCAGATGAGTGGTCGAAGGATCATACATCCGTACAAGTGTTCGATGCAACCGGTGCATTGGTTCCGTGTTCCGTACTGCATAGCTCAGCGGCATGGACTGTGAGAATCGATCCCCATCTCGCCGTGGGATACTACTGGATGGTGGTAAGAAGGGATGGCAAGCCAACCAGTACTTCCATCCTATTCAAGGAGTGAGTCATGATCAGAATTCCGGAATTGCACAACGAACCGGGGTTCTTGAAGGAAGAGTGATCTCCGTTGAGACACACCTTGTATCGACTTGGTGGTCTAGCCACATTAGCAGGTGATGAGAAGTCGAGATGCGTGGCAATTCTTCATCACACTGAAGTGGTGATTGATATATGTTTGTTGCTGGTGTCGACCAATTGGGCCGAGGTCAACAGCAGTGATCTTTTGAACATGCAGTCAATCTTCGAACTCAACGATCTCATCTCGGCCGCCCTTACCGTGAACAACGTGGCCGTGCTGCCGCAGTATGCCGTTGAGCTTGCCGAGATCGGCTCTCCGGAGGCGATTGCAGCACGGGAGCGAGTGTTGGGGCTGATCGCCGACTCCCATATTGAACGTACCGTGGCCTTTGTGCATCACGCGCATTCGCTCAAAATGTTCGGGAGACTGGGCGATCGACAGGGCATGGCCGATACCTTGGCCAACCTCGCGTACGTGTGTAGTGCGATGTGTGGGGAGACACCGTCAACGTTGCGTCACGGATGGAAAGTTCAGGAGAAGCCGGACGGATTCATATATCCGAAGCTTTCACGTTGAATCTGAAGGGCAAAACAGAAACCCACGAAATGTCGCACTCAGTGTCCCACGAAGTGCCCCTCGTCACGTGTCACTCGTCACTCGTCACTTGTCACTCAACTCGTAACTTGTCACGAAATCAATTGCAACGGGGACCACGTATTCATGCGAACCTTTGAAGAGATCCAGGCGAGTTTCAATGAGGCGCTCCGGAGAAATGACATCGAGGGGCTTCTCCGAGCCTCCGACGATCTCGACGGCCTGTCCACGCCTGAAGCCAGGGCATTGGCGAGCTATGCACGAGGGCATGCATGCCGTCTCCGTGGCGAATACCCGTTGGCGCTTGATCACCTCCACCGCGCGCTCGCAATGTTTGAAGAGCTCGGTGACAAAGGGGGTGTAGCGTGGACCACAGACGCACTTGGCACCGTTCGAATGCGTAGCGGCGACTATCCTGCGGCACTGGAGTACTACCTCCGCGCACTTGCCATGCTTGCAGAACTCAACGACCAAGACAGCGTGGCGACGGTCACCGGCAACATCGGTCTCGTGTACAATCGCATCGGCGATCATGCGGCCGCGTTAACACACCACCATCAGGCCCTGGAGATCTATCGAGAACTGGGCACGACCCGTGGACTTGCCCGCATGTATGGCAACATCGCCATTGTGCATTTCAATACCGGTGACCACGAAGCAGCGTTACAGCACTTTCAGCGAGCGCTCGTTCTTTTTGAAGAGCTCGGTGACCGTGTGAGTGCAGCACTTGTTATCGGCAATCTGATCGAGGTGTTCTCGACGATCGGTCAACATATAGACGCCGCATCGTTGTTGCAGAAGTTAGATGACATTCAGATGGATACTCCGGAGATCCTGATCCAACGAGAGTTCGGTCGCGCCAGGTTACAGCGACATCAGGGCGACATCGTTGCAGCGAGAGCAACGCTCGTCAACGCATTGTCGGTCGCTCAGCAACACACGCTCCTCCCGACGCAAGCCGAGGTACAAAAGGAACTCCGCGATCTCTGTCAAACAGCGAACGACTTCGCCGGCTACATCGAGCACAACAACGAGTATACGCGCATCACCGAAGTGATCAACGGGAAAGAGGCCACGCTGAGGATGGCCATGCAGGCCAAGCAGCGCGAGATCGATGAGCGCGAGAAAGAGGTGCAGAAGCATCTCGCCGTCCTCCATTCCACCCTGCCAAAGCATGTGGCCGAGAGGGTGGCACGTGGCGAGGTGGTCAACGATCACTATGAGAACGCAACGGTCATCTTCTTGGACATCGTCGGCTTCACGGAGCTCTCGTCAGCGATGTCGTCGCAAGAAGTGATCTCGCTGCTCGACACCATCTTTACGCAATGCGATGCGATCTGTGAAGAGCACAACGTCACGAAGATCAAGACCATCGGTGACAGCTACATGTGCGTGTCCTTCGACAGCGTCATCAACGCCGCACACTGCGCCCTCGCCATGTCGCGTATCAAAGTACGCCACGAAGTGTCGCACTCCGAAGGCGTTCTCCCCGTGTCGCACGCAGTGCTCTTCCGCCTCGGAATGCACTGTGGACCTCTCACTGCCGGCGTTATCGGCACCCAACGCATGCAGTATGATGTGTGGGGAGACACGGTGAACGTAGCATCGAGGATGGAAAGCACGGGTGAGGCCGGACGTGTGCATGTGTCCGAAGCGTTTGCGTTGAATGTTGAAGAGGCACTTGTCACTATCGATCGAGGATCGATCGATATCAAGGGCAAGGGACTCATGAAGACATATTGGTTGGAGCACAGCACTCCATGAGATCCTTCGAAGAGCTCAACGCAGCAACAAAGCATGCAAGATCCATCGGCGATGTCGCGGCTCTTCAGCAGTGTGCCGAGGAACTTGAGGCGTTGGGAATGCCTGAGGCCGACGCACTAGCAGCCAATGCACGTGGGGTGGCATGTCGGTTTCATGAGGACTACGCGACAGCGTTGGAACACTTCCTTCGAGCGCTGGCCTTGTATGATGCATCGGGAGACATCATTGGCGCGGCCGACGTGACGGCCAGTATCGGCGGCGAACATCTGAAAATGGGCAACATCGCATCAGCATTGGAGTACTGTCATCGAGCGCTGGCTCTCTATGAAGAGCTCGGTGACCCTGTAGGCGTGGTTCGCACCACGATCAACATTGGCAATGTACATGTTGAATCTGGCGGGTACGCCTTGGCGCTGGAGCACTATCATCGAGCGCTGGAGCAATACGAACGTCTGGGCAACCGCAGCGGCGTTGCCGGCGCATCCAGCAATATCGGCGGCGTGCATTTTCGCACCGGCAACTCGCCGTTGGCGTTGGAGTGCTATCACCGCGCACTTGCATTGTTTGAAGACCTCGGTGAACGCGTGGGCATGGCCGACGCCATCGGCGGGATCGGCAACGTGCACTATCGAACGGGCAACACTGCCTTGGCCTTGGAGAACTACGAACGTGCGCTGGCTCTCTACAACGAGCTCGACGTCCGCAATGGCGTGGCACACATGACCAACAACATTGGCGGCCTGCACCGCAACACCGGCAATTACGCCTTGGCATTGGAGCACTATCGTCGTGCACACACCATCTATGAAGAACTCGGCAACCGTGCAGGTGTGGCCGTCGCCGCCGGCATCATTGTTTCTACGTTGATCCTGGCGGGGGAGCACGTCGAGGCGGAAGTGCAGCTGCATGCGATGGATGCCATGCAGATCGACGACCCACTTGATATCGTGTCACGAGAAGAGAGTCGAGCATCGCTCCAAGAGCATCATGGCAACATCGATGGCGCAAGAGCAACGCTCGGTGCCGCACTCAGGATCGCGCAAGAGCACTCACTTGCGTTAGAGCAAGCGGGGATCCACCGATCATTACGCGATCTGGCATTGAAACGCAATGATCTCGCCGGATACGTCGAACATAACAACGAGTTCACACGCATCCTCGAAGAGGTCAACGGGAAGGAAGCCACGCTGAAGGTGACCATGCAGGAACAGCAGCGCGAGATCGATGCCGTTCAGCGCGAGCACCAAAAACACTTGGCCGTCCTCCATTCCACCCTGCCAAAGCATGTGGCCGAGAGGGTGGCAAGGGGCGAGGTGGTGAACGATCACTTCGACAATGCAACGGTGATCTTCCTGGACATCGTAGGCTTCACGGAACTCTCGTCAACGATGTCATCACAGGAGGTCATCACCCTCCTCGACGACGTCTTCACCCAGTGCGACGCCATCTGCAAGCAGCACAACGTCGTCAAGATCAAGACCATCGGCGACAGCTACATGTGTGTGTCGTTCGACAGCGTCATCCCCGCCGCACACTGTGCCTTGGATATGTCTCGCATCAGCATCTCCCACGAAGTGTCCCACGCAGTGTCGCACGTAGTTGAATTCCGTATCGGAATTCACTGCGGCCCCGTCACAGCCGGCGTGATCGGCAAGGAACGTATGCAGTACGATGTGTGGGGCGATACCGTGAACGTTGCATCGCGTATGGAGAGCACAGGTGAGGCCGGACGCGTGCACGTCTCCGAGGCATTTGCCGTACAACTGGAAGAGGCACTTGTCACTCGTCACTTGTCACTTGTCACTCAACTACGCGGTTCATTCGATATCAAAGGCAAAGGCCCCATGAACACCTACTGGCTCGAAGACCGCAGGGGATAGCCCTACTCGACATCAATCTTCGCCACTACATTCAACAGCGCCTCATAGATCACGTCGTACGGAATGAACTCATTCGTCTCCGCCGGCATCGGATCGTTGGCCGTGGCATGGAGTTCTTCCAACAGCTTTGTGTTATCCCGACGCAGCAGTTGTGCATTGAATCCAAGGCGGGGGAACGAGCTCAACAACCGCAGGAACGCACGCGTCCGGTTGAAGTCCTTCTCCTTCAGATACCGCGTCGTATACACCCGCAGATACTCGATCCGCTTCTCTGCCAGGTCGTAATTCCCCTCGGCGATCAGGAATGCCGCATGCAGGATCAGGATGTGCACGTTATAGATCTTCTTCTCCTTGGCGAACTCCGGCACGGAATTCAGGAAGGTGGAAAGGCGGAATGCGATCTTCCGCTTCTCGTCCGTCCGCTCCTTCAACCCCAGCATTTCCGCCAGATTCAGATAGGCATTGTACAGGAACCAACGCTCCTTCGTGATCTCGTTCTGTTGCGGGAACCGCTTGTGGGAGGTGGCAAGATTAATGAATGTCTCCGCCTGTCCATATTCGCCACACAGCAAAGCAGATGCAAATGACACATCTACCGCTAAGTACCAGTTATGACCGGCCTCAATAAAGCTCGAAATGCAATTCTCTGACATCGACAACGCATCTCGATACCTTCTGAGAAACAGGCAACTCAGCATCTGCGTCAGGCTGAACTCTCCAATTCTAGCTTTTTGCGACAGATGCGGGTTGGCATTCAGATACTTGAGTGCTAAATCACACCGCGTAATTGACTGTTCAAAGTCGCCAGTGACATCCGCTTCAAAAAGAGATATTCGATGATATCCCAAAATCAAAGCATGACTCTGAAAAGTTTGCATCAAGTTATAGATTTCAAGTTTGTACTCGGCTGTTTGCTTAAGAAATGCAGATTTCTTCTTCCTCGAGTAAACCAGATCCATGTTTAAGGAATCGTACAGTTCATCACAACGGTATTCTGCTGCTAGTAGATCAACTAGTTTCTTGAGTAGGTTGTTATAGTAGATAAAGTTCCTTCTCTGCATACTTATTCCAGCGGATTCCCTCAAAAGAGACACAAGCGACAGACTCACATCTGTGAACTGGTACTTTCTAGCGGTCGTCAAAGTTCGCTCTGCAAGTTGTGTCCCTGCTTTACGTGAAGCGAATCGCATAAGTGTTTGACTGCAAATCAAGTTTCTTGTGCATTTGTAGTAGTAAGTGAGATACTCTGAGTGTTCTGGTTGTTTGATTTGTAGAAAGAGAAGTGCGTGTAACAGTCGATCGGATAATCTTGATTTTAATGTTCGAAATCGCTGATCTGACTTGTTAGTGCCGTACAAGTCTAAAGCGATCTCATCATCGTTTGAATACCTATTGTCAAGGACGCCTCTTAGGAACCTACCCGAAAGCTGATCTTCACCCTCCTCGTGAAGCTCAGGCAATGTTTTTCGACTGTCTGACTTAGATGTAACAACACGTAGGATTTCTCTAATGAATTCCATGCAGCCCTCCAACATGAAACCGGATGAAGTCGGCCTAAAAGCGCCTTCTGAAGACGCATCAAGCCAGTCGACGATTTGAATGCAAATGTAGTAAGAGATTAAATGCCATGTAACAAATCCCGACTCATTGCAATGATTTATGATCAGGATAAGCAGAATTTCGAATCGCCACGTTGGTTTGCCTAAGGCGACACTCCCGAGATGACACGAGAGTGTACTTAAGGCTACAAAATGTGTAACTCAACTCAAAGGCCCCCGAAATGGACTTGATCACAGCACTTCTGATTTTCTTTGGTATGGCGAGCCCAGATTCCAGTTGCGACCCTACTCTATACAACTCGCTGATTGCCAACAATCAAGATGTGATAGCAGCGATTTATCAAGATCCTACCCAATTGGATCTCATGCGTCAGATTGACCGAAGAGAGGATTGAACAGAGGTATGGCAGCGCGCGGATAGGATATGGCTTTGCTCCTTTAAGCGCAAAACGTCACTTGTCCTACCGAGATTTCGGACCATTCCCATGTAAAGTTCGCTGAGCTTATCCCGAGTTAAAATTCCAAGGAGCATCTTGACATGAAAACCACACGCACACTGCCGTACATCATTGATCGCGGCGAAGAGAACTAAGGTTCAAGACCTTGGTCCCAAAAAATGAATCACTAACCCCAACAATTTCAAGGACATGACGATGAAAAGCGCACGCACACTCCCGTACATCATCGACCGCGGCGAAGAGAACTGATCCGGATCACCGGTTTTCTGACTCTTCACCTGACAAGCTGACAGACATCATTCGACCAACTTCAACAACAACAACAACTTCCCCTACAAGGCAACACAATGGACATCCTTCTCGCAATGCTCGTGTACTTCGGTCTCTCCACCAGCCCAGACATGACAACTGTTGACATGCAAAAGGCTCTCATGTCGGACCCAACGGCCGCAACGTACTATCAGATGCTTCAAACCGATCCAACGTACGATCCTTCCATCATGATCCGCACGATCGACCGTACAGAAGACTGATCCTGACCTGACGAACCACCTTTTTGACATCAACCTTGGAAAGAACCAACATGAAGTCCACCAGAACACTTCCGTACATCATCGACCGCGGCGAAGAGAACTAAGCCTCGACGTGATGATCATCCCAGACTAAACTTTGTAAACCTTTGAACAGAAAGAGCCCACAGATGAAAAACCAACGCACCCTCCCGTACATCATCGACCGCGGCGAAGAGAACTAAGCGAGGATATGATGAACTATGCACTACCGGTAAAGAACACCTTCTATTTCCTCCAGCCAAAGGCGGTGGAAGAATGGCAGTCCTTCGACGTGCCCGGTGTTATGGGAATCCTTCGCAAGACCCAAGACGGGGAGTATGAGGTGATCGACGCATTTGCCGTTGCCGCGCTTCCAAGCTCCATAGAAATAATGTCCGATGTCCGCTTCGGATATTGGTATGCTATGGCAGGATCCCTCGATCAACTTCGGATCGATGCTTTTTCCATGCCCGTCTCGAACGTGTCCCAGCGCGAAAACGTGGTGACGTTGCTGTCCCGTACTTGCGGATTTGCCTCTTCGAACGATCAGAATTATGCCTACGCCGTGTAAAATCCACTTGACTTGTGCTGTTTTCCCTGAAATGGTGTGGATTTTACCAAGTAACAATATGACGTCTGCTGTGCCTCTAAAGATGACGTACAATTACTGTAAAGCAAGCAAATAAGCCATTCTTAACGTAGTCAGTTAGTGCCCACCCCATAAAATGGCCTGTAACAAAAGGCCCCTAGATGTAACGATATCCACCCCCAATTCGCCCGAACTTTGTATCAGAAGTTGAGCGCGGGACTAACTGCCGGCCACTTCGACATCGAATCTTCGACTGTCAGTTTTCAAGAGGCGACACCATGCACATGCTCATCGCGATCCTGATGTACTTCGGTCTCTACACGAATCCAAACGCATCTACTCAGCAGTCGATCGATCCCTCGATCTCGCTGAACCCACAAATGATCCAGTACTATCAGAACAATCCTGACGCCCTGTATCGACTTGTTCGAATCGTCGATCGCCGCGAGGATTGATCTTTTTCCAAATGAATGCAACTACCAACCTTTCAGGTATACCGCTATGTTGAACACGCTCACCGTCCAAAACTGCTTCCACTTCATGGTGCCCACGCCCATGCATATGTGGCGTGGCTGTGATGTCCCAGGAGTAATGGGTGTTCTTGCAAAGGACGCCGCCAGCGGACAGTATAATGTGATCGATGCCTTTGATGTTGAACAGGTTCCGGATCTGAACGCGCTTTCCGCTGATCCGCGACTTGGCGCCTGGATGGCCGCTGCAGGTGGACTCGACAACCTGCGATTTGATGTGTTCCTGATGCCGAACGCCGAGACACCACGTCGGCGTGACGTCGTCACCCTCCTCCAACGAAGCTGTGGCTTTACCGCCACCCCTGAACCAGCCTATGCCCATGCTGTTTGAATTCGCCCCCTGAGTGCTTCACAACCCTTTCACACTCAGCGCCTCGAATTCGTGTACTCCCGTGTCTAGCTCAGTTTGAAGCAACTGACTGGACGCTCACCTTTCATCTCCTCAGTAAGAACCGGTAATACGGTTCTGCTGGGGAGATTTTTTTTGCAACCGGACAGGTCAGTTCCCGTACCACCCGCTCATCCTTGACATTCTCATCCAGACGGTCCGAGGGACGTGGCCCTACGACGACCACCAACCGGCTTCGAGTCGGTGGTACTGCCACGATCGATGAGGTTTCCCATGATCGCTGCCTATCTGCAGGCCCGCCTTCGCACCCTTGGTGCTCCACTTGCATCCGTGCCCGCCAAGACGGGATTGACGGATGTGCCCCATGTTGTTGATCGCCTTCGGGCTGTGCTCCGAGGGGAGGTGACGGATCTGGCGTTGATCGACCGGATCCGTGCCACCCCGCTCCTTGCCGGACCCTTGTTCCGCGATGTGGCCGATGCCACGTTGCATCGCGCGCTACATAATGCGCGGCGCGGACAGGTGCCGTTCCGACCGTTCGCCCGTGCCGCTGTTCCGCTGGTGTTCCCGCCCCGCGAAGATGTGATCTTGCCCCTGGGCAAGCGGTTCTTTACGGATGTGGAGGTGGTGCAGGGGAGTCCGGTGGACGTGGAACGGGTGATGTGGAGCGGACCGTATGGTATGCCGTCCCACCTGGTCTCGTATGACAGCGCCGATGTGCTCCCGCCACGCGGATGGAGCGTGTGGTGCGATCTGGATGGTGTACCGGAGGGACCGTTCACGTGGTTGCAGGATGCGTATCAGATGGTGCGCGATGTACGCGAGGCCACCGAAGACACGACCCCTGACGCCTTTTCTGCACGCGCGATCTTCGATGGGGTGATGGAGCCGGATCCATTACGTCCGGTGCCGACGGATGATGTGGGCTGGGCCGATGTGCTTGCGGCCGCACATGCTCTGCAGGAGCGGGTGGTGAGCGTGCGAAAGAGCGGCAGTCCACGACCGGATGTGATGCGCCCCGGACAGAACTTTGCGCCCTCTGTGTGGATCGAGCACGATGGTGTGATCCCGTCGGCATTCCACCTTGCAGCCTGGTGCGATACGATCGAAGGACGCTCCGTGCCCATGCCAATGGGGGAGGCGGATGCTGTGGTGTATGCCGTGCTCACGTCGGCGCAGTATGCCCACGTGCGCACCGGTCCGCACGGACAGATCGCCCGTCTGCATCTGTGCACATCGCCCACACAGGCATGCACGTACGATGTGCAGAAGGGCGCGTGGACGGGAGAACAGACGTGGCTTCCGGGGCCGATGTGCGGTCGGGTGGAGGTAGGGTAACATGCACCTCCAACGTTTCCTCTGCGAGCGCATGGCGGCGCTCGGAATACGTCGACGTGATATCCCACGTCTACTCAACGCCACCAACCCAAACACCATGCTCCATCGCTTCGACGCCCTGATGCGGGGCAGCATGGACAATGCCTCCCTCCTTGCCGCCCTTCGAACATCCGTCCTCGCAGGCGAGGAGTATGCTGCCTCCTTCGATGCAGCCCTTTCCGCCACAGAGCATCAGCAGCGTGTGGATGCAGAAGAAGGAGAGCGCATGCGGGAGATGCAGGCGCGACGGGATTTCGTGCCGCATGTATGGGTGGAGCATGAGCGCCGTGTGCCCGAGCCGATCTTCGTGGTGGTATGGTTTGGAGTTGAGCCGTACAAGTATTCTAGCCCCCTAATTAGTT
>JAFDZT010000006.1 GCA_018266735.1 Bacteroidota bacterium | reverse complement strand
TCAACTAGAAAACGGACATAGTCAAACGCGACGCAGAAAGATCGAATTGTTTTCATTGACAATGTTAAAGCCGGTGGCACTTGGTAAAGAACGAGTGCACTTCAATACATCGTTGATAATCGACGTTCTCGAATACATTGAGGCTCTCCCTACTGCAAAGAAGCAGATGTTCATGGAAGATGAAACGAAGTTTCATTATTTGGGAGATGTAGTTGTAACGGGAAAACTGATAAAGCTCACCTTCTGGTCAGCACGTTTTAATAGTACGCCGGATCTCATACACGCAGACACGCTGAGAACGCGGAAGAACCCGAAACATCTACGAGAAGGGGAACGAGAGAAGACCCACATTCTCCTTTCGATACAAGACCATGGGATAGTGATCGCTAAAGAATTCGACAGTCACGGTTTGTTTGCCGGCACATTTCGCCGATATCTCAATGAGAAGTCGGTGGGATTTCTCAAAGACTCTGCGGATCCAAACACTGATGTAAAGATCGAGTTTGACATTGATCAAATGATTGACGATTCGTTCATGGAACTCCTCAATAGTTCCAGACGTGCAACCATCTTGCGTGCGAAGGTACTGCCGGACATTTTGGTCAATGAGTTCGGACCTCGTTTGAGAGAACTACCAAACACCACGACAGTGGATGTGGAAATGAAGGCTGGCCGCGGCAACAATCTCAAGGATATCGTTATGATGATGGTACCAAAGATTGGGAAGAAGAACCTGTTAGATTTGCGAGTGAGAATAGCTGATGAAACGGATGAGCACGGATCAGTCGACCGATGGATCGGTTACCACATGACACCCCTACAAGAGCAGGTCCAAGTCAAGCTGGATGAGAACAATCAGGTCGACAGTGAAGCAATGTTTCGATGCCTCTTGAATTCGATCAAAGACATTCAACTCTAAAGGATCGATTCTATGTACCACCTCATGCCAATTCGTGACTACATCATTGTTACACGCAAAGGTGAGCTCATCGCAGACTTAGCTGTACCTGTAGTTGTGGCAATTGTTACAACCTATGGGATTGATTGTTCAGGTATGTGTGCAAATGAGTCGATGATTCCTACGATCACAAACTGGCTGACGAACATCATTACGGCCTGCTCCATTCTTACTGGATTCGACACGACGGCTTTGATCGTCATGTTGACAGGAGACACGAACTCACTGATCAAACTCCTTGAAGGCAGAAGTGCCCACAAACGCATTCTGAAAAACGAAAAGATCAACCTCAAGCAACTTCTGACGATCTCTTTGAGCCACAGTATTGTAGTACAGCTCGCGTTGATAACGGCTGATGCGTTCGTATTGATTCTCTCCGGATTCTTGTTGGCGAATCAATGGCTGATGCTTTTGACAGTTTTCTTGAACGTTTTGATCTTTGTTCACATCATCGTTGTGAATTCTCGAATCGTTGTCAATGTGTATCAGACCACAATGCACCCAACTGAAGAGTGACCCATTTGCAATCATCTTTTCGGCGTGACTACCATCTCAGGTACCCATTGCCAAATCGATATTCCGTTGTCAAGAAAAATCGACTGCTTTTCGCATAGACACGATTCCGTGTGAACATTCCGGCCGGGACGGATGTTAAATTGCCCCTTGAATCGCGAGCACCGACGCTCTAAGCATATCACCACCATACTTTTACGTTTGACACTCGTCGTTCAAGGGGCTTTGTGTTTGCGTTGATCCACTCGGTTACGAATCGACATTTGTGACCCACGTACGAAGGGCCAGGATGCTGAGGCTCTCACCGGTTGATCAACACAAGATTGCCGACATACTGCCTCAGTGTAGAACGGTAAGAAAACTCGAGGCCGACGTGTTCCCGATGCGCACTCTGACAACGTATTGCGCCGCCGACACCAGGTTTCCGTCCGCCCCCCTACCATCCCATTGCACTCTGTGGGTCCCACTAGGCAGCACTTCGTCGAGCAACGTTGCGATCAACACGCCCGACATTGTATAGATCTCCACAACGACGCGCTCGTCATTGGCCGTTGCATTCGTGAAGGAGATCGTGGACGTCGACGTAAGGATACTCGGCGCACATACGATCTCGATGTCATCCGTTGCTACTCCAACCGTTTCACGCACGTCGGTTGCACTTCCGCCTCCGCCTGCCGTTGGGTCCTTTTGACCATTGTCATACAGCGTGGTGAAGGGCGTCACGATCATGTACGTTATACCAAGGGAGATCACTTCCTTCTTCCATTCGCCATAGCGCGACGATGCGGTCGGCTCATTCTTCATGAGTGCCAGGAGGAAGTCGATGCGCCGTTGTGCCCACAACTTTCCAACGAACGACGTGCCTCCCTCGGAATCGGCAAGGATCCCGTCGTAGGTATAGGTGACGGGACCAGAACGATCGGTGCCCGACACTGTTAACCGCACCGGACCTGCGGTGCGATACCGACTCACAAGCACAAGCTGGTCGCCGGCGTAGAGGTCCTGGATCACGCCCGGATACATGTCGTACAGAACGTCTGGACTGCAGCTCACCGTTGGGTCCTTGATCAGCGGATCGCTGATGCGCTCAAACAATGCCGTGATCTTCTCTGTGGTCTCGTTGATCTGCGTCACGAACTCCGCCGCGCCACGGTTTCTGTCGGCAATGCCCTGCAACACATCCGTCGCCACATCGGAACCCACCCCAAGCACGAAGATGCGCGTGTTCATGGTGTTCGAGGCAACGATCGATGCTTGATCGACGACCGCGATCCCGTCCGTGAGAAAGACGATCACATTCACATAGTCCGCTGTGGTATAGGCCTTCAGTGCCGTACCCAAGGCCAGCATGATATCGGTACCTCCGTTCGACTGAATGTTCCCTACCCACGTTGTTGCCGAAGCAATGGCATCTGACGTGGCTCGTACATGCGCCTTGAATGCCATCGACACGCTGTTATCAAAGGCGAGCACATTGAATCGATCGTCAGGATTGAGTCGCTGCAAACACCACTGCACGGCATCCTTCACCTGTTGCATCTTCGTGCCCGACATGGAGCCCGAGTGATCGATCACGAACGTGAAGCGCTTCGGGAGAACCTCGGAGAGGGCCACGTCGGAACGTGGACTGATCAAGAACACTGCGTATCCGTCTTCACCGGACCTCTTGGTGCTCAATAGTCCCATGGTCACCGAGGCATTTCGCAAGATGAACGATGCTGTGATGCCGAGCGACGAGATCGGCACGGCTTGCAGAGCGGTCGTTGCACTTCCTGCCTGACCTTGCACGACCACGTTGTCGATACCACGATCGCTCCGGATGGACATCGAAAACGCGTCCACAGACCGCACACCACTTTGATGCAAGACAGACGTTGGATACACATACTGCAACGCACCCTTGCGGAGCGGAAGCAACTCACCATAGGTCAGCTCGACGATGATGCTCGAATCGGCCTCCAACGTATCGCGTAATGCAAGGACGAACGGTACCGTGCCGAGGTTGAGCGGGAACGACGACAGACCGGCGCCTCCGCCCGTGCCACCTTGCTGCCCTGTCGAATCCTCTGCCTTCATCGAGGCTACGAACCATGTTCCATGCACGAACCAACGCATGGTGGTGACCGTTGCTCCACTTGGCAGCGGGAAACCGTAGCGCAGCGTGCGCGATGACGCCGATGTGTTCACGAACGTTTGGCGCGTGCGCGTTTCGGCCACTTGATCGAGGATCGTGACATCGATGGATGTTGATGTAGCCGCGATCACGGAAGCCCTGCCGTCAGCACCGCGTGCTTCGAGACCACCACCGGCCATTGTGCGAACAACAGCAACTACGAACAGACAGAGAACAAGAAGCGAATGCATGCGATGTTCCATGGTGATCTCCTTAGCGAATGATGGTACATGGAACACTGACGATCTGATCGCCGAGCTGGACGACCACGTAGTAGAGGCCATTGGGCAAGGAGGCAAGGCCTGCTTCGGAGAGCGACCATGCAATGGTAACGTCTCCACCATAGCTCGGTGCATCGTGCAAGACCATCATGATCCTGCCTAGCCCGTCAACAAGCGAGACCTTGAGGGTGGATGCTGATGTGCGCAATGGGAGGCGCAGATCGATGGCGGCGTGGTCGCGAACAGGATTTGGTGTGAGCTGAATGCTCGATGCTTCGATCGGACGTGCCTCGGCATTATCGTCAGCAACATCCGTGGCATTCTTCGGATCGTTCGGATCGGCATAGAGAGCCGTGTACTTGGTAAGGATGCCGAAGCGCTTGCTCAGGTCGATCACAGCGTCGACGAGTTCCTTGCGTTCACCAACGGTAGCGATCTCGTCGAGCAAGGCATTGATCTTGAATCGTGCCCACAACCGTGCAACAGCTCTGTTGTTCAAGGCCGTGTCACCGAAGAACACATCCTTCGAAAGCGAGAACTCCTTCTGACGGATCTTGCCGGTGAGCGTCACGGGTTGCAGTCCGCCCGTGAGATACCGACCGAACTGCATCACGCGGCTCCCCACCGTCAGGTCCGGCAACGTCTTGGGGAGAATGTCCGAAGCCTGCAGCGCGCCATAGGCGAGCTTGAGCGACGTCATGAAGGGCATGGAGATCCGACGCAGGTGATCGGCGACGAGCACGGCAATGCTGTCGTCCTGTGTGATGTACGTCGTGAATCCGCCATTCCGCGTGGCAAGCCTGTTCAGGAACGACTTGCTTGGCTCCGGGCCAACGCCGATGGGATACATACGCACAGTTGCATTCACGTTGTTCTTCACTACAGAATCGATGATGGCATTCTCGTCCAGCACACCCCACGATGCCAGTCCATCGGTGAGGAAGACGATGATGTTGGCCGTTGAATCCTGATACGACATATGCAAGGCCGCATCGAGCGCGCTGGAGATGTTGGTGAGACCAAGCGCCGTTTGTTCGCGCACGAAGGAAGAAGCAGCCGCGATGTTCTCGGCACTGGCCGGGATCACATCGGGCGCAAGTCGTTGCACGTTGGTGCTGAAGGTGATGATGTTGAAGTTGTCGGAGGGACGTAGGTTCTGCAGGAACGTCTGCAGTGCAAGCTTCAGTTGCTGCATACGCGTTCCTTCCATGGACGACGACACGTCGGCCACGAACACGATGTTCCGTGTCAGCATTGCCGTCTCGGTATCCGGTGGCAATGCCCAGGCGGCAAAGAACCCGTCAACACCGAACGAATCGGCAGGCACAGGTTGATACGTGAGCACGCCCATGTCGAGCGCATCGTGCCGTTGGGTGAGCACCACGCGATAGTCGCGCACTGCAGTGTACGTCTCGTCACCAAAGGTCGTACGACACAGATGCTCGTTCTCCATCACCACTTGATTGGCCGTGGAGTTCTCGAATCCCGGCGTCGTGCACGACGTCCATGCGGCCTGCGTACGAGCCTCAACTCGCACCGACACACGTTGCAACGGCTGTGGTGATGCACCTGTGGTGCGCAGCAGATGCGTGTACGTGAGCTTGCCCGAGGAGTACGGAAGGATCTCTGTATAGGTGATCTCGACGCGGACGTCGGTGAGCGGTTCGATGGGAGCGATGTTCAGCTTGAACACATTGTCGCCCGTCTCCTGCAGCAGCGCAGGATCCATGTACTTGCGCAGGTTCGCATCATAGGCGGCCTGTGCCTCCTTCTTCTCGCGAATGCTCGCCACATACCGCTTGCCGTTGAACCAGTAGATCATCTCGGTGATCACCGCTCCGTCGGGCAGTGGGAAGAGCATCGTCGATTCGACCTGGGCGTTCATCGTGTTGGTGAACGTTTGGTCCACATGCGTGGTGGCGATGTGATCCTGGATGCTCACCGTTGCATCGTAATTCTTGATCAGCATCGATTGATAGGTGGCCGTGCTGCGCAGTGGCCGCACGAAGAGCACGCCGCTTGCCGTGGCATTGGCCACACAGGCAAGGAGCAGTGCGATACAGATCGAAAGTCGCGTCGTCATAGAACCTCCAGTGAACAGATGAGTGTTGTTCGAACCGGAGGCAACCTATGGCGCACCGACCTGCAGCGCACCTTAGCAATACCTTAACAGCTCCCCTATGGGGTCAAGGTCTGGAAGAAGGCGGAAAGGGCCGTGGAGGCAGGGATACCAAGCTTCTTGCGGATACGGTGACGGTAGATCTCGACGCTTTTCACGGACATCGTAAGGATGTCGGCCATCTCCTTTGTCGCAAGATTCAGCTTGAGCAAACTCACGATCTTGAGCTCTGCCGGCGTGATGGTCGGACATCGATCTGTTACGGCCTTGAGGAAGTCGTCGTGCACATCACGTAGCTGATCGGAGAGATTCTTCCAGTCTTCCCCGCTTCGCAGGTGCTGTTCGATCTGACGCGAGAGTCCTCGCAACGCCGAACCACGCTCCTTCACATCGAGCTTGGAGATGGCTTGGATCTCCTGCAGAATGGACGACAGCAATTCATTCTTCTGCGCAAGCGAAATGGCACTGCCATTGAGTTCTCGCTGCTTGCTCTCAAGCTGGAACGAGAGATGGTCGTTCTGGAGTTGCACCACGGCTCGTTCGCGCTCGGCACGTTCCATCTCCAGTCTCCATTGCAGGGCCTGACTATGCTTGGCATGGATCTGTGCATCGGCCTTGCGTTGCAGCTCGAACGAAGCTTGGAGATGACGATAGGCATCGGCATGCTTCTTGGCCGCGGCCATGAGTTCTGATAGGAGTTTGTGCGCTTCGGCCTGATGCAGAAGGTTCTCGTGTTCCGTGGCCACGCTCAGAATGGTGGTGAGGAGCTGGATGGCCACGCCCGGTTGCTTCGTCGCAATGGCAAGGTCTGCTTGTCGACGGAGGATGTCGATATGGAGCGACGAGTTCGATGTGCGTAACGCGCATTCCAAGGCACGATCGTACATGGCCGATGCATGCTTGAATTGACGGAGCTCCACGTCGATCAGACCAAGCGTCATCAAGGAGCGTGCCTCTCGGTCGACATTGCTCATCTCCACCGACCGTGCTCGTGCTTGTTCGGCGAAGTCCTTCGCCTGGGCGAACTGTCGACGGTCCAGATAGAGCTGACTCAAGTAGAACAGCGACCGTGTGATGCCCTCGGCATCGTTGGCATCGGTGGCCACGGACATGCATTCCGTGTAATAGGCCAGTGCTGCATTGTGGTCATGCGCCGCATGGTGAATGCGACCGATGTTCATGAGCGAAATGATCACGCCTTCGGTCTGCCCGATCTCGCGCTGGATCTCGAGGGCACGCTTCGACCACTCCATCCCGCGCTCGCTATCGTCGAGATCGATGTAGACATTGGCGATGTTCACCATGGCCTGCGCACGCGTGTATTGGTCGGAGGTGCGTTGCGCAATCGCCAAGCACTCCGAGTAGGCCTGTAAGGCGGCAGAGGGTTGACGGAGTAGGCTATAGACCGTGCCGATGTTGGTGAGGACGAGCTTGAGCACATCGTCGTCGTGTAACTCCCGTAAGAGCTGCTCACTCAAGCGGTAGGAGTGCAGTGCTTCTTCGACGCGACCCAAGGCCCGCAAGCAAAGACCGATGTTCTGATGCGTGCGAGCGACCACGGACCGGTCCTTCATCTTCTCTGCGCGCTTCAATGCTTGCGAGAAGATCTCGATCGCCTCGTCGTACCGGTACTGGACGTAGCGACAGATGCCTTCCATGCGTTGGGCATGGATGTCCTTGTCGACAAGCTTCGCTGCTCGTGCCACTTTGCGCGCCGCACGTGCATGGATCAAGGCCGCTTCAGGATCGGTGTACTGGATCTCGCGGCAGGCCTGAATGTAGATCTCGACCTTCTTGGCGAGATCGCGCGTGGCGCGAAGCTGTCGTTGTAGTTCTTCGGTCATAGCGGACTCCTTCGTACGCCAATCTACACATCGCACCGCATTTGCTAAGGTTCTGCTAAGGTGAATGCAAGGTGCTACGAATCGACCTTCCTCTTAGATTTGCCACTGTTCTTCTGCACTTCTCGAAAGTACGTCGCATGATCCAAGCAACTTGCCGCCTCGCCGCCTTCATCCTCCTGATGTTGGGGAATGCCCTGTGCGCCTTCGCGCAGCCCTCGATGGGCGTGGCCACCTTGCCAACGGTTGGATTGCGCTATACGAAGGTGGGCTACGATACCACGAGCTTCAACCCGGGTCCTGGTGGAGCAGATGTGGTATGGGACTTCTCGACGTTGGCCATGCGCACCGATTCCGTCCTCGTCCGTGTGATCGGACCAACGGAATTCACCACGAAGCAACGTACGTTGTTCCCCAATGCACAGTTGGGCATCGTGGAAGACACCACGTTCCGTGCATATGAGACCACGCCGACGGTGTTCCGCCAGCACGGCCTGGAGACACCGAAGATCAACACGGTGGTGGCAACAACGAATCCGTTCGATACGCGACCTGCCGACATCACTTTCAACAAGCCATTCACCGACACGTACAATGCTGTCACCAATGTTGTCGGCAGTCCCGTTCCGCTACAAGAGACTGGCTCGGTGAACCTCGTGTACGATGGCTATGGGACCTTGAAGCTTCGCGGCAACACGTTCACCAATGTTGGACGGATCTCGGCGCAACAGACCGTGATCGACACCTTGAAACTGCCGGGCCCGACGCCAACGACCTTTGTGATCCGCACGGTGACACTCTCTGCCACATGGTATGAATCCACGTCGGCTGTTCCCATCTTCACCATTGGCAGCGTCTCGCGCTTGGTGCTCCGCAACGGAGAGACCATCGAAGGTCCCATTGCCACACGCTTCTCGTATGGACGTCGCACGGTTGCCGATACCACGTCGACATCGGTGGAGGAGACCGTGATCACGTCGAGCGACCTGTCTCCGAATCCTGTGCAAGCAGGCGCCTTGGTCACGTTGCCACTTCAAGGCAGCGAACCGGTGACGGTGGTGTTGATGGATGTGGTGGGAAGGCAGACCGTGTTGAGCGCATCGACCATGGTGCCAAGCGCTGAGGGGCTTGGTGTGCGCATTCCGTCGGTTCCGCCGGGCATGTATTCGATCGTTGCCACATCGGCATCGAACGTATGGCAGTTCCGCTGCGTGGTGCAGTGATCAGTAGATCACTTGCATGCCGATGCCAATGTAGGAGTCGTGCTGGGCGATGAAGAGGCCGTGCATGCTGCGGCCATCGTAGCCATAGACACTGAGCATCAGACCACGTCCGCGCCACATGTCCATCCACACGCCCACTTGTGCTGCATTCTGGCCTGCATACACGCCGTCGACGCCGTAGAGCTTGAAGTCGTACCCGCCACGTAGATGAAAGGCACCGCCCAACGGCACGTTCACGTCCACGCCGCATTGCGGAATGATGGGTTCGGTCGAGCGTGGAAGACGCGACCATGCATACGTAAGCCCGGCATAGGGTCGGATGCTTCCAAAGGAGTAGCCAACAAGGGCCTCGACAAACTCTCGACTGTAGACGTAGGGCTTCTGGGTGGCGAACACGCCGGAGTCGTTCGCCATTCCATCCACAAGGTGCGACGAGATATGGGCAACGCGCAATCGAAGTTGCCATGTGGAGTCGGGCACGGCATACGTGGAGTTCAGACCGAAGTAGAAATCTGTTGTCTCCACCGGGAACTTGAAGTTCCCATCGGAACGAAGGCGGGTGAATGTGAAGAAGTCGGCACCAAGACGAAGTCGACCGCGAACACTGTCGTTCCAGATCTCGTTCAGATCGAGCGAAGCACCGATATCCAGTCGTAGCCGCTTATCGTCCACCTGCACCATCACACCAACACGCCCCTCCAACGGATTCGCCACAGGTGCGGGGAATGGAGTTCCTGTCTCGGCTGTGAGGACCGTGGTGGCCGCGAGGCCGATCAGAGTGTGATACCACGCTTTGAAGAGCGGATGAAATCGATGCATTGCTGCACTTCCGGGATGATCACGTCGTGCGTGGATTCATAATGGCGCAGGCCCATCGTCACGTTGAAGCCGGAGCGCAGAAGGATATCATAGAATTCGTCGATCGCCCCGATCGTCGAAGCATCGAAACCACGTCGACGCAGTCCAATGGCATTGAGGCCTTCGATGTTCAACGGTGTTCTCCCGGCGAGCACAAACGGAGCAACATCCTTCACCACCATCACGGCGGCAGCGATCATGCAATGTGCGCCGATGCGACAGAACTGGTGCACTCCTGTGAGTCCGCCGATGATGGCCCAGTCTCCCACTTCCACATGTCCACCAAGCTGCACGGAGTTGGCAAGGATCACGTGATCGCCAACGACACAGTCGTGGGCAACATGACTATAGGCCATCAGCAAACAGTCGCTTCCTACACGAGCCTGCTTGCTATACGACGTGCCTCGATTGATGGTCACACACTCACGGATGACGGTGCGATCGCCCACGTAGGCATTCGTTGGTTCGCCCTTGTACTTCAGGTCTTGTGGTGCCGTACTGATGACGGCGCCGGGATGGATGACAACGTCGGAGCCGATGCGTGCGCCGTTGGCGACCACCACATGCGACATCACCGTTGTTCCGCTTCCGATCTCAACATCATCTTCGATCAGGGAGAACGGTCCGATCGTCACGTTCTCGGCGATCCGCGCGTTGGGAGAGACAATGGCCGATGGATGGATACGGGTCGCAACGGAGCTCATGAGGCCTCCTTATCCACAACGGCCGCGGAGAGTTCTGCTTCGGCAACGAGTGTGTCGCCCACGTAGGCTTTCCCGATGAGTTGTGCTGTGTTCATGCGGAAGCGGACCATGGAGAGGTCCATCACGAGCCGATCTCCCGGCACAACCGGTTTTCTGAACTTGGCATTGTTGATGGACATGAAGAAGACGAGTTTCTTCTCCACCTCAACGCCACTTGCAAGGAGGAGCATGCAGCCCGTCTGTGCCATGGCCTCGAGGATCAACACTCCCGGAAAGATCGGTCGGTCCGGGAAATGTCCGGTGAAGCATGGTTCGTTGAACGTGATGTTCTTGAATCCGATGATGCGCTTGTTCTCTTGATCGAACTCCGTGATCCGATCGACGAGCAGGAACGGATAGCGATGCGGCATGATCTTCAGGATCTGCTGGATATCGAATACCGTGGTATCGATCGGCAGACGTTGCACCTTCTTCACCGAACGCTTCTGGAGATATAACTGTCGCACCTTGCGTGCGAACTCGATGTTGGCCGAATGTCCGGGACGCGCTGCAAGCACTTGGGCTTGCAACGGCACGCCGATCAGCGCAAGATCTCCAAGCATGTCCAGCAGCTTGTGTCGCGCCGGCTCGTTCTTGAAGCGAAGCTTGTTGTTGTTGAGGATGCCATTGGTGCCGAGCACAGCATTGCCGCTCACACCGAGCTTTGCAAGGACGCCGGCAAGTTCTTCGTCGGACATTTCCTTGTCGACGATGACGATGGCATTGTCGAGGTTCCCGCCCTTGATAAGTCCTTGTTCGTGCAGCATCTCCACTTCGTTCAAGAAGCAGAAGGTCCGCGCCGATGCGAACTCCGAAACGAACTCACGTTCAAGGTCGAAGAGACCGGTGTGTTGACTTCCCAGTGCGGGATTGTTGTAATCCACAAGCACCGTCACCCGATAGTCATCATTCGGCAGTGCCACGATCTCGGTTCCGCGCTCTTCATCGAGATAACGGATCGGCGCTTCGAGTACAAGGTATTCACGATCGGCGGTCTGTTCCTGAATGCCGGCACGCTGGATCATCTCGACAAAGGGCATGGAGGATCCGTCGCCAACCGGCGGTTCATTCGCCGTGAGTTCGATACGACAGTTGTCGACGCCCATGCCCACGAGGGCGGCGAGGACATGTTCCACCGTATGCACGCGCACATCGCCGATGGCGATCGTGGTGCCACGTGCAATGTCGACCACATGATCGACGAGGGCAGGGATCTCGGGACTCCCCTCCACATCCATGCGCACGAATCGATATCCGTAGTGCTCGGGAGCCGGTTTGAAGGTGATCGTCGACGTGTTGCCGGTGTGGAGACCCACGCCGGACATCGACACATCCGTTGCCACCGTGCGTTGTTTTCTGCTCATGCTCGTTTCAATTCTTCAAGTTGGCGCTGCAGTTCCCGAAACTCTTGAAGGAGTGTCGGAAGTTGTCGCAACGCAGCTTCCATCCGCAATGCCGTTGCGTGTTCCTTTGCGGGCGAACCAAAATAATGTCCCGGTCCGGCAAGGGCCTTCGACACACCGGACTGCGGGAAGATCACCACATCATCTCCGATGGTGATATGTCCGATGATACCCACCTGCCCTGCCACCCTCATTCTCTTTCCAAGTTTTGCGCTCCCGGCAACACCGGCCTGCGATGCAATGGCCGTGTTCTCGCCGATCTCCACGTTGTGACCGATCTGCACGAGGTTGTCGAGCTTCACCCCATTGCCGATGCGTGTGGCACCAACGGCCGCACGATCGATGGTGGTGTTCGCGCCGATCTCCACATCATCTCCGGTGATCACGATGCCCACTTGCGGGACCTTCTCATACGATCCGTCGGGATTCTCAAGGAAACCAAAACCATCACTGCCGATCACGGCACCGGCGTGGATCACATTCCGTTGTCCGATGCGCACACCGTTGCAACACACCACGTTCGCATGCATCACTGTGCCGTTGCCAACGCTGACGTTGGCATAGAGCACCACGTTCGCATACAACTGCACATCATCACCGATGATGCAGTTCTCGCCGATCACACAGCCCGGACCGATGGCGGCCGTCGGGGCGATCGTCGCTGTTGGATGAATGATGGCCGACGCGTGTCGTGAGCTGCGCTCCATGGACACGGGCGGGAAGAATCGTTGCATGATGAGGACGAACGACCGATAGGCATCGTCGGTAACGATGTATGTGCGACCGTCCTTCGGCACTTCATTGAACGAAGCCGAGATCAGCACACAGGATGCCTTCGTCAGCTCAAGGAACTTCGCATACTTCTCGTTCGACAAGAATGTAAGCTCACCTTGTTGTGCGTACTCGATGCGATTCAGCGATGTGATCACGGTGTCGGCAGCACCATGCACCGTTCCGCCGACAAGAGCAGCAAGCTCCCGAACGGTGAACTGTGTCGATGGTGCCTGCGTCGTGCTCATCGCGGAATGTCCTGCTCTTTGGGTTTCGTTGTGTCTGTTGGCAAGGCAGACGGGACCACTGGTGTCTTCGTCGTGTCCTGCTGCGACGGGGGCGTTGGCGTTGGTGTGGTCGTCGTTGGCGTAGGATTGACCGTTGTGGTCGTGTCCTGCTCGGACGACGTGGCGCGACGTGACTTCCGCTTGCGCGTATCGTCGGGTTTCTTGTTGCGCGGATCACTGTCGATCACGTTCTGCTGCTGTCGGTCCAGCTCCGTTGCGTCGATGCCAAGCTCCTTCATCACCTTCACAGTGATATCGTACTTCGCATTCACATAGACCAAGGGTTGCGCACTCTTGTCCCACACGATGTCGTACCCTTCGGCGGCCGACACCTTCTGTATGGCAATGTACATCTTGGTCCAGATGCCTTTGAACAGGTTCTCGGCAGCCTTATCGTGTTCACCGCCAGGAGCGAACTTGTCGCGCGCATACGTTTCGCGTTCGCGCTTCTTGTCTTCGAGTTCCTTCTCCTTGACCGTGCGTTCCTGATCGCTCCAGATCAATCGGTTCTTCTTGATCTCGAGTTCGAGATCGTCGATATGCTTTTGTCGCTGACTCAGTTCGTTCTTCCACTCCTCCACAAAGGCGGCAAGCCGCTGTTGTGCGAGGATGTTCAGTTCGAACTTCTCACGGATGGCATCCGTGCTCACATAGCCGATCTTTTGTGCGGCAAGGTGCAGGGAGGCAAGGAAGAAGAAGGCGCAGACAGCGATACACCGCATCATGGTCATGATGCCGCTCCTTGTCAATGGAACAACTGGTGTATCAATGGTCATACGTTCCTTACTTATCGCCACGCTTCATACGATCGAGCACCTTGTACGTCAGGTCGGCCTTGTCTTCAGAGTACAGCACAACACCAGAGACCTTATCAAGGACAAGGTTGACCTTTTCTTCCTTTGCAACGAAGGCAATGGCTTCGGCCACCTTGTCGCGGATCGGCTTCAGATAGGATTCACGCAGACGGGAGACCTCGCCCTGTGCACCGAGCTTCTCTTCTTGATACTGCAGGAAGCGCATGCGCAGTCCCTGCAGCGACTCTTCTTCCTTCTTCTTTGCCTCGGCGCTCATGAGCGCTTGTTGCTTCTGATACTGCTCGATGCGTTGCTCGAAGTCCTTCTGCATCATCCGCAACGTGTCTTGTGCGGCCGTGGCAAATGCTTCGAGCTTCTTGCTGGATTCGATGGCGGCGGGGAGTTCCTTGAGGATGGTCTCGGTGTTCACAATGCCGTACTTCGTTTGAGCGGACAGTGATGGGGCCATCACCATGAGCGCTACGAATGCGCTTACAACAACCTTCGTCATACAATTCACCTGAATGATAGAATGAGCAATGGAAGAAACAACGAATGGGAAGGTCTACCTGCCGAACTGGAAGTGGAATCGCCATCCGGACCGTTCATTCGTGAACGGGTCGATGTCGAATCCATATCCCATGTCGAAACCAAGCAGACCGATCGGCTGGAGCATGAGTCGTACGCCGAATCCGGCCGCACGCTTCAATCCGAATGGGTCAACACTGCGAATGTTGGCCCAGACGTTCCCTGCCTCGGCAAAACTAAGTAAATAGATCGGGAACGGATTGAGACTCAGGGCAAAGCGAAGCTCGAGCAGGAAGCGTGCTTGCGCACGACCGCCAAGGGCCTGACCGGAGGCGGACAGCGGACCGATGGAGTTGTCGCGATAGCCGCGCAACGGCGTGATGGCGAAACCGCCAAGACCGTTCCCACCCATGTAGAAGAGTTCGCCGGGAGGAATGGTCGTATCTCTCTGGATCCCGTCCACATAGCCAAGATCTGCACCCATGAACATCACAAGACGAGGATTGCCGTTGATGTTGACGAGCGGATTCACCATGTCCATCGTGATACCGAGCTTGAAGAAGTCGGTGGTACCGATGCCAAGGAAGCCCGTGGTGGTACGTGTGGACACGACGAACTTCGAACCACTCGTCGGGAAGACCATGTTGTCGAGCGACGTACGGGAGATCGTTGCACCTACCGTCATCGCGGTGTTCGTGCCGGCCCTGCTGAAGATCGATGCTGTGTTCGACACGATGCGCTCATAGCCGAGCGAGAAATCACCACGGAAGTAATCATCAGGGAAGCGGAACCGACGTCCGACGTTGACCTGTGCTCCCGTTCGCTGGACCGAGATGTTGTAGTTCTGCTTGGTGTCGTAGACGTTGAAACCGACCGTTGTTGGCTGATTGAACAACCATGGTTCGGTAAAGGAAAGCTGGAAGGTCTGAAGGCGGGAGGCCTGACCGAATTCCCATTGGAACGACATGATCTGTCCGCCACCACCCTTGAGCGGCTGCGTGATATCGAAGTTGTTCAACGTCACACCCACCGACCCCGTCAACCCGAACGCTCCTGCAAAGCCCACGGACGCATTGAACGTATCCGTGCTACGCTCTTCCACTTTGTACTGCAGGTCGACGTGCGTTGCATCCACCGGCATCACGTCGGGCTTCAACGCTTCGGGATTGAAGTAGTTGAGCACACCAAGGGCTCGCACCGTGCGGATGATGGCACTTCGATTGAAGTAGTCGCCCGGACGGGTGTAGAGTTCGCGACGGATCACCTTGTCGCGCGTCTTCGTGTTGCCCACAAGTTCGATGCGACGAATGGTATAGCGCTCGCCTTCAAAAACGCGCACGACAACATCCACAGAGTCGGGTGTTGGACGTGTGATCTCGGGAATAAAGCGTGCCTGGAGATAGCCGTTGTCTGAATACATGGACTTCGCATCGGACTGATCCTCGTTGATCTCGAGGTTCCGATCGAACTTCTCTTGGTCGAACACTTCGCCCGGTTCGATGCGCAGTCGACCGATCAAGACATCGCTTGGATAGGCCGTGTTGCCCGTAAAGGTCACCGATCGAAGGTAGGACTGACGTCCTTCCTTGATGGTCAGATGAATGTCGACCACTTCGAACGCTTCATCATATGAGACGGAATCGCTTATGAGTTCCGCATCAAGGAATCCGCGCGACAAGAAGAACTTCTTGAGCTTGGCCTTGTCGTCCTTGTACTTGGTGGCATCGAACTTGTTCGACTTCCAGAATTCGTACCACGACTTCGTCTTCGTGTCTTCCAACGCACCGATCACTTCCGAGGCCGGGAAGAAGTCGTTGCCTTCCACGGTGATCGATCGCACGTGGAATTCAGCGCCTTCCTTGATGTCGATGTACATGTCCACAGTATTCGCCGAATCCGACTTCTCGGCTCGCACGTCCACCTTGGCGAACATCATCCCTTCTTTGTCGTACAGCTTCTTGATTCGCGAGCGGATCAGATACGTGTCGTATTGCGAGAACGGCTCACCACTGAGTTTCTGAATGGCCTTGCGGATCTCCATCTCGGACACGTCGTCGTTCCCTGCGATGATCACGCTGCGGAGGCGCGGGAACTCCTCGAGGCGGATCACGATGAAGACGCCGAGCGCCGTTTCACGGTCCTTCTCGATGCGCACATCCTTCCACAAATGTCGGTTCCACAGGTTGCGCACGGCCATCACCAGATTGTCGGGACGGGCCTCTTCGCCAACACGCAGGCCGGACAGAGTGACCACCGTTTCCTCGTCAACGGCCCCCGACTCCCCTGCCACCGTGATCCCTGCGATCACCGAATAGCGCGGCGCCTGTTGCGTCCACGCGAACGAACAGGAGCAACACAGGACAACCAAGAGAAGCGTTATCCTATTTGAACGCATTGAGGATCTGACGGAGCGTGGTGAGATGTTCGCTCGGATCTTCATCCGATGCTGCTTGCACTTGTTGCGACGTCATGCCGAACCGACGTTCGCGTCGCAGATAGTCGAGGAGTGCCTTGTAGAGATCGTGGCGACGGAAATCCGGCCACGACCGATCGGTCACATAGATCTCTGTGTAGGCCACTTCCCAGAGGAGGAAGTTGCTGATCCGAAACTCACCGCTCGTGCGAATGAGCAGATCCGGGTCCGGCATGAACGACGTCATGAGATACTTCGACATCGTCTCTTCGGTAAGGTCTTCGGGCGATACTTTGCCGCGGCGCACATCAAGGGCGATGAGCTGCATGGCGCGGGCCATGTCCCACCGCGAGCCATAGCTCAGGGCCAGCGTCAACGTGAGGCCGTCGTTGTTCTTCGTACGATCCATGGCCGTGCGCAGCACCTTCTGCACGGACTTCGTCAGTGCATTCGTTTTGCCGATGGTGCAGATGCGGACGTTGTTGGCATGGAGCTCATCGATCTCCTTGGTGAGGTACGATTCGAGCAGGCGCATGAGGAAGGCCACTTCTGTGGCCGGACGTTTCCAGTTCTCGAGGGAAAAGGCGTACAGCGTCAAGAATTTGACGCCCAATTGCGACGAGACCTTCACGATGTCGCGAACCGACTCCATGCCCTCTTTATGTCCCTCCACACGCGGTCGTCCGCGCTCTTGGGCCCAGCGTCCATTCCCGTCCATGATCACAGCGATATGGCGGGGCACCCGGCCCGTGGAACGTAGGGTCGATTGAATCGATCGATCGTCAGGTTGAAGTTGCTCTTCAGCCCAGGTCACTCGTCCTCCTAGCATGCGTATTGAACCTGCAAATGTACGGAGATGGGGTGGTTTGGCAGTCGACCGTCGCGCTAAGTTTGTTTTGTGCATAGGGTTTCGTATGTTTGCCCTTCGCACCTTGCGTTCGGTGACCAAGAGGGATACCTACGCGAGTACGACGAAAAGATTGTACGGTCACAACGCTGATCGAGGACCACTTGAACGTAACAAAAGCAGATATCGTAGACAAGATCGCCAACGAGACCGGCCTCACCAAGCTGGAGACGAAGGCCGTCGTCGATGGACTCTTGTTGAGTATCATCGAAGCCCTTGCGGACGGGAAACGCATCGAGCTTCGCGGCTTCGGTGTGTTCAGCGTGAAGAGCCGCAAGCCACGCATGGCGCGCAACCCGCGTACGGGCGATCCGGTTCCGCTGGAAGAGCGATTCATCCCTACGTTCAAGGTCTCGTCTGAATTTCAAGAGAAGGTGCACACCACGTTGCGTGGCGATGCATCGGCTCAGCCGAAGACCACCGTCATTTGATCATGAGAGGTACTACATCCATTGCCCTCTGGGCCACGGTTGGCGTACTTCTGATCGCAGGCACGTCCTTTGGCATCAACCGTTGGTTGGTGCAACAGGCAGTAGAAGCAGGAAAACCAAAGGCCGATAGTATCGCGGCCGCACAACATGCAGCGTCGGCGCCGGAAGAAGACCCGCAAGTCGAAGCCCGCCGCAAGCAGCTCTCGAACTTGCTCGACACGGTCGAGGTGAAGCTGCGGACAACGCCAACCGACAGCATGCTCGTGATCTCGGCAGCCAATCTTGCCTACGACCTGGGCGACTTTGAAAAAGCCGAGCGATACTACAGCACGTTCCTTGAGAAGATCGATCCGAAGAATGCCCAGGTCACCATCGACTATGGCTTCGTTCTCTTTCAGCTTGGAAAGGTGGACGAGGGAATTGCGAAGGTGGAAGGGGTGGTCAAGAGGCAGCCGACAAATCAGACGGCACTCTACAATCTTGGGATCATGCACATTCGATCCAACAAGCCGGAGTCGGCACTTGAGTGGATGAAGCGCTGTCAGCAAGCGGACCCATCGTCGGACGTTGGGAAGCGCGCCGCAGCCGTCATCGAGACATTGCAGCATTCATCATAATTTCACAACAACACTAGCGAGGTTACCATGCCATGTGGAAAGAAGCGGAAGCGCCATAAGATGGCCACGCACAAGCGGAAGAAGCGCTTGCGTAAGAACCGTCACAAGAAGAAGAAGTAAGTCTTACCGGGCGCCCCAGATGGGCGCCCGTTCTTTTTTTCAAGGTGATCGAATGCGAACCCCAGAAGAACAACATTCATTCCTCGAGACCATGGCCACCGTCCTCATCACGTTGGCGACCGTTGCAACGGCGTGGTGCGCCTTTCAATCGAACATCTGGAGCGGTGTGCAAGAGTTCGAACTGCATGATGCTGCCGGCATCAGCCGACAGGCCGCATTCTATCGCATGGAAGCGAACCAACAGATGACGGTGGACGTGCAGCTCTTCTCTGAGTACGTCGACGCGACGATCCTCGGACGCGACTCCATCGCCTCGTTCTACCTGCATCGTATGCCGCCGCGTTTGCGTGTGGCCGTGCAAGCGTGGCTGGCACGGGATCCGTTCAAGGACACCAATGCACCCTTGCATCCGTTTGCGATGAAGGAGTATAAACGCATCGATCTGGCCCGTGCCGACAGTCTCGATCGGGTGTATGAGGCCAACATGATCCAGGCCAACGACTCGAACGGCAACTCCGACAACTACGTTCTCTTGACGGTGCTCTTTGCCTCTGTGATGTTCTTTGGTGGTATCTGCAGCAACATCAAAAGCCTTTCCACCAAACGCGCCATCATCTATGTGAGCACGGCACTCCTCGTTGGTGCTGTGGGTTGGATGCTCACCTTCCCGATCTCCTTCAGCTGATGACGATCGGTTTCATTGCGGCGCTTGTCACCCTTTGCTCGTGGAGCGTCGGGACAATGGTCTTTCTGCAAGCGGCGCGACGGATCCACCCGGCACTGCTGAACAAGACACGTCTCGCTCTTGCCGTGATCGCCAGTGCAACACTGGCATGCCTCACCACTGGGATGTGGCCGTGGGACGTGGTCCTCGGGGCAACACCCGTACAATGGCTTTGGCTCGGCCTTTCAGGATTCGTAGGATTATCGCTTGGCGATTACTTCGGATTCACCGGACTTCGCATTCTCGGTGCTCGCCGTCAGTCCATTGTCGGCACCATCTCCCCTGCCGTGGCCATGCTGAGTGGCTGGGTCTTGCTTGACGAATCGATGTCGATGATGGGCGTGCTGGGCATGACGATCAGCGTGGGTGGTGTGATGTGGTCCATGGCCAGCGTACAAGAGCGCAATGCCGTGCAACGCGATGGATACGGATCGTTCACGAAAGGTGTGTTGTTCGCCCTTGGCGGCGCCTTCTGTCAGGGCCTTGGCCTCGTCCTCGCCAAGCTCGGCCTTCATGCACCCGATGCGCCGACGCTCTCTCCCTTCCAAGCAACGTTCATGCGCATGACGGCAGGCTTTGGTGCACTCGTCATCACGGATCTGTTCAGTCGCAACGTACACAGCAACATGCGCGACGCGTTTCGCGACAAGGTTGGCGTACGCAACATGCTCCTTGGCGTGCTCTTCGGTCCGGTGATCGGCGTCACCTCTTCCCTGATCGCAGCCCAGAACATTCCCGTTGGCACCGCCCAGACGATCTTCTCACTTGTCCCCTTCGTCGTGATGGGCATCACGGCATTCATCTACCGCGAACGCCTCCAACTCCAAGTGCTCCTTGGCGCCGTCATCGCCGTGATCGGGGTGTTGATGCTCGTGTGGGGTGGGAAGGGATGATAGGGAGGGAATACTGGAGCAATACATAATACAGAATACAGAATTCGATCATTGAATATCTGAATACCAACCACTTGTCACTTGTCACTCGTCACTTGTCACTCTCCAGAAAGCTCCTTCACACATCGCCCCCGGATCGATCGCTTCGACCATGGTGCGAAACGTGTTCTTGGCTTCGTCGGAGATCACAAGGTTGGGCCATTGTTCGGCCATCGTTTCGGGATCGACGGTAGAGAGCATATCCATGTAGGCTTGCATGCAGAGCAGCATGTGTCCGACGCTGCTATTCATGTACTGCATGGAGAAGAAGCCCCAATCTCTGTCCAGCACCACGACCACACCGTCGGCGCGTTCGTCGATGCAGATCACATTGTCCTCTTCCGTTGAACCAATGCGCCAATAGGCATTGAAGTAGCGCACGTACTCTTCATCGTCCGCCGAATCTACGAGTCCTTCGGCATCCACAAGGCGTTGGATGCTGCTATCGAACGACAGATAGGGCTCTGCTTCTTCGGGCAGACCGAGTTTGGTGAGCACGTCGACACTTGTCGACGGGATCATGAGCTCACGTACGTTGGCCTTGTCGTATGGTCGTAGCGGCTCGCCCTGCCAGATGCGCTGAATGTCGCCTACCGTCGGAACGTCCATCGGAGTGCCGGCATTGAGCACGGCATGGAGGTAGCGCGCCGTGGTGTACGTCATGTGGGCCATGTACAATTGGTCCACCACGTCGGAACTTTCAGGGTATCGCTCCGCCGCCTCGACCGCAAGATCGCGCGCGGCCAAGAGTTTTGCCGACGTGGCCTCGTCGAACGAGGCCATCGCCTCGGGCTCGTCCAGGATCTCCGGCACACCTATGGACGTGAGCAGAGCACGGACCTCGTCGACATATTCAGCGGCTGTCTTTTCCATTTTCATGCGACACGGAGTGCGACACTTCGCGTGATTCTGTATTACAGAATTCAGTGATTGAATTCTGTATTCTGTATTCTGTATTCCGCTTCAATTACTTCGCAATCGCCGTACTCCGACGCTCACGGATCACCGTCACCTTGATCTGGCCCGGATACTCCATTTCGTTCTCGATGCGTCCGGCGATGTCGTTCGCAAGTTGATCGGCGCGCAGATCGTCGATACGATCCGGCTCGATCATCACGCGGATCTCGCGACCAGCCTGAATGGCGAAGGTCTTCAGCACACCATCGTATGATGTGGCGATCTCTTCGAGCTTTTGCAGACGCTTGATGTAGTTCTCGAGGGATTCGCGGCGTGCTCCAGGGCGTGCGCCACTGATCGAGTCAGCCGATTGCACAAGAACAGCGATCGGCGATTCCATTTCGATATCGTCGTGGTGGGCGCCGATGGCGTTCACGATCAGCGGATGCTCCTTGTACTTCTTTGCGAGCTCCATACCGAGCAAGGCGTGCGGTCCTTCAATGTCGCGATCCACACACTTGCCGATATCGTGCAGCAATCCGGCACGTTTGGCAAGGTTCACGTCCAGACCCAATTCGTTGGCCATGATACCGGCAAGGTATCCAACTTCGATACTGTGGTTCAGCAGGTTCTGTCCGTACGACGAACGATACTTCATCCGACCCACATAGCGGATCAATTCGGGGTGCACGTTGTGAATGCCGAGCTCCATCAGGGCGTTCTCGCCCACACGGATGATCTCCTCTTCCAGCTCCTTCTTCACCTTCTCCACCACCTCTTCGATACGTGCCGGGTGGATGCGGCCATCGCCCATCAAGCGCTCGAGCGCCACACGCGCCGTTTCGCGACGGAAGGCGTCGAAGCCTGAGATCACCACGGCTTCCGGTGTATCGTCGATGATGAGGTCGATGCCCGTTGCGGCTTCGAAGGCGCGGATGTTGCGGCCTTCGCGACCGATGATCCGACCCTTCATTTCTTCGGATTGCAGATTGACCACCGATACGGTGTTCTCCACCGAGTGGTCCGAGGCCGTGCGTTGAATGGCCTGCAGCACGATACGTTGTGCTTCCTTGCGGGCATTGAGCTTGGCTTCGTCGCGCACGTCCTTGACGAGCTGCGCGGCAGCGGCCTTGGCCTCGTTCACCATGTTGTCCATGAGGAACGTGCGCGCATCGTCGCGACTCATACCCGTGATGCGCTCGAGGCGGACGTTCTGCTCTTCAACAAGAAGGTCGATCTCTTTCACCTTCACGTCGACCGTCGAGGCCTTCTTTGCAAGCTCCCCTTCGATGGTGGCCAGTTGCTTTTCCTTCTTGGCGATCACCTCGAACTTTTGCTCCAGACCTTCTTCGCGCTTCTTGATCTCCTTTTCGAAGGACTTCAGCTTGGTCATCTTCGTGTCGAGCTCTGCCTCGGTCTGGCGACGGATCTTCTGCGCCTCTTCCTTGGCCTCGAGGAGCTTTTCTTTCTTGATGGAGTTGGCTTCCTTGGAAGCTTCATCGGCGAGGGATTTCGCCTTGGCCTCTGCTTCGGCAAGCGTTGCCGCTGCGAGCTTCTTGCCACTCAGGTAGGTAACGAGGAAGCCGATCACAGCGATCGCTGCTCCGACCACCACTGCGAGGATCATTGGGTCCATTGTCTCTACTCCTTGATAAAAGGAGCCGCATCCCACTATCGCCCGGGAGGTATCCCGTGAACGGTCTCTAAAAGAACCTAGGTTTTACGCACGGTGGGAATCATCCTGCCTAGCGCTGACTTCCAATGATCCGGTTCAGTCGGCACCGGGCTCCGACCTCGGATTCTCCTCTTGCGAGGAGCAAGGCCTGCCATTGCTAACCAGAGCCTGAAACCCTGTAAAGATCAATTTGTAAGGTTCTTTATCAAGCGTGCGACAACGATAGCAGAATGCGGCTGTAGTTGCAGCTGGACGACTCAATGAACGAAGGCGATGAGTGAAGGTGGAAAGGTGTCACGGTAACGGCTGCTTCCAGGCACGCTCAAGGTACTGTCCCATTTTGTCCAGTTCCTCTGTTACGTATTGCAGGTCTTTTGAATTCTGCTCTTGTACGTCGTGATAGCGTTCGGCAATGTTCAATGCAGCCAACAATGCAAGCGTTGGCGTCGATTGCTCGCGCAACGTCTGTTGAAGCTGCTGAATCTGGAGATTCACTTCCCGGACAGACCTTTTGATCTTCTCTTCGTTGTCTCCACGAAGGGTAAGATCCTTTCCACCGATATGTACTCGTATCGCTTTCGACATTGGGGTCGCTCAGCGTTGTCGATGACTTGTTTCCATCAATTTACAAAAGTTCGGCCAGCTTTTGCGCTACCAGATCGATGCGATCTGCCAGTGCCTTGGCCTCTTCTTCTGTCATGTACGGCGTGACCGCCGTACTCCTTGCCTCCATGCCGAAGAGCGGTACCTGCCCCTCCATGGAGGGGTCTTCGAGGTAGGCCACGCCGGCCGCACGGTACTTGTTCACCACGGCCATGGTCCGCTCGAGCTCGGCCCGAAGCTCCCCATGCGACTCTTCCAGTTCGGCGATCCGCTCCTGCGCCTCGGCATACCGCTGCGCCACCACGTCGAGCTCGTCCACCCGCGCCCGCAAGGCCTCGCGCTCCAGGATCACCTGCTCGATATCGGCCTGCGTGTCCACGGTCATGGCCTGCCGCGCCTGCTGCTCTGTGAGCATCACCACACGGAGTTCCTGCAAGGCCTCGGTCCGCGACTCCAACTCAACCCGCATTTGCATGAGCTGCGACGTCAACTCCGCCACTTCTTGCTGCGTAGCACTTTCACTTGTCACTTGTAACTCGTCACTTGTCACTTCATTTGTCACTTCACTCGTCACTCGTAACTCGTCACTCGTCACTTCACCCTTCTGATCTTCCGTCCTATCGATCCCCCTCCGCATCTCCTCGAGCTCTGCATTGGCATCGGTGAGCTTGCCCACCAGGTCCTGCTCGCTGGTGCGGAGGTCCTCGATCACGGTTTCAAGTTTTTCCAGGCGGGCGATCTCGGCCGACATGGTCACGGTGAGCGTCCGTAGTTCGTCCACTTCGTCACGAAGGGTGGGCAAGGCGGCAAGGTCTTCGCGTAGCGCATGCACCTGCGATTCGGAATCGGTAAGTGCGTCGCGCAATTGCTGCAGCTCTTCGGTCGGCTGCTCGGTCACCGCACGCGCCTGCTGCAGCTTGGCCTGAAGCGATGCGTTCTCCTGTCGGAGCGTCACGATCACATCGGCGCTTTTGCGCACCATGTCCCAGAATCGAAGCAGCGTTGCCTCGAGCTCCGGTTGTACACGCGTTTCGGCACTGACCTCTTCGTGGAAGAGTGGCTGTGCCTCTGGCTTTGGAGTACCGCTGCTCATACTGTTGTCCCCCGTACCGTTGCTCCCGTGGCGGAAGCGGCCGCATTGATCACCGATCGGACCACATCATCAACTTCTGCATCGACGAGCGTGCGCGCGTCACTTCGAAATGTCATGGCAATGCCGATGCTCTTCTTACCAGCACCAAGATGCTGATCGCGATACACATCGAACACATCGGCAGATCGCATCAGCGGTGCCGGCACGGTTCGAATGGCGCCAAGAAGATCGGCGGCTGTCGTGTTCTCATCCACCACGAAGGCCACATCACGTCGCACCGTGGGATAGGCTCCCACGGCCGCGAAGACGGCCTGCTCGGAACGCATGCTGCGAAGGTCGAACTCGAAGGCATAGACGGCCTTCTCGATGTCGGCCATGGCCGCCACCGTCGGCAACACTTCACCAACCGTGCCGATGCGCGTTGCGCCGAGCATCACATCGAGTCGGTTCTGCGTGAACAAGGTCGTGTCCTGCGCATCGGGCACCATGCGGAATTCTGCCGACCTGATACCACATGCATGCAGCATGGCCTGCGCCGTGCCGCGCATGTCGTAGAGGTCCACCGGACGTGCCTTCGGAGCACTCCAATGGGCATCGGCCTGACCCGTGATGAGGGCCGTCACATGCTCGCGTTCGATGATGGAGAAGCCATTGTCCTGCGGTGCGTCGGCTCGCCGGAAGGTCTTGCCGCACTCGAACACCCGCACCACATCTTGTCCGTTGCGCAGGTTGAGCCCTGCCACCGTGCATAACGACGGAATGATGGACGTGCGGAACTGCGAGTTCTCAAGTCCCAACGGATTCTTCAACACCACCGTCCGTTCATCGTTCAAGGCCGCGCGCTCCGGAGAGGTCTGCACGGCCGTATAGCATTCATGGAATCCTTGGTCCACCAGGAACGTGCGCACACGAGCCCGATGCTCGGGAGCACGCAGGTGGGCCGGCAGTGCCGCACCCAACAGCGACACGCGAGCATGCGTTGCCGGTGGGATGGCATCGTACCCAACAAGACGTGCCACTTCTTCCGCCACGTCGCATTCAAGCGCCATGTCGACGCGCCACGATGGCACCGTCACCCGATACGATTGCGCATCGATCTCGTCAACATCGCAGCCGATCGATCGCATGCGTTCGCGTTGGTCCGCATCCGCCACATCCATGCCCACAAGCGAGCGCACAGCCGCATAGCGAACCGTGATGGTGACGGGTGGTTGCGGGTTCGGATACACGTCGATGCGTTCCGCCGCCTTGCCCCCTGCCAACTCACAGATCATCTGCGTTGCACGGTCGAGGGCATAGACCAGGTTGTTCACGTCGACGCCACGCTCGAAGCGATACGAGGCATCGGTGTTGAGACCAAGTCGCTTGGACGTTTTCCGAATGGACGAGGGATGGAAGGTGGCGCTTTCGAGCACCACGGTGCGCGTGTGATCATCGATCTCGGAATTCTCGCCGCCCATCACGCCGGCAATGGCTATGGGGCGGACGGCATCGCAGATCATGATGTCGTTGGCCGACAAAGTGCGTTGCTTGGAATCCAGCGTCACGAAGGCCTCGCCTTCAGCGGCGCGACGTACGACGATCGCATTGTTGGTGAGTTTATCTCCATCGAAGGCATGGAGGGGTTGACCGCATTCCATCAGCACGTAGTTGGTGATGTCCACCACCACGTTGCGCGGACGGAGTCCGATCGACGTCAGTCGGTCCTGCAACCATGCCGGCGACGGACCGATCGTCACGTCCGTGATCCGGCGCGCCATGTAGCGCGGACATAATGTGCTGTCTTGAACATCTACTGTAAGAGGGCCTTCGGTCGGGGGAAACGTGACAGGAGGCGTGCGATCCAGTCGTGGAGCGCCTTTTGCGGCCAGCTCTCGCGCCACGCCCAGGTGACTCACGGCGTCGGCACGGTTCGGCGTTACGGCGATCTCATAGATCACATCGTCCACACCCAGGGCTTGGGCAAGGGGCATTCCGGCAGGGAGGGAAGGGGCAAGGACATGAATGCCCGAGTGATCGTCGCCAAGGTTCAGTTCGACGAGCGAGCACAGCATGCCTTGCGACTCGATGCCGCGCAGGGCACGCCGTTCGATAGCATAGCCACCGTTCGGGACGATGGCCCCTTCGAGGGCCACGCACACTGTTTGTCCGGCCGCCACATTCGGCGCGCCGCACACGATCGTCCGGTTCGTCCCATCGCCCACATCCACGGAACACACATGCAGCTTGTCCGCCTTCGGATGCTTCTCGCACGTGAGCACATGACCAGTGACGAAGCCTTTCAGGGCGGCCGCCTGGTTCTCGATATGCTCTACCTCGACCCCCAGATCGGTGAGCGTATCACTCACCCGCTCCGGCGTCCACGAGGCGTCCAAGGCCACAAATTCCGTCAACCAGCGATGGGAGATCTTCATTGAGATTTCTGATTCAATAACAACAGGCAAATATACTTTGGGTAAGGGGGTTGCGTATGGGGTAGTTATACACAAAGAGAGTGACAAGTGACGAGTGACGAGTGACAAGTGGATGAGAAGAGTTACGAGTGACAAGTGACAAGTGACAAGTGACAAGTGACGAGTTGCGGTCGGGTCTTTGAATTTGTCACTCGTAACTCGTCACTTGTCACTCAACTCGTCACTTGTCACTTGTCACTTGTCACTTTACTGGGATTCCCACAACAAACCCGATCGCCGTCGACTCCCCCGCCGGGATCAGGAGGGCAGATGCGGAGAGCCATGGGGTGTCGATCGTAAGGCGGGGCGAGAGGGCGGGAAACACGCGCATACCGCCCCCATCATACACGGTTAGCAAACCTGCCAATACACCAAGCTTCACCCATTCGGTGAAGACGGGAGCCAGGAGTCCGCCACCGGCGTAGATCGCACGGTCACCTTCAGAATACTGATAGCCCCCACCTTCGGCGAACCCCGTCAATCCTTGCGAACGATCGCGCCACTGCACTGCCAGACCGGGGTTGAACTGGTTATACGCTTGGTCCGTGAACGGGTGCGCCGAACAAAGGATGGCATGGATGTACCACTGATCGCGCCGAACAGCGGCAGAATCGAGCACGTCGTCAAGCGGTCGTGGGACGAGAGGCGGCAACGTATACGACACCCCAATGTGCGCATACTCGGCACCATCACTGAACGTTGCTCGATAACTCGGTGCACCGTACGCCGTGTTGTCGGCCGTGACCACTGATGACCTGTACCAATCCCTCCCAACGATGCCGGTGATCGACCATGCATCCGTGATGTGATAGCTGATGCGAGCTGCAACGCCAACGGCCCACGATGGCGCAGCGATCGTGGATTGGAGGGCCTCTGACGACGAGCTGCCGTACGAATAGATCGGTCTGGTTGCCTCACGATACGCTGCATTCGCACCGCCAGCGAAAGCAAGGATGGTAAGGGAGAAGGGGGCAAGGGCAAGGTCGAGTCCAACGGTACCCTGCAGGGTCGTGATCGTCGAAGTCCCCTGTGCTCTGACCGTTGAATCCATGGTTGACGTGTGCGTGGAGATCAGTGTTGGCACTGCATAGACCTGGCCGCCTTGCAGCCCTGCTACAACTGTGACCGGTCCGATCGTTGTAAGCGGATACCATACGTGCGCTGTTGCACTTGCAGACGTATGCGCGTTCGATGACGCAACACCACTACTCACCATGAGAGTGGGTTGTTGTGCACTCAGAGAAACGGTCGCACAATAGAACAGGGCTATGAAGAGTCGATGCATCGGTTTGCAATAACGACATACTTTTGAAACTCGTGTGAATCTCTTGTGAAGAATTCTCTCCTGATCATATCGATCATTACGGCAACAATGCTTGCAGGGTGTGGTTCGAGCACGTTGGGTCCGCTGATCACCAACGGCCTCGACGCGCGTCGCGATCTGCAACGGTATGTCGATCAGCGACGTCGGCACGGCACACCGGACACACAGCCATTGGATGCGCTAGTGGATATCGATGCTACCTATCGTCGAATGTTCGGAGCTACGGCTACAACACAGTTCGTATCGAACGTAGAGGGATGGATCGTGACCGCCGAAGGGATGGACAGAAACCCGATGCTGTTGGTCAACGAGGAGCCGCTTGTAGCGTTGGCCGGAGATGATGCAGCGGCTCGGTTCATGATCTTCCCCAACAAGCAGCTCGCCGTGTCGGTCACCTGGCCAGACACAACCATGATCATTACCGACAGCATTCTCACCGAGGCTGAGATGGGCGTCGATACAGCCGCCGTCGTTGTTGATTGGAGCAAGGCAGCACGCGCGCCCATCCCCATTGGTGGCACTCGAGCAGACAGTCTGTACGTGAGCATTGCCGTCTTTACCGACGGCTCCTTCTCCGTGCTCGACACCTCGTTCGTGTGCGCAGACACGGGCAGCATCACGCTCCCCACGCGCATCGCAGACAGTGCTCGCGTTGGGGATCAGATCTTGGTATACATCAACCGTAGTTACTACCGAATGCATCACCTCAATACACCGCGCAGCGGCTACGGCAACCGCATCGTTGGCATCCTGCAACGTTGCAGGCTAGCGAACCGCGTGTACATCGTTCCCTGACACCTACAGCACATGTATTTGCACGCTCTGCTTGTGGATCCAACAATTTTCCCTATATTTGAAATCTAACACCGCGGGGTGGAGCAATTGGTAGCTCGTCGGGCTCATAACCCGAAGGTTGTAGGTTCAAGTCCTGCCCCCGCTACCACGAATTGATAGTAAGCCCTTGTGAGCACTTAGCTTGCAGGGGTTTATTAGTTTTTAGGGGGTTATCATTTGTGACAGATATGTTGCTGCATCTGCGCAAAGTGACCTCCCGTTTCCGCGTCAAAGTGACCACTCGAAACTGCACGCCAACGAAGAGTCATCTGCAATCTATCATTGGCCTTAACAGCTCCGCATATTGCAAGATGCGGTGGTCAGTTTCGTGCAGAATGAAGTGATCAACGCGCGCGGAATCTCCAGTTCAAGGGCAGGCCAGATTGGAATCACCAGTTGAGACTAGGAGTTGCCATGTCCTTAAGTAAACCGTCAGTTGTTCACTTGTTGGCCCTCACATGCCTCATGCTCGTCATTGCTAGGCATACTCTTGATGCTCAACATCTTAAAGTTGGCTCTGGCGTTGTGATGATGCTTTGCAAGGATGGCAACCTGTATTCATGGGGGTACAATGGGAAGGGCGGCCTTGGTGATGGAACAACTCAGCCACGCACGTCGCCCGTGCGGGCGTTGCTGCCTGACAGTACTACTATTCAAAGTATTGAAAGCAATGACGTTAGCCGATTTGCAGTAACGACCGAAGGCGACGTCTATTTCTGGGGCGCCAATGATCAGAATATTATTGGTGCTCCATCAATGGGCTACATACAATCTACTCCCATTCGCCTGCCGTACTTCCAGAATGTGCACCAAGTAGCATGTGGTGAAAGCATGTGCTACTTCCGAAGATGTCCGAAAGCTAGTTG
>JAFDZT010000005.1 GCA_018266735.1 Bacteroidota bacterium | reverse complement strand
GTGTTTGACTTCTGTTTTGAAGTTGTGATCCTGTCTGCATTGAAACAATTGTTTCCAATTGACGGGGTAGATATGGCTCCTGAACTTGCGTTCAGGCGCTTAGACCTACCCTTTTTCTTTTCTTGGATGCTTCCCGTTGTCAAAGAACACCGAACAAAAAAGAGTTGAAGCTCTGGGGCCTCAACCCTCTCCCGCACCTGCGATCGCCGCAGTGGGGACGACAAACTTACGGCAAAATGGTAATACCAACCAAATGGTTTTGTGGAAAAAGTTCACTCCACCTCGTCACGTTCCTCCACCGACCGATCACTTCCCTTGTAGAAGAACAGCCAGAAGAAGATGCTGCCGGGGATCAAGACCAGAATGAGCGACAACGTGTCCGATGTGAACCAGTCTCCCGGTACCGCCGCCTGGGGCATGATCATGCGCGCCACCGGCCCCGTGAGCGACCACAGGATGGTGAACGCCAATGCACAGATCCCAAGCGCCAAGAACCCTCCCTTGAGCCCTTCCTCCTGCCACCTCTTCGTGAAGGCATACAATGCCCCGACGATGTGCAGATGGTAGATGAGAAGATCGAGCATGTTCTTGGCCGTGTTCCGTGATTTTTTTGAGGCGCAAAGATCGTAAAAACATATGGACCCTGCGATGTTCGATTTTCTCATGCTCCGCTGTGCAGCTCGGAGCGCCGCTGCGGAAAGGGTGGGCAAGGAGGCAAGGCCGCAATGACCGATATGCCGCGCGAACGCTTGCTCCATCACGGTCCGGCCGCACTGAGCACCATGGAATTGATGGCACTTCTCATCGGTCACGGAACCACCGGCAGAAGTGCCGCCGATATTGCCCGCAGCGTGCTGGAACGCTTCCCGTCGCTGACGGATCTGGCCGCTCGTGACGTGTCGGAACTTCGGTCGATCAACGGCATGGGCGCTGCCAAGGCCGCTACGATCTGCGCTGCCCTGGAGCTCGCCCATCGCATCCAGGCTGAACCGTTCAAGGCACGACCGGTGATCACATCGCCGGCCATCCTTGCACGCCTGATGGCACCGCGACTTCGACATCAACGCACAGAGTCGTTCCACGTACTGCTGATGAACACAGCGAATCAAGTGGTGCGCGATGTGACCGTGAGCGAAGGCTCACTGAACAGCGTGCTCATCCATCCTCGCGAAGTGTTCCGTCTTGCCATTGCGGAGAATGCCGCAGCCGTTATCCTTGTGCACAATCATCCGTCGGGAAACACCGAACCGTCGAAAGAGGACATGGCCATCACGCGACAGCTTGTCGATGCAGGTCGTATCGTCGATATTCGCGTACTCGATCACGTGATCATCGGTGGTGATGAGTTCACAAGCCTTGCAGAACGGAACTTGATATAGATGGCACAACGACCCACATCGGACCCTGGGTTCGGGATCAAATACGGACGTGCTACAGGTCGCATCGTCAACCGCGATGGCAATCTTAACGTACTCCGTCGCGGCGAACGTTTTCATCCAAGTGATATCTATCACCAGTTGCTTACGATATCGTGGACGAAGTATTTCGCCTTCACCGTCGCAGCGTATGTTGTGGTGAACGTATTGTTCGGTGTTGTCTACATGCTGTTGGGAACAGAGAACATCATCAATGGAAAGAACGGCGATTGGTACGAAGAGCTCGCTAGCGCAATGTTCTTTAGTGCACAAACACTCACAACGGTTGGATACGGCAACCTTGCTCCAGGAAGCGCATGGGTAAGCCTTGTTGCAGCCCTAGAAGCAATGGCGGGACTGTTCATTTTTGGGATATTCACCGGACTTGCATTCGGACGTTTCTCTCGCATCAAACCACGCATTCTCTTTTCTGAAGTGGCCGTCGTTGCTCCCTACAAGGACGGGAAGAACGGCTTCATGCTGCGACTTGCCAACGAACGCGATAGCGCCATCATGGATGCACGCGCCACGCTGTTCATGGTGATGCAGGACGAGAACGGGAGCTCGCACAACCGCCGATACTATGAACTCCCACTCGAGCTCGATCATCTTGTGTCGCTCGCTCTTAACTGGACGTTGGTTCATGCGATCACGCTCGACAGTCCGCTCTATGGCATCTCGCATCAAGACCTGATCGCTCGCAATGCGGAGTTCCTTGTGATCCTGAATGCCTTCGACGACACGGTCGGACAGCATTTCTATTCGCGCTATTCCTACAAGGGGAACGAGGTGGCATGGGGCTCGAAGTACGAGCAGATGTTCACCACCACGGAACATGGGGATGTGGAACTGCACATCGAGAAGATGCACAACACCATCCCCGCAGAATTGTACTAGAAGGTCCGTCGAATGATGAAGCATGTGACAAAAGCCGTGATCTTCACGGTGACCGTTCTTGTCTCGTACCTGCTCACGGGATTGGTGGAAGACAAGATCATGAGCGAGACCGAACAATTCCGTCCCGTGACGGCAACGCTGCTTGGCATGGGTACGATCGTGCTGATCTTTGTGCCGCTCTTCGCCTACGTTGAGAAACTCACCGAGGCCGTCGTAAAGGCATCGTTGCGCACCACGCGCACATCTGCGGGGAAAGTGGTGGGCGTGCTGCTCTTCGTTGGCACGGTCTTTCTGATCCTCTTCGCGATCTTCTTGAAACGTTGGTATCACTTGGGTTTGGGCGATGTGCTCTGACCACGAAGGAACAGCCTGATCCGTCTATCACCACATGGAATACCGCGACTACTATAACGATCTTGGCCTCGATCGTAACGCTTCTGCCGACGATATCAAGAAGGCGTTTCGATCCCTTGCACGCAAGTATCATCCGGATGCGAATCCGAACGATCCAACGGCCGAAGAGAATTTCAAACGCATCTCGCAAGCAAACGAGGTACTGAGCGATCCCGAGAAGAAGGCGAAGTACGATGCCCTTTCGAATCAGTATCAGCAATTCAAGTCGCAAGGCGGACGTGGCGGGAACACATCGTTCGATGCGTTCTCGCAAGGTGGTGGACAGCAGTTCGAAGGTGACCTGAGCGACATTTTCGGCGATGGCGCGACGATGTCGGATTTCTTCGAAGCGATGTTCGGTGGTGGCGGTGGACGTCGTACTCGACAACGTCAACCGAAACCGCAACAGCGCATCTATGGCGTCACCCTCACCCTCGCAGAAGCATTCACGGGTGTGAGCAAACGTCTTGCCCTCGGCAATGAGAAGATCGATATCGCATTCAAGTCCGGCATTGCCGACAAACAACAACTCAAAATCCCGCAAGGCATCCTTGAAGTGCGCATTGCAACCGATCATCGGTATGTGCGAGACGGGAACGACCTCGCTTGCACCGAAGTGGTGCCCATCACAACGCTCGTCCTCGGAAAGAAACATCCCGTACAAACCTTGAGCGGCACGGCCATGCTCACGATCCCCGCAGGCACGCAACCGGATGCGCGGTTTCGACTGCGCGGACTTGGAATGCCCGTCTATGGCTCGACCGACAAGCGCGGAGATTTGTATGTTACGGTGAAGGCGCACATACCCACGTCACTCACCGACGAGGAGCGCAAGCTCTATGAACAATTGGACAAGCCATGACGAGCATCACGTTCGACAACGTTTCGAAGTCGTATGACAAGGTCACTCCGCTTCGCTCGGTCTCCTTCACCATCGAACCGGGCGAGTTTTTCGTGCTCGTCGGTCCGTCGGGCTCCGGCAAAAGCACACTGCTCCGCATGATCGCCGGATTGGAGTCCGTTACGGATGGTTCCCTTCTCTTTGACGGTGAACGCATGAATGATGTCGAGGCACGCAAACGCGACGTTGGCATGGTCTTTCAGAACTATGCACTCTATCCGCACTTGAGCGTTGCACAGAACCTTGGATTCCCGCTCTCCGTTCGCAAGGTGGCCAAGGCAGAGATCGAGACCAGGGTAGGCGAGGTGGCAAGGATGCTCGATATCACGTCGCTCCTAGAGCGAAAGCCCAAACAACTATCGGGCGGTCAACGTCAACGCGTTGCTCTCGGTCGTGCCATCATTCGTAAGCCCCGCGTTTTCCTCTTCGACGAGCCACTTTCCAATCTCGATGCACAACTGCGCACGCACATGCGTGCCGAGATCCGCGCCCTGCAACGTCGACTTGGTGTGACGAGCGTCTATGTGACACATGATCAGGTCGAGGCCATGACGATGAGCGATCGCATGGCCATCCTCAACGAAGGAACGCTGCAGCAAGTTGGAACACCACGCGAGATCTACGACAACCCGGCGACGCCCTTTGTAGCGTCGTTCACCGGAAGTCCGTCCATGAACTTGATGCCCTACAGCGGTAAAACGCTTGGCATACGTCCTGAGAACATCTCGCTGGAGAACACCGACACAAGCATCCCGCTCGAGGTCTCCATTCAGGCCATTGAGTTCATCGGTCATGAGTGGCTCATCCACGGGATCTCCAACGGCACGCCGATCATCCGTCGTGCACCGAGCGTTGGCACCGACGTCGTTGGTAGCACCACAACGTGGTACGCACCGCAACACCACATCCGCTGGTTTGCATGACCGTTGTGATCGGCCTCGTACGTTCACTTCATGTTCAAGCAGTAGCGCCGTCTTCCTCAACTGCACGCAGAAGCGTAGAGGTGGATGTATAGAATGCGATCAGATAGATCACCTCGCTCGCACCGAAGAGCGATCCGATGTTGAAGCCGACGATGATCGCCGCAAGAAAGAAGCAGCAAGCCCCAACGATGCCGTGCATGCGATAGCGATCACCGGCGGCGTAGGCAATGGACATGTGAGCCACGAGGAGGAAGCCGAAGCCCGTTCGTGCGAACACACCATGGAGCTTCCAGAGATCGAGCTTGGCAATGGCGTGCACGTCGTTCGCAATGAACAGGACCATGGAAACGAACAGCGCCACGCTGCCGAAGATGGCGGGGCGTGGCGCTGTTGCATGAAATCGTTGATAGACATCGTAGGAACTTCGCAGCAGGAGCAGCATGCTGATCAGTGTTCCGATGGCCGGGATCAGGTAGCCGTGCGGGTTGTGAAGTGCCGACTGAAGCGTGGACAGATCGAGATCGGCCACGACGATCGGCTGTGTTCGCACGTAGACGACAAAACCGATCGCTTGCGAGACGGCTGCGAACAATGCGCTCAAGCGCACGATCGCATCCGCACGTGCAAGATCAATATGCGTAGAAGCCCTTGCCACTCTTCCGCCCTAGCTGACCCGCTGCCACCATCTTGCGAAGCAGTGGACATGGACGGTACTTCGTGTCGCCAAGTCCGTCGTGCAAGACCTCCATGATGCTGAGGCAGACGTCAAGACCGATGAAGTCGGCAAGCGTGAGCGGACCCATCGGATGCGCCATTCCAAGTTTCATCACCGTGTCGATGTCCTCGATCGATGCGATCCCTTCCATCACGCAATACACCGCCTCGTTGATCATGGGCATGAGAATGCGATTGCTGATGAAGCCGGGATAGTCCTGCACCTCCACAGGGACCTTGCTGAGCTTCTCTGCCATGTCCTTCACGGTTGTATACGTTTCGTCACTCGTGGCAAGACCGCGAATGATCTCACACAACTTCATCACCGGTACCGGATTGAAGAAGTGCATGCCGATGAACTTGTCGGCACGCTTCGTACCGCCGGCAAGGAGTGTGATGGAGATGGACGATGTGTTCGAGGCAAGGATGGCGTCGGGCTTGCAGACGGCATCCAGTGTGGCGAAGATCTGTTGCTTGATCTCGAGGCGCTCGCTGGCAGCCTCGATCACAAGATCTGCGGCACGTGCAGCTTCCTCAAGGGATGTTTGCGTGGTGATGCGTGCAAGGGTGGCATTCTTCTCGTCCTCGGTGATCGCTTCCTTCTTCACCTGACGGTCGAGATTACCTGTGATGGTCTTCATGGCCTTGTCAAGTGCGGCCTGGCTCACGTCGCACAAAGTGACCGTGAAGCCGTGTTGTGCGGATACGTGCGCGATACCATTTCCCATGGTGCCGGCACCGATGACCGTGATCGTTTGGATCGACATGTACGCCTCTATGTTCGTGATGGTCGTTGTTGCACGAAATTACCGCTTGCAGGCGTATGTTTGAGCCTTCACTGTGGAGGGGCCATGTCCGACGAAACCAACATTGCCGTCGAACGCGAAAAGACCAAGCGACTGATGATCACCGTAGGGGCCGGTGGGGTGCTTGGCGTATTGGCGATGATCCTGTTCTTCAATACCGTTGGCGATCGCAAGGGCGATCTGGACATCGACATCACGTCGGGTAAGTTCAAGGTGAGTTTGGACAAGCCCATTGGAGAACAGATCCAACAACCCTCGTCCTCGCTGCAGACGTCAAATGGCGATGTGCAGTTCAGCACGGGAACGATCAGCGATAGTGTCGTGCAACGTGTGGAAGCCAGCGGACAGGTGATCGATGCCGGCAAGTTCGTCGGAAAGAATTTGATCAACCGCAAAGCGGGATTTGTGATCTCTGCCAGTAACCCCTCGGCATGGTCCATTCAGAACGACGACGAGGGATTCCAGAACCCTCTTGTGCCCGTTACACAGATCCGTGGTGCCGGAGGTGAGTTCTTGAACGTGACACGAGGTCCGATGCAAGGGTGTTCCGACGTGCGTAGCTGTGTGGAACTCACTGTAGAAAGCATGAAGCAGGTCGGATTGATCGACCAGAACCCTACCGTCCGATACGACGAGGCCAATCAGACCGCGTTTCTCACGTTCACCAATGCGGAGAATGGCGGACAGTCCTACATGAAGGTCGTCATCAGCAATGGCCTTGCCTATGTAGCTGCTGCCAACTACAACGTGCACGCGACCGACGCCAACACCAAGAACGACCTCATCAGTATGGTCGCCTCATTTAGTCCGATCTCGAAGTAGAAGCCACACACCGACGACCACGAACGGTATGCTCAGGATCTGTCCCATGTCGATGGGAAGGGCATTCTCGAATTCCACCTGACGTTCCTTTAGGAACTCGATGAAGAACCGTGCTGTGAAGAGCAGCACAAGGAACGTTCCGATCAATCTGCCCGGCGCTCGCATGGCCACGCCGGCGTTGTACATGCGCCACAGCAACACGAACAAAGCAAGGCAGACAAGGGCCTCATAGATCTGCGTAGGGTGGCGAGGAAGCATGTCGACGCGCTCGAACACGAATGCCCATGGCACCGTTGTCTCGTGTCCGATGATCTCGGAGTTGAAGAGATTACCGATGCGAATGCACATGCCGCTTAGGGCGGCAACGATGGCAAGACGATCGAGCAACCAGATGAAGGAGAATGATGGACGACGCTTGTGATAGATCCATAGTCCGGTGATGATGCCCAAGGCGCCGCCGTGACTTGCAAGGCCACCGTGCCATACGGCGAATGTCTCCAACGGATCGTTGAGCATGATGCTCGGCTCGTAGAAGAAGACGTGCCCGAGACGCGCCCCAACGATCGTCGAAACGATCACGGTGATCGTAAGTGCATCGAGATCCACCTGCGTGCGCTTTTCGCGCTCATAGATCTTCCGCATCACAACATAGCTGAGGAAGAACGCTGTAGCGAACAGCACGCCATACCACCGTGGAGCAATGAATCCAAGGTCAAAGGCGATCGGGCTTACATTCCAGTGGATCATACGCGGTAAAAAAAAGGAGGATGTTTCCATCCTCCTTTGAGTTCAAACATTGAACGAATGTCTACTTAGGGTTGGCCGGACATATCGATTGGTGTTTCGATGCGAACCTGCACGGTACGGTTGAAGAATCGACCTTCCGGCAGATTGTTCGTGTACAGCTCTTGATCCTCACCGGTACCGATGCTTTCGAGGCTCAGATACTTGCCACCGGTCTTGGCATCGACGCCCTTCTTGACCGTTCCTGCGCGATTCTCAGAGAGCTTCTTGTTGTGCTCGTACATACCAACAACGTCCGTGTGACCTTCAACATGGATCTCGGAGTTCGCCTTCACGCGTGGGTACACGTACTCTTGCAAGATGCGCTCGTTGAACGGACCTGCTTCGTACTTGTCGAACGGGAAGAGGATGAGGTTGTACTTTTCCAGTGTCTTTTGCTCACCACGTGTTGTGGCGATCTCCTTGGTGCTGATCTGCTTGACAGGGATCTTGTGAACTTCGGAACGGCATTCAGTACCATTCTTCGACGTCACGATCAGTGTACACTCATACGGCACTTCGTCCTTCGGATAATCGCCCAACTCATTGGCCCAGTCCCATTCCTTCGTAGGATCGACTGTTCCAACTTCCTTGAGCGTCTTCCAGAGCTGACCGTTGCGCATCACTTCGATGCGACGTGAAGCTACGATCTCGTTATCGATACCGTTCTTCATCGTGAAGTTCATCTTGTCGGGATCGGGTGTGAGCGTTGGATCGTTGTCGAGGATCGGACGCATACACTGCCATACTTCTTCCGGATCACCGCTGAAGAGGATCTCAGTGCGGCGATTCTCAACGATCCCGAAGGAATCCTTGATGTTGGACTTCAGTGCCGGCCAACCGCGTGATGTGATCTTCATGCGGCTTTCGTCGATGCCCCAGATGTTCTTCAAGTAGTTGAAGACCACTTCGGCACGGCGCTTCGAAAGATCGGAGTTCTTGTCTTCGTTCGTCTCATCCAAACATCCGACCAGCTCGAGCTTCACGTTTGGATACTTCTTCAGGCGATAGCCGTAGATGTTGAGAACCGTGTAGTACTTGTCGAACGTACCGCCGGGGATCTTCTCGTCGTTGAAGTTCGCCGTTTGCGAGGCGTTCTTGAAGAGCGTGTAGCGCGATGGGAAGTCGGCGCTGTTCAGATCGAAGAAGATGTAGTTCAGGAGCGGATAGAGAATGATCGTTGCTTTCTCTTCCATCACGAGACCGCGGAACGCGTTGTTCTTTTGCTTCGACCAGGCCGAGAAGGCCATTTCGGATCCGATCACCGGACGTTGTCCAAGCATGATCGTCTTGCGGATCTCGCCGCCGTTCAGAGCATTTGCATCTGTGGTCTCGCCCGGATCTTCAACGTCGACGTTGATGCTACGCTCGCCGTAGGCTGGAGAGAAGGCCGTGATGGCGAATTGCACCATCGGCTCTTTTGCTGCGCCCGTACCGTAGTCGTCGTTCGTGACGATCGTGTTCGATTCGACATGGCTTGCCGTGTTCACGCTGTCCTTGACGGAGCGACCCGTCTTCATGTTCTTGAACGTGACCGTGGCGGGGATGGCCTGACCGGTACATTCGTCGATCACGTTCACGATAAGGTTCACAGCGCGGAAGTACGTCGGGATGAAGGCCATGAAGATGTCGAGGTCGCCTTGGAATCCTGGGAGGTCCTTGCGACGGGACGAGAAGTACAGCACGTCGCCGGATGCCGGCAAGGAGATGAACTGCTCGTCTTCCTTCGTGTTGATCGGTGCCGGGAGTTGAGTTGGCTTGGCAAAGCGGTCACGGCCTTCGCGGTCCTTTTCGCCTGTGCGCTTCGTACGATAGAAGTCCAGGCCGCCCATGTTCGGTACGTGTCCGTCCGATGCGAAGAAGAGTGTGTTTCCGTCGGCACCGATGAATGGCGAAGCTTCGCGCTTTGCCGTGTTCACGTCCGGTCCAAGGTTCTTGGCCTTCTTCCATTCATTCATGTCGTCGTCGTACTCGCTATACCAGATATCGGTATCCGTTTCGCCTTCACCATCGGGATTCGTTGGCGAAGGGCGGTTCGAGACGAAATACAGTCGTGTCTTGTCGGGAGAGATCGTCGGCTGGGAATCCCAGAACTCGGAGTTGACGTTCGGACCGAGGTTGACCGGCTTGCCCCAGCGATCGCCTTGCACTTCGGAAACGTAGATGTCGCAGTCGCCCAAGCCATCCGGGCGGTTACAACCCGTGAAGTAGAGTGTCTGACGGTCGGCAGCGATGGTCGCCACGCCTTCGTTGAACACACTGTTCACGCCTGCATCCACGGTGTCGATGTTGTAGGGCGAGAAGAACACCGTGTCCAGGTTGTTCAGCTTCTTTGCCGCCCAGAAGTCGTGCGAGAAGTCGCCATCACGGGTGATGCGGCCTCCCTTTCGGTTCGACACGAAATACAAGGTCTTGCCATCAGCACTGATGGTCGGACCGTAGTCCAAGCCGGCGTGGTTGATCACCTTGCCGAGGTTCAGAATGCGGATCTTCTTTGGATCGTCAAGAATATCGCCGCGTGCATTGCCGTCCTGGGGTGCCGTCGACGATTCGATCACCACACCGTACAACGTGGGTTCGTTGGTCGTTGGAGCAGCAGCCCGTCCGATTCCTGTGCACAGGACCAGACACCACACGACAAAGAAAAAACGCTGCATAACACACATCCCGATACATGAAAAAGGTAGTCGCCCATGCTGAGGAGTGTTTTCCACACTCCATTCCCGCGTCGAACGGAAAAAATAGAGAATTGCCCGCTACTCGCAAAAACAAATGTCACATTTGACCACGATCACAAGATCCAGCGGCCTTCGAGAAGGACCTGAAACGACCGGATCGTGAACCCGTCACCCCGTCCGGAGATCGTCGTGAACGGGAACGTGTACTGGGCGATCGGCGCCAAAAGGAACTTCTTCCCAATGCGGAATTCCAGTCCCATGGCCCCTGTCAGCCCCACTTGCAGTGGATTGATCTGTGGCATGGGCCCATCCTCCAAGACCACGCTCCTTGCATCCGTTCCCGGCAACGAAACCGTTGCGATCTCCCCGGTTGGGAACGACACCGTCTCGGTGAGCAATTCTTTTGTGTGTTTCACCGTGCTGTTGAAAATGTACGACACCGATGGCCCTCCCCGGACGAACAGCCAGTCCATGAGGTGGTACTTCACGAAGGGCATGGCCGTGATCATCTGGATCCCCGTGACCGCCTCGTTCCGGAACGTGATCGGGACGGTATACTCCCTGCCGGTGCTCGGAGAGCGCTGGACAACGCCTTCCACTTCTTGAAAGGCTGCCGTGATGCTCCGATCGTCGTACCCCAGCGTGGCTCCCCAGGTGATCCTCGACCGCGTCAGGCGCTCGAACACGATGCCACCAACGAAGTTGGTGCCCGCTCCACCCGTGAATTCGCAGTTGCACGCCGTGGTGAAGGTCCCACCCTGGTTGCTGAACGAGAACCCGCCGTACGGTCCCACCATGGAGTACACAAGCCTCTTGCGCGCCATCAATGGGTCCGAATCCATCACGTTTTCCTGCGCATTGCCCCGAAACGCTCCGCAAACGAATGTCGCGAGCAGGATCATGGTCACGAAAGGACGGGACATAGGGAAGGGCGGGCAGGTGGGAAGGGATGTGTCGGGGGCGAAATCTACCATGACCGATCCTTCAACGCAAGGGAATTAATTGAGTAATATTGCCGTTCGGGAAACTATTCAAGCACCTTCTTCGGCCGTTCTGTTTCGTACGATGCATGAACGCCGATTTCGTTACGTTCCATGACACCAGATACCCCATCCTCGTCGCAGCCAACGTCCACGGCGCCCATTTTTGAAACTGCCCGAGGTATCGCTGTCAAGCTGCTGAGCCGCTATGAGAGCAGCGACTCGTACGTCGACAAGCTGCTCGACGGAGAACTTCGTCGCACCGAACTTTCACCTGCAGATCGCGCCCTTTGCACGGAACTCGTCAATGGCTGCGTGCGGTGGCAATCCAGGATCGATTGGGTGCTCACCGGCTTCTATCACGGCGAATTCACCAAGTGCCTTCCGCTGGTGAAGAACTCCCTCCGGATCGCTCTCTACCAGATGCTCTTCCTTTCGAAGATCCCGGCCCCTGCCGCCATCAATGAATCGGTGGAGATCGTCAAGGGCTTCAAGGGCGAACGTCATGCCGGTATCGTGAATGGCGTGCTCCGCAACGTGTTGCGCAACCTGACGAACATCCGCTATCCGGCACGTGAAGAGAACGAAGTGCTCTACCTGAGCATCGTCTATGCGCATCCGCAGTGGATGGTGCGGCGTTACCTTGAGCGCTTTGGTTCGGAGGCCGCCGAGGCCCTGCTGAATGCGAACAACCAACGCCCGATGCTCACCATGCGGGTGAACTTGCTGAAGACGTCCGTGCAGGCCGTGCGCGACTATCTCACCGCTCAAGAGATCAAGCACGAAGTAGGTACGATGCATACGTCGAGCGTGCTGATCACGTCGCTGCGCGATATCCGGAACACGCCGCTCTTCGAAGAAGGACAGGTGAGCATTCAAGATGCGAGTGCATCGCTTGTGGTGCAGTTGGCCGATCCCAAGCCCGGAATGCTGGTCTACGACCTTTGTGCCGCCCCCGGAGGAAAGTCCGTCTACTGCGGTGAACTGATGCAGAACAAAGGTCGCGTTGTGGCGCTCGACAAGTACGAGAGCAAACTGAGGCTCATCAGTGACAATGCAGCCCGCGCCGGCGTGACCATCGTCGAGACGGTGCACGGTGATGCACGAGAGTTCAAGCCAAAGGAACAGGCAGACCTGGTCTTGGTGGACGCTCCTTGCAGCGGCCTTGGCACACTGCAAAAGAAGCCCGATATCAAATGGCGTCGCGACCTCGACGATGTACGTTCGATGAGCAAGATCCAATACACGATGCTGGACCATGCCGCCTCTCTTGTCAAACCCGGCGGGACATTGGTGTACAGCACCTGCACGATCGAGCCGGAGGAGAACATGGGAACCGTCGAACGATTCCTTGCGTCACACCCCGACTTCGAGCTCGAACCAGCCGAGTATTTCTTGCTTGAGCCCGTCTGTAAGGATGGTTACTTGCAAACATTCCCGCACATTCATAAAATGGATGGTGCATTCGGGGCACGACTTCGTAAAAAACAGTGATTCAACGTCCAGACCACTCTATCACCAATTGTTCGAGGAGATCACATGAAGGGTTCTATGTTCTTGAAGGCAGCGGGGATCGTTGCTGCTGTGGCGTTTCTTTCTGTCGGATGCCAAAAGGCCGAAGAGCCGAAGCCAGCACCTGTCGAAGAGGCACCGACCACACCTCCGCCTCCTCCGCCCGCACCGGCCGTAGATAGCGCTGCCATCAAGGATTCGATCGCAAAGGCCGAAGCCGCTGCCAAAGAAGCAGAGGCAGCCGCTGAAGCGAAGAAGGCCAAGTCTGCCAAGAAGGCAGCCAAGGTAGCCGCGCCGGCACCAAAGCCAGAAGGTACGGCCACGGAAGTACAGATCCGCAAGAGCCGCTAAGACCAACGAACGACTCTGAAATGAAAAAGGGCATCCGAGATCTCGGATGCCCTTTTTTCGTTATCGATGGTTCGTTGCGGAACGCTTAGAACTTGCCGCGTGGTGCGTGAACACTGGAGTTGTAGCGCTCAAAGGCTGCACGCAGTGCGTATGGAACGTCCTTGATGTACTGATACGATACTTCGCATTCTACGAAGGAATCAGCACCCGTGCCTTGGACGAGGTTTCCACCAACGCGCTTCACAACGATCTTGGCGAAGTTCACAGAGTTGTCTGCGTTCTTCGTGCCGATCACAAAGCCGAAGCCTGTTGTGCCGGTGACCGTGTTGAGCTGGAGCATCTTCTCGCCATTGGTCGATGGGATGGCAAGTGCCGATGTCTCGTAGATCTCGTCGATGGAGTTCACACCCGGATACTGAAGGGTTGCAAGGTAGACGACCTTAGCATCCTTGCCGTTCGGGAACTTGTAGTTGTTGTCGACATAACGGCTTTGACCCGGGGAGCCGATGCGAGGATCGCCCGCTGTCTTGTCATCAAAGCAAATGTCCCACAGATCGCCCTGAGAGATCTTCAAGACGGCTGGCGATGTCATGCCAACGATGGCAAGACCGGAGCCGTTGGTCGTATTGTTCGACGAATAGAGCTTGAACGTACCGGTGGCACGGCGAGCAGGTGCCCACTCGACAACGGATGTCGCGGCGCTCTTTGCCGTATCGTTCACAGCGTAGACGGAGAATTCATAGATCTTGCCTTCGGTAAGGGCAGAGATCTCGGCAGCTGTCGACGTACCGGCATCAAGGGTTTGTGACGATGCGGCGCCCTTTTCGCGTACGACGATCTTGTATCCCGTTGGGATCACCGTGCCAGTGGATGCTGTCCACTTCAGACCGATCTTCGTTTCGCTGACGGACTTTGCCATGAGATTCGTTGGTGCGGCAGGTGCAACCTTCGGTCCCGGATCGACGACATCATTCGTGTTACAGCCGACCATGACCAGTGCGGTCAATGCCAGCACAACAATGTTGAGCTTTAACAGATGCTTCATAGCAGATACTCCTTGAGTGAACAACTGGTGAATCAGAACGACAAATATACGTGGACTGGGTGCTTGCCTCGATTCGCCTAGGCCCGGGGACGCCATGGCGTGTCTTCGATGCCGGCACGATGGTTGACAATGCGCGCTGTCGTGAACAGGTAGTCGGACAGTCTGTTCAAGTAGCGAACTACGAATCCGCCAAGATCTTCGTGTACGGCCAAGGAGACGGTAAGTCGCTCTGCACGCCGACAGACCGTTCTCGCCAAATGCAATTGAGCCGCCGCCGGAGCACCTCCGGGTAGAATGAAATTCTTGAGCGGCGAGAGTTCTGCATCGAAGGCGTCGATACGACGTTCAAGATCGAGGATATGTTCCTCGGCCACACGTGGAATATCATAGATGGGCGGTGGATCAAGCGGTGTGGCGAGGTCTGCTCCCACCGTGAACAACTCCGAGGAAATGGCGAGAAGCTGTTCACGTACGTCGTGCGGCATGTCGTATGTGAGTGCAATGCCGATGATCGAGTTCAACTCGTCCACCGTTCCATAGGCATGAATGCGGAGGTGATCTTTCGAGACACGACTGCCGCCGAACAGACCCGTGGTCCCGTCGTCGCCGGTTTTCGTGTAAATGCGAGTTGACATGACTTCCTTTCGTGTATCCACGAATTTAGCCACACACCCTCGTATCTTTGTTCGCTTTGTTCATTCCTTGCGAGTCCATCCGTGGCACAAGACCTTTCCGTGCTGTTCATTGGCGACGTTGTTGGCCACGTTGGTCTTCGAGAGGTCCTACGTCAACTTCCGGCACTTATCGAGCGATTCTCCGCCGAATGCGTCATCGTGAATGGTGAGAACATCGTCGATGGAAAAGGTCTCTCCGAAGTCGAGGCGAAACAGCTTTTCGACGCAGGGGTGCACTGCATCACCACGGGCAATCACATTTGGGAGAACTGGAAGGCACGTCCCCTCCTTGCCTCCACGCCGAATGTCCTTCGCCCTCACAACTATCCGCAAGAGAATCCCGGACGTGGGTGGTATGTGATAACGCTTCCCGACCAGCGCACGATCGGTGTGTTACAGATCCAGGGACGTGTCTACATGCAGGCCATCGACTGTCCGTTCAAGAGCGCGACGGCCGCATTGGCCAAGATCAAGGCGCAGACGAAGATGGTCGTGGTGGACTTCCATGCCGACGCCACAGCCGAGAAGATCGCCATGGGATGGTATCTCGATGGATCGGTAAGCGCCGTGCTCGGTACCCACACACACGTGCAGACCGCCGATGCGACCATCCTTCCGCAGGGCACGGCCTATATCTCGGATACGGGAATGTCGGGTCCCTACGATAGCGTTCTGGGCATGAAGAAGGATGTGGCCATCAAGCGATTTCTCTTGCAAACAGCACACAAGTACGAGGTGGCCGAGCGCGACGTACGCGTGTGTGGCGTGCACGTGCTGATCGATGAAGCGAGCGGCACAGCACGTTCGATCGAACCGTTCATGAGTCCACAGCCAAGAAGGTCGATATGACACATGCGCATGCATTCCTGCATCAAAAGGCGAAGATCCTCTGCACGATGGGTCCTGCCGTGGCCAGCGTTGAAAAGATCGTGAGCATGGTGAAGGCAGGGGCCAATGCCTTTCGCCTGAACATGTCGCACGGCTCGTATTCGAGTCATGAGACCTACATCGACGTGATCCGCAAGGCCGAAGAGAAACTTGGATTGAACATTCCGATCGTCGCAGACCTACAAGGACCGAAGATCCGCGTTGCGGATTTCTCCGATCGAGAGTCGATGGTATTGAGTCCGGGCCGTGATGTCTATCTCGCCGATGTGAGTACCATTCGTGCACAGAAACTCAAGCCCGCGGACGACCTGATCCCCGTGAACTATCCGACCATCGGGACGGATGTGTCCAAAGGTGATCACTTGCTGTTGGATGATGGACTGTTGAAGCTACAGGTGAAGAGCACAACGAACGGCATCGTGAAAGCGCTCGTGGTGAACGGCGGCATTCTGAAGCCACGAAAGGGCATCAATCTTCCGCACACGGCTGTTTCACAGGCGTCCATCACGACGAAGGATCGTGCCGACATTCGCTTTGCCATCGAGCATGAGTGCGATTACATCGCTATCTCGTTCGTGCGCACAGCCGCCGACGTGGAGAATGTGCGCAAGTACATCGCGAAGTATGGCGGCACACAATGGGTGATCGCCAAGATCGAAAAACCCGAAGCACTCGAGAACATGGAGAAGATCATCGACGCGTCCGACGCCGTGATGGTGGCGCGGGGCGACCTTGGTGTGGAGATCGCCGCAGAGCTCGTACCGATCGTTCAGAAGAAGATCATCTCGATGTGCAACCTGAAGGCAAAGCCTGTGATCACGGCCACGCAGATGCTGGAGTCGATGATCTACAATCCGCGTCCAACGCGTGCAGAGGCGAGCGATGTTGCCAATGCCGTTCTCGACGGAACCGATGCCGTGATGCTAAGTGCGGAGACATCGGTCGGTGCCTATCCTATCGAGGCAGTGCACTATATGCGGAAGATCTGCACTCAAGCAGAGAATGAGCTCACAGCTGATGGCTATCTCCATCATGATGAATCACTCACCTATTCTCCCAGCGAACGGAACACCGATTCGATCGCGATCGCGGCGGCTCGCATTGCAGAAGAGACTCGCGTGAGTGGGATCGCGTCGCTGAGCTATAGCGGACAGACCGCGCGATTGATCTCGAACCGACGTCCGCGCGCCCCCATCCTGGCCATCACGACGATGCGTTCCGTGGCTCGCAGAATGGGACTCCTATGGGGTGTTACCGGTTGGGTGGTCGATACCGTCACCACCACGGACGAGACGATCGAGTTCATCAAGGAAGAACTCCTTGCGAACAAGCATTTTGGTCCGGGATCCATTGTTGTGTTCACGATCGGTCGGCCACTCGTAGGAAGGGCGCGAACGAACATGCTGAGCATTGAAACTCTGGGCAAGTAACGTTCGCGCCCTTCAGGAGCGAGCGGAGCTATTGATCTTCTACTTCGTTTCGGGCTTCAGGATCACGGTGCTGAATGTGCCGAGGTCGAGGTAGGCCTTCGCAGCAGCTTGTACTTGTGCTGCCGTCAGGTTCTTGATAAAGGTATCGCGTTCCTTGATCACAGAAAGCGGTTCTCCTTCGAAGAGGATCTTCGGCATGGCCGACGTCCAGAATTGGTTCTTCTTCAGGTTCACCTCGCGCTCCTTGGTCTGGATCTCCTTCACCTTCTGGATGTAGGAATCATCGACCTTGTTGTTGCGCAGGTACTCTGCCTCTTTCTTCACAACGGCAAGCATTTCGTCCACACGATCCGGGGCACATCCAAAGAAGATCGAGAGCGCATACTCTTCTACAGGGATCTTCGACGGTTGTGGTTGCACCTGCACGAAATACACGCCGCTGAGCTTTTCGCGCATCTCTTCACGAAGTCTGATGTTCATCACTTCGGTAAGTGCGATCATGTCATAACGAGTTGCGGGAGAGTACTTCATTGGTCCGTGGAATGCAGCGACCACTGTGGCCTTCGCGTCTTTTCCCTTGTACACGGTCTTGTGGATCGCACCCTTCGGCATGCGGATCTTGTTGTCCTTCCATGTTTCCTTCGTTGGTCCACCGGGAATGCTCGCAACGTAGGTGGCGAGATCTTTCTCGATGGTGGCCTCGTCGAAATTGCCCACGAAGCAGAAGGTGAAGTCGGCCGCGCTCTTGAAGCGGTCCTTGTAGAAGGCAAAGGCCTTCTCAAGGCTTACCTTCTCGAGAGCATCAATGGTCAGCGGACGCTTCCGCGGATGATTGTTCGACCATGCAACAGTGATCGTGTCGAAGAGCGTTGCTTCCGGACTCTTCGCCTTGTTCTCCAACTGCGTGCGGATCTTGGCCTTCAACGATTCGAACCCGGCCGAGTCTTTCCGTGGTGCCGTGAAGTACAGGTGAAGCAATTCCATGAAGGTCTTCATGTCCTTCGGTGAGGTCTGACCTGTGAAGCCCTCGCGATCTTCATTGATGAAGGGCGAGAGCGCAATGTTCTTCCCTTGCAGCACCTTGGACAGCGCGTTGGCATCGAATGATGCGATCCCGCCTTCGTCCACGATCGCGGCCGCGAGGTCTGCTGTGACAATGTCAGCCTCGGGTGCCAACGATGTGCCACCGGACTTCCATGCGTTCAACAGGATCTCGTCGTTCTTGAAGTCCGTCTTCTTGAGGATGACCTTGGCACCATTGGACAGCGTGAGCATCGTTGCGCCCACTTCCGGTAGTTCCTTCCGGTCCTTGATGGATCCGGCGACCGGTTCTTTCTCCATGAGTGGCTTCACCGGCGCGGCGTCTACCCATGGCTCGATGGTCTTGGCGGCCACAGCTGCGACCAAGGCATTCACGTCCTGCTCCGTTGGCTTCGTGTATCCGTTACCTTCCGGTACCGATACGGTGATCACGCGATCTTCATTGGGCGTAAACTCAACGATCGATGCCTTCACATCGGCAAGAGTGACGTCCGGTGTGAGACGCTTGTAGATATCGTACTCCATGGCGATCCCCGGAATGGCCTCGCCCTCGAGGTAGTTGCGCATGTATTCACGGGCAAGCGAGGAAGATTCCGTTTTGTCGCGCTCGTTGTAGTAGGCTTCCATGCGCGACATCATTTCGCTCTTCGCACGGTCCAACTCCGATTGTGTGAAGCCATGACGTTGCGCGCGTGCAATCTCTGTGAGCACAGCATTCATGCTCTTCATGATGTTCTTGTCTGCGGCAGTTGCACTCACGATATAGGCCATGGTCTCGCGTGTAAGACTGGTCTGACCTGCAAAGGCAGCGGCAAAGGCAGGTGTTGCCTTGCGCGTGAGTTCCTGCAGACGGTTGGAGAGCATCGACGACATGAGCTGGGTCACGATGTCGCGACGGAAATCGCCCATCGTCGCGGTCTTCCGCCCAGGACGCTTGTTGTAGATGGACACGCGCGCTGTTTGCAACTCGGGGTCCGATGCGATCGAGACGATGGTCTCCTTGTGACTTGGCAACACGGCCGAAGGGCGAGCCGGTTGTGCTCCGCTCACATCAGCCGAGAAGGAGAAGTGCTTCTCGATCAGTGGCATCACATCCTTGACGTCCACATCACCCACCACGATCACGGCCATGTTCTCGGGCCGGTACCACGTCTTGTAGAATGCACGCAGGCGATCGGCCGGCGTGTGTGCCAACACGGCCGTATCACCGATCACGTCGCGGCGTACATACTTCGAATCACCGAACAACGCTGTATTGTGCATCTTGCGGACACGTTCTTCCGCACCACGACGCAAACGCCATTCTTCTGTGACCACGCCTCGCTCTTCGTCGATGTCCTTATCATCATACGTCACGAAGCGAGCCCAGTCACGCAGCACTTCAAAGCCCTTCGAGAAGGTCCCACCGCCTGCAAGCGGCACGGTGAGCATGTAGACCGTTTCCTCTTGATTGGTGTAGGCATTGAGGTCGGCACCAAAGCGGATCCCCGTCGACTCAAGGAAATTCACGAGTTCCTGTTTCGGAAAGAACCGCGTACCGTTAAAGGCCATGTGCTCGCAGAAGTGGGCAAGACCGTTCTGATCGTCGTCTTCCAGTACAGCGCCGGCATTGACCACGAGCATGAGTTCCAAACGGTTCTTGGGTTGCCCGTTCTTCTTCACGTAGTACTTGAGACCATTGGGCAGTGTACCGATCGTGATGTCGCCGTGCGGCTGAACGACCTTGCTAAGGTCTACTTGAGCCGTGCTCATGGTCGGTGTGCCAACAAGCAGCACGGCCAAACATGCGACAACGACCATCATTGGCGAGAGGACTCGCTTCATACAGTGATCTCCTAGTTGTGTTGCGCCAGAATATGGGTTGCGAAGATACGGAGCCGATCAGCGTAGGCCGCTACGCACGGCGTTCTTTTGGGTTGCATTCACGTCGGAAATGATCGGATGGAGCGACGCGTCCCGAGCCTCTTTGCCGATGCCCAGGATCCGTGCGATATGATCCATCGCGCGCAAAGGCGTGCTGGCGGTCAAAAGAGTTACAAGGCCGTCCCTTCCCTGCCGTTCGAACACGGCCTTGCAAAGCGCTGCACCGAGCACATACTGTTCTTCTTGCGTGGCGCGTTCGAAGAGCTGTCGTAGTGATGGCATCTTCTCGGCGGTGTGGGTTGCCAGATACTCCTCGAGAAGCACTTCGAAGGGCTTTCCAAGACTTCCGCCCATGTAGGTCGCAATGCCCTCGCGGATCACCGGGACGGCACTCTCGTAGCGCGCCAAGACCACATGCACGAGCTCATGCGGATTCCACTCGCTGTTCGTACCGGAGACGATGATGGCCGACGCCGGATACGAGATGGCCGAGGGTGGCGCGGCATAGAACTCCACACCAAGTATGCTGCACAGTGCATCTCTGTCCGGGACCACATAGTAGACCACAGAATCGGGCACGTCCACGTCGAATTCGTGCGCCACCATTGCAAGGAACGAGTTGGCCTCGCGCGCTCGCGCTTGATCGATCGTCCGATCCGACTCATGCACATAGATGATCGACCCGATGCGAGAGCGTGACCATTGTGCCGTTGACGTGAGCAGTGGATCCACGATCACCGTGCCGCCTTGCCGACGTTCGAGGCGCGTACGCAGAATGCCCAACGGATAGATGTCGCCCGTTGCCGTGTTGATGTGACTGAACATGGTCCGCACGATCCATGCATCGCCCTTCGGTTCGGCGCTCAGGATGGTAGGCGGAAAGGTCTGTCGCACTTCTTCATCTTGCGCGAACCAGTTCTTCACGATGCCGCTCATCCCGCCCGGGACTACATCGGCGCCTCGGTCCACGACGGGAACCGGCGCTGCAGATGATCTCCACGATTCAAGACTGTCGATCCAGATCTGCACCACGGCGCGAACGCTCGGGTCGCGCGCGTCCACGCGAGGCATCACGCGCACCTGGGCATGCAGGGTGGTGACGACCCCGAGGCAGATGATACTGGATATCGTGAAGGAAGAGATCTTCAGCATTGTCTTAGAGCGAACGAAGCGATCGAACATGTGCCAGGACGATGGCGGTCGCAGCGGCCACATTCAAGGAGCAACCGTCCATCTCCATCGGTATCGCACAATGTAAGGAAGAGTGGCGCAGCACCTGCGGCGCTATCCCTCGACCTTCCGTTCCAACCACGATCACGTCGGGCACGACGCGCAACTGCTCAAGCGGAATGGCCTGTTGCGTTTGTTCGATCATGCACACGGTGCGCCCTGCCGCCCTGCATCCCTCCATGAACCCTTCCGCATTCGATGCATACGAGATCGTGGCGTGGAAGACCATGCCCATGCTGGTGCGCACGGCGCGGCGCATGAAGGGTGACGAGGTGGCCCCATCCACGATGATGTCGCGAACACCCAGGGCAACGGCCGTTCGTACGATGGCGCCTACGTTGGCATTATCGACGATGGAATTCAGGAACAGGCGAGGTCCGCGCACATCCGCTCGTGCCTCCGTCCGCGCAGGGATAGCACTGACGGCCATCACGGCCGAGTGCGGCTTGAAGCCGATGAGCTCCGACATCGCTTCCTTCGGAAGGGTCCGGGAAGGTAGGGAGGGTGGTAGGGCCAGCGCGGCAAGCTCGTCTTCCGTTCCCACCACGAACGACGGCGTGATGGCGCGAAGCATCATGGCAACGGCCTTTGCGCCCTCTGCCACGGCCATGCCAAGGTGGAAGGGACGTTCCGGGTCGGTGCGTAGATCTCGAAGAACGGAAAGGTCCATGGTTGAACGTTTCGAAGAATCGAAGAGTTGTGTGGTGCAGAACGCCAAGCGTTCTCTAAATTCGCCACTTATGTCGTGAAACCGTCCTTCCAAGGAAGCCCTATGTCTGAATCCACAAGCTCCATCTCGTTCGACGTCAGCGATGATCAAGAGGTCATCCGCCAACATATTCGGGCCTTCGTCGAAGAAGAGATCAAGCCGGTCGTGTTGCAGTATGACGAGTCGCAGGAATTCCCGACGGAGATCTTTCGCAAGCTCGGCGACCTCGGCTATCTGGGCATCGTGATCCCTCCCGAATACGGCGGGTCCGGTATGGGCTATCTGGAGTATGCCATCGTCGTCGAAGAAGTGGCGCGCGCATGTCCGGCCATGGCCTTGGGCGTGGCCGCCCACAACGGTCTGTGCACGAGTCACATCTTCCGCTTTGGAAGCGAAGAGCTGAAGAAGCTCTACATCCCGCGGTTGGCAAGCGGACAGACGATGGGTGCATGGGGACTTACCGAACCGAACGCAGGTTCGGATGCCGGTGGAACGCAGACCACGGCCGTGCGCGATGGGGACGACTGGATCTTGAATGGCTCGAAGAACTTCATCACCCATGGCAACGTGGGTGATATCTGCGTGGTGATGGCCGTGACCGATGCCTCGAAGGGCAAGCATGGTATCAGTGCCTTTGCCATCGACAAGTCGATGCCGGGCTTCTATGCATCCAAGAAGGAGAACAAGGTGGGCATGCGCTGTTCGGACACGGCGAGCTTGACGTTCGACAACGTTCGCGTACCCGGTTCCCACCTGATCGGCGGCGAAGGAGAAGGATTCCTGCAAGCATTGCAGATCCTGGATGGCGGACGGATCTCGATCGCAGCTCTGAGCGTTGGTCTTGCACAAGGTGCCTATGAAGCGGCCGTGAAGTATGCCACGGAACGCCGTCAGTTCGGCAAGCGGTTGGCAGATATGCAGGCCATTCAGTTCAAGCTTGCGAAGATGTCGGTCGACATCGATGCAGGTCGCACACTCACGTATCGCGCCGCATGGATGCGCGACACGAAACAGAACTTCACCGTGGCGGCCTCCATGGCCAAGCTCTATGCCAGCGAGGCAAGTGTACGCATCGCCGAAGATGCCATTCAGATCCACGGCGGATACGGCTACATCAAGGAGTATCCCGTCGAGAAGTTCTGGCGCGATTCGAAGCTTCTCACCATCGGTGAAGGCACATCGGAGATCCAGAAGCTGGTGATCTCTCGCGCACTATTTTCCGCAGTCTAACGGAAGCGGCGTCCCGTCGACGTTCTTCAGCGACAACGACCACCATGCGGCGATCGTTGGTGCAATATCCACGGGCGACACATCTCTGAAGATGTCGCGTTTGTTCGTGAGTCCTCCATTGGGCGCAGACGGAATGAGCACCATCATGGGCACCATCCGGTCGTACACATACGGCGTCCCATGCGTGGCCTGTGCTGCGCCGATGATCCAATACATCTTCGGATAGACCACCACATCACCGTACCGATTCGGATAGCACGAGTTCTGCAGCCATTCGCAGAGTTCGGGTGAACAGTCTGCGGGACATGCACCACGCATGAGATCATGTTTGGAGAGTGCGATGCCGATACCTTCGCGCTGACGTAGATACTGCACACAAGCGGCCACCACCGAATCATAGGACAACGATCTGCGCTGGATCGGTTCGTAGTGCAGGTAGATCGATGGTTCGAAGATGTCGCGGACCCATTCCTCCTTGCCACCCTGCGCATACTTGGCGTTGAGCATGGCATTCAGTTCGTTCTTCAGTTGAGCCTCGCGAATACGTCCAGCGTCAACGGCCACTCCCTGCCCTCCACCCTGGTTGCGGATGATCTCGGGGATCGGTGCCACGCCATGGTCCGAGGTGATGAACACGGCATAGTTCGATGGACCGACGGTGGAGTCGAGATGGTGGAGGAAGACGGCAACGAGGGAGTCGCAGGCGACGTACATCTCTTGCACTTCTCGACTGTCGGGACCGAAGCTATGACCAAGCGCATCCGTGGATGAGATGCCAACACACAACAGGTCGGGATGCGCATCCGCGCCGAGCTTTTCCCGGTCCACGCACGTGGACGCGAGTGCGAACAGGTGCTGTACGGAGAAGGGCGAGCGCACGAAGTCGGCAGCAAAGGCATCCTTCCGTGCAAGCGGAGGCATGGTGTACGGAAAGGTCCGACGTCCGGACGAGAACGTGCCCTCACCCACTTGATCGTCGACGCGCGGATACAGGGAATCGGAGATCGACGTGGTCCACGTCTTCCCGGAATAGTCCGTAGCCGGATGCGCGGTGTTGAACGGCGTGAGCCAGGCGGGACGCTTGTAGTAGGCAGAGGTCGTGTAGCTCAGCGACGTGGCATCGAACCAGATCGCACCGGTAGGCTTCTTTCCGGCCATCAAGATGGCCGCACGGTCCTTCATGGAGATGCCGAACACCTTGCACTTCGGGTCGCGAGTGCGAAGCACATCACCCACGGTCGGCACCAACAGATTACGCGGCGAAAGCCCCGCGGCATCGTCCTGAACACAGTACATGCAGGAGTCCAGTCGCAGGTCGCAGAACTCGTTCCCGGTGATGCCGCTCCTGTGCGGATAGCATCCGGTGAGGAGGGCGGCATGGCCCGGACCGGTGATGTTGTTGGCGTGTTTGTAGGCGCTGTTCTCGAAGATCACCCCTTGGGCCTCGAACCGACGGAATCCGTCGCGCCGGAGGTAGCGGCGATTGGCTTCGAAGTAGTCGCCGCGCAGTTGGTCGAAGGAGAGGACGACGACCAGTTTCGGAGGAGCCGCCTGCAGGAGGGACGCGAAAAGGAAGAGGGCGGCGAGGAAGGAACGTCCCCGCCGCCATGCTGCCATTATTCTTGTGCTTGTGCGGGTGTTGGAGGCGTGGACGGCGTTGGAGGAGCGGTCACCACACCCATCGTACGCATGATCGTCGCCACTTCGAATGCTTGCTGCATGTTGTGGTCTGCCGCGATCTTGCGGTAGTTGACAAGGTCGATGATCGTTCCAATGAAGCATAGGCCACCAGTGAGCAGGTACAGTAATCCGAAGCCGATCTGACCTGTTACGAAGCGTTGGATCCCTGCGATCGAGAAAAATCCAAGGAGCGTAAGGATCAGGATCATTTGGGGATCCTTCCGGCGAGCTCGATACATCACCGCGAATTGTTGGGCCTGTTCATCCGTCAACGGATTGATGAGCATTGAGACGTAGGCGAACTCGGCGCCATCAATGTCGGGCAGGAATTGGTAGATGTTGGCCATGGGACCCTCCAGCGAAAGTAGTTGAACGAATGGTCAATGTCACGATACGACTTATGAACAGCACGATGGCGGGGATCCCGAGCCAGTGAGCCTCGAGCGACCCGGCAAGGTCGCCACGAAGCGCATGTCCGATGGATCTTCCCAATCCACAGCCCCAGCAGCCCTCAAAACCGAGGAGCGTAGGGATGCAGAAGGTCGCATGACCCTCGAGTGCCGGACCCCAGATCCCCAGACCGACCAAGGCAGCCGTCCACGTCCACGCTTCGAGCGGGACGTGCAGAAGGGAGGTTCGCAGCTTGTGGTGGATGCCGTTCATAGGGCTTGGGGTACGCAGGCGGAGGGGTGGGGTTGCATGTGAATGTGGAAAATCTCGCAACTCGTTTGGTTATAACGACTCAATTGGGTAGGTTGCGAGTCCATTTTTTGAACACAGACCCCCAACGGACGTTATGTACGCAGTCGTTGAGATCGCAGGACAGCAATTCGCCGTCTCGCCAAAACAGACGGTCTCCGTTCCGCTCTTGGACCAACAAGTCGGCGACACGGTAGAATTTACCAACATCCTTGTAGCAAGTGACAATGGCAAGGTTTCGGTTGGCGCCCCTTACATCAAGGGTAGCGTCAAGGCCGAAGTGATGAACCACGGCAGAAGCGAGAAGGTTCTCGTCTTCAAGAAGAAGCGCCGCAAGGGCTATCAAAAGCTCAATGGTCACCGCCAGAACTTCACGACGCTCAAGATCAAAGACATTTCAATCTAAAGGAACACCGTCATGGCACACAAAAAAGGTGGCGGATCTACGAAGAACGGACGCGATTCGAATGCTCAGCGCCTTGGCGTGAAGAAATTCGGTGGCGAAGCCGTCGTAGCCGGCAACATCATCATCCGTCAGCGTGGCACGCACGTCCATCCCGGCAAGAACGTTGGTCTTGGAAAAGACTACACGATCTATTCGTTGATCGACGGTCATGTGAAGTTCGAGCGTAGAGACAAGACGCGCTTGAAGGTCTCTGTGTATCCCGCAGCTAATTGATGATCGTGATCATCGCATCATAGGACGCCTCTTTGCAGAGGCGTTTTTTATTTCAACCAATTCCAACTCCCATGAAGACCCCCGTTCGTGTTGCTGTGACCGGCGCTGCCGGCCAGATCGGATATAGTTTGTTGTTCCGCATTGCCAGCGGCGAAATGCTCGGCAAGGATCAACCTGTGATCTTGCAATTACTTGAGCTCACACCGGCGTTGAACGCCCTGAAGGGTGTGGCCATGGAGCTCGATGATTGCGCCTTCCCGACGCTTGCCGGCATCGTTCAGTCGGACGATCCCATGGTGGCGTTCAAGGATGCGGACTACGCATTGCTCGTCGGTGCTCGTCCCCGTTCAAAGGGCATGGAGCGCAAAGACCTGCTCGAAGCCAATGCGCAGATCTTCACGGTGCAAGGACGCGCACTGAATGCCGTTGCCAATCACAACGTCAAGGTGGTCGTTGTCGGTAACCCTGCCAACACGAATGCCTTGATCACGCAGAAGAGCGCACCGGACCTGAACCCTGCCAACATCACGGCGTTGATGCGCCTCGACCACAACCGCGCATTATCGCAGATCGCGCAGAAGATCGGGAAGCACACCACTGACCTGACGCATATGACGGTTTGGGGCAATCACTCGGCAACGCAGTATCCCGACATCTTCTCGGTCGAGGCCAACGGTTCGAAGGCATGGTCGATGATCAACGACGAAGCGTGGCTTACCGAGAACTTCATTCCCACGGTTCAAAAGCGTGGTGCCGCCATCATCGAAGCACGTGGCTTCTCGAGCGCTGCATCGGCCGCCAATGCTGCGATCGAGCACATGCGCGATTGGGTGCTTGGCACACCGGCCGGCGATTGGACCACCATGGGCATTCCGAGTGATGGCTCGTACGGCATTCCGGAAGGCGTGCTCTATGGATATCCTGTTACCTGCTCAAATGGTACCTATTCGATCGTGCAGGGACTGGATGTATCGGACTTCTCACGCGCACGCATGGATGCCACATATCAAGAGTTGCTCGAAGAGCGCAATGCAGTTCAGCACTTGTGGTGATACGTCGCTGATCACTGCGAACGTACTGTGAAGAGAAGAACGGCGGTGATGACGGCAGCACCAACGAAGATGGCGGGCTCAAGAATGTCCTGCCACATCGTGGTCGGTCGGGGTGGCAGCACAGCACGCGTTGCATGATGTTGCTCCGACTGTAAACGCTCTGCCTGTTCTCGCGTGAGTTTCTCTTCGATGGTCGATCTACATGGAACGCTCGACATGCCGCGCTGCGGTGTGTCGAGCGTTCCTCGTATGGAGGTGGTGATGGTGCGAACGACCGTGTCGGCCGACTCTGTGTTCGCATATGACGTCGACACGTCAACGGGGATGATGGTGAGCACCGATGCTGCCGTGCCACCCTCTGCCTCCAATATTCCGCCGCGCTCTTGCACGGCCTGTTCGGCCGATGCACGGATCCACTGCGAATCCGGATGCGCCGCAACAACAAGACGCACAGGGTCACCAGTGCGAATGCCGGTGGTGACCTCGCTCATGCAGTGTCGAAGGTGTTCATCGATGATGGCCACCGTGCCACGTGCTGCACTATCGGCCCCGGCCCTTGCCCACACGCACGTGAACACAACGAACACCAACAGTGCCGCACACTTGATCACGCGTGGTGCTTCGTGAGTTTGCGTAAGCTGAGAAGTGCCGACACAAGGGCATGCTCATTGGTGTAGAGTGCCGGACGGACACGCAACATGCGGCGTCGGTTCGCAATGCGGATCTTCACCACCGAGAACATACCGCGCACGCGGATCCGTTGATCGCGACCAAGTGCGATACGCTCGATCTCGCTCACGTTGAATGTGCGCTCATGAAATCGACTGGTGAACGAGATGGCATCTTCCGACACGATGATGGTGCGACGTGCGATCCGATTCACAACCAGTGCAATGGTGGAGCCCAATACGAACACGCCAAGGAGCACGACCACTGGATCGGTGAGCACAACGCTCACGGCACCTGTTTGCAAGGTGTTCTCCCATAACGCTTTCGCAACAACATAGATGATGAGCGTCACGGCATAGAAGGCGATCGACTGCCAGTAGAAATCGTATCGGTGATAGAATTCTGCGGGCAGATGAACGGGCTGCAAAGTATCGGTCATCGTGGTCCTCTCTTCGTGCACATGGCAATGATCGCTGCGGCCGCGTCGGCAGCCGCACGGGGTTTGCCGAACGACCGCATCACGGTGGCCATGGTGGTGCGCTGCTCTTCATTGCGCATCAGTTCTTCGATCGTCGATGCAAGTATCGTCAAAACATCGGCATCCTTCACTACGACCGCACCACCTGCCTGCTCGATCACTTGTGCATTGTGTTGCTGCTCACCAGTCGAGGCGGAGGGAAGCGGAATGAAGACGGCCGGTTTTCCAACGATGCCCAACTCGGCAATGGTGGTGGCTCCACTGCGACTCACGACCAGATCGGCAGCGGCATAGGCCAGTCCCATGTCGTCGATGAACGGCCTGATCACCACGTTCGGTGGCGGAGTGGCGTGGAAGGTGTAAGAAGATCCGGTCTGCCAGATCACCTGGAACGGTGCGTCGGCAAAGCGCGGGAGCGCCGCTTCCATGGCCGCATTGATCGCACGTGCGCCCAGACTGCCCCCGAAGACGAGCACGGTGGCCACATCGGGCTTCAGGCCCCATGCCGCCCTCGCCTCCCGTGCATCCTTTGTTGACGGGATCTGGGAGCGGACGGGATTTCCCGTCACCACAAGTTTTGATGCGAGCGATGATGCGTAGTAGCGAACACTCTCCTCAAAGGAAAGGAAGATGGCCGTGGCCAAGGGGGCAAGGCGAGCATTGGTCTTGCCTGGGTTGACGTTGGATTCGAGGAGGAAGAGCGGAACGCCCTCCTTGGCAGCGGCCAATCCGGCCGGATAGCTGATGTAGGCGCCCGTGCAGACAACGGCATGGGGCTTCACCCGACGGATCGTGGCGCGAGCGATGCGTGTGCTCTGCAGGATCTTCCATGGCAAGGTGAGTGTTGACGGGTGACGGACGCCCTTGAACCCTACGATGGGCATGCCCACGTAGTCGTAGCCGAGGGCCGGGATCAGACGTGTCTCCATCCGGTCCACACTCCCCAGGAACGTCACGTCGCAAGCGTCGTGCGTTTGGAGGCGAAGCTGCTCTACAACGGCCACGGCGGGAAAGATGTGGCCACCCGTCCCTCCAGCGGCCACCACTAGGCGTAGACGATCGTGTTGGCTGTTCTGCATGAGCCAGAATTTACCGAAACAGGCCCTCATTCCGTAACTTGTAGGATGAAGAGAATCGCTCTACCCCTCGCCCTCGTTGTTGTGTTGCTTCCGTTCACGGCGAATGCACAAGCACCGAACATCAAACAGTATATCACGCAGATCGCCAATGGTTGGACAACCGAGGCGAAGCGAGCCTTGCCGGACATGTTGGTGGACTATCCCGAAGATCCGGGTGTGATGTTCATGCATGCGTCGCTGGTCGAAGACCCTACACGCTCGCTCACCATGTTCGAACGTGTTGTGAATGCATATCCCAAGAGCGAGTGGGCCGACGATGCACTGTTCCGCATCATTGCCTATTCCTGCGTGAAGAACAACGTCGAGAAGGCCCGTAAGGCCCTGCTCACGATGCGCGAACAGTATCTGCAATCAGAGTATCTGGCCGCGGCCAACGATCTCGTTCGGATGACGGTTGGACTGCCACCGGCACAAGAGAAAAAGGTCGCCGCCTCTCCGGCACCGGCCACCACCGTCACACCGGCTGCCGCTGCAGCAGCAGCTCCCACCGCTGCTGATCCGTCGAAGCCATTCACGATCCAGGTGGGATCGTATACGTCGAAGGAGCAAGCTCAGTCGACGTTGGATTCCTTCAAGGCAAAGCGCATGAAGGCAACGGTGGTAGAAGTGGCAAGAGGCAACTGGAAGTCGTTCACGATCAATGTGGGAGACTATACGACGATCGATGAAGCAAAGGCCGACGTGAATGCCGTGAAGTCGATCTGTCGTTGCAAGGCCTTCGTGGTGAAAAGATGACCTTCCAACGCACGGTCGTTGTGTTGGTGGTAGTGATGAGCGTTGTGCGACTTTCCGCACAGAATGCCGACGTGAACGCGGAACGCGTTTCCATGGATATGCAAATGCTTCGAGCCATGCGTGGTGATGCCATGCTTGGTTCCATGTCCGTATGGCCTCAATCCATGGTCGACGTGCAGACGTTGGCGGCCGACTCTTCTGATGCCTTTGGTCGATATCTCCATGCCTATTACGCTCCGGTGCTCACGGGGGCCGACAGTACATCGGGCGCCGACTTCGCGCGCACATCGAACGATCGGTTTCGCATGCTGCGCTACAACGATGGCACAGCCTCGTTGATGGGCGATGCGGCCTTGATGGTGCGTGGCGGGTACACCGACGATGGAACGGCGAACGGACCGTTTGCACTGGTACGTCCATCGGTTCGACTCATGGGTAACTTCGATATCGGCCTTGCCTACTTCCTTGACCTTTCCAACGGCATGCGCCTTACGGGCGATCCAATGATGATCGCTCGCACGGATCCAACGCTGTCGCGCACATTGAAATTCGTCCAGGAAGAACAGAAGTTCTTCGATCGATACATCGGCTATGTGCAGTATCAGAGCAAGTACTTCCGCGTGCGCTTCGGTCGTGAAGCGGTGCAGTTCGGCTTCAGTCCTATCGACAACTTCGTGCATTCGTTGAATGCACCACCGATGGACGGACTCCTCATCGACGTTCCGTATAAGTCCGTGCGATTCACGAGCACGCACTCGCAAGTAGATGGACTCGACACGGCCGGGAATGCGATCAAGGGCAAATTCATTGCGACCCACCGTCTTGCCATCGACCCTGTGCCGTGGCTGAGCGTGGCTGTGAGCGACATGATCGTGTATTGGGGACGGAGCCTCGACTTCTCATACTTGAATCCGTTGGCCTTCTTCGTGTCCGCCGGACTTGGGACGCAGGAACGCAGTCAGAACGACAACTCCATTCTTGGCTTTGATATCGCCGTCCGTCCGATGCCGGGAACGTTGATCTATGGATCGCTCATGATCGACGACCTTGCGTGGGAGACCATTGGTGATACGTCGCAGGTTGGCAACAACAACAAGAACGCACTGCAGATCGGTGTGTCGCAACTGGTCGACGCACACGGTGCACCAACGCAGTTCACCGTCGAGTATGCCTACATCTCGCCATTCACATTCTCACATCGCAGCATCAACGCATCATACACCCACCTTGGTGCATTCGCCGGCTACAACATGCAGCCCAATAGCGATCGCATCGCGTTCCAGGTCCGCCATTGGTTCACACCACGAACGTTCGTAAAGGTGGACATGGACTATACGCGCCATGGTGACAATTTCCTTGACAGTACCGGTAACATCGTCATGGGAGAAGACCCGCGTTTTCCGGGCTCCGGTGCAATGACGCCTGTTGGAAATGTGGGCGGCGATATTCTTCGTGGGGACGGAGACTTCCTCTACGGCAACTCGTTCTTGAAGGGCAACTTCTCGACCACGCGCCGCATCAACGTGTGGTTCTCAGCCGAGTGGATCAAGAATCTCTTCACCGACCTCCGCATTGGCTATAGTAACACGAGCGGCGGGAATACGCCGGGATCGTTCCTGTTTGGATCGCTCGAAGTACGGATCGGTTATTGAAGATCCTTCGACACCACTTGAAGAACGTCCTTCGTGGTGTTGTAGCGATGCACGTAGGCCACAAGGTGGCAATGCTTCGGATCCCAGGTGCGATCCGACGGAATGGTATACGTGACCGTCTTCTTGATCGTTGTGCCGGCTGCGACCTCTGCAGTGGAAAGAGGCTCTCCCCATACACCATTCATCGCAACACGCAGCACGTGCTCGAACACATAGTCGTGTATGTGTGAGGGGTCTTTTCGGTAATCCGTTTGATCGCCTTCGATCTCGCTCTCAGTGAGCAACGTCACGAGATTGTAGTCTGTTGTTCCGGCCTGTAGATACTTCACCGTGATCGTTGCCGTGATCGTGCGTGTTGTCTTATCGTAGGTGTGTGTCATGCTCAGATCGACCAGCGGTTTCTGTTTGAGCAGATCGCTTGTTACCGTGGACCAATCATCCTTCCCGATGATCAGCTTGCCATTGCGCGTCACACGATTCACCATGCCGTTCGGATTGCCCACCCGACTCACCCGGAATGTCTTATCGAGGGCGTCGCCATCGGGCGTCCGCATATCCGTCGGATAGTCCGGCGGTTGCGGATCGGCGAACGGACCTGCATGCACGGCCACGACGATCACGCGTTCGGGTCCATAGGCCGTCTGGATCTGCTTTGCAATGTCGGCCGCGGCCGGACAGTTGCCGCATGTGTGACCCGTGTAATCTTCGATCATCACATTTTGCTTGACACTCGCCGTGTCTACTGGTCCGATCGGAGTTTCAGTATACGGTGCGTCAACAACATCACATGCAGAGATGAGTGCGAGGGAGGCAAGGCCAAGAAGGGCGGAACGGAATGGAGAACGGTTCATGATCGCGATCCTAGAACGTATACGTGACGCCAAGATTAAAGCCGTTCGATGCAGGCACCGGACGGCAGATACCACCAACACAGAGGATACCACCGCGTACGCGACCGTATCCGAGCTGGACCCGAAGAGCATCGTGCGAATAGGCCACCGATGCATTGGGGTAGTTCAACTTCAGATTCTCGTCCTGGTTGCCATAGTTGTATTCGTTGAACACCGTGAAATACCACAACGGTGAAACGGAATACTCCACCAGCACCATTGCCCAATTCCCGTTCAACAATGCCACTTGCGTTGCATTGTCCGCCGGCTTCGACCACATGTGCTGCAATTCCATGCGGAGCTGTTTTCCCTTGGCGACCTTTGCCTGAAGTTCAAGCACGATCAACTGTGCATGCGTGACGCCGAACTTCGTTTCGGTTGGCGCTGCGCGACGCTCAATGATGTCCTGGTCATAGAGAATGTCGATGTAGGCAAGCGTCGTCTTGAAGTCCTTGCCCCATTTCCGCTGGATCTCGAGGTTCGCATCACGGAAGTACTGTCGGTTCGACGGCATGAACTTCGCTGTGTAGGTGAACGCATCGATGTGCGTGGTATCGAGTCCGTAGATCGACGAATAGTTACCGCTGATCACCGTTTCATCGTCACCCAACACACCCTTTGGAATGGTCCACGTCACGTCGGCCTGGGCACCGAACTCCCCCGTCTGTTGCGTGGCATACGGATAGAGTGTGATCAATCGCCACGTGTGCTGTCGTGTGAGCGCTGGGAGATAGTTGATCGTCTGCACGTTGCCGGTAGCGGTCCGGTCCGACCGAAAGTCCATGTTATCGATTCGCTTTGCTGCCACGTTCACACCAAACCCTGCTGTCGCATACGAAGCGTTCACATACAATGCATCGCCGGGATTGTAGTTGAAGACGTTGGCCGCAGAGGGGTCGTTGTACTTGTAGGCGTACTCAGCTACCATGTTGAAGTCCTTGTAGCCGAACGTCAACCGAGACGACCAGGCCAGCACGTTCTCGGGCAACTTCAGGAAGTCGTTCTGGTCGGCTTGATATCGGCTCATCACGGACGAGCCCACCAACAACACCATGGACTTCGGCAACAGCGAGTCGCCGAGTGCACCAATGTCCACCGAGACATCTCCACCACGGACGATCCCTTCGCTCTTTTCCCAGAACGAACGTTGCCGTCCGATCAGTCCCGTGATCTTCAGACCGTCCACCGGCATGAACCGCAGTCGGAGTCCATCGAGCGAGTTGTCGAATCCAAGGTTGCGCTCCTCATAGGTGCGCAGGATCATCCCCGACCCGAACTGCTCATAGAAATTCCCGGCCGTGACCTCAAAGTACGTGTCGGCATACGTTGCGAATCGATACGGAATGCCCAGACCCGTGCCGTCGCCCGACGTCTGATACCGTGGATCGATACCGAGCAGTGGACCCTGATACGACTCGAATCGGATCCCCGCCGTGAACTTGCCGCGTTGAAAGAGCAGATTGAAGAACGTGTTGGAGAGCATTCGCTCAGGCACATCGGGTGCCCCGATGATCGAGTCGCGCTTATACGTCTGCATGTCCGTTTGAAGCGAACCCGAGATGGTCCCGATGCCCTCGAGCTCTGTTTGAGCACGGAGGGACGAGGCGGCGATGAGAAGGACAATGGCGGCAAGGACCGTCGAGTTACGCATAGATCACTCTGCGGCCTTTGTACCAACGAGCTTCTTGATCTGATCATAGAGATCGTCTTCATCGCCCGCAGCGAAGGCTGCATGGGACCATACGATCTTCCCGTTCTGGACCAGGAATGTATGCGGCACATTGTTCACATTCATCGCACGCTTGAAGTTCTGATTCTCGTCGAGAAGCACGTCGAACTGCCAGTTCCGCGCCTTCACGAGTGGTGGGACCTTCAATGCATTCCGGCTATCGTCGATCGAGACGGCCACGATCTTCACGCCGGTGGCCTTTTGCCACTCTTCGTACAACGGGGCATAGGTGGTGAGCTCCATGATACATGGCTTGCACCACGTGGCCCAAAAACTGATCACCACGGGCGTACTGTCCGTGGAAAGTGTGGCCGTATTGACCATGTCGCCCTCGACGTTCCGCAGTTGAACAGACGGGAGAGCGTCGTGCTTCGCATCCTGAGCCCATACATGGGCTCCTGCGAGCAGGAAGGCGGTAACCAAAACGGCGAACGGGCGTCGGAGCATTTGCACAAACCTTTGTAGTTTCGTCAGTTACTCATTTGGGAAAGACTCGGGAAAATATGAAAAAGTCGCTACTCATTGCCGTCGTGGCCCTTGCCTGTTCAACCTTCGCAAGCGCTCAATCATTCGTCCTCGACTCCATTCAGCAAACGGTGAATTCGCTTCCAGAGTCCGTCGTGTATTCACACGGTCTTCTCCGGAACCTGTCAGACGCGCAAAAGGAAGTTCGCGTGCGTGGCGACCTGTTCGACGTCACACTCGATCACGATGTGGCCATCTGCTTCGGCAACCTGTGCTTCAACATCTATCGCGATGGCGACGATCCGTATGAGCGCGACCCGTATCTGATGGCCGGTAAGTCCACCGAAGACCTCAAAATGCAGATCGTGACCCACCTTGCCGAGGCCGTATCTAGACCGTTCTTCACCGTGTTCGACGGAAAGAATCCGGGCGATTCACTGCGGTTTGGCGTGGTCTTCAACATCTCGTCCACGGCATCCGTGACCGATATCAACACCGTTGCCTCCGTCACCATGGGCCCCAACCCGACCACGGACGTTGTCACCTTCAAGGGAGATCTTCTGTCGTCGATCGTTGGCGTGAACATCTATTCGATGGACGGCACGCTTCGCCGTGTTGTGGGTACCAACGGTTCCACGACGATCACCGTACCGTTCGAAGGCATGGCCTCCGGCATGTATCAGGTGATGCTGTCCACCAAGAACAACGACGCCTATCGGGCAACGATCTCCGTCGTTCGTTAACCGAGCGACGTTCATGGATCGACGTCGTCCTTTCCACCCTGCCGCCATAGCCGCTACCATTGGCCTTGCGACCTTGGTCTCGTATCTGCTCACGCAGAATCCGGGACTGGCGTATACGGACAGTGGTGAGCTCGCTGCGGCCTGCGCCACCTTTGGTGTAGCGCATCCGACCGGTTATCCGCTGTTCACGTTGCTGGGGCATACGTGGACGTTGCTTCCGTGGCCGTCCGTGATCGGCGGGTTGAATGTGTTGGCCGCCGTCTTCGTTGCCGCCTCGGCATCAATGATGTTCCTCCTCTTGCAGGAGATGCGCCTGTCTCGCATTGTCTCGGCCACCGGGGCATTGTTGTACGGGTGGACGTCGATCGTGTGGACTCAGGCGCAGTCCATCGAGGTGTATTCCCTGCATGCATTACTGCTCACCACCACGCTCTATGCTGCGGTGCGCTCTCGCAATGCGTCGAAGAACGACGTGCGTTGGTTCGCCATCACGGCCCTCTTGTTCGGCCTGATGCTCACGAATCACCTTTCGTCGGCCTTCCTTCTGCCCGGTATCGTGCTCTTGGCACTCCCGCCGGGAACCACGCGCGCTCAGACCAAGCGACTGGCCTTGATCGCCTGCCTTGGTCTGATCCCCCTTGCCCTCTACGTCGCGCTTCCGCTCCGCAGCGCACAGAACCCGCCCATCAACTGGGGCATGGTGCATCGGTCGCTCGACGCCTTCCTGTATCATGTGAAGGGCACGCAGTTCGGCGTGTGGTTGTTCAGCGACGACAAGGTGGCAGGGAAGAATCTCAAGGTCTTTCTCGCAATGCTCCCGCAGGCCGTTGCCTGGATCGGACTTGTGGCCGTGGCCATTGGCGGGGTGACACTTGTCCGCCGCGAGCGGCGAACCGCAATGGCGCTGACGCTCATCCTCGCTGGCAACCTTGGCATCTCGTTGGGCTACTCGATCCCCGACATCGAGAACTACTTCCTTCCGTCAGTGATGGTGGTGATCATCCTCTCTGCTGTCGGGTTTGCGTCGTTGCTGCAACGTGTGAAGGCAGAGCGCTTCGCCATGGCGCTGTTGCTGTTGCCGATCGTGAGCGCCGCATCGGTATGGAAGGTGCAGGATCGCTCGCACGATCGTGCCGTCGAGGCCTATACGCGAATGATCCTCGACAATGCAGAACCGAATGCCGTGATCATCACGCATCAGTGGGACTACTTCTGCAGCGCCTTCTGGTATCTCCAGAACGTTGAGGGCGTTCGTCCGGATGTGACCATCATCGACAAGGAACTCCTCCGTCGCACATGGTACGTTCCCTACCTTACGTATCGCTATCCGACAGCAATGGCCGGCACGCGTTCCGCCGCAGAGGCCTATGCTCCCTATCTGCAGCTTTTTGAGGACAACAGCGACGAGTTCATGAAGGACCGCACGTCGGTCACGGCCATTCAGCAACGCTTCGTTGCGCTGTTGAATGCCATTCTTCTGTCGAACGACGGAAAACGACCGGTCTACATCACCGGCGAAATGGTGAACGAAGAACAAGGCTTTGCTACAGAGCACCGCATGGTGCCGGCAGGACCGCTCATCAAACTCGTGCGCGATTCCGTGGCCATGCCGCCCTTCAACCTCTCGCGTGTGACAGATATTGCCGCAGGTCTGAAGGGACATGATCAGCGACTCGACAAGGGACTTCGCGAGGTCGTTATCGTCTCGCTTGCGCAAGCAGCACGCTATGCGTGGCAGGTAGAACACAACGTTTCCGCCTTCAAACGCATTCGCGAAGCGGTTCGTACGATGGATCCGCGTAGTATTGCCATCCGACAGCTCGACGAAGTACACATCGACACACCGTAGGAGAAGGTTCATGGGGTTGCGTTCACTAGTTGCCTGCTTGGGAGCAGGCATCGTTGTTCTTGGCTGTGCCGGATTCAAAGAACCACCGTCAACGGTCGACGCCGATCCGCCTCCGGGCTATGCACCGGTGTTCGTTCGTTCGATCGCACCAATGCCTGCACAAAAGCCGGCCTCGCTGAGCATGAATGCCACGCGCATCGAACGCACGAATGGCAAGACCATTCGCGTCTACTTGCACCTGGTCGATAGCACCGGCACCTACTACTACGGTGCATCGCAAGGAGCATTCAAGCCCATGTGGTGCTCCATTGTGGAGCAGGTGGGATCCGAACGGAGCGACGTGAAGAAATACACCCTGAAAGAGGTGACCGAACGCGACCGTGAACCAACGGCCGTTGCGCTTGTGATGGACAATAGCGGTTCGATGGGAGATCCGCGTGCGCGTGCCGTACAGGATGCGGCAGAGATGTTCGCAAAGAAGAAGGCACCCGAAGATGCCATGGCCTTTGTGCGTTATGATGAGCACGCTGTGGTCGAGTCGCCGCTCACCACCAACGTCGACACGCTTCTCGCCCACTTGCAGAAGAATGGCTTGGAAGGGTTCGGAGGCGGCACGGCCATTCACTCCGGTATCGGCGCTGCCATCGATCACTTGAATGCTGCAGGTGGAGCGTTCAATCGGAAGGCCGTTGTGGTGTTCACGGACGGACAGGAGAACTCGTCGAAGATCACCAAGGATTCCGCCATTCTCATGGCACAGAAGTACGGCATCACGGTCTGCGCTGTCGACTTCGGAAACGGTATCAACGAAGGCTACATGGAGTCGATCTCCAAGCCCACCGGTGGTTCCTATGCGCATATCTATCGCACGTCTGAATTTCCGCTGATGTTCGAAGACGTGTACCGTCGCATCAAGAACTACTATGTGGTCGAATACACGCCGGACGAGTATGGTGTGCATACTGTCAACGTCAAGCTCTGCTTCCCGAAGGATACCGTGCAGACGTCGTTCATGTATGACAACACTCCCGACGTTGGATCGATCGCCTTGCTGAACGTGTTCTTCGACAACAACAAGTCCACTCTGCAGGCAGAATCCAAACGCGCACTGAACAATGTGGTCACGCTGATGAAGGTGTACCCTGCGATGACCATTGAAGTGCGCGGCCATACGGACAATTCGAACAAGACGTCGGACGTGAACTACAACACCACGTTGTCACAGAAGCGTGCAGATGCGGTACGTGATGCATTGGTGAAGGCCGGGATCGATCCCAAGCGTATCACGTCGAAGGGCTATGGAGACACACAGCCCGTGGCCCCCAACACCACCGACGAAGGCAAGGCTCAGAACCGCCGCACAGAATTCATCGTCATCTCTCGGTAGGAGCATTGTATGAGCGACGAACTTTTTCTGACGTTCGATCTCGAGACGGTAGGCCTACCGCTCGACACGTTTGACGACGCTCAACAGGAATACCTCCTGCGCAACACTGCGAACGATGCGGAACGTGAGAAGAAGATCTCGGAGTTCGCGCTCTCTCCCATCACGGGTCGCATCGTCTGCATCGGCATGAGAGTGATGCGAGGCGGCGAGGAGGGATGGACGCTTGATGGCGATGTGGCGTACTCGCTTGATGTGGATCGTGATGACGACACATCATCAACGCGATCCGAACTCCCCAGCGGGGCCACACTCTACATGGCCAGTGAGAAGTGGATGCTCGTGAATTTCTGGCGTCTGATCGAATCACGCAGACCGCACTTGGTCTCCTTCAACGGACGTGGCTTCGATGCACCGTGGCTGATGTTGCGTTCTGCTGTGTTGGGCATCCGTCCGTCCCGCAACCTCATGACGGGCACGAAGTTCAACTATCAAGGTCATACCGACCTGCTCGACGAGCTCACCTACTACAGTGGCTCTGCCAGTGGCGCAACGCGCCGTTTCAACTTCGACATGTTCGCCAAGGCCTTTGGCGTTGTCTCTCCAAAGGCCGGTGGTGTTGATGGGTCAAAGGTGCAGGCACTGTTCGAGGCGGGTGACATGACGGCGATCTCGGAGTACTGTTTGCGCGATGTTCGCGCCACGTGGGAACTCTACCTGAAGTGGCGGTCGCTGCTCAAGTTCTAACACGTCACACCGGCGGATTGGCGTGGGTCTTCAGTCGTGCATGGATGAACTGGGCGATCTCTGCGGCCAACAAGAAAACAAGCGCCGAGTAGTAGAGCCAGAGCGCCAAGCTGGCGAGGACCACATAGCCGCCATAGAATCGACCCAGATTCTGCGAGTGCAGAACGTACCATGCGAAGAGCAGGCGTGCTGATTCCCAGAAGATCACGGCGATCCCTGTGCTCATGAGCACAATGGGCCACGGCACCCGTCGGTTCGGTACGATACGATAGATGGCAAGGAACGTAAGTGCCGTCACCACAATGGTGGTCACACGCAATGTCCAACCGAACACCCACGGCTGCCAGTCGAGCGGTATGATGTCTTGGCCGGCTGTCTGAAAGAACGACATCAGCGGACTCAAGATGATGCTCGCACTGAGCAAGGTCACAAGCAACATCGTCAGCCCTATGTCCTTGAGCCGATACCACAGGAAGATCTTCGGTGTCGGAATATGGAAGATGGCATTCAGTCCGCTCCGCATCGAGCTAAAGAGCGCCGAAGCCGTCCACACAAGGATGAAACCGGCGATCCACCCAGCCACCGTGCTGTAATTGAACACATTGCTGAGCTCCATGATCACGTCGGTGATGATGGATGTTGCACTGATGCCCGTGGGGAGCACCTGCGAAAGTGTGACGGCAACCGTCTGCTTCACATCGCTTGGGTCCAGGAACGTGGAAATGATCGAGATCGTCATCAGCACGAAGGGGATCAGACACAGCAACTGGTTGAAGGCGATACCGCTCGCAAGGAGATAGATATGCCGACGATCCGTGATGTCCACGAAGTCGTTCACGATCGTCCACGTCGTCTTGATCCAAGGGGGAACCTGCATATGCAAAGATAGGGTGCATCCTGAATCGTACATTTGTACAATGCAACGTTCGATCTATCTGCTCTTGGCCATCCTTCTCAGCTCCTGCGCCGTGAAGGTGGCCCCTTCCGGTGGCGCGGGCGACAAAGTGCCGCCAGCCGTACGAACATTCCTTCCGGCGAACGGATCGACGAACGTACATCCCACGTCGGTGACGGTGCTGTTCAACAAGTATGTCGATCCCGGCGTTCGCAGCGTGGTGATCGTCCAGCCCGAGGTGCCATATCGCGTTTCGTATGCGGGGAATGAGATCTCCGTTGACTTCCAACGCGAGCTCGACTCGAACACCACGTATAGCGTCACCATCGGCACGAACTATACGGACACGCACAACAATCGTCCCGAACAAAGCGCTACGGTGGTCTTCTCCACCGGTGCACAGATCGATACCGGCACCATCTCCGGCACGGTGCGTTCTGCAACCACTGAGAACCTGATCATCTTCTGCTATTCGCTCGACGGGATGAATGCCGATACACTGTTGCCATCGCATACATCACCGCGCAATCGAATGCCGGTGGGTACTTCGGGAACGTTCACCATCAATGGATTGCATGACGGACTCTATCGTGTGATGGCCGTGGTGGACGTGAACAGGAACGCACTGCTAGACCCCAACGAAGACTTCGGCATGCCCACGTCGGATACGCGCATCGTCAATGGTACAGCCCATCCCGTCCATCTGCATGTTGGCCCGGCACGCGACGTCTTCCGTCCCTATCTGTCGCGTGCACGGAGCACCTCCACACGCACGATCATTGCCACGATGAGCGAGAACGTCGACTCGTCCGCCTTTACGCTCACATCGTTCATGGTACGCGACAGTGTGAGCGGCGCCATCGTGCCGCTTCGCAGCGTGTCGATCTCACCCGAAGGAAGAGATCGTGTTGTCTTGCATACGACCACTGAGCTCACACCCGGCACCTACCTCGTTCGCGGCGATTCCGCCACCGTACGCGATTCCGCAGGGAACATGCTCGCTGATACCGGCAAACCGATCCGATGCATCGCATCCACCGCAGCCGATACCACGCGGTTGCGCATCGTGTCCACCTCCATGGCCGATAGTGCACGCAAGATCTCGTCGCCGGTCACCTTCGATATTCGATTCTCCGATGCCGTCGATCAGTCATCTGCAGACTGGATCACACCGTCCATCTATCGCTATCAACATCGGTCCACGGCGAAGTCGGGAACATGGGATTCGCTCTCTGTTCCACTACGCGGACTTCGATCTGTGCTCGGATCGTCGATGCGTGACACCGTTCTCGTCCGCCGCTTCCTTACCAGCGAACGCTCCGATCCGGGAACCGTCGCCGGTACCCTCACCGACTCGCTCAATACCGGAGGCCCCTACCTCCTTCGCATCCTTCTCGGCAAAGACAGCATCGTGGCCACGAAGGTCTTGCAAGGTGGCGGGGAGTGGACCATCGAGAACGTTCCCGAAGGAACGTATACGATGGACGTTGTCCTGGATGCGAACAAGAACGGACGCTATGATCACGGTCGGCTCCTTCCGTATCTCCCATCCGAGTATGTGTGGACGGTCACCACGCCGTTGCGCGTTCGCGCGCGGTGGACCGTTGATGGTGTAGCTATTCTCCTCAAGCAAGAATGAACGGACATGAAGTTTCTCCTTTTTGTATGTAGTTGTATCGTATTGTGTTCGACGCATGCGAGTGCTCAGCAAGATCTCACGACCCGAACGGTCATCTCCGGCCTTCGTGTGCCGTGGGAGATCTTGTGGGGTCCCGACAACAAGATCTGGATGACCGAACGCGTTGGCCTTGTTAGCACGGTCGATCCTGAGACCGGTGCAAAGCGACAGTTGCTCGACCTGCGCACGGTCGTTTCCGAACAACTCGAAGGTGGTCTGCTTGGAATGGTCTTGCATCCGAACTTCGCAGACAGTCCGCACGTCTTCATCGCCTACGTGAGTTGGCGCAATGGCGACTTCTATAAGACGGTCCAGCGCTACACGTATCACAACGACACACTGTCGGACCCTGTCGAGATCTTTCTCTTCGAACCGGCCGCCGTCTTCCACCAAGGATGTCGATTGCTCATCGATAGCAGCCGGCACTTGTTCATCACGCAAGGCGATTCTTTCGATGCATCGACCGTGCAGAACGATGCATCGTTGCAAGGCAAGGTGTTGCGCTTGAACATCGATGGTTCGATCCCCTCCGACAATCCCATCCCCGGCAACCCGCTCTACACAAAGGGCCATCGCAATCCGCAAGGTCTGTGCATGCTGCCGAACGGTGTGCTTGTGGAATCCGAGCACGGAAACGATATCGACGACGAAGTGAACATCCTGGAGGCGGGAAGGAACTATGGATGGCCCAAGGTGGAAGGGCCCTGTGATCTTGACTTCGAGAAGATCTTCTGTGCAGAGAACAATGTGCGCGAGCCGTTGTGGTCATCAGGTCCGTCCACGTTTGCAACGGCCGGACTCACATGGTACGATCACGATCGGTTCCCTGCACTCAAGCACTCATTGCTGGAGACGTGTTTGAAGTCGTCCAAGATCGTTCAGATCGAACTCGACTCCACACTCACGCATGTTGCATCGGTGCACGATTGGTTCCCCTATCGCTTCGGTCGACTTCGCGACGCCTGCGTGAGTCCCGATGGGCGGATCTTCATCTGCACGAGCAATCGTGATGGTGTTGCCAAGGCACCGTTCCCGCGCGAGGACGACGACAAGATCCTCGAGCTCGTGCCCATTGCCGATACGGCTGTTCCGATCCTAGCTGTTGTCCCGGACACGACGCGTGCATACTGTTTGGTTGGCGATACGGCCTCGTTCTTCGTGAACGTGACCAACGTTGGTTCAGCTCCATTGCTCATCACGAACGTCTACATGTACGGTGCGCAGGGTCAGTTCTATGCGTCGCATGTCTTCGGTCCGTTCTCCATCGATCCCGGTCGCACCTATCCCGTTCGCTGCACGTTCGCACCAACCACCGACGGTCCCATCCGCGACGCCATCGTGTTGCACATGATGCGCTCCGGAACCGAGACGATCCACGAGTTTCCTGTGGTGGGATCCACCATTGCCGGCGTCTTGAAGGCATCTGCCGATACCATCGATCTCGATGGTAGTGAAATGGAAGAGGACGAAGCATCGTTCACGATCACCAACGTCGGCACCGTGCCGGTGCACATGAATGGATTCACGATCTCCGGTGCCGGAAAGCAGTTCGTGTCGGCATCGTTCGAAGGCGACAGTACCATTGCCCCACAAGAGCAACGCACGGTTGAAGTGAAGACCACTCCCATCGATGTACCCATGCTCACGGCAACGGTCACCGTCACTTCCTCCGGCTACAAGCAGCCGCGCGTTGTGGTTCGCATCACGTCGACGACAACAAGCGTGTCCAGTACCGACGTCGCAGAGAAGCCATTGCTGCAACTCGCACCGAATCCCGTGCACGAGACTCTCACCATCCACTTCCCGTCGGTTGTACCAGGATCGTTCGAGATCCGCACGGTCATGGGTTGTGTGGTAGCGTCCGTGGCATTGACATCATCAACATCGTCCGTCGACGTCAGCGCACTCGCATCAGGTATGTACGTGGTTCACACCACCATGCATGGCAACCACGTTTCACTTCCATTCATCAAGCAGTAGGTATGCTCTACATCGACGAGCAGATCCCATTGGACGTCCTCGCAGAGTACGACAACGTCCGCACCTTCACCGGCCGAACACTCCGTCGGAAAGATCTGGTGCGCGACCGCGTGGATGCGCTCATCGTGCGAAGCACCACAACGGTGGACCGTGCGCTGTTGCACGACACGATGGTCCGCTTCGTTGCCAGCGCTACAGCCGGTACGGATCACATGGACCTTCCCGCCTTGCAAGAGCATGGCGTGTACTACACCAACGCACCCGGATCGAATGCCAATGCAGTGGCCGAGTACTGTGTGGCAGTGATGCGCACATGGTCGGACGCACTTCATGGTGCAACGCTCGGCATCGTTGGTCTTGGTCATGTTGGCACGGCCTTGGCCGCACATGCGCACAGCATGGGCATGACGATCCTTGTGAGCGATCCTCCGAAGCAGAATGCCGGACATGAGTTCCCGCCCTACGTCACGGTCGCATCGCTCGACACCGTGGTGGCCAACAGTAACGTTCTCTCCTTGCATGTACCGCTCACCTTTGTTGGTCCGCACGCCACACATCACCTGCTCAATGCCTCGCTCCTTGCCACCTTCCCAACCGATGGCCTGCTGATCAATGCATCACGTGGCGATGTGATCGACGAGGCGGCCTTGCACACGCAGGGTGCGGGCGAGCGCTTTGCTGTTGCGCTCGATGTATGGAAGAACGAACCCGACGTCGATCGGGAGTTGGCACTGCGCGCCATGATCGCAACGCCGCACATCGCAGGGTACTCGCTGCATGCGAAGCTCGAAGGGGCACGTGTGGCCGGAAGGGCATGGTTACGGTGGAAGGAGATCGATGGTGAGGCATTCGAGCGCGCCATGACCATGAAGGATGAGGCGTCGACGTATGCCGACGAGATCCGTCCGGTGGCAGAAGAGAGTGACGCGTTCAAGCGAACGATCGCACACGGCAATGTTGCTCACGCTTTTGATGCTTTTCGGAAGAACTATGTTCTTCGCCCTGAACATTTACGCACGCCGAGGTAACACCGCATGTTTCGTATTGAACAAACACTGTTGAACGACATCGTCGTGCTCGTGCCGGATCGGTATCGGGACCATCGCGGATACTTCATGGAATCGTATCGGGCCGATCAGTTCATCGCCATGGGTCTGCCCACCGACTTCGTGCAGGACAATCATTCGCGTAGTGTGCGCAATGTGATCCGAGGACTGCATTTCCAGGTCGACCCGCCCATGGGCAAGTTATTACGTGTGGTCCGTGGTGCCATTCAATTGGTCGAGCTCGACGTTCGCACCGGCTCTGCCACATATGGCGAGCACGTCACGCTCGATGTCACAGACGAAAATGCCCGGCTGGTATGGATACCGCCGGGCTTTGCGAATGGGTTCTGTGTTGTGTCGGACGAGGCAGATGTGCATTACAAGTGCACGGCCATCTACAACCCGTCAGGTGAGCGTTCGGTGGATCCGCTGGATCCGGCCTTGCACATTCGGTGGAAGACCGACGCTCCGTTGCTGAGCGACAAAGATCGGCTCGCACCAACGCTTGCGGAGCTTACTTCAGCTTGATCGCTTCGTCGATGAGTTCATTCACCTTGCCCATCGATTCTGCTTCTGCGTAGAAGCGAATGAGTGGCTCGGTACCCGACGCGCGGATGAGCAGCCAGCCATTCTCGACGAAGAACTTGAATCCGTCGCGCGTGTCCACCTTCAGCACATGGTGACGTCCGATCTTCAGCGGCTTCTTGGCGCAGGCAGCGAGGATGGCCTTCTTCTGTGCTTCGGTCACATACACGTCACGACGACGGTAGCGATGCACGCCGAACTCTTCGTCGAGTTCGTCGCACAGTTGCTTCAGTGACTTCTTGCGCTTGGCCATCATCTCGAGCAAGAGCAATCCATTGAACACGCCATCGCGTTCGGGAATGTGCAACGATGTCCCAAGACCGCCACTCTCTTCGCCACCGATCAGCACCTTCTCCTCGGCCATCAGCTTGGCAACGTACTTGAAGCCAACCGGTGTTTCGATCAGCTTGATGCCCTTGCGCTCTGCGTAGTCGTTCACCATGCTCGTGAGTGACACGGTCTTCACGATCGCGCCGCGTCGCTTCTTATCCTCGTACAGGTACTTCATCAGCAGCACGAAGATGCGATGCGAGTCGACGAACGTTCCCGTATGATCGACGGCACCAATACGGTCGGCATCACCATCGGTGGCCAGACCAACATTGAACTTCTTCTTCTTCACCATGTCCATCAGCGGCTGCAGACATTCGCCGATCGGCTCTGGATGGTCCACTTCGCCGAACGATGGATTGTAGTCGCCATGGATCTCCGTCACTCCCGGAAGGATTCTCTTCATGAAGTTGATCCCGGCACCGTGCATCGGATCGTACAGCACCTTGATGCCGCTCTTGATGATCAGGTCGAGATCGATCTTCTTCCGCAGATAGCGAATGAAGGACTCTTGCGCATCGAACGGACGGATCGTGCGTGCGGTCACACAATCATCGTACGACAGTTCGTTCATCTTCGGCTCTTTGCCCTTCAGGGCTGCGAGTTCCTTTTCGATCTGTGCGATCTGTTCCGGAATGGCAGGTCCACCGAACGAGGCCTTCACCTTGAAACCGCTGTACTGTGCGGGGTTATGGCTTGCCGTGATCACCACGCCAATGGCCGCGCCCTTTTGCTTTGTGTGGAACGACACCTGTGGTGTGCTCGACACGGCATCGGAGATGTGGACGATGATGCCATGCGAGGCCATCACCACGGCTGTTTCGCGCGCGAACTCCTTCGAGAGGAATCGCGTGTCGTAGCCGATCACCACCGAGGCGTTCTTCACCTTCATCGACTTCACGTAGCGTGCCGTGGCATGTGCCACAAGTCGCAGATTCTCGAAGGTGTAATCACGAGCGATAACGCCGCGCCATCCGTCTGTTCCAAATACGATCTTCGTGCTCATACGAGTGTGCTATTCAAAGTGGTGTGGTGATTACGCGATGGTTTGGTCGCCGGCATACTCTGCATCAACTCCCAGCATCTCTTCGATACGGAGAAGCTGATTGTATTTCGCCACCCTGTCGCTCCGGCAAGGAGCACCGGTCTTGATCTGACCTGCGCTCACGGCAACGGCAATATCGGCAATGGTCGAGTCTTCGGTCTCACCGGAACGATGCGAGATGATCGTGCTATATCCGTAGCGATGTGCCATGGAGATCGCATCGAGCGTTTCGCTCAGCGTTCCGATCTGATTCACCTTGATCAGGATGGAGTTGCCAACACCTTCCATGATGCCGCGCGAGAGGAAGTCGACGTTCGTGACGAACAGATCGTCACCCACCAGCTGCGTGGTCTCGCCGATCGTGTCGGTGAGCGTCTTCCAGCCTTCCCAGTCGTTCTCGCCCATGCCATCTTCGATCGAAGCGATCGGATAGTTCTCGGTAAGTGTCTGGTACCACTTCACCATGTCGTCGGGTGTGCGCGTTTCCTTCGTGCTCTTGTACATCACGTACTTGCCATCCTGCACCATCTCGCTGGCCGCTACATCCAAGGCGAGCACGATGTCCTCACCGGGTGTGTATCCTGCAGCAACGATGGCCTCCATGATCTTGTCGAGTGCTTCTTCGTTCGAGCGTAGTGATGGTGCGAAGCCGCCTTCATCACCGATCGACGTGCTCAGGCCGGCCTTCTTCAGGACCGACTTCAGCGTGTGATAGATCTCTGTGCCCATGCGCAGTCCTTCGGAGAACGTATCGGCTCCAACGGGCATGATCATGAACTCTTGAATGTCGACGTTGTTGTCGGCATGCCGTCCACCATTCAGGATGTTCATCATCGGTGTAGGGAGCAGGGTGGCATGGACGCCGCCCAGGTAGCGATACAACGAGAGTCCGTGAAACTCAGCCGCCGCCTTGGCAACGGCCAGGGATGCGCCCAGGATGGCGTTGGCGCCAAGTCGACTCTTCGTATCCGTGCCATCGAGTTCGCACAAGATCCGATCGATCTGTCGTTGATCCGTTGCATCCATTCCGATCAGTGCATCGGCGATCTCGGTATCAACGAACTCAACGGCCTTCGTCACGCCCTTGCCGCCATACCGCCCTTCATCACCGTCACGAAGCTCAACGGCCTCGTGCTCGCCGGTGCTCGCTCCCGAGGGAACGGCGGCACGTCCGAACGACGCGTCTTCGAGAACAACATCCACTTCGACAGTGGGATTTCCGCGAGAGTCGAGGATCTCGCGAGCGACGATGTCAGAGATGAGGGACATAGGAGGAAGTGACAAGTGACGAGTGACGAGTGACAAGTGACGAGTGAACCTTAGATCACCGAGAAGGAGAGCGTGTCGATGTGTTTGGCAAGGCGGATATCAAGGATCGTCAGTCCGCCTTGATCGTGGGTGGAGAGCGTGATGCGGAGCTTGTTCCAGCCGTACACCAGCAGATCGGGATGGTGGTCCATCTTCTCTGCAATGATGGCGATGGCATTCACGGCGCCGATCACAGAAGCAAAATCCGCTGCAGCGATCTCACGAACGATCGTCGATCCTTCGCGGCGCCACAGCGGAATGTCGTTCAGGTGCTCAACCAATTCGCCGTCTGCGAGAAGCGTTGGACGAGCCATGGTGTTGGTCAGTTCAGTTGTGTGTTGAGACGATCGGTGATGTAGTTCTTCGGAACGGCGCCAACGATCGTGTCCACTACCTTGCCGCCCTTGAAGATCAAGAGTGCAGGAATGGAACGAATGCCGAATTGCATGGCAACGCGGGGATTGTTGTCGACGTCGACCTTTGCGATCGTCGCCTTGCCTGCGTATTCGCCGGCCAGTTCTTCAATGATCGGAGCGATGGCACGGCATGGACCGCACCATGCGGCCCAAAAGTCAACGAGGACCACGCCGCCTTCTTCGATCTTGGGGGAGAACGACTCGTCTGTCAGATTCATGGGGTGAGCCATACGAGATCAACCTTGTGTGATGTGTGGTGTGTTTGCGTGTACAAAACTATGAAACGTCGAGTTCTGGCATGAGAGCAACGATCGAGGCGATGGCTTCGGTTGCGCGTTGCAGTTGTTCGAGGGTGCCGTTGTTCTCGATCACGAAATCGGCAAGGCCCCGTTTCTCTTCGGGAGACATCTGCTCGCGCATCCGCGCTTCGACGTGTTCGCGTGTGAGTCCGCTTCGTTCCATCACCCGCTGGATCCGGATCTCCGGGTCTGCGTCCACCAGGATCACATAATCGAAGCCATCTTCCAGTCCGACCTCGAACAACAGGGCGGATTCGATGGCCACCAGCTCGGTGCCTTCCGCATCGTGTTGTTCGAGTAGGTCCAGATGGTGCTGGATCACGCGGGGGTGTACAAGACGATTCAAGGTGGCAAGGTCGTGTTTTTGCTGTTCACCGGGACCGAAGACCCGGGCGGCCAGGACGGCGCGCTCCACGCGTCCGTCACGGATCACGTCGGGCCCGAAGGCCTCCAGCAGCTCTGCCTGCAGGGTCGGGTCGGTATCCATCAGCAATTTTGCCGTCTCGTCGGACGAATAGACGATCCATCCCAGGGCGCGGAGCATGCCCACAACGGTCGATTTTCCCGACCCGATTCCGCCCGTTATGCCAATAACCTTCATGTTGCTTTTGGAGAGATGGACAAAAAGTCCTTAAATTTACGGTCTTCTATCGACGCACCGTTCGTCTAGGGGTTAGGACACCGCCCTTTCACGGCGGTAACACGGGTTCAATTCCCGTACGGTGTACACAAACAAAGCCTCGTCTTCGGACGGGGCTTTTGTGTTTCAGGGGGGGTCGGGGGCAGAGTTATACACAGTTTAGCGAGTTTATCTTGAGAGGGTATAACTAGGTAAACTCCATCTAACTGCTCAGTTGATCAGAGGCGGGTGGTATTGTCCAACGTTGAGCTCAACTCAGTTGCTCCTCTATCATTTCCCACTTCTTATCGGTGACCATTACAAACCGACATCTACCCCCGGAGAGGTTCGCCCAAAGTTGACCTATCTTTTGGTCGTCTTCAGCAGCTACCATTCGGTCGGCACCCTTGTACTCAACCACAAGGACAGGGCCGCGCTCTCCATTCGTTCCGGGCAACTGGCACAGAAAGTCTGGATAGAAGCGACCATCTGCTTTCTGTAGAAAGAATGAACTGCCTTCACGCCGCACAAGGTTTCTCACCCAGAATTGGATTCGTCCCTTCTGCGCCTGAGTATCAAGCCAACATGCGCATTCGAATTCCTCCTTGCTGTCGAAGTCTCCGATGCGTCTGTAATAGTGCTTTTTGAAACTGAACTGTCCATACTTCTTTGGGTCGTAGTCGCGAGTTGGCGCATACGTGTACGCGGGAAACTCAAAGGAGTAGGTATCGGTTACTGCAACGTGCTTAGCCGCATCGTCACCAAACAGCTCCTGTTGATAGGCTTTTCGTATCGCTTTCTTGCGCATGTCACGAATGCGTGACTCTAAAATGTTTCGGAGCATGAACTTCTGCAAACTTGCTCGAGCCAACGTGTAGTCAGGGGATGACAACAGCTCAGACAACCACTTTATTACAAAGGCTTGCTTATTCGCGTGCGTTAAAGATGGTTCGGGAAGATTGCGGCACAACCAAGTGGCAATGCGCACTTCATCCCAATTCTCCGGTTGATACACCAGTCCAAGATCTCGCTGTACACCAGATAGGAAGCTTACGTTCACATGACCTTCATAACCGACGTCGACGGTGCCTAGCTCGGAGGCATTCATCGCTAAACCTAATGTCCGCCGTTCTTCGGGAGAAGGTACAGCATCGTAAATCGAGAGATCCCATGGATACTCCAGTATCTCCGCGTCATCAAACAATGCCAATTTACCCTGTACTCGTAAGGCCAACTGCGGCACCCGGAAGCGCTCTCCCAATTCTGCAGGCGACTGCATGAAGTCCGGCACTTGGGCGCGACTTTCTTGGGCTGCTACAGCAATCTTCGAGGCTACTTCTTCTGAGGTGACTGCGGCCTTGAGAACAGCCGTTTCATCCTCGGTTAGCGGTTTACTGATTGTTAGAGTGTTGTGCTTGACATCCCAGCTTACCTTTTCACGTATCTGCTTGGAAACGCTCTTAAGATCAGGCGTTTCGGACAACATTACTTTTACTGGCTCAAAGGCAATCTGAGCATCGAGGTCAAGTCTAGCTTGCTCCGGTGTTGCGGCTATCACAAACCCTGCCACATCGCGCCGTTCAAACCCTGCTCCTAACACTAATTTGTCACGCAAGGCACTTGCCGTCTCGGCAAAATTCCGCGATACGACAAAGGCATATGACTGATTCAGTGCAGTGGCCTGCCGATGGCTGGCGCCAGGCTGTCGTAACACACGTCCAAGTATTTGTTCAACTGCTGTTGCCGATGAGAGTGAAGCCATGCTCACGAGAATGTAGGCGAAGGGGCAATCCCAGCCTTCGGCCAGCGCCTTCTGAGTGATGACATACTTCACTGGGCAGGCTGGATCAGAAATTCCATGCTTGTATTGGGCATCGATCTGCTCGAGCCCCTTTTCTTCTCCAGTTGCTACCACAATCTCATAGGATGGGATATTGTGATTGGTGATCAGCTCATTGCGGACACGCTCGAAGTCCAATGTCTCCACCCCAGTGCGGCGCGGTTCCGACTGGATGAGTACAAGGGGTCGCAAATAGGGACTGCCTACCCGGTGTTCGGCATCGGCAAGCGTATGAAGGGCCTCGCGACGTCCGATGGCATCTGCCAAACATTGTTGCCAATTCGGTTCTGTCTGCAATATCACTGGTAGCTTGATCATTTCTTCCGCCTTCAGTTCGGCGGCAGAAACACTGTGCAACACATTGCTTGGAGTTCGTTCAAGGTCGGGAGTAGCCGTCAGCTCCATCACTCCACTTGGTCGAAACCGTGCAAGCATATCAAAGGAAAGCTCCGTGCGGCTATTGTGCGCTTCGTCCACAACAACGAATGGGCGTCGCATACGAAGGACGTTCACGAGCGAGTACGGCACCGTTCGTTCGGCATCGCTACCTTCGTAGAGCAATACATCGCGCTGTTGCGTCGACAGATTATCGAAATGATGCATCAGTGCGCCACTCGACTGGTATACTTTTCGGCATTCTTCGTATTCAACTTGAAATGCTTGCCGTGTTGCGACAATAATCGTGGTGGAAGTGTCTAGCGTGGAGCGAGTGACGCTCTTGGCCTCTTCAAGATCAAGCACTGTGATGGGTCCGGCTTCACGCAATGCAGCGTGATAGGGATGCGTTCGATCCCGTAGTGCCTTTATTGTCTGTTCGCGGATAGGTTTGCTCGGTACCAACCACAAGATCACGCTGTACTCGCAGCGCAGCAGATGTGTATTGATCAGTTGGACACTCTTTGCAGCGAGCCACGTCTTACCACCGCCTGTAGGTACTCGTAGGCAGAAGTAAGGCATGTCGGCGGGGAATCCAGTCAGCGGATTATAGGGATTGCCTCGTCCCCACAATTGTTCTGTCGTAATTGTAAATGCGATCGATGGTGACTTTTGCTCGTGGCATACTTTGAAATAAGCCTCGACACTGTCCAGTACTTGTTGCTGATAAACTTTAGGGGCAAATGCGCTCATGACGACTCTCCGTATCGTGCCTCAGACTCGGCAGCACGATCTACGTTCGGTTCAGATACGGGATACAAATGTTCCAGCACTCCGTTCCTAACTACAACCAAGGCAGTACCTGTCTGCATGGCAATTTGTCGAGCGCGTGCAGCCGCACGATGTATGGCAATCCAAGACCCGCGGAGATCACTATTCAATGCCGTTTCAATAGACTTTGGTTTGCTCATTGTTCACTCCAATCAAGCAATAGAGGTGACTCATACGAATTGTCGTAAAGGGCCCACATATCAACAGCAGGTGCGTAGTAACGACTGAAGTTATGCAGTCCGACTTCGAAACGGCGTCGAACAACTTCCTCAGGGATGTCATGCCCACCTTGCGCAACTCGCTGCGCCACTCGAGCGACCGCCTCGTCGGCACTCTGCAGTTGAAGAAAGATCAACTCAACACGATATCCGGCAGCCTTCCACTTCCGAATATGTTGAAGGTAAGCGCGTCCCGACAATGTTGTCTCGAACGCGAAGCTACGCCGAGCTTGAACGTGACGTTCCATTTCCTCAAGCATCAATCGTCCAGCCTGAAAGACGACGTGTTCCGGAGCAAAGGGAGACAATCCAGACGCGATCAGATCTGCATTCACAAACACAGGACAATTCGCCTCATGAGGCAGAAACTCTCTTGCAAATGTCGTCTTACCCGCACCATTGGGTCCGGCGATGATGATGATCTTCAAATCTTCTGCCACCTCATACCTCCAATGCATAGGGAGTCTGCTTGAAGGTGATGCCCTCACGCGAGGCTCGAGCACCCATGCGATTCGCAGCGGCGTAGATCACTTTCGGACCTGTAAACGGTGGCAGGATATCGTAAACCTCAGCAGTGAGTACATTGCCACCGCCAAATGACTTGTCCTTAAGTATGCCATTGTACAGCAGATAGATTGCTCGACCTTCGTGTATACCAAGAAGTGGTGAATCTGAGGGCCCACTATAGCCGGTGCCGGTCTCCGCAAACCAAACGAACTCTGCCAATTGCTCAAACTTAACGTCACTTCGAATCTGGCCCGTGGCGTCGAAGAGTGGCTCATCAGAGAGATGAAAGAACTGGAATCCTCCTCCTAGACCATTGACGGCTTCACCTTTGGCATTAATGTACCCTGATGCGATCCGCTTCACACGCTCAGCCGTAACATCACGCGCTATATCCTCATCCATTTCGACTAGGATGAAGCGACGGTTTCCACCGTCTTCGGTGTTTTGTTTTAATACAGCATGGCCTGTTGTGCCGGAGCCAGAAAAGCTGTCAAGTATGACAGAATTTGCATCGGTGGCAATTTGCAAAATGCGCTGAATCAACCGTGTGGGCTTTGGTGTTTCAAATGCTGTTTGAGTGCCAAATATCTCTTGAATCTCTTTTCTTGATTCATCGGTATGGCCTACTTCTTCATGAGGCCACCAAGTCCATGGTGCAATGCCTTCAATACTCGAGAGAAACTGTATGCGCTGTGGAACTGCATTCCCATCCTTTCCAAAGTAGATTCGTCCATCCTCCAATAGGCGTTTGTATTCCGACTCAATTACTTTCCAACAGGACCCTTCCGGTGGCCTGTGCTTTTTACCTGTTTGTGGGGATGTGATTTCATACATTTGGTTTGGCCGATATCCTTGAGCAGATAACGATACCGCTCGCCATCTCCCTCGCACATCATTGTTTGGATTCTTGTAAACGGCAAGTTGCTTTGGCCCAAGCGGCAATTTTTTGGCTGAGTGCTTGAACTTGACTGGATTTATCGCGTAAGTGACGACGTACTCGTGAGCATCACCGATTGCAACTCGATTTTCTCTTGAATATCGTTTTTGCCAAGTATTGCAGGCAACAAAATTTGATTTTCCAAAAATCTCATCCATGAGCAGCCGTAGTGACGCCACTTCATTATCATCAATTGAAATGAAGATCGCTCCGTCCTCGCTCAGAAACTGTTTCAACAAGACCAGTCGTGGGTACATCATCGATAGCCAACGGTCGTGTCGATCCAATGTCTCGCCTTCTTTACCAACAACTTCACCTAACCATTTGCGGATTTCCGGGCTGTTGACGTTGTCGTTGTAGACCCAACCCTCATTGCCCGTGTTGTACGGTGGATCGATATAGATACACTTCACTTGTCCGGCGTATCGAGGTAGTAGAGCTTTCAGCGCGTGAAGGTTATCGCCTTGAACGATCAAGTTGCCCGAATCCGATGGGCCACACGACAATTCAGGCACTGCTTCGAGCAGTCGAAACGGCACGTCCTTATGATGCCTCACAACTGCGTCTTTACCGATCCAATTCAAAGATGGCATTTAGCGAATCCCTTCAAGCATGCTATGTTCACTGTTTATAGCTGGGATATTCACGGAGTGGAGCATTTCTCAATGCCACTACTCTGTATGATTCATCCGAATGAGCAATTGTCGGTATGCATATCTCATCCGACCTTTTTTGTTTCCGAAAATAGCGTATCTGTCGTTGTCCATCACGAGTATACAACTTCCATCATGTTCAACACTTGTCATATCCCCCCCCCCTCAATCCGTCAGACCCTTCCCCTCCATGATGCGCGGCACGCATTTCTCGATGCGCGCTACACGTGTTGCGGTTTGCTTTGCCGACGTGAAGTGCATGAGATAGGCGCGTTGACGTCCGGGAGTGAGTGATTCAAAGGCCTTCTTCAGGGAGGGTTGCTTCTTGAATCGCTGCTGGAGTTCTTCCGGGATCGGCCGTTCCGTGATCTTCTTGAACTCAACGGTCGAGCCTGCCTTCTCCACCTCGATGGCCTCTTGAATGTAGGCCTTGATGATGGGCTTGCGCTTCGTGATCTCTTGCAGAGATGTGAATTTGAAGAACCGCGACGACTGCGTGTTCTCGCCCGGCTTCTGCAGCATATGATGTTCGTCGCGAAGCAGTACGCCTTTGAAGAAGCCCAGCACACAGTGCTCCTTGAAACAACTGATGATCACAACGTTCTTGCCGTTGAGCGTGTACACCGGTTGGTACCATTTGAGCTCTTCCGTGAGTCCCGATGCAAGCAGGAGAGCCCTGAGCGCCTGCATTTCACGTTGCCACTTCGTTGCCTTTTCAAGGAAGGCGTCGACCTTCGGATGGGGAACTGCGTTTGGTTTCATCATTGACGTCCTACGATCTCTCGGATCCAGATGGGTGCAAAGGGTGAGGTACAACCCTTGGAAACAGGGTAGTCGCGATAGATGCCGAGTCGCTCGCCAATGTCGATGGCGCGCGCACGGAGCCGTTCGTGATGGATGCCGATGTTGGCCAGACAGAAGTTCATCGTCCACTGTACTTCCGAAGGCGACGTGGCCATGGTGGCTTCGAGGCGATCGAGCAAGGCGGCAAGGTCGAGGCCACTCGGGTCCTTCGCAATCCGCGACGACGTAAGCGCCCACCCTACCCGCGCGATCCAAGGGTCGGCATCATTCATCCACGCTTCTCGGAACGCTTCGTTCTCGGGATGGTGCTTGACCACGTACGAGGTGAGCCAGTCTGCGAGCTGGACGCCACGCGCATCCCTGACCATGGACTCGAGTTGTTGCACCGTAAGCTGCTGTGGCTTGAGGATCAGGATGGCCAGCAACCGCGCGTCCAGCACATCGGTGTCCCACAACTGAAGTGCAAGCGCATGATCCGACTTGATCTTCTTCGCGATCGTGCGGAGATCGCCGAGTTTGACGCCGAATTGACGGAGGCCGTCGGTGGACCGTGCGCTGTGTCCGCGTACGGATGCGATCCCGAGTGACTCCAACTGTGCGAGAAGATCTGTGAGGTTCTGTGTCATCGTCTGTTCTATCTGTAACCGAGTACTTACACGTTAGCACCGAACAACTTGCCGACCAATGCGGTCACGCCCATGGCGATCGCGCCCCAGAACGTGACGCGTAACGCACCCTTCCATATGGTGGCGCCACCGGCCCAAGCAGCGATGGATCCAAGAGCGGTCAGACTCAACAGCGTGATGACGGTGGTGATCAGCGCCACATGGTCCTTTGCTGCAAGCACAGTGGCGAGAATAGGAATGGCCGCACCAACACTGAAGGCCGCAGCCGAGGCAAGGGCTGCCTGTACGGGACGGGCACGCAGCACCTCGGTGATGCCGAGCTCGTCGCGTGCATGTGCCGTCAGCGCGTCACTTTCGGTCAACTTCAACGCGACCTGTTTGGCAAGCGGAAGGTCGAGTCCACGCTCCACATAGATGTTGGTGAGCTCTTCGAGTTCATGCTCGGGGTCTTCGTGCAACTCCTTGCGTTCGCGCTCCAGATCGGCGTTCTCTGTGTCGGCCTGCGATTGCACGGAGATGTACTCCCCCGCCGCCATGGACAAGGCCCCTGCCACCAGACCCGCCATGCCCGTGAGCAGGATCACATCCGCCGTGGCCCCACCGGCGGCCACGCCAACCACCAGACTGGATACCGATACCACACCGTCGTTGGCGCCGAGCACAGAGGCGCGCAACCAACCGATACGGTGGGCACGATGCGATTCAACATGAAGAGCTCTCATGGGCGGTTATCCGAACGAACGACCGCCAGTGAGCACACCCTGCAGGGCAACGATCGACGCCATGATGTAGGGAATGAACAGGACGATCTGCAACGCAAGCGTGGCATAGTACAGCACCTCGTAGATCACACTTCGTTCTGATCGGGAGTTCTCGTAGGCCATGTGACTTTGCCGGAGATACCAGACCGATGCCATACAAAGAGTAAGACAGATCCAGATGTTGACGTCAAAGACATTGAACTCGAACTCCTGCTCGTAGAGACCACGAGCAATGACGGGACTGATGCTCATACAGGCAAGGGTATAGGCGGCAATGGCCCATCCCAAATGCTTGTAGTGATCGATGGTCCGTGCGATCAAGGCATGCATGTGTGTACTCCCTTGGAAACGTGAAGTGGAAACAGAATTCAATACCGTAGGATCCGAATCTCATCTCCGAAAAGTGCCCACACCTTTCGATGTGATGGCATGATGATCCATTGCTCAAGAAAAACATACGTGGGCTGGTGGATCATGGCAAGTGGCGCTTGTGTTGTGAGTGTCCCGGTGGTTCGATCAAACACTTGTGCCGTGATCATCCGATCGGCGTCCTCGCGATAGTTCACAACGACAACGTGATCGTTCCCCATCGCGATGGGCGCGGCCACAAGACCGAACTGCTGCATCTCACAGGTGCCAGCCGTACCTTTTGTGGTACTCCGCATAAGCGGTGCACGCCACTGCGCTCCATTAGCGGTGAAACGTATCACAGATCCGTCACCAACCGTATAGATGCTGGTTGCTACGTTCGTCGTCATTTGTCTCTTGTAGAAAGTGGACACGCGTTCGATACCCACCACCACGTTGGCATCCGACATCACTGATCGTGTTCGTGCGTACTGTGGCCGTTGGTCGACCTCGAACTTGTACCGTTGCGCAGAGCCTGAGCCCGTACGGACAGAGAATCGATAGACCTGCAGACCAATGCATTCATTGCCGTTGCGCTCCTGCATGACCAATGCTGCAGAGTCCTTTCCACCCTCGACCATTTCAATGACTGCGTCCTCAAGATCAGCTTCCGACGTGGCCGTAAGGACAACCGGTGTCCGCACCAAGGCACTGCCCGTAGGCCACAATCGCGCGTCGATGAGATGTGGACCGTCGTCCATGCTCATCGTAATGATGTGGAGCGTATCGGCGACCCACTGATGCAATGGTTGTTGGAGCTTTTTCGGGTCGAACGTGGGAAGCGACATCGATGTGATGACGGCAGGGGCTTCCAGACGATCGTTGAAGAGAAGCACGGCCGAAGGATCGTCGTCGTTTCGACATATCACAGCAGCATATGCTCCGCTGGCAGCGTGCACAATGGTGGGTCGGCCTTCGATATCGAACTCCATGCCATGGAGTCTTCCGGAACGGACGATCGTACCCGTGCCGCGGTCAACACTGATGCCGTGAACGATCACGCTATCGCCATCAACGGCAACCACAATGGCGGATGTTACCGTGGCGGAGCTGAAGACGTGCGCCGTTACGGCATGTAGCGGCGTTGGCAGCGTATGCGACCATCGACGAGTTAAGAGCGTGTCGTACACCGAAAGACGAAAGCCGTCGGCATCTGTATATGCAAGAACAGCGGCGTCGGCCTCACCACTTGGAGTGATCAACACACCTCGACGCCATGCATCGGGCCTCCGATCTTCCCATGGCCATCGATCCGCCTGCACGAACTCTTGTGCAGGAAGGACAAGGGTGGCAAGGAAGAAGACCAGAACGATCACAGATAACCTTTACTTACGAGGTACGACAGAGCCTGCTTGAAGCTGTCGTTGGTCCAATCGACATTCGCCGGATCGATATTCACATTGGTGACCTGCCCGTCGAACTCCGTCGACACTTCCATCAGCAATTTCTTTTGACGCTCTTGCTTGTCCCATGGAATGCGAATGGTCGCACATTTCGTTCCATTCATGAACGAGACCACATAGACGGAGTTGGTGAATTGAACCTTGTCATTCGATTCCGTACTTGCGCGGAATGTACCGATCTCCTTATCACTTTGCGAGATCGTGCCACTGTTGATGCTCTCTTGCACCGTGATCTTTCCCGCCATTTCGCGTTTGACCTTTAGCAGTCCGGGATTGAATGGGGCAGGACGTGGATGCTTGCGCACAAAGTTTCCAACATCCACGGCGCGAAGGCCCGTTGCATTCATCAGGTTCTCATTCACGACGGTCTCAACGACTGAAATGGTCGACATCGAGAAGTCGTCCCAAGCGTTCATGCCCTGACTAGTGCCAAAGAATGTGTACTTGTGTTTCGTGGAACCATCGGCGCCGCCCTTATCAGGCATCACCTCGATACACTTGTCACCGGTGAGAGAGGAGAACGTGTAGGTCTCTGCGAAGGTGCTCACACCGCCAACCTTCAAGACGGCATAGGGTTCTCCCGACGAGAACACCGTGTCCATCGACACGATGATCGAACGCTCGGAACGCGAAGCATTCTTTGCGGCCTGGTGAGCATTCACGTCTTTATTGATACGCCCGCTACCACAGCCGGTAATGGTCAGTGCAAGTCCAGCATAGAGGAAAAGTGTACGCATGAGTCTGTCCAAACATGATGAAGGAAGTCTGTGTATACGTGCAGATCACTTGGAACGGAGCAACCCACGTCGCGACGGAAATATAGGAATTTTGTCTTCCTTCCATGTACATTCGTTCCCTCCATGCAACCCATTCCGATCCGATCCATCCGGCCCTCCCACCCTGCAGCCTTACCGGGCTTGGAATTGCATGTACGGTTGTTGCGTGCCGTTCTGCGTGGGGAGAAGCGCGAGGAGTCGTTGCACCGACATGCCTTCTACTTCCTGCTTGTTGTGAAGCGAGGTTCGGGAACGCATGAGATCGACTTCGTTCCCCATCGTGTGGTCGATCACACGGTCTTCTTCGTACGCCCCGGACAGGCGCACCGACTTTCACTCGATGCTTCGTGTACGGGATACCTGGTGGAGTTCTCTACCGATCTCATCCGTCGACTCCATGGATTGCCGAAGGAGTTGCTCCGTCGCGCGGCGCGACGTGGCGTGATGCATCCCGATGTGGAGCATTTCGACAAGATCTGTGGCTCGATCCGCGCCATGATGGACGAGCAAGCGCATGCGGCCGTTGGTGTCCATGAGGCCATCGAGGCCCATGCCACCTTGTTGTTGATTGAGCTCGCACGGTTCGACGAGGCAGAGGGAGTGGAATGGAGTGAACGTTCTGCCTATGCCGTTGAGCGATTCGACGAACTTGTCGACCTCATTGAGCAACATCTTGCCGAATACAAATTGGCATCGGACTATGCCCGCATGATGCACATGTCGCTTTATCAGGTGAACGCCCTTACGAAGTCGCTCGTTGGCACCACGTGTTCCGACCTCATCAACTCCCTGATCATCATTGAGGCAAAACGATATCTCCTAGCCACCACGGAGCAAGTGAAAGAGATCGCCTACCATTTGGGGTATGAGGATCCGTCGTACTTCAACCGCTATTTCAAGAAGCACACGGGCGTGTCGCCGGAAGAATTCCGTCGCAACCACCGATAAGTACCATTCAACTTCATTGCTGTCCTATCACAAGGGTCTGTGTCTCCGATAGTTTTGCAGCAGTCTTTCTGTACACCTATCACGGAGCATACCTTTGAAGAACGCAGCACGTTGGATCGCCTCGGCCAAGATCTGGGTGGTCATCTATCCGGCCCTCACACTCTTTCTCTCTCTTACACACGACCTCTTGGCAAACGTACCCCTCGTGGTGCGGACGCTCATCACGACGCTCGTCCTCGTCCCATTGATCGTGTTCATTGGTGTGCCAATGGTCGACCGGATCCTTGCCGCCTTCGCTCGGTCAATCCGCACGGAGCGCCCATGAACGCTCCACAACACTACGACGTGATCATCATCGGTGGGAGCTATGGCGGCATGGCGGCAGGGATGGCCCTTGGCAGAGCGCTTCGCCGTGTGCTGATCATCGATGCCGGCCTTCCAAGCAACCGAATGACGCCGCATTCGCACAACTTCCTCACGCACGATGGTGCGACGCCGGGAGAGATCGCACGCATCGCTCGCGAGCAGCTCATGGCGTATGCAACGGTGGAGACCGTGAAGGACGTGGCCGTGCATGCAGAGCGTACGTCCGCGGGGTTTCAGATCGAGACAATGTGCGGGAACATGTTCACGGCAACGAAGCTTGTGTTCGCCACCGGCATCACCGACATCATGATGAACATCGAGGGTTTCAAGGAGTGTTGGGGGAGGTCCGTATTGCACTGTCCGTACTGTCACGGCTATGAGGTCCGCCAGCACCGCACCGGTGTGATCGCCAATGGCACGTCGGGTTTTGAGTATGTGTTGCTCATCGCGAACTGGACGTCAACATTGACATTGTTCACGAACGGCGCGTCAACGCTCACGGACGAACAAACGGGCGAATGCCGTTCTCGTGGGATCGAGATCGTGGAGACGCCGATCACGTCGATCGAACACACGAACGGTCAGGTACGCGGCCTTGTTCTTGAGGACGGAGATCACGTCGACGTTGACGTGGTCTATGCCAAGTGCGCATTTGAACAACACTGTATCATCCCCGCCATGCTTGGTTGTGAACACGATGCCGATGGGTATATCTCCGTTGACGCACGACAGCACACGTCCATCGAAGGCGTCTATGCCTGCGGCGACAATACATCGCCCATGCGCACAGTGGCCAATGCCGTAGCATCCGGTACGGCCACAGGAATGCACGTGAACAAGGAACTTGTGATGCAAGGATATGTGCGACTAGCCACCTAGTTCGCAACCGGAGTCTCCACTCGTACTCGGACGGTGCGGTTGTAGTAGCGGCCCTCCGGAAGGTCGTTGTCGTAGAGCATGTTCTTCTGACCCATGCCACGCACATCGGTACGTGGTGCGCCCAACGCATTCCCCACTGCCTCGGCACGTTCTTGTGTGAGGCGTAGGTTGATCTCGGCGGATCCCGTCCGATCTGCATGTCCGCGAACGATCACCGTCGACGTTGGCTCGATCCGTTGTCGGATCATGTCGAGGATGCGTGCGTTCGGACCTTCGAGCGATGCCTTCCCAAACGCAAAGAGGATCAAACCGTACTCGTCGATGCGCTTGAGTCCTTGTCGCTTCTGTGCCTTCGAGGCAAGTGTTTGTAGTACCACCGGGAGATGTGCTTCTGCTTCTCGATGACGACCTCCGGCATTGTCGACGGTCATCACCACGTCTACCGTGCCGCCCTGCAACCCTCCCGTTACCGGGATACGGATGCTTGCGGGAGGCTGGCCCATGCCGTACTGCGTCGTGAGCAGCTTGCCGTCGGCGATGCAGGTGATCGACCACGATGTGATCGTGGTATCGGAGAACACCGTCGGTCGCACGACCACATCGGGAGTGGTCACGGTACGCAGAGTGTCTTCGAGACGCAACAGATCGAGGATGAACGGATCGTCGGAAGCAAGATCGACGCGACGGTTCTCGGCGCGACCGTCTTCGTGTTTCACACTACTTGGTTGCTCGGGCAGTTCACGTGCCCGTATGGGAATTCGTTGCGGTGCTATCTCCCAAAACTGCTGAAGATAGTCTCGAACATATTCTGCGCGACGAAGTGCAAGTCCCGACGCCACCGTCTCCACAGAGTCCGGCATGATCGCGCCGGTGAGGGTAAGCGTTGCTGCGGGATGCTCTTGCATTCGTTTCCCTACGATGTCGAGAATGCGATGGTAGACATCAAGGGCGCTTTTACCGAACAGCAGTCGCTCGGAGAACTGATCGAGGTCGAAATTCGGAGGGTATCGGATCGGAATCTCCTCCTGTCCCTGGTCAAAGAAGACCATCGGCAACATGGCCGTGATCTGCTCGGAGATCGTCTCGTCAACAACGATCTTCTCGAGCGTATCCAGGCCGCCATCGTCGCGCACGGAATACAAGCCCAACCCAACGTCCAACATCTTTGGCGAAGGCACGAGGGCGGCAAGGGTCGAGGGCAACACGGGCACACTTGGTGTGGGTGCCGCGCCAGGTGTTCCGAGATGTTGTTCGGGTGTTGCCTGTGGCTGCCACAGCAACGTGAGTCCTGCGTGGAACGGATGCACACTCCAGTCGACGTTCGCGATCGACGTCATGCCGTATGCCACACCAACGTCGGGAGCAAGGAACAGTGAGTTCTCGGAATTCAATGGCAGTTCGTACCGAAGCGATGCCGTGACGGCAACATGAATGCTTGATGTTGCAAGATCTCCCGCAGAGACATTCCGTGTGCGCGATCGTGTGTCGGTACCGGAAGCGTCGACATACGTTCCGCCGTTCGCAGGGCTGACGATGGTCTCTGCCTGTGCGTACGTTGGTGCGAACATGTATGAGACGCGCAGTCCTGCATCAACGAACAGTTGATCGAATGCATTCCACGACACGGTGGGCTCGGCTGCAATGGCATTCAACGTTGCCTCGATCGTATGTCGGAACATCCCGTCGACGACCGTGCCGCCTTGCATCACACGAGTTGCCTCATCGCGACTCAGCGTGCCCGAAAGCGGTGCATACCCGACACGTCCGCCCAGCAACACGTTGGTGGTGATTGGCCAGTATGCGACGGCCATGATGGAGGGAACGATGGCAACGTCCGAGCCATATCCGGGACAGCACGACGGAACATTCGGGAGCTGTGTGAATGACGATGCATGCATGTTGATACCAACGCCGGCGAACAGACCATACCGTGGACGGAGTTCGTCTTGCGCAACGGCCATGGTGGCGCAGCACAAGTAGATGAGCGCTATGTGCTTCATTGCATCACCTGCACCGGAGTTACGATGGACATCGTTGGTGTGCGTAAGATCACGAACAGCATCCCCGATGCAAGGGGACGAATGTCCAGTGTCGTTGAATGGTTGCCGGCCGGCTGATCGCTCCATTGTCGCGCAACCGTTCTTCCCATCACGTCCATCACGACAATGTCGCACGCGCCATCTTCGATCGTCGTCCATTCCGCACGAAGCACATCACCAAGCTGTTGTGCCATCAGTAGAGCAGTTCCATCTCCATTCATCAACCGCAGTCCACCACTTGCACAGAGATCTGTGAGGAGAAGTCGTCCGTCCGTACGGCGGATCCGTGTTGGATCCACAGATCCGCGTACATCGACGATACGAAGCACCGTTGCAGAATCGTTCCCAAGAGCAGTACGCAGGTCGAGGTAAGCAACAACATCGGCACTGATCGGCACCACAGGTACGGTGATCGTGACCATGCGAACGCCGTTGACAATGCTCCCTGCTGCCGTGCCACCCTTCGGCTCCGCCAACGTTGCATTCCATGCCACATCAACATCCAGAGATGTGAGGCCTGCAAGGATCGTGGCATTGGAAGGAGCAAGGCGGATCGGCACCTGCATATCGCGCAGTGTTGTTGTACGTACTGAATCGATGGAGAGCGTGGCTGTGTCCGACACGATGGCGGCGCGGATCTCCCACACGGCATTGGATACATCCTGTTCGGCAGTGGGTGTTGCGGTTGTGCGAATGACCACGGAAAATCCGCCCGATGCGCCGCCGATAACTGAGCCCGTGCTATTGAAGCAGGTCGATCCGAATCCGAACGGTTGCGATGTGAGCGTGTCGATGATCGTTCCGTCGACGTTGAATCGCTCAAGACGTCCGCCACTGGCACCTGCATTGCGCACGATGGTGTTGTCGGGATACCATGCAATGCCAAATGGATAGATGCCCGGTGCACTCGGAACAGATCCTATCGTTGCGCCCGATGCAAGATCGCGGATGAGCACGGCTTGAGTGTTCTTTGCTTGTGATGCGAGATACTGTCCGTTCGGTGAGACGAAGCCATAGAACGATGGGGTGACAAATGTTGACAGCATGGAGCCGGTGGTTGCATCGGCAAGATAGTGTCCTTCCGTCCCGCTGCTCACCACCACCTTTGATCCATCCGGCGTCCAGTCGATACATGTGTTCGATGACGCACTGAGTCGTGTGAGCTCGGCGACGACCGTTCCGTTGCGTTCGTACGTTCGTGAGTGGGTGAAGCTCGACACTGCGACGCGCGAACCGCCGGGCTGTGTGGCGATCCATCTGTCTTCGAGGGGAACCCGTTTTGCGATGCGTGTTGCCCAATGATCGAGTACAGCGAGGTCCGGCATGCGAAGGATGAAGACGGTGTCTTCCTCCGTAAGGGCGGCAACCCATGTTTCGTCGCTGGACAGAACGGCACGGACCACACGTGCCCCGGAGGGCGTGGGTTGTTGGATCTGTCGCTTGGTCAACAAGGCGCCCGTGACGGCATCGAAGAGCATCACGTATCCATCGTCATCGGCAACCACGGCGCGTGTGGCGTCGTTGGTAAGGTCGATGGACATGTGCGGAATGGTCGAGGGGCGCGCATTATCGCGCAATTGCACGACGCCACTGCCTGTAGTGCGCTTGGGGCCGGTGACACGCAGGAGACACTGGGTTGATGGCGTGTTCGGAACGAGCCATCGATAGGTCGTCTGTTGCCAGTTGCGAACGATGGACGTCCACGACGAACCGGCATCGGTCGAATAGTCGATCGAGACCGAATCGGGAAATGCTGTACCTGTCCATCGTAGCGTGACTGTTTGGCCTACATCGAAGACCTCACCGCCATTGGGTGTTGTGATCGTGAGTTGCGCCCGGCTCGGCATGATACCGAACAGGAACACCAGGATCAGAGTGGCAGCCCATGCCATAGAACCCTCCCATGCAACTGTGCCGGTCAATTTATGGAACTATTGAGCTCTGTTCGAGTCTGCCTCTCTACCGAACCATCCCTCAACGTACTTCCGCTGGACCTCAATGAATGAACTGATGACCTTTCTGCTCGACACCCCCATTCTCAACACGGGCGAACAGGGGATCACGATCAAACCGCTCCTCCTCACGGTGATCATGATCGTGATCGTGGTCTTCGTATTGCGAACGTTCCGGCGTGTGGTGATGAAGCGTATCGCAAAGCGTCCGGATGCCAATCTGGGTCCGATCAACTCCGTGATGATGCTGACGAGCTATGTGATCATCATTGTCACAGGGGTCACGGCCATTCAATGGTCCGGACTACACCTCGGTGCCCTTGCCGTGATCTTTGGAGCATTGAGCGTTGGTATCGGTTTTGGTCTGCAGAACATCGTCAACAACTTCGTCAGCGGTATCGTGATCCTCATTGAGCGCCCCATCAAACTGGGCGATCGCATCGTGGTCGACAACATCGAAGGAAACATCGTCGACATTGCCATCCGCGCCTCAACGCTCCGCACAAATGAAGGTGTGTCGGTGATCGTTCCGAACTCGTACTTCATCGGGTCGACCGTGATCAACCGTTCGCTCGATTATGAGACCGTGCGCATGAAGGTGTTCGTGAACGTGGCCTTTGATTCGGACCCACGTCTTGTCGAAACCGTCCTCTTGGCCGTTGCGCATTCGATCGACGGTATCCATAAAGAGCCACCTCCCATTGTGATCTTTGAATCCTTCGGTGAGTCCGCATTGAGATTCTATCTCTGGGTATGGACCAGCGAATTCGCACACATGCCCGATTCACTGCAGAGTGCCGTGAACTTCGGGATCCGACCCGCCTTCGCCGAGGCCGGAATTCGTGTTCCCTATCCGCAGCTCGACATCCACGTCAAGCAGCCCGGGTCGATCCTTCACTAGAAACGGGTCGCTGTCTTCGTATCACGTGGCGTTGTAGAGTGTTTGGACAGGGGCAAGGTTCGTGACGATGTTTGCACAGCGAGCCTCTCCGATCATATACCGGGTGCAATTGTGCGACTTCTTCCGCTATTCCTGATTCTGACCTTTCTTGTCCCTTCTCCATTCGTTGCGCAAACGCCAACCTCCATCAAGGTGATGGGACGAGGTACGGTGCTGCTCCCGATGCCCGCTGGCTGGAGCGCTCCATCCTCTGAGCTCGACGACAAGGGCGAACTATCGCTACGGTTCGATCGAACGAAGGCGGGTGAAGGAACGGCCTATATGTCCGTCGTGCGCACCGTGTTCACATCTGAAAAAGACCGCACAGAACTGGTTGACGAGATCATGGGGTCGATCGCGGCAAGCCTGCGTGAACAGGCTGTCGATACGCACATGGTTATCCGTTCGATCGAGGGCGAAAATCTTATAGGCGGCGTTGTGACCGCCACAGACAAGACCTTCGATCCGTCGGCCGATCGTGAAGGCGAGCCATCGTATCCTGCTGTTGCGGAAGGAACGTTGTTCATCGACAACGTCATGATCACGTTCACGATCTTGACGGCGATGGAGTGGAATTCCATTGCAAAGGACGTGGTCGATGCGCTTCGCGGTCTTACGATCGACCCGATCTCATATGCATCGTGGAAGCGTTCACTCCCCTCTTTCGTCACCACCAAACTTCCGATCCCATCGCAGGAATGGTCGATCGGTTTCCTCTCCCCGCCATTGACGAACAAGAAAGAGGACAGTAAGAACGACGGGTATCAATACATGGCATCGTCCGATCGATTCACGATCTCGATCTTTGTCGAGCAGCCCAAAGGAGATGCCACGTCCCATACGAAGTGTTTCGAGTACTACTGGCCACGCGCACGTCGTAATCCGGCCATTCAGCATGAGACCATTCAAACCACTGCTACTCCGTGGTATCATCGTGTCCAATACGACTCCAAGGGCACCTACAAGGACCGGTCATATGTCCAGCGAAGTGTGAACTACTTTTTCGCCTACGCTGGTCGATGGGTCGACGTTCACATTTCCGTGATCGAACCAACAGAGACCGACATCGCGATCTTCAACGCCATGGATCTCTCCCTTCATTACGGAAAGTAGCGCCCACCATGCGATCACCATTCGTAGTACTCGTGTCGTTATGTGCTCTTGTTCTCGCCGGTGGTTGTGGACGCGAAGGGAGTGAACAAGTCGTACCGATCCCACGCGTCGCCGTTCTCGACGGACTTGACTCGGTTTCCCTTGCGCAACTCGATGTACAGTACCCCAGTGCCGTCGTGCTCGATAGTACTCGGTCTGCCTTCCCGACAGAATCGGACCTCGATCGGTTAGGCGAAGCGTGGTCAACGTTCTTTCAAGAACTACGACGCCACCTCGAGACCCACCATGTTGTGTTCACGAACGAGACCGATCTCTTCTTCAAACTTTGTTGCGATTCGAGTGGTTCTGTGGACCATCTTCTCTACAACGTCGAAGGAGGATTCAACGATACGTTGCGTGCGGCCTTTGAGAAGGAAACGGCGTCGTTCCTGACCTCACATCGCCTAAACGCCCGTGCATCTCGAGCGTACACACAGTGTGGTTCCATCCTCTTTCCACCAACGCCACATCCGTAAAGAGCACGGCATCTGCCACCGCCGTTGATCCGCTGATAAACATCATTGCCTTCCGCCCTGCCGCCTTCTATGTTCGTTCAGAACATTAGGGAGGTCGGTATGAGACGCCACATTGCTTTCCTGCTCTGCTTCGTTGCTGCGCCATTGATGGTCGTGGCGCAAGGCACGCCGACGATCTCGTCGAAGTACGACTTTGTGGCCGGCGAAAAGGTGATTTTCTTTGATGACTTCAGTACCGAGAACATCGGTGATTTCCCGGTGCAGTGGAACACCACAGGATCGGGTGAGATCGTGACGACGAACCTTGCCGAAGGACGTTGGTTCAAGATCACGAACGCTCGCGGGATCACAACACTGGATCAGCCACTGAAGCTTCCCGAGAACTATACCATCGAATTCGATGTGATTCCGCAGAAGTATCTCCCCAAGAACACGAGCACCTACTTCAACTTCTTCGTGCTCAGTACGACCAAGCCGAAGGATCTCATGTATGGACTTGCACGTCCGGGCGATGCTGCCGTGAAGTTCAGTTTTGAGTACAGTAACTACTATGCAGCGTACTATCGTGACGGAACGCCGGAGATGAAGGGTATCGAGCCGGCACCACGACTCCTCGAGGACAAAAAGTATCACATTGCCGTGTGGGTGCAGAAGGAACGGATCCGGTTGTACATCGGCGAATCGAAGGTGTTCGATCTGCCCAAGGCCATGTCGAAGGCCTATGCCTACAACATGATCCGGTTCGATAATGGCACGCCGCTCATCAGCAATGTCCGCATTGCCACAGGACTTCCCGACATGCGCAGCAAGCTCCTCACCGAAGGGAAGCTTGTGAGCTATGGCATCTACTTCGATGTGAACAAGGATGTTGTCAAGCCCGAGTCTGCCGGAACTCTCAAGATGATCTCTGATGTGCTGACCGAGAATCCATCCGTGCGCATTCAGATCGTGGGGTACACGGACAGCGATGGGGACGATGCATCGAACCTAGACCTGTCGAAGCGCCGCGCAGCAGCGGTGAAGAATGCACTGGTATCGGGCTATGGTATCGCTGCAGACCGCATTGAGACCGATGGAAAAGGCGAGACACAACCGGTTGCGCCCAACACGACGAGCGTGAACAAGGCCTTGAACCGTCGCGTTGAATTCATCAAACGATAACGACCATGCTTCCCTTCCGCCTTCTCCTTGCCCTTGGAGTGATGTGGTTCACAACGTCGGCGATCGGTAGTGCCCAGCGGTCCTCCTCCTATGCGAGCGATCATGTGGGCACGTGGGACTACCAATACTACACGGAGAAGGCGGCAGGGGGCTATCGGTCCGAGTCGAACTATTCATTGTCGGCCACACAACTCGCTTCCTTCAAACACAAGCTGGAAGCCATTGTCGAGTGCTTGCATCAGAATCCTACCGTACGTCCACCCGTTGGGTTCGAGCCGACGGTGCGTGCAAGTGTGTGGACCGATGCCTATGCCTACCATTACAACCCGGCACTCCTCAAGGACAAGATCCCGCAGGGCGAGATCGTGCTCCAATTCTGTCCGTTCTATCATGTTGCAAAGAAAGGCACCATTGAGAAGGGTTGTATCGAGGTGTCGCATCTTGATGTGAAGGTCAATGACCTGTTCTCGACGATCGACCGTGCGACATACGATCGCATGTCGCCCGACCAAATCAATGCGACCGCTGTTCAGATGCCGGTAGTCTACAAGACCTTTGCACCCGGCGTGACGCTGTATGAGAATGGGACCATCGTGGTGGCCGACCCGAAGCGACCGTACTTGGTGCCGATCACGGTGAGAGAATACTACAACATGGCCATCCCGTATTGGGAAGTGCAAGCGGCGAAGGACGGTAACTCGGCTGTGCTCGACTATGTGAAGAAGGACCTGGCCGCCTTCACCGCAGAGGAGTTGGACATGCCGGCCTATGTAGGTGCGCATACAGAGACGTCGATGATCCTTGTCACATCGCGACCTACGAAACAACGCTGGATGCGCTTGGACCCAAACTACTTCGATCGGTCGCGACCGCGAGAGTCCGTGCAACTCATCACGATCTACACGATGATCGATGCATTCGTCGACGCAGCGCCGACACCATCGGAGGCCACGGACTCAGGATATCACTGGCACTTCGCTCGTGTCATGGACTGGGCATTGTTCGGTAGGCTGCTCGACAAATAATACACGCGCGCCTCTTACTTCCATCCGCCGCCCAATGCTTGATACACATTCACGTAAGTGTGCATCTGCTGTGCCTTCGTGTCGATGAGTTCGATCTTGGCCTCGAGCGCATCACGCTGCGTCATGAGCACCTCCATGTAGTCCGCACGAGCAGAGAGGAAGAGATCACCGGAGATCGTCACGGACTCTGTGAGGGCCGCTACCTGCTCCTGCTTTCGTAGGAAACTGTTCTGAAGGTTGTTGATCTTGGCGAGCTGATTGGACACTTCGATGTAGGCGTTCAAGATCGTTCGCTCGTAATTGTACGCCGATTGGATCTGCTTTGCGCTCGAGTTCAGATAGGCGGCCGTGATGGCATTCCTGTTGATCACCGGCACGGCGAGTTCACCGGCCATGCTGTACACCATCGATTCCGGTGAGGTGACAAGGTAGCGAGGATTGAAGGCCTGATAACCGATGCCGGCAATGATGTTCAACGATGGATAGAAGCGTGCCTTAGCAACGTCGACGTCAAGATCGGCGGCCCGCAGTTCGAGCTCTGCTTGCCGCACATCCGGTCGGTTCTCGAGTAGCTGCGTTGGAATACCGGCGTGCAAGGAATCGGTCGTGAGCTGCAGGAACTTCTTCGAATCCCGATCCACATGTTGCGGGAACCGACCGACCAGGAAGTTGATGTGATTCTCGGTCTCCGTGATGCGCTGCAGGATCTCGTATCGCCGACTTTCGTTCTTCAATACTTCTGCTTCAAACTTCTTCACCGCAAGCTCGGTTGCCCGCGCCGCCTGTTTCTGAAGTTCGACCGTACGAAGTGCATTCTTCTGGATCTCGATATTGGCGTTCACGGCCTCAAGCAGATTGTCCAATGCCATGAGCTCGTAGTAGCTCGAGGCGATCTCGGCCACGAGATTGGTGATCATGTAATTCGTACCCTCGATCGTCGAAAGGTAGCGCATGGCCGAGGCCTGCGTTGCATTGCGGAGCTTCTTCCAAATGTCCACTTCCCACGAGACATCAGCACCAATGGCTAGATCGGGGAGCGGCGTTGGGAGTTTTTGTCCCGTGGTCACGTCGACGTTCTCGTCGACGGCACCGTTCCGGGTGTACCGACCCGACTTCTCTACGCCTGCACCTGCGCGGAAGTTCACGAACGGCAGGTATTCCCCTCGTTTCGCATCGACCTCGTTCGAGGCGATGGTGATCTCCTGCAACACGATATTCAGTTCTTGATTGTTCCGCAGACCCGAGTCGATAAGTGCAATGAGATTCGAGTCGTTGTAGAACGAACGCCAACGCAGCGCCCCGGTGTTCACGGAGTCGGACGGTGTTGAGTAGCCCGGTGGCACGCTTACGTCGGCGGTCTTATGCACGATCGTCGGCACACACGATGTGAGAGTGATCAGTGCTGATACGGCAACGGCGATCCACTTCATTCAGTTGCCCCTTTCCCTGTGGCATGTTTACTATGTGCGTACTCCTCTGTGAGCGGCTCTTGGAGCTCGTCACTGATGAGCTTGCGTCCCTTGATGAGATCGGCGAAGAGATAGTAGAGTCCCGGAATGACAAGCACTCCGAGCAACGTTCCAATGAGCATCCCACCCATTGACGATGTTCCGATGGTGCGGTTCCCGATGGCTCCCGGACCCGTGGAGATCACAAGCGGGATCAAGCCCGCAATGAAGGCGAACGACGTCATGAGGATCGGTCGGAAGCGCGCCCGTGCGCCTTCGATGGCGGCTTCGAGGATCGGCGCTCCTTCTTGCTGACGTTGCACGGCGAACTCGACGATCAGCACGGCGTTCTTTCCGAGCAGACCGACGAGCATGATGAGACCGACCTGCGCATAGATGTCGTTCGCAAGCCCCATGAACTCAAGGAAGATGAAGGCACCGAACACTCCAACGGGGAGCGATAGGATCACCGCAAGCGGCAAGACGAAGCTCTCATACTGTGCGGCAAGGACGAGGTAGACGAAGATGAGCACCACGATGAAGACGAAGAGCGCTTCATTGCCACGCGATGCTTCATCGTACGACAGACCTTCCCAGGCGATGTCGTAGTTGCGTGGGAGCGTTTGCTTGGCGACCTCACGTACTGCCTGGATGGCGTCTCCCGTTGTGTACCCCTTCGATGGAAGACCTTGAATGGCCGCAGAGTTGTACAGGTTGTACCGCGTCACCTCGTTCGGGCCTTGCGTCTTGCGCAGCTTCATGAATGATGAATAGGGTACCATGTCGCCATGGTCATTTTTTACAAATAGGTTCTCGAGATCTGATGGATAGCGGCGGTATTCCGGCGCTGCTTGCACGTAGACCTTAAAGAAACGATCGAAACGGATGAAGCCTTGCTCAAAAGTACTTCCGATCAGAATGTTCAGGTTGTCCATGGCCTTGCCGATCGATACGCCCTTCTGCATTGCAGCATTGTTGTCGATGATCAGTTCGTACTGCGGATAGTTGGCTGCGAAGAACGTGAAGAGTCCGGTGAGTTCTTTGCGTTTGCCGAGCGCCTTCATGAACTCATTGTTCACCTTCTCGAACTCTTGATAGTTCGTGGTGTTGTTCTTGTCGAGCAATCGAAGCGAGAATCCTCCCGACGAACCAAAGCCCGGAACGGCCGGTGGCTCGAAGAACTCAATGGTCGCACCCATGTTGCGCGTTTTCGTTTCAAGTTCTTCCATCACTTGGTGAACATTGTGAGTACGGTCTGACCACGGCTTCAAGTTGATAAGACAGGTTCCCGCATTCGATCCACGTCCCTCCGTCATGATCTCGTATCCGGCAAGTGCCGAGACCGATTCGATATCCTCGATCTTTTTGCAGATGTGCTGAAGTTGAAGCGACACTTGATTTGTTAGCTCCAACGTTGAACCGGGAGGCGTTTGAATGATGGCATAGATCGTTCCCTGATCTTCACCCGGAATGAAACCCGTTGGAATGATCCGCACCACAAGCACAATGGCCGCACCGAAGACGACTAGCACCGTAACAGTGAGCCATCGGTGGTGAACGGTACGACGGAGTACCCACACATAGGCTGCCGTGAGTTTGTCGAATGCTCTGTCGAAGGAGTGAAGCGCTATTGAGAGTTTCGATGGCTTCTTGGTGACATGACCTTCTCCATGTGTGTTCTTCAAGATCAAAGCACACAACACAGGTGTAAGGGTAAGGGCCACGACGGCGGAGAGGATAATGGAACCCGCCATGGTGATGGAGAACTGTCGGTAGAAGGTTCCGACCGGACCGGACATGAAGGCAATGGGCACGAAGACCGACACCATGACGAGTGTGATGGCGATGATGGCGCCGCTGATCTCGCCCATCACCGCTCGCACGGCCTGATATGGAGTGAGATGTTCCTCCGACATCTTGGCGTGGACGGCCTCGACCACCACAATGGCATCGTCCACAACGATCCCGATGGCCAACACAAGGGCGAAGAGCGTGATGAGATTGATCGACAATCCGAACATCTGCAGGATGAAGAAGGCGCCGATCAACGACACGGGCACGGCGAGCGTAGGGATCAACGTCGATCGCCAGTCGGCAAGGAAGATGAAGACCACAAGTGCCACCAGGATAAAGGCATCGCGCAGAGTATGCGTCACTTGTTCGATCGAGGCATCCAAGAACTGCGATACGTCGTAACTGATCTTGTAGTCCATCCCGTTCGGGAAGTTTCCATGCATCTCTTCAAGTTTCTTCTTGATGTTCTCGATCACTTCTGTCGCATTGCTGCCGTACGTCTGCTTGAGCACGATGGCCGCCGATGGATGTCCGTCGAGATTCGAGTAGATGTCGATGAACTCCGAACCGAGTTCAACGGTCGCCACGTCGCGCAAGTGAATGCTCTCTCCTTCGGAGTTCGCCCGCAGGATGATGCTCTCGTATTGCTCTGGCGTATTGTATCGACCAATATAGCTGAGCACATATTCGATCGATTGAGCACTTTTCCCGGAGCTAAGACCAAGTCGACCCGGTCGAGCGATGATGCTCTGGTCTTGCATGGCCTCCATAACCTCTTCTGCAGAGACATTGTATGCACGCATTCGGTCGGGCTTCAGCCACACGCGCATAGCATAACTTCTCGTGCCCAAGATGGTGGCCGATGCAATGCCCTTGATCCGTTTGATCTCGGGAATGAGATTGACGTTGGCATAGTTGTACAGGAACGTCTGATCGGCGGAGGGATCGGTGGAGTACAGATTCACGTACATGAGCATCGAAGGCAAAAGCGGCGTGATCACCACCCCTTCTCGTTGCACGAGCGGCGGTAGGAGCGGCATCACTTGGTCGACGCGTGTCTTCACACGCACCACGGCCTGGTCGGGATCTGTTCCCGGTTCGAAGATCACACGAATGGTCGCTTCACCGGCACTGGTCGCGTCTGACACGATGTAGCGCATTCCCGGGACGCCGTTGATGGCCTGTTCGAGGGAGATCAGCGTCGACTTGATCAACACGTCGGCACTAGCACCGGGATAGGCAATGGCAATGTTGACCGTGGTCGGAGAGATCGGTGGGAACTGCGTCGTGGGCAGATTGTGAATGGCCAGCGATCCCAGGAAGACGATCACCACCGAGATGACGATGGCGAAGACTGGTCTGTACAGGATGTTCTTGAACATGGCGTCCGTGCAATAGGGTGGTGTTTACTCGGCTTCGAGCTGAAGGTTCTTGATCGCCTGTTCGGCCGGAACCATCGTGTACGTGATCTTCTCGTTCTCTTTCACTTTGCGGATCCCTTCGATGAGGATCTTGTCGCCTTCCTCCACGCCGCCCTCCACGACATAAAGGTGCGGGAGTTCCGCGCGGATCTTGATCTGCCGGGAGTGGACAGCATTGTCCTTACCGATCACGTAGATGAATTTCTTTTCGAGCACTTCGAACGAGGCCTTTTGCGGGATCAGCAATGCATTAGGAATGGGCTCTGTCATCTGAATGCTGCCGGTCTCACCGTGGCGTAACAAGCCATCAGGGTTTGGAAAGGTGGCACGGAAGGCGATGTTGCCGGTCTCGTTATTGAAGTCGGCCTCGATCGTTGTGACCTCGCCCATATACGGGAACAGGTTGTTGTTGGCCATGCGCAATCTGACCTTCACGGTACTGTCCTTGCTGATGTGTTCCTTGAAGTTCAAGTACTGCGCCTCGGGCACGTTGAAGTAAACCCACATGGAGCTGTTATCGGCGAGTGAGGCGAGCATGTCGCCCTCGCTCAGCAGACTGCCATGTCGCACATGCAATCGGTCCATGATACCCGTGAACGGCGCGCTGATCTTCGTGAACTGCAAGTGTGCCTGTGCAAGCGCCATCTCTGCCTTCGCATGATCGAATCGGGCTTTTGCCATTGCGAGTTCATTCTTCGAGACAACGTTCTTGTCGTTCAGCGACTTTGTGTTCTCGTACTCGATCTCCGCCACCTTTGCCTCGGCCTGTGCCTTCTGGAACTCCGCTTGGTAGACAATTGGTGTGATCTGGAACATCTGCTGTCCCTTTCGAACGAGTTGCCCTTCATCCACGAGAATGCTCTCGAGATAACCACGCTCCAGTGCACGCAGCTCGATGTGCTGGATGGCATGGATCTGACAGACGTATTCTCGTATGAGCGATGTGTCCTTCCGAAGTGGGGTGGTGACAATGTATTTCACCGGTTCCTCTGCTTGAGACTCGTGGTCCGAATGGCAGCCAACAACGCCCACAAGGGCAAGGACGCAGGCGATCTTGAGCGCTAGGTTCATAATTGTATCTGAATTGGTGTTGGAGTGGTATCGCACGTGCACACGTCTGCTCATCGCACATTGGTGCGATGATGCAGCGATGCATGGATCTACAGTGTGAGTGGGGAGGGACTAGCGGGGGGGTGCTAGATCAGGATGCGACAGTCGCGCAGATAGAGCGGTGTCTCTGTGGTGCTGATACGACGAGCGTCGTTTGTCTTGCGAGGCACACTCGTCATCTCGGTCCACAAGCCAATGGCATCTCGGAGGTCACTCGCAGAGAGTACCTCGTGGTCCGTCTCTTCCAATTCTTCGGCACCTTCGTTCGCAGAGAGCTTATGGAAGCCATGCGACGCAGACGTTTGCGACGCGAACTGGAGCCTGGGCACCTTCTTGATGATAGGAGCCTGACCGGCCGAGACCAGCGAGAGGCATACGAGCAATATGGTGGCGAGGAATTTCATCCGCAGTGATGATAGGACGGCAAAACTATGGCATATCGTGTAGTATGTGAGATGAGAATTCTCTAATAACTCTACGGCACGGGGTCGTATTGCACCTTGAGCTTTCCGCTCTTGATGGCACGGCGAAAGGTGGCGTGGTCGCGTTCGTTCTGGTCTGCATAGTCGATGGAGAACGAAACCAACGCCTTATCGAAGGTGTCGCTCTTGCCCAAGTATCCGCTGATGATCGACGGGTCGGCACAACGCGCATGGGAGAGGGCAAGTGCATATCCGTACCAGCCGGCAAAGAACTCCATCGTTGCCGCGTCCCACGTTTCGACAAGAGGCTTGATCTTGACATCACGAAGCTGTCGAACGAAGAAATGCCGACCGCCTCTTCCTTCCGACCAGCCAAGGAAAATGTCGCTTGCAGGTTGCATCAGGCGATAACCGCGGACGATCCGTTCTCCGTTGTTCACATACTTGCTCTTGCCTGCGTAGGGTGCGAGGGCTGATTGACGTGCTTCTTTCACCTGGAGGAAGAGCGGAGATCCGTCGCCAGACATCAGGAGCATCACAAAACAACGCGTGCCAACGCTACCAACGCCGACGACCTTGACGGCGGCGTCCTTCAATTCATATCGATCGAGGAGGAGGCGGAACGCAGGATCGAGATTCTTTCGATACAGGTCGAATCCCTCTTGTAAGATCTCATCGATCTGACCCGGCGACGTACCTTTCGGATGATACATCGTTGGCAGCATATCGCGAATGGTCGGCTGTCCGTTCGTATGCTCGGCGATCTTCGGAAAGATGTCGGCAAGTGGATCTGTATTACGCGCCTTTTCGATCCGTTTGATCAAACGCTTGCGCATCGCGGGATCCTTGACGGAGGCAATGATGTCGTTCGAGTCCAACATCGCATACCAACGTTCCATCGCGCTGAGTTCACTCAACTCGGCCATATGCATACGATACGAGCGCACACAGGCGCGAACAACGTCGGCAGCGCTGGCGTCGGAGTATCCGTTATTCCGCGACGCCACCACAAAGCTGGCCGCGAGCCGCTTCACATCCCATTCCCATGGTGCCGGCAAGGTCTCGTCGAGATCGTTCACCGAGAAGATCACCTGTCGTTCCGGTGTTGCAAAACCGCCAAAATTGCTCAGGTGTGCATCCCCGCAACATTGAACGCGGTATCCAGTGGATGGCGTTGCCGATAGATCTGCGGCCATGGCAAGCGCAGATCCGCGGTAGAACGTAAATGGTGTTGCCGACATGCGACCATGCCGAAGTGGAATGAGCTCAGGAAGCCGGTCGACGTTCGATTGCTTGACGATGTGCAGAGGATCCGGTCGGTCAGCGGCGGGCTTCCACCCAGCATGGCTCACACGCGGACACGTGTCGCGAAGCGCTTTGCCAATAGCGCGACGTTCTGCACGCGTTAGATGATGACTGAACGACTGTGTTTCGATCCGCTTTGCCATGCTCACCTCTGCAGTTCAGAAATGTTGTCGTGCAAATATCACCAGAACACGTCAACTCCATAAGCAGCGATCTGCGGGTCGTTCGTGATCAACGTCAGATGTTCTGATGTGGCCTGTGCGACGAGCAGTCGATCGAATGGATCACGATGATGCCACGGAAGCACTCCCACGCTGCACACATCGCTCAGGGTGATGGGAAGCGTTCCAACGCCTGCATTGGCGTTGATCTGCGTGATGAAGACGTCCAGATCCGTCACATTCGTCAACTCCAGCTTCCCAAGAGATCGTTTGATCGAGATCTCCCATGCCGAGGCAAGACTGAAATACACCATGCCCTGTGGGTCTTTCAGCACAGCACGCACCTTGGACGACAGGAGCTTCGGCTCCGAGATCGCCCACAGCCATGCATGGGTATCGAGCAGATACCGCTTCATTGGTAGGGGTCGAAATCCGTGAGCGGCTCGTTGAAGTCACTGCTCATATAGGCAACCGTGCCCTCTGCACACCCTAGAAGCGTACGCTTGGACGTGTAGAGCACAAGTTGTGCAACGGGTGTTCCGTTGCGTGCGATCACGACCTCTTCGCCCTTTTCGACGGAAGCAAGCAGTGACGACAATTGGGTTTTCGCCTCGTGGACGTTGACGGTGATCATGGCGGCGGTCATCATGGAGTTAGCTAAGAAGGTGGACTAACCTACCGATTATTTCGGTCTTTGTCAAGCGAAAAGTGCACGTAGGGCCCCTCTTCGTGACAGCGGCCTAACCCTTCTTCTCCTTTTTCCCCTTCTTGCCCTCCTTCTTGGCCTTCTTCTTCTTGTTCTTCTTCTCCTGCTTCTTGTTCTTCTTCTCCTTCGTCGGTTCGTCCCGGGGTACAGGTTTCGCGACGACCACCGGTTCCTCCACCACGGCAGGTTTTGGCGCTGGGGTCGGTGTGGTCCGAACCTTTGGCGCGGCCGCGGGGGCCGTTCCTTGAACAAGGTGTAGCCAGGTATGAACGGCAGCGAGAGGGTTCAAGGTGGCATGGCAATGGCGCTCACGTCCAACCGTACGGATCTCGACCAGCCCGCACTCTTGAAGGATCTTCACGTGCTGAGAAACGGCCGGACGACTCATCTTGAAGTTCTCGGCAATGGTGTTGACGTTCATCGGCGTGGTGGCGATGAGCTTGAGAATGTTGCGGCGCGTGGGGTCGGCAATGGCCTGAAAGACGTCTCTGCGCATGGTGGTGCTCGTTGTGTAAGGGATTGGTTACAAATCTACCGGTTCGAGATGGCATCTGCAAATTGCGTTCTCGTGATCCACCCATGTTCGGAGATGAAGATGTCCACCGTTGAATTCGATCCCGCCATCAAGAACGAGCTTGTGGGAAAGCTCCGTGACTATTTCGAACGGGAACTCGACCAGGAGTTGGGTCGGTTCGATGCGGAGTTCCTTCTTGAGTTCATCTCCAAGCACTTTGGCGGACACTACTACAACCAGGGCCTGCACGATGCCCTTGCCGTGGTGATGACGCGGATGGATGAGTTCAAGGAAGCGGTCTATGCGCTGGAGCGTCCTACCGACTTCAAGTAGGTCGCGCCCCCAACCACGTGCGTTTGACTTCGCAGAATAGGCAAGATCTTGTACGAACCTTTCGCGAGGCAACGCGTCGTTCCTCCCATTCTAGGTATCAACTGAATGGGAACGACAATGAGAGCTTTGTGCTTCTTCCTCATGCTGTCATTCGTAGCGACCGTGCCCTCATTGGCCGGCGACGAATGGTATCGCACACTTGCGCCAACACACAGAACGCTTCGTGATGTGGCGCTCCAGAACAACCATATCGGCTATGCGGTCGGCGATTCCGCCACCGTGCTCCGCTCTTCGGACGGGGGTCTCCATTGGGATATGCAGAACGTGGCCCAAGCATCGTTGCTCACGAACAGCAACCTTCTTGGCGTATCGGTCCTGTCCAACGGACAGTTCGTGGCGGCTGGCGAGCACGGTCGCATCGTGCGCGGAAAGGACATCTTCCTCCGTGCATCGATCACGAATGAAGGTTGGACGTTCAACGACGTGACCTTCATGACAGAAGCCGCCATCGTCGCTGTCGGGAAAGACTCTGCGGGCAAGACACTGATCGCGCGCAGTACCGACACCGGTGCCACGTTCAAGCGCATCGTCACGAACGAGACAGAGACCGTACTGTCGAGAGTGCAGTTCTTCAATCCATCGCTCGGCTTTGCTGTGGGATCACGTCCGATGAATGGTGTGGTCGGCATGGGCGTTGTGCTTCGCACAGAGGATGGCGGACGTACGTGGGACACCGTGCTCACCGCACGAGACGTGCATTTCACAACATTGGCACTTTCCGGCGGCGATATCCTGTGTACAGGCGTGACCGCATTGTCGAATGGTGCCGTCTATCGTTCGCAGAATGCCGGCACAACGTGGACGAAGGAGCGACATCCTGACCTTTCCTTCATTACCGACATGGTCGGCATGCAGGGTGCAGACCTCTTTATGGTCGGATACCGATTCAATGTTGTCGAGAATGAGCTCTTCTCCTTCGCAGCGGCGTATCGCAGTGCCGATGGCGGTGAGAATTGGGGCACGACGGACTTCGGCGATGGTCTCCAAGGCATCTTCCGCATGAGCGCCTCTGAGGATCGCATGGTGATCGTTGGTGATTCGGGAAGAGTATGGGTACGTTGGTACACACCAACACCTCCGATCAGCGACGTCCGTGCCGGTGTCAAGCACATCGAGTTCGGCACCGTGGTCAAGAACACAGCTGCCGATACGGTGGTGCGCGAGTTCCTCTTCAATACGTCGACCAGATCGCGTCGCATCATCCGCATGGAGATCACAGATCCGCATGGTGAATTCACGCTCAATGAGTCCTACAGCGGACGCGACCTCGAGCCAGGTGCATCACTTGATGCATCGATCCGATTCACGCCATCAACGGTGGGCGAACACTGGGCGCTCCTCTTCATTCAACTGGACAACAAGCAGGAGTTCGTGATCCATTTGAGCGGCAGTGAAAGCGTCGAGACAACGAATCACATCGTTGTGCAACAGCGCTTCCATGACTTTGGCGACGTGAACAATCCGTTCGGTGTTTTCCAGAGCATTCAAGGTGTGTTCCGAAACACTGATACAGCGACGGTCCGCGTGACGAACATTCAGATCGAAGACGGCGACGGTGCGGCGTTCTCGATCGTCGACTCTGAACAGCCGATGGACGTTGCTCCGAACGAGGAGTTCAATCTCGACCTACTGTTCCAGCCAAGGGCACGTGGTCTCTATCGCATCACGTTGCTCATCAGCGTGGCCGACACGCAGATCCGAATTCCTGTGGTCGGCAGCAGTCGACTCGAAGGATACCTGGACGTGGTCGACTTCGGCGACGTGCATGTGGATTCTACGGTGACCATGCCCATCCAGTTCTCGGCGGATGCATGGCAGGATTGGTTCAACGTGGTCGTTTTCAATGATCCGGGTCTGCCGTTCGCGATCACGGACATTCATGAAGAGCGCGAGAACTCTGTGATCGCCGATGTCACGATCACGCCAACCACCACCGGACCCGTAGTTGCACCGCTCTTCGGTTCGTGGTCATTTGGTGACTCCCGCATCTCTTGGATCCAACGCTTGGTGGTTCGTATGAATGGCTCCGATCGATCGACCTCCGTAGGTGATAACGACCAACACTCGTCGATTTCGGTCGCACCGCAACCCGCATCCTCATTCATTCGCGTGATCCTGCCGAACACACTGCACACGGCGACCATCGACGTGGTTGACGTGCAAGGCAGAACATGTGCGACACACGTTGTGCCGGCCTCGGATCGAGGTATCGACACACAACTCGACATTCACTCGCTCGATCCTGGCGCGTATCTCATGATCGTCCGATCGGGTCACACATCGTATTCAAAGACCATCCTGAAACAGTAGTGCGTTTCAGTAATTCAGTCCGGGCTGCACGGCCGCTGTGCCCGACCGTGCCGCCATCCCCAACCATTCTTCAATACCGGCAGACGTGACGGTATCGAATGGCGTAGTTGCAGCAAGTGCACCAAGTTTCGCAATACACTCGTTGCGGAGCTTGGTGCGCTCGCGTGGGGTGAGAGCTTCTGCAAAGCGACGGAAGTAGCTCAGCGTAGCGTCCAAGCGCATGGTCCTCATCTGTCGGTTCGTCGCGAGTCGCGTGAGCGATCGAACAGCCGATCGCATAGCATCCACATCCCCTTCATCGGCGAACATCCGCAACTGTAGCAGCCGAGTTGCGATATGCAGATCGGTTCGAACATCGTCGTCCTCCTCGAACACACGACGGATCCAGAAGCCCGCCTCATGGGTCTTGGACGCCTCAATGCAAAGGCGAGCAGCGAGGAACGACGCCGATAGTCGTGATTGCTCAGGGATCTGCTCACGCAATGCCGTGAAGCGCTCTCGCATGAATGTGAGTTTCGGAAGAACACGATCGTGATCGGAGCTCAGCACCGCGTAGCCCAGCTCCGTCGTCATCGCGTAATAGAATCGTTTCACGTCGATGTTTCGTGATGGCTTCTTTCCCGAGGGGTCCCACAATCGGTCCGCCTGTGTGCGGTACACGTCGAACATCCTCGCATCGATGCAACGCTGCAGATAGGTCTGGAGGACGCCCAGTTCGAGATCTGGGCGTGCCGTGGTGAGCGTTGGCTCTCGATCCACCAACTGCAGTAGCTCCCCTGCATGATGAACGGCTTTGTCAGGTTCTGCCCCAACAAAGGCATACCAGTTCGAGAGGATCAGGTGAAAGTTCATCCGTGCCGGACGCGACCGCGCTAAGGTAATGTCTTGCAACAAAGGATGGGAAGGCAGCGAGCGCAGCCAGGGATCGACGCTCGCATCGCCGGTGGTGCGTCGCATCAGGTTGGACTGCAGGAGATTGCCGAGCTTCTCATACTCGATAGTGGAGCGCATGAGGTCGATCACGGTGTCTTGCTCTTCGCTCAGCGCGTCCGTGCTGGCATCACCTTGCGGTCGCTCAAGCACCACGCCTCGATAGTTCTTCTCCCACGAGATGGTCTTGAGCCAAAACGTGAACTCGTCATGCTCCTGGGCCAGTGCCTTCGCCTTCATCACCCGCTTCATGGCCTGGTCGTAGAGGGCCTTCTCCCACAGGAAGTCGGCATCGAGCAACAGCTCGGTGATCGTGCGTTCGGCAGACTTCGCTGCGTGATACACACGCATGGCCTCGAGGATCTGCTGGTAGAGGTGCGACTTGATGGAGGCGAGGCGGCGTATGTGCGTGGGCGACGCGAGGCGCGCCTTCACGACCTCTTCATCGTACACGTCTAGGTCGTCGACGATATCGAACACGGCAAGATACTCCACCTCATCACCAATGGTGTGACGCGTGCAGTATCGTTTCACATAGCCCTTCTCGCTTCGGTCGAGCGAGTGGATAAGCCTATGGAGTGCATCGGTTCCGTGTTTGGGCATACGGTACGGAGTGTTGGATGATCGCCTGTGTGCGTACAAATGTCGTAAATGTCGAATTGCCTGACCAATGTCATTGTACCATTCCACACCTCGTTGAAGGTTGCATGCACACAATGGTCGCTGGAGTTCGCCATGCTACGATCAACGCTTCTTTCGCTTACCGTTCTCACGCTCCTTGCACTCTCCGTTCCAACATCCGCCATCGCGGATACGAAGTATGTGGTTCGAGATGCATCGGCAATGAATGCCCTCTTCAATGCGCTTGGTGGTCCAAGCTGGAATCGCAAGGCGGGGTGGCCTGTTCCCACCGGGGAATCGTCCACCTACATCACAATGCCCGATCATGTGTTCTTCGCCACGAAGATCCGAACCGAGGGAAAGACAACATACTTTGAGTACTACCTGAAGCGTTTCGAGATCAGTAGTGTTGGTGCGGTCGGAACACTGCCGAGCTCCATCACGTTCGATTCACTCGAAATCTTCTCGATCGCCGACACGGGCGTGGTTGGCACATTCCCGGTGATCAACTCTACAGTACTCAAACAGGTTGGGTTTTATAATGTTGGCTTAACAGGTCAGATCCCCGACTACAGTAGGCCAAGCCTTGAACGGATCGACTTCTATGGAACGAAAGCCACCGGTGGACTGCCAGCGATGACGGCGCCCAATCTTGTGCTTTACCGCTTCGCTTCGAACAAACTACTGACAGGTCCCGTTGGCACCCTCGTTGCACCAAAGCTCAAGGAACTCGAGATCACGTTCTCCGATTCTCTTGCCGGACAGTTGTTCGCGTTGAATTTCCCGGAGTTGGAATCCGTGATCATCCGCTACAATCCAAAGCTAGGCGGTACCATCTCGACGCTGTCCTTTTCGAAGCTCAATTACTGCACCATCGACAACACAAAGATCGAGGGAACCATTCCGGAGGTGAACCTTCCGCTTGCAACGTACTTCAATGTTTCGAACAACAACCTGACTGGACCGATCCCTTCCGTCAACCTACCGCTCAGTCGGGTCTTCGACGTAGGTCACAATAAGCTATCGGGTACGATGCCAGCCATGTCGTTGCCAACGTGCACCGAGTTCAACGTGAGCAACAACGAACTTTCGGGTGCGCTGCCAACGCTGACGATGCCGAAGTGTTCGACGATCAATGTGAGTCGGAACAAGTTCACGGGCTCCATCGACGCATTGAATCTGTCGGCTGCAACATCGATCACGGCGAACAACAATCTCTTCGACCAGCAACTCCCTTCATCGTGGACGTCGAAGGCGATCACCTTCCTCGGTCTCGGATACAACAAATTCAAGGGTCCGATCCCTGCGTGGACGATGCCCGAGGTCACGGCTGTGATCCTCGAACGGAATCTTCTCTCTGGACCACTCCCGCTTCTTCAGCTGCCGAAGGTCCGCACACTGAACCTCTACAGCAACAAGCTCAGCGGAGTCGTTCCGCCCTTGGTCCTTCCCGCCGTCTCCTACATCGCCTTGGACTCGAATCGATTCACAGACCTACCCGAGTTTCTCAAGACATGTCCTGCACTCCAGAGCCTTGGTGCTTCTGCCAACCGTTTGACGTTCGCCGCTCTCGAGCGGAACATTGCCATCAAGAGTTTCTCATTCCTGCGACAGGACTCTGTTGAACTCTTCGTGGAGAAGCTCAAGGACAATCGAACGCTATTCTATGTGAAGGTGGACGGAACGGCGAACACCTATTCATGGTATCGCGATCAGGACAATGGTTCGACGTTCTGGTACTCCGACGTAACGTCAGATTCACTGATCGTTCCTGCGGGAGAGAGTCGTCTACACTATGCCAAGATCCGCAACACCATCGTGGAGCGATTCGAATTGGTGAGTCGCAAGCACCCATCAGGTGGCGGTATTGCGAATCCATGGGTGTACAAGAACCTCTCGTTCTTTGCAGAGGGCAATGAAGGGTGGCAAGTAGAGGAAGGCACGTCGGTGATCTCGAACTGCGGAACGGTCACCGTGAACGAGCTTCTCGTCTTCGAAGGCTCGATCAAGATCGACACCGAGGCCGTCTCGATATCCGCAGAAGGCAAGTTCTCCTTGCGCGATGTACCGCTTCCAGGTGGTGGCACCGGCACCTTCATAGTGTCTGAAGGCAAGTACGAACTCAAGCTTCTTGGTGAGTCCGGCTCCATCACCAACTTCGCCAACAGTGTGTTGAGCAAGATCCCCAAGGTCGCCGGCATCAGCATCAACATCTCGAACATCAAGCTTGTTGGTGGACGGAGTGCTACGGGCATCAGCATCAGCGGTTCGATCGAGATCGACGGACTCACGAACGGTTGTCGAGATGGAGAACCGGGTCCAACAAAGATCGAGATCGAAGATCTCGAGTACACGAAGACCGACGGACCACGGCTTGCCGGCATGAAGGTGGAAGACCTCGGTCTCTCCTTCTTCCCGAAGTTCTGCGTCAAGAGCCTCGAAGCGAAGTACGAACGTGAGAAGAACAAACTCTCCTTTGGTGCATCGGTGGCAATGCCCTTCGCAGAAGTGGGAGGCGGTATGGCGCTGATCGGCACGGCCGTTGATTCTATTGCCTGGCGCATCGAAGCCACCGAGGCCGCCGTGCCACTTGGTAACACCAATCTTGGCATCAGCGGTTTCTTCGGTTCGATCTCAGGTATTCAGTCCACGCCGCTCGATGTTGAGCTTGGTGGTGTGTTCGTCACGATGGTGCCGAAGGACTTCGTCAAGTTCGACCTTGCGGGAACCTTCACGGCTCCGGCAACGATCGGTGCGAAGATCGACGGCAAGGCGATTCCTACGCCGGGTGAGGACGATCAGTATCAACTCACCCTCAAAGGCTCCACGAAGTACGACTTCGCCGAAGGCATGGCAAAGCTTGAAGGCGAAGCGCACATAGGAACGACCGATGGCGAGGAGTACTTCCTGGACGGAACGCTCAAGATCGACTTCAAAGCGGCGTCACTTGCGATGAAGGGAGACCTGAGCGGTGGCTATACGATCCGTTCGTTCAAGTCCGAGACCGCCAATGAATTCCCCTACGATTGGTTGAACACGAAGCTTGGCCTGCCAAAGAAAGTGTCGACCGAGGCCAAGTTCGCCTTCATCAAGTCGCGCGTTCTCTACGGCGTTGCCCACCTGGGCAAGTCGTTGGGTGACATCGAGTACGTGTTCGACTTTCGCAAGTCATGGCGCGATCCGGACTTCCTTTTCTGGAAACGGGTACCCGCAGCAGAAGAGATGGAAGGCGGCGAGGCAGGTCTTACCGTGACCACCAAGCGCGTGATCGTTCCAGCCAATACAACGCGCCTTGTGATCCGCATCTACAGTCCAACAGCGCTGAGAACCTCAACGCTCGTCACTCCGACCGGCACCACGATCACGGGAACAGATGTGGGACGGAACATCGACTATGCCGTAGCAGCAACCGGCAAGACTGCGTTCTGGACCCTCCTCCAACCGGCAGCGGGAACGTGGACGATCAATGTTCCGCAGGCCACTACTTCCGATGTCGTAGAGACCTTCCTCAGTACAACGCCTCAGCCCTTCACGATCTCTGCATCACAGGTGCAACGCAGCGCAACGTTCTCATGGACGGGTGGTGGTGCGGCCTCCGACACCGTGGCCTTCTTCGTTGCAGGTACGGGAACGAGTGCTGATGGTGTGTTCTTGGGCACGGCATCCATGGATCGCGGACAGGTCACGGTGCAGATCCCCACAGATCTCGCCGTTTGCTCCTTCCAAGTGGAAGCACAGGCAATACGCGATGGATCGTTCTTTGTTGATACAGCATCACAACTGCTGACCGTGACGGCCACGAAGCTCGTTGCTCCAACGAACATGCGTGCAACGTACCTCAAGAGCTGGAAGCGGTTGCGGATCGCATGGACGCCATCGGCCATTGCCGATAGTACCGTTCGGAGTTATGTGATCCTTGCTCGAACACCGAGCGGCACCGAACGCCTTGTAGGCGAGGCCTTCCGCTGGGTCGGATGGGTCGAGCTGCCATATGAGGCACAGACGGGTGACGTGCTCATGGTTCGTGCCGTGAACGCTGCAGGCAAGGCAGGCTGCCCGACCGTGATCAGCAATGTGGTGACCGATGTGATGGAAGAAACGACACCGTCCGTCACACAGCATGGGATCACCGTCATCCCACATCCGATCACCGGAACGTCTGTCGTTCGGATCGATATGGAAGCGCCCTCATATGTAAGCGTACGCTTACTCGATATGCGTGGCGCGGTGGTGGCCGTTCTCACGGATAATGCCTACGTCAGCGAGGCTGAGCACACCGTCCAGATCGACCACTCGATCGCACCGACGGGCATGTACATGCTGGACGTGACAACGACCAACGGTCGCTATCACGTCCCTGTCGTCGTGCAGCGGTAGGACGGCGTCAGTACTTCACGACCAAGCTCGAGCGGCTTGTTCCCAGATCGTCTGTTGTGAGAACAACATACGTTCCCGGGGCCAGGCCGCTCATGTCGATGGTCGAACACACCGATGTGACAAGCACTTCTTCGCCCGTGAGGTTGACCACTCGCACGGAGACGGCCTGGAAACCGAGCGACAATGTTCCCGTGGTGGGATTCGGATAGAATGCTGCGGAGCGTGATAGCTGTTCGTCGTCGACCGAGGTGGGGGTAGTGTCGCCACCGCGCACACACAACACCGTGTGGAGTTCCGTTTTCGGTGCATAGGTCACGATGCCCAGCTCCGGCTGCAAGATCCACGATTGTGTTGCGCCTGGTCCGTTCATCGGAGTAGAGGTCCACAGCCAGTTGGTCGATGTCACGCAGGGGAAGTACTGGATGTCGACCGATGGACCGCGCATCATCACCATGTTCAGTGATTGCAGTTCCTTGATGTTCGGAAGTCGCCAGTCGTTGTAGCCTCCTTGCGTGAGCGTGTCCGCCAACTGCAGGGCATTCGCCCACGTCTGCGGAACCTCGGCACAGTATTGTTGCCACACGAGACCCGTAGCGTTGTCGGTGATCGTCTCATTGGTTGCTTCGGTGAAGTGCTCGGGAACGGCAACGGCTGAAATGGTCTGACGTACGGCTCTGACATGGAATCGTTTTGTTCCGCCGGCACCGATGGTCTCCTTCATGGGGTGCGGACCGATGCCGCCGCCTGCATTCGTGCACCAAACGCGACTTCCATCGCCCACTAACGTGTCACTCGACCACCAGTACTCGGCGGACGTTACACCGAACACCGTCGGAAGAGCGGGGTTCTTCAACGCAAGATCGTTGATGCTGAAGAGCTCTTGCGCGGTTGGCAGACGCCAGTCGGTGAATCCCCCAAGGGTGAGCGTATCGCAGTATTGCTTCGCCACCGCCCACGTTCCCTCGCCACCGTCTGTCCGTTGCCACATCAGCGACGTGGCCGTGTCGGTGAGAATGTCACTGTCGACAATGAACGCCGTGGGCGATGTGACGGCTACGCGCTTCATGGTCTTCGTGAACGCATGTTGTGCCGTCGATGCAATGGTCGATGTACAGAGAAGGATCGCCGAGAGGATGAGTAGCTGTTTTGAGTTCATGATGTTCCTCACTTGCGTGTGTAGTTCTCAACACGTCGCGTCCCGTTCGGACTCACGAACGTGAAGGTGTACTTGTTGCTATCGTTCCACATGTAGTTCACCCAGTTCGTTGCGCCGTTCACTGTGTACTTCAGCACGTAATGCTTGTCGTCGCACTTATGCATATCGGTGATCTCGGCGCCGTTCAAGGGTTGCAGGAACGGACGAACACCTTTGGTCTGTGGCTGCGGCATCACTTGATCCTTATCGAGTGTGACCTTGCCATACATCTGCGCCATCATGTACGGACGGGTCTTCGTGGCGTGGTAATGATATCCGCCATGCCAGTTGTGACCAAGGCTTGCGTCGAGCGGTTCTACAGCAGAACCATCGGGCTCCGAGTAGCCATAGAGCGGATACCCATCGAGGGCCCAGGCAACCGGCAATCCAGTGCCGATGATGTTCGCGAGGTGCACTGGGGCGATGTGGTAGTGGTAGTCATCGGCACGACCGCAGTGTCCGCCAAATGCATCCAGCTCTCCGATATCATAGGAGAACTCACCTCGGTTGTTCTCAGGATTGAAGATCGGAAGACCATTTGCCGCGATCGCCACCGCACCGGTGTGGAACGCCGTGTGTAGTGAGATCGGCGTTGCAGCTGGTACGGGATACAATGGGATCTGCCATGCATTCGCACCAACATAGTTCTGCGGGATCGGCACCTGTTGCTGCCATGCCGTGATCCCCTTCATTGCCGGCATGGAGGTTGGCATGCCATCGTTCTCGACGTAGAAGTATGTGTCGTCCCATCGTGTGGTCACGTGTGGCTTGAAATGCGAGAACATACTGTCGATCGATGCCGGATCCGTTCCAAGCACGAGCTTCCGCATGCTTGCATTCGTTTGCATGGAATAGGCGAGCGAGCCAAGAACAATAACGGCGGCGATCCCGTACCCAAGTGCAGGACGTCGACGTCCGCGCGCTACCATGTACACATTTCGCACAATGGTCGACCCGGCAAGGAGCAAGGCGGCAAGGAGACCGATACCGTACCAGGTAAGGTCTTCGCGGATCTCCGGTGCGAGCGGAGCATTCGTCGTTGGGAATGGTGTTGTTCGCTCGTTGTTCAACGATCGGATCGTGTTGATCCGTTGCTCAACATAATGTTGATCACGCATCGAAAACGCCTGCAACGGATGTGAAGTGAGGCGACCGTGTCTGTCCTCAAGAACGATCTCGCTTCCGCGAAGACTGTGAAATGTAGCGTGGAGATGTCGGTGCTGGCCCTTGAACGTCCATTCTCGTAGGGCCCCCTTCCCATGTCCACCTACGTGTGCAGAAAGTGGCATCACTGCGAGCAACAGCCCAAGTGTGATGCACACGATGCTCTTCGTCAACATTGCAATGTCCCCTAAGTGTGAGCATGTATAAATCTTGTGGCGATGGTTGGTTACATTCTTCGAGGTGTTGGTTATACTCGCAACCATGCGACTTTTCAAACTCTTCGTCCTTGCGCTCACGATCACTACGGTGAATGTGCGGTCGCAGACCACAACACAGGTGTGGATCGAACAGATGTACGGTATTCGATTCAACACGCAAGCCGTGCTCAGCATCGATCCAACGATCAGCGCTCTTACGTCGGACAAGGAGTGGTGGTCGGTGGATGTGAACTCGAACTTTGAGTATGCCGTCACACCGAACATCGATCTTCACACGGCCGTCGTGCTCTCCTACACAAAGCAGCGTGAGATCTCCGATGTGTTCGAAGTTCGTCCTGTGCTTGGCGCACGATACACCCTGTACATTGGCGAGGCGGGTTGGAGGTGGTATGCATTCGGACGGTATGAGGTGCGTGCAATGGACTATACCGAAGCCGATTCGTCCATCATCAAACAACGTGCACGCTTGCGTGTGGGTACGCTTGTTCCGTTGGGACCGGAGGGATTGGTTCCGGGGAGTACCTATGCCATGGCAGACGTGGAACCGTTCTTCAATCTTGATGGTGCGCCACCGGAACGATATAACGACAGGATCTTGTTCAGGGTGGGACTTGGGTATCGCCTCGATCGGTTGTGGCGTGTCGAAGTGCTCTATTGCTATCAAGCGTCGCGCACGACATACCTTTCCGGGTTCGACAATGAGTCGAACATTCTCCGTTTTCGCATTAGACTTGTACCATGACACCAAAGACCATCGCCATCATTGGCGCCGGGAGCAAGACGGCGAAAGCCCTTGCCGCCCTTCTCCTCGAAGAGACCGATGCGGAGTTGCACTTGTTCACCTCGCGCACGCACGTGAACACCGAGCCACGCATCCATGTACACTCCATCGACATTCTCGACAGAACAGCTCTCAAGGAACCACTGCTCGCCATCTTGCCGGACGTGGTCATCAACACCGCGGCCATGACGAATGTGGACGCATGTGAGACCGACCGCGGTCAGGCTTGGGCCGTGAACGTAACCCTCGTCGAGCACCTGGCACGTGTGTGCCGCGTGATCGATGCTCGGCTCATCCACTACTCTACCGACTATGTGTTCGATGGTACGAAAGGTCCGTATGCAGAGACCGACGTGCCGCGTCCGATCAATTACTACGGCAAGAGCAAATTGGCCGGCGAGAACGTCTGTCTTGGTTCCGGTATTCCCGCCGCGATCATCCGAACGAATGTGGTCTACGGTCCGGAGCCCGACTCTACCGACTTTGTGAAGTGGTTGCTCAAGTCCCTCGACGAGGGACAGACCGTAAAGGTGGTGAACGATCAGTTCTCGAATCCGACACTGGTGGACGACCTTGCTCTGGCGACCCTTCGGATCATCACGAAGGACCGGACCGGGATCTATCACGTTGGGGGAGCGGACTATCTGAATCGGTACGACTTCGCCCTTCGGATCGCTGAAACGTTCAAGATCTCGAACCCGAAGATCGAGCCGATCAGCACGGAATCCCTGAAACAGCCGGCAAAGCGTCCACTGCGTGGTGGCCTTGTCACCCTGAAGGCCGAGTCGGACCTTGGTCTCAAGTTCGCCGGGATCAATAGCGGCCTCGTGACCGTGCGTCATAAGTTGATGGCCGAGCACACCTCTGCCCGAAAGCCGCTCTAGAACTCAGAACACCACAAAAAACAACAAGCCCCTCGTTGTACGACGAGAGGCTTGTTTGGGACGTTGAAGAACAGGGGACATGTTCTTCTGAAGGGATATGCGGGGTTAGTACGCCGACGTAGTTGGAAGGTTTCACTGCTGTCGGTCCAGACTTCGATAGTGAACCGCCTCGCTCACATGCCGGCTTTCGATCCCGGTCGACCCATCGAGGTCGGCGATCGTACGCGAGACTTTCAGGATCCGATCATAGGCGCGTGCCGAGAGTGCCAGTCGCGACATTGCCGTCCGCAGGATCTCACTTGCCTCCTCTGAGCATTGACAGAACATGGCAATGTCCTTCGTGGACATATCGGCGTTCTTGAAGATGGCCGGGTGCGCAGCAAACCGTTCGATCTGCACGTCGCGTGCACGCATCACGCGAGTACGCACCTCGCGCGACGACTCCCCCACCTGCCCAACGCTCAGCTCCTGTACTCGCACAGCCGGCACGTCGATATGAATGTCGATCCTGTCCATGAGCGGTCCACTCACCTTCGAAAGGTATCGTTGGACGGCAATGGGCTGACATTGACACTCGTGAAACGGGTCGCCATAATGTCCGCACGGACACGGATTCATCGAACACACCAGCATGAAGTTCGCCGGATAGTCCACCGTCATCTTCGTGCGCGAGATCCGAATGCGTTTGTCTTCGAGCGGCTGTCGCAGCACTTCGAGCACGTTGCGCGCGAACTCCGGTAGTTCGTCTAAGAACAGCACGCCGTGATGCGACAGCGAGATCTCTCCCGCACGCACCACACCCACACCTCCGCCCACGAGGGCCGCATCCGAGATCGTATGATGTGGTGCACGGAACGGTCGCGTGGCCACGATGGCCTGTCCGGGCGGCAGCAGCCCCGCCACCGAATGGATCTTCGTGGTCTCGAGCGCCTCTGCAAGGGTCATGGGAGGAAGAATGGTGGCAAGACGTTTTGCGATCATCGTTTTTCCAGAGCCCGGAGGACCGATCATCAGGATGTTATGTCCGCCCGCTGCCGCCACCTCCATTGCCCTCTTCACACCTTGCTGCCCTTTCACATCTCGCATGTCCACGGCATAGTGGTCCACCGTTGCACGAAAGCGTTCGTTCGCATCGATGCTTCGTGCTGTTACCATCGTCCGCCCTGCAAGAAAGTCGACGGTCTCCTGCAGCGACGTCACGGGATAGACGCCAAGTCCTTCCACCAGCGCCGCTTCGTCGGCATTCGCGAACGGAAGCACGATGCGTTGCACGCCGCGTGCATGGAGTGAGAGTGCGATGTTCAACGCCCCGTGAACGGGACGCAGTGTACCATCGAGCGCAAGTTCTCCAAGCAGGACCGTGGTCTCCGCTCCGATCGCCTCGAGGTCGCCACGAGCCAGAAGGATGCCAATGGCGATGGGAAGATCGAACCCACTACCTTCTTTGCGGATATCCGCTGGTGCAAGATTGATCGTGATCTTCCTCGGAGGGAAGCCGAACCCGGAGTTCTTCATCGCGGCGATCACGCGTTCGCGTGATTCGCGGACGGAAGAGTCGGGTAGGCCAACGATCTGAAAGCCCGGGATGCCGGCCTCGAGGTGTGTTTCGATGTCGACCGGGAATGCATTGATCCCGAACACCGATGCAGAAAGAACGCGCGAATACATGGTTGCTCCGTGTGCCGTTGTGATAGCACTAGTGGACGCGAGCAGTGTGGAACGTGACAACGAAGCGTAGCTTTGCAGCATGGCAACAGCAAAGAAGAAGTGGTATGTGGTGTGGACCGGACAGCAGGCGGGCATCTATGATTCGTGGGAGGCGTGCAAGGCGCAAGTGCACGGTGTTGCCGGTGCGCGGTACCGATCGTTCGAGTCGCGTGCCGAGGCCGAGCATGCCTATGCCTCTGGTGCTCCTGCTATTGTTCGGTCCGCAACGGCTGCCAAGAAGACCCGCCCTCGCACCGGCGGTCCACATCTGCCTAGCGTAAGCGTCGACGCCGCATGTGATATGACCACAGGTGTGATGGAGTATCGCGGTGTGGACACCGAGACACAGACCGAGCTCTTTCGCATGGGACCGTATCAGGACTCCACGAACAACATCGGCGAGTTCCTGGCCGTGGTGCATGCGCTTGCCATGCTCAAACGTCAAGGCAATCCCTTACCCATCTACAGCGACAGTCGCACTGCCCTTTCGTGGGTAAAGAAGAAACATGCGAAGACCACCGTAGCTCGCACTCCCAACAACGCCGATGTCTTCGACCTTCTGGAGCGTGCCGAGCAGTGGTTACAGAACAACACCTTCGCGAATCCCGTGATCAAATGGGAAACAAAGCTGTGGGGCGAGAACCCGGCGGATTTCGGAAGGAAGTGACTCTACGTCCTTCGTAGTTTCGCACATGCGCATACACCTTCAACGACTCCCCCACGCCCTCGATCTTCCGCTCCCGGCCTATGCCACAAGTGGATCTGCGGGCATGGATGTTCACGCCGCCGTTACCGGCTCCGTTACCCTCGAACCGGGAGCCATCGTCATGATCCCCACCGGTATCGCATTGGCCGTGCCGATGGGATATGAATGTCAGGTCCGCTCTCGCAGCGGACTGGCTGCCAAGAATGGTGTGTTCGCATTGAATGCACCCGGCACTATCGACAGTGATTATCGTGGAGAGATCCAGGTGATCCTTGCGAATTTTTCGAAGAAGCCATTCGTGATCGAACGCGGATCGCGCATCGCACAACTTGTGATCGCCAAGCATGAGCACGCCGAATGGGCCGTGGTGGACGAACTCGCAGCAACGGCACGCGGTGATGGTGGCTTTGGCAGTACCGGAGTACATCCATGATCATCAGTATGGGAGCCGATCACGCGGGCTTTGCCCATAAAGAGGCCCTGAAGGCCATGCTCATCGAGGAGGGACACGACGTTCGTGATGTTGGCACGCATTCGCTCGATCGGGTGGACTATCCCGATATGGGCGTGGCCGCCGCTCGCCTTGTGTCCGATGGCACGGCACAGTTCGGCGTTGTTGTCTGTGGAAGTGGTATCGGCATTTCGATCGCCGCCAACAAAGTGCGCGGCATTCGTTGTGCGAACTGCACCAGCGTCGAAATGGCCACACTGGCACGTCAGCACAACGACTGCAACATGATCGCCATTGGTGAGCGCCTTTCCTCCTTGCACCTTGCCAAAGACATGGTGCATGCATTTCTCACCACAGAGTTCGAAGGCGGACGTCACACCGATCGCGTTGCCAAGATCCACTCGCTTGGAGATATGGAATGACCGATGTTCTGCTGATCTCTGCACACCCGGACGATGTGGAACTCTCGTGCGCCGGCACGGTGAAGAAGCTCACGAATGAAGGCCGACGTGTTGTATTCGTGGAGTGCACGCGCGGTGAGCTGGGGTCGCGAGGTACAGCGGAGCTGCGTGCCGAGGAAGCGCGGAACGCTGCCGCCATTCTTGGCGTGACGGAGCGCGAGAACTTGGGAATGCCGGATGGCGCCGTCATGCACACGAACGAGAACATTCTACGCGTGGTGGAGGCGATCCGTGCTTACAAGCCAACGATCATGCTGATCCCACCACCATTTGAACGGCACCCCGATCACGAGGCCGTGCATCGTCTTGCGAGGGCGGCGGCCTTTCTCAGCGGTTTGACCAAGGTTCGCACGACGCGAGACGGTGTGGAGCAAGAACCGCACCGTCCGACGCGCATGTTCTGTTTTCAACAGCAGTACGACTTTCCGACGAAGCCCGACCTGTATGTGGATGTGACGGAAACGCACGAAGCACGAATGGAGTCGATCCGTGCCTACACGTCGCAATTCCATTTGCCGCATCTCTACACATCGGACGAACCAACCACCTACATCTCCCGTCCGGAATTTCTGGAAGAGCTCGTCACCCGCTCGCAGCATTACGGCAGGCTCATCGGCGTCCGCTATGCCGAAGCCTTCATGAGCATCGAGCCCATTGGTGTGAGTAGTCTGAGTGTGTTCCTCTGATCACTTCTTCGGCGTGCGGATCCGTCGCAACGCCTCGTTCTGATAGGCTTCCTTGATCGCCCGCACGTCGGCTGCGGTGAGCACGAGGGTACGTCCGGCCATCATGGCGGCAGCGTACGAGGCCACGTCGGCCAAGTCCTGATCTCGAAACGGAAAGGCAGGCATGGTGGCACGGATGCCACTTGGTTTGGCGGGATCGATGCCTGTTGCACCGAAGGCGATGGTGGTGACGAGCGCAGCGGAGTCGCCACGCAAGACACCACGGTCGCGGATGTTGCGGTATCCATCGATACCACGTCCATCCTCCCCATGACAACGTCGGCAATACGAGATGTAGACCTGTTGTCCGCGCTGTTGCTGTGATCGCCGGTCGGCGTCGGTGGCCCACAACGCACAGGCCGTGACGACGAAAAGGATCGATGTGAGAAGTGCTTTCATCATTCGTAGTTCGAAAATCCGCATTTTCCGCCTTCCATGCATCGACTCGACCCCACTGAATATCATGTTCCTGTGATGGCACAGGAATGTTTGCACTATCTGAATGTTCGCGCAAACGGAACGTATTGCGATGGAACGCTTGGTGGTGGCGGACATACCGGATTGATCCTCGCTCAGTTGGGCGAGGGCGGTCGACTGTTCTCCTTCGATGCCGACGAAGTGGCCATCCACCATTGCGAGCAGCGATTTGGTGTGAAGGCCGGCGATCGTTCGAAGCAACCGATCCTGATCCACTCCAACTTCGAGCACATGGCCGAGGTGATGCGCACGGAAGGTCGTGTGGACGGCATCCTGCTCGACCTTGGCGTCTCGTCCTATCAGTTCGACCATCACGAGCGCGGGTTCAGCTATCGTGCTGATGCACCGCTCGACATGCGCTTCACAGCAAGTGGACCGACGGCCGCCGACATTTTGAACGAACGCTCCGAGCAGGAGATCGCCAAGATCTTCTACGACTATGGCGAGGACCCGCAGGCACGACGCATTGCGGCGGCCATCGTGAACCGACGGAACCTGGCACCGTTCCGCACCACGATCGACCTACGGAACGTTGTGGTGACCGTGGTGCCACCGCAGCATCAGCCCCGATCCATGTCGCGCATCTTCCAGGCCTTGCGCATTGCCGTGAACAACGAGCTCGTGCGCCTCGAGGCCACCCTTGCCTCCATGATCCCTCTGCTCGCACCGGATGGCCGCATCGTGGTGATGAGTTATCACTCGTTGGAGGACCGCATCGTGAAGAACGTGTTTCGCGACCACAGTGCGGAACTCACCCTGCTCACCAAGAAAGCGGTGGAGCCACAGCCACACGAGGTGCAAACAAATCCTCGTTCACGCAGCGCAAAGCTTCGTGCCGCTGCTCGCCTTTTGTAGATTTGCCACGCATGATCAATTCCGCTCCCTTCACAGCATCCGACCTGCGCGAGATCGCAGGCGATGCGGCATCTCATCTTCCTTCCGATCTGTCTACTGTTGGTGTGAGCACCGATTCTCGCACCCTTGTGCCCGGCAACGTCTTCGTGGCACTTCAGGGAGAGCGATTCGACGGTCACGACCATGTGCAGAAGGCCATCGATGGTGGAGCGTCCTTGTGCGTGGTGAGCAATGCCTTTTTCAATGCGTCCGATCCGTTGCTCCGCGAGCATCTGCTCCCAACATCGAGTCCGCTCCAAATGCTTGGCTCCTTCGCATGGTATCACCGCAGGAGATTCCATATCCCCGTGGTGGCCATTGCCGGAGCTGCCGGCAAGACATCTACGAAGGAGCTCACCGCCCACCTGCTCTCGCAGGCCATGCATGTGCTCAAGACACAGGCCAACTACAACAATCAGGTGGGCACGCCACTCACGCTGCTGCAACTCACGGCCGAGCATGAGTGCGCGGTGATCGAGATCGGAACGAATGAGCCTGGTGAGATCGAGGTGTTGTGCGCCATGGTACAACCCACGCACGGACTCATCACCAACATTGGAAAAGAGCATCTCGAAAAGCTCATCGATCTCGATGGCGTCGAGAAAGAGGAAACGGCCCTGTTCGACTATCTGCACGATCACGATGGGCTGGCCTTTGTGAACATGGACGATGAGCGGCTCCATGCCTATGCCGTACCGGGCGCATCACGACTGGCTCTCCGTCGCGTGATCACGTTCGCCCTCGACACACCGGCCGACATCCATCCACAAGTTGCCTACGATGCCGAGCTTCACCCGACCATGCACATGATGCATGGCGAGTTCACGTTCCGCGCACCCATGCACACGCATGGTATTGCGGGCGCGCGTAATGCCGTTAGCGCCATTGCGATCGCATGGTCGTTGCATCTCACGGCCGACGAAGTGCGCGCAGGACTTACGTCCTACCAACCACCCGTGGCCCATGGTTACGCTCGCATGTCGGTCGAGCGCATCGGTTCGCTCATCGTGCTCAATGACTGCTACAATGCGAATCCGGAATCCATGCATCTTGCCCTTGCCACCTTGCAGCGCTATCCGGCCGATCGTCGATTCGCCGTCTTGGGCGATATGCGAGAGCTTGGCGCCACGGCCTTTGATGAACACATGGCCGTGCTGACCGAGGCCATTGAGGTGTCGGACCTGGTGGTGGCCATCGGCGATGAGTTCCGACGAGCGGTCGAGGCCATCGACAGTGAACATGTGTTCTGGGTGAACACGCACGAAGGTTGCGCAGAGATCGTGCAGGAGAATGCGGGTATCGATACCGTTGTGCTCGTGAAAGGTTCGCGCGGCATGACGATGGAGCGGGTCATCGAGCATTTGCGGGGGACGTAACACATGCTCTATCTTTTGGCGGCGATGCTTCGCGCATCGAATGTTGATCTTCCGGGGATCAATCTCTTTCAGTACGTCACCTTTCGCGCGGCGGCGGCGGCCATTGTGGCATTGCTCATCGCCTTGCTCGTAGGACCGCGCATCATTGCCTTTCTTAAGCGATTGCAGATCGGTGAGCAGGCAAAGAAGGAATTGCAACAAGTTGGCGGACATTCCCTCAAGGCCGGCACGCCAACAATGGGTGGTCTCATCGTCCTTGCCAGTGTGCTCATTCCTACGGTGTTATGGGCCAACATCACGAACATGTACGTGCTCCTGGCCATCTTCACCACAGCGTCGCTCGGTGCCGTTGGATTCCTTGACGATTATCTGAAGGTCATCAAGAAGCTTCCGAAAGGATTGATCGGTCGATACAAGATCGTCGGTCAGGTCCTCACTGGTCTCATTGTCGGAAGCGTGATCTACTTCTATCCGGAGTGGTTCTCTTCATCCTTCGAACAAGTGAAGACGCTCACCACCGTTCCATTCCAGAAGAACATCAATTTCGACTTCGGCATCCTCTATATCCCCGTGGTGATCTTCATCATCACAGCCACATCGAATGCTGTGAACCTTACCGATGGACTCGATGGACTCTGCATCGGAACGGTTGGGATCACCGCACTCACCCTAGCCGTGATCGCCTACTTCAGCGGCAATGCCTTCTTCGCAGACTACCTGAACATCATGCACCTGCGTGGGACCGACGAGCTCGCCATCTTCTGTGCGGCCTTGGTTGGTGCTGCCATGGGATTCTTGTGGTACAATGCCTATCCTGCTCAAGTGTTCATGGGTGACACCGGATCGCTCGCCCTCGGTGGAGCGATCGGCGTGCTGTGCGTGCTCATCAAGAAGGAGTTCCTGCTTCCCATTGTCGGCGGTGTTTTCTTCGCAGAGACCATTTCGGTGATCATTCAGGTCACGTACTTCAAGTACACCAAGAAACGAACCGGAGAAGGACGGCGCGTCTTTCTCATGGCGCCGTTACATCACCACTTTGAGAAGAGCGGATGGCACGAATCGAAGATCGTCACGCGCTTCTACATCGTGGCCATCATGGCGGCCATCGTTGCCATGGCATCCTTCAAGGTTCGTTAACGTGAAACGCGTTGTGATCGCAGGTAGCACCGGTTTTATCGGTCGCGCACTCGTTGCCGCACTCGTCGCACGCGGCATTCACGTGACCTCCATCATGCGTCCCGGCACCGAGGCCAGACTCCCTGCAGGCGCACAGTGTTTGGTCGCCGACCCTCTCGAACGTGCCACCTTCCTCGATGCCATTCGCGGATACGATGCCTTCGTACAGCTCATTGGCACGCCAAGCCCCAATCCTGCCAAAGCAGAAGAGTTCCGTCGTATCGATGGTGGCGCCGGTAAGGAAGGCGCATGGGCGTGTAAGGAGGCAGGGATCCCGCTCTATGTGTACTTGAGCGTTCCGCTCGACATACCTGTGATGAGGGCCTACGTTGACGTTCGTGCGGAGGTAGAGAAACTCATTGCAGCACTCGGACTCACGGCCACGATCATTCGACCGTTCTACGTGTTGGGTCCGGGACGTCGTTGGCCCTACCTCATCATGCCCTTCCTCTGGATCGGTCGGTGGATCCCGGGTCTGTCGAGATATGCGCGTACCATGAAGTTCTCAACACGTGATCATGTCGTAAAGGCCATCGTCGACGCCATCGATCAACCTCCCGTTGGTATCGATGTGTGGGATGCAACGCGCTTGCAGAGTATGCGATGAGCACACAGCATGGATCTCTCTGGGTTGTTGGCGCCGACATGGGCTATGGCCATCAACGGGCAGTGTGGCCTTTCCGGGATATCGCGCACAATGGCATCATCGCCGCAGGTGACAATGAGCATGCATCGTTGTCCGAGCGGAAGTTGTGGCGTCGGTATCTGTCGCTCTACGAAGCATTCTCGCGAGCAAAGAGCATACCGCTGATCGGAAAACGGATCTTCGCCATCCTCGATCGCATCCTGCACATTCCGTCGTTGTATCCCATTCGAAATCTCTCGCACACGACGTTCGAGGTCGACCAATTGCATCGTCAACTCGATCGTGGTCTGGGAGATGGTGTGATGAATGCTATCCGTCAGGCGCATCTTCCATTGCTGACGTCGTTCTATGTTCCGGCGATCAAGGCAGATCTTCATGGACATGAATCTGTGTACAGTATCATCTGCGATGCCGACCTCCATCGCGTATGGGTTGCCCGCGAACCGTGGGAGAGCAGGATCAATTACTTCGCGCCATGTGGAAAGGCAGCGCAACGACTTCGATCCTATGGCGTCCCGCCTGAACGGATCTTCTTGACAGGCTTTCCGCTTGACGAGGCCTTGCTTGGCGGCAGAGACCTTTCCACCTTACGTCGCGACCTTGCCGTGCGACTGCGTGTGCTCGATCCAACGAACCGCTTTCACACACTGCATGGTGCGAGCGTTGAACATTTCATGGAGGAGTACGCCAACACTCCGGTACCGGCGGATCGTGTGCTCACCATCACCTATGCCGTTGGTGGAGCAGGTGCGCTGAAGGAGATCGGCACGAGATTGATGAAGGCCTTCCGACATCGGCTGCTCGATGGCACCATGCGCTTGAATCTTGTGGCGGGCACGCGCGCTGAGGTTGCGGAGTACTTCCTTGAAGGACGACGGGAGATCGTTGCCGATGCGGATACTGTGCGCGTACTTCATGCGAACGATCTTGCCACGTACTTCGCGCAGTTCAACGAGGCGATTCGAACAACTGATATTCTGTGGACGAAGCCAAGCGAGCTGTCGTTCTATGTGGGCCTTGGCTTACCCATCATCATGACGTCCACGATCGGTTCACAGGAGCGCTATAACAGGAAGTGGCTGTTGGAGATCGGTGCAGGGATGCGGCAGGAGAAGGTCGACTATGCCGACCATTGGTTGTTCGATCAGCTCGATAACGGACGCTTTGCTGAACTTGCCTGGATGGGATTCCTGCGCGCGCGCAAGCTCGGTACGTACCACATCCAGGATGTGATACGCACCGGCTCGTTCACGCGAAGTGATTCGCCACTGTTACGATAAGAACCTCAGATCGACCACTTCAATCCGATGTTGACGACGAAGTTGCGAGGGATACCGGACTCGATGTACGGTACGCCTCCTGATGTGGAGTCGGGATTGATCCACGCTGATGCCATGTACTGTGTCCCTGCAATGTTGTTCATGCGAACACTGCCCTGCAGCAACAATGCTTGTGCGATCGTGACCTCTGCTCCAAGTGCGGCGTCCAGCACGGTGTAGGGATCGACGACGATGGTGTTCGCATCGTTCGCATAGTACGTGCCAACACTTCGAAGCTCTGTGAGTGCATAGAGTCCTTTCACGTTGGGAATATCATATCGCACTTGCAGTGAGTACCAGATGGACGGCACTCCAGGCTGTTCATTCCCGGCATAGGATGCGGTCTTTCCCGCAAGCGCAGGATCAACAAAGCCACTGTCGATGGTATAGGAGTCGTACTCGCTTTGCATGTACGTCAGCATTCCGCGAACCGATAGTCCGAACGATGTGGCGAGCGTACCTCCGAGTTCACCACCCAGTCGATGCGTCGATCCGGCTGTCATGTAGAACCGCCCATCGCGGTAGGGAATGATGTCGTTGCGAACGTTGATGTAGAATGCGGCAACGTCGTAGGAAAGTGTGCTGATCGTTTGGTCCTCGTAGGACACGATGCCCTTCAATCCTAGTTCGTAGGTCGTCGTTCGGATAGGGTCAAGCAAAGGATTGATCGAGTACACCGTATCCTGTCCACCCGCCGCCGGTGGATCGATCTCGTTGAAGGCCGGCACTTCGATCCCGCCGCCGAGGTTGGCATAGAGTGTGGTCGATGGCTCGATACGCCATGCCAGACCAAGTTTCGGCGTCAGCTGTGTGAAGTGCTTCACTTGGTCGATGGAGGGGTTGATGAAGTTCTGTGCGGAATAGGTGATGTCGTCGTACCGTAGTCCAAGCAACACACTCACGGTATTGAACATCAACTCGTCCTGCACGAACAGACCGAAGTTGTTGGCGCCTTCCTTCTTGTTATCGCGTAACTGCGTCCCTCGTCCCTTGGTGGCAAGGTCGAGGTTGTAGAATCGGATCGCCCCGTCTTGGTATTGTTCATCGATGCCGACGAGCAGCTTCGTGTACACATCGTCGGTCAAGCTCGTATTGAAATGATAGACGATGTTCCCGCCAACGTGGTAGCGATCGAAATCGCGCCACGTGTTGCGTTCGCTTCGTTGCAACACTTTCGACTGAAGGAACGACATGGCGCTGATGCCGTGCTCTGATGTGAAGTTGTGTTCGAGTGTCATTCCGATGCGACCCAATTGATTGATCCGACGTTCATCCCGCGCCACATAGGTGGGGTTATACACGGATGGGTCGTTTTGGGCCTGCCGTGGATCTGCCGCATACTGTGCCGCGGTCAGCGCTCCCGGGATCTGATAACTATTGTAGGCACCGATGAGGAACACGTTCAGGCGTGTGTTGTCCGTGAGTTTGGTCCGGATCCCAACGTTCGCTTGCTGAAGTTTCGATGCAGAGTGTTCTCGCCATCCATCGTATGCCGTGTTCGTGAACGTGGCAGTGAGTTGTCCGTTGTTCAAAGGCGTGTTCGCCTGAATGCTCTGCTTGAACAGTCCGAAACTCCCGGTCGATGTCTGGAGAGACAGGTACGGAGTGTTGTCGGTTGGGGTTGTGGTGATCGAGACCACGCCACCCGCAGCATTTCCATAGAGAGCGGAAGCGTTGGATCGGATCACTTCGATGCGGGCCGCATTTCCCACGTCGATCAGATCCAGCGAGGTTCGCCCATCAGGTTCGGTCTCCGGAATTCCGTCGATGTAGTACCGGATCCCACGGGTGGTTCCGGCATTGCTCCGTTGACCGGCGCCGCGGGCACCAAAGCCGCGGATCGTCACCCGTACATCCTGGTTGCCGTTGCGAGACTGCACCAGGGCACCTGGGACAAAGGCAAGGGCCTCGTCGAGGCCGAACCCGCGGGACGAGCGGAACAAGATCGGATCGACCACCGTGATCGCCAGGGGTACTTCGAGGATCCGTTCTTGCGAACGCGTTGCCGTGACAACGACGTCGGATTTGGAGTATACGATCGTGTCACGCCGCGCACGACGCAATGTGTCTTGGGCGGCCGAAGGCGATACCAGTAGGCATGCGAGCGCGGCCACCAAGACGTAAGGTCTTGATGTCATGTTTGTTGTTGTGGAAAGTGGAACAATGGTCAGTTGTCTACGACCACGTCCACGGCGGAGGAGTTGGTACGTCGCCATGCCCCCTTGCCACCCTATCTTCCCCGCGATATCCAGGTGTTGTTCGAACGGCGATGCCGTGGATCACTGTGTCCAAATCGCGGGAATCTGCATGTATGGGGCAAAGGAGAAAGGCGGCAAGGATCTTGTTGACCGTACCGTGCAACCCTCGGTCCCGATCCAGGGCGGTACGAATGGCCAGTTCGTAGTTGTCTTCCTCCTCATCGGAGATGGCTACGATATGGATCATTCCATTCGACCGATGGATCCGGATCACGTCGTACGAGTGCCCCTTCCAAGTGCATTCCTGTTCAAAGACCGTCCACTGGATCTCTCGTTCAGCTGTCACAATGGTCACCGTTGGTGTCCCAAGTGGTAGTTCTGATCCGATGTTCTGTAGTCGAACCGTTCGGTAGTAGGTGAGGATCGAAAGGGAACAAATGGGAAGAACGATCTGTAGTCCGAACACTGTGATGAGCAGGATCAGGGTAATGGTGAATGTTTTCCACATTTGACGAAATCGGTTCATGTTCTGCTAACATGCTAAAAAGGAAGGAGTTAGCACACATGTTCTCCCTTGGAATCCGTAAAACTACACAAACCTAGTAACGGAAGATTTGAAATTGGGTTCTGAATGTCCGAAATTGCTGACCTTCACTTCGTTCGAAATTCACTCTCTGGGGGACCTCGCATGAGGCATGTGCAAAATTCGATCGGCGCTTTGATCGCCGTCTTTCTATTGGGGCTTGTCGCCAATATTCAACCTGCGCAAGCGCAAGGCCCATGGGCCCCAAATTGTTGGGGGTACGGATACTTCCAGGTGTACGGTCCGTATGAAGGGCAGCAGGTCACCCAGGGTGATAAGATCCACATCGACTTCTATTGGGGTGTCGACTCAAGGTCATGGTGCGGAGGTGGGAACATCAACATCGGACTGTGGTATTCATCCGATTATGGCTACAACTGGACGGCCATCGATGAGAAGATCGACTGGTACAGCACGGGGTACGATTGGACGGTCCCAACAAATGCGACCCCGCAGTATGGGTACATGTTCCGCGTCCAGGAGGTCCTTGACGAAGGGTACTGCTGGAGCTATGCCATCAATTGTGAGGGGTACTCATCCACGTTCGAAGTGATCAAGGGATGTTTCCCTCCGGTTATTTCGAGTTTCACACCGTCGCAATCCGTTTGTTCGAACAATGTGTTCACCTTCAATGCTCCCAACGATGCCACGAAGCCAACCTATCAATGGCGCAAGGACGGCGTTGTTGTTGCAGTCACAGGTAGCAGTTCGTATACGTTGAACCCTGTGCGAACCACCGATGCTGGTGTGTGGGACGTGATCGTGACCGATGTGTGTGGTGCTACCTCCCAATCAAGCTCTTCCAGACTTACTGTTACACAGTCACCTACGATCACACAGCAGCCTGTTCCGTTGAACATTTGTCAAGGAAGAGACGACACCCTGAAGGTTCGGGCTACAGGTCCGGGAAGGACCTTCCAGTGGAGAATGAACGGTGTGGCGATCGCTGGTGCACGAGATTCGAACTACGTGATCGTAAATGCCACAACGGCAGCGAACGGCACGTACGACTGTGTGGTAAGCGGTACGTGTTCCCCCGCTGCAACGAGTACTGGTGTCCTTGTCACAGTACTCGTGCCTCCGGTCATCACAAGAAACCCGTCTGATCAGACCGTTTGTTTGGGTAGCCCGGTAACGCTCTCGATGTCGGCTTCCGGTAGCAATCTCTCATACTTCTGGTTCAAGGATGGCGTTTCCATCGCCGGTGCCACTTCTTCGACGTACACGATCCCAAGTTTCACGGATGGCGACATTGGTCGGTATCAAGCTATGGCCACGGTTCTCGGACCGAACCCGCAAGGGTGTAACGTAACGGCTCGCAGTCGCGAAGTGTACATCACACGTTTCGCTACGCCGAAGATCACAGGCCAGCCGGCTTCAACGGATGGATGCCTTGGTGGATCGGCAACTCTCACCGTAGTAGCGGATGGATTCGATCTGTCGTATCAGTGGTTCAAGAATGGTGTTTCCATTCCGAACACGAATTCGAATTCGCTTGTGTTGAGCAACTTGACGCCGTCACATGCCGGTACCTATACGGTTCGCGTTTCAGGTACCTGCGGATTCTCACAGATGAGCACGGCCGCCGTGTTGTCGGTGATCAAGCAACCTACCATCATCACAGGTCCGGTTGGATCCGATCTGACCATCGGCGATGCGCTCACGTTGAGTGTGTCGGGCACAGATGTTCGCAGCGTTCAGTGGTTGAAGAACAACCGTCCAATTCCAAATGCTACGGCAACCACGTTCGCCATTCCATCGGTAGCGGTGAGCGATGCAGGTGTGTATAGCGCTGTTCTCACGAATATTTGTGGTGCCGTCACAACAGGATATGCTGTGGTTCGCGTCACAGACCCGGCCACACTGCTTCCGGAACTCACTGTTTCTCAGCAGAATGTGGATGCTGGTGATGTTCCTGTCGAGTATTCGCGGGTTGTGACGCTCACGAACTTTATCACGAATACCGGCAAAGCGCCTCTCACGGTGACTGGTCTTCAGGTTCAAAGCGCCACAGGAACCGGCACGTTCACGATCACGCAGGGTGGATCCACACCATTCACGCTGGCACCTGGTGAGCAACACTCCATCGGTATCACCTTTGATGCACCGCAAGTTGGCGGTAGCGCTGCCCTGCTGCACATCGCGTCGAACACTCCAAGTGGTGATGTGTCGGTTGGTCTGAGTGGTCGCGGAGTTCTCCGGTACACAGTGCCATCCTCGCTCGATCTCGGAAAGATCATCATCACGAATAGCGGTACGAACTGTGCGAACGTGATGAACACCTCAAACATGTCGATCACCCTCGATCAGGCGCTCATCTCCGGTGCGGACGCTGCGATGTTCAGTATTCAGACCACGCTTCCAGTGACCATCGCTGCCGGCGCAACTGCGCAGATCTGCGTGAAGTTCACTCCGACGTCGATCGGTACGAAGGACGGACTCCTCTCTGTTCGCTCATCAGACGGCGGAAACACGTCATTCGCGCTAACAGGGTCCGGTGATGACCCAACGGGCATCACACCAGTGACCGGTTCCTTGGAACTCAATGCCTATCCAAACCCATCCTCTGGCGTCGTGAGCTTCCAAGGCTCACTTCTCGTGCCTGGTTCCACGCTCACGGTCATGAACGCTATCGGCGCCACTGTGGCCACGTTCACCTGTGGTGAGACGGGTGGGGTTCAGTGGGTAGATGACTCGGTTCCGACCGGCACGTACATGGTAATCGTCCGCACGGGCGGCTCTGTCCATGGTCTGCCGATCGCCGTGGTTCGGTAAAAGTACCAACCCTTCAGATGCTTGCGCGTCCTCCCAACCGGGGGGACGCGCTTTTTTTTGTAACTCGTTTGTGGAAAACCATTATGTTCGGAATACGCTATCTCCCGGTCAACCGGGGGGGACGGTTAGGTGTTTGAAGATCGCAACTCTCTCTACTCATACACACTTCGGAAGCGCTCTATGAACCTCTCTACTCTTCCGCGCAAAGTGCGCGGATTGTTGTTGATCGCTGTTGCAATGGTATCGACGATCGGTGCTAGTGCACAGATCAACCTTCTCGTAACGACCACTGTTGTGAGCTACCCGAACGAGGTTGGTTTCCAACTTGTGAACACAAGCACGAATGTCGCCTACAGTTGTCTGGCTCCAGGTGGTACACCTCTCACATGGAACAACGTTACCATCAGTGTTCCCGCAGGAACATATGAGCTTCGTGGTTGGGACAGCTGGGGTGATGGTTGGAATGGTTGCACCTATTCACTGGCGTACGTCACTGGTGGTGCTAACATTTTCAATCGAGTGACGATGTCGGGTGGTGGTGGATCCAATACTTGTACAGGTGTTGGAACGCCGATCACCACCGGACGCGGAGTTGTCCTCGGAACGGCTGTGATCACGCCTCCGTGTTTTGCACCGATCATCACTGCAAGCCCGACCTCGCAGTCTGCTTGTACAGGTACATCTGTTACGTTCAGTGTCACAAGCAACATGACGGCCGGTACCTATGAGTGGCGGAAGGATGGCGTTACCCTCGTGACGAATCGTTCCAACACGTACACGGTTTCACCCGTGACTGCATCGTCGGGAGGTATCTACGATGTGATCCTGCGAGACGATTGTAACCCATCTGTTGCAACCGCTTCCAGTGCTGGTGGACGTTTGACCGTGAGCCTTGCACCAACGATCACACAACAACCGGCTGCAACTCGTGTGATCTGTGCCGGTCAACCTGATACACTACGCATACGAGCTGTTGCAACAGCCATGCAGCTTCAATGGAGAAAGGACGGGGTGAACATTCCGGGCGCAACAGATTCGAACTACATCATTCCGAACGGGATCGCTGCTGTGATCGGCAACTACGATTGCGTCGTCTCTGGTCAGTGCTCCCCCGCTGTGACCAGTTCCACGTGTGCCGTGGACGTTGCCTTCCTCCCTGTGGTCACATCGAGTCCATCTGATCAAACCGTATGCCCTGGTTCGACCGTGACGTTGACGACAACGGCGACCGTTGTGGGTGGCACACTTTCCTATAACTGGATCAAGAACGGCGTGAGCATTGCAGGATCGAACTCACCAACACTCACCCTCACGAATGTCCAAGCTGCCGATGTGGGTCGCTATCAATGTTTGGTATCCCGTAACGGTGCCAATCCTAGCAATTGTAATGTTACGGTGGGTGGCAGAGAAGTTGTTATCTCCGTCTTCTCGGCGCCACGCATCACCGGACAGCCAACCTCGGCAGAGGCTTGTGTTGGTAGCACGGTGACGATGTCCGTCGCTGCAGACGGGTACGATCTCACCTATCAGTGGTTCAAGAACGGCGCCGCCATTCCGAACTCGAACACCAATGCACTTGAACTCAGCCGGGTCTCGGCATCAAGTGCCGGTGCCTACACCGTTCGCGTGACGGGTACGTGTGGCTTCTCTGTCACAAGTGCTCCGGCTAACCTTGCAGTTGTCGCACGACCGGTGATCTCAGCATCCCCGCAGAATGCGTCGCTCCTTATTGGTGAGACATTGAACCTTAGCGTGGCAGGAACCGACATCTCTTCGATCAAGTGGATGAAGAACAACACTGCCATTCCTGGCGCTACGAGTCTGTCCTATTCGATCGCGAACGTCAAGACATCGGACGCCGGCGTCTACAATGCGATCGTGACCAATTCTTGCGGTTCTGTGGTAACAGGTTCAGCAGTTGTCAAGGTCACCGATCCTGCCACCCTGCTCCCTGAACTCACCCTTTCGCAGTCGTCCATCGATGCTGGTGATGTTCCTGCAGAGTACAGCCGCACGGTCACGCTCACGAACTTCATCACGAATACGGGCCGTGCCCCACTCACCGTAACGGACATTGCGGTCGAGAATGCAAATGGCTCCGGCACCTTCACGATCTCCACTGGTGGTTCCACACCATTCACGCTTGCTCCTGGCGAGATGCATTCCGTTGGAATCGTCTTCGCTGCTCCGAGCGTAGGCTCGAGCACGGCAACGTTGATGGTTCGTTCGAACACACCGGCAGGTCCGGCTGGCACTCCGCTGACAGGAAATGGCGTGATCCACTATACACTGCCGGCCACTCTTGGCTTTGGCAAGGTGATCATCAACAACTCCTTGCAGTCCTGTGCTGATGTTGTGAACACGTCGTCGCAATCGATCACGCTCGATCAAGCTCAACTGTCGGGTGCGAATGCTTCCCTGTTCACGGTGGTGACCACCATGCCGGTGACCATTGCTGCAGGAGCATCGACGCAAGTTTGCTTCAAGTTCAGCCCGATCGCACTTGGTGATGCAACGGCTTCGGCGAAGGTCATCTCCTCGAACGGCGGAAACAGTTCGTTCAACTTGACCGGTAACGGAGACGATCCAACGTCGGTGATCGAGGTTGCAGGCACATCGGAACTCAATGCCTATCCGAATCCATCCTCAGGGTCGGTAACGTTCGCCGGTTCGCTCCTACACGCAGGTACTGAACTGGTGATCATGAATTCCATCGGATCTGTGGTCGCATCCTTCACCGTGAATTCGGACCAACCGAGCATTCGGTGGAACGACGGAACGGCACAGAGCGGTTGCTATACGGCATTGGTTCGCTCGAATGGCACACTTCGGTCACTTCCGATCACCATCATCCGCTAATAGCAGCATTTCATTTCAAAGGCGTGTCTCCCCCGTGGAGACACGCCTTTTTTGTTGATGACCACCCACCTATCTTTGAGATATGGAACCGTGGACGATCATTCTTCCCGCTGCCGGTAGCGGACTTCGTTTTGGCGGCGATGTGCCGAAGCAGTACCGGCATCTACGAGGGATATCCCTGATCTCCTATAGCGTTCGTACGGCATTGTCCATGCCCGAAGTTGGTCATGTGATCATTGCCATCAATCCGGAGCATCGTGCGATGTGCGAGCACGCGCTCTCGTCTCAGCATCTGCAAAGCGACCGTGTGTTGATCGTGGAAGGGGGCACGGAGCGACAACAGAGCATCCACGCCGCCCTGCAACATGCCGTGATCTCAGATTCCTCCCTTGTCTTCGTGCACGACGCCGTTCGTCCATTCGCGACCTTCGACCTCTACCGAAGAGTCGGTCTGGCTGCAATGGAACATGGTGCAGCCATCCCGGGTCTTGCGGTTCGCGACACGATCAAGTCCGTCTTCGATGGCGGCATCGTCGAGGCAACCTTGCCAAGGTCTGTTCTCCGAGCGGTGCAAACACCCCAGTGTTTTCGGGCAGGTGTTCTCCGTAGTGCCTATGCACACGCCGCAGAGCTTGGTATCACGGCAACCGACGACGCTTCCCTGGTTGAGGCGATCGGCATCCCGGTGCTGTGCGTTGAAGGCGACGAACGGAACATCAAGGTCACAACCCCACTCGACCTGCTCATTGCCGAGGCCTTTTTGGCGGTGTAAGGACGATCGACCTACAATCCGTGCGAGAAAGTGTTCGTCATCAGTGACATTGCGTGTATCTTTGCGCCCGTTTCCGTATTACACTACCATCACAAACTTTTTCACGGAGCTGATATGTTTTGGACGCCTGAACTTGCGAAGTGGCTCGAGGACGCACCGTGGCCAGCGACGAAGGAAGAGTTGATCGACTATTCGAACAGAACCGGTGCACCACTCCAGGTGATCGAGAATCTGCTGGAACTCGACGACTCCACAGAGGATCAATCCTACGAAGGGATCGAGGATATTTGGCCAGAGTATGAGGCGGCCTCGGACGACATCTTCTTCAATGAAGACGACGACCTGATGAACGACTATTGATCCGTTCGGGGAAACGAATTCAGCAGATGCATTGCCTCCAAAGACCGTTTGTTGTCTTCCTGCTCCTATTCGGATTTGGAGCGGCGCAGTGCCTGTCGCAAGAATCGGAGACCGGAACGACGCCGAACAACGACGACATTCGTCGCGCCTATATCGGCGAGTTGCAGGAAGTACGATTTGTTGGGTGCACACTCACGAAGGCAGAACAATTGGTTGGCGTGATCCAGTCGCGTGCTAGCGAACTGAGTTTCACGCGTCAGTTGTCACGCTACTATCTCACAAATCTGTACCGCAACCCCGCAACACCAAGGGTCGTGCTTGAGCGACTCGACTCGGTGCAACGAGAGGTGCGAAATGAGTTGCGATACTATAACCAACGCACGGCGGAGTCCGACAGTTCGGAGCTTCTTGCCTATCTGAATCAGAACGGTTTTCATACCGCTACAGTAACGTACGATTTCGGATACGACTCGGCCTCCAAGAAGAACGTTCTCACGTTCGCGATCGACGAGGGGAAGCGAGCTACGATCGACACGGTGATCTATCTTGGTCTTGAGCCCCTTGTTCCGGAAGTGTACTCTTCGTTGACGAACTATTTCACACCGAAGAACACACCCTACTCCGAGCATGCGTTTGAGCAGGATTCTCGCTCCATGCTGGACGTGATGAAGAACAACGGGTATTACAAGGCACGCACCGTTCGAACCGTGGTGGGCTCCGATCTCTCACGAACACACGACACTATCGTTGTGTTGTTCGATGTTGGGAATCGATACCGGATCGGTCATATCGAGTTCTTCGAGAACGCCAATGGATATCCAACGGTGAACGAATCGATCCGACAGAGTCAGCTTGAATTCAGCGTTGGCGAATGGTATAGTGCCGAGAAGATCCAGAAGACCCGTGCAAACCTGCTTTCGCTTGGAACGTTCGATGTTGCGAGCATCGATACCGTGGTCTATGATCCGAATAGACCCGATGTCCCGCGAAGTACCGACAGTACGTTGTCGTTACGTGTGTTCACGAAGAACGTCAAGGTCTATGATGTTGGTTTCGACGTCATGATGTACCAAACGGCCATCGACAACTACTTGAACTTCGGTATCGGCGCCACGGCATTGTATCGCAACACGTTTCACGGTGCACAGGCAACAGCGGTCACGGCGCAGTACGTGATCCAAGATGTGAGCAGTTTACTTCAAGGCCGACCGATCCAGACCGAAGCGCTCGCCGCCGTGACGGAGACATGGCCGTACATCGGAAAGGTGTTCGGTCAACGAGCTGGTCTCTCCATTCGTGGCCTGTATTCGTTGCGACGACTCATCGACCCATTCCGACTCGAGTCGGCAGGATTGAAGGGCATCCTGCCCGTGTCCCTCGATACATACACGTATTTCACAGGATACGAGCTGTCGCTTGGTCTTGAACGCCAGGTGCCGGTGGACTATGCCTCATCGCTTGACGAGGCTCTTTCGAACGCTCAGAATCGAGATGATACGCTGGCCGTGTATCAGACCATTCAGCAGTTCGCGGCGCTCGATTCCTATCTGCAGAGCACCGGGAATTTTTTGACGGGTATTTTTCCGGGTGTATCGATCCGTGGTGATCACCGTGACAATCCGGTCAACCCTCAAAAAGGAACATTCTCGAACATTGCGTTCGAGGTCGGCGTCGGCGCCGGCAAGTTCTTGCGCATGCAGTTCTACAACACCGCCTACGCGAAGGTGCAGGATCGAATGGTCCTGGCAACGAAGGTGAAGCTCGGTCACATTCAATTGTTCGATCAGAACAATCTGTATGTACCGATCGAACGTCAGTTCTTCTCGGGCGGTTCGTCAAGCATTCGATCGTATCAGTCTCGCGCACTGCACAGCCCGGTGTCCGGTGTGTTTCGTGATTCGTCCACAGGTGAGATCCGTGAAGACTATTATACGTCCAACCTTGTGGGTAGCGGTACACTGCTTGAGTTGGGTGTTGAGTTGCGATGGACGTTCGCACGTCCGGACGATGTGAACGACACCTGGGCGTCGTTCATCGAGCGAAGTGGTATCACGTTCTTCTGCGACATCGGGAACAGCTTCAACCGCCTCGCTACACCGCTGTACGGCACGTTCACATGGGATGAGTTCTTTACGGGATCTGCCGTTGCTGCCGGACTTGGCTATCGTTTCGATACGCCGGTAGGTCCGTTCCGTGTCGACTATGCGACGAGTGTGTACGACCCGCTACGAACGGATGGACGGTTCATCTTCAATGGACGTCAGGGCGTGATGAACTTTAGCAATTGGCAGTTAAGCATCGGACTGGGTCACGCATTCTGATCCTTAGTGCAGGATCTTTCCAATGATGGCATCCTGAATGTCCGCTAACTGCGCATGCGCCAACAAGGCAAGTATACCATCGGTGACCATGTGCTGATGATAGGTTCCCTCGATCCCCTCTTTCTTCAGATCTTCCATCATGTACGGCGCCTCGCCGCCACTCATCACCACCGGCACCTTCACATTGTGGAACTGTGTGGCGATGAAGTTTCGCACAGCGTGGGCTATGCCACCAGAGACCGATGCGCTCACGCCGGCCATCAGACTCTGTTGCGTGTTCACGCCAATGTTCTCTTGTGCAGGTTGGAACTTCAATTCGGGAATGGCCGCTGTTTGTTTGGAGAGACCGAATAACTGTGTCGACAATCCGGCGAAGATCACACCGCCAAGAAAGACGTGGTCTTTCGATACTGCGTTGACCGTGACGGCCGTGCCACAGTCGACCGTGATCATTGGTGGCTTCACACGTGTCATGGCCCCGATACTTCCCAACAACCGATCGATGCCGGCATTCTCCACTGCACCGAAGTTCAATTGCTTCTCATTGCGCATGAGAAGAATGTGTGCATTCAACACCATGTGTCCGGGACACCGCTGCAGCACTTTCACGATGGCCGTTGTCTGCTTTGGATTCACACTCGAGAGACCGATCAAATACCGTTGTGTGGTATGATCGCGGAAGTGATGCTGAACATTCTTCTTCCAGTCTTTGTCGTACGGAAACGACAAGAACACATCATCATGATGGATCTTCACTCGACTATTTCCAACATCGATACCGCAAATGCCGTATTCGACGTTATTCATGCTGATCTTGGTATCGTACACTGTCGCCATCACTGATGATCCGTTCTTGTTGTGTCACATCTTCACGAACGACCAATCGCCCATCCGACAATATGCGTTGAACCGTCCATATCCCGTCAACGCCAACCACAGAAACATGGTTTCCGATCACGTGCAACTCATGCACCCACAGGTGGTGCACATCTAACCACGCCATCTCCCGCATTTCCCGGAAGCGGTGTTTCAACCCGTCAAGCAGTACCGTCTGTTGCGCCTCGATGCCTAGAAGACGTAGCGACGTACACGGCTGCTCGATAGTATCGCTGAACACCTCCTGATCCACGTTCACCCCGATCCCAACGATCGTGCCCGTACACCGAGAACCGTGGAACTCATGTTCGACAAGCACACCGGAGATCTTGGCCCAGGTCGTCCCTGCCAACGCCTGAATGTCGTTCGGATACTTCAACCGAAACGTAACGCTTGGCGCCGACGCGCGAAGGGTGTGCAGGGTGGCAAGGGCACCGCGGGCCATGTAGGCGGAGAGGTCGTCGGCCACGACCATATCACTGTGCGTGAGTCCGAACGAACAATAGATGTTCGCTCCATGATCCCCTTGCCACGACTTTCCCTTCCGACCCCTTCCGGCGGTCTGGTTTGCCGCACTCACGAACACAAAGGGATACGTGCGCAGCAACTCCCTCGCGTAATCGCTTGTACTGCTCACACTGGGAAGGTGAAATTCGATCGGTCCGATCATAGCGTCCATCTAATATTCACGAAGTCCTAGCAAAAACCGAACCAACTAGTACGGTCCTGCTGTTGTAGATTTGCCTTCATGTCCGACGCGATCTCCTTTGATACCATCTGTGCTGTTGCCACTCCTCCGGGGACGGCAGGACTCAGTGTGGTCCGTGTCTCCGGACCTAGCGCCGTGGCCGCTGTTCGTGCGTGTTTCTCTACGTCGGTCGACCTCGATGTTGTTCCATCACACACCATCCATTATGGTTGGTGGAGGGGTGGCGGTGGGGTGATCGATTCGGTGACGTGCTCGGTATATCGCGCACCGCATTCCTACACCGGTGAAGATGTGATCGAGATCGGCTGCCACGGGGGTCTGCACGTTGTGGACCAGATCATGACAACGCTTCTTGACTCCGGGGTTCGCCTTGCAGACCCGGGAGAGTTCACTAAGCGGGCCTTTCTCAATCACAAGCTCGACCTGACCCAAGTTGAGGCTGTTGCGGATCTGATCGCATCGCAATCCAGAATAGGGGCGCAAACGGCCGCACGCCAGCTTGCGGGCGGTTTCACCAAGCGCCTTGCCGCCCTTCGCACCGACCTCCTTGACGTCTGTGGGTTGTTGGAGCTCGAGTTGGATTTTTCGGAAGAGGACGTGGAGTTCGTCGACAAGGAAAAACTCACGGAAACTCTGCGAAACATCAGGTCGTACGCGCGCTCCTTGGCAGATACAGCGAGCTCGGCCGAGGTGCTCCGGTCCGGTTTCTATTGCGCCGTGGTCGGCTATCCCAACGCAGGAAAGAGCTCGTTGTTCAATGCCCTCTTATCAAGAGATAGAGCCATTGTCAGCGATATCGCGGGCACCACGCGCGACTACCTGGAAGAGACGATCTTTGTGGATGGGTATGCGATCCACCTGTATGATACAGCGGGATTGCGCGAGACAGAAGATAGCATCGAGCTACAGGGGATCCGTATCACGACGTCGCTCATTGAACAGAGCGATCTCGTACTCGTGGTGAACGATATCACAGTAGGCAACGCCCACTCTGATACATTGTGCACAGATCTCACATCGAGATTTCCGGATGCCAAGGTGGTGGTGGTGCAGAACAAGGTCGACGGAACGGACATTGTGCCGGCGAATGATGAGAGGAAGATCTATTGCTCGGCACTGACGGGGGCCGGTGTGCCTGAGCTTCGGGCCTTTCTCGCTCGCCGCGTAGCAGAGAGCACATCGGCTGTGAACGATGTCCTTGTCAATGGTCGGCAAGCCGCACTCCTTCGGAGCGCCGCTGATTCCCTCACGCAGGCCATCGACGGATTGGGTGCCCAGGTCTCCAATGAGTATATCACCGTGGATATTCGAGCTGCCATACGGCTTTTGGGTGATATCACGGGCGAAACTTGGAATGTCGATGTGCTTGACACCATCTTTTCGCGGTTCTGCATCGGAAAGTAGTCGGAAGTTCTTAGGGTTCAAATTTCGTACATTCAACCCATGCAATCAGGAATCACCATCCGTCCCCTAGAGGACGCCGACTTCACCGGCTTCCTAGAAATTCAACGAGTTGCCCTTGCTAGTTCTCCTGATGTGTTCGGGTCGGACTATGAGTGGTTCAACTCGATCTCCATCCTCTCCAAGGAACAGCGGTACGAAAAGTATCTCAACTACCCGTATACGTTCCTCCTAGGCGCTGTGCGGGAAGATGGAACCGTCGTGGGTATGGTTGGCTTCTCGAGCGACCCAGTGCTCTCAAAAACACGTCACAAATGCCGTACGTGGGGCTTGTTCGTCATCGATGAATACAGAGGCCAAGGAGTGGCAAAACGCCTGCTGGAGTCGATCCTAGAGACCGCTAGGGATATTGTAGGCTGTGAGCAGATCGTACTGTCCGTTTCAACAAGAAACGAGGCATCCTACCAGTTGTATCTGCGTAATGGCTTCAATGTCTACGGCACCGAGGTACACGCCATGAAGATCGGAGACGAGTACGTGGACGAGTACCTGATGGTGAAGTTTCTCCGTTGAGGAACGTTTCACGTGGAACTATTCTAAGGAACAATGGAACGCGAATTTGACGTAATCGTGGTTGGGGGCGGCCACGCCGGGATCGAAGCTGCCATTGCAAGCGCTAAGATGGGCATGCGTACTGCTCTTCTCTCCATGGATATCCGAACGATCGGACGTCTCTCGTGCAATCCTAGCATTGGCGGGAGTGCGAAGGGTCACCTCGCCAAGGAGATCGATGCGTTGGGGGGCGTAATGCCCATGATCGCAGACGCTTCCGGCCTTCAGTTCAAGACGTTGAACAAGAGCAAAGGCCCCGCAGTCTGGTCTCCGCGATCACAGAACGACAAAGACCTCTACCCCACCTTTGCCCAAAGCCTTGTGTTACAAACGAAGGGTCTCACCGTCGTTTCTGAGACAGCCACAGAGATATTGGTCTCAGGTAGCAGGGTTCGAGGCATTCGTACAGCAAACAACGAAGAGATCTTAGGCAAGGCCGTCATTCTGTGTTCTGGGACCTTCCTGAATGCCGTGATGTGGACGGGAACAGGGTCCACGAAGGGTGGAAGGGTTGGTGAACGCTCTTCAGAACGTATATCCGACCTTCTTGTCTCACATGGGCTCGAGAAAGGGCGTCTTAAGACCGGCACCCCACCAAGGGTAGACAAGGGTTCTTTGGATCTGTCGCAGCTTACTGTCCATGACGGAGATGAGCCCCCTATCCCATTTTCGCATCGAACGGCGCGCGTTCGGAACACCTTGGCCTGTTGGGCCACAGCCACAACGGAGCACACCCACGATCTGATAAGAACAGGGTTCGATAGGTCACCGATGTTCACCGGGTTGATCCAAGGAGCGGGACCCAGATACTGTCCGTCGATCGAAGACAAGGTCGCTCGATTCGCCGAACGGCCGGGTCACCCAGTTGTTCTCGAGCCTGAGGGTCTGTACACCGATTCTGTCTATGTGAATGGTTTTTCGACGAGTTTGCCTACAGATATCCAAGAAAAGGGGCTAAAAACGATAAAAGGCCTCGAGAATGTCGTCATCCAGAAGTTTGGGTATGCCGTTGAATATGACTTCTTCTTCCCCTATCAACTGCATTTTACTCTCGAAACGAAGGCCGTGGCTGGACTTTACTTCGCCGGTCAGATCAATGGCACGTCGGGCTATGAGGAAGCGGCCTCGCAGGGTCTGGTGGCAGGCATCAACGCAGCTCTTCGCATCCTAGGACGGGATCCTTTTGTCTTGAAGAGGTCGGAAGCCTACATTGGGGTGCTGATCGATGATCTGGTGAACAAGAACACGGAGGAACCGTATCGAATCTTCACGTCCTTGGCGGAGTATCGCCTTTTGCTACGTGTCGACACGGTGTATGACCGGCTTCTCGGGTATGGGAGATCGTTCGGATTGATCACAGAGTCGGAATTCGGGCGATTTGAACGTCGCCGACAGCTCCGAACAGCCACGCTGAACTATGTTGATTCAGGCAAACTCAGCCCTTCGGTGGTCAATCCCGTTCTCGCGGAACTGGGCGAAGACCCTATCGCAGAGGCTGCGGGGATACGTCAATTGGCCAAGCGCCCTACCACGGACCTGCATCGTTTGCTCGAACTTTCCGGATATGACCTTCTCCCGGTGGTGGAAGAACACCAAGATCTGGTCTCTCAGACGCTCCATGAGATTCGTTACGAAGGGTATATTCAGAAGCAACTCCGTGAAGTTGAACGCTTTGCAGACAATGAAAAGAAGCTGATCCCGTTCGATTTCGAGTTCAACACCGTTCCTTCGCTTTCGACCGAGGCTCGAGAGAAGCTGAACAGGATCAAGCCAGGTTCATTGGGTCAGGCCTCAAGAATTCCGGGTGTGTCGGCATCGGATATCTCTGTTCTTGCCCTGTTCTTGAAATAGTTCCACGTGAAACAATCAATAACCAGGTTTATGTAAAGAATTATGGTTTCCACGGTCATCATCGCTTACAATGAGGCAGACAGGATCGAGGCAACGCTGTTGTCGCTATCCTGGTGTGACGATATCGTTGTGGTCGACAGTGGAAGCACGGATGGCACCCAAACCATAGCTGAGAGATACAACGCCCGTGTTCTCTCTCACCCATTCACAGGGTACGGAAAGCAAAAACAGTACGCATGCACCCACGCTCGGAACAAATGGATACTCTCGATCGATGCAGATGAGGTTCTTTCTGAAGACCTTCAAGAAGAGATCCAACGTGCCGCCACGCAAGGAGATCACGCCGCTTATCGCATACCACGAAGGTTTCGTTTTCTCGGCCGGACATTCAAACATGGGAGATCAAGTGTTGACCATCCCATCCGTCTGTTCAATTCAGACCTTGCCGGTTTTGATTCATCGATCGTCCATGAATCAGTCGTCGTGAACGGACCTATTGCGTCACTTCGAGCGGAGATGCTTCACGATAGTTATCGCGACCTTCACCATTACTTTGAAAAGTTCAACGAATACACTTCAAAAGCAGCACAACAGATGAAGGCTGATGAAACTCGAAGATCTCTCTTACTGACCGTGCTTTCGTTGCCACTCTATTTCTTCAAACACTACATCATCGGTGGACATATCCTGAATGGACGTGAAGGCCTGATCTGGTCTCTCTTCTCATCCTGGTATCCGATCGTCAAGGTCGCCAAGGCAACATTGCTTACGAAGTCTAAAACAAGTCGCTGAGCCGATTTCGTTATTTTGCGCCTCAACTAATTGAGGCACCGGACCCATGCTCGACATTCGATTCATTCGCGAGAACGCAGATCTTGTAAAGCAAAACTGTATCAATAAGAACGATCGGTCCGACGTAGATGCTCTGATCGCACTCGACCTTCGACGTCGCTCCATCATTCAAGAAGTCGAAGACCTTAAAGCTCAACGAAACACAGTTTCAAATGAGATCGCGATCCTCAAGAAACAGGGAACGGATGCGACGGAACTCATCGAGAAGATGCGTCTTGTTTCCGATGCGATCAAAGAACACGACGATGATCTTCGAGATAAAGAAGAGAAGATCGAGTATCATATTCTGCGCATTCCGAACATGGCTCATCCAAGTGTGCCCATCGGAAAGGACGCAGATGATAACGTCGAGGTCCGACGACACGGAACACCGCTCGACCGATCTTTCCGTAAGGATCACATCACCATTTCGAAAGAACTTGGCATCCTCGACTTCGAACGAGGTGCGAAGGTCACAGGTTCCGGCTTTGGCTTCTACATCGGAAAGGGTGCAAAACTCGAACGTGCCTTGATCAACTTCTTTCTCGACACGAACACGAACGTTCACGGGTTCGAAGAGATCATGCCACCGTTCGTTGTGAATGCTGCATCACTACGTGGAACAGGTCAGCTTCCAAAAAGCGAAGAGGATATGTACCATATCGGGAAAGACGAATTGTATTTGATCCCGACGGCAGAAGTACCGATCACGAACTTCTACCGCGACGACATGCTGAGCACTTCCGACCTTCCGATCAAGTTCGCCGGCTATTCCGCATGTTTTCGTCGTGAGGCAGGGAGCTATGGGAAAGACACTCGTGGTTTCTTGCGCGTTCACCAATTCAATAAAGTAGAACTGGTGAAGTTCGTCACACCCGAATCATCCTACGATGAACTTGAGTCATTGGTCGGGAACGTGGAGTACATCTTGCGCGCACTCGGATTCACCTACCGTGTTCTCCTGCTCTGTACCGGTGATATGACGTTCGGAGGTTCCAAAACCTATGATCTTGAAGTTTGGTCACCATTCGAACAGAAGTGGCTTGAGGTCTCGAGTTGTACGAACTTCGAGGCCTACCAAGCACGACGGTCGAACATTCGACACAAAGATGGGAAGGGTTCCAAGCCTGACTTCGTGCATACTCTGAATGGAAGTGGTCTTGCAACTTCACGGATCATGGTCGCACTTCTCGAACAGTATCAAACGGAAGATGGACATATATCGATTCCAGAAGTATTGCGCCCTTACTGCGGATTCGACCAGATCTGATCGCACTTGATCAACAGTTGCAACTTCAACAAAACGGATGGTGTACACAAACGCCATCCGTTTTTCACATTCACACTCTCTTCAACTTCTTCTTTTCTAGGTTTATAAAGCAATAGTAACAATAGTGCTGTGGAAACTGTGGATAGCTCACAACCATAACATCTCTTTCTCACTAACACATAACAAGATCAAACCGTTAGACGAAGTCGTGATGTCCACGTGTATATGTGCAGAATGATGTGAATTGCAAACGGACCACTGTAGACTTCTCTCTAGAATACACTTGACAAGATCACCCGCCCACGATATCACATCTCTATACAGCTTCTATGAACACTCGATGTTCACAAATGTGGATGGTTTCGTGTGAAAGCTCCTCTTGCATTCTCGAGAAACACTAACGCCTTAGAACATCGCCGGTTACCCACGAGGTCTCCCGTGAACAACTTGTGTACACTAGGTGTTGACAGACGAAATGTATGCTTCGCACAGATCGATGGTCGCCTTGATACCGTCCACATGTGTACGCTCCATTCCGTGCGATGCGTGCACACCAGGGCCGATCAGCGCCACGCGAACATCCACACCGGCACGCCATGCCGCCGTCCCATCCGAGGAATAGAACGGATACACATCAACAACGTGAGGAATGTTGTTTGTCTCGGCCAACCTCGTAAGCGTCGTTCGAAACGCATAGTCGTACGGACCGCCCGAGTCCTTGGCGCAGATCGAGCATGCCGTTTCCTTCCCTTCCACCGTTTCCCCTACCACACCCATGTCGATCACGAGAAGATCTCGCACAGAAGGTGCCCACCCGGCCGCACCGCCGTGTCCAACCTCTTCATACGTGCTAAAGAACAACTCGACCGGTATTGATGTACCTGAGGCTGCATAGCGTCGTGCGAGTTCAAGGAGCACAAAGCAGCCAGCCTTGTTGTCGAGGAAGTGACTTTTGATGAAGCCGCTCGGAAGCACTTGATATCGGGTATCAAAGCAGATGATGTCCCCCACCTTGATCCCCAGGGCCAAGACATCCGCCGCAGAACGCACAAGTTCGTCGATCCGGATGTGCATGGAATCGGTGGTGCGTTCAGCTTTCGATGCCTGTCCGTTCGCATGAACGGAAGGGTTGTTCAGGAGCAACGTTCCTGTCACGATCTTATCGGCCGTGGTATGGATGCGCACATACGCACCCTCGAAGGTTGGAAGGAGGGGGCCTCCGAGAACAGAGAACTTCAGCGTTCCATTGGCGTTGATGCCCGAAACAATGGCTCCTAGCGTATCGGTATGGGCAGCGATCGCAAGGGTCGGGGTGGCCCCCAGCGCACAGGTCACGGCCCCCTTCACGGTCCGTTTCGGTTGCAAGCCGAAACTCTCGAGGGTGGACATGATGAAGTCCGTTGCGTGATGGGTGAATCCCGATGGGGAATCGATGGCCAGGAGCTCTTGGAGCAAATGAAGTGTTTCCATGGGCCAAAACTACGAATTGCGATATCTTTGGCTTCTATGCCTACCATCACCATCAACGAGCGAACGCTCAGCAACGGCCTTCGCGTGATCGCCGCCCCGGATCATGCAGCTCCCAACGTTACCGTCACGGTGATGTATCGCGTGGGATCCCACGACGAACATCGCGGAAAGACAGGTCTTGCGCACCTTTTCGAACATCTGATGTTCGACAACACCTCCACCGGTCTCGATAAACAGTACGACCTGTATTGCACGAAGGCCGGCGGATCGAACAACGCATACACCACCTTCGACTACACCACCTACTACATCAATCTCCCATCAAATCAGGCTCCGCTAGGGTTCTGGCTTGAAGCAGAACGCATGCGCGACTTCATGATCTCTGAGCATGCACTCGAAACGCAGCGCAAGGTTGTGATCGAGGAGATCAAACAGAACGTCGAGAACCAGCCGTATGGGAAATGGCGGCAGGGTATGGAAGAGACGGCCTACGAGCCAACAAGTCCGTACTCATGGGAGGTCTATGGTTCACCGGACGATGTGGCCGGCGTCCAGATGTCCGATGCACACGACTTCTTCTCTCGTTTCTATCGACCTTCAAATGCCGTGCTCACCGTGGCCGGAGACATCGAACCGGAGCGGGTGTTCGCCTTGGCGCAGGAGCATTTTGGTCAGATCCCATCGGGAGATACGATCAAGGATCGAACGACCTTCGACGCGTCGATGTGTCGATATGGTACGCATCATGTGATCAATGACGATGTCTCTCTTCCGGCGATCTATGTGAGCTTTCACATGCCCGGAATGCTCGATGAGTCGAACTATGCCGCAGAGATCGCTGCGTACATTCTTGGCAGTGGTCGCAGCTCTGCACTCTACAAGCATTTGGTCAAAGAGAAACAGATCGCATCATCGGTCGGCGCCTACTTCGATAAACGACACCATGCCTCCTTGCTCACCTTCTACGTGTTCGCATCCAATGAAGACATCACACCGGACATGATGGCTGCAGAGTTGCTTGCCTGCATCCGAGGAGTGGTCGTGGACGATGTGACCTTCATGAAAGCGGTGAACAAGGCGCGCATGTCGCTTGCCTACGAGCTGCAGAAGAACGAAGGAGTTGCCGATAGCATCTGCTATCACACGCTGTTCTACAACGATCCACACATGGTGAACACGCTCATGGAGAAGTACGTGATCCAAACCAAGGAAGCCGTACAATCCATGATCGATGCGTGCACGTCGGAAGAGAAGTGGGCACGAGTGGACATTGTCCCGAACGAAGAACTAGAGGGCGCGTAAGCGCAGAGCGGCCTGTTCGAGGGTTGCATCGTTTTTGGCGAAGCAAAATCGGAGGACCCCGTCACCAACACCATCCGTGGTGAACGGTGAAAGCGGGATCGAGGCAACACCGATCTCTTTCGTCAGGCGTTCTGCCAGCACAGTATCTGCCTCGTCTGAAAAGTCCCGATACCCCAAGAGCTGGAAGTACGAACCTTCGCACGACATGATCTTCCACGAAGATCCTTGCAACAGCGATCGAAAAAGATCTCGCTTGCGCTCATAGAAGGAGCCCACGTTCAAGTACGAGCTCGGATCCGACATGTACGTGGCCAAAGCAACCTGCGTAGGCGTGTGCACGCTGAACGCCAGGAACTGATGGACCTTTCGAAACTCCGCCATGAGCGACGATGGTGCCACGCAGGCACCGATCTTCCATCCTGTTGCGTGGAACGTCTTCCCGAAGGACGTCACCACGAACGTCCGCTCTCGAAGCCCCTCTTGTTGTGCCAGGCACGATGGGGCGAGGCCATCAAAGCAGATGTGGTCGTAGACCTCATCACTGAGAACGACGATCCGCGTTCCATCCACAACGGCAGCCAGTGTTGCTCTGTCCTCGGCAGGCCACACGGTGCCCGTTGGATTGTGCGGTGTGTTCACGATGATCATGGCCGTTCGATCTGTGATCAACGACCGAACAACATCCCAATCGGGACGGTAGGAAGGGGCAAGAAGGCGGCAAGGGATCGGCACACCGCCATTGGCGCGAATGGCCGGCGCATAGGAATCGTAGGCGGGTTCGAAGATCAACACTTCATCACCGGATCGAACGACCGTTGCGATCGCCGAGTAGAGAGCCGCCGTCCCTCCCGGTGTGATGGTGACATCGCTCACAGGGTCGTAGGTAAGACCGTAGAGCGTTCGATACTTGACGGAAATGGCCTCTCGAAGCAAAAGAAGGCCAGGCATCGGAGCGTACTGATTATGTCCCTCGTACAAAGCACGAGCGACCAGATCAAGCAGCTCCGATGCGGGCGAATAGTCGGGAAACCCCTGTGCAAGATTGATGGCCTTATGGTCATTGGCCAAAGCGGTCATGACCGAAAAGATCGTCGTTCCTACATCAGGAAGTTTCGAAGAGATCATAGAAGGAGACGAACGTTCTTTGCCACTTGTTCACCCTTGTCGTTGTAGCCGATGTTGAAGTCGACATGATCTCCAACGCGAAGATCCTCGAACTCGGTTTCAACAAGATCTGAAAGGTGGAAGAACAGGTTGTTCGGTGGATACTTGATGAAGCCATACCCGGACTTCAGGCTCAAGACAAAGCTGTCGAACCGTTCTTCACTCACACCGGAGTCGATCGGTCCTGCAGCAATACCCTCTTCTACGTCTTGTGGTAGCGGTACGGCCGTGGAATAGGCCACTTGGCGCTGTGGACGTTCTTCTTTGTGAACGAAGAGATTGTTCGTGATAACATCGTTCTTGCGAACACGGCTTTCGATCAGGTCGTGCATGGCGATCGGGTACGTCACTTCTTCCAGCAACTCTTGCGACGTGCGCGTAACGATGTGTTTGCCCTCGTTATCCGTGAACTCGAAATCCCACGACAACAACATCACCTTCGCGCCCGTTGTGTTGAGCTTCCGCACGAGTGGCACGTAGTCGCTGTCCGACGTAAGGAGCACAACAACATCGAACTCCTTCAAGAGTGTGAGTTCATAGGCCTCAAGCGCGAACCACACATCGATACCCTTCTCTTCGCGCTTTCCATTGGTGTTGCGCATCGGAAGGTAATGGGTGATCACCCCTTCCCACATGAGAATGTCGTCGAACACACGTTCATAGAAAAGCATGTTCCCACGTTGACTTGCCTCTTGGGCGGGGATCCGTCCACGGAAGAAATGTGCATCGACGATCTGGCTGGACCGAACATCGATACCTTCTTCTTCTGCCACTTGGTGGCGAATGAACTCATGAAGACCAGCGATACTGATCCGGCTACTGCGCGCGTGGTTATAGGCGTAGTAGTTGCTGACATGGAGGAAATAGTTGCCATCGTAAAAGACACCTATCCTCGTCAGCCGATTGGCTGAGCGTATTGGCATTAAGGGTACCCTAATACTTTAATAAAAACGTTCCGTGGGCAAAGATACACGAGACGCCGAAACACCAGCACACTACTTGCTTATCTCACACTACGGTCTCTGCCTCCGGTCACTAGCGTGTCACACCGGCCTGCGTCAGTACTTCTATGCAGAATTTCCGCTTGTATTCCTTTGCATACTCAAGCGCTGTCTTGCCAGTGAAGTCCATGAGCGTAAGGTCCGGTTTATGATGGATCAGGAGCTTCAACATCTCGTCTTCACCGAGAAAGCACAACAACATTGCTGGGGTCCGGCCCTGAAGATCTCGTGTATCGGGGTTCGCCCCTTTTTCCAGTAATTCCATCATCACGTTCAAATGCCGGTTCCCGCAGGCGATCATCAGGGGAGAATTGCCCTTTGCATCCTTGACCTCGAGATTGGCCCCAGCGTCGCACAGCGCGGTCACTGGCTCGTTGACGCCCTTTTCCGCAGCGATCATGAGCGGGGTTCGTGCTTTTCGGTCGAAGACGTTCACATCAGCCTTTGAAGCGATCAGACGTGAAACGATCACAGAACGCGTGTTGAACACGGCTCCGAGAAGAGCCGTCATGCCGTTGTTCGACTTGAGGTTCACGTCCGCTCCCGCCGCCAGGAGAACCTCCACCATGGCAGAATCCCCCGCCACGGATGCGATCATGAGAGCCGTCAGCCCTTCAGCATCCCGTTCGTTCACATTGGGAGTTTTCTTCTTTGACGAGAGAAGCTTCTGTACGTTCTTCACGTCCCCGCTCTTTGCGGCATCCACGAGCCCTTGGGCCGAGACGAACAACGGGCCCGCACAAATGAACAGGCCCGCCAGTAGAAATGCGACAGATCTCATAGTACCGTTCTGATGTTAGAATCCTTGCTTCTGGATGAAGATACCCTGATCGACCTTCGCAAAGAACTCTTGGTAGAATTTTTGGTCTTCGATCACGTAGACGTCCATTGGTTGGCCTTGATTGTCAAGGACCTTCGCTTGGAAGTTCGCGCGCACCTTGCAACGCTTCCCAAGCTCGCTAACATTGATACTGGCCTCGACTTGCTTGAATTTTCCGTACCGCGGAGGGGGGTTATTGGTCGTCGACGAGCGGTTTCCGTATCCCGAGCCCTTGAACACGGTCTCGAAGATCTTTCCCCAGTAGTCGTCCCCCGAACTCGCACCCGAACCGGTTGACGTGGTGCCCAGGTCGATCTCCTTCGTGGCCGTGATCAACCCGAGGTCCATCACGGCGTTCTTCACCACGAAGCCGTCGTCCTGGAGCACATTGAGCATGGCCTTCATCACGAGCTTTACGTCGTTCGTGTCGAACTCACGCGTCTGATACTCGCGGATCTGCAGTTGGGTCTTCGGCGGAGGTGTGGTGGGCGGACGGTTGATGATGGTACACGACGCCAGCATCAAGCCGCCCAGGACCGCCCCAAGTATGATTCGGATCATGTGACTGTGCTTTCTTAGAACTTGCTCTGACGGTAGGAATAGGATGCAACACGGCCCTTCTCGTCGTACTTGATCACCACCGTGAGAGTGCGTTGCGTTGTGCTTGCGGCACCCGACTGGTTCGAGAAGCCTCCAAGGATCAGGAACAAGGAGTTCTGACTTGATGAGTACGATGCTTCGGTCGCGATCTTATCGTACACCCACGTCTCGTTCTCGTTCTCGTCCTTTGTGACGATGTTCGGTGAGCCAAGCGCCTCTGTTACCTCTGCGCCCGACATGCCCTTACGGATCTCCTTTTGCACCACGCCCACCGTGATGTTCCGTTCCTGCGTGGAGCGAAGGTCGTTCTGATTGTCTTGCACGGACTTACACCCGATCATAAGGAACGAGGCGGCGGCAAGGGTGGAAAGGACAATGGTCGTTCGTTTCATGATGTTCACCAAAGAGGAGTGTTCGAATTAGAATTGCGCTACGAATCCAACGCTGAAATGAATGATGTTCGATGGGTCGATGGTCGCCTGATACTGCTCATAGCCACCGTTGTCAAGCACTCGATACCGCGTTACTGTGGTCGAGCCGCCCCACAAGTATCGCATGCGCATGTCCAACAGAATTCGGTTCACAGAGTTCGGAAGTGTTACGATCTCGGCAACCTTCACACTAAGACCTGCTCCGATGCCGTACTTGAGATCGGCATCCGTTGAATGCTTGGACTCCGTTCTCTCCGAACCTGCATGAGTCGCCGAGATGGTGTAGGACGAATTCGTGATCGCCACACCAAAGACGCCCTCTGCATATGGGTAGACCCAATTGGCGATGTTCGGTTGAACGCGTACAGAAAGAGTGAGCGGCATGTTCAGCACTTGCGAATCATAGTCCACGGTGTCGGTGAATCCGGATGGTGACGTGAGCAGCCGCTGTACATGGTCACCACCACTGAAGAGCATCCCGAACTCACCGACGATGGCCACGGGAACGGGATCGAAGTAGTATCCTGCATTGAGATCGAAGCCATATCCGGTGCCTGGCAGACCCAGTTTCATGAGGGAATCACGATAGGATCCCTGCGGATTCCCGACCATGAAATGCAGACCGGCAAACCAATTGAGCTTTTGCTTGGCAGCATTCTCAAGCAGCTCTTGATCCGTCGGCGGATTTGTCTGTGCGTGGACGATCGTTGAACCGGTCAACAAGATCGCCATCGCCAATAGTCTGAAAGATCGTTTCATGCGAACAAAGCTGTTGAATTTCTGAGTATTTCCGAAAAAGAGCACCCAGTACGGCCGTTCGGGTCATTGGTTGCGTTGACGTGTGTAGATGAGCATCTCGTGTAACGATGTCCTTATAACGGAATGGCAACTCGGATGCAAGTGGGTGTCTCGGCGAGTTTTGTGCATCACTCACAGCGCAACCGGGGGGAATCGATGCTGAGTCGACGTGAACTGCTCAAGACCATGTCTGTTGCCGGCCTTTGCGCGGCAACAGGTGCCTTTCCGAGCGGGGCTTGCAATGCCGCCTCGCCTCCTTCCTATACCCCAGACCTTACGGAGGTTCGCGGTAACGGACTTTGGTCCTGCTGGATAGGACACTCAACTGTTCTGATCAACTTCTTCGGCACGTGGATACTGACAGATCCGGTACTCTTTGATGCCTACGGCCTTAGTATTCTCGGACTAACGATCGGACCACGTCGGCTTCATCAGCCCGCACTTACGCTTGACCAGATCCCTACACCCGATCTGATCATTCTCTCGCATGCACATCTCGATCACATGGATCGTCGAACGCTGTCAGCGCTTGCGGAACGAGACCCTGACAAGATAGATGTCATCACCGCAATGAACACATCCGACGTGATCGAGGACATTCCGTTTCGCTCCACCGAGGAACTGGACTGGTGTGACACAACGACTATCCATGGTATCGAACTACAAGCACTGCGAGTGAAGCACAACGGATGGCGCATGCCCGGTGAAGCATGTAGGGCTGCGGGCCAGCATCGCACAGGAAGAAGCTACAACGGATATCTCCTCGAAAAGAATGGCGTTCGATTGGTCTTCGGCGGCGATACGGCATTCACTCCCGCATTCAAGGACATTCGAAAACCCATCGACGTGGCATTCATGCCCATTGGGGCGTACGACCCGTTCCCTGACACGCATTGCACACCGGAGGAATCACTTGCAATGGCTGAAATGATGAGCGCTCGATACATGTTCCCGATCCATCATGCCACGTTCAAACAGAGCGAGGAACCGATGTCCGAGCCAATGCATCGTTTGTTGAAAGCGCTTCGAACCTCGACGTCATCCTTAGCGCTTCACACCGTTGGTCAATCATTTCATCTGCCTCTCACGTGAATTGCGGAAGTTGCAGTTCACGCTTTCGAGGCTTCCATGCGCTTACTCCCAGTACTCCTGTTCATCTCGCTTGCAAGTTGTAAAGGTGGCAAGGCAGATGGTCAACCATCAGCGTCAGACACCCTACCTATACAGCCATCATTCGCCGCTCAGTCCCTATGGAACGATGGGCGTGCTGAGGTTGCCACGTACGCAAGCACTCGTGTTGTGTATGGAAAACCTCGGTCGTACGAATCGGTGGTCATCACCGTGAAGGAAGACTTCAACCAACAGTTCGATGTGAAGACAGATTCATACGAACGCACCGATCTGCGTTCCATGATGAAGGTGAACATCGTGCAGCGTATCCAGACAGACTCGTATCCATACAATTACATGACGAGCATGTTTTTTGAGCGATCCGCACCGAACATCCTTCACAAGGCCACGACAAGCTCTCAGGAGTGGTGTGGTACAACGTTCAAGCACATCACCACCGACAGCGTCGTTCACTATGCATACGATTCGTACTGGGACGGTGAAGGCGTTGGAACGAGAACGCTTCGGTCATCGGTGTTCTTTGAGGATCAGTTGATCTACACATTGCGCACACTCGACTTTGCGAACGGATACACGACGAAGATCGAGTTGTATCCGAGCATCATCACGTCGAAGGCCGCGCTTTCCGAGCCCGTGTCGGCCACGGTGACGGTGGGAAGCGACATGCTGGATGCAGCCGCCTTGCAAGACGGTTCGTCATTCGCAGCAACGGAGTGCTGGAGAGTGACGGTCAAACGAGCGAACGGACAAACGAATGAGTATTGGTTCTCGAAGACATTTCCGCACGTGATGTATCGATTCACATCGGACGATGGACGGTCCATGCGACTCGCATCCGTACGCCGTTCAGCCTACTGGCAGCACTAAGGTCCGCCCGTCCACCCGTGTCGCTCGAACACCAAGCGAATGAGTTGGTGGAGGTCTTCGAGTGAACCCGTCCCCCAGTCCTGGACGATGCAGGTAAAGGCCTGCTCACCGACGCCGAGCGTAATGGTGCAATTCCGTTGATCCGATGGAATGCTCTGCGCTTGGTCGATCACCGTCACCAGATGTTCTCGAACAAGAGTATCGCCAAGACAACGTTGAACGGCGCGTTCGACCTGTTGTGTTTCATCTCGCGTGATATCGAAGGCCATGGCCGGCTCTCTGCCATGAAACGGCTTCTTCCATGCGGCAGCCGTTCCGTCGGTATACACGGCAATGGAGACGGCCTCACATCCCGAGGCACATGGCTGGCACTCGATCACGGCAAGTGGTATGCGCAAGGCGTGGACGATGTCGCTCGATGGTACGATGCCGGGAAAGACGTCTTCGGAAAACGATGTATCGACACCAGGCTCCTTGTGCATGCCACGCGTCGTTGCGGTCACAACCCCAACATCGAACGACAACAAGGCCCACGACTCGTTCTCGATACCAGGACGCAGATCGCGGAGGATCCCTTCTAGGTCCACTCGCAACGTATCGGCACTATGTCGGACGAAGGACGAGATCACATAGGTGGCATCGAGCGAACCATTGTACACGTCCTTTTCCACGAACTTGAAGCCGAGAGTGTTCTGCTTGTGTACACCTGTTCTCTGTCGGTGTACCGCCACACCTACTCGATCCGGGTACGACTGACGATAGGTCGTGTTGCTAAACGTTGCATACAACACCGTATCACGTCCATCTACCAACACCCGCATGCGATCCTTGTCCTGTTCCCCGTCCCACGAGCCGATCACGGCAAGTTCGAAGGCAATGCTCATCATGGTGTGTTGAGGAATCCCGTGAAGGACGAAGCTCACAGTCTGATCGCCGTACCGACCGAACACTTGCTTTCCCGTCATCGGATCCCGTGTCAGCTGCAACTGTCCACTCCACTGCGTACGCAGCGAGGCCATGTCCACGGTGTCGAACCGGACGGAGTACAGTGAACGAACGAGAGGTTGCGCACCAACGGGCTCTAGCACTGCCATCAAGACCATGATGCACCATAGCGCGGCATTCACGATGTTTGACGTGGAGCTCATTGCATCAAGTTAGGTGATATGAACGGATTGTTCGACGATACAGACCAGCCTCGGCATGCGGCGCCATCGGGTCCGCTCGCAGAGCGTGTGCGCCCGCGCACCATCGACGATGTTGCCGGACAACAACACTTGCTTGGTCCCAACGGACCACTTCGCTCGTTCGCAGCGCGTGAAGATCTGCCTTCGATCATCTTGTGGGGACCTCCGGGTACAGGCAAGACCACGCTTGCCTTTGCACTCGCCTCAACGTCGCACATGCGCATCGAACGGCTCTCCGCCGTCGAGGCCGGCGTGAAAGACCTTCGTGAAGTGGTGTCAAAGGCGGAACGGCGGCGAGCCAATGGCGAGCGCTCGATCTTGTTCATCGACGAGATCCATCGATTCAACAAGGCGCAGCAAGATGCGCTTCTGCATGCCGTCGAGAAGGGCATTGTCACACTCATCGGCGCCACCACCGAGAACCCATCCTTCGAGGTGAATGCGGCGTTGTTGAGCAGATGCCAAGTGTACCGACTTCGGTCTCTCGAGTCGGAAGATCTGCGGCACATCGTTGAGTCAGCGCTTTCAACCGACGAGGCAATGCTGTCGATGCACGTGGTCGTGGACGATTGGGATGCGCTCTTTGCCATCGGAAGTGGAGATGCACGCACGACACTCAACGCCGTGGAAGCGGCGGCATCACTTGCCACCACATCGGCAGATGGTTACGTCCACATCACGCGCGACGTGTTGCAACAGGCCGTCCAACGGAAGATCGTGCAGTACGACAAGGCCGGAGAATCGCACTACGACACGATCTCGGCCTTCATCAAATCCATGCGTGGGTCCGATCCGGATGCAGCCCTCCTCTGGCTTGCCAAGATGATCGAGGCGGGTGAAGATGCGCTGTTCATTGCTCGACGCATGGTGGTGTTCGCAAGCGAAGATATCGGCAACGCCGACCCTGCCGCCCTTCCCCTTGCCCTAGCCGTCTACCAGGCGATCGAACGCATCGGCATGCCGGAAGGTCGCATCCCACTCGCACAAGGCGTGACGTATCTAGCCTCTGCTCCTAAATCGAACGCCTCGTATATGGCCATCAGTGCGGCGCAACAGGCCGTTGCAGAGGGGATCGACCTCACGGTTCCCTTGCATTTGCGCAATGCTCCGACGAAGTTGATGAAGGCGGAAGGGTACGGAGAGGCCTATCAATATCCGCATTCGTTCGAAGGGCACTTTGTGAATGCCTCGTACTTTCCAACAGGGACGGAGCCACGGGTGTTCTATGAACCGAGTCGCGAAGGCGAGGAGGGATCTATTGCCGACCGATTGCAGGCTTGGTGGCCAGAACGACACTCGTCGTAAACAAGGTCACTTCGGTACATTCGCGGCGGCTGCCTTACGGCGCGCTTTCTCACGGCGAAGCTTGTTGTAGTTGATCGACTCGCGAAGGTTGGCCTCGGGTCTGATCACACCACGCTCGCGCAGAATGGAATCTGCCTCGAGATACCGTCGGCGATTTGGTAGTGCACCACGCACATCCTTGGGGATCTGCGAGATGGGGATCATGGCTTCCTCTAAGTCAAGGGGTTTTTTGGGAAGAGCGATCACGACATCTTTCGTTGACGTGATGTCTCTCCATGGCCCACCGTTCCGGCGCGAGAAATCGAAGATGTCGAGAATGATCACGGGCGTTCCGGTGAACGGGATGAAACGATGATTCGAATCAACCTTCGCCGTCCGAACAAACTTGTACATCCACTCCGCATCTGTCAGGAACTGGCGAACGCAAGAGTGCGAAACGGGCCGACCCGGCATATCGAATTGGTGCATGGCACTACCGGCGTACTGATGGAAGTTCACCGTGAACGGGAGGATCCATGTACTGTCAAGCGATGAATGACGCAAGCGCTGCTTCCAATTCACCGCATACCGTCCGGGAAACGTTGGCTTATGCTCTTCACCACTGTTCACGGCCGCAAAGCGCACCAACTCGCCGTTCTGATAGCAACCGTAGCATTGCCACTTGTTGCTGATCATGACGATGCGAGGAATATCGACGGCTTCGGGATACCACTGCGGGAAGATCGAATACGCACGGAGATCTTTGAGGATCGTGTCCGGGATCATCACCGTGTCGCCCACCCTGTAGTAGTGAATATCCTTCCGATTGACCAGTGTGAGAGCACGGTAGGCAGCCCAGGTCGAATCTGTTTTTCCATAGGTGCGCCGAAGTGCGGCGAGTGCCTTCGCGTCGGCGATCACGGTCTTCGTGAGCCCGATCCTCGGAAAGCGGTTGACCACTGAATCGACGTGTCGTTGACGTGCGATGCGAGCGGAATCCAGGGAATCCGCCGTCCGTTTTGCTGCGGCATCCACGGGTTGCGTCTCCTTGGCGCACGCTACCACAAGCACGCACGCGATCAAGGCGGCTGCAACGAAGGAGGGAACGATGTTGGAAGGCTGTGAGGAGTTCATTGCTGCACGACAAAACTACACCACATTCGTACACTACGACCATGCCTTTCGTACTTTGCACTGCATGAAACGCATCCTCGCCACCATCATGATCGCCTGTGTGGTCACGTCGTGTACCACAGAAAAGCCGGCACCATCCACCGATGCCTCGGCTGCAAAGGCAACAAAGGAATCGGTTCCACTCGCCGCGCATCTTCGCTGTCAGGTGCTGACCACGCTTCCGCACGACACGATGGCGTTTACCCAAGGGTTGCAGGTGGTGAATGGAATGTTCGTGGAGAGTACCGGCCAGTATGGCACGTCATCGATCCGCCACGTCAACATCAAAACAGGCAAGGTGCTGAAACGCACCGACCTTGGACCACGGTTCTTTGGAGAAGGCGTGACGGTGCTGCAAGGCAAGGCCTACATGCTGACGTGGCTCAACCAACAAGGCTTCGTTTACGATGCATCCACGCTCCAGGAGATCGGTACGTTCCGGTACAGTGGAGAAGGTTGGGGCCTGACCAACGACGGCACCTACCTGATCATGAGTAACGGAAGCAATACGCTCACCTTCTTGGACCCGGTGAATGCACGTGTAGTGAAGTCCATCGACGTGATGCTTGACGGTGCGCCACTTCGCGAACTGAACGAGCTCGAATACATCAACGGCGAGATCTGGGCCAATGTATGGCGGCAAGACGTGATCGCACGGATCGATCCGGCGACCGGGATCGTTCGATCTGTTGTGGATTGTACCGGCCTCCTACCGTTGACGGAACACACGCCGTCCACAGATGTTCTCAATGGAATTGCGTTCGACAGCGTTTCGAAAAAGATCTATGTGACCGGAAAGAATTGGCCACACATATACGAGATCACCACCAGCCCTTGATGCCGGTATGAAGCGGACGATCGCCATCGGCGACGTTCACGGATGTGTGCGCACGCTGCGCGCAATGGTCGAAGAGCGCATCGGCCTCGATCGCGTTGACCATCTGATCCTGCTTGGAGACTATATCGACCGTGGTCCGTCGAGCAGGGCAGTGCTCGACTACATTGTGCAACTGGTCGAGGCTGGATACACCATCACCCCCTTGCGAGGGAATCACGACGACCTCTTGGTGCGCGCACGATTCTCGGAGTTCTGGTACGAGAAGTGGATGATGAACGGTGGTGCATCCACGCTGTGCAGTCTCGGCGCCTCCTCACCCGCCGCCATCGATCCCCGGTATGTGAACCTGATCGAGGCTTTGCCTCTCTACTGCCAAACACCGCAGTTCACATGCACGCATGCGTCGTTGAACACGGAGATCGACGATCCGTTCACCGACACCCACGCAATGCTCTTCCATCGAACCGAAGCCGTGGATCGTTCCAAGATCGGCGGTCGACGGTTGTTGTGCGGCCACACACCGCAAACCCGCGAACGCATCTATCACCGCTTGGAGTGGGAGAACAAGGTGATCATCGACAATGGTTGCGTCTACGCGGGCGAACCCGGCATGGGTTTTCTGTGTGCCATGGATCTAGATACGTTCGACCTGATGTTCGTGCGGAACATCGATATCACCTGATCACGCACCGAGCACATCGATGCAGTGTGCGATGTCCTTCTGCTCCACGGCACTTGCCGGCGCAAGAACAAGGTCCATGCGAGGATCATACAACACGTGCGACAGGACCACGGCAGCGTCGTCGATCCGATGAATGGCATCCCATCGAGCCGGACCCTGCGGGATCTCGACCAGGGTCAACGCATTGGTCCATGCCGCATCCCGTGCCCGCTGCATACTGAAGTTGCCAATGGTCTCATCGAATCGACCGGCGATCGCGTCGACGATGGACATCAAGGGAGAGAGTGCGCTGAGTCGATGTTGTACTTCGTCGAGCATCTCCGACAGAAGAACGTTGATCATATCGAAGTCGGACCGCAATCCATGGATCGTCTCAGGTGTGGTGATCTCCGCAGCCGCCACGCCAAGGTCAAGATTGATGTGAGCGTTCATACCGAGCAGCAACTGCTGAATGATCAACGGCTGATGGAGCTCCGCCACATCAAACGCTCGTGTCCATGCTCTTGACGTCCACGCTCCCAGCATCCGCTGTTCATAGGCATGCAGGTATCGATTGGCGAACACCACGTCGAGCAGCTCCATGCGTGCCCCATCTTGAAAACGACCCCATGCGATCCCATCGGCCACACGCTTTGTCACGCCACGATAGAGTGCGGCGAAGAACCCGTTCCTGCTCGGTCGCTGCCGACACGACGTAACGATCTCGTCGAGCTGATCGATCACTTCTGCAATGGTCGAAACATTCATGCGCAGAATTTACAACGTCGACTGTCACATCACACCCTCTTGACACCACTAGCTGCATGCGCCCGCCTCTCGTGCGCCATCACTTCCCTCACCTGTTCACCCGGAGGTTGCCATGCTGCCGTCGTTCGTCCTTCGATTTCTTGTGACCTGTTCGCTCGTGACCATGTGCGTTGCCGCACGTGCGCAAATTCAATTCGTCGCCTCTACATTTCCTGTCCATGGCGCTTCGAACGTGAGCACCGACGCGACCATCTCGCTTCGTTGCACATCGGTGATCTCTCCTGCCTGCATACCGACCGAAGGCTCCGTAGGTGCGATCGTCCTTGTGAACGACGCTGCCATGACCGCCTATCCTCCGAACCTTGTGCATCGCGCCGCATTGCCCGGTTCGTATCGAATCGTCAACGGATCGGAACTCCGATTCACACCACGACATCTCGCGCCCTCTACCACATACCACTGCTTTGTGGTCGGACTGGCCGTGTACGACGGCATCGACGCAGAGCCTCGCGAAGTACCGCCGTTCGAGATCGTCTTCACCACTGCAGACGACGTTCCTCGTCTGATGCACTGCTCCTTGGTTGGCGAAGAGGCCATTCGTTGTGATGACCCCATCACATTGAAATTCTCGAACTCCATTCTTCCGTTTCGACATCGGTGGAACACCCTCTTCACAGCGGAGGAACAAACGGCCACGTCGAGTGTAGCGGTACCCGTTGCTTTCGACGTGAGTGACGGTGGCAAGGTGGCACGGCTTGTTCCGACAGGACGGTGGACGCCGGGAAGTGCCTTGCGCATTCGCTGTACTCTGTCGGCCATCACAGGTGATGCATCATCCGACCGTGCGTGGACCATCCATGTCCGCAAGGCTGCCCATGTGATCGTCGATGCTAGGTCTGCAGACGGACGGTCTCTTCCCCAAGAGATCCTCGACGATCTTGCACAGGAGAACAACAGTCTTACGGTCGGTGACAGTGTTCCACTACATGTACCCACGTGGCTTCCCGATCGGTGGAGATTCGAACGATGGGAAGCTCCCTCCGTTCCGTCCATTCACGGTTCAGTGGAGCACGACGTTGTTGTCAGCTCGTCGTGTGAAGGAATGGATCGTGAGATCCGCTGCACGGCCATCCTGAAAAGGATCGATTCCGATACGCTTCGGATCCATGTCGACTCCGGCGGAGTGGTGCAGATCCTTGACTCGGCATTTCAAGACATTGCGCGTAGCGTTGTCGACACGACCATCATCCTTGACGATCGCACGCCGGTGGTGCATTGCGTGGCCATTCCGAATGCCGCCTTCGCACTGTCGTCAGCGTCCATTGCATACAACACCTACACACCCAATGCCGGTACCGGACCGAAAACGTTCTCCCCATCCTTCACGCCGATCCGTCCGTATCTCCCCGCAACGCCGCCATCGGAACTGTTTCGACTTCGTGGCATCATCGAGAACGCCGATGCAGACCAACGAGCATTCGGTCCCACCGACGCATTCTTCACAACAGCATCATACTTCGAGGACACACAGGAGACAGATCGAACACTCTGCGTCCGCACCCTCGGATGTTGGGAGATCGCAGGCTATGTGATCACGGGAACGAACAAATCATTCTTCTTCGACGTGCCGCAGCGAGAACTCTGTATCTCGGCTCCCCTTCTCGATCCGATCAACACCGTCGTCTTCTATGTCCAACGAAAAAGCATACAGCTTCGCATCGACAACGTCCTCATTCACGGAGATGATGCCAATGCGATCCTCCCCGGTGCTACCGTACACCCTGATGTGAAAGTGGAGGTCTACAAGCTCATCCCCGGCACGGTGCCGGAGATCTGGCAGAGGATCTCGACACTGCGCTGCTTCGATGCCACCGAACAACGTCATTTCCTTGGGTGTGGTGTGCAATGTGGAGATCGGATCCAGATCCGCATCAAGGATGCACCCGTTCGAGGTCAGCTCTGGAAGTTCTTCGCTCCCATCGCACGGTACGTTGTTCCGTCGGGAGGATCGGTGGTAGGCGGATGGCGGGTCTTCGAGCTCGACATTGCCTCTGAGCTCGCCCAGTTCCGGCAAACGCTTTGTGCCGGAGGTATCGGAGACCTACCGGAGATCCGCTGTCGCGCCTGCTTCGGACAGACATTCGGCATCGAATCCGTTGCGATGCGCATCAAGATCAGAACGATCGATCGGAAGGAAGACCTCTGGGAAGAACACTGGTTCGATCCGCTGTACTACTACGAACGCCTTCCGCAAGAACCCATCGGTGGTCGACAGTTGGAGTACATCCCACGTCATGGTACCATCGTCAAGGTTCGCTTCAACGCACCACTTGATCTCAACACGCTTCGGAGTGGTGGCATGGTGGCACGGTCGGAAGACAACATCGAGCCTACGTTCCCGCAACTCACCGGATTGGACTTCACCGTTGCCTCTTCCGCTGCGAACACCTCCTATTATCCGCAAACGGGTGCTCCGATCACCACGGCCGAGTTCCGCATCAACGACCCTACCACCTCGCCACGTTTACAGGCCCTTCCATTCGGAAGCATCTTGTTGACGTGCACGACCGGACTCACATCGCTGGACGGTGAGCCGCTTGCTGCCGATGCGGCCTATGTGCTCAATACGATGGAGCTCCCGGGTGTCGGCGTCATCCTCGATCAAGTCGAACTGGAATGGGACGGCGATAACGACTTTGCCTTCTTCGAGAACAACGGCGAGATCTATCACGTGTCGTATGGCGGGATCTTCGGAATGGATGCGATCCATGGTACCGATGTGGCCATGCAACGTCAGCCGAACTGCGACGCACAACAAGGCACGAACATCGGCGAATGCACCTATTCGCAAAGCGACAAGGACGCACCCATGAACATGGGCGAGCATCTTCTGTTGATCGAACCGTATGGCATGGACCTTCAGGACCTTGTTGGTCTGCATATCGAAACGTGGGACGAGGACTGCAAGGACGAAGGTGACTGCTTTGTGAACCGTGTGAACGACCTCCTCGACTATGTAACAGAACGGGCCAACCTGCACGGATCCACAACCGCTGAAGAAGGATCTTCGTTGGGTCTTTCCGACCTCGTCGCATTGGGAGCAAAGTTCCTTCAAGTGCTCTTGCCTCCGGACGAACAGGACCAACCACTTGGAGAGGCCAACCTCACGGCAGACATCGGGTCACTCTGGAGCGCCGCACGCGAGGGTACCGGTCGATATGCACTGCACGGACAGTACGTCACCTATCACATGCGAACACTGCTTTATCCACGAAAACGAGTTGTACGCTGAGGACGCCATGACCATTCCAACACTGATCGACCTCTTCGCCTGCACACATTTTGCCTTGGCGAACGGAGCGGGTGCCGTGATGCCGATGTGCACAGACACCATTGTACTTCAGAACATCGATGTGATCCCAGTAAAGAACGGCGCGTCACCGATATCCCAGCCGGTGCGCCTCTACTTCGATGCGTCGGTGGGTCCCGACAGTACCCGATATCAAGAGATCCCGACAACGGTCAACTTCATGCCCGGCTCGAACCTGATGTACGTGATCCCAAAGCAACGTCTTCGCAACGCGGCGCCGAACGGCTCTGCGCAGCGCTATGAGTTGCGGTATTGGTGCAATTACTTCAGGGCAGATATCGATCCGTCGAATGTGACCAGGTTCAGCTTCGTAACGGCGGTGTGGTTCAATGCCACAGCCGAGGCTCGACATGTTGAGACCGGACAGCGTCTGGACGATGCATGCGTGTTCCCGAACCGGACGCAAGATCCGATCCGGTATACCAATGCGAACTCGCTCGTTGTGGGTGCGAAGACCTGCGTCGACACGACCGTGTTCGATCACTGGTCATGTTCACATCCCGGCTTCGTATCGACCGCTACATCTGAGGAGTTCACCGCACAAGCAGATTGTTGGCCGGCCGACACAGTGGTCTTTACGGCATGGTATCGTACTGTACGAAATGGAACCGTGACGGTCGATCCCGGCGACAACGGTTCCGTGGTGGTCCTCGATCGTGCCCATGGTCGTACCGGAGGATATGGCGTGTACGATCTGCGTCAAGATCGAACCACAACGCTGTTGTTGACCGCAGTTCCGAACCCCGGCTATCGCTTTCAACGATGGTCCTGTTCGCACCCCACCTATCACAATGGTACGGCACGGATCCTCAGTGTTCAGATGCCCACGGATACAACGAGCATGTCCTTCATGCCTGTGTTCTCGCAGGTAACGGATGTCGCCGATGCAATGCCGTCAGACATAGAGGACATTGGAGTGGTTCAGATCTACGACCAGCTTGGTCGGCAATGGTGGCAAGGGTGGAACGATCAGTTGAGCGACACGCTCGGCCTTGTTCGTGAACACGTTTCGTGGCCGGGCATCTACTACGTGATGTTCACGCATCACAACACAACGACCATGCAGAGTATCTGCATCACACCATAACACTTTCACCTGGAGTCGTTCATGAGACAGCAACACAGACGTCGACTGCTCGCCGCAGGCATCGTCATCATCAGCATACTAGCGGCCATGATCGCCAAGGCCGACATCCATCCTGCCGGCGGTATACAGCAACGTGCGTGGCAACCTGGTGGGACCATGCATATCACGTGGACACAGAATGATGTGCGCACAACGGCGCAGATCCTCTTGTGGAATGCCGATGTTGGTGAGTTCACGGAGCTCGCACGAGGCATTGACGCCGAAACGGGCTTCTTTGATTGGGTCATTCCATCTACTCTTCCGATGAGTGACCATTATCGCATCGCCGTGCGCGACGAGGGAGCATTGCGAACGACGATCTTCGCGCAGGGCTTCCTAACGATCGGTCCTGTCTACCGGAAGTCACAAAGCACACTAGAGGAAGAAGATCCTGTCCGACCAATGATCTCCGTTGGACCCAATCCGACATCACAACGTGCCCATGTACGTTGGAATGACGAGCGCACGATGTGTGTCATTCGTCAACTCACGGGCGTGGAAGTTCAGCGCATGACCATCAGTGCTGAGGATCGTTCTCACGACATCGACGTGCACGATCTCAGTAGCGGAACGTACTCGATCGAACTGGTCTCTGCACTTGGAGACCGACTTCGAACGCTCCTTGTCGTTCAATGAGAATGTGGTGCTCGATGGGGAGTGCGTTCACGCACTCCCCATCCGTGCCACCGTGCTTCCTTGCTCGATCACGTAGGACCTCCCCAAGCGGGGAATGATGATCCGCGTGTTGGGTAAGCGTTCCTTGACGCATAGTGCTAGGTGATCGCATGCTTCCGGTTCTCCGTGCACGATGCAAAGCGTTGACGGTCGAACGTCCATGATCAGACCGAGCAGCCCTTCGAGCGATGCATGCGCACTGAATCGGAACCGATCGATCAGACACGAACGCTTCATCGTTCTTCCTCCAAAATCAAAGGGCCTGTCCACGCCGGAATGCAGGAGTGCATGACCGGGTGTCTCCGGGTCCTGATACCCGATCACCGCAATGCCGAAGTTCGGTTTCTGCAGCCAGGCTGTGGCCAGTGCGTACGACGTGGTGCCTTTGTTCACCATTCCGCTCGATGCGACGACGATGGATGGCTTTCGCATATAGTCGGCCGTAAACAGCTGATCGAAGCGGATGCGTTCCTGTGGAATGTCCGACACTTCGAATCCCGGCGTCCGCATCGGTTCTGTGTAACAGTGCTGATCGTACACCTTGCTGATCTTCACGCCCAAGCCTCCTGTGTAGATGGGAAGTTGGGGGATCGACCCTTTTCGCATGAGCGTGTAGAGGGTGCGCAGGATCTCCTGCGTCTTCCCGAGTGCGAAGGACGGGATCAGGACGCTGCCGTTGGCATTTGTGACGGTGTTCACGAACTGCGCCAAGCGCTTGGACTCTTGGGCGTAGTCATTCGGTCGGTCCGAAAAGGCATTCGTTGCTTCGGTAATGAGACAGTCGACATGCTCGCGCGGTGTCGCCGCCTTGGCGATCATGGCCTGATGGTCGAATTGGATGTCGCCGGTGTGCAAGATCGACATCCCGTTGCAGGAGAGGTGCACCGAGGCAGAACCAAGGATGTGGCCTGCAGGATGCAGGCGAACGGACACGTCCGACATGCCGTTGAAGCCACGGATCACCCACGGCTCGTTGTAGGGAACGGCTTCAAATCCATGACGGATCATCTCGATCACGTCGCGTTTGTAATAATCCAGCGCCTCTTTGGGGAACCAGCGCGTAACGTCGGATTTCAGGAGTTTCGCACAGTTGTGCAGAACGTCGTGGGTAAGGTCGCGCGTGGCATGCGACATCACCGTCCGTACGTGGGGCAGCTTGCGGAGAACGTACGGAAGTCCTCCTACGTGATCCGTGTGCGCATGGGTGATCACGACGGCATCGGACGGACGATCATCCAAGCCCTCGAGCCATGGCAGGGCGCGCTCGGCCCGGTCACGTGGATGCAGCCCGGCATCGATGAGAAGTCCGGTGCCATCCAGGTTCAGGTAGCAAGAATTGGCGCCGATCTCCTCTGCGCCACCCAGGATCATGAGCTCTGCGGTCACATGGCAAGTTAGCCATTGCCGCTATGCGCTACGAATTCGTTGGAGCCTTGTTCGTACGTACACCCAGTACCGTATAGAGCGGGCACACGCTCACAGTGGACGTAGCCAGGAAGACGACGGCGAGAACGCCAAGCACCCAGGCCCATACCCCGGTCAGCGATCCGGTGAGGATGAGGACACCAACAACAAGGGCAACGAGCACACGCAGAACTCTATCTGCAGATCCCATGTTCTTTCCCATGACAAACTCCTGTAGGGGGTGAATTCGACCATCAACAGCACGAATATCGGCCATGAAATCCCAATACTCCGTGACCAAGGTCACCCTCCGCATCCGTAAGTTTGGGGTCTTGCTCATCCCGAAAGATCGGACATGACGAATCCAACGCCGTATTCTCCAAACCATAAGATCCGTGTGGTGACGGCTGCCTCGCTATTCGATGGTCACGACGCCGCGATCAACGTAATGCGACGCATCATTCAGGGGACGGGTTGCGAGGTGATCCACCTCGGACACAACCGGTCCGTCCTGGAAGTGGTGGACTGTGCGATCCAGGAAGACGCTCAGTCGATCGCCATGACATCGTACCAAGGTGGGCACGTGGAGTACTTCACCTACATGGTGGAGCTCCTTCGTGAACGCGGGGCCGGACACATCAAGGTGTTCGGTGGTGGTGGTGGTACCATCCTTCCACTCGAGATCGACCAGATCCATGCGGCAGGCGTCGCGCGGATCTACTCTCCGGATGATGGAAGGGCGATGGGGTTGCAGGGAATGATCAATGATCTCGTGCAACGATCGGACTATCAGACACCCAACGTCTTCGGCAACGATCTGGCTGCCCAAGTGGCTGCCAAGAACCCGCTGGCCATTGCACAGGCCATCACAGCTGCTGAACGCGGAGATCATGCTGCCATCGCCTTTGCCGATGGTGCCAAACGATCACCAGTGCTCGGTATCACCGGCACTGGCGGTGCCGGGAAATCCTCACTCACCGATGAACTGGTTCGCCGGTTCGTGAACGACCTCACGGACAAGACCATCGCCGTGGTATCCGTAGACCCATCGAAGCGAAAGACCGGTGGAGCGCTACTTGGCGACCGGATCCGGATGAATGCCGTGAGCCATCCTCGCGTCTACATGCGTTCGTTCGCAACGCGCGAGGCGAACGTTGCAATGAACAAACACGTGACCGATGCCATCCGCATTCTCTCGTATGCCGGCTTCGATCTGATCATCGTGGAGACGGCCGGCATTGGTCAAAGTGATTCGCAGATCGCCGATGTGGCCGATGTGGCCATGTATGTGATGACGCCAGAATACGGCGCTGCCAGTCAGCTCGAGAAGATCGACATGATCGACTATGCCGATCTGATCGCCCTCAACAAGTTCGATAAACGCGGTGCGCTCGACGCTCTGCGCGATGTGAAGAAACAGTATCAGCGGTCACGTCAACTCTTCGACCGAAAGCCCGACGAAATGCCGGTGTACGGCACCATCGCTTCACAGTTCAACGATCCCGGAACGAACACCCTGTATCGTGCGATCGTGGATGCACTCGTGTACAAATGTGAGCTACCATGGAAAAGCACATTCCATGTGACCGATGAGATGAGTGAGAAGATCTACATCATTCCGCCCGACCGAACACGGTATCTCGCTGAGATCGCGGAAGAGAACAAGCGGTACGATGCCTTTGCCGAAAAACAAGCTGAACTCGCCCGCCGTATGTGGCGCATCAAAGGTGCTATCGAGGAACTGTCATGAACACACAAGAGATCATCATCGAAGGAATGAGCTGTGGCCACTGTGTGGCCGCGGTAGAACGCGCACTATCGAAGGTGGAAGGGATCCACGTTGACGAAGTGAGCATTGGTAAGGCCGTGGTGAAGACCGATGATGGTTTGGCCACAACCGAGAAGATCGAGCGTGCCATTCAAGCCGCCGGTTTTCGCATGGTCAGTCTCCTCCTTGCCGCCTTTGCCATCCTTGCCTTCGTGGGTTGTACGGAGAGCTCGTCGGGTCCGGCTCCACTCAAGGCACAACTACGAACGATCAATGTTGCCAGTGATGCTCCTGCCGTCGACGTGCGATTGGATGGCACACTTACCAATGCCTCGGTCTCGTATGGCAAGAGTTCCGGATACACGAGTGTGGTGGCCGGTAGCAAGACACTGACGGTGCTGAACGCCGGTGCGACGACAGCGCTCATCACAGCGGGTGCGGCGTTCGAAGAAGGCAAGAGCTATAGCGTCTTCGTCTTCGGTCCGGCCGCAACGATCACAGCATCCTTCCAGAATGACGACATCCTGACATCGGCCAAAGCTCGCGTACGCTTCGTGCATGCCGTCCCCGACCTTAGCACAAGCATCGACGTGCACACGCTCAGCGCCGCGAACCCACCGATCCTCTCGAAGATCGAAAGTCGCGGTGTGAGTGCGTACACTGCACTCGACGCCGGTTCCATTTCCTTTGTGGTGACGGCGAATGGCAGCTCAACGCCACTCATCACCTATGAACCCATCGCGCTCAATGCGAACACCTCCTATACGGTGGTCTTGATGGGAACCATGAATCCGGGTGATGCGGCCCCGATGGTGGCAAGGATGTACACCGATACCGACTCCGGTTCCGCCTCTGTGGACCTTGTGGAGCACTTCGACAAGGGCAAGGTGGCCGCTGTCCATGCAGTATCCGATGCACCCGCTGTGGATGTGAGTGTTGACGGGACCAAGGTCATCACCGGCCTTGCCTATCCAAACAGCAGTCCCTATCAACTCCTCGATCCGGGTGAGCGCACCGTGAGTGTGAGTGCCGGTGCCGTACCTGTTGCGTCAACGAAGATCGCCGTGGAAGTGGGCAAGGCATACAGCGTCTTCGCTATCGGAACGGTGGCCGGAGGTCTTGAGTCGTTGAAGCTCACCGATGAGACCGTCCCCAACTCCGCACAAGCACTCGTACGATTCATCAATGCTTCTCCTGCATCGGCACCGGTGGATCTGATCACGAACATCGGCGCTTCAGCGTATGAGATCCCAGGTATGCAGAACATTCCGTACAAGGGCATCAGTGTGTCGCCTTCCAGCGGAAAGAACTTCTTGCTCTTACCCGCTGGTACCTACACGATGAAGGTTCGGCTTCACAGCACGGGGAGCATTCTTGTTGAATCCCCTGATCTTGTCTTCGAAGCGAATAAGATCTACACGCTCTGGGTGGGTGGGAAGATGGGGTCGACTCCGATCTCCTTGAACATGATCAAGCACAATTGAACGGTTTGCAATGAGCGCAAAGGACGAACTGGTCGCACGGTATGACGAGCTTCATCGCCAGCTCCATCATGAAGTGCGTGCACTCCTTGATGGATGGGAAAGCAAGCGCGCATCGTACGAGGGTGAATTCTACACGTATACCGTACGTGGGAAGGAGATCAAGGTCGAGAACTACACCACATCGCTCTCGCACACCAAGGTCCCCAAGATCTCGCTTCCCCGATTTCGTGACTGGGGCGAGATCGTTCGCTGGTGCATGCAAGAGAACGTGCCGGGTGAGTTCCCGTATACTGCAGGTGTGTATCCGTTCAAACGTCAAGGTGAAGACCCAACGCGCATGTTCGCGGGCGAGGGTGGCCCGGAACGGACGAATCGACGGTTCCACTACCTCTCCAAAGGCATGCCTGCTGCTCGGTTGAGCACGGCCTTCGACTCCGTGACCCTGTATGGTGAAGATCCGGATGAGCGACCCGATATCTATGGTAAGATCGGGAACTCCGGTGTGAGCATTGCGACACTCGATGATGCGAAGAAGCTCTATTCAGGGTTTGACCTCTGCGCCTCGACGACATCTGTGTCGATGACGATCAACGGCCCCGCCCCCATGCTCCTTGCCTTCTTCATGAACGCTGCTATCGACCAGCAATGTGAACGCTATATCGTGCAGCACGGTTTGGAAGCGCAAACGCAGCAGAAGATCGATGCGATCTATGCCGCAAAGGGCATGCAGCGACCTGTGTATCGACATGGCGATGGGTCCACCGAACTGCCGGAAGGCAACACCGGTCTTGGCCTGATGTTGCTGGGCGTAACAGGAGATCAGGTGCTTCCCGCCGACGTGTACGAACAATGCAAACGCACTGCCTTGCAAAGTGTTCGCGGAACGGTGCAGGCAGACATTCTCAAAGAAGATCAGGCGCAGAACACGTGCATCTTCTCGACGGAGTTCGCACTGCGCATGATGGGCGACGTGCAACAGTACTTCATCGAGGAAGGAGTTCGCAACTTTTACAGCGTATCGATCAGCGGATACCATATCGCTGAGGCCGGAGCAAATCCGATCACGCAACTCGCGCTCACGCTCGCCAACGGTTTCACCTACGTGGAGTACTACCTCTCGCGTGGGATGAACATCGACGACTTCGCACCGAACCTCTCTTTCTTCTTCTCGAACGGCGTCGATCCCGAATACAGTGTGATCGGTCGTGTGGCCCGTCGGATCTGGGCCAAAGCGATGAAGAACAAGTATGGTGGTAATGAACGATCACAGATGCTGAAGTATCACATTCAGACATCGGGAAGATCGCTCCATGCCCAGGAGATCGACTTCAACGACATTCGTACAACGCTGCAAGCATTGTATGCCATCTACGACAACTGCAACTCTCTGCATACCAATGCTTACGACGAGGCGATCACGACGCCAACGGAAGAAAGCGTTCGCAGAGCCGTTGCCATTCAATTGATCATCAACCGCGAGCTTGGTCTCGCGAAGAATGAGAACCCCATGCAGGGCTCATTCATCATTGAAGAGCTCACCGATCTTGTCGAGGATGCCGTGCTCACGGAATTCAAGCGCATCAGTGATCGCGGCGGTGTGCTGGGAGCAATGGAAAACATGTATCAGCGAAACAAGATCCAGGAGGAATCGCTGTACTATGAAACGCTCAAGCACACGGGTGACTATCCGATCATTGGTGTGAACACGTTCCTCTCGACAAAGGGATCTCCAACGATCATTCCTGCAGAAGTGATCCGTTCGACCGTCGATGAAAAGGAACAACAGATCGACAATGTTCGTGCGTTTCAACAGCGCAATGCCGACGTGTCCGGGAATGCACTTCAAACCCTGAAGCATACGGCCGTTCAGAACCACAATGTCTTCGCAGCGTTGATGGAGGCCGCCAAGGTCTGCTCGCTGGGTGAACTCTCCAATGCCCTTTATCACGTAGGCGGTCAGTACCGCCGTAACATGTAGCCTCATGCAACTCCCGAAAGAATACACTGTGAAGCTGCCTCTCGAACGTGGTTCGAAAGGGGCGGCTGTGAAGCTTCTGCAAGAGTGGCTGTGTTTGAACGATTGCAAGCTGTCGATCGACGGATCATTCGGCGCTGCCACCGAAGCAACGGTGCGCAAGTTCCAAACGAAGTCGAGGATCGGCGCCACCGGCATCGTTGACGAAGAAACGTGGAACATGCTGTTGCTTCCACTGCGGAATGCCACACGTTCACTGTCCACAACAGCTGAAACGTATGCACAGCGTGTGGTGGCCGCTGCACGTCAACACCTGAAGGCACATCCAATGGAGATCGGTGGACAGAATGCAGGTCCATGGGTCCGTCTCTACATGAACGGAAAGGAAGGCGCTGATTGGCCCTGGTGTGCGGGCTTTGTCACCTACATCCTTGCACAGGCATCGGAAGGTCTGAAGGTCGATCGTAATCCGCTCAAGCCAACAGCATCGTGCGACATCCTCGCATCACAAGCCGCAGATAAAGAGATCCTCCTCACCGAGAAGGAACGAGCAAAGGATGAAGGGAAGAAGGCACTACTTCGACCAGGTTCGATCTTCTTGGTCCGCGCCTCGAAATCCTCGTCCGACTACGTCCATACCGGCATTGTGACGGCCGTGCATGATGAGTACTTCGAAACGGTGGAAGGCAATACCAACGACGCCGGTGAACGCGAAGGATATGAGGTGTGCCGTCGACTCCGCGGATACGCTAACATGGACTTCATCATCCTCTAAGTGATCTCGCTCGATACCATACGGGATGCTGCCGACCGCATCGCTCCGCATGTTCGGAGAACGCCCACGGTCACGTCGGCCTACTTCGACGAACGATTCAACGCACAGTTCTTCTTCAAGTGCGAGAACCTCCAACTCTTCGGCGCATTCAAACCGAGAGGTGCCGTGAATGCCGTGCTGTCGCTCGATGCCGATACGGCACGTCGTGGTGTTGCGACCCATTCCTCGGGAAATCATGCGGTAGCGCTTGCGTATGCGGCCTCGCTTCGGGGCATTGCCTGTACCATCGTGATGCCGCACACCGTTCCCGATGTGAAGAAACGAGCTGTGGAGGAGCAAGGTGCCCGCGTCGTCTTCTGCGAGCCAACGCTTGCTGCTCGAGAGGCAACCTTGGCTGCCATTGTTGCAGAGTCGGGTGCCCACATCGTTCACCCATCGAACGATGTTCGCGTGATCGTCGGACAAGGGACAGCAGCCCTCGAACTCATGACGGATGTTCCGGACCTGGACGTGATCATGGCACCTGTTGGTGGTGGTGGTCTGATGAGCGGGACGTCCATCGTCGCGCGAGCGCTCCGTTCGAACATCGACATCATAGGTGCCGAGCCTTCGATGGCCGATGATGCCATGAGATCACTCGCGGCCGGTCGGATCATTTCGAGTGGCGACCCTCAGACCGTTGCCGACGGCCTTCGCACATCGCTTGGGACCAACACGTTCGATATCCTTCGCGAGAAGGATGTTCGGATCGTCACAGCTACCGAAGAGAGCATCATCGAAGGACTCTACCTTGTGATGGAACACATGAAACTCGTTGTGGAACCCTCTGCCACCGTGACCATTGGATCGCTTCTTGAACAACCTGAGATGGTACGCGGGAAACGAGTTGGTGTGATCTTTTGTGGTGGGAACATCGACGTTCGACGGTTCCTGCATCTCTTCCCTAGGCCCTAGTTCGCATGCGTACGGTTGTTGTGTTCTTGGTGTTCGTAACGTGGGTACCGAGTCTTTGGGCTACGGACTGGCGTGCTGTGCATGACAAGACGATCGCAGCGATCGACCAACTGTACGATCTCGAGTTCGCTGCCTCTGAGAAGTTCTGCAATGAAGTGATCGCTATGGCGCCCGGCGATCCGCGTGGCCATTTCGTGAAGAGCATGGTGTACTACTATCGCATGACCTTTCAGGGTGGAGCGAAGAACGATACACTCTACTATGCGTTCCTGTATCACGCGAACAAAGTAGAGACCGTATGTTCTTCATTGCTCGATCAGAACCCGAACGACGCCAAGGCACTCTCCTATCTTGGCGGTACGATAGGATACAAAGGGCTTGCCCATTATCGACGGGGAGAAATGGTCAAGGCGATCTGGGAAGGTGGAAAGGGGTATGGACTTCTTGAACGTGCCTATGCCTTGGATCCCCAGAACGGAGATGCGAAGATGGGACTGGGGTTGTTCCAGTACATGATCTCTCAAGCACCGAGCGAAGTGCATTCCCTCATCGAACTTGCAGGAATGTCGGGTGATCGAGCTCGAGGGTTGAAACTCATGGAGGAAGCCTCGCAACACGGACTCTATGCGAAGCAGGAAGCTCATCGGTGGCTGGTAGAGTTCTACCAGGGTGAGGACATGCCGAACCGAGCTATGGCGCATGCTCAGGTTCTTGCAGACCGATATCAGCGCAACTGGTGGTTTCAACAGAGTGCGGCCGACATTGCTCTCTTTCAGCTGCATCGGCCGGAACGTGCCGAACAATATCTCGTGCGGCTCTCGACCATGCAGACCACTCCGAGCAGTGAACTGTATGTCCATGCGTTGGGGCGTCTCAAACTCGGATACATGTGCGTGCTCAAAGAGAGATATGCCGCGGCCGAACAACACTATCTTTCGGTGATCAACGGACCGGCAGAGGATGCGCAAAAACAGGACGCAGCATTTCAGATGGGCAATCTCATGGATCTGCAAGGTCGGTCGTCCGAGGCACCGGAATGGTATCGAAGGGCGGGAGGGCGCAAGGATGCACAGTCGCGACTTTCAGCCGCAATGAAACCGGCCGAACGCGCAATGCTGAGAATTCAGAATGCTTACCTCGCCGGCGAAAATCTGCGTGCGATCGCGCTCACCGACTCGTGTAGGACCGCTGGCGCACTTTCTTCGAATCGAAGCCTCGCGATCTCACTCTACTTTCAGGGTACCTGTTTGAACGAGTGCAAGCAGTACGGACGTGCCGAATCTGTTTTTCTGGAGGCATTGCGATACCCGGAGATGGACGCGAATGTTCGCCCCTTCTGCCATTGGCGCCTTGGCCAGTCCTATGCACGACAGGACAAGGTGGCCCAAGCGAAGGACCAATGGCAACGAGCCCTTGCCTTTGACGGATACGCATCGGAAGAAACACTTCGTCGACGAGTTCAACGAGAACAGGCGGCACTTCCCTAGCCCCTTCGTAGTTTTGCTACCCTATGCATTCAGCCTACGAAGCGGTCATCGGCCTTGAGATCCACGCCCAACTTAAAACGGCGTCCAAGGCGTTCTGTGCCTGCCCGACAACATTCGGGGCACAGCCGAACGTGAACGTTTGTCCGATATGCCTCGGGCATCCAGGTACACTACCGGTCTTGAACGACAACCTGGTGCTGTTTGCCGTCAAAATGGGCTTGGCCACGAATTGCTCCATCCGTGAACGGTCTTCGTTCTCCCGTAAGAACTACTTCTACCCCGACCTTCCAAAGGGCTATCAGATCTCGCAGTATGCAGACCCGATCTGCTACGATGGTCATGTGGAGATCGAGACCAACGATGGCGTGAAGACCATTGGTATCACACGCATTCACATGGAAGAGGACTCCGGGAAGTCCATTCACGATCTCGATATCGACACGCTCGTGGACCTCAACCGAAGTGGCGTCCCGCTGATCGAGATCGTAAGCGAACCCGATCTGCGAAGCGCCCATGAGGCCTACCAGTACCTTATGCAGGTACGGCAGATCCTGGTCTACCTCAACATCTGCGACGGCAACCTCGAGGAAGGTTCGCTTCGGTGCGACGCTAATGTCTCGATCCGTCCGATCGGCCAGCAGCAGTTCGGCACGAAGACCGAGGTCAAGAACCTGAACAGCTTCCGAAATGTTGAAAAGGCCATTGCCTACGAGATCGAACGTCAGATCGCACTCGTCGAGAGCGGCGGCACGGTGCGGCAGGAAACCTGTATGTGGGATGCAGCTGCCCAGGTCACCAGGGTCATGCGGACCAAAGAAATGGCCCATGATTACCGGTATTTCCCGGAGCCCGATCTTTCGCACGTGGTGATCGACCGGGATTGGCTCGACGATGTCCTTGCCACCCTTCCCGAACTTGGCCTTGCGAAAAAGCGTCGATTCATGGCGCAATACGGGCTCCCGGCCTACGATGCGTCCATTTTGGCGGACGAAACGGCCGTGGCAGACTATTATGAGGAGGCATGTGCCTCGATACCGGATCTGGACCATGACGCTGCGAAGCAGATCTCGAACTGGATCATGACGGAGCTCATGCGTATCATGGGAGAGCGTAAGTGCGGGATCAGGGACACGGGATGCACGCCTGCGCAGTTGGCGTCGCTCGTGCATGCGGTGACAAGTGGCACGATCAGCAACAAGATCGCCAAGGACATCTTCCCTGAACTGCTGGCCACAGGTGATTTGGCCGCCGACGTGATCGCTCGCAAGGGACTCACACAGAACTCGGATGCGGGTGCGCTTGAGGAGATGGTACGCGCTGTGATCCAAGCCAATCCGGACAATTTGACGAAGTACAAGGACGGGAAGACCAACCTGTTGGGGTTCTTTGTAGGCCAGGTCATCAAGGCCTCCGGAGGAACTGCCAATCCATCGATGGTGAGCGAGCTGATGAAAAGCGCGCTCGATGCACACGAATAACAACGAAGCACAGAAACGGAGAATCCGATGTCGAAAGCGAAGACCACGAAAGCCCCGGCCCCAGTTGCCGCCAAGACCAAGCAGTCTGCGGTTGCCACATTTGACGTGACGGGGTTCGATAAGGCCACCCTGTTGGATTGGTACAAGACCCAGCAGCTTGGGCGCCGACTTGACGAAAAGGCGGCCCTGTATCTGAAGATGGCCAAGGGATGGTCCTACCACGCACCATTTGCGGGGCACGACGGGATCCAGCTTGCCTTGGGTAAGATCTTCCGTCCTGGCAAGGACTACCTCTTCCCCTATTATCGAGACATGCTCACCTCGCTCGCCGCAGGTGTTACGGTCGAGGAGATCATTGCCAACGGCTTGAGCAAGGACGCCGACGTGGCCGGTGGTGGACGTCATATGTCGAACCACTTCGCCAAGATCTCGATCGGATTGCAGAACAGCTCATCGTGCACCGGGAATCACTCTCAGCAGGCGGTGGGCACGGGTCGTTCCATCCGGAAGTATGCCGGCGACGAAGTGGTGTATTGTTCCACGGGGGACAGTACAACGTCGGAAGGCTACTACTACGAAGCGGTCAACGGGGCAGACCGCGAGAAGCTGCCGGTGATCTTCGTCATCCAGAACAACAAGTACGGCATCTCGGTGCCGCTCAAGGACCAAACCTCGAATGAGACGGTGTCGGACAATTTCAAAGGCTTCCCGAACCTCAAGGTCATCGAGTGCGATGGTCGTGATCCCATGGCCTCGTACCGAGCGCTTGAGGAGGCCCGCGCTTATGTTCTTACGGGCAAGGGTCCGGCCATGGTCCATGCGGACTGTGATCGCATCGGCTCCCACTCCAACTCGGACAATCACGAACTCTACCGTCCGGCAGCGGACTTCGAGGCCATGAAGGGTCGCGATCCGTTGCCTCGCATGCGTGCAACGTTGATCGCCAACGGGATCGCCACCGACGAAGAGCTGCTTGCCATTGAAGAAGCGAACAAGCAGGCCATTTTTGCTGCGGCGGACGTGGTGGAAGCGCTTCCGGACCCCGCAGGGTCATCCTATATCGAATTCCTCGTGCCCCCATCGGTGGTCGACTATTCGGACAACAGCGAGTCGCGATACGTCAACGACCCTTCTGCGCCGCAACTCACGTTCCGCGAAGGGATCAACACAGCTCTCATCGAGGAATTCCGTCGCAACCCGAACACTTTCCTCTTCGGACAGGACGTCGCATCGCACAAGAAACAGGGCATTTTCAACGTTTGTAAGGGCCTTCTCGACGAATTCGGCAACGATCGGGTATGGAATGCCCCAATTGCTGAAGATTTCATCGTAGGCACGGCAAATGGGATGTGCCGGTATCGGAAGGACATTCGCGTGGTGGTGGAGGGTGCTGAATTCGCCGACTATTTCTGGCCGGCGATGGAGCAGCTCATCGAATGCACGCACGATTATTGGCGTACACGGGGTCAATTCGCCCCGAACATGGTCGTTCGACTTGCCAGTGGCGGCTATATCCAGGGTGGTCTGTATCACTCCCAGAACCTCGAGGGCACATTCACGACGCTGCCCGGTCTGCGTGTTGTGATCCCCGCCTTCGCAGACGATGCAATCGGTCTCATGCGCAATGCCATCCGATCTGAGGGCATCACGATGTACCTCGAGCCCAAGTTCCTCTACAATTACCGCCCAACCTCGGCCAGTATGCCGGCGGACGACTTCATCATTCCGTTCGGCAAGGCAAAGATCCGTCGTGCCGGGTCGGACATCACCGTCGTCAGCTACGGTACGGCCGTGCACTGGTCGTTGCAGGCAGCAGAGCGCCTTGCAGCAGAGGGCATCAGCGTAGAGGTCATCGACCTTCGTTCCTTGGCACCGTGGGACAAGGACATGGTCCTTGAATCCGTGCGTCGCACCGGTCGCTGCGTGGTTGCCCACGAGGACAAGAAGACGGCCGGTTTCGGTGGGGAGATCGCATCCACGATCACCGAGGAGCTCTTCCGGTATCTCGATGCGCCCGTTGTTCGGGTCGGCTCGAAGGACACTCCGGTCGGTTTTGCCAAGTCGCTCGAAGCAGCGATCCTCTTGAATGTCGACGATGTGATCGGCGCGATCCGATCAACAGCACGCTTCTAAACTGTGAAATCGTTTCCACACTGTCAGGACGCCAACAGGTACTAACCTTCCTAAAAATTTAAGGGTTAGGACCACGAATTGATTTTTGTTTTTGAACGGTGGCAGGGTATATTTGCGTCTTCGATGAAGCGCGCGGGGCGTCCAGGGTCCCGTGTGCCTCGTTGTTTTTGATTTTGAGGACCTATGAGCAATCAAGCAGAGAAGATCCATGAAGCGGCCACAGTCGCGCCTCACGAGGCGCCGCTGACCCTTATTGAGCGTCTTCAACAACAGTGGTACATCATCGTTGCAGCGGCCTTGGTCGTCGTTGTTGCCATTGGCGGTTACATCATGTACAGCAATGCGCAACAAGAAAAGAACGAAGAGGCCAACACGGCGATCTCGCGAATTCGGACGGTCTTCGACCAGGGAGAATTCGAAAAGGCACTCACGGCCAAGGGCATGGCGCCCATCGGCAATGAGAACGTATTGGGTCTCGAGGGGATCGTGGAGCAGTATGGTGGCACGGATGCAGGGAAGCTTGCATCCTTGATGGCCGGCAACTGCTACCTGAACCTTGGGAAGTATGCAGAGGCACAAGCGCAGTTCGAGGCAGCTCAGAGCGCAGACGCGCCACTCGTGCAAGTTGGGGCCCTTACGGGACTTGGCGCTTGCAAGGAGCAGGAGAACGATTGGGCCGGGGCAGCTGAACTGTATGAACGCGCAGCCGGGATCGCAGGAAAATCAGGAATGGAAGACCGTTGCCTCTTCTTTGCAGGGCTTGCCTACGAGAAGGCCGGCAACAAGGAAAAAGCCGCTAAGTCCTTTACAGAACTGGTCAAACGCAGTGATGGATCGGAATTCGCATCCTTCGCAAAAACAGGTCTTGCCCGCCTTGGCATGGCAATTGATTAGACCTTTTCGGTTTTTTCTGTCTGAACTCGAATGTCAATGAAAAAAAGCAACAAAGAAGTAAGCAAAGCATATGTTTTTAACAACTGGAGGTAGTATGCAACGTTGGTTTCGTCTAAGCAGCTTGCTGCTTGTGCTTACCGCCGCCTTTTCTGTGGTCCATGCTCAGGACTACGTTGAAGTGCGCGGTAGTCTCCCTCCGGGCCAAGTGCGCGTATTCGTACGTGACACGATCTACCGTATTTCCGGATCGTATACGATCGGTGGTACGTTGGTCATTGAGCCCGGGACCCGCGTGGAGTTCCTTCCGAACGGTCGAATGATCGACTCGACGGGTGGCCGAATTCTTGCGGATGGTCGCGCTTCCGCCACGTATAATGCGAACGCAGTGAATGCACTGTTCCCGCCGTATACTGGCTACGACGACGTGAATTATTTCGGCGCCAATGGTGTCGTCACATCCACGATCGCCACGGAGCCCACGATTCACCCGTCCAAGTACGGAATCGTTTTCAACGTGGATCTTGGTTCGAACCCGAACCTCATGGGTCTCACGCCGGCGAAGGCCATCATGTACAAGGCAGCACGTCTTGAACTTGGTGGACAACAAGCGGCGATCAGACTGAACCCATGGTTCCGTCCGAAGCAAGGAAGCCCGATCAACGTATCGGCTGCGCGTATCACATTCGTTGCAGGAGACGTGAACAACTTCTCTCGCGAATGGGGTCACATCATCGTTCTGCCGGGTGCACGCGCTGCATTCTTCCGCGATGTTGACTTCTTGAACTTCCGCAAGGACACGACGGTTGACAACCAGCCGATCTACCTTGCGAACGTCAATGGTCAGCAGCTCACGCGTCAAGATCAACTTGCAGCGAACGACAACCTGTTGCGTCAAACGAACGGAAGTGGTGGAGCGATCTCCACGTTCTCTGTTCGTACCTGGCTCGTCGGCTGTACGTTCCGCAACAACATGGCACGTTACCATGGTGGTGCACTTCAGATCCAGCAAGCTCCAGTTGATCAGTATGTAGGTTCGAACCTTCAGCTGTATCCGACTCCAAATCCTGTGACGGTTGCCAATCTTCAGCCGTATCCCGCTCAGACCAATCCGTACATCACGGATGTCATGACGGCACAGCCGATCCAACAGAACATCCCATCGATCGATAATCTGTTCTCAAGTGCTTCGGAGCCATCCTTCACGGATGCTGAGCGTCAATCGCTCGACGATGCTCGCTTGGCCATGTACCTCGGTCGTATCCGTCAGATCCGCTTCATCAGCAACCGTGCGTTGCTGGCGAATGTGGACACGGTTCGCATCGGCAACATCCGCGTCGTCACAGACGTTACGACGCGCGCAACGACACGTCCATTCGAAGATCGTTCGAAGAAGAACGACGCCTTCGGTGGAGCTGTGTACATCTCTGGTCGCTCGACGATGATCGTTGGTCTTGGTATCAACGACTTCCAGGGCAAGGACACGGTAGAATTCACAGGCAACTATGCCGAGAACCGTCAATCAACCGAGTTGGTCAACGGTCTTCGCTCCAACGGTGCTCGCGGTGGTGCTCTGTACCTTGAAGGTACTGGCACGCACCTGATCGTGGCCGGTCGTTATACGTCGAACAAGACGATGACGCCGTACATCTCGAACACGAACATCACAACGCCTACGGAATTCGTTGGCAACTACTCGCAAGGTGGTGCCATCTATACGAGCGCAACAGCAGGTCAACTCCAGATCCGCGGTGGTCTGGACAACAACCCTTCGACACTCTTCTCGGCAAACGAGTCGGGTCGTGGTGGCGCTGTGTATGTAGAAGCATCAACAGACGTCCTCCCATCCCCTTGGATCGGTGGCTCTGACGGTGTCATCGTAGCTCGCAACTACGGATTCAACATCAAGTTCCAATTGAACAAGGCGACAACGGAAGGTGGAGCTATCTACGCTGCACGTAACCCGATCGTCTACGGAGCTGGTGGTGCAGCAGGTCCATTGTGGGTCTATGGCACCAACTATGGAGTTGAGTTCTCGAGCAACACGGCAGGATATTCTGGTGGTGCTATCACAGTTGCACTTCCACAGAATCTTCCTGTGAACCGTCGTTCCACGCGATTCACACGTGCACACTTCATCACGAACAGCACCGGTAACGTTGCAGATTCGATGAAGCAATATGTACGCGGTGGTGGTGGTCTCTATACGGTCAACGCAGACCTTAATATGGTCAAGGGCGTAGAGTTCCGCTCGAACAGGTCCTATAATGGTAACGGTGGCGCTATCGCCATGGTGACGCCAGATGCACTTCTTCGCAAGCGCTTCTTCTTCACCGACCTTGAAACGCCAGTCATCGACGGTCAAGGCGTTGTAACGGGCTATTCCCCTGCAGATGCGGTCTTCACCGGCCTCGTCTCGGGTCCAAAGGCCGATGAGCGTATGCTCACGCGCTTCTATGACAACGTTGCCTATCCAAATCCTGCTCGCCAGGGTAATGGAACAACGCAAAAGGGTAACAATGGTAATCTTCTCCACCCAGGAACGACCATTCGCGAGAACGGAACGGGTCTTGGTGGTGCGATCTACATTTTGGACTCGGTTCGCGTTCGTGTAGACACCATTTGGTTCGACCGCGTTCGTATTCAGAACAACACTGCATACAGCGGTGCTGCCATCTACTCTGACAACTATGATCTCAAGATCGCACTTCAGCGCTGCTTGGTAACGGGCAACCGCGCCAACTCGCCGATCGGTCGCAACATCGATACCGTTACAGGTCCGCTGGTCAACAACGAAAACGTTGTTTCGAGCGACTTGGCCGGTGCTGTTCTGTACGGTGAGATCACAGGTCCACTTCCATGGGCCACGTTCTCGACAGCAGCGAACTCCATCTATGACAACGATGCTCGCTTCATCATCCGTTTGCCAGATGCATACGACACCAAGGGTGTTCTTGCCGGTACAACGGGTGTAGGCTTCGGTGGTGTTGACACGCTTCGTGGCAACTACTGGGGTCGCACGGAAGCAAATGTTCAAACGATCCTTCCGATCTCTGCGAACAACACCTTCCAACGTGTACAAGAGAGCTTCTTCATTGCCGGTAACGGTAAGACGCACATGCGCTTCATGCGCACAGCAACGAACAATCCTACAGAGCAGGGTCCATTCGAGTCAACCTGGTACTATCAGTACAAGGCCATCCCGATCTATTCGTTCCCAGACACGCTCTTGATGGAAGGTCGTATCTACGACATCTTCGATAAGGGTACAGACATCAAGACGGCCGACTACTCACGCCGTCGTATGTCGCCAGTTGAAGACTTTGCAGTAGGTATTCCTCCTGTCCTTCGCACGTACACAGACTCAACGATGCCTTCGTATCGCAAGTATGTGAAGCGTACGACGCGTAATCCGTTCGATGCAGAGATGTATCCATACATCGCAAAGGTTCAGACGGAATTCATCGGTGATCATCCGATCGGATATCCACTCTTCCTCGAAACACGTGCAGACTATGGTCAAACAGCTGAGATCAGCAACAATGACCGTCGTGCTGTGAACGAAACCGTCTTCTTCGTGATCAATCAACGCACGGGTGATTACATCCGCGTGAACATGAAGCAGAAGTCGCTTACAGATACGATCTTCCGCGCTCGCGTGGAACTGGTTCCTGACTCCACAAATGGTGGCGATCCAAATGTTCGCCGTGCATACGAAGGTCTCTCCAGCTATGGCACAGGAGCAACGTTGCTTCAACGCATTGCTCGCAACGCAGCCGCTGAAGATTCAGCAGCTCTTGCAGGTCGCCGTTGGGATGGATCGGTCGTTGCAGGTGAACTTGGTGGTGCAGGCTTCCGCCTTGGTAACCGCCCAGGAATGCCATTCTCGAACACCGGCACAGATGGTAGCAAGGAAACGTACTTTGGTGGCGAGCGCTATCGCGCTTTGCCGGTCATTACAGGCGACCAAGTACTTGTTGTTTCCCGTACGGTACTGTGGCGCAGTGGTGTTGTTGCAGCTCTTGATGGTGGTCTCTCCTTCACCGTTGGCAACACGACACTTCCTCCAGTGTTCACAGGTTCTGCGGACACGCTTCCGAACCTGACGGTTCCAGAGATGCGAAATCGCGTGTTCATCACGGAAAACCGTCTCTACACACCGAAGAACGATGGCAAGTGGTTCTTTGAGCCTGCTTCATATCCAGCAGATTCAACGGGAACACCGATCGCCACGCTTGACCACACAGAACGCGATTCTATCTTCACGATCACAGCCGTGGACGTCAATCGCTTCTTCGACCCACGTTCTATCATGGACTCCACATTCGGTTCGTACCTGTCGTATGACTGGACGATCACGGATCAGAATTCAGCCTTGAAGTACTGGTTGCGCGATACGCTGGTAACAGCTGGTAACGCAACTGGCATGAACGGCATGAAGTGGGGAGCAACCGGCTATCGCATGCTTCGCGGTCGCCCGATCAACCCATATGTGGTTCCAGGCGGTGAAGAGGTTCGCGTAGTTGCAAAGAACTTCCCACCATCGATCGAGATCGTTGATAGCCTTCGCAAGTCCGGTGTTGCTGAAGACGTGATCAGCAAGTGGATGTACTTGTATCCAAGCTACTTCCATGCAGAAGAGTACGACAACAATGCTCTTCCTCTCGCAGATCGTGATCAAGCCAATACCAACGCTCGCTACTTGCAGCAGGACACTGTAGACTTTGCATGGATGGACACGGTATCGTACCGCTTCAATATCCATGTTGTCGACAGCATGCCACGCTTCATCTGGTCGTACAAGCCAACAACAGGTGGTCAGCAGTACTTGAACATGCTCACTGGTGACGTAACGATCGTTCTCGATCCTACGACAACGGATACGAACTCGTTCAAGAACGGTGTTTGGGTCGATACACTTCGTATGACACCAACAGCATCGCGTGTAGGACGCTTCCTCATTGCACCGAACGCCATCATTGATGAGCGTTACAATGATCCAGCCGCTACACCAGCACGTCAACCTGATGATCTCAACGTTCAATTCGTGGCGAACCTGACGGACTCCCTCCGCTTCATGCTCGACGTGAACACAGACGATGAGTTCGAAGACATGGCTGCCGTAGACAACAATCGCGCTATCGTTCAGAAGTTCGGCCCATGGGACTTCCGCTATGGTAAGACGGCATACGGCTTCATGTCGACAGCAATGCGTCAAACACCTGGTGATACAACGCTCGATGAAGTACTCCAAGCTCGTCCGATCTGGATGTCCAGTCGTTACCTGCGCAAGTACAACGAGAGCTCTGTACCAGATCCTGTAGCCGCAGACTTCACATCGATGGGTCAAATGAACGTTCGTATCGCTGCTGATGAGGCTCGTCAGATCCTGACGCCGATCGGTCAAGTGAACGGCGCGCTCAATGTGGATTCGCTCGTTACGATCGTTGCAAATGACGGTCATGGCGGACTGAACTACATCACCCGTCGTGTATTCGTCAACGTTCAACCTACGATCGTCACGGAATCCCTTCCAGACGCCATCGAGGATGAGGATTACAATGTTCAGCTTCTGGACTCGAGCCGCCGTATCAAGGTCTATGACCCGAACTTCGGTCAAGCTCAAGACTATGAGTTGATCTACACGAACGAAACACGTACAGAAGTTGCAGTCGATCCTTACTTCTCTGAAGCAGGAACGATCGCACTTGACTCTACACGCAAGACAACGCCAGCATGGTTGAAGATCAACCGCGTGAACGGTCTTCTCTATGGTACTCCTCGCGTTACGGATCTTCCACGCACAGACACTTCGGTGAATGTGACCGTACTTGTTACGGACCGTGGCGGTCTTCGCGCGATCAAGACCATTCCGATGACCATCAAGTACACGAACCACAATCCGCGTCTCTTCTCTTCGCCGGTCATTCGTTGCGTTGATAAGGACAAGGCATATACGGATACGATCCGTGTGGCAGATCTTGATCTTCTTCGCAAGCAAGCAGGCAATGAGACCTTGACGTTCACGGTTCTTGAGCCAACAGAAGGCACATGGACAGTAACGCCAAATCAACTCAAGAGCCCGATCGCTGATACACAACTCGTTGTGATCTCGACAGACAAGATGGTAGCAACACCTGTTAACGGTCGCGTTACGATCCGCATCGTGGTCGAAGATGCTTCGGGTGCAATGGATACGCTGTCGTATGCAGTTTCCGTATCGGCGAACACACGCTTCACTGCTCCGGTCCGCGTTGAGAACAACCTTGGTGCATTCCAAGTGCTTGTCTTCGGTGTGGGTGGAACAGAAACGGCAACACGTGGTGATGAAGATGGTTCCTTCGGTCAACTCGACTCCAACTACTGTGAGTATGAGCTGCCACCAGTTCCATATCTCGACGTGTTCGATGCTCGCTGGACGATCCCGAATCGCAATGGTATTCTCCGCAACATCTATCCGTTCAGCAACACAGCCGGAGAGGCCATCTATCGTGGTCGCTTCCAAGGTGGTGGTGAAACAGGACAGAGCTCGGCTACATACCCAGTTCGCGTTTCGTGGTGCCGCGCTGACATTCCAGCTGTGGATGCACAGAACCCAGGTTCGTACTACATCCGCGATGATATCAGCAACGGTGCACTGTTCAGCTACAACATGAAGACAGGTAATGGTCGTTCTGCTGCCGATATCGGTCACAAGACCGACGGAAGCTGCGACACGCTTGTCATCAGCCGTGACGCTCTCAAGGGCTTCATCATCGTGTATGACTTCACAACGGATGTCAATGAAACGGAAGCACCACTTGCTGATCTCGCGATCACATCTGCTGCACCGAATCCATTCAGTGAGTCAACGATGATCACATTCAGCACACCAGTTTCACAATTGGTGTCTGTAGAGATCTATGATGCGATTGGAACAAAGGTCGTTACGCTTGCAAAGAGCACCTTTGAAGCTGGTCGTCACATGGTTGAATGGAATGGATCGGCAAATGGCCTTGCACTTGCAAACGGTGTTTACACCTGCCGCATCAGCGATGGCACGCGTTCCGTGACACAACAGATCGTCCTCGTCCGCTAACATGAAGTTGGGTCGGTGTGAAGTTCACACCGACCCACCTCTTCGCCATCGAAAACAATGTCTTGTAACCTTGGAGTCCTTATGAAAAGACAGGTATTGATTGCTTCGGCACTCGTACTCTGTTCTCTCGCGATAGGCGGCGTGGATGGCATGGCGCAAACGATCACGAACCAGTTTCGCCAGCCAACACTCGTCGTAGGTCGCCCGTATCGTGATATCGATGCGTGCCCTGTATCGCGGTCGAACAAAATCCTTTTGGCACCAGGTAGCTTTACGCTACCGCCAACGAACGTCGTAGACTTGGATGATGGATATCAGTATCTGCCATTCCCGTCCGGCTTCCGTTTCAACTTCAACAATGCTGAGCGTTTTGGGATCTATGTGAGCATCAACGGCTTCGCGACCTTCGAAGGCACGAAGCTTGTTCCTGCAAAGCAACCAAACGGTCTGTTCACGAATTCAGCTTCCTATCCAGACAACGTTGTCGCGCCATTCTGGGGCGATCACCGTTTGCGCACAGCAGGCGATATCAATGCCGGCTATATGCCAGCCGAGATCTCGTGGGTCTATGATGTGGACCGTGATGAGAACTGCGATACGATCAAGCCGGTTCGCCGTTGTATCGTCATCCAGTGGAAGAATCTGAACATCAATGATCAGTCTGTGAATTCGAGCGTTGGTAACTTCCAAGCTCGTCTTTATGAGACAACGGCAGAGAACAATTTCCAAGGTGATATCGAGTTCGCCTACGGACAGATCGCTGGTAATCCATACACGACGAACACCACTGTGGTAACACGCGGTGCAACGGTCGGTGTTAAGGGTAATGGCGGCTTCCCTGGCTTCCTCGCAGACTTCTGGAATGGTCTTGTGTGGGTTCCGAATGTTGGCGCAAGCACACGTACGGACAGCACGACACGTTGGCAGCCTTCGGGCGGTCGCTCTGACGCTGTGATCCGCTTCTCCGGTATCGTTCGATTCACGTTCGATACATGGGGCTTTGGTGATGCAGATACGTCGGCAGCACGTGGCGCTCGTCATGAGAACCTTCCACAGAATCGCCGAGTAACGTCGGGTGATGCACGCGTCATCATGCGCTCGATCGTAACAAACCGTCCATTGGACAGTGTTTGGAAGCGTCAAGCATATCAGGGTGACGTCAACCATTCAGGTCGTTTCTACTACACGACTTTGAATCCTGACTTCACATGCTGTTCGACGAACGTCGCATTGAATCCAGTACCGCCGAACATCGTCATCTGGCGCCGTACGATCGATGTCGATCAGTTCACGGGCAAGCAGGTCCTTCGCGTATACTATGAAGGCGATGGACTGTATGGTACGGGTGGACGTGCTCCAGACGTCAGCAATCTGACGCAGATCTACTATGAAGTGACAGAGTACGATGCTGCACTCATCATGCGATATCTGAGCGGTCGCCTTCCAATGCTTCCATGGATCAAGGATAACGATACAACAGGCCCTGACTTCGGTAAGACAACGGGTCCGATCTCTGCAGATAATGTAGCGTTCGGTACACCTGTCAAGCTTGGTAATGGTCTCGTTCGTGTGCCAGTGTTCTTGAACAACCCGCACGAAGGTGTATTCGCTGTGAAGTTCGTTTCGAACAGCGAGATCATCAATGTCAATCCAGTTAGCGCTGTGAACGGCAATGTTGATATCGACAACAGCAATGCTGTAGCAGTTGTAACTGGTAATGGATCGTTCGACGTAGCTACACCAGTAGCATACGTCACTGTGAAGGAACAAGATGTTTACACGTTCAGCGGTATCCGCTTCAACGACGTGAACAAGTCCAATCAGACGATCCAGAATGTTGAAATGAAGGCCGGTGAGAACATCGTTGCCTATCCAAACCCGATGACATCGAATGCATCGATCACGGTGAACGTACCAGTTGGTGGCGTTTACACGGTTCGCGTGTATGATGCCTTTGGCAAGTTGGTCAACACCGTGTTCAACGGTCAAGTATCGAACGGCATGTTCAATGTTGAGTGGAACGGCCGCGACGCATCTGGTGCAACGGTATCTGCCGGTGCATACATGGTTCGCGTGGACGGTAATGCATTCAGCACGACGACCTCGATGACAGTTGTTCGTTAAGACAACTGAATGTCGATAAAAAGAATAGTGAGGATCATAAGTCTGCTGACCGTCATCTTGACGGTCAGCGGCTTACCCTCGGTCGCCAGCGATACGCTCGTGATCTCTTCACAGCGAATGGTGAACACCTGTTCTTCTGCGAGTGACAGAAAATTCTTGATCTATGTCGACCTCGGCGAGATCTACTTTTCAGACTCACTCATGTCCTTTGACATCTTTCTGAAGTACGACACAACAAAGCTTGTCTTCACAGACATGCTTACAACCGGTACACTGTCAGCTCAGATGAGCGACCTCGGACCGGTATGGCGACCGAAGGATCCAGGCGGCATTTGCTATGCAGGTGGTGGATCGATCTTGCAGCCGGCCAAAGGAAAACAGCCACTCATTGCTTTCCAAGGTCTCTTCAAGGGCGGATGCGGAGACACAACATCCATTTCTTTGGATGAGGTGATCTTCAACGATGAGTTTCGACGTCGCTCGTGGTCGGGAACATCGGGCACGATCATGACGGTCGCTCGTGGAACAGCAACGAACGAGATCGCAGCAGTGTTCGACAGGCAACAGTTCATCACGCGAGGAAAGGACTCGATCATTTCGATCCCTTTACATGTGAAGACGCCCGACCTGATAAATGCAGTTGTCGAGTGTGAGATCCAAATGGTTGGATCGGTTGCATTTGGCATCGACACGATCTATGCATTGCGTGATGACTCGACTTTTCAATTGATCGAAAAGAAGGTCTTCAACGACACGACAAAGATCAAATGGAGAACACAAGCTCGCAGTTCTCAGACAGAGTACATGATCAACGTTCGTTCGTTGACCAATGAAAAGGATAGAACTGCAACGATCGATGCAACTATTCAGGTGATCGACAGTTGTTATTGTCGAGTAGCGTTGAACACAGATACAACGCGTTTCTGTTCGATTCGGAATGTGCCAGTGTTGACTTCAGTGTTTGAGTCGGTTGTTGATGAAGGGTCTGCATGGTGTACCACAGGAGGTGGTGACATCATCATCCAGTCTCTTCATGGGCAACCAGAATCAGTTGAAGTGTTCACGTTGCTGGGCGAACGAATTCCGTTCGTGCTTCGTGGCGATCAACAGACGATGGTGATCACTGGTGTTCTTCTTCCGAACGCACCCGTTCTCATACGGATGCAACATGGGGGAGAGATCAGATCGAAAATGGTAATGAAATGATCAGTTAATTCTACTCATCAGAGGAGTTCTTATGAATCGTCGATATGCTCTCTGGGGAAGTAGCGCCAAGCTTGGCGTTATTCTCTTGTTTGCAGCGTTGACTGGTATTGGGTCGCAATGGGCGCATGCTCAAGCGGACAAGCCAGAGCTTCCGACGCTTACCCTGACGGGCCAAGGCGCCGGTTGGAACCAAACGTATTACCCGGATGGCCGCATCTGGGCACCCCGCAGTGGTGACAATGGTGTACGTGAGATCTTGGTACCAGTTTTCGTAAAGAACTGCTGGCGCACCACGACCACGTACAAGGCGTTCCCGATCTACAGCTTCAAGATGAAGGTGCAGTTCGACAGCACGGCGGTTGAATTTGTTGGGATCGACAAGAACGGACCTCTGCGTGGTAACCAGGCTATGCCTTTGAACTGCCTCGCAAAGGACTTCGAGTTCTCGACAAGTGTTGCACGCGATACATCGTATCAGAACGTGATCAACGGTCCGATCCAAAACCGTCTTCGTGGCAAGCGCGTGATGATCACAGCTGTGTCGCCAAAGGCATTGCCACAAACAGGCAATTCCACCGACGCATGCGATCAGCGTCCTTTTGTTGAAATGTTCTACATGCGTTTCCGTGTTCTGGCAAACCCTGCTTCGAACCCCGTGAGCGCACGTACACCACTCATCATCACGAACGACACGCTCTTCTACAACGACTTCCAAGTTGGTAAGGAACTTACGTTCCCGAACGATCCAACCCCAGGTCGTTACGCAGGTCTTGGTGGCGTAGACAACTACTACATCGATGCTAATCAGCAAGAGCAGGTTCGCGATCCACTCCGTCCATCACGCTACGGCATGATCTGGTTGGAAGTAACGGACGAGATCCCACGCTTCACGTTCACGAACGTTTCGGATCGTCGCTTCCGTATCGCCGACTCCGTTGACAACTCGAACAACCAGCAATGGTTCATCGTAGATCCGATCACGTTGGATTCTGGTTCTACGTATGATGATGCCGTAAACGGTATCGGTACGCGCGACGTTGATGTTATCAACGCAACAGCTGGATCCCGTATGACGGAGATCTTCGTTCAATCCGATTCGAAGTGGCTGAAGTTCAAGTCGTTCACGAAGGGTGGAACGGGTGAAGTGAATCCATTCCCGAATCCAGTTCGCCAAGGCTTCATCCAGTATCTCGACAAGGGTATCCTTGGTACGACGAACGGAACGGATCCACTTGGAAACCCAACGACACTGCAGCGTGACCTGAACATGCGTGTCATCTGCGATCCGAACGAACTTCCACTTGGTGAAGGCGGCGAGGTAGCAGGTATCTATGTTGGATACTTGACGTTCTCTTCCTACTCTGCGGACGTGTCCCCAGTACGTATGAAGGTGACGTTCATTTACTTCCGTCCTCCATTCGAACCAAGCCAGTTCGACGAAGCGAACCAGTGGCAAGCAGGTCCTTCCGGTCCTACACGCGGTATCCGTCTCGAACTGCGTAACTCGAACAATCCGATCGAGCGCACGAACATCATCTTCGGTGTAGGTGCTCGCGCACGTGACTCCGTTGACACACTCTTCGGCGAAACGGTATATCAAGGCGCACTGAATGGATTTGGTGCTCGCTGGTATCCACAAACGAAGGATGGAAACGATATCTATCAGTTCGGTCTTGGCGACCTGTGGGCAGCCAGCACGAGCCGTCCGAAGTTCGCTTCGCGTGATATCCGCAACATCTATTCGGACACGACGCTCGTGTACATCTGCCGCTTCAATGCTGGTAGCGCTCTGAACTATCCGATCGTTGTGTCGTGGGACACGGATGACTTCCCTGCCGGTTCCGACCTGTTCATTCGCGACATCCTCAACGGTGAGCGCTTCAACGTGAACATGCGTCAAGCAACGAGCCTTGGTGGAACGAAGTACTCCTTCACGATCCGCGATGCAGACATCACGGCATTCGCGATCGAATACACACTTCCAAAGGTCGTTTCCTTCCCAGTCATCAACAAGGGATGGAATCTTCTTTCGGTACCTGTGAACCCATCGTCGGCATTCTACAAGGATGTCTTCAAGAAGGCACTGAACATTCCTGTGTTCTTCTCGCAGAACACATACCAGCAAAACCAAACGGTCAAGCCAGGTATCGGTTACTTCATGAAGTATGCTGAAGAAGTTGACAAGACCATCGCCGGTGTACGCCTGACGCGCATCGACGAAGACACCTACAAGACAGAGCTGTATGAAGGTTGGAACACGATCGGTTCGCTGTCTACACCTATCAACACGGAAGCGATCGGCCTTACGGTCATCGGTACCGCAGATGCTCAGATCCTCGGTGACATCTATCGCTATAACACGAACCGTGGTTATGAGGCGATCACTGAGCTTGTACCGGGTCGTGGTCACTGGATGAAGATCAGTGGTCATGCATACCTGAAGATGTCCGCTCGCTCAAACGGCAAGACAGGCATCAACATGGCAGCCGCTCGCAACAGCGTGCTGGCAAATGCAACGCAAGTGTCGATCAACGACGTGAGCGGTAAGTCCACGGACCTTTACCTTGCTGAGCGTACGAAGGTCGAAGCACGTGATATGTTCGAACTGCCACCAGTTGCTCCGCACAACCTCTTCGATGTTCGCTTCAACACGAACATGTATGTTGAAGATGCTGTGAGCCCAGTGATCAACCTGCAAGGCGTTTCGTTCCCAATGTCGGTCACGATGAACTACCCAGATCGCAACTATACTGTGGTCAACGCAGTGACAGGTTCGATCCTCGGTTCGATCAAGGCCGGTGTTACGAATACGATCAAGATCGACAACAGCAATACACCGGCTATCCGCCTTATGGCAGAAGAAGTCGGCACGAATGCTCTCACGGTTGCTGTAGCTCCGAACCCAGTCGCTCAAACGGCTGCTGTGAACTACACAGTTGTGAACAACGGTCGAGTTACACTTGGTCTCTACAATGCTGTTGGTGAACTCGTGGCCACGATCGTGGACACAGATATGACAATGGGCATATATAGCGCAGACCTCAATGCTGCAGCTCTGCCAGCCGGTCGTTATATCGTGAAGCTCAACAACGGTGGCAACGTCTTCACCTCATCGGTGACGATCGTCCGCTAAACCATGGCGATTACAAAGAAAGGCAGCAGGAAACTGCTGCCTTTTTTTATTCCTATACGATCCAGCGGCCTCACATGAAGATCTCCATCCTTGCCACCCTGCTTGCACTTTCTTCTGTTTGGTGCGGTGCACAAACGCCAACGATCACTTTGACGGCGAAGAACACCACACCAAATGGATCGAAGAGCTATACGATGTTCCTTGGTGCAAGTAGGATCGGTACCGTGGGCGTCGACTCTGCGCTCAACGAGATCGAGATCCCCACGCTTCCGCTGCCGTCCGGTATCTTCTATGTGTGGAGCATTCCACCTACACCAGAAGAGATCTGGCTCAGTCCTCGCGACTATCGGTTCCTCACACCAGGGACGACCTATCGTGAGGAGTATGACATGCAGGTGAATTGGGATGGTGGGACGTTGAAGTGGACGTGGTTGACGCCACTGCCGGAGTTGATCGACTCTGCATGGCTCGTCGACGGGTACACGACCTTCCCGGACAACGTGGCGAAAGCCAAGTTGGTGCCAAATGCAAGCCTCGACATTGCCAACCCAAGTATCACGCTCTATAAACTGATCGTGTGGTACAACACAACAGCGTTGTCGGTACAAGAAGAACCCATGCGGTCGGCATCGGTCTATCCATTACCTTGCACCAATGTGTTGCATGCCCGAACAGATGCTCCATTGCGATCGTACACCGTACGTACACTGCATGGAGAAATGATGGAGGGCGGCAAAGCAGAAGGGATGGACATATCCATCACGACTGCACACTGGCCTTCGGCTTCATACGTTCTCTCGTTGACGCATGCAGACGGCAGGACAACTCGATCCCTATTCATTAAGCAGTGATCGCCCCATGAGTGAAGAGAACAACGATCAACAGCGAAATAGACGCCGCAGATACCGTCCACGCAACGAACAGCGCGGTAGGGATGGTGGTGGAAGAGTTCCGTCGCTTACGACGCAAAAAGTAAGTGTCGTGATCCCGTTGTTGAATGAAGAAGAGTCTCTTCCGGAACTCTCGCGACAGCTTGAACAGGTGCTCGATAGGATCACACGAAGCAACTACGAAGTGATCTTTGTCGACGATGGGTCTACGGATCGCTCCTACGATGTCATCCGCGATATCCATGCACGGAACCAGAAATTCAAGGCCATTCGATTTCGACGGAACTATGGAAAGTCCGCTGCTCTTGCTGTTGGATTTGCCGAAGTGACGGGCGATATCGTGATCACCATGGATGCAGATCTCCAGGATGATCCAAATGAGATACCTGCCCTGATCTCGAAACTCGACGAAGGGTTCGATCTTGTGTCGGGTTGGAAGCGCAAGCGTCACGATCCATGGCATAAGACGATCCCATCGAAACTCTTCAATGCCGTGACGTCGATGATGAGCGGCATCAAGCTGCATGACTTCAATTGCGGACTGAAGGGATACCGACGTGAAGTGGTGGACACCGTGCAGGTGTATGGTGAAATGCACCGCTACATCCCCGCTCTGGCGCATTGGGAAGGTTTCCGTGTAACGGAGATCCCCGTTTTACATCATTCACGCAAGTATGGCACCTCGAAGTTCGGGGCCAGCAGGTTCCTGAAGGGATTCCTGGATCTGCTCACCGTGATGTTCACCACACGGTACGTGAAGCGACCACTACACTTCTTTGGAACGGTCGGTTCCTTGTTCGCCGTGGTCGGCTTTGCAACGGATCTCTATCTGGTGATCGAGTGGTTCATGGGGCTCACCTCGTTGAGTCAACGACCACTTGCCCTCTTCGGTGTTGCCATGATCATTGTTGGCGTTCAGCTCATTTCCATCGGTCTGATCGGTGAGCTCATCGTCAAGAACTCACTTGAAACCCAGCGTTATAGTATTCGAGAACGAGTGTAGCCTATGAAGTTCCGCATTTCACTGTTGATGGCGATCGCAGTTGTCGTATGTGCAGTTGATGTACATGCGCAAGTGCGGTATCGTTTGGGTACCGGTCTGTCAACACAATGGATCGTGAACGACAACCCGGCAACATATCGGATGGTCGGAGAAGACTCGAGCATCACCGGTGGCTCGTTCGATGGAATGCAGTTCGGCTGGGGCCTTCGTGCCTATGCCGATCTGGACAAGCAAAAGACCTTTCGCATCCCGATGGGATTCGATTACACGTCGTACACCGGCGCGCAGTCATGGGCTGCCACCTTCAACACGGTGTATTTGAAACACAGCTGTCAGGCATACACGCTACTAGCCGGCTTCGAATATTCGTTCCTTGAGTTCCCGCTTGCCTTTGCACGGGTCTACTCCGGGTTGGAGCTGCGCGGTACCATGTTCACCAACAGCACCATTCAAAAGGTCTACACGTACGCCAATGGAATTCCAAGTACGGATGAGACCATCGAAGCGAAGCCCGACGCCTTTCGACTCGGCGCCCTTGCACGTCTTGGTATCGAAGGAGAGATCTACTACCCTGTCTTCCTCAACACGAGTGTGGGCATGGGAGCTGTGAACTTCATCGGTCGCGATACCCGACCAACCTCCGAGGGTGGACGTGGTGAGCTCCTTACACCGGACCGACGGAACGAAGGACCGGAAAGCCTTGTGTGGCAGCTGAACTTCACGTTCATGGTCCAGGTGCGCCTCTAACATGAGTTCATCGATGGTGATCCACTCCGACTGTGCTCATTTTCGCGGCGACGTACCATGTAAGCCCCATAAGGAGCATGGCGTCCATTGCGACGGGTGTGCGTTCTATGACAAGACGGTCGGTCGGATCCTGATCATCAAGCTAGCTGCAACGGGCGACGTGATCCGCACCACCCCGCTCCTTTCCGCCCTTCAAGAGAAGTATCCTGGACGTGAGATCTGGTGGTTGACTCAATCCGTTGACGTGCTCCCGCAACGAGTGCATAAGCGCCTGTCGCTCACCTTGGAACATGTGCTGACGATCCAGGCAACGTCGTTCGATGTTGCGATCAACCTTGATAAAGACCCACATGCATGCGCCATCATGGCCTCTGTTTCCGCGCAAGCACGATACGGATACACGTGGCAGGATGGACGTCCGCATCCCGTGGATGAACGAGCTGTGCCAAAGTTCCTTACAGGGCTGTTCGACGATGTGAATCAACAGAACACCCTTTCCTATCCGGAAGAGATCTTTGCGATCTGCGATCTGCCCTATGCGAAGCAAGAGTATGTGATCGACGATCCCGGTGCGCCACCATGTCCGCTTCCCGCAGGGAAGGGACCGCTCGTTGGCTTGAACACGGGCTGTGGCGACCGTTGGGTGGCCCGCGAATGGCCTCGAGCGTCGTGGGAATCACTGGTGCACACGCTCACGGAGCGAGGGTGTCGCGTGGTGCTGTTAGGCGGACCTGCAGAGCACGATCGCAATCTCGAGATCGCTGCGTCAACGGGAGCCTACTATCCCGGAACGTTCTCCATCAAGAAGTTTTTTGGGCTCGTCAATGCCTGTGATGCCGTGGTGACCACCGTCACGATGGCCCTGCATGCAGCCATTGGCCTACGCAAACACGTCGTGTTGATGAACAACATCTTCAACCCGCACGAGTTCGAACTCTACGGCAGGGGAGTTCTCTTACAGCCCGACAAGCCCTGCACCTGCTACTTCAAGCATGCCTGCACGAATCCAGCGTATCAGTGCATGGACCACCTTTCGGTGGAACGCGTTGCCAACGCTGTAACCGATCACTTATAGAACGTCCGTTCGAAGGCCACCACGTCTGGCTTGTTCATCATGATACGCCATACCACGGCGCGGATGAATCCAATTCCGTAACCGATCAGTTGCACAATGGATGCGGCAACGCAAAGCACTCCCAACGATGCCGAGCGATACCGAACACTTCCCTCGATGAACACAGCCATCACAAAGAGTGCCAATGGTGCAGCGGCCACCCAACCGAATGGTATGAACAGCGCATACACCAAGGCCACAAGGCAGTAGATGGTGAAGGCGGCAGGGAGGATATGTGTGAGCTTGAGGGAATCGCGGTGACGGAGGAAAATGCTGATGCGCGCCATGCCGCTGTTGTGCACCTGCTTGAAGAACTTCTTCAGATCGGTACGGCGCTTATGGTAGACGAAGGCCTCAGGGATAAGGGCAACACGAAAGCCATGCTCGATCATGCGAATGCTGAACTCCACGTCCTCGCCGAACCGCATCTGGGCAAACCCATCGGTCTTGTTGAACACGGCGCGCGAGATCCCCATGTTGAATGAGCGTGGATGGAACACGCCACCAACGCGAACCTTTTTACCACGGATCCCGCCCGTGGTGAGGAAGGACGTCATCGAGTAACTGATGGCCTTCTGCATGGGCGTGAACGAGGCATGCTCTCGGTCGGGTCCACCAAAGGCATCCAGTCCCTGCGCATCCACGGCTGTATCGATGGCCTGCATGTACTCGGCGGGCACGGTACAATCCGAGTCGATGAACAGGAAGTAGTCACCCGTGGCACGTCGGCATCCGTAGTTCCGCGACGGACCCGGTCCGGTGTTCTCCTTCGCATAGTACTGTACGCTCAGTCGACCGCGATACCGCTCGCACACCTCCTTGCACGGAATGGAGGATCCGTCCTCCACAACGATCACTTCGAAGTTGGTATAGGTCTGATGGGTGAGGCTCTCTAGCAACTCGTCCAATTCATCCGGACGGTTATAGATGGCAACGATGATGGAGTACTTCATAGGGGTAGGGATTGGCACAAAAATACACGTAACTTTGGCCGTTCTATGACACCAACCGTATCAAATCACGATCCTGTGCACGCGATCGCCTCGGCATCGCTGCATCCGCGCACCACGCGGAATTGGATAAGCCAGTACAAGCTCGCACAAGGCACACTCATTCCATGGCTCGCCTCGCGCGGTGTGTCCTGTCGAGATGCGGCCGTTGCAGAGATCGGCTGTGCCGAGGGCGGCGTGCTCATGGCCTGCGTCGAAGCAGGTGCATCCTACGCATTGGGCACCGACATCCAGGGTGAGCTGTTGCGCACGGTGACAACGAAGTGTGCATCGATCGCCGGATATCACGTGGAGCTCACAGAGCACGACGTGATCTACGAAGAGATCCCCGAGCAATGGCATGGACGATTCGACATCGTGATGTTGCGCGATGTGATCGAACACCTTGACGATACGAGCATAGCCTTGCGGAACATCAAGAGGCTTCTGAAGCCCGGTGGCGTGCTCCTTGTGACCTTTCCGCCGTACACGTCCCCGTTCGGCGGACACCAGCAATTGCTCGATACGCGAATGGCCAAGCTGCCCTTCATCCACATGCTTCCACGATCGATCTTTCAACGGTTCATCAACAAGACGACAACGGTGAACAAGGAAGAGGTCGAGCGATTGGCCGTGATACGACTCTCGGCAGATCGCGTGCGCACGTCGGCCATTGCAGAAGGATTCGAGATCCTCGATCAACGCTACTTCGCCCTCCGTCCGGTCTTTCGTTGGAAGTATGGCAAGGCCTGGATCCCGACCCTTGAGATCACCGCCCTTTCCGGTCTGCGACTCGTACGCGCCTTGGCCATGGAAGCGGCCTTCCTCCTGCGCGTGCCCTCATGAAGAAGGTTCTCGTCGTTGCCTATCACTTCCCTCCGGGTGGTGGACCAGGCGTACAGCGCGTGCTCAAACATGTGACCTACCTGTATGAAGCTGGATGGAAACCCATTGTGCTCACCGTGGAGAATGGGGATTTTCCTGCCCGTGACGAGTCATTGTTGGAGAAGATCCCGGATCATGTGGACGTGCATCGTGTGCGCATCTATGAACCGTACGATCTCTATCGTGCCTTGATGGGTAAACGGTCCGCGGCCATCGACGTGAACGTGAACAAGTCCAGCTCGCAACGCAGCGGATGGAAGGAACGACTGGCGGAGTTCATTCGCGCAACGTTCTTCATTCCCGATGCAAGGGTAGGATGGTTGCTCACGGCGGTGAAGGCGGGAAGGGAACTCATCGAGCGTGAGAACATCGATGCGATCTACACGTCGTCGCCACCCTACACGTGCGCCTTGATCGGACGCGCACTGCATCGACAAACGAAACGACCATGGGTGGCCGGCTTTCGGGATCCGTGGACGGGCTTTCTGACAACGCCAGACCGATGGTTCCTGCCGGCGGCCATCGACCGATCATTGGAACGCTCGGTGTTCGCCGAGGCCGATGCCGTTGAATGTGCTTGGCAAGGCATCATCGAAGATGCCATCACGAAGTATCCAACGTTGGATCGGTCCAAGTTCCATCATGTACCGAACGGCTTCGATTCGAACGACATGCCGCGGGTGACGTACGTCAAGAACGATGTGTTCACGATCACGTATACAGGCTCGATGTATGGACGTCGCAATCCTGCGAAGTTCCTCCGCGCACTCGAGATGCTGGAGTCGCGCGGCGTGTTGGCACCAGAGAACGTTCGGCTGCGCTTCGTAGGCCGATTCGGCGACGACGTGCGTTCCATGCTCGACGCATCACGTTTCGCATCGAGCGTTGAGAACATCGCCTATGTACCGCATGCAGAGAGCATTGCCTACCTGATGCAAAGCGATGTGCTCCTGTTGATCGTCGACGAAGCCAAGGAAAGTGCGGAGATCGTTCCGGGAAAGGTGTACGAGTATATTGGCACGTACCGACCGGTGATCGCTCTCGCTCCTCACGGAAGCGCCATCGAGCAGTTGATCCTCGAGACCAATGCCGGCATGAGCGCACCACAAGAGGATGTCGAGGCTGTTGCGACGATCGTGGCAACGATGTACGGGCGCTGGAAGAACGACGAGCCGATGGCCGCGCCGAACATCGAATTGGTCGGCAAGTATGAACGACGTGAATCCGCGCACTATTTGGCACGCATCTTGGATGCGTTAACGTAAAGAGGTCCTGCATGGATGGAAAGAAGATCCTCGCCATCATCATCGCCGTGCTCGTCGCGTGGATGATCTTCAAAGTGTTGATGTGGACGTTGTTCCACCTCTTTACCTTGATGTGGTTCGGGTTCAAGGTGATCATCATGATGATCATTGCCATTCCCATCTACCTTCTCGTCAAGAACTGGCTTACCCGCAGATGAAGATCCTTCCTCTCCTCGTGTGCATCCTGGTTGCAGCAACTGCATTGCGTGCCGTGCCCGATACGTGTTCGAATGCCATCGTGCCGCTCAATGTGGACATCACGCGCAACCTCACGAAGACGCTCTTCGAGAGCAACGCCGTGCCGTTCATTCAGCCAATGGTGGTGAGCATCAATGCCACGTCCAACTCGCGATTCTTCGATGGTGCGCGCATTCCGAAGAAAGTGGACAAACCCTACTTCCGTGTGAGCGTGAACACGATGGTGGGCTTCATCCAGGACAACATGAAGTGGTACACACCCACACTCGATCTTGGTCCGCGTATCAATGTGGGCGATCAGTTGGCGAAGTACGGTACGCTGACGATCGTCGACGGGAAGCCCGTCTACACGATCAATCCAACGTATAGCGACACACTTGGTCTTGCTACATCGCTGATGAACGAGATCTTTCGTGATGCGTTGGACTCGAACATGCTTGTGCTTCCCGAGAAAGCGCCAACCCTGTTCGGATATCAACCCGATACTCGCGTGCTGTTGCCAACAACAGACAACTTGCTGACGCTGCTGCATGCCCGACCGGAGTACAAGGTGCTCTTGGCATCCTCACCTTCAACGGCCGCGCAACTTGATACGCTGGTCTCCCGATTGAAGCTCAATAGTTATCTCACGCTTCCGCCGGGCGCGAACATGAACGTCCTCGTGGCAGCCGTACCGCAGTTGGAAGTGGGATCGATCTTCGGCACAGAGCTCATGGTGCGCTTCATCCCTCCCGTCGAGTTCGACAAGAATGTCGGTAAGTTCGCCTTCTGGGGTGGTGCCATTCGCCATAGCCTCTCCCAGTATTTTCCGGAGGAGTGGTTCGACATGGCCGCACAGTTCGGCTATCAGGGAACGAACCTGAAGAACACCGTCGGATACACGAATGCAACGCTCGATGCCACGGCCACGATCTTCAACTTCAACCTGCATGCAAGCAAGCGCTTCTGGGAAACGCTCGATCTGTACTCGGGGATCTCATACGAGACCATTTCGGTGAACTCCATCTACACATATCCGTTGCCGCAAGAGATCCAACTGCAGCTCGGCCTGTTGCCCCCGCCGCCTTCGCCGGGCGCGCCCTCCTATCCCGATCCCCCATGTTATCCGGGCGATACGCAGCCACAGTCGTCCACGATCCACAACACGGCGCAGAACTTCAAGTGGACCATTGGTGCAACAGCCATTGTCGATGCGTTTCGATTTTCGGTGGACTATAGCATCAGTCAGTTCAACGTGTTCACGGCCGGTATCAAGTACACGCTGTGATCATTCGTGCAGGCGCACGAGATCTCCCTCGATCACGATCAGCCCATCACGTGCGATCTTCTGCATGAGATCGCGAAACCATTTCATTTCCTGTTCTGAGGCGGCCGTTCGCGTGGTGGCCTTGAACAAGGCATGCAGGGTGATCGACGTTCCGTGCGGACGTGTGCGCAAGACCTCAACGGCACGACCGCGCCATAGACGCTGCGGCTCACCGCGGAACATCGGCTCGGCCTTCTTTGCGCGCACACCTTCCGTCATGCGTCGTGCGGACGGACAAACGGAGTGCATCGGACAGAGCTCGCATTGCGGTGCTCGCGCTGTGCAGATCACAGCTCCCAGTTCCATCACGGCATTGTGCCAGCGGGCAGGGTGGCGAGGCGGTATGATGGCCATGGCAAAGTCCTGCAGCATATGATCCGTGGCCACGTCAACGGTCGTTGCTTGCCGCTGCATCCATCGCGAATACACTCGTCGGATGTTCACGTCCAGAACAACGGTACGTCTGTTATAGGCAAAGCATGCAATGGATGCCGATGCATATGGACCGATCCCTGGCAACGTTCGCAGATCCTCCGGTCGTGACGGCACCATGCCATCGAACCGTTCCACGATCATCCGAGCAGCATCACGCAAGCGGAGGGCCCGACTGTTATAGCCCATCCCTTGCCATGCGCGGACGATGGTGCCTGTGGATGCTTCGGCCAAGTGATGGACCGTGGGGAACTGTTCGAGAAAGTCCGGCAGCTTCTGCGCCACGCGCGGTGCCTGTGTCTGCTGCAGCATCACCTCGCTCACGAAGATCATGTACGGATCCGGCACGTCGACGCGCCACGGGAACGGTCGCGCCGACCGACCATACCATCGCACCAGCTTCGTTCGCAAGGCCGTTCGTAATGTATCTTTGGGGATCACACCGCAAATCTAGGCAGGCATGATCGACGAGTCGCTACTACGAACGGCCATTGAACAAGCAACGCTTGTACGTCGGCATGCCTATGCCCCGTATTCGAACTTTCTCGTTGGTGCGGCACTGGTTGCCGCCGACGGGACGATCTATCGTGGATGCAATGTCGAGAACGCCAGCTACGGCCTCACGCAATGTGCAGAGCGCTCGGCGGTGACGGCCGCCACGGCCGATGCCAACCGTGCCATCGTGTGCTGTGTGGTGATCGCCGATACGCCAGAGCCCATCACACCGTGCGGAGCATGTCGGCAGGTGCTGGCGGAAGTATCGATGGACATGGTCGTGGTGTGTCGAACGTTGAGCGGACAGGAACAACGCTTCACGATGCATGAACTTCTTCCATCCGGGTTCGCCCCTTCATCCTTGCCGCCCTCATGACCTCTTCTCGGATCTGGCTTACCGTGATCGTATGTGGACTCGGATACTTCGTCGACATCTACGATCTGATCCTCTTCAGCATCGTGCGCATCGAGTCGCTCAAGTCCATTGGCGTCGACGCGGCCTCCATGCAGAATGCCAGTGAGTTCATCATCAACTCACAGATGGTGGGGATGTTGCTGGGGGGACTTCTCTTTGGCATGCTGGCCGACAAGAAGGGCCGCCTCTCCGTGATGCTCGGCTCGATCCTCATGTATTCGATCATGAACATCGCGAACGCCTTCGTGTCATCGGTCCCGATGTATGCGCTCTTCCGATTTCTCTCAGGCATCGGGCTTGCCGGCGAGCTCGGTGTTGCCGTTACGCTCGTTGCAGAGATCATGCCCAAGCAAACACGCGGATACGGCACCACGGTGGTGGCGAGCATGGGCATTCTTGGTGCGGTGGCGGCCTACTTCGTGCATCACTTCTACGATTGGAAAGCGGCCTTCGTCGCCGGCGGCCTCATGGGACTCGGTCTGCTCGTGATGCGTGTGCGCATTCGCGAGTCGGGTCTGTTCCACAAGACCAGAACCGAAGGCGTGGTGCGGGGCAACTTCCTCATGATCTTCCGAAAGGACAGGATCGGGACCTATCTGGCAAGCATCGCTATTGGCGTGCCCATCTGGTATGTGATCGGCATCCTTGTCACCTTCAGTCCGGAGTTCACGAAGGAGGGAGGCGGCATGGAGCCGATCGAGGCCGGACAGAGTGTGATGTGGACGTATGTGGGTCTGGCAACGGGCGATCTCGTGAGCGGACTGATCAGTCAATGGCTCAAAAGCCGACGTCGAACCATCATGGTCTTCCTGCTCCTCACCGTTTGCACGGTGGCCTGGTATCTTTTCACCCCTGCCCGGTCGGCCGCACTCACCTATCTGCAATGCGGTCTCCTTGGCTTCAGTGCCGGATATTGGGCCGTCTTCGTGACCACGGCAGCGGAGCAGTTCGGAACGAACATGCGGGCCACGGTTGCCACAACGGTTCCCAACGTGGTGCGTGGCGCCTTGGTGCCGGCCCTGATCCTCTTCAAGACCTTCCGTCAGCATCCGTCCTTTCAGGCCGCACCGCTCGTTGAAAGTGCCGTTGTGGTGGGCATTGGTGTGCTGGTGCTTGCCTTTACGGGGTGGTTCTTCTTGAAGGAGACGTTCGGGAAGGACCTGGACTTCGTTGAACCTTGACCAAAAACGCAGTAGATTCGCTGTTGTCGAGCATTTCACCATTGGAGAACACCATGAAACGTACACTACTCGTCGTCGCCATTCTGGGGTCGATGTTGGCCACGGGGATGCAGGCGCAGAAGATGGCCATCGGTCCCAGCTTACTCTGGAAGGGTGGCGTGAACACCGGCAACATTCCAACAGGGTTGAAGACCGGTGCGAACATCAATCTCATTCCGGACATTGCCGCAACATTCCGCATCCTGCTGAACCGTGACGAGTCGATCGGATTCACGGCAGATCTGGGCTATGCACAGTACACCTACCGTATGCGTCCTGAGAGCGAGTCCATTGCGAATGACGACAACACGACCATCAGCAAGCACACGTTCTTCAACATCGCACCGATGTTCTACATCTCGGGCTTCCAGATCGGTGCTTCGTTCGGTTTTCCTCTTGCCTACCACATGGTGCGCGTGAGCGGTGCGAGCGATGCTGACCTTACCACGAAGCAGACATCGCCGAACATCGAACTTCGCATTGGTGGCATGATCCCCGTCTTCCGCGACAAGACCGGAAGCGTGAACGTGCTCGTGCAGGGCGGATACATGCTCACGGGATTGATCGATGCGAGCGAGTTCTCCGGTACGAGCGATGAGTTCAATCCAAAGGCCGCATCGTTCGGCATTGGTGTGAACTATCTGTTCAATCTGAGCAATTGATCCCGCAACCGTTCCATTCTCCCCGATGATTTGAAAGGGCGGCTCGGCCGCCCTTTCGTATTTTGTGCACTTATGACACACTCCGAACGCATCGTCATCCTCGACTTCGGTTCTCAGTACACACAGATCATCGCACGAAAAGTACGCGAGGCCGGTGTGTATGCAGAGATCCATCCGTACAACATCTCGAAGGAGGCTTTCGAGGCCTTGGCGCCCAAAGGACTCATCCTGAGTGGTGGACCTTCCAGTGTCTATGCCGACGGCGCGCCCATTCCTTCGTTCGATGTGTTCTCGCTCAACATTCCGGTGTTGGGTATCTGCTACGGACTCCAGTTGATCGCCCATCAATTGGGTGGTCAGGTGGACAAGGCGGCACGGCGAGAATTCGGCAGGGCCATGCTCACCATCGACGATCGTTCCGACCTCTTCTTCGGAATGCGCGCGGCAACGCAAGTGTGGATGAGTCATGGCGATCACCTTACTGCCATTCCGCCCGGATTCGAACACCTTGCACACACGGAGAACGCAGACATCTGCGCCATTCGCGATCCGCAGCGTCGGATCTATGGCGTGCAATTCCATCCGGAGGTCGCTCATACTTCGGAAGGGCGCGTGCTCCTCAAGAATTTCGTGCTCACGATCTGCGGTTGCTCGCCAACGTGGAATGCCACATCGTTCATCGATGCTGCCATTGCCGACATCCGCGCCACGGTTGGAAGCGGAGGCGTGATCTGTGCACTGAGCGGTGGCGTGGATTCTACGGTCGTTGCCGTGTTGTTGCACAAGGCCATTGGTGACCAAGTGCACTGCATCCATGTGGACAGCGGTCTGATGCGCAAGGGAGAAAGCACGCAGATCGAAGAGCTGTTCCGAAAGCACTTCAGCATGAGCATTGACGTCGTGGATGCATCGGAGCTCTTCCTCTCGCGGTTGGATGGAGTTTCGGATCCAGAAAAGAAACGCAAGATCATTGGTGGTGCCTTTATCGAAGTGTTCGACGCCGAAGCGAAGAAGTTTTCGGATGCACAGTTCCTTGCGCAAGGAACACTGTATCCCGACGTGATCGAGTCGCTGAGTGTGAAGGGTCCTTCGGCCACCATCAAGACGCATCATAACGTTGGCGGACTTCCGGACACGATGAAGCTCTCGCTCATCGAGCCGTTCCGCGAACTGTTCAAGGACGAAGTACGAGCTGTTGGTCGTGAACTCGGCATTCCCGATTGGTTCGTCGAACGGCATCCGTTCCCCGGACCAGGTCTGGCGATCCGCATTCCCGGACCGATCTCTGCCGAGAAGTTGAACATCCTTCGCGATGCCGACGAGATCTATCTCGACGAGATCCGCGCCGCCGGTCTCTACAATTCCATCTGGCAAGCCTTTGCTGTTCTCCTTCCCGTGCAGAGTGTTGGCGTAATGGGCGACGAGCGCACGTACGAGTATGTGTGCGCACTGCGCGCCGTAACGAGCACGGATGGCATGACGGCAGACTGGTATCACATGCCGTACGAAGTACAAGCACGCATCAGCAATCGCATCATCAATGAAGTTCGCGGCATCAACCGCGTTGTGTACGACATTTCGTCGAAACCGCCTGCAACCATAGAGTGGGAATGAAAGCACTCGTCCCTATCGCGAACGGCACCGAAGAGATGGAAGCCGTCATCATCATCGACATGTTACGTCGTGCAGGCATCGATGTGATCGTGGCCGGCGACGGCAACGTCGTCACCTGCTCACGTGGCGTGCGCATTGTGCCCGACTGTCAGATGGAAGATCTGTCGGACGATGAGAATTTCGACGCTATCGTCCTTCCCGGCGGATCGCAGGGCGTGCAGAATTTCATCGAGAACGCACAGCTGGAGCACATGCTGCAACGGCATCGTGAGCGTAAGGGCGTGATCGGAGCCATCTGTGCCGCGCCGGTGGTCTTGCACGAACTCAACATGCTTGCGCGTACCGCCGTGATCACCAGTCATCCGTCCGTAGCCGAGACCTTGCAAGGGTATGCCTACACGCTCGAGCGCGTTGCGCAGGACGGACGGCTGATCACAAGCAGAGGCGCGGGTACGGCGTTCGAATTCACCTTGGCCGTCATTCGCATGATGGTGGACGAGGCCACGGCAAGCCGCGTTGCAAGCGACATCGTTCTCTATGAGTAAACACCTGGTCACTTCTGCCCTTCCGTATGCCAGTGGCATCACGCACTTGGGCAATGTTGTGGGAAGTACACTTCCTGCCGACATCTATGCGCGCTACTGCAGACTTGTTGGTCGCGAGACGCTCTACGTGTGCGGTTCCGACGAGCATGGCGTTGCCATCACGATCGCGGCGGACAAAGAAGGCATCACGCCGCAGGAGCTCATCAACAAGTACCACGCCGCCAACAAGACGGCGCTCGAGAAGGCGGGCATTGCCTTCGACATCTACGATCGCACATCGAACCCTTTGCATCGGGAAACGGCGCAGGAGTTCTTCCGCGAATGGTTGTCGAAGGGATTGCTCATCGAGCGAGAAGAGGAACAGTTCTACGATGAAGATGCGGGCATGTTCTTGCCCGATCGATACGTCGAGGGCGTGTGTCCGAACTGCGGATACGATAAGGCACGCGGCGATCAATGCGACAACTGCGGTGCCTATTACAACCAGCTCGACCTCAAGGAGCCACGCTCACTCGTCAGCGGCAAGCGTCCTGTGGTACGTGCCACGAAGCACTGGTACTTCAAGCTCAACGAGTTCCAACAGTGGACGGAAGACTACATCGAACGTCACGTCGGCACATGGAAGGACAACGTCCTCCAGCAAAGTCGCTCATGGCTCAAACAAGGTCTTGCAGAGCGCGCCGCCACACGCGACATGGCATGGGGCATTCCCGTACCTGTGGATGGTGCCGCGGGCAAGGTGATCTACGTTTGGTTCGAAGCCGTGCTCGGATACATCTCTGCCACCAAGCAATGGGCGCTCGACCAAGGAACGCCCGATGCATGGATGGAATGGTGGAAGGGCGGCGACACAACGTATACGGCCTTCCTTGGCAAGGACAACATCGTCTTCCACACGATCATCTTTCCCATCCTCCTGCACAGTCGCGAGGGATTCATCCTTCCGCAGAACGTGCCGGCAAATGAGTTCTTGAATCTCGAAGGACAGAAGTTCTCAAAGAGTCGGAACTGGGCCATCGACCTGCACCAGTACGTGACGGATTTCCCGGAAGCGCAACACATCGATGTGATGCGGTATGTACTTGCGGTGAACATGCCGGAAACGAAGGACAGCGACTTCACCTGGAAAGACTTCCAGGCACGCGCGAACAACGAACTCGGATCCATTCTCGGCAACTATGTGAACCGTGTGATGCTGTTCACGGCAAAGAACTTCAATGCCACCGTTCCGGCGGTGGAACGCGTTGCAGGCGAGCACGAGAACGTATTGCATGCAAGTGTTGCTGCAAGTCTTGCCGCCATGGCATCGAACCTTGATGCCTTCCGCTTCCGCGATGCCGTGATGGACATGATGAACATCGCACGTGCAGCGAACAAGTATTTCAACGATAAGGCACCATGGAAGGCCGTGAAGGAAGATCCCGCGGATTGCGCTCTCACGATCGGCACGTGCTTGCAGGTGATCCGTACGCTGAGCGTGACCGTTGCTCCCGTGTTGCCAAACACTGCCGTTGCGATCCAACGCATGCTCAACATTCCGCAATGCAGTGGTGCACCGGGTGATGTTGCCGTTGGCACGAACGTGTGGATGGATGCTCTCACACCAACCCTTCCTGCCGGCCACGCACTTGGCGAGGCGGTTATCCTCTTCACCAAGATCGAGGACGATGTGATCGAACAAGAGATCGCGAAACTTGGTGGCACCGATGCCGCCGTACCGGAACCAGAGCCTCGCATTTCGATCGACGACTTCAAGAAGGTGCAGCTCCGCACAGGAAAGATCCTCAGCGCCGAGCCCGTACCGAAGTCGAAGAAGCTCATGAAGCTCAACGTCGACCTTGGCACTGAACAACGTCAGATCCTTGCCGGCATTGCCGAACACTACACGGCGGAACAGTTGGTGGGCATGATGATCGTTGTGGTGGCGAACCTTGCACCTGCAAAGCTCATGGGTCTTGAGTCGCAGGGCATGGTCCTTGCAGCTTCGAATGCCGATGGAAAGCTCACGCTTGTGACGCCGTCGGATACAACCATCGGTGCCGGCGCAGAAGTGCGATAACGGAGAGACACAGACCATGGTCGAACAAGAACCAGAGGCCATTCCCGCGCCTGTGAAGGAACCCACGCAGATCGTGAAGCAGCGACGTCTGCTGAACCGCTGGAGTATCTTCATCCTCTTGTTCGTGAGCGCCGTCGCCACGGTCTTGTATGTGAGCAACGTGATCCAAGTGAACAGACTCTTGCGTGAGAAAGATGGGTTGCAGCATTCGCTCGACTCCTTGCACACCGTGAATCAAAGCTTGCGCACCGAAGTGCATCGTCTTCAATCATCCGAACGCATCACGCGCATCGCGTCGGAGAAGCTAGGCATGACCCCTCCAACCAAGGCCCCACGCGTGCTTCGCGCGAACAACGAATGAGCTCCGGGAACGATCAACCGCTTCCGCAGCCGTACGACCCCATTCGCTGGAAGGCCAGTTTGCTGCTCGTGCTCTTTTCACTGGCACTCCTGACGGTGCTGGGCAGATTGTTCTGGGTGCAAGTGGTACAGGGCAATGCCTACAGAGAACTTGCGCGCAAGCAGTACGAGAGCCGCGTGCTGCTGCGCGCAGAGCGCGGAAAGATCTACGACCGACAGATGCGCGACATCGCAACGATGATGCAGACCACGTCGTTCGCCGTCGACCCGCAGATGATCCGCGATCCGGCCAAGTGTTTCCAATTGCTCTCGCAAGCAACAGGTGTTCCGGCAAGCACCTACTTCGATCTGATGAAGCGCTCGGAAGGTCGATTCGTCTGGCTTGCGCGCGGCATCAACACTGTGGTATACCCCGATCTCGATACGCTCTCTGATCCCGGCCTGATCCGTCTGCGCGAACCGAAGCGCAACTTCGTGTACGGTCCTGTTGCATCACAGATCATCGGCGTGACGAACGTCGACAACACCGGCGTCTCCGGTCTCGAGGTCTCGTATGATTCGCTGCTCAAAGGACAGAGCGGATTCGTCGTCATGCAACGAGATGGACGTGGCAGACTCCGTCCCGGCGTCAACCCCGAACGACAGGCAGCGCGCAACGGAAATGGATTGCAGCTCACGATCGACGTCGACATGCAACGCGTTGCCGAGCAAGAACTGGCGCGTGGTGTGCGCGAGTCCGGCGCCGTGAGCGGCACGGTGATCGCCATCGAACCGTCCACGGGCGATGTGGTGGCAATGGCCTCGTACCCCTCCTTCGATCCTTCCCGCCTTGACAAGGCCTCGAGCGAGTCGATGCGCATTCGTGGCATCACGGACCAGTACGAGCCCGGCTCGACGATGAAGGCCGTGACGGCAGCGGCCCTGATCGAAGAGAAGAAGATCAAACCCACCGACATGGTCGACGGAAAGAACGGCAAGCTCGCCATCCGCGACGGTGTCGTCGTCGACGATCATCCTGTGGGACGTGTGGCCTTTGCCACGGCTCTCGAACAGTCGAGCAACGTGGTGTTCGCGCAAGTGAGCACGATGATCCCCGACCACGTCTACTACAAGTATGTGCGCGATTTCGGATTCGGCATACCCGTTGGCATCGACCTTCCGGGCGAAGTGCGGGGCGTGTTGAAACGTCCGCATGAATTCGATGCCACCACCAAGACCTACATGTCGTTCGGCTATCAACTTGCTGCAACGGCCTTGCAGATCGTGAATGCCTATGCCACCATTGCCAATGGTGGTGTGATGATGCAGCCACGTGTGGTGAAAGCCATCACCACAGCAGAGGGATCGATCGAACACGAAGTGAAGCCGCAGGTCATCCGTCGCGTGATCTCTGCCGAAACAGCCCGCACACTCACGGACATGCTCGTTGGTGTGGTGGAGCGCGGAACAGGCTCAGAGGCGAAGATCTCAGGTGTGCGTATTGCGGGGAAGACGGGAACGGCACAGCAATTGGAAGATGGCCTGTACTCAAAGAAGGCCTATACGGCATCGTTCGTTGGATTCTATCCGGCAGATCAGCCGCGCATTGCCATGATCGTGATGCTCGACCGCCCGTCGACCAGCATCTATGGCGGGACGGCGGCGGCACCGATCTTCCGTCGAATCGTGCAAAAGACGATGACAACGTTGGTGCTCGACGGAGAAACGCGCGAGAAGATCGCGGCCAGCGCGCAGGCCGATAGCGTGATCATGCCCGATGTGCGTGGCGTAGACGGATTGGTGGCCGACTCTGTGCTGCATCGGTTGGGACTGCACGTCGACCATGTTGAACAAGGCATCGTCGTCGTTCAACATCCTGCGGCAGGGAGCAAGGTGGAACGGGGCACGAATGTGACGTTCACCGTCCAGCCACCTCGTCAGCAACAAGCCCGCCCGAACGTTATCGGACTGCCACTCCGTCGTGCCATCACTATCCTCCACGCGGCCGGAGCCGAGGTCCGCGTGCAGGGCTCGGGAAAGGTGCGTTCGCAAACATGGAACGGTGCCGTCTGTACCGTTCTCTGTGAGTAACTTCGTGGCCATTCATGGATTCTTGACCTGCCCGTGAAACACAACTCCATCATCCTTGTCGGTCTTTGCATGCTCACGTCATTCGTGACGAGCATGGGTGCCCGTGAACTGCCGGAGAAGGTGAGTTTTGGAGCCTATCGCGTCGGGTCGACGACACGCAAGGTCGTCCGCATCGACCTCCGTGTTCAAGGAGGTCCGGGCTTCATGGTCACGAAGCCCTCCGGGTTCGTGCATCCATTCGATGTGGCTCCCGGAAAGGGCCCTAATGGAAGCTATCCCGTGGTCGACGGACAGTTCGTTGAATTGTCGCTGACCTTCCATCCAACGGACAATGGGGATTTCACGGACACGCTCCTTCTGGAGCGGCCACCCATGGGCAATGTGGTCGACAAGCTCCTTGTGATCGTCTATGGGCGCGGAACGGGAAAAGAGGCCAAGATCATTCCCGTCGACTTCACCAAGGACGATCCCACCATCTACATCGGTGACTCTGTTGGGATCAAGCGCCGCATCCCTCTTGAGAAGGACGATCCACGCCGATTCAAGCGATTAGATACGACGATCCTTGATGCACCGTTCTTCCTGATCATCAGCCCAGATAGTGATTCGCAAGGTGACGAGGTCATCCTTGGCGCATCATTCCAACCACGTCAGCCAGGCGTGTTCCGTGATACATTGGCCTACGTTCGGTTGGACACCATTCCCGGCAACCCCACACCGGTGGAGCTGGACACCATCGTCTATCTGTTCTATGGCGTGGCGAAGAAGCAGCCAAGCAAACTGGAGCATTCGTTCAACGTCTATGTGAACGATGCGCCAACAGAGACGAGCGGCTCCTTCACCGTTGAATCTGCCACACCGTATACCTATCGCGAGAGTAGGATCACCACGGGGCCATGTGCATTTGTTCGCGTTGCGAACACGTCTGCCACGCCGGACGAAGACCGTGTGGAATACACCGTTGGTTGCACGCCCAAAAGTGTCGGTACGTTCGTCGACACGCTTGTGATCAAGCGCTTCAATGCCAAGAACGACGTGGTCGATTCCACCCTTGTGGTCTGCACCACAACGGTCCGCCCACGTCCACTCGTCCTCACCCTTGCACTCACACCGGCCACTGTTGCGGCCAACATCGGTGACACCATCTCGCTTGCCGTGATCGCCACGGCAGATCATGTGCCGGACGAGCCGGCGCTCATCAAGAGTGCGAGCTTCACCTTCGCCTATAATGCGACCGTTCTCATACCACTCACGTCGGCAACGGTCAGTACCGACCGTCGGGGCGATACCAGCACGGTCACCCTTACGCGCACAGCACAAGAGCAAGTGCGGTTGGTCACAGGATCCGATACGATCGGTGTGATCCAATGCGTTGTGGCCCTTGGCAATGCGGACCGCGACGTTGTCCGTCCGCTCAGCGCCACCCTCGACGCAGAGCAGACAGAGACCAAGACCTACACGATCAACGCGGCCACGGTCACCGTCTCGGATGTTTGGGAACACAACGGCGGTCCCCGCCTTGTGAACTCCCTGCGTGGTCCGTGCGACATTGTCGTGAGTCCCCTGCCGATGCGCACCACGGCCACCATGAAACTCGTCAACGTGCCAACCGATGTCGGGACGTTCCATCTTGTACGATCTTCCGGCATCGTCGTGGCCGACCTTACGGATCCAGTTCGTAATGGTGTGCGAGAATTCACGCTGACGGCCGGCTCGGGCGGCGGCCTGGCCCTTTCTCCCGGCACGTATTATGCCCGTTTGCTCGTGGGCGCAAACGGAAAAACCGTCTATAGTGTCGTTCGGATGATCGTGGTGGAATAGTCCACCAGTATCTTTGCCCATGCGCCTTTTCTTTCTTCTGCTGCTCGCCGCGACGTGCCTTCGGGCGCAGACGCCGTACAGCTTTGAAGTTTCCGGTGGCCTTACCTTCTTCACGCCCCTTTCCACCTTCACCTCCATTGGTGGCGTGCCGAATCCCGGTGGCTTGACGTTCTCACCGCAGGGGATGACGGTAGCGGGCCATTTCATGTTCGGCGCGGATTTTCCGCTGGGCGATCGATGGAGGGCAGGGCTGCGAACAGGGTTTCAAGGTGGCTGGGCAACGTATACCGCACCCGAGAAGGTAACGATAGCGCAGCCGAGTGGACCGTATCTCGCAACGATCGAGCATTCGATCACGGCGTCGCTCCTGCTGTTGAACAGTGAACCCTACGTCCGCTACGAACCACTCGATTGGTTGGCCATCGATGTAGGTCTCCCGATCATGATCCCGTTGATCTCGCGCTACACGCAAACGGAACGATTCACCGATCCGGCCGGACTTCAGTTCACGGATGGAAGCGTTGAGCAAGAGACGGGCAGCGGCAACATCTCGTCGATGCGAAGTCCCGTGCTCTTTGGTTCCGTGCGTGCATCTGCCATGCTGCCACTCACGGCGAAGCGTGATGTTTTCCTTACGCCACAGGTCGACATACAGACCTCGCTCCAAAGTCTGATCACCACCTCTACGGTCTCTGCCTTGCTCGTGCGCGTGGGAGTGGGCGTGCGATACAGTCCGCAAGATGTTCCGTCAACGGTGCGCGACACCACCTATGCGCGCGACACGATCACGGTGTTGAGTTCGCGTGCGAAACAGTCCATCACCGAGCTCACCGGTCAGCAAGTGGAAGAGTTCCGATCGGGAACCGATACCACACGTGTGCTGATCACGCAACATTATCGAACGACCCTGCCCAAACCTGCGGCTGTGCTTCGTGCGGCCTTGCGTGTTGCCTTCGTGGGGTATGGCGGCAAGGATGTCACGGATGCAAGTGTGCAGATCAGACGTGTACGCGTAACGCGTCACGTGCCACTCTTGCCGGTGGTGGTGTTCACGCAAATGGAGAACGCTGTTCCGTCGCGATATGTGAAACTTCCCCGTCGGGATGCACAGCGGTTCTCAGAGTCGAGCGTGAAGAGCAACGCTTCCACGCACTGGCAGTACAACGTCTTGAACATCATCGGAAGTCGGATGGTCCAGCATCCGCAAACGCGACTCACCATCCATGGTGTGGACGACGGGTCGGAGATGGGAGGCGAGCTCATTCGCGGTCGTATCGAAAGCGTTCGCACGTATCTCATGTCGTCGTTCGGCATCACCCCTTCGCGCATCGTTCCCGATGTTGAACATGCAGAGCGATATCACGATTGGATCAGTATGTCGGACTCCTCATCGATCCTTACGGCCCCGCTGCTGTTGACGGACACGATCCTAGAGACCACGCTTCCCGTGGTGCGCATCTATCCCGACGTGGTGAACGAAGCACCGCTCCGTGCCTGGAGCGTCCTGCTTACGAAAGACTCAACGACCATTCGTTCGTTTGCCGACACGTTGGACCTGCCGGCGCAGCTCACCTGGAACATGAATGAAGACCTTGATGCAGACTCTGCACAGAACTCTACCATGATGGCCACGCTCAGCGTGTTCGATGTAGAAGGGAACGTCTCGTTCAACGAACCGAGTACCATTCGCGTGCGCGCTCCGCAAGGTCCCGATCTTAGCGCCCCGCTTTTTGAGCGAACGGAAACATTGGTGATCTCTGCGCCGAATGCGACCATTGACGAACTCCCGACCATGAAGATCCCAACGTCGGTGAGTAGTATCGATGTATGGAACAACGGATCTCCATCGGTGGCCATACCGGGCGTGCCCGTGCGCTCACATGGCATTGGCGAAACGCCTTGGTTCCGGAAGAACCTTGCCGATCCGGAACTGTATTTCTGGTCGAGTGAGACCAGACTGTATACAAAAGAATAACGGCGGTCAGTACTGAACTGAGCCGCCGTTACTCATACACACCATGTAGGCAATTGTCTTATTGACCGAGTTCGTTCAACGCTTTTTCGTAGGTGGCTGCGGAGGCGGCATCGATCGATGCGGCCTTGGTCACAGCTTGTTGGAGAAGCATGCGGGCCTCTGTCGTGTTGCCGCGATCGCGTGCCAACAACCCTAGCTCTCCAAGAGCACCCACTTCGTATTGTACCAAGTGCATGGACCGTGCAATGTCGAGCGACTGTTGCAGATAGACCCGGCTCTCGTCGAACGATCCGCTCGTGCGAAGCTTCGTACCCAGTGTTCTTGCGATCAGGGCACACTCCATGCGATCGTTCTTCGCCATGCAACGATCGAGGTCCTTGCGAAGACTTGCGATCACACTCGATTGATTGTTGATGTTGAGCTGCGCTTCGGTAGAGACGGGCTCTTGAACACTTTGTGGGACACTTTGTGGGACACTTTGTGGGACACTCTGTGGGACACGTTGTGGGACACTCTGTGGGACACTTTGTGGGACACGCTGTGCGACACTTTGTGGGACACTGGGTGCGACACGTTGTGGGACACTAGGTGCGACACCAACGTGCGACTCAGGAGATGTTGTGAAGTATACCGTTGCAGCGGTGCCAAGTGCAACGAGGGCGGCAGTACCGACCCACACCCATGTTGTGCTCAGGCCGCTGAGAAGACCCGTCGAAGCAGTTGCGCCGGAGGCCACCTTTCCTGCAACGGCATCCTCTACACGTTGCAGGAATCCCGTTGGGATCGCTACAACCGGTGTGACGGTTGCGAGTGCTTTCTCGACAGTCAACATTTCTTGCACCTCGCGTGCGAATTCTGGCGAGGCTTGCTGCCGCGCTTCGAATTCCAGTAGGCTGTCCTCGCTCAGTGAGCGATCGAGAAAGCCGGAGAGAAGTTCGTCGTTTGTCATCGTAGTTCGTTCAGGATCGGGGACAATGATTGTTGCAGTAGTTTCTTCGCTCTGAAGACGCGAACCTTCGCGAGCGACACGCCTATGTTCAGTGCTTTTGCGATGTCCTCATAGGCAAGGTCATCGAAGTATTTCAATTCCAGAGCTTCACGGAACTCTTCCGGCAGTTGGGCAATGGCCTTTTCGAGGGCGGCGCGGAGCAAGAAGTCTTGTCGATGTGACGAATCCGCTTCCTCCACCATCATCTCCTCGTTCAGCTCGGCGTGGTGTTTCCGTCCGCGCAATGCCTTGAGGCAATAGTTGCGAGCGATCGTGAACAGCCAGGCGGCAAAACTCCCATCTGAAAAAGAACTCCGCTTGTCGTACACCGTCATGGAGATCGTCTGGAACATGTCCTCCGCTTCTTCATGATTCCCCAGTGCTCTCAGACAGTACGCATAGATGCGTTTGTCGTAGCGTCGGAACAGTGTTCGAAAGGCTTGTTCATCGTTGTTCTCTCGTACCAGCCTGAACAGTTCCTCGTCGGTGAGGAGGGTGTTTGTCATAGACAAGGCGAAGAAGCCATGGGCAGGGGATTCGTTACAATGGGGGAAGAGAATACAGAAGACACAATACAGGATCCAATGGGTAAATGCATAATACATAATGGCTTAGAGGCCTCTTGCATTCTGTATCCTTGATTCTGTATCTTTCTTCATCATTTTCTTTCAGAGGGGGTTATGAAGTATTCGATCATTCTGTTGATCGTCCTCGGACTGTGCACGACAGGTGTGCAGGCGCAAACCAGTTCCAGATCCTACGTCATGAAGGTCGGGCCGGTCGTCGGGCTGGTTGGTGCCGGGATCAATACCGAGAACGCCACCGGCCGAAAGGTGAACCCGGATTTCATGGGGATGCCATACCTCGGTGCTGCCATCTATGCACCATTCGGGATCGACACCCGCATGGGACTCCGTCTCGACATCGCCTATAGTTCCGTGAGTTCGCTGGTACGTCCGTACGAGATGTATGCCGGCGGGTCGAATTGGTCGAAGTCCTTCCAAGAGCGCTACAACTACGTCACCATCGCTCCCATGATCAACCTTGCCGGCTTTCTGATCGGTATGGGCATCAATATCCCTGCCTCGGGGATCATGAAGAACGATGCGGGCACGGAGTTCGAGGTGCGCACGGCCGACATGAAGACGGCCGTCGATGTTCGTCTGGGTGGTCAGATCACGGTCTGGAGCTCTGATATCGGGACACTTACGGTGGACATCCTTGCCAAGTACGGTTTCAACGGCGTGTACAACGACAACAGTTATACGATCGGCTCTGCTGTGGAACACATCGGTTTCCCGGCAGACAACGTGACCAGTAAGACCATCACCGGTATGGTCCCCGGCTCGCTGACGCTGGGACTCTCCTACTTGTTCGATCTCAAATTCTAATGCAACGAAAGGCACTTACCATGAAGACCACATTCATCGCACTGTTCGCCCTCGTTGCCATGGTCGTACTTCCGTCGTGCAAAGACGGTGGGACAGGACCGCATCCGGGACTTGAACTTTCCATCCTCGATCAAGATGGATACCTCTACGCACTCTGCGGCAACGCCTTCCTGACGGGCGATTCCGTCAAGTCCATCCAAATGCCATTCGATACCATGGTGGTTCGTGGCGGCGAGGTCAGGCTCTCCATCCTGACGAACAAGCTTGTGTACAAGCGACTGGAACAGTTCAACAACGAACAACTTGCAAGTACCACCATTTCCTTCACCGAACCTGCGACAAAGGCAGAAGGCACGTATGCCTGGGCACAGGGAGCAACACCGATCGTCGCCGGAACAGGCGCTACGGTCTCCGTCAACGGCGGCACCTATCTACCGGTGTCGGGCCAGACCGTGATCACAAAGGTCTACAAGAACGCGAACGGCACGGTGATCGGCTACAAGGGCTACATGAATGGCGTCTGCTCGATGATGTCCGTCATCCCGGGAACAACGACCATCGTCAACAAGAACATCGTCGTGCAAAGCTGTGTGTTCGATATGAAGAACGCACCCCAACAATGAACTCCTTTTGGGAAACCGATCACTTTCTCGGCGCCGATGCACTTGTCATCGGCGCCGGGATCATTGGCCTCTCCACGGCCATTGAACTTCGCGAGCTCCATCCCACGTGGCGCGTGGTGGTGCTTGAGCGCGGACTCTTGCCCACGGGTGCCTCGACGCGCAATGCAGGATTCGCCTGCATCGGCTCTCCCAGCGAGATCTGGTGCGACATGCAGACCCTCGGCGTCGACGCCGCGCTCGAGGTGATCCAACGTCGGTGGAAGGGGCTGCGGGCCCTGCGTGCCCGCTGTGGCGGCAGGGATATCGGCTACGAAGAACATGGCGGCAGCGAGATCTTCCTGCAGCACCATGAAAGTCTGGACCATCTTGACGAGATCAACGACCTGATGCGCGACGTGGTCGGCGGGACCATGTTCGTTCCTGCCAACGAACGCATTGCTACATACGGCATGTCGGCCTCCATCGCCACGCTCATCTACACACCGTATGAAGGAACCCTCCACTCGGGCAAACTCATGCAGGCCCTGTGGTCCATTGCGGCCGAGCGCGGCGTGGTCATCCACACAGGTGCCATGGTAACGGGTAAGGAATTGCTTACAGATGGCTGGTCGGTCACGGCCCAGGGCATCATGGGTGAGCGCACCTTCCATGCCGGTGTGGTGGTGGAATGCACCAATGCCGTGATGGAGACGCCCGGACGCGGCCAGGTGATCGTCACCGAGCCCCTTGCCTCCTTGCCCCTTCGGGGCTCCTTCCATTACGACGAAGGGTACTACTACTTTCGGTCGCTCGGTAACCGCGTGCTGTTGGGCGGAGGCCGCAACCTGGACTTCGACGCCGAGCGCACCACGTCGTTCGACCTCACGGAACCGGTGCAACGCGCGCTCGAGGAACTCCTCTACACCGTCATCCTGCCCACGCAACGTCCACGCATCGAACACCGTTGGGCGGGCACCATGGGCTTCAGTGCCACCAAGCAACCGCGTGTGGAGCGCACCGGCCCCGGCTACGTGCAGGCATTCGGGTGCAATGGCATGGGTGTGGCCATCGGCACGGAGGTAGGGCGGCAAGCGGCTGAGCTCGCTATCTTTGTAGATGGCAATTCCCGCACGTGACATCGTCAAGGGTCCACCCGAGCTCAAAGGCTTGACCCGTGGAGCACTTGAACAACTCTTCCTCTTGCTTGGTGAAAAGAAGTACCGTGCGCATCAACTGTACGATGCGCTGTATATCAACCGACTCGAGTCCATCGACGAGATGGTCGTCCTGCCTGCCGCCTTGCGCGCATCGCTTTCCGAAACGTATCGCATGCAGAGCGTTGCCTTGCAGCAGATCCAGCACTCGGACGACGGCACGAAGAAGTTCCTCTTCGAGCTCTACGATGGACGGTCCATCGAGAGCGTGCTCATTCCGACGGAAAAACTCGATGATGCCGGGAAGCCCTACCGACTCACGCTCTGTGTGTCCACGCAGGTCGGCTGCAATCTCGGTTGCAAGTTCTGTGCAACGGCCACATTGAACCTTGCACGCAATCTCACGGCCGGCGAGATCGTCGACCAATACTTGCAGGCGCAGGCGCACTCCGAAGAGAAGATCACGAACCTTGTGTTCATGGGCATGGGCGAGCCCATGCAGAACTACGACAATGTGATGGCGGCCGTTGAGATCTTCACCGATCAGCGTACCGACATGATCGTCCCCCGTCGCGTCACCATTTCCACGGCCGGTCTGATCCCGGGCATCATGCGCATGGCGGACGAGGGCAAGCTCATCAAGCTTGCCGTGTCGTTGCACGCCACCACACAAGGTGTGCGCGAGAAGCTCATGCCCATTGCCAAGAAGTACACGCTCTCGCAACTCGGCGATGCGCTGGAGTACTACTATCGTAAAACGCATAAGGGCGTCACGTTCGAGTACATCCTTTTTGACGGTCTCAACGACGGTCCGGACGATGTGAAGCGGCTTGCCAAGCTTGCTCGACGTTTTCCCTCGCGCATCAACATCATTCCGTTTCATCAGATCGACTTCACCGCTCCTGTTGGCTTCGCTGCAGAGCTTCGCCCAACACCTCCGGATCGGTTCGAGTGGTTCTTGGCGCAACTTCGTGCCGAAGGGGCGAATGTGATCGTGCGCAGCAGCAGCGGTCTCGATATCGATGCAGCCTGCGGACAGCTGGCGCTCAGTGGCGGACACTAGTTGGGACACTGCGTGGGACACTGCGTGGGACACTGCGTGGGACACTGGCGTGGGACACTGCGTGGGACACTTCGTGCATCCTTGATCTTGCGATTGAATGATTGGATTCTGTATTCTTGATCCTGTATTCCTCTTCCGATCCTCTTCCGTTCCTCTTCCGATTCTCTTCCATGAAGTTCCTCCTCGCCGCCTTCCTTCTCCTCCCTGCCCTCGCTTCTGCGCAGAACTATCGGCAGCCGCGGCCGGACAGTGCGACGAGTGCGTATGTGTTGGACTTCATCGACGAGGTGGAGCCGAATAGCGACACGAAGTATGTGGTGCGGTTGTTGAATGGCGATATCGTCACGGGCGCCATCGTCGAGACGGGCAACGATCAGGAAGGGTTCTTCATCAAGATCAGCACGCAATTCGGTCGCGCTCGCATTTACGCCAAGGAGATCGCCTGGATGGAGTATGCCGATGGTGAGTATCGGCACGGACATCGCGGCTATCTCATGCCCACGGCCATTCCCATTGGCAACGACCACTTCCTGGGCGACATCGAGATCGCCTTCCTCTATGCTGGCGCCGGTATCGGCAACGTTGTGTCGATCACGGCCGGACGTTCCTTCATCCCGACCGTCCCGTCAGCAGAACAAGTAAGTCATGTGAACCTCAAGGTCACCGTTGCCGAATCAGAGAACGGTCTTGTCGAAGGCGGCAAACAGTACTACGCCGTTGGCGCCACCGGCACGTGGCTCAACGCCAGCAACTTCCTCGGCAACATCTATGGTGTGGCCACGTTCACGGGCAAGCGCACGGCGGTAAGTACCATGCTCTTTGCAAAGGTGGCAGGGGAAAGTCCGATGCAGGTGCGCTTCGGCACACTGCTCGACTCCGCCAATGTGTACTATGCGAACGGGACCATCGGTGTGGGCCTCTGCATGGACTCGCGGTTCTCGGATGCGCACGATCTGCACTTCGTGGGCGAGCTCTGGAACAACGACATCACCAAACCTTCCAACACGGTCTTGTATCTCGGTCTGCGCCTCGCCAACGACCGCATTGCCATGGACTTCGGCATGAGCGTCTTCACGGCGCCTGCAGTGGTACCAACTGTCGCCTTCGCGTGGACGCCATTCAACTGACGTGCGACACTAGCATGCGACACTGCGTGGCCATTCTGTATTCTTGATTCTGTATTTCTCCCCAGATTCTTATCTTTGTAGCCCTTGGTCAGGTAGCTCAGTTGGTAGAGCAATGGACTGAAAATCCATGTGTCGGGGGTTCAACTCCCTCCCTGACCACTCCGAGAATAACGTAAGCCCTTTGTGATCAATGAATTACAAAGGGCTTTGTTGTATGCTGCCGCCTAGGGGTCACTTTAATGGCTGACCTATTATAAGCAGCAACGATGGGTAGTATGGAGATCCCGCGTTGTTTGACCATTCATTTCCGCACAAGGATGACCACTTGATTTGGCATTCCAACGCATAGGCAACTGCAATCTAGTATTGCGCTTAGAGGAATCGGGCTTTACTTTGTGCGGTGGTTAGTTGCGTTCGGAATGAGGTGGTCAACGTGAGCCGAATCTCCATCAGTTGAATGGGGGTCAGTTTCTGCCGGAATGTCACACTCGACTCTCACAGTAGAGGGGTCAGTATGCTCAGGTATATAGAGGTCAGTATGCTCCGGTACAGGAGGGCGTCAGTATGCTCCGGTACAGGGGGGCAGTATGTTCCGGAATCTCCAGAGGGTCGCTGTCACTGTGCTTACGAAAGAAAACAGACCATCTAAAACCAAACTCTCAGATGGATGCCTAGTTGACTTTAGCACTATATTGCATTATGATGTATATGTATGAGAACCTAAGCCCGACACAATTTGAGACTTTGATCGTGCTTCTATGTCAACGGTTACTTGGAGTTTCAGTGCAGGGATTTTCAACAGGCCCAGACGGTGGGAGGGACGCTAAATTTGTTGGTACGTCAGAGTTGCATCCAAGTACCAGAGCCCCCTGGGTTGGTACAACCATCATTCAAGCCAAACACACAAACAGTTACAACTTGAATTTCTCTGGCTCTGACTTTTTTAGTGTCAATGGTAAATCATCGATCATTGCAGATGAAATCCCACGCATCAAGAGACTTCGTCAAGATGGCAATCTTGATAATTACATGCTTTTTTCCAACCGTCGATTAGCGGCGAATGCAGAAACAACGATTCGTGCTCATATCTCTTCTGAATGTTCTATTCCAATCGAATCAATTTACCTTTGTGGCATTGAACAATTGGAGTTGTGGTTAAAGCGTTTCAAGGAAGTGGCCAGTGAAGCGGACATTGATCCGATTGACTCTCCGTTGATTGTAAGTCCTGACGAATTGGCAACAGTGGTTGAGGCGTTTGCTCGGAATCGAGACGATATTGTGGACTTGCTCGACGATCCACCTACGAACCGTGTATCTTACGAAGAAAAGAATGTTCGCAACAACATGACGCCTGAGTATGCAAAGGTACAACGGCGCAATTACCTTAAAGAGACAGCTCAAATCCGCAATTTTCTATCGGCACCTGAAAATTTGGAGTTGTTGCGCATGTATGAGTCTGCTGTAGATGAGTTTCAACTGAAGATCATAGCAAAACGTAGCAGTTATCAAACGTTTGATGCTGTGATGGAATATTTGATTGACTTGTTGTATGGTCGAGATCCAGTACTTCGACAACACGGTCACAAAAGACTTACACGCGCAGTCCTTTTTTACATGTATTGGAATTGTGACATTGGTGAGGGGTCAGATGCTTCGACCGACTAAACATTCTCACCCAGATCGAACTGTAGTCAGTTTATCACTCCTCTTGCTTGTCAGACTAAAGATGCAACGTGTAGAGGATTACGACAAACTTCGAGCATATGCGAAGAAGAAAGTAAATGGAGGCGACGTTTTGTTTCTGCCTGCATTGAGTTTTCTGTTTCTTCTGGGTTTGGTCGAATACCGACCTAAAACAGATGCGTTGGAATACAATAGAACCAAATGAAACTCTCGCGTCTATACTCCAACAAACCAGAGCTTTTTGAGCCCATCGACTTTGCTCAAGGTTTAAACGTTGTCTTTGCAGAGATTCATCTGCCAGAGAATCGGAATAAAGACACACATAATCTTGGCAAAAGCACACTAGGTAGGCTGTTAGATTTCTGTTTCTTAGCCGGTCGAGACCAAAGATTCTTTCTGTTTAAGCACTTCGAGTTGTTCCGTGAGTTTGTTTTCTATCTTGAGATTGAACTTGAAGACAAATCGTACATAACGATTCGCCGAACCGTAGAAGAATCAAGCAAGATTAGCTTCAAGAGGCACAAAACGGCACACCAAGACTTTACGACTTCATCGCTATATGAGTGGGATCATCAAGAAGTGCCATTTGAACGTGCGAAGGATTTGCTTGATGGTGTGTTGGACCTCCGGTCTGTCAAGCCATGGGACTATCGCAAAGGCTTAGGATATCTGCTGCGATCTCAGGATGACTTCAATGACATATTTCAACTAAACAAATTCAAAGGCGCCCATTCGGAGTGGAAACCTTTCCTTGCACATATTCTTGGATTCGACGACAGCCTAATTCAACAACACTATCACAAAGAGCAACAGCTCAATGACGCGTTGTCGCGCGAGCAGACGATAAATAGTGAGCTGCGTGGTTCTATTCAAGATGTCAGCAAAATTGAAGGCATACTGTTACTCAAACAAGCGGAGGCGCATAAAAAGCAACAATTGTTGGAAGCGTTTGATTTTCGCACTCAGGATAAGAACAACAACAAAGAACTCGTTGAGAGTATTGACGAGCGAATATCTGAGCTCAACTCTGAACGCTATTCTCTTACCCAGAGCCGTAAGAAAATAATCGCATCTCTGGAAGAAGATCAGATATTGTTCAATCCAGAGGAGGCCAAACGCCTCTTTCTTGAGGCAGGGATTCTATTCGAAGGTCAGATCAAGAGAGACTATGAACAATTGATAGCCTTCAATAGAGCAATAACTGATGAGAGAAGGGGCTATCTTCAAGAAGAACGTTCGGAGATTGAAACACTCTTAAAAAAAATCAATTCCGAGTTGACGGTTCTTGGTAAGAAGCGTTCTGAAATGCTATCATTTCTAAGCAGTACGGACATTTTTGCCAAGTTTAAACAGGTTTCGAACGAACTGATTACTTTGAAGGCGGACATCACTACACTCGAACGTCAACGTACCTTTCTGCACAGACTGCAAGAATTGCGGTCTCAAATACGGTCATTGGCTGATGAGCGAAGCAACCTACAGATCCAAATTGAATCTGATGTCGAAAAGCAAAACTCCGATCAGCAAAGCCACTTCAGCTCGATTCGTCTTTACTTCAGTGAGATAGTGGAGGAGGTTATTGACAGAAAGGCCTTGCTTAGCGTCAGCCCTAATAAGGAAGGGCATTTGGAATTCAAAGCTGAGATACTAGACACAACAGGAAATGCCACGAGTGCAGATTTAGGTCACACCTATAGAAAGTTGTTATGCATTGCATTTGATCTTGCCATACTGCGTTCACATCTAGATTGTAGATTTCCTCGATTCACATACCATGACGGTGTGTTTGAGTCTTTAGATAATCGGAAAAAGGAAAAATTGTTGACCGTGATTCGTCAATATGCAGATCTTGGGCTGCAACCATTGATAACTCTGATTGACTCAGATCTTCCTTCACGTTCTGAGTTAGAGCCCGTGTTTATTGAAGAAGAGATTGTCCTTAGGCTACATGATGACGGCAATGAGGGTAGGTTGTTCAAGATGGATCCTTGGTAGATTGGAGATTCCGCTCACGTCGACCACGTCATTCCGCACGCAACTGATCACGGGACAATGTAAAGCCCGACTTGTCTAAGCACAATACTAGATTGCAGTTGCCTCTGCGTTGGAATGCAATATCAAGTGGTCACCCGTGTGCGGTAATGAGTAGTCACACAACGCGAGATCTCCACTGTCGATTCAAAGAACGTACAGACGTGGTTCTATCGTACGTCAGTAGGAGTAGAAGTGGATATCCTGTTGCAGTTCGACACCGGCGAACAATGGGCCATCGAAGTGAAACGAAGTTCTGTGCCAACACCGCGTCGAGGATTCTACGAAGCCATCCAAGATCTCGCTCCGCGAAGAGCATTGGTTGTCTACACAGGAACCGACAAGTACTCACTGAACGCGACGATTGAAGCAATACCACTACCACTGCTGCTGCGTGAGATCGAAACGCGTTTGAAGTCACCAACGCAGAGGTAGCAACGTCAAGATTCTGCGGGAACCCCATGACGGTCGTTCCTTGTTCTCTGTCTCTGTGTGTGATCGGCACACGCGAATGAGAACCTAGAGAGAACAACAATGACATTCCCGACGAGCTATGCAGATGTTCTTGAGCGTTTGGAATGCATCGACCCGATAGAGTACGGTCGGACGCGGAATTACATCGATGGTGCCGTTACCGGGCTCTCACCCTACGTGTCGCGGGGGATGATCAGTACGAAGCAGATCCTTCAACGTGTCCTCGATCGTGGATTCAGAATTGAGCAGATAGAAACGTTTGCCAAGAAACTGTGCTGGCGGGACCATTTTCAGCACATCGATTTCTCAAACGCTCACCATCCTAGAACGATCATTACGCTGACGTATCCATCCACGAAATGAAACGTGTTCACCTATGTCATCCTACCTCATCGTTGGCGCATCGTCCGGAATCGGAAAGGCACTTGCACATACGCTCGCGGAAACAGAAGTGCATGTGTATGGCACCTACAACACCAGTGCAGAGCATTCCGATCATCCGAACCTCTCTTATCATCATCTGAACGTATTGGATGAGGTGTTGCCGTTGGACTTTCTTCCGGACTCGCTCACCGGACTTGTCTACTGTCCGGGAACGATAGACCTGAAGCCATTCAAACGGATCTCTCCAACGGACTTTGTGGCCGACTACGAACTCCAAGTTGTCGGAGCGATCAAGACGATACAGGCCGTCCTGCCGAAGCTTCTGAACAGTGCCAATGCCACGATCACGCTGTTCTCCACCGTGGCGGTAGAACTGGGTATGCCGTTTCATTCCAAAGTGGCAGCGTCAAAAGGGGCGATCGAGGGACTCACGAGGGCGTTGGCCGCAGAGTTCGCACCAACGATCCGCGTGAACTGTATTGCCCCTTCACTGACGGACACGCCGTTAGCAGCGTCCCTGCTCAACAGTGACCAAAAGCGGGAAGCCGGCGGTCTGCGGCATCCGATGAAGAGGGTCGGAACAACAGCGGACATTGCGAACCTGGCGGAGTTCCTGCTGTCGGATAGGGCAAGCTGGATCACCGGACAGATCATGCATGTGGACGGAGGGATGTCAACCTTGAGGACATAGACGCTCAGGATCGATAGATAACCCCCTCACGGTACTACGTGCCATTCACTACCGGGCACGCGTTTCGCTCGCTGGTTGCAACTTCTCGAAATCGCACGCCGCGCCGTGTACAGAAATCGGGCGACTGTTACACTCGCCCGACGTTAGGCATTGTCCCATAGAGATGTGACGATCATGTTCTCCCTCCCTCACAACCTTTCCATGCTAGAGCATACACGGAAGACGCCCCGCGCCATCCTTCACGGTGCTTCGGAAGAGTTGTACGGCGATCAAAACTGTACTACCGATCCCGCATCTGATCCGGTGCGGGATCACGAAACACGATGTCGAACAAGCCACGCGGCGCAATGCGCCAACCCACCTCTTGGAAGAGGCAGTAGTTCACAAGTAACAGGAAGATCCAGGCCTGTACGAGCCAGAAGCGCGGCCACGGCGTCTCGGCGGTGAAGTGGGCGAACCCGGCTGAAAGATCACCCGTTGCCGACCAACCCGAGATGGTTCCCTCGGCAACGCGGAACAAGAGCGACGCCACGGTGTAGATGGCGGCCGACCAGAGCGTGTTCCAGATGGCGGCCTTGTGCTTGAAGATGTTCATGAACGGCAGGAGGTCGACCACAAGGATGACCTTGGCGATCACGAGGGCCATCACCAGTCCTTTGAAATACGAGCTGACGGAGATGCCATACTCTCCTGCGATCACTTGCTGCGTGAGGGCGAGGAGTTCGTTCGAAAAGAGAAAGTATGTGGTGACGGGGAGAAGCTTCTGCGCTTCTCGAATGACAACCTTGAAGAGCTTGATCATGTGAGTTCGGTGGTAGTGCGTTCGTCGTCGAGCAGATGATTGTGTGCGAACGAGAGCATACCACCCGAGATGTTCAAGGCTTGGAAGCCGTGCTGCAGCAGTATGCGTGTTGCATAATACGCACGCTGACCCGATCTGCAGAACACATGGATCGTTCGATCGCGCGGCAGCTCGTCGAGGCGTGCTCGAAGCTGACCGAGCGGGATGTTCACGGCATCGGGAATGCTCTCGACAGCGATCTCGATGGGCTCGCGCACATCGAGCATGAACTCATGCGTGTTCACATCCCAATGTCGAATGGGCATATCACCACGAAGCACATCGGCGGCCACCATTCCGGCAAAGTTCACGGGATCCTTAGCACTCCCGAACTGCGGTGCATAGCACAGTTCTGCTTCTTCAAGGTCGTATACGGTGGCTCGCATCTGGATCATGGCGGCAAGGACGCTCATGCGCTTGTCCACGCTCTCACTGCCAAGTGCCTGTGCGCCGAGCAATCGTCCGTCGGACCGACGGAAGATCACCTTCATGGCGATCGGCTTCGCTCCCGGATAGTAGCCTGCATGGTCGTTGGGGTAGATGTAGATCTTCTCGTGATCCGTGTCGCCCAAGCGCAGTAGCGTTCGCTCACTTACTCCCGTCCATGCGATCACAGCACCGAACAGACCGATGATGGAGGTGCCTTGCGTGCCACGGAATCTCGAGGTGCGACCTGCGATCACATCGGCAGCGATGCGACCTTGTCGGTTCGCCGGACCTGCCAATGCCATCAAACTCCATACACCTGTGACGTGATCTCGCACCTCCACGGCGTCTCCCACGGCGAAGATGTTGGGATCGCTCGTTCGCATCTGCTCATCCACGCGAATGCCGCCCAGCGCTCCGATCTCGATGCCCGCCATGCGGGCAAGCGTCACGTCGGGACGGACACCCATGGCCAGGATGACGAGATCTGCGAGATGGACATCGCCACTCGTTGTTGTCACCCGTATCGCCTCGGTCTCCGATGGTGCGAACTCTGCCACTGCATCGCTCAGCACAACATGCACACCATGTTTGCGTAAGTGGTCTTCGATCACGCGTGCATGCTCGGTGTCGAGCGGAGGCAGCACTTGATCGAGGCGCTCGATCAACGTCACGTCGAATCCTACGCGGACGAGATTCTCGATCACTTCAAGTCCGATGAACCCGCCACCCACGACAACGGCCTTGCGTTTCCGCCTGCGTGCCTGAAAGCCGGAGTAGCGATGCATGCCGGCGAGGAAGGGATTGCCATGGTCGATCCATTCGCGCACTGCCCGTGCATCCGGCACGGTGCGCACGTGAAAGATGCCCGGCAGGTCGATGCCCGGGATCGGCGGATGCACGGACGCGGCGCCCGGTGCGAGGACGAGGTTGTCGTACGAGCACGTCTCCGTTGCTCCCGTTTGTGTGTTCCGCAACGTCACGGTGCGATCTGCGGCCGAGATGCCGACGGCCTCGCAGTTCGTACGTACGTCGATGGCGAACTGATCGCGGAAGGTGCGCTCGTTCGCCACGAGCAGACTTGACTCGCGCTCGATCACGCCGCCGATATGGTATGGAAGACCGCAGTTGGCATACGACACATACGGTCCGCGCTCCACCATCAGGATCTCTGCCGATTCGTCGAGCCTGCGCAGACGTGCCGCACACGAGGCTCCGCCCGCTACTCCGCCAATGATGATCGTTTTCATGCAGAGAAACTAGCGGTGAGGGCCGGAGGCGACAATGACAATTGTCAATTTCGTATGTTCACGCTTCACCTTGAGGAGGGTATCATGACGCGCGCAATACTTTCATGCGGCCTCGGCCTAGTTCTTCTGTTCCTTGCGAACACGCTCCCTGCCGCCACCTTCGATCAGCTCACACTTCCAAAGGGAGTGGGCACGCTCACCTGCGTGAACACCGAGGGTTCATCCATCTTCGTCGGCACCACGGCCGGTGTTGCCGTGTACGAGACGAAGTCGCAGCAATGGACGGTCGGCAATAAGCCAATCATCGACAAACACATCACCTCCATTGCCGCCAGCGCAACCAGTTGCATGGCCGTGGCGAACGATGGAACGCTGTGGTTCTCCTATAACCGCGGAGCCGACTGGTATCAAGTTCAAGGCATGGAGTACTTCTCGGTTGCCACGACAGTGGTGTGCGAGAAGAATGTCTATGTGGTTGGTGCTGCAAATGGCGTGTTCACCGTGAATGCCACCCAACAGCGGATCGTGCGACTTTGTTCGAATGAACTCACCGGCAGTGTGGTGAACATCGCAAAGCTCGATGATGCACTTGTGGTGGTGCAAAGCGGACAGAAGGGTAGGAGGGTGGTATGGTATGATGGCAAGAGCTGCCTTGACGTAACGGAGAGTGCAAGCAAGCCCATCGATCCGGTGCAGGGTGGCTTCTTCAATGGCATTCCATTGTTGCTTGATGCTTCGCGCCTCTATCGTTGGAACGATGGCACCAAGGCATGGGACATACTGCTCGATATCGAAACAGGAAAGCCTGCGCGATTCCTCAACATCCACCCAACAGATCCGATCGCCGTGATCGGCCATGACACGTACATCGATCTTGTGGATCTCAACACGGGTGACATCATCGATCCCTCCATCCTTGCCGACCTTGCAAGACCTTCCGGTAGCATTGGCTCCGGGGGGTTCATTGAAGGAAGATGGACCGGTGCTAGCGATCTCGGTCCACTTCTTACATCCGGTGCTGTGGCAACGATCATCGAGCAGAATCGACGTCGTGATGTGGAGTTCTATATGGAGCTTACCGACGATGTACCCACCCTACTTGCCAACGTTCCGTATCGCATGTATGCAGTGGAGTGCAACGATCGGCGATTGATCAAGAGCGGTACGGTGGGAGCCGATGGAAGGATCCGAACGTCGTTCGGTGATCTCGACGTCGACTCCACCACGCTCGTGGAGTTCGAAGTGATCGTGAAAACCGAGACCACCGACAAGGTGGATCGTCTACCGGGCTTTGATACGCTCTATGTACAAACGATCCGTAGCCGCAGGCTTGGTACCGATGGGTCGTTCATACTGCCACAACTCAAAGACATTCGCAACCAACGCGTGGTGCTTGGTCATACGATGATCGGCTTTCGGTTCATGGTGGGCATTGAATGGGATGCAGATCAGGAGTACATCGATTCACTCTCTTCATGGATGCGGTTATCGAGCGACTTCTTGCTCGACATCACCGATGGCCAAGCCTATATCGAACGCATTGCAATCTCGGACGCCAAGCAGTCGTGGGGTGCAAAGGACATTGCCTTCGAAACGAGCAACACCGTATGGCCGCACGTGAATCAGCTTGGTGGACTGTACTATGGCAGAGCGTTTCAATGGCTAGGTCATGCTGCCTATATGCCACGCGCGCACTATGGCAATCGCGACGGGAACCTTAACCGATCGGCACTGCCTGATTGGCTCGCTCTTGTGAAGACCGATGTTGTAACTACGCTCGTGCATGAACTCGGGCATCATGTGTTTGGATTTGTGGACGAGTATGCCTCGTGGCTTGTCTGGAACAATCAACCGCTTCTCGACATGACTGGACAAGGACGGTGCTTTGGTCTGATGCACTACAACTATTTCCGAGATCGAGATTCCGCGCAAACTCGCCGCATGGCATCGGAGCTCTCGGCGGATCGGACCGTTTGGACCACCGGTGGTGGCGATCTGTATTCTGCGACGTTCCAGTTCACAACGCATCGCAAGCCATGCTGGGAGATGTATCGCGACTCCTACACGCGCACCGAGACCATTGGTGGAACGCGAGTTCGGGCACGCATCTTGCGTCCGGCTGATCGCACTCTGGCAGTTGGAGATAGCATCGTGCTTGGTCCGCGCGACATTCTTAGTAATCAAGCAACATGTCTTTATCAGCCACCGATGCAGATCCTCGACCGTACCGTTGCATCCAATGCACGAAGCGGACTCGTGAATGTGACAAATGGCGGCATTGGAGTGATCGACATCGACGTCGACCTGTTGGAGAATGCCACTACGCGCAACAAACTGCTGTATCAAGGCAAGACGTCGAACACCGGCACGTTGCGCGTCCTTGGTATGCGTGCAGGCAACATCGTCAAGGTGTTCGGTCGTAGCGGCTTTGATCGCATCACCTCCACGATCGCCCGTGTGAACAACGGAGAGATCGTTGTCCCTGCCGTGTCGATGGCGAAGGGTGGCGAGGATCCGCAGAAAGAAGAAGAGCTTGCCATCTCAACGGAAACGGCCGATGTAACATCGCGCAGACTGTTCTTCGTTGGAACGACTGCTGCCTCTTCGTCCACCATCGACATTGCAGATGCAACGCAAACGTTGGAGACACGAACCATCAAACAAGATGGTGATGCTACAGAGATGGTGGTCTCGATCCCATCAACGAAGGGAGAACAACAGCTGCCGATCTACGGCCGAACGCTGCAAACCGATGCCGCCGAAAACATCCTGGCCCACGACGGACAAGCGCAGTTCTTCAAAGAGAGCAACGTCAAGCTCTCGGGCACCACGTTGTGCATCGTCAAAGGATTCGTGCCACCGCCATTCAATGGCATCGACGAGGCCGACGAGTTGTTGAGCGACCTCGTCGCGATCGGGTCGGACGGAACCATGGACGGCATTCGGTCGATGCAGATCCGCACCTGGCATGCCGCAGACAAAGGCCGATTCGCCGTGGTCCATAAGTGGGACGCGACTTCGGCCACGTGGAAGCCACTTCCGTCGTTTGCGAGTACCGAGGGCGATCTGGTGTCGGCGTCCTTCGAAGGGAAAGGAACCTATGCTGTATTCTCGCGCCCAACGGCGGTCACTTCCGTTCACGAATCGAACCCAACAGAACCACGACTAGCACCGAATCCTGCCTCGTCTGTTGTTACGATCACGTTGCTCGAGGAATCGCTCACAGTGGAGCTTCTCGACCTGGCAGGGAACACGCTCATGTCTGCACAGCAGACCGGAGTACTCACATGGACGGCCGACTGCAGCAAGCTTGTGAACGGTCTGTACTTCGTTCGTTGTGTTAGCAACGGACGTGCTATATGGATGCCTCTCGTGGTCAACAGGTAACGTCGATCGGAGTACCGAAGAAATGATCCTCCTTGCCACCTTCCTCCTTCTTGTCTTGTTGTACGGCATTTTCTCGAAGACCATTGAGCGCTCCGTGCTGACGGCTCCCATCATCTTCACGGCGATGGGCATGCTCATGGTGGTGGTGATGCCGGAGTTGAGGGATCGGAAGGCGGAAGGGCAGGACATTCTGTTGCGTGTTGCAGAGATCGGATTGGTGTTGCTGCTCTTCTCCGATGCAAGTGGTGTTGGACTTCGGTTGTTGCGATCGGTGCGGTCGTTGCCGATCCGACTGCTCAGCACCGGCATGCTGCTGACGATCCTGTTGGGAGCCGTTGGTGCAATGGTGGTCTTTCCGTCCATGTCGATCTGGGAGGCAGGCATCCTTGCTGCCATCCTTGCGCCGACGGATGCGGGGCTCGGTCAAGTGATCGTCAAAAGTCCACTCGTACCAAAGGTCATCCGCGAGGCGTTGAATGTGGAAGCTGGATTGAACGACGGACTCTCTGTTCCGTTCCTACTGTTCTTCATTGCCATGGCAGGTGATGCATCGGGCGCTGCTTCCGTTCACTTGTGGAAGTTCATCGTTGAGCAGTTGGGATACGGCACGCTTGTGGGCATCGTGATCGGTGGTGCAGGTGGTGTGTTGATCGGTCGTGCCGTGGCGCGCGGACGGATGGTAGAGGCGTGGAAACAACTTGCTGTGGTCGCGCTTCCGTTGTTATGCATGATGGTGGCTGATGGTGTTGGGGCGAGCATGTTCATTGCCGCCTTTGTTGCGGGACTTGCCGTTCAGGGTGGATATGCCGAGGCATCGAAGCACAGCGTGGAGTTCACGGAGCAGTGGGGACAGCTCTTCAACCTCTCGGTGTTCTTCCTGTTCGGCATCCTCGTGATGCGTGCCGTCCCGCACTTCACCATCATGCATGTGTTCTATGCCGTGATCAGTCTTACCGTGGTGCGCATGGTGCCTGTGGCCATTGCTTTGATCGGTACGCGCATGCAACGGTCGACCGTGTTGTTCATGGGATGGTTCGGTCCACGCGGCCTTGCCTCCATCGTTCTCGGCCTTGTCTACCTCGAGCTCCAGCAGGGCGATGCTGCGAACGCGACGATCAAGTATGCCGTGATGATCACGGTGTTCATCAGCATCGTGGCCCACGGACTTAGCGCCAAGCCCGGTGCATCTCGATACGCACGCGCGATGGCGTTGCTCTCGAAGGATGCACCGGAGTTGCAGGAACAGGGACGAAGCGCCGCTTAGAACGTGGGTTCGTCTGCACTTGGGCCATAGCTACCCGGAATGGGAATGTCCAGCAAACGCAGATAGACACCAAGCTGTGCACGATGGTGGATGATCTGGCTGATGGTCATCTGGATCACTTCGAACTTGGTGGATACACTATGGATCACCTCGCCGCTGCGCAACGTCCATGGTTCATCGAGCGTGGCATCTTCCGCCGCAGCCAGTGTTGCCGCTGCAGAGCGAAGGGACGATTCGAGAATGGCGAGCAGGTCGGCAGCAGACGATACCGTGGGAGGTGCATAGGGCATCGTCAGAAAGTCCAGCTCGTCGGATGTGAGTGCCATAGTGACCCAGCTCGGAAGCTCAGCGATGTGCGTGGCCAGGGCACGCATCACCATGCTGCGCTCGTGCGGACGGAAGTCGAGGTGGTCGGACGGCACGCGCTCCAACATCTTCGTGGATGTGGCGCATTCGCGTGTGAGTTGCTTGTAGAGATCGTCGAGACGCATGGAACGGACTCCTATGGAAGTGAATGAATGATCGAAGCACAAACTTCGGTCCACCCACTGACAGCCCTATGGCAGTCCACCACGCGCGTTAATAGTTCACCGGGATCTCTCGTAGGAAGTCGGCCATGTTCACGTTGTGCTCTTGAACGAATGGCGTGTCCGTCACCTCGAGCGCACCGATGCGCAACACTTTGAAATCTCGGTAGGCCTGGCGCAGCGAGCACCAGGCGATCACATGCCAACTGAAGGCATAGAAGATCAGTCCAACCGGTTCGATCACGCGCTCGGATGCTTCGTCGTTGGCATTCCGATAGGCGATGCGTACTTGAAGGCGACGTGTGATGGCCTGCTGAAGAGGGGAAAGGTGGTCAACGTCGGTATGAAGGCGGGAGGGTAGTTGCAAATGCATGCGCGCTCCAAGATCCTCGGCGTCGACCTTCTGCGTTGAACGCAGCACCGATTTCACTTTCGTGAGTGCTGTGCCATAGTGTTGACGGATCGACCTGTCCGTAAAGCCTCGCACCACCTGCTCCGCAACCAGCAAGGCATTTGCCTCATCCGTGGTGAAGGACACGGGTGGCAGAAAGAAGCCTTGCATGATGCGATACCCCTTGTGCTGCTCGAACACCACGGGAATACCCTGCTCCGACAGTGCACGCACATCGCGATACACCGTGCGCACACTGATCTCGAACCGCTCGGAGATATCCTCTGCGGTCACATACCGCTTCGATTGCAGGAAGACGAGAAGGCCAAAGAGCCGATCAACTCTGTTCATTTCGTGAAATTACCACCAAAAATGTCGGTCCGTAAGTAACTGACCGACGGTCAGTTCGTTCAAGTGGGACAAATCGCAAACTCCCGTGTCCTTGCTTGAGATGAACGAACTACGATCAGAATCAGACCGACAGTTGTTGGAACATATCCGGCTCGGTAGCACTGCTGCAGAGCCGGCCTTCCGTGTACTGTACGACCGACATATCCGACGCCTGCTGGCCTACTGTACCAAGGTGATGGGCGGTCAGCAACAGGCGCGCGACATCGTGCAAGATGCCTTCATGAAACTTCTGCTCGCCATTCGTAAGGGCGAACAGCTCGACAATGTTGGTGCCTATCTGATGCGCATCGCTCGCAACGGCTGCTTGAACATGAAGCGCGATCACCGCGAGACCTTGATGGAGATCGAAGACCTCGGGCTGACGTCGCACGACGTGCCCTACGAGACCATCGAGATCCAGCGACTGGTGAATGCGGCACTTCAGGAACTGCCCGAACAATACCGCGAGGCTCTGCTGCTGCAGATGTATGGCGGTCTGAGCTATGCAGAGATCTGCGAGGTCACCGGTGATTCTCTTCCATCGGTGCGTCATCACATCGCACGCGCCAAACAACGGCTGCGTGCAGCATTGATTCCGATCCTTCGACCTTGATCGCCGGGAACGACCACTATGAACAACAACACTGAGATCTTCGACATCATGGACCGCTACCTCGACCGCGCAACAACGCCGGACGAAGAGCGCGAATTGTTCTCGACGCTGTTACGCGACGAGGAGCTGAGCACAGAGTTCCAAGCACAATCACAAGTGCGTGCGGCCATGGACAACGACGTGTCGGCAACGATCGTCCCTCCCGATCTCTATGCCTCCATTGTCGAGTCCGCCCAACAAGCTTCCCTGCTGCCGATCCCGTTGGTGGGCGCTGCCAGCCTTGCCACCGAGTGGGTGGTGCGATCGGTGATGGCCCTTGCCACGGCCACCACAGCCGTTGTGGCCACAGTTGGTACAGCACTGTTGATCTCCGTGCCGCCTTCCATCCCTGTGGGCCCTACATCAACAGTGGCAGCCGTCCCCTCGGCACCACAACGCAGTGCGATCCCGGCACCGATGGCGGACAAGGGTACCACGCACGAACAACGGGAGCAACGTGAGCAACGCAATGCACAGCACGATGTACAACAGGTACCGACGGAAGGTGTAGCAGCGGAAGAGATCGAAACGATCGGCATGTCGCCCATGCTTGCTGTCGATGCGATACCTGTCGTTGCATCGACCTCTACGACCACGTCGACGATGGCCTCGACGATCGAAGAGTCCGATCCGCTACAACCGCTGTCTCGACCCTCTGCTCTGCAGCTACGACTCACGCAAACGCCGCTGACCTATCACATGTATGCAACGCATGCAGATCTCACATCGGCACCAAACCTTGGTCTAGAAGCAGAGTATGCTCTCGATCGTGAGCATGCGATCGGTGCCATCCTGCACAACGACGTCTTCCCCGTTGGCGTGGTCTCTTCTGACGGATCGGTGCAACAACAGTATGCCATGCTCTGGGGCGGTGCATCGTATCGGTACACGCCGCAATGGAACATACCTCTCGGACTTCGACCCTTTGCGCAACTCAACCTTGGCGGTTCATCTCGCGGGGTCGTTGCGCAACCAACCCTTGGACTTCAACTACATGTGAACCAGTTCACCATCTCCGCCGGTGCGAACATGATGACGTTGTTCTACCAAAACAACGGCACATGGAATGCGGCCTCTCGTGTTGGAATGCTGGTTGGCATTGGATTTCATCTTTAACTGTTAGGAGTGTTTGTATGCGTTCGATCTTGATGCGAGCGATGGCCATTGTCGTGTTGTGCGGCGGACTGGTGGCCTGCGACGATATCATTCTTCCACCGGACGGTGGTGGTAATGGTGGTGGTGGCGGTAATGGCGGCGGAAATGGCGGCGGGGGCGGCGACACTGTGGTCACCACCGGCATCATCAACGGAGTCGTAGTGCAAGACTCAGTGTCGCCGCTCGAAGGACTCGAGAGTGCACGAGTAGCGATCATGTGGCACCGCCCTGATGGTACGATGCGTGTTGGTTCCATCACGAAGCTCGCTCCCGACCTGCGATTCGCCTTCCAGGATCTTGAGCCGCTGACGGCAGAGGATCTTCTCAGCGAGCCAACGTCGTCGGTTGATGCATATGGCATTGCGTCCATCATGCTGATCACGACGCCGGGCACGCAAGTGGGAGACATCATCGACATGCGTGTGATGGATCCTTCCGGACCCATGTTCACGAGCATCACCCACGATGTGATCTTCCGCGCACGCGGTGGGGCAGCAGATCCGGCTACGCCGTGGCTGACCCGATTCGGTGCCGGTTTCACACTTGGCCTGAAGGGTGATATTCCCGGAATGGACTATATGCCGGATCCGAACGGCCTGGCGATCCTGCCGGTCTTCGGTATCTGACCCGGTCTCCCCTGATCCACATGCGTTGTTGTGAACAGCGCATGTGGATCACCGAGGAGCATGCGACTTGATCTCTTTCGGCGTACTTTACAGTATCTGTAACGCTGCAGGGATCGAAATGCGCTTCTCATTGCTTCTTCTCTTTCTCCTTTGTTGCATTCTCCCGGTACATCTGCACGCAGATACCGATCCGGCCGCCCCGTACTTCATCCGATCTGCAACCGGATTCGGAACCATCCAGCGCGGTCTTCTTTCCACCCTTCCGATCGAAGTGGGCTCCAGTCCGGCACGCGCCGGTAAAGCACGGATCATCGTGCGAAGTGATTCGACGACGCCAGTTGAGACCTTGATCAACTTTGATAGTAGCGTTGTTGTGCCGATCGACATATCGAGACTGCAACGAGCCCCATTTGCAACGATCACCGTGGAGTTCCTCCGAGAGAACAACACTGTGATCACAGAAGCGCAAAGGAAACTGGCCTTCTCGTGGGGCAACGTAGGCGTTCGTCTCGACTCGGCCTCTCAAGCCCCGTTCACGACCGGTACAGCAGCCCGACTACGCTTGATCTTCACCAAGCCAACAATGTTGGAAAGCGCCGTCAATGAGTTCTCGATCGCGTTACAAGGAGCGAACACGGCGAACTTCTATAACGTGTACGACAGTACGGTGATACCGGACGAATTCACCGTGATCGTCCCTGATACCGCCTCCCTTGGCACTTCGATCGTTGTGACGACAAGCTTCGATGCCGAAGACCTCCAAACAGCCGTTTCGATCCCAATGATCCCGGCGCCAATACAGTTCATCTCCGCCGCTTCACTCGAGAACATTGGTACGAACAACTATGGCCCGATCCGCTCGGCGTATGCGGGCACAGTTCCGTCGCAGACTTCCGTGTTCACGCTGAGTGGGTTACCAGATCACACCGTAGGAGTTGTGTTCGCAAGCATGTTGCACAATGGCGACATTGTTCCGTTCGACTCCGTAGTAGCACCAGCAGCAACGTATCTGCAGAAGACGGTCGCCAAGCAGATCGATATCTCGAACCTCGACGTCCGCTCCGATTTCGTTCTAGCACGAGTCTATGTCCAAGACATCCCGCAGCCCTTCGACCAAGTGCTCAGTGTGTCGTTCGATCTCGGTCATCCTCGCGTGAACGTCACTCTCGAGCCCGGAAAGAACGTTGCCTTTCAGCTGCGCAGATGGAACCCGCATAACAATGGCACGGGAACATTGCGGCCGGACACGACGCAGACCGTGAAGCTTGAATGGGCCGTCAAAAGCATTGATAGTCTGCGGTTGACGTTCTTCAACACAAGCGGACTTCCTCTCGGGACGAGACGGATCCCATCCCTAGCCGACGGAGCTTCGTGTCTGTTCACGTTGAATGTCCAGAACATTCCTCAAGGAACGACGGCGATATCTGTTGTTGCTTTCTCCGATGAGATCGCCCCCGAGCAATTGCGGTGGGATACGACCATTGCCATCCTCCCCGCCTTCCCCGCCTTTCTGTTCCAACGTCATTCGGAGTTCACGTCAAGCGGCCTCCAGGATGTGAACGACGTACTTACGCTGGCAGACCTGCCTCCTGACGTACAGTGGGTACGTTTGCGACTGGCAGATGCGGATTCCAACATCACGTACATGGACAGCACAGCGGTGGTGCCCTCTGTTCCCTACAGCGGAGATGTACTGTTCTCATCTCAAACGCGAGTGCGCGTTCCAATGCTCGTTCAGAGTGATACGATCCGCAGCGTGGGGTTCTTTGTACGATCCTACCACACGGACCCTCTCACTCTTCTGCGTTGGCAGCACCCGCAGGGTGATCTTGTTGTGAGCATCGCCAATGATGGTTCCATCAAGGCGAAACTGGGCGCAGATAGTATGGTGTGCTCCGGCATCGTGCGGGATGGCTCATGGAAGCATGTAGCGGTCGTCGTCCGCGACACAGGCGTTGCACTCTTCCTCAACGGCTCGCCACAGGGGATCTTTCCTCGGAAGGCATGGGCCACCATGTCTCCGAGCACGCGATCTGTTTTCCTAGGTGACAGTACGAACACAGACGACAGCTTGTTTGCCGCAGCAGGGTTGAATGGGTGGAAGGAGGCATGGGGCTTCGAGGATCTCCAACGCCTGCAAGTGTTGGAGGGAAAGCGATCATCTGCGCTGTTCTCGTATCCAATGAACGATGCCATCGCTACCTCTTCGTCGACCGTTACGATCACAGACGGCATTTCATCGGCACAACAAACGATCTCGAACGCTGTGATCGACTCCTCTGCAGCGTTCGCCTATGCACAGTTCCATCTGAACGACATTGGCATGTGGCGTGTACAACGTGGAAGCGTCATCGCTCAGCCGCACGGTGTGAATGGCTACATCACGGTGATGCGCAATAACATCGAGTACAACGACACGATCCCTTCGCTCGTTCAGCTACAGACAACGTTCTTGTCGCCCGATAGCGTCCGATGTGCAAAGGCATACGAGTACGACACACGCCTGAGTGCTACGGAAGGATGGGGCCCATTCAATTCCTATGAGCGGATCTTGAATGTGTTCACGTATCAAGGCGGGTTCACGTGGGGACAAGTAGCAGCTTCTCCGGCGGTTCGAAAGGACGGCTTTGCCGTGTACTTCCGACTGTATGATCGGGGAAGGGGGAAGGTCGTTGACTCAGCTCGCGCATATTTCACGATAAAGGAGGTCGAAGCGAAGCCAAAGGCAGAGCTTGTGACCATAACGGCGCCGCGTGCCTTGCGTATGGAGTTCGTCAACTCTGAGAACTTCTACGTTACGTCCGGAACGAATATCTCCCTTGAAGGTATTCTTGACGGATGCCTTGAGATAGCGGCACGAATCGACTATGAACCACCACCTCCGATCCCGGTGATGTATTCGCGCATCGGACCGTTCCGACAATCGAAGATCTATCAAGCCCAGAAGCTGATGAACACGTACTATGCCTTCACGGTTGAAGAGGCAGAGTCGAACGTCGTGTTCACCGTTGCCAACGATGATGGAGAGGTGATCAAGACCATTCCTGCAACGAAGGTCAGACCCGGCGTATGGAAAGCATCCGTCGACATGGCGGATTGTGATCCACCACGCGCCACAGTTGTGGCCAATGCATACAAGGGCAAGACCTTTGTGAACGCGTCCACACCGCAGTACTTCGCCATAACGGCGAATCGCCCATCGTGGCTCTCTGAAAAGGACAATGTTGAGTGGAGAGATCCATTCACGTCCGATGGCAAACCGAACATCACTGCCATTGTCACGACCGGACCGATCCTGGACCAACTCATCCCGAACGACATTCCCATCATCGGTGGGACAGCCGTGTTCGCACTTCCAACGAGCATCATGGTTCAACTGCAGTGGGACACGGTCACCAACGTCCTTACGCTCGCTGATGGGTACAACAACAAGATCGAAACGCCGTACAATACGTTCTCCGACGTATCGGACGCATTCCAAGACCTGATCTACGTGATCAACAATGTTCAAACTGCCACACGAACGATCGTGCAGGCAGCCGTTCCGTTCATCCAGCAAGGCTTGAAGAATGTTCCCACCGTGTCGGCCTCCACAAGTAGCAGCATACAATGGAGCATGAAGCTTGACAAGTACGAGAACTTGGATGTCCTGAGTCTGAACAAGCAAGGGGTGAGTCTGGAGATCGGCCTACCGGGCAAGTCGTTTGAAAAACCACTGTTCCAGGTGACCAAGGCGATCGAAGAGGGTAGTGAAGGCGGCGTATCCTTTGTGGTCGCACTGACCTTCACACCGGTGATCGACGCAAATGGAGCGATCACATCGCGTGTGAACGTGGGATCCGATGAGCAAGGGTGGTGGGGTCCGCGTGGAACACTGCCCGTCACCAGAGACACGCTCACAGATCCTTCGTTGCAAGCAGGTGGACTTTCCATTGGTGGTGGTGTTGCGATCACGCTTGACGCAGTGAAGGGAGCCGCGTCGATCACGGCCACCTTCACGGTCAATCTTGATGGTGCCGAGGCGTTTGCGATCACATTGGACAAGGATCGCAAGTCGAAGTCCACACGGCTTCGTTCACTTGGCGTCGACGTACGCGTACTCGTGCAAGGTGCTTTGGCATGGGGGTTGGTCACAAAAACCCTGTATGGTCCGCATGTACTGTGGAGTCATGTTCTCGCCGGCGCTGATCTTGAGGACTACTATCCTTCGATCAAGCCGGACGGGAAGCCGGCAGAGCGGGTGGAGCAGATCGATCATACCTCTCACGCAGCCCATGCTTTGCAAGTACTGAATCCGCTAGCAGCTCCATCTCCGCATTCGGCACAGGGGAAAGGGGTTTCCTGCATCACATGGATCGACCAAGATCATCGCACGGGGATCGGCACGTTGAACGTTGGGGTACGAAAGCATGGTCGTGCCGACGTCTCGGCCATTCATCGCGTCGAGACGAACGGTAACAGCATGGTCTCCCCTCAGATCTCTTTCCTCACAGACTCAACGGTCGTCGTGGTGTGGAGCGAACTCGACGTCGACCGCACCAACTCCACTGCGGACATTCCCTTTATACAGGCCTTGCGTTCTTCCGACGTACGATGGGCCGTTGTCAATATTGACCGTGGCGTCGTGATGTCAGGGGGTGAGTTCGCCTTCGATCGTATTGACGGAAAGCCAAGTGTGACGCGGTTGACGGACACTTCAGCCGTGGTCGTATGGGTATCTGTCGACTCGACACAAACGGATGCCATGATCGCCTTCTCTGTCCTGCATGGCACAGATGGTACGATGTCGGCGACAGATCTTCGTACCGTTCACAAGAGCACACACGACCATCGTACTCCACAGGTATCACCTGGCGAGAACGGCACCGCCTTGTGTACGTGGATCGATACGGATTCAACGATCAGCCGCATCAATACTAGCACGTTCGATGGCGAATCGTGGTCGGCTCCAACATCGATCTCCATCGAAGGATTCAGCGTCAACTACATCAACGTTGATGATGGCGGCAAGGCGCTGATGGCAAGTGGACATCAGTCCGGCGCCGGCAATGGTCACGAGCGCGTGTATGTGATCCCTCGAGCACCGAACGGAGGCTGGGACGATGCGTCGGCCATCCCGATACCGGCATTTGACGCAGAGGGTATGCTGCAGCATCCACGGATCAGTGTTCGAGGTGATAGCGCATTTATCATGGCGCGTGCCTTTACGCATCTCTCAGGAAAGCTGACATCGGCAACGCACAAGTTCCCGACCGCTGTGGTGGATCTTCGAACGCGAAGCATGGGGAATGGAACATGGGTTGCGACAGATAGCTTGTCGTTGATCCATGACTACGACATGCAGTGGGAGGCCGACGGGATCCATGTGATAGCACAAGAACACCTCCCGGTGGTCGGCTTGCATGCGAATGGCCTGTTGAAGAGACCTCTTGGATCACCGATGATGGATCTCGGAATGCATACGGTTCCAATTTCCAACGTGATCACAGGTCTGACGGATGACGACAGAACAACGGTCGTCGAGCAACGTTCGTTGATCACCATGGAGCCATCACCGGCAACAGGTCGTGTGAAGGTTCGTGGAGAGCAGGAGTTCACATCGCTTGTCGTGTACTCGTTCGATGGTGCACTTGTGGGATCGATGTATCAAGGAGAACCCACCACCTCAACGATGATCGACGTCGGTTCGCTCTCTCCCGGCTCCTATATCTTGATCATGGAAACAGATCTGGCAACACCGATCGCAACGATCTTGAGAGTAGCACCGAGATAGCATGGGTACTCGTTGGAAGAACATCGGTCCGGGACTCGTCACGGGGTCGAGCGACGACGATCCCTCGGGCATTGCCACGTACTCTGCTGCGGGCGCACAGTTCGGTCTGCATCTCTTGTGGACGGCCGTCTTCACGTATCCGCTCATGGTGGTGATCCAGGAGATGTGTGCACGGATCGGCATCGTCACACGACGCGGTCTTACGGCCACCATCAAGCAGCACTATCCACGTCCGGTGCTCTGGTTGATCGTAGGCCTGAGCTTTCCCGCCATCGTCTTGAACATCGGCGCCGACATTGCCGGTATGGGTGCTGTTGGGAATCTGGTTGTTCCATCCATCCCTTCCTCCGTGTTCTCCGCGGCCTTCACCCTGATCCTGATGTATTCCATCATCGCATGGCCCTATCGGAAGATCGCTTCGGTGTTGAAGTGGTTGTGTCTTTCGTTGCTGTCGTATCTCGTCATCCCCTTCCTTGTGGATACGGACTGGTGGCAGGTCGCAAAGAGCACCGTTCTGCCAACCATCGTCTTCGATCGGTCCTTCTTCATGATCCTCGTCGGCATCCTCGGCACAACGATCTCTCCGTATCTGTTCTTTTGGCAGACGTCCATGGAAGTAGAAGAGGGTGCAACGAAGAACATCGTTGTTGACAAGGCCGTGATCTCTTCGATGACCACCGACGTTCGAAGCGGGATGTTCTACACTACACTCGTCTTCTTCTTCATCGTGCTCACGGCCGGCACAGTTCTGCATTCTGCCGGGATCACAAGCATCGTCACCGTGGAAGACGCCGCCAAGAGCCTTCGACCGTTGGCAGGGAACATGGCCTATGCGCTCTTCGCCATTGGTGTGATCGGGACAGGACTTATCGCCATTCCTGTGTTGGCCGGAGCGCTGAGCTATATGATGTCGGAAACGTTCGATTGGCAGGAGGGACTGGATCAGAAATTCCAGATGGCCCCGGGTTTCTATATCACGATGATCATCTCACTGTGCATTGGCCTGGCCATCGATCTCACTGATGTGAGTCCGATCACGGCCCTCATCTATACGGCCATCCTGTATGGTGTGACGGCGCCGGTACTGATCGGTCTTGTGCTGCACATTTGCAATCGTGCGGACATCATGGGTGAGTACACGAACAAGACCATGAGCAATGTGGTAGGAATTGCAACGCTTTGTATCATGACTGCGGCATCGATACTGATGTTCGTGTATTGGGGGAATTGATGTGATGACTCCTCGTCTCGTTCTCGTTGTTGTGGCTTTCTTCGTCACGTCGACGTTGCTCAACGCACAAGTGCCTCTCCCTGCGCTTCCACGTACGGAATCCGTCGAGACCTGTCCACCCGACACCACAGGCTACCGTCGCATCACCGTCGGCCCTGTCGGCCGTGATCACACCGATCTGCAAGCGGCCATTGACGAGGCAACGCTTGGGACGGTCATCATTCTGGATGCTGGTGCTGAGTTTGCCGGATCGTTCTCCTTACCCGAGAAGACCATCGGCTCCGGGTGGATCATCCTCACAACGTCGCGCGCTGCCGAGTTGCCACCCATCAACACCTACGTTACGCCGGACCATGCCGCCCTCATGCCTCGCATCATCACAACGAACACCTCTGGCCTTCCCGCCTTCTATACCCGTGCTCGCGCACATCATTACCGATTGGTCGGACTTGAGATCACGGCCGCAACAACGGTGCAGGAGAGTTATGGTCTGATGTTCTTTGGCGATGCCAGTGCAGCGCAGTCCACGCTCGACGTGGTGCCGCATCATCTCGTGATCGACCACTGCTTTGTGCACGGGCATGACGAAGGCACCATCATGAAGTTCGGTGTGCGACTCGACTGTGCGAACGCTGCTGTTCTCGATTCGTACTTCGCAGACTTTCACAGCATTGGCTTCGATGCACAGGCCATTGCAGGGGTGAACGGACCGGGTCCGTTCAAGATCATGCACAACTATCTCGCGGCATCGGGCGAGAACATCATGTTCGGCGGTGCTGCGCCTGCCATTGCGGGACTTGTGCCGAGCGACATCGAGATCCGCAGGAACGTACTGTTCAAGCCGTTCTCGTGGCGAGTTGGACATAAGACCTATGCCGGCAAGCACTGGACCATCAAGAACCATTTCGAGCTCAAGACAGGTCGACGTGTGCTCTTCGACGGCAACACGCTCGAGAACTGCTGGGCCGATCTTCCCATCGGTCAAAGCGGATATGCCATCCTGCTCACGGTGAGGAATGAAGGCGGCAAGGCTCCGCAGGCCGAGGTGAGCGACGTGACGATCTCCAATAACGTTGTGCGTCGCGTTGGTGCGGGTATCACGCTGTCGGGCACGGACGATACGCCAAGCATGCGCACGTCGCGCATTCACATCGTGAACAATAGGTTCATCGACATCGACGGGTCCACGTATGGCGACGGCAACGATGCCGGACCGAATGTCGGGACGTTCCTCAAGATCGGCGATCCCGAGAATGTGATCGTCGATCGCAACAGCATCTCGCAGAGCGGTGCGATCACATGGGCCTACAAGCCAATGAACGGCTTCGTGTTCACGAACAATGTTGCGAACTGCATGAAGTCGGCCGGCGGATATCGCGGTATCTACGGTCCGGGCAAGACAGAAGGCAACGGCACGCTGGCCTATTACTTCGCCGACATCACCGATGCGAACAAGCGCTTCGAAAACAACGCTCTTGTTGGCGGTGATCCATCGTTCTACACCAACTATGCAACGCAGAGCAGGAACATCTTTCCGGCGAATGCTAATGCATTGCCAAGTGGGATCGGTATCGACCGGAACCAGCTCGATTCAGCGTTTGCGTTCAAACGTCGGTGCCAGAGCATCACGTCAGTGCCTGATGCAGCGGCGGTCACGGCCGACACACATCTATGGCCCAATCCGGCATCCAACGAGGTCACGCTAGCTCCTTGTCGGTCGGATATCACCACCTATCGCATCGTCGATGCTGCGGGACGCACCGTGAGTAGTGGTCCACTGTGCGAACGCACGACCATCTCCACATCGGATCTTGGCAATGGTGTCTATACCATCCTTCAACAAAGCCCTCACCACTGCGTGGCCCTGCGACTCGTGATCGCACGATAGGAGCTTCTGGTATATTGTCGGCCTATGCGCTACCCTACAGTACTGACCTTGTTGTTTCTCTCTATGCTCATGCCTCTGTGTGCACAGTGGGATGCGAATGGACAGGCGCAGTTACGGGTCCGATCAAATATTGACGTGGTCAACGAAGGCCCTTCGATCTTCACAAGTCGGGTTGTGGTCGATCGATACGATCGGATCGTGACAGTGCGCCTCGGTCAGCGCGTGCCAGACACCTTCTTCTCGATCGTGATCGAGCGACTTCTTCCGAACGGTGAGCATGATCCGTCGTTTGGTGACCAGGGTGTGGCTGTGATCCCATTCGGCACGGTGCAGCACGACCGTCTGCATGGTGTGTTCGTGGATTCGATGGGAGCCATTGTCGTGGTCGCCAACGTGGGCCCGACGCCGTTCTTTGCACGTGTTCTTGCCAATGGAAGGCTGGACTCGACGTATGGAACGAACGGAATTGTCAGGCTCGATCCGACATTCACGTGCGGTAAGGAGAACGGGGTCGCCAACGGTCACAACGTCTCGATCGCATGCTCCAAGGTCATCGACGACACGACAACAAGATGCCTGCTGGTCCACGTATCGGATCGTGGCATCGTCTCGTACGAACCATACATCTCCTCTCGGTGCAGTCACTTCATGGTCTATCATCACGGTGAGCAGTACCTTGCTTCCGGGCGCACCGTCATCAAGCTCGACACGAATGGCCTCATCGATACAACATTCGGTTCGTTTGGAAGCTTCCGATGGCGCCATTTAGGTGGGGAGGCGTTCACGGACGACATGGAGCTCTATGACGATACAACGATCGCCGTGCTCACACACGAGTATTCACCGGGCACGGCTGTGAACGAGAGTGAGTATGTGATCTGGTATCTCAACGTCGACTCGGGAAGGCTCATCGATTCCGTGGTCATACCCTTCGGATACCTTGATGATCCGCGGCTGAGATTGTTCTATCTCGTCGTCGACGGCCAAGGGGCCGTGTCGGTTGGTGGGTCGTACATTGGGCAACAGACCTCATCGTACCCCACGACATTCAAATTCTCTCGGAGATCGATACCGGACGCATCATTTTATGGCACAGGTAGATATGATCTTGCATTGCCATTCGAATCAGTTCTCATCGATATAGCCACATTGGCCACAACGCAAGTCGTCGCGTTTGTATGGCCCAGTATTCTCGTACGTCTTGGCGATCCTGTCACCTCAGTCCGCGAAACCACGGCACCAACTTCGTTTTCGATCGTTCCAAACCCAACCGAGGATTGCTTCACGATCCGTGCTCCATATCCCATTGCAGGCATTCGGTACGAGATCGTGTCGATGCTTGGAGCAGTCGTGCAGGAGGGACAAACGGATCCCGAAGGACGTGTGGTGATCGCCGGGGTACTAGAGCGCGGCAGCTACATTGTGCGCATCTATGGACCTTCCCACGAGGTCACAGGTGCACTACTCCAGGTGAGATAGAAACGAGGGCGAACGATTGTTGAAAGGTGAAACGATGCATAAGGGCGACGGCACACGATGATGAATCTGCTGGAATCTCGCAACTCAAAGGGCGAGTCACTTATGGAGTACACCTTGACCACAAGAGTTATGTCGGTGGTCTGTGTTGCGGGCTTCATTCTTACCTATTTGATATAACGCACTGAGAAGAACATCACAAGTTTCCAATGAGTTTGGAAGAGAAAACGTGAATGACTAAGAAACCCTTCTACTATGCCGCGCTTATCGTGATGTTCGTGGTAGCAGCATGCTGTGTAGCGTATTTGCTTGGAAACATTGCACGCGACGGGGTTTCATGGACTTCCTTGTCTGTAAGTGAGTCAATTGACAGAGGAGTGTTTGTCGATTCTGTCCATGCGCGGTTCATACCTGACCCTCCGTTTGAGACTGTGGATTTGCAGATCTCAAGCAGTTGGGTCGAATATTTGTACCAGCCCCCTATTGTTAGGA
>JAFDZT010000004.1 GCA_018266735.1 Bacteroidota bacterium | reverse complement strand
ACCCACCTTTTTGGGACTAGACCCTAATAAAGAAGTAAGAAAGAAGTAAGAGAGAAGTAAAAGAGAAGTAAGAGAGAAGTAAGAGAGAAGTAAAAGAGAAGTGCGATTGTTCGATGTAGCGTGTGATGATCAACGTGTCATGTTTACCTTGGGCAGCTGCTGAATCCTTCCCAAAACAAGCTATGCCTCTTCCTGAGGAGTGGATCGGAGTATACACGGCAAGTTGTGACGACGAACTCCGATTCGCGATGAGCCGGAAAGCCATGTCGCTTGAACCGAGGAAATAGTCAGCGATGGAAAAGCAATATCGGTGTACAAGGTGTAATACAATCAGACCAAAATGGAAAGAGAGCAGAACTTCTCTCTTACTTCTCTCTTACTTCTCTCTTACTTCTCTCTTCAAAATCCTTTCTTCAACTTCAACCTCAACCTCTCCTCCAGTACCGTTCTGCCCATGGGTGTGAGAAGGCCAAGACCAATGACGCTTTGGCGGAAGGTGTAGGCTTTGTCGAGAGGGAAGGTGCGGCCGCCGAGGACCCATGCAAGGAAGATGCCGTCGGACATGCCGCTTTCGAGGAGGGCGAAGGCTTCGGCGTCGACGGCGGTGAACCAACCTGCGTCGACGAGTTGCTGCGTGAGTCCTTTGCCGAGGTCATTCAAGAACGAGCGTGTGGATTGAATGCGCTCAAGGAACTTGGGGTTGTCCGTGCGAAGGGCATGTGCCCAGAACTCGAGCAAGAGCGGTGCTTGCTCGGCGCGGGACGAATAGAATTCGACAGCCGAGTCGCGAATGGCGTCCACCTTGCTCATGGCATCGGTGGCCGCCTCGACGCGCATCTTCACAAGATCTTCGAACGACGTCATCCACGAATCGTAGACAGCCAGGAAGAGCTCTTCCTTCGTGCGGAAGTACTCATAGATGGTGCCCTTGCCGATCTCGGCATGGGTGGCAATGTCCTGCATCTTCGATTCGTGATAGCCCGTGCGCGAGAACACCTCGGCAGCATGCTGGATGATGTCGGCACGTTTGGCGGATCGGTCGACGATGAGGGGCATGGTGATTATCGCGACAGTAAACGATCGATGGCATTCGTGAGTTGTTGCACGTGCTCTGCCTTTCCGGTGCCCCACGTATGCAGGCGCACCGTCTCCGTCTCGTCGATGAAGATCACGTTCGGCAATCCCTCTTGCACATGGTAATACTCGAAGACATCGCCATCCCAATCCATCAGGATGCTATAGGAGAACGCCTCGCGAAAGCGCTCCTTGATGTAGTTCTTGATGAAGCCCGGTGCAAGTGACACATCGGCAAAGGCCACGAACTGGACCTTGTCCTTATAGCGAACCGTGAGTTGGTCTGTCCAATTCTTCGTGTACTCGCTCCCTGTTCGGTCTGCAAGGATCAACACCGTGGGCTTGCCCTTCCAGTGTTGATCCCATTTCCACGACCGACCGTATTGATCTTCGAGCATGAACGGAATGGCCTTCTTCCCGATGGCCTTGACGTCGGGCGCAAGTGCGCGCGTGGTGCTTGCGAGAAGCACCATGGCCATCACCAGGATGAACGACCACTTACGCAAGCGAGGCCTTTGCAGCGTTCATCTTCTCGTTGTCGGCAAGGAATGCGGCCAGACCTGCATCGGTGAGCGGATGCTTCATGCTTTGCATCAGCACCTTGTACGGCACTGTTGCGATATGGGCACCGGCCTTTGCGCATTCGAGGACATGGATGGGCGTGCGGATCGATGCAGCGATGATGAACGATTCAAGTTCATGCATGTCCCAGATCTCGACGGTATCGCGTACGGCCTGAAGTCCGTCGGTGGAGATGTCGTCGAGTCGACCCAAGAACAAGCTCACATAGGTTGCGCCGGCATTCGCTGCAATGAGCGCTTGGTTGGGCGTGAACAGGAGCGTCACGTTCGTGGGCACGTCCTGACGTTCAAGGGCGCGTACGGCGGCAAGGCCTGCAGGGATGAACGGGATCTTGATCGTTGCTTCGGGGAACCACGAAAGGATCTCGTCGGCCTCGCGCAGCATTCCATCCGTGTCCGTGCTGACAACTTCCACGGACGTATGTCCGCCAACACTTTTGTGAATGTCCAGAATGAGCGTCTTGATATCGAGGGATGGATCTTCCTTTGCCAGCAACGAAGGATTCGTGGTCACTCCGCTGATGAAGCCAAGCGAGGCGGCGTGGCGGATCTCGGTGAGGTTGGCGCTGTCGACGTACAGTTGCATGCTATTCTCCGTGAAAAATTCAGTCTGCAAAGATACGCTTACACGGCTCCTTGATAGAAGGCCTTGACAAGAGGGGCCGCCGACTTGTTCCGCGGTGTGTACTGCTTGGACTCGAGGGCCGACGGGATGCTTTCCCAATTCCACCAGAACAGACCCTTGCACCATTCCGCCTTGCCAAACGAATGGATCACGGCATCGTAGTACGTGCGTTGGGTCGACTCACTTGCGGCGTTGCCCGCCGTGATGAGCGCGGTGTAGTCCCATGGCCGATCGAGGGCCCCTTCGACGCTCGGACATCCGGTCTCCGTAAGCAGCACCGGAACGCCGGTGGCCGTGCTGAGCGCATGGATGCGGTTGTACCGATCGGTGAAGGCGCCGTAGGGTGCATACCAGTCGATACCGATGTAGTCGAGCGCCGACCAGAACGTGATCTGCTCGTACTCGTCGAGCATGATGCCGTACTGCGGGTAGCCGTTCCAGTTCGCCGCATACGTCAACGGTCCGTTGTAGTCCGCGCGAATGGACGCGATGATCGCGCGCCATCGTGCATCGTAGTTCGGCTGTGTTGCGCGTACGAGCTCGGTGCCGATGCAGAACATCTCGCACTGCGTGGAGCGTGCCAACTGCGCATACTTCCGAATGAATTGCTCGTACGAACGGAACCATGCATCGGTGGGGGTCATGCTGGCGCGCCATGCGCCCGTGTACGTGTCGACGTGCGGCGTGAGCAACACCTTCAGTCCACGCCCATGCGCTTCAGCAATGGCAGCGCGAAGGTCTTCCTCCGTACTGGTTCCCTGTGCGTCGGGTGCGATCGCATCGGTAGTGGCATTGTGGTATTCGGTGACGCAGATCATCACCCATGTTGCGGCGGTCTGCATCACCATCTCTGCCATCGCTCCGGTGGTGGCACCGGTGCGAAAGCCGGCACTGTCCCACGAGGTGTAGGTGCAGCCTGCAATGGGAGGCGCTCCGTTGCGTTGCGGATCGTCCACGGGCGCGTCGGGAGAGGAACAGCCAACGAGCACGACAAGGGCGAGCAGGCCGATCCAGCCGGACCTAGTCGCGGCCAAGGATCTTCACGGCGGGGAGTTCAGGGAAGTGCTGATGGAAGAAGAGGATCTGCAGCGTAGCGAACAACGCCTCTTCCACATCGTCGCTCCAGCGGAACGAGATGCGACCTTCGCGCGGAAAGTGATCGCCTTCGGTGGGCACCACTTCCGTGATCTCGCGTTCTTGCGATGCCGACGCATCGGCCATCGAGACAAAGGCATCTTGCACAGCGTCGATGTCCTCGTTGTCCATGCGCGTCACCCAGAAGGCCAGTGGCAACGGCGTCTCCACAAGGTCCGACCATTCCTCGGTGATATCGAGCGTGGGGGCAACAGTGTCGCGCGCCCATTCCACCAGGGCATCGATCGACGTGATGGCCTCTGCAAAGGGGAGTGATGTGTGCTGCAGGTCGGCCACGATCTCGAACTTCTCCGACAGGACGATCGATCCGATCATCATCATGAAGTCGCGCGGTGCCGACGAGGCGATCGTGCGCACGTCGTGACAGTGTTCGCGGAACCACACGCCGGCGATGTTGGTGTAGTCGTGCGCCATCATCATCGGTGCAGGAACGATGCGGTAGTCCACCTTCGACACGGCAACGCCATATCCATACGGTGTGAGCAGGGCCGCGTCGACCATGTTGCGCAGCATCAACGATGCGCACTCGTCTTCCGAGGCGCGGATCAACGTCCACCCCCGATCGTCGCACACACGCTGGGCATTGGCAACAAGCGGTGTGTAGAGGGGGTTCGTGGGGACGGCAAGTTTCATCGACATTGAATGGCCTCGTACAGAGCGATCCCGGCAGCCACCGCAACATTCAGCGAATGCTTCACCCCTTCCATGGGGATCTCGACGGATGCATCGCACACGGCGAGCACATCGTCGCTCACGCCCGAGATCTCGTTGCCGAGGACCAAGGTGATCGGTGAAGGTGTGGCAGGGGACACGGTGGAAAGGGAAGAAATGGGAAGAGACGTGGTGGTGAGCTCGAGTGCCACGATGCGGGACCCGCGAGCTCGCTCCGCCGCAAGGGCCACGAATATATCGCCTTCATACGACCAGGGCACCGTGTCGTCGGCTCCGAGCGCCGTTTTCTTGATCTCCGGTCGTGGTGGTGTGGGCGTATAGCCCGTCAGAATGATCCGTTCGATCCGCATGGCATCGGCCGTGCGGAAGATCGAACCAACGTTGTACATGCTGCGGATGTCCTGCAGGACCACCGTGACGGCATGACGCGGTACCGTGGACGCCTCGGCCACGGTCAGGCGGCGAGCAAGAAGTTCTTCGTGAGTGAGTTTGCGCACGCCGCGAATATCGTACTTTCGAGACGTGAATCGTCGCCTCTTTCTCCAAGGACTCCTTGCACTCTATCCCGCCCTCCGTTCGGTGGCGCAGGGAACGGCGGCGAAGCGCTACATCGTGCTCGGCGATTGGGGCACGGGCGGCGCTCTCCAGCGCTCCGTGGCTGCCGGCATGAATGCCGTTGCCGGAGAGATGGCCATTGCGGGTATCATCAGCGTGGGCGACAACATCTATCCGAATGGCGTGGTGAGTGCCGACGATCCGCAGTGGACGTCGAAGTTCGAAAAGATCTATGCCCTTCCGAACCTTTCCGCCCTCCCTTGGCATGCCGTGCTCGGCAATCACGATCATCGATCGGACCCCGACGCGCAGATCGCCTACGGACAGCGCAATCCGCGATGGAACATGCCTGCCCGTTGGTATTCGTGGAAGGACTCGGTGGAGGGAGTAACCAACGTGCGGTTCGTGGGTCTAGACACACAGCCGATCATGCAGGGAAGTCCATACCGGCATGAACAGCTCACCTGGCTTGAAGAAACGCTCATGTCGGCAAAGGAGCAGTGGAAGGTCGTGATCGGACATCATCCTATTCGGTCGTACGGACACTATGGCGACCAGGACGTGATGCTTCGACACGTCAAGCCGATCCTGGACCGGTATCACGTGCAATTGTATCTCTGCGGACATGATCACGATGTACAGATCATTCGCGATCCCTCCGATACATTCTCGTGCATCGTGTCCGGCGGCGGAGCAGGTGCGCGTGCCACAAAAAAGGGAGCGAACTCGCTCTATGCCGGAACGTCCGGTGGGTTTGTGGTGTTGGAATTCACAGGTTCGGAGATCTCGGCTATGGCCTACGATGCCAAGGGGCATCGTGTCACGCAGATACGACTATGAAACGCATCGTCCTCGTCATGCTCCTGGCAGCTTCCACCGTATGGGCCCAGCCCTATCCGGATAGCAAGGGTCGTGACTTCTGGATCACCTTCCTGCCGAATTTTCACAACGTCGCCAATCAGCTTCCCAACGATCCGCTCCGTCAGCGCGAGCATCAGATCTATCTCGAGATCGGCGCCGAGCGTCCGACATCCGGAACCATTACCTTACGCGATCGCGGCGGCAACGTGCGTGTGGTGAACTTCTCGATCACCGACCCGCGGCAGATCTTCGAATTCAAAACCTACTACGAACCCTACGAGCTCCGCGGATTCAACAACGGCGGTGTGATCGACAACTCCGGCGGTCAAGGCGAAGAGGTGGCGCAGCAGAGCGTGCACATCGCAAGTGCCGATGACATCACGGTGTATGCGCTCAATCAGGCAGAGCTCACGAGCGAAGCCTTCCTTGTGCTGCCCACGGATGCGTTGGCCGAAGACTATGTGGTGATGGCCTACACATCGGATGCCAAGCTCGCCGGCTTCGGTGCGTTGAGCGGAAGCTCGACGCCATCGCAGTTCGCCGTTGTGGCAACGGAAGACAGTACCGTGGTCGACATCGTGCCGACGGCCCCCACGTATCGAAACGTAGTGGTGCGACCCCAATCCGTTCTGCTGAACCGTGGCGAGTCCTACCTCGTCCAGGCAGATCCCGCCACCGATGCATTCGCCGATCTTACGGGTTCGACGGTTCGCGCTTCGAAGCCTGTTGCCGTGTTCGGCGGACAGCAGCGTGCAACGTTGCCCATCCAACAGGCCGGGGAACTCTCGTCGCGCGACTGCGTGATCGAGCAGATGAATCCCGTGCGCACGTGGGGCAAGCGCGCCTTTCTTGCTCCCTTTGCGCTTCCGAGCGATGAGATCGAGATCGGGAACGATCTCTTCCGCGTTGTTGCCGGCTTCGATTCCACGAAGGTGGTCGTCGACGCCGATACCGTGGCTCTTCTCAAGAAGGGACAGTTTTACGAAAGCGCCCTTCTCCAGCCAACGGTGGTGCGCACCACGCGGCCATCACTCATTGCCGCCTTCAAAAAGAGTTCATCGCCATCCGGATCGCAGGGCATGGCAAACAACTTTGGCGATCCGTTCATGATGGTGATCCCGCCAAGCGAACAGTTCATGGACAAGTATCGATTCGTCAATGTTCAGTCGTACATGTACGTTGGTTCCGTGAACGATCCGCAACTGGATGATTCCGTGTACAAGGAACAGTGGTTGAACATCGTGATCCCTACACCAAAGGTGGGCACCGTGATCCTGGACGGAGCGCCTGTGAATCCGGCTCGCTTCCGTGTGTTCCCGGACCCTGAGTATTCCTATGCACAGATTGCCATGGGTGGCGGTGTGCATGCAGTGTCGGCCGACACGAACTTCGGGATCTATGTGTATGGCTACGGAAAGGCCAACTCCTACGGATACGTTGGCGGCATGGCCTTCCGTCCGCTCGACGTAACGCCGCCACAATTCGGTGGTGCACCAAGTTGCTTCGATCTCAACGGCATCGTGTCCGATTCCATCTTGGGTGACACACGTCTCAAGCGTGTGCAACTCGTCCCCGGTACCGATAGCAACGTCGTCCTCACGTTCCAGAACGCAACTTTCCCAACAAGCATCGTGCGATTCGTCATGTCGCTCGTGAATCCATACAACGATGGTGCCGCCGTGATCGAGGCCGAGGACTTTGCAGAGCAACGCTCGCAAACGTCGGTGCAACTCGCAGGCTTCACCATTGGTCTGCGCGAAGTGGGAAGTCAGAACATCATTCCCGGTAAAAGTTGGGTCACGCCGGTCGGCAGAGGTCGGTGCGACACCGTCACCATCGTCAACTACGGCGCCTATCCGCACGTGATCGATTCGATCTCGTTCGGGGCGCACAGCATCAACGTCCTCGGTGCGACCATGCCGGTGCGCATGGCGCCTGGTGATTCACTGCGTCTTGTGTATTGCGCCACGTACACCATTCCCGGAATGGCCGACGACACGTTGAAGATCGGCGATCGATGTGTCGTGCGTTCGATCCAGCATTTGAGCGTCGATGTTCGCGTCGACAATACCGCACCGAAGATCACGACCGATGTAGATGCGTGTTCGACGAACGTCGACGTGTCCATCACCGAGACCGAGCAAAGCGATTTCGGTCTTGATACCATTGCTATCGCCTACGATCGACTTCAGAATTGTCAACTCACCGTTACCGATAGCACGGCCTCCGTCTTCCGCTTTGCCGTGACCATCCTCGATCCGTTCGCCGATGCTATTTGGGGCGTGGTCGCCGTGGACTCGGCGGGCAATCGCTCCGTCCGACTCGACACCATTCCCGGCTTCACGCTCTCCATCACTTCGAGCGACGGCGCCGGCACCTCTGTGAACTTCGGCGAAGTGGACCTTGGCATGGTGGACTGCAGGAACATCGCCATTCAGAACACCGGCATTTTCAGCATCACCATTCCCACGGTGATGATCCGCGGCAACATCCGCTATTCGATCCCTGCGCACCAGCTTCCCATCACGCTTGCACCCCGGTCTGCCGCCGTCCTCACGGTCTGCTTCGAACCGGTGCGCGCAGACCTCGTGCCCGTGCGCGACACCATCGTCTTCATCAAGGGATGTGCCGAAAAGGAACTTGCCCTGGAAGGTGTTGGCAAGGCGGTAGGGTATGATGGCATCTCTCGGTGCAACATGCCCGTGGGCGTGTCGGTGGTTGGCATCCCTTCCACCGTGCCCCTTCTCACCGCCCCCTTGCCTGCCGCGAATACCGTGACGCTCGTGCTCTCGCAACCCACCGAGGCGTGCACCGTGCAGGTGATCGACGCCGTAGGGGCCAATGCTGCGGGCTATACGTGGCGCGGCGCGGCAACGCGCTCGCTGCAGATCGACGTGACGGACCTGCCCGAAGGCGCCTATACCTGTGTTGTGCGAAGTGGCCAGCATATGCAAACCGGCCGGATCCTCGTGAAGCACTGATACACGAGCCCTTTCACCGAGCCGTCATCCATCGAACGTTCGTAATTTGAAGGCTATATGAAAACCTCCCCCCTCCGTCTGTCCATTTTGGTCACGACCTGCGTCCTCCTCGGCATCGGTCTCGGACTCTACGTCCAACCGGTTGTGAGCGGCGACAATGTGTTCGAACAAGTGCGCAAGTTCAGCGAAGTGCTGAACATGGCACAGAAGAACTACGTCGAAGAAGTCGACACCCAGAAGCTCACCGAAGCGGCCATCAAGGGCATGCTCGATGAACTCGATCCGCACTCCGTCTACATCTCCGCTAAGGAGATGACAAAGGTGGAAGAGGACTTCAAGGGTTCCTTCGAAGGCATCGGCGTGGAATTCGATATCGTGAGCGATACGATCACCATCGTGTCGCCCATCGTTGGTGGACCGTCCGAGGCCTTGGGCATTCAGGCGGGCGACAAGATCACCAAGATCAACGATTCAACGGCCATCAAGCTCACGCGTGAGCAGGTGCCGAAGAAATTGCGCGGACCCAAGGGTACCGTTGTCAAGGTCACCATCAAACGTTCCGGTGAAAAGGACCCCTTGGTCTTCGACATCGTGCGCGATAAGATCCCGATCAACAGCGTTGATGCCTCGTTCATGATCGATGGCTCCGATGTTGGATATATCACCGTGAATCGCTTCAGCGCCACCACGTACGACGAGATCATGTCGGCCACGGAACGCCTTCGTTCGCAGGGCATGAAGAAAATGGTGCTCGATCTACGGAACAATCCGGGCGGTTACCTAGACCAAGCATATCGGATCGCCGATGAGTTTCTGACGGGCGGACAGAAGATCGTGTACACGAAGGGACGTCGCCCGGAATTCGATGAAGAGTTCATCTCCAACCCCGGTGGTTCGCTCGAAGACATTCCGCTGATCGTGATGATCAACGGTGGCTCTGCCTCTGCAAGCGAGATCGTCTCCGGTGCCGTCCAAGATCTCGATCGAGGTCTGGTGGTCGGCGAGACCTCCTTTGGCAAGGGCCTGGTGCAACGTCAGTATACCTTGGGTGACGGCTCGGCCTTCCGACTCACCATCTCGCGATACTACACGCCATCCGGTCGACTGATCCAGCGGCCGTACGACGACAAGTCCAAGTACTACCGCGGAGAGGGTAGGGACGAAGGTGAGGAAGGCGATAACATCACGCACGACAAGGACAACTCCGACACGAACCTCAAGAAGCGTCCGGTGTTCAAGACAGCAAGCGGACGTACTGTGTACGGTGGTGGTGGCGTGACGCCTGACTACATCGTGAAGAGCGATACGATCGGATTCCTTGCACGAAAGCTACGTGCAAAGAATTTGTTCTGGCAAACGGCAGACGATCTGATGAAGGAGAACGGCAAGCAGATCCGAGCAACGTATGAAGGCAACATGGGCAAGTTCTTGCGCGAGTTCAAGATCGACGACGATGTGATCGACATGCTCAAGAAGAATGCCAAGGCCAAGGACGTGGAATGGAAGGACGACGAGTACAAGCAAGACGAAGATTTCCTGCACGATGTGATCAAGGCCTATGTTGGACGTATGGTGTTCAACAACAACGGATACACATCGGTGATGCTCCACATGGACAAGCAGTTCCTCAAAGCGATGGAACTGTTCCCGGAAGCGAAGAAGATCGCAAAGCTTCGCTGATACACACAGACTTCAAGAGTACAAAGACAACATGATGACGATCAAACAACGCACCATTGCCGCCTTCGCAGTCCTTCTGGTCTGCATTGTGGGCATTGGAACAACAACAATACAAGCACAGGGCCTCATTCAACCGGGCGAAGAGCTCACCTATCGCGTTTCGTATCTGGGCATCACGCTCGGAACGATCAAGACCGTGATCGAGCCGTTCACCACCTTGGATGGGAAGAAGAGCACGAAGGTCAAGGTCTACATCAACTCGCATCCGAGCATTCCCTTCGTGTCGCTGCATTCCATCTACGAAAGTTGGATGGATGAGAACATGATGTATTCGATGAAGTTCAATGCCAATACGCAGAACGATGCGGGCACGTGGGACTTCGATCAGTACATCTTCGACTACGATGCCGGGAAGCTCGTGATGGAGAAATACAAGGGCAAGGAAAAGTCCGCGACGAAGAATTTCGACATCAAGAAGAAGTACAACGACGGAAGCTCGATCCTATTCGCTGCTCGCCGATTGTTGTATGCGAAGAAGTCGCTGCGCATCCCGACCACGATCATGGATGACACCGTGAACACGGTGATCAACTTCGGTGGCAAACAGGAAGCGGCAGAGATCGACGCGGTGAACTATCCTGTGAAGTGCGTGTACTTCTCCGGAGAGGCCAACTGGACCGGTATCTATGGGATCTCCGGAACATTTGAAGGTTGGTTCAGCGACGACGAAGCACGTGTGCCGATCAAGGCCAAGATGAAGGTGTATGTTGGCAATGCTTTGATCGAACTCATGCAGTGGAAGCGTGCGAACTGGCAGCCACCCAAGGCCGGATGAGGGCCTCGCTCATCATCATCGATGGTGGCGGGTCGACGACCGACGTCGCTGCCTTCGATGGCACGCGTGAGATCGGTCGGTCTTCCTTTCCTTCCGTCAAACCAACGGCCGAGAGCATGCAAACAGACGAGCTCTGTCGGCATCTCGGCACATGGTTGGTCACCACACGATGTGCCCTCACAGAAACAACGCTTATCCTGATCGGTATGTCCGGCATTTGGTCGGTCGAGGAACGTCGTTCCTATCTGATGGACTTCGACTCGTCGTGGTCGCACTACATCGGCGACCTCCTTCCACGCACCAGCGTGATCAGTGATGTGGAGCTCGTGCAACTCGCAGCGCTGCAAGGCGGCTCGGGCATTGTGCTCATCGCCGGTACCGGATCGATCGCGTTGAGTGTGGACCGACTTGGAGTGCAACGTCGGTGTGGTGGATGGGGACCTCGCATCGACGATGCGGGCAGTGGCTTCTGGATCGGTCGAGAAGCATTGCGCTCGGTAGCGCAGATGCTCGATGGACGTGGTCCATCGACGTTGCTCATCCGTCCTGTCGCCGCCTTTCTCGTGGCCGATCCCGACGATGTGATCTCTCTTCAGAACAAACTTCGCGCAACATCTATCGACCGATGTGCTCGGTTGGCACAGGCCGTACTGTCGTATGCCGACGAGGGCGACGCCGTGGCCATCGATATCCGACGTCGCGCTGCCGACCACCTTGCCGCCTTGGTCCTTGCCGTGCGCGCCACCGTTCCTACCGTGGAACCCAACCTTGTGCTCTACGGCTCGTTGTGGCAGAATGCATCGTTGCGCACAATGGTGGGAGAGCTTGTTGCAGAGGCCCATCCCGACACGTCCAGCTCCATCCTCGCCGACGTGTGCGCATCGGCCGCACGCGCACTCACTCCGGAAGAACAGGCATGAAGCATCTGCTGCAACCTGCCACCATGCTGGAGATCCTGTCGCGTATCGACGGGATCGAAGAAGGACAACAACGCATGTGGGGAACCATGTCGGCGCACGAGATGATCTGTCACATGACAGAGTACATGCAAACAGCGAACGGTTCGGTGAAGATCAAGATCTTCCCTCGTCCGATCACCTTTGTGTTGCGACTCTTCAAACCATTGATCCTTCGGATGTCGAGCATTCCGAAAAATGCACGCACCGCCAAAGGCTGGGCCACAGCCAAGGGCGAAGGATTACAGCCCTCTGACTTCGAACGCGACAAGCAGGTCCTCCTCCACCTCGTCCGCCAATTCGGCTCCCGCAACCCCAACGCCCGCGATGCCATGCATCCGTTCTTCGGTCCGGTCACCAATGAAGTGTGGGCGCGGATGGCGTATATCCATTTTGATCATCATCTGCGGCAGTTCGGAGGATGAGGGAACTTCGTGCGACACTGCGTGTTTCGACGAGAATTCAATGTGTCCGAAACGACTGCATCGGGGCAATGCTCGCAGTTGTTTCAGTACTTCTTCTATTCGCGAGTAGTGTAAGTACATTCGCCAACGGAGAAGTTCAGATCGTAGATACAGCTTGGACGAACTCAGTTGTCCGCAAGGGAACTCGAATCGTTGCAATGAATGGGTCGGTAGTAGTGCGGGCAGGAGCCGATTCGGTAGTGAGGATCTTCGACGGTGCATTCGGAAATGAACTCTCCAGTTTCAAGGCATATACCTATCCGAACCAAGGATACTGCAACATGGCGTCTGGCAATCTTCATGTTACCGAGACTGGAAAGTACGTTGTTATGCTTCGATACTTCGAAGTTGAGGGGAAGGTCAAGGAGGAATTGATCGTTCACGATACATATGCGAAACGCACGTTACGCAAACCACTACCGGAGGCCGACCGAACGATCTTGTTGGCAACGGATAAGTTGAATCAAGTTTTTGTATGGATGAAATCTGGTGGTCCAATTGTCTACGATCTGCAGACTCTGGATTCACTGGGTCAATTCCCTGTACTTCAAGGTGCATCACGAATTGAGGTCATGCCTGACTCTTTATTGTTCGCCTTTGGACAGTTTGATCTAGGGAGCTCAGGCAAATTTCAGGGTGCAGTAATTTTCAACGTAGGCAAGGATTCCATAGTTCGGAAGATACCAATGCGAAATGGCTACGTGCGTTTGGTCGGTTCCAAAAAGGCCTATGTGTTTGCAAATGACGGTGAACCTTCAGGAAACACTTATAGCTACGATCTTCAAAGCGGTGTCGAGAGGTTTCTTTCTATCAATGTTAGCCTTCCTACAACATACTTGAGTGCAGATTCAAGGTACATGACGGTTACCGGTAGGAACCAGCATTTTCGAGTTCATACCCAGACGGACGACTTTTCTCTTTGCTATCGTACATTGGATGTGGAGCCATATGACATTGGTCAAGGTGATATGATGGCTGACGGACAAGTTTTGTATGCTGAGAAGTTTACTCCAACATCGTTCCGCCTCTGTCGATTCAATCTCAGTAACGTAACAACTGTTGGTTCGGGGGCGGGAGACCTGACCTCAAACATTATCGTTCAGTCAAGTCCAGGATTGATCGTAGCTCATACAAGCGACAACAGTCCGATCGTGCAGGCTCAACTGTTTGCATCTCAAGGAAGCCTAGCTGCACAAGCGAATCATTCAGCCGAGAGTTTGTCTGTTGTTCAGATTACAACTGAAACACTTACTGCCGGGCTGTACATCCTTCGCATTATACAAGTGCATGGAAATTGTGATAGACTGATCTTCATATCAAAGTAATGTCCGAACGCATTTGTTCTACAAATGTGCATTCGAGGCGACGCATTGGGGTGCGACACGAAGATGCGGGAAGACAGCTTGACTCTCACTTCTCACTTCACTCGTCACTTGTCACTTGTAACTTGTCACTCATCTCGTCGCTTTCCCGAGTATGATCTTCACTGTTCTCCCTACCACCATTCGTACTGGTGCACCAAGCGGGAGCGTGAGTTTCTTGGCTTCATGACCGAACATGAGGCCACTGAGGACGGGACCGTTGACGGATAAGCTGCGCTCGGTGATAACGTCTGCTACATCGCGATGCGGTGTGTTGGAGATGCGTTGTGGTGATTGTGTGAACTGTCCATACGCGATGCCGGAAACCTTGTGCATGATGCCGGCGAGTTCGCAGTGCATGAGCATGCGATCGATGCGATACGTCTCTTCGCCGACATCTTCAAGCGCCAGGATGCTTCCTGCAAGCGATGGCATGTAGGGTGTGCCGATGAGTCGCGTGAAGACGGATAGATTACCACCAAGCAAGATCCCTTCTGCCGTGCCACCCTTCACACCATACATGGGCGTGGATTGTTTGATGGTGCCCACTGCACGCGTTGATGTGAGGATGCGCCAGAACTGCTCTTCGCTTTCCGCATCGAACGTGTCGGCCATGTCGACGCTGGGCATGGCACCGAGAAACGTGACAAGTCCGGTGCGCTTGTAGATGGCAAGCTGAAGTGCTGTGGTGTCGGAGAAGCCGACGAAGATCTTGGGGTTGCGTCGGATGAGACCGTAGTTGAGCGACGCGATCAATCGTGCCGTGCCGTAGCCACCACGGGCGCAGAAGATGGCGTCGATCTGCTTGTCTGCGAACATGGCGTGAATGTCGGCGAGTCGTTCCTCATCCGTCCCCGCCAGATACCCTCCGTACGACTTCCGCGCGTTGTCGCCCAGAACCACATGATGTCCGAGCTTCTCGAGATAGGCGATGCCGCGGTCGAGTCGCCGCGGGTCGCGCTGGGGCGATGCAGGCGAGATCACGCCGATCACGGCCTTGCGCGGGAGATGCGTTGGATAGATCATCCCCCAATATCCACATTGTGAAAAACTTTTCACAAGGGTTGGGGATAACTCGTCGCGGACGCGCCGACGTGATATGCTAACTTCATGGTCTCATTGGTCTTGCTTCATTTTGTCCGTCGACCTTTCATCGACTGGCACGTTTCTTGAGAGAGCAGCCTGCCCGACTCCTGTCTGTGGAACCATTCGAGTGTTGTGTGATCCGTTCGCTTCTCGTTCTCGGCCTGCTCCTCGTGTCCGTTTGCGCTCTTCGAGCGCAAGTGGTGATCGGTGGCGTCGTGAACAGATATGTTGCGGTCACCGGCATCACTCCCTGCGACTCCACGATCACCGTTCGATCCACGCAGGGCTTTGCCCCGGGCGACGTGGTCCTGCTCATGCAGATGCAAGGTGCCACGGTGACAACTCCATCGGACTCCACGTTCGGTACTGTGGCCGACATCGGCGGTGCGGGAGCATTCGAACGATTGGTGATCAGAACCATCGTCGACGACAAGATCGAATTCACATCTCCATTTGTCCATCAATACGATCCACGTGGCGTGGTGCAGCTGATCCGCGTTGCCTACTATGACAATGCACGCATCATCGCACCGATCACGGCGCCGAACTTCGACGGCTCCATTGGTGGCGTTGTGGCCATCGAAGTGCGCGATACGCTCTTCATTGGCGCCGATGTGACGATGAGCGGTGCAGGGTTCCGCGGTGGACTCCGTTCCGTGTCGTACTCGAAATGCGAACAAGCCGACTATGCCTACGACTATGCTTGGGGCCTCTCCGGTGAACGTGGTGACGGGATCGCACAACGCGTGGGCTACACGGCCGGACGTGGTCGCTGGGCCACCGGTGGTGGTGGCGGCAACGGCAACAATGCCGGAGGTGGCGGAGGTGGCGGTGCCGGGGAAGGTGGACATGGCGGCAAGTCGAACTACTACTGCAAGAATCCCGACGTGGGCGGCTTTGGCGGCAACGGCATGGCGCGCTACATCACCGATCAGCGCGTGTTCCTTGGCGGTGGTGGTGGCGGCGGACATGACAATGATTCGATGGGCACCCATGGTGCAACGGGCGGTGGTATCGTAATGCTGCGCGCACGCGTGATCGATGGCGCTACCAATGCGATCGACGTACGCGGACAAAGCGCTCGCGTTTCCGATCGCGACGGTGCCGGTGGTGGTGGAGCCGGTGGCTCGGTGATCATCGACTGCGATACCATCACGTCGACGTTGATCATTCTTGCCAATGGCGGGAACGGCGGAGACAACAAGAACGAATACAATGTTCACGGACCCGGTGGCGGTGGCGGCGGAGGTGCGGTGATCTTCACACGCGCTCATCCAAAGGCCATTCCATCGATCGAAGGTGGTCGCAGCGGAATCATTCTTTCGAACAACACCGATGCGGGCTCGGATGCAAAGGGCAAGCACTGGGGCGCAAGCGATGGTGCGGTGGGATTGCTCGACACGAACTTCACATGGCGTCGGCGCATCGATCCGGTTCTCGCAGTGTCGTCAACAGAAGAGATCTGTCCGGGCGATACGGCAACACTCACAGCATCAACCGGATTCGTTGCCTATCGATGGAACAACGGCGATACGTCGCGCATTGCACGCACCACACAGCCCGGAACCTACTATGTGGTGGCGACAGATAACGGTGGATGCGTGCGACGCTCTGCTGATGTGTTCGTGCGATTCGATCCAACGCTCTTCAGTATGCCGAACCAGATGGACTTCGAAGCCATCGAACTGAACTCAACGCGCATCGAGACGATCGTCTTCCGCAGTAACGACGACGATACCATTGTGATCGATGCGGCCACGCTTCCGAATGGATTCACGCTTCTGCGACCAACATCGTTCCCGATCGTAGTGGCACCATTCGGTACGGTGGACTTCGAGATCTCCTACATGCCAACGCAGGACAGGAGTTACGATGGTGTGATGGACCTGAGGATCAGCGCACCCTGTGCGACGCGTCACACGGTCACCCTCCTCGGACAAGTGAGTCCGGTGGCCGCACAGTTCAGCATTCCCGACACATCGGCAATGGTCGGCACGGCCGGGTTCCGCATCCCGATCCGCATGACGGCAACACCGGACTCGGTGGACCTTCCGAACAGCACGTTCGCCGTCACCATCTCATTCGATGCACGCGTGTACAAACTCGATACGGCAACAACAGGTACCATCACCAATGATGTGATCGACATCATTGCGAACAAGCGCACCACGACCATTCGCTTCGACAGTGTGCACATCCTCCCGGCAGAGCGCACGATCACATCGTTGCAGGGAACGGTGCTTCTATCGTCCATCATGCAAACACCGATCACGATCGACAAGGTGGAATGGTTGGATGTTGTGCAGCGACCGGCCACCACGGTGCGCGACGGAACGCTGCAAGTGTTGCCGGATTGTTTCTATCAAGGTCGGGCGGTGAAGCTCTTCGGTATCGCAACACTCCACGTACGCCCGATCCCAGCGCGAGAGCAAGTGGTGATCACGGCAACGCTTTCTGCTCCCGGTCGATATAGCATTCAGATCGTCTCGTCGGAAGGGAAAGAAGTGTTCTCACGGATCTATGATCATGTGGAGACAGTGCATACCACCGAGAACGATACGTTGGATGTTCGCATGCCTGTGTACGATCTCCCCGCAGGCGTTTACGTGGTGCGATTCCAGACGCCATCCGAGATCATCACACGCACATTCCCCGTTGTACCCTAACGCTTATCGTGTGACGATGAGCGATGGATCGATGCCATGCGGTGCCCGTTCCCGCACAATGGCCTCTAGTGCCGCCTTGCCGCCTTCCGTCTGCCATTCCTCGGCAATGTTGGGGATGGTCATCATGCGGTCCATCCATGCATCGTTCTCCTGTCCCATGCGCAACGCCGTTGCATACGGCACATGTGAGAACGTCACCAGCGTGTAGAGCGGGATCCAACGGTCAGGATACGTAGCATAGAGATAGGACTCGATCTTCTTGCGAAGTGCGAACACCGGATCGGCCACCTTATCGCGCATCTCGAAGAAGTTCGCAATGGCCAGATCGGCAATGGCATCGCCATTCGGTTTGCGGAGCTCTTGATAGCGCGCAAGTGCCGTGGTCCAATCGTCGTTGGCATCATCAAGACACTCGATGAGCACGCGACAATCTTCGAAGCCACAGTTCATGCCTTGTCCGTAGAACGGCACAATGGCATGTGCCGCATCTCCGATGAGGGCCACGTTGTTCGATACCCACGGATAGCACTTCACCGTCATGAGCGACGATTCGGGATTCGTGAAGAAATCATCGACGATCGTGGGCATCATGGCAACGGCATCGAGGAACTGCTCGTTGAAGAAGGCGGCCACTGCTTCGCGCGTGGTGAGCTCTGCAAATGACGGAGATCCCTCGTGCGCGAAGAAGAGCGTGCACGTGAAGCTGCCATCAAGGTTTGGCAATGCGATCATCATGTAGGAGTGACGTGGCCAAATATGCAGTGCATGCTTCTCGATGCGGAACTCGCCATTGGCAGCAGCAGGGATATGAAGTTCCTTGTAGCCGTGCTGCAGATACGATTGCGAATAGTTGAATCGGTCCAGGTACTGCATGCGGCCACGAACGGCGCTGTAGGCCCCGTCGGCGGCGATGAGCAGATCGGATGCAATGGTTGTTCGTACGCCGCTCTGATCGCGTTCGAAGGTGGCGGAGGGGGCGGCAAGGTTGATGTCGACACAACGCTGCTCGAACGAGATCATCACGCCATGATCTTCTGCAAGGGTGAGGAGCGACTTGTTGAGTTCACCACGCGACACGGAGTTGATGGCCTGGTCACCCACGCCATACGGCGCATACGTTTGCACGCCATGAACGTCGTGCATCATGCGGCCACGCATGGGAATGGCGATCTTGCGAACATCGTCGGCAATGCCGGCAAGTTCAAGCGCACGCAGACCACGATCGGACAAGGCAAGATTGATGGAACGTCCGGCGCTGATGTTGGCAGCGCGCATGTCGGGTCGACGTTCAACCACATGCACGCCATACCCTCGCTTGGCCAACAACACAGCAAGCAAACATCCAACAGGTCCGCCACCAACGATCGTGATCGACTTCATGATTACATCTCGATAAGGGGAGTAAAGACCGGATCGCGCAATTGAAACGAGCTCTGAAGGGACGATGCGGCGATCACCCATTCCGTGCAACTGCGTGCCGTGCGAAAGCGTGCAACATTCGTGCAGCCCATGATAACCGTACACCACGCTCCATCGTTCACGATGCGCAGTTCTTTTGGACTAGCACCCGCACCTTCAGCGCCCACGAAGACGGCGCCGTCGGAGGTGGTAACGACGGTGTTGGTATTGGTGATGTCGATGCGAATGCCGCTGTCCGCATGCATGCGCATGGCATACGGCGTGGTGCGCGTACATACGGTCACGGACCCGCCCGTGGCCAATGTGAGCTCTGTTGAGAACGTTCCGTCGGTCAGCCCCGGCACACGCAGCGCAAAGGCCGACGTATCGTGCGTGCCGACGACGTTCGGTTGTTCGATCTGCACAGCATGTCGGTCCCGGAGAATGCGTCCCTCGAGTGGGTAGTACGCGTTCTCGTGCAGTTTGAAACTGTTCGGATCTCCGCAGCCGATCAACAACATGCAGAGCATCGCTCCAAGAATGGCGAGCTTACTCATGAGGATATCCCTTGCCGTAGCGAAGCTCGCTACGGTGGAAGATCTTGTCGAACAATCCGGCGCCGATACCAAGATAGAAGCCGCTGAATTCGGTTGGATTGAACGGCTGCCCACCGGAATCATAGCCCTTCGCACTTCCCGTCACGCCGCTGGCATAGCCGGCAACGAATTGAAGAGTGGTGTTGTCACCAACAGGGAATGCAATGCGCGCACCGACGTGCGAGAACTGCGATGGTGTGTAGTTGTACTCAACAAATGGCTCTACAGCAATGTTATCGGAGAACACATTGAACCATCCGCTCAATCGGATCGGCAGCACGCCAATGCCGTAGCCGGTAGCACCGAGCATCACGCCGTTGAACAGCGACGTTCCGATGGCAATGTGCTGGTCTAGGAACGGCAGGGCAAGCATGGCATTGCCAACACGCGCTGTGAAGCCCGTGAGCTTGCTCGCACTGTCGCCGGTCTTATCGGGCGAAAAGATCGAGGCCACTTGATTGCTTGCGCCGATGAAGTTGAACTGGACAAGCCCGATCTCCCATGCAGAATGCTCGTGGTACTTCCATTCTGTCTCCGTCTCTTCTTGTCGGTTCAGGAAGTCGAACGAGGTGAATCCCAGACCCATATAGGGGAACGACACAAATCCGCTGGAATACCCGGAACCCGTGCCCGCAAGCCCCTGCATGCCGAACGTATAGCCCGCATAGGCGCGGAAGTTCAAACCCCCGATACTGCCGATCTCGAGTGCAACATTTGGATTCACGTACTGCGACATGATGGCCGAGAACTCCATGCCGGGTGTGATGGAGACATAGGGGATCTTGTCGTGGATGCGAAACCGCTTCTTCACGGAAAGAACACCAACGCCCGTGAGACGGTGATCGGACGATGCATCGGGTTGCATGAGCTCATAGGCCGTGATACCCCACGACCAATCCGGATCATCATCGAACCAGCGCAGACGCCACTCGGCAATACCGAAGCGGTAGATGGCACCAACGAAAAGTTGTGAAGACGTGGTGTCGGGCGGGTTGCCGAAGAGGTATTCATCGATGTCGAACTGAATACCGAAGACGCCGCGGTTCAGCGAATGTCCGCCCTGACCTGAGAACGCAAGACCTACCGATTCGAAGAGGGCCAATCGGATGAAGTTCGGATACTCCCGCGTGACCACACTGTCGTGTTGCAGAACGTTCCGATCGTAGGAGATCACCCGCGACGAGGGATAGATCACACCATTAGCCCGGTCACCCGGCGGATTCTGCACGCGCTCGGTGACAACCGTGTCGTGACGTGTGATGGTATGCACATCCTTCTCCGTTCGCGTGAACGAAGAGCATCCCACCAGTGCACTCATGAGCAGAGCGCCAACAGCGAAGAGTATGCGGTGTTGCTTCATGGTCAGTCGAGAGAGATGATATCAACAACCGTTGCCGGCGTTCCCACGCGACAGCGCGGTGTGGCCGTCGAGTCCAATCGAATGCGAAGCGTGGCCTTGGCGTCTTGCTTCTGCACCTTGCGCACGATCGACCCTTCGCCGTCCACTTGATAGAATTTCTTGTCCGCCACTTTCGTGCCCACCTCGATCACCCAACAATCATCACCACCCACGACCTTGTTCATCACGCCGGTGACGACGATGGTCCCTTCCGTCGACACGGCAGAGGCGCAGCCACCAAGGACAAGGAGGGCGGCAAGGAGGGAAAGAAAGAGGTTGATCATGAGAAGTGAACCGTAAGCGTGATGAGATCTTGAAGCGCGGCAATGGCCGTGTCGCCTGCATGCAGTTGTGCAACCCCTTCGGGTGTTCCGGTAAAAATACAATCGCCGCGGCGCAGCGTGAACACCGAGCTCACATACGAGATCAACTCGTGCACACTTCGCTCCATGTTCGCTGTGATACCGGACTGACGGAGTTCGCCGTTCACGTGCAGCGTAAAGGCAAGCGCACCGTTGAGAACTTCTGCAATGGGTACAATGGCCGAGACCGGCGCCGAATGCTTCCAACTCTTTGCCACGGCCCATGGCTCGCCACGTTGCTTTGCGCCTTGTTGCACGTCGCGTGCCGTGAGGTCGAGCCCGATGCCCACACCGGCGATCAACGATGCCGCGTCCTGTTCCGCAACGTTCTCACCATCGGCACCGATCACCACCACCAGCTCCACTTCGTGATGCACGTTCGTCGAGAACGATGGCAAGGCAATGGTGCTTCCGTTCGTAGCGTAGGCGGCCGGCGGTTTGAGAAAGACGATCGGTGCTTCCGGCACGGGCGCATTCATCTCACGCGCATGCGCGGCATAGTTCCGTCCGATACAGTACATCGTACCGATCGGCATGGTGGTGCCATTCGTGAACGTCCACATCATTCGTCCTTCTTTGGTAGGTCTGCCGGAGATCGTTCCGGCTCGTTCTCAACAGGTGGTCGATCCGGTGGTACTTCTGCCGGCGGATCGATCATCACATCAACACCAACCGTATCGGCACTGTCTGCCTGCATGTCGAAATGGATGGCCGGATAACCAAGCGCAGGGTTGCCATAGACCTTCGACATCAAACGTCCCCAGATCGGTGCTGCCGCCCTGCCACCTTGCCCATAATCTCCGGTGAACTGCACGCGTCGATCATCAAAGCCCACCCATACGCCGGCCACGAGCTGCGGTGTGGTGCCCACGAACCATGCGTCGGCAAAGTCGTTGGTGGTGCCGGTCTTCCCGGCCGCATCACCGCGATAGAACTTGCGAATGCTCGATGCCGTGCCGCCGTCCACAACACCGCGCATGATGCTGATCATGTTGCGAGCAACGGTTGGACTGATAGCGTCCGTGACGGTCGATGGAAGTCGTGCCTCGTACAACACATTGCCCATGCGGTCTTCGATGCGCGTGATGTACGATGGCGGCACACTCACACCGTGATTCACAAAGGCGCAATACGCATCCGTCATCTCGAGCGGTGTGACCTCTACGGCACCAAGGGCAATGGAGGGAACAGGGTGGAGAGGGGATTGAATGCCAAGGCGCTGACAAAGGGCGACCACCTTCGAAGGCGAGGTGTGTTCTGTGATGAGTCGTGCAGCAACGGTGTTCACCGAGAACTTCAAGGCGGTGCGCAAGGCCATTGGTCCACCGGTCTTGCTTGCACCACTCGGTGACCAGATCTCGCCCGTTGGAAGTTGATACGTGAACGGTCCGCTCTCGATCTCGGTATCGGGTGTAAGTCCGTCTTCAAATGCCGATGCATAGACGAATGGTTTGAACGACGAGCCGGGCTGACGTCGCGCCTGTGTTGCATGGTTGAACGAGTAGCGCGCCGTGGGGTTGAGCTTCATGCTTTGCGGCGATGCGCCCACCATGGCAAGAATGGCGCCCGTGCGAGGGTCCATCACCACAACGGCTGCTTCGATGGTGGTGGCATCGCGCTTCACGGAATCCACAAAGGCGCGGTTCTTCTTCAAGCGTTCGGCAACACGAGCGCGTTCCGGACCACGCGCTGCGATATAGGCCGGTGTAGCGCGTACAGCACGGTCGAGCAGTTGATTGATGATCTGCCACCGCCCCTTCCACGACCAATTGCGTTCGAACAACTGTTGATACGTAGCAAGGTGTTCGGCAACAGCATCGTTGGCGGCACGTTGAATGCCGGAGTTCAGCGTGGTGTGAATGATCAGTCCGTCACGATACAGATCGTGATCCTGCAGCTTTCCATTGGCAACATTGCCACGGCTGAGTTGCTGACGGATGGCCTCGACAAAGTGCGGTGCGATCCCGCGCGTGATCGTCGCCGGTGTTGGATGGGCAAGCGGCTCTGCCGTTGCGGCTGCCCACTGATCTCCCGTCAAGTAGCCTTCATCGGTCATCATCGTCAGGATCAGATTCCGTCGCGAGATGCCCGCACTATCGTTGCTGTTGTACTTCTCCGGTGCTTTGAACAAACCAACGAGATACGCACACTCTGCTGTGGTAAGGTTGATGGCCTGCTTGTTGAAGTAGACCTGTGCGGCAACCTGGATGCCGTACGCACCTCTGCCATAGTAGACCGTGTTGGCGTACAGTTCCAGGATCTCGTGCTTTGTATACGTGCGTTCGATCTGCACGGCCGTCCACGCTTCGCGGATCTTGCGCGACAGTGTTTGCTCTTGCGTGAAATACAAGTTGCGAGCAAGCTGTTGCGTGATCGTCGATGCTCCTTCCTTTGCGCGCAAGGCGAACACGTTCTTGAAGGCGGCTTTGATGATACGCATCGAATGCACGCCCCAGTGGTCATAGAAGGCTCGGTCCTCGGTGGCGATCAGGGCATTGACAAAGTTCTTTGGAATGGAGTCGAACGGGATGTAGGTGCGACGTGTGGTGGCAAAGTGCTCGAGCAACACTCCATCGGCCGAGAACACCTGCGTTGCAAGGTCCTGCTTCGGATGTTCCAGTTGCTCCAGTGTGGGCATGGAATCGTCATTCACCACCACAAGTGCATAGAGAGCAACGAGCACCACGACGGTGCCGGACGTCCATGCAAGGAACTTCAGGGTGAGATAGGGGGTGATGCGCTTCATTTATCGAAGGACCTTTACGAGTTCGACGCGACGGGCGCGTTTTCTCCACACATCCGTTGGTTCGTCGCGACGTCGGGCAGGAAGAAGCGACTCGCCTGCAGTGCGACCTTCGAGCAATTGGCGCGACACACCGCGCTTCACCAGCTCTTCGATCACGAACTCCACGCGATGCTTGCCGAGCACGAGGTTCGATGCTGTTGTGCCCACCTCGTCGGTGTGTCCGATCAGCACCAGTTTCTGCAATCGATCTCCGCTCATTCGAATGTTCGTAGCGATCAGGTCGAGCGACGCTTGCCACGACGTCGACGTTTCGATGCCGTTCGAGTCGAGCGTGTTCGGATATGGGTCGTTGAACACGTTCGTTGGAAAGTTGATGCGCAAGTAGAACGTGAGGGGGATCTCGAACTGCGGGACAGAGATGGTGCTATCGCCCATACCGGCAGGAATGTTGATCACTTTCGAATCGAAGAACAGATCGGCGGATTGTGCGCTCACTTCCACGTTCGCACCGGTAGGGACCTTCAATGCGTAGTTCCCGTTGATATCGGTCTTCGTGGTGTTCACGAGTTGCGGCGTGTTCACGTCGCGCGCCTGCACATCGGCATGCGCAACGGGTGTGTTCGACCGTTCCATCACCACGGTACCTTGAAGGATGGCAGAGTCGGGCACCACGGAGTCTTCGCGCATGGGCGTGAGCATCGTGGGAACCACCACGGCAGCAGCGGCGATCTCGCGCTTCTTCTCGCGTGGCGTACCGATGCTGGCGCCTTCTACGCGATGCAGCACCCAGATATCGAAGGTGCGCTTCTGATTCGACGCATAGTACAATGGCCATTCGGTGTGGCCTGCCGGGATGTAGGGGAACATCTCATCGGCACGTGTGTTCACGGGAGCGCCGACGTTGCGGGCTTCGTAGGCAACGGTCACGCTCGTGCCGCGTGCATCGATGGCCGTGCGAAAGAGATCGTATCCGCCAACCGTCTCACGTCCGGCCGAGGAGAAGAGCAGCGTTGTGTCGCCATGCACAAGACACGGTGACAGTTCATCGCACGGTGTGTTCACACGGTCGCCCATGTTCACGGGCTCGGACCAACCGGATGGTGTTCGTCGCGTATACCAAAGGTCTGTTCCGCCCATGCCGCCTTCCCTGTCGGAGGCAAAGATCATCAGTGTTCCGTCGCGCGATGTTGTGGGTTGTGCATCCCAGAAGATCGGTGTGTTCACGGGAGCGGACAGAACCTCGTCCACCACAAGTTCATCGTTCACTACCGTGGCCGAGGCGATCGAGGCGTCGCCCATGATGTCGGCGCCGCGCACCACACCCATGAATCGTTTCTCGGAAGAGCGTGCCGGCATGCGCGACACAGAATCCACCATGGTGCGTTCCACCGTCATGTATTGATCGTGTGCCATGTTCACGCCCCACATCAGCACATCCACATCACCGGCGGGCAGCAAGGCGAACTCGTCCTCGCGCGTGTTCGCGCCGCGAACGATGCTGATCTTCCAATGGGTCTCGGGTGCAAGGACGGCGCCGGACGACGTGTCGACGTCCACGCGTTCAAGGCGCAGGGGAGAGCAGGAGGGTGGCGGGGGAGGAGGAAGGCAGCCTTGGAAGGCGCGTTTGGCGGGTCGTGGGGTGCAGGACGTGAGCAGGATCACGATCAGCGCAAGCATGCATCGATGCAGGGAACTCATATCCGAGCATCTCCGAACGTGCGATCCAATGCAAGAGCGTGCTTCAGCATAACCTGATATCCGGCGTCGGAGATCTCCACGGCGCCAAGAGACTGCGTGTGATCGTTGATATACTGTGTGTCCAGCAACGTGAACCCGCGTTGTTGCAGTGCTGCGATCAAGTGCACGAAGGCCACCTTCGATGCATTCGAGACATGCGAGAACATCGACTCGCCAAAGAAGGCGCCACCGATGCTCACGCCATAGAGTCCGCCCACCAAGCGCTCGTCCTGCCACACCTCTACGGAGTGTGCATGTCCGAGTTCATGCAAGGCGCAATACGTATCCACGATCTCCGGACTGATCCACGAGTCCTCTCGTATGGCACAGGCCGTGATCACATCGTCGAACGACGTGTCGAAGGTGATCTCGAACGGCCTGCGTTGGACGAGGCGTCGCAACGACCGTGCAATATGCACACGATCGAGGGGGATTATGGCACGTGGGTCGGGTCGGTGCCACACGATCCGCTCTGTTGGCGGCTCTGCCATCGGAAAGTAGCCGTTTTCGTAGCCGATCAACACAACAGAAGGGAGCAGCATGCCCGCAAACTACGACAGCGAGAAGGCATCTGCATCGCGCGCTGGTGTTGTGTCGACGTTGAAACGTCGGGCGGTGCGTCGGACGTAGGGGATGTTCTTGCGATCGCAGAAGCGTTGCTGATCGGTGGTGCCGGGCAGACCCCAGGCTTCATCGTCGAGGGGGTCGGAGAGGACGAAGCCGCCGTGCGCTGCGATGACCTGACCTTGATACTCGTCCACATCCGGTCGGTCCGTTGCGAGATACAACACGGCATCGGGACGCATCACACGATGGAGCATGTTCAAGAAGTCGGCCGTGAAGGCGCGACGTTTATGATGCTTGTTCTTTGGCCATGGATCCGGAAAGAGATAGAAGACGCGGTCGATGCTCTCGGTTGCGATGAAGTCGATGCCGTTCACCACCGAATACCACCGGGCATGGGCATTGCCGAGCTGTTCACCCCGAATGACGCCGTTGATCCAGTCCACCAACTGATCCCGCACCTCGATACCGAAGATGTTCACCTCGGGATGGGCCATGGCATAGGCCAGCAAAAGTCCGCCTCGACCGCAGCCGATGTCCAGCACCGTGGGCGGCGCGCCGTTCGCAAAGACGGTGCTCCAGTCGATCCGGTCGATATCCGGAGGATACCATGCCGGAAGATGCTTGTGCTGATGCGCCGGAAGGTAGAGCAGGGAGCTCACATGGTGGCGAACACGGGGAATGGGGTACTTTTTTGAATCGATCATGGGCTCTTCTTCACGGTTTTCCACAAAACTAACGCCCAACCACCCTCTTGAAACGCGTTTTTTCCTATCTTCGCAGTCCTTTTGTCCATGCAAAAGGACGGGACGGGCGTGTGCAGTTTTGCCGCCCGAGCACTCGTAATTGACTTCGATCGAAGAACGTGGAGGAATCCTTGAAACAGAACAAGCTGGGCAAATATCTGCTCATCATCTTGCCGATCCTAGCGGCGGCCTATCTGATGTGGCCTACGTACCGCTTCTATCAGCTGGACAAGCAACGCAGCGAGGTGTCCGCCGATTCCGCCGCCCTTGAACAATGGGATGCAGACAACGGCGAGGCCTATAACAAGGCGCGCGCCGGACGGATCAAGCTGGGTCTTGACCTTCGCGGCGGGATGTACGTCACGCTCGAAGTGGACATCTTGAAGCTCATCGACGAGTCGGCCGACCCCGCCTCGAAGGACGACGAGTTCACCAAGATCGTCGAGAAGACCCGCGCCGAAACGATGAACACGGACCTCGACGTGCTCGATACGTTCATCAAGAACTTCAAGAGCTCCGGTAAGTCGCTGTTGCAGTACTTCACGGTGACGGGCACGCAGGACGTGACGGAACAGGCCGTGATCGAAAAGCTGAAGCGCGATGCCGACGGTGCCGTTGACCAAGCGATGGAAGTGCTCCGTCAGCGTATCAATAAGTATAGCCTGTCCGACGTGAACATCCAGAAGCAAGGTGCACGCCGCGTGCTGATCGAGCTTCCTGATGTGAAGGACGAGAAGGAGATCCGCCAACTGATCCAGACCACGGCCCGCCTTGAATTCAAGCGCGTGCTGATGAACAAGGACCTGTTGACGGCCATTCAAATGGTCGACAATGTGATGCGCGGCAAGATGCCAACGGAAGACACCGTTGCTGCACCGGCGGCCGACACGACGAAGAACGCCAAGGACACGGCCAAGACCGCACAGGTTGCCAAGGCCGATAGTGCCAAGGCGGACACGACGAAGACGGACTCGGCGAAGAAGAACAAGGACCCGTATGCAGGTCTGTCGCAAGAAGAGGCCTCGCGCCGCTTCCGCGCCGATCACCCGTTCTCGAGCATGATCATCTTCAATGCCGAAGGCGTGAAGCAGCCAATGCCGGTAGGTGCCATCGACCTTTCCGTCTTCCCCGAGAATGCGCCCTTCGTCCTGTATGTGAGTGGGAAGGACATCAATCGTATCACGTCCATCCTCGAGCGGAACGATGTTCGGAAGGCCATGCCTGCCGATCTTGACATTCAGATCAGTGCGAAGTCGGAACAGAACGGACAGAAGGGCGCCGTGGTGCCACTGGATCAACAGATCTTCCAGGTGTATGGAGTTGCACACGAAGCCGAACTCACCGGTGATGTGATCACGGAAGCGTGGCCAACCTTCGACCCGACAACGAATCAACCCGTTGTGAACATGGAGATGAGCACGGAAGGTGCAGAGAAGTGGGCACAGATCACGGGTCGCAACATCAAAAAGCGTATCGCAGTGGTCCTCGACGGTCGCGTGTACACAGCACCAACGGTCGAGAACAAGATCCCGAACGGTTCTTCGCGCATTTCGGGTATGGCCAATACGGAAGAAGCAACCATCCTTGCTGTTGTGCTCAAGGCCGGAGCCCTGAAGGCACCGGTCACCATCATTGAAGAACGTGTGGTTGGTCCGTCGCTCGGTGAAGACTCCATCCGTAGCGGTATCATGAGTACGGCGATCTCGATGGCCTTCATCATCCTCTTCATGCTCATGTACTACTCGTGGGGTGGCGGCTTTGCCGACATGGCCCTGCTCATGAACGTGTTGCTCACCGTGGCGGCCCTTGCCGGTTTCGGTGGAACACTGACGCTTCCCGGTATCGCCGGTATCATCCTTTCGACGGCCATGGCGGTCGACGCGAACATCCTGATCTTCGAACGGATGCGCGAGGAAATGAAGGCGGGAAGGAATTTGAAGTCGGCACTCGAACAAGGCTACAGCAAGGCGTGGAGCGCCATCATCGACTCGAACCTGACGAACATGCTTGCAGCTATTCCGCTGCTGGTGTGGGGCACAGGTCCGATCCAAGGATTTGCCGTGACACTGCTCGTTGGTACCATCCTCACCCTCTTCACGGCCGTGCTGCTCACGCGCTCGATGTTCGAACTCGTGGTGTCCAGCGGTGCCGTCTCTATCAACATCGGTCAACGGAAGGTGGCATAAATGGACCTTATCAAGCAAACCAACTTCGACTTCGTTTCCCAACGCAACAAGTTCTTCATGGTGTCGCTCACGATCAACATCGTGGGACTGATCGCTGTGTTCGTGCTCGGCATGGATCTCGGCATCGACTTCACCGGTGGTACGCAGGTAACGGTGGCATTCCGCAAGAACACCGCTACAGCCGACGATGTGCGTGGCGCTCTTGCCCAGATCGGCTTTGCCGGTGCGGAACTCAAGAGCTTCGGCAAGCCGGGTCAGTATCTGATCCGCATCAACAAGACCGGTAACGCAACCGAAGTATCGGCACAGATCGTTGCATCGCTGCAACAGAAGTTCAAGAACGATCAGGTGGACATGCTGGGTGCGGACAACGTGGAGAAGAAGGTGTCGAGCGAGTTGGCGTGGGGCGCAGCGAAGTCGCTGACCGTGGCCTTTATCGTGATCGTGCTCTACGTGGCCTTCCGATTCGAGTTCGTGTACGGCGTGGCAACGATCGTGGCATTGCTGCACGACGTGCTCATGGCCTTCGTGATCTCTGCGCTCTTCAACAAGACGGGCTTGCTCAACCTTGAATTCAGTTTGAATTCGTTAGCGGCCTATCTGACGATCCTTGGATATTCGATCAACGACTCCGTGGTGGTGTTCGACCGTATTCGTGAGAACCGCGAGAAGCACAAAGGCATGCCGCTGGCAGAGCTGGTGAATCTCTCGATCAACGAAACACTGAGTCGAACCCTTATCACCGGTGTGTCCGTGCTCGTTGCCCTCTTGACGATGGTCTTCATCGGCGGCGACGTGCTCGAAGGCTTTGCCTTCACCATGTTCATCGGTGTGATCATCGGAACGTATTCTTCGGTCTACATTGCTGCATCGTTCGTGATCTGGTATCAGGAACGTGTACGTCACAAGCGTGTTGGCGACGTGAAGCACGCATAAGAACGACCAGGAACAACGACTATGTCTAGCTTCTCCACTTCAACGGCATCGGACGTCCTCGTGATCGCATTCCCTGCGAATGTGATCGGTGGACCCGATGCCGTGGAACTCGCATCTCTTCTGCGCGATGCTTCTGCGTCCAAGGCCGTGGTCTTCGACCTGAGCGCCGTGGGCGTGATGAATTCAAGCGGACTTGGAATGTTGGTGAGCTCGCTCACCACCCTCAAAAAATTCGACGTGGCCTTGCGCCTTGCCGCCGTGCCCTCGAAGGTCATGTCGCTGCTGACCATGACCCACCTCGATACCGTGTTCACCTTGTTCAGCTCGGTCGACGAAGCCGTGTCTGTGGAGTGACATCATGAGCGTGCGCATCATCGTAGGCGCGCAATGGGGCGACGAGGGAAAAGGGAAGATCGTCGACCTCCTGAGCGAACAAGCAGACATCGTGGCACGCTATCAAGGCGGTGCGAATGCCGGCCATACCATCGTCCACAACAACACGAAGTACGTCCTTCACCTGATCCCTTCCGGCATCTTGCACCCAACCGTGCATTGTGTGATCGGCAATGGTGTGGTGATCGATCCCGCAGCATTGATGGATGAGATCCACATGCTGGAGAGCATGGGCGTGAACATCGAAGGGCGCCTGCATATCTCGCACAAGGCCCACCTGATCATGCCCTACCATAAGATGCTGGACCAGGCTCGCGAAAAGCAAGCCGGGAGCAACGCCAGCATCGGAACCACGGGACGTGGTATCGGACCTTCCTACATCGACAAAGCACAACGCATCGGCATTCGCATTGTCGATCTTCTGCAACGCGATGTGTTGCGCGAAAAGCTTCGCACGAACCTCGACGAAAAGAGCACGCTCCTTCAAGCACTCTACGATGCCGAACCACTCGATGTTGATGCTTTGATCGACGAGTACATGTCGTTCGACTCGCGCATCGATCCGTACATCACCGACACAACGGCCTTCCTGCATCAGGCACTCAAGGAAGGGAAGCGCGTGTTGGCGGAAGGGGCGCAAGGGGCATTGCTGGATCTGGATCACGGCACGTATCCGTTCGTGACCAGTTCGAATCCCACCTCCGGAGGTGCATGCACCGGTCTGGGCATCTCTCCGATGTCGATCACGTCCATCATTGGCGTCGTCAAGGCCTACAGCACTCGCGTGGGCAACGGTCCGTTCCCCACGGAACTGCACGACGCAACGGGTGAGTTGCTGCGCTCGGAAGGACATGAGTTCGGCGCCACCACAGGTCGTTCCCGTCGCTGCGGCTGGCTGGACATTCCGGCACTTCGCTACAGCATCATGGTGAACGGCATTACCGAGATCACGCTCACGAAGTTGGACGTGCTGGGTTGCCTGGACGAGATCCGCATCTGTACGGGCTACTCCATCGATGGACGTCCCGTCAAGCATTTCCCGGCCGATGCGGCCACGCTGGAGCGTGTTACGTGCGACTATATCACCCTGCCGGGGTGGAAGTCGGATATCAGCGGATGCACGTCGTTCGATGCACTGCCGCCCACCACACGCGCCTACATCGAGACCATCGAGAAGCTCACCGAAACACCGATCTCCCTGGTGAGTGTGAGCCCTGCCAGAGAAGATACCTTCGCCCGGTAAATGGCCGCACCAGAACGTCTCGCATGACGTATTTTGGTCGACATGTCCCTCCGGGCCATCATACTACCCTTCCTCCTTGCCATAAGCCTTCTTCCCTTGCAGGCGCAGCGATGGGAGCGTAGCACCCTTCCGAAGCCGTTCGACTCCGGCTACTATCTGGATGTGTTCTTTCTTCCATCCGACACGCGCTATGGATGGGCATGCGACCAATTCGGCGCCTACGTGATCCGAACCACCAATGGTGGGGTTACGTGGGTGGGCGACTCCGTGAACACAGGGGCCGGGAATTCCAAGCATCTTGAATTCGTGCAGTTCCTTACACCTGCTGTTGGCTACTGCTCGGGTCCGGCGGGTGTGTACAAGAGTCAAGACTCCGGCAAGACGTGGACGTCGGTGCGACCCGACCCAACGGCTGCGATCTGGGGCGGTTGGTTCCGCGATGAGAACGTTGGGTGGATCTGCGGTGGAACATGCGGACGGAATGCCTTTTGGCGAACGTCGGATGGTGGAACAACGTGGACGTCGTTCCTCGATACCACGAGTGCACCCAACTGTAAGATGTCCGATCCGATCTGGCGCGCCGAGATGCCCGCGAACGTGGTCTATGCGGCAGGGAGCGGGACCATTTGGAAGTCCACCGACGACGGCGTGACCTTCCAGGTGTACAAGACCACCGGTGCCGTGGCACGGTGGCATGAAGAGATCTCCATGGTGGGCGCAACGATATGTGTGCCGGGTGCCGGTGCGGATTGCAACGGCACGACCACCGACGGTGCCATTCGTGCCAGTGCCGACTCTGGAAAGACCTGGACAGAGTCGCCGACCATTGGTGCGATGTTCGGTTCCTACATGCTCACCGCAACACATGGCTGGGCCTCGGGCTACAGTGCCGGTGTGTACGAGACAACGAATGCCGGTGCACAGTGGACGTTGCGCAATTGCGGCATCATCAACAACGAGCACATGGACGATATCTGGTTCATCAACGACTCCACCGGATGGGTCGTCGGTGCAGGTGTCTATTCGTTGAAACCACCGAAGCACGAACTGTCCGATACGGTACTGTCCTTCCTTGACGTGTGCAACGAACAGAAGAAGCGCGACACCGTCTACGTGCGCAACAAGAACTTCTACACGTCCACCGTAACAGGTCGCATCGCCGGTCCGGATGCCGACCTCTTCACGATCATCGCACCCAACGGAACACAATCGATGGGGCAGTGTGGCGAGGTGGCCTACATCATCGAATATGCGGCCATGCGCCCCGGGTCCGCTTCGGCAACATTGATCCTTGATTGCACGAACAAGACCGAAACATTGGTGGTGCAGTTGATCGGATCGCGAAGAGATCGTTCTGCCGTTCCCTCCGACACGGTGTTCTCTGTGAACCTACGCGTTGGTGCAACGACAACGTTGCCCGTTGTGTGGCGTGCTACCACGTCGTCGTTTGAAACGCTCGTCTCCGCCACGGTTGTTTCGGGCGATACACTGAACAAATTCCGACTCACACTTCCGTCCTTGGTGGGAGCCGCCAACATCGTGAGTTTCATCGATGCAACGGCAAGCGATACGGGGTGGACGCAAACGCGCTTCAAGGTAACGATTGCACCATGCATTCGCGATACGTTCATCACGCTTCGCGTGTATGGCATCTCGCCGATCTTCAATGCACTCCCTGCCTATACGGTGGATGCCGGATGTTCACCGCGAGATACCATTCGCATTCCGGTGACGAACACAGGCAATGCCGATCTGTTGGTCTCGCGTGTGAGTGTGGCGAACGATGCAAGTGGAGCCTTTGTGCCGTTGTTCTGGAAGAGCGGACGTCCGTATCCGGTGAACATCAAGCCCAAACAGTCGGACACGCTTGTGGTGGAGTATCGCGCGCGGACGACGATGGACCTGGCCGATCTGGTGATCGAACATGACGATAAGACCACGAAGCGTGGAGTGCGATCGCCATGGACGATCAAGCTCAAAGGCCTGTCGTCGCGCGTTTCGGTCGACGTGTCGCCACAAGTGATCGATCTTGGAACCAAGTGTCTTGACCAAGTGGCCGACACGATCTTTCGCGTCACCAATAACGGTCCCGCTTCCGCCACCGTCTCGGTGGATGGAGAACCCGATCGCATTCTCGATCAGTTCGGTACGGCCACCTATCGCAAGCGCGTGCCCACGAATGTGGTGGGCTCGTTCCGCGACACGATCCATGTGCGCGTGCGTCCTTGCGACACGTCAACGATGGTCATACGGATCTGGAAGGTGGAGGATCTTCGTGTATCGATCACACCACAACGGATCGAAGACAGTGTGACGAATGGCGGCACGGTGCGCCGTCGCGCCGTCGTCCGCGTAAGCGGCGCATCAACGGCCCGTATCACGAGTCTCCGCCTTGTTCCCGCATCGCCGATGGCCGTGATCTCTCCCATGCCTGCCTTGCCGGTCTCCCTCACACCCAACGATAGTCTCGAAGTGTGGATCGATCTCTCGGCCACGGATGCACGGTCCTATGTTGGTACGTTGATCGTCGATGCCACATCGTCGTGTACGGCAACGGACAAGGCCGACGTGATCTATCGCTCCACGGTGCGCGGACTCCGACTGTCGACGTCACAGATCTCCATCGATCGACGGTGCGTCACCGGTCCGATGGAAGATTCCATCGTCGTCACGTCCACGTCGTCCACCTCCATCACCCTTGCCGCCCCGCTCCTTACCGGAGCCGATGCCGCCTTCTTCACCGTCACGCCGTCGACATCGCAAACGTTCGCTCCCGACGCGTCGGTGACCTATCGCATTCGTTGCAGCGCACCCGTTGTACGTGCCTATGTGGCCGACCTTCTGATCGGTCTCTTCACGGACAGTGTTCGACAAACCGTGCCGATCAGAATGGCGCAGCATCGCACTGCAGTGCATTGGGCGACGACCGAGGCCGACTCTGTCGCACTCCTTGATGCAGGAACACGCGATGCTTGCGAGAACGCCTTCGTTCTGCGACGCATGTTGTACAACATGAGCGACACCGTCGTGCGTGTGCAGCTTCTGCGGACGTCTCCGATCGGTGGTATCGATGTCTCGATGAATGCAATGCCGATCGCCATCGCCGCGCAGGATTCCGTCGACGTGGTCGTGCGCATCGTTCCCAATGCGCTGCCTGCCAGTGCATGGAGCGAGCGGATCGATCTTGTGGAAGATCTGTGCGGGATCCGTGCAGCGCTCATCGTGAGCGGTGCAACGAACAGCGGTGCACTGGTGATGACGCCGCAACGCGTCGACTTCGGAACGATCCCCACAGGCGCAACACGCACAGCGTCCATCACCATCCGCAATCCGTCGAACGCATCCCGCACCATTGCGTCACTCTCGCTGGATGCGCTCGCATCATCGAGCATCACACTCCTTGCGCCGCCGGTTGGAGCGGTCGTGCCGCCATCGGGCTCGGTATCCTTCGATGTTCGCTTCGCACCAACAACAGAAGGTTCTGCATCGGCCACGATCACGTTGGTGGATTCAGGTGCATGTATCACGACGAGCTCGTCGCTCGTGATCGGTGCCTCGCGCGATTCAACACCACCGGCGTATGTGGCCACGATCAAGACGGGCCGATATCTCGAACGACCGAATACGACGATCGATGTTCCGGTGTTGTGGACCACCGATGTATCGGCGGCGAAGATCGACAGCATGCGCATTCGATTGCACTTCTATGAGTTGCTCTTGGAAGTCGATACCGTCACGTCTGCGTACCCCGGACTGTTCACGGAAATGCACGTCGACAGTATCGTCGAGTTCACCATTCGTGCCGATAGTACACGGCAACTCGGTACGGTTGGCACGCTCTGTGTCCTGCGCGGCACAACGCGTCTTGCCTTGCCCGATTCAACGGCCTTTGTCGTTGCCAACTACAACCTATGGAGTGCCGACAAGGTTGCCCTTCTCGAAGATCCGGGCTACTTGATCGTGGATGCATGCGGTCCGCGCTTCATGATCAAACTCGGAGCCGATGTTCGCGTGCGCATCGCATCGCCACAGCCCGTGCGCGATGTGCTCACGCTTGCGCTCGACCATGCCCAGGCCGACGTGCTCGACGTTGTGTTGGTGGATATGCAGGGAAGAGAAGTGCTGCACCACTCCGTTGCCATCGATGCAGCGGCCACGACCACCTCCATCCCCATCCACCCGTGCGCATCCGGTGCGTACGTGCTGCGTGTGGGCAATGCGCGTGGAGAGATCATCTCCACGGCCATGGTGCTGATCGCGCGCTAGTGCGCAGGAAAGAGGCGATCCATCGCCTCGTTGATCGCCGTTCGGAACGACTCTTTCGTATCGTCTGCACAGGTTGCCGTGGCAGAACGAATGGGCTTGTAGGCGACAGGACTGACGAGCTCGCACAGACGCAGCGTCAGATCTGCACCCGTGAGCGTTCGCACGAACGAACCAATGATGGCATAGCGCACTTCGAAGGCACGCAACAAACCGATCTCGTTGATCGCCAGCGTCTTGTAATTTTCCGTGGCGTACAGTCCGGCCTTCACATACATCGAGTCGCGCGTTTCAAGATCGATGAGCGTGAACTCTTCTAACGAACTCGCGGCATTCGCGATCGTCTCGGCACCATCGTACGAGACCACGACCTTGTCGGCGAACAGATTCCACACCTTCTGTTGTGTGGTGTCGGTGAACTCTACTCCGCCGATCGACACGAGTGCTGTGGGTGCAACGCGAAACTCACTCTCGGCCGTTGCATACAACGTACTGTCCTGCAGCGCCACACAGAGCGCACGCTGGGTCGACGCCAGAATGGCCGGATCGGCGATGACCGATCCATCCGCATCGTTCTTATAGCGCAACAGACCATACCCCACTCCGCGCCCTTCCTCCTTCATCCCATCCTTGGCCACGATCACCACCTCTGTGCGCACAAGGTTGCCCAGCCGTCGCGTGGTGATGAAGAGCGCACCAAAGGCATGTGTGGCACCAATGGCATCGGCAACGGTACGCTTGGAGGTTGGAAGGGTGGCAAGGACAGAGTCGCGCACGACGTTGGGGACCAAACGCCAATTGCGCGTCAACGAGAGAGCTACGGACGTTCCGGCCTCGACCTTGCCCGCAGTGATGGTCCGATCGGTCGTGTCGACGTTGATGCGACCGATGATCAACCCCTGATAGATCGTGGCGCGCGCAGTGCCGGAGGGGAGCATTCCGCACAGGAGGACGGCGAGTAACGTACTGGTAACATACCGGTAACACCCAGCTAACAGGCTGCCGATAGTTTCGTGGCGCTCAGTGACAACCATGAATGAGGTATCCAGTGAAGACGGTGAATTCAATTGTTTCGGTATTCCTGTTGGCAGCAGTGTGGCCGTTGGCCATGCTTGCCGAAGGGACCATTGCCGGCAAAGTTACGGACGGAGAGAATGGCGACGGACTGCGGGGCGCCACCGTTCAGGTGCTCACCACGAAGAAGGGCGCTTATACGGACACAAAGGGGACCTTTCGGATCAAGAAGGTTCCCGCCGGTACGTACTCCGTGAAGATCGCCTTTGTGGGATACGACACGAAGACAGTGGACGGAGTGGTAGTCAAAGACGACGAGACCGTCACGGTGGACGTGCTGTTGCAGATGACGAAGACCACGTCGAAGGAAGTGGTCGTCTCAGCCACGCGTTCCAACGATAATGCGGCAGCGCTGCTTGCAAAGCGGAAGAACGCATCGCAGGTGAGTGACGGCATCGGGAAGGAGGAGATCTCGAAGCTACCCGATAGTGATGCCGGCCAATCGTTGAAGCGCGTTTCAGGTGTTACGCTTGTTGAAGGCAAGTATGTGTTCGTGCGTGGTGTGAGCGATCGGTACAGCAACACCACACTGAATGGTGCATCGCTGTCGACCACGGAGCCCGACAAGAAGTCGTTCGCCTTCGACATGTTCCCGGCGGAATTGCTCGAGAACGCCAACATCGCCAAGTCGTTCACACCGGACCTCCCCGGGAACTTCTCGGGTGGACTCGTGCAATTGAACACCATCGATTTCCCAAGCTCGTACAGCTTGAAGTTCAGCGCCAGCCAGCAGTTCAACGACTACGTGACGTTCCATGGCAACGAGTTCCTCACGTATCAGGGTGGGAACACAGATTGGCTTGCGTTCAGCGGTCAGTCACGCGTTGCACCATCCGACGTGCCTGCGTCGCGACAAGAGTTCGCAGAGCTGAACAAGGCTGCCTACAGCGGTGATCAAGCCGCTATCGAGCGCGTCCACGAAGTGGGAACGGGCTTCCAGAATGCTCGCTGGAACACGTTGTATGAGACAGCGCCAACGAATGGCTCCATGGGTCTTACGCTGAGCGCTCCGATCGAAGTGGGAGATACCGACCAGTTGGGCATCGTGGCCAACATGAACTACGGCATGAGCTATGCGATGAATCGCATGAAGCGCGGCGGTATTCAATCGGACGGAACGCTGCAGTACGACAAGCAAGGATATGCCGCACAGAAAAGCGTGAGCTGGGGTGGTCTGTTGAACCTTGCCTATCGCATGGGAACGAATACCACCGTGTCGCTCAAGAGCGTGTACAACAGAGGCATGGACGACGAATCCGTAGAACTCGATGGACTCTCGAATGCATTGACGATGGTACGCCGTGAGTTCGGATTCAACTATGTTGAACGTCAGCTCGCCAGCACACAGCTCAGCGGTGAGCATACGGTTGCCGATCTCAGCAATGCCTTGATCGAATGGAAGCTCGGCTACAGTGCATCGTTGCGTAACGAGCCGGATTACCGTCGCCTCACGTATCAGCGCAACGTCGAAGAGCCTGAGGGCGCACTGACGCTTGCGATCACGGCCTCGCCCTATGGCGATGGTACGTCGGCCGGACGGTTCTACTCGAACATGACGGAGTACAGTCGCAATGCCAACTTGAACTTCACCATTCCGGTGAACGAGTTCAAGATCAAGGTGGGTGGACTCTATGAGTTCCGCAATCGCAACTTCGGTGCACGCTCGTATACGATGATCCAGTCGCAGAACTATCAAGGCGACATCGACAATCTCCTTACGATCAACGAGACCGGTGAGGTCGATCATGCGCGCACGTTCCAGGACTCGAACTTCACCGTCAACCGTATCCTGATGTCGGAAGAGACGAAGGCCTCCGATTCCTACATCGCCTCCGAAGAACTCGGCGCCGGCTATGCCATGGCCGATCTGCCCTTCTCGATCGGGACCACGACCATGCGATTCATCGGTGGTGCACGTATCGAGAAAAGCGTGCAACAGCTCAACTCGTACGACTACAACAACCAGCCGGTGAATCCACGAGTGGATGTCACCGACGTGCTGCCGTCTCTGAACCTTGTGATCGGACCAACATCGGACATGAACATTCGCATGAGTGCGTCGCAGACGCTCTCGCGTCCTTCCCTCCGTGAATTCGCTCCCTTCTCCTTCTACAACTTCCAGACGCAGGCAGTGGTCACGGGAAATCCGAATCTCACCCGTGCCCTTATCCAGAACTACGATCTGCGCTGGGAGTACTTCCCGGCATCCGGTGAGGTGTTGAGTGCCAGCGTCTTCTACAAGACCTTCAAGAATGCCATCGAAGAGACCATCTTCCCGTCGACGTCGGAAGTGATCTACTCCTTCCAGAACGCATCGGGTATGGCCACCAACATCGGCATCGAGCTCGAAGCACGGAAGAACCTCGGCTTCATGGGCGACTTCTTCAAGCCCTTCACGTTCTCCGTGAACTATGCCTACATCCAGTCGAACATCACGGTCACACAAGGCTCGGTCGTGGACGAGCGTCCGATGTGGGGACAAAGTCCGTACACGTTGAATGCATCTCTCTACTACACCAACCTGGAATCGGGGTCAACGATCAACATCGGATACAACACGTATGGAAAGCGCATCATCAAAGTCGGTCAGCGCGGCGTGTATCAATTCGACGATCCGCATGTGTACGAGATGCCGCGAGATGTGATCGACGTCGGCTTCACCCAGAGCATTGGCGCAAGCCTCGAGTTCAAGTTCAGTGTTCGTGATCTCCTCAATCAAGCACTTGTCTGGCAACAAGGAACAACGGCCATTCAAAGCAACATCCGTGGCCGCTCCTTCACCTTTGGTATTGGCTATAAACTTCAATGACCTGTTTCATAAAGGAACGCTCTATGCGGTCGCTTCGATACATACTTCTCGTTGGTGTTCTGTCGGCTGTCACGACGATGGCGCAGAATCCAACGTCCTGCCGGATCACATCACCCAATGGCGGTGAATCGTTCCGTCCGGGTATTTCACAGACCATCACGTGGGACACCGCAGGCACGAGTCGTGCGCGGTGGCGCTTCAAGTTCGGAACATCTCCTGCCGGTCCGTGGACAACGATCACGGGCATGGAGAACGTGCTCGACTCCGCAGCGCGCCGTGGGACCTTTGTTGGTGGCTGGCGCGTTCCCGCCCAGGCTACAACGAACGGCTACATCCGCATGGAGCTCATCGCCGACTCTGTTGGTGTATTCGACGTCACCGATGCGGCCTTTACGATCATTCAGCCGGAAGCTGTGCGTGTCGACTCCGTGCTCTCCGGTACGTTGACGGGAACCGTGAAGCTTCGCAATTCGAAGATCTACGGTCTGAACGGATTCCTCTACGTGAACGGAACACTTGAGATCGAACCGGGAACGATCATCGTTGGCGATACGGTCGGACAGAACTCTGCCATCTGCGTCAATCGTGGTGGCAAGATCATTGCGAAGGGCACAAAGGACCGTCCGATCATCTTCACGTCTGCAGCGCCTGCCGGTCAGCGTGCGCGTGGAGACTGGGGTGGTATCGTTTTGTGCGGCAACGCTCGCACCAATCATCCCGGAGGGCAGGCCGCCATGGAAGGTGGCATTGCCGATCCCGCACCACCCAATGGTTGGTTCGGTGGAACGAATGACGACGACAATAGCGGTGTGCTGCAGTATGTGCGTATCGAGTTCGGTGGCATCGCGCTTACGCCGAACAACGAGATCAACGGACTCACGCTCTGTGCGGTAGGTCGTGGCACTACCATCGACCACATTCAAGTGTCGCATGCAAATGACGACTCGTTCGAATGGTTCGGCGGCACCGTGAATGCAAAGTATTTGATCGCCTATGGTGGGATCGACGACGACTTTGATACCGACAACGGCTTCAGTGGCTTCGTTCAGTATGGCGTTGGTAAGCGCTTCCGCACTATTGCCGATCAGTCCACATCGCAGGCCTTCGAATCGGACAACGATGCCAGCACGTCGTTCAACGAGCCACGGACGCGAGCCATCTTCTCGAACATGACGTTGATCGGACCGATCCAGGACACATCGTGGACGGCCGGAAGCGGAGCCAATCAGTACAATCGCTTCTTTGGTTCGAGTCTTCAAGTCCGCCGTAATTCTCGTCTGAACGTGTTCAACAGCGTCTTCGTTGGCTGGCCTCGTGGGATGGAACTCTCCGGTGTGCCGACGATGGTGGCTGCACAGGCAGACACAACACACATCCGACACAACAGTTGGTTCGGCATCAAGGGCACGACCTTCAACCTTGCCAGTGGAACACCACCGGCGGGAATGGATGCAACGTGGCTTGAGCGTGTGCAGTACGTGAACACGGTCGACAAGAGCAACCCCAACAATGCCTTCCTGGAGAACCCGTGGGTGGAAGCATCAAACACGTTCAACCCTGCACCGAAGAATGTGGCGCCGTACTTGAACTCGGCAAGCTTCACGAATGCCAACTTTGCTCTTGTGCCCATCAACGATCCGTTCTTCGAGCAAGTGAGCTATCGCGGTGCATTCCCTGCAACGGGTGAGCGTTGGGATGAGGGTTGGACAGAGTATGATCCCGTCAACGCCGACTATCGTGCCGTGCCGTTTGTCAAGGTTCTCACACCCGGCGCAAAAGCAGGTGAGAAGTACATCAAGGGCACCACGATCGACATCACGTGGGATACGACCAATGCTCCGGGAACACGATACAAGATCGAGTTCGCAACAGGCGCTGCCGGTCCTTGGACCACCGTGACGAACGGTTCCGATGTTGTGGATGCCGGTGCTTCGCGCGGCAAGCTGCCTGGTGGATTCACCATTCCCAACATCAACACGACCACCGGCTATATCCGCATCTCCGATGTGAACGATCCTTCGAACTTCGACATCAACGACAATGCTTTTGCCATCATCGATCTGCCGCAACCGGCCGTTCGACTCATCGAGCCGGGCACGAACACGAAGAGCGTTCGCGTTGGCCAGTCGGTCACGTTGAACTGGGACACAACGAACACGTATCGCAAGCACTGGCGTTTCGAGTTCGGCAAGTCGGCCACAGGTCCGTGGCGTGCACTGTCGAACCTCGGGAACGTTCTCGATAGCGGCGCACGTCGTGGACAGTTCATTGGCGCCTTCGTCCTCCGTCAGTCCGACGTTACCGAAACGGGCTATGTGCGCATGACGCTCTTGGAAGACACCACGAAGACCGACATCAACGATCTGCCGTTCGCCGTCGTCACCGCAGCGCCATCGCGCGTCGACTCGGTGATCAGCGGACACATCTCCACTCGCGTCAAACTTTGGAACACCAAGATCTATGGCATCGATGGCTTTGTCTACATCGACAGCACCGGTGTGCTCGAGATCGAAAAGGGAACGGTCATCCTTGGCGATACGCTCGGACAGAACAATGCCATCTGCGTGAACCGCGGTGGCAAGCTTGTGGCAAATGGAACGCGCGATCTTCCGATCGTCTTCACGTCGAGCGCAGCACCCGGTCAGCGTGCGCGCGGCGACTGGGGCGGCATCGTCTTCTGCGGTCGTGCACGCACCAATCATCCCGGTGGCCAGGCCGCCATGGAAGGTGGCATTGCCGATCCCGCACCACCGAACGGTTGGTTCGGCGGAACGAATGATGACGATTCAAGTGGTGTGCTTCGCTATGTACGGATCGAGTTCGGTGGTATCGCGCTGACGCCGAACAATGAGATCAACGGACTCACACTTGCTGGCGTTGGTCGCAAAACAGTGATCGATCACGTGCAGGTATCGCATGCCAACGACGACTCCTTCGAGTGGTTCGGTGGAACGGTGAATGCCAAGTATCTGATCGCCTATGGTGGTATCGACGACGACTTCGATACCGACAATGGCTTCAGCGGTAAGGTGCAGTTCGGTCTCGGCAAGCGCTTCCGCACGGTGGCCGATCAGTCGACCTCGCAAGCCTTCGAATCCGACAACGATGCGAGCACGTCGTTCAACAACCCGCACACATCGTGCATCTTCTCGAACATGACGTTGGTGGGTCCGATCCAGGACACGTCGTGGACGTCGGGCAGCGGCGCAAACCAGTACAACAAGTTCTACGGTGCGGGCATTCAAGTGCGTCGCAACTCCCGTCACAATCTCTTCAACAGTGTGTTCACCGGTTGGCCACGCGGGATGGAGATCGCCGGTGTACCGACGATGGTTGCCGCCAATGCCGATACGATGAGCACGCGCAACACAAGCTGGTTCGGTATCAAGGGCACGTGGCTCAACCTCGCCGGTGGTACGCCACCTGCCGGCATGGATGCATCGTGGATCGCCAAGAGCGCCTTCGAGAACACCATCGACAAGGCAGATCCTGATGGAGCCATGCTCACGAATGCATGGGTCGAGAACGACAATGCCTTCAACCCCGTGCCTCTCTTTGGCGCACCCTATCTGAACACGGCCAGCTTCACGAATGGAACGACATTCGCACCCATCGGCGATCCATTCTTCGAGCAAGTGCCGTACCGCGGTGCCTTCGCACCGAATGGCGAGCGGTGGGATGCCATCTGGGCAGAGTACGATCCGATCAACAAAGAATACAAGGCTCAACCCCCCGTGGATCCGACAAGCGTTCAGGACGAGCACGTCACTGAGCAAGTTGTTGCTTCGGTCTATCCGAATCCAACAGCTGACGTTTGTACTGTCCGCTATCGTCTCTCGGGGGATGATGCCATCACCATCACGGTCGTGAATGCTCTCGGCTCCGAGCGCAACACGTTCATGGTGGCACAGCCGCAACAAGAAGGTGTGTATGAATTCCAACTGCACACAGCAACACTTGCAAACGGGATGTACTTCGTGACCTTCACCACGTCGCGTGGAACTGTCTCCCTCCCCTTGACCGTCCAGCGGTGACCATCCCGTTCACGAAAAAGCCCGTCGTTCGTAAGAGCGACGGGCTTTTGTGTTTGTTGAAATGGTCTTCGATCAGTTGAAGGCGATCTTCACGCGCACCCAACTCCGCGCCGCCGTGCCGCCCTTCTTCCCGGGAGTAAAGGGAATGCGATGGACGGCTTCTTCGGCAATGCGATCGATCTCGGCGTTCACGCGCAGCACGTGATCGATGCGACCGATGGTCCCGTTGGCGAACACCTCGACGGCCAAGATCGCTGTGCCATGCAGAGAAGCACCGGCACCGGGAGTGAGGGCCTCCACTGCCGATCGAAGATCCGATTCGTTATACGTTGCGGCCACGTCGAAGACAGCCGCCGTATCGAGTTCGTCGAGACTCTTCGGCAACGGCACGGGCTTAAGTGCCCGCAGCGTGTCGACGCTCCAGATCACACCAATCGACTCATGTTCCAACCGCGTGCCACGCGGCGGGTAGCGGATCAGATCGAAGGCCGTCACATGACGTCCACGATCGAATGCACCCGTATAAACCATCACCGTATCCATGTCGCTCATCCACACGGCCTTGCCATTCCCATGTGCCGTGTCGTTGCGAACCTGTCCACTATACCACACGGACGTGACCTGAAACGCCTCCGGATTTTCGATCCAGCACGTTGTGCCCTTCGAGCGAATGAAGGCATCGTCGGGAAGGAGGAGGGAGGCGGTGAGGAGGAGATGGAGCATGGAAGAGAATCGGAAGAGAATACAGAATCAAGAATACAGAATCCTGATCAAGAATCAAGAATCAAGAATTCACCAAAGGTGAAAGTCGGCGGGGACGAGAATGAAAAAAAGCGTCATGACGATGATCTGTGCTGTGAGCATGCGAACCGCAAGCTCGGGAGAACGCTTCTTGAGATCGTGCCACCACCACATGAAGAACAAAAGGGGAATGGTGATGGCAAGATAGATGGCCGCTACTCCAAGATAGTTGGTGTGGTCTATGTGGAGTACGTCGCGGATCACTTCCGCACCGTGACCGTAGACCAAGAGCAAGTGAGCCACATACATCAACAACGACTCCTGTCCGACGCGTTGCAGGAACTTGCCGATGCGTGACGCTTGGAGCTTGGACTCCATCAGGTACAGACCGGCAAAGAGCACGAGGGTCCCGCAGATGCGGAAGAGGAGAATGCTTGGCGAGACCTTCCACCACAGATCATCCCATGGCATTGGGAACGGAAGCTGATGGAGGAAGAACAAAACGAATGGGCCACCAATTCCCAAGACAAGCCAAAGCTTGGCCATGAAGTCCTTCCGTGTGGACGTCATGAACATTCCCGTGAGGTACACACCTGCAAAGAAGAAGGCACTCCATGGGAGGATCGGAAACGGCGAATCAGGAGGTGGGGCAATGAGATAGGCCAGCGGTGCCGGTAGAAACGATAACGGATTCGCCTTCCATGCGATCCACGATGTGAACATGATCACAAGTGTGACGATGCCACTCACTTGCGTCATGCGCTCGACATTCCTCGTCGCGAACACGATGCCAAGTCCGACAAGCGATGAATACACGATGGTATGTAGCACGTCGATCTGAAGTCCGGGCAACACTTCCGCCCGTGTCGCGATCAGCATGCGATCGAGGGAGTAGAACGGAACATGCAGCACATATCCGCACCACAAGATGTACGACAGACGTCGCAGGTACGACAGCAAGACGGTGCCTCCGCTGAGGTACGCTTGCAACTTGCGGCCGATGGCGATCCAGAAACCTGCACCAGCGCAGAAGATGAAGGTCGGAGCAACATAACCGTTGCTCACGTTGAGAACATCGAACAGCGGTGTAAGCCGGAGCGCCGGGTCGATGAAGACGTTCGTGATGTGCACCTGGATCATCCAGAGTACGGCGATACCACGCACAACATCCAAGAACATGAAGCGGGGTGCTGTCATTGGATCACGAATTCAAAGTTTCTTGGAGTCACGGCTATTCGTCATCCGCCGGACGAAACCGAGGACGAAGTTGAAGGTGAAGATCACGCCGACCACGAAGAGCAGGAAGATGATGAGGTAGCGCTGCATATCGGTAAAATACGAGGCTGGGGGAAACGGCCTGCGAACGGTGTATTTTCGCGCCATGGCAAGTTCCTCTCTTATCGCGGCGATCGACGTTGGCACGAACTCCTTTCACATGGTGATCGCTTCGGTGAGTACGCGCGGAGTATTGCGCATTCACAGTCGCGACAAGGAGATGGTACGCCTGGGCTCGAGTGCCGGCGATATCAAGCGCCTGACGCCCGAGGCCATCACACGCGGCGTGCAAACACTCAAGCGCTTTGCCACTGTTGCACGACAGCATGGTGCCGAGGTACGGGCCGTGGCCACGAGCGCCACGCGCGAGGCCTTGAACCGCGACGAGTTCATCGATCGCGTGCGTCGTGAATGCGGCATCGACATCGAAGTGGTGGCGGGTTCAGAAGAGGGTCGACTGATCTACCTTGGTGCCCTTCATGCCCTTCCCATCCTTACCAAGCGCGCCCTTGTGATCGACATCGGCGGGGGCTCTACCGAAACGGTGATCGGCTATCAGGGGGAGGTGGCCTACGTGCACTCCGCCAAGCTCGGCCACATCCGGCTTTCCAAGCGGTTTTTCCCCGATGCCGTGATCACGGACGATCAGATCGAGATGTGTAGACGGGCCATCAAGGGCGACTGGACGCCGATCTTCCAAACGCTCATCGCCTATGGTTTCGAATACGCCATCGGCTCGTCGGGCACGGCCATGGCCATTGCCACGATGACGTTGGCTCGACAGGGGAAGCGCATTCCGGAGTCGCTGAATGCGCTGACGATCTCGCGCAACGATCTGCTGCAGACCATCGCAACGGTAGTGGAGGCGCGAACGCTGGAACAGCGCAAGGCCTTGCCCGGACTCGATGAGAAGCGGGCCGACATCATCATGGGCGGCGCACTGATCCTCGAGCAGGCCATCATCGGTCTGAACATCCAAGAGCTCACGATGAGCGGCTATGCGCTTCGCGAGGGCACCGTCTTCGATACCGTGCAGAAGCAACGTGATATCGACGAGTATCATCATCTGTCGCACCTTCGCTATCAGAGCGTCGACCATCTCTGTGATCTCTACCGTGTGCACCGGCCGCACGCCGAACACGTGAAGAACCTGTGTCTGCGATTGTTCGACGATCTGCAGCCGCTGCATCGACTTGCCGACCGAGAGCGCGAGCTCCTGGAAGCCGCAGCACTGCTGCACGACGTGGGGTATCACATCTCTGCTGAACAGCATCACAAGCACAGCGACTACATCATTCGCAACAGCCCCATGCCGGGCTTCACGAACGACGAGGCCGAGATCGTGGCCACCGTGGCCCGCTACCATCGCAAGAGCTATCCCAAGAAGAAGCACGAATGGTTCACTGCCCTGAGTGCCTCGGAACAGCAGGTGGTACGCGTTCTGGCCGCCATCCTGCGCATCTGCGAGGGACTGGACCGACGGCAGCAGCAACTCGTCACCTCCGTCCGCGCCGTCTACACCGACCAATCCATCGAGATCTTCATGACCTCTCCCATGGGACTGCCCGACATCGAGCTCTGGGGGGCGGAACGGCGGAAGGGTCTGCTCGAAGAGGTGTACGGTCGAAAAGTGCGCCTTCTCCTGCACACGATGTGATCGATTCGTTCGTTACTACCCCTTCGTAACTAACTCAGGAGATCCTTGCTATGACAAAGCGTCCAATCCTTACCGCCCTTACTCTGATCGGGATCGGTATCGCTTTTGGTGTGGTGTTGATGACGAATTTCGGGAGCAATGCCCTCGAGTCCCTGCTGGCAAAAGGCGTCGGTGACCTTGGTGCGAAAACACCTCCCATTGTTCTGCCCGAGAACGTGAAGGCATTGAACAACGCCTTCGTTTCTGCATCGGATGCTGTGAAGAAGAATGTGGTGAGCATTACCGTGAAGACGGAGCAAAAGGGCGGACAAGTGATGCCGCGTGATTTCTTCCGCTTCTTCGGTCCGGACGGACAGGAAGAAGATCAAGACGTGCAACCACGCGAAGGTGAACAAGGCGGCAGTGGCGTGATCATCACGGCCGACGGATATGTCGTCACAAACAATCACGTGGTGGAAGACGCGAAGGAGAACGGCATCACCGTGACCACCTTCGACGAAAAGGAATACAAGGCAAAGCTCGTTGGTCGCGATCCGCTCACCGACCTTGCCGTACTGAAGATCGAAGGACAGTTCCAAGCTGCACACTTTGCCGATCGCAAGAATGTGCGCGTTGGTGAATGGGTGATCGCCGTTGGCGCACCACTCGGACTCAAGCAAACGGTCACCACCGGTATCGTGAGTGCCGAAGGCCGAGGCATCGGCATCATCGGTACCGACGAGATGCGCGGCACACGCAATCGATTCTCTGTCGAGAACTTCATTCAAACAGACGCTGCCATCAACCCGGGTAATTCCGGTGGTGGCCTCTTCAACCTCGAAGGTTCGCTCGTCGGCATCAACACGGCTATTGCATCGCGCAGTGGTGTGAATGCCGGGTATGGTTTTGCCATTCCCATCGACATGGTGAAGAGCGTTGCGCTCGACCTGATCGACGATGGCAAGATCGAACGCGGATACATCGGCGTCGAGATCACCTCCGTGGACGAGACCACTGCCAAGACCGTTGGATTGCAAAAGGTCGCCGGCGTGATGGTGAACAAGGTCGTGAAGGGCGGCGCGGCGGCCGCAGCCGGACTCGAAGAGGGCGACGTGATCCTTGATGTGGACGGAACACCCGTGAAGACGTCGAATGAATTGCAGAACCAGATCGTACTGCATCGTGCCGGTGATCGTGTGACGTTGAAGATCTGGAGAGATCGCAAAGAGATCTCGAAGACCGTGACGCTCAAGTCGCTCGATGATAATGGCTCGTTCGCTGAAGCATCGAACGATGGCAAGAGCGGTGATCGTCCATCGAGTTCATCGGATCCCGTCACGTTCAAGGACCTTGGCTTCACGGCAAGTCCGCTTACCGAAGACGTGAAGCGCGATCTCGACACGAAGCAAGGTGTGCTCGTCACAAAGGTCGACGCACGTGGTGTGGTCGCACGCCGCGGCCTGCAGTCGGGCGCCGTCATCCTCAAGGCCGACGGACAGATCGTGAACAACCCCTCGGATCTCAAGCGCATTCTCAGCAACAAGACCGGTGGTGATGGCGTGATGTTCGTGGTCAAGACCCGCGACGGAAAGCAGGCCATCACGGTACAAGTGCCGGAGAGCTAACGGGGCACCTCGATACTCAGCGTATATGCGGCCGTCGTGGATATCCACGACGGCCGCGCTCATTTACAGGCGCGTCCTACATCGCAACAGGATCATAGGTTCGTTGGTGAACATTGGGGCGAAGGTCGTCGGATCATACAGCTCAAAGGTTTTGTTCATATAGCCGACGCTGATCTCCGCACCTTCGCCGAAGGCAAGGCCTATATAGGTGTCTGTATACAGGTTTCGAAAGTACTCCGTGTCTGTCCCAACGATGAGCGGGCCGGCGATGGATTGCCGAAACGTCAGACGTAGATAGAGTCCTTGTAAGCGTTTCGCAAAATTCCTGTATGTCATTACCGGCTTGTCTAGTGCTGTCACGGAGTTGAAGTACGGATAGCGATTGCTCGTGTAGCCGCTGTCGTTGACTGGGGCGGGGAAAAATCCGGACGGGTAGATGCGTCCCTCGGCATGCAATGCGCAAAAAGTGGTTGGTGTGCGAAAGGTATAAGTGGCTCCACCGAGTAAGGCAACGCCGCCTTGACCAACACCCGCCTCTGTGTAGAGCAACAGTTCATTGAACTGCTTCTGGACATCCACTGATAGGAGATAGTGACCAGTTCCTGAGGCAAGGGCATTGGGAAACGATCCGCCGAAGTTCATGAAACCGTTGAACCGTACTGTAGAGTCGTACTGCACCGACATCGTGTAGATGTCGTCGGATCCGGTCCATCCGTACCCGATCGTTGTCGCCTCGACCCCAACTTTGCCCGTCACCAGGCGAACACTTGCACCGAGTGCCTCGAAGTAGTCCAATGCAAGTCCTTGCCCTACCCGGACGCGCCATAGATCACCGGCGAGCAGACGAACACTGTCGATACCTGAGGTCAACGGAGACTGAATGAGGATGGATGGTTTCGCCCAAACCACAACGTTCGTCGGTGATTGGTACGAGGCACTGAAGTTCCAGCACTCTGCAGCCGTGCGAAGACGTACTGAGACGACGGAGTCGATTGTAACGGTTGGGACGGTGAAAAGGAGGCCGGAGGCATGGTAGAACGGAGCAATGTCTCCCGAGTGACTACTGAGCACGTACGCGTCGATGGGAACACTCCAGGCTACAGCATGTGTGCCTACAGTGGCGGCGCCATGGAGGATCCTTTCCGCTTTGTAGGGTTCTGGAAACGCTTGTGCACTAAGCGTCATGCTGAACATGACCAAGGTGAGGGAAGCTAAGAGTGCGATGAGCAAGGTGCGCGTTGCGCAGTAGTTGACCTTTGTGACTTGCATAAGACCAGTACCAGTTCGTTCAGGATCATCGTTCGATTCCTTCGACCAAGAGTTTGGCCGTTCAATACACGAGCTGCTCATGCTCGTAGGGCCAAAAGTATGCTGTCGGTGAGAATGCCCTAGGTAACAAAGCACTGCAATCGTACTGCAATGGATAGGTCTTGTAATGAGCCACAGTAAAGAACATTCTCGTAGGGAACATTCTGCGTGCAAGCACAGCATAGGTGAACTTTGTCATCATATCGGCATTAAATTGCGGTCGCCATGAACAACCATGGCGACCGTTTTTGTTTGTGTTGCATTCTTTCGAGGGGCAGTCGTATGAAACGCATCATCACCCTACTTGCGCTATGCATTGTGTGTGCGAGCCGATCGTTCGCAGTTGAACCGCCACCGATGTTCAGCACCGGTTCCTTCTCGGCTGGACCATATGCGGGCATCACCTATGGTTCGGTCACAACAGATCCATCAACAGACGGTTGGTCTTCGGCGATGGGCATCTCTGCCGGCCTTGATGCTCGATACTATCTCTGCGAAACATCGAACTTGCAGTTGGGGGTCCGCTACGAGCAACGAGGCTCCGCTCAGAGCACGTCGAGTGCTTTCTCCTCAACGGACTATAAGGAGATGCGGAATTACTTGAGCTTTGACGTGACCGCCGCGTGGTATTTCGCGGAGATGTGCGACGGTGGCTTCCGTCCACGGTTGTATGGAGGTGTCTTCCTGGGGTCGTTCATGAGTGGTACGTCAAAGGTCACGACCACGATCGGTGGAGGAAGTCCACAAACCTCGGAAACAGACATCAAGTCGGACAATGTGAATGCACTCAACTGGGGACCGAAGATCGGCGTTGGCTTCGATTGGAAGATGGGCCCTGGTGCGTTGACGTTCGGTGTGAGCTACGACTATGCGATCTCGAACATCGATAACACGGGCGCAGCAACGAAGTTCTACGACCGCGGCATCTCGGCCGGCATTGGCTATCAATTTGGATTCTAACACGACATCTTGATCGGATCTCACAGCATGACGCGCTTCCTCTCCGCCGTCTCTTCGTTCATTGCCTGCACCGTGTTCATGACCTGTTTGTCGGCTGCTCCGGTCGTTGCCGCCGCTCCGTGGTTCTTGGGCCCGACGTTCGCCTACACCATTGACGTGAACGCGCCAGATGATGTGACGTTCACGTCGGGTCCACAGCGATTGAACATCGGTCTGCAGTGGATGCTCGAGACAAAGCGCACGATCCAGATCCGCACATCGCTCACGTATCGCACAGAACAGGCGGACTTCCAGCAACCCGCGCCGAATCTCAAACCGGTGGTCACACCCGGTGGTGGTGGAAGTGGATCGAGTTCAACAGAGAAGATCCTCTCGTCCATCTCTGCCAATGCCGTGGTCTTCGAAGCATCTGCGCATTTTCCCATCGCACGGCTTGATTCAAGCGGCAGCGCGCTCATGATCGGACTCGGTGGGTTCTTCGATCGCACGATCTCTGCATCGCAAACCGACGACTACCGCGGCGTTACGGGATGGCCCGAGCCAAAGACATCATCAGAGGATTTCCCAACATCGTGGGGTGGCGGCGCAACGCTCAATGCAGGTCTCTCCCTCCCCTTGGGCGACACTCGCCTTCTCTTCGACGTCAAATACATCGTCCGCTCCGCCCCCGCCTCTGCAAGTCAGTACAGTTGGCTCAGCAACGGGGGCGTGAGTATTAGTGCAGGGGTGCTGTTTTAAGAGCACTTCGTGGGACACTAGCGTGGGACACTGCGTGGGACACTGCGTGGGACACTGCGTGGGACACGGAGTGCAATGATGTCTCACCTGATTCAATCATTGGATTCTGTGTCCTCGATTCTGAGTTCCTCTTCAGATTCCTTTCTTCCTTTCCTCCTCCACGCCCTCCGCTCTTCCACCTTCCGACGATAGGGTCCGTTGTACTCCGGATCCTTTACGAGGATAGCATGCATGAATTCGATCAACGAGATCGAGAGTCGTGTGAGTTGCGTCTCGAGTTCGTTCCCAGCCTTCTCGTCGAGGATCCTCCGTTGCACGCAGCGCCGAACGCCATTCTTGGTTTCCTGAATGGAGCCCTCGGCGTACCATAGCAGCTGAAGACGCTCGCCAGTTCGAACACGAGCATATCCTTCGCTGATGTTATTCGTGATCGAATCGGCCGATCGAAGGATCTGCTTCCCCAAGGTCTGTTGATGCAAGTACGTCCACGAGAGAACCTGCGTCGTCACCCTTGAATTGATGTGCTGCGCAAGAACATAGATGCGCAAGCTTTGCACTGACATGGTCCATCTCCTTTGTGTGAAGGATGGGGCATGCAAGGGGGAGAATGTGACGAGGGGAAGGCAGGAGAAGGGTGGGAGGGGAAAGAAATCAGAAGAGGGATACAGAATCAAGAATACAGAATCCAATGATTGAATCAAGATATACATAACTGCACTCCGTGTCCACGCAGTGTCCCACGCTAGTGTCCCACACAGTGTCCCACGCTAGTGTCCCACACAGTGTCCCACTCCGTGTCCCACGAAGTGTCCCACGCAGTGTCCCACGCAGTGTCCCACGCTAGTGTCCCACGAAGTGTCCCACGAAGTGTCCCACGAAGTGTCCCACTCCGTGTCCCACGAAGTGTCCCACGCAGTGTCCCACGCAGTGTCCCACGCTAGTGTCCCACGAAGTGTCCCACGAAGTGTCCCACGAAGTGTCCCACGAAGTTAGATCTCTATATGCGACCCCACCTCCAGCGCCCGCTTGACAGGGATGCCGAAGTATTTCACCGGTGTGCGTGAGTTGCGGTGCATGAAGGCGAAGATCTCCTTGCGCCATCGGACCATGCCGCCTTCCTGTTTGATGGAGAGCGACTCGTTGCCGAGGACGAAGACGGCGTCGGTGATGTCGACGGGAACGTCGAACTCGGGGAGATACATGAGGTCGTCGAGGAGGTTGAGCTGGTCCATGAAGCCATAGCTGAGGATGACCTTGTAGAAGCCCTTCTCCATGGGCATCACTTCGAAGCGACCTTCGTGTTCGATGTGCGATACGGTCTTCACGCTGACGGTGAGGAGGATCATGGTCTCATGTCGACTTCGATTGTATCGAAGATTGGAGATCAGCGCTGGTGGTGCGACATCCTGATAGCCTGTCATGTACAACGCCGTCCCGGGGACGATGCAGTACATGTCGATCTCGTCCTTGAGGATCTGATCCACCGATTGATTGCGTTTGTGAATGGCATCACGAAGAATGCCACGTCCACGATGCCACGTGACCATCACGAGGTACGTTGCAGCGGCCATCATCACCGGTACATAGCCGCCATCTTTGAACTTGAAGACGTTGGCGATGAAGAACGATCCGTCGATCACCAGGAGCACACTTGCGATCGATGCTGCCACCGTGCGATTCCAATTGAAGAGTCGACGCATGGCGAAGTAGGCGAGCATTGTGGTGATCACCATGGTCGTGGTGACAGCGATACCATAGGCGGCGGCGAGTGCGCCCGAGGTCTTGAAGACGACAACAAGCAACACCGTCGAAAGGAACAAGACCCAGTTCACCGTGGGCAGATAGATCTGTCCGCGCTCTTCATGACTGGTGTGCATGACCTTCAGTCGCGGCAGATACCCGAGCTGCAGAGCCTGCCACGTGAGCGAGAAGGCGCCGCTGATCACGGCCTGCGAGGCCACGACCGTAGCAAAGGCCGCCACGATCACAAGGGGAATGACGCCCCACGTTGGTACCATGTGGAAGAACGGATCGGCAACAACGGCCTTGTTCGATCCTTCGCGAAGCAGAAGAGCGCCTTGTCCGAAGTAGTTCAGGACAAGTGCCGGAAAGACGAGGATGAACCAACCGCGACGGATGGGTTTCTTGCCGAAGTGTCCCATGTCGGCATAGACCGTCTCGCCACCCGTCATCACAAGGAAGACCGAGCCAAGCACAAGGAAGGCGCGGATGTCGTGATGCATGAAGAACTGCACGGCATACCATGGGTTCACGGCCATCAGCACATGCGGTGTTTGGACAAGACTGATCAGACCGAGCACGGCAATGAGGACGAACCAAAACGTCATGAACGGACCGAAGATGCGACCCACTCCGCCGGTGCCATACTTCTGAATGAAGAACAGACCGAAGAGAATCGTAAGCGTGATCGGCAACACCACCGATTCAAGGGATGGCGCGGCCACCTTCAATCCTTCGACGGCAGAGAGCACGGAGATCGCAGGGGTGATGATCCCATCGCCATACAACAGCGCAGCACCGAAAATGCCAACAGCAAAGATGAACGTCATGCGAGCAAAGCCATTCGTTCGCTTGCTCACCAACTCCATCAACGCAAGGATGCCGCCTTCGCCTTTGTTGTCGAAGCGCATGATCAAGGCAAGGTACTTCACGCAGATCACGATCGTGAGCGACCAGAAGATCAACGACAGAATGCCGAAGACCTCGGACTCTTGAGCATGAAGATTGTAGTGTTCAGAGAAGCACTCTTTGAGCGAGTACAGGGGCGACGTTCCGATGTCGCCATAGACGACGCCAATAGCGCCAATGGTGAGGGCAAGCAGGCGCGACGTTGCGCTCTTGCCCTCGGTCTGTTCGGCGTCCATGAAGGACCCTTGCGTTCTGAAACAACAACGCCCCGCTGAGCAGGGCGTTCGAAATTACAGCAAAATCGGTCCGAGTGTTCTCGCCGTTTCAAACAAGGTAGCGCTCATGGAGGATGGTGGCATGGTGGAAGGCATGTCCGGCCACGATGTACACGATGGCATTCACGGAGATGGCCTGTCCGTTCGCAATGCCGGTTTTGAGCATGTCGGCATCGGTGAACGACTGGAACAATGCAAGGTTGGATGCACGCACACTGTGCAGTTCGGAAACGATGTCGTACACCGTGCGACGATCGAACCCTGCCGCCTTGACGAACTCATTCTCCTCGAAACCTGGGATCGGATCCGTACTTCCGCGTGCGAACATCAGGGCACGATAGGCGAACACACGCTCCGTGTCGCATAGATGTCCAAGCAACTCCTTCACACTCCATTTGCCCGGCGCATAGCGGTGCATGGCCACTTCCTCCGTCAGCGTGAGGTACGTGGCGCACTCATCCACTTGCTGTTGCAGCATGTCGAACACATCACCACGAACGTGGCTGACGTAGCGGGCGTAGTATTCGGGGAAGAGCATAGGCGAAGAGATCGGAAGAGAATACATGATCAAGAATACAGGATCCAATCAACGAATCAAGAATCCCACGAAGTGTCCCACGAAGTGTCCCACGCTAGTGTCCCACTCCGTGTCTTCAGCTGAACGCCTGGATCCCTGTGATATCCTGTCCGATGATCAGCGTGTGCATTTCGTGCGTGCCTTCGTAGGTCTTCACCGATTCGAGATTGGCGGCGTGGCGCATCACGGGATATTCATCCAGGATGCCATTGGCACCGTGGATCTCGCGGGCGATGCGGGCGATGTTGAGGGCCATTTCGACGTTGTTGCGTTTGGCCATCGACACTTGTTGTGGGCGGATGTTGCCGGAGTCCTTGATCTTGCCGAGGCGCCAGCAGAGGAGCTGTGCCTTGGTGATCTCGTTGATCATATAGACCAGCTTCTCTTGCGTGAGCTGGAAGCCGGCGATCGGCTTGCCGAATTGGATGCGGCTCTTGGCATAGTTGAGGGACGAATCGTAGCAGGCCATGGCCGAGCCGATCACGCCCCAGGAGATACCATACCGGGCTTGCGTGAGACAGCCCAACGGTCCCTTCAACCCTTCCACCCCCGGAAGGAGGTTCGCTTCGGGGATCTCCACGTCTTGGAAGACCAGTTCTGAGGTGACCGAGGCGCGAAGGGAGTGCTTGCCCTTCATTTCGGGGGCCGTGAAGCCCTTCATACCCTTTTCGACCAGGAAGCCGCGGACCACGCCGTCGAGCTTGGCCCAGACAACGGCCACATCGGCCAAGGTGCCGTTGGTGATCCACATCTTGGCGCCATTCAGGAGGAAGCCACCGTCGATCTTCTTGGCATTGGTGACCATGCCGGCGGGGTTCGATCCGGCGTCGGGCTCGGTAAGACCGAAGCATCCGATGGCCTTCCCGGCAGCCAGGCGGGGAAGCCACTTGCGACGTTGCTCTTCGGAGCCGTACGTATAGATGGGGTACATCACAAGGGAGCTTTGAACCGAGGCGAAGGAGCGAACGCCTGAATCGCCGCGCTCGAGCTCCTGCATGGCAAGACCATAGCAGATGTTGTTCAGGCCCGCTCCACCGTATTCTGTGGGCAAAGTGACCCCAAATACGCCCATTTCGGCCATTTTTTCGACCAAATGCATCGGAAACGACCCTTGGCGAGCGTGATGTTCGATAATGGGGAGCACCTCATTGTCGACGAAGTCGCCAACGGCTTGACGGACCAGTTTCTCCTCGTCGGTCAGAAGTTCATCGATGTTCAAATAGTCTGGGTGTTGGAAGGCCATGGCCGCTATCCGTAAGGGTTGAATGGTGTTGTCCGCCTGAACAGCGAAACTACGAAAACGGTTTCACCTATGTGGATTTCTTCCTATATTCGTGGCTGGTAAGGAGGATGGGCGGATTGCCCATTTTTTGTTGATACCTAGCCGTTGGTGATATCGTTGACGAATCCATTGCCCGAGCACATACGGGCCACCATAGACGAAGTCTGTGCAGCAAATGGAGTTACGTCCATCGATGTGCAGATCAGAGGGCAGCGAGACCAGTTGATCCTGGACCTGTTCATTGATGCACCCAACGGTGTGACGCACGAGGAATGCAAGGGCGTCACCGCCGGCCTCGACGAACGCTTGGAAAACGACGAATGGTACGGCCGCCTACGGGCGGTCGATGTGTCTTCACCCGGTGCCGACGCTCCCGTGAAGTTCCTCTGGCAACTTTCGAAGAGCATCGGGCGCTCGGTTCGCGTGATCCGAGCGGACGGAACGGCAGTGGAAGGCAAGCTCACGGACGTGGCCGACGAAGGCCTCACGGTGCAGCCCCCAACAACGAAGAAGAAGGTCGTGGAGCAGGTAGTGATACCGGCTGCCGACATCAAAGAAGCAAGAGTAATCCTGAAATGGTAATCAACGACTGATCGTTATGGCACGCAGAAAAGTCAAGCCGAAAGTCGATAATAAGAAGCTGATCATCGAGGCCTTCAATGAGATGGCCCGTGAGAAAGCGATCGATCGCGACCTCCTGCAAGGGATCGTCGAAGAGACCCTCTCGTTGATGGTGAAGAAGAAGTATGGCCTTGAAGCCAACTTCGACATCATCGTGAACATGGAGAAGGGCGACATCGAGATCTACCTGATGCGGGAAGTGGTCGAAGAGGTCGAGAATCCGGAGACGCAGATCTCTCTCGAAGACGTGATCGCCATTACGGGCGAACCGATCGAGATCGGCGAAGAATACCTGGAAGAGATCACGCTCGAGAACATTGCCGACAGTTTCGGTCGCCGTCTGATCGCCCAAGCCATTCAAACGCTCAACCAGCGTATTCGCGACGTGGAGAAGGACAACATCTACGACGAGTATGCGAAGCGTGTTGGCGAAGTGATCATTGGCGAGATCTATCAAGTGCGTCCGAACAACATTCTCGTGATGCACAACAAGATCGAGATGCGGTTGCCACGCGAAGAGCAGATCCCGAACGAGCGCTTGAAGAAGAATCAGCAAGTGAAGGCCATCATCAAGGAAGTACGTCGCACAGGTGGTGCCACCGGATTGCCGGACATCATCCTGTCGCGCTCGGACGATACGTATTTGGCCCGCTTGTTCGAACAAGAGATCCCCGAGATCTACGACGGCATCATCGAACTCCGTGCCATTGCACGTGAGCCCGGTGAGCGCGCAAAGGTGGCCGTGACGTCGTTCGACGAGCGCGTCGATCCCGTTGGCGCCTGCGTTGGAATGAAGGGCATCCGCATTCATGCCATCGTGCGTGAATTGAACAACGAGAACATCGATATCATCGAGTACACCGAAGATCCGAGACTCTTCATCGCACGAGCACTGTCGCCATCGAAGGTGCGCGACATCACCATTGCGCCGGAAACACGGCAGGCAACGGTGATCGTGCCGGACGATCAGGTATCGCTTGCCATTGGCAAGAACGGACAGAATGTACGTCTCGCATCGAAGCTCACCGGCTACTCGCTGTCGCTGGTGAAGGAAGGTGCCGAAGACATTGAACTCATCGAATTCCGCGATGAGCTTGGTCGCGCCCTCTACGATCTCTTGATCGCAAGTGGTATCGACACGGCCCGTGAATTCCTTGAAGCAGGCCCCGATGTCTTGCTGCGCCTCCCTGGTATCAGCAAGCAGAAGATCGCGGAGGTCCGTCGCATCATCCTTGATGAATTCGACGAGCCCGAAGACAACCGGTACGTGGCAGCCCTCGAAGCGTGGGAGCCCGAAGCGGAGAGCGAAGACATCGGTCTGGAAGAAAGCTATGCCGAAGACACACCGGAAGTGTTCGCCGCAGACGAAGGCGAGGCGGAAGGTGGCATGGAAGAAGAAGTGGTTCCCGGAGACGAGGAACCGATGACGTCGGAAGAATGATCAACAGCCTCAGGAATTATGTCAGCTTCTACAGGAACAAAACTTTTCAAGGTCGCGAGCACGATCAACATTGGTCGTGATGCCATCGTTGAATTCCTTGTTTCGAAAGGCTTCAAGGTCGAGAACAAGGCTACGTCCGTCCTAACGGACGAGATGGTCCACCTTGTGACCGAGAAGTTCTCCAAAGAACTCAAGCATGCCGAAAAGCAGCGAGAGAAAGTAGAGCGCCAACGAGGCCTCCGCAAGACCTTGCATGAGCAAGGGAACAGTGTGTCCATCGAGTCCTTCGAAGAGACCCACGACGGCGTGATCCCAGAACAGGCAGCAGCAGAAGCTCCCGCCTCGGCGAAGCCGGCAACGGCAGACGCAGAGGTGGCGGCTCCAACGGTTGCGCCTCCTGCCGACGTGGTGCCCGACGTGGCACCTGCGCCGATCGCGGCCGAACCCGTGAAGGCAGCCGAAGAGCCACCGGCTCCTGCTCCGGCAGAGCCGGAGCGACCAGGTCCGGCCGTTGGAACGGTGATCGACCTGGGCGGACCCAAGAAGCCGAAGGCGGCCGAAGTTCCTCCCGTGGCCCCGCCTCCTTCTGCCCCTCCCGCACCTGCGCCGACCCCTGTCGCTGCCGTGGTGGAAGAACCGGTTGCACCTGTGGCAGAGGTCGTTGTTCCCGAAGCGCCCGTCGCGGCTGCTCCGGCAGTCGATGCCGAAGCAACGGCCACGGCTCCCGAAGGCACGGCCGACGCGACCGCTCCTGCAGCTGATGCGGCAGAGGCCGAAGAAGGACCCAAGCAAAAGAAGAAGCGCAAGGGTGTGATCGAAGTGCAGTACGAGCCGGGCACAGGCGTGAAGCTCAAGGGCCTGACGGTATTGGGCAAGATCGATCTCGCGCCGAAACCAGCTCCCCGCCCGCAACAGCCGCAACAACGCAGCGGTGGCGGCGGTGAACGTCCGCAACGTGGTGGCGGTGGACGTGCCACGATCGGCGATGCGATCGCTGGATCATCGGCCGGCGGGCTGAACCGTCCGGGTGGCGGATCGTCGACCGGTGGCGGTGCATCAACGTCGCGCTTCGGTCCTCCGAAGAAGCCGGCAACCTCAACAGCAAAGAAGAAGGACGATAAGAAGCGCAAGAACACGAAGGGGATGAAGGAGCAGTTCTCCGACTCCGACGTGACACGCGCCATTCGTGCAACACTTTCCGGCATGGAAGAATCCGGTGGCGGCTCGAAGAAGAAGATGCAGCGCCTGCGCCGTGAGATCCGTGAAGGGAAGGAGGCCATCCGACAAGAAGAGATGGCGCGCGAGTCGACGATCCTGAAGTTGTCCGAATTCGTGACAACGGCAGACCTCGCCAACCTGATGAACGTGACAGCACCGGAGATCATTCTCAAGTGTATGGGTCTCGGTCTGATGGTGTCGATCAATCAGCGACTGGACAAGGACACGATCACCCTGATCGCCGGCGACTATGGATACCAAGTGGAATTCATGGACGACGTGGCCGTGCAGGACGTGGACGAGGATGAAGATTCAGAAGAGTCGATGCAGCACCGTCCGCCGATCGTGACCATCATGGGTCACGTCGATCACGGAAAGACATCGCTGCTGGACTACATCCGCAAGGCCAGTGTGGTTGCCGGCGAAGCCGGTGGGATCACACAGCACATCGGTGCCTATCGTGTTGAACTGCCCGACAAACGCAGCATCACATTCCTCGATACGCCGGGTCACGAGGCCTTTACGGCTATGCGTGCTCGCGGTGCACAGGTCACGGATATCGTGGTGCTCGTCGTGGCTGCCGACGATAGCGTCATGCCACAGACGATCGAGGCCATCTCGCACGCACAGGCGGCGAACGTGCCAATCGTTGTGGCCATCAACAAGATCGATAAGCCGGATGCAAATCCGGATCGCATCAAGCAAGAACTCTCGACCCACGGCGTGCTCATCGAAGAGTGGGGCGGTAAGACGCAATGCATCGAACTGTCGGCGAAGACAGGATTGAATGTCGATACGCTTCTGGAGAAGATCCTTCTCGAAGCCGACATACTTGAACTCAAGGCCGATCCTGATCGCAATGCACGCGGAACGGTGATCGAAGCGCACGTCGACAAGGGTCGCGGGAACGTGGTCACGGTCATCGTCCAAAAGGGAACGCTCAAGGTTGGCGACATCTTCGTCTGCGGTCAGTTCGCCGGACGCGTGCGTGCCATGACCGATGAGCGTGGACACCGCATGGAAACTGCGGGTCCGTCGATGCCATGTCAGGTGACCGGCTTCGATGGTCTGCCATACTCCGGCGATATTCTTGTGCAGATGGACACCGATTCGGAAGCACGCGAAGTCGCAACGAAGCGCCAGCAGCTCCGTCGGGAACAGCTCCTCAAGGGAATGCGTCACGTTACATTGGACGATATCTCGGCACAGATCTCTGTTGGCGGCGTGAAGGAATTGCGTCTCGTGGTCAAGGGCGACGTGAGCGGTTCGGTGGAAGCACTGTCCGACTCGCTGCAAAAGCTCTCCACGGCAGAGGTCAAGGTTCGCATCCTGTATGCAGCCGTTGGTCCGATCACCGAAAGCGACATCATGCTGGCATCGGCTTCCGACGCCATTGTGATCGGCTTCCAGGTGAACGTGTCCACACAGGCACGCAAGATCGCCGAGGCAGAATCGGTCGAACTCCGACTGTATTCGATCATCTACGACTGTATCAACGAAGTTCAAGCCGCCCTCGAAGGTCTGCTCTCGCCCGATCTCAAGGAAGAGATCACGGCAACGGTGGAAGTACGCGCCATCTTCAAGATCAGCAAGCTTGGTACCATTGCAGGTTGCTATGTCACCAACGGCAAGATCACACGGAACGATAAGGTGCGCATCCTTCGCGATGGCTTCGAGATCTATAAGGGAACACTCGCGTCCCTCAAGCGCGTCAAGGACGACGTGCGCGAGGTGGACACCGGTTACGAGTGCGGTGTTGGTGTGAACGGCTTCAACGACCTTGAAGTTGGCGACATCATCGAATCGTACAAGACCGTCGAGATCAAACGCAAACTCACCTGATAGCCTTGCTATCGGGAGGAACACGTGTCAATACGAACAGAACGGGTCGCCGGCGAGATCACGAAAGCGCTGGCGGGTCCTTTGAAAACGATCGCCGATGATCTGTCGGCAGGCTTCATCACCGTCACGGAAGTGCGGATGTCGCCGGACCTTCAACTCGCGCGGGTCTATATCAGCGTGTTCGGAGGAAAGGTGTCGCCCACAGAAGTGGTGTCGTACATCGAAGAGCACGAGGCAGGACGTGTGCGCTCGCACATCGCCCGCACGTTGAATCTGCGATATACGCCGCAGTTGCGCTTCTACGTGGATGACTCGCTGGATCGCGCACAACGCATCCATGAACTCATCGATCGTGTGAAACCGGCCGATCCCGGAGAAGACCCCGGAGACGATCATGAGTGATCACGTCGTTCTGTCAACCCGAACGATCGGCGACATGGCGACGTGGTTGGAAGAAGCTCGCACCAACGGTGCCGTTGCGCTCATTGACAAAGAAGAGAATTGGACGTCGTTCGACTGCGTTGCCAAGCTTCGCGGTCGTACGAAGATCAAGAAGGTCGGTCACGCCGGCACGCTCGATCCACTGGCCACAGGCCTGTTGATCCTGTGTTTCGGAAAGGCCACGAAGAGCATCGAGTCGTTTCAGGACGCAGAGAAAGCGTACGACGTGACGATCAAACTCGGTGCGACAACGGCCACAGACGACCGCGGCAGCGACGAAGTGGTGGTAACACCTTCCGTCGACGTCGACACGGACACCATCCTTGCCGCCCTGCGCACCTTTGTCGGGACCATTCAACAGGTTCCGCCTGCGTTCGCCGCGGTTCGACATGGAGGCCGACGTCAGTACGACCTTGCCCGCAATGGCGAGACCTTCACACCGAAGCCTCGTGTGGTCACGATCCATAGCATCACGAATGTTGTTGTGGATCTCCCATACGTGACGTGCACTGTGCATTGCTCGAAGGGAACGTACATCCGTTCCATCGCGCGAGATCTTGGTGCCTTGCTTGGTTGCGGAGGATATGCGTATGCATTACGTCGAACACGCATTGGCACCTATTCCGTGGACGATGCTGTCCGCGTCGAACAGGTTGGCGAGGCGATCAACGCACTCAACGTGGCGGCGGTGGTATGACGATCATTCGTGACAACGACGCAGTAACGTTCGACGAACGCACGGCCATCACGGTCGGCACGTTCGACGGTGTGCACTGCGGACATCAAGGCATCTTGCATCGCATGCGCTCCGTTGCCGACGCACACGGAGAGCGAACGGTGGTGGTCACCTTCGATCCGCATCCGCAGATCGTGTTGGCGAAGGCAGGACGCGAACCGGTGGAGTTGCTCACCACGATCGACGAACGCTGTGCATTGCTCGCTGCACAAGGTGTGGATGTCACGGTCATCGTCACGTTCACCAAGGAGTTCGCTGCCACCGAGGCCGAGACCTTCGTGCGAGAGTTGATCGCCAGAATCGGCGCACGGCATTTCTTCATTGGTCACGATCACATGTTCGGAAAAGATCGTGGCGGCAATGAAGAGCTGCTGAAGCGCTTGGGACCGCAGCTCGGATTCGAGCTCGAGACCGTCGGACCTCTCGACTGCAACGGTATCACCGTGAGCAGCACGAAGATCCGGCAAGCGTTGAAAGGCGGCGAGGTGGAAGCGGCACATCGAATGCTCGGCAGACCGTACTCGATCTCGGGAACGGTGGTGCGCGGAGACGGACGTGGCGCGAAACTTGGAATTCCAACGGCGAACATCGAGCCGTCGGATATGCACCGGTTGATACCAGGCAATGGTGTCTACTTGGTACGAAGCACGTTGCAGGGTACGCAGGTGTGGGGAATGGCCAACATTGGCCGGCGCCCCACCTTCACAGACGGACGGACGACGACGATCGAGGTCCACTATCTGGACTTCGATGGAATGTTGTACGACCAAACCGTGACGATAGAGTTCATGAACTTCATTCGTCACGAACAACGATTTGAAAGCATCGACATGTTCCTCTCGCAATTGCGCGAGGATCGCATGGAATGTCTTGAACTCATTGCATCGATCACGTAACTCAAACTCAACATCATCAATTCGGGATTCTTATGATCTCCAAACAACGCAAAGCTGAGATCATTCAGCAGTTCGGTGGCGCGGCAACGAACACGGGCCTTCCGGAAGTTCAGATCGCCTTGCTCACAGAGCACATCAACACGCTTTCGTCGCACTTCGCGATGCACAAGAAGGACCATGCCGGCCGTCGCGGACTGATCCAATTGGTAAGCAAGCGGAAGAACCTTCTTTCGTACCTGGCCAAGAACGATGTAACGCGCTACCGCGCCATCCTCGCAGCTCTGGGTCTTCGTAAGTAAACTGTTCCCGAACAACGGCGCCATCTGGCGCCGTTGTTCATTCTACCACGGAAGGCGCATCGCGCATCATGCCCAGCGTTGTGTCACTCTGAGTTCGCAGACCGGACCGTCTGCGTACTCAGGGTGACAACCATGAACACAACCTGTGCGGCCTTCTGTTGGATCGTGGCATGATGCCAATGAATTCATCACAGTCTCAAGGACATGCCATGCATGTTGTTCGTAAGACCATCAATGGAAAAGAACTCTCCATTGAAACAGGTCGCTTTGCCAAGCTCGCCGACGCATCCGTGATGGTGCGGTACGGTGATACCATGGTTCTCGTCACGGTTTGTGCCGCCGCTGAACCCAAACCAGATATCGACTTCCTTCCGCTCACCTGCGAGTATCGCGAGAAGCATGCTTCTGCAGGGAAGATCCCGGGCGGTTTCTTCCGTCGCGAAGGAAAGCCAACGGATAAGGAAGTACTCTCGTCGCGCCTGATCGACCGTCCATGCCGTCCGATGTTCCCAAAGGAATGGCGCTGCGACACACAGATCATCGCTACCGTGTATTCGTATGACAAGGAAAACGATTCCGATGTGCTGGCCGCCACGGGTGCATCTGCTGCGCTGATGCTCAGCAATGTTCCGTTCAACGGACCGATCTCGGAAGTACGTGTTGGCCGCGTGAATGGCGAGTTCATCGTGAACCCGTCGCATGCAGAGCTGGCCGAGTCCGACCTCGAGATCCTCGTTGCCGGTTCGGATACATCCATCGTGATGGTAGAAGGTTCGTCGCTGGAGATCAGCGAGGCCGACTTCGTTGCAGGGATGGAATTCGCCCACAACTGGATCCGCGAAATGAATGCGCTTCAACGTGAGTTGGTCGCACTCGTTGGCGCACCCACAAAGCGTGAACTGGTGAAGGCAGAACTCCCGGAAGAGATCGTTGCCGCCGTCAAGAACGCTGTTGTCGACAAGATCCGCACGAGCATCCGCGTCGAGTCCACCAAGGACCAGCGCAATGCCCTGCGCAAGGAAGTACGTCAACTGGCCATCGACGCCGTTACACCCATCGTTGCTGCCAACGAAGCACTTGCAACGATGAAGGTCGACAAAACGGTCGACGGTCTGCTCAAGAAGATCGAAGCGTATGAAATGCGCGAGATGATCTTGAACGAAGGACGTCGTCTCGACGGTCGTTCCACCACGCAGATCCGTCCGATCACCTGCGAAGTGGAGGTCCTGCCCCGCACGCACGGTTCGGCACTCTTCACACGTGGCGAAACACAGTCGCTCACAACGGTCACGTTGGGCACGAAGCGCGACATGCAGTTGGTGGACGGACTCTTGCCAACGTATGAGCGCCGCTACATGCTGCACTACAACTTCCCGCCATTCTCCACCGGAGAAACGGGACGATTCGGATTCACGAGTCGTCGCGAAGTGGGTCACGGCGATCTTGCCGAGCGCGCTCTCGAGTGCTTCATCCCGGATGAAGAAGAATTCCCATATACGATCCGCGTGGTCTCGGACATTCTCGAGTCGAATGGCTCGTCGTCCATGGCCACGGTCTGCGCCGGTTCGCTCGCACTCATGCAGGCCGGCGTTCCGCTGAAGAAGGCATGTGCCGGTATCGCCATGGGCTTGATCTATGAGAACGAGCGCGTTGCCGTGTTGAGCGATATCCTTGGTGACGAGGACTTCCTAGGTGACATGGACTTCAAGGTCACAGGATCGGTCGACGGGATCACGGCATGTCAAATGGACATCAAGATCGAAGGACTGAGCGTCGACATCATGCGTACTGCTCTCGAGCAAGCACGTCAAGGTCGCCTGCACATCCTTGGCATCATGAACGAAACACTGGCAACGAATCGCACAGAGCTTTCGGCCTATGCTCCGAAGCTCACCACTATTCAGATCCCAACGGAAATGATCGGTCTTGTGATCGGTTCCGGCGGCGAGACCATTCGTGGTATCGTCAAGGACACGGGCGCCGAGATCAACATTGCCGACGATGGAACGATCACCATCGCTGCTGTGGATGGCGAGAGTGCCGAGAAGGCCATCGAGCGTATCCGTTCGCTTACACGTCCGGTTGAGCTCGGTGCGACATACACCGGCACTGTCAAGGAGATCCGCGAAGGTCTGGGTGCCTTTGTCGAGATCCTGCCCAAGAAGCAAGGTTTGCTGCACATCTCCCAACTCGACTACCGTCGCGTTGCGACCGTTGCCGAGATCCTGAAGGTTGGCGATGTGCTCGATGTGAAGCTCATCGAGATCCAGCCGGATGGCAAGTTCCGCCTGAGCCGCAAGGCCCTGATGACGCCTCCCGAAGGATACGTCGAAGAAGAGCGTCGCGAGCGTCCGCAGGGCGACCGCGGCGGATACGGCGACCGTGATCGCGGCCCACGTCGCGATGACAGAGGCCCACGTCGTGACGATCGTGGAGGCGGACACGGCGATCGTGGTCGCGGCCCACGTCGCGACTAAGACGCACGCATCCACACGAACTCTCCAAGGGGACGTACTTCATTGTGCGTCCCCTTTGTCTTTCCCTCGTATCTTCGACGTATGCAGGAACGGGGTCGCATACTATCCATCGATACTCTACGGGGTCTGGTCATGGTCATCATGGCCCTGGACCACACGCGCGACTACTTCAATGTGAACGCCATCTCCGGTCAAGATCCTCTCGACCTTGCCACCACCACACCGTTGATCTTCTTCACGCGATGGATCACGCATTTCTGCGCACCGATCTTCGTTCTCCTTTCCGGCCTTTCCGCCTTCCTTGTTGTGGATCGTACATCGAAGAAAGGCGCAGCCGCGCTCTTCCTTGTGAAACGAGGACTGTGGCTGATCGTGGCCGAGGTCACCGTTGTGTCCATCGGGTGGAGCTTCAGTCTTGCCTGGCCATTCACGATGTTCCAAGTGATCTGGGCCATCGGCATGAGCATGATATTGCTTGCCGCCGTGGTGCGCCTTCCGGTGCGATGGGTGTGTGTGCTGGGCGTTGCCATCATCGTAGGACATAATGCGCTCGATGGGATCGTAACACAGCCGGATTGGCCGCTGTGGATGCAGATCAGTTGGTCGCTCCTGCATGAGTCGAATGTGTTCAAGCCCGATGATGTGCATGTGATCGCCATCGGCTATCCGGTGCTACCATGGTTCGGCGTGATGCTCGTTGGATATTCGCTTGGAGCGCTGTATCGGTCGAACGTAAGTGCGCAGGCGCGCCATGCCTTGCTTGGTCAGATCGGTGTGACGGCCATTGCCGTCTTCATGGTGATGCGATTGATCAACGGCTATGGCGACATGCATCATTGGTCGTCGCAGTCAACCGAGATCCGTACCATCATGTCCTTCCTCGACTGCACGAAGTATCCGCCCTCGTTGCTGTATACGTGCATGACCATTGGTCCGGGTCTGCTGATCCTTGCCTCGGCGGAACGGTGGACGTCGCCATTGTCGCGCATGATGATCACCTTCGGTCGCGTGCCCTTCTTCTACTACCTCGCCCACATCTATCTGATCCACTCACTTGCATGGATCACGGCACTCGTCGTCGGCACAGCATGGTCCGCTCTCGATCCCACCGCAACATTCGGCGGCATGCCCATTGGTTATGGGTTCGAGATCGAATGGGTCTATGTGTTCTGGATCTCCGTGGTGTTGCTTCTGTATCCGGCATGTCGGTGGTACGACGTGTACAAGACGTCGCACAAGCACATCACGTGGTTGCGATATCTGTGATCACCAATGCTTCGTTGCCGTGGCAACGTTGCCCCATGTGTTCGTGATGGTGATCCGCATGTCAGTGCTTGACGCAGCGATCGCACTCGGATCTCGTAGCGGAACTTCAAATCTCGAAAGGATGCCGTCGTTCGTACGAACGAGTCGCGCCGTTCCGCGTGCAGCGGTGAGCGTGTCGGATCGTATCGTGCCGCCCACGTTGCTCTGTGCGATCACACGCACGTCGCACTGCGTGGGAATGTGATCAGTGAAGTCCACGATCAACGTTGGCACGTCGTTAACGCGCACCATCTCCGCACCCTTGAAATCAGGTCGGTCTTCCAACGCAACACGTTGCACCTCGGTGCTGCGCTTCAGATGCTCGACGTGAACGGTGGGCACATTCACGGTACGCACGGCTTTCCGTCGGTTCGCATCGATGGTGAAGTAATCGATGTTCATGATGTCCTGACTCTTCGCACTCACCACACCATCGCCGGGTTCGAAGAGCGCCGGTGCGCCTCCGCCGAAAAGACCGAGCGTCTTGCGCAGGAGCTCTTGAATGAATCCTTCGCTGAGCTTCGATGCACCACTGAACATATCGATGGTGCCGATCACACTCACGTACTCCATGTCAAGCGGATGTGCGCGCTTGCCAAGTCGTGTGAGAAACACACCACCATCTTCCGGACGGCGCAGATCTCGCACGGCAGGCGCGTTGTAGGGCACATCATCCTCCGTGCCTTGAATGGCGCTCAGCGCTGCCTTACAGGGCGTGTTCACGATCACGTTCGAAGATGCGGCGCACTGCTCAAGGTCTGTCTTCCACGTCCACACCTTCGCGAACGGCGACCCAAGATGCGGCGTGCCAACGGTGATCAGTCGCTTCACGTGATGATCGGTGTATCGTTGCGTGAGATACTGTCGGGCCGCAAGTCCACCCATACTATAGCCGATCAGGATCACGCGATCGGCACCCGTCTGCTTCAGAACGAAGTCCACACACGTCTCCAGTTCCTTGCCCCATGCGGCGACCGAGTCGTATGGATTCGAGAACGAAACGATATAGAAATCACCGTCCTGATTTCCCGCCGCATTCGTCTGCACCACACCGTTCTGTACGCGCAACGTCCCACCATTCGACAGACCAAGGTCCTTCGCGAAGTACTTCGTCGCCTCACCATTCCACACGTCGGACTTCTGTCCGAGCCCATGCAGCAACAACACCGGATACGGCACATGCATCGTCGTGATCTCGCGTGGTGGCGTGTAGGATGGAAGGGTGGAAAGGCGGGAGGGGATGGTGGAGCAAGAAACTAAGAAGAGAGTTACGAGTGACAAGTGACGAGTGACGAGTTGAGTGACAAGTGACAAGTGACGAGTGACGAGTTGAGTGACAAGTGACAAGTGACGAGTGACGAGTTGCATGGAAAAGAGAAGTAAAAGAGAGGTAAAAAAGAAGGAATAGAGAAGTACGAAGTAGCGAGACGACAAGTGCAAACGAGTGCCTGTTCAACTCGTCACTTGTCACTCGTAACTCGTAACCCAACTCGTCACTTGTCACTTGTAACTCGTCACTTTCTTACCTTCATCCGAACCCGTTCAACTCTTCGTGGCGTGCTCTCAAGGATCGTGACCACGTAGTGTTCGAGGGTGACCACGTCGCCTTGTTTGGGGACGCGGCCGGAGTGGGCGTTGATGAGGCCGCCGATGGTCTCGTACTCGCCTTCGTCGGGAAGGGGAATGGGGAGGACGTCGTTCGCTTCTCCGATATGGACGGAGGCGGCGAGTTCGAATTCTTCTTGCGTGGGTGTGGCGAGGATCTCGCTTTCGTCGTCGTACTCGTCCTGAATGTTGCCGACGATCTCTTCCATGATGTCTTCGAACGTCACGAGACCTGCTGTGCCGCCGAACTCATCGAGCACGATCACCATGTGCACCTTGCGTCGCTGCATGTCGCGAAGCAGTTGCTGCAGCATCAGGTCCTCTTGCACGAAGATGGCCGGCCGGAGGATGTCCTGGATGATGATGAGATCCCGATGATGCATGAGTGTGAGCAGGTCCTTCGCATACACGATGCCCACGATCGTGTCGATGGAGCCGCGGTAGACAGGAAGGCGACTGTAACCTTCTTCCATCACGTAGTCCAGCATCTCGCTGCTCGACATGCCGATCTCGAGTCCGATGATGTTGGAGCGGGGGATCATCACCTGACCCGCCGTGGTCTCGGTGAACTCGAACACGTTCTCGATGAGCTCGCGTTCGGTCGACTCCAAGCCACCCTCGGTCGACTGTTGAATGAGGTACCGTATCTCGTCCGGACTATGCACCTCGTGCTCCGGAGCAGGCTGAATGCCGGCCATGCGGAGGATGGTGTTCGACATCCAGTTGAGCGCCAAAATGAGTGGACGGAACACGAACATGAAGGCTCGCAAGGGCAGGGCAACAGCCAGCGTGACGGTCTCGCTCCGTCGAATGGCCATTGTCTTCGGTGCTTGTTCTCCCAACACGATATGCAGGACCGTGATGATGGAGAAGGCGATGGTGATGCTGATGGTGTGCAGCGTGGGTGCGCTAAGTTCCCAGCCTACCAGGACCACGAATTGCTGAATGATGTCCGATACCACGCTCTCGCCGATCCATCCAAGACCAAGGGACGCAAGTGTGATACCGAGCTGCGTGGCCGAGAGATAGGCATCGAGATGCGAGAGCATGTGTCTGGCCACGACGGCAAGCACATTTCCTTCGCGCGCCTTCAGTTCGAGTGCAGAGGCCCGCACTTTCACGATGGCGAATTCGGCGGCGACGAAGAATCCGTTCAGAAAGACAAAGAAGAGCGTAAGGGCGATGTTGCCGAGCATGTACGAATATAGTTAGGGCGTGGTGCGCAGCATATCGAATGTGGTGGTCACGATCCGTCGTTCCAGATGATGCGAATAGTAGGCACTGAGAAAGGCGTCGATCTCGACGCGATCGGCATCCGAAATGGTGAACGACCCTGCATCGAAGGCCGACGCTTCCATGAGCTCCCGCATCACGGCATAGGCAGATGCAGAGATCTGATGTCCACGCGACCCTGCCACCGTCATCATCCCATTTTCGAGCGAAAGAAAGAGAGAATTGCCGGCGTTGTACGGACCGCTGTCAGGAAGGCCAAAGCCCATAAGGGTGGCAAGGTGGAGTCGGAAGACCATACCGATGGCCACGGGCTGCGGGGCCTGCTCGAGGGCGTTGAGGGAGTCCACCAGGAGCGTGAAGAGCTCTTCATTGGGCTCTTCGTCCCGCTGCGTGCGCACCACGGTCTCGCACAGGGAGAGGCCGAGGGTGAGGTGGTCGAACGATTCGTGCAGCATACGCCGCTGGATGGTGACCTCGGCCTGTGAGATCGTCTGCAACTCGCGCATTTTCTTGTGGTAGACCGTGACGGCGCACTGGCGGAGCGGGTCGAGGGCGCTCCCGAACGGACTTTTCGGCGTCCGCGCGCCCTTGGCATGCACGTGCATCTTCCCGTGGGAACGGGTGTAGAGCACGGCGATCCGCGACGTGTCGCCGTATTTTCGCGAGTGGAGAACGATGGCCTCCGTATTCAGGATCATGGTCCCAAAATACGTCCAACAGAACCATTTGGCGGAATCCGTCTGCCCCCTTATCTTTGTGGCCCAGTGTTTCCGAAGTAGCTCAGCTGGTTAGAGCATCTGACTGTTAATCAGAGGGTCCGCGGTTCAAGTCCGCGCTTCGGAGCATCAAGAACCCGCAGTGGCCAACGCTACTGCGGGTTTTTTTGTGCCTTCCTGAAGTATACATCCACGCTCGAGTAGATACCGTGCGGAGCCGACGTACTGGATGTTCGAAATGATGCCACTCGTGAATGCACCGCGACAAGCTGAGTTTGACCATGCAACAACGTACATCTGCGAGTAGCACCCAAATGGAATCATCTATACGAATTTGTACGTAGTTTCTCCGCCACGAACACAGCCATGGCAGACCATCCCTTTCTCACATTGTCCGATGAAATGCTTCGGGAAAAGCTCACGTCGCTTTTCTCGATGCCAGGGCTTGGTATTGCCATCTCCACCATGGACAAGCAGTTCTATGACGTGAACGATCGGTTTTGCGAGATCACGGGATACTCACTCTGCGAATTGCAGGACAAAACGTGGGCCGACATCACGCACCCCGAGGATGTGGAGTTCGACATTTCGCAGTTCAAGCGGTTGTCGAGCGCCGAGATCCCGGCGTACGTAGTCGACAAACGATACGTCCGAAAAGATGGACACGTTGTCTGGGTAGAGCTCACCGCCCAAACGATCCGTAAGCCAACGGGCGAGATCGACTTCTTCATCGGCTTCGTTCAGGAGATATCCCACCGCATCAAGCAGTTGCATAACCTGCGAGAGCAGAACCGACAACTGGAAGAGTTCGCTCAGATCACATCCCACAACCTGCGGTCGCCGATCGGCAACCTGAGCGGATTGATCGACCTCTATAAACGCGAGACCGATCCTGCGGAGCGCGACTTTCTCTTTGCCCAGATCGATACCGTCACGAGCACCCTGCTGGAGACCATCAACATCCTTGCCCGAACGCTGCAGATCCGCGACAACGTGAATCTGCAACGTGAGCACATCATGTTCACCGATGTCTTCGAACGTGTGCGAGCCACCCTCCTCACGAACGTGATCTCGTCGCAGGCCGTGATCGAGACGGACTTCTCGAAATGTCCGGCGATCGACTACCCGGAAGCCTATCTGGAATCGATCTTCTTGAATCTTCTCACCAACGCGATCAAGTACCGAAGTCCAGATCGGCAGCTCCATGTGGTGGTCCGATCCTGGAAGGAAGGAGACGTTCCCATGGTATCGGTCTCCGACAACGGGATCGGCATGAACATGGAACGCGTCGGGAACAAACTCTTCGGATTGAACAAGACCTTCCATCGTCACCCGGATGCACGCGGGATCGGACTGTTCCTGACGAAGAACATGATCGAGGCCATGCACGGCACGATCTCGTGCGTGAGCACGGAGCACGTAGGTACCACGTTCACCATTCGGTTCGAAGACGATGACTGACCGCTTCCTCATGGTGATCGATGACGATTCCGTCTATCACTATACGGTGCGTCGGAACGTGGAACGTGGCAGCCTTGCTGATCGCATGCTGTTCTTTCGTGATAGCGAACTGGCGCTGAACTATCTATCGGAGCACAAGGCGTCGGCTCCGGATCTGCCGGACGTGATCCTGCTCGATATCAATATGCCGGTGATGGATGGGTGGGACTTTCTCGCCGAGTACGCACTGATCTCGCCGCTCTTCGCCAAACGCGTTCATCTGTTCGTCGTGACGTCAAGTGTCTACGTCGACGACGTCCGGCGAGCAAGCGCATCTGCGCTCGTCGCCGGATATCTTGTCAAGCCGATAGGAGAGGGAGAGCTGCGTAGAGCTCTCGATAGCGCTCTTAGCGATTGAGCATCAATGGCTTCGTATCCGTGAAGCCGGGTGCCGAGAGCACATAGTAGTAGAGGCCGCTGCTCAGTGTGAGTGCACGGGCATTGAAGACCACTTCGTGATCGCCGGCCGGCAACATTTCATTCACAAGCGTTGCGATCACATTCCCGTTCAGGTCGACGACCTTCAGCATGATGTCGGCAGATTCACGCGTGGTGAACATGATCGTTGCCTTATCGGTAACGGGGTTCGGCTGACATTGCTTGAGCTCGAACGTCGACGTTGTGGTCGTCTCCTGCACACTACCTCCGGCAACACCTTCGAGGCGTGGCGTGATGTTCGTGTTGATCATGTGCACGTTCGGTCCGATCACCACTTGCATCGGCTTGCTCATCTGACTGCCGCATGGGCTGCTCAGCTTCACGGTGTAGACGCCGTTGAGATCTGCCGTCGCAATGGGGCGACGTAGGTCTTGTCCGGACTCACCCTCGAGGCGCACACCATCTTTGTACCACTGGATCTCGAGGTAGTTCAAGTTCTCTCCCTTGTTCACAGATAGGAGGAATTCCTGTCCCTCAGGGATACGCTTGATCATCATGTCGGCCGCTTCGATGTTCGCATGCTGCACGGCGGGAAGGATACGGATCGTATTCCCTGCCATCATGGGCATGCTCATGGCGGCAAGGGCAACACCAAGGATGATGGTTCTTTTCATGGTAGACTCCGTCACAGTTGTATGAACAATGGTCCAAATATCAGCATTTTTGTCGTATGCGCATCTTCATTGCAGCCGGTGAGCCCTCTGGCGACCGACATGCAGCACGTCTCATGGAACAGCTGCGACTGTTGATCCCCGACGTGGTGTTCGAAGGAATTGGCGGTCCCGCAATGGAATTGCAGGGCCTTCATTCCATGGCCCGCATCGCCGATCTTGCCGTGAGCGGGTTCTGGGAGGTCGCAAAACGCTACTCCTTCTTCCGTTCGCTTCTGCAACGCTGTGGCGACGTGATCGCCAACACCAGCGGATCGTACAGTCGCGGTAAGCCCGCTCTCCTGATCTGCATCGACTACCCCGGATTCAACATGCGCCTTGCCGCCCTTGCCCGCAAGGCCGGCGTTCCCGTGTGTTACTACATCGCTCCCCAGCTGTGGGCCTGGGGGAAGGACCGCGGACCGAAGCTTGCCTCCGTTGTCGACAAACTCCTGGTGGTCTTCCCGTTCGAAGTGGAGTTCTTCCGTTCGTTCGGGATCGATGTGCATCATGTGGGACATCCGCTGCTCGACGATCCGAACTATGCCACCGTTCCGGATCATGCCCAGCATACCGTTGCCGTGATGCCTGGAAGCCGCGCGCAGGAGTTGCATCATCATGCGCCGCTTCTTGCGGAAACGGCCCGCCTGCTTCTCCGTGACGACCCTACGCTTAGCATTTTGAGTGCCAGACCGGCGAATGTTCCGATCGAGGCCTACGCGCCCATGATCGATGCCGGTATTGCCGTGACCGATGATGCCCGCATGGTACTGCGAACGTCCGGCGCCGGACTGATCAAGGCAGGCACATCCACTCTCGAAGCGGCCTTGATGGCCTTGCCCTTTGCAACGTTCTATCGCACGTCGACACTTTCCTATGCGCTGAGCAAACGTTTGGTCACGGTGAACTCCGTCACGATGTTGAATCTGCTCCTGCAACGACACGTGATCGACGAATTCGTCCAACACGATGCCACGGCCGCGAACCTTGCAACAGAGGTGCGCATGTTGCTCGCGAATGCACAACGTCGGCAAGATATCCACGATGCATGCATGGCCATGCGCGAAGAGCTCGGCGGTTCGGGCGCTTCGGCACGTGCCGCCGCCATTGCCGCTCACATGGTGCAGCGATGAAGCCTCGCCTCCTTTCCTTCCTGTTGCGCCTTCTTGCCTCGACGTGGCGAGTGTCGGTGTTTGGCGCAAAGCCCACCACCCCATGTGTTGTGGCCTTTTGGCACGACGAGATGCTGCCCGTGTGGCATGTCTTTCGCAGTGGCAACGCTGCAGGCCTTACAAGCGCCAGCAGCGATGGCGATCTGCTCGCCCATCTCCTGCACGACTGGAACTACACCGTGATCAGAGGGTCGTCGTCGCAAGGTGGCAAGGAAGCATTAGATGCTATGGTGCAAGCCGCTTCGTCGCACATTGTTCTGGTCACGCCTGACGGTCCACGTGGTCCCCGTCACGTCTGCAAACCCGGCGCCGTCATTGCCGCACAACGAGCTCGCGTTCCGCTTGTGCTGTGCAGAGTGCGCATGCGTCGGGCAACAGTGCTGCACCGATCGTGGGACCGTTTTCGGATCCCGCACCCGTTCACGTCGATCAAGATCGTCTTCGGCGAAGCGGTGATGATCCCCACCTCAGCCCAACGCGACCAGATAGAGAAGATCGTTCTCCTTACGTCGACGCATCTCGAGCAACTCGGGGGAGATCTTTGATGGGATTGCTCTCTGCGTTGTATGGCGCGATGATCGCGCGACGGAATGCACGGTACGACAACGGACGTGCCGATATGCAACGCGCCTCGGTGCCGGTGGTGAGCGTTGGCAACATCAGTGTGGGTGGCACGGGCAAGACGCCAACCGTGCACGCCATCGTGCGAATGCTACAAGAACATGGATATGCGCCGGCCGTGTTGTTACGCGGATACGGTCGCAGTTCTCGCGGTGCGCATCTCGTCTACGATGGTAACGAAATGCTCATGAATGTGCGGCAAGCAGGGGACGAGGCCATCCTGCATGCCTATGCACTGCATGTACCGGTGGCAGTGGCAGAGCGGCGCATCAGTGGTGCTTCGTGCATCACAGAGCGTACGTCGGCCAACGTCATCGTGCTCGATGACGGATTTCAGCACCGTTCGATCTACCGAGATCTTGACGTGGTACTGGTGAACGAGGCCACCATTGCCGACCAACGATTGTTGCCCGAAGGACGATTGCGCGAGCCGCTTACGTCGCTGGCACGCGCCGATGTGGTGATCCTGACCCAGAATGGTGTGACGGAACAAGATGTGCGACCATATATGCGCGACACCGCGCTCCTGCTTCGATCGCGAGTGAAGATGCGCAGTGCGTATGGTCTTGCGGCCTTGGCCGACATCCAACGCAGCATGGACCTGCGAGATCGTGTGGTGGCCGTGACGGCAATTGCCAATCCTGAGCGGTTTCGCTCGTCGTTGCGCCTGCTTTCGGAACCCACCGAGATCGTTCGGCACATGGCCTTTCAGGATCACCATCGATTTCGAAAGCGCGATGTGCGCATGATGATCGATGTCGCTACTGCTGAACACGTGGATATGATCGTGACCACTGAAAAAGATGCCGTCAAACTTCTCGATCACGCAGAGTCATTCTCGCGAGCGGGGATCGATGTGGCCGTCGTGCCGCTTCGACTTTCGTTCGATGGAGGCGCAGCTGCCTTCGAACAACTTCTCCTACAAAGGATCGCACGATGAAGATCGCCGTCTCCCGAGCGAGTGGAACAGCCAAGTATGCATTGTATGAACAATGGCTCAAGAAGGCCGATCCCACCGTCGAAGTGGTCGACCTCTCGACGGCCGCAACGCCGGAAGAGGCTGTTGAACGCATGCATGCCTGCAGTGGGTTGGTGCTTTCGGGAGGACCCGACGTCGAGGCATCACGATACGGAATGCCGGAACGTGCGGCCTTGAGCGAACCTCCCGATCTTCCACGCGATGCCATCGAGTTCGCAGCCATCGAGGCGGCTCGCGAGCGGCGCATGCCAACGCTTGGTATCTGCAGAGGTCTGCAGATCCTGAACGTCGCCTATGGCGGGACACTCATTGCCGACATACCAACGGAACGTCCCTCGTCCATCGAACATCGTGCCCTCGACGGCGTCGATAGTATGCATACGATCGAAGTGGAACCCGGATCGATCCTCAAACGTATGTGCCGCACTCTCGACGGAACCGCGAACTCGGCCCATCATCAGTGCATCGATACACTTGCCGGACTCTTTACGCCGGCCGCTACGGCAGAAGATGGAACGATCGAGGCCTTCGAGTGGGGCGATGCTTCGCTTGGTGGTAAACCGTTTTTGCTTGCCGTGCAGTGGCATCCGGAACGGCTCGATCATGCGAACCCGCTCTCCGGTCCCATCGCCGAACATTTTGTGAACGAAGTGGCAGCCTTTGATGTGCTGATGAAGAACTATGGCAACAGGTCGACGTAGAACATGTGTGATCATCGGCGGTGGGTTTGGCGGACTGAGTGCCGCAAAGCGTCTCCGCAATTCCGATGTGGACGTGATCCTTATCGATAAGACGAATCACTATCTCTTTCAGCCGCTCCTGTATCAGGTGGCAACGGCCGCACTCTCACCGGGTGACGTTGCACAACCACTTCGAAGTATCCTTCGCCACAGCACGAACATCCATGTGTTGATGCAGACGGTGTTGCATATCGACACGTCGGAGCGACTCATCGTGCACGACGGCGGAGTGATCTCCTACGACCATCTCATCCTTGCGCCAGGCGCCCGTCACTCGTACTTCGGTCATCCGGAATGGGAGGCCGCCGCTCCCGGACTCAAGGATCTGAACGATGCTTTGCTCATTCGTGAGCGACTGCTCTCGACGTTCGAGCGTGCAGAACGAGAACGCGATCTCACGGCGCGACGTCGTGCGTTGACGTTCGTGGTGATCGGTGCCGGACCAACTGGCGTGGAACTTGCAGGCGCCATCGCAGAGATCAGCTCGAAGACCATGTTGCCGGACTTCCCGGCGCTGAAGCGCGAAGACGTTCGCGTTCTTCTCGTCGACGCCGCACCGCGCGTCCTCACGGCATTTGATGAAGGCCTGTCCGCCAAGGCCCTTGCCTCCCTTCGTGACCTTGGTGTCGACGTGCAACTCTCCACTCCCGTTACGGATGTTCGCATGGACGGAGTGCAGATCGGCGCCGACTTCATCCACAGCACGAACGTGATCTGGGCGGCTGGCAATCAAGCGTCGCCACTTCTGCACGACCTTGATGTGCCGCTCGACAAACAGGGGCGCGTGTTCGTGAATGACGACTGTACGATACCCGGCCACGACGATGTGTTCGTGATCGGCGATGCGGCCAATCATCGAGATCTTCCCGGCGTTGCACAAGTGGCCATGCAACAGGGCACCTATGTGGCCACCATCATCAAGAACAACGTGTCTGCCACATCGCGCAAACCGTTTCGCTATCGCGATCTCGGATCGATGGCGACCATCGGTCGTGCCCGCGCCGTTGCGCACGTCTTCGGTCTGTCGTTCTCGGGCTTCCTCGCATGGGCGCTCTGGGCCGTCATTCACATCGCATCGCTCATCGGCTTCCGCAACCGCTTCAAAGTGATGATCGAATGGTTGTGGTTCTATGTGTCGTTCCAGCCCGGCGCACGCTTGATCGTTCAACGCGATACGGTCACCAACGAACGTCCGTCTGAACAACAAGTGTAGGCTCAGGCGTGGTGAGCCCTGCAGAGATCGCCACCACATCGTTCGCCTTCCACCGCACCGAGCCGATCACGCGACCACCGTTTCGCATGAGCATGGTGCTGCGCATCAAGCCGGGCACGAGGTCTTCCGCTTGGTAGATGGCGGCATCGAAGGCGGAGACGCGATACACCGTCCATCGAAGCATCACCGAGACGTTGTCGAATACCTGCCATCGCATCTCTGCAGAGGCCATGGTACCAAGCTCTGTTGATCGCCACGCATCCCATGATGCTTGCTGCCATTGAAGTCTGCAGCGAAGGCGAAGGGAGGCAAGGACCAGTGTCTCCACGTCGACGCGCAATGAGAGCCTGCTGCGTGCGACAACATGTGTCCCAACAGAATCAAACGGACGGATCCCATCCACGTCGTGAACATAGCGAAGTCGCGTCGTGATCGCCGTACCGCGCTCAAGCGCATGCCGCCATTCTCCGAACAACTCGCAGGCCGCAACAGGAGCTGGCACACCATACCGTCGCGTAAGCGACCACCGCACATCACATGCTGCGGTGAGTTCGTCCGAACGACCGTGCCACTGCATGCCCGTATAGATGCCAGCCTCATTTGCGACAACGGACGATGCCGAAAAGGTAACGGCATGCGGTGACGTGAACTTCTCTGTGAACAGGCGTGGTGCGATCACCACACGGCCGCGTACCATTGGCACGTTGATGCTGGCGCTCACGGCGATACCGTGTTGCATGGCGGCCGCTTCCCATGAAAGCTCTGACGGACCGATGAACTGCGATCCAAACACGGAACCAACGGTCACGTTGCCATCGGACATGGCCGCAATGCCAACGCAGCCGCGGGCGACCGGCCATTGCAGCATGGCGCCCGGATGACCGAATTGATCGACGAGGGCCGTGGCCGGACCCGTCTGCACACAGAGTCCGCGCAGGTATCCCGTGCGCAACGTCGACGTCCACGGCGCCATCCGCGCATCGTGCATGATGGCTGCACTGTTCACCACAGTAGCACCGGCAAACGATGCGCCACCGAACACGAGACCACGTCCACACGTGAGCCGCATGTCTCCCGCCATCAACGTCCACCCATTCACCGATGTACGAAAGGACCCGCTGAGGAATCCGTCGGCAAAGCGCTCATCAGCTGCACGTACCGTTGTGGCCGTGAACGATCCGAACGGTGTGGAGACCATCGTGCGTTGCATCATGGCAAGCGATGCATCCACGCGTGCGCGCATGAGCACACGCACGGGAACAGGCGCGGCCTGCATGGTAGCACAGGAGAACAGCATCACACGCTGATCCGGCGACAGACACAACGAGTCGGCAATGGCATCGATCGACAGTGTAGAGTCCCGTCGAGCAAGTCGGATCACGGCGCCCGCCGTTGTTCGCGAGAATCCCGGCAACACCAGTAGGTCGGTGGCCGAGATCGAGCGCAGCGGTAACGGATCCGCACGAAACCGATCGACGGCATCCAGCACAGGTTGCACATCATCCAGCACAAGATCGTCCACCTCTCCTGCATGTGCTTGCATCACCATGCAACAAAGCACAACGACAGCGAGGCGGCCATGCCTAACGACGCCGTGTAGGCGAGCGAGCAACCAACGCTGCACGACGTCGACGTGGGCAGCATGGCCGCGAGCCGCAGTTGCATTGGTGCGGATTCGATGCCGAAGGCAAGCGCGATCGTCTCGTCGACATAGCGCATGTGCACGACAAGGGCGGGCATCGATGCGGCGGTGATGTGGAGTCCGGATTCCACGGTCCAATTCGTATCGATCCGACGCGCGCACGACATGCGAACCGACGAGCTCACAGAGGTGACCCTGGCAGCAAGCGTCCACGCCGTGTCCACGGCGGCCAGGCACGACAGTGCCACGTCCGTCTGCACCACCGGCGCAAATCCTTGCGCCCCTGCCACCTTCACCTCGAGCTCGCCGCCCACGGTCCACCGTGGCGTCAGAACGTACGATGCGACGGGTCGCACCACGCACTCCGTCCACCCACCGCCAGAGATCCCGGAGATCGAGCCACCGAAGCAGGCGGACGTGGTGCGAACGAGCGAGGCATCGAGGCGTAGGGAGGAAAGCTCGGCAAGGCCGAAGGGAGCAGGGTCGAGCCGCACCAAGAGACGGTTGGACGGGAACGTGGAGCACAATGTGGCCACATTCACCCCGTCCACCTGCACGAGTGCCGTCTGTGGTGTGAGCGGGAGGATGCCCACAAGGCAGAGCGACCACGTGTGTATGTTTGTACGGCATTTCGACACCAATTCGCGGATCTTCATGAGAACGACCTTTCGCATCGCCTGCATCGTACTAGTGGCAGGAGCCTTGATGAACGTGACATCGTTCGGTCAAGAGCTCATTGCCACTGTGAACGTGAACATGGACCAGATCCCGTTGGACCTGCGCATGGAAGTGCAGGGAATGGCCAACGATGTGCGCACGTACTTGAACAACCAGCGCTATACGCCGGGAGAGTGGGATGGAGAGAAGATCCCGATCGATGTGACCATCTATCTGATGAGCAGGAATGACAACACGTATACGGCACGACTGGCCATGGTATCGAAGCGCTTGGTGAACAACCAGCCGAACACCGGAGGTGCGTTACTTCGGGTCTTCGATCAGAACTGGACGTTCGACTACACGCTCAATCCAACGCTCACGTATCAGGCCATGCGGTACGATAAGTTCTCGAGCAGGTTGGACTTCTACGTCCTCATGGCCATCGGCATGGACATGGACACGTATGAGGAACTCGGTGGAACTTCGGCGCTCAAGGCCGCCCAAGGCATCGCCCAATTGGCATCGTCGGCCAACGAGAGTGCTTTCAACACGTACTATCAGCCGGGAGAGATCACGCCCATGTCGCGCATCACGGAGTTGCTCGACATTCGATACGCCGACTTCCGTCGCCTCATCTTCGACTATCACGATGCCATCGACATCTATGCGAAGAACAAGGAGCAAGGCCGGAATGCACTGGCAGCGGTGATCAGCGCCATCGCCAAGTTCAAGCGCGAGAAGATCTCCAATCGAAGCGTGCTTCTGCAAACGTTCTTCGATGCAAAGTATCCGGAGCTTGCCGACGTGTTCAAGGGAACGAACATCGGTACACTCTGGGCCGACCTCGCCTTCTTGGATCCGAGCAACACGCAAGTGTATGAACAAGCTCGCAATGCCAAGTAATCACGAACACTACATGCGCCTGGCATTGGAAGAGGCGCGAACGGCGGCAGAAGCAGGTGATGTTCCTGTGGGCTGTGTGATCGTCCACGAGGGCACGGTGGTCGGACGTGGCGGCAATGCGATCCAGCAACGGAACGATCCCACCCGTCACGCCGAAATGGTGGCCATCGAAGATGCCGTCTCTGTGCTCGATCGGAAATTCCTCGACGACTGCACGCTCTACGTCACCCTTGAACCCTGTGCCATGTGTGCCGGGGCCATTGTGCTCGCGCGCATTCCGACCGTTGTCTACGGCGCCTCAGATCCGAAGACGGGAGCATGCAGAAGCGTGTTCGAGATCGTCGATGATCCGCGCCTCAACCATCGATGCATCGTGCGCACGGGCATTCTCGAAGAGGAATGCTCGACCATGCTCACGGCATTCTTCGAGGCACGACGCGTGGGGGCAACAACGGAAGACGTTGTACCACGTGAAGAGGTCGCACGCGCAACGGCGGGGATCGACCCCATACGTCAGCCTCTGGAACCCGCGCTCTACCTTGTTCCCACGCCCATTGGCAATCTCGACGACATCACCCGTCGCGCCGAGAACGTTCTCCGCTCGGCCGATGTGATCGCCTGCGAAGACACGCGACACACGGGATCGCTGTTGCGTCTCTTGGGCATCCATGCTCCTCGCCTCCTTTCCAACCACGACCACAACGAGCAGGAACGGGCATCGCTCTTCGTGCAGTTGGTGCGCGAGGGGAAACGTGTGGCCCTTGTGAGCGATGCCGGCATGCCGGCCATATCGGATCCCGGGTATCGTGCCGTGCGGGCCTGTGCGGATGCGGGCATTCCCGTGATCGCCCTGCCCGGTGCCTGTGCCTTTGTGACGGCGGCGGCGGCCAGCGGACTGCCAACGAATGCATTGTATTTTGGCGGTTTCCCGCCACAGAAGAAGGGGCGACAGACCTTCATGCGATCGGTTCTCGAGCGTCGTGAGACCGTCGTCCTCTACGAATCGCCCTTCCGTGTGGGCAAGCTGCTCGACGAAGTGATCGCCCTCGGAGGCGCCACCCGTCAGGTAGTTGTGGCACGCGAGGTCTCCAAGAAGTTCGAGGAGTACCTGCGCGGAACGGCCACCGACGTGGCCGCCACCATTGCGGCACGCGGCGGGATCAAAGGGGAATGTGTCGTGCTCCTATCCGGAGCATCATCGGAGAAGTTGGATGTTCATCTCGTTTGAAGGGATCGACGGTAGCGGGAAGTCGACGCAGCTCACACTCCTTCGGGAAGTGCTGGAAGACCGTGGTCTGCGCACGCTCACCGTGCGCGAGCCCGGTGCCACGGTGTTGAGCGAAGAGATCCGCTCCATCCTCCTCAGCAACAAGCAAAGCATCACCAGCACGGCCGAGCTGCTCCTGTTCAATGCAGCCCGCGCCCAGCTTGTGGAGCGGGTGATCGTTCCGGCACTCGAGCGCCGGGAGATCGTGCTCTGCGATCGGTACTCCGACAGTACCACGGCCTACCAGGGATATGGCCGTCAACTCGATCTGGGTGAAGTGCGCACCTGTAACAACATCGCCACGCGCGGCATCATGCCGAGGGTGACGTTCTTTATCGACGTGCCGTATGAGGCAGCACAGCAACGCATGAGCTTTCATACCACGTCGGGTGGTCCGGACCGCATGGAACGCTCCGGTCCGGAGTTCTTCGATCGCGTCCGCGCCGGCTATCTGGAGATCGCAGCCGCCGAACCGCATCGATTTCACGTGATCGACGGTGTCCGTGATCGCGATGTCATTCATGCCGACATCGTGGCCGTCGTGACAGCTGCGCTTTCCACCCTCTAAGAACGCCTCCCGAAAACGTCGATTCCGTATCTTTACGATTCCCCAAGAACCGTCCCCTCCGAGGAGCTCTATGAAGTTGTTTTCTCTTGTCGTCGTAGCCTGCCTGGTCACCGTCAGCGCCATTGCAGGGACGCCGTCCCGCACCGTCGACACACGCGCCATTCTCACGGCCCCGATGCCTTCGAAAGATGTGCGCCTCCAGGCCTTTGAGTCGTATCGATTTGCGTTGAACGTCGAGACCGCCCGTCAGGCCTTTGCCGACGGACCAACGTCGCTGCAGCTGAAGAACTTCCCTGTGGGGACCATGGGCGCCCAAACGCTCGACCTCGTGCGCACCCGTGCTGTGGTCGATGCCAACTCGAAGATCCTGGTAGGGCGGAAGGGCGGCATGAAGCCGATCACGATCGAGCCAGTGATCTCGTACAAGGGCACGATCAACGGCGACCCAGAGACGATGGTCTCGCTGCACTACACCAAGGGCGATCTGACCGGCTTCATTCAGATGGCCGACGGACAAAAGCTCAATGTTGGTCCTGAGTATTCCACGCTGTCGACCCCACAAGCTGTACCGCACATGGTGGTGCCGGAGAGCATGTTGTTGTCCAAGGGCAATCAGTTCACCTGCGGTTCGGAGTTTCTCCCATCGGATCCCGCCACCGACGGTCGTCACATGCTGGAATCTGCCCTCAAGAACGGCGAACAAACTCAAGCCGAATACTTGCGCGAACTCAAGCTTGCACTTGAAGTGAATCAGGACCTCTGGGAAAAGATGCACAAGCAAGGCAAGACCGACGAGCAGATCATGGCCTATTTCATCAAGGTAGTGTCGTGCTTGTCGCAAGCCTACGAACAAGAAGTGGATGCAACGTTCTACGTGACCTACATTCAGATGTACACGAATGAATTCGAGACACCATACTCCAATAACGGTCTCGATCCAGGTGCGTTGCTCGCAGAGTTCTCCTTGAACTGGTCGAACAATTACAACGACGTCGATCGCCACCTTGCCCACCTCTTCACCATGCAGATCCAACAAGGCGGATTGTTCATTGGCGGGATCGCCTATGGCGGTCAGTCCGGTTCGCGCCTTTGCAACAAGGGCGACCAAGGCGGATACGGTGTGAGCACGATGTTCGGAGATCAATCGCCAATGCCCGGAGATCCAACACGCGCGAATGCATTCACGTGGGACATCTTTGTGATCGCCCACGAAATGGGTCACAACGTTGGTGCACCGCACACGCACAATTGCTACTGGAACCCACCGGTAGATACATGTCAGATCCAAAGCGACAATACCGATGCCTGCTATACCACGGGCAAACGGTCGCGTCCCGGAACGATCATGAGTTACTGTCACTTGGTGAACGGTTCGACAACACCCCTCACGTTCGGGACGAAGGTTGCAGCGAAGATGAAGCAATGGGTGGCCGGATCGTGCGCACAAGCGCCGGTGAAGGCTACTGTGCGCATCACGGCGCCACGCGGATCGCAGTCGTTCACGGTGAACTCCGACGTTGAAGTGGAGTGGGCATCGGCACGCGTGAGCGCACTCACGATGCAGTATTCCACCGACAATGGTGGCGCATGGACCACGGTGAAAACGGGCATCAATGCCGCCGATCGCTCCTACATGTGGAAGGTGCCGGCCATGAACACCACGCAACTCTTGTTGCGTCTTGTGAGCGATGAAGATGCAACGGTTGCAGATACGACCCTTGCAACGTATTCCGTGAGCCTTCCACTTTCTCTCACCGCACCTACAGGTGGTGAGCGCATCGCCGGTGGTTCGAAGTATACGGTTCGTTGGACGAAGACCGCTGCCGTTGGCAACTGCGATCTGTTCTACTCGACCAATGGAGGAAGCTCGTGGGAATCCATCACCACGGGGGTAACAGGAGCATCGTTCGAGTGGGATGTACCGTCGGTGGTGACCGATAACGCTGTGGTGCGTGTGCGTCAATCGACGGGATCCATTGAATCGGTGGGCGGAACATTCTCCATTGGACAGCCACGCTTCTCCATGCTCATTCCAGCAACGGGTGGCACGGTGTGCAACAACTTTGTGAATCAGTTCCGTTGGTCGGGAGATTTCATCGATCGCATTCGCATTCAGTTCACCACGAACAACGGCACGAACTGGTTGAATGCAACGCAAGCCGTCTCCGTGGATATGTATCCCGGTGAAACGTTCGCGCTGTCGACGTCCCTCAAGGCCGTTGCAGCCGGTACGAAGATCCAGATGCGTATCCTGAACGCAGCCAACACGAACACACCACTGGCAACGTTGGACAACATCACGGTGGAAGCGTGTTCGCAAGCGGTCTCCGTGCAAGAGTCCGAGGTGGCAGAGAACGATCTCCGCATTGTGAGCGTCACGCCAAATCCTGCCGGTGCAGAGGCCATGCTCACACTTTCCACGGCGCGCGCTCTGAACGTGTCGGTGATGCTCGTTGATGCAGCCGGTGGGTCGATCTCGCTTGTGGACAGAACAGACGTGTCCGGTAGTGGAGAACACCTGATCCGTCTTGCCCTCAACAACGTGGCCGCAGGCTCCTATCAGCTTGTCGTTCGTGCAGGATCGGTCTCCACAACGGCAACATTGAACGTCGTGCGATAAGCACACATCAAGGGGACTGTTGTGAGCTTGTTCAATAAAGTGGTCGTTGCGACCCTTCCGTTCATTCCAAAAAGTATCGTGAAGATCGTGGCCGGGCGATATATCGCCGGGCCACGACTCGACGATGCCGTGGCCTGCACACAGGCCTTGATGAAGAAAGGTGCCGCCAGCACCATCGATGTGCTTGGCGAATTTGTGAGCGACCGCGCTCGAGCCGTGCACGAAACGGCCATGGCCTCTTCTGTGATCGATGCCATCGAGCGCAATGCCTTGCATTCCTACTTGAGCGTGAAGCCAACCTCGCTCGGCCTCGATATCGATCGCGACTTCGCCTTCGAGAACATCACATCACTCGTCTCCAAGGCACGCACGCTCGGACTGTTCGTGCGCATGGATATGGAGAACACGCCGTATACCGACGTGACGCTCGACTTCTATCGACGACTTCGCGCGCTGGGCTATGATAATGTGGGCGTGGTGATCCAGGCCTATCTGCATCGGTCCGAAGCGGACATACGATCTCTCCTCGAGTATCAACCCAGCGTCCGCCTCTGCAAAGGCATCTACGTCGAAGACGCTTCTGTGGCCTTCAAGGATGCCGACGAGATCCGTGCGAACTATCGCAAGCTGGCGCGCCTCCTTGTGGATGGCGGAGCAAAGCCACACTTCGCAACGCACGATGAAGCCCTGGTCTCCGATGCCGAGGCACTCGTTCGCGAACGTTCCTTGTCGCCAGATCGATATGAGTTTCAAATGCTCCTCGGTGTGCGCGAGGACAGACGTGATGCCCTGCTCCGTGCAGGTCACACTGTGCGCATCTATGTTCCCTTTGGAGAGGATTGGTACGGCTATAGCACCCGACGCTTGAAGGAAAATCCGCAAGTTGCCGGCTACGTTGCCAAGGCCATCTTCACAGGAAAGTAGTATGAACGTCACTCGTCACTTGTCACTTGTCACTCTCTTCCTGTCACTCGTAACTCTCTTCTCCTGTTCGACTTCGTCTTTCGACACCACACAGTTCGTGACCATTGGCACGTTCAACATGGAGTGGTTGGGAGATGGTGTTGGTGATACGAAGAAGCGTACCGACGCAGACTATCTGCGGATCGCCGATATCATCGAGAAGACGGGCGCCGACGTGATCGGCATTCAGGAAGTGGAGAACGAAGCGGCCCTGAAGAAGGTGCTTCGGTATCTCGACGGGTGGAAGGGCGTGGTCGGGACAACGGCGCGCGAGCAAAACGTTGGTGTGCTCTGGCGCTCGTCCGTATCCGTGAATGTCGAAGGCGAGTACATGCCTGTGGCCATCGTTCCGGGTCGCAACCGTCCGGGCTTCGTCGTGAATTGCACGAAGGGCGATCTCTCATGGAAGATGATGGTGGTGCATCTCAAGAGCACGTCGCGCTACGATTCAACGTCGGAGATGCGCGAGGAATCACGTCGAGTGCGTGCACACCAAGTGGATGTGATCACGGCGTGGTCGGATTCGCTCTTGAATGTGGCAATGGAGCAGAACGTGATGGTGGTAGGCGACTTCAACGACTTCCCACAACGTGCGAACAGTCCAACGCTTACAAGTCTTGTGCAGTCGTCGAACATGAAGTTCGTCACCGATGGCGTGAAAAGCTGCAAAGAGAAGAACTTCGTAACGATCGATCATGTGGTGGTGAGTCCATCCATCCTGCAACGCCTTATCAAAGGCACCGAACGCACCGAGAATTTCCGTGCATTCCTTTCTGCTGAAGATGCCGACATGGTAAGCGATCACTGTCCGGTGATCGTTCGATTCAGTACTGCCCTGCCGCGCGCAAATTAAGCGTAGACGGTCACCTTGTTCCCTTGCTTCACACTACGAGCAAGGACGGCATACGTGTTGTCCAGCAACCGTTCATGTCCGTCGGAAGGATCGAGCTGTGCAATGCCCACGCTCACGGTCACGGTGAAGCGTTTGTCGTCCACTGTGATGATCGAACTGGCGACCTCGCTGCGAAGACGCTCCATCCAGAGTTGCGTACGTTGGGCATCGCGTGCGACAAGGCCAATGGCCAGCGTGTCATCGTCGATGTGCCCGACAACATCATAATCGCGGATCTGCTGTTGAACGATCTGCAGTACGTGCAGAAGGATGCGCTCCTTGCTTTCGGAACCGCCAAGGGCGCGTTCGACCACATCACTCCGGTCGATGCGTAGCAAGCAGAGCGTGAAGGGTGAATCGAAGTCCGTCGACCGCGTGCATTCTTCCTTCAGGCGTAGCATGAATCCGTTGCGATTCAAAATGCCCGAACCAAAGTGCAGCAGCGCACTTGCGCGCAACATCTCGTTGTAGCGCAATTGCTCGATCACGGTGCCTGCATACTCACCCAATGTTTCCAGGATGCCGATGTCCTGTTGCGACAGCGATGCTGCAGGATTCTCCACGTACAATGCGCCATAGCTATGCGAGGCGCTCTTCAAGGGAACGGCGATAAACTGTCCGCCATCCATGTGCGGTTCGCCCGCAATGGCACGCACGGCCGTGTAGGACGGAGTACTGTGGATGGTTCGACCGGAGAGAATGCACTGACCTACTTCCGACTCTTCGAGCGAGACCTGACGTCCGACCAAATGGTCGTAGGCCTGTTCCACACTTCGCGCCGCACCAACTTCCCACTGTGCAGCCAACGAGTTGAACGTGCACACGCCAATGGTGCTGATGTCCATTGCCTGTATGGCCGAATCGATGAGAGCATTCAACACGATGGGCATGCTGATCGATGAGCCGCGGATCTCGTTGCGGAAGGCATTCACGGCCTGCAGTGTTCGAGCAGATTGAAGAAGATCGAACTTGCCGGTGTACGACTGGACGAGGCCGCTGATCAGCTTCGTGAAGTGACCGAAGAATCCAACCGTGATCGAATCGTACGCGTCCACTTCTTGCGAGTCGGCGCACAACACGCCGATCACAGCGCCACCAAAGATCACCGGCACACCAATGAACGAGACCGTTCCGGCGCGACGGGAATAGTAGGGCAGCAGGTCGAGCTCTGCGGCAGGGGAAATGGCGGTAAGGATCTCAGGTCGGCGGTACGTGGCGATCTGACTCACCACATCGTCACCGATCGACAGCTTGCGCTCTTCCGTGAAGGCATCCGTTGCATCCGTGATGCGCGCCTCGACCACCAACTGATTCCGCTCGTGATTCACCCAGAAGAAGGCTGCCGTGCGCGCACTCGTCATCGAGCGGATCACCTGCAGCACACGGTTCAGCAAATGGTCGAACTCCTTACGAGGCTCGTCCGTTGCAACGGTCTCTTCGTCGATGAAGTCGTTGATCGTGAAGTTAAGCTGACGTCGCTTGTGGCTCTCCTTGTTGGCGTCCTCTTCTTGGACGGCCTCGGGAAGAGGCACTTCGTGCGACACTTCGTGGGACACTTCGTGGGACACTTCGTGGGACACTTCGTGGGGTGCTTCGTGCGATTCTGTATTCTGTATTTCTTCGATTGGATTCTGTATTCTTGATTCTGTAGTACTCTTCGTATTGTCTTCTCTCCGTCTTATCGTCACATCCTCCGACAGCTGCTGCTCGGCCTCTGTCATCTTCGGTCGCGCAACACTGCGTGCAGGGGGAGCCGCTTGCATTGCCGCCTTGCGCTCCTCGATCCTTCTCCGCATCTCGCTCCGTTCATCTTCCACCGATGGTCGCTCGGGTTCGGGCTCCGGCTCGGGGCGTGCTGTGCGGAGAGGTCTGGTATCGCGGAGAAGAGGTGTTTCGGCCTTCTTCTCGGATGGCTTCTTGCGGACGATGCGCACGCCCGACATCTCGTCGCCCAGGTACTCCGTGGAGATGGCATCTTCCGGCTTCACCGTTGGCTTCGAGCCCTTCTCGGACGAGGGGACGACGATAGGGATCGGTGGCTTGTATTCCGTGTCTTCGAACAAGGGCTGTTGATGCTCGTCGATAAAGGACAGTGTCGATGAAGAATCGCCCTCGGTTTCGGCACCGAACTCCTTGCGGAACTCTTCGGGGTCGAACACAGTGCGTACACCCTTGTTGTCTTGCTTTGTGGTCTGACCGAGATTCGTTTGTTGCGACACGTTGCGCTTGTTCACGTTCAGGTCCAGCAAGCGCGGAGAGATCATCATGAACAGTGCCACACCACCAAGTATGGCAATGCACACTCCGATAAGGCGTACTGCCATCTCGTCGATGAACAAGGCGATGAACAGTCCCATGACGATCACCACAAAGGCAATGGTGTCGCTCGGTGCGAAGATCTTACGGAGATCGAGTTGGCGTTTCGGCATGGTTTATCGGAGGAGCTCGACAGTATAGCGCATGGTCGTTTCCTGCGAGACATTTCGTTGCTCGCCGGAGGCAACAATACGAACATTCGCGGCAACGGTGGTGTAGACGTCGTTCTGTTTGTAGACGGTGAATCCCTTGGCCACGTCGATGATGGCGCGCCCCGAACCCTTGACGACGGATCTGGAGAGGCTGACCTTCATGGGCGCATCGGGCGGGAGCTTCTGCAGGGTGATCGTGCCGTTCATGGTGGCCTCGATGTCGGCGAGCTTCCGGTCCTTCACCATCTTCACGGCGGCCACATGGTACTTCACCGTGTTGCTGGCCATGAAGAGGTTCATGACGGGGGCCGACGTGGACATGACCCATGAGTTCGTGGAGTCGAGTTTCGTGGTCGGGAAGCGGAGGTACTCTTGTTCGGTGAACGTGGCGTAGACCGACATTTCGATCTGCTTCGAGAGCTCAGCCGCATACTCCTTCGGAACGTTCGGACTGGCAGCCAGGATGCGATTCACCACGCTGGACACGCCCGACATTTCCTGGATCTGACCGCGAGTGTTCGTGAGGATGGTGATCTCCTCGCCCAGCAGGGCATTGAAGGAGATGTACTTCACGTCCTTGCGCATGGCCGTATCCGACGAGCGGTATTCCTGCTCTTCGAGCACCTTGCCTGTTTGACGACTCCGGACGGTGGCCTTCACCTGAATGCTGTCGAAGCGCATGCCCACTTCATAGGAGCCGTCGCTGCGGATGGCCTTGATCCGCTTCGTGTACACGTGCTTTGTCTTCGTGGTCGCGACCACGGAATCCGATCCGCCCTCCGACAGTTGCGTCACCCGATAGCGATACACATCGCCTTGTTCAAAGCGCAAGCGCAAGGAATCCAGGTTGGCATCCTCGATGGCGATCACCTTGGCGCCGGTGGTGTCCGCCGCTGTCACGCCGGCAGTGCCGGTGCTCTCCGATGCTTGTTCTGCAGGTTTGTCCGAGGAGCTATTGCATGCGATCAGTGTGATGCAGGCAAGGATAGCAAGGCGTGCTACCACTGATACTGACCGGTAAGCTTCCATGTGTTCTGTGTGGTGATGCGTTGCGAAAAGGTCTCGTTCGCGGCCTTTCCGCGGAACCAAGCGTCAACATGTTGTGTGAGCGTTTGAATGATGCCCGTGCTTGCAAGCGACAGCGTCTGGTCCACCACGGCCTGTCCGTCCAGCACCGTCGTCACATAGGGTACGCCGTACACGTGCACGCGCTGATCGCGTCGAGCATCGCACGTGTCCTTGGTGCGGAGGACGTAGAATCCGCCGGAGTACGACTCGAACTTGGAGCGTACCGTATCGTCGAAGCGGATGCCCTCGACGCGAAGGCCAAGCTGATGCTTCCACGAAGAGTCGACGGCCATCTTCAGTCCGGGAATGATGCGCTTCTGCAGATCACCCAGTTGCAGCAGGTTCTCGTCGGCAACGCTTTGATTCCAGATCAAGGCGAGCACGCTGTCCATGTCGGCACTGTTCTCTTTCAGGTAGTCACGGATCCACGTGATCTGCTCTCCGCCGATCTTCGTGACCTCGGCGTATGGACTGTAGGTGAGCTCGAACGAGCGGTTCAACGGACCCATGTAGGAGTTCAGGTCGGCAAAGTTCTTCGGCGTGATGTCCTTCTGCGAATCATACGTCACGCTCAGTCCGTCCTGTGTGAAGGCATACGTCAGCGAGTCCAGATTCACCACCACCGACACGATGCCCTTCATGCTTTCGAGGCATCGGACCGTCATGAAGTACTTCACGTCGCGCTGATAGGTCTTCTTCGCGCTATCGCTATGCGTGCGCACCACTTGTGTGCTCTCGGTGAATTCGTAGCTCTGGGCAATGCCTGCGCGGTACAATGCCTGGAGCCGGTATTCACGGCCGGTTGGTGCAGCGCCCGCCGTTGCCGGCTTGGTCTGCTGTGCGGAAAGCGAAGGGGCGATGAAGGCGGCAAGGAGGAAGAGGGTGGTGAGCGTTCGCATCATGGCATTCATTCTGTTTGCGTCGTGATAGTGAGCATCCAAGCGGCGATGGACATTCCATCCCAGATCCTTCCCTGACGGATGGCATCGGTGATCTCGTGTGGGGTGAGCAACACGATCTCGAGATCCTCTGTTGGATCGGGTCGGGCAGTGGTGGGAACGAGTGTGCGTGCGAGGAAGACCGTGCAGATCTCATCGGTGAGGCCGTTGCACGGATTGAACTGTCCGAGTCGAACAAGGTCTGCGCTGGCAAGCCCTGCCTCCTCGCCCAATTCCGCCCTGGCAGCCTCTTCCGGATCCATTCCGGGCTTGACGCCGCCACCGGGAAACTCCAAACTGTCCTGCCGATTAAGATACCGAAACTGGCGCACCATCACAATGCGACCATCATCCAGCATGGGCACCACCATCACAGATCCGGGAGTATGCACCCAGTAGTAGGTGCTGTGTACTCCGTTTGTGGCCGTGTAGGGCTCTTGTCGAACGTCCCAGTAGGGATTGCTGTGTATGATGTCCATGATCGACCGGTGTTCCTAGAAACGACAAAGGGCAGGGGCCTGCGCCCCGCCCTTCATCAACATCAACTGTGCGATGGCGTTACTTCGAGTTGGCGATCAGCTCGGACTCTGCGAAGAAGAAGGCGATCTCGTTGCGACCGTTCTCGACGCTGTCGGAACCGTGCACGGCGTTCTCGCCCTTGCTCGTTGCGTAGTTCTTGCGGATCGTGCCTTCGGCTGCTTCTGCAGGATCGGTGGCACCGATCAGCGTGCGATAATCAGCGATGGCGTTTTCCTTTTCAAGGGCGATCGGAACGATCGGTCCGCTCGACATGAAGTTCACGAGTTCACCATAGAATGGGCGCTCCTTGTGAACGGCATAGAATTCACCGGCTTGCTCCTTCGAGATGCGCGTGAGCTTGCATCCGAGAACCTTGAATCCGGCAGCCTGGATCATGGCGATGATGTTGCCGATGTTGTTGTTGCGAACTGCGTCGGGCTTGATGATGGCGAGTGTACGTTCCATGGTGTTGTTCGATGTGATGGGTTCGTTCAAAAAAAAGATGTCTTACTTCTTCTTCGCTGCCGTCTTCTTTGCAGGAGCGGCCTTCTTGGCAGGAGCGGCCTTCTTCGCTGGTGCCGCCTTTGTTGCCGTTGCCTTTGACGAGAGTGCCGGGTTGGCGAGCACTTCCTTCATGAGCTGACCGATGCGTGCGGGCGAGTCCACCACGTGGATACCTGCATCGCGCATGGCTGCGATCTTGTCGGCGGCCGTACCCTTACCACCGCTGACGATGGCGCCGGCATGACCCATGCGACGTCCGGGAGGTGCCGTTTGTCCGGCAATGAATCCCACAACGGGCTTCTTCACGTGATGCTTGATGTACTCGGCGGCTTCTTCTTCTGCCGTTCCACCGATCTCGCCGATCATCACGATCGACTTTGTCTCGGGATCGGCATTGAACAACTTGATGGCGTCGATGAACTGCGTTCCGATGATCGGATCGCCGCCGATGCCGATACATGTTGTCTGGCCGAGACCAACATCGGAGAGCTGCTTCACGGCTTCATAGGTGAGGGTTCCGGAGCGGCTGACGAGGCCAACGCTGCCCTTGGAGAAGATGAAGCCCGGCATGATGCCGATCTTCGCTTCGCCGGGTGTGATGATGCCGGGGCAGTTCGGTCCGATGAGTACGCTCTTGGACTGCTTGAGCTTTGCGGCAACCGGGATCATGTCGGCCACCGGAATACCTTCCGTGATGCAGATCACCACGCCGATCCCGGCGTCGATCGCCTCGAGGATGGCGTCGGCCGCCATGGGGGCGGGCACGAAGATGATCGACACATCGGCCTTTGTGGCCTTCACGGCATCCGACACGCCGTTGAAGACGGGAAGCGGACGTGTGAACGTGTCGTCGCCCTTACCGGAATACATGGTGCCGCCCTTGCCTGGTGTGACACCTCCAACGACATTGGTGCCGTATTGAAGCATCTGACTGGTGTGGAACGTGCCTTCAGCGCCGGTAATGCCCTGAACTATCACTTTTGACTGTTTGTTGACGAGTACGCTCATAACGAGAGTTCTGTAGTTTGTGCTCGGAAATTGGACGACAAACTTACGGATTTGAGGCCGAACAATGGTAGAGATCCAGATCAGGTATGACGGCGACCTTCGAAGTACCGCCACCCATGGTCCTTCTGGCACCACGCTGATCACCGATGCCCCCGTCGATAATCATGGAAAAGGCGAGTCGTTCTCGCCCACAGACCTGCTGGCCACGGCCCTGGGGACGTGTATGTCCACATATTTGGGCCTTGCCGCCAACAAGCATGGGTATGACCTCGTTGGAGCGCGTATTCAGGTGATCAAGGAAATGACGGCAAATCCCCTTCGCCGGGTCGGAAAGCTTTCGGTCACGATCACCCTACCTCGGGAAATGGACGATAAGGACATGAAGATCCTCACCAATCATGTCACGTCATGCCCTGTACGCCTTTCCATTTCCGATTCGATCGAAGTGCCGATCACGTTCGTCGTGGCCGGAGAATAATGAGGTACCTGCTAGTCTTCCTTTGTTGTCTGTTACCATTGCGCGGGCAATGGGATGCGAATGGATTCGCACAGCTGAAGCTCCGCACGTACACCGACGTAGTGGATGGTGGTCCTTCGATCTTTTCGCGACGTGTTGTTGTGGATCGCTTCGATCGGATCGTGGCTGTGCGATTGGGCAGACGTGTACCTGACTCCGTTTTCTCGATCGTGATCGAGCGACTCCTTCCGAACGGTGAGCACGATCCGTCGTTTGGTGACGAGGGCGTTGCCGTGATCCCTTTCGGTACGGTGCAGCACGACCGTCTGCATGGAGTGTTCGTGGATTCGATAGGAGCCATTGTCGTGGTCGCCAACGTGGGTCCGACGCCGTTCTTTGCACGTGTTCTTGCCAATGGAAGGCTGGACTCGACGTACGGAACGAACGGATTCGTCAGGCTCGATCCGACATTCACGTGCGGCAAGGAGAACGGGGTGGCCAACGGTCACAACGTCTCGATCGCATGCTCCAAGGTCATCGACGACACGACAACAAGATGCCTGCTGGTCCACGTGTCCGATCGTGGAATCGTCTCCTACGAACCTTACATCTCCTCTCGCTGCAGCCACTTCATGGTCTATCATCATGGTGAACAGTACCTTGCTTCCGGTCGCACCGTTATCAAGCTCGACACGAATGGCCTCATCGATACAACGTTCGGTTCGTTTGGAAGCTTCCGATGGCGCCATTTAGGTGGGGAGGCGTTCACGGACGACATGGAGCTCTATGACGATACAACGATCGCCGTGCTCACACACGAATATTCACCGGGCACGGCTGTGAACGAGAGTGAGTATGTGATTTGGTATCTCAACGTCGACTCGGGAAGGCTCATCGATTCTGTGGTCATTCCCTTCGGATACCTTGATGATCCACAGCTGAGCTTATTCTATCTGCTCATCGACGGCCAGGGGGCCGTGTCGGTTGGTGGATCGTTCATTGGGCAACAGGCCTCAACCTACCCCACGATCTTCAAGTTTAGGCAGCGGTCTATTCCCGATGAGTCGTTCTACGGCACTGGACAACACAGCATTGCACTCCCATTCAATGCTGTACTCATGGACGTGTCATTGCTATCAACCTCTCAGATCGTAACATTCATTGAGCCCGGCTTCCTTGCCCTTCTCGGCGATCCCGTCACTACTGTTAATGAGTCCACGTCCCCAACTTCGTTTTCGATCGTTCCCAACCCGATCGATGATCACTTTACGATCCGTGCTCCATATCCCATTGCAGGCATTCGGTACGAGATCGTGTCGATTCTTGGAGCAGTCGTGCAAGAGGGACAAACGGACCCCGATGGACGCGTAGCGATCGCCGGAGTACTAACGCGCGGCAGCTACATTGTGCGCATTTATGGGCCTTCCCACGAGGTCACGGGTGCACTGCTGCAAGTGCGATAGAAACGATTGCGCACAGAGGTGTCTTCCAAATGAAACACGACATCAAGCGTGGCAGACTCGAAGCACTCCTTCGTTTTACGGAGAACGTTGGTTTGAATGCCGTCACGCGTATGCGCATTGTCGATCCGCTAAAGCAACACTACACATGGTATACGTATGATGATCAAGGTCGTCAAGGCACCATGCGGTCAATCGTTGTAGATGGCGGATTTGGAGTCGGTGCGCAGCCGGTGTTGCCGGCGGAACTCGCGAGCATTCCCAACGATCCTGCAACAAGCGTAACACTTGCGCCAGACGAGCAATTCATCTACAACGAACGCAACGAGCTTGTGTCCACGATCCTCACCGGTCCGGTGAAGCGGGTGAACCGCACCTACAATCAACGCGGATGGGTCACATCGATCACAGCCAAGGATGAACTGCCGTTCAGTCAAAAACTTCCGGAGTTCCAGCAGCACCTCGAGTACGATGCTGCAGGATTGATCAAGGGACAGTGTTGGTTGCGAAGCGGTGCGACGGCCGGTGAGACGTACATCTACGATGAACTCCAGAGACTGAAGAGCTATATCGGCTCGAATGGAACGAACGCATATGACTACGACCTCGTAGGCAACCGCCAGAGCGATCTCACAGGAGGTACAGCGCGCGTATACGCCCACGGCGGTGCAGCACTTCAGCCGAATGCGTTGGTCTCCGTCACCGGTGCGACCCATAACGCCCAGTTCACCTACGACGCCCACGGCGCACTTACGCTGCGCACCATGAAGGAGTTTACCCCTCAGACGGCCACGTCGAAGATCGAGGAGTTCTGCTACGACGCATCTGGCCTCATCGAGCGCTATCAGGTACGGAGGGCGGCAGGGCAGGGAGGTCAGTCGGTAGAGTGTGCACCGGACGCCTCCATGTCACCACGCAGTGACTGGCGCTATCGCTTCGGTCCGATGAAGGAGCGCGAGCAGAAACGCCTCTATCTGTCTGATCAAGGCCCCAATGCCTCGCTGCCGTGGGTCTACTACTTGATCTCCCCGAGTAAGCAACAGCTTGCCGTCTACAACGGCGTCGAGGGGAAGCCCTGTGGCGGTGCCTTGGGCAACGTCTATATGTGGCCCGTCGAGTACAATGCATACGGAGTGGGTGGCGGCCGAGTGATCACACGTCCCGACAACACAAAGCGCTTTGTGGTCACCGATCACCTCGGAAGCGTGCGACTCACGTATGATGCACAAGGTGCAGTACTGGAGACAGCCGACTACGAACCATTCGGCGCGCTTGCCGCAAAGACCGGCGAAGAAGCACGCACGGGCTACATCGGCCGTGAGACGGACAACGAGTCCAACCTCGGCTTCAACGGTGTGCGCCTGTATGATCAGCATTATGGAAGGTTCTTGAGTACAGACGCGATGTGGGAGAGTTCCCGAGACGTCCATTCATTCCACTACGCACACAATTCACCGGTAAGCAGACTAGACGGGAATGGGCTGTTCGACATAGATGAACATGTGAGTATGGACATGGAAGCATTCAGAGCGGCAAATCCAGATGCTTCGTTTTTCTCAACTCTGTGGGCGGGCATTTCAAGTTGGGCCACCCATGTCAATGCAGACGTCTTTAACATTGGAAACTCAGCTCAGCATCTCGACAATATGAACAATGAGATGGCTCAAGAATGGTTGGATGCTGGTGGATACGAGCGTTCTGATAATCATCAGATGCAGGACTTTTATTGCCACTCCAACTACGTCGAGATCATGACCCAGCGAGGGTATACTGCTGACAACATGCCATTGCTAGATGAACTCGATAAGAACGGCGAGGACTACAAGAACGTTAGGGCTCTGTTGCATACCACAACCTACCCGAGCAACGGCTCAACGACAGACCATGATCCAACCGAAAACAAGGATCTTGCGAAACTGGCTGAGAGTCCGACAAAACCAGGGACACCAACTCTGTTCTATTCGAAACACAAAAACTCTAACCAATATGAAACAGCGAAGGGACTTGGCACGAAGGCGACGGTCAAGCGAGCTCTTGAAGAAAAGCAAAGGTCGGAGCCTGACTCATGATAACGGTACCAATAAGTCGAGTAATAGGTGTCTGCTTAACATTCTTTGCACTCTCATTTCTGAGTGGTTGCAGCGAGGTGTATTCTACTCGACGCATCCTGTGTGGGTTGGAAGGTGATGATGTGGACAGCATCAGTGTGCATGTTTTTCGCAGTAATGATGACAATACCACCGAAGTATGGAAGGCTGATATCGAATTGAGTCGGATTGACATTGATCGCACAGATAGAAGAGTCTTAGATACGCTGCTTGCGAGGATCTGTGATCTAGAAGCAGACATTGATCTTGATACGATACGTGGGGATGAGATAGATTCTGTTGAGCTACTGTATTGCCTGCTTCAGATCCGGTTCAACGATCTGAATGATGGCATGAACCTCAGCCAAGGTTCGCTCGGGGTCTGCACACAAGCATGGCCTGGGCCTAATAGTCGAATCTTCGGAATTGTGCCTGCTCACTATAACCGTATCATACCATATAGTCTCAAGAAGTGTTACAGCTCTCGTGCAGCAGGTCCTGCACTATTGAATGGCATACGCAGTATTCTATCAAATCACGGGTATGGCTCTTTGGTAGACTCACTGATCACACAGCAACGCCGAATACCGAATCCAGCAAAGGCAAAATGATAGTGAAGATTAGCCGCGGCATGTGCTTCAATTGATCATGCATGCTTCACTACTCGCCTGCAGTCAACATTGTAGTGATCTCCTCATGCTGCGGATACACTTCGAGGAGTGACTCGGGCCGAGCGAGTTCGAAATGAGCGAACGTCAATGCTGGTGCTACCATTGCACTGACGAGGACTTGATCTCCCTCACACGTTGCGCCGAACCATGTGCCGGCAGGGAGAATCCATACGTTTTACGAGATTCGATGGCCCAAGCGACGGGCTAGAAACGACGCCACAACGCCGAGCAGTTCTTTGGAAGCGGTCTGTGGTTCTATGAGTATCAGGACTATGTGGAGCTGGCACCTGTTATCGATTCAATGTTCAATGTGTTCGTTGGATTCCAACACCGGCTTCCTCAGAGTTCTGGGACCCTTCTCCTACGTGCGACCGCGCTATCATTGTCGTGTTACCCTGCGAAGCTTGCCTCAACAGCCGCTGCGATCCGCAGCAGGAGCGCATCCTGGAACATGCCGGCCTGGAGCTGCATGCCAATGGGGAGTCCCTTTGCATCGGAGCCCGAAGGGATGCTGATGGCGGGGATGCCGGCGATGTTCGCACTTACGGTAAAGAGATCGCTGAGCCACATCGCCACAGGGTCGTTGTTCTTGGCACCACGCTCGAAGGCCGTGGTGGGTGTGGTGGGCATGAGCATGGCGTGGTGGCTCGCGAAGATCGACGCATACGCCTCGCTGATCAGTCGCCGTGCCTGTTGCGCCTTCGTGTAATAGGCATCGTAATAGCCGCTGGAGAGCACGTAGGTGCCCAGCATGATGCGTCGCTTCACTTCTGTCCCAAACCCTTGTGTACGCGCCGCCACCATCACATCTTCACTTGTTGCTTCGGCGCGATAACCATAGCGGACGCCATCGAACCGAGCAAGGTTGGACGATGCTTCGGCCGTTGCAAGGATGAAGTACGTTGGGATCCACACATCGCGGTGCGGCAACGTGACTTCGTTGATCGTTGCACCCAAGGCTCGCAAGCGTTCGATCGTTGCGCGATACGCAAGGATCACATCGTGATCGCAACCTTCAAGGTCCGACTCGGGCAACACGCCAATGCGCAACGGATCCGGCAAGGGATCGGTCAGGGCGGCAATGCTCGAGGGATAGGTGCGCGGTGCCGACGTGCTGTCCATCGGATCATGTCCGCAGATCGCATCGAACACGGCCGCCGTGTCTTCCACGGTGCGTGTGAACGTTCCGATCTGGTCGAGGGATGATGCGAAGGCCGTCAAGCCATAGCGTGACACGGTGCCGTAGGTGGGCTTGAAACCGACAACGCCGCAGAAGGCCGCGGGTTGACGGATCGATCCGCCGGTGTCGCTGCCAAGGGCGGCATGACAGAGCCCGGCGGCGACCGATACGGCCGAGCCGCCACTCGATCCACCGGGAACCAGCGTGGGATCGATGGGGTGGAGCACCGGACCGAAGGCAGAGGTCTCATTGGAGGAGCCCATGGCGAACTCATCCATGTTCGTCTTGCCGATGATCACGGCACCGGCATTGTTCAGTCGCTCGATGATCGTGGCATCGTAGACGGGACGGAAGTTCTCGAGGATCTTCGACGCACACGTCATGCGCATGCCGCGCACACTGATGTTGTCCTTGACGGCAATGGTCATCCCTTCCAACGGACGCATCAAGCCGGTGGTGAACCGCTCATCACTTTCCGCACTGCGCGCGCGTGCCCCGTCGGCATCCACCGTGATGAAGGCATTCAATGCAGAGCGCTCTTCGATACGCGCAAGAAACTCGTCGAGCTTCTCACGTACCGTGGTGCTTCCGTCGTTGAACGCAAATCGGTCTTGATGATACGTCATAGGGTACTTGTCACTCGTCACTCGTCACTTGTAACTCGTCACTTTCTTTTCTTCTTTCTTCACTTCGCAATTCCGGTTTCACACGCACGGGCTCCTCGACGATCGACGCTGTCTCTGCGCTGATGTCGCGGATCTGTTGGGTGAGATCTTCTTGAGCTTTACGAAACTGCCTGATGCCTTTGCCCACCATCTGGGCAACTTCAGGGATCTTCTTTGGTCCGAAGAGCAAGAGGACGGCCAGAAGGATCAGCAGGAGTTCGCCGCCGCCTACGTCAAACACGGTACACCTGCAAAAGGGGAACGATCAACACGATCACTCGGGCTTCTTTTCTGTCGGCTTCTCATCCTCGCCACTTGCCGCCTTCTTGAATTCCTTGATACCGGAACCAAGACCCTTCATCAGATCGGGGATGCGCTTGGCGCCGAACAAGACAACGATGACCAAGGCGATCAGCAACAGCTCGGGCATTCCTAGGCTTGGCATGATTAACTCCGCGAAAGTGCAATACTGGTGAATACGGACAGACCGTCTGTCGATCCGTTCAGCGGGTCCGCAGCGCGTTCGGGATGGGGCATCAGACCCATCACGTTCCCTGCCTTGTTCAAGATACCCGCAATGTTGTGAAGGCTACCGTTCGGATTCGCTTCGGGAGCATCGTCGCCGGCAGGGGTCACGTAGCGGAAGACCACGCGTTGATCGGATTCAAGTTCGTCGATCACCTCGGGAGGGGCGGTGTATCTGCCTTCTCCGTGGGCAATGGGAATGCGGAGCACACTGTTCTTCGTGGTGCTGCGCGTGAAGCTCGTCTCGGCGTTCTCGACGCGAAGGTAGACGTCCTTGCAGACGAAGCTCAGATTGGCGTTGCGGATCAACGCGCCGGGCAAGAGTCCGCATTCGGTGAGGATCTGAAATCCGTTGCAGATGCCCATCACGATGCCGCCCTTGTTGGCAAAGCCGATCACTTCCTGCATGATGGGCGAGAAGCGAGCGATAGCGCCGGTGCGGAGGTAGTCGCCATAACTGAAGCCGCCGGGAAGGATGATGGCATCGAGGGCCGACGGGAGCGTCGTGTCCTTATGCCACAGCCGATGCACCGTCGATCCGTCGAGCGCTGCGGCGAACTCTGCGTCCGCATTGCAGTTACTTCCCGGAAAGGTCACAACTCCAATGTTCATGCCACTGCTCCGCTGGCAACGCGCTCTTCCAACCGGAACGAATAGTCTTCCATCACCGGATTGGAAAGCAATTTCTTACATGCATCATCCACGAGTTCCCGTGCACGGTCCTCGTCGGGCGCCTGAACGGTGAGCTCGACGTATTTGCCGATGCGCACGTTCGACAGTGCCGGCATGTGCAGAGAGTGCAGTGCGCGTTCGACCGTCTTGCCTTGGACATCGAGAATGGCACGGCGGAGGGAAACGGTCACATGGGCCGTATAGGTCTTCATGGGGATGTTCACACGGTTAAAGATCGAAGGGATCCGGATCGGGTTCTTCTACGGTGTCTGACTCTTCGTTGTCGTCTCTGCGCGCGCGCATCAGGGAGATCGCCTGACGGATCGCACCGCCGATCATGTACAAGGCCATGAAGGGGAAGACCAGCAAGCCCTTCGAGAACAGAGAGCCCACGACACCGGTCAAAAATACGACAAATATGATTGGGCGTTGACGGATGGCGCCCAGCGTCGGGCGCGGCAGATTGTCGTACTTGATCGTGCTCACCATGGCCAGGGAGACGAGAGCGGTCACCAGGATGATGGCCATCGGCTTCCACTCGGCCGCAATGGCATCGGAGGGGTGGACGAAGACCACGTAGGAGAGAATGGCAAAGGCGCCGGCCGGAATGGGCATGCCGCGGAAGTACTGCTTGTCTTCCAGACTCGTGAGCTGCACGTTGAAGCGGGCAAGGCGGAGCACACCGGCAAGGGCGGGAAGGGAGGCAAGGAGCTGACCCCAATTGCCCATCGCATGGAAGAAGGCCATGTAGAGGACCACCGAGGGCGCAACGCCGAATGAGACGGCATCGCACAATGAATCGAGCTCCACACCGAACTCGCTCGCACTCCGTGTGAGCCGCGCCACCACGCCATCCAGAGCATCGAAGATGCCGGAGAGCAAGATCAGGAAGGCCGCACGTTCGATGCTGTTCTCGAGGGCCGCAATGATGGCGGCGAAGCCACAAAAGAGGTTGGCAAGGGTGAAGAGGTTGGGGACGATGGAGCGGGTGACGCGCATCAGTTCTGCGCACCCTTCAAACGAGCGATCAGCGTGGCGCACCCGACCGTTTTCTGTCCGCTCACGACCAGGATCTCCGACGTGTCGGGGACAACAATGTCCATGCGCGAGCCGAACTTCATCATGCCGAACCGATCGCCCGCCGTGGCCACATCGCCCTGCTTGGTGTCGTACACGATGCGTCGGGCCAGGAATCCGGTGATCTGCTTATAGAGCACGGATCCGAAGGCATTCTTGCAGATGAAGATCGATCGTTCGTTGTCGGTGCTCGACTTCGGATCGAAGGCCATTAGATACTTGCCGGGCAGGTAGCGGGCCTCGACGATCTCTCCCGACATGGGGAAGCGGTTCACGTGGACGTTGAGCGGGGAAAGGAAGATCGAGATCTGGACGTGGCCGATGCCGCGCGGGAGGCCGCGAAGGTCGTCGCTGGCCGCACATTGCTCGGCCGTGAGCGACACGATCTCCATAACGGTACCGTCTGCCGGCGCCACGAGCACGGAATGGTCGCGGGCCGCCTCGGGATCCACGGGCCGCTCAGGATCGCGGAAGAACCACAGGGTGAAGCAGATCAGGAGCACTCCGAGCGTTCCGAGCAACACGGCCACGATCGGTCCGCCGAGGCTTACACCAAGGAGTACCAAACATGCGCCCACACCGAGCATCAAAAAGGCATTGTCGTAGCCGTACGGAGTGATCATCTAGGACCATTGTTTTTCGTAGTTTCGCGGGTCAAATTAGCGAAACGAAGCATGAAATTCACCGTAGCACTGCCTGAGCTCCAAAAGGCGCTGCAGAAGATCCTTCCAGCCATTCCCGCGAAGTCCACGATCCCTGTCCTGGAGCACGTTCACGTGGTCCTGGCGGGAACAGACCTCACGTTCCATGCGACCGATCAAGAGATCACGATCTCGTTGACGATCCCGGTCGCCGGAGAACAGGATGGGGAAGTTCTTGTCCCTGCACGTCAATTCAACGACCTGATCAAGGAACTCGGCAATGCCGGTTCCGTGGAAGTGTCGGCCAACGAGGACTCGGCCCTCATCTCTGTGCGGACGCCTACGGGGACGTACGAAATGAAGGGACTCGATGCGAATGAGTTCCCCGCCATTCCTCCTTTCCCTGAATCGACCAAGGCGGACTTCTCGAAAGAGGAGATGCAGCGCATCGCGAACAAGACCGTGTTCGCTGTGAGCACGGAAGAGTACCGTCCGTCGATGACAGGCGTGTTCTTCCAGTTCGCCTCCAACATGGTCACGGCCGTTGCCACGGACGGATTCCGCCTGTCGCGCGTGATCATCCGCGGTGAAGACCGCTTCCCGGACGAGCTCGATGTGATCATTCCCGCACGCGCCGTGGACCTGCTCAAGAAGGTCGACAGTGAAGTGTCGATGGAAGTGAGCCGCACGCATGCTCGCTTCACGATCTCCTCGCAAACGATCACCACCCGCGTGATCGACGAGAAGTATCCTCCCTATCAGAACGTGATCCCGTCGGACAACGACAAGACGCTGGTCGTGAACCAACGCGAAGTGCTGAGCGCCATCAAGCGCGTCTCGCTGTTCGCGAACACGAACACCCGTCACGTGCGCTTCCGCATGAGCGAGCGCGTGCTGGCCGTCCACTCCGAGGATGAGGATTCCGGCGGAAAAGGAACAGAGACGATCCCTTGCGAATTCTCGCACGACACGTTCGAGGTGGGCTTCAATTACCGATTCCTCGAAGAAGCGATCAAGAACATCACTGCGGATGACGATCCGGACCTGAACGTGCAGATGACGTTCTCGACGCCGATCAGAGCCGTCCTCATCAAGCCGGGAGCCGACAACGACTCGCTGCTGATGTTGGTGATGCCGGTGAAGATCTGATCTCCGCCAACGTGCGATGATCATCCGATCCGTTCAGCTTCGTGCATTTCGCAGTCACACGTCTGCCGACCTTGAGTGCGCACCCGATGTAACGATCCTTTCCGGCAAGAATGGTGTTGGTAAAACGTCGTTCTTGGAAGCGATCAGCGTGTGTGCCGTTGGCAAGAGCTTCGTTCCCGTCCCCGATGCGGCCCTGATCCAGCATGGCCAAGATCAGTGTTCGGTGAGCGTACGATGCGAACGCGATCTGCATGTTCCGTATCACGTGAGCGTTACGATCCGCGAGGGGGTCAGGAAAAAGATCGAGACAACGTTCGCGCAACATTGTACTCCGAAAGACCTGATCGGCGAATTGCCCATCGTGGCACTGTCGCCGGATCATAAGAGCATCACGATGGGCGGTCCCGCAGACCGGCGAGCCTTTGTCGACGGACTGATGGCACAGTCCAGCAAGCGGGTGACGGAGCTGTTGTATGAGCACCGTCGACTCCTGAAGCAACGAAATTCGATGTTGGCAGAGGCCGCGCACCATGGCGGCAAGGTGGAAGGGCTGGATGCGTGGACCGATGGATTCCTGACGTGCAGTGCGGAAGTGATCCGCCGACGGAAGGATGTGCTCGACGATCTTGCACCACGCATTCGCGAAGCCTACGATGCTGTGTCGGGTGGTGAAGAGGTCATCGACGTTCGGTACGAGGCCGATGGCGTGAGCGACGCGTCGGCGAATGTCGAGGAACAACTTCGCAATGCCTATGAGAAGGTGGCGTCGCGGGAGATCCAACGTGGACTGACGTTGTTCGGTCCGCAAAAAGACGAAGTGGCCTTCATGATCAACAAGGGTGTTGTTCGCGAGACGGCCTCGCAAGGACAGCATAAGTCGCTCTTGGTGTCGTTGAAGATCGCCGAATGCGCGTTGTTGTTCGAGCGCACACAGGAACGACCGGTGGTGCTGCTGGACGATGTGTTCAGCGAACTCGATCGGTCGCGCTGCGAACATGTGATGCAGACGGTGTTGGCCATGCGCATGCAATGCTTCGTGACCACCACCGAAGGCGCTGAGATGAAGAAGCTGGTTCCGGTAGGAACGATGATCGAAGTGACAAGTGACAAGTGACGAGTGACGAGTGACGAGTGACGAGTGACAAGTGACAAGTGAGACACAATGGCAACATCCATCACATCGGTGCTGAACGATCTGCTCAAGCGATATCGCTTGTCGGAGTCGTTCACGGCAGCGAAGATCCCGGACCATTGGGCCGAGATCGTTGGTGAGAATGTTGCGCGGCATTGCACCATTCGTTCAACGCAGAACGGCGTGCTCACGATCAGCGTGAGCAATGCCGTGTGGCGTTCCGAACTCATGTTGCGACGCGAAGAACTACGCATAAAACTGAACGCTCGCCTTGGCAGTGACGTGATCCGCGAGATCATCATTCGCTAACGAGCACATTGGAGGGATCATGGCAGAAGAAACCGGCAAAAAGTCTGGGTATAGTGAAGACAGTATCAAGGTCCTCGAAGGACTGGAAGCGGTACGTAAGCGTCCCGCCATGTACATTGGTGACGTGGGTGAGCGAGGCTTGCACCACCTGATCCAAGAGGTCGTCGACAATTCGATCGACGAAGCATTGGCCGGATTCTGTAAGAACATCTATGTGACCCTCCATAGCGATGGTTCTTGCTCCGTGCAGGATGACGGTCGGGGTATCCCTACCGGTCCGCACCCTGTGAAGAAGATCTCCACGCTCGAAGTGGTGATGTGCACGCTGCACGCCGGCGGTAAGTTCGACAAGAACACCTATAAGGTGTCGGGCGGATTGCACGGTGTTGGTGTGAGCTGCGTGAACGCCTTGTCGTCGGACCTCACGGTCACCGTCGAACGCGAAGGCACCAAGTTCGAACAGAAGTACAAGGAAGGCGATCCGCAAGGACCGGTCGCCGAGGTTGGCAAGTCCTCCCGCACCGGCACCACCGTTCGCTTCTGGCCCGATGCCACCATCTTCAAGACCGTGGAGTTCCGCTACGAAAAGGTCGCCGAGCGCCTGCGTGAACTCGCCTTCTTGAATCCTGATGTGACCATCACGATGGAGGATGAGCGCGACGGACAGAAGGAAGTGTATGCGTATCGCGGTGGACTGGTGGACTTCGTCCGCCACCTGGATGTACACAACACGGCCATCGTCAAGCCCATTCTGATGAATGGCGTGGTGACCAATGAAAGTGGTGTCGAGACGGTCGTCGACGTGTGCTTCGAGTACAACTCGGGCTACAGCGAGAATCTTCTGTCGTACGTGAACAACATCAACACGGTCGAAGGCGGAACGCACGTGAGCGGATTCCGTAGCGCGCTCACGCGTACGTTGAATGCCTATGCAGCGTCGAACAATCTTGCGAAGAAGGACATCAACCTTACGGGTGAAGATTTCCGCGAAGGTCTTACGGCCGTGATCTCCGTCAAGGTGGCTGAACCACAATTCGAAGGTCAGACGAAGACGAAGCTTGGGAATGGCGAAACAGAAGGGATCGTTCGTTCGACGATCAACGAAGAACTGTCAAAATATCTCGATGCCAATCCTTCGGCGGCAAAGGTCATCCTGGAGAAGGCAACGCAGGCGGCCGAAGCTCGTGCAGCTGCACGCAAGGCGAAGGACCTGATCCGTCGCAAGGGAGCGCTTGATAGCGCAACGCTCCCCGGCAAGCTGGCGGACTGCTCGCTACGCTCGCCGGAAGACACGGAGCTCTATCTCGTTGAGGGCGACTCTGCAGGTGGTTCTGCGAAGCAAGGTCGCGATCGTCGATTCCAGGCCATCCTTCCATTGAAGGGCAAGATCCTGAACGTGCACAAGGCACGTCTTACGAAGGTGCTGGAGAACGAAGAAGTGCGCACGATCCTTACGGCCATCGGCGCAGGATTCGGCGAAGACTTCGATATCGCCAAGGCACGCTACGGCAAGATCATCCTCATGGCCGATGCCGATGTGGACGGATCGCACATTCGCACGCTGTTGCTCACGTTGTTCTGGAAGCACATGCCGGAACTCATCAACGGTGGACATCTGTATATCGCACAGCCGCCGCTCTACAAGTTGAAGAAGGGCAAGTCTGAGCACTATGCCTACAACGATCAAGAGCGCGACGAGATCATTGCCCGCATCCGCAAGGAGAAGGCGGATCGCAAGGCGGCAAAGAATGCGGACAAGGAACCGGTTGCGGTCGAAGAGACCGAAGTGGTCGAAGAAGGCGCAACGGCAGACGGCATCGTGATCAGTCGATTCAAGGGATTGGGTGAAATGAACCCTGAACAATTGTGGTCCACCACGATGAATCCCGAAACCCGCACACTGCTTCGTGTGAGCATCGAGAATGCCGCCGAGGCCATGCATATCTTCGAAACATTGATGGGTGAGGCAGTTGAACCACGTCGCGAATTCATTGAACGGAATGCACAATATGTACGCAACCTCGATATTTGATCGTTGGGCTGTTGCCGTCTGTATGGGCGTCGTGCTCTGCCTTGCCGCCCTACCCCTTTCCGCACAGAACAATAGCGGAGGTGCGAACCTCCCACGTCCGGACTTCAAGTACAACGGCAAAGTGGGCCGCACCATCAGCGAGTCGGACCCGCCCCAATTCCCGGCACTCGTGACGGCACCGGCGGGTGCTCCGAACGTGGTGCTCATCCTCATCGACGATGCAGGATACGGTCAGTTCGGGACCTTCGGTGGCGCCATACCTACGCCGGCACTCGACCGTGTTGCCAACGAAGGACTACGCTACACGCGTTATCATACGACGGCGTTGTGCAGTCCAACTCGTGCGGCACTGATCACCGGACGAAATCATCACAGCGTGAGCAATGGTGTGATCACCGAAGCGGCCACCGGATATGATGGCTATACCGGCATCATTCCACAAAGCGCGGGAACCGTTGCGCAAGTGTTGCATCACTATGGTTATGCAAGCGCATGGTTCGGCAAGAATCACAACACGCCCGATTGGGAGACCAGTGCGAACGGTCCGTTCGAACGTTGGCCCAGTGGCTATGGCTTTGACTACTTCTATGGCTTCATGGGCGGTGATTGCGACCAGTGGCATCCAACGTTGTATGAAGATCATACGCTTGTGCCCACGTCGACCGATCCGGACTACATTCTGACCAAGGACCTGACGGATCACGCCATTCAATGGCTGCATCGTACACGGAGCATCGATCAGAAGAAGCCGTTCTTCCTCTACATGGCTCCGGGCGCAACGCATGCGCCGCATCACGTTTCTCCTGAATACCTGGCCCAGTTCAAGGGCAAGTTCGATGCAGGTTGGGATGTGTATCGTGAGGAGACCTTCAAACGTCAACAAGCGCTCGGTGTGGTGCCCGCATCGGCAAAGCTGACGCCACGACCGAAAGAACTTCCTGCTTGGGAGTCGCTCTCTGCAGATCAGAAGAAGTTGTTCGCACGCATGATGGAAGTGTTCGCCGCCTTCACGGCGCAAACAGATCATGAAATGGGTCGCTTGCTCGACGCCGTGCGTGAACTTCCCGATGCGGACAACACGATCATCATCTATCAGGTGGGCGACAATGGTGCCTCGGCCGAAGGTGGTCTTGTTGGCCTGCTCAACGAGAACACGTTCTTCAACGGAGTTCCTGAATCCCTCGACGACAATCTCAAGCACATCAACGAGATCGGTGGTCCACGCCACTTCAATCACTTCCCGGCCGGTTGGGCATGGGCCATGAACACGCCGTTCCAGTGGACAAAGCAGATCGCCTCGCACCTTGGCGGCGTTCGCAATCCAGTGGCCATCTCGTGGCCGAAGCGGATCACGGACAAAGGTGGTGTGCGCGATCAGTTCCATCATGTGATCGACATTGTTCCTACGATCTACGAAGCCGCCGGTATCACGCCGCCGCGTACGCTGAATGGAGTAGAGCAGAAGCCCATCGAGGGTGTGAGCATGATGTATACGTTCAACGATGCAAAGGCCAAGGAACGTCACCGTCAGCAGTACTTCGAGATGTTCATCAATCGCGGTCTGTATGCAGATGGTTGGTGGGCTGCCTCGCGAAGCAGTATTCCATGGGAAGTGGGAGAGAAGAACATCATTCCCGATGAGCTTCCATGGGAACTCTACGATCTCAACAACGACTTCTCGCAGGCCAACGATGTGGCCGCTGCCAATCCGAAGAAGTTGCGCGAACTGCAAGACCTCTGGTGGGCAGAAGCAGCAAAGTTCAACGTGTTGCCGATGGATCCACGCAAGATCGTTCGGTTGAATGCCGAGATGCAAGGTCGACCCACTCCAACGAAGGGCATCACGCATTTCGACTACTACTCCGGAACCGTTGCCCTTCCAAGCGGCTCTGCACCAAGTCTGCTCAACAAGTCGTGGACCATCACGGCCAAGGTCGCCGGAGCAAAGAAGAACACCGAAGGTGCCATCTTCACGATGGGCGCAACCGATGGTGGCTACGGTCTCTATGTGAACAAGGGCAAGGCTGTCTTCGTGTGCAACTACCTTGGTCAGAGGATCACACGCGTGGAATCTAAGCGTTCCATCTCTGCGGCGCCAACGACCATTCGTGCCGAATTCGCCTATGATGGCGGAGGGATCGGCAAGGGCGGCGTGATGACGCTCTATGTTGATGATGAGAAACAAGGTGAAGCGCGCTTGACCGCAACGCAGGCATTGACGCTGGGTCTGGGCGGTACGTTGGACATCGGCGCCGACGTTGGATCGTCTGTGGACGAGCAGGTCTATGCACCGCCGTTCCGCTTCAATGGTACCATCGAGAAAGTGTCGGTCGACCTGAAGCCATAGTACGCACGCATACGATCATGCGCCGACACGAACTCGAGATCGCTCTTCGATCTGTTGCCGACATTCGTCAGAAGGATCCTGCACGAGCCATTCGAGAACTGCTTCAGATCTTGGAGCAGGCTGAGCGAGGTCAGTATCACGACATCATCGTGAGGGCCCACTTGGATCTCTCTGACCGCTATCGCGCTCAGAACGAAATGCCTCAAGCCCGAGCACATGCAGAACAAGCGCTTGCTGCTGTGGAATCGGTAAAGGATCCGGCACTTGTTGCACGTGTGCAGTATTCAATGGGAGTGGTGCTCACTTACATCGATCCGACGTCGTCGCAGCAGCATTTGGAGCGTGCGCTGGCGTTGTATCGAACGCTCGGGGGTGGCTCACTGCAGGTTGGCCACACACTGAATGCACTGGGACTGTTGCATGCATGCAGAGGAGAGTTCCGGATCGCATTCGAGTATTTCACAGATTGTGAAGAGATCTATCGGTCATCGGGAAACCCCGTTCTGCTTGGATCCGTGAATGAGTGTATGGGGAGTGCATTACTGAAGATGCACCGCTTTGAAGAGGCATTCGAGGCCTTTGATCGTGCTCGCATCTTGTTCGACACGGCGGCGGATCGAACGGGCATGGTCACAACACGCATCTGTATGGCCACGGCGTTGCTGGGCTCCGGGAAGAACGATCAGGCGATCGAGGTTCTCTATGAAGCACGGGAACGAGACCCTAACGTTCATCGGGATCATCTACGAGCGATCGACGGAAACATCGCATGCGCACTCGAGCAGAATGGAGAGCTCGAGCGTGCCCTTGATGTGCTTGTTTCCGTGCTCGGTTCGACGGATCCTTCAGCTGCAGCGAATGCATCGCTGATGGAGATCCGAACGATGGCCATGCTTCTTGCGGCGTTGGACCATGTTGACCTTGCACGACAATGGATCGAAGCTGGATCCTCCAAGCTGGAATCAGCGCAGCCGAGACAAGCTGCCGAGTATCTGCACGCACACTCGCGCATCGAGGCGTTGCTCGGGAATACGTCGGCTGCCTACGAATTGTTGAAGGGTGCAACGGCGCTGAACGAAATGCTCGTTGCCGAAGAGCGCAAGATCATTGCCTTTGATCCTTCATCGAGCAAACGCACGGCACAAATGGGACAGATCCGTGCGGCCTTTCCGTCACTTGGCGAGAGTGAATGCATGGCCTGTGCACTTTTCGCAGCGGGATCGGGGACGAAAGAGGTTGCGCAGATCATGAACCTCTCGGTGCGCACCATCGAATCGATCCGATTTCGCGTCACGAAGAAGTTAGGGCTTCGCTCAACGCGTGAACTTGACGCAGTTGTTCGTGCAGTAATCATGCAGTAACAGCGTGCAGTAACGGCCTCCGACGTGATGACTAGATTCATCGCATACACGGAGTCCCTCATGAAGTATCTACTCGTTTTCACTCTTGTCGCCATCACGGCGCATGCGCAACGCACCGTCCCGCAATGGATCGACGTGCATAGCGGTACCTATACGCCACAACATTTGACCGGTGTTGTGAGCATCCCGGACAGCCGGTACGGTGCCGTGATCTCCTCAAACCTGGGGTTCGATTCGACGAACATCGTTCAATGCACCGACGACGGTGGTGCCACATGGCGAAACGTTCGATATGCACGGTGCTACAACGTAGACCCCGTTACCTTCAAGCCTCTCGAAGGCTGGTGGAAGGAACAGTACTTTCAAGCTGTCGCCAGACCATCGAAGGATACGATCGTCGTGGTGGTCGTCCGTCGACCGAAGAACGACCCCGACGGTAGCCCGATCTATGGAACGCTCATACCGCATCTTGAGCGTAGCACGGATGGAGGGGCGACGTGGGCGAACGTGACGATCGGCGCCATGCCACTCGCATCGTGGTTCTACTCCCATCTTTCCATGGATCACCGAACTGTGGGCTACCTGTTCTCGGGTGACCAAGCGGATACGACGATCGCACGATTGTATCGTACGACCGATGCAGGAGCATCGTGGACGGCCACGCCGTTCAACGATTTCGGTTTCACCCCAACCGGGATGCGAAGCAAGGGAGCAGACTCGGTCTACCTCTGGAACTCAGAGCAGATGATCTTGTCTACCGACGGCGGTGCGACATTCGCTGACGTTGCACTTCCAAACGGTACGTCAGATGTGCAGTGGATGATGCCCAACGTTGCCGTTGCCGTTGGTGGTGTTGCTACCGGTGAGGGACATCAACAGAAGGCCTTCGTGAAAGTAACGGAGGACGGCGGAACCAAGTGGAGAACATTGCTTGATTCCATAGTGGACGGTGGCGAGTTCGTTGGCGTGGCCGTGGATGCCAAAGGCAACATCCTTGCACTTGGTCGAGATCGTGTGATGCATCGCGACAACGTGAAGCGTGTTTGGGAGAGTGCACGCTTTCCATTCGGTACGTCGAAGTCCAATGCTGCTGCCATTCGATGGACGCAAGGCGGTCATGCCGTGGCAATCCTCCTCGATGACGTGATCTACTACACCGGCAAGCGTGAACTACTCGCTCCGACGGCGTCCTTCACACCAATGGGGGACAAGCATGTGCTCGAGTGGACCTCCGAATCGACGGACGTGCGTTACCACGTGCAGATCGCATCGAAACCTTCGAAGGACCTGTTGGGATTCGACCATGCCATCTTCGATCGACAAGACGCAATGCTACTTGACACGATCGTGTCCAATGCATCCTCGCCACAGATCACCCTACCACAAGGACACGATGTCTATGGCCGCGTACGGAGTTACAGTGCCGCTGATTCCAGTGGATGGTCCGAAGAGGCCGTCACTCGAACACCCGCTGCCCCGCCGCCTCCACTCCTTGATCGCCCCGTATTGATCACGCCGGACAACGGCATCGTCTCGACTGGAACACTCATGGTGTTCACATGGAGCGGTGATGATCGCACGCAAACCTACGACCTCATGTTGACGACACGAGGCACCTATGATGGGGCATTCGATGATAGCGTGGCGCAGAACGTTCACGGACTCACGGGCACAGTAACGTCGAAGACACTTACAGTAGGGAAGACCTATTGGTGGTATGTGGTGGCAAATGCCCCAGGCTTCGGACCCACACCGTCCATGAGCTTTCGATCGTTTCGTATCGATGCGACGAGCAGTGTTGACGATCTCGTCATCGGAACAGCCGAATCACTCGTGGCCGTCTACGACCTGCAAGGCTGTGCCGTTGAACAACCATTCGACATATACGCCTTGCCCGCCGGACAGTGGTTCCTGCATCTTCGCTCCGGCGCTCACGAGCGCTACGTGAGGTTGATCGTACCGTGATCGTTGTTCCTCTCTTCTGTAACCAACGATCGCGTAACAACTAGTTCTAGGAAGTCACATCATTCGGAGGCAAACATATGCGCCCAATGCACTGCATGGTCGTGATCATGGTACTGTGTTCCCTTTCACAGATCGTGCATGCCCAACATGGAACATGGTCACTGATCCAGAATAGCCCATATGCGCAAGAGCGATGGGACGCAATGTCGTTCGTGCATCCGGATACGGGGTGGATCGCAGGCACCAGGGGTGGTATGTACAGAACGTATGATGGCGGGCAATCATGGACCGAACTACGATCCGCATACCTCGTCAACGAAACGTGGCCAAACGGTGTGTCGCGCGAATTCCGGTCGATGGACTTTGCAACAAGCAAGATAGGATGGTGCGGGGTTCTTGGAGAAGTGAACCCGATCTGGCGAACGACGGACGGAGGCGACCACTGGATGCAGGCGTCCGATCTTGACACGACTCTCGTTCGAGGCGTGTGCGGCCTTGATGCCGTCACGGGGACAACCATGTACTGTGTTGGTCCGTTCTCTTCAAAGATCTTTCGTGGTCCACACATCACGTCCACGCATGATGGAGGCAAAACATACACAACGACGGCCGCACCGGCGACCGTCTCTTCGCTGGTCGACGTCAGCTTCCGTACGCCTTCAATTGGAGTGATCGGTGGTGGTGCCGAAGGAGACGTAAAGGAAGGATTTGCCGTCGTGTATCGCAGTGAAGACAGTGGTCGAACGTGGACGCAGACCTACCGTTGTTCCGTCGCTGGAACGCAACTCTGGAAGTTTCATCGAATCGCGGACACGATCATCGTAGGGTCGATCCAAATGATCAGCTCAACCCCAACCGACATGATGATCAGATCAGATGATGATGGACGGACTTGGAAAGAGCACAAGGTGGACTTTTCAGACGTGACGAAAACGCACTCGATGCAGGCGATCGGATTTGTGACACCAACATTAGGTTGGATCGGAGGGCGGGGGTTCTCGTCAAGAGAAACGACAGATGGCGGGATGACCTGGACCGGCGTTGGCGGGCCACTGTTTCAGGCACTTAATCGGTTCCAGTTCTTCGGAGACTCCATCGGATATGCCTCCGGGTTGCTTGTGTGGAAATACACGCGCAACGGGTCTACCACAACGGTGCCCGCGCAAACGAACAATTCACAACCGTACCCGGTCGTGCTTACGATCCGTGACAATGGACTCCTCGAAGTAGGTGTACCCCAATTGTTCGATGTTCGTTGGATCACCGTCTATGACGCGATCGGGAGAGTGCTTCGTTCGGTTGAATCTCCCTTGCGTCAGGGGGGCACATACCCTCTCGATTGCGCCGATCTTCCGCGTGGGCCGCTCTTGGTTGTCATCGGAACGACAACCGATGTCCTCTTTTCAACCGCACTGCTAGAGTAACTGCTGTATGGTCAGTATTTTCGAAGATCATGAGATACTTCTCAATACTGACCATCTTGTTCTGTTGTCGGCTCTCGGCACAAATGGAACCGGACGGGTATGATCGAGTTCTCCAGCGAGGCGAGTTGCTTGCCAAGCTTGAGCTTGCCTCGGCCATGTCGAGCGACTTCTTCCGTAGCTCCCTCGATCCGCGGAAGGACAGCGTGGGTGGACATGTGGCCTATCTGTCGGGCGAACGTGTCACGTCGATCTATTACGCCAACTCGGACCCGTCGCTGATCTATCACACGTATTCGTTCGATAAGAACGTCGACTTTGGATCTATGCGCGTGGATACGCACCAACGCGCCGCCACCGCACGAGAGCAAGAACTCATCGCCTTGCGCCGCGCCTCCCTCAAAGCCATCGTGTCCGACTCGACGAATTTCTATTCGGCCTACAAGTTCACCGTGCTGCATCACATTCCGTTGATCGACAGTGCGATGCGCGTGGTCTACATCCGCACCGTGTCCACGCGCGAACAGTTCACCATCTTCGGCAACGACTATCGCCTTACGTTCGACTCGACGAATGCACTTATCAAGCGCGAGAAACTGCATCAGACACTGATGCCCATCGAGTCGTCGCCCAAAAGTGCCGGCTCTCGTCCCGACACCGTCGTCACCCACCACTCGCATTCCATCCTCTCATCCGACCTCCCAACAGAGACGGATGTGTGCACGCTCATCGTCACGGCCGGACATGTGCCCTGGCAACAGCACGCCGTTCTCACTCCTACATGGAACTGTGTGTGGAACACGCCCGAGAAGAACTTTCGCTTCTTCAAGAAGGACGTGAAGTAGCGTGCTCACCGCACTTACCATCGCTCTTCTTTTGCGCATCGTTACTCCCGACCATCAACGCGTGATCGACGAAGGCAAGCTCTTGTATCGACTCGAGGCGGCAGGGTGGCGAGCAACGGATCGGATGATCGTGAATCAAGGCGCACGTCGCGATAGTGTTGGCGGCTATGTAGCGTTTGCCGACGGAGAGAATCTTCGCGTGATCACCTACAGTCGGTACGACTCATCCAAGGTGATGTCGGTCTTCGTCATGAACAGAGAGTTCGACGAAGGGTCGATGCTCGTCGACAACATCACGCGCAAAGCACAACCACGAGAGCAAGCGCTCATCGATCTTCGCATCCGTGCATTGCGTGATGTGGCCTTCGACACCACACACTTCTTCAAGCACTATCGCAACACGCACTTCAACCTCATCCCCATCATCGACGATACGTCCCGTCGCGTCTATGTGATGACGACCATCGAGCAAGGTGTGGTGATGCCCATCGGCAACGACTATCTCTTGCGCTATTCTCCTGCGTTGCAACTTGTAGAGCGGAAGAAGCTGCATCAAAGCTTCATTCCCATCGATCTCTTGCATCAAGACACGCTCTCGACCGATCCGGATCTCACGTGGCATAAGCATGCCGATACGGGCGATCCGCTGCCAACGGCAACGGACATCTGCGCCTTGCTGCTCTACACGAAGAATGCTGCCTGGCACAAGCATGGCATCATCACGTCGCAGTGGTACATGCTGTTCGATCGGACGTCGAACACCTTCGACTTCCTGCCGCGCGGCGATGTGGAGCACAAGTAGCACAAACAAAAAGACCTCGAGAGTCTGCACCCTCTCGAGGTTGGGTTGAGTTCGTCAACCGAGGTTGAATCGTTCAACATACGTGTTAACCATAACTCAGACGGAAAGAGTTCCCATCCGATCAAGGAAAAAAACACGCCGTGCATAACCCAATGCACGAAATTTCTGTTCACAAGATATAGGATAACATCGGGTAGAGTTTGAGCGTCCGATGTCAGGTCCATGGTTTCTGAACTAGTCTATGACTTGATCAAACTGCTAGTATGTAGTAAGAATGTTCTTCCCGTTCACTTAATCGAAGCGAGTGTTCATTTGGGCGTTCCTGATAGAAGTCGCCGCATCTTATCAGAATGGATGTCCTTCTCTCGGCGATCTAGGCTGAAAACTGGAAAAAAATGACCTGCGATACCGCAATGTTAGGTTGGACCTTTGTGTACCTTGATGATCAGTATCACGGTGCTGAGTTTGAAAGGCTGCATCTACATTTTGCGAGGGCACTGTTTTCTCGATGGGAGCTTCTCGAAATGAATCCATGGAAAGTGACTCTGGTTTGAATGTGTTGCGGTTGAGGACTAGCGCTTTAGACACCATTTTGCCCAGTAAATCGAAATGGATCTGCGGTGTACGCAAGCTTGGGGCGACTTCTCGCCGCATATAGATCGTCGGAGTCATTATGTAGGCGAAACTAAGATAAACCATTTCACAAAATTTGGAAAAAAGCGCAAAGAAAGCGGTAAGTCGTTTAAAATAATGCACAATAACTCCTTCCAAACAACGTCCAGATACGCATACCGGTGAAGGAGAAAGTTTTCCACACGGACGATAGCCCCTTGCTTTGGTCACATGACCCCCTAAATTGCAAAGTGTTGGTTGTCTATCGAGTGTTTACTGTTTTGATTGAGGAGATGTACGTGTCTGCTGAACCAGGAAATACCATGGAATCATCAGCTGAGTCAAAATCAGCCATTACACCTGGAAGAGTTCGGAGGGGATTTGCTCCACTGTCACTCTCCATGAGGGACGCCCTACGAGCCATCGAGGCTCTTGGTGCAACTCGATCTCTGATTTCGAGATCAGAGCTAGCTAATGTTCTAGATGTGTCTGTTAACAGCAGCCAGTTAGCTCGTCATATACGGGCTTTGGTTGTTCTGAGGTTTCTTGAGGCCGCGGACGATGGATTCCGTTTGTCTAGACTCTCTATTGAGGCTCTCAAGCCTGCTTCAGAACAGGATCGAGATCGAGCATTGAAAGAGATTATGCTGTCTTGCGAGCCGCTGAAGATGATTTACGACGCGCATGTGGGTGGCGATGTAAATATGAAGTTCTTTCAGAATCGCATCGAACGGATACTTGAAGTTGATCACGAAACCTCGCGTCTATGGATGAAGTTGTTTCTGGATGCAGCTCACCTGTGCGGTCTATTGGTGCAGAAAGGTGAACATGCTGAGCTACTTGTCAATTCGAAGAGTCATAGAGATGGTTCAGTTGCGCAATCGCATTCTGATATTGCGTACGAGACAGATGAAGGTAGTACCGTGCTTGACAACAAGATCGTTGACTCTTTGGCGAGTCCTAGAAAAACTGGAATGAGTTTAACCTTGCCTTTGCAAAATGGTCAGGTGTTTACGATCGAGATTCCCGCCGAGATTGATAGTGACGATGAGACCAAGCTGATTCTGTTACTTGAGTCCGCCAAGGGAATTGTGTCAAGTCTAAGTAAAAAAAAATGAGTCGCATCTGCAAATGCGACTCATTGAACATTACATCACTCACCGAGGAGGAAATCAAGAGCTTCCGCACCCAGCGAAAACTGCCCGTCTAATCGGGAGTAACTTGCAACGAAATTAGGAAAAACAATGTTTATACTAATTCCTATTTGCAACACGGATTGCATCGCTCAACTTCAGTTAAATGGTTGGCGAGTCCATTCGTATGAACCAGGTTATGTCAACTTGATTCATAGCGGAACTAAGCATTCCGGTTAAAAGAAGTGGCAGCCTCTTCCAGAGGCTGCCACTTTCATTTGCGATCAATACCGGTAATAGTCTGGCTTGTACGGTCCGCTGGTCGAAACACCGATGTAGTCGGCCTGCTTCTTGTTCAGCACGTCGAGCTCGACACCGATCTTCTTCAAGTGCAGGCGTGCGACCTTTTCATCGAGATGCTTGGGCAGTACGTAGACCTGGTTCTCGTAGCGGTCCGTGTGCTTCCACAGTTCGAGTTGTGCGAGCACTTGGTTCGTGAACGAGTTGGACATCACGAACGATGGGTGACCCATAGCGCAGCCAAGGTTCACCAGGCGGCCTTCGGCGAGGACGATGATGTCCTTCTTGCCGATCGTGTACATGTCCACTTGCGGCTTGATCTCCACGCGCGACTTACCATGGTTCTTGTTGAGCCATGCCATGTCGATCTCGTTATCGAAGTGACCGATGTTGCAGACGATGGCCTTGTCCTTCATGGCCTTGAAGTGCTTCTCGGAAATGATGTCGCAGTTGCCGGTTGCCGTCACCACGATGTCGGCTTCCTTCACGGCATCGATCATCTGCTTCACTTCGAATCCGTCCATTGCGGCTTGCAGAGCGCAGATCGGATCGATCTCCGTGACGATCACGCGCACGCCGGATCCACGCAGCGATGCTGCCGAGCCCTTGCCCACGTCGCCATACCCTGCCACCACGGCCACCTTGCCTGCCATCATCACATCGGTTGCGCGACGGATCGCATCAACGAGGGATTCCTTGCAGCCATACTTGTTGTCGAACTTGCTCTTCGTCACAGAATCGTTCACGTTGATGGCGGGAAGGGGCAAGGTGCCGGCCTTCATACGCTCATACAAGCGGTGAACGCCTGTGGTGGTCTCTTCGCTCAAGCCGCGAATGTCGGCGGCGAGGTGCGGATACCGATCGAGGACCATGTTGGTAAGGTCACCACCATCGTCGAGGATCATGTTGAGTGGCTTGCGGTCCTTTCCGAAGAACAGCGTTTGCTCGATGCACCAGTCGAACTCCTCTTCGTTCATCCCCTTCCATGCATAGACCTCGATGCCGGCCTTTGCAATGGCAGCGGCAGCATGGTCTTGCGTGGAGAAAATGTTGCAGCTCGACCAGGTGACGTCGGCACCGAGATCGATGAGCGTCTCGATGAGCACGGCCGTTTGGATCGTCATGTGCAAGCAGCCGGCGATGCGAGCGCCCTTGAGTGGCTTCTTGCCCTTGTACTCTGCACGAAGTGCCATCAGGCCGGGCATTTCCGCCTCGGCGAGCATGATCTCCTTCCGGCCCCATTCGGCCAGTCCGAGGTCACGCACAGCATAATGGTGCTCCTTGTAGGCGATCTCGCCCTTGACCACGCGCTTCGGCGCGAGCTTGCCATTGGTGCCGTTCTTCGAGGCGGTCACCTTCTTGGCCGTACCGGGCGCGATCTTCTTTGTCTTTGTTGCGTTCGACATTGTTGTCCTGTGAAGTTGTTCGAGATCAGGCGAATTGGGAAGAGAACGTCTCAACGAGGTCAAGATGTTCCCACGGGAACTCATGACGTCCAAAATGTCCGTAGGCGGCCGATGCACGATAGATCGGCTGACGGAGTTTGAGACGGTCGATGATGCCCTTTGGAGAAAGGTCGATGTGCTTGGAGATGAACTGCTCGATGAGTGCCGAGTCGACCGTAGATGTGCCGTGCGTGTTCACGTTGATCGACACAGGGTCAACAACGCCAATGGCATACGACAGCTGGATGGTGCACTCGCGCGCCACGCCGGCGGCCACGATGTTCTTAGCAAGGTGGCGTGCTGCATAGGCAGCGGAACGGTCCACCTTCGTGGGATCCTTGCCCGAGAAGGCCCCGCCACCATGCGGAGCACGTCCGCCATAGGTGTCGACGATGATCTTGCGACCCGTGAGACCGGTGTCTCCGTGCGGTCCGCCGATCTCGAACTTTCCGGTCGGGTTGATGTGATACTTGGTCTCCGGCGTGATGAGGTTCTCGGGGATCACGGCCTTGATCACATGCTCCATCACGTCTTCGCGGAGTTGCATTTGGTTGACGGGATCGTGCTGCGTGGAGACCACAACGGTGTCGACGCGGACGATGTCGCCGTTGTCGGCATAGACGATCGATACTTGTGCCTTGGCATCCGGACGCAGGTAGGGCATCAGATGCGACGAGCTCTTGCGAATGTCGGCCAGGCGTTTCACCAGCTTGTGCGAGTAGTAGATGGTGGCCGGCATGTACTCGTCCGTTTCCGTGCTTGCGTAGCCGAACATCATGCCTTGATCGCCGGCGCCGCCCGTGTCCACACCTTGTGCGATGTCGGGCGATTGACGGTTGATCACGTTCACAACGGCGCACGACTCGCTATCGAAGCGGTACTCGGCCTTCGTGTAGCCGATATCCTTGATCACTTCGCGTACCAGTTGTGGCAGGTCGATGTAGTGTGTAGTGGTGATCTCACCACCAACAACGATCAGACCGGTGGTAGCGAAACACTCGCAGGCAACACGACCTGTAGGGTCGTGGGCCAACACTTCGTCAAGGACGGCATCGGAAACTTGATCGCAGATCTTGTCGGGATGGCCTTCGCTTACCGACTCTGAGGTGAACGTGTGAGACATAGGTGCTAGAGGCAATGAGAAATGAATGGAGTTGCGATGGAGGTTATCGACTGAGGCGAACCACGGAGGCGTCGCCGATATTGATGGACACGAATTGACCGTAGACCTCGGCGTTCTCGCCAATGATGCTTTGCTCCAAGGCCACGTCGCTCACAATGGCACCATCGCTGATGATGCTGTCGCGAATGATGCTGTTACGCACAACGGCGCCACGCGACACGGATGCGTACGGACCGATCACACTGTGTTCCACGATGGCCGTTGGATCGATGTGCACGGGTGGTACCACAACGCATCCCTTCGGAGCTTCGCGGGTAGAGCCCTTGGTGAGCAGGAATCGATTGGTCTCGAGCAATGTCTCGGGTTTCCCGCAGTCATGCCAACCATCCACGGGAAACGTGGTGAAGCGCTCGCCGCGATCCACCATGAGTTGCAATGCATCGGTGAGTTGATATTCGTTCTTGGTGCGGAGATCGTTGTCGATGAGGTACTGCAGACACTCTTTCAGTAAGAGTGGATTCTTGATGTAGTACAGTCCCACCAAGGCCATGTGCGAGACGGCGGTCTCGGGCTTCTCGACAAGGCGTGTGACGAATGGACCGTCGGAGATCACTACGCCGAATCGACGGGGATCGTCGACGTGTTTGACGCCAAGCGACGACAAGGATGCAGCATCGAGAACGGAGAGGTCGACGTCGAAGACCGTGTCGCCAAGGATGATGAGCACCGGCTCTTCCGTGATGGTCTCGCGTGCGATCCAGATCGCATGTCCAAGGCCAAGGAGCTCACTCTGCTCAACGAAGGTGCATGGCAACGAATAGTTGTTGCGCACATACTCTTCCACCAGGTCACCCTTATACCCGGTAATGATCGTTGCTCCCGTAACGCCTTGCAGCATGAGAGCATCGAGGATGTGACCAAGGATCGGCTTTCCCGCAACGTTGACGAGAACCTTGGGCAATGTATAGGTGTGGGGGCGTAGGCGTGTGCCCATCCCTGCCACGGGTATGATGGCGTGCATGAAGCTCGGGCTATGAAAACAAGCCCACAAAACTACGAAAAGGAAGGGTGCAGACTTACTGCAAACGGATGGTCTGACCGGCCCGGATGGTGCGCTCCGAAAGGTTCCGGTTCTTCTTCATGAGCGAGCTGACACTTACACCGAACTTGTCGGCGATCTCGCTCAAGGTGTCGCCGCGACGTACCACATAGGTCTTGGGTGGACGCTTGCCTTCGGTCGATGGGGCGGCACTTCCCTTGTCGGTGGGCTGAGCACCGTAGATGCGGAGCTTGGTGCCGGCAAAGACCGTTGTGCCCTCGAGCACATCGTTGTTCCAACGACGGAGTTGTTCCTCGTCCACGCCATACGTGGCCGCAATACCGCTCAGGTTCTCGCCCTTGCGAACGCTGTGGATGCGGGGCTTGCCGGTTGGGGCCGTGCGGGCAATGGCGGCCAGCTCGGTCTTGGAAAGCGATGTCTCGACGCGAATGGGCTTGCCGGACTTCAGTGCACCATTGCGTGGCACCTTGTTCAAGGCGCGAAGGCGGTCGGTGGTGGTGTTGTACAACGAGGCGATCCCGGCCAATGTCTCTCCACGTGCAACGGTGTGCGAGATCACGCGGGTGACGCGGATCTTCTCGACATCTGAAGCGGCCACACTGCGCGTTGCCTCGTCCGTGATGGCCACCACGAGCGTGTCGCCAATGCGGATGTTCTCTCTGTCGTACGAGATGTTGTTCCAGTTGCGAAGGTCTGTGAGCCGCACTCCATAGCGACGTGCGATGCTGTAGAGATTCTCGCCGTTCTGCACGGTATGCTTGACCGTTGTGCGACCCTTCGACCCTTCCACCGTTGCTGTTGTCCCTGCTGCCTCAGGAGTGGTCGTGGCAACAGAGGGAGAAGGCTGGGTATGGCGGCGGGGTGACATGCTCTCTGGTGTAGCATTGCCGATCACGTCGTTGGAGGCCGTCGATGTGGAAGCGGGCTCGCTCATGGCAAGCTGTGGTGCGGCTCCGAGGCTCGTCATCGGAATGCGGAGCGACATGCCGCGCTTGAGCTTGCTCTTATAGCCGGTGAGCTGGTTCACACTGGCCACGTCGGATGCGGCCACACCGTAGCGCTTGGCGATCGAGGCAAGGGTCTCGCCGCGGGCAACGGTATGCGTCATCCATGGACGTTTCTCGTCGTCGGTGAGCGACTCAAAGTTCGTCGCGAACGTTTGCAGCGTTCCCTTCGGGATCTTGAAGGCGTACACGTCCACACTTGGCGGCGTGCATGGCTTCACGAGTTCGGGATTGAGCTTGCGAATGGAGTCCACCGTCATGCCGGCGCACTTGGCCAGGGCGGCGATGTTCGTGGGCTCCTTCACCATGTAGATGTCGTAGGCGTACTCAGGATGGAACGACAGTGAATCATCCGTGAAGCCATACTTCTCGCGCTGCAGGTTGATGAGTGTGGTGGCGATGTAGAGCGGAACGTAGTTGCGTGTTTCGCGTGGCAGGTAGTCGCGCGTTTCCCAGTACGACGGATTCGTGCTGCCCGTTTTCCGCATCGATTGGCGTACGCCGCCGGCGCCGCGGTTATAGGCGGCCAAGGCAAGATGCCAGTCGCCAAACTCGCGATACAGGTCCTTGAGGAATCGCATGGCAGCGCGGGTGGACTTCTCGGGGTCGCGACGTTCGTCGATCCAGAAATTCACGGTGAGACCGTATTCCTGTCCGGTGGCCTGCATGAACTGCCACAGACCCACGGCCTTGGCCAGTGAGAAGGCGTTCGGATCGAGGCCCGATTCCATCATCGAGAGGAAGATGATCTCCTCCGGCATGTCCTCTTCCTTGGCAATGCGCTTCATCATCGAGAACCACTTGCCGCTGCGTTCGATCCAGCGCTTCATGAACTTGCGCCCCTTGTTCTCGGCAAGGAAGCGCACGCTCTTCTCGACGGACTCGTTCATCACGAGCGGAATGGTCGTCACCGGCAGCGCTGCTGTCTCGGCCGTGGTCTCTTCCACGGTCTTCTTGGGTTCGGTCTTGCTTGCGCGTGAATAGGTCTCCACCTCTTCGAAGAGCTTCTCACGCAGGATGAAGGCGGATGAGTTCTCGTCGAGGTCGTCAATACTGGAGACGTAGGCCTCGTAGTCCTCGATCACCGATTGCGCCAGGTCCGTGAAGTCCTGATTGTCTTCGATCTTGGGGTAGCTGGCCAGTTCGTTGAGCGAGACGATGGCCGACTCGAACTGACGGGCCGCAGCGAGCGTGTCCTTCTGTTCGATCAGGAGCAGGGCCTTCAGGTAGCGCTGACGCGCCCGTTCAAGCTGTTCGGCAACACCGTTGTCCAGCTGGGCCTGTCCGGCCGTGCCCTCGTCCAGATCCCAGAACTCGTCCGGAAAGACGGGCGCCTTCTTGGCAGGTGCAACGGTGGTTGGTTGGGTGGCGGGGGAGGAAGGAGGGGTCTGTTGTGCCAAGAGCAGTGGTGCCGACGTCATCATCGCCATAACGGGTACGATGGCAAATGCCAACGCCCTCATGATGCGACGTGGATGACGTGTCGCCATGCTCCTCCTTCGAAATGATCGTGGTCAACTTCCTGGTTCTGCTAAGGCAAATATAGCCAAGGAGAGGCGTAGAAGCCAAACCGGACCGAGTATTGTATCATGAACGGAAGCTCATGAATTGAAAGCAGTTAGGCGAGGTTTCCCTTACTTCACGGTACGGGCCCATGTACGGATGCGGGCCACGTCGCAATCGGTGAGCTTGCCGCCTTCGGGCATCCAGATCGCGCCCGTGCGCTGCTCGATGGAGGGGATGAGCTTGCCGTTCAGGACCTGGGCGCTTGTGCCGGCCTCGGTGGTCAGGTCGATGTTGCCGCTCGGACGTGCGCCACTATGGCATCCGCCGGTGCAGTTCGTCGTCATGATCTTGTCGATGTCGGCATACGTCACCGCCGACGTATCGCAGGTGGTCTCGGCACAGTCCGTGTTCTTGGCACCCTGGTCGATCCACTTCTTGATCAGGGCGATCTGCGCGGCCGACAGCGGATCGCGATCCCGCGGCATCGGCTCTTCGGCACCCGGGAGGAGCACGGTGTAGAGCTTGCTCCGCGAGGCGGAAGGCAGGCCATTCGAGCCATTGCGGACGTAGGTCTTGACCTCTGTGTAGTTCAGCAGACTGCGGGCCTCGTCGTCCGTACCGTCGTGACATCCCGCCATGGAGCAGTTGCTGCGGATGAGCGGCATGATGTCGCGCGTGAAGCAGACGTTTGTGTCGACAGGCGGTGCAAAGTTCGGGTCACGCAGGTCGATGATCCCCCAGGCACGCTTCGTCGAGTCGCGTTTGTCCATGGCCAGGATGCGCGCGCGTGCCGAGGCGGACTTCAACGAGGTGGGTGCGGTGTATTGGCCGGTCTCCGAGATCGATCCCGGACCGGATTCCATGGCCCACGCCACGTTCACGGCCTCGATGTTCTTTGCGGTGAACTGATAGGTCATCCCTACCTCGAGTCCGATCGAGTCCGGCACCACGCTCAAGGCGGTCGACGGCGGTGTCGGGTTCGACGGATTGATGGGGTTGCCACGCTCATCCACACAAGAGGGGAGGACAAGGAGGGTGGAAAGGGCGAAGACAAGGCTCAGGGTTGTGCGCATGACCAATCAAATCCCGATACAGGTCGAAAGGTTACACGGAAGGTCGCCGTAACCTTTCGCGTGAATTCGACTAGGTTGCAGCTATGAAGGCCATGGAGATCACCAACGAAGAGCTCTTCCGGAAGGTATGCAACGGACATCACGATGCGTTCGACGTGTTGTATGAACGGTATGCGACCAAGTTGTTCGCCTATGCGCGAACGATCTTGCGGAACGAAGCCAAGGCGGTCGACATGGTGCAGCAAGTGTTCACGTCGGTGTATGCCTCGCGTGCAACGTTCAACGGACAGAACTTCGATGCATGGATCTTCTCCATTGCGCGACATGCCTGCTTGCGCGAGAAGCGCATCGAGCAACGCACGTCGCCGCTCGAAGACACCGATGCCGCCGTTGCGGATGAGCAAGGCCTGTCAGAAGTGGATCTTCATTTGATCCGCGCCGCTGTCGATGCCTTGCCGGACGACGATCGCACCATCATTCGCCTTCGCTACTTTGATGATCTGTCGTACAACGACATCTCGAACCTCCTTGGCATCTCTGTATCTGCGGCCAAGGTTCGAGTGTTCCGCGCACGACGCACACTTGCGGCCGTACTCCGTCCGCAATTCGAGGATTGACCATGGAACGCATCGAAGAACTGTTGATGGATATGATCGACGACGGTCCGCTCGACGGATCCGCCGACGCATCTCCATTGCCCATCGACGCCGAGCTCCGCAACGAGCTGCAGCGCATCCATGCGCAGTCTCCGTTGCTTGCGCAATGCATCGAGTATCCGTCGGACACGGTGATGGCCGCACTACAAGCGCAACGCGCTTCGTTGCACGCAACGTTCTTCTCTGCACCGACGGCTTCGGTTGGCGCGGCAGGGAAGTGGGGCGGCGGGGTCGTTGTCCTCGCAACACTGCTCAATCTCACTGCATCGCTGTTCACACCAGAACACGTGCTGGAGTCCATCCCGCGCACTCCTGTCGTTCTCGAACAACCGGCCGTCTTCGATCAACCTTCCGTAGAGCAACCCGCACAGCGCATTCGTGAGGGGGTGCGCTCCGTGCCCACATCGCCACGTCGCATCACCACCAGTACCATCGAATCTCGCATCGAACGCTCCGCCCTTGAGCAACACCGCAAGGACCTTCTCGAGCGCCTTTCACGCACCACCGATCCGGAAGAGCGACGTCAGTTGGAGAGAGATCTGAAGAGAGCGAGTGAAGTGGTGAAAGAGAAGTAAAAGAGAAGTAAGAAAGAAGTAAGAAAGAAGTAAACAAGAAGTAAACAAGAAGTAAAAGAGAAGTAGACCTTGCTCTGTTGCAAAATGGCGGTCGAGTCGCCGAATTGCGAGGAGACGCACGGCCGCATCTGCGAAGAGCGAGGGACGAATCAGCGATCTCGAATTGTCCTGTTCGAACGCATTCTGCAATTGAACCAGATCTACTTCTCCTTTACTTCTTGTTTACTTGTCTTTCACTTCTCTTTCACTTCTTGTTTACTTCTCTTTCACTTCTCTTTCATTCTCTTTCATTCTCTTTCACTTCTCTTTTACTTCTCTTTTACTTCCTCAACACGATCCTTATCCTCCTATCCCTCTCATTCCTCACCGCCTGCGCCGAAGGGATGGGATCGATATCGATGCGAGCGTTGGGCTGACCGAGTGCGGTTGCGGCCTTTTGTGCACGTTGCTCGGCGATGCGCTGATTGACGTTGCGTTCGCCATCTCCATCGGCACTGCCATAGATGGAGACCGACGTGGCCGTGCGTGCGGCACGACGCAACGATCGAATGGTGGTGCGTGCCCACTCGGGAAGGTCGACGGCGTTGACGTTGTAGCCCCAGATGGTGACGTTGATGCGCGACGTGTCGAGTGATGCCATGCGTCGACCTTCGACAAGACGAATGGTCGTTGGTGCCGAAACGGCCTTGCCGCCTTGTTTCCCAACCGCATCCACATGTACAACAGCACTATCGCGAATGAGCAGTTCGAAGAGCGATCGCGAGATGGTGGCGCAGTCCCATTCGATCTCGCGCGGAGGTGCGCCAAGGCCGTCGCGTTCGAAGAGGAGTGTGTCGGACACAACGATGCGCAACGACCAACGCGCAACGCTGTCGTCGGTGGAGACGAGCGGACGGAGCAACACGATAGGAGGATCGGCACGAAGGATCGTATCGATGCGCGAGATGGCCGCATCGTTCGGACCGTGATCGATGGTCTGCATGAGTGTGCGCTCCATGCGCACCACGCCACGCTCAGACACACGTCCGTTCGATTGTCGGAACGCCACATTGCAGAGAGCGAGCACAGACGGCGCCGGACGTGATGGTGCGACAACGGCCAATGGAGGGAGGGAAGGAGGAATGTCCGTGGTCGGCACGGTGCGCAGCGTCGGCAGCACAGGCGCGGGCGTTGTTGTTGGCTCGAGCACGGGCGTGGTGGTCGGCATGCGAAGCGTTTCGTACGGCGACTCGGCCTCGTCGATCGATGCGAGATCGAAGCGCACGCCAATGCGTGCAAAGACCTGTTGTGTGGTGAGCGTTGCTGTGCTCACCATCGACGTGAGCGTGGTGCGATAGCCTGCTTCCACGTCGACGTTCCATTTGCTGACCTTCACCGGAACGATAAGCGATGCCGTCGCGAACGGCACGAAGGTGTTGCGTTCAGGGATAGCGCCTTCGGCACGACGTTGTGTTGATGAACCATCGGTGAACGTTACTCCCGCGGGATCGGTGATGGTCATGTCGTGTGTGCCGTACATCGAGGTGGTGATGAACGATCCTACGCCGGCCGCTACATCCAGGAACGGGAACAAGGTGTACCGTGCCTCCATGCCACCTTCCACGGCCATGGTCGAGAATGTGTACGTGTGCTCAAATGTGCCGGGAACAAGGTTGCCGTAGATGGCAAAGGTCGTTGGCTCTGTTGTGACGACTGCGGCGTTTGAGTATGAGATGCCGACGCTGGGAACGAGGGAGAAGCGCGAGAAGAGCGGAAGGCGCATGGCGCCACGCATGCCGGCCATCCATGATGTAGACGACGAAAGCCCGGTCGCCCGTTCTGGAAGAACGAGCGGACCGAGCTGTTGAAACGATGCGGATGCGAAGGTGGCGCCAACTTGCGGAGCAACGATCCATGCTCGTTGCGCAGTTGCACTGAAGACGCCACTCACGATCAACACGACGAACGTGATATGACGTGCGATCAAAGGGTCATTCTACAACAAGTCTCCGAACAAGAGTGGACGCGCCGTTGCTTACGCGCAAGATATACAGTCCTTGCGAGAGCGAACTGCGATCGAAGAGCACGGTGGTGCCATCGGCCGAGGCGGTGAGCGACGTGGAGTACACGCGAACACCGGTGGTGCTGAAGAGTTCAACGACCAGTGCACCTTGTGCGCCGTACACCGTTGCTGTTGCCGACGTCGTCATGGGGTTCGGTGCGAGCGACAGCTTCATGCCGCCAGTGTTGGCGTTCACTTCACGATCATCATCGACCGTCGTGGTCGCATCTTCGGCCGTTGTGTTCATCGGGATCTCGATGTCGTCCACGCCGCGCCATACGATACCTTTCAATTGGATCGGCGACGTGGTCGCATCGCCAAGGGCGATCGTGAATGGCAAGGAGGCAAGGACATCGCCGCTCTTGCGCGTGGAGGGGACACCAACGCGTGTGCTCACGGTGCGGATGCCGTTCGCTGTTCCATCGGTGAGCAAGGTGAAGTTCGGAACGAGTACAGAGGCGTTGAAGGACAACGTCATCGTTGCGCTCATGGTCTTGTCGGGAATGTCGGTGAGCAAGGTGATCACGCATGGTGCGGATTCGCCGGGCTTGCCGCTCACATCGCCAACACGAACACGCACGCTTGGCTTGGAGCGAACATAGCCGATGAGCTGGAGGCTGTACTCGCTCATCCCACTGCGAACCACTTCGAGTCCCTCTGTCGTCGTGTCCATATCTGTTGGCGTGAACGTGATCACCGACGTACCGGATTGTCCACTCATGAGGTAGAGTTCTTCCGGCTCTGCCTTGAACGTGTAGCCGCGAGATGTGAAGACGGACACGAGCGAGTCATCACTACCGTTGTTCGTCACGATGATGGTTCGCGACACGGACGCACCGATCGTATCGGCAACGAAGTCTCCTTCTTCCCACGTGATGCTGAGTTGCGATGGCTCGGCAGTGCCCTCAATAGGAACGGAGATCACAGCGCCATTGGCCATCACGTTGATCACGCTCGCGAACCTGCCTTCAGCCGTTGGTGAGAATCGGATCACGCAGTTGACGCTTCCCTTTGAGGTGATCTCGACGGGCGAGGTTGGGGAGACGATGGAGAACGGTGAGGACGTTGGAGTGGAGAACGTGAGCATGATCGGCATTGTGATCACGGTGGAACTGTTGACGGTGAAGATCGCATCGACACTTCTACCCACGATCACATTCCGGAACTGCACTTGCTTGGGAAGTACTTGCAATCCGCCGGGGAATGTTGGCGTGCTCACGCCGTACAAATTCACAGGCTGCGTGGTGATGCTGGAGTCTGTGGAGAGCATGAGCTGTGCATAGCTCGTATCGCCGTGGGACGGTGTGAAGCGGACAGGCACTTGGACATAGCCTTGTCCGGCCTTGATCTGGACGGATGGGCCTTGTGTGAGTTCGAAGTCGACTGCATCCGGTCCGGTGAAATACATGCGGACCGTAAGGTCCCTTGTTGAATAGTTGACCATCGTCAACACGGTGTCTGCGGACTTCCCAACGGCCACGTCCTGGAAGATCACCGGATTCGGCGTTACCATGATCTGTTGTTGGGCATGCAGCGAGATACTGCAAAGGAGCCCGATGAGGAGAAGAAACCGAAACATGTGAACCTCCATGGTTGTGTAGCTGAATGCACAACCAAGTACGATGTCGAGAAAACGTTACCCACCCTCCTTCCCGGCAGCTGCCCGGCAGATGCCGGGCAGATGCCGGGCAGATGCCGGGAGGGATGTTATTCCCGCAACGTATGCAACAATGGGCGTTTTTCGATGTGATGCCGAAGCCAAGCATCAAAGGCATACATGTCCGTGCGGAGTTGACCTTTCACGGTGGCCCTCGCACGGTCCAGCTCTGCCTTGGTCTCGCGCAAGATCTGCATGCGCTTGCGTGGCGTGGGGAACTCCGCCAAGCGCGTCATGCAGGAGAGCAATGCCGTCTCGTCCACGCTGGCCTTGCCGAACTGCGGTAGTGATCGCTTGATGGAACGCGTCATACTGGCCACCAACGTCCAGTGCTCCTGCTCCGCATGGATGAGCAACAACATCATCCTCGCCCCCATATAGACGTCCTTCCGTCGGTCCGTCCCGTACTCCATCGTTCGGTGGAGCAATCGCGTGGCGTCACGATTCTTTCCTGTGAAGAAGGCAATGATGGCAAGGTTGAAGAAGGAGATGAGGCCAAACACGGTGGGACGGATCTTCTCGAGTGCTTCGACCTCGGCCGTGAGCTCACGAAGTCGTGCCGATGGTTCCTCGAGGGTGCCGGCGGCAAGGTGAACGAGGAGCTCGGAGCTGACGATGCGCAAGAGGATCTGTCGCCACAGACTCGTGCCCTTCTTCGGTGCGGCCTGCTCGAACTCCGTGCGCAAGCGATGAAGTAGTTCTTGTGCTCCGGCGAAATCGCCCGCACCGATGGTGCGCTGCAGCATGGCATAGATGTGCGATGTGCGTTCGAGCACGCGTCGGTCCTCATACATGGGATGCGTGCTGTACAATGCAAGCAACTGCTCGTCGGCCTTGCGTGCCCGCTCCTTGTCGCCCTCGTAATAGTAGGCGAACTCTGCGACGATCTCAAGCACGTCCACGTAGGCACGAATGCTCTTGGGCGGATGCGCCTCGGCGTGGGCGATCTTCTTGCGAAGGGCATCGTGGGAGACGGCCCCGGCACGACCGAATGCATGGCCTGCTTCGAGCACCGCAGCGGATGATTCGAGGGCGAGGACCATCATGTCGACGTCTTCCTTGATCTGCGCCGCTGTTGCCTCGAGTCGACTCGCATAGTCCTCAAGGTTCTTTGTCGTGATCGGTCCATAGTTCACGCGATCGAGCCGCTGCCGATGTCGCAAGGCGATCAACCGAAAGGCATTGTCCTCGGTGCGCTCGATCCAATGCTCGGCATCGGCAAGCCGGGCCTCAGCCAGCTTCGGAAGGTTGTGCTCCCGCAGGAACTGCATGTCCTGCAGGGCGGCCATGATCTTATGCTGGGCCGTGGATTCGTTGCGATACTCCCGCATGGCCCGCAGGATCAGATGATAGAGCTCTCGCTTGGCCTCGGGCAACCGCTTCACGAATCCCTTGGCGGCATGGCGCTTGCGAATGGCCGCTTCATCATACTCCACTTGGGTCTCGACGGCGTCGAAGAGTTGCACGCTTTGATTATCGGCCGTATCGCGGTGACGAAGTAAATACGTTTTGACGTAGCGCTTCTCCGTCCGCGAAAGGCTTTGTATCAGAGCATGTAGATCGGTGCGTGGTACGTTAGACATAGGAGAAATTACGAACTCTTGGCAGATCCTTTTTGCGGCCACAGCGTGAAGTTCGCATCACGAAACACTCCCGAAAGGATCATATGTCGAAAACACTCATCCTGGCCACGGCAAGCATTGCGACCGTGGTCCTGTTGGCCGCCTCGCTCGACCGAGCATCGGCTGCCGAACGCACCACCAAGACACCAACGGCAAAGGCGCCGTCGGCCAAGGCCGCCGCCATTGAACAAGGACGGTACCTCATTCTCATGGGCGGTTGTAATGACTGTCACACGCCCGGGTTCAACGAGTCGGCCGGAAAGCTTCCCGTCCAGGAATGGCTCGTCGGAAGTCCGGTAGGGTTCAAGGGTCCATGGGGCACATCGTATCCCATCAACCTGCGCACCTTCATCAACAGCATGACAGAAGAAGATTGGATCAAGAACGCGCAAACGTTGCAGGGTGCGCCACCCATGCCATGGTGGGCCCTGCACAACATGAAGCGTCAGGACCTTGCCGCCATCTATGCTTTTGTGAAGGACCTTGGACCGAAGGGAGAGAACATGCCTTCGTATCTGCCTCCGCATATCGCACCACAACCACCGTACATCAACTTCGACGTTGTTCTGCCGAAATGATCGACGAGATCGCCATATCAACAACAACCAATTCTTCCACGAGCGGATCGCATGGATTCATGCTCCGCGAATTCTAACCTCGAACAGGAACTCCCATGAAGAACCTTGCCATTGCCCTTTCCGCCCTTACGCTGATCCTCTCGGCGTGTAACGACAACACCACCGGTCCGGCTTCCAAGTCCGGCCTCTTCAAAGGCCCTGCCAAACCACTTGGAAACGGAACGGCCACACCATGGGTGCGGTTGAACGATGCCGGCGATCCGACATCGTACGGTGTGACGCTCTCCGACGGTGCGCTTGAGAACCTGCCAACGGCGGACGATCACGGTGAAGGTCACGACCATGCTCTTGCCGTCACGCTTCCGATGCCACCGCAAGCAGCAGGGACGAACATCGATCACATCTCGCTGGACTGGAATCCGAACGGACATGAACCGGCCGTGCTGTATGGCGCTCCGCACTTTGACGTGCACTTCTACATGATCAGCGAAGCACAGCAAGCGGCGATCCCAGGTGGTGTGGACATGGCACCGGTCGACGCGAAGTACATCGCACCCGACTACTGGAGTCCGGACCCAACATCGGTGCCCATGATGGGACGTCACTGGGTCGACAGCACCTCGCATGAATTCCGTGGCGAAGCCTTCGACCGCACGTTCATCTACGGCACATCGGCCGGCAAGATGGTCTTCCTCGAGCCCATGATCACACTGGCCTATCTGAAGTCGAAGCCATCGAACGCAGCACAGACCGTGAAGATGCCATCGGCCTATCCGGTGAGCGGCAAGTTCTATCCGTCGAAGTACACGGTGAACTATGATCCGTCGACGAAGGAGACGGAGGTGAGGATGGAGAACCTCGTAAGAAAGTGACAAGTGACAAGTGACAAGTGACAAGTGACGAGTAGAGTAAGTAGTGACAAGTGACAAGTATCGTGTAGAAGGGCGGCCCTTGACGAGAGTTTTGGGGTCGCCTTTTTGTTTCGCGCACGCAGCAACTCAACCGAGTACTACTTACACAGTATCTTCACGCCGCCATCACCTGCTGCGCAGATGCATGATTGATGCGACGCCTATTTGAACAGCAACGCCCCAACAGCCACCAGCGTTACGGTCATCTGCGTATACAACAACGCCTGCTGCCACCACGGCCGCTGCCCAAACGGCACCGTCGGATCGAACGGATCGAAGATCAGCGCGATCCCCAACGTCGTTGCTTCAGAAAGATCATGGCTTACGATCGGCTTCACAATGCCGATCAACGTGAACAGCACGTAGCCAATGCGATTGATCGTCGGAGAGAGTTGCTTCATGAAGCCGCACAACGCCAGGCAGGGCGGAAAGGTTGCAAGGGGAGGGTATGTTACGCATGCGTAACAACCGGATAGGTTCTGTCCGGTACATCGTCCGGTTTCCGGTGAACTTGCCACATGCAATTCTTCACCCTTCACCTGCCCAAAGAATACGCCGACAATCTCCTCACGGCACTTGCCTACCTCCGGGAGTCATGGACACGTACTGGACATGCATGGTCAGAAGATCGAATCGAAGAGGAGGTCTGCCTTGAGGAATGCAGTTCAGCACGTGAGGCGTTTGCTATCGCAAGGCTGTATGAGGTCATTATCCGAGAAATACGTGACCAGTGCGTTTAGAGATCGTGCTGATGAATAAGCTGTTCGACAATCGAACAGGACGTTGTTACAAGTCATCGAAGCCAATCGAACGCAAGTAATCATACGTGCCATCGTAGTAACTCGGCGGACGCGTGTGATCATTGCGGTCGCCTTCAGGTACGACAATTACCATACCTTGACGAGCACGTGTCAAGAGCACACGATATGCATTCTTCTGGTATCTCCGGCGATCATCCTTTACAATCTTCTCCCATCGGTCACCCTTGAACGACCAGTGCTGCCACTTGTTCTTGATTGCTCGAAAATCGGCATCCCATGTCACGCAAGCCCAATCCACCTCAAGTCCTTGAACGTGAAACTCAGTGGCAACACTTTCCAAGTAGAACGACGATCGTACATCTTCCTTTCCATTTAGGAACCAATGGACTGGGTCCATTGGAGACGTAACGTCGATTGCGTGCGGACGCAGTCGCTCGGCTTGCGAAGAAACGACAATCCCATACCGCTCTGTTCCTCGAGCTTTGTTACGAAGCCACTCCTTTGCCTTGTCCAGATCACGTGTGAGATAGATGGGGTAGGTTTCTCTCGTTTGATCAATTGCCTTCCTCGCTGCCTCCACATCCATATCGAGAGTGAAGTGTACTAATCTCGAAACAGCCTCTGAACGGAACGATCGCATCGGAACACTTAGATGCAAGTCACTCTTGTACTCCAGATTGAGAATCTCACTAGCTCGTTCAAGTACATTATCAGTTGCGTAGTCCTTCGCACGCAACTGAGGAGATATGAACACATGCCAATTCGGAAATCGATCGATAACTGCCTCAACCCACGCGGCTATTCCAGCCTCTCCTGTGTTAATCTCCTGACCACCTCCAACGAGACACACGATCACAGCCCAATCACTATGTCGATCCATGCATGAAATGAGGAATTCTGGCTCACTCTGATCGAAAGAGCTGTTTCCCTTTCGACGCTTCATGAACCTCATCGTCTGTTCTTTGTTCCAAGCGCGTTGGGCCTCATCAAACAGGGCAACGTGTTCAATCGGAGGCCTTTCGACATCGTTCAGACAGTCGTCGCGGAAGTGATGAACATTCTGAATGAACACTTTGACTTCGCGTCTAGCTTCAGTGAGTGTTTTAACCCTTCTGCTCTTTCCCTTCCCCTTTCCTTTACCTTTTCGTTCCTTCGGTTCTGAGCGATCTACTGCATCTCTTGCTAATGCCTCGCAAAGCACGTTTACCAGAGGCCCATTCCCTGAGAGAAAGACGGAGTGGAGTTCGCTTTCAGGGTCGTTGTGCTTAGTAGCTATGTCAAGACCAACGAGCGTTTTCCCTGCCCCCGGTACACCAGTGACGAAGCAAATCGCTTTGAAGCTCTCCTTTCTCGCACGGTGTATCACATCGTCAACCGTCTGTGACGTCCGCAGCAGATTCTGGGCGCCAGCATCACTTCTCGAGATCTCTGCAATTTCGTGTCCACGATAGAGTGCAGTTGCAGCCTGAACGATAGTTGGAGTCGGATGGTAGTAGCCAGACTCCCATTCTCGCGCGTCGATATCAGAACCAGACACTTGACTCAAGATTCGTTCAATCGTCTCTGTTAACTTGTCTTGATGAATCAAAATCGGCTTGAAGATCTTATCAGGGCCGAGGAGTAGCTCTGGCGCAGTCCGATTGGAGTCTGACTCAGTCGCGATGAGGATTGGCGCGATTGGGACGTCGTGAGACGTGTAATGGAAGTTCTTTAGGTCGAGTGCATAGTCCTGCACTTGTTCTTCTGCAGCAGAATCAAAGTCCTGTCCGACTTTAAACTCAAGTATGAAGATGACGTGCTTGATGACACATAAGACGTCGATCCTTTTTCCGAGGCGTGGAATAGAAAGTTCAAAGTAGATTCTTCCAGCTCCAGCGTACGGTTTCAACGCATGCTGCAGAATACGGATTTCCTCCTGCCACGCGCCAAGTTGCTCGGGTGTCTGTGAAAGGCGACCGCCTTCCACGATGCCGCCGATAATAGTCGCAACTTCTGATCTAAGAAATGCGTCTATTGGCGCCGAATGAAAAGCCGGCTGTAGGTTCATTCGTCTTTGCGATTCGTTCGTAACCCTCAATCAACTAATTTCATCAAAACAATTCACATAGTGACTCCCCTATGAAGATCAAACGTGGCTTTGCGATCGCTCGTGAGAGCTGGAATGTGTTGAAGGCAGATCCGGAGATGATGGTGTTTCCGGTGTTGAATGGCGTGGGTGCCATTGCCGTGCTGGCCACGGTCCTCCTTGCCTCCTTCCTGATCCCTTCGTTGCAGGAGATGGCGTATCTGGCCTTTGATGGGACGTTCCGCGATGGGACGATGGACGTGGCGGCCACGGCGCTGACGGCAGTGATGGTGTTCGGCGTGTACTATGTGGAGTATGCGTTGACGACGTACTTCGGGACGGCGCTGGTGTCGTGTGCGCTGATGCGCTTTGAAGGGCAGGACCCAACAGTTGCCGATGGATTCCGGATGGCGAATGCGCGGCTCCCGCAGATCCTTGCATGGTCGGCCGTTGCTGCTTTCGTGGGCGCTGTCCTTTCCATGATCGAGCAGCGATTGGGCGTGGTCGGTCGGATCGTGATCAAACTCATCGGTGCCGCATGGGCCATCGCCACGTATTTCGTTGTGCCGATCGTTGCCGCCCAAGGTCTGGGTCCGAAGGATGCCGTGAAGAGCTCGGTGCAACTCCTGAAGAAGACATGGGGCGAAGGGCTGGTAGGGAACATGGCCCTCGGGGTGGTAGGGTTCGTTGGATTCGTGCTCGTGGTGTTCGCAACGGTGATCGCCATCTACTTCGCACAGGCTGCCGACTCCCTGGCGTTCACGCTCACGCTCTTTGCGATCGGCTTTGCGGCTCTCGTTTGTGTGGGCATCGTGCAAAGCACGCTGAGTCAGATCTTCCTTGCAGGACTGTATCGCTATGCGACGACGGGAGAAGTGCCGGAAGGATTTAGTGAAGCGACGATGGCAGAAAGCTTTAGGTCTAAGTGACGAGTTACAAGTGACCAGTGACGAGTTGAGTTACCAGTGACAAGTGACGAGTGACAAACCAGCTACGATTTCATGGCTCTGAAGAGGCGATGCGCTCGAGCCAATAGGTTGACATCGTGCCCTTGCCCTTGACGTTGATCTCGCCGCGTGGCTCAAGGTCAACATCCTTGGTGCACCGGCGGAGTTCGTCGGCCATGACGTCGGAGATGTGGATGCGTCCGGGTTGACCGGAGCTTTCCATGCGCGAGGCCACGTTGACGGTGTCGCCCCACACATCATACTGCATGCGCTCGGAGCCGATGATGCCGGCGACGACGGGACCGCAGTGAAGGCCGATGCGACATTGGAGTTCCGGTGCCGAGGTGGTGATGGCCTCCATGATGCCCACCGCAGCGCGCGCAGCGGCGACTGCATCGGCGAACGAAACGGCCATGTATGAATCGCCGATGGTCTTGATCTTGAAGAGTCCGTGTTGGGCCACTACGTCGTCGCATCGACCGAAGATCTTGTCCAGCATGGCCACCACTTGCTCTGCATCGAGCGCAGACGACATGGTCGTGAAGCCCACCAGATCGGCGAACAGCACCGTCGCCCGTTCAAAGTGATCCTGTACCACCTCGCCCCTTGCCACCCTATCTGCAATGTGCTTGGGCAGCGCACTGTGCAAGACGGTCAAGTGCTTTTGATGCTCGCGTTCAACACGTTCCATCTCTCGCTGCTTCTCCTGGAAGGCGATCTTCTGCGTGGTCTCCTTGCCCTCGCGTTCTTCGCGAATGGCCTTGATGGCGGCATCGTGCGTGAGGTAGGATTCAAAGTCGGCCTGCTGCTTTGCAATGGCCTGCAGTTGTTCATGCACCATGAGTCGATGCTGTGCCAACGATGCGGTCTGCATGCGCTGCAGCGTCTGCTCCAACATCGTGCGTGCCGCTGTCATGTCGCCATCATGAAGAAGAAGCTTGGCGCGCAGTACTTCGGTAAGAAGCGATACATCACCGAAGCGCGATAACATGTCCTGCTCTCGGTCGAGAAGTGCTTTGCAATCCTCCACGCGCTCCAATGCAAGGAGCGCCTGCCCATAGGCCTCCGTGAAGAAAGCGCACTCATGCATCGCGCCCAACTCGCGTGCCATGGTACTGCTTCGAAGCAGGTACGGCTCGGCCTCTTCGGCACGACCGTTGTTCAGGAACGTGAGACCGATGTTGCCATACAGTCCAACACAGTCCCGCTTGTTGCCTGCTTCTTCGTAGTACTGTAGTGCGTGCTTGAAGTGCTCCACAGCACGCTCCACCTCTCCGTGCATCGCATAGGTGTTGCCGAGCTGACCGTAGGTGAAGGCCGCATCGTTTGGACTGTTGCCTTCTTCCAGCGCTCGCAATGCTCGGAAATGATGTTCGATGGATGATGTGATATCGCCAGCATGGGCGTAGAGCGTGCCAAGACTGTTCAGTGTTTGTCCGACAAGGATCTGATCGCCCAGCTCTTCATAGATGTCGAGCGCACGGGTGAGTTCCTCAAGAGCGTCGGACCACTTCCCCGAGAACATGAGGACGCCGCCGCGCTGTCGGTGTGCAAGTGCCACGCCTTCCTTGTTGCCTCGGACGATGTTCAGTTCGATGGATCTTCCGAAGTGGTCGAGCGCCATGGCATAGTCGCCCTGCATCATACTGATGTTGCCAAGTGCCGTTTGCACGTTCGACATCATGGGCAGATCGTTGGTCTCGGCGGCGATCGCATGTGTTTCGTTCAACCGAGGAATGGCCGTCGAAAGGTCACCAACGTACAACGCCGCCACCCCCTCGTAGTACAAGGCCAGCAGCTTCCCGCGCGCCTCGCCATGCTCTGCCAGCCAAGCGGCCAAGGCAAGAATGGTCGGCACGTCCTGCACCCTGATGGCCTGTGCACCCATCTCGGTTGCCTGTTCTATGGAAGTGACCTCGAGCACGCCCTTCTCCGTGTTGTTGAAGCTCCTGTTCATCGCGCCGGACCACCCGGCCTACCCCCAGCAATTTGCGCACTTTCAGGCTGACCACCACTCGTCACTCGTCACTTGTCACTTGTCACTTGTCACTTCCTCCCTATGTTTGTGTTACAACACATATACAAACAGGAGCTTTCCATGTCCGACAAAAAGATCATCGCCGTTGTTGGCGCAACCGGTGCCCAAGGCGGCGCCCTTGTTCGAGCCATTCTTGCCGACACGTCGGGGGAGTATGCAGCGCGTGCCATCACGCGTGATGTGAATTCCGACAAGGCCAAGGCCCTTGCAGCAGCGGGCGCCGAAGTGGTGGCCGCCGATGTGAACGACGAGGCCAGCATCGCTGCAGCTCTTCAGGGAGCGTATGGTGCGTTCTTCGTGACGTTCTTCTGGGATCACTTCTCGCCAGCAAAGGAGAAGGAAACAGCAAAGAACATGGCCAATGCGGCTCGCACGGCCGGTGTGAAGCACATCATCTGGTCGTCGCTCGAAGACACACGCAAGTGGATCCCGCTGTCCGACGATCGCATGCCAACGCTGCAAGGCGAGTACAAGGTGCCGCACTTCGATGCCAAGGGTGAGGCAAATGCGTACTTCGACGGGTTGCCACGCACGATCCTCAACACGGCCTTCTATTGGGAGAACTTCATCTACTTCGGCGCTGGTCCTGCACGTGGCGCCGATGGCAAGCTGGCACTTACCATGCCCATGGCCGACAAGAAGTTGCCCGGCATCGCCGTCAAGGATATCGGCAAGGTGGCCTTCGCCATCTTCAAGGATCCATCCACCATCGGTAAGACGATCAGCATTGCCGGTGAGCACCTCACAGGGAATGAAATGGCGGCAGGGTTGACGAAGGCGCTGGGCGAAGACGTGGTCTACAATGCCGTGCCTGCATCCGTCTACCGCAGCTTCGGGTTCCCCGGTGCCGACGACATGGGCAACATGTTCCAGTTCAAGGCCGAGTTCAATGACGACTATGTGGGCGCACGCGATCTCTCCATCGTGCGTGCACTGAATCCGGAACTGCAGAGCTATGCATCGTGGCTGGAAGAGAACAAGTCGCTCATCCCAGTCTGATACACTGCGTGGGACACTATGTGGGACACTGCGTGGGACACTGCGTGGGACACTTCGTGGGACACGGAGTGGGACACTGCGTGGGACACTGCGTGAGATTATGAGAATGGCGGTTCGCTGAAAGGTGGACCGCCATTTTTAGTGACAAGTGACAAGTGACAAGTGACGAGTGGCACTTCGTGAGATTCTGTATTCTCAGATTCTGACATTGAATTCTGTATTCTGTATTCTGCATTACTCTTCCATTTCCTTCCCAACTTCCAGTATCCGCAGGATCGTGATCAAGATCGCCACGCCCACCAGCAGCACCCATGCGGGAAAGACGAGCACGAAGAGACGGTGCACTCCGGCGCCGAAGATGAAGACATTGGAGCCGATACATTCTCAGGAAGAGCAGTGCACTTCCAACGTAGACGGTAGAGAAGAGCTTGTCCTCATACACGCCTGTTCGTGGGGCCTAGAGAGGTCTGCCCGTTGACCGTTGTGCCGTTGTCACCCTGCCTCCTTGATGTGTTCAAGCCAGTGCGTTGTCATCGTGCCTTTCCCTTTCACCTGCACCTCGCCCCGTGAAACGATGCGAAGCGATGTCGACGTCGGTTGTGTGCGCAGGTCGTTGGCCAAGGCATGGGCGAAGGCGTCGCTTACATGAATGCGACCAACGTCACTCGTCGATTCCATGCGCGATGCCACGTTCACCGTATCGCCCCATACATCCCATGTGCGACGGGATGTACCGATCACGCCGGCAGAGATGGGACCGGAGTGAAGACCGAGGCGTACGTCGACGCCAACGGATCGACTCGATGCAAGCATGGAGCACGCTGCAAGCGCAAGGGCATGATGATGCTGCGGTAGGGTGGTGGGGGCATTGGACACACCGAGCCATGCGTCACCAATGGTCTTCACCTTTGTGATGCCGTGTTCTTCGGCGATGGTGTCGAATCGTGTGAAGAGGTCGTTCAACATGGTGAGCACCTCCGACGTGCGCTTCCCATGTGCGGTGCGAGTGAAGTTCGCCACATCGATGAAGAGCACGCCGGCATCATCGAAGTCGTCGGCCACATCGGTCTCGCCGTTCAGGATGCGATGGGCGATGGACTCCGGAAGGAGGTTGTACAGGAGAGCGCGCTGACGCTCGGCGCGCTGACGTTCATTGGCCATGGTGTGTTCGACGACGAGGAGGTCGACGCGACGTCGTTGTTGCTCTCCAAGGAGTTCATCGTTGATCGCTTCGAAAGCATCGGCATGCTCGATGCTCTCGGCAAGTCGTGACTGACGGCGGCAGAGGTCTCGCAAGGCCTTGTGGATCAGTGCTTCTTCGCGCCGGATCCCATGCTGCCGGGCGATCTCCAGTGCTCGCACAAGCTCACGTTCCGCCAGTGTCACATCGCCATCGATCGAGGCAAGCGTACTACGGTTCTGGTGTGCAGCGATCGAGGGAAGCGGCTCTTCCCACACGAGGTGCGAGATACCATCGATCAGCATGCGAGCCTCGTCGATCGACGAGCGACGTAAGAGGAGTCGTGCGAGCGTGTTTCGCGCACGCACATTCAAACTGCGCTGTCCCAGTTCATCGGAGATCGTGATGACATCGCGCAACTCCCGATCCGCGGCATCGAGTTCGCCCAACTCGATGAGTGCCTCGGCGATGTTCCCGCGCGCATGAGCGGCACTGTGCTTGTTGCCACTGGTCACGTGCATTTCGTGGGCGCGACGGAGCCAGACGAGTGCTTCGCGCGCATCACCAACATCGCCGTAGACCGAACCGATGTTCCCTGTCGTTACAGCAATGCCGTGCGTGTTTCCCATCTCTTCTTCGATCACCAACGCCTTCATGTACCAGTCGATCGACGTAGCATAGTCGCCCATCACCGTGTACACATGTCCGATGCTCCCCATGACGATGGCCGAGTTTCGGCGGTTGCCCATCGACTCATGCGTGGCAAGAGCTTCGAACAACCATTGCAAGGCGGCGGTGAAGTCGGCGATACGACCGTAGATGACGCCGATATTCCCCATGAGTCGCGCAGCGCTGGCGGCATCTCCGCGACGTTGATGGATCTCAAGCGAACGGTGATACCACGTGAGCGCCTCGTTCTGAGCTCCCGATCTTGAATGCGTGACGCCAATATTGCCGAGCACGATGGCCATCGTGGCCTCGTCTCCTTGTTGCTCGCTTCGCTCCAATGCACGGTGATACCACGTAAGCGCTGTGGAATAGTCACCCATATCGGAGTGGATAAGGGCAATGTTGCCCATAGCGCGAGAGATGCCGCTCTCGTGCTCGATGGCCATGAAATGCGAAAGGGCTTGCTCAAAGGATGCGAGGGCGGCAGGGAGATCTCCCATGATGGCAGATCGAATTCCTTCCCACCTTGCGCACTCCGCGTCAACGCGTACAGCGTCAACATTGGCAAGTGATGGTTGGATGGCGCGCGCCTCGTTGACCAGTGTGCGCAGCAGATCGATGTCGTGCGTGTTCGCAGCATGATCGGCACGATGCAGGAGATCGTCAAGCGTGGTTGCCATGGTCCAGTTCTAGAGTGCGCGAAGATAGGCTTCGAGGTCGTCGAGTTCTTGACGCGTGAGTCCAAGTGGACGGATGAGCGGACTCTTCTGCGGGTGCAGATGACCGCCGCTGTTGTAGTGGTCGAGCACATCTCGCAACGTGCGCAACGATCCGTCGTGCATGTACGGTGCGGTCACACCAACATGACGGAGCGACGGAACCTTGAACCGCGCGATATCGGCGGTTGATCGTGTCAGGCGATAGCGTCCGCTATCTGCATAGACCGAAGCAAGGCCGTTGTTCTCGAAGGCATACGTAGTGTAGTTGAAGCCGCCATGACATGACGTGCAATTCGTGCGCGTGCTCTCGAAGAGCACTCGTCCGCGTTGCTCCGCACTCGTGAGATCCTGTCGGTCTGCGCGCGACGAACCACTGAGCAACGTGCGCTCAAAACAGGCAATGGCGCGCGTGATCACGAATGGATCCGGCGGTCGCCCATAGGCACGCATTGCAGCGTTGACGATGGACGTGTCGGCGGTAAGTCGGGCCTGCACCTGCAGAATGTTGAAGTCGAACTCGTTGTGCTCTGCAATGGGCACCTGCACTTGCATCTCAAGCGTGGGCACGCCACCCTCGCGCATGTAGTACGGATGATAGGCCACGTTGAAGAGCGAAGGTGCGTTGCGTGTGCCGCGCCGGCCTTCCACGCCAACGGAGACCGTTGCAGTGTCGGCAAAGGCATACTGCTCGAGATGACAGCTTGCACATGCAATGGTGTTCGTGCGCGACAAGGCCGTGCTCATGAAGAGTGCTTTTCCGAGGGCGATGCGCTCAGCGCTCGGCAGATTGTCGGCAGGAAAGACCGGCTCCGGAAATCCGTTCGGCACAACGTAGAGTGGTGCAACGGGTGCGGGGCCGGTCGTGGTGGTGCACTGCACAAGACAGCATGCACTGATGATCAGTACGGCAAGGCATGCAGAGCGAGATCGATCACTCACCATCATGGAGATACAAGGTGTGATGCGGTGTGCGACCGACCATTGAACGGACCACGACGTAGACTCCGGCGCGCAGACCATTGAAGATCGACGGCACGCCATCACTGCTTGCACGTATGAGTCCGCCCTGCATGTCGTAGATCGATACCATGCCGCCTTGCTCCTTCCATGCATCTTCGGAGAACGAAGCGTCAGACACCGACGTGGTCGTTGCTGCCGAGAAGACGCGCTGGGCGGCATTCTCCAGCATCAGCTTGGCCGGACCTTCATCGGAATGCTCGAAGAGGCTCTTGCTCACGTTGATGCCGCGAAGAAGCTCGGCCAGGTTGGCGATCACATCGATGGAGACCTTGCCATTGCGTGCGTCGACGGGAACATCAACGGTGATGCGATGATAGTTGGCATCGCCAAGGGCATGGATCTCTGTGACGTACTTCATCGCCGCCGTGTCGGCGCCGGTGAGCAGGTTGTAGGCCATGAACTTGTAGCCCGACGTCCAACCCCAATGCATGCTCGGATCCTGCGGGGAAAGCGGATGATAGGGCGCATAGGTGGCAGGGTCGAGATGGTTGCGTGCCGAATCGACGCCGATATGGAACGTGATGGACTCCACACGCGTGATCGGATGCGTACCGAGTTGATACGACGTTGGTGCGGAATGGTCGACAAGGATGTACAGACTCGGAAACGGCGTCACCTTGCCACCATCGTGGGTGATAGAGATCTGCGAGAGATAGTATCGCAACGACGTGGGCTTGAGGTAGAGATCGTCGGCAAGCGTACGATACATCGTGTTGATGACGAAGGGCGCGTCGCCCATCCGACCTTGGATCGTGAACGACACTTGATTCTCTTGTGCCGAGGCAGCAATGGCGATCGTGAGAAGGACAAGAACGGAACGGATGAAGGTGATCATGGACGTGGTGCCGTGGTAAAGGTTTGGAGGAAGATCGCTTTATCCTCGGGATCGGCGATGGCATTGCCAAGTGCTTCGGCAGAGGCATAGTAGGCGGCATGCCGTGCATGATCTCCGGATGCATGTGCGGCATTCGCTACGATGATGTGGGCAAAGGCCAGCTCCCAGTCCGCCGCTTCGCGCTTTGCGAGATGATCGAAGTTCTGCTGTGCATACATCGTTGCGATGGCGCCATTGCCTGCAAGGGCATGTGCTTGCGCAAGCAGTGCCCAAGCCTTTGCGGTATTGTCGGCCGTGCCGATGGTGGACCAATGCAGGGCCGCTGCATGGGCGTGGTGGAGCATCGACTCTGTTTGCTCCGGTGTGCGCGACGGCAACTCTGTCAGTCGCCAGGCTTCATTATTGAACTCCACACCGAACCAACGGTGCCATTTCTTGATGTCTTCTTCGAGTGGGCGTTGCGACATAGGTCTCTGTCCTCGTCATACGTTCGACGTCAGTGTCACGAGCTACGAACATAGCCATCCTCTAGGCCATTTCGAGCCAGTATGTGCGCATCCGGCCCTTGCCCTTGATCTCCATTTCACCGCGGAGTTGCACGTTGAGTGCTGATCCGGCATCCGCATGCAGCAACTGCTCGGCCATTGCCTCACTGCACTGAATGCGTCCCGGTTCGCACGTCTGCTCCATTCGGGCGGCCACATTCACGGCATCGCCCCAAATGTCGTACTGCAGGCGCTCCTTGCCGATCACGCCGGCGATCACCGGACCGCAGTGAAGGCCGATACGGACCACAAGGTCCTGTCTCTGCAGTCGACGCTGGATATCGACAGCCGCATGGGCAAGGCTGCTCACGTGGTGTTGTGATGCGTCGGACAGGCCGCTCACGGCCAAGTAGGCATCGCCAATGGTCTTGATCTTCGTAAGAGCGTACTGCTGTGCGATATCGTCGCAGATCGAGAACACCCCATTGAGAAGGTCGACAAGGTGGCGAGGCTCCATGTCGGATGCCACCGACGTGAAGGCCACGATATCGAGAAAGAGGATGCCCACGTTCTCATGCAGATCTGCCACCGTGGATTCGTCCTTGAGCAGTCGCTCTGCGATATGCGCAGGCAACGTGTTGTGGAGCAGGGCGCGCTGACGTTCCGACTCGCGACGCTCTTGCGAGATCTTTCGCTCGACCATGGCAACGGCAAGTCGGCGCTGCTGCATCTCCCCCTGCATGGCGATGAGGAGCTTCTCGTAGTGATCGTCGTGCCGGATGTAGGCCTGTAGATCACCACGCTCGCGATAGAGATCGCGGAGCGCACGATGCAGGTCCATCTGCTTCGCGCTCAGTAGATACCGATCGGCGATCTCCAGCGCTTGTTCGAGCAATTCGTGTTGATGGTACTTGTTGCCATCAAGGGCGGCAAGGGCAGCGTGCCATTGCAGGAAGCTCACGCGGATGGTTGGGATGTCGGTTGTGAGATGTTCGTTCTCTTCAAGCAGCGTTCGTGCTTCGTCGATGCGACCGAGCTTCAAACAGACCTCGATCACGTTTGCCACGAAGTGCGACTCATCGCGACGGTTCCCAACACGCCGTGTTTGTTCAATGGCGCGTGTGAGCCAGGTGTAGGCTTCGTCGTACTCGTTCTGTTCGAGATAGCATTCACCGATGTTGCCGGACACGTGAGCGATGGCCTCTTGATCGGCGATCTTCTCGAACATGTCCAACGCTTCGGCAAAGAGTTGCTGACAGGTGTGGTAGTCGTGCAACTGTTTATAGATGATGCCAATGTTCGTGGTGGTGCGAGCGATGCGACGTCGATCACCCAGTTCCTCGAACTGCGTCAAGGCCTTCTGATAGGCCTCGAGCGACTCGGGGTACTTTCCTAGCGCAAGGTATGTGCCGCCGATGCTCCCTACCACCCTTCCGATCCCTGCAGGATCTTCGAGTTCATGATAGAGGGCCAGTGCCTCTTCATAATAGCGCATGGCCTCGGTATAGTTCTCCGTCTCCTTGTAGAGGTTGCCGATGTTGCCGAGGGTGCGGGCAACGCCATCGCGGTCTTCGATCTCTTGGTGGACGCTCAAGGCCGATGTGAAGCACTGAAGTGCCTCTTCATACTGTCCGGCCACAACGAGCAGATTGCCAAGGTTCCCCGTATTCGTAGCGATGCCACGCTTGTTGTTCGCACGCTCGTGCATGGCCAAGGCCTGACGCATATACGCGGCAGCCGCGTCGAAGCTGCCCATGAACTGATGGCAGGCACCCATGCATGTGATGGCCCGCGCTTGAAGCACGAGCTGCTCTGATGCTTCGAGGAGCGCACTTGCCTGTTCGAGATGCCGCAATGCATCATGGAACTTGGCGGCAAGGTAGTGTTCATAGCCGCGCCAAAAGGCCACGCTGGCACGCAATGCAGCACCATGCTCGTTGGGAAGTTGCTCTACTGCACGCTCTGCCCCCTTGATCGCCGCCAGCAGGAGCGACCGATCGGATCTGCGTATCGCCTCTTCGGCTTGGAGGGAGAGTTCGACGTGAAGCATAGACGAATTTAGTTACGAGTTACGAGTTACGAGTGACGAGTTGAGTTACGAGTGACAAGTGACAAGTGACGAGTGTCACAGAATGGGATATGTGGGTACTACAGGGGTATGACGAAGCGAGACCCACAGAGTTCACCGCTCTACGCCAAGACGCAGCAGTTGGCTGTACATATCCGTGCATTCGTTCATGACGTCTGGAGGGTAGATGCAGACCGCGACCTTCTCCGTCAACTCATGCGTTCGGGAGCATCGGTTGGAGCGAACTACCGAGAGGCGTGGTATGCAGAGAGTACCAGCGATTTCATTCACAAGCTCAAGATCGCTCGGAAGGAAGCGTCAGAGACGCTGTACTGGCTCGATCTTCTCGATGGAGAACTCTCTTCTGAATCGAGGCATCAACTCGACATTTGCAGAGCGCTCACGAACGACATCATCTATATGACGAGTGCCTCCGTCCGTACAGTGGAGCGGAAGCTCCGAAAGCGTACGTGAGGCACTCGTCACTCGTCACTTGTCACTTGTCACTTGTAACTTGTAACTCGTAACTCAAATAGTAGTGTACTTCACCCTGAACTTCCCATCCGTCACGCTCTTTGTCGACGTGCCATTGCTGCAGACGAAGGAGAAGGTACCGGCGGCTTCACCGCCCGACATGGAAGTGATGGTGATCGAGCCGGTGCCGACGCCATTGCCGGCAAAGTAGGAGTCGCCGATGGTTGCGCTCATCATGAGTGTTGCGCCGCTCTCTCCATCGTCGGCCATGTTATACGTTTTGCCGGCGGCAGCACCGCCGAATACGAGACTTATCTGTCGTTGTGTACCGTTCACCATGGCGCTGCCCGATACCGTGAGCGATCCGCGGGTGAACACGCCAACGGCGACGCCGGAGGTCGATTCGAACGCAGTGCCATCGATCTTTGCGGTCAGGTAATAGGTCGGTGTCGAAGGGTTGGTGTTGCTATCGCTCGATGAGCAGCCGCTCAGCGCAACGATGCATAGGGCGAGGATCACGAAGACCGATCTCATGACGAAACCTCTATGAAAGTGTGAAACAGAAGGTGTTCAATAACGAAGAATGGCCGCAGCGGCCGACGTGGTGGGCATGTGCTCTGTTGGCAACACGAGCACCTTGCCACCTTTCCGCAGCACGAGCATGGCCAGTTCGTCGAGCACGTCGTTAATGTCCGGCTGTGCGATGTCGTCGAACACCACGCGTTCATGTGCATGGTCGAGTGAACCGGGTACTTGTCTGTTCGCTTCGACCATGAGCGTGTCGACCCGACCGGCGAAGGCCGCCGATGCGATCTCATCGATGCGTTCCATGCCACGCGCATGGGCCGCATGCTCGTGGTAGTTCTCGATCAAGGCCTTGCTATGACGTTGCACGTAGGGTTCCATGATGGACCATGAACGCTCGACGAGTTCCTTCATGCCCAAGCTCTCGGGATACGTGCCCACGGATTCCAGCAACACGTTGGGGTTGTGCCGCACGCGCATGAATGTGCTCACCTGCTCGGGCAATCCCACAAGGATGACGGGAAGGCCAGAAGGCTGCGAGGCGTGAAGCATGATGGACCGATCGATGATGCGGAAGAAGCGTTCGAGGTCGAGTTCCTCTTCATCGTGGATCGTGGAGTGGGGAACGGACCGAGGTGTGTTGCCTGCGTTCGAGCGCGTGAAGTGGCGTTCGCCGAGTTCGCGACCCAACACGTCGTCGATCGTGAGCGGCACGTTCGGCCCGAGGTCCACTTCGCTCAACCCGTCGCGGTCGCCCACATACAACCGAACGCGCTCGCTCGTGAGCGTCAGCACATGATACCGATCCGTGGTTTGGAGTAATCGTAACAGTGGTTTCAGATGGAATGAATTGGCCACAATGGCGAGATCGGGGACCGGACGGTCGAGATGCTGGGCGACGAACGTGTCCGGCGTACGAAAAAGGGCGATCCCTTCTTTGCGTTGATTCCAGAACGTCTCATCCTTTGCCAGTGCGTTGAACGGCTCCATGATCGAGGACACTTGTGCCGGCGTGTAGGCGCTTTCGAGCGAATCGGCCAGCGTGCGCACGAGGACGCGGAAATGCGTGGGGTCGTCGCGGCGTTCGGGCTGTGTTCGGTGTGTGGTCAAATAGAGGCTCAGGCAGGGCTTGGAGTCAACACCGAGGAGTTGGCTAACGAGGGGATTCATCGTGGCATTCATATCGACTACTCCTGATTGGTACGCCGTAATCTCATCAAATGGGCGGGTGGGCGCAATGACAGATGTCATGTTTACGCGTATTTTCTCGATCTGAACGATAGTTGTTGAACGAATACAAGAGATCGATACGATGAGGCAGGGTTGCGCAGGAGGGTGCAGCAGAGCGTTCATGCGACTGGCCGTGAGTGCTTTGCTTGTGGGGTCTGTGATCGGGTGTACAAGTGGCTACGTTGGCGTGCGCGGTGGAGCCGGCGTGGTACTTCAGAAAGGACACCAGACCGGACCGGTGGAAAGTTCAAGCAATGGTCTTGGGTATGCCTATGGCCTGACGGCCGGGGGCTCGTTCAATGCGAAGATCGGACTGCAGTTCGACCCGGGATTTCGAACATCGTCGTTGACCCAGAACGTGAATGTGCCAATGATGGTACTGGGCCAACTAGGGACGTTTGTCGGCAGTGCACGGACGGTCGCAACGATGCTGGATCTGCCTCTTCTCGTCACCTCGAGGAGGGTCTACAACCCCAAGGTCTCCACCATGTTCGGCATTGGGCCACACCTTGGATTTCGCTACTCTACCACCAACGACGTGAATGGCGTGGTCACGGTCGTCGAAGGTAGCGATGCCGGGAAGAGCGCACAGGTCACAACGTCGGGCACCACGTCCTTCGATGATGACCCTATCATCGGAGCAACGGCCATGGCCGCTCTTGATCTCACGTTGGCAGAGGGTTTGAAGATCCGTAGTGAGCTACGGCTGCAGCACGACTTCACATCGGTGTTCATGGCCGGGTATGAATTCGGTCAGTTTGGACCCAGCTACAACATCATCACGAGCGACCTCCCTCCAACGAGGTTGACATTGTCCTTCGCCGTCCTCTTTCACATATAGCCTTACCTGATCGGAACGTAGGCGCGAATTCGAACAGAGCGACGGAGCATTCGTTGCTCGGGGAGGTTCTGCTCGACATCCGCCGAGGGCTCTCCGGATCCGTTATAGGTCACATTGCCGCGCAGCTGTGTTGCGACCGCGCGAGCACGCTCCGTGCTCAATGTCATGTTCGCGGACGCGGAACCGAGGATGTCGGTGGTCCCGAGGACGACGACCCGCGCTTGCGCGCCGATGCGTTCGCGAACAAGAGCGAGGACGCGCTCATGCATGTCGGTGATCTCGGCGCTGTTGAACGGAAAGACGATCAACTCGAAGTCTTCGACGATACTGTCGTTCTCAATGCGACGACGTTTCTCGAAGAGTCTGATCGGAGCGACGTCGAGTCGCACACTGTCGGCAACGAATGAGCCATGATGACTGCCGGAGATGATCACCGATGTCGAATCAGTTGTTACGAGGGTTCGAAGATCGCTCTGAGACGGAGCATAGGTGAGCGTTCGACGTAGTGGTCCATCGGACGATCCCACCGTGGTCGTGCCGACGTTCACGGACCATTCCTCCAGCAGCGCATTGTCCGGCGTTGTGGCTGCGATGCGCATCACGGGCGGAGACATGGAGAGGAGCGTATCGCGAACGGCATACGGAAGCAATAACGAGGGCGATGCCGTTGTCACTTCCACACGACGGTTCTCCTCATCGGCGTAGAAGGATTCGTCGCCGGAGCCGATGGTTGGTTGCGAGGCTTCGCGTCGGGTCGAGACAATGATGCGCTGCTTGTTGATGCCGTAGTTCTGGACAAGGACCATGCGAACATGTTCTGCACGTCGACGTGCAAGGTCGACGTCCGTCTCTCCATTGCATAATGTTCCGGTGAGCACGATCGTTGCACTTGGCTCTTGCATGAGCCGTTCAGCGAGCACCGTGATCAGGCGATGATGAAAGTCCGTTGACGACTCGTCCACCGTAGCAGGATCCGATGACGCACGACGATGATACCTCGCAGGGAGCGTGTCGCCGTTGCGTTCGAAAAAGAGAAAAGGAAGGATCGGAATGAAGCGCTCTCGTTCCGTCTCCTCGATCGTGATCTTCTTGCGCACATCAACATCGAGCGAGACGCCCACGATGTTCTGTGGTGCGTCGAGAAGCTCGGACTGACGTTGTGTTGGGGTGAACACGAACGCAGCCGAATCGGGGGTCTCGACGGGTGTTTTGTTGAACGCGTATCGCACCGATAGGCGGAATGAAGGTATCAAGAGATCCCACGGTACTGCCGTTGTGATCGACCGAAGGCCGATCTGCATGCCGACCTCGGGAGAGAGGCTCCATGGGGAATGCGCTGACAGCGGGACGTCGAGACCTGCCGACAACAACGCATAGATGCCAACAGATCGTTGATCGGGGATCTCGCCGCGTCGTTGGTTGCGGACATTGGTTTGTGTGTCTGTGAATGTTGCTCCGTTTGGATCAACAAGACGTTCTTCTGCGGAGAGTGACGAGCGACCCATGGAGCCAACGCCGACCCCGGTTGACAACAGAAATCGACCAAGGCGTTTACCCAACCGGAACTCACCAAGGATCTCCGTCAGTTGCACATCGATAGTATGCGTGATCGTGGCCGTCGTGAGAACATCACCAACGATCACGTTGGCATACTCATCCATCGCCAACGTGTGATCACGCGACCACACACCGATGCGAGATCCCACGTACCACGATCTGCCAATGTCGACCTCTACACCGGCATTGAGTCCAAGCGCAAGACCGGTGCCGCCGTCGTAGAGCGGACAGCAGGAAGGGAATCCGGGCAACTGTGAGAACTCGGTGCGTGCAGCATTCACGCCAGCGGCAATGCCCGCATCGATGATCGTCTGAGCAAGAGACGGTTGTACGGCGAGAACAACAAGTGCGATCAAGAGGCGGATCATTTCAACACCTCAAGCATGCGTGTTGTCATCTGCTCACCGCACCGAACAACAACAACATAGGTTCCTGTAGGAAGATCGGATGGAATGCACAGCTCCAGATGCTGTTGCGCCGGGATCGCAGGAGCGGTCGCTACGGCCACGCCGAGAAGGTCAAACAACTGGATCGTTGTTGCAGAACGGTCTTCGGAGAACACGGAGATCGTTGCATTGCCACCGGTGGAAGGATTGGGTGCGATCTGCACTGCAAGACGCACCTGACGTGTCGATACGAAACGCTTCGTTGAATCTGCATTGCAGATGTTCGATACGACCATTGTTGTCTGTGTCGGCCCCGTACGTTCACCGCATGCCGTGAACTCAACGCTGTCAACGCGGATCACGGATGTGTCTGTTTCACCAAGCGCAGCCGTGAACGTCAGCACGCCGAGTGTATCACTCGATGATGCGCGTAAGCCGCTCACACGCATGGTGCGCACAGAACCGCTCACAACTCCGATCGGCAGTGGTGCACGAGGGAAGAGCACCGTGGCATCGACCGATACCACAGCCGTCCATGCGATCGGATAGTCCTCGATCGGAAGCGAAGGTGATGTCGAGATGCGAAGGATCGCACGTACGGTTGCACCGGTCGGATGTGCCTCTCCCCCTACAATGTCCAACAGGAGGGTCGTGGAAGGCGGCAGGGAGTATTCTCGCACCGTGACGGTGTTCGTTTGCATGGTGCAGCCATCAGCGGACCGAAGAGTGGCAACATAGGTGCCCGGTCTCTTGACAACGAGAGTATCGGTCGTCCCCATCGTTCCGCCATTCCAGGCAATGGAGTCAACGTCGACCTTGTTCGCAAGGCGTACCGTGAGCGAGTCGCCGGCGCAAAGGGTTCGGTCTTGTGTTGGCTCGAGGACAGCTGATGGGAGGCGACCGGCCGATATCAGAATGGAGTCTTCATACTCATTGCAGCCATAGAGCACAGAGTATCGAACGCGATACAGGCCGGGTGATCGCACGGTCGTCGATTGTCCGCTCGTACCGTCGCTCCAGGTCACATTGGTAACGTCACCATCGAGCGACAGGACAGAACTATCCGAACTACTGCAGAGGAACTTGTTCGACGCTCGCAACACCGACTGACGAAGTGAACATCCGATCTTTACGATGTAGCCGTCCAGTCCGCCACCAGACGAGGTCTGTGGGACGAACGCCGAGCCGTCCGTGCCGGGAATGCTGGCGCTGGATGTTGTGCCGCAGATGTACTCGCCATTGCGACCAACGGCACGTCCTCCAAAACCAAATCGAGTGTTCTCATCGTCAAGCACCGCTTCGTCTCCTGGCGCTTCGAACTCCGTAACAACGGTCGGGGCCGTCGTTGGGATGGCATTGTTCCAGATATAGGCGTTGATACCAACACTCGGACCGAACGGTCCGATCTCACCGTTGGAGAAGAGAAGGGGTCCTTGCGATCCACCGTTGTTTCGCGGCATTGCAACTGCCCAGTCATCAAGGGTAGTTTGCAGACCGCTCACACTGGTCACAAGGTTGAAGAAGTTCGAGATCACGAATCCGAACGCGTCCCCTCCAAAGCGTGTTCCTCCACGATAGGTCAAGCTAGGGTAGGAAGGCTGCCCTGGATAGACAACGTCGCCTCCATTGAACAGACCACATGCACGTACGTCCACACTCACATTACCGGATGGTTCTCTGATCACGACGTACGGTTGGATCGAATAGATGACGTCGTTGCCTTGTCCGCCACAGTACATCGTCCACTGGGGGAACAGAGAGAATGTGTCGAGCCGACAGACGAAACCGTCGTCATCGAACTCTGTTCCAACACGTTGCTGAATGTTCACTTGGCCCGGGAGGTTGTCGCTACGCGTTCGACCGGCCACGTAGAGTCCACCAAGAGAATTGTTCACGCGCAAACACAGGATCTCGTCCAGGTATCTCCCGCCGAGATAGCTCACGACGAGTGGAGACAATGTTGCACTCGGCCCTGCCACCCTGATCCGTACCTTGGCGACGAATCCATCACCGATCCCTTGCCCCGTTGACCCGTCACCGCCATAGGTGCGTTGCGATGCGTTGGCCGATACGGGAAAGTCGGTAGATGATGTGATGCCACCAATGAAGATCATCTCTCGTGCAATGTCGACAGACGTTGCAATGTCTTCACCGACGCCTCCAAGGACGTAGGAGCCAAGCCTTTCGCCCGCGGTGCTGAATGCAACAATGGCTGCATTCTTGGAGCCGACTGCACCGGGTTGCGGACCGGCAAGTGTGTTCGAACCTACGGTTGCGCTCGCCGCGACGACAAGGAACCCATCGCTCGACACGCACACTTCATGCGGTTCAACACCGGCGATCCACTGCATCCACCGAAGTCGTCCATTGGCATCCAGTCTGGCAACATATCCGGGTCCGCTGGCATCGGACGATCCATTGCCACGAGGCGATGGAAAATCCGTACTTGCGAAGACGCCGCAGACATAGACATTGTCGCTGTCGTCAACACAGAGGTCGCGCGCTTCGTCACGTCCTGATCCACCAAGGAATGTCGACCATTGCACACGCATCTGCTCCTGTGCCTGAAGCACGTTGATGCTGCAACAGAGGACGGTCATCATGACCATTATGGTGGGGAAACGATAGGGATGTTGTTTTGTCATGCCATTCGGCACTATGTTGGTGAAGAGGCCTGTCCCGATCACACCCCGAACGATGATCTTTGTCACACGTCAGCAGAATTCGAGCTGACCAGCGTGACGTTCTTGCGGGTCAAGGGTGTAGGCACTACGGACCATGGAACACGTGTCATCGTCATCATTCGATATCGAGTTGCTTCGGCGGCTGAATACACCACACCTGCGTGATGCGGCGTTTGGTGAGTTCTATGATGCCGTCTCTCGGCATGTCTTCGTATACGCTATGCGGATGACGTCGTGTGCAGACATCTCGGACGACATCACACAAGAGACATTCATTCGGGTCCACACACATCTACGAAAGGGGAACGTACTTGTCGACCCCATTCCCTTCTGCCTGATGATCGCACGTCAGCGTGTGATGAACGTTGTTCGCAATTCGAAGCAGACAACGTCCATTGAAGAGGACTCGTTGGTCGTTGACCCTCACGAAGCGCTCCACGCTGAAGATCTTCGATCGCACATTGCTCTGGCACTACATCGATTGCCGGATCCGGCACGTGAGGCTTTTGTGTTGCGGTACTATGATGGGCTTTCGTACGACGAGATCGCATCGGTCACCAACGAGACCGCCGGAACGGTTCGAATGCGGGTGTTCAGGGCAAAGACGCTCCTCAAGGTTCTTTTGCGAGTGGTCGTGGGAGAGGTGCGGTCGTGAAGGAGAGCTTCATCATCCTCACGCATCGATACATCGACGGTCAAATGACCGCTGATGAAGAGGCGGCCTTCATGCATGATGTTGGGAGCGACCCCCTTCTCGCAGAGTATCTGCGCGAGGAAACAGCACTTCACGTTGCGATCCTGGACGATGCATATGCACTCGCTCCGTCGGGATCCACAAAAGCATTGGTCATGGGACACGTTGCGCGCTATGCCGCAGGAAGATCCGCGGAACGCATGCTCTTGCATGGGCTCGTGGCATCGATAGCGCTGCTCTTTGTATCGGTTGCATCCGTGGAGAACGACGTGATGGTGCCGATCTCGTCATCTCCAGCTCCAGCTCCAGCTCCAGCTCCCGGTGTTGCTCCTGCACCAACGGTTGGCCCACATGAGGAAGGGCCGCGATCACGCCAGCGCGCGGCGGCGATCGCCGTTGTGGAGGCAGAAGAGACGACCATACTGGTGGATGAAGTGCGAATGCAGGAAGATGCCGTACCGAACGTGCAACCGTTGGAAGCAGATGGGTCGGTGATGCGGTCACAGCTGTTCTTGTACCGTCCGGATCCGGCGGCTCCCATCCGTTGCATCTCTGATGTGGTCGCAACGCCCTCGATCGTTTCGGCACGACTCGCTCTCGATGTGGGGTCTGCCTATGTACCCTTTGTCGAACTCGGCATGATGTCGTCGGCCTATGATCAGCGCGTGGTTGACAATGGAGTGATACGAGACACGACGGCATCGGCACAGCGGCCGTTCTTCTCTGTGGGCATACAGGCGCCGATCGCAACACTTCCGTTTGCAAACACTCCTGTTCGCGGATCGATCGCGCTCGGTGCGACCGACGTGGGCCCGATCGCTAATGCTGAGGTGCTCATTGGGGTCGTCGACGTCGGTCAGGCCACGTTGCGGGCAGGACTGCGCTACACTGTTACAGCGCAGCCAAGAATGGACTGGACCATCAGATCGTACATCATGCCTGCCATCTCCATCTCGATGAAGTGGTGAGCGTTCGAGCCTACTTCACCCGTCCATAACGAAGAAGACGGCGGGTGCTGCCCTTCATCGTTGGTGTCGTGGACGTGGGCACGCCGATCTCTTGCGTTATGCTCTCGAGGAGCATTCCCACCCCATAGGCATAGGTGCGATTCATACGCGTTGATGAGGTATAGTACCGCTTTCCATTTGGAAAGGTCGCGTATGAGGGTTCTTGGATCATCACCGTATCTGCAGTGGTCATGTCTACGCGTCGAATGCCTGTGGACCCATCGATCGTTGGTGTTGGCGAAGAGATGCTGAGCTGTGACATCGTGGCCGTTGTGTGCGAGCCGTCGCTCACGATGTGGTATTGAAGACCAGCGCGAATCATGTTGCCGAGCGTATCTACAACAGAGATCGAATCGAGCTGTGCATAGATGCTCACAGGTCCAAGCGACATGCCGCAATACAGTACCGGACCTTGGAATCCCCATTCGCGAAGGGTGGTGGGGGTTCGTAGGTCGTTGAACCTGCTTGGGAGTTGTTCAACGAGGTATTCGTTTGGACTGCCATACTTCGCAAAACCGGACGTGAACTCGTTCACCAGGGATCCGTCCACGAAGTATCGCAACGTGAACGACGTCGCAGTTCCGGTCGACGACGTGTCCGTTACGACCATGGAGTCGATCGTGATGCGGCCTCCGGGCTGCACTGATGTCTCGTAGATCCAATAGGAGCCGACGGCATAGGGTTGATACGCGCGAACGTCACACAGTTGGATCGGTGGTTCCGGTTCCGAATAGGTGGAACAAGAAGTGATCATCGATGCGATGGCAAGTGCGCCAAGGAGCTGCAACAAGAACATCATGTTCATTCATTCGATAGTGATCGGTTATGGTGTCATCGGTCGAGGTTGCAAAATATCGACGGAGTACATCACGCGTGTACTGCAACTCTACTGCTGCAAGAACGCCCCGCCAAGCACTGCATGACGGGGCGTTGTGTTCTCGAACGGCGATCTTACTTCGACTTCGCAGCGATGAGGTTCAGAGCCGAACCGGCATGGAACCAGCCGATCTGCTGGTCGTTCATCGTGTGCTTGAGTTCGATGCTGTCCGTCGTGCCGTCTTCGTGGTTCACGACGGCCGTAAGGTTCGCACCCACGGCAAGTGCATTGATGTCGAGCGTGATGCGATCTCCTTCGCGGATCACGTCGTAGTCGGCCGCGTTGACGAACGTGAGTGGCAACATGCCTTGCTTCTTGAGGTTGGTCTCGTGGATCCGTGCAAAGCTCTTCGTGATGATGGCCTTGCCGCCAAGGAAGCGAGGTTCCATGGCTGCGTGCTCACGCGAAGAACCTTCGCCATAGTTCTCATCGCCAACGACCACCCAGAAGATGCCGCGTGCCTTGTAATCACGCGCCGTGGCAGGAACCTCTGCATACTCACCCGTGAAGATGTTCTTGACGGCATTGGCCGTGTCGTTCACGTAGTTGATCGCGCCGATGAACATGTTGTTCGAGATGTTGTCGAGATGGCCGCGGAAGCGAAGCCACGGACCTGCCATCGAGATGTGATCGGTGGTGCACTTGCCCTTGGCCTTGAGGAGGACGGGCATGTTGACGTACTCTTCTGCCTTCGGTGCGGCAAATGGTGCCAGCGCTTGCAGACGGTTGCTATCGTCGGCGATGAGCACGCTCACGGTAGAGCCATCTTCGGCGGGTTTGACGAATCCGTCGGGGTCCGGTACAAAGCCACCATTCGGAAGTTCCTTTCCGGCAGGTGCTTCGAGCATGACGCCGTCGATCGGTTCCTTCATGAAGTTGACGGTGAGGTTACCGGCAAGGGCAAAGGCGGCAACGGTTTCAGGCGAGGCAACAAAGGCATGTGTTTCCTTGATGCCGTCGTTGCGACCGGTGAAGTTGCGATTGAAGGAGGTGATGATGGAGTTACGATCGCCGGCTTGCACGTCGTGACGTTTCCACTGACCGATGCATGGACCGCAGGCATTGGCCAACACGGTGCCTCCGATGTCTTCCATCTTCTGCAAGAAACCATCACGTTGGATCGTTGCACGAACCTGCTCCGAGCCCGGTGTGATGGTGAATTCGCTCTTCGCCTTGAGTCCGTGCGACGATGCAAAGGCTGCGATATCGGCAACGCGCGACATGTCTTCGTACGACGAGTTCGTGCACGAACCGATCAGAGCAACGCGCAATTCAGCGGGCCAGTTGTTCTCCTTCACGGCCTTGACGAACTCAGAAAGCTCCATAGCGCGATCGGGTGTGAACGGTCCGTTGATGTGTGGTTCAAGCGTGTTGAGATCGATATGGATCACCTGATCGTAGTACGACTCCGGTGATGCTTCTACTTCTGCATCGGCAACAAGGTGTTCGCGCACGGTCTTGGCGAGATCGGCAACATCGTTGCGATCCGTTGCGCGCAGGTAGCGATCCATGCCATCGTCATACGGGAAAACGGATGTGGTAGCGCCGATCTCTGCGCCCATGTTGCAGATCGTGGCCTTGCCGGTTGCGCTGAAGGATGCAGTGCCGTCGCCGAAGTATTCCACGATGGCTCCTGTGCCGCCCTTCACCGTCAAGATCCCTGCCAACTTGAGGATCACATCCTTTGGCGAGGTCCAGCCCGACATCTTGCCCGTGAGCTTCACGCCGATGATCTTCGGCATTTGCAGTTCCCATGGCATGCCGGCCATCACGTCGACGGCGTCGGCACCACCAACACCAATGGCCACCATTCCAAGTCCGCCGGCATTTGGTGTATGTGAATCCGTGCCGATCATCATGCCGCCCGGGAATGCATAGTTCTCGAGCACCACTTGGTGAATGATGCCGGCGCCGGGCTTCCAGAACCCGATGCCGTATTTACGGGACACGGAGGCAAGGAAGTCGAAGACCTCCTTGTTCTCGACGAGCGACTTCTCGAGATCGGACGTGGCGCCGTGCTCGGCGCGGATCAGGTGATCGCAGTGCACGGTGCTCGGCACAGCAACTTGCGGAATGCCGGCGCTCATGAATTGCAACAGGGCCATCTGTGCTGTGGCGTCCTGCATGGCCACGCGGTCCGGATGGAAGTCCACGTAGGCCTTGCCGCGTGCATGGGCCGTCGATGGCATCTCGGCCATATGCGAGTAAAGGATCTTCTCCGTAAGTGTGAGCGGCTTGCCGAGCATAGTGCGTGCGGCCGAGATCTTGGACGGAAGTGCCGCGTAGGACTTCCGGATCATGTCGAGGTCTTGCGTTGCCATTGTTGTTCTCGAATGGAGAGTGGATGTTGTGTTGTTGCGTTAGCGTCGGTGTTTGAAGTACTTCACGCCGTCGAGCTTCATGAAGTCCGGGTCTTGTGTGTACAGCGTTGCGCCATAGGCTTGCGCTGTGGCATAGATGATGGCATCGGCCGTCGACAGAACATGCGCTCTGCTGATGGCTGCGGCCTGCCGTGCTCGGTCAGACGATAGTTCGTCGATCATGAAGGCCTGCATGCTCATCGTCACGGCCAGTGCTTCACGCATGCCCACGATGCGTTCAATGGACCGATACACTTCGAAGATGCATACCGAAGGCACGATCACTTCCGTGGTCTTGCTCTTCAGTACACGGGCATACTCTTCTGCGTGCGGACCGTTCAGCACGTATTCGATCCAGGCAGAGGAGTCCAGAACGATAGGGTCGGTCTTCATGCTTCGAACTTCTCTTTGTCGCGGATCAAGCGAATATCGTGGTCTTTCAAATACCCACGCAGGTCATCGATGGAAAGCACGGGTACGAGCACCAGCATTCCGTCGTGAATGATCCACCGCACTAGCTGTCCGGGCAGCAAACCGAATTTTTCCCGAACTTCCTGCGGGATCACCACCTGATACTTGGGGGAGATCGTCAGCGCCTGCGTTTGCATATCGAACCTCTTTCGTTGTACGGGATAGGCATCGATACAAATATCGTACAACTGTTGGGCAAAACCAAGATGAAAATGCAACAACCTTGTCATCGTTTAACCGTGCTGCTTCTGCTTGTCCTTTACGGACAAGGACTTAGGGCATTGGATGGACCGTATGGAGGAATGGTGTTTCGTTTCGTGACGTTGGGATCAAGGGTGATCGCCTGTACCGGAGGGGGTGCCTTTGCATCGAAGGACGAGGGACAAACCTGGTCACGCCTGGACTCCCCGTGGAAACTGCACGACGTGCACAACATTCGTGAGATCTATGGTCGACTCTTTGCGGCAACGGCGCACGGACTCTTCATCTCCAACGATAGCGGCACAACGTGGGACTCTCTCACAACGTCATCTCCGCGACCGTACAATGTCAACGACGTGATCGATCACAGGGGGTGGCTATATGCGGCTTCCTACCTCGGCAGCGTGCTTCGATCTGCAGACAGCGGGCGAACATGGGAGAATGTGAAGGGTACGAGCACACAGTTCGGACAGATCTTCTTTCAGCAGGACTCTGTGTTGCTCCTCGGGAGTTCAACGAGCATTGAGCGCACAACGGATGGGGGAACGACGTGGAAGTCCATTCGTCCTTCAAACAGTAGCCGGACGAATGAGTTTGTGAAAACGAATCACGGGTTGTACGCAGCCATGGGTGGAGGGGTGTTTCGGTCAACCGATGTTGGGGCGACGTGGACCCCACTCGGACTCAATGATGTTGCTTCACTTACGGTTGACGCGAATGGAACGTTCTATGCGACAGGGTATGATGGATACGGAACGCATACTCGTTCTCGAACCGACTCAACGTGGAGGCAGCTTGTGATCGCACCCGGCCGAGCGTATGGTTCTGCGATCGTCGCAACTGCAAATGCCATTCTTGTGAGTCCGTACAAAGAAGGGGTGTACAGATCTGTCGATGGTGGCAAGTCATGGAAAGAGATACCGAAAGCCATAGCGGCGGTCAATGTCTACCGCATGTCGGCAAGTCACGGCAAAATATTTGCTACATCCGACTACAATGGTCTCCATACTTCGACCGATCATGGCGAAACGTGGAAGAACATGCTGCCAGACCAATCAATTTTCGGGGTCGACACGCGAGACAGTGTTGTGATACTTGGCCTATCGAACGATGCTCATGTGTGGGTGAGCACCGATGCAGGCAGTTCTTTCGCGAACACTTCAGACTGGCCGGGAAACTGTTGCATATCCGGAGTCTGGTGTGTGAACACCGATTTGTATTTCAGTCAGGATCGACGGACAGCAAGGTCAACCGACCAAGGTCGAACATGGGGCGGCGCGGATAGCGGACTTCCCGATGCCTACGTGTACTCAATGTCGGGCAACGAAACGAGCGCCTATGCTGCAACGATCACCTCGTATCGCAACACGTATGGCGGAGTGTATCAAAGTAGAGATAGCGGGCAACATTGGAAACGTTTGAACATCGGTACCACGGCAGACGATGACGTTTGGTTCGTACTTGCCTTCGGTGACACCGTGCTTGCGGCAACAAGCAGAGGTCTCTATCGATCCACGAACGATGGAGAGATCTGGGCCCGCGTCTATATTCCGAATTTGAGATCAATTGTTCGTTCGGGCAACGTCCTGTTCGCAGCACCAACCTTCAATGGGTTCTGTTCGTCGACCGATGGTGGAGCAACATGGGTCAACCACCCGCTTGATCCCATTGGGACCATCTCGTCGATCTGTGTGGAAGGTGGCTATCTATTTCTTGGTCTTGAAGAGGGGTCGGTGAAACGTTTCCCCCTCGATACGGTCTTGACGTCGATCGCTCCGGAACGGCAGCGCCGCCAGGGTGTGCTCTCCATCTATCCCAACCCAACCAATGGGAAGCAAGAGGTGACCATTACCGGATCGTTTGAGCAGGGAACTGTTCTGTCTGTTCTCGATGCATGGGGGAGGGTGATGTCGGAGCATATGGTCGAAGAGAGTGGTACGTCGTTCACCATGCCGATCTCCATGGCGGCGTCGGGGATGTACGTCTGCGTAGCGCGGACGTCGAGCGGTATCATGTCTGCAGGGTTCGTGGTGATGCATTAACGGTATACGGGGGTCTCAATGCGATACGTCGGGTATCTTGTAACCAAACTTCCCATTCGTGCTAGATGCATGAACTGAGCATGTATTCAAGATCTCTGAGGGATTCCCCATGAAGAAGTTCGATTTTCTCCGTCCCTTTGTGGCGCTCGTCGCCGCAACCGGGCTGCTCATGCTGAGCGCCTGCAACAATGGTTTGATCGACCCCAAGGACACACCGACGGCAGCAGTGGTCACGACGACCGTGGGTGGCATGGTGGTGGATGAGGCAGGGTTGCCGATGGCCGGTGTGGCCGTGACGGCCCACGGCTCCACGACAACAACGAATGCCCAAGGCGTCTTCCAGTTCAAGAACATCTCGGTGCCGAACGATCGCGCCTGCGTGATCGCTCGCAAGAGCGGCTACTTCAGTGCTGCCCATGCAGAATGGCCAAAGCAGAACGGCACCACGCTTGTACAGTTGACGATGCAAAAGGCAACGGTCACGACAACGTTCTCTGCGTCGACCGGTGGCACGGCTTCGGTGTCAACATCCTCGGTGAACTTCCCTGCGAACGGCTTCGTCACGTCGACGGGCGCTGCCTACACGGGCACGGTCTCTGTCGCTGCGGCCTATCTCACACCCGATGATCGCACACCCTTCCAACAGTTCTTCGCCGGTGATGCTGCTGCACGTCGCACCGACAACTCCGTGGTCGACCTGTTGAGCTACGGCGTCCTTCGCGTGCAACTCACAGGAGCCTCCGGAGAGCAACTGCAACTGCGCTCAGGCAGCACGGCCACGCTTCGCTATCCTGTTCCATCGCGCCTTGCCTCCTCGCAGCCCTCCACCATTCCATTGTGGTACTTCGATGAGTCGATAGGGATGTGGAAGGAGGAAGGGCAGGCCACGTTGACGGGTGGCGTGTATGTGGGTACGGTATCGCATTTCACGGATTGGAATCTCGATGTGCCGAATGCACGACGTGCATTCGTCGAAGGAACCGTGCGTTGTGCAGCGAACCGTCCTGTACCGCATGTGTGGGTGACGATCGGACAAGTGGGCGCGATGACGGATGAGAACGGATACTTCAAACGTCGCGTACCGGCAGACTTCGCCTTCACGATCGAAGTGGATCCATCGCGCAACAACGGCATGAGTGCAACGCCCTTCGCCGTGTCGGGCATTGCAGAGAATGCAACGCAGACCGTCGACGTGATGGTGAGTCCATGTCCGACGATGCTCGAAGGAACGATCGTGGACTGCAACGACAAGCCCATTGCCGGCTTCGTGCAAGTGATGTCGTCGCGCGGTGCGCAGATGGCCTCTACCACGTCCGGCACCTTCCACGTGAACGTCCCGAGTGGAGAGATCCTCAAGGTGACGGCCTTCTCGATCGATGCGCAAACGTCTTCGGAAACGCCCGTATCGGCCATTGCATCGGGCGATAATTTCAACATGGGCACCATTCAAGCATGCAGTGGTGCGCAGACAACGTATCTCGACATTCCGATGAGCGCCAACTCGCGCGGATCTGCACTGGTCTATCTCGACAATGGTGCGACGCTCGCCGTGCTCGAAATGACGTCGGTGAAGTTCTATACTGCTGCAACCGGAGCGCTGATCCGTTCGCTTGATGTGACGAACGGTACACCGAACACGTATGCAGGGTCGCGCATCATGTTCAGTGCCGACGGAACGGTGATGCTGGTGGGTGGACCGTATAGCACAACGCAAGTGTTTGACGTGAACAGTGGCACGCGGTTGACCACGATCACCGATCCCGGCAGCGGCTTTTTGACGGCCGATGGGAAGTATGTGATCACGATGGACAGTTCGGGTGCGGTCTCGAAGTTCGATGCGACCACCGGACAGATCGTAAAGACCTTTGCACTGCCGAAGGGATCGTACAACATGCTCGGACTACAAGGTGGTGGAACACGATTTGTTGTGTCGAGCTACCTTCCAACGGCGGCCATCATCGTGTGGGATGTTGCAACGGATAGCAAGGTGCTCGAGATCCCGCTGACAGGATCCCGCGAAATGTCGGGTAGTCTGTCGCCTGACGGCACGGTGGTCGGCGTGATCGTACCAGGGGCGGGTCAGCAGGCCGGTCCGCTCGAATTCTTCAACCTGGTCACCGGAGCGAAGATCAGCTCGATCGCTCCAAGCGACCCAAGAACATATCCTTCCATGCCAAGCGCGATCTCGTACGACAACCTGCTCTATGTGGGGACGGTATACGACTCGTCGAAGGCGACCATGCCGATGATCCGCAAGGTGAGCGATGGCAGCACGACGAAGATCCTCCCGATCCCGGCGCTCAATGCCTATGGCTCTGCCTATGTCTTCGATCCGAACGGTACGCACCTCGCGGCGTTCTACTCGACGCAGACACAGAACGTCATTCGTATCTATCGGCTGTAGCAACAAGAACAACGTCGACGTGTGAGATGAGAAGCGGCCCGCACATCAGCAATGATGTGCGGGCTGTTTTTTTGTTCGGGAACTCCCCAGATATCATCCGTGTTCCAACACGCATAACAAATGTTCCATGTTGTGTTGGAAGGGTACTACCATGCAAAGAGCTGTAACTGTAGTTATGATGTTCGTGGCGTTGACCACGATCGTAGCAGCCCAAACGGCGAAGCTTCAGATCATTCACAATGCCGCCGATCCGGCCGCAGCCACGGTAGATGTGTGGGTGAACGGAAAGAACACACTTGACAACTTTGCGTTTCGAAGCGCAACACCGTTCCTCGATCTTCCCGCAGGCGTCGACATCATTGTTGGGATCGCAGGACCAAACAGCACGATGGCATCTGAGGCCTTGGCAACGTTCACGTTGAATCTACCCGCAAACAGTACGTCCATTGCCATCGCAAACGGAGTGCTTTCTTCGACAGGATTTGCGGCACAAACCGATCCAAACGCCGCTCCGATCTCCTTCAATGTGTTCCCAGTGGGCAATGCCCGCACGGCTGCCGGAACCGCAGGGACTGTCGACGTTCTGGTATGGCACGGTGCAACGGACGCACCTGCCGTTGATATCTATGCAGGTACCTCTCGTGTCATTCCGTCGCTGTCCTATGGCAAGGCTGCCGAATACTTGAGCGTCCCTCCGGCAGAGTATGAGCTTGGAATTGCTCCGGCAGGTGGTGCCATGATCGCTGCCTTCGATGCTGATCTGCGCAATGCCGCAGGAGCCGCCATCACGGTATTGGCGTCTGGCTTTTTGAATCCCGCCGCCAATAAGAATGGTGCAGCTTTCGGGTTGTTCGTTGCCACGGCAGCTGGCGGACCTCTTACACCATTGCCTGTTGCGAAAGCGGATGAAGCAATGGTGCAGGTGATCCACAATGCAGCAGACCCAGCAGCGACCGAGGTGGATGTGTATGTGAATGGTGTGAAGTTGCTCGACAACTTTGCATTCCGCACAGCATCGCCCTTTGTTCCTGTACCGGCGAACACCGACCTGGTCATCCAAGTAGCGGGGCCAACCAGCACGTCAGCAACTGAGGCGTTGGCATCCTTCCCCGTGAACGTACCGGTCGGCCGATACGTGATCGTCGCCAATGGCGTGCTCAACCCTTCTGTATTCGCACCAAACACAGATCCAAATGCAAGTCCGATCGCCTTCTCGTTGTATCCGATCGCAGGCGTACGGGAAGCCGCAGCAACGTCCGGTAACGTCGACATCGTCGTGTTCCATGGTGCAACCGATGCACCGGCTGTGGACGTGTATGCCGGAACGACGAAGATCGTCGCCGGAGCATCCTACGGACAGAACACACCGTACATCGAAGTACCGGCAGGCGCATACGTGTTGGGGATCGCTCCAAAGGATGGCGATGCGTTTGCATTCTTCAATGCAGACCTTACCAAGCTTCCCGGACAGGCCGTCACCGTTGTGGCATCCGGCTTCTTGAACCCGGCAGCAAACAATAACGGACCAGCATTCGGACTCTGGGCCGCGCTTTCGTCGGGTGGTGCATTGGTGCAACTTCCGCCCACAACAGCATCGGTGGTCGAGCCCGAAGTTCTCGGCATGAGCGTCACGCCGAACCCTGCTTCCGAAGCATTGACCCTGAAGGTAGATGATGCCGCTTCGTCGAGTTGGTTCATGTCCGACATGACCGGTCAGACGTTGCTTTCCGGCACCTTTGGTGCCGAGGCCAGCCCCGCTACGATCCGCGTTGATGTGGATGCCATTCCATCAGGTATGTACTTCGTCACCGTTCGCTCCCGAGGCATGGTGAGCACAGTGCCGGCATCGATCATCCGATAACGCATTTCATTCGCACGACGACTACATGAAAACGGCGGACCCTTGAATGGGTCCGCCGTTTTGCTTTGAACACTATTGCATCTTCTCGCTGAGCTCGAGCCACCGTTCGGTGATGGTCTCGATCTCGTCCAGTACCACTTGGAGCTCGGCGGCCAGGGCTTGAAGGGTCTTGTAGTCGGCATCGGCGGCGCCAAGTGCACGCTCGATCTCGGTGCGACGTGCTTCGCGATCGGCAATGCGACGTTCACACGAATCGAGTTCCTTTTGCTCCTTGTACGAGAGCTTCTGCTTCGACGGCGCAGGAGGCGTGGGTGTTGCCGAGGAGTTCGATACGGCAGCGGTGCGTTGTTGTGCATTGGCCTGAGAGCCGCGCGCTTCCTTCTTCTCGAGGTAGACGGAGTAGTTGCCGGGATACTCCTTGATCACGCCGTCTTCTTCGAATGCATAGATGGTGTTCACGGTTTTGTCGAGGAATGATCGATCGTGCGAGACGATGAGGAGCACACCATAGAAGTGCTGCAAAAAGTCTTCGAGGGCGGAAAGGGTCATGATGTCGAAGTCATTCGTTGGCTCGTCGAGCATGATGACGTTCGGGTTCTTCATGAGAATGCGCAACAAGGCAAGTCGGCGTTTCTCGCCACCACTGAGCGTGTGCACATAGGCATGCTGTTGCTTGGCCGAGAAGAGAAATCGTTCGCAGAGTTCCTTGGCCGTGATGAAACGGTCGCGACCCACACCCACATCGATGTACTCTGCCACTTCGCGCAACGTGGCAAGAACGGTGGCATCGTCGCGCATGTCGCGTATCTCCTGATCGAAGAAGCCGATGCTCACCGTGTCGCCAATGTCCACGTACCCTCCATCCACCCTGCCCCTTCCCGCCAAGATGTTCAAGAGCGTGCTCTTGCCGGCGCCGTTCGGGCCGATGATGCCGATACGGTCGTTGGGTGTTGCGCGATACGTGAAGTCCTTGAAGAGCAGTCGATCGCCGATGCTCTTCGAGATGCCGACAGCGTCGATGATCTTGCCGCCAAGGAATCGTGCACCGAGTTCGATCTTGATGTTCTTCTCTTCTGGACGTTCGGGCTCGGCCTGCATCTTGGCGATCCAGTCGATGCGACTGCGCTGCTTCGTCCGTCGGGCCTTTGCGCCTTTCTGCAGCCAGGCCAACTCCGTACGGAGCTTGTTGCGCATGTGATCGGCCGTTGCCTCTTGTGTTGCAACGAGTGCTTCTTTCTTCTCGAGATAGTATTCGTACGAGCCATCATAGGAGATGAGCTTCTCTTGATCGATCTCGATGATGCGCGTGCAGACGGCGTCGAGGAAGTACCGATCGTGCGTGACGAGGAGAAGACCCTTGGAGGAGTTCATCAAGTAGTCTTGAAGCCATTGCACAGAGTCGGCGTCGAGGTGGTTCGTCGGCTCGTCGAGAATGAGCAGGTCGGGATCGCTCACGATGGCGCGGGCAAGGGCAACGCGCTTGCGAAGACCGCCCGAGAGCGCTTCGACACGGTCGTCGAGGCGATTCACGCCAAGCTTGCCAAGGTACTGCTTTGCCAGCGTCTCGATCTCCCAGATCTCCATGTGGGCATGGTCGGACGGATAGGCGGCCACGACGGTGTCGAGCACGCGCGGATCTCCGCCATCGGTGGAGGTGAAGACGGGAAGCTGTTCGAGATACTCGAAGCGGGCCTCGTTGTTGAAGGCCACAATGCCATCGTCCGGTTCTTCAAGACCTGCCACAATGCGCAAGAGCGTGCTCTTACCAACGCCGTTCTTGCCGATGATGCCGACGCGTTCGCCGTCTTGCAGACCGAAGGATATGGAAGTGAAGAGAACCTTCTCGAAGTACGACTTCGAGATGTTGGATGCAGAGAAAAGGGTCATAGTGTGCTTATCGGTACCAGGCAGTGTCTTGTCGGAAGCTATCGCCCGTCACTTCGAGGATCTTGAACATCCCCTTTGTGCGGTCTTCGTAGCGAATGCGATTGGCTTCGCTGTCGCCAACGAACAGCTCGCGCATCAGCTGGTCGTAGGGCTTGTTGGAGGTAACGAACAGTCGGCCGCCACGATCGTGAATGTTCAAGACAACTTGTTTGAACAGTCGCGAGGCAATGCCATAGCCGCTGTTCATGTCGTCGAGGATCCACACTTGTCCGTGTGAAAGATCGATGCGCGTATCGAAGGTGTAGGTGTCGGCCACCATGAAGATCGGTTCCAGACCTTTCTTCATGAAGAGCTTGCTGATGCCGATGGAGATGTGGCTCTTGCCGATGCCGGCCTCGCCCCACATGTACAGGCCAGCACCGCGAGCGTCGTCGTCGAGGTCGACCAATCGGTGGGCATACTGCACCATCTCCTCTTGAGACGCATTGCGCGGCTGATACGTGGAGAGATGCGAGCACAAACTTTCAAGCGGGAGGCTTGGATTGCGATCGAAAAAGGCAAGGTCGGAACTCAAACGCTCGAAGGCATCGAGGTCCAGCGCTGTCGTGTCGAACGTCGTCGCCTTCTCGTTGCGCACGGTCCATGTGAGTGCAGGGTAGTGACGTTGCAGTCGAGCAAGGACAGCAGGTGTGAAGGTAGCGCGTTGGAAGACGATATCCAGCGTACTGTTCATCGCTTGAGATCCGGTAGGACAACGGTCCACGATGCACCGGTGCCCGACGGACTGTCGAGCGTGATCGTGCCATGGAGGGCGTCGACGTATTTCTTGACGATGCTGAGTCCAAGACCGGTGGTGAGCTCCGACGCCGTTGGCTTGGCGCTGAGCGTGGAGAAGGTGCGGAAGAGTTGCTCACGGTCTTCGTCGGTGAAGCCCGGACCTTGATCCGTCACCGTTAGGTGAATGGCCTTGTCGACGCAGGCCGTGCGCACATGCACGGTGGAATTCGATGGCGAGAACTTCACGGCATTGGAGATGAGATGGTCGGCGATCTGCGTCAGCGCTGTAGGATCGTTGTGCGTCATGCCGCCCGGACCGCGTTCATAGTGGATCTCGATGCTCTTCGTGCGTGCATGCGGCGCATGCGTCATCACGACGGTCTGTGCGATCATGGCCGGATCGAGCGTGGTCGGATAGAGTTGCACACCACGGAGTTCAAGCTCGTTGATGAGCAGTAGATTGTCGACGATGTCGCGCAACTTCTGCGCATTCGTATCGATGCCGTCGAGATGCTCGCGCAGATCGTCCACCGAGAGTTTGCCGAGCTTGTCCTTGCACTTCTGTGCTGTGGCATGGATGGCCTCGACCGGACGCTTGAGATCGCGACCGGCAAGTTCGATGAATTGCGACTTCTCTTTGTCGAGCTGACGGATCAGTGCATTCTGTTGCGTGATGTTGCGATTGGATGTTTCGAGCTCTTCCGACTTGAAGCGCAGTTGTTCGGTCCGCTCTTCAACGCGCTCTTCCAGTTCTTTGTTGTAGCGTGCGAGATGGGCCAACAGTGCAACGTTCTCGGCCTTCAGGCGCGCAACGTCCAGTGCACTATCGATCGTCATCTTCAGTTCGTTCTCGTTCCACGGCTTCGTGATGTAACGATAGACCTGCCCTTTGTTGATCGATGCGATGATGGCCTCGATGTCGGCATAGCCGGTGAGTACCATTCGGATCGGATCGGGATGCTCGGCAATGATGCTCTCGAGAAACTCCACACCCGTGGTGCCGGGCATGCGCTGGTCCGTGATGATCACACTGATAGGCTGCGTCTTCAGCACGGCGCGACCGTCTTCGGCACTCAGTGCCGTGTGAACGGTGTAGTACGGACGGAAGGTGGCCTTGAAGGCGGCAAGGTTGAACTCTTCGTCGTCGACGTACAGGATGTGCGGCTTTTCTGTGTTCATGCGGTTCCCGTTTGCGATGATCCCCTCTGCGAATGTACGAGCGGAAGGGTTATGATGAACGCCGTTCCGTGGTCGACCTCGACGGAAATGCTGCCCTGATGCTGCTCAATGATGCCGTAACTGATGGAAAGACCCAGTCCTGTGCCTTTTCCCACGTCCTTCGTGGTGAAGAACGGCTCGAACAGATGGTCGAGCACGTCGTCGGGAATACCGGGTCCGTTGTCGGCAATGCGGATGGCCACATGGTTCTGGTCCGGCAGCGACGTAGTGATCTCGATGCGCTTGTCGGTGCGACCTTCCAGTGCATCGAGGGCATTGGCGATGACGTTCATGAACACCTGGTTCACCTGACCTGCATTGCACTCCACCGGTGGGAGCGAGGCATAGTGGCGGACTACGGCAACGCCGTCGCGAAGTCTGGTACCGAGCAACGTGAGTGTCGACTCAAGACCTTCATGCAGGTCCACCTTCTTCACGTCGCCCTCGTCCAGGCGTGTGAACGACCGAAGACTCTTCACGATCTCGGCGGTGCGATGCGCACCGGTCTCGATCCCGTTCAGGAGCGTGATGATCTCGTCGCGCAACTCCGTTGCCTCGCTGCCTTGCCCCTTCATCCCATCATAGTCACGAAGGTCCCGCCGAAGCGGACCGATGCTGCTGGCAATGAAGTTGATGGGGTTGTTGATCTCGTGGGCGATGCCGGCCGTGAGTTGACCGAGCGATGCCATCTTCTCGGCATGGATGAGCTGTGTTTGTGCAGAGCGCAATTCGTCGAGGGCGTTCTTGAGCTCGACGTTGCGAAGATGTTCGATCTCCGTTTGTCGTTTGGCCGCTTCGATGGCGCGCTGCGTCTCGATCTCGGATACGCGGCGTTGCGCACTGTCGTCCTTCATGCGCAACACCAACTCGGTGTAGCGCTTGTGATACTCAAGGGCCTTCGTGGCGTCACCTCGTGCCTCGTAGAGTTCGGAGAGGTGCTTCAGTGCTTCTTCGTTCTCGAAGCCGCCGGCCTTGTCCACGTCGATGGTTTGGAGCAACAGCTCTTCGGCATGTTTGTCATCGAAGAACGGCGTGTTCGGATTTGCAAAGAGTCCACCCAAGGCCGTGAGCGCAAGCGATGTTCCGCGTGGACTCTTCGTGGCCGTTGCATGGTCGAGCGCTGTTTCGAGGAGTGTGCGTGCTTGCTGATATTCACCACGACGGATATGGATCTGCGCCTTGTTCGAGAGCGGGAAGGTCTCGTTGGGATCGCGCCATGGTGAAGACCGAAAGAGCTCATACGAGCGCTCGTAACAGGAGAGCGCAGCATCGTCTTCGTGTAGAAAATCGTGCACGGCACCCATCACGTTCATGGCACGACCTTGACCCGCATGATCGCCCGTGAGCTGCCATACATCGAAGGCACGTTGCAGATACGACAAGGCCGGCACGTAGTCGGCCGCATGCGTGAGCACGGTGCCCATGCCGAGCAGACATTCGGCCACATACCAGTCGCTGATCTCGAGATCTTCGTACAACTTGATGGCCGGCAGCAATTCGTCGAGCGCGAGCTTGGTATGTCGCGTGCTCAGGTGGATCGTCCCCAAGCTTCCCAACGTCCGCGCAAGTATGGCCAACAGTCCGTGCCGCTCTGCCACATCGCGAGCGAACTCCAGATGCTCAAGCGCATGCGTGTTGTTCCCGGCATTCTTCCAGGCAAGACCGGCATAGCGATGCACGAAGGAAATGGCCCACGGATCGTCCGTGGACGAGAGCAAGTGTAATGCATGATCGAAGGCAGGGATGGCATCGAGCGACGATGTGCGACGCTCGATCTGCAGGGCTTTCAAGCATGCGGCCACGGGCAAGAGATCCCGTCGCCCCGCATGAGCGCAGCGCTCCACGATCATGTCGAGCCGCGCGACCACGTCGCCTGCATCGTTCGTCCAATGCGCCACCGCCGCCTGCCATAGCTCGCATTCCGCTGTTAACGCCTCGTCGTTCAATCGTACGGCAAGCGCATGGGCGTCGCGCAACAGATCGATGGCCCGCCGCGCGTCGCTCATATGGATGATGGCGAAGGCGTAGTCGCACATCGCTCTGCACAATACCACGATGTCGCCGGACCGCGTGGCCACTTCGATGGCCTCTACATAGCCCGGACTGACAACGCGAAACGGCTCGCGAAAAAGCCGCGTGCGAAGGTCGTGAAGGATGGTAGGGAGGGAAGGCATGGGAGGAAGTTACGAGTGACGAGTGACAAGTGACAAGTGGGAAGGAAAAGAGAAGGAAAAGAGAAGGAACAAAGAAGGAAAAGAGAAGGAAAAGAGAAGGAAAAGAGAAGGAACAAAGAAGGAAAAGAGAATGAACAAAGAAGGAAAAGAGAAGGAAAAGAGAAGTGTGGTGCTGACCGAAAAAAGAAATGGCGGCCTGCTCAAGAGCTGGCCGCCATATGTTTTTTCAGTGGATCTCTGAAAGCAACGAACTTGTCACTCGTCACTCGTCACTTGTAACTCAACTCGTCACTTGTCACTTGTCACTTGAAACTAAACTTCAACGTTCTGCCCAAGCTTCTTCTCCAAGAACGCTTCCGGAATGCGGACAACGCTGCGAACGATGCCGAGCTTTTCGAAGACGCGGACGGCATAGGCCGTGAAGTCGATCTGCCACCAGCGGAGACCGTGGAAGGCGCTGCTGGGGAAGGCGTGGTGGTTGTTGTGCCAGCCTTCGCCTAGGGCGAAGATGCCAACGAGGAAGTTGTTGCGGCTCTTGTCCGTGGTGTTGAACATCCGTCCGCCGGCGATGTGGCAAACGCTGTTCACGCACCATGTGACGTGTGACGTCATGAAGACGCGGATGAGACCACCGAAGATGAAGGCAGACCATGCTCCCCACCAGCCGGCAACCAGGAAGCCAAGGGCTGCCGGGAAGAGCAGACTGAAGACGCTCCAGAAGAGGAATGTCCGGTCGAAGAACAAATACATCGGATCCTTCAAATAGCGGCCAGCATACTTTTCTCGGATCGCATTCATCTTGTCGCTGTTCATCTCGAGCAGCCACTCAAAGTGTGCGAAGAAGAAACCTCGAATGGTTGGCGTATGCGGATCTTCCGGCTGATCGCTCATGGCGTGGTGCTTGGTGTGCACGCTGGACCAGTTGATCACCGGACCTTGGAAGGCCATCGATCCGAGGGCGAGCACAATGGCCTTGAGCCATGGTTGGGCCACGAAGGACTTGTGCACCGTCATGCGGTGATAGCCAAAGGTCACCCCGAACTCCGTCATCGCACCAAGGACCAAGCAGAGCACAACGTCGAACGTGCTCACCTGACCCATGATGGCCATGTAGATGCCGTAGAACACGGCAAGGGTTGGTAGGATGAGAAGGAACGGGACGTAAAAATTCGAGATCCTGGCGTTGGGAACTGCCGTCGATACTGACATGGGGTGTCGTTCTGATGAGTGCGTGATACTTCGAAAAAACGTTACTTGACCTCGAGAAGTTCAACCTCGAAGATCAAGGTCTCGTTTGGTCCGATCGCTCCACCGGCTCCGTTTTCGCCGTAGGCGATGTTCGAAGGGATGTAGAGGATGTACTTGGAACCAGCCGTCATGAGCTGCAATCCTTCTGTCCATCCCGGGATCACTTGATTGAGGGCGAACTCTGCTGGCTGACCGCGATCGTAGGAGCTGTCGAAGACCTTGCCATCGATGTTCGTACCCTTGTAGTGTACTTTAACCGTGCTTGTGGCAGCTGGCTTCTTGCCCTTGCCTTCGGTAACGACCTTGTATTGCAGACCGCTCGCCGTGGTCATCACGCCCGACTTCTTCTTGTTCTCTGCAAGGAATGCTTCACCCTTTTTCAAGTTCTCTCCTCCGGCCTTTGCGGCCTTCTCTTGTGCTTTTTGTTGTGCTTCGGCTTGCAGTGCCGTAAGGCATGCGCCAACTTCTGTGTCCGTCATCTTGGCCGTGCCGCCAAGACCATCGCGCAAACCAGCGGCGATGCGGTCGACATCGAGATCGAGCTCTTGTGCCTTCAAGCTCTTGGCAATGTTCAATCCCAGCGCATAGCTGGCGGAGTCCTTCTTTGATTCAAGCTTCACGTTGTTCACCTGTGATTCGGCATTGCAAGAGATCAAGAGCAGAGCAGCTACCGCTGCAACGATCATCTTCATGTGGATTGATCCGGTTAGTTGAAAGAAATACAGTCTCAAAGTTACGGAAAAGGGCATCTCATAGGGTCTGCGAGAGCCGAAGGGCGACATTCTGTCCGTCGAGCGCTGCGCTTACGATCCCACCCGCATATCCGGCCCCTTCACCGCAGGGATAGAGGCCCCGGATGCGTATGTGCTCATACGTGGTGCGATCGCGCGGAATGCGCACGGGGGACGATGTGCGGGACTCCACGGCCACCATGACGGCCTCGCTGGTGAGGTATCCGCGCATCGAAGATCCGAACTGACGGATGCCGGCCTCAAGTCGTTTGAGCACGGGCACGGGGAGGATGCCGTGGAGGTCGACGGAAACGTGACCAGGGATGTAGGAGGTGGCAGGGAGGGAAGTACTGACGCGACGGTCCAAAAAGTCGGTAAGTCGTTGTGCAGGAGCACGTTGCGACCCGTCGCCATTGGCCGCGAACGTTGCCCGCTCCACCTGGGCCTGATATTCCAGGGCCGCAAGAACACCGTGGTCTCGATGGTCGACCCAATCGTCTTCGTCCACGGCCACCACGGTTCCGGAGTTGGCAAACGGGGAGTCGCGACGCGACATGCTCATGCCGTTCACCACGATCTCGCCGGGAGCGGTGGCCGAGGGAACGATGAGTCCGCCCGGACACATGCAGAACGAGAACACACCACGATCCGCCACCTGACAGACAAGGGAGTATGAGGAGGCAGGGAGGAGAGGGTCGCGTGGACGTTGATGGTACTGGATCTCGTCGATGAGCGGTTGCGGATGTTCGATGCGCACACCAAGTGCAAAGGGTTTGGTCTCGACGTCGATGCCGCGACGTACACAGAGACGGAAGATGTCGCGCGCACTGTGTCCGGTGGCCAAGATCACAGCCTGCGCCGTCATCTCCGTGCCGTTGTCGAGCACTACGCCATGGATGCGATCGTTCGCAAGGAGGAAGTCGGTGACGTATGCGTCGAAGTGCACCTCGCCGCCATGCCGCCGTATCGTTTCCCTGATCTCTTGTACGACGAGCCAGAGTTTGTTCGAACCGATGTGCGGATGCGCGTCCACGAGAATGTCGCGCGTGGCGCCATGCTCGACGAGCAAGCGCAACACCTTGGCAATGCTGCCGCGCTTGTGCGAACGCGTGTAGAGCTTGCCGTCGGAATACGTGCCCGCTCCACCCTCACCGAAGCAGTAGTTGGAGTGCTCGTTCACAACACCGTCCTGCTGGATGGCGCGCAGATCGCGACGACGTGTGCGCACGTCCTTGCCACGGTCCAGCACGATGGGCGTGATGCCGTGTTCGATCAGTTCGAGAGCGGCGAAATAGCCGGCCGGTCCTGCGCCCACGATGATCACACGCTTCGACGGATCGGCATCCCTGTAGGTGGACGTGATGGGCACGTCGACGGGTGGTTCTTCGTGCACATACACTTCGCATTGCAAACGAATGCGTGGTGTGCGTGCACGTGCATCGATGCTGCGTCGGTTCTGCACCACGGCCCGCACATCCGCTTCGGCAACGCCGACCTCGGCCATGGCCTGCATGCGCACGTAGGCAACGTCTGCAGCTTGCGCGGGAGTGAGAACGAGTTCAACGATGTGCTTCATGCGTCGGGGATCCAGAGATGGACGGCAAGGTCCACGGCATCGCCCTTGAACGTCACACCTTCTGCTTCGAGACGCTCGCGCATGACGAAGGGAGTTTCGAAATGCATCTTGCCGGAGAGTTCACCAAGGCGGTTCACCACGCGGTGACAGGGAATGTCGAACCGATCTGCATGTGCAACGGCGTTGAGGGCCCAGCCCACCATGCGCGACGACGAGCGTGCGCCCAAGGCCGCAGCGATGTGGCCGTACGTGGTGACCTTGCCAAATGGGATCTGCTTGACGAGCTCATGCACGCGCAGAAAGAAATCAGCGGACTCTGGCATTGCTGTACGCTCGAATGATCTCTTCGGCCGCTATGCGACCTGTTTCTGCTGCACCGTTCATGTAGCCCTTGCCTTCGCGCGAGCAGTGCTCACCGGCGAAGTGAAGGTTGCCCACGGGTTGTTGCTCGATGCCATAGAACTTCGTCCACTGGCCCGGTGTGTACGTCGAATACGCACCCTTCGAGAGCGGATTGTCGATCCAGTTGAAGCCCGTCACCTTCGTGGGCTCAAGTGGCGCATTGTGCCAGATGGGACGAATGCCCTCCATCATGGTGCGTACAGATGCCGTGACGCCCTTGGACCAGAGCACGCGCGTGTTCGCACCGCCACTGAAGAAGGTGAGTCCACCGGCCGCCACGCCTTGCTTGGCCGTATTGTCCCATGCCACTTGCACGGGCGCGTCGGAATAGACCGTGCCGCTATGTCCTTGGTCGTGCCAGAAGGGACGGTCGAAGCCGACGATGATCTTGGAATTCAAACTGTAACGTGCTTCTTGAATGGCCTGACGTTTGCGCTCCGGAAGATCGACGCCGATCTCCACATCGCGCAACAATGAGAAGGGGAGGGCGAGCACCACATGGTCGGCATCGACGGTCTTCGATGCATTGTCTGCACGGAACGATAGACGATACGATGAGCCACGCATTCGAATGCTCTCGAGTCGATGTCCGGTGTGAATGTTCTTGTGCACGGCCGCCGCAAGATGTCCGACGATCTGTTCGTTGCCGTTCTTGAGGCGATAGCGTTCATCGCTCTCGCCGAACCAGCGGAACGGATTGCCGTGGATCTGATAGGCGATCACCGACAAGAAATTCATCGTGCTTTGCTCGGCAAGATCGAGTCCGTTCTCCGTCACAAAGGCCGTCTCGAGGAAGGAACGGATCCATCCCGTGATGCCGCATGCATGGAAGTACGCGTCGAGGCTCAATCGATCCAGCTTCTCGCCCGGACCGCCGGCAAGTGCGGTAAGGTTGCGAGGCAGCGAGGCAATGTCGGCGGCGAAGCGAGAAATGAACGGTGCGATCTCACGTGTGATGTCGTCTTCGGTATAGACGCGACCGTCGAAGTAGAACACGTCGTGAAATGCCTTTGACGAAACGTCGCGCAGATCGAGCAGTTCGAGATCGAAGGTCTTTGCCAACGACAGCATGTCCGTGTGGGCCGTGTCGATGAACTCTCCACCGAGTTCCGTGATCGAGCCCGGAGCAATGATATCACGACCGGTCAGGATCCGTCCGCCTGTTCGCATCGACGCTTCGTAGACATCGGCCCGAAGACCTTTGCGTTGCAACTGCCATGCGCAATGCAGACCGGCAAGGCCACCACCAACAATGGCGATACGAATGCCGGGAGCAAAGATCTCCGATGGTTTGCTACAAGAGACAATGGCAACGGAGGTCGCAGCTGCACCGAGGAAGGCACGTCGGGAACGTTGCGTATCACTCATCGGCGTGTCGCCATTGTATCGGGCGATCGCACGCTTGAAGAGCGACATGATAGGGGACATGGCCATGCGCAAAGATACGCTGTTACTTGCGCAGGATCTTAAAGACGGTTCGACGGTTTTGGGCGCGACCTTCTTCTGTCTCGTTCGATGCCACGGGGAGCATAAAGCCGTAGCCTTTCGTACGAAGTCGGCGTTCTTCGATGCCACGGGAGATCAGGGCCGACTTCACGGCCTCTGCCCGCGCCAACGAAAGCTTGGCATTGAACTCTTCGCCACCGATGTTGTCGGTATGTCCCTGGATCTCAAGCTCGACGCGCTCAAAGCGCTCGAGTGCATCGGCGATCTCGTCGATGATATGGAGCGAAGTGGAATCGATGTCTGCCTTGTTGTAGGCGAAGAGGATCCCTCTCGTGAACTCATCGGTGGGTGACAATGGATTCAATGGCGTCTTATCATACGTTGCCCTTGCCACCATACTATCCCTTCCCGGCACCGTGATACTGAGCTCTGCAACGTGCAGACCATCGTACTGCGGAGGGTGATACGTGATAAGGTAGTAGTTGCGGAGTGACCGATAGATGTCCATGAAGATCTGATTGAGCTCGGCCTTCGAGTAGGCGTGATAGTACTTGCCGCCGGTGTAGAGCGACAGTGCTTCGAGCGGCTCATCCTGTGCATAGCCGAAGCCCACACAGTAGATGCTGATGTTCTTCTTCACGGCGTAGTCGAAGATGTCGGACATCTTGGCGAACGATGTGTTCTCGTCGCCATCGGTGAAGAAGACGCACACCTTGGGTTGCTCGATGGGGACGGTGTCCAGCGACGTGAGGGCCTTCATCAAGCCGTCGATCGACGACGTGTACATGCCGGGCGCTTTCTTTCGATGCTCGCGATAGGCACGCAGCATTGCGGAAGTGTCGGACGTGAGCGGGAAGACCGGCGTGATGTCCTTGGCGAACGTCGTGAGCGAGATGCGATCGCACGGACGCATGAGCGAGATGAAGATCTCCGTGCCTTGTTCGATCCACGAGAGCACGCCCTTCATCGAACCGCTGTAGTCCACGGCCAGTGCGATGGAGGTCGGAATGGAGTCTTGCTCGCCGAACTCGCGTACGGTGAATGGCGACACGTCGACGATCTTCTTGCGACGTTTCGCACCGAGCGATTCGCGCAGATGCGAGAAGTAGTTCGGCGCTCCCGGCTTGGCATAGGGCTGGGCCATGTGTGTGATCACATTGCCCGTACTGTCGAGCACACGCACGAAGAGCTTGATGGTATCGGGATACGCATAGTGTTCCACCTTCCACACATCCACCATCAGCTTCTGCACGTCCACCGAGTCGATGTTGCGTGTGGTGGTGAAGACCAATTGCTTCATGCGTTCGCTGCCTTCGCGAAGGTCGAACGATGTATCGAGCGAGTGCGTGCTCTTGCATCCAACGAGGATCGTGCATGCAAGCAGAACGCCGACGAAGAAACGCATTGGTCTAGTGCTCCAGTTTGATCCCGATCGTCATTCCATCGCCAAGCGGTACGAGTGTGCTCTGAAGCTTGGCGTGGTGGGCCATGAAATGGTTGAAGGCCCGAATGCCTCTGACGTTGTGCGGCTCGAATTCAGTGTTTTCGTTCGTCACATGACCCCAGGCCAGGGCGTTGTCGCCGATGATCACGCCACCAACACGCAAGAGCGGCCATGCGGCCTGCACATAGTTCACGTAGTTGGGTTTATCGGCATCGATGAAGATCACGTCGAACGGTTCGGTGCCCTCGTCGCAAAGGCGTTGGAGGGTGGCAAGGGCCGGCCCTCGTTGCACGGAGATCACGCTGCCGAGTCCTGCTTCACGTGCCTTCTTCTCGATGAAGTCTCCCCATTCCGACATGAGCTCGCAGCATACGACACTGCCGTTCGCCGCAAGAGCTCGTGCCATGGTGATGGCGCTGTAGCCGGCCAGCGAACCGATCTCGAGCACGCGTCGTGCCTGCATCGACCGCAGGTACACTTGCAGGAATCCCGTTTGCTCCGGAGAGATGGAGATGGCGGGAATGCCTTGCGCACAGGCTTGTGCGTTCAGGTCACGAAGGAATGCATCCTCGGTCGAGAACAACTCGGTGATGTAGGAGTTGGAATCCTCGGTGAGGAACGTGCTGTTCGTGGCCACTTACTTGTGTCCGATCCCAACGTTCACGTTCACACCATTGGCACGTGCACCATTGATGAACTTGCGCAGGGAATAGATGGTGGTGTCGAGTCGGTTGGCGAACACGGTATCGTAGAGGATGCGGTGGACCAGACCGTCGTTGGTCTTTACGGAGACGATCACATCGTTCACGTTCTTGAGCAGGGTGTCGGCCTTGATGATGGCGCCATCAGCACGTGCAATGGTCCCATCGGCACTGGAGATCGTCCGATCGAGCTTGTCGAGCAGGGCTGTGAGCTTCGGATCGTTCTTGTCGATGATGCGGCGCACGTCTTCGCTGATCATGCGGAGATTCTTCACGGCCACGTTCAGATCTGCACGATTGTCTTCAAGCAACAGACGTGCATTGTGGAGAGCCACAGCACCATCGTCGGCCATTGTCTTCACGTTGGCGATCACGGTGCCGTCGGAGAGAAGTGCGGTGAGGGCCGCCGTGATCGTGTCGACGCGACGGAGGACGCGCTTCGCATCATCGCCAGCGTCGCCGAGCATACCCACCAAGCTTCCGATATCGGCAGCCACCACGCCCGGGATCTCCTTCGAGAGATCAAGCGGGGCTGCGTCGGTGCCGGGATGGATCTCGACCTTCTTGCCGCCCGTGATCTCCAGGATGGAGACACGTGCGGTGGCATCGGCGTGAAGGTCGCTCACATCGTTCACCGAGGCGAACACCAAAACGCTGCCGTTCTCATTCTTGATCTCCTTCACCTTGCCACGCGTCACGCCGTTCACAACGATCGGCGAACTGTTGTCGAGTCCGCCCGACGTTGGCAGGCGGAACATCACGATCTTCTCGTTCGGCGAAAAGCTGATCCCCTTTCCAACCATGAACCCACCAAGGGCAAGGAGAAGGGCGGCAAGGGTAACGATCCCAACCTTGATCTCTGTACTGCGGGAAACTTCCATGGGTGCAAAATAAGAAAGGGCGTCCCAATGGACGCCCTTTCATTCGTGATCGACGGTGGTGTGCACTCCTAGAACGGGATCTCGTCGGAGTTGGCAGATGAGGATTCGGCATGCTCGCTTTCGCTGTGACCACCCGGTTGATCGGGGCGCTTCGCATCGAGCAACAACAAATTGTCCGCCACGATCTCGGTGACGTATCGTTTGTTGCCTTCGCGATCTTCGAAGGTGCGCGATTGGATCTTGCCCTCAACGTAGACGCGCGATCCGCGACGGACGAGCTTTTCGACCACATCCGCCAGTCCGCGCCATGCGATCACCGTATGCCAATCGGTGTGTTCCTGCAGCGACCCTTCTTTGTCTTTCCACGTCTCCGACGTGGCCAAACGGAACTGTGCCACTTTCACGCCACTCGGCGTGAAGTTCACTTCGGGGTCTTTGCCGACGTTGCCGATCAGCATGACCTTGTTCAATGTTCGAGACATACCCCCACCTACCTGATTGTGGTGAACGAAAATAGGAATTGCGAACTCATGCGCAACACCCTACTTGTTCCGTCACCATGGTGCTTCGTGACATCACCAGCCGGTGAATGTGAATCCGAGGTTCAAACTCCACCAGCCGTAGCTGTTATCCGAACTGCCGTTGAGCGCTGTTCCCGAGCTGAGAGCGCGGTTGTAGCGGGCTTGGGCATTGAAGGCTGTCGTGCGCTCAAGGTCGATCATCAGTCCAACTTCCGGCGCCACACCGAAATGCCAGTTGTTGTTGTTGATCTGGACAAGGCCGATCTCAACGCGTTGATTCACCGAGTACGCACCCACATTGATGGCAGCATACGGGTGCATGTTCGAGGTCCCGTCGTCGAAGAACATGCCGGCCGATGCAAGAAGCGGGATCGCATTCACCGTGCGAACCTGTGTACCATAGATGGCGCCGTTCTCGACGGAGACCGTTGCGTTGCGAAGCAGATCGCTGAAGTAGTTCCATCCGCCGGATACACCAAAGAAGGTCCGGTCCGGCTGAAGGAATCGAAGGTCTGCCGAGAATCCCGAGAAGGACGTGCTCGGTGTATAGTTGTCGAGATTTCCTGTTGGGAAACCGATCGACCAGTTCAACGATGTGAGGTATCGCTGCTGTGCCGAGGCCGATGTGCCGCCGGAGACCATACCAAGAAGGACGAGTGCGATGACGACGGATGTGGAGCGTAGGTTGTTCAGTCGCATTAGAGTGTCTCCGGAATGAGGTAAGGAGATTGAACAAACGCTTGGCGAATGAGGGTCTGAATGCGCGTGGCATTCGATGAAGCGGTCTCGGAAACGAGTCCGGCCACGCCGGCAAGCCAGATCGACTGGATCCGCTCGTCGACACCCTTCGTCCCTTCCACCCTCGACATGGCAACGATCAGTGTTCCCTGCGTGTACGTGTAGGAACCAACAGGATAGTATGGCGGATAGTAGCCGCCCCATCCATACCAACCGCCCCATCCGTACCAGCCCCAGTATCCGCCCCAGCCACCGTAGTAGGCCGTGTAGTCCTTGGAGGTGATGCCTTGGGTAACGATCACGTCCGGCTTTGTCTGCGTTGTGTCGTAGATGCGCTTGTAGCCCATTGCATTCATGTTCGAAGCGATGGAGTTCAGAATGGTGGCATCGTAGGCGCGTGAAATATCGTCGCGCTCGCCGGGAGCAACATAGTGGACGACGGAGTCGGGCATCACGTAGGTCTTGAATGTTCCCCAATTGGTCACGGACGAATCGCGTGATGTGATCACGGCATCGTAGTCCGAGATCGACAGGCCGTAGTCGTAGTAACACGACCACGACGTGAGTGCGACCACGGTCAGGATGACCGCTGCACTGAGTGTTCGAAGGTAGTTGTTCATAGGTGTGAAGTGGGTTGTGTTGAATCGTTGGGAGTGATCACAGAACGAAGTACAGACCGCCGGAAAGCTCGAACTGCGCGAACGTGGAGCCGGCGCTCACACCGGAGCTACAGCCGCCGGAGCCGCACCAGAAGCCAAGTCCGGCAAAGCTCAGCGGAGCGAGCAGACGCGCCTGCAAACGGATGCCGATCTTCTCACTCACGTCGGCCTTCAAACCACCCTTGAACTCGACGGCCATACGGGTGAGGGTCTCGTAGAGCACATTGTCGGGTGTGAACACGGCCACGCCAACGGCACCGCCGATGTACGGACGGAGTTTGCCCCTGCGCTGCTCGTGCAAAGCGCCAATGGTGATGTAGAGCGATGTGACGTCGAAGAGCTTGGAATCGGGGACCAAGGAACTGTAGTTCTGCAACGTGACGCCTGTCTTACTGTAGGTGCCGCTAAGCTCGATCTCCAGGCCAGGCCGCACGGCAAAATCAAGCGATGCGCCATACCAGATGTTCGGAGCAAGGTAGAATTCACCGGCGTAGTTGTAGCTATAGGCCTTCGCTCCGAAGAGGTAGCCAACCTGAGGTGTGAGTTCGATGTTCCCATCGCCTGCGCGGAGTCCGGCAGTGACCACGAGGGTCATGGCGATGGATGCAAGAGCGGTACGAAGTCGCATGCATCTTCCTTGTAGTGGTGAATTTTCACGCAAAGGTACAAGGAATTTCTGCGAGGTTCACACCGCAGGTGTTACCGACGTCGACCGCCACCACCACGCGGCATGGTGCTCGGACGTTGTGCGGGCATCTGCGTTGGACGTGTGGAAGGACTCTGCATGGTGCTGGGTCGCTGAGCCGGCATTTGCGTCGGACGTGTGGCCGCACTTGGCATGGTGTTCGGACGTTGCGCCGGTGTTGCCATCGGACGTGTGCCCGGACGTGCGCCATTCGTGTAGATGTTGGTGTTGTGCACGTTGATGTTCACCGGACGTCCGCCATAGTGTCCATACGGAGGATGGTATCCGTAGTACGGTGGACGGTACATGGGCGGACCCCAGTATCCGCCATGGTAATGTCCGTAATACCCAACGCTCACACCCCATCCCATGTATGGACTGTACATCATGTGAAATCCATATGTGTACGGATGCGGATAGTAGTGCACACCATACCACGGATAGTAGTAGTAGCCGGTACCATACACGATCGTAGGTCCGTACACATAGCTTCCCATGTAGCCGGCCGTGTAGCCAACGTACACCACAGTTGGTGTGCTTTGATACACGTAGACGTACTTGGTGTTGTAGACCGGCGACGATGGTTCGATCTTCTCGGTTTGCTCCGGCCGCTTCTCCGAGACCACCCACGGACCTTTTGCCGATGTGCTGGCGAACCACACTCCATTGTCGCAACAGAAGTATTGATCGCCCTGCTTGAGTACGGTGCTCGCCGTGTTCGTTGCATACTGCATCGTTGTGCCATCAACAGGCTTGAAGATGGGCTCTCCATCGTATTCCACCTTGCACGTGGCAGATGCGCGATCGACGGCCGTTGTCGTTGGGACGGTGGCATCGAGAATGGCATTCTTCGCTGCAGGTGTGCCGCTCACATAGGCGAGCACAGCATCGTACTTCGAACCCTCGGGGATCTTCTTGAAGTCTGCCGGCAGATCGGTCGACGCCACATATGACCATGGCCCTGCGGGCTTCACGGCCCGATACCATCTTCCCGAAAGCACGGTGAAGTACTTCTGCGAGGCAATGTCCATGAAGACGAACGACTCCGTGTTCGTGGCACCGAGCAAGGATGTGCCCGTGATGGGATCGAACGCAGGCTCGCCATTGAACGAGAGGAGTTCGGCAGGAGCGGTGCTCACCACCACTTGCGGCATGGTGGTCGGAGTGGTCGGTGCTTCACGTCCATCCTTCTTCATCTGTTCGAGCATCTGCTTCTCGAGGTCCTTGAGGGTTGCCGAAGGCGAATTGACCACCGACCATGATCCATCGAGCGTTGCAGCACTGTACCACTTCGTTGCACCGTACAGGTACATGGTCGTGGTGCCGCGCTCGCGCACGAGGAGGAACGGAGTGTTCACCACGCGTTCCATCGACGTGTTGTCGATGCTCTTCCAGTGTGGCTCGCCATCGATGAGAACGAGCATGGCGGGCGCATAGCGAACAAGGATGGTCGGAGGATCCGTCTTCAATGGTGTGTTCTTCTCGGCGCGATCGATGAGGTCGGCGCCGATGGTGATGTGCGCCGCCGTGAGAAGATCGGAGAGTTCCTGCTTGAACGACGAGATCGTACCCGTTGTGACGGACGGCGGGAACTTCGCATCGGTGACCGTTACCTTGTCGATGGGGATCACCGACGCAGAGTGCTCGGCAGGGATCGTTGCGGTGAACGAGATCGCACCGAAGACGGGGTCGCCACCGGAGGCGGGCTGCACCATCACGGCGCCACGACCTTCGATCTGTCCGTTCGTGTATGAATCCACTTGTGGGGTGTACACAGTGGCCGTGCCCTTCTGTCCCTTCAGGACGAGTGGCCATGTGGTGACCGTGGCAAATGTCGGTGTCGCACAAAGGACAAGTGCGAGCAAGGCGGAAAGGAGGATCGTTCTCATGCTGCGATTTACGCATTTTTGTGAGCATGAACCTCACAGCGACCATCAATGGGCAGACGGTGACGTGGAACAACACGGTGTTCTTCGATCTGTCCATCGCCATCTCCGACGCGGAGTTCCCGAACGCCTTTCACCTTCCGGATGCGCGCTTCGAGCCGTTCCGCGTAGGCACGTTCGTGGGGAGCATCGAAGAGGGCGGACCGGTACGATGTGATGTAGTTACCATCGCACCGCACGGCAATGGAACGCATACGGAATGCATCGGACATGTTGCCGGGAAGCGGTACGTCTTGAAGGACTGTCTGCGCGATCTCTTCGTGCATGCCCGTGTGATCACCATTCCGTTGCGCATGGCATCGTCGGGTGATCTCCTCGTGATGGCCGCCGATATGCGACGTGCACTCACGGAGCATGTGACGGCCGTGGTGATCCGCACCACGCCGAACGACGCATCGAAGCAGACACGTCTGTGGTCAGGATCGAACCCTGCCTACATGGAGCTCGAGGCAATGCAGTACCTGCACGAGCTCGGCGTACAGCATGTGCTGATCGATCTTCCGTCGGTGGATCGCGAAGAGGATAGTGGTGCGCTCGCAGCGCATAAGATGTTCTGGCAATGGCCGCAGGCGCCGCGACCGGAGCGGACGATCACGGAGATGATCTTCGTTGCCGACGAGATCCCCGATGGCGACTATCTGTTGATGTTCAATGCTCCTGCCTTCGATGGAGATGCCGCACCATCGCGCCCGTGCATCTTCCCTCTCGTTCAGTCGAGCTGATACTCTGTGATCTTGCGATAGAGCGTACGCTCGCTGATGCCAAGCATCTCTGCGGCTTCTCGACGATTGCCCTTTGACCTTCGGAGCGCTTCTTCGATGGCCGTGCGCTCGAGTGTCGTGAGGTTGAGCTCCACCGGCATAGTAGGTTGATCCTGTGGTGCCTTTACGATGGCCGTGCTCGTGGGAGTGACGGATTCCATGCTTAATGCAACGAGATGACGGAGTACCGTCTTCATGTCGTTCACATCGTTCGTGAGTTGCAGCAGTAATCGATAGATCATCTGTGCGTCGGGGTCGTGCACGTTCGATGCTTGGTCTGCAACGCGCACGATGGCCTGCGAGGCGCGTGGTTCTTCGAACGACTGCGGAGGCGGCAAATAGCGCTGGATCATTTCGGCAGTGATGCGCGCACCACGCTCCAAGGTGACCATGGTCTCGACGATGTTTCGAAGCTCGCGTACGTTGCCTTGCCAGGGCATGGTCTCGAGCACGATCGCAGCATCGGCGTCGATGCCGTGATAGTCGATGTTGTTCTTCTCGGCGACCTTGCGCGCAAAGTGCTCGACGAGGAGAGGAATATCGTCGGGATGCTGGCGTAGCGGAGGCAAGACGATGTTCACAGAATTCAACCGGAAGTAGAGATCCTGTCGGAATCGACCTTGTCGTACCTCATACGAAAGGTCGCGATTCGTGGCCGCCACCACGCGCACATCCACCTTGAGATTGTCGGACGATCCGAGTCGCGAGAACTCGCCGCTCTCGAGAATGCGCAAGAGCTTTACCTGTGTTCCGATGGGCATCTCGCCGATCTCGTCGAGAAAGATGGTTCCCTTATGTGCCGTTTCAAAGAATCCTTTGCGCTGCTCCACAGAGCCGGTATAGGCGCCCTTCTCGGCGCCGAAGAGCTCGCTTTCGAGTAGCGTTTCGGGGATCGCTCCGCAGTTCACGCTCACGAACGGGGCCTTCTTGCGCTGACTCAATTCGTGAACGGCGTGGGCGAACACTTCTTTGCCGGTACCGGTCTCGCCGGTGATCAACACGGTGAGATCGGTCGGTGCCACCTGCAGTAGACGCGAAATGGCCTGCATCATCAACGGTGACTCGCCTACCAGACCGAACCGTGTGGCGAGCTGGGCGAGCACTTGCTTCGTTGCATTCGTCGTTGTCACTTCTGTGCGCTCCACTCTGCCCATCCTCCAAGGAAGACGAAAACGTTCGGATAGCCGAATCGCAGGAAGACATCGGCCACGCGGTGCGACAGTTCGCAATGTCCGCCATCACAGTAGATGATGACGATCTTGTCCTGCGGAATGGCCAGGAGCTCAGGGATGTGCTGCTCCACCTCACTGCCATAGATGTTCATGGCATTGCCGATGTGCCCTTGATCGTACTTCTCCTGCAAGCGTGCATCGATGAGGACCACATTGGGTTTGCCCATGAGCTTCTTGAACTGTGCAAGCGTAAGGGAGCGCGCCGCGCCGGCCTGTTCCGCCGGTGGCGGTGGCGTGGCTGTTGATGTCTTGGGAGAGTCGACCGTGCGTTGCGGACGATCAGGCGTTGTCGCTGCTGTTGTTGTCGTAGCTGCAGGCGGTGTTGGCGTTGGCGTCGGTGTTGGCGCCGTGGCGATGAGCTTGTCGATCGCATCGTCATTCACGGGCACGGCCGTATACGTTGGCTTGATCCACTCGAGATGCTTGGGCGACATGGCGTTGTAGAATGCCGCAAGACCGATGGCAAAGAGAACAATGAGTCCCGCCTCGCGCAGGATGCCCCTTCCGCCATGCTTCCCTGATGCCACCCGTGCCGCATTCATGCGACCGAGTGGCTCACCACCAAGCAGATGGAAGTGCAGATGGAAAACGGTCTGTCCACCGTCGGCATTCACATTGGTGACCACTCGATAGCCACTCTGATCGATGCCAAGCGTAGTGGCCAGTTGTTGCGCAACGAGATAGACATGTCCAATGAGATCTGCATCGTCGACTGTGATGCCATGCGCGCTGGTGATGTACTTCTTGGGAATGATCAGCACGTGCACGGGAGCCGACGGTGCGATGTCGCGAATGGCGATCACACGATCGTCTTCGTATTCGATGGTGGCGGGGATCTCTTTATCGATGATCTTTTGAAAGACGTTCTTTTCCATGCTCATGATCCTTAGATGCGTATACCAATGGCAAAGTAGCCAAGCAAGGGTCCCCACGCAATGGCGGCAGGGGACTCGAGGAAGTAGAATCTACGACCGATCGACAAGAGTGCAGGACCCACCGGCGTATCGACGCCAAGCGTGAGACCAAGACCGTGCTGCATATCGGAGAGTTTGATGTTGTCGGGCTTTGCCCAGATGGCGCCCACATCGTAGCGAACGCTCACATACGTGTCGAAGAACAGGGACAGCGGCGAATGAACGCGCACATCCATGGAGCCGCGCACGATCTGACGTCCGCGCTGTTCATCTTCCCGCATACCGAAGAACACATCCTGTCCGCCCATTGAGAACAGTTCGGGTGACGGCAGCGTGAGGTCGGCCGCGCCAACATGCAGCGTGGGCGAGATCACCACGGGGTCGATGTTCAAGAAGCCGCGATACAGAAAGTTGATCTTGGTGAACGACAGGCCGTTGGAGAGTGAGAGCAGACTCGACTCGAACGAGAGATCGATGATGCGTCCCTTGGTCGCGAAGACAAGTCGGTCCTGATCGTCCCATCGCACAAGGCCACGGATGGTGGCAAGGCGCTGAAAGGCCGGTACAACACTATCGTGCAGGTCACGATAGCGTTGCTGCTCGTAGCGGAACTCGCCTTGGATGACGCCGTTCTTCTCCAGCTGACGTCCGGCCGTTGCACGAAAGCCATAGCGATCTTCGGAGTATTCGTCCACCTTGGTGCGCACGGGCTCCGTCACGGGACGTCCGGGTTCGTCGCCATAGATCCATACATGACGGAACGTGGAATATCCACGCATGCTTGCAGTCCACAACGATCCTGCAATGCGAGGCACTTCGAGTGTGAGAGCAAGTTCGCCGTTGCGCTGTCCGCCTGCAATGCGAAGCGCAGCACGAACCCCCGTGAACGCAACGTTCGTGGCCACGAGATCGGCACCGCCTTGAAGGTACCGTTCGTTGTCGACGCGTGCGCCAACGCGGATCATCTGATTACCGCGATCGGCGCCACCCACTTCTACGTGAATGCCATGCCCTGTTGCGCTTGGTCGAATGGTGATGTCGACATCGTCGAACATCTCCGAGGCACGCAAGTTGAGTGCGCTTCGTTCGAGCACACTTGCCGATATGCGATCGCCGATGTCGAATGTGAGCTCACGTCGAGCCGTTGCCGAATCGATGGGTCGCCGTGGATCGATGCCGAACGATACCACGCGTCCATCATCGGCATCGATGGTTAGCGTGCGTGTGACCGGATCGTAACGCTCACTTCGGATGTACGCAAAGTCGAGTCCGCGTCGATGCAACTGTTGTTGTACGGCAATGCGGGCCTGTGAGCGTGAGCAAGGAGCATCAACGTTCACCATCACGTCGGGAATGCCTTGCACAGAGATGACCTCCACAAGGGGAGGCTGGGATGCTTCCGTCGAGTTCTGGACGTGCGCAAGTTTCTCGCGCAGCGTTGGGAGCATTGCATGCGCGGCGCGTTCACCGGCACGGATGAGGGCGGGGATGTTCGTGAAGTCGAACGTAGAGTGGAAGCCCACATCGGGCGTGATCACCACATCGGCAGAATCCAAGTGTTCCTGATCGCGCTGCTTCATGGCCGCAGTGAGCGCTTGGTCGGCCACGTTCCATGGCGTGGTGAGTTGGTCGGGCGTGAGGTAGTCGCTCACCGTATTGATCACCACCAAGACGCCGGGTTGGAACGGTTGCGCGGCCTCGACGGGAATGTTGGCGACGAGTCCGCCATCGACGAGCACCGTGTCGTGAAATCGCACCGGTGCGTACCGCAACGGAAACGTTGCACTCGCACGCAAGGCCGTTGCAAGGTTGCCACTCGAAAGTGCACGCCACTGGCCGTTGGAAAGGTCGGTGGTGATGGCGCGAAAAGGGACGCGCAAGGAATCGAAGTTGTTGACGGTGTTGAGTGGCGCATCCCACAGGATGTTCTGCAGGAGCGCCGAGAACTTGGCGCTGCCGCCAATGGCCTGTGGGACGATGAACGTGAAGTTGCGGAAACGCAGCGTGAACAGCGACCGATCGTCTTCCTGTTTTTGCGACAACGAAAGCTGTTCGCGCTTCGTATCGCCACCAATGCTGAGGATCTGTTCCCAGTCCGTGTGCATGAAGATCGAGTCGAGCTGCTCGGGCGTGTACCCTGCCGCATACAGACCACCAACGATGGCGCCGATACTGGTGCCGATGATCACGTCGGGCTTGATACCCGCGCGCTCCAGTTCCTTCAGCACACCGATCTGTGCAATGCCACGTGCGCCGCCACCACTCATCACCAGGGCCAACCGCGGATGGTCGGATGGTGCGGCCGCCAGCAACGACATTGTCGCAATGCTCAACAGCAGGAGAGAGATGGTGCGCAGGCCGTGCTTCATGTACGCTGAGGGGTCAACTCCTGATATGCTTCGATCATGCCCAGATAGAGCGGTGCCATTGCATCTTCTTGCGCCATACGGTCGGCGGCAACGGCCAGCATCTGCTCGTACGAACCATCGTGCGTGTAGACATCGTTCGACCGTCCGGCCTCGATGGCGGAAAGGATCACACTTGCTGCATCATCGGCAGAGATCATGCGCTTCAAGGGAGGAAGGGGACGTTCGAGTTGCTGCGCATATCGTTTCGATGCACGAATGCCCTTCATGAAGAGGTCGCCGATCGGTGACCCCTCCGTTGCCGTGCCCCATTCGGTGGTCACGCCATCCGGACATACCACCGTAGCATGAATGTTCGTTGCCATGAGCTCTGCACGAAGTCCTGCCGTGAATCCAACGGCCGCATGCTTGGCGGCCACATAGGCCGCATTGAACGGGAATCCCATCTTACCGGCCACACTGGCAACGGTGATGATGCTTCCGGAATTGCGTGCTTTCATGATGGGGAGCACACGACCGGTCAGCCAAAAGAGAGCGTTGACGTTGAGCGACATGATGCTCTGCAACTGTTCGGTGGTCGTGTCTTCGACGCTGGCGCAATTGCCACGTCCGGCATTGTTCACGAGTACATCCACCGTGCCGGCCTGCTCGATGGTCGTGCGGACCACGCGCTCGCAATCGGCCTCGGAGCTCACATCGGCAACGATCACCACGGGTGTGCCTCCTGCTGCGCGCACCTCGTCGGCAACGGTGGCAAGGCGATCCGCCCTGCGTGCCACGAGCACGACGGTGGCACCTCGCGCACCGCACATCACGGCAAGCGATGCACCAATGCCGCTACTGGCACCGGTAAGAAGAACAACGGAAGAGCGATCGATGATCATGGCGGCGTCCTAGACTATGCGAAACGAGGTGTATTGTTTGCCGCCTTCAACGTCCGTGCACGTCACGGAGTTCACGAGGGCGAACCGCGGACCTTGTCGGAGCAGCGTTTCGAACTCGGTCAGGGCAGACACATCACCTTGTGCCATGCATTCGATGGTTCCGTCTTCGAGATTGGTGACAAACCCTTTCAGGTCGAGTTGATTTGCGGCATGAAGGACGAATCGACGGAAGCCAACGCCTTGGACCTTGCCGTCGACGATGAAGTGGACCGTTGTGCTCATGTTCTGTGGACCACCGTAGCCGAAGCCTGTGCTGTTGGCGTGAGAAGAATGTTCTGAATGTTCACGTGCGCCGGACGTGTGGCCACGTAGAGGATGGTGTCGGCCACGTCGTGCGCCGTCAATGGCTGATATCCCTGATAGACCGTCGATGCGCGATCGGTATCGCCGCGAAACCGTACCACGGAGAACTCGGTTTCCACCAATCCCGGATCGATGGTGCACACACGCACGCCCGTTCCGTTCAGGTCCACCTGCATGTTCTCGCTCAGCATCTTCACGGCCGCCTTCGTGGCGCCGTACACATTGCCTCCGCGATAGGCCTGCATGCCGGCGATCGAGGCCACGTTGATCACATGTCCGCTCTTCCGCGCCACCATCGTGGGAAGCACGGCCCGCGTCACATAGAGCAACCCCTTCACGTTCGTATCGATCATCTCTTCCCAGTTCTCGATGACGCCTTCGTGGATGGGCTCAAGGCCGCGTGACAGACCGGCATTGTTGACCAAAACGTCGATCGGGGCCCAAGAGGGTGGCAAGGCGGCTATGGCCTTGTTCACGGCATCGCGGTCTCGAACATCGACCACGTGCGTGATGCAGTCAACGGCAAAGCGCTCTCGGATCGAGGCGGCCACGGTGTCCAGTTTATCGGCGCGACGTGCCCATAGGATCAACCGTGCACCTTCTGCGGCAAATGTCTCTGCGCATGCCTCTCCAATGCCCGAGGATGCGCCCGTGATCAAGACGATGGTATTCTTCATAGGTGTAATTTACGGACATGTCACTCGTTACCCCTCCGCTCTCGACCGAACCACTGCGATATCACTTCCCGACCACGGAGCAGATCGAACTGCCCGACGGAAGTGTCGCCTATTTGATCCACCGCCCCGAAGAAGACATGATGAGCATCACGGTGATCGCTCACACGGGATGTGTCGACGATGAGATCCCGGGTGAAACGGCCTTCGCCGCGTCGATGATGAGCAGGGGAACGGAACGCCTGTCCGCCGATGCCTTCGCCGAAGAGGTGGAGTACCGCGGATGTACTGTTTCGAGCAGTGCCGATCGCGATAGCATGTCGGTCGTTGGCGTCGGACTCAAAGAGTACGCCCTCGATCTTGTCCAACTCGTCTACGACAGTGCCTTCACACCGCGCTTCGATGCGCAGGAGATCGAACGACAACGTACCGTGCGCATCGCCGATGCCACGATGAATCGTTCGGATCCCGATTGGTTGGCCATGAGTGCGGAAGCGCAGATCGCCTATTCCGGACATCCGTATGCTGTGAACCGCGAGGGAAGTCCATCGTCGATCCGCGCCATCACACGCGAGCGCATGCTCCATGTGCATGAGCGGTTCATTCGCGCACGTCGCACGGTGTTGCTCACCGGTGCCTTCGATCGCCATGCTCTGCTTGCGGCGCTCGATGCACGCACGCGCACGTTGCCCTCACCAACGCCTGCGACACACACTGTTGTGCGTCCGGCCCCGGTGATGTTGCATCGCACGGCCTGCATCGCTGCAAAGGACGATGCCGTGCAGAGCGCCTTGCGCATCGGCCTGCCGATGGTGAACCTGTTGCATCCCGATGCCTTTGCCTTGCAGTTGCTCACGTCCATCCTCGGCGGATATACCATGGCGCGTCTGTTCGCCGTACTTCGCGAGCAGAAGGGCTATACGTATGGTGCCTATGCCTATCCGCATGTGCGTCTGCAAAGTCAGCAGATCGAGATCGTCACCAGCGTGGGCAACGATTTCACGGCCGATACCATTGCGACCATCAAGCAGGAACTCCTGCGACTGCATTCCGAGCCTGTTGGCACAGAAGAATTGAACGACACCCGACAGCACATGCTCGGTCAGTTCGCACGTTCGAACGAAACGCCACAACAAACGGCGGGCATGGTGTGGATGCGCATTCTGCATGGCCTTGACGAGACGTATTACGAACGGTACATCGCCGCTCTACAAGGATTCACGTCGGAGTCGTTGTTCGACGTGCAGCAACGCTACTTCGACCCATCGCAATGGGTGATCGGCGCAAGTGGAGATCGAGACGTGCTCGTCGCTGCCGTTCGCGGATCGGTAGATTCCATCATCGACTTCTCGCTTCCCGAATGAACTATCCCGTGATCGGCGCAGGGGTCATCACCCTTGCCGCCATTCTCCTTATCAAACGCGGCGCCGATGTACGGTTGATCCTGATCCTTGCCGGGTTGGTGATCTCGTCGCTCGCAGCGCAGCCATGGGCTGTCTTCGATGCATTTCAGAAGGCGGTAGGGAGGGGCGACATCATCGGTCCGATCTGTTCTGCCATGGGCTTTGCCTTCGTGGTCAAGAAAACGGGATGCGATCAGGACATGGTGCGGTTGCTCATGCGGCCGCTCCGGAAACTGCAATGGGCACTCATTCCCGGTGGTGCACTCATCGGCTTCGTGACGAACATGGCCATCACCAGTCAGACCGCTGCCGCTGCAGCCGTTGGGCCGATCCTTGTTCCCTTGCTCATCGCCGCCGGACACTCCCGCCTTGCCGCCGCCGCAACACTGCTTGTGGGTTGCAGTGTTGGTGGGAACCTCTTCAATCCCGGAGAACCCGATGTGGTGGCCGTGCATGTGAATGCGGGAGCCGACATCGGACATGTGCTTGGCGCTGTCTTCGTACCGAACATCATCTCCTTCGTTGTTGGCGTTGCCGTGCTCTCCGTGCTGTTGTACAAGCGGCACGATCATGGTAGCACGGTGGCGCAAGCGGCCGTGAATGAAGTGATCGAACGACCGGTCTCCGTCGGTCGTGCTCTCCTCGTCCCGCTGCCCGTGATCCTCCTCCTTCTTTTGCAGCCAAGTCTGAACCTTGTGCCCGATCTGTTTCGGATGTATCCGAACGGACTCCATGTGAGCACCGTCATGCTGGCCTGTTCCTTCTTGGTGATGGCCGTCACGTCGATGCATGGCTCACGCGTGGACCGTACGCACTTCAGCGATCTGACAGGCTCGTTCTTCGAAGGCATGGGCTTTGGGTTCACGAAGGTGATCTCGCTCATCATTGCCGCATCGTGCTTCATTGCCGGACTCGAGGCCGTGGGCGCCATTGCCACGCTCACCGGCATCTTCCGCGACAACCTTGCCCTTGCCGCCATCATGAGTCCGATCCTCACGTTCGGTCTGGCCGTCGTTTCAGGCTCGGGCACCGCTCCCAGCGTGGCCTTCTCGCAGGCAATGCTTCCCGGACTCGCCATCACGGACAAAGCTCAGGCCGTTGTGCTCGGCTCGTTTGGCGCCATTGGGGCCAGCATCGGTCGCACCATGTCGCCCGTTTCCGCCATTGTCCTCTTCACCGGAACGCTGGCCGAGGTGGAGAGTGCCGCTCTCATCAAACTTGCCACCTGGCCCATGCTTGCCTCGCTCGTGAGCGTGATACTGTATGGCATGCTATTTTAGCCGCCATGATCTATGCAGACAATGCAGCGACCACGCCGGTCGACCCGGCCGTGCTCGACGCCATGCTCCCGTATCTGCGGGACCTGTACTTTAACGCCTCCAGCAATCATGCCGGTGGGATGATGGCGCAACAGGCCGTGATGAAGGCGCGCATGCAAGTGGCGGCGCACCTCGGTGCACGGATGAACGAGATCGTCTTCACGAGCGGCGCAACCGAGGCCATCAATCTTGCCATGCTCGGCGCAGCCCGACAGGCAGAGCGCAGTGGTTCGACGCGACGTCGCATCGTTACGGTGGCCACAGAGCATGCAGCCGTGATCGATGCTGCGAAGTATCTGCAAGAGCGAGGTTGGGATGTGGTCTTTCTTGGGGTCGACAAATTCGGTCGCCTCGACCTCGACGAGGTCGGACGTCACGTCAACTCCAACACGCTCATGCTTAGTGTGATGGCCGTGAACAACGAGACCGGCGTCTATCAAGATCTTCAGCCCCTTGCCGCCATTGCCCATGCCAACGGCGCCCTCTTCATGACGGATGCCACACAGGCCTATGGGAAGATGCCGTTGCATGTCGACGAGATCGGTATCGATCTGATGACCTTCTCCGGACACAAGATCTACGGTCCGAAAGGCGTTGGCGCTCTCTTCATCCGCTCGCGCAAAGAGATCACCTGCCATGTGGAGCCGTTGCTCTACGGTGGAGGTCAGGAGCGAGGCATTCGTTCCGGAACGTTGAATGTGCCGGGCATCGTCGGACTTGCCACAGCGGGCGAGATCGCCCATGCCTGTATGGAGTCGGACGCTGCACGTATTCGCGCTCTCCGCGACCGTTTCGAAGAAGGGTTGGAAGGGCTGCAGGGTGTGCACGTGAATGGACATCGTCTGAAGCGCAGTTCGACGACCTCGAACATCACGTTCGAATCCATCGATGCCGATATCCTCTTGAATGCCATGCCCGATGTATGTGCAAGCAAGGGCAGTGCATGTTCCAGTGAAAAGCCGAAGCCATCGCATGTGCTCGTGGCCATGGGGCGCACACCGGAGCTCGCCGCATGCACACTACGCTTTTCCTTCGGACGTTTCACCACCGATGCCGAGATCGATCGGCTGCTTGCCGACGTTCGATCGGCCTATCGTAACGCAGAGAAAGTTCCAGCATGAACGACGTAGAACTCGTACACCACGTATCATCGGCCATCAAGAACGTTAAAACGGAGATCCAGAAGGTTATCGTCGGGCAGGAAGATGTGGTCGATCAGTTGCTGATCTCGCTCTTCGCGCGCGGACATTGCTTGCTCGTAGGCGTACCGGGTCTTGCAAAGACCTTGCTCATCCGCACGCTGGCACAAACGATGGACCTCTCGTTCTCACGCATTCAGTTCACGCCTGATCTGATGCCCGGTGATATCACGGGTACGGAAGTGATCGAAGACAACATCACCACCGGACATAAATCCTTCCGCTTCGTCAAAGGTCCGGTGTTCGCCAACATCGTCCTTGCCGACGAGATCAACCGTACACCTCCGAAAACACAAGCGGCATTGCTCGAGGCCATGCAAGAGCACAGTGTGACGGCGGCGGGGACCACCTATCATCTCGAAGAACCCTTCTTCGTGCTCGCTACGCAGAATCCGATCGAGCAAGAGGGAACGTATCCATTGCCCGAAGCACAGTTGGACCGATTCATGTTCAATCTGTGGCTTGACTATCCAAGCATGGAAGAAGAAATGGAAGTGGTGCGAAGCACCACGGTGGAGCGCACGCCAACACTGCAACGTGTGATCGGCGCTGCCGACATCATCGCCTACCAGGATCTTGTGCGCAGAGTACCCGTTGCCGACAATGTGATCCAGCATGCGGTCACACTCGTGCGCAACACACGTCCGGGAGCAAGCTCGGCCAAGATCGTCCGCGACTTCCTGAGTTATGGAGCAGGACCACGCGCCTCGCAGTATCTCGTTCTTGGCGCAAAGTCACGCGCGGCCCTTGCTGGACGGTTCACGCCGTCCATCGAGGATGTGAACGCCGTGGCCGCAAGTGTGCTCCGACATCGTATCGTGACGAATTTCAATGCAGAAGCAGAGGGCATGACGCCATCGGCCATTGTGGCCGAGCTGATCAAGGCGTTGTGACCAACGGTCGATCGGAGCTATCCACTCTTCGCGCAGGAACTGCCATGTCCCGTTCGCTCCTCCTTGCCGCCTTCCTGATCACGTCGACCCTTGCACAGGCCCAGCATCGATGGCCAACGACCGTGCCATACATGGCACCGGCCGACAATGCGCGCGTGGTCTTGGCCAAGGAGGGTCTTGCAGTGCGCGATGGTCTGATGGATTGGGGATCCGAACAAGTGCTGCAGGCAACGGGCTATACGTGGGAAGGCATCAAGACCGATTCGGTGTACGTGCACTACAACAACAACGCCATGTCGGCCATCACCCTGTTCATCCCCTACGATGGCGCGAAGACGCTCGATCGCGTTACCGACATCGTGACCACGAAGCTTGGTGAGCCGTCGCGATTCGGCGAGGACTTTGCAGGGTGGGAAGGGTATGATGGCGATCTCGTGAGCATTGGCGTGGTGGCGGAAGACGATCTGATGACCGTGCGGTTCGCACCCGACAACTTTGTGTTCAACGATTCCACCACTGTACGTCGGTGGCCGCTGGCACTACCGCTCAAGACAGCGCGCGAAGATGTGGAGGACTATGCGAAGGACTCGGGCTGCGTGAAGAAGCGCATCGAAGAGTCCGTTCTTGCCTTCAAGAATTACAGTCGCAACGGCTTCATGGCCGACTCGCTTCTCATTCATGTCGACGCACAGAACCGGGCCTTCAAGGCTGAGCTCTACTATACCTTTCGCGATAAGGCCCAACGCGAACAAGCGGCCAAGATCTTCGTCGATGACCTCATCTCCCACTACGGTCCACACGCCGTCGTCGAATCAGAATACGTCTACTGGAATGTTGGCGACAAAGAAGCTGTCACCATCGGCATGCATGGCTCGGCATCGACCATGCTGGTGAGTTATGATTTTGTGTTGATGGAGAGGTTGCAGCACTCAAGAGAGAAGTAAGAGAGAAGTAAAAGAGAAGGAAAAGAGAAGTAAGAAAGAAGTAAACGAGAAGTAAAAGAGAAGTAAGAAAGAAGTAAAAGAGAAGTAAAAGAGAAGTAAAAGAGAAGTAAAAGAGAAGGAAAAGAGAAGTGCGTTTGGTAGTCGATCGAAGCCAACCTACAGGTGCGCGCTGCCAAAGCGGGTTGTCACGAACGGCCCTGAGGCCTGCACGTATTGCGTGGAGGCACCATGCGAAACACTATCCTGATCGATCGTTCCACCGAACTGGCACATGCGACCCGCGAGTTAGTGAAACTGTGCTGGTTCCGAATTGTCGACCGTGATACGCTCCGGCAACTCTTGCGAAGCGGAACCTCCGTCGGAGCGAACATCCGAGAATCACGTTTTGCCGAGAGTCCCAAGGACTTCGTCCATAAACTGAAGATCGCCCAAAAGGAGGTGAGTGAAACGATCTACTGGATGGAACTCCTCAAACACGACGAGTTCTATCGGTCTCTCTCCGAGTTCGCAACGGCCTGGGGCATGGCAAATGAAGTGTACCTAATGCTCAACGCGTCGATCAGAACCCTGCGCTCGAGAGGCAAGCTATAGTTCTGAGATCCGAACACCAACGTCCGCCTTCTTTGTCCCGCCGACCCTCTCCCCTCGCATTCCCCTCTTTTTCTTCTCCTTTCCTTCTCTTTTCCTTCTCTTCTCCTTCTCTTCTCCTTCTCTTCTCCTTCTCTTCTCCTTCTCTTCTCCTTCTCTTCTCCTTCTCTTTTCCTTCTCTTTTCCTTCTCTTTTCCTTCTCTTTTCCTTTTCTTTTGCTTCTCTTTTCCTTCTCTTTTCACTCCTTTTTCCTTCTTTCTTCCTTCTTTCTTCCTTCTCTTTTCCTTCTCTTTTCATTCTCTTTTACTTCTTTCTTCCTTCCCCCTCTCTTTTCCCCGTATTTTTAACCATGAGTCTCGTAGCTATCGTAGGCCGACCTAACGTCGGCAAGTCAACATTGTTCAACCGCATCATCGAAGAACGGCACGCGATCGTGGAGTCGGAGCCCGGTGTGACGCGCGACCGGCTGTATGCCGTGGGCGAGTGGAATGGACACAAGTTCCAATTGGTCGATACCGGCGGTATCGTGCCGAAGAGCATGGAGCTGTTCGACAAGGCGATCCGCGAGCAGGCGATGATGGCCGTGGAAGAAGCGGATGCCATTATCATGGTGGTTGACGGTGTGGACGGAATGACGCCGATCGACGAAGCGATCGCCACGATGCTTCGCACCTCGAACAAGCCCGTCACCCTGGTCGTGAATAAGTGCGACAATGCGAAGACCGATCTGAATGCTTCTGAGTTCTATGCACTCGGTCTCGGCGATCCATACCCGATCTCGGCCTTGAACGGCCGAAGCACCGGCGACTTTCTCGATGCCATTGTCAGTGCCTTGCCGACCGAACACGAAGTGGAAGATGAGCGGTTGAAGATCGCTATCGTGGGTCGACCGAACGTTGGGAAGAGCTCGATCACGAATGTGCTGCTTGGCAAGGAGCGCATGATCGTGACGCCGATCGCCGGCACAACACGAGATGCCATCGACAGTACCGTGAAGTTCTACGGTGAAGAGATGGTCCTCATCGACACGGCCGGTCTCCGTCGCCGTAGCCAGATCAAAGAGCAGGTGGAGTTGTACAGCACGATGCGAACCGCACGTGCCATCGACCGATGCGATGTTGCCATTGTGGTCATCGATGCGGCACAGGGACTGGAAGCACAGGACAAACGCATCATCTCGCAAGTGGTAGAGTCACGTCGTGGCATCATCATTGCCGTGAACAAGTGGGATCTGGTCGAGAAGGACACACACACCTCCGAAGAGTTCACCCGCAAGATCAAGGAAGAACTTCCAACGGTGGACTATGCGCCCGTTGTCTACGTGAGCGCGCTGACGAAGCAACGCGTGACACGACTGCTGGAGATGGCCAAGGAGATCCAGGCGCGACGCACAATGCGTGTGAGCACCAGCAAGTTGAACGATCTGGTATTGCCGGAACTCGAGCGTGTACCACCGCCAAGTGTGAAGGGCCGCGACCTACGCATCAACTATATCACGCAGGTGAAGTCCGCCCCGCCACTCTTCGCCTTCTTCGCCAACCATCCCGAGCTGATCCCGGAAGCCTACAAGCGCTTCATCGAACGTCAACTCCGCAAGCACTTCGATCTCGAAGGTGTGCCGGTGAGCTTTTTGTTCCGGGCGAAGAATAAAGACAAGTACGAAGACTAGTTACGAGTGACAAGTGACGAGTGACAAGTGACGAGTGACAAGTGCGTCAGAAGAAGAGTTCGCGCACGAGGACACCAACACCGATCATGAGGACGAACCAGCCGAATCCTTGACGCAGATGTGTTGCATGAATGCGTTTGCCGAGGAGGGTGCCGATCACGATGCCGGCCGTCGTGAGGGCTGTGAAGGTGAGCACGAAGGGCCAATCGTAGTCGAGGCCGGCGCGCATGTCGGCGATCACACCCACAGCAGAGTTCACGCAGATCAGCAAGAGCGACGTTGCCACGGCGCGCTTCATGTCGAGTTTGCCCCACAGGACAAGTGCAGGCGTCATCAAGAATCCGCCGCCCACGCCAAGAAAACCGCTGATCACACCAATGACCACGCCAAAGACCGTGAGCCGCGCCACGTGCGGTTGTGTTGCTGTTTCGGGTTCCGCCGACGAGCGCAGCATGCCGATGGCCGCTGCGAACAGAACGCCTGCAAAGGCGATCATCAGCGCATGATCTCGCGCAATGGTGAGAGGGCCGAGTGTGAGGGTGGCAGGGAGGGATGGCATCACCAGTGCGCGCACGAGATACACCGACACCATCGTTGAGGCACCGAAGGCGATCACGGCGCGCCAGTCGATGCGACGGGCAAGGTGATGCTGGACGACGGCATAGATCGACGAGACGGCAACCACGAAGAGCGCATACCCACTTGCTCTCGCGGGCGGGATGCCGAGCACATACACAAAGAGCGGAACGGCAACAATAGCGCCGCCCGCTCCGATCAATCCAAGTGAGATACCAATGAGAACGGCAACAACATAGGCAACGATCTCGGCGCCTACCATGCCAACATGCCGCCCTTCAAGTTCACGGTGTTGGTGAATCCACTCATGTCGAGGAACATGCATGCCTGTGCGCTGCGGTTGCCGCTACGACAGTACACGATGAGCTCCTTGTTGCGAAACGGTTCGAGTTCATCGAGGCGATCTTCCAGCTCGTCGAGTGTGATCAAGAGCGAGCCTGGTATGTTCTTCTCTGCATGTTCGTCGGGTCGACGTACGTCGAGCAGAACAAGGTCCTCGCCTGCGGCGATACGTGCTTTCAATGCTTCCGGTGTGATCTCTGTGCTCATGTGGTCGGTTCGAGATGATGAGTGGGAATGGATTCTTCGGATACTCCCGAGGGAGTGTTGCGGACGTGATAGGCTTGTGCATAGGGGGTCGATGCCACAGCAGTGTGCAAGTGTCCATCGATGTAGTGTGCGGCAACACCGTCGTCGCAGGCAACGCCATCGGGAACTGTGCCGTTGGCCACGAGGCGATGGAAGGTTGGTCGACGTTGTTCTTCGCCACTGTAGTGCGGACAGAACGTGCCGGACAGAATACCGAGTCCGTTCGTGAGTGCATCCAGTTCCTGCGATGCAGAATCCGTGATGTAGGCATCGAACCAACAATTCGCACCGGCACTGATGCCGGCGAGCACAACGCCATGGTCGTAACACGAACGCAAGATGCGATCGAGCTCCCATTCGCGCCACACTGCCAGCATCGACTTCGTATTGCCGCCACCAACGTAGATCACGTCCTGCGCATGCAAGAACGCCTCCATGTTGGCCTTCGGTGGAGTGGAGAACAAGGACATCGTGGACGGAGTGCAGTCGTATCGAGCAAATGCCGTGAAGAAGTTCAAACAGTATCGCGCCTCATCGCTCGACGCATGCGGAAGAAAGCACACCTTCGGCCGCTCCACACCCGCTGCTTGCAGCACGTACAGGTCCAGCGCAGGATTCTCCGGTTCCATGGAAAACCCTCCACCACCAAGTGCGATAACCTGTTTGTGTCTCACTTCTCTTTTACTTCTCCTTTCCTTCTCTCTTCACTCTCTTTTACTTCTTCTTTCCTTCTTTCTTCCTTCTCTTTTCCTTCTTTCTTCACTCGTCACTCGTCACTTGTAACTTGTCACTTACTCTCCATCCCGCCCATCCCAACGGGAAGTTCACAACATTCGTGAATCCTGCGCGCAGGAGCACGGATGTGGCAATGCTGGAGCGGTCTCCGGACTGACAGGAGATCACCACCATCTTGTCCTTGGGGATCTCGGCGAACTGCTGCGGCAAGTAGCCGGCATGGATGTTCCAAGCGCCCGGAATATGTCCGCCATCGTACTCCGAAGCTCCACGCACGTCGATCACCACAACGTTCTCGTGATCGTAGCGCTGCTGAAGTTCATCAAGGTTGATCTGCGGTACGGTGGCAAGGTCGCGACCTGCATTCGTCCACGCCGCCACGTCAGGCAGATAGCCACGTACGGAATCGAGACCGATGCGCATGAGCTTTCGCATGATCTCATTGGTCCGTTCGGGAGACGCGATCACGATGAAGGGCTCGTTGTAGTTGAGGACCCATCCGGCCCATGTGGAGAAGGCCTTGTTGTCTTGAATGTTGATCGTGTTCGGAATATGTCCGCCGGCGAACGAGACCTTCGACCGAGTGTCGATGATGAACTGTCCGTTGGCCAATGCATCGTCCACATCGGCAAGCGTGAGGGGTGCAAGCTCAGGCACGGTGGGAAGGAGGCCGCGTTCCACCTTGTTCAAGCGCTTCATTTGTGCGAAGTAGAAGGGAGGCTCGGGCTGACCGGAGAGAAGTTCCTGGACGAAGTCCTCTTCGTTGGTGTGACGCAAGGCCCAGTTCACGAGCTTCTCATATCCCACCGTCGACGAAGGAATGGCGCCCAATGCCTTGCCACAGGCCGATCCTGCGCCATGGGCAGGGTGGACCTGAATATGGTCGGGCAGGTCGCGGAACTTCTCGAGCGACGTCCAGAGCTGACGTGCACCGATCTCCATCGTTCCTTTATACCCCGCCGCCTTTTCAAGCAGGTCAGGACGTCCGACATCACCAACGAAGACGAAGTCGCCCGTGAACATCATGATCGGCACGTCGGCAATGGCCGGTGTATCGGTGACAAGGAAGGAGATGTGCTCGGGTGTGTGACCCGGCGTATGCATCACCTGCACCTTGATGTTGCCCACCATGAACACGTCGCCGTCGGTGAGACCGGTGTGCGGAAACTCGTACTGCCACTCCTCGCCACCTTCATCACTCAGCAGCATTTCTGCGCCGGTGAGCTCGGCGAGCTCGCGAGTGCCGCTGAGGAAGTCGGCATGGATATGTGTTTCGGTGAGATGCGTGATCTGCAGTCGCTCCTGGCGGGCGATCTCAAGGTACGTGTCGACGTCGCGCTTGGCGTCGATCACCATCACGGTACCGGTTTTCTGACAGCCCACCATGTAGGAGGCGTGGGCAAGGCCTGGCTCGTAGATCTGCTTGAAGAACATGATCGTGCAGTTCGTGTTGTGAATGATCGATGTCAAAACTAGGGAAAAGGGGAGCGATCGACTGTGTGACCAAGGTCACGCAACAGCCTTTGCAAGTGCACCCTTGTTCGTGATCGTGATCGCGCCGCGTGCTGTGCTCACCCACTTGTTGGCAACGAACTCTCGGAGCAGACGGGTGACCACTTCGCGGGCCGTGCCTGCCTCCTCTGCCAATTGCTCATGGGTGATCTCGATGGTGTCGGACCCGTGGCGTGCCGCGTACTCCAGCAGAAGGCCTGCTATACGCGCATCCATGCGGCGAAAGACCACTTCTTCCAGGAGCATGAGCACGTCGGTCAGACGCGATGCAAAGGCGCTGAACACATAGTCGCGTGCTTCGTGCGACGTGTCCATGAGGGTGCGAAACTCGGCAGTGGTCACGGTGAGCACCACGGCATCCTCTTCGACAATGGCCGATGCCTGGTGGATCGGGTTGCTGAGTGCGCACGACATGGAGAGGATGCACGAGTCGCCAAATCCCAAGCGGTAGAGCGTGATGCTCTTGCCGGACTCGTGTTCCTTGAAGACGCGAATGGTGCCGGAGAGGACGAAGCCGACGCGACCGCAGCTTTCGTTCTCGCGAAACACCCATGTGCCGGCGGGCATCAGGACCTGCGTTGTTGGGATGGAGCCCAGAAATGCGAGAGGGTTCATGCGGGCCAATCTACGAACGCCCGTTGATTCGGCGATTCTGTTGGTAGTGACGACGTGCTCATACATCGGTGATAGGTCTCGGACAAGTGTGGCGTGATGTTCGCATCACTTTCACCAACCGTTCATGGAGATCAGCATGGAACGGGAACCAGCCGACGTGTATCGCCGATACGAACGTCACTTTCCCTTGTGTTCACCCGATGATGTGGATGATGCGCAGAGCGCTGCCACCATTGCCACCCTCTATGCCGTACGTGCGGCCCGCGAGCCGGTGCACGACGTGCCCGCCTTCGAATACCGTGTCATGTCGCGCTACCTGATGCGCGTGTCGAAGCGTAAACGCAAGCACGTGTATCCGGATGCCAGCGACGACGAATCAGGATGGGCACAGGTCGAGGAATCGTTGGCCCGACAGTGTTCGATCTCCACCGAGAACACCATGGAAGATCATTTGGAGACCGAAGGCGTGCTGCGCCGATTGCCGTCGCACTATGCTCAGGTGTTGAATCTTCACTATCTCGAAGGACTCACACTTGAAGAGGCGGCACGGAAGATCGGAGTGTCCGGCGTGTGCATGCGCAAGCGACATGAACGGGCGTTGAAACTTGCACGTCGTGTGCTCGGCATCGACCGCGCTATGATGCCGCGAGGATGAGCACTGGCAAGTAGAAGATCCCATCGCCAACGAGTCGATACACTTCATTCGTTGCTACTGTTCGACGTGCCGCATACAGCAACTCGAGCGTGATCGTCATCACCACGATGATCATGGCCGCCACGCTTGCATGCGGTGCGTCGGACAATGCAATGGCCAAGGCAAGTCCGCCGATGAGCATGGTACAAGCATGGAGCAGCACGGTCGATGTCGGGATGCCGACGGTGCGCACCAGCGACGACCGATCCAGCGTTTCATCCGAGCGCACTTCCATGAGTCCGAAGAGCACCACATTCTGTGTGGCAAGGAGGAGGAAGGCGGCGGGGAAGAGCCAGATGCCAAGCGGACGGGAGGCGCAGCGCAACAACGGTACCGACCATATGGCAGCGGTGTAGATGATCACGACGGTGGCGTCCTTGATCACGCCGCGGTATCGACGAAGGCCCGGACCCTGCGTGGCCACATGCAGGAGCGTGAGCGAACCAAGGACGGCGCCAACGATCCATACATCGGGCAGGAGATACAGGATGGCGACGACGAGGGTGATGGGGGCAAGGACGAATACCGCGGCCCACAACAGGCGCTGGTGTCGAAGATGGAATCGATGACGTGGCGTATCGTACTGTCCGCCCTGCTTCCGAACATCCAGCAACCGGTCAACGGTATACATCAGCCATGCGGCTGCCGGGACCACGAACCACCAGGCGGGGCGAACATGAACGTTGAGAACGACCTGAGCGAAAAGCTCGGTACAGATGATGCCAAGAACGATATCAAGATTGAGGTGTCGCACCGTCGTTCTGTAATCCCTTGATCTTGGCCAGATCATGGGCAAGGTCTACGAGGTTGCGGATCACACCTTGCGACATTCCGAAATAGATGTCGTCGAATCGCAGCGCCGTTTCATCGTCGGCATGCTGCACGAGTGTGGCGAGCTGTTCGCGTAGGAGATTCATCTGGGTGGCGAATTCACGCTCGAGCTGTGCGAACCCTTCAGCCCCTTGCTGCAGGCGGCGAAGTGTTCCGTATACCTTGAACATGCCGGTGCCCGTGCGCGAGATGGCGTTGAAGAGCTCTGCCTCTCCATGGGTGGCACCAAGTTCAAGAATGGTACCCACATCGTTGCGCTTGCGAAGGCCACCTTCGATGGTGGTGTCGAGGAATTCCAATACCGCTTCGGTGTCTTCGGAGAGTTGCATCAGTACTGTACGGTGGCGAGGATGGATCGAAAGATCTTCACTTGCTCTGCGTCGGGCAGCAGGTCTTTGCCGCTCACGGTCATCGGCACTAGGGCGAACTCATAATGGTTGCCCAGACTGGACGAGAACACGGCACAACGGGTGCGCATGCCGCCGCCGCTCGTCGAGAACTCGTAGCATCCGAACCGACGTGGACCAAGTTCCGCTGTGGAATAGGTGCCGATGAGCTTCGTGGAATTTGCCGTCTTCCGTGCATGCTTATTGAACGAGGCGCGTGCCAGACCGAGAACACCTTCCTTTTCAAGCATCTCCTTCGACGATTCGCTGTTGGGGATCGAGGCGAAGACGGCGCTCACGGTGTACTCGGGATTCACGGCCACGGCAAAGATGTCGGACGATTCCTGTCCTTTCGTGTCGAGGAAGAACCAACCCTTTGGGAGCAGAGCGATCATGTCGCCCGTGCGTGTGCGCACCAGCTCGTCGCTCATTTCGATCTCTGGCTTCGGGCTCAGAGCAACGTTCTCGACCACGACCTTTTGCTCAGGCGCTTTTACGAACAAACAGGAGGTGGCCACAAGGCAAAGCGACCAGATGGCAAGCGTGCGACGGAGTGTCAGTGCCATCGTTTCTCTCCGGCTCGGATCGAGATGGGGAGACGGTTCTCTGCCGGAACGAGCGGACAGGCGTACTGTGTGTTATAGGCGCAATACGGATTGTAGGCGCGATTGAAGTCGAGGATATAGTCTTCGTCATCGTGGCGCACAATATCGAGATATCGACCGGCCTCGTAGGTGTCGAAGCCATTCGTCTTGTCGGTGAATGGAACGAAGAGCTGGTCTGCATCACCATCAGCGAACGTATACGCTGCAAGCGAGACCTTGCTACCTTTCACCGTGCCCTTGAACGTGCCGATGCGAATGGCCTTGCGAACATCACTGGCAACCGATGTCTGCATGGAGATGGTATCGGGTGTTGACAGCAACACGAGATCGGCATCGATGCAGTAGTTGGAGTCGGGCGCATAGTAGGCCAGACCCGAGAATGATGCACGCTGCGGAGCGGGGATCGGAGAATCGTCGGCCGATGCGAACATCTTGTCCTTTTCAGCACGCTCGTCGAGAATGGTCTGCTCGTCGAAACCGGATTCGTCCAGACGCTCCTCTTCCTCTTCTGCACACGAAAGGAGCAGGAGGGCGGCAAGGCTGAACGAAAGAATGCGAAGGATCATACGATGCGTTCGTGTTCGGGGAAGTTCTTCCACATCATCGATTCGACGGGGATGGCGGCACGGTCATTGTACTTGGCGCTGGGCTTCCGATTGTACGGATTGATCACATCGCCGTGGACGAGGAAGTAGATGAGCTGACCGATGGGCATGCCTGCATAGACGCGCACCGGTTGCTTCACCGAGATCTCCAGCGTCCAGTAATTGCAGAAGCCGATGTCGCCCTTGCCGGCCGTGGCATGGATGTCGATACCAAGTCGGCCAACACTGCTCTTGCCCTCAAGGAATGGCACATGCGCATGCGACTCCGTGTACTCTTCCGTTACACCAAGGTAGAGCTTGCCGGGATCGAGCACGTAGCCCTCGTCCGGGATCTCGAACGTGGTGATACGGTTGTGCGCTTTGGCATCGAGCACGTCGTTGTCATACGTGGCCAGGGTGCGTCCGAGGTGGACGTCGTACGAGTTGGAACCAAGGCAGGAACGGTCGAACGGTTCAATGACGATGGTGCCGTTGTCGATCCCTGCGAGGATCTCTTTGTCGGTAAGGATCATAGGTCAAATCTACGGAAGACGCATGGTTTCGATGGCCTTGCGATAGCGATCGCGGAATGCGGGCCATAGTTCTGCCGGACATTCGGCGGTGATCCAGAGAACGTTGTCCTTGCTGGCGACCACTGCCTCGAACTTGTGAACAGTGTAATACTCTTTCTTGATGCGCAACGTGATGTCGCGAATACTGCCCGTCCAAGCACCCACCTTGATGGGCTCGGTCTTGTTCACGGTGTACACGTCGTATTCCTTACAGGCATCGTCCAGGAATGCCGTCCAGAAGCTGACGATGGCCTTGGCGGACTTGTCCTTGAGATTGTAGTTCTTCACCACATCTCGCAGCATGTGCACGGCCACACCGCTGGAATACATGTCCGTCGGCTTCTCGATCTTTTCCTTGGACACGAAGAAGTTGAACACCTTGCCATCATCCTGCGTGTTGGCGAACCAGTGCTGCGGCAGCTTGATGGTGACGAGCTTGGATGTGTCCTGGAAGGCCTTGTCGACCATGCCGCGGCTGTCCTGGCACATTTCGATGAGCATCGTGTCCACCTGCTTCGACCGATCGGTGCCGCGCTCCATGGTCACGAAGCGGCGCCATGCAGCACCGGCGGAATCGCCGTTGCCGGACGATAGGTAGGCCTGCCCGAGGTTCAGCCATCCAAGCGGTTCTTCGGGATTGAGCTTTGTGGCCTTCTGAAGGTCCTTCAGTGCAAGGTCGGTCTTGCCTTCGCGTGCATAGATCACGCCGCGGGCCAGATATGCGCTCATCAAGGTCGTGTCGATGGAAAGCGCCTTCGTGAAGTCTGCCATCGCAGAGTCCGTCTTCCCCAATTCCTGATAGGCCTGTCCGCGATTGAACCAAGCTGTTGCATTGAGACCGTCGATCTTGAGATAGGCCGACAGGTCCGGAATGGCTTCCTTGACGCGATGCTCGACGATGTTGATGAAGCTTCTGTTCAAGTACGCATCCTTGAACGTGGGATCGAGCTCGATCACCTTGCTGAAATCGCGCAGTGCGTTGGCACTTTGCTTCGTTTGCATGTAGGCGAGACCGCGATTGTAATAGGCCTGGGTGAGCGAGGGAGAACCACTGATGGCACTGGTGTAGAGCTCAATGGCCTTCTTGTAGTCGTTCTTCTGATAGGCGTCGTTGCCTTGCGTCAGAAATTCCGTTGGCTGTTGTGCCACAGCGCACAAGGCGCCGGTGCAGAAGAGGGCGGAAAGGAGGAACGCGCGGATCATCATGGTCTGTTCTTTGAAGATGGTTGTTCATACAATGCGAATCGGCCGATGCCGATGCGCTGCAAGAAGTGCTTGATGCTGGTGGCAAGAACGCCGAGGCCGTAGATGGAGCTGCGACGGAAGTTGATGGAGGATGCTTCTTCGAAGTACTTCGTCGGACAGGTGACCTCTCCTATATCGAACCCCGCATAGATGATCTGCGAGAGCATCTGATTGTCGAAGACGAAGTCGTCCGAGTTCCGATGGTAATCGATGCCTTCGAGCACGTCGCGCGAGAAGGCGCGATACCCTGTGTGATACTCGCTGAGCTTGTATCCCACGAGCATGTTCTGCACGAAGGTGAGTCCGCGGTTGGCGATGTACTTGTACAGTGGCATGCCGCCCTTGCGCGCACCCTTGCCAAGGATGCGCGATGCGAGGACCACCGGATAGAGGTCGTTGGCAATGATCGAGGCGATCGATGGAATGAGCAGTGGCGTGTATTGATAGTCGGGATGCAGCATGATCACAATGTCGGCGCCCAACGAAAGGGCCGTGTCGTAACACGTTTTCTGGTTCCCGCCATATCCCTTGTTCTGCTCGTGACGGATCACATGCGTGATGCCGAGCTCACGCGCAACATGCGACGTGTCGTCGCGCGAGTGGTCGTCCACGAGCACAACATCGTCCACGATGTCGAAGGGGATCTCGCGATACGTCATCTCCAACGTCTTCGATGCGTTGTAGGCGGGAAGGACAACGATGATCTTCTTGTTGTTGAGCATCACTCCACTTCGAAGACGGCGTTCACGGTTGAACGAATGATGAGCTGACCTGCAGAGACCGTCGGTGCGCCCTCATCCATCGAGGCGCGCATGAGCATTCCCGGGGCCTTGTTGTACATGGGGATGGGCGGCTGCTGGTAGCCTGACTCGCTGATGGTGATCACACGGGTGACGCGAGCATTGACGGCACCGGCCAACGCTTCGGCCTTGACCTTTGCGTCCTTTGCAGCAGCAATGCGCAACGAATCCGCAACGCGCTTGGTCTCGCTGAAGTTGAATTCGATGCTGTTGAGTACGTTGGAACCTTGGTCCACGCTGGCGCCGATCACGGCATCCACCTTGGTGAGGTCCTTGATCCATACGTAGATGGTGTTGCGCATCACATAGCCAAGGAAGTCGCGCGTTCCATCCTGCTTGTAGTTGTAGCGCGGTTCGATGGAGAGCTGACTTGTTTGAATGTCCTTCTCCGGAATGCCGATGGCCTGAATGGACTTGAGCATGGCGCGTACCTTCTTGTCGTTGTCGCGCTTGATGTCGGCCACAACGTTGCCTTCGGTCTCCACACCAAGAGTGATGGAGGCACGGTCAGGAACAACGCGAGTCTCGGCTTCGCCTGTCACCGTTACGGTGCGACGGTTGTCGAATCCCTGTGCGGAGAGGTGCAGTGCAAGCAACGTGAACGTTGCCATGGTCAGGATGAGCTTCATTGATGAAGGCCTTCGAGTTGTTCTGTAATGGTGGTCCATTCGGTCAACAACGTATCGAGCTTGTTCTTCGTTTCGGCATGGTCTGCAAGAATGGCATTCTGCTTCGGAACGTCCTTGTACAGATCACCATCGGCAAGTGCAAGGTCGAGCTCGGAGATCTTCTTTTCGTAGGTGTCTACAAGTCCTTCGATCTCCGACAAGCGCTTTGCAAGCTTCTTCGCTTCGTTCTTCGCATCACCCGCAAGCGGCTTCTTCTCACTTGTCACTTTACTCGTCACTTGTAACTCGTCACTTGTCACTTTACTTGTCACTTTACTTGTCACTCGTACCTCGTCACTTGTCACTTTCACTTCCGCCCTTCTTCCCTCCCGTACCTCTCTGAGGTAGTCGTCCACATCGCCGAGGAATTCCTGGAGCTTGCCGTGACGGAACTCGACCACCTTGGTGGTGAGCGAGTCGAGGAAGTCGCGGTCGTGGCTGACCACGATCATGGAACCGTCGTAGTCCATGAGCGACTGCTTGAGCACTTCCTTGGCGAGCATGTCCAAGTGGTTGGTGGGCTCGTCGAGGATGAGAAGGTTGTAAGGTTGGAGAAGGAGGCGAGCAAGAGCAAGGCGAGATTTCTCACCACCGCTCAAGACGGCCACCTTCTTGTTCACATCGTCGCCACTGAAGAGAAAGGCGCCTAGGAGTGAACGAAGGCGTGGACGCATTTCGGGCGGCGAGGCGTTCTCCATCACTTGTAGCACGGTGTTATGACCACCAAGGAGCTCTGCCTGATGCTGAGCGTAGTATCCGATGGACACGTTGTGCCCGATGATGAGCTCGCCGGAGGTAAGGGTCTCGAGTCCGCCGATGATCTTGCTCATCGTCGACTTGCCCTCGCCGTTCTTTCCGAGGAAGGCGATCTTCTCTCCGCGCTCTAGTACGAAGTTCACGTTCTTGAGAACCTTCTTTTCGCCGTAGTTCTTGACAACGCCAATGCATTCCACCACAACACGACCGCTGCGCGGTGCATTCGGGAAGCGGAAGCGGAGGGAGGCCGTGTCTTCGTCGTCAACCTCGATCTCTTCCAACCGTTGCAGCGATTTGATGCGCGACTGCACCCGTGTGGCAAGCGATGCCTTGTAGCGGAATCGGTCCACGAACTTCTGGATCCGCTCGCGCTCGCGTTGCTGGTTGGCAGCCGCTGCACGTTGCAGTTCCATGCGCTCCGCGCGGATCTCTTCGTACAACGAGTACGGTGCCGGAATGTCGTAGATCTTGGTGCGCGTGATCTCGATGGTGCGCTTCGTGATCGTATCGAGGAAGGTCCGATCGTGCGAGACGAGGACGACAGCGCCGTCGTAGTTGCGCAGAAAGTCTTCAAGCCATTGCACGGAGTCAATGTCCAAGTGATTCGTCGGCTCATCCAACAGCAAACAGTCGGGCTGACGGAGCAGAAGCTTCGCAAGTTCGGCGCGCATCTGCCATCCGCCGCTGAACTGTGCAAGCGGTTTATCGAACTCGGCCGGCATGAAGCCAAGACCGGTGAGGATCCGATCGATATCGGCATGCATGGTCGACCCGCCCTTGCGCTCGAAGAGATCGTGCGCATCGTGTTGGTCTTGCAAGAGACGCATGTAGTCGTCGGACTCATAGTCCGTGCGCGTCATGATCTCGTGATGCATGGCGTCCATGCGCGCCTGCAGTGCCAGCACTTCATCGAAGGCCTGCATGGCCGTTTCGCGAAGCGTGAACGACACGTCGAGCGTAAGGTCCTGCGAGAGGAAGCCGATGGTGGTGCCTGTTTGCTTGGCGATCTCGCCTGACGATGCCTTGCGCTCGCCGGCAATGATGTGCAGGAGCGTACTCTTGCCGGCGCCGTTGCGACCGACAAGACCGATGCGCTCTCCGCGTTGCATCAGGAAGGACACGCCGCTGAAGAGCATGCGGTTGCCAAGGTCGACAGAAATGTTCGTGAGTGTTATCACTAGGAAGGGCCGTTACAGATCGTAGGGAGGAAGAAGACGTTCGATCGCATCGAGGATGATGTTCGCACATGCCGCTTTCGACATGGGTGGGAACGACTCCGGCGGTGCAGATCGGGTGATGAGGGTGATCGTATTGTCTGTTGTTCCGAAGCCGCTTTGCAGACCTCCGGCAAGATTCGCCACGATCATGTCGGCATTCTTGCGTTCGAGCTTCGATGTTGCATAGTCGACGAGATCCGTGCTCTCAAGTGCAAAGCCCACGACCACTTGTTGCGGTCGCTTCTGTGCGCCAAGGGCAGCAAGGATGTCCGGTGTTCGTTGCAGTATGAGCGTTGTGTGTTCCGTTGCTGCAACGGTGTCTTTCTTGATCTTTCCAACAACGCGGTCCACCGGCATGAAGTCGGCCACGGCCGCAGCACAAATGGCCACGTCGTGGTCCGCATGTTCCATGGTGCGCTCGTGCATCTCGACCGCACTCGTTACATCGATGCGCTCGATACCGACGGGGGTGGGGAGGTGAACAGGACCTGCGATCAGCGTCACAAGGGCACCGCGATCTCGCGCCGCCTCGGCCAGCGCAAAGCCCATGGTGCCGGTCGAGTGGTTCCCGATGTAGCGCACATCGTCGATGGCCTCATGCGTTGGACCTGCTGTGATCACCACACGCCGGCCGGCCAAACCGGTCGGATGTGTTGCCGCGGGGATCGTTCGTTCGCCGGAGTTCTCCGCGCGCATGCGCGAAACGGCGTCAACGATCGTACCAAGCTCGGCAAGCCGCCCTGCCCCTTGCAACCCTGACGCCAACTCACCTTCTTCGGGAGGGATGATGATGGCACCGTCGTGTTGGACGCGTTGCACGTTGCGCTGTACGGCCGTGTGTTGCCACATGTCGGTGTCCATGGCCGGAGCGACCAAGAGCGGCGTGGTCGACGGCAATGAACAGGCCACGGTCATCACAGCGGAATCGCACAGTCCGTTGGCTAGACGAGCAAGGGTGGAGGCCGAACACGGTGCGATAAGCATCACATCGGCCCAGCGGGCCAGGTGTACATGCCACGAGCCGCGGTCTTGAATGGTCGGATCGAACGGGTCGACGATCACCGGCTGCATCGAGACGCTCTCGAGCGCCAATGGCGCAACGAAGTGCGTGGCTGAGGCCGACATCACGACGCGCACACTGTGGCCGGCACGACGGAGGTCGCGCACAAGCCACGGCGTCTTGTACGCCGAGATGCTTCCTGTGATGGCCAGAAGAACGTTCATAAAAAGGACGAGCCATCGCGGAATGACCGGATGGCTCGAAGTGGTTGCGTTGGTTTCGTTATTCCTGCGTAGGAGCGGGCACTTCGCCCATCTTGACGTGGATCTTACCATCCATCTTCTCGCGCATGGCAAGGAAGGTGGGCTTCGGGATCGAATCGAACTCGCGGCTGATCGCGATCTGATCGTAGTTCGGAGTATCGGTCTCTTCCGTGTCGACGATCACGTCTGCCATACGCTCCGTGAGCTGCGTCTTGATCTGATCGTTGATCTGACGTGAGCGCATGCCCATGGCAACGATCGACTTGTAGATGCTTCCCTTGGAGGACTCATCTGCGCGGACTTCAACTGGATTGACGATGTAGGTGCTCATTTGGACTCCATGTGGAGGTAACCGACAAAAGGGCCACAAAGATAGGACGAATTGGGGATAAATACTAGCCGATCTGGTCAGAGCTCTTCAAGGAACCGCGATCGCTCCTCGGCCGTGGGGATCCGGCACGTCGACCGTTTCCCGAACCACCGGTACCGGTTTCGGGCGATCAGCCGGTACACCGGGTCGCGCAGGAAGCGCGGAACAAGGCGGAACACGCCAAACAGGGGCCAGGGGAAGGACAGGAAGGGCAGCAGAGTCAAAACGGCCTGACTCTCGGTCAGTATCTGACCCTTATGGAGCACAATGATGGAATCCGGCTCTTCATGCACGTCGTGTCCGGCCAACAGCTTCTTCGCAGCCGAACTTTGAAGGGAGGCAAAGAGGATCGACGACGTTCTGTCAGCGCGGATCAAGAGATCCACCGAGGCGTTGCACAAACTGCAGACCCCGTCGAAGATGACTATGGTGCGATGATCGATTGCGTCCATGATCGAGTGCGACCAACGACGCGCACATACAGGGCTTGGTGTGGGAAGGCGGCAAGGGAGACGGCGTGCTCCTCGGCCATGGCGCTGTGTAGGATGCGGCCGACCACGTCGACCACGTCCACACGCACAGGCGTGGCATCGGTGGACCGAACATGGAGGATGCTTTGGGCGATGGAGATCTCAGCATCGGCTTCCACCGGATCGCCCGCAATGGACGTGGTGGTCGTGTCGACGACAAGTGTGTCGATGCCTGTGAACCCGCGCGTTGTTGTCACCCGTCCGTCCGATGCAACGGCCACGACGGCGAATCCGTTGGGGGATACGCAGAGATCGGCAATATCGGTGCGCACGGTATCGCCCCGACGGATGATCACCCCATCACGCAAACGTGTGGCAATGAGCTCGTGCGAATCGGGAGCGAGCATGTGCGACGACACATACACGCCGGTCTTCTCAATGAAGTGCTTCGTGCGAAGAGCCTTGCCAACATCGTCCACACCAAGGTCGATGGTGTCGATGGCCATCTTCGTTGCCATGTCGTACACAACGTGTTGCGTTGCCGTTGTGGCCACGAGCCATGATGTGCCGCGAACGGCGGCGATGGCGACGATGGAATCGGTGAGCGTGAATCCACCAACATTCTGCAGCGATGCACAGTCGATAATGCTTACGGTGGATCTGCCGACCATGGTGGCCACGACAGAGCCAGTGCAACGAATGGCCGCACGCGCTTCGACGGAAAGATCCGACTGCGCACCCGTTGCAACATTCACCACACGCAACGTTCCGTTGAGGACATCGACGATGTACGTGGCATTCGTTGTGAACGTCATGCGGTCCGTCACGAACAGCGGCGAAACAGGTGCGGCAACAGGAACGGAGAAGGTGATGGTGGCCTGCGACGGGGAAGGGGCAAGGAGCGTCGTCATCGGGATCGGATCGATGCCTCCGGTGTCGGCATCGAAATGTACATACATGCCATACTGGGCTGTTGGCGACGTGGCGCCGCCCAACATCTGCGTCGACAATGGCCAGCGGTTCAAGACCACGTGACCATCGACCACACGACGTAACGATACGAGTCCGGTGGATGCAAGGACAGCATAGGTGCCATCATCCGTGATCGATGCATCGAACGACGTACCCACGGTTCCGATCGGATGGACAAGGATGGTTCCGTTGTCGGCATTGAAGATCGTCATCCACCCGCCCTTGCATGCCATGCCGTTCGAACATGGCAGCTTGGCCACACCGCTTACGATGCTCTCGTTGGCAGACCATGCGATGTGCGTGAGCAGATCGGACGATGGTGCATTGTCGTCGTTATCGAACGAGTACTTCGTTTTGGTGGCGCGATTCCAGAGGATCCCGCGGGCGTTCACCACACGACCTCCGGTGGGCGAGATCAAGATCTTCTCACCGAAGTAGTTGGGAACGGCAATACTGTCGATCACTTGCAACGAGTCCGCGGCAAGAACATACATGCGCTCGTCCGTGGCCACGGCCATCAGCGTGCCGCTAGGTGTTGCATCGAACGCCTTGATGGACTTCGGCATCACAAGCGTGTCGAGTACCACGCCATCCTCGTATCGAATGCGAAACACGCTATCGGCAACAACGCGTAGACAGCTTGACAGCGCCGGTTGTGGAAGTCCACCCACGGGTGACGTTGTGCGAATGCCTGTTCGAAGGTCGATGAAGACGGTCGAGAGGATCTGGTCCTGATAGATCATCGTGTCGGTGATCACCGTTGTCATCCCCAGGTCTTGCAGCGACCCCTGTTCAAGATCGAGCGTCCACACCACGGCACCCAGGTCTGCCTGAACGCAGGTCACGCGCTGGGCTGTGACCACATAGAGCAGTGCACTGTCGGTGCGTGCATACAACAGCGGCATGAAGTAACTTCCGATCGGCGACGGGTCGACGGAGAGCGCCCTTGTTGCGATCGGAACACCGGTTCGTTCATGCCACGAATGCAGCACGCCGTCGTTGCCGATGGTGACGAACGTGGGCGTGCCGGGCACCGACGTGATGGCCGTGATGCCATTCGTATGCGAGCCGAGTTGCCATTGTTGAGCTTGCGTTGTAACGACGAAGAAGGCGAGGAAGAGCGAGAGGTACAGTGTGTGCATGCCCGAAATGTAACAAAGTTGGAGGGAGAATTGTTATGAAGGTGTATCACGACCGTATCTGGAGGATCCAATGACGCCACTCGATCTTGAGCTCTTCACCAAGGCAGGCACTGACGTTGAAGCAGGTCAGTACCGCATCCTCGCCGCCCTCCAAGCCACCACACAGAATCTTCGGCACAGCAAGCTGTATCCGGATCTTGCCAACGTGGTGGAACTGACGAACATGCTCGACACCATCGTTCGATTGGGTGAGCAGTTCCGTACGCATGCACCACGAACACTCAAGGGTGTGGACCTTGAGAAGAACGCCTTGATCTTCGACACTGTAGCCGCCGATTCGGAGTCCGTCGAGAAGATGTTCGCCCTGATCACATGGGCACTTCCTCAGTTGAAGGCGCTGAAGGAGGAAGGGGCGGCCATGTATGAGTTTGTGAACGAGCACATGAAGATCGGTGAAGTGGGGATCGTGCCGCTGTATCGCGACGAAGGATACGTGCTCATCCCCGAACATCGTGTGCAGTTGTTCCATGTGTTGCGCTATGAACTGTCGCTGTTCACGGCAGAGGATGAACAGTATCGTGCCATGCGCACGGTGGAGATCGACACGCTCAACGAGGATACGGTACTGCGGGCTCCTGAAGATGTGAAGTTGGAGCTCGTTGCCGTGAACAAGGAGTTGCCGAATCCGGCAACGTTCATCTGTGATACGGACCTGGACTTTTCGTTCGAGGCCACCATCCTGCCGGTGGCGAAGCGCAAACTGATGCGCTATCTCGTCTCATGATCGTTGCATGAGCGCAACATAGAATCCGTCGCAATCCACTTCATGCGGCAATGTCTGCCACTCTTCCAGAAGCGTGAAGGCATTGCCGCTTTCTTGTAGGAACCGCTGTACCTGTAGGCGGCCCTCGTCGGGCAACACGCTGCAGTTCGCATAGCAGACCAATCCACCGGGCTTTGCACTGCGTGCATGACGTCGAAGTATGTCGGCCTGGATCTCTTGCAGTTCCAGCAACGACGCTTCGCTCATGTGGATCATGATATCGGGGTTGCGACGGAGCACACCGGTTCCGGTGCAGGGCACGTCGAGCAGAACGCGATCCGCCGAATCGGCTAATCGTTTGATGATCTTGGTGGAGATGATCGGTCGTGCATCGATGATCGACACGCCGGCATGCGCGGCGCGTTTCCGCAACGTATTGAGTTTGTCTTCGGCCACATCGAGAGCGATGATGCGACCGGTGTTCTTCATGAGGGCAGCGATGTGCAACGACTTGCCACCCGCGCCGGCGCAGGCATCCACGACGCGCATGCCGGGCTGCGGACGGAGCGTGATCGACACGCGTTGCGAGGCAAGGTCCTGTTGCTCGAACCAACCGTCGAGATAGGCTTGTGTCCGAAAGAGACCATATGCCTCGGGGATCTCGAGCGCCTCGAATCCGAAATCGGTACGAAGGATGGAGCCGGGAAGAGCGCGTTGCACGTCGGCCGCCGATGCACGCAAGGTGTTCGGTCGGATGAAGACCGGTGCATCCTGCATGCTTGCGGCAATGATGGCCTCGGCAACGGATGGACCGTAGGCATCTTCGATGCGAGTACGCAAGAACGTCGGCATGCCGAGAGCGCGTACTCGCTGGTAGAGTTCGTGCCGAATGGCCGTTGCTTCTTCTTGATCCGGTTTGATCTGGGCAAAGAGCGCTGCGAGGACCGACGAGAGATGTTTCCCGCGTTCAACGACGGCATCGAAGGCAAGGTCGAGCATCTGCATCAGGGCGTGATCGACAGGATGTTCTTCGCGGCGTCGAAGGTATTGACAAAGGTGGGAAGGTTGCGAGCGGAGCCCGAGGTCGGCTGCTTCTGCACGGTTCCATCGGTCTTCGAGAACTCTGCGTTGTGGAACGGACATTCGAGGCGAGCGATCGATGCATCCGGTGGATTGATCGGATTGCCGCTATGAGTACAAATGCCCGTGAAGACGTTGAACGACGTGGAGGTGACGCGAGAGATGAAGACCGGATCGCCGTTGTTCAACCCAGAAACGCTCGTCAGGATGATGCTCGGTGCCGTGGCCAGTTCGGGGATCGTGGAGATGTCCACGGTTACGAAGACGCCTGAATTGGTAGGTGATCCTTCCTGCTTCTCGCAGGCAACGATCAGCGATGAGATCGTGATGAAGGGAATGGCCGCTCCAACGGCAGCAGATCTGCAGAGAAAGTCCCGACGGGATGCGGAGCAGTCGTGATGTTCGTTCTTCATGTTCTAGACAGATTGGTTTCGTTGACGCTTGCGCATGATCAACGCAAGCAGGATAAAGGCACCACTGGCGCCCACAACAAAGATGTAGGAACGGGGAATGTCGACGAGGTCTGTGCCTTGCGGTAGCAAGCCGAACTTTGGTTCAACAGACTTCCATGTGATCTCTTCCTTGGTGGTGCCGAAGAGTGGATCGGTAACGGTGGTGCGCACTTCCTCACGATCGTGCGGGAAGAGAATGGTTCCGTCCTTGACCCAGAGTATGCCACCGGCAAGGATGGACACGCACGACAAGGCAATGATGAGTTTCCAGAGCATGGTCGACCTCAATAGAAGATGTGGAGCTGTACGTTCCATCGTGATGTGTAGCCCGGCAACGCCGTGTCCCAAATGCGATACTCCGGACGGATCTCGACGTAGGGAATGGGAAAGAGCTGCGCGCCGAGAATGATACTATTCACGGTTGCGAGATCTGCCACTTGCGCTCGTTTGGTCTCGCCATGTTCAAAGCGCACATAGGGCAGAAGTGGAGACCACACCTGCACCATGAGCTCTGCCGTGATGTTGTTGGCCTGGAGGACGCCCACGCGATCCAGATGCATGAACTCTGCTTGCAAAGCAAGCCAATCGGTGAGCCCGACGCCGGCCCATGCATTCACCATCCCAAGATTGTAGTTCACAAGACCCGAGGCCCCGATGAACATGTTGAGCTTGTCGTCGAAAGCGCGTGGCCACACCATCACACGAGCGGTGTACGTGGGCGCATTGCCGGAGAAGGCCGCATAGAGATCTTTCCCATCACTGAACTTCAGCTCGGAGAGGCCCGACGAGCCGAACACGCCGGCTTGGACCGTGAGCCACTTCAACGATTCATAGCTGATCTCTGCGCCGTACTCCGCCCACATCGGGGCGACCAAGGCCTGACGGGATGTGCCCGTGACATACGAGTTCGTGAATGCCGTGTGATCGTCCCACCGCAGACCGATGGCCGGTCGGAAGAAACCCACGCGCAACATCGGAAGCGAGTCGCTCGGTTTGAAGTAGGCGCTCAAGGTTCCGGCACGCTGTCCCGGATACCGGACCACCTCGGTGGAGTTCGGCGCTTTGCGCAAGGCGGCGAAGTTGAACGACCCTTCCACCATGAACTCCTTTGAGATGTCGTAGGAGGCATAGATGTTGGCCTGCATTGGGAAGGTCGTGCGCGGAGCGGCAGAATCGTAGAACGAACGGGTGTTCTGTACACGAACATCCAGTCCGAGTGTGAGTTTGTCGTCGAGGAACTGATTCGATTCATCGCCCGCGTAGAGACCGCTCAGGAAGCTGCCTTCGCGCGGGATCATGCTCACATCCATGTAGGAATACCAACCCAGGTTGGTGCGGAGTCCGGAGCCTTGCACGTTCACGTGACATCCGGAACAACGGTTACCGCTGATCAGCGAGAACTGTGGGATGGCAACGGCAGAGGCGGAGGCGGACAGGAAGAGAAGACCGTACAGAAGACGTCGTAAGGAGTGCTGCATCGTCGAGTCGTTGGTGAATGGGCGGCGAGGCAAATATGCAAAATGAATAACGCCTCGCCAGTAAAGACCGACGAGGCGTTTTTCGTTACATCATTGTGCGGAAGATCACTTCATTTTGAAGGAGCCAAGGCACTTGTCGAAGATCGGTTGATACACGCCCTGGTCGGGCTTGTAGATGTTCACGGTGACCCGGTACATGCGGTTGCCCTTGACCGTGAAGTAGGCACGGCTTGTCACTTGTCCGCCGCCATACGAGAAGTAGGCTGCCTTCTGTCCGCCAAGCGTGGTGGAGTTCGGCGACGTGCCATACTTGGCCTTGTTCTGCTCGATGATCTTGTCCAGGTTGTTCTGCTTCGATGCATCGAAGACGTCCACCTGGATGTTGCAGTCGAGGCGGGATCCCACCATGTTCACCGAGGAGATCACGCCGGCAGAGGTCGACTTCATGCCTTGGAAGTTCTGTGGAATATCCATCGAGAACTCGGGAGCACTGTAGTTCCGCAACGTATCCGATGGTGGCTCCGGTCCGCGTGGTGCGGCCGTGTCCTTCTTCACTTCCACCTTCGGACGGTCCTTGGCGATCGTGGCCGACTTCAGGATCTCGTCGAACGTCGACGCATAGTCCTTATACGTTCCGCCAAAGGCACCGAAGTACAGCACCGTCACCAATGTGTCCTTCTGCACGAAGTACGTCTCCGACTTGAAGGTCCCATCCTCTTGTTCGAACTCCAGCGTGAGCTTCTTCGCGGGCGAGCCGGCGAACGTCGTCGACGTGACCGTGCCGCGCTGCAGATTGTCTTCGAACTCAAGCTTGCTGCGTTGGATCACCGTATCGATGGTACGCGTCGAGTCCAACCGCACCACACGATACTCGATCTTACATCCGGCAGGCCCCTTGCCATAGCTCATGAACCGACGTGCCGCTTCCTTCGAAGAGTGCACCACGATCAGTTCGCCTGGTACCTTTTGTGTGAACCAGCCCGTTGGCGTCTTCACCGAAAAGTCGCGCACTTGATCCGTGTACACCGTGAGTCCGTCCACCGGCGTTGGTGTGCCATGCTTTGCACACGACACCACGAAGAGGGCGAGGGTGGCAAGGAGGGCCAACGATCGTAGAGACTTCATGTATTGCTCCGTAGAAAAATCTGTGTTCTCAATTGTTCAATGCGCCTTCGGTGATCCAACGGCGCATTCCGGCATAGTGGTTCGCATTCACGCGGTCGAGCACGCTTGCGGCGTGGGCGATCCGTTTGTCGAGGACTTGAATGATCAGGCTCTCGTCCGGTTTGCCGGGAACGGCAAGATTACCACGACTGAACATGATCCCCGTGTAATCATTCAATCGCACGCCGCCGGCGGGGTTCACCTCGCCATGACATTGCGAGAACGCGCACGTCACCGTCATGAAGGGTTGCACCGATGTGCGATAGCTTACCGCACTGTCCGGGAACACCACTTGCGACGGATCGGAGATCGTTGATTGCGACGTGCACGCTATGAGTCCCGACATCGTGCACAACGTTCCAGCCCACAACAGAAAGCGCATCAATAGCTTTCCTCTGTGTCTGGGAAGCGGCGCTCGCGCACATCGTCCACATAGGCGGCCACGGCCGACGTGATCACGTCGTGCAACTCTGCATAGCGGCGTACGAATCGCGGACGGAATTCCGTGCTCATACCCAACATATCTGTCCACACCAGGATCTGACCATCGCAAGCACTGCCGGCGCCGATACCGATCGTTGGGATGTCCACCATCGACGTGACCTCTGCTGCAAGGGCGGCAGGGATCTTCTCGAGCACCACGGCAAAGGCTCCGGCCTCTTGCAATGCCACGGCATCGCGCTTGATCGCATCTGCTTCTCCTTCCGACGTACCGCGTTGCTTGTACGAGCCGAACTGATGGATGCTCTGTGGCGTGAGCCCCAGGTGTCCCATCACGGGAATGCCGCTCTCTGTCATCATCCGCACAGCATCCAGCACACGCTGTCCACCCTCAAGCTTCACCGCCCCGCTCCCTGCCTCCTTCATGATCCTTCCCGCATTGCGGAAGGCTTCTTGCGGAGTGACCTGGTATGACATAAAGGGCATATCCGTGACGATCAAGGCATGGTGGTTCCCACGCATCACTGCCTGGGTGTGGTAGATCATGTGTTCGAGGGTGACCGGAAGCGTGGTCTCGTGACCCTGGACAACGTTCCCAACGGAGTCGCCCACGAGGATCACGTCGATACCGGCCGTGTCGAACAGCGCTGCCGTCATGGCATCGTAGGCCGTCAGGCAGGCGATCGGTTCGCCGGCCCGCTTCATTTCGATCACTCTGCGAGTGGTCACCCGTTTGCGAAGAGAGGGATTCATTGCGAACAAAGATACAGGTGAAGGAGGAAAGTGAGAGAGGAAAGGGGAAAGGGGCATATTTTCGTCGGCATATGCTTGAACCGGTCGTTTCCCTTACATCTCTCCGTCTTGATCTGACGCGCGGCCCCGTGGTCTACTTCCTCTCCGATGTCCATCTGGGCTTCGGACGTCCGGAGGCGGACCGAGAGCGGGAGCGACTGCTTCTACGGCTGCTGGACCGCATGGCGACCGACGCAGCGCATCTGTTCATCGTGGGCGACCTGTTCGACTACTGGTTCGACTACAAGACCGTGGTGCCCCGCCGCCATGTGCGCACCCTTGCCGCCCTCCATGACCTTCGGGATGCCGGTGTTCCGATGACGTATCTGATGGGGAATCACGACTTCGGTCATTACACCTACTTCGAAGAGGAATTGGGCCTTCGCGTGATCACCGGAGACGTGGAAGTGCAGCTGGGCGAGAAGCGGTTCTACATTTCGCATGGAGACGGTAAGGCGCATAACGACGTCGGCTACCTGCTCCTGCGCTCCGTCCTGCGAAACTCTGCGGCCCAATGGATCTACCGGGTGCTGCACCCCGATCTCGGCATCGGGCTCGCTTCGGGTACGTCGGAAGGCAGCAGGGAATACACGGACAAGAAGGACTATGGCGCCACGGATGGCATACGTGACTTTGCCGCAGCACGTATCGCCGAGGGCTACGATGTGGTCGTGATGGGGCACCGGCACGTGGCCGTACAGGAGCAGATCGGTCGTGGCCTGTACGTCAACCTGGGCCATTGGCTTGGTTCCGACCCCACCTTTGCCGCCTACACCACGGCAACGTCGCAGATGGAGCTCCTTGCAGTACGTACCTACCTTTGTGCGTGACCATCCTGCCTATATTCGCACCACCTCCCACACACGATTTTCAACTGCGCTTTCTCGCATTTCCCTGGGGTAACAATGAAAAAGATCGGCTTGCTGTTCGGCATGGAACAAACCTTCCCACCGGCCTTGGTCGAGGCCATCAACAGTCGCGATCAAGGTGTCATGGCCGAATTTGTCAAGATCGGTGGCATCACGTTGGAACAGCTCTTCGAGTATGATGTGATCCTGGACCGGATCTCGCAAGATGTGCCCTTCTATCGCGCCATGCTGAAGGTGGCCGCCCTGAATGGTGTGCGCATCATCAACAATCCGTTCTGGTGGAGTGCCGACGATAAGTTCTTCAACTATGCCATTGCCCATAAGGCCGGTATTCCGGTCCCGAAGACGGTGCTGCTGCCAAGCAAGGAGAACCCACCTGATACGACGGGAGAATCGTTCCGCAACCTGATGTTCCCGCTGAATTGGCAAGAGATCTTCGACTATGTTGGCTTCCCATCGTATCTCAAGCCCTACGATGGTGGCGGTTGGAAGCACGTGTATAAAGTGAACAACGTCGACGAGTTCTTTGCTGCCTATGCAGAGACCTCGAACATTGTGATGACCTTGCAAGAGGGCATTGAGTTCACGGAATACTATCGTTGCTACTGCATCGGACGCAAGTACGTGCACATCATGCCGTATGAGCCGCGCAATCCGCATCACTTGCGCTATCAGGCCGACTTCACACTGTCGCCCGCCATGGAGGCCACGCTGAAGGACCTCTGTCTGCGCATTTGCACGATGCTCGGGTACGACTTCAACACCATCGAGTTCGCCGTGCGCGACGGCATTCCGTACGCCATCGACTATCTCAACTGTGCACCGGATGCAGAACGCTCTTCCGTACAAGAAGAGAACTTCGAATGGGTGCTCGATACCACGGCAACCTTCCTGATCGACTGCGCCAAGCAGGGCCGCGCCATCCCGCAGGAATATTCGTGGAGTTCTTTGATCAAGGGTCCGACGAACAACAAGAAAAAATGAGCGACGACCGCTTATTGCTTGCCCTGCACATTCAACGGAAACGCGAGTTCCTGTTGACGATCGCCGACAAGCTGGACGATCTGCGATTTCAATCTCCGAAAGAGATCCTTGCAGAGCTCGCAGAATTGCCACGCGAGATCCGGTCGAAGATCCGAGACTTCGATCGACTCACGACCATTGAGCAGCAGGTGCAGGAATACACCAGTGACTTTTCCCGAAAGCTCCGGAAGAACTATCCGGAGCTTTCGGTCACTGAAGTACGCATCTGCATCTACATCCACGCCGGCCTGAACATCTCGCAGATCGCCACGGTGCAATGCGTGACCACACGTGCCATTGAGAAGCACCGGAAGTCCATCCGACTGAAGCTGGGCCTCTCGTCAAAGGCCGACATCCAGGAATTCCTCGAAGCGCTCGGACCTGCGTTGTAATTTCGCAGATGCTCTACCTCGATGGCTCCTCACTCGGGATCGATGCGCTGGCCGCGGCCGCCCTCGATCCAACATCACAGATCGGCCTTACACCCGGATCACGCGAACGTGTACAATCAGCACGGGACGCCGTCGAGCGATGGATCGCCGAGGGGCGCATCGTGTATGGAATGACCACGGGCTTTGGCGAGTTCGCCAACGTCTTCATTCCAACGGAGCACGTTGAGCTTCTGCAAGAGAATCTGATCATCAGTCACAGCGCCGGCATGGGCGATCCGTTGCCCGATGCCGTTGTACGCGCCATGATGATCCTACGCGTGAATGCATTAGCCAAAGGACTGTCGGGCATTCGCCTGTCCACGCTCGACACACTGGTCGCTATGATCAATGCCGGCATCACGCCGACGATTCCCGAACAAGGCAGTGTTGGCAGTAGTGGAGACCTCGCACCCTTGGCCCATCTGGCCTTGGCACTGATCGGCAAGGGAGAGATCAACGGTCGACCGGCCGCCGACGTGTTGCGTGAGCATGGCATCGAGCCTGTTCGTCTTGCTGCCAAGGAAGGCCTGGCACTTATCAACGGCACGCAGATGATGTGCGCCTATGGCGCGCTGGCCGTGCATCGTGCTCGACGGTTGTGCGATGCGGCCGATATCGCCGGCGCTCTGTCCGCCGATGCATTGCGCGGAACCGATAATGCCTTCGATCAACGATTGCATGAAGCACGTCCGCATCCCGGTCAGCTTCGTTCCGCGCGCAATCTTCGCACGCTCATGCATGGCAGCGCCATTCGCGCGTCGCATCGCGAGGGCGACGACAAAGTGCAAGACGCCTACTCATTGCGTTGCATGCCGCAGGTTCATGGTGCCACTCGTGATTCCGTGGAGTATTGTGCGACGGTGATCGAGCGCGAAATGAACTCTGCGACGGACAATCCGCTGATCTTTGCCGATGATGACACGCACGTTGAGGGTGGGAACTTTCACGGGCAGCCCGTTGCACTTGTGCTGGACTTCCTTGGCATTGCCATTGCTGAGTTGGCGAGCATTTCGGAACGTCGTACCGAACGCATGGTGAACCATGCTCTCGGGGGATTGCCGCGATTCCTCACACCGAACGGCGGTCTGCACTCGGGCATGATGATCGCACAGTACACGGCCGCGGCGATGGTGAGCGAGAACAAAGTGTATGCGCATCCCGCGTCGGTGGATAGTATTCCAACATCGGCCAATCAAGAAGATCACAACTCCATGGGCAGCATCGGTGCGCGCAAACTGTGGCATATCGTACAGAACGTCGAACGCGTGATCTCCATTGAACTTCTCTGTGCCGCGCAGGGTATCGACCTCCTCCGTCCGCTCACATCGAGTGAACCACTGGAGCGCGTGATCGCCTGCATTCGAACACGGGTGCCGTTTGCGTCGGAGGACAGGATCTTGCATGTGGACATGAATGCCGTGCATGCGCTCCTCCTGGAAGACGCCATCAATGCGGCTGTCGGAGTTCCACTATGAGTGGCGATGACCGAACTGTGACGTCGGCATTGCCATGGCATGCACGGTCGGTCGACGACATCATCACGTCTCTCGATGTCCACCCTGCACGTGGCCTCGACCCCGACGAGGTGCAACGACGTCGAGCGCTCCATGGCGCGAACGTCCTCCCACATGCCCCGCCGCCTTCCTCCCTCCTTCGCTTCCTGCAGCAATTCAATAATCCCCTTATCATCATTCTGCTCGTGAGCGGCGGCGTCTCTGCCGTGCTCGGTGGCATCACGGATGCAGGGGTGATCATCGGTGTGGTGTTGTTGAATGCCATCATCGGCTTTGTGCAAGAAGGCAAGGCCGTGCAAGCACTCACGGCACTTTCGTCGAGCATCGGCACGGATTGCTCCGTGATCCGCACGGGTGTGCGCCTTCGCATCCCGAGTACAGAGCTCGTCCCAGGCGATATCGTCGAGATCGAAGCGGGTGATAAGATCCCGGCCGATCTACGACTCCTTCGTGTGCATGAATGCATGATCGCCGAAGCGGCGCTCACGGGTGAGAGCGTGGCCGTTGAGAAGGGCACGACACCGATCGTTACCGATGCCGTGCTCGCAGATCGTACCAACATGGCTTATGCGTCAACGATCGCTGTGGCAGGAACGGCCGTTGGTGTGGTGGTCGCAACAGGTGCTCGCACAGAAGTGGGCACGATCTCCATCCTCCTCGCCAACACCGTCTCGCTGACCACGCCGCTCACGCAGACCATTGAACAATTCTCCCGACGCCTTCTGATCGGCATCCTTGCCCTTGCAGCCGTCACGATGACGGTGGGGATGCTGCGTGGTGAGGCATTGGTCGACATGGTCCTCGCTGCCGTAGCATTGAGTGTTGGCGCCATTCCGGAAGGACTCCCGGCCGCCGTGACGATCATCCTTGCCATTGGCGTGGCACGCATGGCCAAACGTCGCGCCATCATTCGCAAGCTTCCTGCTGTTGAGACACTGGGAAGCACGACGGTGATCTGCAGCGATAAGACCGGTACCCTCACACAAAATCAGATGACCGTTGTGAATGTGTTCACGGGCAACGAAGTGTTGGTGGTGAGCGGCACAGGATACTTTCCGGAAGGAAGCATCATCGATGCACAGGGCGAAGTGATGGAGCCGCACGATGCGTTGCGCGCATTGATCCGCAGCGCCATCCTTTGCAACACGAGCGACGTGCGTCGGGTGGATGGAGAGTGGACGGCCATCGGCGATCCAACAGAGGCAGCACTTATCGTGCTTGGCATGAAGTGCTCCATGGTGCGCACGAACGAACTGATCGATCGACCGCACGTCGACGCCATTCCATTTTCTTCCGAACAACAGTTCATGGCCACGCTGCACGACGAGGGATCAGGGTCCTATGTGGCCATGAAAGGCAGCGTGGAGGCGGTGATCGCACGGTGTTCCGGAACGGTGGACCGTGACGCCGTGATGGACACGGTGCTGGCACTTAGTGGTGGTGGTCTGCGTGTGTTGGCCTTTGCAGAGAAACGCTCCGATGTGCGACTGCATGCATTGCATGCATCGATGGTCGAAGAGGGAATGACGTTCCTTGGACTCGTGGCCATGGTGGATCCACCTCGCGAAGAAGCAACGGCCGCCATTGCCGAGTGTATTCAGGCAGGCATCTCCGTGAAGATGATCACAGGCGATCATGCGGCAACGGCAGCAACGATCGCGCGACAGCTTGGACTACAGGGCAGACGGAATGGCGATGCCCTCGTTGCCGTCACCGGCAAAGAGCTGGCATCCATGAATGCAGAGGAGTTCGCAGCCGTAACGCGTGATGTGGCCGTATTCGCGCGCGTGTCGCCCGAACAGAAGCTCCGTCTGGTCGAAGCGCTACAGGCCGATGGTCATGTGGTCGCGATGACGGGCGACGGCGTGAACGATGCGCCCGCACTGCGCAAGGCCGACATCGGCATTGCCATGGGACGCAACGGTACGGATGTTGCGAAGGATGCCGCCGCCATGGTGCTCACAGATGACAACTTCATCACCATCGTGCATGCCGTGGAAGAAGGACGCACCGTGTTCGACAATCTGCTGAAGTTCATCGTGTGGACGATCCCGACGAACATCGGCGAGGGCTTGGTGATCGTTGCTGCCATTGCCATGAACGTTGCTTTGCCGATCCTTCCTGTCCAGATCCTATGGATCAATATGACGACGGCCGTGATCCTCGGTCTTCCGCTTGCCTTTGAACCATTGCAGCCCAATGCCATGCGGAAGCGGCCGCGGGGACGGAACGAGCCACTACTCTCACGTGCACTATTGCTGCGAACGATCTTCGTTGGTCTGCTCTTGTTGCTTGGTTCGTTCTCGATCTTCCTGTTCGAGCTGTCGCACGGCGAATCACTTGCCCTTGCACGCACGGCCTCGTCCAATGCCTTTGTGGTGATGAGCACATTCTATGTGTTCTCGTGCAGAACGCTCGTCGAGCCGGTGCGTACGGTCGGTTACTTCAGCAACATCTACGTCTGGGGTGCCGCTGTGTTGATGATGGCGCTACAACTGCTGTACACGTATGCGCCGTTCATGCAGGCGTGGTTCCACACGGCACCACTCGGTTGGACGGAGTGGGCCTATGTGACAGTATCAGGTGTTGCGGTACTTGTGTTGATCACCATCGAAAAGAAGATCAGAGCATGGGCACTTCGATCGTGATCACGGTGGTAGGCACCGATACGATCACATCGATCGATGCAACATCCGTGATGCCAATGGCATCACGTCGTGCTAATGCATTCCCGCTGACGGATGCGGCACCTTCGATCACGAAGGTGAACGTGCCGTTCTTCTCATCATGTAGCGTATAGCGCGTCGAAGCGCCTGCCTCCAAACGAGCGATGCTCACGTAGGCATCTTGATGGATGAAGAGCGGGTAGCCGCTTCCTTGCGGACCGACGACCGTGTGAAATGCACCTGCTCCGTCTGTGTCCGCAAGATGCACCTCGTCGTAGCGTGGTTCGACGTTCCGCAGCTTCGGGATCACCCATATCTGTAGGAACTTCAGGTCGGCATCGGCAGAACCATTGAACTCGGAATGCGTCAGGCCTGTGCCCGCGCTCATCACCTGCACATCACCGGGCCGAAGACCTTGCTCATGCCCCATACTGTCGCGATGCATGAGCGTTCCTTCGAGCGGGATGGAGATGATCTCCATGTTGTCGTGCGGATGCGTGCCGAAGCCACGACCGCCGAGCACGGTATCATCGTTGAACACACGCAGCGCACCGAAGTGCACGCGATCGGGATCGAAGTAATGTCCGAATGAGAACGTGTGATGAGAACGCAGCCAACCAAGATCGTTATAGCCGCGCGAGTCGGCCGTGTAGAGGGTCGTGGTCATGGTCGATCCTTAGGCAAGTGCTTTGAGACGTTGTTCAAGTTCGATCTTGAGTAGGAGATTGCCAAGCAGTGTTGTGTAGAAGCGCAGTCCGGCCTCGTCGATGAATTCACCTTGCTCGTTGAATTTCTGTGTGGCCTGACCGACGGCAACCTCCGGACTATGGAGCACTCCTGCACTGAGGTGTGTGAGCAACTGTCGCAACTCCGTTTGCGCACGAATGCCTCCATAGATGCTGCCACTGGCGCTCACCACGGCCACGGGCTTGCCAACGAGTGGACGTACCGGTCCGCGTGAGACCCAGTCCAACGCATTCTTCAACATGCCGGGAATGTTGCGACTGTACTCCGGCGTGGCGATGAGCACTCCGTCGGCCGCAGCGATCTGGTCCTTCAAGATCTGCACGGCGGCAGGGATGCCCTCTGCTTCAACGTCCTGGTTGAACATGGGAATGGAGGAAAGGTCAGCGAACTCCACGACCACACCTTCCGGAACGAGCGTTTGTGCCGTCCGCAAGAGTTTGGTGTTCATGGAGTCGCGGCGAAGGGAGCCGGAGATGGCGAGGATTCTAGTCATAGTGACGAGTGACGAGTGACAAGTGACAAGTTATGAGTGACGAGTGACAAGTGAAGGACGAAGATAGGGAATTAAAAGTGTGTTGCAACACATAAAGTGAACGAACATAGAAAAGCCCGCCATCAGAGGACGAGGCGGGCTCTTCAGGATGAGGAGGGGATCTTACCGATGCACAACGAGCTGTGTTGTGCGTCTGCCGCGTTCGGTGTTGACGCTGGCCATGTAGGTGCCTGCATTCAGTGTGCTGACGTCGATACGTTGTTCGATGGAGCCGTTCACGACAGTTGCAGGGACGCTGCGAACGAGTGTGCCGTTCATGTCGTAGACATCGATGGTGGCGGGACCGTCGTTCAGCCCTTCCACCTTTACCACCGTTGAGTGATCGGTCGGTGCCGGTGAAAGCGACATGGAATTGTCGTTATCCATATCGAAGAGAGGTGCTTCTGCCCTATCATCTCCGGGGATCGAACCATCCCACAGCATGAAGCGCAGTGCAGCGCGTTTCATCTTGGTTCCATCGTCGCCGCCAAAGAGCCCCTTCATGTGATGCATGCCACCGTGAGCCTGTGCATCGGGGTGGGCGGCCTTCCACTGGTTCACGATCGATGTTGCTTCGGCGCGCCACGTTTCGATCTGCTGCTTTCCATTGGTGAAGATCGATGTGAGGGACTCCTTAGAGTTCTTTGCAATGGGCTTGACGCGCTCGATGAGGGATCGCATGGCAGCATGGCGCTCTTCCTTTGAAGCCTGCTTCATCGTGGAGCGCATTCTTGCTGCTTCGGCGCGAAGCGTGTTCAAGGTGGCAAGGTCGGCGGGGGACAGCGATGCATCGTACGTGCGCTTCCATGTGGAAAGCGTTGGTTGGACAGACGTTGTGAACCACGTGCGCATCGATGTGCGGAGTTCCTTCCGGGCGGCCTTTTGCTCAGCCGTGGGCTGTTGCGCCTGGAGGGGAAGAACGAGTGCCGAGATCAAGATGATCGCAGCGAACTGCAGTGTTCGTGTCATGATGTGATCCTACGAGGTGGGAAACCGACGGTGTGTACGCGGCCTTTGTGTACCCACTGATCCGGTCGGTTTAACAACGCCTACTCTCGCTCGAAGGCGCGCTTGCGTGCGAGTTGGGCTTGTCGGCGTTGCCGGAACCCCTGCTTTTGCGTCACGGATCGCAAGACGTGCACGACATCTGCGAGCGTTCGGAAGTGATGATGCGGAATCCCATTCGCCGTACAGTACGCAGCAAGTGTTCCTTTTGCGAACACCACGTCGGCATGCTCTGCCGCACACGTGTCGCTCATCCCATCGCCGATGTAGATGATGACATCTTCATCGGCTGCCGTTCGCAACAGCGCATTGCGTTTGCACGATGCGCAGAAACATGAACACGATTCCGATGCACCGGGGAACTGCAACGTCCACCCTTTCTCCGTCATCTCGAGTCGATTGCAGTGCACAGTGAGCTCATTAAGACCGATGCGCTGCAACAGTGGTTCGATGTAAATGTCGAATCCGTCGCTCACCACCGTAAGGGTGATGTTGCTGTTCCGACACCATGTTGCAAGCGTGACGAAGGATGGGTCGATCTCGACGTTCAACGTCCACGCGCGTATCGACTCCGGCGTGGCATCTGCACGGAACGTGGCCACGGCGCGACGGTAGTACTCGGCCACCGTGAAGTCTCCACGATGAAGCTCTGTATGCAATGGCTCGAACGAACCGAATGTTCGCACAAGCTCATCACCTACATCACCGATGGAGATGGTGTTGTCGAAGTCGATGTAGAGGCGCACGCTCAATACGTGTAGAACCCTCTCCCTGCCGCCTTGCCATTCCAGCCTGCCCTCATGTACTGTTTGAGGAGCACGCACGGGCGGTAGCGTTCTTGTTGGTACTCGCGATAGAGCGATTCGAGGACGAGGGTGACGATGGGAATGCCGATCTCGTCTGCCCACTCCAGCAATCCCTTGGGGTAGTTGGTGCCGAGCTTCATGGCCTGGTCGATATCGGCCGGTGTAGCAACACCTTCCATCACGGCAAAGGCGGCCTCGTTGATGAGGGTGGCAAGGACGCGCATGTGGACGAGGGCGACGCGGTCCTCGACGCGCTCGGGTGTATAGCCAAGCGTTTGCAAGAAGGTGTGTGCGCGTGCCGTATGCTCTGCCGATGTGTTCAGTCCGGGCGCGTACTCCATGAGCGTTGTGGTCGACATGAGCGAGGGCACAACGCCGATGCCGACGATGCGGGTAGGCGTGTTCGACATCAAGCCGAGCTCCGTGGCCGTACCGGTGAGGGTCGAGGCAAGCACGGTGGCACGCGGATTCACCGAGGCGGCGATCTCCAGCGTGATCTTTCGGTCGAACGGATTCACGAACGAGAGATCGATGATGTGCGTGAAGGCACCGGGCTGCGCACGAAGATCTTCGATCACTCGCGAGGCGAACGCACCGAAAACGTCGGCATTGAATGCAAGCGCCTCGCCGTCAAGGTCCATATCGGGGAACTCCATGTCGAGCTCATCGATCTCGTCCATGAGCGGGAGGATGGAGAAGGGAATGTTGCGGGAGGTGAGCACATGGGCGAACTCGACGACCACGTCGGCTTCGCCGGTGAGCAACACATTCAGCGCATCGGGATTCAATTCATAAATGGCCATATGCGAAGATAGGAAAGGCTAACTTTGCAGGATGAAGAACATGACCATTCGCATCCTCACGGCCGTTGTGGCCATTCCGCTCATGCTGGGTTCGCTGTACCTGGGCGGATGGGTGTTCAACCTCTTGATGATGGCACTGAGTGTTGCCGGACTGCTGGAGTTCTACAACCTTGGCACCGTCAAGGGCTCGTCGCCGAACAAGGTCGTGGGCGTCGGGGGTGGTATAGCGGTCACGCTGTTGGCATCGTTGTTCGTCGACCCGACCCAACCGTGGAGCGTACGGTGGCTCATGCTGATGGTTCCCGCGCTGATGGCCACGTCGGTGATGACGTTGATGATCGAGATGTGGCGAAACAAACCGCAAGCTCTGTACAATGTGAGCACCACGCTCATGGGGATCGTCTACGTAGGTCTGGGCTTTGCCTCATTGATCTATCTCCGACAGTTTCAACTGGACGGAACACTATCGATCGATACTACCGGCGATCTCGGATTTCGTTTCGTCGCCATCATGTTCGTGAGCGTGTGGATGTGCGACTCGATGGCCTACTTCGTTGGAATGGCCATCGGTCGACATAAGATCTTCCCGCGCGTGAGTCCGAAGAAATCGTGGGAGGGCAGTATCGCCGGCATGATCGCCAGCATTGCAACGTTCGGGTTCGGCGCCATGTGGTTCATGCCTTCTCTTGAACTGCATCATGGTTTGATCTGTGGTCTTATCGTTGGCGTGGGCGGACAGCTTGGCGACTTCGCCGAGAGCTGGTTGAAGCGCGATGCCGAGGTGAAGGACAGTTCGCAACTGATCCCCGGACATGGCGGTGTGCTCGACCGATTCGATAGTGTGCTCTTCGTTGCCCCGATGCTCGTGATCTATGCAGCCCTCCTCACATTGGTGCCGTCGTTGCGATGAGTGGACATCATCATCATCACGGACATGACCATGCACACGTCCACGAGCACCGCGATATCCGTCCACTCCGCATTGCCATGCTTCTCACGGGCACGGTCTTCATCGCGCAAGTGGTGGGTGGATTCATCTCGGGATCGTTGGCACTGCTGTCCGACGCAGGACATGTGTTCGTGGACCTCGCATCGCTCGTGATCGCTTTTGCCGGACTGCGCATTGCGGCCCGCGCGCGCGAGAAGAACGACATTCGATTCACCTTCGGCATGCGGCGCATCGAGATCCTTGCCGCCCTTACCAACGGCTTCCTCCTTCTCGGCATCTGTGTCTACATCATCATTGAGGCGGTGCGTCGTTTTGCGTCGCCAGAGCATGTGCACGCCGACTCGATGCTCGTGATCGCCATTGTTGGTTTTGTGGCCAATGGCATCAGTGCCTTGTATCTGCATCGCAGCGAGCACATCACCACACGAAGCGCCTATCTGCATGTGATGACGGATCTGCTCTCGAGTGCCGGCGTGATCATCGCTGCCATCATCCTCTCGGTGACGGACTGGCAATGGATCGATCCGTTGATCTCGCTGTTGATCGCTGCCGTGATCATTCGAGGTGCAGTGCGAGTGATCAAGAACGCTAGTGTGATCCTGATGGAGTCGGCACCCGAGCACATCTCGCCCGAGCAAGTGCGCACGGCATTGTTGAGCGAGGCGAACGTGATCAACGTGCACGACGTGCATGTGTGGCAGCTAGGATCGAAGGACTACACGGCCACTGTGCATGTGGTGAGCGAACATCCGAGCGACGAAGTGGTGCTCACCGTGCAATCGGTGATGAAGAGGCAGTTCGATATCGATCACACCACCGTACAAGTGGAGTCTCCCGGCTTCGACCATGCTTGTGGTAACTGTGAAGAGCGTAGCACATGATGATCGCGTTCACAGTGGGTGTCATTGTGTTGCTACCTCTCCTCGGCATGGTCTTGGGAAGCTACATCGTGCTCCAGCGACGTCGAGGATCCGTGGACGTGATGGACACCCCATTGCTCGTGGCCGCCATCCTCGTGGTTGGCGGACAGGCCGTGCTGGAGTGGGCGCACACACAAGCGGGAATGCAGTTCATTCCCGGCAACATGGCCTGGGTGGCGTGGATCCGCACGTGCGGATGTGTGGTGGGCTATGCGCTCACGCGCAAGTACTTCAGTCAGGGTCTGTGGTTGGTACTTGCAGCGATCTGTGCACTGGGCATCTTCATGAATTGGCTGCCGATCATGTTGCGCGACAACGAAGAGGTCGGGTCGATGTTCGTGCTCATGAACGCATTCGCCGTGGCGAACTTCATCGCCCTTCCCGCCCTGCTCATGGCACGAAACACAGTACGCGTTGCATCTGGGCGCATGGCAACGATCGGCTATGCAAGCTTCGTCCTCGCCGCCATTCTCCTTGTGCTCTATCCGACTGTGATCACTGTGACCTCAAGTGTTGGCAGCATGCCCGGGCTTGTGCTCGTCGACGCTGCAGTGCTGGCCGTGCTCGTGGGCGTGATCTTCACACGTCCCACTGCACGACGCATCACTGCTTGATCACCGGAAGCATGGCCACTCCCTTGCTGTGCTGTAGCCGGATGTAGTATGTGCCGGAGGAGAATGCCGACATCGTGTACGGTAGCTGCATAGCGCCTCCGGAAGTAGTGCCTTCCGAGATCACAGCAATCTCGCGACCCGTTCCATCGAACATCGACATTCTGTAGGCTCCTTGCGGTGCGTTCATCGAGATCGTGCACGAGTGCTCGACCGGATGTGGTGATACCGTGAGTCCGGCATGTCGGTCGACCACTTCATCGAAGATCGATGTGGGCGAGCCACCCTTCACGATGGAGAGTAGCGGGAAGTCGCGATACAAGAGATCCGAGATCGCTTGTTGCGGAACACAGAACCAATCCTTGAGCAGCGAAGCGTAGACAGATCGGAAGTCGAACTGCATCGGTACGTTGTCTTCGGGAGAGACCGACGTGGGAATGTCGGGCGTCGAGCCCAGCACGCCGCTCACAACGTTCGTTCCGAACACGAACAGTGGAGCCGCCGCGCCATGATCGGTGCCGCCGCTGGAGTTGCTCTTGATGCGACGACCGAATTCCGAGAACGTCATGCCAAGCACTCTGTCTTGAATGCCGAGCAGCTTCAGGTCGTCTTGAAACGCATTCACGGCAACGCTGAGCTGACTGAGCAACGTGCCATGCGGCGTTGGGCTGCCGGCGCCGCCTGTGGTCTGATACGAGTGCGTATCGAACCCGCTCAGATTCACCACATAGATGCGCGTCTTCAATCCGCCTGCGATCAATTGTGCCACGATCTTCAATTGGTCTGCCAGCGGATTGGTCTTGGCCGTCGGATACAACGTGCTCTTGTTCTTCGCCTTTGCAGCGGCTGCCTTCACGGGAGTGGCGAACTGCTCGATCTGCACGCCGATCTTGCGCACGAAGTCGAGCTCCTCTCCGGCGCGTTGTCCGATCGGCACGGGCGTGCGACCGTTCACGATGTTGAAGTATGTGGTCGGATCGGTGAAGGCCATACCCATGTTGGCCTTCGGTCCTTCGAGCCCTCCCGAGATCACCGACCCGATCTGTATTGCCAACGGGTCCGGCATGGCGGGATTCGGGTAGTTCTCAGGGAAACCCGGATACTGATAGTCGAGGAAGCGTCCCATCCAACCGGTCTCGATCACCTGGTCATAGTCCGATGCCGTCAACCATATATCCGTTGATCGGAAGTGCGAGTAGTTCGGCGTCGGATAGCCAACGCCATTGATCACGCGCAATTGTCCGTTGGCGAACATCTGTTGCATCTGCGTCATCTGCGGATGGAGACCCACTTCGTTCGTGAGCTTCAACACGGTGTTCTCGGCAATGGCAATGTTCGTACGCGCCGCATTGTAGAGCGCATAGTTGTCGAGCGGGATCACGGTATTCAATCCGTCGTTGCCGCCATTCAATTGAATGAGGACGAGGATGTGATCGTCGCATGCCGATTGCTCAAGTGCCTGCAGCAAGGGTGATGGACGGTAGGCGCTCACCGCATACCCGTTGATCAGAAATGGAAGGAGGGCGGCAGGGGCCGTGCCCTTGATGAAGTCTCTGCGTTTCATGTGTTGCTCCTTAACAGATCTGATGTTCGGCCATACCCATCATAAAACGCAGAAGGGCACGCAGCTTCGTGCGCACCGGCTGCAGCTTCGCGTCGTTGGTCGGGTCGTTGACGTAGTCGCCCCATTCGACGGACCATTCATAGTCCGGCAGACCGGAGAGGACGACGTTCTTGCAAGCCTCGATCTGACTGTCGTTCAGCGGAACAGGGAAGAGCAGGAAGGCCCATTCGGTGATGAGCGTGGTGATCACACCGGGCTCGCTCACGAGCGATGCCGCATAGATCTCGTCGATATAGCTTTTCTCATAGGCCTCGTCAAGCAAGTATCCGTCAGAGCTCAGGTCGTTCGTGTACTTCACGCGTTTCTGCAACGTATCGGCATTGATCCAGATCTCGTGGAAGAACGGCTCCTGATAATAGGCGGGCCATCCGGCCACATTCGGCGGATTGAACAGGTCCTGTTGCGCTGTGGCCATGGTCTTGCGCAACGTGCGATAGGCCCAGTGCATCTTGTTCTTCTCTGCCGGGAAGAGATCGGGTGGTTGGAACGTGCGCACCACGCCGAGCACGAGATCGATAGGTGGCTTGATCATGCAGCCAATGCGTTCCGTGTCGTAGAAGTGCGTGCTCGTGAACAGTGCGCGGAGAACCGGTTTCACATCGTAGTTGTTGCTGCGAAGCAGATCGGCCAATGGAACGATTACCGTTGCTTCCGTTGTCTCCGAGATCTTGTAATCCACAAAGAACCGATAGAGCTTGCGAACGAGGAAGAGCGCTGTGGCCGGTTGTGCGAAGATCATGGCAAGCAGATCGTCGATCTCACGTCGTGCGCCCGCTTCATCCTTGCCGCCCTTGATCACCGTATTGCCGTAGGCGGCTGAGAATGTTTTGTCGGACGTGTCGTGATTCCCTGCGTTGAACTTCGCCGTCCGCGTGGTGGCATCATCTGTCCAACCCGTGAGCACACGGGCAGCGGCCTTCACGTCTGCTTCGGTATAGTTCGTGTAGTTGCCTGGCTGGATCTCCGGTCCCTTCCCAATGGTGAAGAGTTCCTGGAGTTCACGTGCATAGTTCTCGTTCGGCTGCTTCTTGGTGTTGGTGTTGCCACTCAGATAGCGAAGCATGGCAGGGTCGAAGGTGATGTCGCGAACGATCGTCTTGATGTTGCCAAAGGCATTCGCTCGCAGATAGATGTTCTGCTGGGCGATGTAACGCGCATCCTTGACGGTGTTCGAGCCGGTGGCAAGATGATTGGCCCAGAAGAGTGTCATCTTCTCACGCAGTGTAAAACCTTGTTGCAGCATGATGTCGATCCACCACGACTGCGCGAACGTCACGCGTTGCGCATCCGTGCCCGAATCGTACGAGGCCTTCATCCATTCATTCCCGGCTGTGACGGCCCCGGAATTGGTATAGGCGATCGGGTCCGTGGGAGGTGGCGAGGAGGCAAGGAGTTTGTCGACGGCCTCGCTCACGGTTCCGGCGAGAGCCGTGGTGACGTCTTCCGGACGTAGTCCGAACATGGTTCGCCGGACCAAATGAGCGGCCTCTCGCCGCGTCCACGGACCGGTGTACGTATCCAATGCTGCCATGTGTCCTCCGTTCAACAACCCCAAGCGCCGTAACGGGTCAATATTCCCGTCCTTCGACGTTGGTTACAAGTGCGGAACTTCGAAGGGATATATTTGTTGTTCGATCATGAATGCACGCAATCACCTTTCCATTTCGAGGCAGCATGTCATCCTATTACAACCCCGCAGACCTGGCCAAATTCGGCAACATCGTTGAGTTCCAAGAAGAGCTTGGGAAGAAGTTCTTCGACTATTATGGTGCGGTGTTCGCAGAGGGTGCGCTCACGCAACGCGAGAAGTCTCTCATCGCCCTGGCCGTGGCGCACGTGGTGCAATGTCCGTACTGCATCGACGCCTATACGACCGACTCGCTGGAGAAGGGCGCTACGGAAGAAATGATGATGGAGGCCGTGCACGTGGGTGCCGCCATTCGTGGTGGTGCGTCGCTCGTGCACAGCACGATGATGATGAACAAGGCAAAAGAACTCATGATGTAACGGACCGATGGCACTCGCAACAACGTCTCTTCGATCCCGCGGGAACGACCTTTCCCATGCGGATCTCCAACTCAAGGTCTTGAACACCACCACCGCCGACGCGTCGGCACTCCCGCGCTTTGCCGATGCACTGCGCAAGGCCGACCTGTATCCGCTGCGCCCGACGGCTCTGGAGATCTTCCAGGTCAACCTTGGCAAGATGTGCAATCAGGCGTGCAGACACTGTCACGTCGACGCTGGTCCCGACCGCAAGGAGATCATGACGCGCGCCACAATGCAGGCCTGTCTCGACGTACTTGCAACACTTGGCGACGTCACCGTCGATCTCACCGGTGGTGCACCCGAGATGAATCCCGACTTCCGATGGTTCGTGCAAGAGATCCACGCCCTCGGCAAGAAGATCATGGTGCGATGCAACCTCACGATCATCGTGGCCAATCCGAAGTACCACGATCTGCCGGAGTTCTTCCGCGATCATCAGGTCCACGTGGTCTCGTCACTTCCATTCTACGATGCCCGCCACACCGATCGGCAGCGCGGCGCAGGGGTCTACGATGATTCCATGCGCGCCATGGCCATGCTCAATGCTGTTGGGTACGGACAGGAGGGGAGCGGACTTCGATTCGACCTTGTCTATAATCCGGTGGGCGCCCTGCTTCCCGGACCGCAAGCGGCTCTGGAGGCCGACTTCAAGCGCGAACTGCATCGCAAGCATGGCGTGGTCTTCAACAATCTGATCTGCATCACGAACATGCCGATCTCGCGTTTCCTCGAATTCCTTGTCGACAGTGGCAACTACCAAGCCTACATGGAAAAGCTCGTCAACGCCTTCAACCCTGCGGCAGCAGCAGGCGTGATGTGTCGGAACACGCTCTCGGTGGGGTGGGACGGTGCATTGTATGATTGCGACTTCAATCAGATGCTCGATCTTCCGGTGGCCGTTGCAGCGTCGCGTTCGATCTTGAACGTCGACCTCGAAGCACTCCGCGATCGCACCATCGTGGTGAATCAACATTGCTATGGATGTACGGCCGGAGCGGGTTCGTCGTGCGGAGGACAGATCGCATGATCGTGGTCTTCGCACGTGCACCCATTCTCGGCAACGTGAAGACCCGCCTTGCGGCCACCCTCGGCAATGAGCGCGCACTCGCCGTCTACCGTCGATTGGCAGAGGAAACGATGAAGGTGGTAGGGCAGAGTGGACTCGATGCCATGATCGCCTGCGACATCGACGAGGAATGCGAGCGCGTCGAAGCCTGGCTCGGAGCAACGACCTTTCCGCAACGCGGTCCTGATCTCGGAGCACGCATCGTGAATGCCATGATGACGGGCTTTGATGAGGACGATCGCGTCATCATCATCGGGACGGATACGCCGCATCTCCGTGCCGACCTCCTTCGGCAGGCCGACGCAGCGCTCGACACAGCCGATGTCGTGATGGGGCCTGCCACCGATGGCGGCTTCTATCTGATCGGCTTCAGCGGACCGCATATCGACGTTGTCCACGGCGTGCAATGGAGCACCGATACTGTGGCCGAGCGCATCCGCAAGAACTGTGCTGCTATGAAGGCAGAACTTGTCGAACTTGAACCGCTGAGCGATGTAGATGTAGAGGCCGATCTCCATGCAGCAACTGAGCATGCAGCATTCCGAGATTCGCCTCTTGCACGATCTCTACGAGACATCCTCCTTGCCGCCATTCTTGTTCTTGCCCCTGCATCATTGCTTGCACAAGGCGGATGGATACAGAAGCCGGGAGAAGGATTTGTGCAAGTGAGCGGGCAAACACTCTCGACAACCTCTGCCTACGACCTCTACGGAGCGAAGTCCGTCACACCGCGATACTCTCTTTACGCATTGAACATTGCCTCCGAAGTTGGTCTCGTGCCGCAACTCATGGCCACTGTTTCCGGCTCGCTCTATCGAAGCTCTGCCTTTGAGGGATCAACGAGAGTCGGCGGCATTGGCGACATCACCGTGGGGCTTCGCTACGGCCTCGTAGCAGGCGACTGGCCGATCACGGTCGGCCTTGCCGCTGATCTCCCAACCGGAGACTCATCGTTGACCGATGGCGTGAACCCACTCCCAACGGGAGATGGCGAATTCAACACATGGTTGAATGTCGGTGTGAGCCATTCGTTCTGGCCCACGAACGCCTATGTGATGGCCGATGCTGGATTCAACGTGCGAACCGGTGGTTTTACGAACCAGTATCGGTTGTTCACCAAAGGTGGATACAAGATCGCCGACCCGTTCTGGACGAGCATCAGCGTGTATCGGTTGGGAACCGTTGGAACGCCTGATCCGACCATGTTCTCGGCAAATGGACTTGGCGAAGGTGTCGAGTACTGGGGTTGGGACCTTGGTGTGCAAGTGGATGTAGAGATCATCACGATCACGGCTGATGTCTCTGGTGCATTCGCTTCACCACGCGCCATATATGGCGGCATGAACATTCTGATCGGAGTGCTCAAGAAGTTCTGACGGCATGACTCGCCCAGAACAATGGAGAATACTACCTTTGTTCTGGCCTGATCGCAAGAGCGTTCGTCAGGCCCATTCACTATCCTTCGTGGTCGGGGTATTCCATGCATGTCGTTGTCATTGGAAACGGAGTGGCAGGGGTCACGGCGGCAAGGACCATTCGAAAACGGTCCGATGCAAAGATCACCATCGTCTCATCCGAGTCGCCCCACTTCTTCAGTCGCCCCGCCCTGATGTACATCTACATGGGGCACCTGGAGTTCGAACACACCAAGCCCTACGAAGACCACTTCTGGAGAAAGAACCGGATCGATCTGCTGCATGCACGCGTGGATGCGATCGACACAACGGCACGGTCCATCACGATGAACAATGGATCGACACTGACCTACGATGCACTGGTCCTTGCAACAGGATCGCGCACGGCGTTCTATGACTGGCCCGGACAGAATCTCCGTGGTGTGCATGGCTTCACCACCTTGCAGGACCTTGCTGCCATTGAAGCTTCCTCCGTCGGCGCACGCAAGGCCATTGTGGTGGGTGGTGGACTGATCGGCGTTGAAGCCGCAGAGATGCTGCATGCAAGAGGGATCGACGTCACCATGCTCGTGCGTGAGAACGCCTATTGGCGCAACGTGCTTCCTCCGGAAGAATCCGCCATGATCGGTGCGCACCTAGCACGACATGGTATTGACATACGCTACAACACCGAACTCCGAAGCATCGACGGAACGGAATGTGTACGCGGAGTAACGCTCACCACGGGCGAGACCATTGCCTCCAACATGGTCATGATCTGCACCGGTGTACGTCCGACCACCGACCTGGCCCTTCGCTCCGGCATTGCAGTGCAACGCGGGATCGTGGTGAACGAGTTCTTCGAAACATCGGCGCCACACGTGTACGCCGTTGGTGATTGCGCAGAGCAGAACGGCATCGTCGAGTTGCTGTGGTATTCGGCGCGTGCGCATGGCGAACATGTTGGTGCGGTGATCTGCGGAGAACGGTCACCGTATGCGAGAGACGTGTTCTATAACTCTGCGAAGTTCTTCGACATCGAGTATCAGACATACGGATCCGTGCCTGCCAAGCTCGATGGCGTCACATCCATCGTGTGGCAACATGCACACAAGGATCGGTTCTTGCGGATCGTGCATCGCGACGGCATCGTTTGTGGCTTCAATGCCCTTGGTCTGCGATTGCGAGCAGAGATATGCATGCAATGGATCCGCGCACGAACACCCGTCGACGTGGTCCTGCGCGATCTCAAGCGCGCGAACTTCAATGAAGAGTTCTTTGCATGGGAGGTTGCCGTATGACCACGATCAACATCATGCTCCCAAAAGAGATCACCGATCGGCACCAGCTCCCGATGCATGAGCGCATCGGATACGGCATGGTGGCCCTTGCCGCCTTCCTCCTTCTTCTTGGTGCCTTTGGAGGACCACTGACTGCCAGTCCAGTTCTCTACTGTCTGCTCACGATCGGACTTTCTACCATCGGCGGACTCATGGTGATCTTGCCTCGGTTTCGACAACTCCCTGGCATCAAGAACAACGGTGTGATGACGTCGGGTCTGACGCGCAGAGGACTTCTTGCCTGGATGCTCGGCGTTGCGTTCACAGCATTCTATGTCATACTGTACTGGTATCCGGAATATCTCGGGTCGATGACGGCAAGCGTGGATCCGATCTCGTGGACGTTGCGTGGTGCGCCGGCCGACCGATGGTTCCTCTATGGAACGCTCTATACGGTGGCCGTGCTCATCATGGGCATTCGCATGCTGGCGAAGTATCGGCATTCGCCGTATCATCTTGTACGGACGGCAAGTGTGATGCTATCGCAACTTGCCTTGGCTTTCGTGCTTCCGGCGATCCTTGTGCGTTTGCATTCGCATGAGTTCTACTTCCACTACTTCTGGCCGTTGAAGCCCGACTATCTGTTCCCTTCATCGTTGCAGGCGCTGTTTGCGAGCGACGACAAGCTCATCGTCTTCATGGGCTTCTGGACCGTGATGATGTCGTTCATCGCCGTGCCTGTGCTGACCTACTTCTTCGGCAAACGCTGGTATTGTTCGTGGGTCTGCGGATGCGGTGCACTGGCAGAGACCATGGGCGATCCGTTCCGTCAGAACAGCGACAAGTCGTTGAAGGCGTGGAAGGCGGAACGGTGGATCGTCCATGGTGTACTTGTCTTCATCGTGCTCACCACGGCGCTCATTTGGTTGAACTCGTGGTATGGAGGAGAGATCCTTGGCTCGTGGTCTGCATCCTGGGCAAAGGCCTACGGATTCTACATCGGTTCGTTGTTCAGTGGCGTGATCGGCGTGGGCTTCTATCCCATCATGGGATCGCGCGTGTGGTGTCGGTTCGGATGTCCGCAGGCGGCCATCCTTGGTCTGCTGCAAAAGTGGTTCTCCCGATTCCGCATCACCACCAATGGCGGTCAGTGCATCTCGTGCGGCAACTGCAGTACGTATTGTGAAATGGGCATCGATGTTCGGTCGTACGCACAGCGCGGAGTGGACATCAAGCGCGCCTCTTGTGTGGGTTGCGGGGTGTGCGCTTCGGTATGTCCGCGTGGAGTCCTCAAACTGGAGAATCAATGAAACAGCTCATTTCATCGGGAACACCTTGGGAAGAGGTGGTCGGCTACAGTCGTGCCGTTCGCATTGGAGATCGCATCGAAGTATCGGGGACCACAGCCTTTGACGGCGACAAGCTCATTGGCGAGGGCGATGCCTATCAGCAAACGCACTTCATCATCCGCAAGATCGAGCGGGCATTGCAGGAGGCGGGCGCGTCGCTCGCCGACGTGGTGCGCACCCGTATGTACGTGACCACGCGCAACGTGGTCGAGGATGTGTTGCGGGCGCATGGCGACTTCTTCACGTCGATCCGTCCGGCGGCCACCATGGTCATCGTCAGCGGACTCATCGATGAGCGACTGTTGGTGGAGATCGAAGTGTCTGCCATTGTCGGAGTGCACGGTGATCGTTGACGTCGACCTTCAAGGCAAGTTCACGCAACCTGTCTGGCTCGATCTCCTTGCCACCTTCCTCTATGCCTTGGTCGGCGCGTCGCGCGCCATTCGCAAGGGCTATGATCTTGTAGGCGTGGTGGTGTTGGCACTCGTTGCAAGCACCGGCGGCGGTGTGTTGCGCGATGTGTTGTTGCAACGTGGTGCGCCTGCTGTGCTGCACGATGTGCGCTTCATCGTTACGGCGTTCAGTGCTGCCTTGCTTGGCGTATGGCTGCATCGAAGTCTGCCACGATTCCGTCCGTTGCTCGATCTTGTCGACTCCGTTTCCATTGGACTCTATGCTGTTGTTGGTGCGCAGCTCACGTTGCTCAGCGGGCTTGGCGGACTCTCTGCTATGCTCATCGGATTCTTGAACGCCTTTGGCGGAGGCCTTCTCCTTGCAGTGCTCATGCGCGAGGAACCGGAGATCTTCAAGCCCGGCCTCTTCTATGCTGTTGCCGTCTTCGTCGGCCTCTTGGCCTTTGTGTTCCTGGCTGTGGTCTTCAACGTCGAAGCCAACATCGCAGCCACCATTTCCATCGTCACCACGGCCACCATCCGCACCTTGGCACTTCGTCTCGGATGGTCCACCCACAGTGTGTCGGGCTCGAAGAAGCTGCGGTTATAGGCGTCTAGTGTTCAACGGAGCGCATCAAAGCGGTGATGTGTCCATTTGAAGAACGGACGACAATCATGTAGAGTCCAGGCTGGATCTGTTGTACAACATCGCGCATCGAAGTTGACGATGCGACGAGCTCACCAAGAATGGTGTATGCTGTGCATGAAACGACATCGCGTTCGAGCGACACGCTGTTGTCACCAACATCGGTGGTTGGCGCAAGAAGAGCACGCACAGCCGACATCTTTGCGTTGCGATCCGGGTTCGCAGGGTCGTCCGTCAAACCCCAGCACCCGTATCGATTGTACGCGCTTGCAAGCGTAAAGTAGAGAGCGAGCCCGCCGCCAAGTTCGCTCCAGCCCGGACGGTAGCTATGCGTGATCACGTTCGCCATCGCCGGAGTTCTGTTGGCACGGATCTGTGCTGCAAGGTTGTTGGTGTTCCCACCTTCGGGCAGGCTCACGCCACCCTCATACGATGTGCATCCGCCAACAAGACCCCACGCAGCGGCCTTCGTGATGTGGGTCTTCCGATACAATGCTGACGTTGGCGCAGTGATCTGTGCATCGATGGCCTCGATCATGCCGTCGTTGATCACGGTCGGATCCGTGTTCGATGCCTTCGTTGATCCAAAGTAGAGCGCTGTGCTCGTTGCATAGACGAAGTTCTTCGGATCTCCGAACGTGTTCTTGATGAAGTTCAAGTGGTTGTCGCTCCTCCCCGGATAGGCCTGCTGTCCGGCAAGGATCACACGAACACGCTCGTTGATCGCACTTGCACCGAGCACCGTGCTGAACCATTGCGATAGTTCGACGCATCGGCGTGCATAGTTCTGATCGAAGGTGATGCCTCGCGCCGTTGCCTCGGCCTGATTGTACGGTCCATGCGTTGCCTGCGTTGGGCTCCACACCTCGTTGCTGTTCTCGACGTAGATGTTGATGGCAGGGTCGAGCTGCGTCTTGAGGAGCGAAGCCAGCGAGGTCACGTACTGTGAGTCGCACGACATGTGCACGTTGATCCAGATGTCCTTCTTCAGCGTGTTCGCAAGGGCGATGATGTATTCCCAACACCAACCATCGCGCTGACCGGTCATTGACGCCATGGAGCGTTGCGATGCACTTGACGGCAGCTTTCGCTGCGTCCACGTCGTCCGCGTCGGATACGTTGGCTCACCATCCCAGATGTTCTGCACGTTGTAGAACCGATAGCACTCGAAGTTCGCCGTGGTGCACAGTCGCAGAAATGCATCGGTGAAGATCTGCGTCGTGGCAAGATCGTACCCGGGCCGCATCACACGCAGTTCCGTGATGCCGGAGGAAGGCGGCGAGGAGGGAAGGCGTTGCGTGTTCGTGAAGGAGAGGAAGACGAGTCCATGATTCGCATTCGGATAGCCACCAACGTTCAGCGTGAAGAACGTCGTGTTGCTCGCGGCATCATAGCGTACGTCGGAGATCGACACGGCCGTGCCTGATGCGCGGACAGTTCCTTGTCCGCGAAAGCTACTTTGATACGCCCCACTGTAGTCGATGCGATAGCCATCGGGATCGTCGATCGTTCCGTTCCACTCCGTGGCCGGACGTCCATCGAAGAGCACGAGGTCGAAGTCCGACATGGGCCATCCGTTCGCATCGTAGCCGGTGGCCTTGCTGTAGCGATTCGTATGGTCGACCATGTTCGTGAACGCGCCCATCTCGTCAACGTTCACACCAAGATGGATGGGGCCTTGCGCCTTGCCACCTTGCATCCCTATCAATAGCATGATTGCGAACAATAGAGCGAAGCGGATCAGCATGGCAAACCTCGTTACAGATGAAAGACGGCAGAGATCATGATGCTTGCTGAGAACTCAGGAACGTAGAATGAAGCGTACGGGCTGCCGCCTGTGTAGTCGTACATAGGATCCCAGTATGGGATGCCCTTTGGAAGGAATGACGTGCGAACTTCGGTGCGAACGTCCATAGTTGACGTGGCTACATAGGTGAGTCCCGCCATGACGAAGATCGAACCATTGATGCTCGACATCGTGTTGTCGGACCGTGTTGCGTTGATCAAGTATGTTGTTGTTTCGTCAGGGCTCTCAACCGACTCAATGGTGCCAATGGAACTGGTTGTGGAATGGACGCGCGCAAAAATGCTACCACCCACGGCGAAGATCGGCTGGAGGCGCGAAGAATCACCTAAGGTGAAGCCCATCATGATCGGTAGTTCTACAACTGTCGCGCGGCTATTCACCATAACATCAACCGTCGGGGAGTAGTATCCAAGCGTTCCAACGCCATCATCAACATGCTTCGACGAATGCAAGACCCTCACCTGCGGATCGAGTCGCACAAAGCCGGTCGGTGAATACCATCCCTCTGCCGTGATGCCGGCAACGGTATTGAATCCGCCACTTCCGGCAGGAAGTTCAGTACCCACGCGCGGACCGACTCGCACCGAGGTGCAGCCGATCAGCGTGCAGATCACGAACAGCAACGGTATGCCGAGACGCGTGATCATGATTACCCCCTAGGGCATGACGAAAGGACCAATGCGATGAAGCCGGACGAAGGGTCTCACTTCGCTTGATAGAATCCTGCAGCATCCTTCTTCATCTGCACAAGCGATTCCTTGAGCAGGTACATCATGTGACCGGCTGGGTAATACGACATGGAGATGTTGGAACGGAGCGAGGCGGGAAGGCCCATGTGGTTGAACGTGTACTCCGTACCACCGAATGGTGTTGCAAGATCGTAGTAGCCATTGAGCACCCACACACGCAAGGCCGGATTCATCTGGATGGCCTCGAGCAAACTTGGTGCTACGTTCAAGTATTCGTTCGTTGCATTCGAGAAGTCCCACGGATGCACTCTGCCCGTGAGCACTTCGTAGGGGAGTGTGGTGCTGACGTTGAGTTCACGTGCGAGATAGTCGTTGATGCACGTTGAAAAACAACCCGCAATGGTCGGGTGATGACTGGGATCTCGCTCCATGGATTCACCCAAGAGGTCGGAAATGGTGCCGGTGTAGCGACCATCGAAGCGTCCGATCACGAGGCCCTTGTCGCGAAGCAACTCCTGACAGTACCGGAAGATCACGGGACGGAGATCGCTCCGCTCAACATAGTCCTTGGAGAGTCCGGTGAAGCGTGCGATGCGATCGACCATCGAGGCACGCTCTGCATCCGTCAACAGCGAACCCTTCATGAGGGCCAACGAATAGTCGCCCATCGCAAAGGCACGTGCTTGGTCTGTCACGCTCTGAAGTGACTGTGATTGAAGATCGGTCGGCAGCTTCTTATGATACCAGGCAAGCGCCGTATAGGTCGGAAGGAATGTGGCAAACGGCAGATCGTTTCCGTCCTTGAAGTCGATGGTCTGAAAGTTCAGCACGGAGCTCACCAGGATCACGCCGTTCAGATACATGCCATAGCGCGATTGAAGGTGTTGCGAGAGACCGCTTGCACGTGTCGTCCCATAGGACTCGCCGATGAGGAACTTGGGTGAGGACCAACGCTTGTTGTCGCTCATCCATCGACGGATGAACTCGCCGACCGATTCAAGGTCTTGATGATATCCGTGAAACTGATGTGCATCCTTCTCATCGTTCGCACGCGAATAGCCGGTGCTCACGGGGTCGATGAAAACGAGGTCCGTCATGTCCAGCCACGACTGATCGTTGTCCACGAGCTTGTACGGTGGTGGCAGTGTTGTCCCGTCATCATTCATCAGCACACGCCGTGGACCAAGGACGCCAAGATGCAACCACACGCTCGACGAACCGGGACCTCCGTTGAAGGAGAAGGTCAATGGTCGCGTCGACGGATCTGTTACACCCGTCTTCGTATAGGCGATGAAGAACACCTTTGCGCGCGGCGATCCATCTTCTTTGAGAAGCGTCAGATGTCCGGCCGTTGCCTCGTAGTCGATCTTCGACCCGTTGATCGTCACACTATGCTTCGTCGTGACCGGTTGCTGAAAGATGCCCTTGGTCGGCGCAGTCGAAGCGCTGTCGGCCGCATAGGTCGGTAGGGTGCACAAGGAAGCAAGGAGCAGGAGAAGGACGACTGGCATGATGTTCCGAAGTGTGATGTTCGACAGTTCAACAAACGAGAGCGATAGCGTTACCGCGGATCGTTCTCTGACTTGAGCGAAGATACCTTCTCGGCAAGGGCATCGTCGGATGGTGCGTGGAACTCGTGAAGGAAGGGCGTGACGTCTTCAATGACGCCGACGTTCGACTCGCGCTGGATGTAGTGCGCTACTTCTTCGATACTGCCGGTCTCGCGGAACACCTTGAGCTGTCGGTCGGCACCGCTTCCGTTCTCGAGGATGTTGTAGACATACTCGAGTTGCTTGCGCGACCCAAGGTCGTCCACCACATCGTCGACGAAGTCGAGGAGTTCCTTGATGAGCTCGCGTGCCGGCATCTCTTTCTGACGACCGAAGTCGATGAGCTTTCCGTCGAGTCCGTACCGCACGGCGCGCCACTTGTTCTCCATCATGAGGGAGCGGCGGTAATGACGGAAGGAAAGGTTCTTTTCGTAAAGCGAGAAGAGTTTTGCGGCAATGGCCTGACAGAGCGCGGCAATGGCAATGGTCTCTTCGATGCGCATCGGCAGATCGCAAATGCGTACCTCGAGTGTTGGGAAGACAGGATGCGGACGGATGTCCCACCAGATCTTCTTGGCATTGTCGATGGATCCGGTGTGCACAAGCAACTGCACATAGGCATCGTATTCCTTCCAGCTCGAGAACGAGTCGGGAAGCGCCGTGCGGGGGAAACGCTCGAACACTTTCGAACGGTACGATTTCAATCCGGTCTCCATCCCCATCCAGAACGGCGAGTTCGACGAAATGGCCAAGACGTGCGGCATGAAATATCGCATTTCGTTCATCAATTGGATCTGCGTCTCACGATTCTCGATGCCGATGTGGATGTGCATGCCGAAGATCAGAAGGGAACGTGCGAGCATCTGCATGTCTTCGACCATCACCTTGTAACGCTCGTCGGGATAGATGTCCTGGTCCTGCCACTTCGCAAATGGATGCGTCGAGGCGGCGCCGATGCGAAGTCCGTTCTGACGTGCAAGGTGGGCCACGATGGACCTGATCTTCGTCACCTCGAACTGTGCCTCGGTGACGTTCCGACAGATACCCGTGCCGATCTCGAGCATCGACCCGTGCATCTCGGGTTTGATGTGCTCGTGAAGGAGGACGCGCCCCTTTGAGATGAGCTCGAGATTCACATGCGACCGAAGGTCCGATGTGATCGGATCCAATACCATGTACTCTTCTTCGATGCCCAGGGTGAAGCTGGGCCGAGCGTACGGATCGTACGATCCGTCGTAGGTAACGCCTATGTCTTCCATGTTCGAACTGCCCCATGTGTACATGTGTCGTTGAACTCTAATATAGTCGAAACTCGCACAAGGCTCTTCCGTACTAATTTCGTCTATGACAGAATTCAGCATCCTCAGCAACGGCCGCATCGAACGATCGGCCGTCTACGTGAACGGCGAGCAGCTGCGCGGCGTGAAAGAGATCCTGTTGAGCCTCGATGAGAACGGCACCTTTGATGCCATTCTACAGTATGTGGGCGTCGACGGACTGCTGTACACCCGCCAAATGTTCAACGAATACCTGGACTCGGTGCAGACCACCGAACCCACCTTCTCGGAGGAAGAGGCGTCGCGCATGCGACTGCTGACCGTGCAGAGCGATGGCGACATCGGCAGTACGGTGGTCTTCCTCGATAACGAAGAGCAGATGGGCATCGTGAGCCTGTATGTGCACATGAAATCACCCACGCACACGTCAGGTGGACTCCGTGCCTTCTTCTCGGGCAAAAAGGACATCCCCGAACGTGCGGAGTTCAAGGCCGAGATCACCTACCGAAACGACGACGATTCGCTCTCTTCCGAGGAGCTGTACTGATGAACCTGTTCAAACGCATTTCTGTTCTTGCCATCCTCCTTGCCTCCCTCGCATCCCTCGTCCCCATGGATGCCTTTGCGCAGCGACGTGGAGGCTCCTTTGGTGGAAGCCGCAGTGGCGGCGGCGGACGGTCGTTCGGCGGATCCCGCCCAAGTGGCGGTGGCGGTTCCTTCGGACGCTCACGCCCAAGCACCCGACCGTATTCCGGATCGTACCAGCGCAACAGCTACGGTAGCTCGCGAAGCAGCTCGAGCAACATGCCCCGCTATGGCACACCGCTTCGCCAAGAGGCACGCACGATGGCCGGTAACGGTGGAGCGAACACGCGCTATGTGTTCAACAACTATGGCGGTATGGGCGATCGGTTCATGATGGGCTACATGATGGGATCGATGCCGTGGTACTACGGTATGCCCTTCCACCCTGCCTTCTACTATGCACGCCCGTATCAGGTGGTGAATCCCGATGGAACCGTGAGTGTCTATCCCGGACAGTTCCAATGGGGCACGTTGTTCTTCATGCTGCTGCTGTTCGTGGGCATCATTTTCATTCTCTACGTGGCCATTCAATCTCGGAAGAGAAGGCGCTTTGAAGGCGGCGGGGGATCTAGTGATGATGGAGACGATTGGTCGCGATCGTCATTCGCCTAAGCAACAGCAACATCGATCTCAAAGAGAAAAGGCGCTCCGTTTGGAGCGCCTTTGTTGTTTCGAGGGGTGATGGTGTGATCACTTGAGCACGGGAAGCGTGAGCGTTTGCGAGCTTGCGCCGCTGCGAACGATCACCCGATACATACCCGATGACAACGTCGGAACGGCAATGGTTGCTTGACCATTTCCGGCAGCAACGAACTCGGAGACGATCGTTGCACCGCGCTCGTCGACGATGGTGATCGTGGTCGGGACAACGGTGTTCAATCCGCTGATGTTCACCACATCGCGCGCTGGTACAGGATAGATGAAGACACCGGAGGTCTCTTCTGTTTCGAGCACGTCGGTTGGTGCCGTCACATTGGTCTTGAGTGGCAGCTCCATTGGTGTTGCCACGCCTGCGATCTTGACCATGAACTTCCCACCGTAGGTGCCGAGCGCCGTTGCATAGCAACGGATGCCGAACTGTGCATTCGTGCCGGGCTGAATGATCTTCGGCAACGCCGTGCTCACGCGGTACGAAGAGTCGGGTGTACCCGGATCGAGCACGAAGTATGTGCTGTCGATGGTTGCGGGCGCCGCGCCAACATTGTTGAGTGTGGCAAAGCGATTACGTGTCTGCGTTGGATTGATCGTTCCGAAGTCAAGCGTTTGCACGCTGAACTCCAGCTTCTTCGGAGCATTCGGTCCGGAATACAGATACGTGAGCACACCAAGGGCGTCGCCCACCATCAAGCAATACGTCGAACCATTGATCACGCCGCCACGTGCCTCGACAAGCGTCGGCACCGGACGTGAAAGGATGGCCTGCCAGGAAACGCCGTTGTCGTCCGAACCGTAGGCTTCACCACTCTGTCCGACGAGCACATGATGTCCGCCCGGACTCGTGGCCGCTTCTGGAATGATGCCAAGTGATGCAACACTAAAGACATTGGTCTTCCACGTTGCTCCGGCGTCGGTGGAGTTGGCGATGAGATATGCTGCCGTAGAGGTCTTCGTCGGACGGTAGACGATCACGCCGTTCTTTCCATCGCGGAAGGCCATACCGATGATGGTTCCTTGCGGGACGTTGAAGGACGACGACGTCCACGATTGACCTTTGTTCACGGTGCGATAGACGCGGTTGTTGGACGATGCGAAGAAGCAGGTGTCGCCGATCCATTGGACGGTTCCGGCAACGACCTTTTCGCCACTGACCGGTTGTGGTTTTGTGCCATAGGCCGCCCACGCCGCGCCACCATTCGTTGTGCGTCCGATGCCCCACTGCGTCGACGCGGCACTGCCGATGCAGATCCCGTTGCTGGCATCGAAGAAGTGGACGTCATCCACGGACGAGGCGAACGACGACACACTCGTCGAGGTCCAGTTCGATCCGCCATTCGTGGTGCGAAGAATGGCGGCTGAACCGCCGCTACCACCACCGGCCCAAGCATTCGTGGCACTAATGGCCGTGAAGGCCGTTGCACGGAAGTTCAGCTGATTGCCGGCATTGCCGAACGAGGAAGCGCGGATCCACACGGGAGTGTTGCCGAGATACATCCCCGTTGCCCACAGCGTTCCGTCCGGTGCGAGGATGGAATGATCGAACTTGTACGGACTGTTCGAGGCGCTAACGGCGTAGTCGAGTGTGTTGTTCGTCGACAAGCGCACGGGCATCTGAATGAGTTCGTAGTTGATGTACGTGTTGCTCTTCAATCGGAAGCCCAACTGAATGTTCGCCTCATACCATGGGTAGGCAGCACCGAGTTCGATCTCGACGTTGGCCGTCTTCGATTCACCATGAGCGATCATGCCGATCGGCACTTCAGTGGTCGTGATCACGGTGGTGTACGGATCAAGGGACTGCAGCGATACGGTTGCATTTGGAGCGTCGGCCAAGGCGTTGGTGACCGTGACGGTGAGTGTGACCTTGCCATTCTGCGTGATCGTTGAGCCTCCGCTTGATACCATCTTGGAGATGTACAAGCCGGGGAGGCGAGAGCCCGATGTGAACGAGTTGTTCACGACGAGTGCGTTGGTGGCATTCACACGACCCCAGAATTGCTGGCGATTGTTGATCGCACCGGGAAGCGCATCGCTCGTCGATCGGATCTGTTGCAAGATCATCAGCGGTGTCCAGTCCATGTGCTTTGTCTTGATCAACCCGCAGATGCCGGCAACGAGCGGACAGGAGAAGGATGTTCCGAATACGGAATTGTAGGAGTTGTTCGGATAGGTTGACGTGATCGCCTCGCCCGGTGCATACGTCGTGGCGGCCCAACCATAGTTGGAGAAGTCGCTCGCCACATCGGTGTTGTTCACCGAACCAACGGCCAACACGTTCTCTGCACAGGCGGGGAAGAATGGCTGATCGTCCATGTTCAACCCGCTATTCCCGGTTGCGGCCACGACCAACGAACCCTTCGCTGTTGCATAGTTCACGATGTCTTGTGCGCTCGGGTCGGCACCGGCACCACCCCACGAACAATTGATGATGTGGGCACCAAGGTCTGCTGCATACTTGATGGCCTCATATCCGCGAAAGATCCCGCGCACGCCAAGTTGGTCCGTACCACACTTGATCGGTATGATCGTGCACTCAAAGCCCGTGCTTGCCACGCCCTTCGTATTGTTCGTTGCGGCGCCAGCGCAGCCGGCTGTCAGCGTCCCGTGCGAGGTCTCGCCGTCGACGTTCGAAGGGTTCACGCGCGGGTCGTTGTCGGGCTGGAACTGACCGGAATAGGCCTGACCTGCAGAGACGTTACCCACGAAATCCCATCCGCGGATATCGTCGATATAGCCATTGCCGTCGTCGTCCCTGTTGTTGTTCGGGATCTCTTTCGGATTCGACCAGATCTTCGATGCAAGGTCTTCATGTTGCCAGTCGGTGCCGGAGTCCACAATAGCGATCAACACATCCTTCGAGCCCTTCGTCACATCCCAAGCGCCAGGCAATTTCATCGACTGCATGTGGCCTTGCTGATTGAAGCGTGCATCGTTCGGTGTGTAGGCGAACTGATGCACACGCATCGGCACGGCATACTCCACGTCGGGATTCTTCATGAGTTCCTTGCACAGATCGAACGGCTCCATGGGCTCGTCGTACTGGATGGTGAACATGCGATCCAGTCCCGTTGCCTGCACCAGCGGATCGCTTGCCGCAGTTGCCGTGGGCAAGGCCGTGTACTCGATGCTGCGAACACGCACGCGCTCGAGGTCGACGTTCAACACGCTTCCCTGCAACGTGCGCTCACCCTTGATGGGCGTGTGCACGGCGCGGGTCTTCACGATCACCACGCCGCTCACATAGGAGCCGGCCGGCAGTCGTTCGATGCGCATGATGGTGGGAGTTGTCCGAACTCCGCTGGGAAGGGAGGCCGCCGGTCGGGCGATCGAGTAATATTCAGAAGGGGTGGTTGCGGCTGAGAGCGTGACAACGCTCAGAAGGAGAACGAACAACGATCGCATAGGCTCTTGAAAATTGGTTGCGAAGAGTTTCAATGTTACCGAATTACCTGCACAATTTGGCTGTTCGGACCGACCACGATCAGATAGGGTGCAGGTGGAAGGGAGGCAGGGAACCAACGTCCTTCCAGTACTCCATCGCGCTCGGTGAGGGGGAGTTCTGCCACGATCTCGCCGAGCATCGAGACGACGTGCGCCGTTGTGTGCCTTCCCGGAGATGCAGATGTCGAGATGTGGCAAGAAGTTGCAACGACGGAGGGCGTTACATGGAGACCGGTGTTTGAGGTGGTGGACGGGGCGACCGAACTGGTTGGGCTCTCGACGATCTCGCCACGACCGAACACATCGTTGTATCTGCTCACGGCATCGGGGTACGTCTCGTAGGGATCCTCCGGAACTCCATACCGGATCGGACGGATCCGGATGAACCTTGCCGAGCCGATCATGGCCAATGGCACTACGACGGGGTTCTCATCGAGTCGTGGCTCGTAGCGAATGATCTGCGTGTACGGACCGAACCGCGTCGGCGCTCTGTCGACGGAGTATGCATTAGCCCCTTGCACTCGGTTGAACACAGCCGAGTACCCACCGTTCTCACCGGGCACGATCTCGACGGGCGTCATCACCATATCGAGAAGGCGGAGCGTTGGGTCGCCCATCAGATCGTTCTGGACCCCGCGCAATCCGAGTCGGAACGGCGTGGCCACGGTCGGCGTGGCGGACTCGATCACCATACTTCCCATGTACTCGCCGGCATTGTTCTGCGACGTCATGGCACACTCCCCAATGGTCTCTCCGTGGGCGAGCTTGTGCAGGAACCAGTGCGGACGTCCGCTCCAGGCGCAGGTGAGCGTGGTGCCATTGTTGGCAAGCGCGGCGCGCATCAGGTTGTCCGTAGCATCGAAGTCTCCGAAATAGCTGCCGAACAATTCGGTGAACACAGCGTTCACGGGAGATGTAGCGAAATCGGCCGTGGTGCCCACGCCGGTGCAATGTTCATAGCCACCACCACCGCAGCCATAGGCCAGGAGAACAGAGGTGGTGTCGAGGCTTGGGCGGGTCCCACCCGCGAACCAGTCGCCTTCGATGATGTTCTTGTGACCAACGATGGCGCTGAACGACCTCCATCCGCTTGCCGCAAAGGCCTCGATGGTCACGCGCTCTGCCGTGCTATCGATAAAGGGACCGAAGTTGTCGTCGATCAGGGCACGCATCGGCGGACGTGTGGCAAGCGTCCGATACGAATGGTCCTTGTCCATATACCGTCGCAAGAGGTCCAATTCTGCGAGTGAGGTATCGGAAATGGCTCCGAAGGCGGGAAGGCGGCGAAAGTCGACACGCCCAATGGCCACTTCCACGTCCGAGGGGATCTGGCTTTGATCGAACTTTCCGTCGAACGGTGCGTTGCGGTTCTCCGGTCGTTGAGCGATGGCCTCCGATGTGATGTTCACCACGGAGTCGGTCCAATCCGCGGCCGACGACCTGCCGGGGGTCGTCTCGAGGTCGGCATAGTACAGGTCTGTTGGCCATGCACCACCATGCTCCGGATGTCCGTCCGGGTTGATGATGGCCCCCTCCGATGCGAACCCACCGGAGTAGGGCACAGGAACTTGTCCGAACAGGAAGACGTGGGTGAGAGGACCCCGAGTGGTGTCCCGATAGGCCTGATAGATCTTCTGTTTGACCAATGGAACATCGGCCATCGGTCCCATGGTCGGCGGCAGGAGGATCTCGTCGACATTCCATCCCTCCCTGGCCACGTCCTCCTTCCACCGTTCGATCGCGGTTGCCAGGGCCGTGCGTGTTCGAAGGTCTGTCACGATCGCAACCCTTGGATACACTGGTGTAGCGGGCACGGTGCGTCCCGTGCGGACGTAATGCGTGCCGAATGGTCGGATCGTATCGGGGTTCGGTGGCGTGTAGAGGCGATGGTCCTGGATCACCTCGACCAGCATGTAGGATCCGCTGCGCCCGGGCGTCCACATCGTCTCCTCGGGCAGTTTTCGGGCGTAGGTCGGGCTGGGACCGGGCAACGTTGTGTTCCACAGGCAGTAGTTCCGCGTGGGCTGGGCCGCCGCCACAACGGTCAAAGAAAATGCCAGCGCCATTGTAACCAAGATCCGATTCATGGTTTGTTGTCTGTAGAGTCGGTTGAAGTGGTTCGAAAGACAACAAATTGGCGAAAGAGATACCGCGGTCGTTAAACCCGGTCCTCAGACGAAAGCTCAAACGACTCATACACACCGCAATTTCTTCTCATCTGTTTCTTTGGAGTTTTTATGAAACGCACGACGGCAATGCTCAGCCTTATGGCAGGTGCAGCATTCGCGCTGATGGTTGGTATGACGAGTTGCTCCAACAATGGCGCAACGGCACCTGTAGCGACCGACGAAGTACAGGCCCTGTACATGACGACGATCCCGAATCCGGACATGGAAGAAATGCCGATCAGCGATGCTTCGCTTGATATGCAGATGATGCCGATGCCTCCACAAGGCGACAACCGTCGTCTGCCCTTCGGTGATCTGCTCCGCGCTCTGAAGCTCGATTCTGCACAGATCGCTGCCGTTCGCGCCCTGCTTGCCGATCACGAGGCATGCATGAAGGCAGCCATGGAAGCCCTCCGCGCTTCTGAGAAGGCCATCATCGAGCGTGCTCGTGCAGCTCGCCAAGAGATCGTGGACCAGGTCAAGGCCGGTACACTCGACCGCAAGACGGCCGGTGAGCAACTCCGCGCTCTCAACCAGGCAACACGTGACGCGCTGAAGAACAATCCGCTTCGCGCCGATGCGATCACAGCCCGCAAGGCCTGCGATGACGCCTTCTTCTCTGCCCTCCGTGGTATCCTCACAGAGAATCAAGCTGCTATCCTTGCAGACTGGCTCACGAAGCGTGCAGCCGGCAACCCGAACGGTGGCGGCCCCGGTCGCGGTAACCCAGGCGGTGGCGACACGACACGCGGTGGCGGCAACCGTGGTGGTGGCGACACGGCACGCGGAGGTGGCAACCCAGGTGGTGGCGACACGACCCGTGGTGGTGGCCCCGGTCCACGCCGTCCCTAACAGACTCGCCTAGCGAATATCTTGGCCCGCCGATCCTCTCCGATCGGCGGGCTTTTTTTATGCCGTATGAACTTTTTCCTTGACAGCGGCGTGCGAACACTGTACATTGCCATAGGTACGTAAGTAAAATCACGTACGCACGTTGACAAACATCGTCGATCCCCGCTTCTTTCACGAGGGATGTACGTGACACAATGGTCCATGACCCTTGTGCTGATCCTCTGCTTCTTCACCAGAGGTCTTGCACAAGAGCTGTACATACGCGACGTCGACACGACGAACTTTCCTCGCCTGTCCGCCGCCGTTCACTTGGCCTCCTACGCCGACCGGTCTGCCTTGATGCTGATCGAAGACGGCGTCGTGCGTCCTACGATGACGGTGCAATGTCCGGACTCGACGCAACGCCCAGTGTCGATCTGCATCATGGTGGACACGAAGAACTACATCGATGTGGTCAAAGCATCGACCCGCCACCTTGCCACCTTCCTCACGATGCCACCATCAGAGATCGGGATCACGGCCATGTCGGGCGGCATCCAGATCGTGAGCGGTCTCACCACTTCGAAGGCCGATGTGATCGACGCCGCCAACCGCATCCCACCGGCACCCGGCACCGACGTGTACACCATGTTCTACGATACGGTGGCAGGGGGAATTCCAATGATGAAGGCGGCAAGGAATGCAGAGCGCGCCGTGATCTTGGTGTCCGACCTGCACTGTCCGCAACTCAATGTGAACGAACAACAACTCGCGGCAGACTGTAGAGCTGCCGGCATCCGGGTGTTCACGGTGCTGTTGGGCACAGTGGACTTCACCGGAATGTTCAGAAGGCTTGCCCTAGCAACAGGAGGCGACGTGCTTGAGAATACGACCGACAGTATGGCACTCGATCGCGCAGTGCTCGATGTTGTGCTACGACTCACGTCTGCGCCGTGCAAGATCGAATGGTTGAGCAAGGCATCGTGTCGGCAAACGGCACTCCTGCAGATGATGCTCGGTCATGAACGAGCACAACATTCGTTTCTCCGTCCGGAACGTGGTGTGATCTCGATGGACGTAGAGCCGTCGACCGTGCGATTCACACACGGCGAGCGAACACGGTCCATGATGTTGCATGCAACGCACGGTGCCATTGCACTCGACAGTGTGAAGGTGACGGATCCCGCATTCACCGTTCGTCCATCGGCATTGAAGGTTGAAGACGGAAGTCCGGTCACACTCTCTGTGGAATGCACCGACACGACCGACGCCTATCATGTTGCCGAGTGCACCGTGCACTCCGGTGACTGTACACGCACGGTCACACTGGTGTCGGGTGTGCTGGGAAAGGGCGAAGGGTCGTTGCGTGTTGTGGCTCCGAATGGCGGAGAGCAACTCGAGGCAGGAACGGACACAACACTGTTGTGGAGCGGCGTCGAGGCATCATCGCCTGTGCTTGTTGATGTGAGTCGTGATGGGGGTGCAACGTGGACGGAGCTTGGCAGGCGTGTTCGCGGCGGATCGTTCCTGTGGGCACCGGTGACGGGACCTGCATCGCAACACTGCCTGTTGCGCGTACAACAATTCGAAGCGGCCTTTGATACACTGCGTGCACCACGGATGAGCTCAGGAGTACGGAACGGGATCTCGGAGATACGCCTTGTTGGCACGTCGCTGATCGCCTCGGAAGATTGGAGCTCGCTGTTGAAGATCGATGCACAATCGCTCCATACCCTCGACACCACTTCGGAAGCACGCTTCATTGGTTCGCTGCCGAACCTTGTTCGCATCACGGATGCCACCGCAGATGGTGACCGTGTGGTGAGCATCCATGGAGATAAGAGCGCACGCATCTGGGATGTTGCGACGATGCGTCTCCGTGCAACGCTGGTTGGACATACGCACACGATCCGCACGGCGGCCTTCAGTCCGGATGGCGCCCACGTCCTCACCACTGCCGACGAATCCACGGTACTCGTCTTCGACGCACGCACAGGCGAACGGCGTCACGCACTCACCTATCACACCACGAACGTTGCGCATGCAGCATGGCGCAACGATTCGCGGTGCATTGCGATGTGCGGAGCCGACGGTGCTCTCACCGTGGTCGATGCGCTCAGCGCACGCCTTGCATGGTCCGTTGCGATCGGCGATGCCGCCACCACATGTGCCTGGAGTTCCGATGGCACGTGTCTCAGCGTCGGCACGCGCAGTGGAGCATCGGTGTGGAGTCTGTCGCAACGCGCCAAGCTTTACGACGTGTCCATGCCGCCCGAACAGGTAACGGCCACGCGCTGGAGTGCAAGTGGCGATCGATTGCTCGTAGCCACCGAACAGCATGTGTCGCTATGCAACGGGCGCACGGGTATGCGCGTTGGAGCATCCATCGCTCTCACGTCACCCTTCGTTGGCATGTCGTTCACATCGGACGGTACATCCTATGCCGTTGTCATGCGCACGTCCGTCCTGCTTTGCGATGCAGCGAGTGGAAGGGTGATGCTCACACTCGATGCACCATTCGCAGCCGGCATCACAACATTTGCATGGAGTGCCGATGCACGCACGTTGTACACCGGTGGCACCGATGGTCGCGTTCATGCATGGTCGATCCCGCAACTGCATCCGTTGCAAGAAGACGTCAGTGATGCAGAATGGTCCATCCTTGCACCCCTTGCCACTGTCCGCACACGTTCCGTCGACTGTGGTACGGTGCGTGTCGGCATGCATCGCGATACGAACGTGCGAGCGTTGCTCTGCAACAGTGGAACATCGGCGTTGCATATCACAAAGGTGGATGTGGAAGCGGACACCGAAGGCGAGTTCGTTGTGGTGCGGGGTGGCGGACACTTCACGGTGCTGCCGAACCACTGTGCCGACGTGACGATCGGCTTCATGCCAACGCATGTGGGTCTGCGCACAGCAGCGCTGCACTTGCACACGTCGTTAGGTGAAGACCTTGTGGTGCATCTCAGCGGGATCGGGGAGGAGGGGACGCTCACGGCCAGTGTGCACGATGTCGACTTCGGCATTGTGTCCATCGGCAGTTCTCGCGATACGCTCGTGCATGCCATGCTTGCGAACAACGGTAGCGAACCGCTTCTCATCAACGCGCCTGTGCTTGGCGGTATCTCACCAGATCGATTCTCCTGTTCACAATCTGCCTTCGAGCTTGCGCCCGGTGCTGTGCAAGATGTGGCCGTGCGCTACACGCCGACTTCTACGGGCAAGTCTACTGCCCTTCTCAACTTTCTTGTAAAGGGGAGCGATGTAGTTGTGTCGGTGCGTCTCATCGGCGCCGGGCGCAAGCGCGAAGCAGATCTCGTCGTACGGCCATCAGGTCCGCGCGATACTCCCGATATCACGGCACCAGGTCCTACCCCCCTGCGTGCTCGCATCGTGTGCAGCACTGCGGAAGCTGCACCCGGCGATACCGTGGAGATCACCGTTGCGGCATCGGTGGCCGGCGGCGAGATCTCGGCGCTCCCGAACAGTGTTCCCATCTCCCTGCGTTACAATGCCACGATGCTCATCCCCATCGAGGCAACGCCGCACGGTGTGATCGATGGAGAGGATCGTGTGCTCGACCTCGACGTGCCGTTGCATGGAACGCGCGTTGTTCGCTTGTTCTTCCGTGCTGTGCTCGGCAACGATTCCATCACAACGCTCGCCTTGCAGGCATCTCCATCCGTCGACGATGTGCACCTCGAACTCGTCAACGGCTGGTTCGCGAACCGATCCTTCTGTCATGCGATCGGTCCGCGCCTCTTCGATCCCTTCCTCCTTCCCACCACATTGCACATCGCCCCGAATCCGGTGCAGGGTGCATCGCAGATCGTTCTTGAATCGGATGAGGACATTGCCGTCGACGCCGCGCTGCATGATGCCGCCGGCAATGAGGTCCTCCATCTTGGTGTACCATCGTGGCAAGGTGGAAGGGCGGTGTGGAACCTGCATGCAACGGAACTCCCCTCCGGTGTGTATCGTGTTGTTGCAAGAACCCCACATGGAAGTCGAAGCGAAACAATGACGGTGGTGCGATAGGCGCGTCGTAGATTTGCGCTATGCTGAATCTCATTGCGCGCATCGGCCGGATGGTGATGAACCTTCTGTCCGAGATCGGTCAGGTGGTCATCCTTCTCTCCCAGGTGATCCGATACGTTCCTCGTGTGATCAAGGACCGCGGCCTGGTGATCGAGCAGATGAAGATCGTCGGGTCCGACTCTCTCCCCTTGGTGATCCTTGTTGGTGCCTTTACGGGTGCAATCGCGGCGCTGCAGGCCACGAACCTCTTTGCGAAGTTCAACCTGATCAGCATTGCACGTCCGTTCATCGGCGGATCGATCGCCACGGTCGTCTTCACAGAGCTTACGCCCGTGCTCACGGCGTTGGTGATCGCCGGTCGGGTGGGTGGTGCCATCGCCGCCCAGATCGGAACGATGAACGTGAGCGAGCAGATCGATGCGCTGGAGATGATGGCCATCGATAAGAACCGCTACCTGAGCATGCCCCGCCTCTTTGCTGCCATCACCATGATGCCCGTACTGGCCGTGTTCTCGAATATCGTGGCCCTGCTCGGAGCCTATGTGCTCACGAGCTTCAAGTTCGACTTTACCGCCGAGACCTTCTTCAATTCGATCCAGCAGTTCTTTCGCGTGTCCGAGCCGAGCATCGGCATCCTGAAATCGGCCGTCTTTGGCGGCTTCACCGCCCTGATCGGATGTCACGTGGGCTACCAAACGGTGGGCGGAGCCGAAGGCGTCGGCCAAAGTACCGTGCGGGCCTTCACCATCTCTGCCGCCAGTATCCTGGTGATCGATGCCCTCTTTGGCATTGTGTTCTGACAACATTCGGGTGGTCGCAAATGATTGTTAGCACTCCTACACGAAGAGTGCTAATTTTGCGTCCTATGCCCGTCTTCTGTCAACAACAACACAACCAATGAGGAGCACACCTATGAATCTGACGCCACTGCACGATCGCGTGATCGTGAAGGCCGCAAAGCCCGAAGAAGTATCAAAGGGCGGCATCATTATTCCGGACACGGCCAAGGAAAAGCCAATGCAAGGCGAAGTGATCGCCGTAGGCACCGGAAAGCAGTCGGAAGACGGTAAGGTAACGCCAATGGCCGTCAAGGTTGGCGACACCGTCCTGTACGGCAAGTATGCCGGCACGGAAGTGACCGTGGATGGCGAGGAATTCCTCATCATGCGCGAGTCCGACATCTTCGCCGTGGTCAAGTAAGTCCACGCGCACGACCTTCGATCATTCCCACATCAACAACAACTCTCAAGAGAAACCAATGGCCAGTAAGATCATTTCCTTTGATGTTGACGCCCGCGCAGCTCTCAAGCGTGGAGTAGATCAACTTGCCGATGCCGTGAAGGTCACGCTCGGACCCAAGGGTCGCAACGTAGTCATCGACAAGAAGTTCGGCGCCCCAACGATCACCAAGGACGGCGTGACCGTTGCCAAGGAGATCGAACTCGAAGACCCGATGGAGAACCTTGGCGCCGCCATGGTCCGCGAAGTGGCATCCAAGACCAGCGATATCGCCGGTGATGGTACCACCACGGCCACCGTGCTTGCCCAGGCCATCGTGCACGAAGGCCTGAAGAACGTGACGGCCGGTGCAAATCCAATGGACCTGAAGCGCGGTATCGACCTTGCCGTGACGTCCATCCACGAAGGACTCCGCGAACTCTCGCGCACCGTGAACGGCAAGAAGGAGATCGCCCAGGTTGGAACGATCTCTGCCAACAACGATTCGACGATCGGCAACCTGATCGCCGATGCCATGGAACGCGTTGGAAAAGATGGCGTGATCACGGTCGAAGAAGCCAAGGGCACCGACACATCCGTCGACTTCGTCGAAGGAATGCAGTTCGACCGCGGCTATCTTTCGCCATACTTCGTCACGGATGCCGACACGATGGAATGCGTGCTCGAAAACCCGTACATCCTTATCCATGACAAGAAGATCGGTGCGATCAAGGATCTTCTTCCGATCCTCGAGAAGACGGCACAAAGCGGTCGCGGACTGCTCATCATCTCCGAAGACATCGAAGGCGAAGCCCTTGCCACCCTTGTTGTGAACCGCCTCCGTGGTACCCTTCGCGTTGCTGCCGTCAAGGCCCCGGGCTTTGGCGATCGCCGCAAGGCCATGCTCGAAGACATCGCCGTTCTCACGAACGGTATGGTGATCTCCGAAGAGAAGGGCTATAAGCTCGAGACCGCTGCCATCACCAGCCTCGGTACGGCAAAGCGTGTTGTGATCGATAAGGACAACACCACGATCGTCGAAGGCGCCGGTAGCTCGGACGACATCAAGAAGCGCGTAAGCGAGATCCGCGGTCAAATGGAAAAGACCACAAGCGACTACGATCGCGAGAAGCTTCAAGAGCGTCTTGCCAAGTTGAGCGGCGGCGTGGCCGTGCTCAAGATCGGTGCTGCCACCGAAGTTGAAATGAAGGAAAAGAAGGCCCGCGTTGAAGACGCCCTGCACGCAACCCGCGCAGCCGTCGAAGAAGGCATCGTCCCCGGTGGCGGTGTGGCCTACCTTCGCTGCCTTGGCAAGCTCGATGCCATCACGGTGGAGAACACAGACCAGCGCACGGGGATTCAGATCATCCGTCGCGCTGTCGAAGAGCCGATCCGCCAGATCCTTGCCAATGCAGGTCTGGAAGGTAGCGTGGTGGTGAACAAGATCAAGGAAGGGACAGGAGCCTACGGGTTCAACGCCTATTCCGAGAAGTACGAAGACCTCTTCGAAGCCGGCGTGATCGATCCGACAAAGGTATCGCGCGTCGCCCTCGAAAATGCAGCATCCGTTGCCTCGCTCCTCATCACCACGGAAGCCACGATCGTGGAACGTCCGGAGAAGAAGGAAGCACACCCACCGCACGGTGGCGGCGGCGGAATGGACATGTACTAAGAGAGAGTGACGAGTGACGAGTGACGAGTTACTAGTTACTAGTGACGAATGGGCCCGCTTTACAGAACGTGAAGCGGGCTTTTTTTATTTAGAGCTTGCATTTCGTACGTGTTTGTACGTATATCGCGGTTCGGGAGCACACCTTTTCACCAGACGGAGCTACCATGAACCGTTTCAGTACCGCGTTCTTTGCCGCGGCAATTCTCTTGATGTGGTCGGCGAACATCCTTTCTGCGCAGACCATTCAGATCCCAACCCGCGTGTCGACCGATGACATCTTCGGGTACCGACTACAGAATTTTGCCAACGATGCCGCACCGGGCATCTATACCGGCGTGCCGGACCTGACGTTGGACGATGGGCGGAGTACCCTGCGCTATGTGCAGTGGACGCCGGGTGACAATAATGTTGTCATCACCTACGATGCGAACGGCGAGGGCATGTTGAGCGTGGCCGTGGTCAACGGCAATGGCCTGAACTACTATACCACGTACACCAACATCGGCGGGGCAGTAGACTATTTCAAGGCACGACCCATCACGGATGTGAACGGACTGACGTTGGCCATCGGCGTGCAGGACCCGGGAGTGGTGCTTACCCTGAAGCAGTTCACTGTGGATGGAACGAACCTTGGTGACCTTGTTGGGGGAGAGGGTAACACGACGTGGTCGATCGGAGATGTGACGGTGAACGACGGCTTCACGATCTCCACGACGCTCAACATTGCGGGCGACGTGTCGCTCGCACCCGCCACCTGCACCATCGATCTGTTCGGAAGCGTGTTGCCGGCGGGTCCGCCACCAACAGCATACCTTGCCCCTTGTGCCTTGCAGACATCTCCTGAACTGTTCGGTTGGCGCTTCCGCTCCTTTGGGAATACCGCCGAGAAAGAGGTGTATGCCGGGGTCCCGGACCTGAACACCGCCGCCAACAGGGCCGATGCCGATGTGGTATGGGCGCAAGGCAACAATGCCGTGATGATGGTCTATAACAGCACAACGCATACGCTGCAGACCACCGTGACGAATGCGAACGGAACGGTCAGCACCACCTATACCGGTGTTGGCGCCGCTGTCGCACCGGACGTGCTCACGATCTCGATCGCAGCACTGGATGCGGGTGTGACGATCACCTTGAACGACCTGCTCGTGGACGGAGCATCGATCGTCCCGCTGGCATCCACCGGAGCAACAACGAAGTGGTCGATCCGCGGGATCGACATTACAGACGGCCTTACGATGTCGGCCAACATCAACATCGCCGGGACCGTCTCGGCTGTGCCGGAGAATGGCGTTGTCAACATCATGGCCGGCATGATCGGACCTTCGAGCTTGTTCTCGGTGGCGGAATGTGTGAACATGATCAAGCCGTGTACGATGTCGACCGTCACAGCGTCGGCACTACCAACCTTCGATGCCACCGTCGTGATCCCCAAGCGCGTTGTCGTTGGAACGCGCACGGATGGCCGACCCGGCGCATGGCTCATCTATCAGGATTGCACGGCACAAGAGATGACGGAGGGCGGCTATGCTCTGCCGGAGGTCGCAGAATTCCCGTCGACCATCGGTTGGGAGTACTCCGTTCAGTCGATCTCTGCCGATGGGAAATGGGCTGCAGGATGTGCGACCATGCGGAACAACGATGCGACCGATGGCTACACGGCCGGTTACCAGTATCCCGTTCAAGCCGCTCGCAATCAGTGGATCCGTATCCCGAACGGCACCGTTGTCGGGATCAAATGGCAGTTCATTGCCGGCATCGGCACGGGAACCATTGCCATGGCCGTGCCAGCGTCGATCGGCGATCTTGACACCCGCACTGCCACCAATGGATTCACTGTGGCCGTCGGAAGCTCGGTACCATTCTGCCCTTCCACCATCGTGACGACCACCTTTGGAGACTACATGGGTCTGTCGGGGACACAGGCCTGCATGATCGAGACCGTGCCGGGTGGCGACAAGACGTTCTTCACGTTCGCCGGTGGTGTATGGGCCAACCGTCCGTACAACCTCAAGGCCCTTCGTCCGACCAATGCACTCTACATCACTTCCGTGATCCCCATCCAGTACTTCGGTCCACAACGCAACACCACTCCCTGTAACTGGTACGTGGTGGGCTTCGCCACCGGCGTTGCGACGAATGGAGAGGGTGGACTTTGGCAGATCCGCCATCAGAGCGCGACGAATCAATTGCGGTACGACTATGTGATCGGCGGTACGAACGAACGGCTGCCTGATCTTACAGGAGTGCTCGAGCGCAAGGATGGATGGACGATCATGATCGACGGATCCAAACCTGCCGTCTATACACCTGCCACACGGAACACCACCCTCTATGCCTATGCTGTGAACACTCCCGGCAACAAGAAGAATCCGTTCACGAATGGCTACGAGATCGCTGCAGGGACCACCATCAACCTCATCTACTCGCTGAACGTGGGCTTGAACATTGGCGACAATTGCAACGGCATTCACACGCAACGCGTGGTCGACTGCGTGAAGCCGCTCATCACACCCAAGAAGTCCTTCATCGTGCGCTGCGACGATGCCAAGCCCGTCTTTGGCGGATACCAAGAGCCGGCGGTCGAAGACACCGATCCTGTAGCAGGCTACGGGCAAGGTGGCGAGGTGGCAGTGTATCCGAATCCGGCCTATGGTCGCACCACCATTGAAACGGAAGGCATGAACCTTTCTGCTGCCATGGTCACCATCCTCGATGCAACGGGACGGACGGTCGCAGTAGAGGTGCAAGAGACCTCCGGCACCATTACGTTCGACGCGGCGGCGCTTGCACCCGGACTGTATGTGGTACGCGTGGAGGCAGGAGACCGACCTCGGATCTCGTCCTTCGTCGTGCGCTAGACAACCACTCGACGATGTTTCTCAACGCCCGCATCATCCTGTGATGCGGGCGTTTTTGCATCTTTGCATATGCGTTTCATCGATGTGCACAAACATCTGGATGACGATCGTACCGCCGTCGGTCCGGGCTACTCCGTAGGCGTTCATCCGTGGATGATCGACGATACTATGGACGACGCTCTCGACGAAGTTCGGGAACATGCTCCGGATGCCGATGTTCTTGCCATAGGCGAGTGTGGACTCGACCGCGCCTGCGACGCTCCATGGCATTTGCAGGAGCGGGTGTTCGAAGATCAGATCGCCATCAGTGAACTCGTGTGCAAACCTGTGATCGTGCATTGCGTGCGCGCACACGAAGATGTGATCCGGATCCGCAAGACGCTGATGGCAACACAGCCCTGGATCATTCACGGATTCAACAAGGGCGGCGTGACCATCGAGCGTGTGCTCGCAGCCGGCTGTCTTGTCTCCTACGGCGCCGCGCTCTTGCACGAAGGGAGTCCGGCGCGTGAGGCCTGTGCGCGCACCCCGCTCGACAGCTTCTTTTTAGAAACCGATACCGATGCCACGATCAGCATCGAAGACGTGTACGGCGCCGCAGCGGCCTTGCACAACATCTCGATCGATGAACTATGCTCAATCCAGCAGAAGAATTTCGACACCGTCTTCAACCCATGACGGATTCGTCGTGGACCTCACGAACACGACTTCTTATCGGTGACGAAGCTGCAGATAGACTCCAAAGATCGCATGTGTTGGTGGTCGGACTTGGCGGCGTTGGCTCGTATGCTGCAGAGTTCATCTGTCGTGCCGGCGTTGGTCGCATGACCATTGCCGATGGCGATGTGATCGATCCAAGTAATCGGAACCGACAACTCCCTGCGCTGGTGTCGACACACGGACAGTACAAGGCCGACGTGATGCGTGAGCGCCTTCAGCAGATCAATCCCGATCTGCAACTCATCGCGCTCAAGGAATTCATGACGCCCGCTCGTGTCGAGCGACTGCTCCTTACCAAGTACGACTACATCGTCGATGCCATCGACTCGATCACACCGAAGATCTATCTGCTGGTGAATGCCCATGAGCGCGGACAGCGCATCGTGAGCAGCATGGGAGCCGGTGGACGGTTGGATCCAACACAGATCAGCGTGTCCGACATTTCGGAAACACACAACTGTCGCCTTGCCCGCTACGTTCGAAAACGTTTGCAACGCAAAGGCATTCGCACCGGGATCAAGGCCGTCTTCTCACCCGAAGGTGCGCTCACTGATTCGCTCATGTTCACAGACGGGACGAACTTCAAGAAGAGTGCCTTTGGCACCATCTCCTATCTCCCTGCCGCCTTCGGTGGAGTGTGTGCAAGCGTTGTGGTGCGCGATCTCATCACGACGCCGCGACCATGATGTCGCCGATCATCGTTGGACAAGGCCTTGCCGGTTCACTGCTTGCATGGGAGTTCCTGCAACGCGGCATCATCCCCACGGTCTACGATCCATATGCCTCGACCACGTCGTCGCGCATCGCCGCCGGCGTGATCAATCCCTTGATCGGCAAACGCAAACTCCAGCTCTCGTGGAATGCCGAACGCCTTCTCCCTGCCGCCCTCCACACCTTTCGTCGCATGGAAGACGAGCTCGGTGTTCCCATCCTTCGCACACCTCCCATCCTTCGCATCTTCGCAACACCGGAGCTACGCGAACAGTGGAAGGGAATGCAAGGTGGCAAGGATGTGTCGTGGCTGCGGGTGGATGATGTTCCGGACGGCACCTATCATGGCATCGATGTTCCGCATGGCGGCATCCTTGTGCACGATGCCGCCATTGTCGACTTCGGCGCAGTGATCGACGGCGTGCGTGCGCGATTGCATGCACATGGCGCCGTGCATGCGCACCGCTACAGCGGTGGTGCCGCGCATGCGACCGTGATCTGGTGCGAAGGGTGGACAATGGCGCAGCATCCGCTCTGGAACTGGATCCCAATGGAACCGGTGAAGGGCGAGGTTCTTGACGTGCGGATCTCGACGTTGGATGCACAGCAGATCGTCGTCGGGGAGTGTGCCATCGTTCCCATGCCTGAGGGGACGTTCAGGATCGGGTCGACGTATGACTGGGATGACCTCACAGAACTGCCCACAGCATCTGCACGAGAAGCGTTGTTGTATCAGTGCGGCAAGGTGGTGCACGACGCCGTGGAAGTGCTTGACCATCGCGCCGCCGTGCGCCCGGCCGCGCGGAGTAAGCGGCCATTCGTTGGAGTGCATCCGGAGCATCCAGATCACGCTGTCTTCAACGGACTTGGAACGAAAGGCGGTCTTGTGGGACCGTTCTATGCGCATCAACTCGTGCGGCATCTGCTCGATGGTGCTCCCATCGATGAAGATGTCGACATTCAACAATGGTGGACCTCATGACGCTCTATTCAACACCGGTAGGCTACGTCCACATGCTCCTTCGAGCACACGTTCGCCCGGGCGATGTGGTGATCGATGCAACGCATGGCAATGGCGGAGATACAAGACTCTTACGGTCACTCGTCGGACCCAATGGCATCGTCTATGCCTTTGACGTGCAATTGCCGATGCGTGCGGATGTGGACATGACAGACGTGTTGCTCGTTGGGCACGAGAACATGGCACGTCACGTCGCTGCCCTTCATCACCGTCAGGTGCGTGCTGTGGTGTTCAACCTCGGGTATCTGCCCGGCGGTGACAAAGCCCTCACGACGCATGTTGATACAACCGTTGAAGCCGTCGAGCAAGCGCTCACCCTTATCGCGCCCGATGGCATCATCATCCTTGTCGGCTACCAGCACGACGAAGGGCGGCGGGAACTCGCAGCACTCCGAACGATGTTGTCTGCACTTCCGAGCGGCACGCATACGGCAACGGAAACGGTCTTTCTCAATCACGATGTCACCGCGCCGATCGTCCTCACCATTGCCGGAGTTCAACGAACATGACCACATTTTTCACTACACTCATCTTGATCGGTACCATCTTCATGGAAACATCTGCACCTCCCTCGATCTACACCGGAACAATGAATGACATCAATGGCAAACCGGTGGACCTTGCCAAGTACAAAGGGCACGTTACCCTGATCGTGAACGTTGCCTCGTTCTGCGGATACACAAAACAGTATAGCGGACTCGAATCGCTCTATCGTTCATACAAGGACCGTGGATTCGTCGTGCTCGGATTCCCTGCCAACGACTTCGGTGCCCAAGAGCCGGGAACGGATGTAGAGATCGCCCAATTCTGTCAGACGAAGTATGACGTGACCTTCCCCATGTTCTCGAAGATCACTGTGAAAGGAGAGGGGAAGGCACCATTGTATGGGATGCTCACCAGCGGCTTGGGCAACAGCGCACTCGCCGGCGAGATCGGCTGGAATTTCGAGAAGTTCTTGATCGGCAAGGATGGACAGATCATCAAGCGGTACAAGAGCACCGTGGAGCCATCGAGCGAGGAACTCCGAGCTGATATCGAAGCCGCTTTGAAATGACCATCATCAGTCCTTGGTTGGCACAGGTTCACTAACTTCGTGCCGATTCACCAATTCACCGGGGACTGTGGTCATGGTCGTTCTACGTGTAGCCATCCTCGTATGGCTTTCCTCGTTCCTCCTTGCCTGTTCGAAGAAGGAAGAGGCGGCATCAGGTCCGGTGCCGGTTACGGTGATCGTCGCAGAACCGCGCGAAATGCCCGCCTATGTGGAGTACGTTGGCGAAACGGAAGCACCGCAGACCGTAGAGGTCCGTTCAAAGGTGGAGGGCTTCCTCGAGCGCGTGTCATATACAGAGGCAGGACTCGTCAACCAGGGCCAAGTGCTGTTCACCATCGATCAGCGTCCGTTCCTCGTTGCTGTCACGCAAGCAAAGGCCGATCTCTCCAAAGCCGAAGCCCATGCCCTGCGTGCGAAGCAAGACCTTGCGCGTATCCGGCCGCTGGCTGCACAGGACGCCGTTTCGAAGGCCGAACTCGATGCCGTTGTTGCAAAGGCCTCAGAAGCAGAGGCCTCCGTGGAGGCGGCTCGTGCGCAGGTGCGCCAGGCAGAGATCGACCTCGGGTATTGCACGGTCTCTTCTCCGATCTCGGGACGGGCAGACCGGTCGCTCATGAAAGTGGGAAGTTTCATTGCCAAGGGATCGACGCTGCTCACCACGGTGTCGAGCATCGACCCCATCTGGGTGAACTTCCGTATCAGCGAACGTGAGTATCTCGATGCAATGCGCAAGCGAAGCGAAGCCGGGATGCGCAGTGAACCATCATCCTTCGACACGACCATTGCCTTGAGCTTGGTGGACGGAACCCTCTATCCGAAGCTCGGCTTCATCAATTTGATCGATCGGGCCATCGATCTCAAAACCGGTACGCTTGGCATTCGCTGTCAGTTCCCCAATGAGCAGCATCTGCTCCGTCCGGGACAGTATGCTCGCGTCCGCATTCAAGTTGGAAAGAATCCAATGGCCGTGCCCGTTCCGCAACGTGCCATCACGGAAGTGCAGGGCAAACGATTCGTGATCGTTGTGAACAAGGACGGAACGGTGGCGCAACGTCCGGTGATCACCGGCGCACGTGTTGGGCCGCTCTGGGTGATCGAACAAGGCCTGTCGAGTGGTGACCACGTTGTGGTCGAAGGTCTTCTCAAACTACGACCCGGCGCAAAGGTCAAGCAGACGGTGGTCTCGCTGGAGAGTCTTACCGAACAACCAAAGGGGAACTGAACATGTTCTCCAAGATCTTCATCGAGCGTCCGATCCTAGCGATGGTGATCAGCATCCTGATCACGCTCGTGGGCGGAGTGGCCATTCTCACGTTGCCCATTGCGCAGTACCCGCAGATCGTTCCGCCGCAGATCTCTATCAACACCACCTACCTTGGCGCCGACGCGAAGACGGTGGAAGAGAATGTTGCGCAACCGATCGAGCAAGAGGTGAACGGCTCTGAGAGCATGATCTACATGACGTCGAACAATGCGTCGACCGGCACACTCACCGGCACGGTCACGTACGAAGTGGGCAGCGATCAAGACATGGCCTTGGTTGACGTGAACAATCGCGTGAACATTGCGAAGGCCAAGTTGCCGCAGGACGTACAGCGATTTGGCGTTACGGTCAAGAAGAAGTCCTCGGCCATTCTCGTCATCCTCTCGCTGTACTCAAAGAATCCTGTCTACGACGATGTGTTCTTGAGCAACTATGCCACCATCAATATCGTGGACGCGTTGAAGCGCATTCCCGGTGTTGGAGACGTGAGCATCTTTGGAGCCCGAGACTACGGGATGCGCATCTGGTTGGATCCCGACAAGATGTCGCGCCTCGGCGTCACGTCGACCGACGTGATCAACGCCATCAATGAACAGAACAAGCAAGCACCTGCCGGACAGACCGGACTGCCTCCGACGAGCGATCCTCTCGAGTTGCAGTACAGCGTGAACGTCAAGGGTCGCCTGCAAGACACCACGGAGTTCTCCAACATCGTTGTACGCGCCTTGAACGACGGTTCCTTTGTGCGGATGAAGGACGTCGGTCGTGTGGTCCTCGAGGCACAAGACTACACGCAGTCGTCACGGTTGAATGGCGGCGCGGCGGCGAACATCGGTGTCTATCAATTGCCGAGTGCGAATGCACTCGACGTGGTGAAGCAGATCGAAGAAAAGATGAAGGAGATCGGCGAAGCATTGCCGGATGGTGTTGAATACTCGATGCCCTACAACACAACGATCTTCGTGGAGAAATCCATTGAAGAAGTGGTGTCGACACTCTTCGAGGCCATCCTCCTCGTGCTCATCGTGGTGTTCGTGTTCTTGCAGAATTGGCGCGCCACCCTCATTCCGATGTTGGCCGTACCCGTCTCACTTGTGGGAACCTTCGGCATGTTCGTCATGCTCGGATTCAGCATCAACCTGCTCACGCTCTTCGGTCTTGTGCTGGCCATCGGTATCGTGGTCGACGACGCCATTGTGGTGGTAGAGGCCGTGTCGGAAAAGATGGAACACGGTATGGATTCGAAGACCGCATCCATCGAGGCCATGAAGGAGGTAGGCGGACCGGTGATCGCCATTGCATTGATCCTCATCGCTGTCTTTGTTCCCGTTGCCTTCATGGGTGGGATCGCCGGACAGATGTATCAGCAGTTCGCTCTCACCCTTGCCGGCTCCGTTGCCCTTTCCGCCATCGTTGCCCTTACCCTTACTCCTGCCCTTACGGCCTTGATGCTCAAGAAACACGAGCCGATGGGTGGGCCGATCGGGAAGTTCTTCGCATGGTTCAATCGCGTGTTCGAACGTGGTACCACAACCTATGTGAACGGCGTGCGATTCCTCTCACGCAAGCTCTTACTCGTCGTGCTTACGTTGTTGGCCATCATGGCTGCCACGTATGGTCTGTTCAATACGGTGCCAACAGGATTCATCCCGGAGGAAGACCAAGGCGCTTGCTTCGTGTTCATTCAGTTGCCGAATGCGGCATCGCTCGGTCGGACAAGCGAGACCGTGCGACGCGTGGAAGAGATCGTGCGGAAGGATGAGAACGTGAAGGATGTGGTGTCGTTCATCGGCAACAACCTAGTCTCTGGCGTGTCGGGTTCGAACAACGGTTCATTGATCGTAACATTCAAGCCATTCAGCGAGCGACCGAACAAGGACCAGAGTGTGTTCGAGATCCTGAAGCGTCTGAAAGCAAGTCTCAGTGCGGTTCCCAGCGCCGCCGTGATCCCATTCAATCTTCCGCCGATCATCGGACTTGGCAATGCCGGTGGATTCCAGTTCGAATTGCAAGATCGGACCGGTGGTGATCCTGCCGAGCTGGCGCGTGTGGCGAAGGAGTTCATGGCAAAGGCATCACAGCGAAAGGAGCTGGCCGGGTTGAGCTCGTCGTATCGTGCAGATGTACCACAGATCGGGTTGGAGATCGACCGCGAAAAGGTGAAGACGCTGAACGTTCCGCTTGGCGATGTGATGACGACGTTGCAGTCGCTCTTGGGTGGATACTATGTGAACGACATCACGATGTTCGGCAAGACCTTCAAGGTCTATATTCAAGCAGAGGCCAACAAGCGTGCAAAGCCGGAGGACATCGATCGGTATCATGTGCGCACGGCGAATGGCGACATGGTGCCACTCAGCACCGTTACGCATTCCGTGCCCATGAACGGTCCGTCCTACACATTCCGATACAACCTGTATCGTACGGCAGAGATCGCAGGGGCGGCCGCACCGGGCTACAGTTCCGGCGATGCCATCGCTGCTATGGAAGAAGTGGCGAAGACCGATCTGCCGCCGGGGTATGGATTCGAGTGGACCGGTACGGCCTTCCAAGAGAAGAAGTCCGGCAGTCAGACCATCTTCATCTTCGGCATGGCCATCGTCATGGTCTTCTTGTTGTTGGCGGCTCTCTATGAATCGTGGTCGATCCCGTTCGCTGTGATCCTCGCTGTTCCCATTGCCGTCTTCGGTGCCATGGTGGGACAGTTCGCGCGCGGACTGGAGAACAACATCTATGCACAGATCGGATTGGTGATGCTCATCGGTCTTGCGGCAAAGAATGCCATTCTGATCGTGGAGTTCGCGAAACTCAAACAGGACGAAGACAAATTGTCAACGGTCGATGCAGCCTTGATGGCCGCGAAACTTCGCTTCCGTCCGATCCTGATGACATCGTTCGCCTTCATTCTAGGCGTGGTGCCGCTGGTGATCGCAACAGGTGCCGGCGCTGCATCGCGCAATGCACTTGGAACGGCCGTGTTCGCGGGAATGCTCATTGCCACCATGTTCGGTGTCTACACGGTGCCCTCGCTCTACGTTCTTATCGCCGGCAGAAAGGACAAGCCATGAACTTGTCACTCGTCACTCGTTACTCGTCACTCGTCACTCGTCACTCGTCACTTCTTCTTTGTCACTTGTCACTTCTCACTCTCTTGGTGGGTTGCTCCATGGCACCCCGCTATGAGCGTCCCGATCTGCAAACACCAACGGTTTTTCGCGGCGACACCCTTGTTCCGGATTCGGTGACCGTTGCGTCGTTGAAGTGGTTCGATCTGTTTCGTGATCAAACCCTTCGATCGCTGATCGACACGGCTCTGGTGAACAACAACGATCTCTTGGTTGCGGCTGCACGCATCGATCAGGCACGTGCGATGTATGGAGTGAGCACGGCCAACCGACTGCCCCAACTCAACGCATCGGTTGGTGCACAGCGGCAACAGTATCCCGAAGCTGTCACATCCTATTTGCCGAATCGAACGTTAAACACGTTCACGGGATCGATGGATGTGAGCTATGAAGCGGATATCTGGGGCAAGTATGCCTCAGCCCAAGAAGCGGCACGTCGTGCGATGTTCGCAACAGAAGCAGGACGTAGTGCCGTGATCACGTCGGTCGTGGCCGCGACGGCACAAGCCTATCTCGAGCTCGTCGAGCTGCACTGGGAGTTGGAGATCTCGAAGCGTACGGCCACCTCGCGATTGGGTTCGTTGAATCTTGTGAAGAGCAGGAAAGAGTTCGGCGTTGCGAACGATCTCGACGTCCGTCAGGCCGAAGGGCAGTACTACACGGCCACCGCTACGATCCCGGATATCGAGCGGGCCATCATGAACAAGGAGAATCAGATCAACGTTCTCCTTGGTCGGAACCCTTCAGCCGTGACCATTGGCGACTCCTTGGGCGCGCAGCTTACATCTCCAGCGTTACCGGCCGGTATGCCGTCGACGTTGCTGCAACGTCGCCCCGACATTATTGCCGCCGAGGAGAACCTCCTCGCAGCCAACGCCAACATCGGTGTTGCCCGTGCCGCCTTCTTCCCTTCCATTTCCCTTACTGCCGGAGCGGGATTCTTCGGGCGTGACGTGTCCAACATGTTCAATCCGGCCGGAGCAGTATGGAATCTTGGGGCCAATGCACTGCAGCCGTTGTTCCAGGGTGGCAGACTGAATGCCAATCTCGACTATTCGTATGCCGTGAAGAACGAGGCCATCGCACAGTACCGCAAAACAGTGCTGACGGCCATGGAGGAAGTGTCGAACAGCATCGTCAACTATCGCAAGTACGGTCAAGTACGAGCAGAGCAAGAGAAACTCGTGAATGCTTTGCGCTCCGAATTGAAGCTTGCGAATCTGCGTTACGAAGGTGGCTATACCAGCTATCTCCAAGTGCTGGATTCGCAACGTTCATTGTTCCAAGCCGAGCTCGAGCTTGCACGCATCCGGCTGTATGAACTTCGCAGTGCCGTGCAACTCTACAAGGCGCTTGGTGGAGGGTGGCAGTGAGCAAGGTGGCGCTGAATGCATTGCTGCAACTTCCACTTCCTCTTGTGCTGGCGTCTCGATCTCCCAGACGAGAGGCCTTGCTCCGTCACGTTGGGTTCGTGTTCGACGTGATCGTGTCCGATGTGGATGAAGATGCCGTGTCGACCTCGATGGATCCTGCACACTATGTTGCCCACTTGGCCGAGCTCAAGGCACGACGCAGTGCCGAGCTGGTGTCGCGTCCATCCATCGTGATCGGCAGCGATACCACCGTTGTCCTCGATGGACTGGTTCTGAACAAGCCTGCCGATGCTGACGACGCCGTTCGAATGCTCAGCATGCTCAGTGGTCGCACGCACACCGTGTACACAGGCATTGCGTTGCTCGACTCACGCACGATGGAAGCCACATCGGCCGTGCGATCGACGCATGTAACCTTTCGGGAACTGGATGCGATGGAGATACAGGCATACGTCAGCACGGGGTCTCCGCTCGACAAAGCCGGTGCCTATGGAATTCAGGATGATTTCGGGGCGGTCTTTGTGAGCAAGGTGGAAGGGTGTTACTACACCATCGTGGGACTTCCATTGGAATTGCTCTACACGGAATTGCGCGCATTCGTAGCAAGGATCGGTCATGCATAGACGGTTCAAGGATCCCGCCATGACGGCGGCATTGCTGAGTCCATGGATCATCACGCTCTGCGTGTTCTGGATCTATCCGCTGATCTATGCATTGGTGTTGAGCTTCTCACAGTATTCTACGTTGAACAACACCTTCACCTTTATTGGTGCACAGAACTATAGCGCCGTGCTGCAGAGCGATTCGTTCTGGCAGGCGCTCAGGAACACGCTCATCTTCACGGTCGGCACGGTGCCGCTCACGACCTGTTTCGCACTGGCGTTGGCGGTGGCCTTGCAGCGACGCGGTGCGAGGTTCAGTTCCATCATGCGAGCATCGTACTTCATGCCAAGCGTCACGTCGCTCGTGGTGATCGCCCTGATCTTCTACGTGCTCTATGCGCGCGAAGGTTATGTGAACGCCCTTGCCTCGATGATGGGCATGCCGCATCCCGAGCGCGGATGGTTGCAGGAGCCAAGTACGGCACTGGCATCCATCATGGCCATGGATGTGTGGATCAGCACCGGATACTACATGGTGCTCTTCCTTGCAGGGATGGAGGCCATTCCGAAAGATCTTTACGAAAGCGCAGAGCTGAACGGTGCCACGCGGTGGCAGCAGTTCTATCGCATCACGCTTCCCATGCTTCGATCGACGCTCCTGTTCGTGATCGTGATCAATACGATCAAGAGCTTTCAGATCTTTGTGGAGGTGTATGTGATGACGAAGGGCGGACCGGTGGGAAGCACCATGACGCTCGTCTACGATGTCTACGTTCACGCCTTCGACCGATTCGATGCCATGGGCTATGCCTGCGCATTGGCCTATGTGATCTTTGTGATCCTTCTGTTGTTGTCGTTTGTTCAAATGCGAGTGCTTCGCACTCGCGAAGTGTAAGGGGTTCGATCATGCGTTTTGTTCTACTCTGTGCTTTTGTCCTGAGCACGCTCACACCAGGTTACGCTCAACAGCGCGTGTTGCTGGAGGATGACTTCTCAAACAATAATGGACAGTGGTTCGTTGGATCTACAGACGACGGAGAGGCGACGGCCGAGGTGGAGGATGGCGTGTACCGCATCGAGCACAAATCGGAGTCGGGCTTTCGCTTCCTCTTTAAATCTGTCGCCATCGACAACAAAAAGAACTGGTCCATACAAGCCACGATTAAAGAAACGGATGGAGACACAGAGCATGGCTTTGGTCTCGTGTTCTGGTCGCAGGATGCGAACAACATGTATGAGTTCCTGGTCTCCAACGATGGATTCGCGCGCGTCGGTCACTACAAGGAAGGCGATTACTACGACGTTCGGAAATGGGTGAAGTACGAGGCAGTGAACGAAGGAAGCGAGACGAACGTGCTCGAACTCCGCAAGGTGAACGATGCATTGGCCTTCTTCGTGAATGGGAAGGAATTCGCAGAGATCAGCGCCTCCTTCTACCCCGTACATGGATCGCGTGTTGGATTTGTGTTGCACAAGCAGCGCACGGTCGAAGTGGATAAGATCTCGGTCAAGGAGTGGGATGCGGCCCCTGTGAACCTGGTAAAGGACTACGATCCGAACGTCAAGCGCATCAACCTCGGGCCTGCAGTGAACGAGGCGTCGGACGAACTTGTGGATGCCATTTCGCCAGATGGATCGATGTTGTTCTTCAGTCGGTCCGACCACCCCGACAACATCGATACGGCAGGCGCACGTGACTGTTGGGTGTCCACTCGGAAACCAGATGGTTCGTGGGGGAAGGCCGTGAATCTCGGTCGCCCCATCAATAACCGCGGGAACAACTTCGTGATCTCCGTGACGCCCGATCTGAACACGCTCATTCTGCAGAATCGATACGACAGTGATGGAGAGCCGGACGGACAGGGAATGTCATACTCCACACGCACGAAGAATGGCTGGTCGAATCCGATCAACATCGAGTTCGACGAGTTCTCGAACGATGCCGACGTGATCAGCTCTTATCTCGCACCGGACGGCATCACAATGCTGATGTCCATCCAACGCAAGGACTCCTACGGCTATCTGGATCTCTATGTGTCGTTCAAGAAGGCAGATGGGACCTATACCACGCCGAAGAACATGGGGCCGGTGCTCAACACCATTGGGAAAGAGATCGGTCCGTTCGTTGCCGCCGATAACAAGACCTTGTACTTCTCGTCGGATGGACATCCTGGCTTTGAAGGTACGGACGTGTTCGTGTCGACGCGCCTCGACGATACGTGGACTAATTGGAGTCAGCCTCTGAACTTGGGTAAAGGCATCAATACCGATGAGCACGACGACTTCTTCCAAGTGCCCGCCAAGGGCGACTCTGCCTACATCTCGTCGCGCAAGAACAGCGTTGGTGCATCGGACATCTTCTCGATCGCACTTCCGAAGCAAGCACGTCCGCAGCCGGTGATCATGATGCGCGGTCGCGTCTTGAATGCCGATACGAAAGAACCGGTGGAAGCACTCGTGAAGTACGAGCAGCTGCCCAGCGGTAAGCAGATCGGTGTTGCGCGCAGTGCACCGTCCGATGGTCGCTACAAGGTATCGCTGCCGCCGGGCGAACAGTATGGTGTGCGTGCAGAGGCAAAGGGATTCTATGCGCTGAGCGAGACCTTCGACACGAAGGCCCTTGGAGAGTATGCAGAGGTGGAACGTGATCTCTACCTGTCGCCGATCAAAGAGAACGTGACGATCCGGTTGAACAATGTGTTCTTCGACTTTGGAAAGTACGACCTCCGTCCGGAGTCGTATCCCGAACTCGATCGACTGGTGCAGTTCCTTACAGACGAAAGCACCGTGATGATCGAAGTCGCCGGCCATACCGATAACGTCGGCGACGATCGCAGTAACCTGACGCTCTCACAGAATCGCGTGAACAGTGTACGTGCCTATCTGGAATCGAAGGGTGTTACCACCGGACGTGTGGTGGCAAAGGGATACGGAGAGACGAAGCCCGTTGCATCGAACGACACGGATGAAGGACGTCAGCAGAATCGTCGCGTTGAATTCGTCATTCTCAAGAAGTGATCCTATGAATGTTGGCCTGCTCGGCGCTGCACTCCTCGGTTATGCCATCGGTCTCGTTCCGGTGGCATTCATCCTGATGAAGCTCACGCGAGGAAAGGATATCCGTACCGAGGGAACGGGCAACGTTGGCGCAATGAACGTCTACGAAGTGACCGGCAGTCGATGGATCGGAATTCTGACCTTCCTCCTTGACGCCCTCAAAGGAGTTGCTGCCGTGCTCCTTGCTCAGACCATCTTCGGTCATTGGTTCCTTGCCACGGCAGTGGCCGGTGCGGCCTGTGTTGCCGGTCATAACTTCAACATCGTGTTGGGCGGCAAGGGCGGCAGGGGATTGGCAACGGCCACCGGTGTGTTCGCCATTGTGAATCCGTTCATGATCTTACTGTGGGATATCATGTATCTCACAGGCTACTTCGTGATACGTCGTGATATCCGCGTGGCAAGCATGGTGGCAACGTTGGGGAGCGGCGTGCTGATCTTCTCAACACCGGAGCGCGTGTTGCGCTTGACGACGATCTTGCCCGATGTGTATTCGATGACGGAACTCAAGCTCTTCGCTGCTGCCACGCTCTTTCTCATCTTCGTTCGCTTTGTGGCGCCCATGCGGGAGTTCATGGCCGAAGAACACGAGAAGCACTACTCGGACGAAGCGGAATAGAGAATGCCGTGGATGGCGCGTACCGTGTCGAGCGCATGCTCGTCGGCAACAACAACGAACGTCGTCACATCACTCGCACCCGAAACGATCATCTGTGCATGGCGTGCAACGGCGGCAAGCGTTTCCACACTAGTTGGCGCTTGTGCATGCGGACCGCAAACGGCGATCAGTGCAACGTTTGTTCGATGCACGTCTGCACCCGCCACCGCCACATCGATGGCAACACGTTCAGCATCGGTACGCGCAGGAAGGATGAAGACCGTCGCCTCGGCCGTGCTTGCACGCAGCAGAACATGTGATTCGATCTCGTGCAGGAACGACGTGGGTCGTGATGTGTGAATGGCAACGCACGACCGGATCAGCGATACGGCATGCAGGTCTGCATCGTGCGGCTGTGATGCCGTGATCGTCGTCCCGGGATCGTTCTCGCGAAACGTATTGAGCACGCGCACCGGAATGTTGGCATCGATGGCCGGTGCAATGGTGTCGGGGTGCAACACTTTTGCGCCGTAGATGGCGAGCTCGCGCACTTCGCGGAACGACATGTGCGGGATCGGACGTGCTTCCGAGACCAAGCGCGGATCCGTGGTGTACACGCCGCTTACATCCGTCCAGATCTGGATCTCCTCCGCGCCACAGGCCGCACCAAGGATGGCCGCTGTGTAGTCCGAACCGCCCCTGCCCAACGTCGTCGTCCGTCCATCGGCCGTAGCTCCAAGGAAACCCTGAGTGACAACGATGGAAGAGGATGTGAGGAGAGGAAGCAAGGTCGCCTTGCATTGGATCCGTACAATGGCATGATCGACGTTTGCCTGCGTGAAGCTCTCGTTTGTGCGCATCACGGAACGCACATCGAACCACGTCGACGTGAGCCCTGCCGCCTTGCAAGCCCCTTCAAAGATGGACGTGGAGAGTCGCTCGCCGAAGGATGCCACCATGTCCAGCGATTGTGCCGTGCACTCGCCGAGAACAGCAATGCCCTGACAATACTCCGTGAGCTCGTCGCACAACTGATGCACGCGCTGTATGGCGATCGCTTGTTGCGCAACGTTGGCGATCAGGGATGTTGCGATCTGTACATGTCGGTCGCGCACGGCAAGCAGCAGCGGCTGCATCTCTTCCTCAGAGGCATGTGCCGCTGTGCGAGCGATATGCAGGAGTGCATCGGTGGTCTTGCTCGTGGCCGAGAGGACAACGATGATGCCGTTGTGGTGTGGTGCGTGGGAGGCAACGATGGACAAGACGCGTTGGAGCGCATCACTGTCCTGGACGGACGTGCCGCCGAACTTCATCACGAGCATGGGTCAGCCTACGTCGAAGTATTGTGCCAGATGCTCTGCATCGGTCACATGTAGCAAGATGCGGTCTTCGACGAGCGTGGCCACGGCGCGCTTGGCAAGTGCCAGATCGATGTTGTACCGATAGGCGAAGTGCCAGATGTCGACGTTACCAACGCTGGCCTCGAGCGTGAGGAGCTGACCCGGCGTCATCGAAGAGCGCTGTGTGAAACGCTCGCGCACAGCCTCGACGAAATCGGTGGACTCTTTGTCGAGCAACAGATTCGGAGAGAAGAAGTAGTTGTCGACGCTCACGAGGTCGCAGATCACGAACTGTCCGGTGGATGCATTCGATCCCGAGAAGTCCGTCAGGAAGGCAAGGCTCACTAGGTACGGACGTTCATCGTTGGCCCAGATATCGTTCCACACTGCAGGGTCGGCTTCTTTCAACCATTCGAAGAAGGTGATCTCATGTTGCGGAAGCTGCATGAGCGTGCGTGCTCCAAACCGAGAGCGAATGGCTTCGATGTTCTCGGGCGTCATGTCGCGAAGCTGGTCGTCGGTGAAGACGATCACGCCTTCGCGTTCGACGTTGGTCTCGCAATGGTCGAGAAGTTCTTGATTCGTCATACGGTCTCTTGCGCGTTCTTCTTGCGCTGCATGAACCAGAAGGCCATGCCGATGGCGCCGATCAACAGGGTGATCCCGTTGGCAGCCATGCTGATGCTCCGTCCGCGTTCGAATGCCGGGCTGATGAATGAGAACTCCACGGTATGGGTTCCCGGAGGAACAACAACGCCGCGAAGCATATGGTCGGTCTTGTGGATCGGCACTTCCGCGCCATCGATGACGGCGTGCCACTCCGGATAGTACATCTCGCTCACAACAAGGAAGTTGGAGGCAGATGTCGTGGTCTTGAGTGTGAGACGTTGATTGCCGCGTGCCGTGATGGAAACGGTTGGTGGCTGTGTAGAGTCGATCGGCTGCACACCGTTCACCGGCTCGGGAACGTAGGCAACGGCGCGCGGATCGAAGGTGCCGTCGCGAAGTGCTTCGAGGACCTTCATGGGTTGCTGCTCAACAACGACGCTGTTGGCGAAGAAGGCACGTGGAAGCATAGCGCGGTTCTTGTAGACGATCTGTCCTGTCTGCTGCGACGTGAAGTCCGGTTGAATACCATCATAGATGGGTCGGTCCGATACGATGTACTTCACATTCAGCAGATTCCACAGGAACGGATTGGCGATCACCGACCCGCCACCCTTGCCGGCCACATCGAACATGTCTTGATACGAGCGAAGCTTTGCTGACGAATAGCCGTGAACGTTCTCGACGAAGTGATAGGCCCATGCATTCGCCGGTGTTTGCGAGAGATCGCAAATGCGGAAGACGCCCGGGTCCTGCTTGATGTAGTCCACCACGTCGGTCTTCTGGAACACGGTCTTCTCGACCTTCTCTTTCGACGGTGCATAGCCGCGCTTATCCACGCGCCACAGGTCGATCACCAGCAAGACGATCATCACACCCATGCCCACGGCAGGGGAGACCTTCTTGTTCACGATCAGGAAGAGGCCGGCGCCGAAGAGAATGGCAAGGAATCCGGTGGCCATCCAGTCGCTCTGCATCTCATCGAACATCGGCTGTGTTGCCGATGCGGGCACTTGTGCAGCATCCGGCACACGGTCCGGCATCTTCTCGTGGAACGACTGTGCAACGCTGGCACGGAAGCTCTCTTCGAACATATTCGTGTACACCACGCCGATGAGGAAGAACGCCACGCCCGCCGCCATCAGACCAAGGCCCCACCTCTTCTGCTCCTTCGTTGCAGAACCGCTCCATCCCACGATGCTGCTCAACCCATAGCCCGCAAGCACAGGTGTTGCGAATTGCAACAAGCACAAGGCGATGTTCGGCGCACGGAACTTGTTGAACGTGGGCACGAAGTTGTAGAACACATCATACAGCAACGGGAAGTTCTTCCCGAAGGAGAGGAGAAGGGAAAAGGCGGAAAGAATGACGAGGAAGACCACGAAGGGATCCCGTCGGTGCCACCATGCACCGACGATGGCAAGGAACAACACGCCAATGCCCATGTAGTTGGCCGCGTCCGTGAAGGGCATCTGTCCCCAATACATCATGCTCAGTTGCTTGGTAGGTCCCATCTTCATCTTGCCGAAGCCATAGTAGTTCGGAACGAAGAAGGTGATCATCTCTTCCGGACTGAATGACCAGTTCGTTGCGTACTCGTAATCGTTTCCACCGCTTTGGTCTTGCTTGTTGCGCTCGGATTGCACGATCGGTGCCGAGCCGCGTGTGGAGTAGGGCGTGTATTCGCGTGTGGCCAGGAACATGTCGGCATGCGTTGCCAATGCCAGCGTCCCTGCAATGGCCAAGGCGCCGCCGGCTCGCAGCACGCTCGTGGCATTGTCCTTGGCAATGGCACGGAACACGAGTTCGACAGCCAGATACAAAGCGAGTGCACAGCCGATATAGAACATCATCTGCGGGTGCGTCGCGCTCACGAGCACGATCATCGGGATCGTCAGCAGGAACAGATTCAGGAAGGAGAATCTCGTGCGGATGCGTTCAAGGGCAAGAAGGATGAAGGGCAAGCTTGCAAAGGACACGGGCTTGGTGGAGTGACCGATCATTACCCATGTGATCACCCACGTCGAGAAGATACCGGCAAGGGCCACGAAGGTGGCAATGTCGCGACGTTGCTTCTTGCTGCGCATCAGGGCATACATTCCCATGCCGTAGATGGCGTACCACATGGCCAGGCGACCGGTGTCGTTCGAGAAGAGATCGCCAACGGCGCGCGGAAAGGCAAAGATCACTTTCGAGACGATGTCCCACGATCGATCGCCGGCGGCAAGGAAGGATGCGAGCGACGGCATGCCGCTAAAGATGTAGGGCACCCAGAGCGGGAACTCACCTGTGGCCTTGGCTTGGTCGAGATAGGGGACAAAACTCAGGAAGGCCACGTTATCGCTTTCTCCGAGAAAGCTCTTCCCACCGAAGATGGCATCTCCGAAGAAGATGAACACCGAAAGGAGGATGCTCACACAAGCGATCACGTCGCGCATGCTATCCGAAATGTGGAGACCTGTCGAAGACCCTGATTTGACCGTTGCCATGGACGTCCTTTAGAAATGCATTCGTGGGCAGTACCGACAAATCTACGAAGTCCGCTATTCGAGATTTCTTCGTTATGTTTTCGGGGATCGGAGTTTCAATTCGGAGGATTCGTGGCAACTGACCTCTCACCCAGAACGCAACCGCTTACCTATGAGGACGCTCTGCACCTTCTACGCAGAGCCACGTTGCATCCCACGCATGATGGGGCCATGGCCTTGGTGGGCAAGACCCCGACAGAGGCGGCACGTGAGCTGCTGGACCGGGGAACCGACCCCGTGCTTCCTGCTTGGGCATCAACACCGCCCGATCCGAACATCATGTTCTCCGATGCGGCACGGCGCTGGCCGGAAATGCAGCAGTGGTGGGTCGACAAGCTCATCACCGAACCGTCCGTGCGCGAACGCATGGTCCTGTTCTGGCACAATCACTTCACGTCCGACTATATCACCGTCTATTACGGACAGTTCAGCATTCGCCAGAATGCACTGCAACGCACGTATGCCCTTGGTGACTTCGCAGACTTCTCCAAGAAGATGGTTAGCGATCCCGCCATGCTGATCTTCCTCAATGGCAACTTGAGCGTCAAGGGAAATCCCAACGAGAACTTCGCACGTGAGTGGTTCGAATTGTTCTCGCTTGGCGTGGGCAACTACACGGAACGCGATATCGTGGAGGCAGCAAGAGCTTTCACGGGATGGCGCATCAGTGGTTTGAACGGCACCTACACCGCACAGCTCTCAGACCTTGGCGAGAAGACGATCTTCGGTCAAACAGGTCCGTGGACGTATGAAGACGTCGTTCGCCTCACCCTGGCACAACCTGCCTGTGCGCGATTCCTGGCCACAAAGCTCTTGCGCACGTTCGTGCAGTACTATCCAAGCGATGAGGCCATCACGGCTCTGGCGGCCGAGATCACGGCAAAGAATTTCGTGATCAAGCCGGTGTTGCAGACGTTGCTCTCTTCGGAACTCTTCCACGATGCCACGGTACGTGGCGCCTTGATCAAGGCACCTGCCGATCTCGTGCTTGGCCTTGCCACCTCGCTCAACTATACCACCATGCAGCGCGACCTTGTGGTCTCGTCGATGGCGAAGTTGAATCAGGAGCTCTTCTATCCGCCAACGGTGGAAGGGTGGAAGGGGCATCATGCCTGGATCACTAGCAGTACGTTCCCATCCCGTCAGCGATTTGGCGAGAACCTCGTGAACGGCAAGACCACGGATGGAACGCAGATCAAGGACACGTCAGGCAAGGCCATCACGCCCGATCTTGTGGCCCTTGTCAAGAAGGTGTGCACGGCACCCAACGACCCTGTGGCCGTTGTCGATGCGCTTGCCACCTATCTGTTGCCCGTGCCCATCACAACAGAGCAACGGGCGGTATTGAAAGAGATCTTGCTGCAATCACGTCCGGACTATGAGTGGACGATCGATGCGGCCTTCGCACCAACCTATCTGCGCCTGTTCTTGCAGGCCGTCGTTCGTATGCCCGAATTCCAGTTGATGTAAGGAGCACACCATGGACAGAAGAAGATTCATCGCTCGCGTTGGCAAGACCGGTCTTGCCCTTGCCACCCTTCCGAACATCATCGGTAATGTTTCCGTGCGTGCGCTTGCAGGCGTTGATGCGCAGTTGCAGCAATTGCTGGAGGCAACGGACCGGATCCTGGTGTTGATCCAATTGCCGGGCGGGAACGACGGACTCAACACCGTGGTCCCGTTCACGGATCCCGTGTACTATGCAAGCCGACCCACGATCTCCATTGCCGCCAAGGATACCCTCAAGATCACGGATACGTTGGGATGGCATCCCGCGCTCTCGGGGTTTCGGGATCTCTACAACGATGGTTCGATGGCCGTGGTGCAAGGGGTGACGTATCCGAATCCGGATCGTTCGCATTTCCGTGGCACCGACATTTGGCTCACGGCCACAGATGCCGACGTGTTCGCCGGCACCGGTTGGGTGGGGCGATATCTCGAGACCATGGCGCCGGACTTCCCGACCACACTGCCGGCCAATCCGTTGGCCATTCAGATCGGTACGAGCTTATCGCTCGGATTGCTCGGCAACAAAGGTCCAATGGGCGTTTCGTTCCGTGACCCTGACGAATTCTATCGGTTGGTGAACTCCGGTGTGAGCGAAGAAGTACCGTCGAGCGACCAAGGGAATACGCCTGCCGGAAATGAAGTGGCCTTCATGCGCACCATTGCCCGCAGCGCCGATGTCTATGCCAAGGTGGTGAAGTCGGCGGCCGACAAAGGCACCAACACCGTTACGTATCCGCAGACCGATCTTGCCTCGAAACTCAAGATCGTCTCGCAACTCATCTCTGGTGGATTGAGCACGCGCATCTATCTGGTGTCGTACACCGGCAACACCTTCGACACGCATGCAGATCAGGGTGGTGTGAACGGACAGCATGCACGACTCCTTCAACAGCTTGGCGATGCCGTTTCGATGTTCATGCAGGACATGCGCAAGCAAGGATTGGCGGACAAGGTGGCAGGGATGACGTTCAGCGAATTCGGCAGACGTGTTGCCGAGAACGGCTCTCAAGGCACGGACCACGGTACGGCAGCACCACTGTTCGTGTTCGGCAATGATGTGCGCGGCGGGCAGATGTTCGGCAAGGACCCGAATCTGACGGAGCTTGACGATCGTGGTGATCTGCTGATGGAGAACGACTTCCACAACGTCTATGCATCCGTGCTCTTGCAGTGGTTCGCCACACAGTCGTCCACGGCGCAGAGCGTTCTCTTCAAGGACTTCTCCAAGTCTGCACTGCCGCTTTTCAAGAGTGCACCCGTCTCGGTGCGTGAGACATCGTCTGCACCAATGCTCGTGCAGGTGTCGCCCAATCCGGCATCGACCATGGCCACTGTGTCCTTCGATGCACAGCAAGCGAGCGCTGTGACCATCGAGGTGCACGACATGCAAGGTCGACTCCTGCATGCGCAGGCCGCATCGGCGGCGGACGGACGTGCCACCATCGATGTTTCCGCCTTGCCGCCTTCCACCTATGTGCTCACCCTGCGTGCAGATCGGGCCGTGGTGAATTCCATTCTGACAGTAACACGCTAAGAGTACCATGACACTACGTTCCACTGTTCTCGCACTCCTCATCGCCGGGGCTTGTGCTGCATCGGCACAACCACTGGTCTCACCGTACAACTTCTCCTTCCCGGATGATATCACGATCGAGTCACCGTTGTCGCCCAAGCTCGGTGAGGCGGCAGGGAGCAAGGGTCGTGTTGGAATGAAGGACGGACACTTTGTCTTCAGCGATGGAACTCGTCTCCGACTGTGGGGGACGACCATTCAGTGGAGTGGGGCGTTTCCGGACAGCATGCAGTCGATCAAGATGGCAACGCGTCTACGTCAGCTCGGATTCAATGCCGTGCGTTTGAATACCCTTGATATCTCTTGGTGGGAAGGCGGTAGTATTCTCGCCACCGATACGAAGACAACGGCGTTGAGCAGCGTTCAGATGAAGAAACTTGATTGGTTCATCTATCAACTCAAGCTGAATGGGGTCTACGTTGTCCTACCCATCACCAGCATCTTTCAGCCCCGCGTGGATGATGGGGTGCGACAACCGGATTCTGTTGGCTGGGGTTCCAAGATCCCGCTGTTCTTTGATGCACAGCTTCAGCGCGTCGTGCGCCGGTATGCAAAGCTGTTGTTGGAGCATGTGAATCCCTACACCGGCACGGCGTACAAGGATGAACATGCGATCGCATACTTGGTGGCGACTGACGAGAATTCATTGATGAACAACTGGATGTATTCGCAGGACGTGGTGCGACCGAATCGGCAGGGTGGTACATCGTATGTGGGGTCGCAACATCTCCGCACGATGGACTCTGTCTTCCATGCATACCTGCGAACTCTTGGGTACGCATCCTCTGCAGATGTGCAGCGCGCGTGGAGCACGACCGTTACCGATACGTCGAACATCCTTCGGAATGGTGGATTCGAAGATCCGTTCAGTGCCGCATGGGCCCTTGCTGTGGGGACGCAGCAAGGTGCTCAGGCATTGATGCAGAACAGCGATGCCGATAAGGTGGAAGGGTCCACGGCGTTGCGCATACGGATCGGTAAACTGGCAACGCCGGCGAATCAATACACTATACAGTTGTATCAGAACCTTCCAATGGTGAAGCGTCTGCACAAGTACAAGCTTTCGTTCTATGCGAAGACGTCAACGCAGCGTGGAAGCCGGAACATGTCGTTGTATCTCTACAACAATGGCTATCCGTACAACAGCTATGGTCTCTCGCAGACCGTTGGTCTCACGTCAGCATGGAAGCGCTTCGAGTACATCTTCACCGGTACGTCCACAGACTCCACAAGTGGAGCATTGGCCATGCAGATGGGGGCGGACAGTGGTGATGTCTATCTCGACGATGTCCGTTTGCAAGAGATGCCGTATCAAGGATTGCAACCCGGTGAGTCGCTCGAGAACCGCACCATCCGTCGCGATCAGATCTGGGCAGAACAAACATCACCCACGCGTGCAAAGGACCAGGCAGGGTTCGTCTTCACGAGCATGCGAGAGTACTTCCGTTCGATACGGAAGCTCATTCGTGATACACTCAAGAGCGATGTGCTGATCGCTCCGTCCACGGTCACCGTCTCGTACATGGAGCAGGCTGCGGCAGAAGAACTCGACATTCAAGCTATGAGCGACTATCAAGGCAATGCGCGCTCGATCCTTGTGAATCCCAATGGTGGAACCGTGCCGTACTATTCGCAAGCACGTATCGCCGGGAAGCCGTTTGTGATCAACTTCACTGCCATTCAGTTTCCGCGATACTACCAGAACGAGGTTGCGACGTATCTCCCGGCGTATGCTGCACTACAAGATTGGGATGGCGTGTTCATGAGCAGCTTCACCGATCGTCCGATCGCCGGCGCAATGTCCATCGACTCGAACATGGTCTGGGAGATCGTCAACAAGTCCGGCGTTCTCTCGCTGATGCCATCAGCATCGGCTGCATTCAGAAATGGTGTTGTGAAGACCTCTGATAAGGTGACAACGATCGAGCTCACCACGGAAGCGCTCACGTACCCACGCATTCACTCTCCAGCCTTGTATTCGCTGTCGACCCCTGTTGATGGACGCTTGCCGTTGTTCCGTCGCGTCGAGACGGCACTGAAGCCTGCAGCAACAGAGTCGTTGTTGCCACATCGAGAAGTGTCCGCCCTTGCAGCAGACATGATCGACATTCGTGCGCTTGATGCAGAGAACGAACAGATCTTCTGGAATGCGCAAGACGGCGTGTTGCAAGTGATAACGCCGCAGTTCATCAGCTTGACCGGTGTGCTCAATGGACAAGTTGTTCAAATGCCCGGCGTGCTCATCGAGCAAACGACCAGTACACCGCACACGGCGATCACGCTGGCGTCGACGTCGAGTGCCCCGATCTTGGAGGCATCGACGAGCATGCTCACGATCGCCACGCGTCAGTTGAACACAGGTGCAACGTGGAATGCGGGGAACACAGAGCTTGCACAGTGGGGGAAGGGTCCGGTGCAAATGGAAGGTGTGACCGTGCGGATCTCGTTGACCGCTGCGACCGATAGCATGATCGTCCGTCCACTCGGTCCCGACGGCGCACCAACAGCAGACGTGATCAAGCCAACGCGCTCAACCAGCGGTCGCTTCACGTTCACCGTCAACACCCAGCAATACAAAACGCCGTGGTACCGTATCGAGCTTCTCCACGCAACCGGCGTCGACGAAGAGCGCAGTACTGCTATCACGTGCGCGCCGAATCCCGCAGAGGACCATCTTACCGTACGCTGGGGTGACGACCTTGCGCCGACCGCACTTGTGGTCTCTACCATGCAGGGAAGCATCATTCACACGCAAACGGTAGGAGAAGGCGGCAAGGATGCGGTGATCGACACGAGTTCGTTCCCTGCAGGCATCTATCTCGTACGTGCGGGAACGTCGGTGCTTCGCTTCGTCAAGCAGTGATCAATCCATGAAGAGATACGGTCGCCACGTCTCGTCGATCTTGCCCACGTAATGTTTCAAGAACATCACGTGATGCGGCTTGCGCGGACGTGTCAGCAAGCGCATGTTGGCTTCTTCCGGCGTGCGATTGCCCTTGCGGTTATTGCACTGTTTGCACGCACAGGCAAGGTTCTCCCACGTGTCGGCGCCGCCACGCGAACGTGGAATGATATGATCCACCGTCAGTGGTGGTTGTGTGGTGCCACAATACACACATCGGAATCCGTCGCGTCGCAAGATATTCTTGCGCGATAGTTCGATCTTCTTGAAGGGGACGCGAAGGTAGGCACTCAATCGGATCACACTTGGGAAGGCGAACTGCGTGCGTACGGTGCGGATCGACTGCGACGAACGCTCTTCGATCATCTCTGCTTTGGTGAGCAGAAGGAGGATAATGGCTTTCTTCGTGGAGCAGATCGAGATGGGTTCGTAGGATTGGTTCAGGACCAAAACTTTCGCATTGAGCGACGACACCACACCCGTCACCTGACGGGACTCTTGCTGAAGGCGGAGATGCGCAACGTGCGTGCTGAAGGCAGTAACTCCTCGTGTGGGTCGGGCACCCAGCCCGACGAATTCAAAATAGCATAGAAACGGTATTTTTGTTCTATGAACACACCAATAGCTACCCTCGCACTCGAAAACGGCACTACTTTTTCCGGACGGGCCATTGGCCATATCGGCGCTGAAACGAGTGGGGAGCTCGTGTTCAACACGGCGATGAGCGGATATCAGGAAGTGCTCACCGACCCGTCGTACAAAGGTCAGATCGTGACCTTCACCTATCCGCATATCGGGAACTACGGCACGAACGACGATGACATGGAATCCGGTAGCGTTCAGGCCTCAGGTCTGGTCATCCACGAGCTCTCCCGCCTCGCCTCCAATCATCGCAGCACGAAAAGTTTGCAGGACTACCTGGACGACAACGGTGTGGCCGGCATCGATGGCGTCGACACGCGTATGATCGTGCGCATCCTGCGCAGCGAGGGCGCCATGCGCTGCGTGATCTCGCACGACCCCAAGGCCGACCCACAGGAGCTCGTGGCCAAGGCGCGCGCCATTCCGTCGATGAACGGCCTCGACCTTACCGGATTGGTCTCGACCACGCAGTCCTATCAATGGACAGAGCCGACCACGTGGGTCTATGGCGACGTGGGTGCGCCGGAACGTCGGTACAAAGTGGCGGCCATCGATTACGGCATCAAGCGCAACATCCTGCGTCGGCTTACGGCCTACGGCTGTGATGTTACCGTCTTCCCGAGCACGGCCACAGCGGCCGAGATCCTGGCCATGCAGCCGGACGGCATCTTCCTCTCCAACGGTCCCGGCGACCCTGCCGCCGTGACCCATGGCATTGAAACGGTACGGGAGCTGCTCGGAACGCGACCCCTCTTTGGCATCTGTTTGGGGCATCAGATCCTCGGTCTCAGTGTTGGGGCCTCGACCTACAAGCTCAAATTCGGTCACCGCGGTGCCAACCACCCCGTCAAGAACCTGCTGACCGGTGCGATCGAGATCTCGTCGCAGAACCACGGCTTTGCCGTGGACCCTGCCACCCTGCCCCCAACGGCCGAGGTCACCCATGTGAACCTCAACGACGATACCTGTGCGGGCATCCGGCTTGTCGACAAGCGGGCCTTCAGCGTCCAATACCACCCCGAGGCCTCTCCCGGTCCGCACGATTCCGACTACCTCTTCGCGGAGTTCATCGGCCTCATGGCCGCCTCCTGACCCTCCCGTCCCCAGATTCTCACCATTTGTTTGGATAGAATCTTCCCACCCCCTATCTTTGCAGGCTCTACTGACCGGGCAGGTACTCAAGCGGTCAACGAGGGCAGACTGTAAATCTGCTGGCATAGCCTTCGGAGGTTCAAATCCTTCCCTGCCCACAAGGGTGTTCCTGGAGAACACCGGTCAAATGCGGGAGTAACTCAGTTGGTAGAGTCACAGCCTTCCAAGCTGTTGGTCGCGAGTTCGAGTCTCGTCTCCCGCTCAGATAACGGACCCTGGCCCGTGCGGAACACCATACCGCTGCGGGGTAGGGCTTTGGCGTCTCTACAAGGTAGGTTGCTGATGTAGCTCAGTTGGTAGAGCACCACCTTGGTAAGGTGGAGGTCACCGGTTCAATCCCGGTCATCAGCTCAGCAGGGATACGGGTGTAGCTCAACTGGTAGAGCAGCGGTCTCCAAAACCGCAGGCTGCGGGTTCAAGTCCTGCCGCCCGTGCAACACGAACGATTTCAGGAGCGATTGATGTTCGCAGCGACGAAGAACTTTTTCGAAGACGTCTCCAAGGAGATGAAGAAGGTCTCTTGGCCTACGCAAGAGCAACTGCGCGAGAGCACGGTCGTGGTGATCGTCACGTGTTTGGTGATCACGATCATCGTTGCCGTGATCGACGCAGGCATGGCGAAGATCATGGAACTTTTGTACTAAAGAGAACGGAACGGCTCCATGTTGGAAACACCGCAGCAGCTCGCTTCTATCGAACCCAAGTGGTATGCGATCCGCACATTCACGGGGCATGAGGCGCGTGTGAAAACGTCCATCGAAACAGAGATGGTGCGGCTGAACATGCAAAGCACGGTCAAGAACATCTTGATCCCGCAAGAGACCGTCTATGAAGTTCGCAATGGCAAGCGTCGGACGAAGGTGAAGAACTTTCTGCCGGGCTACATCCTGATCGAAGCGCAACTGTCGAAGCGATTGAAGGAGATCATCCTCTCGCTTCCATCCATCGTTTCCTTTGTGGGAACGAAGACGGAGCCGCAGGCGCTGCAGCCGGAAGAGGTGGACCGCATTCTCGGGCGTGTTGAAGAGCGCAAGGATGTGACCACGGTCGAAACGGCATTCCGCGAAGGCGATCCCGTGAAGGTGATCGACGGACCGTTCTCGAACTTCTCCGGTACGGTGAAGGAAGTGAATGTTGAGAAGCAGAAGTTGAAAGTTGAAGTCGGCATTCTCGGGCGTAAGACGCCGATCGAATTGGACTTCAATCAAGTTGAATTGGAAAACCACTAATAGCAGAGCAGACCCATGGCAAAGAAGATAATGGGCACTTTCAAGCTCCAGCTCAAGGCTGGAGAGGCAACGATGGCCCCACCGGTTGGTCCGGCGTTCGGTCAGCGTGGTCTTGCCGGTATGGAGTTCGTCAAGCAATTCAATGCACGGTCTGCAAAGCAGCCGGGCATGATCTTGCCTGTTTTGGTCACGTTCTTCTCTGACAAGAGCTTCACGTTCGAGATCAAGTCGCCTCCTGCTCCTGTGCTTCTCAAGAAGGCACTGGGCATCGAGTCGGCCTCGAAGGAGCCCAACCGTATCAAGGTTGGAACGGTGAAGCGTTCGCAGTTGGAAGAGATCGCCACGATCAAGATGCAAGATCTGAACTGCCACGACATGGACGCGGCTGTTCGCATGATCGCGGGCACGGCACGTTCGATGGGCATTGTTGTCGAAGGATAATTGATTCACGCGTTGGAGGCTACCAAGCCGTTCGTACAACGAAACAAGGATACCTGCCATGAAGAATCAGGGCAAGCGGTTCACCAAGGCCGCAAAATCGTTCGACCGCACAGCGGTCCACGATGTGAAGAAGGCGATCGAACTCGTCAAGAGCACGGCCACGGCCAAGTTCGACGAGTCGTTCGATATCTCGATGAATCTGGGTGTTGACCCACGGAAGGCAGACCAACTCGTGCGTGGCACGGTGGCCTTGCCGCACGGAACCGGAAAGAGCGTGCGTGTTCTTGTGGTGGCCAAGGCCCCCAAGGACAAGGAAGCCCTCGAAGCCGGAGCGGACCACGCCGGATTCACGGAATACCTCGAGAAGCTGCAAGGCGGCTGGGCAGATATCGACATCATCATTGCCACACCCGATGTGATGGGTGAGTTGGGCAAGTTGGGTCGCGTGCTCGGACCTCGCGGTCTCATGCCGAATCCAAAGAGCGGAACGGTGACCTTCGACGTGGCCAAGGCCGTGAACGAAGTGAAGGCCGGGAAGATCGAATTCCGCGTGGACAAGGCTGGGAACGTGCATGCGTCCGTTGGGAAGTGCTCGTTCAGCGCAGAAAAGCTTGCCGACAACGTCAATGCCTTCATTGGGACGATCTATCGTGCCAAGCCGGCCACGGCCAAGGGCAAGTACGTGAAAAGTGTGACCTTCTCGTCAACGATGGGCCCCGGCGTCCGAGTTGATGAGCACAGCATGGGTCACGACTAACAACAACGGTTATTACGCACGCCGGAAGTTCAGCTTCTAGCACATCGCACGATGTGTTGAACGGAAGGCATCACTAACAGGATCAACGGGAAACATGGTAACGAAGGAACAAAAGCAGGCCATGGTCGCTGAACTCGTGGAGCAGATCCGCGGGGCATCGAGCTTGTACTTCGTGAATTTCACCGGCATGAGCGTAGCACTCAACCATGCGTTTCGCAAGGAGCTACGGTCGAAGGACGTGTCGATGCGAGTGGCAAAGAACACTCTCATCCTGCGCGCCCTTGCCGAAGTGGGAGGATACGAGGACATCGATGCGAAGCGACTCTTCGGTCAAACGGGCATCATCTTCGGCGCCGCGGATCCTATCGCACCTGCCAAGATCATTCGCCAATACTTTGAGAAGGGTCAGAAGCCTTCGCTCAAGGTGGCAGTGGTCGAAGGACAGATCTTCGATGGTTCGCAACTCAAGGCAGTGGCAGAAATGCCAACACGCGAAGACATGATCGCCGGCATCATCGGCTCCATCCATGCTCCGATCTCGGGCATCGTTGGAAGTATCAATGCAGTGATGCGCGACGTTGCATCGCTCGTTGAAGAAGTTGCCAAGAGCAAGGCAGCGTAACACATTTTTTTGAATTCATCTCTCTCGTTTTGGAGAACAACATGGCAAACAAAGTAGAAGAACTCGTTGAAGCGATCGGATCCCTTACCCTTCTCGAAGCATCTGAACTCAAGAAGGCACTCGAAGACAAGTTCGGTGTAACGGCAGCAGCTCCGATGATGATGGCCGGTGGCCCAGCCGCCGCTGCTCCTGCTGCAGAAGAGAAGACAGAGTTCGACGTGGAACTCACCGAAGGTGGCGCTCAGAAGCTGAACGTGATCAAGGTTGTTCGCGAAGTGACCGGTCTTGGTCTGAAGGAAGCAAAGGACCTTGTAGAAGGCGCTCCAAAGATCGTCAAGGAAGCAGCACCAAAGGCAGACGCAGAAGCTCTCAAGAAGAAGCTCGAAGAAGCCGGCGCCAAGGTAACCTTGAAGTAATCGACGCCCTGAAGTACGTCCCGGGACGGTCTTGTACCGTCCCGGGCTTTGTTGTTTCTGTCTATACGCCTCTTTTTTAGAGCAACAACGGGAGCTCCCCCCCTATGAACGGTACCCCGGATAATCTGTACACTTCTGACCTCATCCGTCTGCGCGAGCGCATCTCGTTCGGTCGGGTCGAGAAGGAACACTCGTATCCCGATCTACTGGGTATTCAGCTGGATTCGTATCACGAGTTCCTCCAAGAGGATGTACCATCGAACGAACGGAAGAATACTGGTCTCCAACTGGCCTTCACGGCCAACTTCCCCATCGAGGACAACTCCGGTGTGTATGAACTGAGCTTCCTCGAGTACAACATCGAGAAGCCCAAGTACACAGAAGAAGAGTGTCGTGAGCGTGAGCTCACGTATGCCAAGACGCTGAAAGCCAAGCTCCGCTTGAGCTCCAAGGCCGATCCGAGCTCCGAGGACTACATCGAAGCGATCGACCAGGAAGTGTATCTCGGAAACATCCCTGCGATGACACCCCGAGGCACCTTCATCATCAACGGCGCAGAGCGCGTGGTCGTGGCCCAGCTGCACCGCTCGCCAGGAGTGTTCTTCGACGATGCCATTCACCCGAACGGCACGAAGATCTTCTCTGCGCGCATCATCCCGTTCAAGGGTTCGTGGGTGGAATTCACCACGGATATCCACGACGTGATGTATGCCTATATCGACCGGAAGAAGAAGTTCCCTGTGACCATGCTCCTTCGCGCTCTGGGCTATTCCAGTGACGAAGAATTGCTGTCGCTGTTCGACCTTGCGGCAGAAGTGCCAACGGGCCAGCTCACAGAGGATTATCTCGGTCGCCGTGTTGCTGCCGACGCCATCGACATGTCGACGGGCGAGATCGTGGCCACACGCGATATGATCCTGAGCGAAGAACTCGTCGCCACGCTGGTCGCAGCGGACGTTGACGGTGTGAAGCTCTACAAATACGAAAATCAAAACGACGAACCGATCATTGCGAAGACCCTTGCCAAGGACACGTCGCGCACACGCGAAGACGCCCTGGAAAGTATCTATCGTCAACTTCGTTCGAGCGATCCCCCCGATCTGGAAACAGCATGGGGCCTGCTCGACAAGCTCTTCTTCAATGCCAAGCGCTATGATCTTGGTGTTGTGGGTCGGTATCGCATCAACGAAAAATTGAACATGCAAGTGCCGATGGATACGACCACGCTCACCGTGGAAGATATCGTTGCCATCGTGCGCTATTTGATCGACCTGCGTGACGGAACGGTGCCGGTGGACGATATCGACCACTTGTCGAACCGTCGCGTCCGCACCGTTGGCGAGCAACTCACGGCGCAATTCAATCTTGGTCTCACGCGTATGGCGCGCACGATCAAGGAGCGCTTGAGCGTTCGCGACAGTGAGAACATCACGCCAAGCGAACTTGTGAATGCTCGCACGATCACCTCGGTGATCAACCAGTTCTTCGGAACGAACCAGCTATCGCAGTTCATGGATCAGACCAATCCGTTGTCCGAGATCACGCACAAGCGCCGTACGTCGGCACTCGGACCCGGTGGACTTACCCGTGAGCGCGCAGGCTTCGAGGTTCGCGACGTTCACTACACGCACTACGGTCGTCTCTGTCCGATCGAAACACCGGAAGGTCCGAACATCGGTCTGATCTCCTCGCTTGGTATTCACGCTCGCGTGAACAAGTTCGGCTTCATCGAAACGCCATACTATCCCGTGAAGAACGGCGTGGTGCAAGATCAAGTGGAATACCTGGCCGCCGATAAGGAAGAGAACATGACGATCGTGCCGGCATCCACGCCAACCGAAAAGGGTGGCAAGATCGCCGGAGATCGTGTGAAGGCTCGCTGTAGCGGTGACTTCCGCGTGGTGTCGCCCACAGAGGTGAACTACATGGAAGTGAGCACGGATCAGATCACATCCCCTGCCGCCTCCCTCATTCCCTTCCTCGAACACGATGACGCGAACCGTGCACTCATGGGTTCGAACATGCAACGCCAGGGCGTGCCATTGCTCCGTCCTGAGGCGCCACGTGTCGGAACGGGCATGGAAGCACGTGTTGCTCGCGATTCGCGCGCACTCGTCCTTGCAGAGCACGACGGTGTGGTGGAGTATGTGTGTGCGGATTATATCCGCGTGCGCTACGACGACAAGCGTACGGCTGCAGACAAGCTCGTGAGCTTCGACGAGAGCACGGTGGTCACCTTCCCGCTGCTCAAGTTCTATCGCACGAATCAAGACACAAGCATCAATCAACGTCCGGTGGTGTTGGCAGGTCAGCGCGTCTTGCGCGGACAGCCACTCATCGACGGCGCGAGCACGGAAATGGGCGAACTCGCCCTTGGTCGTAACGTGATGGTGGCCTTCATGCCATGGCGCGGATACAACTTCGAAGATGCTATCATCATCAGCGAGCGCTTGGTGGCGGAAGACGTGTTCACGTCCATCCACATCGAAGAGTACACGCTGCAGGTGCGCGACACGAAGCGCGGCGAAGAAGAGTTCACGCGTGAGATCCCGAATGTGAGCGAAGAGGCCACGAAGGACCTCGACGATCGCGGTATCGTTCGCCTTGGGGCAAAGGTTCGCGAAGGCGACATCCTCATCGGGAAGATCACGCCGAAGGGCGAGACGGATCCGACGCCGGAAGAGAAGCTCCTCCGCGCCATCTTCGGCGATAAGGCCGGCGATGTGAAGGACGTGTCGCTCAAAGCACCTCCCGGACTCAAGGGAACCGTCATCAATACAAAGCTCTTCGCACGTCGCGTGCTCACGAGCGACAGCGAATTCCGTGCAGAAGAGAAGAAGCGTCAAGACCATATCACGAAGCGCGAACTGCAAACGCTGCGCACACTCGACGCAGAGGCCATCGATCGGATCGGCGACCTGCTCGAGGGCGAGGCCAGTCTTGGTGTTCGCTCTGCGAACGACACGGTGGTCTTCCGCTCCGGTGTGAAGATCACGAAGAAGGAGATCCAAGCGAAGTTCGAAGCCGGCACGTTCGTTCCGAACATGATGGACTACGATCAGGACTGGATCGCCGACAAGAAGAAGATGGGTCTGCTGCGCAAGCTCGCAGAGAACTATGCAGCGCGCCGCAATCACATTCAAGCCGATGCACGTGTCGAGCGCAACAAGATCGCCGCAGGCGACGAGTTGCAGCCGGGCATTCTGCAGATGGCCAAGGTCTACGTTGCCAAGAAGCGCAAGCTGCAGGTTGGTGATAAGATGGCAGGGCGGCACGGAAACAAGGGTATCGTCTCGAAGATCGTACCACTTGAAGACATGCCATTCTTGCCGAACGGCGCACCGGTCGACATCGTGCTCAACCCGCTCGGCGTACCGTCGCGTATGAACCTGGGTCAGCTCTACGAGACCGCTCTCGGATGGGCCGCCAAGGAACTGGGTGTCCACTTCGCCACACCGATCTTCGATGGCGCAACGTGGGACCAAGTAGGAGACTACCTCGAAAAGGCAGGTCTTCCACGCACAGGGAAGACCGTGCTCATGGATGGTCGCTCCGGCGAACCGTTCGAGAACGAGGTCACGGTCGGTATCATCTACATGCTCAAGCTAAGCCACCTTGTCGAAGACAAGATCCACGCGCGTTCCATCGGACCATACTCGCTCATCACACAACAGCCGTTGGGTGGAAAGGCGCAGTTCGGCGGTCAGCGTTTGGGAGAAATGGAAGTGTGGGCGCTCGAGGCCTATGGCGCAGCGCACACGCTCCAGGAAATGATCACGCTCAAGTCGGACGACGTGACGGGACGTGCCAAGATGTACGAGGCACTGGTGAAGGGCGACAACTTGCCCAACCCGAACATCCCGGAATCGTTCAACGTGCTTGTGCGCGAGTTGCAGGGTCTGTGTCTAGACATCAAGATCGACTAAACGAAAAACATCACTCCTCGGAGTTGACATGCAGTATCAATTCGTACCGAAGCGAGGCTTCCAACAGATCACGATCAGGATCTCGTCTCCGGATGATATCCTCAACCGTTCGCACGGTGAGGTTACCAAGCCGGAAACGATCAACTATCGTTCGTTCCGTCCTGAAAAGGACGGTCTGTTCTGTGAGAAGATCTTCGGACCAATCCGTGACTGGGAGTGCGCCTGTGGTAAGTACAAGCGCATTCGCTATAAGGGGATCGTTTGCGACCGTTGCGGCGTAGAGGTTACCCAGAAGAGCGTACGTCGCGAGCGTATGGGCCACATCATGTTGGCCGTGCCCGTCGTACACATCTGGTTCCTTCGTTCGCTTCCGAGCAAGATCTCCGGTGTGATCGGCATGCCTACCAAGGATGTCGAGCGCATCGTCTACTATGAATCCTATGTGGTGATCCAGCCGGGTAGCACGGGCCTTCAGAAGAAGGACCTGCTCACGGAAGATCAATACCTGGAAGTGCTGGCCAATCTGCGCCCCGAAGAACGTGCGATGGACGACGACGATCCTCGCAAGTTCATCGCCCTCATTGGTGGCGACGCGATCAAGGAACTGCTCAGCCGCGTCGATGCCGACGAAGACTACTATGGTCTTCGTGAGCAGTTGCGCCAAGACATGTCGCAGCAGAAGAAGGCCGACATTTTGAAGCGCCTTCGCATCCTCGAAGCCTTCCGTAGCAACGAGACAAAGGAACCGAATCGTCCCGAGTGGATGGTGCTCGACATCATCCCGGTGATCCCGCCGGACCTCCGTCCGCTGGTGCCGCTCGAAGGCGGTCGCTTCGCCACGTCCGACCTGAACGACCTCTATCGCCGCGTGATCATCCGCAACAATCGCCTCAAGCGCCTGATCGATATCAAGGCACCGGAAGTGATCTTGCGCAATGAGAAGCGCATGTTGCAAGAGGCTGTGGATGCATTGTTCGACAATTCGCGTCGCGCCGTGCGCAGCGAGTCGCAACGTGCACTCAAGTCGCTGGCCGACACGCTGAAGGGCAAGACCGGTCGCTTCCGTCAGAACCTTCTCGGTAAGCGCGTCGATTATTCCGGTCGTTCGGTGATCGTGGTCGGTCCGGAGCTCAAGATCCATGAGTGCGGACTTCCGAAGGACATGGCCGTTGAGCTCTTCAAGCCGCTCATCATCCGCAAGCTCATCGAGCGCGGACATTGCAAGACGGTCAAGAGCGCCAAGAAGCAAGTTGAGAAGAAGACCACCGAGGTGTGGGATATTCTCGAGCGCGTGATCGATGGACACCCAGTTCTGCTGAACCGTGCTCCAACGCTTCACCGCCTTGGTATTCAGGCCTTCCAGCCAAAGCTCATCGAAGGCAAGGCCATTCAGCTGCACCCGCTCGTGACAACGGCGTTCAACGCCGACTTCGACGGTGANNGATGGCCGTGCACGTGCCGCTCAGTCATGAAGCGCAACTCGAATCGTTGCTGCTCATCCTGTCGGCCCACAACATCATGCACACACAGAACGGCGAACCGATCGCCGTTCCATCGCAGGACATGGTCCTCGGTACCTACTACCTCACGAAGGTACGTCGTGGTGCCAAGGGCGAGAACAAGCGCTTCGCATCCGTTGAAGAAACGATCATCGCCTACAACTGCGGTCAAGTGGACCGTCATGCAAAGGTGACCGTACGCATCGATGGGGAGATGGTGGACGCGACCGTGGGTCGTATCCTCTTCAACCAGATCGTGCCAAAGGAGATCGGCTTCTTGAACGAGCTGCTCACCAAGAAGCGTCTGCGTCAGGTGATCACGTTGTGCTTCCGCAAGGCAGGCCTTGCGAAGACCGTGGTCTTCCTCGATCAGCTCAAGGAGATCGGATTCATGACGGCTACCCGTGGTGGCCTGTCGGTTTCGATCGCCGACGTTGTGGTGCCGGCCGAAAAGGTCGACATCATCAACAAGGCACAGAAGGACGTCGACAAGATCGAAGACTACTACCACTCCGGTGTGATCACCGAAGGTGAGCGCTACAACAAGATCATCGATACGTGGTCGACCGCCACGAACAAGGTTGCAGATAAGCTGTACAGCGAACTGCAGACGAATCGTGATGGCTTCAACACGTTCTGGATGATGATGGACTCGCAGGCTCGTGGTTCGAAAGAACAGATCCGCCAGCTTGCCGGTATGCGTGGTCTCATGGCCAAGCCGCAGAAGAGCGCTGCATCGTCGAGTGCCGAGTTGATCGAGAATCCGATCATCTCGAACTTCAAGGAAGGTCTGACCATCCTTGAGTACTTCATCTCGACGCACGGTGCTCGTAAGGGTCTTGCCGATACGGCGCTCAAGACGGCCGATGCAGGGTACCTCACCCGTCGTTTGCACGACGTGGCGCAGGACATGGTCATCGGTGCGGACGACTGCGGAACGATCCGCGGTGTGGAAATGAGAGCCCTGAAGGATGGAGAAGAAGTAAAGGAGCCATTGTTCGAGCGGATCCTTGGTCGCGTGTCCCTGATGGACGTGGTCGATCCGTTGACGAACGAAACGCTCGTTCTCAAGGGTCAGATGATCGACGAAGAGATCGGACAGGCCATCGAGAACTCAGCCGTCGAAGCAGTGACCATCCGTTCCGTTCTCACCTGCGAAGCACGCCGTGGCGTGTGCGCAAAGTGCTACGGTCGCAACATGGCCACCGGATCGATGGTGGACACAGGTGAAGCCGTCGGTACCATCGCATCGCAGTCGATCGGTGAGCCGGGTACACAGCTTACACTTCGTACGTTCCACACGGGTGGTACAGCATCGTTGTCGTCCTCGCAGAGCATTGCCATTGCGAAGTTCGATGGTGTGATCCAGTTCGAGAACGTACGCTACGTAACGTATCAAGGCGATGCTGAAGAGATCAGCGTTCTCGTGAGCCGTTCCGGTGTGATCAACATCGTCGAGCCCGAGTCGAATCGCGTGCTCACGAAGTACGATACCATCTACGGTGCGGAACTCAAGGTGACGGAAGGTCAGAAGATCAAGAAGGGCGACATGCTCTACGAATGGGATCCGTACAACTCTGTGATCATCACGGAGAAGTCCGGTCGTGTTCGCTACCGCGATCTCGTGCTGAACCTTACGTACAAGGAAGCGAACGACGAGCAGACAGGACACACAACGAAGATCGTGATCGATTCGCGTGACCGTACGAAGTCGCCGGCCATCGAGATCGTGGACGAAGAAGGTACGCTGATCCAGTCGTACATCATTCCAACACGCGCTCAGATCGTGGTCGAGAATGACGAGGTCGTATCGGTTGGATCGAAGCTCGTGAAGATGCCACGCGACCTTGGTCGTCTGCGCGATATCACAGGCGGTCTGCCGCGTGTGACGGAGCTCTTCGAAGCACGTTCGCCACAAGCACCGGCAACCGTGACGGAGATCGACGGTATCATCACGATCGACAAGCCAAAGCGCGGATCCCGCGTGATCGCTGTTACGTCGCTCGATGGTGAACTCAAGCGCGACTATCCGGTGCCGATCGGAAAGCACGTTCTCGTCCAAGAGGGAGATCTGGTTCGCGCCGGAGATCGCTTGTCGGAAGGTGCCATCAATCCGCACGACATTCTGCACATCAAGGGTATCAACGAAGTACAAGCGTACCTCGTGAACGAGATCCAGGAAGTGTACCGGATGCAGGGTGTGAAGATCAACGACAAGCACATCGAGATCATCGTTCGTCAGATGCTGCAAAAGGTCCGCGTGACCGACTCCGGCGACTCGTCCTTCCTTGAAGGCGATCAAACGGATCGTATCAAGTTCAACGATGAGAACGACGAGCTGAAGAACTGTGTGGTCGTCACCGATAAGGGCGATTCCAAGCTCAAGCTCGGTCAGATCATCGAGAAGAAGCGTCTCAAGGAGATCAACGACGAGCTCAAGAAGAAGGAGAAGGAAACGGTGAAAAGTCGCCGTGCCGAACCTGCCATCGCCGAGCCGTTGCTTCTGGGTATCACACAGGCATCCCTTACCACGGAATCGTGGCTGTCAGCCGCTTCGTTCCAAGAGACCACACGCGTGCTCGCCGATGCTTCCGCAGCGGCAAAGGCCGACAAGCTCTTGGGTCTGAAAGAGAACATCATTCTCGGTCAGCTCATCCCGGCAGGTACCGGTCTGCGCACGTACCAGGAAATGCTGGTCTCGTCCGAAGTCGGTAACATTTTCGGCGCTGACGCTATAATCCCGAAGGTCGAAGAAGAAGAAGTACCAATGCGCAAGGCGCCACGTCGGAAGACGACGGCCTAAGCACATGGTCTGAAGGTTTCAGAAAAAGGGTCGACCTCCACAGGTTCGACCCTTTTCTGTTTTCCGTACTTTGCAACGAGCATTTCTCACGAGCCCTTCTCAAAACGCCATGCGTATCCTGATCCTCCTTGCCGCCCTTGCCGTCCTTGCCTCTCCGTCGACCATGGCCGATACCCTGTATGTTCAACGAAGCGCCGTGCCGGGAGGGAACGGACAAACGTGGCAGACGGCCTACTGGAGCATTCACGACGCCCTTACTGCGGCCATTGCGGGTGACGAGGTCTGGGTCGCGCGCGGCACCTATCTGCCTTCGGAAGGGACGGGCATTGCCCCGGGAACATCCGTGCCATTCAATGTGCCGGTGGGCGTGCAGGTCTACGGCGGATTTCGCGGAACCGAATCCTTACGCGAACTGCGCGACTGGTTCCGGTTGCGCACGCAGTTGGAAGGCGGCAGGGAACATGCGCTGATGACAGTGGTGAATGGCGATTCGAACACGGTGATCGACGGGCTCTACTTCATCAAAGGAAAGGCCGCCAACGGTGGCGCCATGACGATCGATGGTGGAACGCCGTTCATTCGGAATTGCATCTTCAACGACAACGTTGCCGACGGACGTGGTGGCGCCATCCATGCCAAGAACGTCTACCGCGTGCACTTCGAGTACTGCACATTCGCCGGCAACCATGCAGAGCGCGGAGGGGCCATTGCCATCGATGGTGCATCGCCGAACAATAAGACGGTGAGTCGGCCATTTGTGGCGCAGTGCGCCTTCGAGGACAATGATGCCGTGCGCGGCGGTGCCATCGACATCACGAACTCACGCACACTCACCGTTACGAGCTCGGTGTTCTATCTGAACATGGCGCAGGAGAACGGTGGCTGTATCAATGCCGACAAAGAGTCGTGGCCGTACATCATCACGTCGACGTTCTACAACAACCGCTGTCTTGCCACCGATGGTGCTGCCTGCATTGCGGCGCACGGCGGCGACATGAAGAACAGCATCCTGTGGCATAACGATTCGCTCATCCACCTGCAGGTGGTGCAGTTGGACACGACCGGACTCGATACGATGTTCACGACGAACTCGAACTGCGTGAAGGACGATTTCGATCACGGCTTCTACAACTTCGATCCATCGTTCATCGATCCCGAGAATCCGCGCGGTGCGGATGGATACTATGGAACGGACGATGATGGTCTCTACTTCCCAAGTAACGGCACGCTTGTCGATCGTGGATTTGTTGACCGTTACGTGAACTCACGTCGCACCGACATGGTGGGCAACCCGCGTGTGGTCTTGCGCAGTCCGGACCTTGGCGCCTACGAGACGCAACGCGAAGGACATAACCAGTACCGCGACATCGTCGAAGAGATGAAGCGAGGTGGCATCAACTATCTGTCGCGCCACTGCGCCACCGATTGGGACCTGCACGATCCGGGTCCAACTCCAGAGTGCAAGGGCGAACGCAATCTGATCTGGGAAGGCCGCGGACAAGCGCGCATGATGGGCAAGATGATGAAGGCCATTGGCATTGTGATCAGCGACCCAACATGCAGTCCGGTGTGTCGCACATGGGAGAGCGCCTACCTCACCTACGGCACCTACCGCAAGGACGACATGTGGCGCGTTGGTGGCACGGGCAGCGACTCCCCACGGATGAAGGACCTTGCCAAGATCCCGGCGCCCGGTACGATGCGCGGCATCTACTCGCACGATGCCGTCATCCTCACAACCGTGCCGCTCGGTACGGCAGAGATCAACGAAGGCGATGGCATTGTGATCCGTCCCGACGGCAAAGACTACGAAATGATCTCGCACTTCTGCAGCGACACATGGGAACGTTATCGCGTGCGCTTCCCCGATGCAACGGTCGACGTCGCAGAAGAGACCCCTATGCAACAACAGCGCATGGTCGTCTTTCCGAATCCTGCCAACGATGGCGTGACCATTGGCGGTGTGGTGTGTGATGATGCAACGCGGATCGATGTGGTCGATATCACCGGCCGTGTGGTGATCTCGCAACGTGCCAATCCATGGGTCGACGTGCATGCATTGCCTCCAGGGATCTATGTGGTGAAGGTGGCAGGGCTCAACACGATCGCCACGTCGACGGTGTCGATCACACGGTGAGAGCACTCCTATCGATCGGTGAATTCAAAGCATACGTCCAACTCCGTTTCTTCATGGCCATGGGATGGCACATGCAGGCCGTTGTTGTGGCGTGGTATGTGTACTCCATCACGAAAGATCCATTCATGCTTGGCATGGTCGGGCTTGCGGAAGCGATCCCGGCCATTGGTGCGGCCATGCCGTTGGGGTTCTGGGTAGACAAGCAGGAGAAGACACGCGCACTCAAGATCGCTGCGGCCATGATCATCGGCTCGGCACTCTTGCAGGCGGTGGTGATGCAGCACTCGACCTTGGAAGTGCTTGGACGACCCATGGTGCTCACGGCCATCTTTGCCATGGTCTTTGTGAACGGACTTGCGCGTGCGATCTACTCTCCGTCCATGTTCTCCGTGCTTGCCATGGTCGTCTCTCGCGACAACATGCCGCAAGCCTCGGCCTTCGGAAGCAGTGTCTGGCAAGGGGCCATGATCGCGGGTCCGCTCGCTGCCGGCTTCGTCTATGGTGCCTTTGGCGTGACGGTTGCATCGGCCACGTATGTGACGCTCATGTGCATTGGTGCCATTGGTGTCTGGCGACTCTCCGCCAAGCCGGCCGCGCCATCGCTCTCCACCAAGAACATGCTCCACGATGTCTCGCTGGGGCTGCGCTTCATCTTCTCGCAGCGGATCATCCTTGCCGCCTTATCGCTTGACCTTTTTGCCGTGCTCTTCGGCGGTGCAGTGGCTTTGTTGCCCGTCTATGCCGATACGATCCTTGGCGGTGGTGAAAGCGGACTCGGCATTCTGCGCGCCAGTTCGTCGCTTGGGTCCGTGGTGATGATGCTTTGGCTCTCGTATCGACCGCTGAAGAAGCATGCGGGGAGCATCATGCTCATGTGCGTGGCGGGCTTCGGCATCACGACGTTGTTCTTTGCCGTGTCGACCGTGTTCTGGGTGAGCGTTGCACTGCTCTTCGCCATGGGTGTCTTCGACTCCGTCAGTGTGGTCGTGCGACACACCATCCTTCAGCTCTACACTCCCGAAGAGATGCGCGGTCGCGTGGCCGCCGCCAACACCATGTTCATCAGTTCCAGCAACGAGCTCGGTGCCGTGGAAAGCGGCATCGCTGCACGCCTCATGGGCACGGTCAACTCCGTCCTCTTTGGAGGTACGATGACGCTCATTGTCGTAAGCCTTGCATGGTGGAAGGCGAAGGAGTTGAGGAAGATGGAAATGTGATGATAGAAGAGAATCAAGGATCAAGAATACAGTATCCCAGACCGATTCACTACCTTTGTTCATTGGTGTAGGAATCGAAAGAGGGGCGTCTATGAGTGGAAGATGGTGTGGAGCTGCATTGGTGGTGCTGTTTGCGATCGCAACGCCATGCATGAGGGGGCAGGACATTGTGGCCATGTTGAAAATGGTCAAGCCCGCCGTTGTAACAGTGATCCCGCAGAATGCCTTTGGTCTGGATGACGGCCATGGCACGGGATTCTTCATCTCACGAAAGCACCTTGTCACGAACTACCACGTGATCGATGATGCGTCGAGCGTGAAGCTCCGGTTCAAGGACAGTGCCGAAGTGCAAGTGCTTCGCATCGTTGCGCAGGACTCTGCGGCCGACCTTGCGATCCTTGAGGTCGTTCTCCCTGATAGTATCAAGTTCACGCCGATCAAGTTCAAGACCACTCCGCCAGAACAAGGCGAGCGAGTCTACGTTGTTGGGAATCCGCTGGAGTATGATCAGTCTGTCTCAGATGGTATCGTCTCCTCCGTGCGAGTTGTCAAGGACCATGGGAAGATGATCCAATTCACGGCGGCGATCTCCGGTGGGAACAGTGGAAGTCCGTTGCTCGATGGATACGGAAATGCGCTAGGTGTTGCGTCCGCGGGGATCCATGGCGGACAGAATCTCAATTTCGCCGTGCCCGCTGAACGCGTGCAAGCTCTTTCGTTGACGGGGAACTACGAATTCAAGCCGACAATGAAGGAGTACGACGGTGTCATGATGAATGTCCGCGATGCGTTCGAGGTCGATACTTCGCTGATAGGAAAGCCACCGGACAGTCTTTCGATCAAGGACCAAAATCAATGGAAGATCCGAACCGCCGGGCAGCGTTTTCGCTGGCCCGTTGACGTGGTCGACAAGAACATGAATCGCCTTCTTCGCGGAGTGAAGCGGAACTATCCGAAGTTCGATCTTGAGGTGGACACGTTGTCGATGTCGCAAGCGCGCAGTGTGGTGGGCGAGATGCTAGGATACAACAAAGACGGCATCGTCTATCCGGAAGAGATCCAGGCGAAACTCTCAATGATCGGGACGGGACTAGAGTATGCCTCGGCATCACTGATCACAGCCGGAGCCATGCCTACGGCCACGTTCGCCGGTACGATCCTGAAACGTGCGCAGATCTGGCAAGAGTTCGAGAAGAACACGCACTATGCAGTGATCACAATGGCCGACACATCGGCCATCGAGGATGTCGACGTTGCCATTTTCCGATACGTCGATGGTGCATGGAAAGTGATCGCTTCGGATACGGACGACGATGCGAGGCCGGTCGTTGGCTTCGAAGCACCTGAGACCGATGAGTATGCCATCGTATGGAGGGTTGCGCGCAGATCGAAGAAAGATGAAGAAGGCGTCTTTGGAAGTATCGTCGTCGGAAAAGAATCACGGTAGATTTCTCACAATTCAGTTGATGAACATGCGAACACGGACCATTGCACTTGCATTCGCAGCAATTCTCACCTCCATTCTCGTTGTCGGATGCGGCAGCATGAATGGCGAATACATCGAACCACCACGCGGAGAGCGCGGACTCTGCAGTCTTGTGGTCTACAATGGCTTTGCCGACGACATCGTGATCAAGCTCTATGACGTGAAGGACCCCACCGTGGCGCTCCACTACGTCTATGTCTCAGGCAAGAGCGATGCTGTGATCAGCGGTATTGCACCCGGCAATCTGATGATGCGCTACAGCAAGGGGAAGGATTGGGACAAAAGCAAGAAGATGTTCGCACGCGATCGAGCAAACTTCGAGACCGATCAGGTCTTCAAGTTCGAGGTCACCGAGACCAAAACCGTCACGAGCGACGGGGAACGAACAGAGAAGCGATGGACCGTGAATTCCTTCACCTTGAATGCCGGCGGGGGTGAGGGCAACGTCACCACCTCACAGATCGACGACGATGAGTTCGGAGACAAGAAGTGAACAAACGAACGAGCGCCAAACGGCGCTCGTTTCATTTCCGGCCGTTGCGAGCCGCTCTCAGAAGCTGAGCTGATGGAGTGGCATTGTGGGCACGATCCATGTAGAGGTTTTGCTAAGGTGACGCAAGGTGATGCGGTCCGTAAGGTTGTTCATGAAACAGCTGCACACCCAACACCTTCTTGCCACCCTCGTTACGGTGGCCCTCGCCCTCACACACATGACGGCTCAGACCATGCATCGGACCGGTCGATTGGAAGGGTACCGTGCCATTCGAGAGGACGGACAGCGGGCTGCGCGAGCACTCGGGACGGCAGTCGAGATCTACGACTGGGAAGGTGATAGTATCTTGGCTCAGATCAATGGGCCAAGAATGGACGGACAGATCGATGCTCTGACCTTTGCCGGAAAGAAGCTCTATGCGGTCTGCAGTGATGGACGCGAGACGTTCGAGCTCTATGCCCTCGACGAAACGACGCTGAGGTGGTACAGAGAACCGCTCACCATTGACGATCTCTGGCACCCGCAAGATGAGACTCGCGATGTGTGGTGCGAGTATTTGGCGGAAGCAAATTGTTTGATGATACAGGTGCGAACTGCATTCTCCCCTGATTGGGGCAAGGCGACCGTTCGCAGGTGCATCGTTGACCTTACCCGGCATTTGATCCGAGCCGGATCAAACGAGGGCTTCCCAACGTTCAGTCGATCACCGGATGGATCGTACTATCACTTTGGCTCAACCTACCTCGCTTCACGGGATTCAAGTGCGAACGTGGAGTTATGCGTCGAAGTTCAAACCGTCGATGCTGCCACGCTACGCGTGATGGCGACCGATACGATGCATCCAACGCAACGCGAGGAGTGGTTTGACGCTTCACCTGTAAGTCTCGGATGTCGGCAGATCGTTGCATACGGCTCGGGTATTTCACGGCCACACGCCGACGTGCATGCACAGACCGCGATCGATCGAAGTATGGCCCTCGTATGCATTGCAAGGCCGTCGACCATTGTCTGCGTTGACTACGACTATCAGATCCACATTCGAACGTATGGTGTCGGAATTGTAGATACGATCGTCGATGATTTTATCCACGGCGGCCAACCGGCAAAGCGTGCGACCTATGACCGCGCAAGTGAGACGGTGTTGATCTACTGCTTCGATCACGTTTGCAACGGGTGCTGGCCGATCGTCTTTCGATACAAGGTCGAGTCCACAGGAGACAAACCGGATGTTGTTGTTGCATTGCGATCTGCAGACTCGACCAAGGTGCTCGACTCGATCGGTGTACAGGTGCTTCCATTCACAAAAAGTGAACCTGAACAAATGCGGGCCGTCTTTGCGGATTCGATCTATGATTGCACGAATGGTGCGTTCAAGGTCCATGGTACAAGCGTTGGCACCAAACCGTACGTGATCACAACGACCATTGGCGGAGAGTCCATCCCATGGCACAACAGCGCAATGGCTGCTCGGTTCTTCATGCCTGCTGCCTTTCGGTCATATGCATCTGTGAGTACCTCGTACGTGACGGATATTGCGTTGGCTCCGAATGGAACCTTTCTCGGGATCGGATCGATCCGGTCGGCTCACGTATACTCGCTTTCCAAACTGACAACAACGTCTCTGGGCTCGCCCCTATGGGCAACTGCATCTCCGGGAGCGTTCTGCTTTGCCTCGATCGGCGGGACCACCCATACGATCCTTGCCTCATACCCTGATGCTGATCGGAGTCAATCGTCGTACCACTCGTTGAATGTCTCCGAGATCGACCTGTCCAACTCTTCGGAGCGTTCTCTGTGCAGCACGTCAACGCATGAGATCCCCTTCAGTGACCTACGGTGGCTGTGTCAAGTGCCGATTCCTCGGTACCATGTCGCTACTGGTTTGCTCACCGTCCATGAAGCCGGATACCGTACCAACAATGGGACTCCTCAATGGCAAGATCGCGGATGCCTGCATCGTTGGTCATGTAGTGAAGGTCCATTGCGTGTTGTCCAAGAACGCCCGTTGACCCCTTCCATGGCGGGTGTTGGGAGCCTGCTCTCGGTTGCCGACATGGCCGATACGCTACTGGTTGTGCGCACCGCAACGGCGAACTATGTTGTCAATTCCAACTCTGGCCAACAATACACGACAATGCCGGACTCTGTGTTAGGAACTGCCGGCAGATCCAGAATGCCCGATCCGTATCGGATCATAACACCCACGAAGTACTGGAGCTGGGATGGAAAATGGTTGCTTGTTCGTTCCTTCCCGTTCAGTGCTGGATACTATGTCGTTGATCTGGACGACGAGTACATCTGCATTCTCCGATCGGACACAATCGCAATTGGGTTCATTGTGTCACTCCGGACCGGTGAAACGGTGGAGGTCTTCGGCGATGGAGGATGCATCCCGGTTTGCGGCAAATACGACCCTTACCGTGGCGTGATCTATATCGGAGATCGTTGCGGTAATATCGGCGAGGTTGTTCCGCGTACGCCGTTGCATCGCAAAACACCTGAGTTGCAGGACACATCTGTCACCATTTCAAGATCCGATGACCCACTTGCTGATACAGGTATGCTTGTGCGGCCGCTGGTCCGGATCGGTGATGACGTTCGTTTCGCATGTCAGGTAGAGGTCATCGGCGGCCAAGTATACAATAGCGCCGGCCAAGTATTTCTCGAGCAACGGATCCGGTGGCATGGTGACAAGTCTTGTTCCATTTCGACATCTGGCCTGGCGCCCGGTATGTACGTTGCGATCATACGTTCCATTAATGGATCCGTCCGAAGTCGGACGTTCGCAGTACAATGATCGGTGAGATCGCCGATCGCAAAGGAAGGCTCGTATGACTCGCATTGCTATATTGCCAATGCAGTGTTGGTCATCGCATGATCATGTCAAAGGCGCTGTTGAGCGCCATCAAATGTACCGTGCATGTATTCGCGTAGATTGCGGTCGATGAATCGTATCTCCAAGTTGATATTCTCCTTTCTCATTCTGCTCGTTGCTGTAGTGGCATCGGGTCAGACCGTTGAGAAGATCGCTGATGTGGACATTGGGCCACCGTTCGATGCCACGCGGAATCAATTCTCTTCCAATGGCCAGTACGTGGCGTGTGCGATCGACTCCATTGGCGTATTGCGCATACGAACGTTTCCTGTTGAGTATCGTGACACGGTGTCGATTCCCGATTCCGCGATGAATGTGTGGGCCATCGGTGTAACGCGTTTCGCAACATTACTCACTTTCGAGTCGCGCACATCGGGCCTTGTCCACCTTGCTGCCGTTGCTCATGGTGAAAAGGAGTGGCGAGTATTGGATGGAGTGATGCCGGTGAAAGACTCGACGCTAGGAACCCTTCAAAAAGAGCGTGGCATCACTGCCGTGACCGCTTCCGCACTATCCACGGTGGCAATTGTAGGTGCCTATGCACCAGATCCGAAAAGCTGGCAAAGACGTTATCGCACGGTTTTCATCGACGCGCAGACGTACGAAGTGGTTCGCACTCTCGACTCCGTTATTATTCGTGGTGTTAATGCGAATGGGATGGAGTATTACGACAACGTTTCGAGCTACGGGAACAAATGTTCCTTCTACGACGGATCGACAGGAGCCAGACTTCGTACCGTTGATCAACCGGGGTCTGATTACAAGCCAACCGGTGTCGATCATTTGATGTTCAATAGCGCGCACCTCACTGCACTTGGTCAAGTGCCCGTGCAGATCTTAAGCTATTTCGGCTTCATTGAAGCGTGTGTTGTAAGTCCCAATTTGTACGCTGTCAACAACGCTGTCGACAGTACGCTCGAATTGCTTGACGTGGTAACACGAAAACGTATGGTAGTGGACGCTGGTGGGTTTGTAACCATCGACAACCTCGACTCCACGTTGACCATATCGCATGAAAGACCGTTTCGATTGCGAGTGTTTCGCTTGAGCGGAATGCAGCGACACGAAGGATTGGTGAGCGTGCGGCAAAAGGATACGACCGACATCTTTTCCGGGGTCACCTACGGTGCCGTCTATGTCGGTACGCAGCAAATGTCTGAGATGTCGGCTGTGATCGACGGACAGTCATATTCAATGATGGGTACGAGAGCGTACATGGAATACGTGCCAGAACGCGTTGGAGCCGTACCGTTCACGGTGATTGCCAAAGCATTCGGCAGCGGTACGTTGTATCGTGACTCAATGGTACCGCTTGTGGTGCGCTATCCCGGAAACTATCATGCCGCTATCAAGCCCGAATATGGCGCAAGGGAGCTTTCGCTCAGCATGGGCGATCGGTGTCTTGGTGCTGGCGATGACATGTTTAATACGTTTGTAGCGTTCCGATTGAGCGGCGTTGACGCGCCTGTATTTGACACGATCAAGACAATTCGATGGAATGGGTTGACGTTGCATTCGACGATGTCGCCCCTGCATTCTGATGACTCGTACGTCATCGAGAAACTGCGAGGTAACGGTCAGGGCACAACTGCTAACCGTTGGTCTGTTGAACAAATGCTGATGCGTTTTGATGGTTCAGATAGCACACTCATTCGATCTGTGCTGCTCCCACCCGATTTCACATATGCAAGAGTCAGCACAGCATACAGTTCTCCCAACAACATCATTGGTATGCAGATACGAACGTACCCGATGTTGAGCAATCGTGTGTACTTGACGACGCAGATCAACGGTTCGTACATGCCGGTCGGAGATTCAACCGGCATTGAAAATCGAACGTATGGTGCATTCGACCTGTCAATGCCGGGTCGTGTGGTCATGACCGACTTCCCCGGCAGAGTAACCATGCAGGGGTACGTTGATACCGCGAAGGTCGTAGACGCAACGACTCGGTCACTGCCTGCCATGGTGATCAACGATAGTACGATCCTAATGGACGATCGATTCTATAGGTTGCAAGCCGGAATGTGGCGACCAGATAGAGAGATCTTTGCGAGTGGTACATGTAAAATGTTCATCCGCCTAACGCCTACGTATACCGTTGCCCTCAGGGGTGACTCTGAACAGGTTGGGTACATCATCAACACCAATTCAAGATCGGTGGTCGATTCCCTTGGCAAGGGCTTTTTTTCTGCACGATGTGCTATTTACTCGAAACGCTATCACGGTCTCTTTATCGGTCATTTGTCAAATGTCATTGGTTTCTTACCATTACCACCGCAGTATACCGAGCCCACCGATGTGCGTGAACGCGTGCCGTTGCGCTCGTCTGAATTCATAACATCATGTAAGATCTATACATTGCAAGGAAACATGGTTGCGGAGACAGATCATGATGGTGAACTGTCGACAATGCATAGGCAGCGGCTGTCGCTGCCTCTATCCGACACAGATGCGGCGCAATTGCACCTTCCGAATGGACTGTACATCGTCGTTTATGCGCAGGAACACGGACCTGCCTACTCTAGCTTGCTCATGGTGTGGCAATAGTAAGAGGTCAACGTCATGGTATCAACCAGGCCATCTGTTATCACGCTACCGTGAAGTGGTCAATTCGGAGATTCGATATCCGAATCAGTTTGCAAGAATGAAGAGCATGCGAAGCATCTCGCCATGCACGCCCGTCCAGAGTGCGACGTAGGGACCAGGTGGGAGGGAGAACGGGAGGGGTACGGTAGACGAAATGTCGTCATCTGTCTGGATGGTCGCCACCTGCGCACCCTGCAGCGTGTACACATTGCAGGCTCGCATGTGTCGTGGGCGAATGAGAGACGGACGGTCACCGGACACGATGAGCGCTGTTGACAGTGGATCGGTCGACTGCCTGTCGGCGACGCTCATGACGCCGTCGATGGGCGTACTGATCGGGACAAAGCTCATCACGGCCGACGTCAGGAACAGGCCATGAAGTCGAGCACTATAGACGCCCTCGCTGACGTTCGCATATCCCGGACCAAGTCGCTCGACGATCTCGCCGGATTGGTGGTCGACAACAAAGCCAACATCCGATCCGGTTCGAGAAAGTACCGCCGAGAATCGAGGCGAGATGTAGATCGGTGCATACGTTCGTCCGCCATCGAACGCCATCATCGAGGTCCAGCCACTCGTCGTCTTCTTCCAGACCTGGAGACCGGTGACGACGAGAGAGTCGTTCACAACGTATCCGCCGGCCGGCGCAATTGGAACCATGCTGATGTTCATGCTGCGCAGGTCGATCGAGATCATGCCGCCCTCGGAACAGATGGTGAGCCGACCCGGGACGGCATCCTCCACGTGACCCAACATCGTGAGAATAGAGTCGTAGATCACATGCCACGTACCATTCCGTTGCTGCAGCAGCCGCACCCACGACCGACCGTAGTCGCTGTTATAGGCTTGATATCCGATCACAGAGTCGACTATTGCCGAAACCGCCCTGATCCGTTGAGCGGTTATGAGCGTTGTCGATGCCGAGTCGACCGTCGATGTATCTCCGTCGACTCGTACGAGGTTCAGTCTCACGGATGTTCCATCGCTTCCCGGCACTACGCGAGCAACAACACGCTCCGTATCCGACGCAGATCCTTGGATCGATACAGAAGTGTTCTTTATAACAACACAGGAGCGATGAGCCGTGTCGGCAACGATGGCAGCTGCCAGTGGCACACTGCAAACGCGATCTTCCGCCGATGTGAGAAGCCGACCTTCCATCGAATTGATGGATAGTCTGCCATTTGGAAGGGTGTTCGTGACAAATGTGTGCTTGCCAGGATATCGCACAACATGATCCAACTGTTCTGATCGAGATGTTGTGTCCCCAAGAGCATCGATCGCCACAAACGAGATCGGAAAACGACCTAGCATTGTGTTCTGCAGTGTTCCCTGCACATATCCAGCGTATGGCTGCACATCGCGTGGGTCCCAATCCATGCCCGTGGATGTCATGCGAACATTCACCTTGTCCTGTGTCCCTAGGAAGTAGGCCGAACATGAACTTGGTTCGAACACGAGTGACGTATCTGGATCCGTGAACACAGCGATCCCTTCTCGACCGCTAATGCCACGATAGGAATAGATCACACGTTCGTCGGGTCTCTCAGTTGTCACGTGGATCTCACTCCGAAGTGGGTCCACGATCGCATCGATGTTCAAGCACGAGAACTGATCGATGAGATAGGTCGAATGCGTGAGAAGGTCATAGGCCTCAAGAACATGTTTCGTTGACGAAATGCGGCGTGAGGTGAGGAGGACATTGGGGGCGGCAAGGCAGCCAAGTGCCTTTCGAGAGGAAGTGAACATCGAGTCTGAACATCCGTGTCTTTGCACAAGAAAGGATGTGCTCGCATAGGTCGATGGTAGGCCGAGATCGATGATCGTCGGCGACCGGTAGCACATATCCGCGGGGTCCTCGCGAACAACCGCGCCCGTTCGAAGGTCCAATGTGGCCATCACGTACCGTCCACCTGCACTGTCTCGACGATCTCGAAGAAAACGCACGCCCTTGCCATTTGCTGCAAATGCGATCGTTGCCGTGAGCGCGTCATCGTAACGGTAACGTAGAGAGTACGCGAGAGTGTCGAGAACACAGATCCGTGGTCTCGATATGTTCGACGGCTCGAATTGCACGACGAGAAAGATCAATGGGCTTTCCGGGAAGTGTCGCGCAGTGACCGACGAGATCCGGACGTTCGTATCGGGGAGGGCCAATGCCTCTTTCGGCAATGACACCGTTGTGATCTTGCTCCCAACGTCATCGATGATGGCCAGCCGACGTTCATTGTCGTTCATGGACACGTATGTGCACACGACCTTCTGCCCGAGCATGCATAGGACTGCGGGAGTTCGCATGGAATCCGTGAGGGCGATCGTGTCCTGAAGAGGCGGTGTGTCCACACGAAGCCGAACGACCGCCGTACCACCGACGACATTCGCCAAGCAGCGATCGTCAAACGACGACGCCAGTCTTGCGTAGGCGGCGTTGTATCTGGCGTTTAGATCGGAGTAGTTCACTGCCACCAGTTTTGTGAACGTCTGAGCACTCACGCATGAACCGCCGATCACTCCGGCAATACAGATCAGCAACGCCATCGCAAGCATGTTCTCAAGTGTCCTGGTTCTATGTGACATTCGATGCACCATGTAGTATCACGACCGCGAACGCCATTATACGTTACACTCCGTGAATGACAATTCATCGCACGTTCATCGGTGAGCATCTCTGCATCCTCTACATTCGCTGGTGCATGGATGTCGAAGGTGTTCGGCTTTGCACGACCGAATGTCTACGACCGCCTGGTGCATTTCCTGTTCGGATTCCTCTTGGTCTATCCGCTGCATGAAGTTCTCGCTCGGTACTCGCACTTGCGGGTGCGGTGGTTGTATCTGCTGCCGGTGGACTTTGTGCTGTCGTACAGTGCGGCCTACGAACTGATCGAAGCCTCGACAGCGTGGACCCTGCCCCCAGACGCCTACGATCCGTTTGTTGGGTTGCAGGGTGATATCTGGGATGGCTACCGCGACATGCTGTGTGCCGTGTCCGGTGCAGCCGTCACGATGACGCTCGTTTGGATACGCCGTCGATTCATGAGAGCGTAGTGCCACCACGTAAGTCTGTTCTCGTGCAACAAAACGACAAGAGTCGAAAGAGTTGAAAATGTGAAAAGTGATCAAGAATCATGAGCGCCTGTCCCCTTTGCTATCTTCGCACAACAACGACAACAACAAGAACACGAATGAGATCGGCAAGGTCACATGGAGTTACTCGACAACGCTGAGGAAGCCAATAGAGAAGGAGCTCACACACGGGCCGAACGCCTTGCTCGAGAGTGTTTGCAAGACCGAGCGTTGTCGCCAATGCAAAGGGCTCGTGCACTTCGTGTGCTTTCTGCGTCGCTGTGGCGCCGTGGATCTACACGCGAAGCGCTGCCGCACTCACTCGAAGCGTTGTCCATCACGGCAGCTGACCCCACCACCATCGACCATGCCAACGTACTACTGGATCATGGCATGCTTCACATGTTCCTTCGCGACCACAGCACTGCCCTGTCGTCGTTGTCAACTGCTCTCGATGTTTTCCTGCAGGCAGGAGATCTCGAGCAGGTAGCAGTGGCGAATGGGAACATTGGAACTGTCTTTCGTTCGATGAACAAGTTCGATTCGGCGCTCGAGTACTATGAACGAGCGCTGGGGAGTGCGAACCTGATTCGAGATGGGAGGATCCTTGCCGGACTACATGGCAACGTCGGTACGGTGCTCTTCTATTCGGCTCGGTATCAGGAGGCACTCCATCATCAATCGATCGCCCTCAGCATCTTTGAACAGCATGGCGCCAAGACGGGAGCGGCCGGCACGTTGGATGGGATCGCAAGCATCTATGTGGCATTAGGCCAGTATGCATCGGCCATCGATGCCTACGATCGTGCACTCGATCTTTTTACCCAAGCGGAGAACATTCTTGGGGTCGCCATTGTCCTTGGGAACAAGGGGGTAGCGCTTCGAAAGATCATGGAGATCCCTGGTGCTCTGGAGGTCTACGACCGATCGCTGGAGATCTATGAGACATTGGGTGATAAGCGTGGTGCAGGCGGGGTGCTTGGCAGTATCGGGAACCTCTATTTGGATCTTCACGAGGATGCTCGTGCACAAGACTATTTCACTCGAGCACTGTCGTGTTTTGAGGACGCTGGTCATGAGTCGGGTGTAGCCGTCATGCTTGGCAATCTTGGCCTGGTCTTGAAACAGGTGAACGACCTCGTTGGGGCCGAAGACGCCTACCGGCGCTCCATCGACATGTGTGAGCGCTTGCACCTTTCCGACCATGCATGTCGTACTCGCGTCAACCTGGGCGAGATCTACCAGTTACAAGGGCGGTATGACGAGGCTCTCGAACTGTACTCGACCGGCGTAGATGCCCTGACCGAACTCGGTATTGTACATGAGGTCGCGAACACACGCGCGCGAATCGGGTCGATCTACCTCGATGAGCGGTACGTGGGACGATCTCTTGAGCGGGCGGAGGAGATGTTGCTGTTAGCGCTCGATGCTGCTGCAGGAATCGATGGTCGACCGGCAGCAATCAACGTGTATGGAATGCTCTCCAAGGTCTACCGCCAAACCGAACGATGGAAGGAATGTCTTGAAAGCACGGAACGGGCGCATGCACTGCAGGAACTTCTGAGTGGAGAGCGTTCCACGCAAGAGGCGGAGCGTCTTGAGCATCGACGAACACTTCAGAATGCCGAGCGTGATCGTCAAGTGAAGCTTGCACGATATCAAGAACAGGAGCGCATCCTCAACAACATCCTTCCATCGATGATCGCTGAGCGCATCCTTCACGGGTCAACCATGATCGCCGATCGGTTCGAACGCGTGACCGTTTTCTTCTCCGACATCGTTGGCTTTACGCCTCTCTCTGCGAGCATCCCACCAGAGCAATTGGTCACTGCACTGAATACCGTCTTCACGGTCTTTGACGGACTTGCCCGTGAACACGGCCTCGAAAAGATCAAGACGATCGGCGATGCGTATATGGCCGTTGCAGGAGTTCCCGAGGTTTGCGAAGATCATGCTGATCGGGCCGCTCAGTTCGCGCTCGACGTCCTTGCCGCCATGCCGGGCATCCGTGAACGAACTGGTCTGGCGATCGACGTTCGGATCGGACTCCATTCCGGACCCGCTGTGGCGGGTGTGATCGGCGAGAACAAGCTTGCCTACGATCTATGGGGCGACACCGTGAACATCGCCTCGCGCATGGAGTCCTTTGGAGCGGCTGGTCACGTCCATGTGTCCGACTCGTTTGCCGAAGAACTCCGGGCGCAGTATGCAGGAAAGGGCGTCGACATCACACGACAGAACAATCCTTCTTCAATGCTGCTCCTACAACGGGGTGAGTTCGACATCAAGGGGAAAGGCAGGATGGCAACATGGTTTCTGCAGCGTGCCTGAGATAAACTGGGTAGACCTAAAACACTGGGAGAGAACGGTGACCACTGCATCAGCTGTCGATCTGCGACGATTCACGAAGAGCCCGATCCTGATGGGATTGGCGGCTTCCTATTTTCTTGTGTGGACGTGGTTTGCGATCGACCCGGTGTGGCGACCGCAATGGTGGCTCGATAACATTCTCGTCTTCGTGTTCGTCGGGGGCCTCCTTGCAACGTACCGACGGTTTCCGATCTCGGAAGGATCCTACCTCTGCATCGCCATCTTCATGATGTTCCATGCCGTTGGTGCGAACATGGGATATTCGAATGTGCCACTTGGTGCATGGATGTCGAAAGTGTTCGGCTTTGCACGACCGAATGTCTACGACCGCCTCGTGCACTTCCTGTTCGGATTCCTTCTGGTGTATCCGCTCCATGAAGTTCTCGCACGGTACTCGCACTTGCAGGCGCGGTGGCTGTATCTGCTTCCGGTGGACTTTGTGCTTTCGTACAGTGCTGCCTACGAGTTGATCGAAGCCTCAACTGCATGGACCCTGCCGCCGGATGCCTACGATCCGTTCGTTGGGTTGCAAGGCGATATCTGGGATGGCTATCGCGATATGCTGTGTGCCGTGTCCGGCGCGGCCGTCACGATGACGCTCGTCTGGGTGCGACGTCGGTTCAGATAACTGGCCAGAGCATCAACCCCGGCCTAAACCGCCAGCGGCCACGATCCTAACGTGGACCATGGCCGCTGACACTATTTAAAATGAGGGGGTTCCAAAGATTGACGAGCAGATTGGCGGGAAATTGTGTTCCCTTGCCTCCGTGCCGACTTACCGCTTCACGATCATGGCGCCACTGTGACCATAGGCGTCGTACGCGCCCGGGTCGCCTTCACGCATGGAGCCGGTGCCGGAGACGAAGACGCCCACCGGACCAACCGACGTGACCAAGTGTGAGCCGTATTCCACGGGCACGTGGGCATACCGGAACTGTGAACGTTCGTCAACGATCCAGGCCGTTGCCGGCACGGCGGTGCCGTCCACAAAGACGGTGTTGTGATTGTCCGGTCCACACGAAAGCGTAAGGAAATGCTTCCACGATGGCAGGGCCGACGTGGTGATGAGCTGCTCGCGGGCGAACTGCTCATGCGGCGGCACCATGATCATGCATGGGTCGCCAATACTGTCGCCGCTTCGAAATCCCATCCCAAACAGCGCTACCTGCACCGGCACATCACTCGTGACGTGCACGGGCATGGCATCCCGTCGCGCCTCCCACCACATGCCCGGCATGATCGTGACGGATGGGGCCCCGTTCACGGAGATGGTGGCGGGCTCGGCCGTGGCCATGACGCGGATCATCGACTCGGCGCGTTGCGCAATGGGCGGAATGAACGTCTGCACGCCGAACATCAGTGTGGGGACCAACTGCTCGTAGAGCGGGTTGCAGGCCTCGCACTTGGCGGGAACATAGGCGCAGGAGTGACCGGAGATCACGGCCACCGGAGCGGATGCCACGATGCGCGTACCCGACGGGTCGCTCGCAGCACTCTCGTCGAATGGCGCCACGTACGTGTACACCTCGCCGCGGTTCAGCGTGATGGTGCGGGTCTTCGGGCGCGGTGTGCTCGGTGTGCTGCCGGAGGTCGGCGACGTGATCGTGACCGTGGTGCCGAACTCTGTGGCCATGATGCAGAACAGTCCGGTCAGATCCTTGGCCAGCTTGGTGTAGCTGCTCACAAGGTAGGACGTGCCAAGCGCGGACACGGGCAGCACCGCGAACGACTCCGAGCTCTGGAACTTCGCATCCAGCGCTGCAATGCTCACGGGCTCGGCGCTCGTGACCGTTACCACGTTGTTCGAGATCCCGGTGATGTTGGGGACGACGAGGGAAGGCGGCAAGGCGAGGGTGGCCGTAGAGCGCTCGGAGAGGGTCAGGGTGGTGTCGAACTGGACCGAGGGGGCCGAGACGCGCACGGAGGTCGACCGGACAGTGCCGATCGTGAGCTGGAGGACGAGCGGGAAGCGGTCGGTTCGAGGTGGAAGTCCAGGGTCGGCCGGAGCGGACGTGGTCCGAAAATTGGGCGGGAAGCAGAGAACGTGGTCGTGCTGCCCTGCGGAAACTGCCTGCAGTCCGGCAATGGCGAAGAGCCCGACGAGAAGTCCTCGTTTCATAGCAACTCCCTCATGAACATGAACCTTACCTCACGTCGTAATATGAACACCTTCTCATTTGTCATCTCTGAAATTATTCCCTTATCTTTGTTGTCTTTACCATTTCCCCACTCATTTTTTAGGTGACCTGCTATGGCAGATCTGTCGAAAATCCGGAACATCGGGATCAGTGCCCACATCGACTCCGGTAAAACGACGCTGTCCGAGCGCATCCTGTATTACACGGGTAAGATCCATGCAATCCATGAAGTGCGCGGCAAGGACGGCGTAGGCGCAAAGATGGACTCAATGGATCTTGAGCGCGAGAAAGGCATCACGATCCAGTCGGCCGCAACGTATTGCACGTGGGGCGACTATTCCATCAACTTGATCGATACTCCTGGTCACGTAGACTTCACTGTTGAAGTAGAACGTGCATTGCGCGTACTCGACGGAGCCGTCCTTGTGTTGTGCTCTGTTGCCGGTGTGCAATCACAGTCGATCACGGTGGACCGTCAGATGCGTCGATACAGCGTACCGCGTCTGGCCTTCATCAATAAGTGCGATCGTTCGGGTGCGAACCCCGATCGTGTTATTGAGCAACTCCGTGAGAAGCTTCAACACAACCCAGCATTCGTTACGTATCCGATCGGTCTCGAAGACAAGCTCGAAGGCGTGATCGACCTCGTCAACATGAAGGCCATCTACTTCGATGGACCGAGTGGCGATGACATCCGTACCGAAGAGATCCCGGCGAACCTGATGCCCAAGGCAAAGGATCTTCGTCGTCACCTTATCGAAGTGGCAGCAGATCACAGCGACGCCCTGATGGAGAAGTTCCTCATGGATGAGGAGCCAACAGCGGAAGAGCTGACCGCGGCCATCCGTCTTGGTGCGATCTCCATGAAGATGACGCCGGTGTTCTGCGGTTCCGCCTACAAGAACAAGGGCGTGCAAACGCTGCTTGATGGCGTCACACGCTACCTTCCGTCGCCAAACGAGGTGGAGAACCACGCTCTCGACCGCGACCAGAACGAAGAGAAGGTCACACTGTCGAACGATGACAACAAGCCACTCGTCATGCTTGCCTTCAAGCTTGAAGACGGCAAGTACGGTCAGCTCACCTACATGCGCTTGTATCAAGGCAAGGTGGACAAGGGCGACATGATCTACAACATTGCCACAGGCAAGAAGGTCAAGGTCCCACGTCTTGCGCGTATGCACTCCAGCGAAATGCACGATATCGAGTCTGCAACGTCGGGCGATATCGTGGCAATGTTCGGTGTGGAATGTGCGTCGGGCGATACGTTCACAGACGGCACGGTGAACTATACGATGACGTCGATGTTCGTCCCCGAGCCGGTGATCGAACTTGCTGTTGCTCCGAAGGACAAGGCCGGTCAAGTGAACTTCTCGAAGGCACTGAACCGCTTCACCAAGGAAGACCCAACGTTCCGCGTAACGCGCGATGAAGAGTCCGGCGAAACGATCATCAAGGGAATGGGCGAGCTCCACCTTGAGATCTACATCGAGCGTATCAAGCGTGAGTATCAGACGGAAGTGATCGTGGGTCGTCCGAAGGTTGCCTTCCGCGAAACGATCTCGCAACGCGCTGACTTCAACTACACGCACAAGAAGCAAACGGGTGGTTCGGGACAGTATGCACGCGTTGGCGGCTACTTCGAGCCATTGCCACCGGACGCTGTGGAGTCGTATGAGTTCGTGGACGACATCGTTGGTGGTGTGATCCCGCGTGAATACGTTCCTGCCTGCGATAAGGGCTTCCGTGAGGCGATCAAGGAAGGAACGCTCATCGGTCAACCGGTGGTAGGCGTTCGTGCCACGATCAACGACGGTAACACGCACCCAGTGGACTCGTCCGAGCAGGCCTTCCGTACGGCTGCGCTGATGTCGTTCCGCGAAGTGTACAACCAGTGCAAGCCAGTGATCCTCGAGCCGATCATGAAGCTCGAAGTGAGCGCTCCTGAAGAATTCCAAGGCACGGTGATCGGCCAGATCAACCAGCGCCGCGGCGTGATCATGGGCACCACAACGGATGCCGGCTATGTGGTGATCGAATCCGAAGTTCCGCTGTCCGAAATGTTCGGATACTCAACAGACCTTCGTTCTGTGACGCAAGGAAAGGGTGAATTCTCGATGGAATTCGAGAAGTACCAAGCCGTTCCTCGCAACGTCCAGGAAGAAATGGTGAAGGAGTATCAGAAGAAACGAGCAGAGGGGAATAAGTAAGAAATGGAAACAGAGGAATACAGAATACATGATACAGAATGTGTTTTGTAGGTACTCTGAAGTAGCGAATCGAAAAGGGCCGCATCACCAAGTGATGTGGCCCTTTTCATTGATCATATCTCCGTGCTCTCCATCTTCAACGACAAGTGGTGCTTGCGATAGGCCACCCAGAAGAGTTGCGGGAAGATGAGCAAACTGAGAAGGGTAGTGGTGACGAAGCCGCTCACGACGACGATGGCAAGCGGACGTTGGGCGTCGGAGCCGATACCGGTGGACATGGCGGCAGGGAGGAGACCGAGGATGCCCATGAAGGCCGTCATCACGATAGGTCGGATGCGGTTGTACACGCCGCTGCGAATGGCATCGCTGAGTGACATGCGCTCGTCGTGCATGTTCTTATGAAAGATGCTCACAAGGATCACACCGTTCAGAATGCAGATACCGCTCAACGCAATGAAGCCGATCCCCGCACTGATGCTGAAGTTCGTGCCCGTGATGAGCAGACCACCGATACCGCCAATGATGGCGAACGGTACGTTGAGGATGATGAGGAAGGCGTCGCGAACCGAACCAGTTGTGATAAGCAAGATGATGAAGATCATCACAAGGCTCACCGGAACAGCGATCGAAAGCGTTCGCTCGGCGCGCTGCTGATTCTCGAAGTCACCTGTCCACGTCATGCGCATTCCATGCTCGAGCTTGACGGTGCTGTTCACCTTTGTCTGTGCCTCGCCGATCGTGCTTCCCATGTCACGTCCGCGCACAGAGAACTTGATCGCAATGAACCGTTCATTGCCGTCGCGGAAGATGAGGAGCGGTCCGGTGACCGATGTGATGGTGGCGATCTCCTTGAGCGGGATCATCGATCCGTGCAACGTGGGCACCTTGAGGTCGGCGATCTTCGTTTCGTTGTCACGATACTGCTTGAGATACCGAACGCGGATGTCGAACTTCTTCTCGCCATCGTAGAACCGACTTGCCGCCTTGCCGCCGATCGCCATCTCGATCACGGAGTTCGCATCGGCTGTGGCAACGCCATACGTGGCCATCTTGCCTTCGTCCAGCGTGATGCGCAGCTCGGGCTGTCCCATGTTTCGGATGATGCCAAGGTCTTCGATGCCACGCACGGTCTTGAGCTGGTCGTAGACATCTTCGGCATGGGCCTCGAGCGCCTGCAGATCGTCGCCGAACACCTTCACGGCGATGGAGCCTTTCACGCCGGACACGGCCTCTTCGACGTTGTCCATGATCGGCTGCGAGAAGTTGAAGTTGATGCCCGGATAAACGCTTAGCTTCTGCTTCATCTCGGCGATGAGTTCTTCCTTCGTGATGGGGCGCGACCATTCCTTGACACGAAGCAGGTCGACGTGAAACTCCACGTTGTAGAACCCCGTGGGATCGGTGCCATCGTTCGGACGTCCGGTCTGCGACATCACCTGCTTCACCTCGGGGAATGAACGAAGCGTTTCGCGCATGCCCTGCGTAAGGCGCACAGCCTCTTCCAGCGACGTGCTCAACGGAAGATTCGCACGAATGTACATGGCGCCTTCGTTGAGCTGCGGAAGGAATTCCGACCCGAGGAACGTGAAGGAGAGCATGCCGGAGATCACGAACACGGCTGCAACGCCAAGACTCTTCTTGCGATGATGAACGATCCAGTCGAACCACTTCATGAGCGTTGACGTGATGAAGTGGACGATCGGATTGTGTCGTTCGCGAACATTCTTCTTCATCATCAGCGAGATGAGCACGGGGACGAGTGTGAGCGACAGGATGAGAGCGCCCACCAAGGCAAAGCTCAACGTGTAGGCAAGCGGCTTGAACATCCGCCCTTCCACCTTGGTAAAGGAGAAGAGGGGAATGAGACTGGTGATGATGATCACCTTGGCAAAGAAGATGGACTTGCCAAGATCGACGCCCGTGCGCTTGATGAGTCCGAGCTTCGAGATCTTGTTGAAGCGCTCCATGCCAAGTTCTTTGGCCTTTGCATCAAGCGCCACGAACACCCCTTCCACCATCACCACGGCCCCGTCGATGATGATGCCGAAGTCGATGGCGCCGATCGACAGAAGGTTGGCTGTGAGCCCCTTGAGCTTCAAACAGATGAAAGCAAAGAGCAAGGCAAGAGGGATGATGATGGCCACGATGAAGGTGGCACGGAAGTCGGCAAGGAAGAGGAAGACGATCACTGTGACGAGGATGATCCCCTCGACGATGTTATGCGAAACGGTCTCGATGCAGAAGTCGATGAGATTCTGTCGGTTGTAGAACTCCACGATACGCACATCATCCGGCAGCACCTTTGTGTTGATCTCGTCGATCTTGGCTTCCAGTGCCGAGATCACAGCACTAGGGTCTTCGCCTTTGCGCATCACGACGATGCCTTCGACCACATCGGTGTCGGCGCCACGGCCGACCTGACCGAGGCGGGGAAGCGCGCTCTCATGCACGGTGGCAAGGTTGCGCACGGTGATGGGAACACCGCCGATGTAGTCGACGATGACGTTCTCGATATCGGGAATGGACGTGTGCAGGCCGATGCCGCGAACGACGTACGCCTGGTCGTTCTTCTCGATCACATCGCCACCAACATTGATGTTGCTGCGATTCACGGCATTGTACACTTCGAGCGGCGAGATGTCGTACTTCAAGAGCAGATCGGGATTCACACTGATCTCGAACGTGCGCACCTCTCCACCAAAGCTCACCACATCGGCCACACCGCTCACAGCGCGGATGCGGCGTTCGACCACCCAGTCCTGCAACGTCTTGAGCTCGCGTACATCGTGCGTTGTGCTCTTGAGCGTGTAGCGGAAGATCTCGCCGGTTGGACCGTAGGGAGGCTGCACTTCCGGTTTGACACCGTCCGGCAGATCGGCATTGGCAAGAAGGTTCACCGTCGTCTGTCGTGCTGTGAAATCGTCGACGTCGTCTTCGAAGATGATCTTCACCACCGAAAGACCGAAGAGCGTTGTGCTGCGGAGCGATACCTTGTTCGGGACCCCGTTCACGGAGACCTCGATGGGGATCGTCACGAACTTCTCGATCTCTTCGGCACCACGTCCGGGCCATTGCGTGATGATCGTGACCTGTGTGTTCGTCACATCCGGGAAGGCCTCGATGATCGTGGTCTTGTAGGCGATCACGCCGCCGATCACCAAGGCGATCGTTGCGAACAGAACGAAGAATCTGTTCCTGAGCGAGAAGGAGAGGAGGTTCTTGATGAAGGTGTTCACGCGATCACCGTGATGTGAGTGCGTTGAACAACACGAGCTGACCTTGCGTGATCACCTGATCGCCGTGCGAGATGCCGCCGGTGACGTAGGTGTAGTCGCCAATGGCCTTGTACGTTTGCACCTCGCGAGCCGCCAGGGTTCCATCCGTCGCAAGGGTGAGCACATAGTGCTTGTTCTTGTCGAAGATCACGGCGGACGATGGAACGGCCGTCATCGAACGGGGCTCTTTCATCTGGATAGAAACGCTTGCGAACATCTCAGGCTTCAATCGGAATTGATCGTTCTTGATGCGCACGCGCACCTTCATCACGCGACTGGTGGGATCCAGTGCATTGTAGATCTTGTCGATCACACCCTGAAATGTCTCGTCGTCGTAGGCCAGTGTCTTCACATCGGCATGCGCGCCTTCGCGCACATAGGCAATGTCCGACTCGTACACATTGGCGATCACCCACACGTTCGAAAGATCAGAGATGGCGAACATGGCCTCGGGCTGATCCGTGCGGAACTGTGAATTGTCGGTGATGTTCTTGGCAACGATGAAGCCCGATGCGGGGGCGCGCACAATGTAGGTGGACGAGGTGGCGCCTCCGTAGAGCGATGCAACCTCTGAAGCGCGCTTCTCGTCGGCCTTGGCCTTGTCAAGCTCGCGCTGCGCCGTCACGAACTCACGTTCGGAGGCAAGACCTGCCTTGAACAATGCCTCTGTTGTTTCGAGGTTCTTTGAAGCGATGGCAACATCGGACTGCGCTTGCGACTGCTGATCGGAAACATCCATGATCTCGGTGGAGCGGATCACGGCCAGCACTTGGCCCTTGCGTACTTGGTCTCCGAGTTCGACGCGAACTTCCTGCACGATGCCGCCGGCCAGTGGTGCAACGCGCACCATGTGGTCCTGATCGAACATCACCTTGCCGGTCAACAGCAGATCGTCTTCGATCATCATGGTGCGCACACTGTCTGTCTGCACATGCAAACGTGTGCGTATACTGTCCGTAAGCCGAAGCGGCTCCTTTGGTCCCTCCTCGGCCACGTCCGCCTTCTGACATGCAGTAAGACCAAGGACCATGAGCGAGGCAAGGAGCAAGGCGGAGCGGAGGTGGATGGAGCGAGGTGATGACATGGAAATGTCCGGTGACTGGAGGATTACTTGATGTTGATCACATCGGAACCCACGGCAGCATTGAGTTCGGATGCCGATTGGAACCATGCATTGCGGACGTCGATCATCTGGATCATGCTGTTCTTGTAGGAGGAGTACATGTCGGTGAACTGCGTGATGTCGAGCGCCTGACGGTTGTATGCATCGAGCACGGCCGTCATGGCCTTGGGTAGACCGGCGCGTGCCAACGGGATCGTGGCCGTGTACATCTCTGATGCCGTGCGCAGTTTGTTGAGTGCCATCGTCACATCGCGCTTTGCCGCAGACGTTGCGAGTTCGAGCGTGGAGCGGTTGCGATCGATGCCGGCCTGCGCAGCTTCGATGTTGCCTTGATTGCGATCGAAGATGGGAAGCGTGACGGACATCGTGAGCCCCACGTAGTCTTGCCATGCGCTTGCCCACTTGTCGTACAGCAGACCAACGCGTACATCAGGGATGGCAAGCGACCGTTGATACGAGAGGTTCGCGGCCTCACGTTCCACAAGCGTGCGCGCGATGCGCACATCCGGTCTGTTCGTGTCCGTGCGTTGCAAGAGTTGCGATGCATCGAGTCCGGTGATCACCGTCGTATCAGGATCCGGCTGTTCGAGTCGGATATGCAGTGTGTCATTCGTGGAGTCGCGCAGCAACAGTCGCAATCCATACTCCATCTCGGTCCGTTGCATAGACAGTGCGGCACGCTCCTGCTGGAAGGCGAAGAGGAGCGAGCGAATGCGGACGATCTCTTGTGAAGGGAGCACGCCCTTGTCCTGGATGGAATTCAAGGCCGTTACGGTTCGGTCAAGATCGCGAATGCCGTCGCTGTAGGTTGCGAGCTTTGCATCGACGTGATACAGATCGAGCGCCGTGGCGCGCAGCGTGCTCATCAGTGTGCGGGCGAGGTCGAGAACGTTCTCTTCGGCGGTGCGTTCGTCGAGCGAGGCCACGTCGACGCGTTTGCCTCGCTTCCCTGCCAACTCGATGAGCTGTTGCAGGGAGACACTTTGCTGACTTGCAATGGGCGTCCCGTTCAAGGCCAACGGGAACCACTGACCCGTGGTCGGATTGAACACGTTGTATTCAATGGCCAGTTCAGGATTGGGCATCAGACCTGCGGTGACAACGGCGGCGCGGGCGATGGCCACATCATAACGTGCAGCGATCATCGACAGGTTGCGCGTCAGGAACTGTTGCTCCGCCTCGGTGAGCGTGAGCGTACGCGACCCTTGCGCGAAGGCAGAAGTTGCGGTCGCGAGGAGGACGAGGACGATGAACCGTCCGCGTGATCGATGAAGAAGTGAAGTGAGCATTCCCATACGACGTGCAACCTATTGCACTTCGTACAGCAATCCTCTTAGAAGATGGTTAGAACGGCGAGCGCTTCGATGGCAGTGATAGTGTTGCCGTCGTTCCGGACGTAGGGTCGCTCACCATGTCGAGTGTGCCTTTGTACAACGAGACGATGCGTTGCGTGACGGCCAGGCCGATACCGAAGCCGGGGATGCCACGCGCGTTGTTAGCGCGGAAGAACGGCTCCGTAAGTCGGTGCAACACATCAGCCGGAATGCCGATGCCATGGTCGCGTATCGAAACGCTTACGCATTCATCTGTTGCGCGAACGTTCACTTCAACAAGGTCTGTCGACGAATACTTCAACGCATTGTCGATCAGGTTCGTGATGCACACAAGCAGGAGCGACCGATGGGCGCGCACAGCAAAGCGTTGTCCATCGTCCACCGATTCGATCTGCACTTGAATGCGTTCCGAGCCGGGATGATGTTGGATCATGCCGATCGCATCCACCACCACATCGTCGAGGCGCACCTCTTCAGGATTCAGCGGCATCCGCCCTTCTTCATACTGTGCGAGCATCAGCAGGCTGCTCACGATGGCATTCAAGCGTTCGGCTTCGTTCAGCACAGAGAGCAGCGAAGCACGATACTCCGGTGCCGTGCGTTCGCGTGCCAGCTGCACGTGGATCTCTCCGATGATGGCCGTGAGCGGAGTGCGCAACTCATGCGATGCATTCGTGACGAACGTGCGTTGCGTTTCGAAGCTCTTCTCGAGGCGCTCGAGCATTTCATTGAACGTCATGCTCAGGCGTGCGATCTCGTCGCGTCCGTCGCCAATGTCAACACGCAAGTGCAGATTCGATGCAGAGATGTCCTCCACGCGGCGTACCACACGGTTCATCGGCTCCAGTGCACGTCCGGCAAAGAACACGCCACCGGCAAAGGTCGCGGCAAGACTTACGAGGAACGCGCCCAGCATGATCCACTGCAGCTCGTCGAGCTGCTCGCTTCCGATCGTATCCGACGCCGAGACCACCACGACGATATTGTTACGGTACGAATGGGCGATCGCCTGACGTCCATCCAGTGAACGCTGGGCATGTCCGGCCGAGCGCGCCTTAGCGATCAGTTCATAGGGGATGGGAAGGGAGGCAGGGCCCATGGCAAAGAGCTGTTCACCGTTGGTGCCCACGACAAGGATGCGTTCGGCGGGAAGGGTGCGGACGTTGCGTTGCTCGAACTCGATCATGCGCAAACGAGCGGACGAATCGGGCTCAAGGAAGATCGTAGCGATCGTGGCCGCGCGTTCGGACAACAGGTCGTAGAATTCATCGCGCACCAGGCGTGACTGCAGTCCGTACACGAACACCAGCGCTCCTCCGAGGATCACGGCCATGATCGCGGCGAACATCAGGGTAAGGCGGGTGCGTATCGTCATGATCCTTCCGGGGCCTGCATCACATACCCGGTTCCAAAGACCGTTTGGATCAATTTGGTCGGGAATCCCTTATCGATCTTGTTGCGAAGGTAGTTCACGTAGACGTCGATCACGTTCGTGCCGGTATCGAAGGTGATCCCCCAGACCTTTTCAGCCAGTTCGGCGCGCGTGTACGTCTTGCCTTGGTGTCGGATGAACTCCAGAAGCAGGGCGTATTCGCGGGGCGTGAGGGTGATCGGCTGGTCAGCGCGCGTCACGGTGCGTTTCGTGGCGTCGACCACGCAGTCGCCGCACGTATAGCGTTCCTCGGCGATCTCGGCAGTTGACCGGCGGCACAGGGCGCGGATGCGGGCAAGGAATTCGGGGAACTGGAAGGGTTTCACCATGTAATCGTCGGCGCCCAGCTCCAGTCCCGCCACGGTATCCTCGGTGGTACCCATGGCGGTCAGCATCATCAGCGGCAGGTGGGGGCGTTCGGCGCGCACGGCGCGGCAAACGTCGTGGCCATGGAGAAGGGGCAGCATCAGGTCGAGGACCACCACCTGATACTGTCCGCGAAGCGCCATTTCAAGCCCTTTCGCCCCATCTGCGGCCACGTCCACCTCATAGCCCTGCTCCTCCAAGCCTTGTCGGAGGAATGCGCTCAACTTCGGTTCATCCTCGATCACGAGAATTTTCATACCAACAATTTCGCCATTCTTTCACATTCCCACCTCATCCGCTTGGTTTGTCCACACCAACCCCCTATATTTGCAGGCTCTGTCAAAAACGTTTTAGTGAGAATCCATGCCAACGATCAGCCAACTTGTCCGGAAGGGACGTGAGGCAGTTGTCGTCAAGAGTAAGAGCCCGGCGCTCGACTCCTGTCCGCAAAAGCGCGGTGTTTGCACCCGCGTCTACACGACCACACCAAAGAAGCCGAATTCCGCCCTTCGCAAGGTCGCCCGTGTGCGCTTGACGAATCAAACCGAGGTCACGGCATACATTCCGGGCGAAGGTCACAACCTGCAGGAGCACTCCATCGTGTTGATCCGCGGAGGTCGTATCAAGGACCTTCCGGGTGTACGGTACCACATCATTCGTGGTGCGGCCGATACGCAGGGCGTGAACAACCGCAAGCAAGCTCGTTCGAAGTATGGCGCGAAGCGTCCGAAGGCAGGCGCAACAGCGGCTGCCGGCAAGAAGAAGTAACAGAAGACACAAACACGTTCTAGAGTTGAAACATGCGTAAGAAGCGTGCAGAAAAGCGTCGTGTGGCGCCGGATCCACGGTATAACGATCTCATCGTTGCCAAGTTCGTGAACAACGTCATGGAAGAAGGCAAGAAGGCCACGGCCCGCGCCATCATCTATGAAGCGTTCGACATGATCGAGAAGAAGACCGAGCAGAACCCGCTCGACGTGTTCCGGAAGGCCGTGCAGAACGCCGCTCCCTCCATCGAGATCCGTCCGCGCCGCGTTGGTGGAGCGACGTATCAGGTACCGATGGAAGTGCGTGAAGAGCGTCGCTTGACACTCGCCATTCGCTGGATCAAGAAGTTCGCACTGGATCGTCGCGACAAGTCGATGGCCTCGAAGCTCGCTTCGGAGCTCATTGCAGCGGCGAACGGTGAAGGTGGGGCGATCAAGCGTCGCGATGAAATGCACCGGATGGCCGATGCCAACCGTGCGTTTGCCCACTTCAAGTGGTAAACACAAGCGTTCTTTGACAACCTGAGGAAGACCGACACGACATGGCCCGTTCCGTCGACATAGATCTCGTGCGCAACATCGGCATCATGGCACACATTGATGCCGGGAAGACGACGACCACGGAGCGGATCCTCTACTACACCGGTGTATTGCACCGCATGGGAGAGGTTCACGAGGGAACGGCCTTTACGGACTACATGGATCAGGAGCGGGAGCGGGGGATCACGATCACCTCTGCCGCAGTATCCTGTGAATGGACGGGTCCGGATGGAAAGCGTGTCACGATCAACATCATCGATACGCCGGGGCATGTGGACTTCACTGCAGAGGTGCAGCGTTCACTCCGGGTCCTCGACGGTGCCATTGCTCTCTTCGACGCCGTTGCCGGCGTAGAGCCGCAAAGCGAGACCGTCTGGCATCAGGCCAACGAGTACCGGGTACCGCGTATCGCCTTTGTGAACAAGATGGACCGGGTTGGAGCGGATTTCGAGCGTGTGCTGGACATGATGCGCACACGATTGAATGCACGACCGGTGGCCATCGAGATCCCGATCGGCGTCGAGGACACCTTTATCGGTGTGGTGAATTTGGTCCTGATGAAGGCCCTTGTCTACCACCATGGTGATGAAGGATCGACCTTTGACGTGCAGGAGATCTCCGACGAACTGCGGCCATTGGCCGAGCAGAAGCGTACGGAGCTCATCGAGGCCGTCGCCGATTTCGACGATGAGATGGCCGAGCGATATCTCGGAGGGGAGACCATCGAAGCGGAAGAGCTCACTGCCTCCCTTCGCCGTGCCACCCTTCAATTGCATCTCACCCCTGTCCTGTGTGGCAGTGCCTTCAAGAACAAGGGTGTGCAGCAGTTGCTCGATGCCGTGATCGCCTACTTGCCGAGTCCGAAGGATGTGGGCAGTACGCATGGCTTCGACGTCAAGGACCACGAGAAGGCGCTCGTACGCAAGCCACTCGACGAAGAGCCGTTCGCAGCGTTGGCGTTCAAGATCCTCACCGACCCGTTTGTAGGAAGGCTCACGTTCGTACGTGTGTATTCCGGAGTGGTCAAGGTGGGCGACCAGATCTACAACGCCACGAACGACAAGAAGGAGCGAGCGGGGAAGATCCTGCGGATGAAGGCGAACAAGCGGGACGAGATCGATGCTGCCTATGCGGGCGACATCATTGCCATTCCTGCCTTACGCTTCACACGCACCGGGGATACGCTTTGCGACGCAAAGCATCCCATCCTGTTGGAGAACATCAGTTTTGCCGAGCCCGTGATCAATCAGAGTATTGAGGCGCGAACGCTGGCAGATCAAGACAAGTTGACGGAATCCTTACATCGGCTCTCTGAAGAAGATCCGACGTTTCGATTCCATACTGATACGGAGACAGGGCAGATCATCATCAGCGGTGTTGGGGAACTCCATTTGGAGATCCTTGCCGACCGACTGAAACGAGAGTTCAACGTCCCCGTCAAAGTTGGAAAACCTCAGGTTGCTTATCGAGAAACGATTACTTCCACGGCACGGCACGAGGGCACATTTGTCCGAAGCGCCACCGGGAAGAATCAATTCGGCCAGGTCACCATTGAGCTGCGTCCGAACGAGTCGGGAAAAGGCTTTGCGTTCGTCAACGAACTACAACCACAAGCACTTCCCGAATCGTATGTCAAGAGTGCCGAACAGGGAGCCCTTGAGGCTCTCAAGGTTGGCCCGATCGCAGGGTACCCCATGATCGATATCGTGGCGGCCCTGGTCGATGCGGTCTATATCGAGGAAGACTCGACCGAGTTGGCGTATGCCATCGCGGCCTCCATCGCAGCGAAAGATGCTGCGAGGATCGCCACACCGGTGATCATGGAGCCTGTCTTCCACGTAGAGGTCGTTACGCCCGAAGAATATGTGGGAGAGGTCATTGCTGACCTCAGTTCCCGCAGCGGCAGGATAGAGGGCATTCAGATGCGCGACATCCTTCAAGTGGTGACGGCGGTGGTTCCCCTGTCACAACTATTCGGCTACGTAACGCAGTTGCGCTCGCTCACACAAGGGCGTGGTTCGTATACGATGCGCTTTTCGCATTACGAGCCCGCACTCTCTCGCCGATAGGCGCGGGAAGATTTCTTTTGACCGAATTCAAAAGCATTTGGTCATGTCCAGGAATTCCCGTACCTTTGTTTTCTATTCCGTTTCGAACTCGACAAGCAACACACAATTCATAACACAACCTTCCTGCAACCAGAGGAGATTGTTCCATGGCAAAAGAAACCTTCAACCGGAGCAAGCCGCACGTAAACGTTGGCACGATTGGCCACGTTGACCACGGCAAGACGACGCTCACAGCAGCGATCACGATGACGCTCGCTAAGCGTGGCCTTTCTGAAAAGCGTTCGTTCGACTCGATCGACAACGCACCAGAAGAAAAGGCACGCGGGATCACGATCGCTACGGCACACGTAGAGTATGAGACGGAGAACCGTCACTATGCTCACGTGGACTGTCCGGGCCACGCCGATTATGTGAAGAACATGATCACGGGTGCTGCTCAGATGGACGGCGCGATCCTTGTAGTGGCAGCAACGGACGGTCCGATGCCACAAACGCGTGAGCACATCCTGCTTGCACGTCAGGTTGGAGTACCACGTATCGTGGTCTTCATGAACAAGGTCGACATTGCAGATCCAGAACTCGTAGACCTCGTTGAACTCGAGATCCGCGAACTGCTCAGCAAGTATGAATTCCCTGGAGACGACATTCCGATCGTCAAGGGTTCGGCTCTCAAGGCACTTGATGCAGCTTCTTCCGATTCGACGTCCAAGGACGATCCGGACATGGAATGCATCATGGAGCTCATGAATGCAGTGGACAGCTACATCCCAACGCCGGTACGTGATATCGACAAGCCATTCCTGATGCCGGTCGAGGACGTGTTCTCGATCACGGGTCGTGGAACGGTAGGAACGGGTCGTATCGAGCGTGGCGTTGTCAAGCTCAACGAAGAAGTGGAGATCGTAGGTTTCGGTCTTCAGAAGAAGACCACCGTCACGGGTATCGAAATGTTCCGCAAGCTGCTCGACGAAGGTCGTGCCGGCGACAACGTAGGACTTCTCCTTCGTGGTGTGGACAAGGAAGAACTCGAGCGCGGAATGGTATTGGCCAAGACCGGTTCGATCACGCCGCACACGAAGTTCAAGGCACAGGCATATGTTCTGACGAAGGAAGAAGGCGGACGTCACACGCCATTCTTCACCAACTACCGCCCACAATTCTACTTCCGTACAACGGACGTAACGGGTGTGTTGGATCTTCCTGCAGGACTGGAAATGATCATGCCTGGTGATAATGTTGACAATCTTGACGTCACCCTGATCACTCCTGTTGCAATGGACACTGGATTGCGCTTCGCTATTCGCGAAGGCGGTCGTACGGTCGGTGCTGGAGTTGTAACGGAAATCATCGAATAAGCAACGCATAGAATCGGAACAGAGGGAAGGCCCGCCTTCCCTCTTTTTGTCTCCGACCTAGCAAGAGCCTTACAGGAGAACTAACGAGTGGCAACGCAACGCATTCGCATCAAGCTTCGCTCATACGATCACAATCTGATCGATAGATCGGCTGAGCGCATCGTCCGGACGGTGAAGCAAACGGGAGCCGTGGTATCGGGCCCGATTCCGCTGCCAACGGAAAAATCAGTCTACACGGTGCTTCGTTCACCGCACGTGGATAAGAAGTCTCGTGAGCAATTCGAAGCACGCGTGCACAAGCGTTTGATCGACATCTTCAGCTCGACGCAGAAGACCATCGATGCGCTTATGCGCCTTGAGTTGCCAGCCGGAGTTGATGTCGAAGTGAAGGTGTAAAGGACTGACCCAAATGAGCGCATTACTTGGACGAAAAATAGGGATGACGAGCATCTTCACGGAAGACGGCGCCTTTGTGCCGTGCACTGTGATCGAAGCCGGACCATGCCCGGTAACACAGGTGAGAACCCTGGAGAAGGACGGATACACAGCGGCGCAGATCGGTTTCGGTCTCATCGCTGAGCGGAAGGTGAACAAGCCACGCGCCGGACACTTCGCGAAAGCGAACACGGCACCGGTACGTCACTTGAAGGAGTTCCGTCAGCTTGCCAACACGGTTGCACTTGGAGACATTCTCACGGTGGAGACCTTCGTGGTCGGAGACAAGGTAAAGGTCTCTGCAACGAGCAAGGGTCGTGGATTCCAGGGTGTTGTCAAGCGTCACCACTTCGGTGGTGTTGGTATGGCAACGCACGGTCAGAGCGACCGTCCACGTGCTCCAGGTTCCATTGGTTCCTCGTCGTTCCCATCCCGCGTTTTCAAGGGATTGCGGATGGCAGGGCGGATGGGTGGTACGCGCATCACGACGCGCAATCTGACCGTCTTGCGAGTGATGCCCGAAAGCAATCTCTTGTTGGTGAAGGGCAGCATTCCGGGAGCACCGAATGCTATCATTGAAATTGTGAAGCTATAAGAGAACACGACCATGACAGTGGATGTACGAACAAAAGACGGTGCCACAGCAGGCACGATCGAGCTCCCCGAGTCGATCTTCGGAGTTGAGCCGAACGAGCACGCCATGTATCAGGCAGTGCGAGCATATCTCGCGCATCGCCGTCAGGGCACTGCGAAGACCAAGACGCGCACGGAAGTGCGTGGTGGTGGGAAGAAGCCGTTCAAGCAAAAGGGAACGGGTGGAGCACGTCGCGGTTCGAGCCGCTCGCCACTCAATCCGGGCGGTGGCACCATTCACGGACCGGTACCGCACCTGTACAGTGTAGACCTGCCGATCAAGGTCAAGCGCCTTGCCCGGAAGTCAGCGCTCGCACTTCGTGCGAAGGAATCGAATCTCGTTGTGGTCGAGGACTTCACGTTGCCGGTTGCAAAGACCAAGGACATGGCAACGATCCTCAAGGCATTGAACATCGACGGTAAGGTGTTGGTGTTGCTTCCATCGGTCGATCAGACCATTGTGAAGTCGGCGCGCAACATTCCGGGAGTGACGACCTTCCCGGCGGACAAGATCTCGGCATACGATGTGTTGAGCCATGGCAAGCTGTTGATCTTCAAGAGCGCCATGCAGACACTTGAACAATCATTTGGCACGAACTAAGAGACGGCGTACGACATGATCAAAGTGCTCAGAAAACCGGTGATTACAGAGAAGGCCACTTCTGTGGGCTATCTGCGCCAATACGTCTTCGAAGTCGATCCGAACGCGAACAAGGTCCAGATCCGCGCGGCTCTGAAGCAAATGTTCGACGTTGAGGTGGACAGTATCCGTACTGTTCGCACCAAGGGCAAGGTCAAGTCACGCATGACGCGTCGTGGCATTCAGACAGGTCGCACGAACCTTCGCAAGAAGGCCTATGTGACGCTGAAAGAAGGACAGACGATCGACGTGGTGGCAGGCGAAGGCGGATCGGAAGACTAACAGCTAGAACGGAAATCGGAGAACGCACCAATGGCAATTCGTAAACTCAGACCGATCACACCGGGCACCAGGCACTACAGCTTGAGCACGTTTGACGAGATCACGGCAACAACGCCGGAGCGGTCTCTCACGTCGCCGCTGAAGAAGTCGGGCGGACGGAACAACACCGGACGTGTAACGGCACGTCACCGTGGTGGTGGACATAAGCGTTTGTATCGCATCATCGACTTCAAGCGCAACAAGTTGAACATGGAGGCAACGGTCCTCACGATCGAGTACGATCCGAACCGTACATGCCGCATCGCACTTGTTGAGTACACGGACGGTGAGAAGCGATACATCCTTGCACCGGACAAGGTGAAGGTGGGAACGAAGATCATGGCGAGTGAGAATGCCGACCTCAAGGACGGCAATGCTCTTCCGCTGAACAAGATCCCCTTCGGTCTGTTCGTGCACAACATCGAACTCAAGCCGGGCAAGGGTGGACAGATGGCGCGCAGCGCCGGCACGTCCGCACAGCTCGTAGGACTGGACAATGGCAAGGCACAATTGAAGTTGCCTTCAGGCGAGATCCGCATGGTTCCCGGCAATTGCATGGCAACGCTCGGCGTGGTCAGCAATGGTGAGCAGGAGAACATCATGTGGGGGAAGGCCGGACGTATGCGTTGGAAGGGTGTTCGCCCGCAGACGCGTGGTATGGCCATGAATCCGATCGACCACCCGAACGGTGGTGGTGAAGGTCGCTCGAAGTCCGGTGGTGGACGTCAACACCTCCGTTCGCCATGGGGTCAGCTCGCAAAGGGTCTCAAGACGCGCAAGAAGAAGAAGGCGTCGAACGATCTCATCATCCGTCACAGAAACGCATAATCGAAGCGAACTCGTAAGGATCAGAACCTATGCCTCGTTCACTGAAAAAAGAACCATTCATCAGCTATAAGCTGACGAAGAAGGTCGATGCGATGAATGCCAACGCAAAGAAGGCTGTCATCAAGACATGGGCACGTTCTTCGGTCATCGCTCCTGATTTCGTGGGACACACGTTCGCCGTGCACAACGGCAACAAGTTCATCCCGGTCTATGTAACGGAGAACATGGTGGGTCACAAGTTGGGTGAGTTTTCGCCGACGCGGACGTTCCGGGGACATTCCGGAAACCGTAAGGATCTCAAGACAGGAAAGAAATAACGAGACGCAATGATGGAAGCACGCGCAATCAAACGGTACACGCGGTCATCGCCACGCAAGATGCGGTTGGTGGTGGACCTTATCCGCGGTAAGTCGGCGGCATTCGCTCTCAACGCCCTGCAGTTTTCGGACAAGCAGGCGGCAGAGATCGCAGAGCTCACGCTCAAGAGTGCCATCAACAATCTTCAGCAGAAGGATTCGGGAGTTGATCCTGAAGCCATCTACGTGAAAGAGGCCTTTGTGGATCCGGGTCCAACGATCAAGCGGATCTCGCCAGCACCAATGGGACGTGCCTACCGAATTCGGAAGCGCTCGCACCATCTCACGATCATCGTTTCGGTGAAACAGTAACGGAGCACTTCCTTGGGTCAGAAAACACATCCTATCGGACTTCGCCTTGGCATCATCCGTCAATGGGAAGCAAATTGGTTCGACGAAAAGAACGTTGCAGAGAAGCTTCAAGAAGACTTGATGGTTCGCAACTACATCAAGAATCGTCTGAAGAAGGCCGGTGTCGCTCGCGTGATCGTTGAGCGCACGGCAAAGCAACTCCGCATCACGATCAACACCTCACGTCCAGGCGTGATCATCGGTCGTAGCGGGAAGGACATCTCGCAGCTCGAAGAAGAATTGCGCAAGATCACGAAGAAGGAAGTCAAGATCCTGATCAGCGAGATCAAGCGTCCCGAGCTCGATGCCCAACTGGTGGCCGACAACATCGCACAGCAACTCGAAGGACGGATCTCGTTCCGTCGCGCCATGAAGAATGCCGTGAGCTCCACGATGCGAGTAGGCGCCGAAGGCGTACGTATCATGTGTTCGGGTCGACTGGGCGGTGCTGACATGAGCCGTACCGAACAATACAAGGAAGGTCGCGTTCCGCTGCACACGCTGCGAGCCGACATCGACTATGCGCAAGGCCGAGCAGAGACCGTCTACGGTTCGCTGGGCATCAAGGTCTGGATCTGCCGTGGCGAAGTGATCGGCAAGCAACAAAGCAAAGAACAATAACAACCTCAGCTGACGAACCGTTATGCTCATCCCAAAAAGAGTCAAGCACAGGAAAACACAACGCGGACGCCGTCGCGGCAAAGCGTATCGTGGTTCCACCGTGGCCTTCGGGTCGTATGGTCTCAAGGCGCTCGAATGTGCATGGATCACCAATCGCCAGATCGAGTCCGCTCGTATCGCCATCAACCGCTACCTGCGTCGTGATGGTAAGGTGTGGATCCGCATCTTCCCAGACAAGCCAGTTACCAAGAAGCCGGCAGAGACCCGAATGGGTTCCGGGAAGGGTAATCCGGAACTGTGGGTAGCAGTGGTCAAGCCGGGGCGGATCTTGTTCGAGATCGACGGAGTGACGAAGGAGCGCGCGGTGGAAGCCGTACGTCTCGCATCGCACAAGCTCCCGATCAAATGCAAGTTTGTTCAACGAGTCGATCTGGAGGCCTAAGTCATGAAGGCACGCAAAGCAGCCGACCTGAAGGGACTTCCAACGAACGAGTTGGTGGCCTTCCTCAAGGAAAGCGAAGAGAACATCACGAAGCTCCGCTTCCAGCTCGTCCTGGGTCAACTCCAGGATACAACGAGCATCCGCACGATGCGCAAGGACATCGCGCGTATGAAGACGATCCTTGCTCAACGCGAGAATTCCGCCAACTGATGTCGATGGGATGAATGATGGCCGAGAACATGAACGATACAACCACTGCGGCAACGAGCAACAAGAAAGTTCGTACCGGTAAAGTGGTAAGCAACAAGGCGAACAAGACCATCGTGGTGAGCATCGAACGACAAGTCGCTCACCCGTTGTACCGCAAGTACTTCAAGGTGTCCAATAAGATCATGGCGCACGACGAGCGCAATGAATGCAACATTGGAGACACGGTGAAGGTCATTGAGAGCCGCCCGCTCAGCGCACGCAAGCGCTGGACGTTGGTCGAGATCATCGAACGAGCGAAGTAAGGAAGAGAGACCATGATCCAAGAAGAATCCAACCTCGTTGTAGCCGACAATTCCGGTGCTCGTAAGCTTCGTTGCATTCGAGTCCTCGGTGGTCACGGTAAGCGTTATGCTTCTGTGGGCGACATTGTCGTGTGCTCTGTCAAATCGGCACTGCCGCAAGGCGCTGTCAAAAAAGGTGAAGTGGTGAAGGCCGTGATCGTCCGCACGAAGAAGGAATTGGGTCGCCGTGATGGCTCCTACATCCGCTTCGACGAGAACGCCGCCGTCATCATCAATAACAACTCGGAACCTCGCGGAACCCGCATCTTCGGACCGGTCGCCCGTGAACTTCGCGAGAAGAATTTCATGAAGATCATATCGTTGGCACCAGAGGTTATCTGACCATGAAGCTCAAGATCAAAAAAGGCGACACTGTGAAGGTGATCGCAGGCAACAACAAGGGTTCTGTGGGACGTGTTCTTCAGATCAGTCCAACGGGCATGCGCGTCCTCGTCGAAGGTGTGAACCTTCGCTCCAAGGCCGTCCGTCCGTCGCAAACGAATCCCAATGGCGGCATCATCAAGCAAGAATCCTCGATCCACTACAGCAACGTGCAGCTTGTCGACAAGAACGGCAAGGCCACGCGGGTGAAGACGGAACGCACGGAATCCGGCTCGAAGCGCATTGCCAAGACCACGAACGAAGCACTCTAATAACGACTACTCTCAGGCGTACGAATCATGGCGAAAACAGTAGTAAAAAAGGTCGACTTCAAGCCCGAGGGCGCGCGTCTCGAAGACGTCAGCGCCGCCGTGGCGCCAGCTCGCCTTGCCGCCTTCTACCATGAAAACGTGGTACCGGCGCTGCAGAAGCGCTTCAACTACACGTCACCCATGCAGGTGCCACGGTTGGAGAAGATCACGTTGAACATTGGTGCCGGCGCGGCAGCATCGGACACGAAGATCCTCCAAGCGGCCGTGAACGAACTGGAACTCATCACGGGACAGCGTCCTGCGGTCACCCGCGCACGCAAGTCCATCGCGAACTTCAAGCTGCGTGAAGGCATGCCGATCGGTGCTCGCGTCACGTTGCGTCGCGCACGGATGTATGAGTTCCTCGATCGTCTCATCAACATCGCATCGCCACGTATTCGCGACTTCCGCGGATTCTCGGACAAGAGCTTCGACGGCCGCGGGAACTACACCCTTGGCATCAAGGAGCAGATCATCTTCCCTGAGATCGACGTCGACAAGGTCAACCGCATCACGGGGATGGACGTGACCTTCGTCACGTCTGCAACAACGGATGAAGAGGCGCATGCGCTTCTGCAAGAATTTGGTTTTCCATTCCGCAAACGGGATCAACAGTAATGGCTAAGAAGTCCATCATCGCTCGAAATGAAAAGCGTCAGCGCCTCGTGGCCAAGTATGCTGCCAAGCGTGCCGAACTCAAGGCAGCAGGTGACATGGTAGGCCTCCAGAAGCTTCCACGGAACAGCGCAAAGGTGCGCGTTCGCAACCGTTGCCTTGTAACGGGCCGTGGTAAGGGTGTGTATCGCAAGTTCGGCCTTTGCCGGAACATGTTCCGCTTGCTTGCCTTGGAAGGTAAGATCCCGGGCATTCGTAAGAGCAGCTGGTAAGACACGAGCCGCCAACAGATTCTGAACACGACAACGACAGACCATTATGCCAGTATCAGACACCATCGCCGATTTCCTCACGCGCATTCGCAACGCCGTTGCTGCAAAGCATAAGACGACCGTTGTGCCATGCTCGAATTTGAAACTCGGGATCGCCGCCATCCTCAAGGAACAAGGTTTCATCGCCGACTTCGAGAAGGTGGACGACGACAAGCAGGGCGTCCTGCACATCAAGCTTCGCTATTACCTCGGTCAGCCCGTCATTCGCGAGATCAAGCGAGTGAGCAAGCCCGGACGTCGCGTGTACGCGTCGGTCGACAAGCTTCCACGGGTCCGCAACGGACTGGGTATTGCGATCGTGTCCACCCCTCGTGGTGTGATGACCGATAAGCAGGCGCGCCGCGAAAACGTGGGCGGTGAAATTCTCTGTACGATCTGGTAAGAACGAGTAGCGTAGGAGCGATCAGCATGTCACGAGTTGGGAAGAAACAGATCATCATACCAAAGGCTGTGAATTTCACGGTCGCCAACGGTGTGATCAGCGTCAAAGGACCGAAGGGCGAAATGAAGTTCCCCCTGCACGAGTCCATTTCCTATCAGGTAGAGGGCGATGTCCTTACGTTCAGTCGTGCGAACGACGACAAGAAGGTACGTTCGCTGCACGGCCTCACGCGTGCGACCACGGCCTGGATGGTGGAAGGCGTTGTGAACGGCTTTACACGCAACCTGCAAGTGGAAGGCGTTGGATACAAGGTCGAGATGCGCGGCAAGAACCTGCTGCTGAATCTCGGCTATTCGCATCCGATCCTCTTCATCCCACCCGATGGAGTAGAGTTCACGGTGACCACTCCAACGGTCTTCGCCGTCAAGGGCATGGACAAGCACCTGGTAGGCGAGGTCGCCTCGAAGGTTCGCAAGCTCCGTCCACCCGAGCCATATAAGGGCAAGGGTATTCGCTATGAAGGTGAGTTCATTCGCCGCAAGGCCGGTAAGTCGGCAGGGAAGTAAGGACAAAGGAACGAAACGATGAATCGACTAGACTCAAAATCACATCGCCAGGTACGTCGCAAAATGCGCGTACGCCGCAAGGTCACGGGAACACCGGAGCGTTATCGCTTGAGCGTGTTCCGGTCGGTGAACCACATCTATGCCCAGATCATCGACGATACAACGTCGAAGACACTTGTCTCGGCCTCCACGGTCGACAAGGAGATCCGCGCTCAGATCAGCAAGGACATGGACAAGTCCGCCGAAAGCAAGCTCGTTGGAGTGCTCTTGGCGAAGCGTGCCAAGGCGAACAACATCGCACGCGTGGCCTTCGACCGCAACGGCTACCTGTACCACGGTCGCGTGAAGTCCCTCGCCGAGGGTGCACGTGAGGGTGGACTCGATTTCTAACGAATGCATTCAACCGGAGAATACTCTGTGGCAAAACATAAAGTCTCTGATCTGAACTTGAAGGACAAGATCGTCTACGTTGGTCGTACGGCGAAAGTGGTCAAGGGCGGACGTCGATTCAACTTCTCGGCCATCGTCGTCGTAGGCGACGAGAATGGCCACGTTGGCTTTGGCCTCGGCAAGGCCGGCGAAGTGTCCGATGCGGTGACCAAGGCAACGGAAGCAGCCAAGAAGGCCGTTGTGAAGGTTCGCCTGCAGAACGGTACCGTTCCGCACCCAGTGATCGGTAAGTTCGGAGCCGCCAAGGTCCTCGTACGTCCGGCCACACCGGGTACGGGTGTGATCGCAGCAGGTGGTGTTCGCGCCATCCTGGAATTGGCCGGAGTCAAGGACGTGCTCACGAAGAGCCAAGGCTCGTCGAACCCGCACAACACGGTGAAGGCCACCATGGCAGCATTGGCATTGTTGGAAGATGCTGCTTCTGTGGCAGCTCGCCGCGGAGTGTCGACCACGAAGGTTCTCATCGGATAAGCAAGCGCAAACGAAGGACAGGCATCATGAAGATCAAGATCACACAGGTACGCAGTATCATCGGAACGCTCAAGTCGCACAAGGCCACGATCAAGGCGCTTGGACTTGGACATCCGAACAATACCGTTATCAAGACCAAGAATCCGCAGATCCTTGGCATGGTGAATGCTGTTCGCCATCTGGTGACAGTTGAAGAAATCGCAGACTAACACTCCCTATGACCATGAAACACATCGGAAATCTGTCGCCCGCTCCGGGCTCGCGTCACAAGAAGAAGCGCGTTGGTCGCGGTGCCGGGTCCGGCCACGGTGGAACTGCCACACGCGGTCACAAGGGGCATCAGTCGCGTAGCGGCTTCAGCCAAAGTCCGGGCTTCGAAGGTGGCCAAATGCCACTCATTCGTCGTATCCCGAAGTTTGGATTCACGAACAATAACCGCGTCGAGTATCAAGAAGTGAATGTGGCAACACTGCAGCGCTTGGTAGACGAAGCACGGATCACCAACGGTGTCGTCGATGCCGAAGTGCTGTATGCACTTGGTGTGGTCCGCAAAAAGCGCCTTCCCGTGAAGGTCCTTGGTAACGGCGATCTGTCGGCAAAGCTGACCGTGACCGTCGACAAGGTCTCCGAAACAGCGAAGAGCAAGATCGAGTCGGCCGGAGGAGTGGTCAACACCAATGGCTAACGTCATCACCACCATCCGCAACATCTTCAAGATCGAAGAACTGCGTAACCGCCTCCTCTTCACGTTGCTCGTGTTGTTGGCGGTTCGCATCGGTTCATTCATCACGATCCCGGGTGTGAACGTCGACGCTCTGAAGGCCGCAACGGCCATGGGCGACACGAACAACATCTTTGGTCTGTACGACATGTTCGTTGGCGGTGCTTTTTCGAATGCCGCCATTTTTGCGCTTGGCATCATGCCCTATATCTCGGCATCCATCATCCTGCAGATCGCAGGGGTGGTGTTGCCGGAGTTACAGAAGCTGCAGCGTGAAGGTGAAGACGGACGACGCAAGATCAACCAGTATACACGCGTGTTGACGGTCTTCATCGCCATGCTTCAAGCATGGGGTGTGACGGTCAAGGTCGCGCAAACGACGATGGGCGCCGGTGGAATGTCGGTCGTTCCCCATGCCGACTTCCTGTGGACGATCTCGAGCGTTCTGATCCTGACGGCCGGCACCATCATGCTGATGTGGCTTGGCGAGCAGATCACGGACCGCGGTATCGGGAACGGTATCTCGCTGATCATCTTCATCGGTATCATTGCCCGATTCCCAACAGCCATTCTGCAAGAGTACAAGCTCATCGATGCCGGTTCACGTAACCTGGTGGTCGACCTTGTGCTGTTCATTCTCTTGATGGGCATCATTGCGGCCGTGATCCTGGTCACCCAGGGGGCACGACGCATTCCGGTGCAGTATGCGAAGCGCGTTGTAGGCCGCAAGGTCTATGGCGGTACCACACAGTACATTCCGCTTCGTGTGAACACTGCCGGCGTGATGCCGATCATCTTCGCACAGTCGATCCTTTTCGTCCCTGCCACTATTGCCTCCTTCTTCCCGGAAAGTATGTTCTGGCAGAATGTGGCGCGGTTGTTCAGCGATCGTGAAGTGTTCTATGCTGTGGTGTACGGCGTGATGATCTTGTTCTTCACGTACTTCTACACCGCCATTGCCTTCAATCCGAAGGAAGTGGCCGACAACATGAAAAAGAACGGTGGCTTCATTCCGGGCGTACGTCCGGGATCGCCAACATCGGAATACATCGAGAACATCCTGACGCGTATCACGCTGCCAGGCGCCATTTTCCTTGCACTCATCGCGATCCTTCCAACGTTCGCCATGCAGGTGTTGAATGTGCCTCCAACGTTCGCGTCGTTCTTCGGTGGTACAAGCTTGCTCATCATTGTGGGTGTCGCTCTTGACACGCTGCAACAGATCGAATCGCACCTCCTGATGCGTCATTATGATGGCTTCATGAAGAGCGGCAAGATCCGCGGCCGTGCCAATGCGATGTCATGATCGTGACGGACGACGTACGTAAACTCGAAGCTGCGTGTCGAATTGTCGCCAACACGTTCTCACACCTCCGGCAGTACATCAAGCCGGGTGTGACAACGATCGAGCTGGACGCGATCGCAGAGGACTTCATTCGGAGCCACGGTGCCGAACCGGCATTCAAAGGCTACGATGTCGACGGAAAGATCTTCCCGTACACGCTGTGCATCAGCATCGACGAAGAGGTGGTGCACGGAATGCCGGGAACTCGAAAGCTCAAGGAAGGCCAGATCATCTCGGTCGACTGTGGAGCTCAGAAAGACGGATGGTTCGGAGACAGTGCCTACACCTATCCGGTGGGAGAGATCTCAACGGATAAGCAACGGCTTCTCACGGTAACGCAAGAAGCATTGGCACTCGGCATCGAACAGGCAGTGGATGGCAACAAGGTCTATGAGATCGGAAGGGCCATTCAAGCGCACGTTGAAAAGAATGGATTCTCGGTGGTACGGGAACTTGTGGGACACGGCATTGGCCAACATCTTCACGAGGAACCCCCGGTGCCAAACTTCGTTCCGGGTCTCTTGCATCGGTCTCAGTATCCGAATGTCAAGCTTACAACAGGCATGGCACTTGCGATCGAACCGATGGTGAACATGGGCTCGTTCCATGTGCACACGGCAAGTGATCAGTGGACGGTGTATGCGGCAGATGGGAAGCCAAGCGCTCACTTCGAGCATACGGTTCTCGTCGACGGGAAGACACCACGGATCCTGACATTGATGAACTAACCGAGGTGAGCGAATGGCGAGAACCGACCTCATCCGCGTGGATGGCGTCATCGAGGATACGTTGCCGAATACCCAGTTCATCGTACGACTGGAGAATGGCCACAAGATCCTTGCACACGTTTCGGGCAAGATGCGCATGAACTTCATCCGCATCTTCCTTGGAGACAAGGTGACGGTCGAAATGTCGCCGTACGATCTGTCAAAGGGTCGTATCGTGTATCGGTACAAGTAACGAAGCAACAAGAACAACAGGTTAACGGAGCACACCATGAAGGTGCAAGCATCGGTCAAGAAACGGAACCCGGACGACAAGATCGTACGTCGTAAGGGGAAGGTTTACATCATCAACAAGAAGAATCCCCGTTTCAAGCAACGTCAGGGATAATCAGGGAGACTCACTGTGGCTCGTATCGCAGGAATCGATCTGCCGAAGAACAAGCGCGGCATCATTGCGCTCCAGTACATTTTCGGCATCGGTGAAAATCTGTCGGCTAAGGTACTTGACAAGGCAGGCCTTGATCACTCCAAGCGCGTCAATGCGTGGACGGATGAAGAGGTCGCCCGCATTCGTCAGGTGATCGCCGAGATCAAGACGGAAGGTCAGTTGCGCTCGGAAGTGCAATTGAACATCAAGCGCCTTATGGATATCGGTTGCTATCGTGGATTGCGCCACCGTCGCGGACTTCCCGCCCGCGGTCAGCGCACTCGCACCAATTCGCGTACTCGGAAGGGTAAGCGGAAGACAGTGGCCGGTAAGAAAAAGGCCGTGAAGAAGTAACGCCAATACACTCGAAAGTCAAGAACAATGGCAGCAGCGAAAAAACGCGTCAAGCGGAAGATCGTCGCGGATGTCCACGGAAAAGTGTTCGTTCGTGCAAGCTTCAACAACGTGATCGTCACGATCACAGACACGTACGGGAACACCCTTGCTTGGTCGTCGGCCGGCAAGAACGGATTCCGTGGTTCCAAGAAGAATACGCCCTATGCGTCACAGGTGTCGGCCGACAAGGCCTCCCGCGAAGCATTCGAAATGGGTCTGCGCAAGGTGGATGTGGTCGTGATGGGGCCTGGCTCCGGTCGCGAAGCCGCCATCCGTGCCGTTACCCAGGCTGGCTTGGAAGTGCTGTCCATCACGGACAACACGAAGTTGCCACACAATGGCTGCCGTCCACCGAAGCGCCGTCGCGTCTAAGGTATTCGTCCGAACGATCTAACAGACTACAAAAGAGAGACATATGAACATCACCATGCAGATGCCGGAGAAGATCCAGATCGATGAGGTCTCTGGTCCGTACCATGCCCGTTTCGTGCTTGCACCGCTCGAAGAAGGCTATGGCGTGACCATCGGTAATGCGTTTCGACGCGTTCTCCTGTCGTCGATCCAGGGTGCCGCCATCGTCGGACTCAAGATCAGCGATGTCCAGCATGAGTTCCAAACCATCCCCGGCGTTGTCGAGGACGTGTGCGAGATCATTCTGAACCTCAAGGAGGTTCGCCTTCGCTTGGTCGACAAGAAAGCACTCAATCGTATCACCCTCAGCAAGAAGGGCTCCGGCGTGTGGACGGCGAAGGACATCGAAGATGCCAACCCCGGCATCGAAGTGCTCGACCCCGATCACAAGATCGCTACCCTTGGTGAAGACTGCGACTTCGACGTTGAACTTCGTATCGGCAAGGGCAAGGGCTACGTTTCATCGGAAGATCAGAACACCACGGACTTCCCTGTGGGTATGATCCCGATCGACTCGATCTTCACCCCGATCAAGAACGTCGTCTATACCGTTGAGCCATTCCGCGTTGGTCAAAAGACCGACTATGAGCGCCTCATCCTTGATGTGAAGACCGATGGCTCGATCTCTGCGAACGAGGCCATGCAACATGCCGGGGAGATCCTGAGCGCACACGTTGCCCTCTTCCTTGGTGTGAAGAAGGCCGTGGAAGGAAGCAAGGAGCAAGGCGGCGGAGAAGATGAAGCAAAGGAAGTTGAACGTTCACGCGTACGTCGTATCCTCCTGCAACCAGTAGACGAACTCGAACTCTCCGTTCGCGCTCACAACTGCTTGAAGGCCGCAAGCATCAAGACGCTTGCCGACCTCGTGAGCCTGCAAGAATCAGACTTGTTGAAGTTCCGCAACTTCGGCCGCAAGTCGCTTGCTGAACTGTCAGACGTTGTCTATCAGAACAACCTGCAGTTCGGTATGGACGTAGAGCCGTACCTGCGCGACGAGCCGAAAGAATCGGCGTAAGATTTCGAGACGACATTCAATCTGAAGAGAAACGATCATGAGACACAACGTAGCCGGACGGAAACTCAAGCGTACAGCAAGTCACAAGCGTGCCATGATGTGCAACCTTGTTACGTCCCTGTTCGAACATAAGCGCCTGGTGACAACGGAAGCGAAGGCCAAGGAATTGCGCCCATTCGCCGAGCACCTGATCACCCGCGCCAAAAACGCCTTCAACGGCGAGAAGGCCGGCACCATCAAGGGTGTCGACGTCCACGCTCGTCGCATGGTCGGCCGGTTCGTTCAGAACAAGGCCGTCTTGCAAGAACTGTTCGACACGATCGCACCACTCGTTGCCGATCGTCCGGGTGGATACACACGTATCACGAAGCTTGGTGTTCGCCGCGGCGATAATGCACCGGAAGCAGTGATCGAACTCGTCGACTGGTCTGCACCACAAGACGGACGCGTTTCTTCGAAGGCAAAGAAGGCAGCCGCTCCGGCAGCAAAGAAGGCCGCACCGAAGAAGGCCGCACCAGCCGCAGCACCGGTGGCCCCAGCTCCGGAAGCCGCTCCAGTGGCCGCTCCCGAGCCGGTTGCCGCAGCGGAGGACGAGGTCGCAATGACCGGCGAGACCGTTTCGCTCGAAGAGCAAGAAACGCCAAGCGCCGAGGCGATCGATGCTGTGGACGACGCAGCCGAAGAGCCAACACCAGAGGTCTGATCCGACACACGAAGCATGAACATAGAACGCCGGGAGTTGCTCCCGGCGTTTTCCTTTTTTAGACCTCGCTCCAATGCTATGAAGGTCACACAGAACAAGGTCGCCATCGAACGCACCGCGTCCGGCAGCAAACCGGCACTAAGCCTCCTTGTGTCTGTCTACAACAACACACGTTTCTTCGATCTGGTATGGGCAAGCATCGAAGCGCAAACGTTTCGTGATGTGGAAGTGGTCATGTGCGACGATGGCTCGAACGAGACCTTCGTTCGCCACGTGCTGGATCGCATCGAGCATTCATCGCTGGCCTGCTCCCATTGTTGGCACGACGACAAAGGCTTCCGCAAGAATCGTATCCTGAATGTTGGCGTGCTCACGGCATCGGCCGACTATCTTGTCTTCATCGATGGCGACTGTATCCTGCATCCTCGCTTCCTTGCCGAACATGCCGCCGGGAAGCGCGACCATGCAGTGTTGGCGGGACGCAGACTGGAACTCTCGGAAGAGATCTCGAATGCACTGACGCCGGAACTGGTGACCGATGGATATCTGCAGAAGAATCTGCTTCGCATCATGCTTGCCATTCGCCATCAGCCCGGGAACAACGGATCCAAGGGCATCTATATTCCCAGCGCAGCGATCCGTGCATTGCGCGGCTCGAAGAAGGGCAGCATCCTTGGGTGCAATTTCTCGCTCCATCGGGCCGATCTGCTGAGCGTGAACGGATTCGATACGCGATACGAAGGACCGGGCTACGGCGAGGACTCCGACCTGGAACTTCGTCTTCGTGCACAGGGCGTGGACATCGTTCCGTTCTCGAATGCCGCCGTCCAGTATCATCTCTGGCATCGTGTGCAGGAGCGCTCCTCACCAAATGCCGCACTCTATGCCCAGGCCGTCGCATCTGCAAAAGCGCGCACGCCACACGGCATTGCCGAACAACAACGAGAACACGAGGCAGCACATGGCTGAAGTACACCTACAGGCAACGTTCATCAAGGGCGCATCGAAACCGGAGCACTTTCCGGAATCGAAGGTGCCGGAGATCGCCATGATCGGCAGATCGAACGTTGGCAAGTCGTCGCTCATCAATGCCATCGTTCGCAACAACGCCATGGCCAAGGTGAGTAATACGCCGGGGAAGACACGCGAGATCAACTTCTTTGCCACGGATATCGGCATTGTTCTCGTCGACCTTCCGGGGTATGGCTACGCATCGGTGAGCAAGGCACAACGTCAGCAATTCGCTGCATTGAACAAGGCCTATCTCTTCGAACGTCGTCAGTGCAAATTGGTCTGTGTATTGCTTGACGGTCGTATCGATCCGCAGGCGCACGATCTCTCGCTCATCGAAGAGCTGGAGCTGGCGCAACGTCGGTTCTTGTGCGTGATCACCAAGACAGATAAGCTGTCGAAGACCGAGGCGGCCGAACGCCTGGAGCAGATCCGCGATCTTGTGAAGGACTGCGCCTATGCGTTCGATGTTGTGTCCACGTCCGCCAAAGAAGGCGAAGGACGGACGCAACTCATCGGCATCATGAAAAAGGTTCGCGATCTACAGGAGACACCATCGCTATGAACACAGCACCACTTGTCGGCATCATCATGGGAAGCGACTCTGACCTTCCCACCATGCGCGATGCCGCTGCCATTTGCGAAGAGTTCAATGTGCCATACGAGATCAAGGTGGTGAGCGCGCATCGCACTCCGTCCGACATGGCAGACTATGGCACCACGGCGCATACGCGTGGCATCAAGATCATCATTGCCGGTGCCGGCGGTTCAGCGCACTTGCCGGGAATGATCGCTGCCTTCTCGCCCTTGCCGGTCATCGGCGTGCCCATTGCAACGAAGAACCTTCGCGGACTCGACTCGCTGATGAGCATCGTGCAAATGCCGGCCGGTGTGCCCGTGGCCACCGTGGCCATTGGTGGCGGACGGAATGCCGGCATCCTTGCCGTCGAGATCCTGTCGGTGGCCGATGCCTCACTGCAAGAACGACTCATCGCCTATAAAACACGCTTAGCAGAGGACTCTCGCGAAAAGAACGCGCACTTGTAGCGTTCGTTGTTGTACCCACTATTGTTTGGAGCCATGGAGATAACGGTCTGCGTTGCAGACGAACGCCACATTGTATTTGCAGAGGCGATCGTCGACGCAATCTTTCACGCCGCCCAGAAACGCGGCACGGGTATCGCTCGTCGGACCCCGGAATACGTCGCGCAAAAGATCCGTGAGGGGAAGGCCATCGTGGCCATCACGGACGATGAACGCTTTGCCGGCTTTTGTTATATCGAGACCTGGGAACACGGCAGATATGTTGCCAACTCCGGTCTGATCGTTGTCGAAGAGTTTCGACATCAACACTTGGCCCGACGTATCAAGCGCGCCGCCTTCGAACTCTCTCGCTCGAAATACCCAGATGCCAAGATCTTCGGCATCACCACAAGTGCTGCCGTGATGAAGCTCAACAGTGAGCTTGGCTATCTGCCCGTCCACTTCTCCGAACTCACAACCGATGATGTGTTCTGGAACGGTTGCAAAAGCTGTCCGAACTACGACATCCTTCAACGCACGGAACGCAAGATGTGCTTGTGCACAGGCATGCTGTTCGATCCGGAGGCAAAGAAATGAACACGGTCCTCTTGGCATTTTCGGGCGGACTCGACACGAGCTACTGCGCACGCTATCTAAGCGTTGAGCGCGGCCTCGTCGTCCACTCCGTCATCGTGAACACCGGCGGCTTCTCCGATGCCGAACTGCAACGCATCGACGAACGCGCCCATGCATGTGGCGTAGCCTCGCACGTAGCGCTCGATCGCACGGAGCAATTGTACACGTCCGTGCTTCGCTATCTCATCGCCGGCAACATTCTCAAGAACGCCACCTATCCGCTATCGGTGAGCGCCGAGCGCGTCGTCCAGGCTATTGCCATCGCCGAACATGCACGCGCCCTTGGCGTCGACGCGATCGCGCATGGCAGCACCGGTGCCGGCAACGATCAGGTGCGCTTCGATGTGATCTTCCGCATTCTCTGTCCGGAGATCGAAGTGCTCACGCCCATCCGCGACCAGCAACTCTCGCGCGAGGCAGAGATCGCCTACCTCACCGAACATGGTGTGGCTGGAGATTGGACGAAGTCCGCCTACTCCGTCAACCAAGGCATTTGGGGCACCACCATTGGTGGACGTGAAACACTCACCAGCAACATGCCATTGGCGAAGGAGGCATGGGGCGAGGCGGCAAAGCTCGGCACCGCAGAACGCGAGACCATTGCCATCACGTTCGAGCAGGGAGAACCCGTTGCGCTCGATGGTGTGGTGATGTCACCCGTCGACGTGATCCGCGCCATCGAAGCACGCGCACGTCCGTACGGCATCGGTCGCGACATGCACGTGGGTGACACGATCATCGGCATCAAGGGGCGCGTGGCCTTCGAAGCCGCAGCAGCACTCGTTCTGATCAAGGCACACCACGTGCTCGAGAAGCACACGCTCTCGAAATGGCAGCTCAATCTCAAAGACCAACTGTCGTTGTGGTACGGACAGCTTTTGCACGAAGGACTCTTCCTCGAATCGGCCATGCGCAGTATCGAAGCGTTCTATCGCGATACGCAACAGCATGTGTCGGGCGTTGTGAACGTCGAGCTAGCCTCGGAACGCTTCACCGTGCTAGGCATCACATCGCCGAGCGATCTCATGCGCTCCGGGTTTGCATCGTATGGTGAAATGAATCGTGCATGGTCCGGCGCCGACGTGAAAGGCTTCGCCGCCATTGCCGCCATCCCGTCCATGCTTTCCAGATCCGTTCACGGAGAAGCGTAATGCAGAGCATCGTTGTTGTTGGAGCGGCCGGCTACACGGGTGGCGAACTCATTCGCATGCTCATCGCCCATCCGCGCGTCATCCAGGGCGCCTACCGTCTTGTCTGCATGAGCTCGTCACATGAAGGACAACCCGTCACCGTTGCACATCCCGATCTCTTGGGCATGTGCGACCTTGTCTTCACGAACACGTTGCCCGACGATCCTGCCGTGGTTTTTCTCTGTCTCGGCCATGGCAAGTCCGCACCCTGGATCCAGTACCGCGCCTTGCCCGATGCATGTGTGGTGATCGATCTCAGTCACGATCACCGTCTCGACCCATCGTGGACGTACGGTCTGCCCGAGCGCAACCGCGATGCCATCGCATCAAGCACACGCATTGCAAATCCCGGCTGCTTCGCCACGTGCATCGAACTTGCCTTGCTGCCCTTGTCCCTCCACGCCATGTTGCCTGCATCGATCCACACCACGGCCATCACCGGCAGTACCGGTGCGGGTCAGGCGCCATCGGACACAACGCACTACTCGTGGCGCGCACACAATCTCAGCGTCTACAAGGCCTTCGATCACCAGCATCTTCCGGAGATCGAACACACCATCGGACGTCGACCCATCCTCGTTCCCATGCGTGGTCCCTTCACACGCGGCATCCTTGCAACGTCGGTGCTCGAATGCACCACGTCGGAGGATGACCTCCGCGAGTTGTATCACGCAACATATGTCACGCATCCGTTCACGCATGTGGCGCACGACCTGCCCGATGTGAAGCGCGTGGTGAACACGAACCACTGTCAGATCGGTCTGCAACACAGCGACGGTCAACTGCTCGTCGTGTCCGTCATTGACAACCTTGTGAAAGGCGCCAGCGGCCAAGCAATTCAGAACATGAACCTCGCCCTCCACTTCCAAGAAACCGAAGGCCTCCTTCTCAAATCCACTGCCTACTAAGCCTCCCGGCATCTGCCCGGCATCTGCCCGGCAGCTGCCCGGCAGCTACCCGGCATCTTCCCGGCAGCTCACTATGCTTTTACCTGTATACTCTCTTCTCCCTCTTCACCTTACCCGAGGCTCCGGTAGCACCGTGTGGGACGTGCATGGCACGCCGTACCTGGACCTGTATGGCGGGCATGCCGTGATCTCCATCGGTCATTCGCATCCCGACTACGTGAAGGCGATCACCGATCAGGTGGGACGGTTGGGATTCTATTCGAACTCTGTGCATCTCGACATTCAAGACGAACTCGCCGCAGAGTTGGGTCGTGTTGCCGGGTACCCCGACTACAAGCTCTTCCTCTGCAACAGCGGCGCAGAGGCCAATGAGAACGCCTTGAAGCTTGCTTCCTTCGTTACCGGCAGGTCGCGCGTGATCTCGTTCCGTGGAGCCTTCCACGGTCGCACGTCGCTTGCTGTTGCGGCCACCGACAACCCTCGCATCGTTGCACCCGTGAACAGCACCAATGCGGTGACGTTCGTGCCGTTCAACGATGCCGACGCCGTGCGTACAGAGCTCGAGCGCGGCGATGTGGCCGCCGTCATCATCGAAGGAATTCAAGGTGTGGCAGGTATCCATCTTCCCATCGACGCCTTCCTGCAACAGCTCGCGGCCTTGTGCACCGAGTTTGGCGCCATGCTTGTGCTCGACGAAGTGCAAAGTGGTGTTGGTCGGACCGGACAGTTCTTCGCCCATCAACATGCCGGCATCCGTCCACCGCTCATCACCATGGCCAAGGGTCTTGGCAACGGATTTCCCATCGGTGGTGTGCTCGTGCATCCCGACATCGACGTGTGGATCGGCGAGCTGGGCACCACCTTCGGCGGTAACCCGCTTGCATGCGCCGCCGCACTATCGGTGCTGCGCGTGATCGACCACTGCGAGCTCATCGAGCGTGCAGGTCGCGTTGGCACGCGCATCATGCAACGCTATGCAGAGGTGGAAGGTGTGAAGGCGGTACGGGGCAGGGGACTCATGATCGGCATCGATCTCGAAGAACCATGCGAGCCCACACGTACCGCACTCTGGAAAGAACATCGCATCCTTACCGGCAATGCGTCATCGAAAGAGACCATTCGTATCCTTCCCGCCCTCACGATCGCCGAAGACGCCCTCGATCGGTCAGCAGAGGCACTCCAACTCGCACTCGCACAGGAGACGGCATGAAGCGGTTCACCGATGTTCACAGTCTGCACGCATTGCCGGATGCATTGCAAGAAGCGCTTGCCCTCAAGGCCGACCCGTGGGCACATGCATCGTTCGGTGCGCGGAAGACCTTGGGTCTGCTCTTCATGAACCCATCCCTGCGCACGCGCATGAGCACGCAGAAGGCCGCCGCACTCTTGGGTATGGATGTGATGGTGCTCAATGCGGGAAGCGATTCGTGGACGTTGGAAACGCGCGATGGAGTGGTGATGGATGGTGGTGCTACGGAGCACATCAAGGAGGCCGCTGCCGTCATGGGTCAGTACTGCGACATCCTTGGCGTGCGCACGTTCGCCGGACTACAGGATCGCGACGCCGATTATCGCGAAGACGTGATGGAAAGCTTCATCCGCTATGCGGGTGTGCCCGTGATCTCGCTTGAGAGCGCAACACGTCACCCCTTGCAGAGCTTTGCCGATCTCATCACCATCGAGACCACAAAGAAAGTCGCACGTCCACGCGTTGTCCTCACATGGGCACCGCATCCCAAGGCGCTTCCACAGGCCGTTGCGAATTCATTCGTCGAATGGATGCGTCATGCCGAGGTGGACCTTGTCGTCACGCATCCGCACGGCTATGAGCTCGCACCGGAATTCGTGGACGGTGTGCACGTGGAGTATGATCAGGATGCAGCCCTCGACGGAGCCGACTACGTGTATGCGAAGAATTGGTCGAGCTATACCTCATACGGACAGATCCTCTCCAGCGATCGTTCGTGGACCGTTACGGAAGAGAAGATGCGTCGCACCAACAATGCGCGCTTCATGCACTGTCTGCCCGTTCGACGCAACATGATCGTCACGGACGGCGTGTTGGATGGTCCGTCCTCCATCGTGATCGAACAGGCCGGCAATCGCGTCGTCAGCGCACAGACCGTGCTCCTGCAGATGCTCAAGGCAATGCCATGACGAAGCTCCGCGTGATCAAGATCGGCGGCAACGTCATCGACAACGATGTTGTATTGCAACACGTCCTCGACGACGTTGCCCGCATCGGCGAGCCGTTCATCCTCGTCCACGGTGGCGGTGCCATTGCAACAGAACTCAATACACGACTCGGAATTCCTACGGCGATGGTAGATGGGCGACGCATCACGGATGCCGATACATTGCGCACCGTGACCATGGTCTATGCAGGTCTCATCAACAAGTCACTCGTTGCATCGCTGCATGCACGCGCCTGCACGGCCATGGGCCTCTGTGGTCCGGACGCCAACATCGTCCTCTCCACAAAGCGCGGCACTGTCGAGCGCGACTACGGTTTCGTCGGTGATGTGGTCAACGTCGACGCCACGGCACTGCAAACGCTGCTGCAACTCGTGCACTGTGTGGTGGTCGCGCCCATCACGCACGATGGACGTGGACAGCTCTTGAACACCAATGCAGACACGATGGCCGCAGAGATCGCCGCGGCACTGTGCGCGCACGCGTCCGTCGAGCTCACCTATGTCTTCGATCATCCCGGCGTGATGCGGTCGATCGACGATCCAACATCGGTGATCGCCGAGCTTGCGCTTGCAGATATCAAACCGCTCACAGCTTCGGGTATCATCAGCAAGGGCATGGTGCCAAAGATCGACAATGCCATGCGCGCCGCAGCGGCGGGCGCAAGGGTGCGCATATGCGGTCCACGAGACATACACACCAACGCCGGCACACGGATACGGACAGAACATGCTTGACGAACGCTCCACAGAGGCCGTCCTTCTCCTGCAACGCCTCATCGCAACGCAGTCATTTAGTCGCGAAGAACATCACACGGCCGACATCCTTCAAGCATACCTTGCAGAGAAGGGTGTCGCAAGCGAACGTCACCTCAACAACGTGGTGGCATGGCACAGGCCCGCGTCGAATCCCGATGCGCCCGTGTTGCTCTTGAACTCGCATCACGATACCGTCAAGCCCGGTGCATCGTGGACGCGCGATCCGTTCGCGCCCACCATCGAAGATGATGTGCTCTATGGTCTTGGTTCCAACGATGCCGGCGGCGCGCTCGTGACCATGCTCACGGCGTTCCTGCACCTCCGTCAGTTCCCGGATCTACCGTACACCATCTGCTTTGCCGCAACAGCAGAAGAAGAGATCAGTGGCGCGAATGGCATGGCGTATCTCGTCCGCGAGAGCCTGCTTGGAGATCTGCACCTCGCCCTCGTAGGCGAGCCAACACAGATGAGCATGGCCGTTGCCGAAAAAGGCCTCATGGTCCTGGACTGCACAGCGCATGGTGTTACCGGTCATGCCGCACGCAACGAAGGCGACAATGCCATTTACACGGCCATGAACGACATTCGATGGATGCGCACCTATTCCTTCGAGCGCGTGAGTCCCATCCTTGGCTCCATCAAGATGACCGTTACGCAGATCTCGTCCGGTTCGCAGCACAACGTGGTGCCGGATCGTTGCGAGTTCGTCGTCGACGTACGCACCACCGAGGTCTACACCAACGACGAAGTCCTCACCATCATCCGCGATCACGTCAAGTCCGACGTGCATCCGCGCTCGATGCGTCTGCACCCATCATCCATTGCCAGCGATCATCCGCTCGTACAAGCGGGCGTGCGCTTGGGTCTTGGCACGTATGGCAGTCCGACCATGTCGGACCAGTCCCTCCTTCCCGCCATCCCATCCCTCAAGATCGGTCCCGGCGATTCCGCGCGTTCGCACACACCCAACGAATACATCACGCTCAGCGAGATCCATCACGGCATCACCACGCTGATCGCGCTTCTGGAGGCATTCCTATGAATCTGTGGGACAAGGGCACATCGGTCGACGCCCTCATGCAAGAGTTCACCGTTGGCAACGACCGCGCCATGGATGCGCGTCTTGCGCGGTGGGACGTTGTTGGAAGCATTGCCCATGTGAGCATGCTGGCAGAGGTGGGATTGTTGGGCAAGGAGGAAGGGGAACTGCTGGTGCACGAGCTCAGCGCCATTCTTCGTGAGATCGATGAACACGGCATCGTGATCGATGAGCAGGCAGAGGACATTCATTCGCACATCGAAGCAGAGCTCACTGCGCGCCTTGGCGACGTGGGCAAGAAGATCCACATTGCGCGCTCGCGGAACGATCAGGTGTTGGTCGATCTCAAGCTCTTTCTCCGTCATGAACTCCGCACGGCACGTCGTGGTGTGCATGAGCTCGTTGGCATGTTGCTCGAACAAGCCGACGCCTACCGCAACGTGTTGCTTCCGGGCTACACGCACTATCAAGTGGCCATGCCCTCGTCCTTCGGTCTGTGGTTTGGCGGACATGCCGAAGCATTGCTCGAAGATCTGCGCGTGCTCGACATGGCCATCGACGCTGCCAACGCCAATCCGCTTGGCTCCGCGGCCGGCTATGGTTCATCGTTTCCCATCGATCGTGAGCTCACCACGCGTGCGCTCAACTTCGAACGCATGCATATCACGAGCACGTTTGCGCAAGCATCGCGCGGACGCACCGAGCGCCTTGCCGCCATTGCCCTTGCCCAAGTGGCATCAAGCATGGCACGCGTTGCAACAGACGTTGTGCTGTTCATGAGTCAGAGCTTCGGCTTCGTGACGTTACCCGATGCGCTCACGACAGGGTCGAGCATCATGCCGCACAAGAAGAACCCCGACGTCTTCGAGGTCTTGCGTGCGCGGTGCAATCGTTTGCAGTCGTTGCCGGTCGAGATCGGCTTCATGACGTCGAATCTTCCGAGCGGCTATCATCGCGACATGCAGTTCATCAAGGACCGCATCATTCCGGCCATCGACGAGTTCGCCTTGTGCGTGCGCATCATGCAGCACGTGGTGCCGCAGATCACGCCAACGCTCAACATCATGGACGATCCGCGCTATCGCTATGCGTACAGCGTCGACCACGTCCACGCCCTCGTCATGCAAGGCCACACCTTCCGCGACGCCTACCGCATGGTCGCCCAACAGATCGCCGACGGCACCTTCGAACCCCGCAACGTCACCTTGCCACCGAACACTACACCTCACATCGGCAGTATCGAAGAGCCAGGCCTCTCGCTCTTGCGAGAGCGCTGGAAGCAGGCGTTGTAAGGCCTATCGCGCTTGAATCCGTGCGCGTGTAGCACGACCCCATGCAACGAAGGCGGCGATTGCGGCCAGAATGACATTCATGCCGATCATCGGGAACTCCCCGCGCGTGGCATGGAAGATCGCGGCCAGGAGCTGTACGATAACAAGGCCGCCGGCTGCGGCAACGGAGAGCATGGGTAGCCGACGTAGCATAGAGGGGAGAAGGATGCCGATGGCACCGAGCAATTCACTTAGCCCGATGAATCGGACCATGCCTTCGGGCATGGTGGCAGCCCACGGCAACGTGGCCGCCAGCTCACTGATGGGTTGTAGGAGCTTGGTGCTGCCCGTCATGCCGAACAAGGCGGCGAGGATCACTTGTGCGATCCATAGAGAAATGGAGAGACCTTTTGACGGTTGGGCTGTTGTCATGACCGCTGACCATGGAGAAGTGTGAACGAATGACACAAACTTCAGCCATGCCGCCTTGACCTCTGTTGATATAGATCAAAAAATCAACGTCGGATCCTGCTCAGCGTCTCTTTCGTCATCCCGAGGAACGACGCGATCACTTGCAGCGGAAAGCGCTGCAGAAAGGCGGGATAGGTCTCGACAAACCATCGATACCGCTCTTCAGCGGTGAGTGCTTGCGTTGTATGTACCCGCTTCAACAGGTGGAATGAGTTCTTGACGGTGAGTGCATTCATATGCTCGAACACGAACGGCTTCGTCTCCATGTGCGCGTGAAAGTCGTTCTTGTTCACCACCAACACGTCGCTGTCTTCCAGAGCCTCGATGTAGTATGGCGTTGGCTGTCCCGTGGTAAAACTCTCCCGGTCGCCCACCCACCAATCATCCATGAACAGACCGATCACATGCTCCTTGCCACCCTCATCAATGGTGTACTGCTTGAACGCACCCTTGATCACATAGGCAGCCTCCGTGCAGACAATGCCCTGCTCAATGAAGAATGCATGCTTGCGAATACGCCGTGGAGTGAACACGTCTGCGAGCAGACCCCGCTCATGGTCCGTGAGCGGAGTCTGCCGACGTCTGTCCATATGATCGAAGAGTGCCTGATGCATACGGTCGTACACCTTACCGTGCAATGATGAGCGGTACGCTGATCGTGCCTTGCTCGGATTCCATCACGATGCGATAGGAGCCCGATGGATAGGATGCAATGTCGACGATGATGACGTTGTCGCCACTGGCATAGGTCTGCGGCAAGGCGGCATGGATGACCTTGCCGGCCGCGTCGATGATGCGAAGCGTCATGTTGAGCTGCGCATCGGTATGCAGTGTGCACGACGTGCTGGTGACGGCCGGGTTCGGAACGGGCGCCGAAACACGTATGCCGTAGACGGGTCTGCCATTGTCGTCTTGGGCGATCGAGGTGACAGGCGCGTTGACAACCACGTCACCTTCGGCGATGACCGTGCCCACGGAATCATACGTGCTGTATCCAAGATGCAGCTTGCCATTGCCGGCGCCGCTTGCCGTGAGATAGATGGGACGGATGTGTGCACCCGGACGTACAACGGAATTGTCGCTTACGTCGGCAGGCACAAGTCGCGTGGCCGAGTCGCCACCATCCGGACGGAACATCACTTCGCGGTCGCTACTGAACGGACCCGCTGCAAGAATGCGCGCACTGTCGAGCGCCGTGATGCGCACGCGATGCACCGTCGACTTGCTTTCATTGCCTGCAAAGAAGTGCAAGGCATACGTATGCACATTGGTAGGCATCGGAGTGATGTTGTCGGCATCGAGAACGTCGCCCTTCCGCCCTGCCGCCGTACTGCCGACCACGACAAAGTCGGCCTCGGACGAGTCGGACGTTTCCACGTCCTCAACGTCGAGCATCACATAGAACTTCACGCGATCCAGCTTGGCATCATTCACAAGATCGAGTGCAATGGTCGTTGGTACGCCGACCGAAACACCGGAGATGGTGGCCATGTTGTCGCGAACGGTGCCGCCCTGTGCCTTCGTGATCGTGATGCCGCCTTCGGCCGCAATGCGAATGCGTGTGATGCGATAAAGCGCATCGCGCGGTGTGATGGTAATCGATGCAGAGGTCTGCGATGCCATCGTGGCCGAGACCATGGACGACGGTGTTGGCTCGAGTGATTCTACCACCTCGCCACTCTTCCGCTCCATTCCCTTCACCGTTGTTGCGGTCAGCACCGATGCATCGATGAACATTCGCTTGCGAATGATCGTGTAGCACAGTGTGGTGTCGCAGGTGCGACAGGTCGTGTCCGTGAACTCATACCGCACACACATGCGCACGGTGTCTCTGCAGTTCAGGCCACTTGGGGGAGGCGGCAAGGCAACGGCAAGAGTGATGGCCGTGTTCGCAAGTGGTACGCCACCCGGCACGTCGCCGAAGATGGCCGACGTCGAGGCCGGCGTGAAGGATGGTGACGGGAAGCCGGCGATGGAGCCACCGGAGAAGGTGGCGGGGACGTTCACACGACCAAGTGGGGCGCATGTCGATGAGACGAATGCGCGTTCGATCGTGGCGCGTACAGAGCGGAATGGACCGGGGTTGACGGTGAACAACGACGTGATGCCGATGCCCGACGATGTTTGTTTTGTGCGCGGTTCCTTGACGCCAACGCGAAGATCGTCGCAGCATGATGCACACCGCGGAAGATCGATGCATGCCGAAGCCGACTCGCACGAACTCAGATAACCACTTGGTTGCGTTGCAGAACCGTGAGGCGCAAAGGCCAGACAGCTTGTGAGTTGTGTGGCGGAGGTGATGGTGATCGTTACGCATTGTTGCGGCGACGTTGCTCCGTAGGCCAATGGTGTGAGCGTGATCGTGGACGGGCTCACGGTTCCACCATTCGTTGGAGAGATGGTGACGGACGTGATGGGGATGCCGAAGGCAGCGCTGGCCGTACTTGTGTTCTTGACCGAGAAGCAATAGCGGAACGTGCGTGCTGTGGCCGACTCAGAAAGGCAACTGATGGTTGGCTCAATGATCTGAATGCATGGCGTTGGTGGTGTGCCTTGCTGGAATTTGCAATCCACTTGCACGGTGTCCTTGCAGAAGCGACCGTCCACCGGCGACTGCGCCGTGATCACGATGAAGTACGGTCCGGGTGCCGACGTGGTGAAGCATGCCTGTAATCCTGTCATCACGCCCGTTCCCACGAACGGTGTAAGCGGAGTGTAGATGGCGCCGGTACCGGCAAGGGTTGCCGACCAGCCGCTCACAGCCGAGGCCGATGTGAAAGCAAGGTTCGTTCCAAGCGGCGTGGCGAGGATCGATGTGAACGTTGCGGCCATGGTGTTCGAGATCGTGAAGGTCGCACAGCATCCCGTGTTCGTTCCTGTTTGTTGCATCTGGGCCGTGGCCGTCACGTCCTGACATTCGAGCGGCATAGGCGGACAGACAAGGCGCATCACGTCGATGTCGCCCGTCAGATACATGCCGGTATAGGATGTGGTCGTCGTGACGTTGTCGGCATCGATCAGCACCGACGAGGCCGCTGTGCCACCCGTAGCACTCATGCCTTGCCACCCTGAGATCGCATCACTATGCAAGGTGTAGATACCATTGTGGATCTCGTCCGCTCCGCCCCACACCAACTGGTCCATGCCTGTTGGCTGATTGTTGATCGTGCTCCAACCCGAGAAACACCAGTCGCATCCACCGGTGGCGCTTGTTTTCCTGTCGATGGGCGTTGACCCTTGATAGGCAATGCCGGCGCCCAGTTCGTAGTTCGTGGTACTCACCGACCATGTGCCCGAAAAATCGGCGCGATACATCTTGGCGCCAAAGGGGAAGAGGGCATAGATCGTGATGGGCGATGTGAACTTCGACGATTGGATCAGCAGCAGTTGACCGGCGGCATTGAACTCCATGTCCGTGATCGGGTCGGGCGGCGCGGTGGCAGGGAGAGAGAAGCAGAATTGTGCGATTCCTGTGAAATTCCCGGCAGCGTCGATGTTCACTTTCCAGACGGATGTCTGCGGTCCACTCGGATTCGCCAGATCGCGCGACCACACAGCGAAGTACACTGCATTTGCACGATAGGCAATGCCCCAAAGGCGCTCTCCGAGCGGCGCGAGGCCGGGTGTGTCACCGTCAGGGAGGAAGGGATCGAAGGTGCTGAGGACGGCGCCGAGGTTCTTGTCGACGCGATAGATCTTGCCATCATCGAGGTTTGTCGTGAACACCTGTCCGCCATTATGGTCAGGATCGAAACAAATATTCCCGAGCGACGGTGTGTTGAAGCTATTCGGGTACGTGGCATTCGGTCCGGCGCACGGAAGCGAGATCGAATAGTCGATGTTCCCCGTGATGCCGTTGATCTTATAGATGCCGCCGGGTCCGGCCGGACCCCACGGATAGGGGATCTGTCCGTTATGTCCACCATACTGCATTGTGGCCGTCACATAGATGTTGCCCACGCAATCGAGGGCGATCCCAAAGATCTCACCCAGATGCTGCGCCGTCCACGTCGGATGATGGTACTGCGGCACGGTGGCCCAGTTCACCGCATAGGGCTGTGCGCCAACGGTGCGCAGATCGTAGGCCGTGAGCACATAGCCGTTCGGGTTCTCGACGCTATAGGTGCTGCCCGAGAATTTCGTGGCGACGGCAACCCCGGTGGACATGGGCCAGGGCTGTGCAAGGCTGGGGAGGGTGGCCGCGAGAAAAAGGACAGCGGCGGCGGCAAATCGGATCGAATGGTTCATTCGAACCCCCTAGGAAGAAATCAGAAGAAGTGAAGGCGTAACATACTCATTGAGTGACGAGTGACAAGTGACGAGTGACGAGTTGAGTGACGAGTTACAAGTGACGAGTGACGAGTTGGGTTGCCACGGCTACAGCCGGATCCCAGGCTCGACCTCCCAGGTGAAGGGGAGGGAGAGAGAACTGAGTGTGCGAAGGGTTTGCAATTGGATCTTTCGACGAATTGGTACCAGACAGTCTGTCTCAATGTTCCCTTGCGTCACCATGACGGATCTCTTGACGAAGTCATAGTGTCGTGATTCAAACTCATCTGTGTTTCGTTGTACCGTGAAGTGATCTGCGCTAACCAGTAGAATGTCGTTATCTCGATACTGAAACTTGTATGAATACCGGGTCGCTGTCCAGCTACCAACATTGTAGAAAACACCAAAATCAAACGTGAGCACACCGTTGACGATCGAGACATCTTCGTACGGGTCTTCCATGTTTGGATAGTCGTGTTGTGGAATGAATGAATTGTTCTGCTCGAGTAGGTGATAGGCGTGCTGTGCAGGGCGATACATGAGAACGACCAAGAGCCGTGGATGCGTCATGACCGTTTCTAATCTATCACCGACGGGGTCGAGCCGTACTTCCGGAACACTGTCGATGTGCTGCATGACGATCACTGCGTCCGGATGCCCGTCCATATTTAGATCGCCAACGGCGGAGTCGAGTATGGCCCAGCCATTCGGGATGAAGTCATTCAGGCTCGTGCCCCGAGCAGCAACACTTGGTTTCTGACAGTCTTCACCAGCGACAAGTGAACATGCCATAAGTAGGAGCGATAACACAAACTGATTCATACGGCCTCATTCGAGATCGGGTGTAACGCTTTCATATCACTTCGTCGTTGCTGCGCCCATTTGAAGTCCCATGCGTTCGTATTCGACATCGTTCGGTTCCCATAGCTCGATCTTGTTGCCTTCGCAGTCCATGATGTGAACGAATGCGCCATAGTCGTAGCGAGCGATGGTGTCGGCGATGGTCACGCCATCTTTCCTGAGGGCGTTGACGAGGGCATCGAGGTGCGTGACGCGATAGTTGATCATGAACTCCTTCGTGGAGGGCTCGAAGTACTTCGTCGTCTCTTTGAACGGACTCCATTGCGAGAAGCCCTTCTTTGACGAGTCCGCTCCTTGCCGCCATTCAAACACCGCTCCATACTGGTTCACCTGCAAGCCAAGGTGCGTTGCGTACCATTCGCGGACGGTCTTGGGGTCTTTGCACTTGAAGAAGATGCCACCGATCCCGGTGACGCGTCCTTGGGTATCGGCAGGCTGTGTGCTTGCTGACGTGACGACGTGGAGGGCAAAGCCGCAGCAAAAGGCAACAGTAACAGCGGCGAACAAGAGAAGGGAGTGTTTCATGTGGAGTCCTGTGTTGACCTCAGCGCCTGCGAACAATGCCCAATGAGTCGAGGATGGAAGAAACGATGGCCGTTCGTGCAACATCGAACTCGATAGCGCGATCGGTATCGGCAAGCGAAGCGCTCTCCGCAAAGATGATATTCGAGAACACGTAGGCATTGTTCGGCGTCTCGAGATAGCCGACATACCACCCGATCTCCTTGCCATCCTGTCCACCCCACCCCGTCTTCGCCCGCATGACATAGTCAGAACTGTCGTGAACGATCATGATGTCTCGTACAATGTCCAGCGATCTGCGAGAGAATGGTAGCGTGCCACTTCGCACACCATTGAGAAACTCGATCTGCTGTTGCGGGGACACACGAAGTCCGCCGGAGAGCCAAAAGCTATCCAATCCGCCCGACGTGTCTCGATTGCCATAGTTCGCTGCATCGATCCAGTGCTTCATCCGAGCACCTCCAACTCGACGCGCCAGTTCCTGATAGTACCACACCGTTGAGTTTGCGAACGCACTGCGCAGGTCATGGTCACGATCCCATACCGGGTTTCTGATCACGCTGTCCCACGGGATGACGTATGCGTCGTTGGTGATGACACCGGTCTCAAGTCCGATCAACGAGTTGCAGATCTTGAACGTCGAGGCGGGGGAGCACTGCTTGGTGTAATGCGGGCGATTGTACAGGACGAGCGTGTTGTGAGCGACGTCGTACAGTGCGAACGATCCGTCGACATGATAGTGGTCATAGTGACTGCGCAGGTCGTCCCGTTCAGTGACGGCAGGAGTGGGTGAGCAACTCGTCAGGAGCAATGCGCACGCTATCCACACGATCGCAGAGGTCATAAGCGCTGACCATCCGGCAGAAGTGATCTGTCCTGTGAGCATCGTGTGAGGTCGATCAACGTGGCTCATGTTCTGGTCTGTGACGTGAGTGGTTGAAAACTCGAACCTCATGCGTCTCGCTCCCGAAGGATCTCATCCGTAAAGTGTGCTTTGCGCTTGGGCTGTGAGAACCGCTCAGAGTTGAACGATGCCGAGTTCCCGCGTGGTATCGACAGTGACGTCCATCCATCCTTGGCGAGCATCTTCCCAAGAAAGACGATCTGACCAACATGGTACGGGTAGTGTGCGAGCTGCCGATTGATGGCCTCTACGACCGTATGCCCTTGATTCCGAATGTAGATCACTCGCTCTGCGTCAGCTTCGGTCAGGCCATCCAATGCAGAGAACAGACATGCCCAGCCTTCCTCCCAAAGTTCCAATAGCTCTTGTCGTGTTGCAACATCGTTGTCAAACTCTGCCTCGCGATCCCGCCATTCCTTTTCGCCATCAGTGGTGAGGAAATCGGTCCAACGCGACATCATGTTCCCATGAAGGTGCTTCACGATCGTAGCGATACTGTTGCTCTCCTCATTGAACTGCCGGAACAAGGATTCGTCCTCGAGTTGAGAGAACGTTTTATCGCCGAGCAGTTTGTAATACTCGAACTGCTTTCGAGCGCTCTCGAGATAAGGGCTTGACATTGTGACTCCGTTCATTTCTCAATACCTGCGTTCTCCAATGGCGCGTTGAACGCAATGCGCGCACCAGTCCACGGCGTGACGTTGCCTGCACTGTCCATGAAGATGAACTCCACTTCGTAAACGTTGCCCTCACTGAACGTGAAGGCAGCCCCGCATCCGCCTCGACCAACAGAAATAGTGGCGCCTCTCGGTTCAACATAGTAGATGGTCACATTCCCGGTCTGCAGGCTTTTCACTGTTGTCTTCACGATGATCTCGGATTCGTCGTGTGAAGTATTGCTGAACCGCACCCAAGTGGAGGGACTACCACCAGCGAGTTCATTTGATGTTCCGACGACCACCGGTCGTGCCGTTATGGTTGGACTTAGCGTGTCGCGGCCTTCGATTACAGTGTAGGTTGCCGTGATCCATGTATGCTCCGTGCTGTCGGATTGCTGATGCCGCACGGAATCGGGGAGGCCATCGATGACAAGATCGTAGTCGCGCCCTACAACGAGCTCGGCTGTAGGAACGAGGACCGCTTGCATGAGATCGTGCCGACCTACGACAATGTCGGTCACTCTGAGCGGAACTCGTTCGCCGCCACCTTCGAGATACACCGGATAGATCTTGTTGAGTCCGGCAACGACCTGTTGACTTCGCGCGAAGCCCTCAAGCACGAACATCGGACGACTGCTGATACTCCGATGATGCGGAAACACACTGAGCGGAGGCCTTGTACACGATGCAAAGGCATGTATGGTAGAACCACAAAAGCACATGAGCATGAACGCAAGAAGCGATCGCATGGACATTCTGGATGGTAGCTCGCGGGGCATGGTGCAATGTACGATTTCATGCATCCGATCGAACATCAGAACGCCACTCCAAAGGAAGCGCCGCCATACATGGTCCAATTGCCTGTACTAGTATCAACCCAAGGTGAGATGGTGGCACGAAGCAGTATGCTGTGAATGACCTCATAGCGATATCCGAACACGAGGACGCCGACGGTCGACGCCTTTGGAAGAGCATCACTTCCTTCTCGTGGTACCATCGGATAGGCTGCACCTACACCAACTTCGATGTGATGGTCCGACTCCAATGCAAGGTATGTGGCCGCTGCAGAAAGGAAGCCTGATCTGTCCAACGAATATCCAGCCGAAAAACGGATGGAGTGGTTGAACCCGAGTCCATCGCGAACATGGGAGAAGCGATATGCCGTGACCTCTGCGTGAAATGAAGCAAGACCGATCCCTGCGCCTCCGATCTCCACATACAGACTGCCTAGTGGTGCGTTGACTTTGTGCTCGACGTTCTCCCTGCGACCTGCCGTGGTTGAATCTGGCACAACAACGTCGTGAGTACCGGCATCGCTGTGGATGGGCATGACCAAAAACATGAGAGCGAATGCTATGGGCAAGAACGATGGTATCAAAGGCGACATCCTACGCCTTCCAACGATGACTGCAGTAGAAACATTGATGCTGCTTCTTGGATGGCCATAGCAAGGGAAATCCAAGGAGAAGCCATGTCCATCCCGCAAAGCGTCTGGACAGCGTTTCGGTGCCGGTGTTGTTGGAGCCGCACGATGGACATGTCACCGCTGGTGTGGACTCGTCGATGGTCTTCTCAACGTCCGATTCCTCGGTGCGCTCCCGTAGGATCCGCATGGCCTCGTCGGCATCGGCCGAGGAAACACGAAGCTTGATCCCGCCGAGGGCATTCATCAACGTCCACTGCATGGCAATGGTCACCTCATCGGCGATGTAGCTGTCGATCCCATGCTCTTCCAGCTTGTGTTGATCGAAGGTGGCCGATATGACGTCGTTGTAGGATGCGATGGTGACAAGGTCTGGCATGGAAGTGAGGTCCTAGGGTTTGGATGGATGTGCCACGGTGTGATACGCTGTGGTGAGAGCATCCGTGAGGACGTCACTATGAACGGTCTTCAGTTCGATCATCGTCCACCCTTGCGCTCCCCACTTCCCGGTTGCCGGATAGATACTGGAGCGGTTGGTCGAAACGAACACATCTTGATCGATGGCGTTCAGCTTGACGCATGCCGTGTTCGCCTTCGCGTCATACGTGGCGAAGATCTTCTTCTTCACGCGAAACGACGTCTTGTCGAAGTGCGGCTCTTCCGTGACGTTGGGAAACGAATGCGCAACTGTGAACAATGTGCTTTCGCTGATCATCAGGATTCCTGCTTCAGTTCGTGAGTGAAAAGCCGTACCGGATCGCCTGTTCCAGCACCGACATGTTGATGTTCTTGAGCGATCGGAACTTGATGCAGTATCCGGTCACGGTCGCCTTGCCGATGCTACCTCCATACGTGTCGGCCAAGAAGGACTTGTCCTTCAAACCGAGAATGTACACGGAGATGCCGGTGGTGTTCGCACTCACGCCAATGCGAAACGATGTCCGCGATGTGCCATTCGCATACGTGAGCGTATGTGAGCCATATCCAATGGTCGGATTCGAAACGACCTTGTCTGTGTCATCCCTTCCGTCGGAGAACTGCAACGGACAGTCTGGCGATCCTGCCACGATGGTGCCATGCAGCTCGCGAACCTCAGCGCCCTTTGCGGCAGGAAGGCTGTCGATGTATTCGTCGATCTTGGATTGTATGTTCATATGATCGTGATGATGATAGGGCGCTGCCTTGCCACCCTTCTACTCGGTTTCCTTCGTCGGCTTCGTAAATCGAATGCGTTCGCCTGACCACGGTGTGATGTTCCCTGCCGCATCCATGAACGTGAACTCTACTTCGTATTCAAGGGTATCGTCAAAGGTGAACGCACCGGAACACATGCCATGACCCACGCGGATCTTATTGCTGTCGGGTAAGATGAGATATGTCGTCTCCTTCCCAGAGCTGAGATTCTTTACCGTTGTCATCACGATGACCTCGGACTCGTCAATGGCAGGGTTGCTGAATGCTACGCTCGACACTGGACCGCAGCCAGGATTCTCAAGTGTCTTCCCCACCTCCTCCGGCCGGGAAGAAAGAATCGGACTCTGATCGTCGTTCGCTGCCACGACGTTGTAGGTGACCGGCCCATACTCATCCTTCGCATGGTTGTATCTAGTCAAATGTTCACCATGAGGTAGGCTGTCGATCTGTAATGTGTATTGCTGGCCGACTTCCAACTCCGCTTCCGGATACAACAGTGCCTGCGTCAATCGGTACTGCCCGATGTACACGTTCCTCACCATCAATCGGACTTTGCTCTTGCCACTGTTCAAGTAAATCGAGTACGCTTTGTTGAGACCTGTGATCACTTTCTGACTTTTCGCATACCCTTCAAGCACAAAGATCGGATGGGATCCGATGGTCGATCCATGTGGAAAGACTCTTAATCCTCCGCCCGAACACAGTGAGTGCGCGGCCGTTGATCCGCACATCAGTGCCAGTACGATCGTGAGGAGGGTCTTCATCACAGGTAACTTACGAGCTGCGCGAAACATATGCGCTATTCCTTCCAGCGATGAGCGCAGAAGTAGCAACGATACGATCGCTTTGAATGAACCTCATTGGCTTGCAACAGTGGAGTTCGAGGTTGGCGATGACGTAGTCGTCATACGTGGCGATGGTCACGAAGTCGGGCATGCAGGTATGTTCTGATTGGCTCGTTAGTCAGTATTCCAGGGTTGGTGGGGCTGGTGGATCAACAGTGTGCCACGCCGAAACGCACTCTCCCAACCAACTGGAAAAATGCATGTGCGGTCGACTTCCATGCGCTTCATTACCGAGGTGATCGCGTTACGGAGCGAAGGTGCAAGGCTATAGATCCGCTTGTCAACCTGGGAGTGTCGTTCAGAATCCATGGAGCCATTCTGATGACGAATGGAATAGCGCTTCCCTCGATGGTACAAAGTGATGACCACCCGGGCATCACCAATGCCATTTGTCCGATTTCCACCATAGACGATGATGAGATCTACTTTGCCGTCGTTATCAACATCGTCGAGGCTGCAGTATCTCGTCCAAAAGTAGATCGAGGTCTCTTCCTCGTAATAGATCCGGCCCTTCGCATCGTATTCTGCGCGAACTCTTGTGTGATCTTTCATCGACCACACAATGCGCGTCTTGGTCGAGTCGAAACGACACATCACTGCTTGAATATTTCGGTGGATCGTATCCTGTCCATCATCAATGGTAATAGAGTCGATGCTTTCCGCAAGTACGGTGTAGAGCACTCCTGTTCTGTCTGTTGATCTGTACACCCTCCGAATGGGATGATTTATACCAATGGCCTTGGTAAGACTATCTGTGAAGAGTTTGTCCACCTCGCCTTGTGGCATGATCACGGTCTCCGTCGTCAGGACAAGAGCGCTTGCAACAGGTATGGTGCTGAGGAACGAAAACAGCAGAGCGATCGACCGCAACGCACTCATTCTGTATTCCCGTTGATCATGTATTCATCCTCCCCATTATCCTCTGCGCTACCCACGCAAACAACACTCCGAGCGCGGCACCAATGACGACGTCGGAGAAGTAGTGGGCCGTGATGACGATGCGGGCGATGGCGATGGAGATGCCGACAAGTGTGAAGAGCCACGCACCCTTCCGCCATACCGCCCTGCCGGTGACGGCAAGAGCGGCGCCGGTGGTGGCATGTCCGCTCGGGAAGGAGTTCCACACGTAGTCTGTTTCAAAGGCGAAGAGGCGGAAGCCGTAAAGATGTTCGTCGAACCAGAGCACGGGACGCGCACGACAGATGATGATCTTGAGAAGGTTGGCCGCAAGGCCGCTCAAGGCAATGCTGAGGAAGACGACGGCACAGGCAATGGCAAGTGGACGGTTGCGCTTCCAGAAGACGATGGTGCCGAGGAGGGAGGGGACGAGCCACCAGTGTCCGCGACCGATCTCTTCGAGCCATGCGGCCACCACGTGCACGTTGCCGTTCACGTTCGCATGCAGCCACTCGGCCATCGGTAGGTCGATGGCCGCGTAGCCGATGATGCATAGCGGAAAGGCGGCAAGGAGCCACAAAAGCCGCATTGACGGGAAGGCCGTCACTTCTTCTTCTCGGGCAAGACGGCCGGGAGGGAGAGTGCAGAGATTTGTTCGTTGAACCGACGGACGTGATCGGATTCAATGCTCTTGATCGCTGCGATCTTCGCTGCCGCCTGCGATGCAAGCTCTGCATAGAGATCGAGCGTTTGCTGCGTTGGACGTGTGTCGGCCGACGAGGCCACCTCGCTGAGCGAGGCGATCTTGTTGTTGAGCTTCACAGGATAGTTCAAGAGGTCCTGACCTGCCTTGGCCTTGGTCTGCACCATGCTGTCTTCGATGTGCTGCAGCGTGTCGTTGATGGTCTTGCTGAGTGCCGCGATCTCCTTGGTCTTCGACGAGTCGAGGTGCGACGTGCGACCAACAGCCGCATTCACTTGTGCACGCACATCGCGCATGCGCTTGATGGCCTTGTGCACGTCGGACAGTGTGCGCGTGACGTCGCGCAAGAAACGTTCTTGTGCAACGAGGTCGGCATCGGCAACATCAAGTCGTGGGTCCTTCTTGATCTCGAACGAGACGCGTTGCGTGTCGGCGCCAAGTGTAAAGGTGGCCGTGTAGGTTCCCGGAGCAACGCGTGGACCTGTTGTGCCGGCGCCCCACATCACGCCTTCGAGCTCTTCGGCATCGGGCCACCGCATGTTCCACTGGAATTGATTCTGTCCGCGGAACACCGTGAGCGCCTCACTGCTTGGACGGAAGAGCGAGTCGCGATAGAACTTGCGGTCGTTCTTGAACTCTTCTCCCTTACGATCCTTCTTGTTCGAGAACGCGATCACCGAATCGCCGCTTTGCGTGCGAATGGTGATCGTGAGTTCCTTCGACGTGGTGTCGGCAAGCCAATACCGCAGCATCACACCATTGGGTGCGTTCTCGCCGACGTCCATCGTTGGTGCGTACCACGAACCACCGTCGACACGATAGGCATGACGTGGGGTGAAGACGTGGAAGGGCGTTGCAAGAACGCTTGGTGTGAGTTGACGGAGTGTGGTGAGATCGTCGAAGATCCAGAACGACCGACCATGTGTGGCAAGCACAAGATCGTGCTCGCGACCGTGGACGACGAGATCGTGAATGGGCGTGAGCGGGAGGTTGCGCAAGAAGCGCGACCACGACGTGCCGCCATCAAAGGAGACGTAGAGTCCGCGCTCCGTGCCGCAATATAAGAGGTCCTTGCGCACAGGATCTTCACGCACAACGCGGGCGAAGGAACCCGATGGAATGCCCGACGTGATCTTCGTCCACGACGCTCCGTAGTTCGTGGTCTTATAGATGTAGACGTCCTGATCGTCGAGCTTGTAACGATTGACGGCCGCATAGGCCGTGCCCGCATCATACGGCGATGCCTCGATCATGCTCACAAGCGAGAAGGCGGGAAGGCCGCTGGGCGTGACGTTCTTCCACGTGGCTGCGTTGTCGGTGCTCACGTGAATGAGCCCGTCATCGCTGCCGGCCCAGAACACACCTTGCTTCACGGGCGACTCTGCCAATGTGAAGATGGTGCAGTACACTTCCACACCGGTGTTGTCCTTCGTGATCGGTCCACCCGATGCCATCTGCTTCGTGGTGTCGTTCGTGGTAAGGTCCGGCGAGATCTTCGTCCAGCTCATGCCCTCGTTCGTGCTTCGCCACACATGCTGCGATGTGGTATAGAGCGCCTTGTCGTGCTTCGAGAAGAGAATGGGGAACGTCCATTGGAAGCGCTCTCCGCGGTCCTTCGATCCCTCGCCGATGGGATTGTTGGGATAGACGCTGATGTCCTGGTTCTGATCCTTGCTGCGGTCGTACCGACTCAAGTAGCCGGAGTAGTTGCCGCCAAGGGTGACGTTGGCATCGGTGTGATGCGGGATCACATAGCCACTCTCAAACCCGGCAACTGAGTACCATCGTGAACGATCGATGGACCAATCGCCGATGGCACGATGCGGAATGGACACGGTGCTGTTGTCTTGTTGCGCACCATAGAGACGGTAGGGGAAGTGATCGTCGACGCTCACGTGATAGAACTGCGAGGTGGCAAGGTCTTGCTCCGTCCAATGTCTGCCACCATCCACACTTACCACGGCGCCACCATCATCGGCCACCATCATGCGCTGGTTGTTCTTCGGGTCGATCCACATGTCGTGATGATCGCCATGCTTCGTGCCCATGCCACTGAAGGATGCGCCGCCGTCGACGCTTTTGTACATGCCCACGTTCAGCACGTAGACGATGGAGGCATCGAAGGGATCGGCGTAGACATGCGAGAAGTACCAGGGACGTGTGCGAATGTCGGCCTGTGTGCTCATCCGCGTCCACGTTGCCCCTGCATCGTTGCTTTTGAAGAGACCGCCATTCTCGTTCTCGACCATGGCGAAGACGAGTCCGCGTTGGGCGCGGGATACGTCGACGCAGATCTTGCCAAGAATGCCGGTGGGCAGTCCGGGATTCTTCGTGATCTCCTTCCACGTATCACCACCATCGGTGCTCTTGAACAGTCCGCTGCCTGCACCACCACTGCTCATGCTGTGTGCATTGCGATAGGCCTGCCAGAGTGATGCATAGAGGATGCGCGGATTGTGCGGGTCCATCTTCAACGTCATGCCACCGGTGGAGTCGTTGCGGAACAGGACCTTCTTCCACGACTTTCCACCGTCCGTGCTCTTGAAGATGCCACGCTCGGGGTTCGGACCGAAGACGTGTCCCATCGAGCTGACAAGCACCACGTCGGCATCCGTGGGATGCACGACGATGTCGGCGATCATGCGAGCGTTCTTGAGTCCGAGCGAGTTCCATGTGGCACCACCATCTGTGGTGCGATACATTCCGTCGCCGGGAGAGATGTTGCCGCGTATGTCCGTCTCGCCCGTGCCCACGTAGACGACGTTGGGATCGGACGGCGCAATGGTGATGGCGCCAATGGATGACGATGTAAAGGTACTGTCGCTCACGCTGCGCCATGAATCACCATCGTCCTCGCTCTTCCACACACCACCACCGGTTGCGCCAAAGTAGTAGGTGTGCGGAAGATCGGGATGTCCGGCAACGGCTAGCGAACGACCACCACGATACGGACCGATGCAGCGGAACTTCTGTGCACGCAGTGCATGGTCGAGTTCCTGCGTCGATGGTGTTCGCATCGACTGTGCATGAAGTGGCCCGCCGCTATGGTCGATGAGGGCGGCAAGGAAAAGAGCGAAGAGGAGAGAGGATGTGCGCATAACGCGCAACTTAGGCCACTAGCGCCGTACTACAAACTTCGTCGACGTGCGTCCGTCTGAACAACAGTACACACCTTCGGCAAGATCGCTTACATCCAAGAGCACGCTGCCGTTTGGCAAGGCAAGCATGCGTCCTTGCGTGGCAATGGGCATGCCCACGGAGGATGTAAGGCGGAAGGTTGGCGAGGATGTTTGCATTTCCGAGAACACGATGTGCGAAGAGGCAGGGTTGGGGGCGGCAAGTGCCGACGTAACGGAGGTTGGATCTTCCTGCACGGACGTTGGCAGCACGGTCTTGAAAATGCCGATGCCACTGTCGGCATCGTACGCACCGGTCTTGAACGCACGCGTGATCCACACTTCGTTGGACGATGCGTTGGTGTTCAAGAGCAGACCCTCGGGCTTGGCACCCACGTCAACAGTGAGCAGTCGGTCCGTGGTCTCGATGTTGAACACGCGCACATCGCCGGTGAAGGTGGACGTGACGAGGAAGGGACCGGCCACGACGGACTCGCGCGGACCATCGAACCCGGTCGTCCCGGTAGGATAGGTGGCCACTTGTTGTGCCGTGGTGAGATCGATGCGGATCACCTTGTGTGCCGTGTTCATCGTCACATAGGCAACGTCACCATCGACGGCAATGTGATTGGGCACACCACCCGTGAACGTTGCACGCTTCGTCCACTCGGCATCGTTCACTTCCCATACATCCACGGTGCCGTTCATTTCTCCGAAGGACCCTTCGCTGACAACGATGAGACCTTGCTTCCCTGCCGCCGTGCGATACCATTGCGACATCTGTACATTCACGCCGGCCGGCAGTATGCGCACCACGCTCCATGTGAGCGTGTTCACCACTTGCACGGAGCCGGGATCGGTGAAGTTCGGACGGACGCTGATGAAGGCCACTTCGGCGTCGTGCGTCATGCTGATGGCCGATGCGCCATCTTTCCATACCGTCTTGCCTTGCGCCATAGTGGCAAGGTCGTAGACCACGATACTGTCGTCGATGATCACGTAGAGTTCATTGAAGGCCGTGTCGACGTAACTGCGCAGTGCATTCACGTTGGCCCAGGGGAGGGCACGTCGACCGATCTCGTTGCCGTTCAGATCGAACGTCACAAACGACGCTGCGACGTCGCCCGAGTCGATGGTGTTGTCGAAGTCCACATCCGTGCGCGATGTCAACGCAACGATGGTGTTGCCACTGCGATGCAGAGCGACCGGTTGAAGGGGAGTGTTGAGGACTCGCGTTTGCCCAAAGGAGGGGAGGGTGGCGAGGATGCTGAAGGCAGCGAAGACGAAAACGAGTGCACGATTGTGCATATCGAGATCCTTTCTCTGTGATGCGCAGAGCGGTGGATGAAAATGGCGAACACGGTCGGTATTCCGGCTTCGATCCGCGATGCTCACAAGCATCGTGATCGTTACGGTGGCGCAACCGCGCGGGATTTTCACCCGCTTCCCCGAGAGCTCAAGGAGGCAGCAACCGTGTTCCGATGTAGGGCGCGAATATAGAGGTTTTATCTTTATCTTTGTCGCCATGCAACAACGACATGCCCTCTATGCGATCAGTTGGCTGGCCACTGCAAGTGCCGGTATCGGAGCAACGCTCTTCAGCGTCTATCTGCCCAGCATCGTTCGCGATGTGTTCCACTCCACGGATCAGGCCGAGATCGCTCGCGTGGGATCGTTCGCCGGCGCGGCCTTCCTTGCCGGGTGGTCGATCGGCGGCATAGCCCTTGGTCTGGTGGGGGATCGGATCGGACGCAAGATGACGTTGTTCTGGAGCGTGGTCTTTGCCGCCCTTGGCGTCTTCCTTACCTCCTTTGCAGATTCGCTTCCCTTCCTTGTGTTGTGTCGGGTGCTCACGGGCATCGGTGGAGGCAGCATCCTAATGATCACGGCCGTCATGGTCTCCGAGGCATGGTCTGCCGGCAACCGTGCGCGACTGGTGGGCATTCTGATCAATGCATTTCCGGTGGGCTTCATTGCGGCGGGGATCATTCACAACTTCATTGCCGACTTCCGAACGGCCTATCTGTTGGGATCGTCAACGATCCTACTGGCCATTGGTGTGTTGCTCATGGTGCAAGAGAGCGATCTGTTCGTGAAGAGCACCACGGTGCATGCAGAGAAACACCTGCAACGCGAGTCGCTGTTCGATGCTCGCTACCGTCGAGATCTGGTGATCGGACTGGTGTTGTTCGGAAGCATGCTCGTTGGGTTGTGGGCCGCCTATACGTGGATGCCCACGTGGGTGAGCAGCATGAGCGCTGCGGCCGATCAACAAGCGCATCGTGCACGCACGGTGATCATGCTCGGCATTGGTGCCGTGGTGGGTGGGACGATCTCGGGTGCGGTGTCGAATGCCATGGGACGCCGACGGGCTGCGGCGCTTGGCTATGCGGCCGTCATCATGGTGTCGTGCATTCTGTTCTTTGTGCTCAACGGTGTCGGTCCGCTGCTCTTCGCATGTACGTTTCTGCTCTCGCTGTGCATCGGCTTCAATCAGGGTGTGCTCAGTGCCTACATTCCGGAGCTGTTCCCGACGCTCATCCGCAGCACGGCAACAGGTGTGTGCTTCAATGCAGGGCGGATCCTCACGACGGTCACGGTCTTCTATGTTGGTGTGCTCGTGCCCATGCTTGGCGGATACAACAATGCCATGGCCGTGTTCGCTGGTGCCTATGGCATCGGCCTGATCACGCTGATGTTTGCCCGAGAGACAAAGGGACAAGAACTTCCGGTGTGAGCACGCGCACCACGTGCATCCCCATGGCCGCCGCTTGTTCGCAGTTCGCCAACGAATCGTCGTAGAGCGTTGCTTCGTGCGGTGCAACGCCCATCACAGAGCAGACATGGAGAAAGGCGGCAGGGTCGGGCTTACGCAAGCCGATCTCGAAGGAGTAGAACCTCTTGGTGAAGAACGAGAGCATCTCGTTGCATTCGGGAAGTGCATGACGGAGATGCAATGAGCTGATGTTGCTGAGCAACACAACGGGTCCGCGAGCTGCGAAATTCCGCACCACGTCGGTTGACGTGGGGAACATGCCAATGAGAATGGCGCACCATGCGGCATCGAGCTCTGCATCGGTGCACTGAAAACCCCAGATGCGACGGAGCTCTGCGCGAAAGGCCGCTTCCGAGATGGCCCCCTTGTCGATGTCGTGAAAGACATCGGACTGCACGTCCACACCAAAGTCGATCGGCACACCATTGTATCCGGGCAATGCGCGTAGGGCTTGTCGCGTCCGGTCGAAGTCGATGTTGTACAACACCGCACCAAAGTCAAGGATCGTGAGCATCAGTACCGGAAGTAGTGCCAGCGTTCGTCGACGATCGTCGACGTGTCGCGCAGTGAACGAAGGAACGCTGCGAAGGCCGCATCGCGCTGGTCTTTGAAGGCATCGTTGCCGCGCAACATCACGAACATGGGATACTCTTTTGCCGCTCCAAGGGTGATCTCGCGCACGTTCACCATGTACCAGCCGCGATCGCCTTGGAGTGGACCGAGAAGTCCAACTCTGTTCTGTGCATAGACGGTGCGTGCCAGCTTTACATCGGTGCCCACATTGGCAATGGCACCGGCATAGGAGATGGTGGTATTGCGAACCACCTTCATATCGGCCGGCGATTCCGTGATCAGCATCTCACCGCCATCGGTGAGCGTGATGAAGGCTGCCATTCCTTGCGCCACCATGGCACGCATGCGACAGCGTTCGTTCGCGGCCCAGTCCTTGAGCACGGCATCGGAACATGCCTCGAACGGCAGCTCGCCTGCGGGGACGCTATCGGCCACCACGGCCGCTACCACGCCTGCCGTGGCCGTCTCTACGGGATCGCAGGCTGCAGCGAGTTGTGTGGTGAAGGCCGCATCGCGCAAGCGATAGGAGCCAAGCACGGGTGCATTGTCGTCGAAGTACGGCGTGAGCTGGATCTTCTTACCGAAGCGTTGCGCCACGGCCCCTAACTCCTCGCCGCCTTCATAGGCCGCAAGGGCCGCGTCGACGTTGCGCAACACACTGTCGACGGTTGCTCTGCTCGGTTGAAAGGCCGTGGTCATGGCATGCACGTAGACGAGACGTGGTGATTCTTCGAGGACAAGGAACATCGTGCTTGCATCGCCGGTGTTGACGGCCGGACTGAGTGCGCCGACCTTGGTGCCGAAGACAATGCGTTCGCTTTCCGGATCGAGCATGCCGCGCAACAGAATGATGCCGTTGGCATCGTTGCCTTCTGCTGAATGTGCGCGTTGCAGGGAGTCGAAGGAGGCTTTGGCGGTAAAGGCGGCACGGATGCGATCGCTGGTCGAGCGAAGACGTGCATCGTTAGGGAGGACGATGCGACGGACACGACGGGCGATGTTCTTGCCCGTGCGAATGCTGTCCACCTTCACCACGCTCACGCCGCCGCCGAACAGGATCGGTCCTACGATCTGTCCGCGTTGTGCCGACTTCGTTGCCGCATAGAACGCACCATCGGGATCGTTCGCCGAGAAGAGCACGCGCTCGGATGCATCGCCCATGCGTGCAAGGCGAGCCAGGATGGAGTCGCGCGATGCGGCCGTGCCTGCACGTCGGAACGACTCCACAAAGTCTGTGATCGAGCGTACCATCGAAGCCGTGTCCGCCTTCGTTGGGGTGAGCGGGAACGAGAGGTAGGCAAGACGTCGCATGGGTCGCGCCGACGTGTACGTTGTCTTGTTGCCGAACCAATAGCGCTCCAACTCCTGATGCGTGGGCGGTGGTGTGGTGGTTGCGCAAGGCATCATCACCACATCTGCCTTGCAGGTGGACGATTGTTCGAGATACTCGGACATCAGCGCTGTTGAATCGACCACGAAGGTTGTTGCCCACTGGTCCTGCAAACGCTTGCGCAGAAGTCCGTCGCGGAACCGCGAACGTAGATCCGTCATGCTCTCGCGCACTTGTTGTGTTGCCTGTTGTACTTCTTGCGGTGAGAGTGACGGATTCTTGGCGCGCACGAGTCCTTCCGGATCTCGCATCATCCACTCCAGCAGCATCGGATCGAATTCACCTTTTGCGTCTTGCACACCACGCTTGATGTATTCCGGTGGCTCGTGCAGCAGAATGGAGTCGGCCTCGGCGTCGGAGATCGTGATCCCACGTCGCCGCGCCTCGCCCATGATCAACCGCCGGTCCACCTCATCGCGCCACGCCTGCTCGATCACGTCGGGCTCGTGCGCCGTGCCATGCGAATTGGCGTATTCGATCCGTCGCCCCACATCGCGGGCAAAGGCATCAAGCCAAATAGTGTCGCCATTCACCACGCCGGCAACGGGACGTTGGGCAAGGAGGGTGGCAGGGAAGAGGGCCAGGACGAGAAGGAGAGGTCGAAGCATCTTGCAAAGATAGGCTCCAGCTATCTTTGCTACAGATGAAGCTCTCCATTCTCGACCAGTCACCCGTTGTTGCGGGTATCACGGCCTCGCAAGCCCTTCACAACACCGTCGACCTTGCTCGGCATGCCGATGCCTGGGGTTATCATCGCTATTGGGTGGCAGAGCATCATGGTGGTGCCTCGTTCGCATCGGCCTCGCCCGAGATCGTGATGACGCGTCTCGCGTCGGCCACAGAGCGCATCCGCATCGGATCCGGTGGCATTCTCGCTCCGCACTATGCACCGTTGAAGGTTGCCGAGGTAGCACGGTCCATGGAGGCGTTCTTTCCGGGTCGGATCGATCTGGGTCTGGGACGCGCCCCGGGTGGCGATCCCGTGGTGACGCGTGCGTTGCGCAGCGAGACGAACATCGACACCGAGGCGAAGGTGCGTTCCATCCTTGCCTACCTTGCCGACCTGCATGTGCCCACGCCCACATCCGACGTGGTGGCCGTACCCGATGGCGTGACGGCGCCCGATGTGTGGATCCTTGGCACGAGTGCCGACAGTGCCCGCATGGCCGCACGTCTGGGTCTGCGGTATGCCTTCGGATCCTTTATCGACCCGACGAATATGGCAGAGGCGTTTCGGATCTATTGGGGCGACTTCGTCCCCTCCGCCTGGTGCTCCGAACCCACCACCATGATCGCCACCGTGGCCTTCGCCGCAGAGACAGAGCGCGATGCACGCGCCATTGCGGCCTGCACCGAGGCGTGGTTCGTGCAGTCGTTCCTGCGTGCCAAGAACGTCCGTTTCCCATCGAGCATTGATAGATTAACTATCACGCCAACCGTCTTTGAGCAGGGGATCGTGGAGATGCGCCGACGGAGCGTGATCTACGGCGACGGCACGTCGGCCCGTCAGCAACTCGAACATCTCGCAAAAACCTATGCTACGCAGGAGATCGCCGTGGTCACCATCACCGAGCACCACGCAGACCGATTGCGGAGCTATGAGCTGCTGGGTGCGTAACGCCGCCGTCGCACTGACGACATGCACTGCCGTTGTTATCGTGGAGTCGTGCCGGTCTTCGATTCAATGTAGCGCTCGATGTGCCGAGTGAATTCATTGCTCACACCGTAATTGAGGTGCTTGAACCGGTCGATATCCTGTTCGACCTTTGTGACGGCATCGGTATGATAGATGTGGAGGACCGATCTCCCGGTGAATCCATGGATAGGAAGAACGGATGCGCGTATGGACTCGATGCAGTTGGTCGTCCAGCCATCAACGTCACTGTCAAGCGCCAGGATCGGATCCAGTCCGGGCCGAGTGCTGCTGCGGACGTACGTTCGCACACGTAACGACTCATCCTCGAAGTTGAGATAGTACACCGTGAGTCCCACAACGTCCTCCGCTGCGATCGTCGAGGTTGTTGCGACAGATCCGGTGGTATACAGATACAGGTTGTAGACCGATGCGCGACCAGCGATAACATTGGTTGGATCGAGTGTCGCGAGCATTCGGTCGAACGCCGAGGTCCGGATCATGAACTTGCAGTACTCGGCATTGCTATCCACGATGATCGGCACATTCTGCACGGCCACACTGTCCGGCAGGGTCAGGATCAGTGCACGGTGCAGATCCGGTTCCCTGCTGCAGCTCTTCTCAGGCTCGAGAGAACAGCCGCACGCGAAGAGCAGGGCAACCTGCGCGACGATCAACCTACCGCGACGAATGAAGGACGTAGGACTCATTGCTGCACCTCGCTGAAATGAGGGAACATAGATCACAAAAGAAGGAAGAGATCAATGTTCCCTATGGACGTTGAATGCTTGTGAACGACACGAACTAGCGCACATATTGACCCCATGTTCAAACGCCCGACATCGATCTTTGTGCTCTGCTGGCTATCCGGACTTGCCTCCGGAAGCGTTGCCACGCTCGTGCCGTTGTACCTCCCGTCGGTCGTGCAAACATACACCGGCACGACAGATGTGGCCACGGTCGGACACGTAGGCTCTTTCCTGCAAGCCGCATTTCTTCTCGGTTGGGTTACAGGAGGCATTCTCCTTGGTGCCGTTGCTGACCGACGCGGGCGATCCATCACGCTGGCAGCGAGTCTGCTCCTTGCTTGCGTGGCCACTGCCTTGTTGCCGTCGGTCACAACTGCGATGCTCGCCTATGCACTTCGCTTCATCACAGGCATCGGAGTCGGATCCGTGATGGTGTTGTCGACAACTCTTGCGGCCGAGGTGCTCTCCGACGCGCGGCGACCATGGCTCATGGGAGTGCTTGCGAACTCGTATGCTGTTGGCATCATTGCCACCGGTATCGCGCAGACCAAGATCGCGGAATGGCAAACCGTTGCATATGCGATCACCGGCTCCGTCGTGCTCGTGCCGCTCTTCATGCTCGCCGGTAAGAGATCTGTTGCGGCACGTCTTGATGCCGATGTCGAGCCGTCGTTTGGTGCGCTTGTGCGTGACCTTCGAACGCAACGTCGCGAGCTCATCATCGGTTCAACGCTCTTTGGTTGCATCCTCATCTGTCTGTGGGCTGCCTTCTCATGGCTTCCCAGCTGGGCAACGGCCTTGCATCCGGGCGTGGACGGCGGTATGGGACTGCGTGGAAAGATCATGATCGCTCTCGGCTTGGGTGGCATTGTGGGGAGCTTGCTCTCGGGTCCGCTTGCCATGCGCATCGGTCGTGTGCGCACCATCGTCGTGTGTTACGTCGGCGCCATCATCGCAAGTCTTCCGTTATACACCACCGATGTCCCCTCGGCAACGATGATGACGGTGAGCATTGCCGTGCTCGCCATCTTCTTCGGCATGGCGCAAGGACTGATGGCCTTGTACATCCCTGAGCTCTTTGCGCATCACATTCGTGCGACGTCGGTGGGTATCTGCTTCAACATCGGGCGCATTCTCACGGCCGGTGCAGTGCTCAACATCGGCGTGCTCGTGGCCGCCTTTGGCGGATACCGCGAAGCGCTGCTCGTCTTCACACTGCCATTGCTCGTCGGCCTTGTGGTGACGCGCTTTGCGCATGAACCGAAACCTCTCTCGACACCCGTTCTCACATAACACAACACCGTACGATCATTATGGCCCACATTCCCGTCGATCCCGCAACACCAGGCATTCGAAGTCTGTTCAACTACCGACCCGAGACCGGGGCACCACTCAGTCGACTGGCCCATGCGCTGTTGCATGGAGAGAGTCCACTGACCAAGGCCGAGCGCGAGTTGCTTGCCACCTTCGTGTCGCATGGCAACAAGTGCACGTTCTGCACGATGAGTCATGCCGCCGCGGCGCGCCATCAATACGGTGCCGATGCATCCATCGTGGACGATGTGGTCTATCACAACAACACCGACCGTCTGTCCGCCAAGATGCGTGCGTTGCTTCCCATTGCCGAGAAGGTTCGGCAAGGTGGACGGATCGTCACCGATGCCGACGTGCAAGCGGCGCGTGATGCGGGTGCCGTCGATCGCGACATTCACGATACGGTGCTCATCGCGGCGGCCTTCTGCATGTACAACCGATATGTGGATGGCCTTGCCGCCCTGACCCCTACTGATCCGGAAGCATACGTGCCCATGGGCAAGCGCATGGCCGAGCAAGGGTACGGAGGCTGATCATGGCACACATCACTGTTCCGTCGGGACTGCCGGGCATCACCGGATTGTTGGAATCACGACTCGACACGTCGGCGCCGATCCGCGATCTCACGCAGTTCATCTTGCGTGGACCCAACACGCTCACCGAGGGAGAGCGTGAGCTGATCGCCACGATCGTCTCCGCGGGCAACGCCTGCACGTTCTGCACGAATGCGCATGCTGCAACAGCGGCACGGTACGGATGGACGCGCGACGAAGTGGATGCCATTGTGTGGGATCCGACCACGGCGCCCGTCTCCGACAAGGTCCGTCATCTTCTGATCATGGCGCGTGCACTGCAACGCAATGTGCAAGGCATCACAGCGGACATGGTGGTAGCGGCACGCAAGGCCGGTGCCACCGACGTGGAGATCCACGACACGGTGCTCATCGCATCGCTCTTCTGTTTGTACAATCGATACGTTGATGGACTTGCATCCGACTATCCGCCGAGCATGGACTACTACGAGAAACTGGCCGATCGACTTACCACGAATGGCTATGAGCGAAAGGGACTTCCCAATGCCTCACATTGATCTTCCCGAAGGCGTGCCGGGCATTCGTGGACCGATGTTGTATCGGCCCGACACGGCACAGCACATGAATGAGCTGGTAAGTGTGTTGTTGCACGACGAGCATACGCTCTCTGCCGGTGAGCGAGAAATGATAGGAGCCGCAGTGTCGCGGGCGAACGAATGTGTGTATTGTTCGACCATCCATGCGTCGATCGCCGTTCACCAACTCCATGCAGTTGAAGGCGCTCGAGATCTTGTTGAGTCGGTGCTCCGAGATCCACTGCATGCTCCTGTTTCTGACAAACTCAATGCCCTGCTCGTCTTGGCACTGCAAGTGCGGAAAGGCGGCAAGGAAGTAACGCCCGAGGCCGTTGCGCATGCACGGTCTGTTGGTGCAACTGATCTCGAGATCCACGACGCCATTCTTATCGGCGCATCATTCTGCATGTTCAATCGCTATGTCGATGGTCTGGCAACGTACACTCCGGATGATCCCGCCGTGTACGATGAACTGGGGGCACGTCGAGCAGCACAGGGGTATCGCGTCGGCATCACGTAATTCACTCTCATTGTTGGTAACCATTGGAGATGTTCATGAACCATGTCGTACGACTTGGGTTGGGGGGCCTGTGCGCACTTGCATTCGCAACGCCGTTGTTGGCGTCGGATGGAGTGATCACCGGAACGATCCGTTTTGGAGAAGGGAAGGAGCCTGCACGAGGTGTGCGTGTGCTTGATTCCGCAACGAAGAAGGTGGCCTTTACGAATGGCAAAGGTCAGTTCACGCTCAAGGGCATCGATGCAGGAACGCATGCGATCTCATTGCACAGTGTGGCACTGCGTGATACCACGATCAGTGTGAAGACCAATGGCACAGATCCAGTGACGGTGAACGTCGACATGGCCATCACCGAGAACACGTTCGATGCTGTGGTGGTCTACGGTGCTAGCAAGCGTGCCGAGAAGGTCACCGAAACACCGGCAGCCGTTACCGTGATGACGCCGATCGAGATCCAGCGCGCCTCGCGCGGCAATCAGCTCGGTCGAGCGCTTGAAGGGATGACGGGAGTGGACGTTGTGCAGAACGGTGCTACGGACTTCAACGTGAACACGCGCGGATTCAACAACAGCACGAATCGACGGTTGCTCGTGTTGGTTGACGGACGTGATGTGTCGCTGCAACAGATCGGCGCAACGGAATGGAACTCCTTCGCCATGCCGCTCGATGAGTTCGCCAGTATCGAACTTGTTCGAGGTCCGGCCGCAGCACTGTATGGCGCCAACGCCTTCAACGGTGTGTTGAACATGACCACGCTGTCGCCACGCGAATCGCAGGGAACAAAGGTCACGTTGCTTGGTGGTGACTACAAGACCTTCCGCGCCGATGCACGTCATGCAGGTGTCTTGGGTGACCTTGCGTATAAGGTCACCTTCGGTCACTCCCAATCGCTCAACCTTGCACAGAACCGCACGGACAGTGCATCGATGGTGGCCGAGTATCCATCGTTGTGGCCGGCAGCACGCGAGTTGAACAAGATCACGGCGGAAGATCGCGAGACCTTTGCAACGTATGGTACCGTGCGTATGGACTACAGTTTGAGTCCAACCCAAACGATCCTCGGAGAGTTCGGCTATTCGCAATTCGGAAACGAGATCATGCTGGCGGGATCGGGTCGTATCCACGTTCCGAAATCCGAGAAACCGTTTGCACGACTAGCCTATCACGACACGCACTTCCACGTGCAGACGGTCTACAACGCACGTCGCACGATCGACACCATGCGCATCCTTGCCGCCCCTCCGGGCACCATCATCCTTGACGATTCGTATGATGTGGATCTTGATGCGCAGTACAACAACACGGCGGGCGAGACCATCACCTATACGCTTGGTACGCAGTTGCAACACATGTCCATTGGTTCCAACGGAACGGTGTTCTATCCGAACGATCCGATCACGGCCAACATTGGTGGTGTGTACGGACAACTTCAATTCAAGCCATCAGATCAGTGGTCGTTCGTTGGATCGGCTCGCTACGACAATGCAAGTATCTATCCGCAGCAGTTCTCGCCACGTCTTGCCGTGGTCTTCTCGCCCATTGCCGGACAGCAGTTCCGTGTTACGGCGGGACGTTCCTTCCAGCGCGCCAACTTCTCGGAGTTGTACCGTCGGTACGGATTCCGTCCGGCGCTCACGGCGCAAGGACGTCCGGTCAACTTCCGTCCGGTGCAGGCAAGTGTGAACGACACACTGTCGAAGCTCACAGGCACGTCGCAGAACGTCGACCTTGGTCTGTACGACACCACCATCACATCACCGACGAATCCGCAGGCCATCCAGCCGATCGCTCTTGGTGTTGGGAATCCAGACCTCAACGTGGAAGAGAACATCGGCTATGAGTTCGGTTATAAAGGTGTGATCGGCACGAAGCTCTTCTTGACCGTGGACGCTTATTACAACCGAATGCGCAACTTCATCTCGGGCTTCTTGCCCGGTGTGAATGCGAACTACACTACGTGGAATTCGAACTCGCGACTACCGGACAACCTCAAGCAGTATCAAGGACTCGTCGACTCCATGGTCTACAAGGCCCTGCAAGAACAAGACCGAGCGCGCTTCACCACGTACAACAACAATGCGGCCTTCATTGTGTCGAACACCAACCTTGGTCTTGTCGAGCAATACGGAGTGGAGATCGGTGCCGAGTTCCTTGTCAGTGAGCGTTTGAAGGTCAATGCGAACTACGCCTACTATCACGCCAATCTCATCGATGCAAAGACCACGAATCCATTCCTGCAATCGGGTGATATGCTTCTATCGCCGAACACTTCTCCTAACCGCGTGAACATCGGTGCATCGTATGCCGTGCCGGGCTCGTGGGACGTATCGGTGATGTGGCGCTGGGTGGATGGCTTCAACTGGTTGGCCGGCGACTTCAAGGGCTATGTGCCAACCTATAACGTGTTCAACCTCAACGCCGGACTCCAGGTGATGGACGATCTCCACGTCGGCCTCGCCATCACCAACGTCTTCGACTTCCGTCACTACGAGATCTATGGCGGTTCGAACATCCCACGTCTCGCCTACCTGAGCGCTTCGTACACCATCAACTAACAACTCGTCGGCATCTCCTCATTACAGTGGCCCCGGTCTTGCTCCAATGGAGGCCGGGGTTTTCTATACCTCAGCTGTACTCGTGTTCTTGATGGTCACATCTTCCGTGTAAGCTTTGAAGAGTTCAACGCTGATCTCGTTCATAGAACGAAGCTCATCAAGGACATCGACGTCGTAGTGCACGCGGTCGCGCGTCTCTCGGGCAACAAAACGCGCAAGCATCGTTTCGCGTTCACATTGAACGACGATCACGGATAGGGCAGTGAGGGAGGCAAGGCGGGAAAGGTGATCGTGTATGAACTCGGGGCGGAACGTCGACTCAATGATGCAATTCAGTCCTTGTTCAGCATATACTGTCGCCACGCGGAGCAAGATCTCCTCTGCGAGGATCCCCAAACGCCTCGAATCCAAACGATCATGGACCGCGATGTGAGCGGCAAGCTCCTCTTTGACCATATCCTTCCCTAGCACAGGCCAAGCTCGCTGTTGGGAAATGGTCTGTGCCAATGTTGTCTTGCCGGTGGCTGGTAGCCCCGAGATGAGGACGATCATGATCGATACTACGGAAGAACTTGCAATTTCAGATCCCTTCCTTATATTTGGACTAAGTCCAAATAAGGAGAAGCGAAATGATGTCACGTTTTCAGCAGATCGGGAAGATTGCGGCCGCCATTGCGGTGTGTGTCGGAGTAATGAGCTGTGGAAATGATGGTGGGACCGGACCTTCGACGCCGGCCACGCTGGATTCCACGGATTATTCATCGGCAGCCATGACGCAGCGGGCAACGGTATCGATGCTCGACGCACATATTGCGACGATCAAGCAGGCGAATGCGCCGGGTATACAGTTGAATGCCACGCAGCTTCGAGCATTCTGGAGTCCCTCGTCGACGTTGCAGCAGCGGACCATTCCGCCCTTCGTCTCCTACATCGATTCGCTCCACACCGTTCTGCTCTTCATTGCCGGACGGACGTTCGACCCTGCCACCACACCGAACGGAAACGGTGGCGTGTATCACGATGTGTTGCTCGATAAGTACGGACTCGAGCTTGCAGAGGTGATCGCGAAGTCGCTCCAGGTGGCGGCACTGTACAATGGCGCTCGCGCTGATGCCAACATCGCAACGCCCGAACCACGCACACGTTTGCAGCGCATCGTGGCATCGTTGGGTGGACATCCCATGTTCGCCAACACCGACGATACATCGAATGCCTATCGTGACCGCGGCTTGATGAAGTACATCGCACGTCGTGATAAGAACGACGGTGCCGGTCCGTACGGTCTTATCAAGTCTGCCATCCTTCGATTGCAAGAGATCGGCAAGGGCGGCGCAGCAACACGCACCGACAGTGTGAACGCCGAACAGCAGTGGCGCGTCGCCGTGGAAGAAGGGATCGCGCGGACGGTGATCAGCTACTTCCTCGAGGCCATCGACGAAATGAACAAAGCCACGGACGATGAAGGACGTGCTGACGCTATGCATGACTATTCGGAAGCGATCGGCTTCCTCTACGGTCTGCGCGCCATGCATCCTTCCGAGCGCCGCATCACCACGGCACAGATCGACGAGATCTGCACGCTGGCTCTTGCACCTTGGGGCGGAACACCTACCTGCTATCTCTTCCTGAAGGACCCATCTGCGCTTGCCAAGCTGGATGCAAGCACCGGTGCGGTTTCCAAGATCGCTGCGGTCTATGGATTGTCAGCGGCGGACGTAAATGATTGTAAAGTGAATTGGATTTCGCAGCAAAGTCGCAAGTGACAAGTGACGAGTGACAAGTGACAAGTGACTAGTGAAAGACAAGATGAAGCACCTACTGCTCACATTGGTTGTACTCGCTTCCGTCGTTGGATGCAATGACTCGGGGACGCAGAGTCCTGGGGACACATTCGACCGGAAGGCGATGCTGACGCGTCTTGCGGATAATCTGATCATACCTGGTTACACGACCTTGATGGCGCGGATCGAAGTGTGTTCAACGGAGTGTGAGGAGTTGCTCGCTGACCCGACACCAACGGCAGTTCTCGCTGCCCGTTACCAATGGGTGCAGCTGCACTACGCGTGGAGTCTTGTCCAGATGTATGATTTCGGTCCTGCTGAATCTGCAACCGGTAATCTTGGGGTGAGCATCGGGACATTCCCAGTGAACGCGTCCAAGATGGAGTCAAAGATCAGCTCCGCCGACACCTCGACGGCCAATTACGATCGTGACTCGAGAGGAATCTACGGGGTGGAGTATCTGTTGTTCGGAACGACCGGTGACAGCACGGATGTCGCAACAGGATTTCGACAGCAGCCGAACCGCGGTGCCTATCTCCGGGCGATCATTCGAGATATCAAGCAACGAGTTGGACAAGTACATGCTGCCTGGACCGGCCCGTATCGCGGCTCATTCATCGCGAACAATGGTACGGCTATCGGGAGCTCGACATCGTTGGTCTTCAACGAATTCAACAAGTCGTACGAGAACATCAAGAACTTCAAATGGGGCATTCCGCTTGGAATGAGTCCTGGACAGAGCGGACCAGAGCCAACCAAGGTCGAATGCTATTATGCAAGCCTTTCCACTGAGTACGAGAACCAGTCCATCGCAGCAACGAAGATCCACTTCGGTGGTGTGGTTCGAACATGGGAGTGCTTTCGAACCTACCTGGACGCGGTGCCGGGTGGTGCAGACCTGAAAACTCGGACAGAAGATCAGATCGATTCAGTGAAACGTGCCCTGGACGCATTCCCGATGCAACCATCGCTCGCTACACAGATCGTTTCTGCACCAACACCAGCAAGTAAGGTCTATACCGAACTTCAAAAGCTCACGCGCTTCTTCAAGAGCGAGATGAGTTCACGACTTGGCATTGCCATCACGTATTCGAGCGGAGACGGCGACTGATGCTGCGTCGCTACATCACATCCACAGCATCGATCCTTCCACTTGTCGTTCTTCGCATTCTCGTTGGCCTTGTCGGCCTGCTCAGTACGATCCGCTTCATGGTGCTCGGTTGGGTGGACGATCACTACGTCCGTCCCGTCATGCACTTCTCGTATGACGGATTCGACTGGGTGCCCATCCCGCCGCAACCGTGGCTGGATGCCCTTTTCGTCGTCATGGCCCTTGCCGCTCTTGGCATCGTCCTTGGTGCCTGGTTTCGCATTACATCCATACTCTTCGTCGTGCTGTTCACGTGGGTCTTCCTGTTCGACAAGGCCTACTACCTGAACCACTACTACTTCATCATCGTTGTTGCGACCTTGCTTGCCATGATGCCGGCACATCGTGCGTTCAGCGTGGATGTGCTACGCAAGCCATCACTGCGCGTTGACCGTGTTCCTCGCTGGATGGTGGATGTGTTCAAACTGCAGGTGGCCATCGTCTACATCTATGCCGGCATTGCCAAGATCAATGCACCATGGCTCCTCGATGCCATGCCCCTTCGCATCTGGTTGCCCGCGCACGATACGATGCCCGTGATCGGTCCACTCCTCGCAAAGCCGCTCACCGCCTACGTCTTCGCATGGTTCGGCATGGTGTACGACTGCACCATCGTCTTCTTCCTGATGCATCGACGGACGAAGTGGTATGCATTCGGAGCCGTGGTGGTGTTCCATCTGTGTACGGCGACGTTGTTCCAGATCGGCGTCTTTCCGTACGTGATGATCGGCATGTCGACGATCTTCCTCGTCGACGCCCACTACGCCCACGACACTGTACCGGTGCCGCGCACGATCGGCGTCCTTGCCGCCTTCATACTTGTTCAGGTCCTTCTTCCGTTGCGACCCTACTTCTATCCCGGCAACATGTTCTGGCATGAACAGGGCTTTCGCTTCGGATGGCGCGTGATGCTCATGGAGAAGGCCGCAACGGCCACGTTCTACGTCATGGATGGGGAAGGTGGCAGGGCAAACGAGAGAGAGGGCGTCGTCGTGAACAGTGAGTTCCTGAACGATATGCAGGAGCGACAGATGTCGACGCAACCCGACATGATCCTGCAGTATGCCCACAAGCTCGCTGCGCACTATCGTGCTCGCGGCATGCGCGATCCGCATGTGCGCGCAGAAGTGTATGCAACGCTGAATGCGGCTCCGGGGCGACTGTTGGTGGACCCGACGCAAAACCTTGCCGTCACTGACGATGGCTGCGCACCGTATGCATGGGTGACGCCATGAGGAGCCTGCTCGTTGTGATCGTTCTGAGTTGCATTGGTGCACACCTGCAAGCACAAACGCATGTGGTGCCACCGAAGAAGCGTGTGGTGCGAACGGACACAACGGTCTACACGGCGCCGACGATGACGATCGAGGACGATGCATCGAAGCGTGCCGAGATCACGCCACTGCGTGGCGTGGATGGTGTGGGTATCTACGAGTCGAAGAAGAGTGAAGTGCTGCTGCTCAAGAACATGACGGTGAACGTGGCATCGAACAATGCACGTCAGATCTACGCCAAGGTGAGCGGCATTCACGTGTGGGACGGCGATGGTGCGGGGTCGCAGCTCAGCATTGCCGCGCGTGGTTTGAGCCCGAACCGCACGTCGAGCTTCAACACACGACAGAACGGATACGACATTGCGGCCGATGCACTGGGTTATCCTGAGAGCTACTACACGCCGCCACTGGATGGAGTGGAGCGCATCGAGATCGTGCGTGGTGCCGGCGCACTGCAGTATGGAACGCAGTTCGGTGGCATGTTGAACTTCGTGATGCAGCAACCGCCATCGGATGTGCCGTTCAAGGCAGCTGCCAAGCAGACCGTTGGATCGTATGGCTATGTGCAATCGTTCGCAACGCTTGGCGGCACGGTGGGGGATGTGGCGTATACGTCGTTCTATCAGTACAAGCATTCTGATGGATGGCGACCGAATTCCGTGCTCAATGCGCACAATGCCTATGCCGCCGTCACCTACCGACCGTCATCAAAACTCGATCTGCATGCAGAGTACACGTTGTACCGCTATGAGGCACAACAGCCGGGTGGACTCACGGATGCCATGTTCGCGTCGGACCCGCAACAGAGCGTGCGAGCACGCAATTGGATGAACGTGGACTGGGGCGTGCTCTCACTCTCGGGCACGTATCACTTCTCCTCCACGTCGGAGATCAACACACGCTTCTTTGCTGTGAATGCCGGACGTCATGTCGTGGGCAACCTTGATCCCCCCACCATGGTCGATCTTGGAGGTCCGCTCCAACACCTGGACGACGACTACATGAACGTTGGGAACGAGACGCGCTTCTTGCAACGGTACGGTCTGTTCGACGGCATCTCTGCCTTCCTCGTTGGTGCACGGTTGTACTCCGGTTCGACGCACCGTCAGCAGCATCAAGACACCATTGCGCTGTCCGATTACACCTTCCCGGGCAAGAACATTGCCGTGTTCGCCGAGAACATGTTCACCATCACACCGGAGTTCAGCGTAACGCCGGGCGTACGGTGGGAGTACATCGATACGCGTGCTGATGGATGGTATCGCGTCCGCTCGCTCGACTATGCCGGCAACGTTGTCGCAGACAAACGCTACGACGAGACCATCACGCGCACACGATCCTTCGTGTTCGCAGGCGTGGGAACAAGCTATCGTCCGAATGAACACACAGAGTTCTATGGCAACTTCTCGCAGAACTATCGTGCCATCACATTCAATGATCTGCGTGTGGTGAATCCCAACTTCGTTGTCGACCCGGCCATGCGTGATGAGTCCGGCTACAATGCCGACCTTGGCGTGCGCGGCACATTCCTCGACAACATCCGCTACGATGCATCTGTTTACTATCTGCGCTACAACGACCGCATCGGTACCATTCTCAAGAACGATCAGGCACCGCTCTATCTCCCGTATCGCTATCGCACGAATGTTGCCGACTCGCGTACGGTGGGACTCGAGGTCCTCGTCTCCGTCGACGTGCTCCGTCTTGTCGACGATCACGCCACCTCCTCCCTCACGCCCTTCATCAACGCCTCCTTCCTCGATGCGCGCTACATCAACACGTCGAACACGGCCATTGCGAACAAAGAGGTCGAGACCGTGCCGCCCTTCCTCCTTCGTACGGGCCTTTCCTATGCAAGCGGCGGGTTCTCGTGCAGTGCGCAGTATTCGTACACGGCCCGACAGTACAGCGATGCAACAAATGCCGTGTTCTCGTCAACCGGCGTCGTGGGTATCGTGCCGGCCTATGGCGTGGTGGATTGTACGGTGCGCTATGCATGGGCATGGATCATGGTGGAAGGGGGCGTGAACAACGTACTTGATGCACGGTACTTCTCCCGTCGCGCCGAGACGTATCCCGGACCCGGCATTGTTCCTGCCGATGCACGCTCCATCTTTCTCTCGGTGCGCGCTTCGATGTGAGCGAATAATGTCGTTGATTTGCGGTCTATCACGATCACACCATCCGGAGCAGAGCAATGGGCAAGCGCATCGAACACGACTTTCTCGGTGAACGCGAGATCTCCAACGAACATTACTACGGCGTACAGACTGTTCGCGCCCTGGAGAACTTCTCCATCACCGGCCTTCCCATCTCGCGCGAGCCACTACTGATCAAGGCCTTTGGTGTTGTGAAGAAGGCAGCAGCGCTTGCCAATAAGGACCTTGGTGTTCTCGACCCGACCATTGCCGATGCCATTGTGTATGCGAGTGACCGACTCATTGCGGGCGAGTTCGTGGAGCACTTTGTGTCGGACATGATCCAAGGCGGCGCCGGCACATCGTGCAACATGAATGCCAACGAGGTGATCGCCAACGTCGGCCTCGAGTACTTGGGCAAGAAGAAAGGCGAGTACGAGTTCCTGCATCCGAACAACCATGTGAACCTTGCGCAATCCACGAACGATGCCTATCCCACTGCATTTCGCATTGCCCTCTATCACAAGATCGATGCCTTCTGTGTTGCATTGCAGCACGTGCAGGAATCGTTCTCACGCAAGAGCGAAGAGTTCTCCGAAGTACTGAAGATGGGGCGCACGCAGTTGCAGGATGCTGTGCCCATGACGCTCGGCGAAGAGTTCCATGCCTTTGCCACCACCATTGGTGAGGATGTGCAGCGGATGCGCGAAGTACAGTCGCTCATTACCGAGATCAACATCGGTGCCACAGCCATCGGCACCGGTGTGAATGCACCGCAAGGCTATGCGGCATTGGCAACGAAGTACATTGCAGAGATCAGCGGGATCGATGTGAAGCTCTCACCGGATCTGATCGAAGCAACCGTGGACACGGGCGCTTATGTACAGATCTCGGGCACGCTCAAGCGTTGTGCGGTGAAGCTCTCCAAGATCTGCAACGATCTGCGGCTCTTGAGTTCAGGTCCACGTTGCGGCTTCAACGAGATCAACCTTCCCGCCATGCAGCCCGGCTCCTCCATCATGCCCGGCAAGGTGAATCCGGTGATCCCCGAGGCCATGAACCAAACATGCTTCTATGTGATCGGTGCCGATCTCACGATCACGATGGCGGCCGAGGCAGGTCAGCTCCAACTCAACGTGATGGAACCCGTGATCGGCTTTGCCCTCTTCACCTCGCTGGACTACCTTGCCAAGGCCTGCGTGATGTTGGCGGACAAGTGCATCGACGGCATCACGGCCAATGCCGACGTCACCTCCAACATGGTGATGAACTCCATCGGCATCGTCACGCTCCTCAATCCCATCATCGGCTACGAGGCATCCGCCTCCATCGCCAAAGAAGCGCTCACCACGGGCAAGAGCGTGCACTCCATCGCCGTGCTCGAGCGCAAGGTCATCACCCAAGAGAAGTGGGACGAACTGTATTCGTTTGAGAACCTCGTGCATCCGAAGTTCATTACGACGTAAGAGATCAACTCGAATCATCCATACTGCGGCCGCTCCGAGTCCTCGGACCGGCCGTTGTCATATCGAACCAGATCGATCTTGGGGGTGTGAGTGACCGATCGTCTGCAACGTGCATTCTACTATCATGAGCGAGCAAGAAGCATTCACACAGGCCTACCTCAGCGTCCGAAAGGATGTTGAGCGGTTCGCTCTGTACGTCTGCAGAAATCGGATCGAGGCAAAGGACGTCCTACAGGAAGCGCTTGCATCGGCGTGCATGGCCTGGAGAAAGATCGGCGATGCTGAACATCTGCGTCCGTACATCAACAGTGCCGTCGTGCGCGTGTACCGTCGAGGTCGAGATCGCAGCGCTCGATATGAGCCCATCGTCGACGTCGATTCCATGCGGTGCGAGAGTGCGGCACCGGATACCGTAGCAGACATGAACCGACTGCGTGATGCGATCGCCGCCTTGCACGACGAGCAGCGGATCCCCCTGCTCTTGGCAGAGATCGAGGGATGGCCGCTCCAGGAGATCGCCGATACACTTGGGATCGGCCTCTCGGCAGTCAAGATGCGTGTGAAGCGTGGTAGGGATCAGCTGCGCGCACAACTCACCGATCCGGTGAAGATCAATACGGAGGAACGAAATGACAGAGCATGAACTTGACCGTCAGCTTCGCGCCATGCAGCAGGCAATTGTGGATCCTCCGCTGGTTCAAGAGGAAGAGCTTCCGATCGTTCGATCGTCGAGGAGAGGTGCGATCGTGGTCGTGCTTTCGATGCTCTTCCTCGGAGGCTTCGTCGCTGTGCTCTTGCTCCAGCAGGAGGAAACAAATGTGCATCAAATGGTCACGACAGATAGTGTTGTATCCACCGGCAAGATGAATGTCCTCGGTGTCCCTCTCAAGGAGAGCGACACGACCTCGAATGATGGTGGACTAGAAAATGAGAGCAAGGTGGATAGGGGTGTGTGGCATCGGATCCGTTCCATAGAGATCCCTTCCATTCCACTCCGGCCAACACCCGGAAGTGCTGGCACGACTGGAATAGAGCTGTCTCAAGACGAGTTGGAGCGAATGGGGATCTACTTCGATAGCGTGACGGCGGTCACATCGGAATTTGGAGGTTTTACCTTCGACACCTCACGATCCACGTTCAAAGACCCTGTCGTAGGGGTGATGACAGCAGAACACCTAGTGTACCTGCATCCTCGAGGTAACGAGTATGTACTCGGATCGAGGAGGATTCCCTTCCTTCGCGTTGATGCCTGTAGGCCGGCTGGCTACTATGCCGTGCTTCAGAGTACATCACACGACACAATCGACAAGATCGCAATGATCATGGGTGACGGAGGGATGCACAATGAATACACAAAGGCCGGACAGTTGGCAGCCGGTGCGCTTGTCACTCTATTTCATTCGAAAATGCCGATCGACGAACTCTTGAACTACACAGCGGACGCGGGTCGGATCAAAGTTCCTCTCAAAGCGTTGCTGCTGCCCATACGATTTCAAACACCATGGGTCCGGATGCCGGAGCTTCGAAATGAACTCGTTCGCATGGATGTTGTCTACGTTTTCCTAGCGAGTCGTGAATGTTTGATGTCACTGCCCGAGCATATCCGGTCGTTCATTGGTTCGGAGTATCGGATCACCCTCGATGCCATCGAAGATCAACTCACGCAACTGGAACTGTGTGAGCGCCTTGAGGCCCCGTCTGCATTCGGCGTTTGTCCGACCGAGGAAGGTTCGTTCTCTGTCCTCTCAGTCGGCCCCATTCCGGCCCGCGACCACATTCGACTTCAACTTCGTTGCACAACAGATGCCACGGCTACGATCCATTTGATCGATGCGCAAGGACAATTGGCATATGAGGATCGTCCTGTGCAGCTCCCGCGTGGAGTATCAGAGGTCTCGATCCCGCTATCCCGTCTCGGACTACCAAGAGGGGCATACACGATGATCGTTACGGTGGGCAATGAGTCTGCTACTCGGCGCATCCTCATCGATTGAAGTGGACTTGATCACAGAACGGACTAGAAAGTGAACTGTGCTACAGCAGGTTCGAGGCATTGCAGTTGACTGGGACCGGTTCGCGAGAAGTTCTTTGCGAAACGTGGGCGAAGTTGAACGTAGTATGTTTGGCCTATAACGTCTTTGCCAAATGCATTTCGGAGTGTCTTAAGCCCATAGGGCCACTCGAATGAAGTCTTCACTTCCCCGTTCTGAGACGTTAAACTCACTATCTGCTTGATGATCGCACTATTACAATCGCTATCTGGTCGGTCTGAAATGTTGACCTGGTAGTTGAATGTGCCAAGATTCTTCGTTCGAGCGCGGACGGATAGTGTTACCGTCGTATCATAGCGTACGCCGGAATGCTCGGTAGAGTCCCTTCTGATCTTCCACTCCAGAGTAGCCGATGGATCTGATAACATTGATGGTGAGATATCTCGTGCTAGCATCAATGGGAACACTGTGAACGTACCGGCACCAACGTATTGAATGTTCACTTGAGAATCCTGCACAGCATTGCAGTTCGCGTACGAGTAGAAGCCGACTTTTGATGCCGTGATCGTATACACGCTCGCCGGTGCATTCGCCACTTGCCATGAACCGTCTGTTGCCGTCGTGGTCTTGAACACATCGACACCGTTATCGAGCACAACATCGATGCCGCTTTGATCGGCGATCGGATTGCCGTACTCATCGTTCAGAAGTCGCACGGTTCCTTTTAGTAGGTTGTTGCCGCTCTTTGCCGGACCTGATGGATCGCTTGTGCAACTGCTACAGCACATGGCCGTGACGGCGAAGGCGATGAGGAGTGAGCGTGTGGAGAGGGAAGAGATGAATGCCATGGCGTGCACCTACAAGTATGTCGACCAAATGTAGATAAATTCACGACATGCACTCCACCCCTTCGAATCCTCGCCTCATCGCTCCAACTCTCCTCGCTTTCGGCAATGCATTGCTTGTTTGCTTCCATGCCGCCGTGCTCCTTGGGATGTTTCCATCGTCCTTGGTGTGGAGTGGGGGACAGCGCATCCAGGGCGACATCGTACAGCTGGAAATGGTGTCGATCGGTGCGGCCCTGATCTTCCTGTGGATCTCCCTGCGTGCACGGCATGCCGTGGCGGTGGGACAGTCGACGCGTCTCGTTCGCATCTCCATGGTCTTCTTCACGGTCGTGCTCTCCTTGAGCGTCGTGGCCAACATCGCCAGCGCTAACCTCCTTGAACAATTGCTATTTATCCCGATCTCGGCAATCCTCGCCGGCTGTGCGGCCGTGACGACCCGAACCCTGCACCAGATAAGAATTGATTAAACAGTTTGTTTAATCAGATGTTTAATTCTTAGATTCGCATCGTTATTCAACGAAGGCGAACATGGACCCAAGTACCGAAGAGAAGATCAAGGAAGCTGCCCGACGCTTGTTCATGCAACAAGGCTTCGAAGGCACGAAGACGCGAGATATTGCGAAGGAGGCAGGGATCAACCTTGCCTTGATGAACTACTACTTCCGCAGCAAGCAGAACCTGTTCGACATCATCATGTTGGAACACATGGAGTCGTTTGTGAAGGGGATCGCCGTGGGATTCAACGACACGTCGACGTCATTCGACGAGAAGATCCGCTTCTATGCGAATGCCTACATCGATCTGCTGACGTTGCAGCCGGACCTTCCGCTCTTCATCATGACGGCGTTGCGATCGAACCCGGCTCTGATCACGGAGCGATTGGGAGTGAAGAAGATGCTGATGACGTCGCACTTCATGCAACAGTACACCGAGGCCGTTGCGGCAAAGCGATTCGCTCCGATCCCACCGATGCACTTCGTGATGAATCTCTTTGGCCTTACGGTGTTCCCCTTCATCGCCCGTCCGTTCTTTCAAGCGATGTCCAACATCACCACCGATCAATTCAATGCCATGATGCAAGAACGCAAACAACAGATCCCGCACTGGGTCCATGCAATGCTCGAGGTGCGACCGTGAAAACCGCAACACTCACCATCCTGATCCTCTTGATCACAAGCGCGACGATCCTTGCGCAGAGCCCTGCCACCCTCACGCTCGACACGTGCCTAGCGCGCGCCGTGAGCTACTATCCGCAACACAAGCAACGCGCCCTGATCGCCGCCAGCAAGGAGTATTCTGTTGAGGCGGCAGGGAAGGGGTACTTGCCGCAGCTTGCCGTGAACGGACAGGCCACGTATCAAAGTGCCGTTACCGAAGTGCCCGTGCGCATCCCGGGTCTCGCCTTCGAGTCTGTGGCAAAGGACCAATACAAGATCTACGGCGAGGTCACGCAGACCATTTACGATGGCGGCACCATTCATCAACAACAACGTGTGCAAGAAGCAACGGCCGAAGTGGACGATCGGAAGCTCGACGTGGATCTGTACAAACTCCGCGAGCGCATCAATCAGTTGTTCTTCGGCGTGCTGCTCTTGAACGATCAGATCGAACAGGTGCGCGTGTTCCAGCGCGATCTCGACACGGCCATCAAAAGCGTGGAAGGAGCCGTTGGTGCGGGTGCAGCGCTCAAGAGTAGCGTGCAGATGCTGCGCGCCGAGTTGCTGTCGCAACAACAACGCGAGCTCGACCTGCGCACAGCGCGCGCAGCCTATGTGCAGATGCTGGGCCTGTTCATCAACATGGACCTTGCGGAGTCGACGGTCTTCGTCGAACCGCCGTTCGCGGCGCTGGAGGATGCGATCCGTCGACCCGAGCTCACCGTGTTCGAAGCACAACGCAAGGCACTCTCTGTGCAGAACGATGTGATCACGGCGCGCAGCATTCCGCGCATCGGACTCTTTGCACAAGGCGGTTTCGGACGTCCGGCATTGAACATGCTTTCGAACGACTTCGACCCGTACTACGTTGCGGGTGCGCGGCTTTCGTGGTCCATCAGCGGACTCTACACCTCATCCGCCGAACGCGAAGTGCTGAACGTGCAGCGATCCATCGTCGACGTGCAGCAAGAGACCTTCCTCTTCAACACCATGCTCACACTCCGTCAGCAACGTGTGGAACTCTCCAAGTATGAACAAGCACTGCAACTGGATGACGAGATCATTGCGCTTCGTGCGGCCGTTCGTGCCTCATCGAATGCGCAGTTCCTGAATGGAGTGCTCACCACGCGCGACTATTTGCGCGACCTGAATGCAGAAGATCTTGCACGCCGCCAACGCTCGTTGCACCGCGTGCAGCAACTCATGGCCATCTACAACTACAACACGACATCCGGAAAGTGATACGATGAAGAACTCCATTTCCATGCTCACCCGCCTCTGCTTGCTCGGCCTTGCCGCCTTCACCCTTGCCTCGTGCGGAAACGGCAAGGTCACGTACGATGCATCCGGCACGTTCGAGGCCACCGAGACCATCGTCTCTGCCGAGGCCAGTGGTCGACTCGACGAATTCTCCGTCACCGAAGGTCAGACCCTTGCGGCAGGTGCCGTAGTGGGCTCGATCGACTCCGTGCAACTCTCCTTGCGCAAGAAGCAGCTCGAAGCGCAGATCGCCGCCGTGCTCAGTCGACGTCCGCAGATCGCCGCGCAAGTGGCCTCGCTTCAGGAGCAGCTCGCAGGCGCGCAGCGCGAGCAGGCACGCTTGGCAAAGCTGGTGCAGGCCGATGCTGCCACGCCAAAGCAATACGACGATGCGACCACACAAGTGCAGGTGATCAAGAAGCAGATCGATGCCGTGTACTCAACATTGAACACCTCAACGCAGAGCATCTCCGAAGAGTCCATGCCGCTTCGCGTGCAGATCGAGCAGCTCAACGATCAGCTTGCGAAGTGTCGACTTGTGAATCCCGTGAACGGAACCGTGCTCACGACGTATGCGGAACAGCACGAGGTCACCAGTGTGGGCAAGGCACTCTACAAGATCGCCGATCTCTCCACCATCTACTTGCGTGCCTACGTGAGCGGGGGACAGTTCTCACAGATCAAGCTCGGTCAGCGTGTCAAGGTGATCGTCGACAATGGCGCCGATGCAACGCGCACCTTCGATGGGACGATCTCGTGGATCAGTGATAAGGCAGAGTTCACACCGAAGACCATTCAAACAAAGGATGAGCGCGCCAACCTTGTGTATGCGGTGAAGATCCGTGTGAAGAACGACGGTACACTCAAGATCGGGATGTACGGTGAAGTCAACTTCTAACCCAACGTCCAATGCCGTTGTGTTGAACGGCATCGGCAAGACGTATGAGAACGGCGCCGTAGTCGCCGTGCACGACGTGTCGTTCGACGTGCGTCCGGGCGAGCTCTTCGGTCTGATCGGTCCCGACGGTGCCGGCAAGACGAGCCTCTTCCGCATCCTCACCACCTTGCTCCTTCCCGACGCAGGAACGGCCACGGTGGCGGGCTACGATGTGGTGAAGGACTTTCGCGCCATTCGCGGCATCGTTGGCTACATGCCCGGAAAGTTCTCGCTGTATCAAGACCTTTCGGTCGAAGAGAACGTGAACTTCTTCGCAACGTTGTTCGGCACGAGCGTCGATGAGAACTACGACCTGATCCGCGATATCTATGTGCAGCTCGAACCCTTCAAGCACCGTCGCGCAGGCAAGCTCAGCGGTGGCATGAAGCAGAAGCTCGCACTGTGTTGCGCGCTCATTCACAAGCCGCATGTGCTCTTTCTCGACGAGCCCACAACAGGCGTCGATCCGGTGTCACGCAAGGAGTTCTGGGAAATGCTGCAACGACTCAAGGAGCAAGGCATCGCCATTCTGATCTCGACACCCTACATGGACGAGGCCATGATGTGCGAACGCATCGCCCTCATCCAAGGCGGAAGCATCATGTCGATCGACACACCGGAGAACATCATGCAGGCCTTCCCTGCCACCCTCTATGCCGTGCGTGCTACCGATGCTTATCATCTGCGCATGGATCTGCTTGCTGAGGCCTTCACCGAAAGCTGTCATGCCTTTGGCGACGAGGTCCACCTCACCCTGCACACAGAAGGGATCGCGAAGGCGGCAGGGATGGAAGACGTGGTCGCTGCGATGCGTGCGCGTGGACATGCCGACGTGGAGATCCGCGAGATCGCACCGTCGATCGAAGATTGTTTCATTCGTTTGATGGGACAACATCATGCATGACGTTGTGATCCGCACGCAAGAACTGTCGAAGCACTTCGGTGCCTTCGTGGCGGTCGACAAGATCTCGTTCGACGTTCCGGCCGGAGAGATCTTCGGCTTCCTTGGCGCCAACGGTGCAGGGAAGACCACGGCCATGCGCATGCTGAGCGGACTCTCACGTCCCACGTCGGGAGCGGCCACTGTGGCGGGCTTCGACGTGTTCACGCAGCCTGAAGAGATAAAGCGAACGATCGGCTACATGAGTCAGAAGTTCTCGTTGTACGAAGACCTTACGGTACGCGAGAACATCACGTTCTTTGGTGGCATCTACGGTCTGTCCGACTCGGCCATCAAAGAGAAGAGCGATCTCCTCATCGAGCAGCTTGGTCTGCAGGGCGAGGTGAAGAAACTCGTCGGCTCCTTGCCGCTAGGATGGAAGCAGAAGCTTGCATTCTCGGTGGCCATGATCCACGATCCGAAGATCGTTTTCCTCGACGAGCCAACGGGCGGAGTGGATCCGCTCACGCGACGTCAGTTCTGGGAACTCATCTATGCGGCGGCCGACAGGGGAGTGACCATCTTCGTCACCACGCACTACATGGATGAAGCGGAATACTGTCACCGCGTGTCGATCATGGTGGACGGGGCCATCAAGGCCCTCGACACACCACGCGATCTCAAGCAGACGTATCAAGCACCCACGATGGATGCCGTGTTCTATCACCTTGCGCGCGGCGCGCAACGCTCGGCGGACTGACCACTATGAATCAGCTCCTCACCTTCATTCGAAAAGAGTTCCTGCATGTGCTGCGCGATCGGAAGACGTTGCTGATCCTCTTCGGTCTGCCCATCGTGCAGATCCTCTTGTTCGGCTTCGCTCTTACCAACGAGGTCCGCAATGCCAACATCGCCATCATCGACGATGCGCACGACGAGGCATCGCGCTCCATCATCGGCATGATCGCCGCAAGCAGATCGTTCCATGCGCATGCGTTGCCGGGCGGTCATTCATCCATCGACGAGACATTTCGCAGCAGTGGCGTGAAGCTCATCGTGCTCTTCCCGGCGAACTTCAACACCGACCTCATGCATACGCAGCGCGCACGCGTGCAGATCATTGCCGATGCCTCGGACCCGAACACGGCATCGACGCTTACCACGTATGTGTCGGCCATCATTGCCGACTATCAGAAGGCGCGCGTGCAGACCACGTCGCTCCCCTACACGATCAGCACGAACGTGCGAATGCTCTACAACCCGCAACTCAAAGGCGCTCCCAACTTCGTGCCCGGCGTGATGGCCTTGGTGCTCATGCTTGTGTGCGTGATGATGACGTCGATCGCCATCGTGCGAGAAAAGGAACTCGGCACCATGGAGATCCTGCTCGTCTCTCCCTTCAAGCCCATGCTGGTGATCGTAGCCAAGGTGGTGCCCTACCTCCTTCTCTCCCTTGTGAACGTTGCCTCCATTCTTGTATTGAGTGTCTACGTGCTCGACCTACCGGTGCAGGGAAGTGTGGTGTTGCTCGTTGCTGTCAGCACCGTCTTCATCATCACGTCGCTCGCTCTCGGTCTGCTCATCTCCACCATCACCAACTCTCAACAGACGGCCATGCTCTTCTCGATGATGGGCATGCTGTTGCCCACCACACTGTTCAGCGGATTCATGTTCCCCATCGAGAACATGCCGTTGCCGCTGCAGATCATCAGCAATGTTGTGCCGGCGCGATGGTACTACATCATCGTGAAGTCGGTGATGATCAAGGGTCTCGGCTTCACGGCCATCTGGCGTGAGCTGCTCGTGCTCGTGGGAATGACGGGTCTGTTGATCGTCATCAGTTTGCGCAAGTTCAAGGTCCGCCTCGCATGAGAACACTCCTCTTCCTCCTCCGCAAAGAGTTCCGTCAGATCTTTCGCAACGTCACCATTCTGCGCATGATCCTCCTCATGCCCGTGATGCAGTTGCTCATTCTGCCGAATGCGGCGAACTTCGAAGTGAAGAACATCACGGTCTGCATCGTAGACCACGATCACTCTGTTGGTTCGCAGCGTCTTGTGACGTCGATCACGGCCTCGGGCTACTTCAAGCTGGCCCTTGCAACGCCGTCGTATCGCGATGCCATGCAGCTCATCGAAGCGGACAAGGCCGATCTCATCCTCGAGATCCCGAACGGCTTCGATCGCAACCTCGTGCGCGACAACAAGCAAACGCTCTTCATTGCCGTGAATGCCATCAATGGTGTGAAGGCCAATCTTGGTGCGGCGTATCTGAACACCATCATCACGCAGTACAATGCGCAGCTCCGTACGCAGTGGATCCAGCCCACGCGTTTCGGTCCGGTCTCGCAGATCGAGATCTCGGCCCTCAACAAGTTCAATCCGTATCTCAACTATAAAGTGTACATGGTGCCGGGCATCATGGCGTTTCTCGTGACGATGGTAGCTGCCTATCTCTCGGCATTGAACATCGTGAAAGAGAAAGAGTCGGGCACCATCGAGCAGATCAACGTCACACCCATTCGCAAGTATCAGTTCATTCTCGGGAAGCTCATTCCGTTCTGGGTGCTCGGTCTGGTGGTCTTCACCATCGGTCTGCTCGTGATGCGCTTTGTGTATGGCATCGTTCCGGAGGGAAGTGTGTTCCTGCTCTACGGCTTTGCTGTGGTCTACATCTTCTCGGTGCTTGGCATGGGATTGCTCGTGTCCACGTATGCCGAAACGCAGCAGCAAGCCATGTTCGTGGCCTTCTTCTTCATCATGATCTTCATCATGCTGGGGGGATTGTTCACGTCCATCGACAGTATGCCGGCCTGGGCGCAAGTGATCACGCGCTTCAATCCGGTGCGCTACTTCATCGAAGTGATGCGCATGGTGGTGATCCGCGGTAGTACGTTCGACGACATCAAGATGCACTTCCTTGCCGTGATCGGCATGGGCATCGTCTTGAATGGGTGGGCGGTGTTGAACTATCGAAAGACGTCGTAACGATCAGCGCTTCGAGAAGACGAAGAGCATCGAACGGTTGGTTGCGGCATCGCTCTTTGCAGAGTTCCCAAGACTCCGCACACGTGCCGTTGGCACGCCGCGCTTGATCAGCAGTTCGCGAACGGCCTCGGTGCGCAGGAGCGCCATTTCGGCATCGTCACCGGATCCATGCTGACGGGAGAGATCGGAGATCTCGACTTCGATATCCTCGCGCTGGATCAGGAGTGTGGCCACAGAGTCGATCGACGCTGCATCGTCGGCAGCGATCGTCATCCCGTTCTCGAAGTCAACATCCATGCGCATCACAAGCGCGCCTTGCGACTGTGCATCATCCGGGATCGAAACGTTCTGCTTTGGAAGGAGCTGCAGAATGTCGCGCGTATGCAGGTCTGCATTCACGGGTGCACGCAGCGTGGTAACGGCCGTGAGCACACTCTCGCTCTGATCCGGAGTACGGTTGTTGATCGAGATCGTATACGTGTGTCGCAGGGAATTGTACAGACCGAGAAAGACCTTGTCAAAGGAATCGGCATCCACCAGTTCGCGCACCTTCCCGCCCGTGAGTCGCGTGAGCGAGTCGAGTGGTTCGCGGTTGGACAGACCGTAGACAATGGCATGGATCTTCACGTTCAGCTCTTTGGCGCGCGTGACCACTTGATCGAGCTCGTACGCAGAGGAGTTGTCTTCGCCGTCGGTGAAGACGATCAAGGCGCGATCGGTCGACGCAGGCGTTGTGGCCAATTGCTCAAGCGAGGCCATGATACCGTCGTACACGGAGGAGCCGCCACGACGTGCATTGAAGCCTTCGACACTGGTGTAGTCGTCAAGTGCTTGTTGATGGTTCGAGGTAAGGGGGACCGGCGTTGTGGTCCGTCCGGAGAAGTTCACCACTGAGATCTGGTCACGCTTATCGAGCACGGAGAGCAAATGCTTCACTGCCCGTTGCATGCGGATCGACCGCGGCTTCGTCATCGACGGACTTGCATCCAGCGCCAAGCCAATAGCATAGGAGTCAACGGTGGTATCGTTCTGCTCGCTGATCTCCAACTCCGTCATGTTCACCGGCAGCTTCAGCGTCTCCGAGAGATAGTCCTTCCACAGACGCTTATAGTCTTCGTAGCGCGACACATAGGGTGGCGCATAGTTCAGGATCCGCTTGCCGTTCGAGGTGCCGAAGAGCGAGATGTCGAACTCCGTCTTCGTGGGAAGTAGCCGCATATCAAGCACTTGCGCCGTCACGTCGCCCGTACGCACCAACTCCGCCACCGTCAGCTTTGCAGATGTATTCTGCGGAGCTATGTCGATCTGCCCATGCAGCGGAAGCAGGGCAAGGACAAGGAAGGCGGCAAGGATGAAAGGGCGAGCGTGTTGCATTGGGCTGCAAATGTAGAGGTTATCCACATGGACGTCGCCCGTAGTATTGCGTAGATGGTGGAAAAGAGGTAGTTCTACGAGATTGAGTGACAAGTGACAAGTGACAAGTGACAAGTGTCGTTTGTCACCGTCGTTGATTTGTAAGTCCTTTCCTAATATTGAGTTATCGCGTTCCAAGCACTCGTCACTTGTCACTCGTCACTCGTAACTTCACTCGTCACTTGTCACTCGTCACTCGTAACTTCACTCGTCACTCGTCACTTGTCACTCGTAACTCAACTATTCTCGTACGTTTGCAGACCATGAATGCAACATCAACGAAAGCAGCGAACCTGATCGGCTCCGAGATCATTCGACTTGGGAACGAGATCAATGTGCGGAAGCGTCAGGGTGAACAGATCTATAATCTTACGATCGGCGATTTCGATCCGAAGATCTTTCCGATCCCTGCCGCCTTGCAGCATTCCATTATCAAGGCCTATGAGGCGGGGGAGACGAACTATCCGCCGGCTGATGGAATGCCGGAGCTGAAGGATGCCGTGCGTGCGTTTCTCGCAGCGCGATGTGCACTCTATGCAAAGGATGACGAGATCATGGTGGCAGGGGGCGGAAGGCCGTTGATCTATGCGGCCTATCAGACGCTCGTTGATCCGGGTGATGTGGTGGTCTATCCCACGCCATCGTGGAACAACAACCACTACTGCTATCTGACGGGTGCGCGTGGGATCGAGATCGAAACGTTGCCGGAGAACGGATTCATGCCAACGGCAGCGGAACTCGCACCGCATCTTGCAGAGGCAACAATGCTGGCATTGTGTTCGCCGCTGAATCCAACAGGGACGGTGTTCACGCGCGAAGCACTCACAGAGATCTGCGATGCGGTGTTGACGGAGAATGCACGTCGTGCCGGCACACGCAAACCGTTGTATGTGCTGTATGATCACATCTACTGGATGCTGCGCGCCGATGGCATCGACCACGTGCATCCCGTGATGCTTCGTCCGGAAATGCAACCGTACACCATCTATATCGACGGCATCAGCAAGTCGCTGGCGGCAACGGGTGTTCGTGTTGGATGGAGCATCGGTCCATCGCACGTGATCGCCAAGATGAAGTCCATCCTCGGTCATATCGGTGCATGGGCACCACGTGCAGAGCAGGTTGCCACGGCCACATTCCTTATGAACGATGCCGACGTGGATGCCTATCTCGCAGCGTCGCAGTCTCGCATCGATGAGCGGTTCGATGCATTGTATCGCGGACTCCGTGCCATGCACGACAAGGGGCTGCCGGTGAATGTCATCCGTCCGCAAGGTGCCATCTACCTCTCAGCACAGTTCAACGTGCCTTCCATGTCCACCCAGCAGATCACCACCATGCTGCTCGACGTTGCCCATGTGGCCGTTGTCCCGTTCACGGCCTTCGGCTGCAGCGACGGGACCACGTGGTTCCGACTCTCCATCGGAACACTACACAAGTCCGATATCGAGCCGATGCTGTCCGCACTCGAGCGTGCGCTGGTGTAACCCTTTCAGTAGACTGATGTTGTTCCTGTGATACGAAGTACGATCCATTGAATGGGGGTGACCATGCTGTCGATCTCTGCGCGTTTTGTTTCATGCATTGCCATTGTTGCTGCGTTCAGCCTGATCGGTTGTTCGCACAACAACCCTACCGATCCTGCCACACCGTCAAAGAACTCCATCAAAGGCGAGGTAGAGATCATGGATGAGTATGGCAATCCGATGGAGGATCTTTCGGGCGTTACCGTTGCTATCTACGACGAGACCAATCGCTATACCGGCATGACGAATGCGAAGGGTGAGTGGATCTTGTATAACGTTCCAGCCGGTGTGTATACCTTGGAAGCAACTGCACCTGGATGCGTTGGTCGATATGGAGGTGAGAGTGACGTGTATTACAATATCATGTGGGTTGGAGCCGGGGGATATCATTTTGGTTTTCTCGCACTTTCTAAGCCCATCTCTGCATCGATGATCTCGCGCGGTGCCATTGAGATCGATACGAGCATCCGCTTTGATCCCGGAGATGGCGGCTTCCACAAGCCACGGTATGATACAACGCTTACGACCATGCTTGCCTTTGATACGAAGTGCAAGGGTACGACGATCTGTTCGCTCGCAGTCGGGCTGAGTCCGATCCCGGCCTGCGATAGTAGCATCATTCAGGTGAGGAGCCTCGGTGCATCCAAGTATCCGAGAGCACGAGTTGACATCACAAGTGTGATCGCAGATCTCAAAAAGAAACTTGGTTCGACGCCTACGCTTGTGTACTTCTTCGTGCGCCCTGAATTCAAAATGGCTGCACGTAAACACGGACCTTGGGTGCCACAGTGTCTGGACCCCATTGTCATTCCGTACCAAGTGAACTAGCCTTGCCGCCTTACATCTCTTCTTCGTCGAATCTGTATTGGTAGATGTCGTCGGGGTATTCGCCGGGCTCGATCTTGATGAGTTCCTTGAGGAGTCCCGTGTGGATGTCGTAGATCCAGCCGTGGAGTGTGGGACGTTGTTCCTTGCGCCAGGCCTTTTGCACAAAGGAGATCTCGGCAAGGTGGCCCACTTGTTCGATCACGTTGAGCTCGACAAGTCGGTCGAAGCGTTGCTTCTCATCGGTGATCGATACAAGCTCTCGCTCGTGAAAGCGATATACATCCTTGATGTGACGCAACCACTTGTTGATCAGTCCAAGATCCTTGCGTGTGAGTGCTGTCTTGATGCCGCCGCAGCCATAATGTCCGCACACGATCACATGGTGCACACCGAGCACATCCACAGCATACTGCAACACGCTGAGCATGTTGAAGTCGGTATGGATCACAAGGTTGGCCACGTTGCGATGCACGAACAACTCGCCGGGCTCGGTGCCGGTGACCTCGTTGGCGGGGACGCGGGAGTCGGAACAGCCGATCCACAGGAAGTCGGGATGCTGCTCGTCGACCATGCGCGAGAAGTAATCCTCGCGAATGTTCAGCTTGTCTTGGACAAAGGCCTTGTTGTTCAGGAGTAGTCGTTCGTACGATTCCATGTGTGCTCCTTAGGAGTGACGTCCCTTGCCAAAGACATGTCGATACTCAACCGTGATACCGCGGTACGGCGCGCCTGAGGCGAACTCGCCGATCATCTCATAGATGTCGTGATCGATGAAGTGGATCTTCGTGCCATCGATGATCACGTCGGACCGATCGGGGATGGAACGCAGATGCTGCTTGAGCTCGGACTTGTTCACGAACGACATGTCCTTGTTGAACCGCAAGAGATAGTGCTTGCCGTCGTTGACCAACACCACGCTTTTGATCATGTTCGTTCGGATGATGTACGTGATGCCGATGGCAAGACCGATCCCAATGCCGATGAGCAGATCGGTGGCCACAATGGCCACGAGCGTCACGGCAAAGAGCACGAACTGTTGCCATCCGTCCTGCCACATCTCTCGCACGACCTTCACCGACGTGAGCTTATAGCCAACACTGATGAGAATGGCTGCCAGCGCGGCAAGCGGGATGTGGTTGAGCAACATGGGAATGGCAAGCACGCAGACGAGAAGCATGAGGCCATGGGTGAAGGCGGCAAGGCGACTCCGTCCGCCTGCATAGACGTTCGTGCTTGAGCGGACAATGACAGAGGTGATGGGGAGACCGCCGAGCAGACCCGACACGGTGTTGCCAATGCCTTGTGCGACGAGCTCGCGATTCGTGTTTGAGATGCGCTTCTCGGGATCGAGCTGATCGGCCGCTTCGATGGAAAGGAGCGACTCGACACTGCCGATCAACGCAATGGTGACGGCCACGACGAGCACGTCGGGCGAGAGCATGTGTGAGAAGTTCGGAAGAACGATCATCGATGAGAGCGAAGCGCCAACAGGAAGTTGGACGAGGTGACCGCTTTCATGGGTGAGCATGAGAGGCGAGGCCGACATGGTGAAGAGCTCATTCATCACCATGCCGAGAATGACGGCGAGCAGGGGACCGGGAATGAGCTTCGTCCACGCGCGCTTCTTTAGGAACGGGCTGTCCCACAACAACAACAGCGCAAGGCACGATGCCGAGATGATCATCGCACCAATAGTGATGTTGTCGAAGATGTTGGCGAGATGTTCGAGTGGACTGTGATGGAACGGCTGAATGATCTCTTCGTCGACCTCGCCTTCTGCATCCCATCCCACAGCATGGGGGATCTGCTTGAGGATGATCATCACGCCGATCGCGGCCAGCATGCCGCGAATGACACTCACTGGTACGAAGTCGCCGATAACGCCGGCACGTGCAATGCCGAGCACGATCTGCAACAGTCCGGCGATGACAACGGCGCAGAGGAACACTTCGAAGGAGCCGAGCGACTGAATGGCATGGAGGACGACAACGGCAAGGCCAGCAGCGGGTCCGCTCACCGACAGTTCCGATCCCGAGAACAAGGCCACGACCGTACCGCCCACGATCCCCGCCATCACGCCACTCATGAGCGGCGCTCCCGAGGCAAGAGCAATGCCAAGGCAGAGCGGTAGGGCAACAAGGAAGACGACGATGCCGGCGGGGATGTCCCGTCCGGCCGATCCGAAGTTGGGAGGTGTGATGGCGAATCGCATGCAGACAATATGGAAAGGAATTGAGAATTGCACTACATTGTTGCATGAAGTTCTTCCTGGTGCTCATCGTGGGGGTATGCTGTACGTCGTGCGCGTGGATATCGGGCTCGGACCTGCGTGAGAACATCATTGTACGCGTTCCGCCGAGTACAACGGTGAAAGACGTGTATACAGGAGAACCGATCCCATTGAACCTTCTCTATACCGCAGACTCATCCATTGCGCCGAGTGTCTCGCTTCGCAATGGTCGACGTCATGCCCTGCAGTTCACGCATGATTCCGGAGTGAGCTATCGCACCCTCGATCTGCAGCGCAATTGGTGGGGAGCATTCAATGCCTACAGTCCGGCCGGCGTGGGATTCTTGGTCGATCAGCTTGTCGGAACGGCATACGACATCACGCCTCGCGCCATTCGCGTGCGCACATTCGATACGTTGAGTGCGCAACAGCTGCAACACATCGAAGACTCGTTGCGCGCTATCAACAGAGACCCCATTCCGCATTCCGTGATCGACCACCGCACGAACTTTGTTGCAAGTGTGTGGGGCACCTTTGCTGTTGCAGGTCCATCGTATTCCGACTTTCCGATCTCACCTGGTCTGCTTGGCATTGGCTTTGCCCCCATCCCGCATGTGATGCTCCTGTACGAGTACGGGTGGATGAGCATGATGTCGTTCCCTGACCTTAAAAACCTGCCTTGGGGCAGCTACAATTCCGGTGCGGAGTACCGCAGTCTTGGACTCTGTGTGCAAGAACCCGTCTATGGTCTGTTCGCATCGTGGCGATTCGGGACGGGGTTCACATATGAGCGTGCGAAGACCCCGGGTGCGTTTGAAGATCGCCTTGCCACCATCACGCACTATTCTCTTGGGGCGGGCTTTTATGGTCAGTGGGGACGTGTGGAGTATCGCGTCTTGCGCTTCACCTCGTGGGATGCGAACTATGCCAACGCCAACCTCGGACTCATCTCGCACGGACTCTATTTCACGCTGCAGGCAATGTTCTAAGGCGGCAGGGAGGAGCGAAAACGCTTGCTCTTCTGCTCCAGAATGGTATTATTGACCGTCGGGGACCAACCACGGACCGCAAACAAACACTTTTCATCGGAGGATGACCATGACGAAGCAAGAGTTGTACGAGGAAATGGTGAAGCTCATGAACGAGTTTCAGGCACAACACAACACCACCACCAAGAAGGGCGCCGCATCTGCTCGTAAGGCCGCCGGCGCACTCAAGAAGCTCATCACGCCCTATAACCAAGCCTCCATCGCTGCCGATAAGGCCAAGTAAGGCGGCAAGGCAATGACAGACGATCGATCATGATGAAAGGCCTCCCTCAACAGGAGGCCTTTCTCATTCCTCCAACATCCACTCATATGCAGGCAGGGCAGTAACACCCTGTACGTCTGCTGTTGGTAAGCCATCCCGTGTTCGTGTGAGCAAGAGCGCATTCGCGTGTGGGTAGAGTTGCTTGGCTTCGATGAGGGCGCGCACTTCTCGTTGCACTGTGTCGGTCGAACTGGCATCGGCGCATGCTTGAATGAGCAATGTATTTCCTTCGGGATCACGGGCCAGGAAGTCCACTTCATGCCCGTCGGGTGTTCGCACATACGTCACGACGCACTTCCGTCGCTCCAATTCAATGAGGACGGACGTCTCGAGGGCATGACCGATGTTCGACTTCCCACTTCGGTCGAAGACCGACATGAATCCTTGATCGACAGGATAGATCTTGCGCGGATTCACCATGCGTTGGCGCTCTGAGGTGGACTCCATTTGTACAACACGGATCAGGAAGCAGTCTTCCAAGTGCCCTATCATGTGATGGAGAGCGTCGCGACCGATCGGCACGCCTTGTGCCTTCAGCACTCCGTGAAACTTCTCTACGCTAAAGAGCGATCCGGCATTGCCCAAGAGATGTCGGACAAGCCAACGGAGTCCGTGAACATTCGAAACGTCATGACGCTCCACGACATCGCGCAGCATCACAACATCCACATGGTCACGGAGAACCTGCATCCGTGTGGCCGTGTCGTGCCCGAGTGTTTCCGGCATGCCACCGTGTTGCAGCCATGTTGTGAATGCATGCTCGATCACGCCACGCGTTTTGCTCGTCAACGAACCGTGTGATGTTGGGATCGTGATCGCATTGTGGGTCAAGTACTCAGCAAATCCAAAGGGGAACATGGGGACGGCCCACGCGCGGCCACGCAGACTCGTTGCGATCTCACGCGAAAGAAGGTCAGCGGAGGAACCGGAGACCACAACATCCACAACTCCAGAATCCAGACATCGACGGATGAAGCGCTCCCAATCCGGCACAACCTGGATCTCGTCGAAGGACCACAGGACGTTTCCTTGTTGTGGTGCATTCGAAACGATCCGAGCATACTCGTCGAGGAGAAAGCCAAGGTGGCGACCCTCGAGTCCCGTCAAGCGCTCATCTTCAAAATTGATGTAGGGGAGATGCTCGCGGTGCACACCGGAGCGGAGGCGTTCATGCCGAAGTTGATGCACGAACATCGTCTTCCCCGTGCGTCGCATCCCGATCACCGATGTCGCTTTGCCCGGGAGCCACACACGTCCGTACGTCTTCCGAGGTGTTCCCGACGGTATGGGGCTGCGAACGGACTCCGCAACAACGTCCTCGAGAGCCCGCCGAAGTGTAGGTTCTAAGCCATTTGCCATGTACATTCTCCTTCGTACAAGGAGAAATATAGGTAATATTCTCCTTCTTACAAGGAGAGATCAGGACGATTCCTTCGACCGGATGCGACTCAACGTTTCTTCCGACATGTTCAGATACGAGGCCAAGATCCTGCCCGTCACCCGTTCGGAGATGTGCGGTTGCTCTTGCATCACGTCGCGATACCGCTCTGTTGCATCCTTGGTGAGCAAGCTCAAGAGTCGACGGGTGTTGTTGATGTAGGCGTCTTGCAGATAGTGTTCGAAGAAGGCATGCCAACCCGGAATGGAAGTGCGAGCGTGATCGAAGCGCGCATAGGGGAGCACAAGGAGGGTCGAGTCGTGCACAGCTTGTGTGATCTCCGCGCATGGCGTGCGAGACAGAAAGCTCTCGAGCGATGTGGCGAACTCGCCATCAAAGGCAAGTAATCGCGTGCATTCCTGCTCGTGCATCGGCAGATAGATGCGCACACATCCGTTGGCAACGAAGACGATCCTGTCGCACACCGCACCATCCCACAGCAGCACCTCTCCGCGATGCACGTGCATCGTCTGGAACAGGTCGCAGATCGCCTGCACCGATGCCACATCCATTCCCGGACATGCAGCCACGTACGCGGCAAGTCGTTCAAGAGGTGGAGGCAAGATCATCAATGGTCACCATGGGAAATGCATGGAGTGTGGCGAAGCGCTCGAGCGTTGCGCCGCGCATCATCGTTCCGTCGTCGTTCATCAATTCGCAGAGGACGGCAGAGGGAGGAAGGGCGGCACGGCGCATCAGGTCGATGCTCCCTTCGGTATGTCCACGTCGACCCTGCACCCCGTCTGCATGCGCAACGATCGGGAACACATGGCCCGGACGTGCAAGATGGTCCGGACTCGAGTTCGGATCGATGGCCACGCGGATCGTCTGCACACGATCGGCTGCAGACACGCCCGTCGTCACACCGTCGCGCGCTTCGATCGAGACCGTGAATGCCGTGCGAAAGCGACTGGTGTTCTCCGATACCATCGGCTCGAGTGCAAGCGCTGCGGCCTGTTCGGGCGTAAGACACAGGCAGACGATACCGCTGCAATGTCGGATCATGAAGGCCATGTTCGGCACCGAGATCAGCGTGGCCGCGAAGATCAGATCGCCCTCGTTCTCTCGGTCGTCGTCGTCGCAAAGCACAATTCCCTTGCCGCCTTGCAATGCTTCGATCGCGCGTTGAACGCGCAGGTGTGAAGTGGTCATGTGCAAACCTACGTCGGCACAGGAATGCGATGCATTGATGTAGGTCAAGAATGCGGTGTGAGCAGGTTCAATGCCGATACAAGGAAAATTCCTGAACTTGTATGCATGCAGAATTCTATTGGAACGGTGCATGCCATTGTCGCGCTGCTTCGTTGTCTTCCCGTCGTCGCAATGGTTTTGTTCACGACGTTGACATTGCGCGGGGGTACCAACGAAGATCGGGCCTTCTTGTCGGTCACGACGATGGTCGATAGTTCATGCGTGGTACAGAGGATGTGTACGATCGCCCGAGAAAGTTCCGTACAAACGTCCGTCCAGTACTGGAAGAAGTCACTGCCTGGCTATGGGAAGCAATACCTTGTTGTTGCGGTAGGGTACTCCACCGAAGAGAGGTTGGTTTGCACGTATATGTTCATCTACCATCTTCGATCGCGACAATTGTGGTACTACGACACGGTCGACGACGTGAAGCGTCCGTGGAAGGAATGGCTTCGTGAACAATGTGGCAGATGATAGTTAGCGAACTCAGAATCGCGCTACGACCATGCTCGGTCTTCGCGCACACCGATCCCCGTTATGAACATACCAACACCGTACGCACTTCCCTCCAACGACCTTGCCTTCCTTGCACGTTCATGGCAGAGCTGCATGCACGGACTTGGCTTCGATGCAGATGGTCCAGGGTCTCAACTGGCGTATCAACGATGTCTTCAAGCGTATCAGGAACCTCAGCGCGCCTATCATACGCTGCAGCATCTTGTCGAATGTCTGTATCTGTTTGAGGCAAACAGGGCGTTGGCGCAGCGACCGCACGACGTGTGCTATGCCTTGTGGTATCACGATGTGGTCTATGACGTGCATGCCCACGACAATGAACAGCGATCGGCAGAGGTGGCCGTAGAGTTCCTTCGTGAGCAAGGATGTCCAGTAGAGGAACAGCGGAACGTCCACCAACTGATACTCGTCACGCAACACAACAGCGTCGTCTCTGCACCCGACGAACTCCTCCTCTGCGATATCGATCTCGCCATCCTTGGCGCGTCCACGTCGCGCTACAACGAGTACGCGCGACAGGTGCGCGAGGAGTATGCATTCGTCCCTTCCGCCTTGTTCGCCTCAAAGCGTATCGAGCTCTTAGAACGTTTTCTCGGACGGCAACATCTGTACAGTACACCGTACTTCATCGAGCTGTTTGAACAGCAAGCGAGAGCGAACATTGCTGCCGAGATCAGCGATCTGATATCTGGTCTAGTGTAGGAGTGACAGCGATATGCTCGCAACCAAATGGAAGAGGTGACGGCCACCTCTTCCATTGTACTTTGCATGTTGACCAGCGGAAGATGAGCCCCTTACTTCTTCTCGCACATCTTCTGACATGCCAGCGACTCTTCGAGATGGGCGCGTAGCGATGGAAGGGCATTTGTTGCCCAAGCCTTGACCTCGACATCCTTCGAATCGGCTGATGTCTTCTCGAACATGGCGATCGCGTCCTTGTGGGCGCTTACGGTCATGTCGGCGTATTCCATGTCAAAGTTCTTGGCCGCAATATCCGTGAGTTTCCTGAACGCATCGGTGCCACTGTCGGTCGATGCCGTAGGCAATGAAATGGTCTTTGTCTTGGCAAGCGCTGTGATCTCAATAAGTGCTGCTTCGTGTTCGGCTTCCATCTTCTTCCCAAGGTCCCGCACGTGTCGCGTCTTGCCGCGCTGTTGCGCGAGCTGACCAAGGCTGATCTGTTCCCGGCTCATTTCGGCCGCATTGACGAGCGCTTGTGCGTCATGCTCAGGGCCACTGTTATCGAACTTCTGTTCATTCAGATCTTCAGCTACTTCCTTCGTATCGGGCTTCTTTTCCTCGGCGCACGAGGTGCCGACAAGAAGGAGCGAGGTGGCAAGGGCAGCAGACAAGGTAAGCGACGCAATAGAACGCATGAGCGATACTCCAGAGGATGTAAGAACATGATCCCGAGCTGAAGCGACTCGCTCTCAGGCGGTAGGGTAGACGACTGGCAGACCTACTGTGACCGCTCCCGTTACGTTCCACTCTGAGGAGGTTGGACTTTCGATACCCAGATACCAAAGCCAAGCGCAGGCTTTTTACGTCGGGTTTGCAGCGAGTGTCCTCGACCGCTATATTGAACCGAGGTTGGTTCTCATATCGGTGTACCGTAGTCGTAGCATGTCAAGTGCGCGCGAATACGAATTGTAAAGCTTCGATCACACATCACATCGGAATTCTCAACAAGGAATAACACAATGCGTGCAACAGTACTCTCGTTCGCCGTCCTGGCCACACTGCTCATAGTGCTTTCCGGCTGCACAAAGGACGCTCCGACCGCTCCGGACACAACTCCGAAGAAGTATGCGGTGAAAGGCACCGTCACGCCGAAGGCCGCAGAGGCCGTGGACGGCGTCACCATCACGATGGGCACGCGCACGGCCACAACAACAGCTACGGGTGCATATTCCTTTAGTGATGTCGACACCGGCAGTTACGTTGTGACGCCAACGAAGTCAGGCATCACCTTCACTCCTGCAACCAAAAACGTTACCGTCAGCACCGCCGACGTGACCGGCGTCGACTTCGTTGCCACCGGCGCCGTGACCCCAACGCATATCGTGCCCGAGATGGTCGCCATCGAGCCGGGGACGTTCATGCTCGGATACTCTGGAAAGATCGCAGGCGGCGTGGGCTCGGGGCCGCAGCATCAAGTAACCCTTACGAAAGGGTTCTCGATTGGGAAGTACGAGGTGACGCAGGCTCAGTATGCAAGCGTGATGGGAACGAACCCTTCACGGTGGGTTGGAGAGAACAATCCCGTCGAGAGGATGGGGATTCTCAATGCAATGCTGTACTGCAATGAGTTGTCAAAACTGGAAGGCTTGCAGCCTTGCTATACGATCTCGGGCATGACGGTAACGTGGGATCAGTCGGCGAACGGATATCGCCTCCCGACGAATGCTGAATGGGAGTATGCGGCAAAAGCCGGAACAACTTCTGGCAATACCTATGCGGGCGAAAACGACGGGCGTAATCCAAATTCAGTCATCGACAGCATCGCTTGGTACATGTACAATACGCAACCGGGACCACCATACGATGGCAGCACAGCTAGCTCCCGACCGGTCGGAGGAAAAGTTCCCAATGCCTGGGGGTTGTATGATGTCCTCGGCAATGTTGCAGAATGGGTATACGGAAACAAGGATACATACCCATCGACCCCAGAGGTCGACCCGATCAATCACCCTCAGGCGGACAACGTAATTATTCGAGGTGGTTGTTTTCGAAACAAAGCCACTGGGATACTGATCACGGAGCGGGTCAGTGGTGCCATGACGGACATTGGTGATACAAGCGGATTTCGCATTGCACGGAACCGGTAAGAACGATCGTGTGCTCGAGCACTTTGTACAGGCCGCGGATGCGACATATACGAATTCACAATGATGAACCGCTCCCAAGAGGATGTCTCGACAGACCGACGTCTTGTGTCAAGAAGTGACGCAACGCCGTCAGTTGGTGCACTTCCGACACTGCCACGAAGCGTCTGGTCTCGAGCTCTTCGACCAGAGCATGTTCGAGTGGTGTCAGTGATGTTGGAGTGTCCGCGCGGTGACCGGCATGTCAAACACAACAAGTCACAATTGACAATTGGCAGATGAACGTACGTTGAGGGATTCCAATGAAAAGATCATTGCGTTGGCTACTCGTGTCGAGTTCGATCTTCATCGCAGTCTGCGATGCTTCAGCACAGCTACGCATTCTATCGCCGAGTCCCGGAGTACGTTTGACCCCTGGGGCGCTAGCGAAGATCGTCTGGAAGAGTCCCGGACCAGGTTGGAAATATGACATATCAGCTTCCTGGAACGGTGGTCCGCCAGTTGTCATTGCTCAGGATCTTGTTGACGCTTCGTATATGTGGCAAGTGCCCGGGCTTACTGCTGATACTGTAACGGTCAATGTTGTCGGCCATGGGGAACGAGGCATGATCTACGGTCCTCTGATGCACTCCGCTTCGCTTCATTACTTTCTTCGTACGGACCAGAATCGATACCTGTGTTTGGGATACTCACCTGTGGCAACACAGTGGAGTGAACTCATGGAGCGGTCGTATCGATCGATCGTGTTTCAAGGTGTTGTGCGAGACAATATGAACCCGTATGAATCAGCGGTCAGTGGGAACGGTCGATTCGTAGCAGCGATCGATACTCTAAGGATGATACGGTTCTACGACATGGAGTACGAATCGCAATATGGTGTGCCACTTTATCGCTCTACGTTGGCCAGGATGTACGGTGTTGCGCAACAGATCTCTTCAAGTGGGAAGTACTTCATGTTTACCACACGGCAGTCTGGCGTGCGTGATTCTGTCGGGTGCTATGATATCGAGGCAGGCGATGTGATCTGGAAGATCTCGAATGGAGACACCATTGATGAAATAGCGACACATCCGACAATGCCCTGGTTGGTGGTTCGAGAGCATGCAGGGAATCGTTCGATGAGCGTCATTCTTGATGAACGATCTGGTTCGACTGTGGCGACAATTCAAGACGCAAAAGTGTTAGGATGGGTTGGTCGTGGCCGAGTTGCCATGATCGAACAGGATACTTCCTACGTCTTCAGGGACGTGACAGCAGGAACGGATCTGCCGCTTCGATTCGCTACAAATGGGGGAATACGCACGCCTGTCCTCACAGCCGATGGCAAACATGTTGTGGTGGGTTGGATACGCCATACTGATTCTGCATCGTATCAGAAAGTTCTGAGATATGATCTGGTCTCGGGTCTTGCGATCGATTCCATCGAGTTCGTTGGTGATCACCTCGACCGACTTGATTGCGCCGACGACGGATCCGTCGTCGTTGCCTCTGACGAGAAGGCCTATGTGTACCTCAAGTTCGGAACGGCCCCGGTCTACCGCACGTGGGGAACAGAGGGGTTCGGATGGATCCTGTTCGACTCGAAGCTAGGACTGCTGCGTGTGTCGAGGTCAAGTGGTTCGACAACCTACGATCTTGCCTCGGGCACTCCTGTGTATGATCGCCCGCTGGGTGGATTCCTTGATGCCGATCGAGTAGTCAGGATCCCCACACAAAAGAGGTACATGATGTTCTCTTCGATCCCCAAGCGATCATTCTACGTTTGTGAGTACGAACACCCATTCGAGAGCTATACTCGTCAGCTGCCGAAGGCAATTGTGGCTACGGCGCAAGAAGCTCAGTTTGGATCGCTGGCATGCGTCATGAGTGACTCTACATTCGCATTGCTCAACACTTCCGACAACTCCCTCGAAGAGATCGTCAAGCTGCCCTTGTCGATGGTTCGTATGATCGATCAACCGAGCGAGCCGCGAACATACTATGTGGCATCAGATACTCTTCTCCTTTCGGTCAATTCGTTGTCGAAGCAATTTGATACAGTAGCTGTGTTGCCTCACAAACGTGTACTTGTTGGTGGTACCTTTCTCCGCGAACGAAATGAGTTCGCGCTTTTGACGTATAAAAAGAGCAGCAAGCTCGTCTATGTGTCGTTTGTATCGAAGGACGGCGTGATCACTGAGTCTGACAGCGTGATGACGGCACAATCCGATGTTGTGGGGCAGCAGGTCTTGGTCAAAGCCGTTGACAGTGGCCGTCGGCTCCTTGCTTCATGGACGAATCAGGGCTATTGTATTCTCGACCTGGCAACACGGAAGGTAGAACGGATCGTCAACAACAGATCCTACGAATGGGTGACCGATTGCAATGATTCACTTGCCGCATATTACACGGATTCAGCGTTGTGTGTCATCGATCTGCGCGACCTGCACGTTGATACACTTCGGCAGTATGTGCGGAATCAGTACCTCCGTAGTGCCATATTCTCGCAACGTGGAAAGTTATTGACGGTATACGATACAAAGTCGCTGAACATACTCCAGTACGACTGGAAAACAAAGACACTTGTTGATTCTTTGCCTCGCTCCTTCGGAATTGCAACACTCACCATCGCTGATGATGATTGTGCCATGTATCTTCATTCGGAGGCGGATGCTGTGATAACGTGGTCGACTTGCGGAACGATCGATTGGGAGGGTGATGTTCGAACCAGCGTTCAGACAAGCACCTCTGTGGATGCCCATGATGGGCCCACCGTTGAACACGAATCGAGAACGATCAGTTGCGTGGATGGTACATTGACGGTACCCGTTGTTTCGATGGAACAGACGAGCATCGCTTTCTATTCAACACTGGGTCAGGAGATCCTGACCATGCATTCCGATCAGAACCATGAAGGGAAGGCGTACTTTGATGTACGTGGCCTACAGAGTGGGCTGTACATTGCCGTTGTCAATGGTGGCAGATCTTTGCTCGTTTCGGTTGTGAAGTGAATGAGGCTTGATCAAACCTCCTAGATCTCACTACTTCACATACATCAATGGCACCGAAGATAACTGATCGCGTGTTGTACAAGTGAGGATGTAGATGCCACTCCCAACGACAGGTGGTATAAGGCTCTCGTGGCTTGTGGTGCCTGCATCGTGATCGCTCGTCCACGCCGCAACGATGCTGCCGGTGATCGACAGTAATCGCCATTGCAGCGACGTGCTCTGCCCAAACGTAACGGTTGCGGTGAATTGCTCCGACGTTGGGTTCGGATGGACGCGCACGGACAGCTGATGCCCTGCCTCCATCGAAACCTTCCCATCCACCGATGTAGTGATGTCGATGTTGCGCACGAGTACTCCGTAGCCGTCCGTTCCGACGATCAGGTGGTCGGAATCGTCGATCGCAATGGACGTGATCCGTGCATCGGGGAGGCCAGTGCCGTAGTTCTGCCACGTACGGCCACTATCGAGCGTCAGCACGACCTCGGAGTCGGAACCCATGGCCACAACGCCATGCGGCCCGGTCACACAGTACAGAGGCCGATGCCGAAGTGCGGGGAGCGGGAGCAACGTCCACTGTTCGCCGCTGTCAAGCGAGCAATAGAGAGCTGTCGTTCCAACGACATAGACCACTCCTTTGTCGGTCTTCACCATTGGAGCGATCTTCGAGAATGATCCTTGCAGAGTTGTGCGCTGCTCCTTTGTTCCCACGGCATGTTTGATGATCGTTTGATCTGTTTGTGCAAGTATGAAATCACCAGTATGGATCATGCTGTAGGTGTGATCGATGGGACCTACGCTGTCGACGTGAATGGTTGGGTACACGGTCACGTCGATAAGAGTGCTCTTCACCACTGCCGAGATCTTCGTGCTATCGGTTGGGTGGTAGCAAACAGCGGTTGCGGGCTCGGGTTTGCTATCGTAACGAATATCATAGTCGCCAAAAAAATAGTGACTCGCGAACGTCAGGCCATTATCGTTAGAGAAGTAAAGGTCCAACGGACTGTTACCGGCAGCCGCCAGGGCAACGATCTGACCAGATGCGGTCTGACTCATAGAGCTGATCTGCAATGAGCCATACGCGAGGAGTGAATCGGCATAGGTCGCGCCTACTCTGTCCAATCGACGCGGCATCCCAGCATCTGTCGTAACGATAATCCTTCCACCCTGCAAGGTCCAACATGACCGAATGACCGTGTAATGAAGGCCTTCACTCCGAGAGCTCCATGCGCCATTGTCATTGCTGTACCAGCTCACGGGTTCTTGAAACACGTGTAGTCCCGACTTCTGCGTGAGCGCATACAAGGAGTCTCGAGATGAGCGGAAGAGTCGGTTGGTGTTGACATGCAGCCCCGTCCATTCTTGCTTATTGGGCCTGATGAACGAGACGCCCTGGTCTCCTGCAGAATACAGGACACCGTCTTTCATGAACAGCATATCTGTGTACGTTGCGCCATTCGGCGGGGCACTGAAGGTTATGCCGTTGTTCGTTGACTTCGCAAGACCCTTTCCCGCCACTCCGATCGATGTCATCACCGGAAGATCGATGGCAGCAATGCGCGTTGCTGTCGTTGCAACGCTGCCGAACTGCTCATGGAGTTGCCAGGTGCGTCCGCTATCGGCAGACGAATACAGCGTCCCTGCCGCGCACAACCAAGGACCCGTGGTCGGTGTATAAAAGTCGGTGATGGGAGTAGGCTTGGGTGTGAAGGAGGCAAGGGGCGACCATGTTCTTCCTCCATCGTCCGACCGAAACACCTCACCTTGCTGCCCTCCCGCCATACAGATGCTCTCCGTCATAACATCGATAGTTGTGATAACGGCAGGACCGAACACGCTGTCATCGGCTTCCACCCATTCCTGCGCGTCCGATAGGCGAAAGACGCCACGATCGGTTGTAAGGAGGATGTCGCCGCAGGGCACATGTTCTATCGTGATGCCGCGTCTCCTGGGCATGTTCATGTTGAAGGAGTGCCACGACTGCATGTGATCCGTGCTCTCATACACACCGCCCGGGTCAAGGGCAGCATAGAAGATCCCATTGCGCTCAGCCACAGCCGTGACGTTGCCGCCGGCCGGTCCGAGCGACGTCCACTGCGCATGGCTAGCCACCGCGCAGCAAAGGAAGGGAAGGAGTAAGGCGAGAAGCTACTTCATGTGGCGGGTCCTTCGGTCGTGCGTGTCAAGCAACGTACGCAACGGAAGAATAGTGGGGGAGGACGATCGAAGTGCCGCCCACATCGTGTGGCTGTCGCTCATGAATAATCCGGCAATTCACGTAGATTATGTCATGAACAACTACATTGCCCTCGCGCTGCTGTTCTGCTGTTCTGCGGCCTTCGCGTTTGCAGATGTGCACATGCAGTACCGTCGTTCGCTGGACGCAAAGGCCTTGCGTGCAGACTCGCTCTTGGTGGAATGTCCATCGCTTGGAATACGGTTCGTCACGAAGGATAGCACGTTCTCGCTCCTGGATATCGTCAGTGTCCCAACAGACGTGAACGATCTCTCGGCGACGCATAGGTGCGATCTCTATTCTGTGCAGGGTGTGCTCCTTGCCCGTAACGTGGAGGTGCCCGTATCGGCCGGAAGGCAATGGCTAAGTCCAACGTATGGTGAAGTGTTCGTCGTCGACCTGCACCAACGTCAACGACGAGCAGTGCCAACGCAGGAAGTGATCACTGATGTGCCGGTGGTGAAACTAACGGCATGGAGGTTAGGATATGCTCCCAGTGTCATCACCGTTGCACTTCCCGAGATCGACACGACGTTGACCATGGTCCTCGACCTTCTGCCTTGGTGGCAACGGATCACGAATGTTCAACTGAAGATCAGTGATTCGTTAACAAAGCGCTATACAAAACGGTCTTGGTCGAAGAATGGCGGTGGGGGTTCGCAAGTCACCGATACGTCCAACTGCAACCTTAATGTCCATGTCGGGAACCAAGGTTCAGGCCCACGTCCACCATTATGGAGCGTATCTGATACTAGCCTGCAGTACAGTTTTACCGACAATCCGAATTCGTTCAACTGTGACGGTATACGAGATGTGGGCAGCATGAAGCTGGACTCTTCCATGACTCGTGTTTCATTCCTGCGTCTTTCGAATCACAATAACAGCAGTCGATGGAGCAAAAGGGATTGGGCGGCAACAGTAAAAGATCTGCCACCGTTTGATGTGATCACTCCCTCGGCAATGTCAACCCACTGTTCTGGCAAAGTTGCCAATGGTTGCCTTGTTGCAGCAGGTGGATATATGTATGATGATGCTGCACAGAGCACAAGTTTCCTTGACCTAACGGAAGAAACTTATACTTGTCTGCATCAGGATCAAGGCATCTACATCGTGTGCTACATCTCGCTGCGCGAATGAGAGTCGGGTGATCGCGTAGCCCGAAGGGTCCCCTGGCCTGCGGATGTGACCTGAACACGGACCATGGCATTTCAATGCGCTCAAATGAAGTTTCGGCGAAGCATGATGATTATACAGAGTTCCCCGAAATCTTTCAAGCCATTGTAGTGATGCTGAGATCGATGTTGCATGAAGTGTATGATAAACATGAGTCAATGCACAATGATAATCCGCCTGATCACGGTCGCATTGTGTGCGGCCCTCTGTGCTCAACACTCGAGTTCGTTGAGTAGCATTGAGCCGGTTCCTGGTCAAAGGGCGACCTCGAACCAAGTTGACAAGTCAGGACGGAGGCATGGCCTGTGGATCGAAGAGGATAAAGAACGTCGCTACGCTAGATTCTACAATTCCGGCACCCTGAACGGTCTGTATACGGAACATATGTTGAGGGATCGCAAGCCCCAATGTATTGGTCATTTTGAAAACGGCATTGCGAGAGGCCAATGGGTGTATTTCAGAGGCGATGGGTCACTTGAATACATCGTCTTTATAGCCCGAGAAAATAGCAAGAAGCGGATTCGTAACGCAGCCCGGAGGTGGATCATCCCACGATATTCTTGCTGGTTGCAACTATATCGAATGAACGGCACCCTTGTCAAGGAGGGCGAAGCAGTTTGCGACGAGAGTGTAGAAGTCGACTACTACATGGTTGGAAAATGGAGATACTTCGACGAGAACGGTGATGCCGTACGGGAGGAGGACTTTGCCCGTGGGAGGCTGAGTGAGGATGAGAAAGAGCGTTAGTCACGTGAGCGCACAGGATCTCCGTGAGTTCAGACCACTTCATTCCGCACATCTAAGACCACCACGTGTTATCTGCACTTGTGTCGTAATCTCCATGTTCGTATTGTGGTTCCCTCGTCGAAGATTCCGTTTTCGGATGGAATAGTCACTGCGGATTAACGTGGTCTCACTGCGCAGAGTCTCCAACCAGTTATTCATTGGTTTATGAAAAATGAAATACGTTGCTCGATTCTTGTTGTTGATCAATTCGGTTGGGATGCTTGTATGTCACAGCGCGTCTGCTGCGAACGGATCATTACTGCGTGAGCACATACTTGAACCAACAGTTACAGAGTCTACCCTCCCAGTTGTTTGGACCACAGCACTGCAAACGGGATTTGAACAACTTGCCCAAGGTACAGATGGAAAGTACGTGCTCACTGTTGGAAGTAAATTGTCCTGTTTTAATGATTCTACAGGGGCTCTAGTGTGGCAGCAACTGCCGTATTTCTATGGGGATACGAACCGACATTTTCTTGACAGCCCCAAACTGGTCACTCTAAAGAATCACCCGTGGTTTCTTCTCGGTGGCAGTGTAGAAGACTCTGCCCTGAGTTATTACAACAGAGGAGTTATCAGCATACGGATGTATCCTACCGGGGAAGTGGTGCGCGATCTCTTTTTGCATCGCGATTCTACCGATAACGTCTCTACAGGGGGAATGGGGGTCGGTTCATTTGTTGTGAGTGATGATGAACAATTCGTCGCTTCCGCTACTGTCGGTGGATTTATCACAGTATGGAATATTTCGAGCGGTGCAGTTGTGTTGGAGATCCCACCAACCCATCCGATGACAATACCCTTGTGTTTTACGCGAGACTCCACTCGGCTGGTCGTGATCACCTACAATTCAACAGACATTAAGGATGAGCGGCGTGCGATATCCTGCATCGATATTGCGTCTCAGGTTACAGTATGGACTGTTGATAGAGATCACTACGGAAGATTCCAAGGTTCATTGACAGAAGATGGGAAGCATGTGTGTTATTCCAGTCAATCCGGTATAACAATCGAGTCATTCCCTGAATTTGAGACAACAATTGATAAACAGGACTATTTCACTCGTGGGGGGTGGTTTCCAGACGGCAATGCCTCGCACGTTATCAGCAGAATCAACTACCCAGACCTCACACCGAGGGGTGTGATACTATATAACATAACGGATTCCACAGAGTTGTTACTTGACACGGCTAATGCATGGCCTTTCCCAGGGACTCTGCCCGGTACCATGTACTATTATTGTTTAGACCAAGCGCTGAGCACTTTTATTCTCAAGAAAGTTGCATTCAATTGGTCGATGAACGCACCCGAGGAATTTCGTCAGATAGCACCTCCTTCATTTGGTCCCAATCCATGCTCGTCTCAAGGGACAATGCGATATCATGTTCCCGGCACAGCACGAGTAACAGTTGCGATCTATTCAATTGATGGCCGCCTTGAGGAGAAGGTCCTCTCTGATGTGTTGCAATCCGGTGAGCAGGAGCTTCAAGTCAACTGCCAAACGCTTCCGAAGGGAGTACACGTTCTAAGCATCTCGATCGGTGAACGCAAGACCGCCATTCAAATCGTGACGCTGGATTACAACGAAGCGGAAAGGGCGCGATGATGGCATCTAGAGGACGAATTGAAACGTCGGACCACTTCGATCTGCACATCTATGAGCACACCGTGACACTTGCACTTGTGTGGTAACGACGAAGCTCAAATAGAGGATGCATCGGGAGATATTCTAGGGTCAGATCGCGTGTTCACCACGGTACGAAGTGGTCACGTTACGCGTATTCTCCAGCGAGGTGAAGACTGAAGTGCGACTCGTTGTATTTTCAAGAGCGCTGTACACCCTCGGATCATTGGCGGGTCCCGGAGCGAAAGCGTGCCTGTACTGAATCACCCAATTGAGGTAAGGTCACTCAAGTGAACATGCTTCTGGTCACCGCCGCTTTGACCGCCCTTTTGTTGATACTCACTACCCTTGATCTGGCCTCCCAGGTCATTGAGGAAAAGAAGCCGAGCCTCCCTTCGATGTGGAGGACAGAGTTGCCATCGTATGGCGCCCGCACAGCCGAGCTTGGCCCCGATGGAGCTTATGTCTTTGTGTTTGATGAAGGCAAGTTGAGAAGGCTGCGAGGAGATAATGGAGCCGTGGACTGGAGTGAGGACTTTGTGTTCTTTGGACTTGGCGGCTTCGTTGAGAACCGGCAGATAGCGATGTTGAAGACGACACCGTACTTCATTATCTGCGGTGATGTGGTTGATACGAACGGAGACTACTACAGCTTGCTCCAACTCCGACGCTACCCATCCGGACAACTGGTGCGGGAGCAACTGTTCCCGAGTTTCATACAAGGAAACGCCGTCATCAGTGACAACGACAAGTACATGGCAGTGACGAGAAATGGCTACTATACCGTCTTCAATGTGCTAACAGGGGATACAGTGTGGAGCCATCCGAAGATCATTCCAACGAGCATCGCCTCGTGCTGGACGCGAGATTCGACGAGGTTGCTCATTGGCCAGGCACTCGAAGGAAACAATCACATGATGCTTGCGTGCTGGGACATCGAAAAGAATGTAGAGATATGGAATCGGTCGTTGCCAGGAAATGAGATCGCTAGTGAAATGAGTGTAGATGGTAAGCGGATACTATTCCACTCATTGCCGAGGAACGGTGCTGGTGACTACACGCTGCTTGACTTCCCATCGTTGAATGTGGTCAGCACGACTGCTTCAACCGGCCTCAGCTCAAATTGCATGCTTGCGTCTCCAGACGCGAACTTTGCCATCGTGACCGCTCGAAGTACCAAGAACGGTGAAAGGCAGAACATGGCACTGTTCGAAATGCAATCAGGAATAGACCGTGAGATTGATTCCGTAGACGGTTTGCTGTCATCAAGGATCATCGAGAACTCATTTGTTCGGTACGGCAGCAGATTCGTTCAGCGGCTACGCTTCGACTGGGCCACCGATGTGGGATCAACTGTGGACAGGGCTGCCGAACCCGGACTGATCCCGAACCCGTGCCAATCCGTCTCGACAATTCAGTACGAAGTGCCAACCGAGCAACACGTGAAGGTGTCGTTGTACGATACACAAGGGAACCTTGTGGACGTACTCGTGGACGGTCTTCAGGTAGGAAATCAGTTGCTGCACATCGACTGTACGTCCTTCGCGAATGGTGTGTATTTCTGCGAGATCGAGATAGGGAAGGAACGGCGCGTGGTGTTGGCAGGCGTACTCGCCGGTGGCGGTGCCAAATGACGCTGTCGCAGGACATCCGCCAATACCGTCGGATGGTACGGAGTCTCTTCGATTGGTTGATTCGTCGAGCTTTCGGTCGGCTCATCGAAGGTCATGTCTCCGCTAGTGCAGTATCCATTCGCCGTTTGCCATGCAGTGTCGCCGTTCTTTGTGTCGTGTTCATGGTCGGTACCATCTCCGGACACGCACAGAGCAGAAACGACGTCGACACAGTGTTCCGCTCGTCCGAACCGAATGATTTCAGGTTCTTAGACTTTCAGATCAGCGGCGACACAATTGTCGGATGGGTTGGGAATTTTAACGATGCTCTTGCAAAGTCCTGGATACTCTTCTCTACAGATGCAGGCAATACGTGGGATTCGATCCCGGCACCAGACAGCAGCGTTTATCAAAGACAGCTTCCATTTCAGGGGATCTGCGTGATCATGCTTGAATATAGCACGAAGACAAAGCGACTCTTTGTCTCCAGAGATGGCAAAACGTTCTCACATCAATCGCTGCTCGAATCCGGCTTTCCTGACGTGCTAATTCCGGAGCGCGTACTTGTGAACCCCCACAATTCGCAAGAGCTATATTTGCGAGGCAAAACATTCGACGGTTCGTTCGACTTCATGTTCAAACGCAGTCGAGACAATGGCTTGTGGTATGAGATCAAGCTTCCCTTTCACAGCGAGAATCATGGAAGATCGACACGCCTCGATTTCGATTATTCGAAGCCGAATCGACTATGGGCCACGATCGATGGAAGCCGCGGGAGGCGATACGATTTCCCCGACGAGTATTTCTATTCTGACAATGAAGGTGAGAGCTGGATCCAAGTCCCAACACAGATTCCCGTGTTCATGGGAGTATGGGGAGAGGATCAAGGCTATGAGGTTACCTCAAACGTATCCAATGGGGAGTTCAGGGCGCTTCTTGTGAACCCGATAGCGGGAAGAACTGATACGCTTGATTGGTACACTCGTATTAAACACATGCTTGGCGTCGTAGCACCAGGAGATTCCATCAACTCCTTCGACAGAGTCGGCAGTACGATTCTGCATTACAATTCAGGTGTCACCTTCGATCCGTCAAATCACGACGTCGTTGCATTGGACATTGGTACCGTGAATGTTGCTATGCAAACGCATACAGAGTGGTTCCTCATCTCGACTGATAGAGGATTGTCTTGGAATGTAAGCGATAGCGTACGACAAGCAGATTCAGATGCAATATCCAGCATCCTTCAGCCAAGTATGCGGATTCAACAATCCGGTCAAATGTATGTATCTGCAAAGCAACGTCTAGGTAGAGTAAACGAAATCGAGAAGACTCTAATCGAGTTTCTTCTACTCGTACATCGCACGGGAGGGGTTCTATCGGTACAGGACAAGAATGAGAGTGACGTCGCGATCTGGCCCAACCCAGCCTCCGGGACGCTGAACATCGGGAAAGAAGCGTTCACGGCTTACAGTGTTGTAGACTCTCGCGGATCATTGATCACAGGCGGTGTACTCTCTGATGGATCGAGCGACGCATTTCAGCTGGACGTGCAGAGCCTTGCTCCGGGTGTGTACTCCCTTATACTGCAAACGGAAACCCGTAGCATCGTGCGACGGTTTTGTGTCATCCACTGATCATCCGGACCTCGAATGGATGCGTCCAAGGCAGCAGTGAGAGTGCATTGCAACAGCGATTGCGTATGTTTCTCATGCTCGTGCCGCGCAAAGCGAGAGTTGATGAAGACTAAATGTGCATCCCCACCTGGTTCTCGCGTTTGTAAGGATCTCCATTGAATAGAATTGCATTGTTGCTGCTGTTCGCACTGCCAACCCTTCTGACTGCTCAAGGTTGGTATGGGATGATCGATACGTTGATCGTTGCGAAGAAAGGCGAGGGAGTTAACGCTGTAAAGGTATATGGTGGTGAGTTGTTGTTGATCTCAGGAAGCGCAAGTTCCGGAATAGAATTGCTCCACAGCAACAATCGAGGAACGAGCTTTACTGTCATCATGGATACCGTTTCCAGGCCGATTCCTGCTGTTCCGGGTAAGGGTGTGTATTCATCTTGCCTGTATCGTTTGGATGATACGTCCTCTGCAAATAGGGTGTGGGTCGTGAATGGTTCAGAGCTTGTTTACGACGACACCGTAGGAGTGCCGGATGCCTCGATCCCATACTTCGCAGTTGCCATGTACATAAATCCAGTCGATCCAAGTGTTTGGATCTTGAAGATAGATCGGAGCACGATCGGCGGACCATATGAGTACCTCTTCATGTCCGCCGACCGTGGCACACACTGGGATCTGTTGCCGATACCTATGTCTACGTATAATGGCTCTGCACGTCGTATCTATGTACGGTTCGACTATTCCGACCCGAAAGCATGGTTTGTGGGAGTGAACGGCCGAGACGTATTCGGCGGCCCGAACACATATGAGTGGCACCGTACCGCAGACAATGGCCAAACATTTGCGCGCGTCACAGATGATCTTGGCTACATGAATGGAATGTTCGGTTCGCAAACGTCAGTCACCTTCCCAAACCGGTTGCAATTGCCCTGGCAACGCGAATTGTCGAGAGGGAACATTGTGATCTTCCATCACGAAACAAATGTTAGAGACACTATCGAGTGGACGAAGAACATTTATTCCTCCTTGTTTCCTAACAATGACAATGCCACCGTTGACATCTATGCCGGGGTCTACATGGCTGGTTCAGATGAATCAGCTGGTTTCACCTATCATCCAGAGCATCCGGGCACATTTGTTGTTGGCATGGGAGTAGACAGTTTGGTAGGAACTACGCACGTCAAAGCGGGTGGTGTTATCGCAACAACAGATACCAGCAGAACCTGGAAGTGGATCATCAAGCCCGAACAACAGCTCAACCTTCAATCCATGAGCATCGATCCCGTGGACGGTGCGGTATACATTTGTGTGAATGGGTACAGAGATCCTGCCGACAAGCTCAATGGTTTCGTGCTCATTCGTGTAACACCTCTGAAAGAGACGAGTGTCGCTGCGGTTGGCACTTCCAAGGAGGTCAGTGTCTACCCAAATCCTGCAAGCTCTGAGGTGACCGTAGAAATGGACGGGGAATCAGACATCGAGTACATCCGAATCATTGACCCTGCGGGCAATGTGCATATGGAAATGAGCACAGCTGTTTGGGCTGGGAACAACGGGGTACTCGACGTTAACGGTCTTGTAACAGGGCTGTACACCGTTACTATCACTCGTAAAGATCACACGCTTTCAGCGGTGCGTTTGGCCGTGATCCATTGATTCACTGAGGAAGTGCAAAGCTGTGTTTTGTGTTAGTCACGCTGGCAGTTGTAGTCTGCTAAAGTGTCCCACGATGTGTCCCACGCTAGTGTCCCACGAAGTGTCCCACGAAGTGTCCCACGAAGTGTCCCACGCTAGTGTCCCACGAAGTGTCCCACGAAGTGTCCCACGAGGTGTCGCACGAAGTGTCGCACGAAGTGTCGCACGAAGTTCTCTTTGTAGTCCCGAGCAGATTCGAACTGCTGACCTTCAGCTTCGGAGGCTGACGTTCTATCCAGCTGAACTACGGGACCAGCGGATCACAAAGTTAGGGATTTTCACGACGTCGCATGCGGGCCATGAAGAGACCGTCCGTGCCGTGATGGTAGGGATCGGCCTGGAACATGTAGGCGTCTGCGCCGAGCCCGGCAACGTGCACGCCCATACGCGCCATGGCAGGGGCCAGCGGATCGGGTGTGAATTCGCCGTGCTTGGAGAGGAAGTGGGTGACGACCTGCTCGTTCTCGTCCGGAAGGATGGAACACGTGGCATAGACCAACACCCCGCCCGGCTTCACATACCGCGCATAATCTTCGAGCACGCGGATCTGCTTGCGAGCATGTCGCTCGGCAAGCTCTTCGGTGAGACGCCACTTTACCATGGGCAGACGTCGGATGGTACCACTGCCGCTACACGGTGCATCGACCAACACAACGTCGAATCCGTCGCGAGGAAAATCCGTGTAGCGCCGGCCACCTTCGGCTACGGAAGTGGATGCGTCCTGTTTCTTGGGCCACAAGTGCGCTACGATGTTGCGCAGACCGGCACGACGTGCTCTCGTACCCACTTCCTTGAGTCGCATGCCTTCGATGTCGGCCGCAACGATACGTCCACGGTCCGACCGCATGTCGGCCAAATGCAACGTCTTCCCACCCGCACCCGCACAGGCATCGAGCACAACGTCTTCATCTCGCGGCGCACAGGCAAAGCCGATGAGCTGACTTCCTTCGTCCTGGATCTCGACGAGTCCGTTCTGATACAAGGCATGCTGGACGAGATTCACACGCTCGTGAATGAGAATGGCCGCAGGCGAGTGCACGCCTATTGTGTGTGCGACATTCATGGCCGTGAGCTCTCGACAGACCTCGTCGCGCGTGATGAGTCGTAGATTCACGCGCAAACAGAGCGGAGCGGGAACGAGGAAGGATCGCATCACATGCACCACATCTTCTTGCGACCATCGCAGTGCACAACGCTGCATGATCCACGCTTGCGCACAGGCCCATGTTGCGTCGTCGCAGACGGCACGCGCGGCCTCAGCCGTTGCAAGGTGCTCTGCACACCAAGCGACCGCCGCTTCCATATCTGCTTCGAGGCCGCTTCCCTCCTTGATCCCTGCCGCCTTCCGCATCACTGCATCAAGTGGGACTGCAATGACGTTCGATAACGAAAGGGCAAGCGCGCCATGCACCACATCGGGCAAGGCGCAGCGCTCTTGAACGAGTGTTGCCAGCGATAGCGTGCGCTGAGCATGGAAGACAAGTTCACTGATGAATCGGCGTTCGGTGCTGCCGATGTACTTCTTCGAGCGGACGTAGTCGGTGAGGATGCCGTCGGCCGGTTGTGCGCTTTTACGAATGATGCGGAGGACTTCTGCGGCGTGACCCAACAGGGACGTTAGTTGCATGAGATGACGATCTTTCCGAGCTGTTCGCTCTGCTTCATTCGGTCGAAGGCCTGCTCTGCTTGAGCAAGCGTGTACACACTGTCGACAACAGGTCGGAGTTGATGTTGGCGCACCACGTCGAGCATGGCGCGAAAATCGTCGGGTGTGCCCATGGTGGAGCCCACAAGATGCAATTGCTTCCAGTAGATGCGATGCAGGTTCAACGAAGGGACGGAGCCGCGCGACGTGCCATAGAAGACGATCCGTCCGCCGGCACGCGCAAGACCGGTGAGGTCGTTCACGAGGTCGCCACCAACACTGTCAACAATGCAGTCGAATCCCGACACTGCATTGGCAAGGTCCGCTGTCCACGTATCCACATGATAGTTGGCCCCACCCCTCGCTCCCAGTTCACGCGCCCGCTCGAGCTTAGCATCCGATCCGCTCGTCACCCATACCGTGGCACCCGCTGCCAAGGCGAACTGCAAGACCATCGTCGCCACGCCGCCTCCAATGCCGGTCACCAACACCACATCGCCGCGCTTCACTGCTCCCTGCACCATGATGGCCCGATAGGCCGTGAGTCCGGCAAGCGGCAAGGCGGCCGCTTCGGCATCGGTCAGGTGGGAAGGGGCAAGGTGCACGTTCTGCCAGGGAACGCAAACGTACTCGGCGAACGTGCCCTGACGGGGCATGCCCAGGATGCTGAAGTGCGGACCTTGCGCCGCTGGGTTCGTGCCCCAGTCGAAGGAGGGATCGATCACCACGCGCTGACCCAACAGGTGCGAAGCTTCATCGGGTGCCATGTCGACCACGCCGCAGCCGTCGGACCCCAACACGCATGGCAACTGGATCTTGGCATACTTCCCGTCGCGGATGTACTGATCACGGTGATTCAAGGCCGCCGCCGAAAGGGCAATGCGCACCTCGCCGGCAGCCGGTGTGGGTGTGGGAACCGTCTGCGTTTCGAGGCCACTCGATGTAAGGACAACTGCATTCATGCCGTAATTTACCGCTTCGGTTCCTCTGTCCAACCTCACCCATGCTCCTTTCGCTCTTGCTCCTCACCACCATGTGGAGCGCCGATCTCCATCTGCACGGCATCGTACGCGACAGCGTTGACAGGACTCCTGTGAGCGGTGCCTCGGTGCATGTTATCGGAACGTTGAATGGAACGTTCACGAATCGCGAGGGCATGTTCCACCTGCATAACGTCGACACATCAGCCTACGAGCTCGATGTGAAGATGGTGGGCTATCGACGTGCACGTGTGCGCATCGATCGAGCAGCGATGCTGCGCGGAGCCGATGTGCATCTCGACGTGGCGTTGGTGCGCGATACCGTGCAAGCGCACGAGGTTGTCGTGCAAGATCATCGGTCGGCGCAGACCGGTCTTGCAACACAGAACGTCTACACGCTGGACGATGAAGAGATCGAGAACAGACGCGGACAGACCTTTAGCGAAGTGTTGACGGTGGTGCCGGGCGTGACGCTTATGTCCACCGGACCCAGCATCACCAAGCCTGTGATCCACGGCATGAGCTCGCAACGTCTCGTTGTCATGAATGCCGGTGTGGCGCAGGAAGGACAGCAGTGGGGTGCCGAGCATGGACCCGAGATCGATCCGTTCACACCTTCCACGATCTCCGTGGTGCGAGGTCCGGCCTCCGTTGTCTACGGCATGGGCGCCATGGGTGGCGTGGTGAACGTGGAACCGCGCAAGCTCCCTTCCACCTCTGTCCTTCGCGGCGAAGCCTCTTTGAACGGATTCTCGAATGCATGGCAAGGAGCAATGGCAGCCTCGGTCGAACAAGGCCGGCTCTTCGGTGCACCACTTGCCATCCGCGTGCAAGGCAGTGTGCGCAGAGCGGGTGATGCGCGCACGCCCGACTATGCGCTCACCAATACAGGCTTCAAGGAGATCGACGGATCGATGTCGGTGGGCTATGAAGGCGACTCCGCAGGTGTGGTCGCAACGGTCAGTCTTGTCACCTCCACACTCGGCATCTACTCCGGTTCGCACATCGGCAATCCAACGGATATGCTGCGCGTGATCGAGCGTGGCGGACCCGATGTGACGTATCCCTTCTCCTACACCATCGATGCACCCAAGCAACAGATCTATCACCTGCTCACGTCGGTGCGTGCGTACATGACCCTTCCATCGGTGGGCACATTGAAGGCCACCTACGGTTGGCAGCAGAACAACCGACAAGAGTACGACGCGCACTATGCGCATACGACAGGTCCGGCCATGGAGCTCTTGCTCAACACGTACACCGGCGACGTGTCCCTTGCTCATGAACTCCTGCCGTCCATGCAGGGCACGGTGGGTGTGAACGTCCGTCGACAAGTGAACTCGCGCGGCGGCACCGTCTACTTGATCCCCGACTACCTTGCATGGAATGTGGGTGCCTATTTGCTGGAATCGTATGTGCTGCGATCGTGGACGTTCAGTGCCGGTGTGCGCTACGATGCACAGTCGCTCGATGCAACCCTCGTGGACCGACTCTCGGGCATTGGCACGCATCGCGAGACGGACTATGCAAGCGCCACGGCCTCGGCAGGCGCACTGCTGGCCGTTGCGGACGGGATCACGCTTGGCGCGAACGTTGGCATGGGCTGGCGTCCGCCCACCGTGAACGAACTCTACAGCAACGATGTGCACCATGGTGTTGCGCAATACGAGATCGGAGATCCGAACCTTGTGCCGGAACGCAACACCGAGGCCGACCTCACGCTCACGCTCGCACGCAACGGATGGAATGTCGAAGCATCGGTCTATGCGAATGCGTTCCAACACTACATCTATGCCGTCCCCGATCCGGACAATCCAACGGTGACCGTACGCGGCACCTTCCCAACGTTTCGCTACACCCAGAATGCGGCCACTATTGCGGGTGCCGATGTGCGCGCCTCGTATCAATGCACCGACGTGTGGCAAGTGTACACCACGGCATCGATGGTGCGTGGCACCGATCAGGATCAGAACGTGCCGCTCATCTTCATGCCGGCAGACCGCATGCGGCTGGGTGTGCATGCCCACGTGGGCGACGTGATCGGACTCCATGATGTGTCGGCCGATGTGAGCGTGCTCGGTGTTCGCACGCAAGACCGCTATGTTGCAGGTGCGGACTATGCGCCACCACCACCGGGCTACGTGCTCACCGACGTGACGCTTGCGTCGGAGGTCAACGTGGGCGGCACGGCTCTGCACTGTTCGCTCACCTGCAAGAACCTGTTCAATGTTGCCTATCGCGACTATCTGAGCAGGTATCGTTACTTCGCCCTCGATGCCGGACGTGATGTTGTACTTCGATTGACCATTCCATTTGGAGGTTCTTGATGATCCGAGTTGTAGTTGCCCTGCTCGTTGTTGTAGTAGGGATGCAAGGTTGCAAGGAAAGTGCCACGTCGAACGGTCAGAACGTCGACCACGACGGCGTGACCACCGTGACGCTCACGCTTACCAACACGGCCACACTGTCGACGCAGGCGTTCGTGTGGGAAGATCTCGACGGCGTTGGCGGTGCCGCACCAAATCGTATCGATACGATCACCGTTGCAGCGGATTCCACCTATAAGGGGTCGTTGGCCTTCGAGAATCGTAAAGCGTCGCCGCCCGTGAACGTCACCATCGACATTCTCAACGAGCGCAACAATCACCAGGTATTCTACAAGCTGGCGGGCGCCATGGCCACGATCACCACCACCGATCTCGATGGACGGAATCTTCCGCTTGGGTTGAAGACGAATTGGACGAGCTTGAAGAAGAGCCTCGGTTCGCTCACGGTCTCGCTCTCCCACTATCCGGACTCCACCACGAAGAAGGGAACGAATCCAAGCACGGAGACGGATGTGAACGTGGTGATGCCACTTACCATTCGATGATGCATACATGATCGACCTCACACTTCCGATCGACGATGTTCGCTTTGCCGTGGTCGACTGCGAGACCACCGGTGGAACGAGTGGCGAGCATCGTATCATGGAGATCGGTGTGTGCGTTGTGGAAGATGGCATGATCGTGCAGCGCCATTCCTCCCTGATCAATCCTCATCAGACCATTCCCGACTTCATCCAGCTCATGACGGGCATCACCACGGCCATGGTGGCCGATGCGCCCGAAGAAGATGAAGCACTGGCGCCGCTCACGCAGATCTTTGCCGACGAGCGCACGGTGTTCGTGGCCCATAATGTTGGCTTCGATTGGAAGTTCGTGTCGGCGTCGATGCAGCGCATTGGCGAACCGCTCGGCGATGTCGCACAGCTGTGCACGTGCAAGCTCTCGAGACGCATCAGCAGTGGATTGAAGCGGCACGACCTTGGGTCGGTGGCCGATCACTACGGTGTGAACATCACGGAGCGACATCGCGCACTGGGCGATGCCGAAGCCACGGCCCAGGCATTGTTGGGCATGATCGAGATCGCGCGCAACGAGCACGAAGCGCAGACCCTTGGTGATCTGATCGCCTTGCAGTATGCGCCACGCACGAAGCCCGGGAAAGAGACGAAGGCGCGCACGTTGCTCGAACCGTATCTGCGCGAGCTTCCCGACGAACCTGGGGTGTACTACTTCCTGGGGGCGAAGAAGAACGTGTTGTATGTGGGCAAGGCGAAGTCGTTGCAGCGTCGGGTGAATTCCTACTTCAACGCCGCACCGCTGCATGGACGGAAGGTGACGCGCATGATCCGCTACATCAAGCACATCACATGGGAGACCACGGGCACGGAGCTTGGGGCCATGTTGCTGGAGTCGCGCGAGATCAAGACACGTCGACCTTCCTACAACTCCGCAGGCACGGAGTATCATGCTCCGACATTTCTGCGTCTCACGAACGACACGTATCCGGTGCTCGAACTTGTCGATCGCATCGTCGACGACGGGTCCGAATACTACGGTCCGTTCCGCAGCGAACGCATGGCCGAGCGCATCATGACGATGATGGTGCGCGAGCATAAGCTTCGCACATGTGACGGACCGATCCGTCCGCATCCCGACACGAAACCTTGTTTCCAGTATCACATCAAGCGGTGCGAAGCGCCATGTGCAGCCCTGCAAACGCGTGCGGACTATCTCGACGCTGTGCAGCGTGCACAAGAATTCCTGGGCAATGTTGAGCGCGGGGCCATTGGCAAACTGCGCGAGCAAATGGAGGTGCATGCGGAAGCGCTCGATTTCGAGCGCGCTGCCACATTGCGCGACGGGATCCGCGAGATCGAGCGTGTGACGTTGCATGCAGGGGACCGACCGTTGGCCGTGATGGAAACGAACGTCATCATCGTCATCCCAACATCGGACCGATACAAGACTGTCGAAGTGTTCTACCTGCGTGCAGGTCGGCTGCGCTTCCAACGTGTTGTGGGCACGCGTGCACGACTCGATGTGCTCTATGCCGCCGTCAACGAGATCTACTTCGCACCCTTCGAGCCGCAGCGATTCACCGATCGCGAGATCGACGAGCTCAAGATCATCACGTCGTGGCTCTATCAACGTCGTGAAAAGGCTACCGTCGTCGCTATTCGCGATCATCAACGCGAAGTGGTGCACGACCTCCTTGCCAAGGCTATTCGCGACTGTGCGCCAACTGTGGAAGATGAAGTGCCATCCGAGTATTCGCAGATCCCCATCTTCGACGAAAGCGGGCCATCGTGACGGTGCACTACCATGCGGAGCTTGCCACCACACACGTCATCATCGATGTGCGCTCGCCCGCGGAGTTCACGGCCGGACATATTCCGGGTGCGGTGAACATGCCCTTGTTCTCCAACGAAGAGCGTGCTGATGTGGGAACGCTGTATGTGCAGGTGGGGCGGGAAGCGGCCATCGAACGCGGACTGCAGTACGTTGGTCCAAAGCTTGCCACACTCGTGCACGATGCACGCGAATACGCTGCGGGCAAGCCCATCGTTGTCTACTGCTGGCGCGGCGGCATGCGCTCGCAGTCCGTGGCCTGGCTCTTGCACACGGCCGGTATGGACGTGCACACGTTGCACCGAGGCTATAAAGGGTTCCGCTCCGTGGTCCTTGCCACCCTTGCCCTTCCCTGGAACTTCTGCGTTGTCGTCGGTCCCACGGGTTCGGGCAAGACCACACTGCTGCATGCGAAGGCGGAACGCGGCGAACAGGTGCTCGACCTTGAGGCCATTGCCCGACATAAAGGGTCGGCCTTTGGCGCCTTGGGCGAGGGGCCGCAGCCAAGCACGGAGCAGGCCATGAACCTGATCTATGAAGTGCTTGCGGGGTTCGATCTGCAGCGGACCGTGTGGGTGGAAGACGAGAGCAGGATGATCGGCACGGTCTGTCTTCCCGATAGCATCTACGATGCCATGCAACGAGCGCACTACGAGGTGCTCTTCGTGTCGCGTGAACGCCGCATCGACAATCTCGTACGCGACTACGGCGCGTTCACGACCGACGAGCTCATTGCATCGTTCGATCGGATCCGAAAGAAACTTGGCGGTGAACGCTATGCCGCTGCCGTGGCTGCGCTGCGCGCCAACGATATCCGCGCCGCCGTCGAACTCGCCCTTGAATACTACGACCGTACCTACGACCACTGTCTGCGGCAACGGGCCATCCTTACCGAACGCGACCCAAAAACACCATGAAAATCGGAAGTCAGAGTTCCGATTTTCATGGTATATTTGAACATGGTCCAGCGCGAAACGCACCAAATCGCCATTTCAAAAGCCCTGGAACGGAGTCCGGTCGTCCTTCTCTCCGGTCCACGGCAATGCGGTAAGACCACGCTCGCACGCACCTATGTGGATGTTCGCTCGGTGAACTATTTCGACGTGGAGGATCCGAGAAGTGCGGCCCGCCTCGATGAGCCAATGACGGCCCTTGCGGGATTGCACGGCATTGTTGTGATCGACGAGATCCAGCGTCGTCCCGACCTTTTCCCGGTGCTTCGCGTCCTCGCCGACAGAGAAGATCGACCAGCCACGTTTCTTGTCCTTGGCAGCGCCTCCGGCGACCTTTTGCGACAGACGTCGGAGAGTCTTGCCGGACGTCTGGAGGTGATCCAGCTCCAAGGTTTCACTCTCAATGAACTTGGTCCCAGCGACGAGGAACTCCTCTGGTTGCGTGGCGGATTCCCACGTTCCTTCTTGGCACGTTCAGATGACGCAAGTAAAACGTGGCGTCAACAATTCATCCAAGCACTTCTCGAGCGAGATCTTCCACAGTGGGGCGTGAGAACACCGGCTTCCACGATGCTGCGTTTCTGGATGATGGTCGCACACTATCATGGACAGATATGGAACTCCGCAGAGCCAGCTCGATCGCTTGGTACAAGTGAGCATAGCATTCGTGCCTACATTGACGTGCTGTCGGATGCCTACATGATACGTCAACTCCAGCCGTATCATGCCAATGTCTTGAAGCGTCAAGTGAAGTCTCCAAAGGTCTATGTCCGAGACAGCGGACTCCTTCATCGATTGCTCAACATCGACACAATGCATGATCTCATGGTGCATCCCAAGGGAGGTGCATCGTGGGAAGGTTTCGTGATCGAGAACGTCCTGTCGGTCGTTCAACCTGATGCATCGTGGTTCTGGGCAACACACAATGGGGCCGAGATCGACCTCGTCCTGCATGTGAACGGCAGACTTGTTGGTATCGAATGCAAGCGAAGTGATGCGCCGCGCATCTCACCATCGATGCAACATGCGCTGAAGGATCTGCCACTCGAACGCATCGTTGTGATCTATCCCGGTGATCGCATCTATCGTCTGTCCGAACACATCACCGTTGCACCTTTCACACAATTCTGTGTCGATCCAGATCAATTTCTTCTGAAGTGAACATGTCCTACAAACTCACACAATACTCGCACGGTGCGGGATGCGGTTGCAAGATCGCTCCGGCTGTGCTCGATACGATCCTGGCCTCGTCGCTTGCTGCTGTGCACGACCCGCGCTTGATCGTGGGCAATGCTTCGAAGGACGATGCGGCCGTGTATGACCTTGGAGACGGCACTGGCATCGTGAGCACCACCGACTTCTTCATGCCCATCGTGGACGATCCCACCGACTTCGGACGGATCGCCAGTGTGAATGCCATCAGCGACATCTATGCCATGGGTGGAACGCCGCTCATGGCCATTGCCGTGCTCGGATGGCCGATCGCAACAGTGCCCATCGAGGCTGCACGCTTGGTGCTCGAAGGTGCGCGCATGGCCTGCGCCGAGGCGGGGATCCTGCTTGCCGGCGGACATAGCATCGACAGTCCCGAACCCATCTTCGGTTTGGCCGTCACCGGTCGCGTCGATCTCCGTCATCTGAAAACGAACACCGGCGCACAGGCAGGGAACCTGCTCTATCTCACCAAGCCCGTTGGTGTTGGCATTTTCACCACAGCACAGAAGAAGGGGTTGCTTGCCGACGAACATGCGCAGCTTGCAACGGCGTCGATGACGCGCTTGAATAAGGCCGGCGCAACGTTCGGAACGCTCGACTACGTGCGATCCATGACCGATGTCACGGGCTTTGGCGTGCTTGGGCACTTGATCGAGATGTGTGAAGGCGGCGGGGTATCGGCAACGCTGGAGAGTACCGCTGTTCCGTTGCTCGCCTCCGATGCGCTCCTGGACTACATTGCGCAAGGGTGCATTCCGGGCGGGACGGGACGCAACTTCACGTCGTATGGTCATTCCGTCTCGGCACTCACGGACGTGCAACGTGCCATCCTCTGCGATCCGCAAACGAGCGGTGGTCTGCTCGTGGCCATCGAACCCTCACATCGTGCGGAGTTCGAAGCTGTGTGCGCGAGACTCGGTCTTGGTGCACTTGCACCGATCGGCGTCTGCACCGAGCGCACCGATGTTGTGGTGACCGTGCTCTAGTCCACCCACTCGGCCATGAAGAGATTCGTATCGCGCGTGTTGTTGTTCTTGCGATTGCTCGACCACACCAGATACTTGCCGTTCGGCGAGAACATCGGGAAGGCATTGAACAAACTCTCGTTCGTGATGCGCTCGAGTCCGCTTCCATCGAGGTTGATGGTATACAGTTGGAAGTCGTATCCACGCTGCGAGTGATGGTTGGAAGAGAAGATGATCTTCTTACCGTTGGGGGTGAAGAACGGCGCCCAGTTGGCCTTGCCCAGATGTGTGATCTGACGTACGTCCGATCCGTCAACGTTACAGGTGTAGATCTCCATGTCCGTTGGTGCCACGAGATGCTGCTTCAATAGGTCCGTGTATTCCTTCTTCGCACTATCCGTTTGCGGACGTGATGCACGATAGACGAGCTTCTTTCCATCGGGCGAGAAGAAGGCACCACCATCATAACCAAGTGCATGTGTGATCTGTCGTTGATCGCTTCCGTCGATGTTCATCGTCCACAACTCCAGATCGCCACTGCGATCCGACGTGAACACGATCTTGTCGCCCTTTGGTGAGACCGTTGCTTCGGCATCATAACCGGGCGATGTTGTGAGCTTTGCCGTGATCTTGCCCTTGACATCGGCCACGTAGATATCGAAGGTGGCATACACGGACCACAGGTACTTGTGATCGGCTCGTGGCGGGGCTTCGGGCGGACATGCCTCGCCGCCCTCATGCGTGCTTGCATAGAGGATGTGCTTGTTGCCCGGCATGTAGAACGAGCACGTGGTGCGTCCCTTGCCGGTGCTGATCATAGGAGGGCGATACGTGGAATCTGCGGCCTTCCTTGCCGCCTTCACATCCATGGCAAAGATCTGATCGCATTGCAGTCCCCACTTCTTGAAGTTCGATTGGAACGACAAGTGCGTGTTGTCGAAACTCCAATAGGCCTCGGCATTATCACCGCCGAAGGTGAGCTGCGTGATGTTCTTCAAATGCGACTCTGTTGTTGGCGTTACCTGTGCCGACATCGACAACCAGCATCCGAGAGCGATTGCGCCAAGCGCGAAGCAGCGACGTGTTAGAACGACCACGATATTCCTCCATTCACACCAAGCGTCGAAAATTGTTCGGTTGCCACCTTGATATAGCGCACGTTCACTTGCAGGGCAATGTGGTCGGACACCGGATAGCCCACGCCGACGCGACCTCCGTAAGCGAAGTAGGCTTCGTTATTGAACCCTTCGATGGGTCTGCTCTTGCCCGCATTCAACGTCAAGAACGCTGCACCGGCCTCGGCCACCACATAGGGGACGACGGCCATGCCGGTGAACAGATATCCCACGCCGCCCATGAGCGGCACGATCTGCGCACTGTATCCCGAAAGATCCTGAATACCACTATCGGTGGCCACCTCCGTGCCCAACTGCATGGTGGCCGAACCGAACGAGAGCATGCCGATATACTGCTCATCGTACAATTGCCAGAACGACAGTGCAAAGCCCACACCCGGCTTCATGCCCAGTGCCGTGGCATCTCCGCCCTGCGGCAATTGTAGCCCTACGTCGATGAGGATGCGATTATGCTTGTACGATGGTGCGGCATCGTCTTGCGCGTGCACGGCCATGACGCTGCAGGCAAGGAGGAAGGCGGCAAGGAAGTGTTTCATGTGGCAAAACTACGAGGGGAGCGACTACGTCCGACTCCCGCGCCGATTTGGTAACTTTGGAGCTATGGCAACTACGCACATCACCAAACGCGGCTTTGATCTCTTGCGCGACCCGCGCGAGAATCGAGGGACCGTGTTCACGCACCAAGAACGCATCGACCTGGGCATTGTTGGACTTCTTCCGCCCGTGATCTCTCCTCCGGAACTGCAGATGTCGCGTGCAGAGATGCACCTCGACGCGCTGCCGACGGACCTGGACCGGTATGTCTATTTCAGCGATCTGCAAGACCGCAACGAGGCGCTCTTCTACCGTGTGCTCATGCACGATCCGGTGAAGTACATGCCCATCGTGTACACGCCAACGGTCGGACTGGCATGTCAGCAATACGGCCGCATCTACCGTCGCCCCAAGGGCCTGTGGATCACGGCCGACCATCGGGGCATGATCCGCGATGTGCTGCGCAACTGGCCGGAGCGCGACGTGCGCTTCATCGTGGTCACCGATGGCGAGCGCATCCTTGGTCTTGGTGATCAAGGCGCGCAAGGCATGGGCATTCCCATCGGCAAGCTCGCGCTGTATACGGCCTGTGCTGGAATTCCGCCGCAGATGACGTTGCCGATCACGCTCGATGTGGGAACGGCGAACGAGACGCTGTTGGAGGATCCGTTCTATATCGGGACGCGCATCGAACGACTCAAAGGCGAGCCATACGACTCCTTCATCGACGAATTCGTGGATGCCGTGCAGGAAGTGTTCCCGCATGCCTGCATTCAGTGGGAGGACTTTGCGAATCACCATGCCGTACCGGTGCTCGATCGGTATCGCGAACAGGTGTGCTCGTTCAACGACGACATTCAAGGCACGGCCGCTGTTGGTGTTGCCGGCGTGCTTTCTGCCGTTCGCTTCAAAGGCGAACGTGTTTCCGATCAGCGATTCATGTTCTTCGGGGCAGGTTCTGCAGGAGTTGGCATTGCCGAGTTGATGAGCCTGGTGATGGTCGAAGAAGGACTCTCGATCGAAGAGGCCCATGCGCGGTGTTGGCTGGTGGACTCGCAAGGACTGGTGACGAGCCATCGTCATGGACTTGCGGAAACAAAGCGACCGTTCGCTCACGATCATGCGCCGATCGATTCGTTCGAAGAAGCCGTGCAGACCGTGAAGCCGACCGTGTTGATCGGGACCAGTACCATCCACAATGCCTTCACACCAACGATCCTTCGGACCATGGCGCAGAACACGCCACGTCCGATCATCTTCCCGTATTCGAATCCTACATCGAAGAGCGAGTGCTCCGCACAAGATGCCTACGACCACACCGATGGAACGGTGATCTTCGCAAGTGGTTCACCCTTCCCGCCTGTTGCATGGAAGGGGAACACCTACATTCCAAGTCAGGGCAATAACGTGTACATCTTCCCGGCCATCGGCATGGCCGTGCTTGCCACACGTCCGCGTATCATTCCCGAGCAGGCCTTTGTGGTGGCAGCGCGTGCATTGTCGGAGTTGGTAACGCAAGAGGAGTTCGAACGTGGACTCGTCTATCCGCCACTTGCCAAGATCCGCGAGACATCATTGATCGTTGCCGAACGCGTTGCCGAGTACTTCTTCGATTCCGGCATAGCGCACGCACACAAGCCCGCTTCGGTGCATGCCCTCATTCAGCAACTGTCGTGGCATCCGCCCTATTGACGTCGACCGTTACGGTGTGATCACGATCCGCATCGTAGCGGTGTTCCCCGTCGGCTCCTTGCACAGCACGGTATAGGTGCCATGGGCAAGGTGGGAAGGCAGCGTGGCCGTTGCACCGGTTGACGTGATCGTGTAGTTCAGTGCATGCGTGGTTCCGAGTTGATCCACCAACACGATGGACGTTGGCTCCGAGACCAGCAACATCGAGATCGTGCTTCCGGCATGTGTTGGCATCGGATAGACCACGTTCTCGTGGACGTCGGGCCGATCGATCACGTCCACCGTATTGCCAATGGGCGTGAGCTCCAGATTGTCCACCACCAGCATGTTGCGCGCCGCTCGTTCGTTGCGACCGATGCAGTCGAAGCTCAACTTGTGATAGCCTCGCGTAAGACGGATCGTATCGCGATGCCAGATCACGCCGCGCATTTGATACTCACGTGTGGTGTCGGCATACAGATCCTCGGCATGCACGCGCTCGCCATCGAGGGCGATGTCGTACATCCCCATGTCGGGTCCGCGTGCTCCCCAGAGATCGAGCTTGTACATCCCTGTGCTGCCCACGGGCACCACTACCGTCATCCTACTCCGCGGTGTTGGCGGATCGAGACGACGGTATCGACCTTCACTCCAGAATGGTTCAGGACGGAATCCGGTGTAGAAGATGAGCTCATGCTCGGCCGAGTCGATGGACGGAAGATCTTCCACTTCGAGGTTGATCGTCTTCGTCACGTGTAGTGAGTCTGTGCTGACGGCGATCACCGATGGTGTGACGATGGAGAGTTGATACGCGCCAACATTGATGTCGGGAACACGACACGTTGCGTGAACGGTGCCATCCACCGATGCCGCGGTCGTGACGAGGGTTGACGACCCGACCACCTTCAAGACAACCTCTTCCTTTGGCAGGCAGCCTGCAACAGCAACGGGGAACGTGCTTCCGGCACGGAGCGGACGTTCGGGTGCGGGATCGAGGCGACGGAAGATGGGCGCGCGGACCACCGTGAGCGGTGCGCGCCATGCTTCTCCGTTGTAACGAAGTTCATGATCTCCCGCAGTTGTCGATCCCGGGATCACAAGCGTGGTGTCGATGAAGCGCCGACCATGAATGGGCACGTTGGCAAGTTGTGTTGCATCCAACGTGAAGCGAGCGATGCTCTGCGTAGGGTCTGTGTTGAAGCGCACACGCAGGGGCGTGCCGGCACGCACGGTGTCGCAGCCGATGTCGAACTGTTGATGACGGAGATAGTAGAGTACCACGATACGCGGAACATTGGGGAAGTCGTCCTTGCAGCCATGACCGAATGTTGCTCGGAACGATGTGTTGAACGGCACGGCATCGAGAACGTTGTAGCGATACAGTGTGCTGAAGCGGATCGGACATCCGGCGAACGGCAGGGCAAAGGCTCCTTGCGGAAAGAACCAGCCGCCGTTGTAGTAATCTTCGATGCCCCAGTATTGCAGCTTGGCGTTCACGTCGTTGTCCGCATACATGAACACATCGCCCTCCAACCAGCTTGGAGAGCGCAAGAGTTGACGTGTGGCGAAGTGCGTGCCGATGAATCGGCCTTGTCCGCGGATCGTTGCGGCGACGTGTGTCTTGAATTGCGATGTGCGCTTGGACTCCGTGAACTGCGCATGGAAATGTCCGGCCGTCGGATCGATCGGTCCTTGCTTCCATACCACCTTCACCACTGCCTTCACAGACTCGTTGTATGTGGAGGTGATGGTGATTCGAGCATGATCGCGGAAGGGCATGGGGAAGGCAAGGCGGAAGAAGCCGCTGCGCGGTGCCGATGTGAAGTAGGTGGAGTCGCTGTAGCAGCCCGCACCGGCATTGAAGAGATCGCCGAAGGGCACGTCCACGGCAGGATGGATGTCGTTGTTCCATGTGATGCGCACGCGCAAGGAATCGAGCGTGAGCGTGTCGCGCTTCTCGAGATCGACGTACAACCGATAGATGGTGCCGGGTCCGTCGAGCTCCGCAATGGTCGTTGTTGTCTGCGGTGCAAGGTTGAAGGCGGCTTGCGTGGTGTCGAGCGTTGTGGACGGAAGCACTGGGTCCTTCGACGTGGCGCGTTGATGCACGGTGCCGATCGTTGATGCCATGGGCTCTTCTGCAGCCGACTTCCACGATGGGAGCACGGATGACGGAAGTTGACGGAACATCACGGCCCAGAACGTATCCGGATTCGGCACGGTGTTCTTGATGCGCTGCGAGATGCGGAACATGGTGTGATAGGGGATCTGCAGATCGATCCGCCATGCGCCCGATGTGCGATAGGCGAGCACGTTGGACATCAGGTCGCAGCCGCCATTGAAGAGCTCTTTGGCCGTGCCGCGACACACGATCTTCTCGTCGATCTTGAAGACCAGTTCGAACGTTGAATCCTGAAAGGGATCTCCGTTGGGCGCATACCACATGTGCGAGAACACACCCGAGCCATAGGCCGCGAAGAGTTCGTCGAAGCCGGGCATCGACTTGTCTTCGTAGTAGTTGAGATTGTAGCCGGTCTTGTAGAGGATGGGACTCAATGCCAACGTATCAAGCAGGGCAATGCCATCGTGTCGCAGCAGATCGCGATATAGGATGCTCGGATCCTGCGCCACGGCCGTGCGCGGCGTGATCAGCGAGAGACCTGCAACAAAGATCAGTGTGATCGTGGCAAGGATGCGATCAGCGGAGTTCCCGCGCAGAGATCGACCTCGTCCATACTTCTGTACCGTTGGCATCGTGCACCGTTATCGTGAGCGTTCTGTCTTTTTCTGGTCCACTCAGCGTGGCAATGCCAAAGTTATGGAGTCCGTACTCGGTTCCCGCCACACGATATGCGTTGCTTTGATCTTTGATGCCCTTGTTGGAGCCGGCCGTGAGCGAGGAACAGGTGAACTCATAGAGGGGATACGTGCCCGGCCGGTCCAGCTTCGAGAGCTCTGTGGCATGAATGTCACCCGTGAGGAAGATCACGCCGGAGATCTTGTTGGTGGTGATCTCGTTGATGATGCGTTGCCGTTCTTCGGGCATGCGCGAGAAGCACTCTTTGCGAAGATTATCGGTCAGGAACTGCGAACCCACACAAACGAACTTGAACGTGGCCGTGCTCGTGGAAAGCGCATCGATCAACCACTGGATCTGATGTTCGCCCAAGATGGTGCGCTCGCCATCGGTGCGGTCGTTCGGTGCACGATAGTACCGATCGTCCAGCAGGAAGAACTGTGCATCGGCGATCTCGAACGACGTGGTGATGCCGGGCTTGTCCATCACACCGGCAGAAGGATTGGCCCAGAAGGCCTTGAAGATCTCGAGCGACAAGTTCTTGCCCCAGAAGCCGCGGTCGCTGTCGTTCGGACCGTAGTCGTGATCGTCCCAAATGGCATAGTTGGCCGTGCGTGCGAGCAGCGGTTGTAGTTCCGGCAGCGATCGTGTATGTGTGTAGCGATGCAGGAATCCGGTGCGCGAATTCCAGTCGGCCTCGCGCGTATACGTGTTATCGCCCAGCCACAACATCACATCCGGCTTTGCGGCGGCGATCGACGTGAAGATCCCGTAGTCGCTTCCATACGGCGTTCCCGGCCGATCGAAGCGTTCCTCGTTCACATACGTGCATGAGCCCATGGCAATGCGCACGGTGGGCGGCCCTGCCGGACGCCAGCGCCACACCGCTTGCGTGCGGAACTGTGTGGGATAGGGCAGTGCATGCTTGACGTCGTTCACATACACGTCGTAGAGATACGTGGTGGCAGGCTCGACACTGTCAAGCGTGATCGTCACGGTGTTGGCAATGGCATCGTTCGTGCGTGCGCTGGCCGACGTGTAGCTGCGCGTCGGCGCGGCGCTATCGCGATACACGATGCGCACATTGGCCGGCTGCGTGGTCTGCAGCCAGATCTTGGCCTCTCGTTGGTCCACGTGTCCCACCATGGGACCGGACCGAATCAGCGAGGGCTGCGCCATGGCCGTGGTGAAGCAGGCAATAGCGAGGAGGCAGGGAAGCAAGGTTGTATGCATGACCGCAACATGGGGGATTTCCGCAGATCCACAAAGTTGGTTTGTGGTAACCATGTAGTTTTGTCGGCATGAAGAAGGGATGGCTCACACGGTTGTTCGCTTGGGACGGCGAACAGTTGCCGGATGTGGCGTGGCGCGTTGGGAAGACGGATCAGTACATGATGCCGCATGTCTTCCTGCCCACACTGCTTTGGGAACAGCCCGATCGGTATCGGGAACTTCTTGGTCCGGATGCAATGAACGTGGTGCACCAATGGTGGCAACACGTGCAACGCATTGGTGGTATGCCAAGCACGCAACGACAAGGATCTGTCTCGGTGTACGGAACGGATGTCGGCAGCGTTGCCGTGCGCATCGACATGCCCGAACCGCATGATGTGCCCTTGGCCCATGCGGCCATCGTGATCTTGCATCCCGAGCGACGGTGCTTTGTGCTGGAAAAGGCCACGGCCGCACACGTGCGCAGAGTACGTCCGGCACAATGGTCATGGATCAGCTCGGAACCGTGTGCACCGGAGCCGGTGGATGTTCCGCTGGCGTACCTGGCGGAGTGGTGTTCGGATGGCGATCGTTTCAACTACGGACTGATCGAGATCCACGCGGGGATACCGACGGGCATTGCCGAGAAGACAACCGTCTGCGGTCCGTGGCACGAGATCTCCGGTGCCGACGCGATCGCCTTGCTCCCTTCCACCCTACGTGATACTCCTCTTCGCCCAGCACCGGTGCCCATTCCAACGTCGGTGTTGGCGGAGGCCGCGACGTTGATCGATGCGGCGACCACGGCCAAGCAACGCGAGTTGGCCATCATCGAGGCCATTGAACGCTATGGCACGATGTATTCAGAGATCTCGATCCGCATTGCCGATGTGATGCGAGAACTTGTTGCACGTCATGAGCTCGATGAAGCTGCGCGCATCGTGCAGACGTGGTTGAGTTTCTGTCATGCTCACCGTGGCAACCGTGCACCGGAAACGCGCATTGCCTTTACATGGGATGCACGCGTGCGACTTCGACGTGAGGACGATGCGCAAGAGCGTGCCACCATTGCGCGACAACGTGTGGTGTTTCGCGATCAGATGTTCGCGGGAGTGCGTGCGGATATGGTCGGCGCGGATCACCCGGATGTGAGCATTAGCGCCGACGAACTCCTACGCGAACTTGAGCGTCACTCTTCGTAACGGAAGTGCTTGATCTCTTCGCCCTTGATACCAAGCTGTGACATGGCCTCGATGCCAATGGTCAAATGCAGGTCCGTGTACTGTGCATTCACTCGCTTGTCGGACTCTTCCGTTTTCACGCCCTCGGGTACGATGGGCACGTCGCTCACCAAGAGCAGTGCTCCGCGCGGGATCTGGTTCTTGTGACCGACGATGAAGATGGTGGCCGTTTCCATATCGATGGCCAGACATGAGAGGTCTTGCAAGTGCTGCCGGAAGGCCGCATCCCATTCCCACATCCGTCGGTTCGTGGTATAGACCACACCGGTGCGATACTCGCTCTCGTGTTCGAGGATCTTGTCCGACACGAACTTGTGAAGTTTGAACGACGGAAGGGCCGGTACCACCTTCGGGAAGTAGTCGTCGCTCGTTCCCTCTCCGCGAATGGCGGCGATGGGCAGGATGAAGTGACCGATCTCTGTGGAGTCTTTGAGTCCGCCGCACTTCCCGAGGAACAGCACGCCTTTGGGTTTGCGTGCCACGAGAAGGTCCATGATCAACGCTGCGTTCGGCGAGCCGATGCCATAGTTGATGATGGACAGGCCGTCGTTGTTCGTGGCCGTTTGCATCGGATGATGCTGTCCGCGCATCGGCACGTGGAATCGTTCCGCGAAGCGCTCGACGTAGACGCGGAAGTTCGTGAGGAGAATGTAGTCGCCCAGTTCGGCGATCTCTGTACCGGTGTAGCGCGGAAGCCAGTTCTGCGCAATGTCGAGCTTGGTCTTCATGGGAACGAATATAGCGCCGTATCTTTGTTCCATGCGCACGAACCTCCTGACCCTTGCCGCCATGCTCTGCATGGTCTGCGTTCCGCTTCACGCACAGAGTTTGTTTGAACTTGGTGTGAAGGCGGGCGTCAATCACTCCTTCCCTAACAGCCTCTCGAGTGGCCTGAGCAGCGAATCCGGCATCGGATTCCAGGTGGGTGGCTTTGTGCAACTGGGTCTGTTCGACCTGGTGGCATTGGCAGGGGAGCTTACCGTTGACCGACGTTCGTTCTCGATCATCGATGGACCAACGAAGCTTGATGCATCGATGACAACGTTGAACATTCCCGTGCTCTTGCGCATCGGTCTTCCGTTGAAGATGATGCTGGAGTTGGGTCCGCAGTATTCGCACATCCTCAGCTCTGATGGTGCCACCACCACCGACGGGATCGGCTATTCGGTGTTCGGTGTGATCTGGAAGCCGGCGTTCAGCTTGCAATTCGGTCTGCGATACATGCGCGCCCTCACATCGATCTCCACGGCCATGGATTCCGATGTGAGCACGAACGTGACGCAGTTCTCCGTTGGATACGCATTCTAACGATGACCAGCATCGAGCTTCTCGCACGTCTCGACCACACGCTTCGCAAGAGCATTCCCGCGCTTCCTGCCGCACTTGGCGTGCAGATCTTCTCGCGCGGACGTACGGCCTTCGCACAACGATTCGCGAACGACACGTCGATCGATGCGCGCGTGTTCGACCGTGACGTGCTTTCCACGTACGGCACCACACTGTGGGACCTCACGTTCCGACTTCCGTTGATGAATGCGGCCGGTATGTTCAAGTCTGGCGAGGGCTATACGGTTGTGGCCAACCAAGGAGCAGGGGGTTATGTAGCGGGCACGACCACAGCCACACCTCGTGCCGGCAACACAAAGCATGGCGTGCAATGGCCGGCGGTGAGCTATCCGCGATCGCATGCGGCGAGCAACTGGATGGGCCTGCCGAACAAAGGACATGCCGCTGTGGCTCGCATCCTTGCCGCCCTTCCCCGTGTTGCCGGATGTCCGCTCGGAGCCAGTGTGAGTGCGGATCCGGGCATGGAGGAGACGCTTGCCTTGCAGGGACTTGTGGACGGAATGCGGGCCTATGCGAAAGCAGGCGTGGACTATCTCGAGGTGAATGAGAGTTGTCCGAATGTCCCGGGGCATCACGACGGACCGCAGATCGACGATGGACTGATCCGCCGACTGGAGTTCATTGCGCAACATGTACTGTCAACTCGGACGCGACGTCTGCCCGTAGTTGTGAAGTTCTCGAACGACACGGCCATGGAGCAGATCGACGATCTCGTGTCGATCGTGATCCAGCTTGGCTACGATGGTATCATCCTCGGCAATACCAGCACGCAGTATGCTGCACGTCGCGCGATGATCGACCATGCAGAGACGCGGTTGTATGATCACTTCACGCAGACGTTCGGTGGTGGACTCAGTGGTCGTGTCCTGAAGAGCGACTCGCTCGCGCTCTGCATTCGTGCAAAGCAAGCGGCCGAGCGCTGTGCGCCACGTCAGGAGTTCCATGTGATCCGTTGTGGCGGCGTGGAAACGTTGGCCGATGTGGACGCGTCGCGCGCCAACGGCATTGCCTTGAATCAGTGGTATACGGGATACTTCGATGCCTTCGGCATGCATGGTCACGACGTCTACTTGCGTCTCTTCAACTCCGCCGCCACACTATCCATGAGCGCTCGATAACGATCCGGATCGTCGGATATCGTTCGAAGCGTCGTTTCAAATTCCTGCACCGATGTCCCATGCGCTCGAAGCGAATCGCGCACGGCTTGTTGTGCCTGTGTGGAGTCGTTGAACGACTCGCGCGTGATCAGCACGGTGGCATAGGTGCGCACGAAGACAGGGTCGGGCGTGACGCTCGGCTTGCAGGCACCAAGCAGCAGTGCCGCATAGATCAGTCCTGTGTGTATTCTCTGACGATCCATATGAGTTCATTCAAGATCATGGCAGTGGCGCCCCAGAGATGCACCTGGTGGTGGACATCCCAATAGGGAACGGAAACGGTGGTGCCATTCAGCGTGCGTGGTGCACTGCGGACGTGGCCTGGTTCGATGAAGTATGTCAACGGAACGGTGAAGACCTCTTGGACTTCGGCTTCGCTGATCACATAGCTCTCGGGTTCGCGGATGAGGGCAACATAGGGCATGATGGCGGAGTTTGACGGAGGGACGTAGAGATTGGTGAGTGCGCCGAGGATGGCAACGTCGTGTCCCGGAACGCCGACCTCTTCTTCGAGCTCTCGAATGGCCGCCGCGCGCGGGTCTTCCATCTCGTCCACCCGCCCTCCCGGGAACGAGATCTGTCCTCGGTGACTGTTCAACGTTTCGCTGCGCACCGTGAGCAACACGTCGGGAAGCGCCGCATCGAGTCGACGTAACAACGGCACCATCACTGCACTCCGTCGCGCCGTGGCGGGTGGCGGACTCAGTCGCACGCGCGTATCGGCATAGTCGGGCACGAACTCCGCATGCGCCGCTCTGCCCGGCAGCGGACCGCGCAGACGTTCTTCAAGGAAGGAAAAGAGATCCATTGCTTTCATCGTAACGCAAAAATATCTATTTACGCAGCGGAGGGGTTCATGTCAATTCGTTCGATCCACATCGCAGCGCTCCTGCTCACGCTTTCTGTTCACGCGTCGGCAGGTGTCTTCGGCGAACACAAGAAGATGGGAGACCAAGCGTTCCGGCGCTTTCTGGTCTCCGAGCCGCTTGCGCGCGGCATGCTGGATAGCATCCTTGGATGCGCACCCTTTACGGGTGCCAATGCATCGCTGATCCCCATCACCACCACGACGAATTCGTTCCTCAACGTGCGGGACTACGACTCGCTGCTGATGCTCTTCCAGAAGGATGGCATGGGCATCACGTATGGAGATCTCACGGGCATGTCGGGCGATCACAGCGTGGATGGATTTGCCCTCTTCGATGCCTTCAGCACATCGTGGCGGTACGGGACCGACAAGATCGATCTGAACCAGGAACTCAACGAGCACTTCTTCACGAATCTGCGTCTGCACATGCAGGCCATCAACGATGGTGCACGTGCGGCCAACCCGTTCGATCTTTCCTACATCCTGCTTGCGTTCGAGGACCAGAGCCACTTCCATGCCATCGATCAGACGGTACGTCGTGAGCTTGAGGACATCGATCCGCTCTTGTTGCGACAGGTGTTCGAAGACATGGCCGTGAGCGTGGGATCGAGTCGACGCGACGTTGTCGAACGTCTCTTCCACACGAATGCTGCAGCGAAGTATGCCATGTTGCATACGCTCGGACTGCACATGGCCTCGATCGCGGGCAACCTTCTTCGCGTCTATCGGGATCAGGGTGCGGCAGACTTCGCCGAAAGCAAGACGGCCGTGGCATCGATGCTCCGACTCGGTCTGTTCATGCAAGCCTTTGGAGATCACTATCTGCAGGACATGTTCGCAGCCGGACATTTGGTCACGCACAATCAGCATGCCTTTGTGTTGTACGGACTCGACATGAAGGCCATTCACGATCATTACAATCGCGTGGGCGTCGACGTGGTGATCCCTGCCACCGGACGTGCCTTGCACTTGCTCGGCGACGACTTCATGGGGACCGCTACCATCGATGCGGGCGTCGACGCTGTGCATGCATCGCTGCGTGAATTCTGGAATGCCTTCACATCAAAGCTCACGACTCCGGAGCCTTTCGACGGAAGTACGTGGTTGCAAAATCACATCGCGGCACGCGCCGAACCCGCCTCCTACCTTGCCGCCTTCCAATACGTGCCGCAACCGCCGGTGGGGGAGCATCGCGATAGCACGATCACCTTCTTGTATCCGCGAAGCGGCCCGTACTGCGGTTTGGGCGCCGGTGTACAGTTGCAGAACAACGTGGCCAGCGGCTGGGTGGAAGGCTTCTATGGTCTGGGTTTTCCCATTGTGGTCCCTTCCGACGCCTCTCCACGCGAGCAGATCCTTGGCGGCGGGTTCCAACTCAACGCCGGTTATGCAACGGGCTTCAACATGGGGAGCACCATGGCGGGCTTCGATCTGTGGTTGCTCGATCAGTTCCATGTGCAGGCACTTGCAGGGGCGGTGGTGCAGGAAGGGTGGCATGGCGCAGGGAGGATCGGCATTGGATACGACTATCATCCGTTCGACGGAATGCTTGGACTTCGCTGTATGATCGGCTTGCAGGCCATCAGCACCATGCAACCGATGATCGGTATCATGTTCACCATTCTTCGGTATTGAAAGGTTCTTCATGGCAACAGTTCAGGTCAAGGCGATCACGATGGGCACGTTCTCGTGGAATGTTGATCAACCGGCCATGGTCACAGCAAATCAACGCATCGGTTCGGTAACGAGCTTCGGCGTGATCATGCCGATATGGGCGCCCAGTGCTGGTTCGATCACTTTCCGCCAACCGTCGCCGGTGGTGCGAGCGGGAGACATCCTCTTTATCATCGACACGTCGGCCACGGCACCGATCGTATGAGGGGCCTTGCCGCCATCCTTACCTGTGCCGTTACCGTGATGAGTTGCTCCACGGTGAAGTTCAGTGTGTCCATCGATGTTGCACCGCAGCAGGCAACGCCGACGGCATCGTTCGTGGCCGGCGCCGCGTCCACCGATCTTACGATCCCGCCCGGGTATCCCATGATGGGCTATAGCATTGCCGGACAGTACAGTCGCGGCTCGTGGGTGCCGATCACATGCAACACGGTCTTCATGCAAGACACGGCGGGCACGCCATACTTCATTGTGTCCACAGACCTGTGGGCCATGCCCGGCGGACTTGCCTCGCGCGCCGTCGAGATCATGCATCTCATCGATCCGACGTCGCGAAGTATCGGACTCGAGAACGTGATGTGCACAGCGCTGCACATCCATCATTGCGGCGGGAATTTCGCCACCTGCGCATCGTACAACACGGCGGCATCCTTTGGACTCGGGTTCGATCAAGCGCTCTTCAACTACCTGGCCCAGAAGATCGCGCATTCCATGGTGGAGGCACGATCCAAGGCGGCGCCGGTGACGGTGCGCTACTCGGAGAAGGTCCTGAGCGGACTATCGCGCAACAGAAGCTATCAAGCCTTCTTGCAGAACGACAGCGCGGATCGAGCAAAGCTCTTCGCCGAGAATCGCGCCGTGGATACGGCGTCGATCACAGCATGGCCTGCCGAGCTCTCCTCGCGCATCACGGCCATGGCCGTGGACCCGACCTTGCGACTCTTGCAGTTCCGCTCCGCGAGTACCGGCAAGAACATTGCCGTGGTACCCATCTATGCCATTCATGCCACGGCAACCGGTGGTGCTACGGAAGTGTACTCATCCGATGTGTATGGTGTGGCGCGCGAGGTACTGCGCATGGAGTTATTGAAGGACACATCAGTGGTGGTGGCCTTCTTGAACGGGTCGGAGGGTGATGTCGAGCCCAACTATCTGCGGCACGACCGATCGGATGCCATGCGCATCGGACGTCAACTTGCGGCCGGCGTCAACAGTCTGGTCGAAGCGACCACGTTCGATGAACTCACCGGCACGCTCACGCCCTACTACATGGACCAACGCATTGGCGGACAGACCTTTCCGTTCGACCAGCGTGATGGCGATTGCTACTGCACGTATCCCTCCGAATTACAAACGGATGAGAACTCGATGATCGGCACGGCCATGTTCGGTGGCGCGCTCGATGGTCGTACCATTCTTTACAGTCTTGGATGTCGCGACGGCATGATCGCCGATGCATGCGATCCCATTCAAGGGGTGAAGTTGCCCGCGCTGAACACGGTCGTGGACCTCATGGTGAGCAAGGGTTTTGCGCGCTCTGTCGCCACATCGCTCGTTGGCATGGTGAGCGAGAATGCTCCGGAACATGCACCCGTATCGATGCTCGCCATCAAGGACCTCTTGCTTGTGGGTATGCCCGGAGAGTTCACCACGATGATGGGCAAGTTCATTCGCGACACGTTGCAGAAGCTCAGCGGAAAACGACATGTGGCCATGGTGGGTTTTGCGAACGAGTATGCATCGTACATCACAACGCCGTGCGAGTATCGTGCGCAGTTCTATGAAGGTGCATCCACGCTCTTTGGGCAAGCATCGGGTCCGTGGTTCAAGTACCTTGCCATCCAGACCTTGCAAGCCGGACGGGCCACGCCAACATCGCGCACCTTGCAGTACGATGCGGGATCGGCCAATACCTTCGGTGTGCGATCCGATCATTCAGATCCGTGGTGGAATGCAGCCTACGACCTGAGCAATCTTTTGGTGGATGAGCGCGACGGACGACCGTTGCACGTGCTGCGTATCATCGAGCAGCCAACGGGAGCGCTCCCTCACACATCGGCGTTGCAGTACTCCTTCACCGACACGACCGTTGCGCTGCGTCCATGGCTTGACCACAGCACACAGGCGGCGGACACGGTGCATTATCTTCCCACGGTCTCCATCGTCACCGTCGATGGACGTCAGCCCGCACTGCAGTCTATGAGCACGGAGATCATCGTCACGCTCGACAAGATGACGCAAGGCACGGCACAATGGAGTGTCTACTTCATGGGCATGGAGCGGATGAAGGGACGCACGGTGATGCTTACGATCGATACGCCGGGCAAACGCACGATCCCTGTGATGTTCGACATCCAGTAGGTCATCGGTCGTACATTTGTGCATGCCCAACTTCCTTGCCCTCCTTCGCCACCTTCCCCATGCAGAGGTCCACGGCGACCCTGATGTGATGGTGCTCGATGTTGCCAGCGATTCGCGTGAAGTGCAGCCCGGTTGGTTGTTCGTTGCGATCCGTGGTGAGCAGTTCGACGGACATGATGCGATCGCCGATGCGATCAACAGTGGTGCGACCGTTGTGATCGGTGATCTACCGCTCGACAAGGTCCGCTTCAAAGGACCGCAACTCGCCATCTATGTGCGCGTCGACGATACCCGTCTGGCCCTTGCGCGCATCGTTCATGCCATTCTTGATGAGCCGTCGCGCGGTCTGCGCATTTACGGCGTTACCGGTACCAACGGCAAGACCACGTGTGCGACGATCCTTGAGCAGTTGTTCACGTCGGTGGGACTGCAGGCTGGCTTCATCGGAACCACGGGGATCCGCTACGACGGTCGGTCCATCGAAGCCACCCATACCACGCCGCATGCACGAGCACTCTGCGAATTCTTCTCAGACATGAAGGCGCATCGCACCGAAGTTGTGTCGATGGAAGTCTCGTCGCATGCCCTCGATCAATACCGCGTGGGCGGCATCGATTTCGCCGGTGCCATCTTCACCAATCTCACGCACGATCACCTCGACTATCACGGCACCATGGAGCGCTATGCCGATGCGAAGAAGAAGCTCTTCGATGGGTTGAGTCCGTCGGCCGTTGCTGTGGTCTGGGGCGATGATGTGCATGCCGCCCACATGGTGCGCAACTGCAAGGCGCGACGCATCATTCGTGTGGGTGAGCAGGAGCACAACAACGTGCGCGTGTGCGACGTGGAGGTTGGCGCACATGGTACGCGATTCACGCTGGTGTTACCCGGAAAGCATGTGCGTGATGGCGATATGGAAGTGCATCTTGCGACGCCGCTCATCGGTCGGTTCAACGTGGCAAATGCCGCGCTCTGCGCCGTGATGGCCATGCAGGAAGGTGTGAAGGCGGCGGACGTGAAGGTGGCCATGCAGACCGTGCGCGGTCCTGCCGGACGTATGGAACGCTATGCGCTCATCAATGGCGCTGTTGCCGTGGTCGACTATGCGCACACACCCGATGCATTGCAGAAGGCACTCGATGTGTTGCGCGAGATCCTGCCGTCAAGAGCACGACTTCACGTGGTCTTTGGATGCGGTGGCGATAGGGATGCTGCCAAGCGGCCGGTGATGGGTGCCATTGCCGCACGTCTTGCCGATGAGGTTTGGGTCACGTCGGACAACCCCAGAACAGAAGATCCCGGTACCATCATTGATGATATCGGGATCGGTATTGCGCAAGAGTTGAAGGGTGAGAAGGCGGAATGGATCCACACGATCTCCGATCGGCGTGCGGCCATTGCGGCAGCGCTCGATCATGCTCGACCGCACGACATTGTCCTCATTGCCGGGAAAGGCCACGAAACAGTGCAGGTGGTGGGAGCGGAGCGCCGACATCATAGCGATGTCGAAGAGGTCGCACGTTGGAATCAATCCAAGCGAACGTGACCTATTCTGCTTCCATTTGCTGACGGTGCTGACGGCGAGCAGCCTTCAGACGCGACATACGGCGCTCTACACTTGGCTTGACGAAGAATGCGCGCTTCTTGAATTCACGCAACACGCCAGAGCGCTCATATTTCTTCTTGAAGCGACGCAGTGCGCGGTCGATCGATTCGTTTGTCTGGATGGTAACACCGATCACAGGAGATCCTCGAAAAAAAAGGTTACTTGATATTCTCGACGAGACGTTTTTCCTTGCTCTTCTCGAAGTGGACGACGAGAGCGGCATTGCCGTTGCTCATCACTTCCTTCGACCGTACCAGGCCAACATCATCCCACGTCTTGTGGTAGATAACGTCGCCCACCTGATACTCGTTCTTTGGCGAATACTCTTTGGAATCTTCGCGGGACAAGCGGATGGTGGCCGTGTTCTTGTCCGACTGCGATGCAAGTGCATCGAGATTCACGAGCTGTGAGTGATGGCTCACAGAGCATCGTGCCCACTGTTGACGACCGTTCTCCGACTCGATCGGCTCGCCGATCAGCTCGTGCTTCGTCTCCTTCATCAAGAAGGGGGAATACAGAACGATGTATTTTGCCTTACGCTTAGGGCGCTTGGTTGCGTCAGAAGACACTGCTTTCGCTTTGGCCATGGATGCTCTCCGTGGTTCTACAAAGAAACCGGACTACAAAGATAGCTGGTTCCTGTGGAAAAACCTACTTCTGAGCGAGGAAGGCCTTCAGGGACATGATCACGGGCACCGGACTTGGGTCCACGGCATTGAGGGCCGCCATGTGGTAGCTCACCCAGTCGCCAAGGTAAATAGCTGTGAACATTCGACTTAGCAGGCTCTTGCCCGTTCCTTCCACCGTGTGGATGCCCTTGACGTTCTTCTTGATAATGTCTGCTAACGCCGTAAAGCGGATCTGGACACGCTTGTGGTCGTCCACGTCGCGGATGAGTACCACGGAGAACTGCTTTGTCAGTCCCTTCGGATGCTGCCAGCCATTGATCTCGTTGTGGTTCATTTCCGGGAGCACGTGACCGAAGGCCACCTGCTTGGCATTCTCCTGGATCTGTCCGCGCCAGCGCAAGTTCACGGCATCCATGCGCTCTGAAGCGCTATAGATCACCGGCGCCGTGCCGTGCAGCTTCTTGGCCAGGGCAAAGGCAGGATTCTTGGCTGAAGTGCTCGCATACAGGTCACGTACGTTCTCGATGTTGCGCTCCAGCTCGACAATGGCCTTTGTGTTCGCGCGGACGGCTGCCTCCGTAAAGGCTCCGCTGCGACCGAGCACCGTCAGCAAGGGGAAGAAGGAATAGGCCAGCGCGCAGCGTGGTTGATATCCCTTGGGAATGGTGATCACGGGCAGACCGGCCTTCGTGGCCTTTGCGCCCAGCTTCCCGCCGGTGGTGATGCACATGATGTTCGATGTGCGCTTACGCGCCAGGTCGTACGCGCTCAATGTCTCTTCGGTATCGCCCGAATAGCTCGAGCAGATCACATTCGTCGACGCGTTCACGAAGCCGGGCACTGTGTAACCGCGATGCACGCTCATGTCCACATGGTCCGCACCCGGCGTTGCCGCTGTGTAGCTCCGCAACAGATCCCCACCGATCGCCGATCCACCCAATCCAAAGATGGCGAACCGATCGTTCTTTGCGAACGCCGGCACGATGGCCGCCGCATCCCCGATCGCCACCGCTTCCCGGATCTGATCCGGCACGTTGTACAACACGTCGAACATGTTCGATCTGTCGAGGGAGGAGGGAGGCATGGAAGACCTTACGGGAAATCAAGAAGAGAAATACAAAATACAGAATCAAGAATACTAATCAAGGATCAAGAAACACAGGATCCACGCAGTGTCACTTGTCACTCGTCACTCGTCACTTGTCACTCAATTTCCTTCTCATTCTGATATTCAACATCTCCACGCTGATCGAAAATGCCATGGCGGCATAGATGTATCCCTTGGGGACGTGGACGTGGAAGCCTTCGACCACCAAGACGAAGCCCACCATGATGAGAAACGCTAGGGCCAGCACCTTGATCGTGGGGTGGCCTTCGATGAAGTGCGAGATGGACTTGGCGCTGATCTGCATGACGATGACGGCAACGACGACGGCGATGACCATGATCAGTAGGTCTTGCGAGAGACCGATGGCCGTGATCACCGAGTCGATGCTGAACACAAGGTCGAGGATGATGATCTGCAACACCATCAAGGCGAACGAACGCGACGACTTGCTGGTCTGTTCCTCTTCTTCCTTCCCTTCGAGCTTGCTGTGCAGTTCCGTTGTGGCCTTGGCGATCAGGAAGAGTCCGCCGCCGAACATGATCACGTCGCGACCGGTGATGCCATGCGAAAACACGACAAGGAATGGCTCCGTGAGCGTGGCCAGGTAGACCGCACCAAAGAGAAACACAATGCGCAGGATAACGGCAAGCGAGAGCCCGATGGTACGAGCGCGTTGCGCTTGATCCGGCGGAAGTTTGCCAACGAGAATGGAAATGAAAATGATGTTGTCGATGCCAAGGACGATCTCGAGAATAGTGAGCGTCAGCAAGGCAACAATGCCTTCGGGAGTGAGGAGGTGCGTCATGCAGGGTATGTAGTGGTAGAAACGGAACCGCAATTTACGGAGCTGCGGCACCACAACCGTAAAATCCGCAGATTTGTTCCTATGCACTTCACCTCGATCGACCCCGCTTCCGAAAAGACACTTGCATCCTACTCACACATGGATGCCACACATGTGGAACGCACGATCGCGCAATGTGTGCGTGCGCAACAGGCGTGGGCGCAGAAGCCGATCGCAGAACGCGCCGCCGTGCTCCGTCGCCTTGCCGCCGTGCTCCTTGCCCAAGCTCCCCGCGTTGCCAGCATGATCACAGCAGAGATGGGCAAGCCGCTATCGCAAGCGCGTGCCGAAGTGGAGAAGTGCGCAACGGCATGCACCTACTATGCGGATCGAGCCGAAGAGCTGTTGGCGCCACGACACGTCGACGTGCCACAGGCCACCGCCACGATCCATGCCGAAGCCCTTGGCATCGTGCTCTGCATCATGCCATGGAACTTCCCGCTGTGGCAGTTCATTCGCTTTGCCGCACCGGCATTGATGGCAGGGAACGGCATTCTGTTGAAACATGCACCAACAACCTGGGGAAGCGCCTTCGAGGCAGTGAGGATGTGTAGGGAGGCAGGGGTGCCGGAGGAACTCGTGGCCTGCTTGGTTATCGATGTGGCCGATGTTGCCACGGTGATCGCCGATGCGCGCGTGCGTGCGGTGACCTTCACGGGATCGACACGCGGAGGTGCGGCTGTGGCCGCACTGGCCGGTGCGAACGTGAAGAAGTCCGTGCTCGAGCTCGGCGGCAGCGATGCCTATGTGGTGCTCGACGATGCGAACGTGGAAGAGGCGGCGAGGATCTGTGTGGAGAGTCGGTGCACGAATTCCGGACAGTCATGCATTGCTGCAAAGCGATTCATCGTGCAACGCGGCGTGATCGATGCATTCACCGATGCGGCCATGCAGCATCTGCGAACGATGCACGTGGGCGATCCGCTTGACGAGGCCACGCGTATCGGGCCACTTGCTCGACGGGATCTTCGTGATGGTCTGCTGGATCAAGTGCGTCGGGCCGTTGAAGGTGGTGCCGTGGCGCAGAGCTGGCACGACGTGCCGGACGTAGGATTCTATGTAGCGCCGACGCTGTTGACGAATGTGGATGCGGACAATGTAGCGCTCACCGAAGAGCTCTTTGGACCGGTGGCGGCCATCGTTGAAGCGAGCGACGATGCCGATGCTCTTGCACTTGCGAATGCGTCACGCTATGGACTTGGTGGAGCCGTGTTCACTGCAGATCCGGCGCGCGCCCTTTGGTTCGCGCAGCGCCTCGAATGCGGAACGGTGGCCGTGAACGACATGGTGCGCAGTGATGCGCGATTGCCATTCGGTGGCGTGAAGGATTCGGGATATGGCCGCGAACTCGGACCGCACGGCATCATGGAATTCGTCAACGTGAAGTCCGTCGTCGTGCGCGCATAGGCAAACGCACGATCACTCCGACAGTGTTGCCTGCATCTGTTCGATGCGCTTGTCGCGTCGTTGCTTGGCTAGGGCACGAAGATCTTCGAACGAGTCTGCCTCGTCCACGATCTCGACGCCAAGCATGGTCTCGATCACGTCTTCCATGGTGATCAACCCTTCCACCCCGCCATACTCATCCACCACCATGAACAAGTGTTGCTTGTTCTGCAGGAATTGCTCCAGTGCTTTGTCGAGCGAGACGTTCTCGGGAATGAACTGCACTTCGCGTTGAAGTTTGCTCAAAGGAATGGTGGTGCGGCCGGCAAGGGCGGCACGGAGCACATCCTTCGTCATCACGTAGCCGCTCACATCGTCGAGCGACTCATCGGCATAGACCGGGAATCGCGAATAGATCTGCAGCTCCGGCATCTTGATCGCATCGGCCACGGGCGTTTCGAAGTGCACGCCAAATACGACGGTGCGTGGCGTCATCACATCGCCGACCTCGACACTGCTGAAGCGCATGATACTCGTCAGGATGCGGTACTCACCGGCATCGAGCGCTCCCTCTTCGCGTGCGGTCTCCACGAGCGCCTCGAGATCTTCGCGCACTTCCTCTTCTTCGTTCACCGGTTTGGCAAGACGCATGAAGCTGCGATAGACGATCACAAAGGGACGTGCGAGCAACAGCGTTGCCGTGAACAGGATGCTTGTCAGTCGGAGCGAACGATCGGCGAAGCGCGAACCGAGAAAGGCCGCGAAGGATTTGAGGATGGCCACGGCGATGATCAGCGCGACGATCTCGATCACCACGCGGTCAGCTTCGCCAATGGCGAGTGCGATCAACGTCATCGACGTTGCCGTCATCACGAGAAAGAAGGCGTCGACAACGCTTACACTCAAACGTGCCTCTTCGGGTTCGTCCAGGGCCGAGCGAAGACGCTCGCCAACCGACGAACCTTCATCGGCAAGAGACGTGATCACGGTGGACGGCATACTGAAGAGCGCCGCGTTCAGGAACTCGCACACGGCGCTGAAGAGAGCGCCGATCGTGAGTAGGAGGTATTCCATTATCCGCTGAACGACTTGTCGATAATGGTCAACCGGCTCGGATACTTCATTGCGCCGATCGGCGTCGATACGGTTGGTTGCGCGTCGAGCTTGACGCGTGCCGTGCTGCCTTGCTTCCCTCCGAGGGCCAGTGCAAGATTGAGCAGGCCATCGTAGCCCTTGTCACCGAAGAACGAGTACATGTCCAATTGCATTCCCAACGGAATGTTCGTGGTCTTGCCGCCTCCGGGAAGCGTGATGGGACTTTGAATGTCGCCCTCAATGGTGGGCTTATCGTCGATGATCAGGCGCCAGTCGAGACCGGTGAGCGTGGCCGACCCGTTGCTCGTGGCCGTTGGTGCGTTCGGATTCTTCGCATCGATGTTGAGCGTGAAGCCCACGGGCACTTGCTTACGTGCAAAGGCAGAGGTAAGGGCCAGTGCGTCGCCGATGGATAGATCGGACGGACTTGCAACGCGAGCAACATCCACACCCGCTATGCGGAAGCCGGTGATGTTGTTGAGTTTGAACTGCACGTTCGCAAGGTTGTTGAGCGTATTCGTGAAGTCCTTGATCTGAGCACAGCCAACAACAAGAAGAAGGAGCGGAAAGATGAGTCGTTTCATAGGGGTGTCGACGTTGAAATGAGGTCGCTGGCAAGCATGCCGGAAATAGTGACAAGGGGTACGCCTCCACCGGGATGCGCACTCCCTCCAACATACCAAAGATTTCGCACTCGTGTGGAACGGATGCGCGGACGGAGGAAGGCGCTGAACATGGAATTCGAGGACGAACCATAGAGCGCACCATGGAACGACATGGTGTTGCGCTCGATGTCGGATGGCGTCATGATCTCCATCTGTCGAACATGCGAATCGATGCCGAACGTGCGCAAGCGCGTGAGCACTTGGTCTGCATACCGCTCCGGTGGCGGCTCAGATGTTGCCGGTGCATTCATCAACAAGAACCAGTTCTCGCGTCCGGCAACGGCCTGAGAAGGGTCCGTGTGCGATGAGCGAGAGAGATAGATGGTCATGTCGGTCGGGTGCACACGTTTCGAAAAGATATCGTCGAACTCGCGTCGGTAGTTGTCGCTGAAGAACACGTTATGATGCTTGAGAGCGTGGCCCGCTGCGTCGACGCTCATCATCATCACATACCCACTGCACGATCGATCGGTGGGCGCTGTTCGTGGCTCATCCAGGAGCATCGTTCGCGTGAGGTATTCATCGCAATTCGAGATCACGTGATCGGCCTCGACGATGGTCCCGTCAGCAAGAGCAACACCCGTGACGCGACGGTCGCGATGGAGGATGCGTTGCACGCCGGTGGAGCAATGAATGCGAACACCGTGACGTCGTGCTACGCGTTCATAGGCTTCGGCAACGGTGTACATGCCACCCATGGGATACCATGCACCGAAGGCGAACTCCACATGTGGGATCACCATGAGCGTGGCCGGTGCGAGATAGGGTGAAGAGCCGTTATAGGTAGCGAACCGATCGAAGAGCTGGACGATGCGTGGATCGCAGAACGTTGATGCATGCAGGTCGTGCAAGCGTTGCGTGAAGCGCATCGCTCGAAGATGGCGGAGCAATGGAAGGTTCCGTCGCTTGAAGAACTCGCCAACGCCTGCAAAGTCGTTGAAGATGAAGACGTCCTTGGTGGCCTCGTAGACGCGCGCGGCCTGTGCCAGATAGGAGCGAACGGCCAGGCCGTCGGCGGCATCGATCGCAGAGATCGACGCAGAGAGGGCATCGATGGAGTCGTGCGCGTTGAGCGTGGAACCGTCTGACCAATGGTACCGACACTGTGGATCGATACGCGTAAGCGTGAGCTCTTGTGCAAGCGATGTGCCCACGCTGGAAAAGAACGATTCGAAAACGAATGGCATGGTGAGCAGCGACGGACCGGTGTCGAAGGTGCAGCCATCGAATGTCCGTCGGGACATCTTCCCGCCAAGTGTTGGGTGTTGTTCGAAGAGGTCGACCGAGAAGCCGCGGGCAGCCAATCGTGTTGCGGCCGTCAGTCCGCCGATCCCGCCGCCGATGACGACAACGCGATGGCGTGCACTCATGTGTGGATCGACGAGCGAAGGGCGTTGAGCTCTGCGGTAAGTTCTTCGTTGCGACGTCGTTCCTGACCCAGCGACGTGAGCATGCGGGCTTTGGCGATCAGCAATTTCTCTTCGATGGGCTTCGTGAGGAAATCGTCGGCACCGGCTTCCACAGCGCGCACTTGCGTTGCCATGTCGTTCAATGCAGTGACGATGGCAACAGGAATGTGCTGTGTGCGAGGATCGGCCTTCAGTCGAGACACGGTCTCGAATCCGTCCATGCGTGGCATCATCACATCAAGAATGATGGCATCCGGCAGATGCAGCGCCACTTTTTCAAGGCATTCAACGCCGTCGCCGGCGTCGTCAGAATCGAACTCTCCACCGTCGAGAAATCGACGCATGAGTTTGGTGGTGATCTTGTTGTCGTCGACAACAAGAACGAAGGGCTTTCGCATAACGTTCCGTTTTTCAGCCGATAATGGAGTGCGTCGTACGTTCCAATGCGCACACTTCTTCGACAATGCTACGAAGTTTTTCGCTTCCGAGGCGTGCCATCCATGTTGCAAGGGCGATCACGCGTTCTTGCGGACCGTCGTTGGGCCATACCATGACGGCAATGGCACGGTGCCGGTCCATGGTCTCGGCATGCACGCGTTTGAGCGCACTGCGCATCTTCCCCTGCAGGGCATCCATGCTCTTGCGTATGGCCGCCTCCGTGGACTCCACAGATCCGGCCAGCGTGGCATCGATGGATGTTGCAGCTTGGCGATAGGGATCGAGCAGGGCGGCAAGGTGCGTGGCCGTGGAGGATGCATCGGGGATGAGGCCATCATCCATGGATGCAACGATGTCGCGCTCCACCTCTTGCCATGGCCGCATGTAGAAGGATGCGTCGCGACCGACCTTTTGCAGAAGTCGCTCGGTCTTGGCGTCGATGATGGTCGCTGAATGTCGGAGCACGATGTCGGGCATCGTCACGCCGAACCAATGATAGACCTCGTGCAGTTGCGCGTGATAGGCGATCTCGGCCGCACCCAATACACTGGCAACGGTCGGAAGGATTGCGTCCTGAACGATGGGACGGGCAAGGACGCCCGGAGAGAACGTAGCGTCGAGCGGCGGGAGCGATTCGATACGGTGACGTTCTCCGTTGCGGTGCACGAAGAAGCTGTACTCGTTGGCCGTGGCTTGCGCATGATATCCGTGTGTGCGGAGTTCATCGGAGGCAATGTCGACAAGCGAACGGACCACACCAGGGTGATGGATGTCACGATCGACGATGGGCATGTGCATGCCGCTGTCGATCACGTCGGAGGCGCGCACAACGAGGACGCCCCACTCCGCAAGGAACGGCTGAAGAATGTCGAGGAAGGCGTCGTTCCACCGTCTGCCCTCGGTGTAGATCGACGCAAGCGTTGTGCGGGTCTCATCCGCATACTGTCCGCTTAGAACCTGCAGTCCGTTCGTGACCGTGGCGATCTCGTCAGCCGTGAACGTGCGCGCACTGACGGGAACGCGCGTTGGTTGGTCGACGATGGACGTGGGCGTAAGCATCCCATCTGCGCTGATCAATGTTGCGCTTCCGGCTTCGATGGCATCGTGATCGTTGTCCTCGAGCCAGAAGATCGGTACCACCGGTAGCTGATGTTGCTCTTGCAGCTCTTGCGCGAGGGTAACGGCCGATCGGATCTTGAGCACGGTGTACAGCGGTCCTCCGAAGAGACCGATCTGCTGGCCGCTCACAACGCACGTGCTCAGTGGGTTACGAAGTGCTTCGAGGCTGGCCTCTTGTGCTGCACTCAGTGCAACAGTGCGCATGGAGGTGCGACACAGGTCGACGAGTCTGCTCTTTGATGCACCTTGGCGTGCGCGTGCCGACATCACGTCGGCCGTGACCTCTTGATGCGGAAAGCGGGAGAGCACCCACGGATCGTTCTGCAACATCAATGCACGTGCAAGTGCGTTGATGCCGATCGATGCAAGTGGGACCGTGTCGTGCAACATCAGTTGCCTTCCTTCACGTCGCTCATCTCGTCATCCATGTCGTTGCAGTCGTACTCATGCTTTCCGGGCTTGCCGCCCTTCGACATGGCGGCGCCACCTTCCGCGGCCCGCATGGCCTCTTGCTCGAGGAGAACGCGGAGTCGCGCATCGCGAATGCGGAGTTGAGCATCGATCGTTCGATCGAACATCAGTCGACCGTCGACGAACGTGCGTTCAACGCGCGACATGTTGGAGAGCGGGTGTCCCGTCCACACGACGACGTCGGCATCCTTGCCCACGTCGAGTGAGCCTACCTTGTCGTCGACAGCCAGCTGTGTGGCAGGATTGATCGTGCAGAAGCGAATGGCCGTGTCTTCGACCACGCCGCCATACTTCACGCTCTTCGCCGCTTCTTGATTCAACCGACGTGCCATCTCGGCATCGTCGGAGTTGACGCTGACGAGCACACCGTTCTCATGCAGAATGGCGGGGTTCTCGGGTATGGCATCGTACACTTCGAACTTGTATGCCCACCAGTCGGAGAACGACGAAGCGCCGGCACCGTGCGCTGCCATTTCCTTTGCTACCTTATAGCCTTCGAGAATGTGCGTGAAGGTCTTCACGCGGAACCCGAACTCTTCGGCAAGGCGCATGAGCATGAGGATCTCGCTCTGCACGTAGGAGTGACAGTGGATGTAGCGCTTTGAATTCAAGATCTCGACGAGAGCGTCGAGTTGAATGTCGCGACGGACAGGCATCACCGTTGGATCGTTCACCTTCTTCATGTCCGCTTCATACTCGCGCGCTGCACGGAAGGCATCACGCATCAGTTCTTCCACGCCCATGCGAGTCTGCGGATAGCGTACCGAGAATCGATCGCCCCAATTGCTTTGCTTCACATTCTCGCCAAGAGCGAACTTCACGGTTGGCACGGCGCCCTGGAACTTGAGTCCTTCGGCGTCCTGACCCCAACGAAGCTTGATCAACTGGAGCTGGCCTCCCATGGGGTTCGCCGAGCCGTGCAGCAAGTGCGACGAGGTGACGCCTCCACTGAGCTGTCGGTAGATGTTCACGTCGTCCGGATCGAGCACGTCGCCAATCCGCACCTCGGTGGTGACGGCATGTGTGCCTTCGTTCACACCACGCGTGATGGCAATGTGCGAATGCTCGTCGATGATGCCTGGTGTGATGTGCATGCCGGTGCAGTCGATGGTCGTGTCGCCACCGCTCAGACCCTTGCCGACGCCGGCAATGCGACCGTTCTGGATCAGTACGTCGGCCTGTTGTTGTGTGCCGGATGGACCGCAGGTCCACACCGTTGCATTCTTCAGCAACACGGAACGTTGCGCGGGCTCGGCATCGAATCCGAACGGACCGAAGGGAAGTCGCGTCGACGGGAAGGGAATGCGAGGCGTGACCTTGGCCACGCTCTTCTTCTTCACGCTTTGCGACATGGCAGAATCACGTCGCATCACGAAGGTTCCGAGCGTTCCATTCGGTGCATCGAGCGTGCCGTTGATCAAGATGCTATCGGCAACGGCCGCACCTCGCACGAAGCCGACCATGCCAAGCGTGTCGGTGCGGAGCGTGAACTGCATGCGCGCACCACGAACGGACAACGTCATGGGAATGGACACGCTGTCGGCCATTGCTGCCGCGCTCGGATCTTCTGCCGTTCCGGTGATGGTGATCTTGAGCGGACGTGGGAGTGTTGTGGAGGTCAGCGACCATGTGCCACGTACGTCGACCTCAGCCGGACGGCTCAGTTCGGAGGTCTCACCGGCCACCACTACAGAGCGGATCGTGCTCTTGTCGACGAAGATGTTGTCTGTGGCGATCACGAGATCCGCCAAATACCCCGGAGCGATCTTGCCGCATCGATCGGCAACGCCCGCAAGGCGCGCAGGGACGGTCGTGAGGGCGGCAAGGGCTTTGGACGAGTCGAGGCCGCGTTCGACGAACGTGCGAATGCGCGGGAGAAACTGTGTGCGATCCTTCAAGCCATTCGTTGTGAAGGCGATCGTGCAGCCGATCGAGTCGACGAGGCGCGCATTGTCGGCTGCCCAATACCAATGCATAAGCTCACCCAAACCCACATCGTGTGCGCCGATCGGATCGCGCACATCCGGGGCATCGGGCAACACAAGGGGAAGGATGATGGTGGGCTTCAGTGGTGCGAGGGTGGCAAGGCGGTGGAATTCGCGGCCGGTGCCCACGTAGGTCATCGACACCGATGCTTCCTTTGCGATGCGGTCCCACCGAACGATATCGAGTTCATCCTGTGTATGCGCAACGAACGTTTGCTTCTTGTCCATGGCGGCGCGCAATGCTTCGAGCGACACGTTCACTTCGGGCGGGACGGAAGCGGGGTGTGATGCGGCATAGGCATGGGCCTTGCCATACCACTCGGCATCGAAGAACGCTTGACGGAGCAATGCGATGCTTCCCATCTGCGACGATGGATATGGCGTTTTGGAGGTGCCTTTCCGGAAGGAGAGACCTTGGTAGACGTTGTCGGCGAGCACCGTGGTGGCCGCTGTTCCGGGGCGAAGGAGCACGGTGGCAGCGGAGCCACGAAAGATGCCGTCTTGGTCGCTCACGGCGCCGGCGGTCACGCCAACGCGAAGCAACGAGGAGATGGCATCCGCATCAACGGAAAGAGATGTCGATGCACGGAATTCCGGCTTCACAGCCTGATTCCAGTGTCGCGCGCCCGAAGGTGGCGGCGTGTTCGGTCCCTCGTCCTCATCGGAGAACCCACGGTCATTCTTATCGCGCTTCTTTCCTGCGCCAACATCGCTAAGATCCAGATACGGATCCACGAATCCCGCATACACCCACAGTCCGCTGCAGTCGCGCACATCGGCACCGGCAGGGACGGGGAGTCCCGACCCCACAGCTTCGATCCGATCGTTGCGGATGATGATGGTCGCATTATCGATGCGCTTTCCCGGTTCGGGGATGACGGTGCATTTCGTAAGGGCGATCAGACGAACGGTCTTCGTCCGAAGTCCTTCGACCGGCGTCGTGGTTACTTGCGCAGCAGCTGTTGCAGCGCAGACGAGGAGGAGGAGCAGTCGTAGCATAGGGGCGCAAAATACACAGGAAGGGGTGTTGGCGTTTCTTTCCACATCGTGTAACGAAACTACGTAGGGTGATATCTTGCGCCGGTCTGTTGCCAACACACGGCAGCGTCACGAACTCGTTCCGGTCCTATGCTTCGCTACATCGTCCTGTTGCTGCTTTCATGCGGGATGTGGGGTCATGCCCTATCTGCCATTCCGCCACTTCGCAAACTCACCGTGACCTCGTCCAACAATCACTTGCTGGACAGGAGGTACGGAATGATCCCCTTGCCGCCCTCCGTCAACACGCCGTATTTCCGTGCCCTTCGACAGCGCGCAGCCATCGACTCGGTGCTTCGGACCAAGGATGAGCTTGCTGTGATCCGAGCGCTACGACATTGGACATCCATGCAATGGGAGCACGATGGACGGTTCGCTCCGTCGCTCGGGATCTCTTCGTTGCAGATCCTGGAGCAATGCGCACAAGGGGCTCGATTCAATTGTGAGGGCTATGCACGGGTGCTCTTGGATATGCTGCTCGCTCACGGCATCGTTGCTCGTGTTGTCTACCTCAAGACCAAGGAGGCGCCCTATGCTGCGCCTGGACAGGGGCATGTGGCCGTGTGCGCATGGTCGGACCAGATGCAGCGATGGGTGTTCCTGGATCCGCAGTTCGACGGCGAGGTATCGAAGAACGGCGCGCTTCTGTCGTGGATCGACGTTGCAGATGTGGTCCGCAGCGGCGACACTGCCGGCGTGGAGTTCCGATCGACAAAGGCCACAACAGACGTCTATCGGAGCTTTTTGTCGGCCTACACCGGATATGTGAGCAGCCTCATGCTGGTTGAGGGGAACACGGAGCTGGTAACGTACCGATTGGACACAACGGCCAAACAGTATTTCACGTTTCAGGGGTTGCCGGCGGACGGGACGATGTTCACGGAGAAACGCCATGACTTCAACATGCCGTTGAACGGCACGGCCCTGGTGTTCTATTCGTCGAAGCCGCAGGACTATCAGCGCGTGCTCTCGAAGTACAAGATCATCACAACCGAAGACTACATGCACTATATGTCGCTCTTCACCGCCACGCCCGACTTCACGATCCGCCTCACGAATGCCATGCCTTGGTTCAAGACGTATGAGGTGTCCGTCGATGGAGGGGCCTGGAAGACCGTACGAGGAAACAGGCTCCCCGTCCATTTTCACGACGGCTCCAACGATCTTCGGGTCCGCGCCGTGAACGAATTCGGCTGGCCCGGACCGGTCACGTCGATGATCGTTCAGTATGAGTGATGCCCACCAACTGTAACCAAAGCACCCGTTTTGGCAATAGACGAAGCATGATCGTACTTCTAGCATCATTGATGTTGGTGACGTCTACGCTCTCTCACGCGGCCAAAGTTCCGGATACGCTGCCTCTCAAGAAGATCGTCGTTGATTCATCGACTAACCACATCCTCGATACTCGGTATCGGAGGATGCCCTTACCTGTGAAGATCGAAGCGCCATATCACGCCCAACTGCGTGAGCGGGTGCAGCGCACGGCCGACCTTTCGGATAAAGACGAGATGCAGACCATCGTCACCCTGAATGCATGGGTGAGTGCACAATGGAAGCATGATGGACGGAACGTTCCGCCGCTTTCGATGAATGCTTGTCAGATCCTTGACCAAACAGCCACTGGCGTACGGTACAACTGCGAGGCGTTCGCTCGAGTGCTCAACGATGTGATGATCGCTCACGGGATCGTGTCGCGGGTGATCCAACTGCGGACGGCGGAGCAGGCGTATGGGGGACCAGGTCAAGGACATATCGCCACAGAAGCTTGGTCGAACACATTGAAGAAGTGGATCTTCCTCGATCCGCAGATGAATGGGATGGTGCTACGCAACAATGAACCGCAGAATGTTTCCGAGATCAGCACGGCGATCAGCGAAGGACGTCGTGCAGAGTTGCGTTTCCTATGCTCGGGCATCACGGCGGAGAAGTACGAGGAGTTCCTCACAAAGCACATGGGCTACTTGATCACGCTGATCAAGTCTGGTACGCACGATGCCCTCCTGACGCTTTCATTGAATGCGAAAGACCAGTTCCTGACCTTCCAAGGACTGCCCGCCAGTGGCACGGAATTCACGACCAATCGTGGTGACCTCTATCATCCGGTCAACGAAACGTCCATGTCGTTCTTCTACGATCAGTTGATCTCGTTCGATTCCGTGATGCGCCAGTACGACGTTCGAACGAAGGAGGACTATGTGCGCGCCATGCCGCAATTCGCAGCTGTTCCCAAGTTCAAGATCGGTCTGGAGAACACGATGCCTTGGTTCGACCACTACGAGGTGTCGATCGACGGGAAGCATTGGGCCAATGCCAAGGGAGCCGAGATCCACTGGACACTCCACGAGGGAAGGAACTCCATTCAAGTGCGGAGTGTGAATTCACGGCAGGTCGCCGGTCCGCCCACGACGATGTACATTACCTATGGCGACGATGGCGCCTCCCGCGTCATGCCCGGAGCATCGCACTGAATTCTTCGCGAGCGGCACGCACTGCGGCTGCTTGTTGTACAACGCCGTGGCCTTGACGCAGCCGAGGATGCTGCGATAACAACTTGGCCGTTCGTGTTAGAATGTCCTTCACCTCTGCCGGTGTGAGGTCGGGTGCTGCCTCGAGCATTTGTGCGACGATGCTCGTGACGATCGGTGCTGCGAACGACGTACCGTCCACCATCTTATAGTACGGCGAGGCGATCAGCTCGTCTTGCAAGCGCTTGTCGATGGCAATGCGCAATGCTTCCACATCGTCCCGCTCACTTGCCGCAAGACCGAGCTTCGTGAACTGCAGCAAGTGCGGTGCGCAATCCTTCAACATCACGTCATCCATACTGTCCATGGCACACAGGGCGGCTGCTTCGCGGTGCACAGCCGTATCGGGAAGGATCGGGGCGGGAAGGCTGATGGCGGGTGCGATCAGGTCTGGCTTCTGCACGCCCAGTTCGGTGATGCCGAACGTGGAATGGTAAAGGTCTTCGTCGTTGCTGTCGAGCGTGTTCTTGTCGTCGAGTCCTCCAACCGTGATCGCATTCGGAGCCGATGCCGGTGGCCGGATGGGTACGAAAGGATTGTTACCCGATGCAGCCACGATAACGATGCCTTCGTGCACGAGGTCTTCGACCAGACGTGTGACCGGGTGATCGAGCGATTGATCGAGCTCGTCGGCATAGACCGACAAGTTCACGACGCGAATGCCGAATGTCGCGGCCTGTTTGCGTACATATTCCAACGCCCGTACGATCACATCGGTGAGCACGCGACCATGTTCGTTCATCGTGCGGATCAAGACAACGGTGGCATTGGGTGCCAGTGATGTGAACTCTCCTTGCGAGAGATATCCGTTGCCCGCTGCCGTGCACGCCGTCATGGTCCCGTGCCAATGTCGCGAGCTTGGAACAACAGGCGGCAGGTCTGACGTCATGTCCATCACGGCATCGTAGTACTGCACGATGCGATTCGTTGGCTGCAGAAGGTCGGGGTGTTGCACGAAGTCCGAGTCGATCATGGCAATGCACACACCATTGCCACGCGAACTCACATCGGCTTGCATTCGAACGGGAAGGGGAAGAACAGGTCGGACAGACAATTGACGCATGTGCAAATCTACAACGCTTGGTGTGCTCGCATGGCCTAGTATATTCGCTTCGATCTCACCACTTACAGATACCTGCGGGGACAACATGAAGCGCTACTCTCTCACCATGGCTTTGCTCTGTGTTCTGCTCTCGCAGAATGTGATCGCACAAGTGGAGCCGAAGGCGACCACAGATCTCCTTGGAGGCGTCAAGGCACTCAAAGCCGATAGTATTGCATGGAAACTCAAGGCCACGATCGGCGCCGGTGTGACCACCGTGAACGTGAGCAATTGGACGGGGGGTGGACAGGATGCCGTCTCGATCCGCGGTCTGTTCTTGGGGTCTGCGGATTATGCCGACGAGAAGTTCTCCTGGGATAACGATCTCGATATCGGCTATGGACTTACGAAGCTTGGTACGTCGGGGTATCGCAAGAGCGACGACCGGATCATCTTCACGTCGAAGGCCTCGCATGCATATTCCGATAACTTCCGACTGACGGGATTCCTCGACGCCCGCACGCAGTTCTACATCGGCTACAATTACGATCAGCTGGATTCCGCCGGCAATCCAACGAAGACATCGAACTTCATGGCGCCGGGATATCTGACCGGCGCGATCGGGGGCGAGTTCACCCCGGGTGAGATCTTGCGTGTCCTTGTCGCTCCGATCGCAACTCGTGGGATCTTCGTGACAGACCCTGATCTCTATAACGCAGGTGCCTTTGGTGTCGATCCCGGGAAGCAATCGAAGATCGACCTCGGGGGTCTGTTGAACGTCGAGTTCAATTGGCAGATCATGGAGAACGTTCGGTGGAAGACACGGTTCAACGGATTCTGTCGGTACAGCGCTCCCGACCTTTGGGTGGTCACCATCGAGAATGGTGTGTTCTTCAAGGTGAACAGCCTGCTGTCTGTGGCCTTGCTCACAGACGTGTTCTATGACGACCGTGTTCCTGTCCTCCGCGACAACGGTACTACCGGCCCGGCCACACAGCTCCGCAATCAGTTCCTGCTGAACTTCACCTATACACTTCAGAACTACGAAGATCCGAAGTGATCAAGTTCGTTGCGAGATGAGATAGGAACGCATGATCGGGTCCTGGGTCAATCCGATCGCACGTTCTCTGCAGGCGTCAGCTTCGAGGCCCTTGCCAAGCTGCTGCAGAAGATGAGCACGAGCAACCCAGTATGGTTGATACAGACGACTCTGTTCTGTAGAGATCGCATTGAGCGCGTCGAGCCCTGGGCCAGGGCCACGCGCTTCTGCAATGGCGACGGCGCGAGCAACGACAGCCCCTATGGCAGACGTTCTTGCCACCAAGGCATCATAGAGTTCAACGATCAATGGCCACGGGGTCGATCCGCCATGCCGCCGACTGCTATGCGCATGCTGAATGGCCGCTTCGATCGTGAATCGATCCGTATGCCCCATCGCCATCAGTTGTTCGATGATCGTTGTCGCCTCAAGGAGCGTGGGTAGATCCCATTGATCGGGGTCTTGCTCGTGCAAAGGAACGAATGCGCCCGTGCGATCACGTCGAGCATGTCGGCGTGCATAGGAGAAAAGCAACAGTGCAAGAAGCCCCTGTGATCCACGGTCCTCGGGCATGAGTGAGGTCATGATGCGGGCAAGCTCGATCGACTCCGCTTCAAGATCACCGGACGCAGTCGTGAAGGCCGCATAGATCGCGTCGGCCACAAAGGGCACTCTCGTTGGAAGGTGGCGAGGATGGGGAACATCCATTGCCAATCCGGTTGCGCGGATCTTTGCTTTCGCGCGTACAAGGCGTTGCGACATCGACGAGGGAGACGTGAGGAACGCAGAGGCGATCCGCTCGGCTGAGAGTCCAAGAACGCACTGCAACATCAATGGCGTACGAACAGAGGCTGCGATGGCGGGGTGGGCGCAAGCGAACATGAGAGACAATCGTTCGTCCGGTAGATCCGGATCTGCGACGGCTTGCGTGTTCCAATCCGAGATGCAGGAGACAACGTCGGCATGATACGTCCGTAACAACATCGAACGTCTTCCCTCATCGATGATCCTCCGCCTGGCCACGGTCAGTAGCCAGGCGGTTGGATTCTTCGGGATCCCTTGCGTTGGCCATTGTTCCAAGCCGGCAACAACAGCGTCGCTGATCGCATCTTCCGCGCCTTCCACATCGCCTGTCCGCGCTGCGATGATGGCCACGAGCTTTCCATAGGAGGTTCGAATGGCGGCATCGATCGCTGCATCGTGCGTCATCATGGGTCACTCACATGCCGGTGAGGATCGGGCGTATCTCGACAGAGCCACCATCCAGGGCAGGACACCGAGAAGCCCATGCAAGTGCGTCATCAAGAGAATCGACATCGATCGCGACAAAGCCTCCAAGCATCTCCTTTGTCTCGGCATACGGACCGTCATGCACAATGTGCTCGCCGTTGTTGGAACGCAACGTTGTGGCCGTTTCCGCCGGTTGCAGGGCATGGCCGCCCAACATCACTCCGGACTCGCCAAGCTCCTTCATATAGGCGGACCAACCGGCCCAATAGGCAGGGCCATCTTCGGGATGGGTGCGCTTCGCAATGGCGTCAGCACTCTCATTGAACATCAAGACAAACTTCATACGGACCTCGATCTATGGATGAAATCAACAACATTCATCGAAATGTCGGTTGACATCCTTGCATTTCGACATCAGGCATTCAGCATGGCAACAAATTCTTCCTCACTGAGCACCGGTACACCGAGATCTTGTGCCTTGGTGAGTTTGCTGCCGGCATTCTCGCCAGCCACCACGTAGGTGGTCTTCTTGCTGACGCTGCCGGCGGCCTTGCCGCCTCGCCGCTCTACTTCTTCCTCTGCAGCGCGACGTGTCATGGTGACGAGTTCGCCGGTGAGCACGAAGGTCATGCCTGCGAACTGCTGTGATCGTGGCTCCGAGGCCGCACTCTCGAATTGTAGATGTGCTTGCTGTAAACGGTGGACGATCGAGCGTTCCGAAGCATCGGTGAAGAACTCGATCACACTGTCGGCAATGCGATCGCCGATCTCGTTCACGGCTGTGAGCTCCTCTTTTGTTGCCGCTGCAAGCGCGTCGACGGTCGTAAAGGCACGCGTGAGGATCTTTGCCACCCCTTCGCCAACAAAGCGGATGCCGAGCGAGAAGAGCACGCGTGCGAATGGTTGCGCCTTGCTCGCCTCGATGCCTGCCACGAGCTTGTCGAAACTCTTCGGTGCCCAGCGGTCCAATGCAAGGATCTCGTCTCGTTTGGAAGGAAGATCGTAGATGTCGGCCACGTCCGTGAGCAGTCCGGCATCGACGAATTGGTCGATGGCCTTATCTCCAAGACCGTCGATGTTCATGGCATCTCGAGAAGCGAAGTGCGAGAGCCGTCGTCGCAGTTGCGACGGACAGGCACCGTCGTCACAATAGTAGTTGGCCTCGCCTTCGGGGCGATGCAGCGGTGAGCGTCGTTCGCACGGACAGACGTGCGGCATGTTCCATACGGCCGCTCCGGGCTTCCGTGCCGCCTTCACCACCTCGACGACCTTCGGGATCACATCGCCGCCTTTTTCAATGATCACCGTGTCGCCAATGCGAAGGTCGAGCTCATGCACGAACTCTTCGTTATGCAGTGTGGCCCGCGAGATCGTCGATCCAGCCAGTGAAACGGGTGCGAGCTCGGCCACAGGTGTGACCACTCCCGTACGACCAACCTGCAGGGTGATATCGGTGAGTACCGTTTGTGCCTTCTTTGCTTCGAACTTGTAAGCAATGGCCCATCGTGGTGATCGCGCAACGAAGCCAAGTTCCTCTTGCTGTCGTAGCGCGTCCACCTTGATCACAATTCCATCGATCTGGAACGGAAGTGTATCGCGCGCATCGTCCCACTCGTTGATGAAGGCAAAGACCTCGTCGATGCTGTCGCACGTGCGCACGGCCCGACCGATGGGAAAGCCAAGCTGTTCCAGGATCTTGATGTTGTCGGCATGCGACGTGAGGGCGCGACTCGACTCGTCGGCGCCGCGAAGCTCGAGATAGTAGGCAACGAAGCTGAGTGGACGTTTGGCCACTTCGCGCGGGTCCTTCTGCTTGAGTGTGCCGGCGGCAAGGTTGCGAGGGTTCGCATAGGGCTTCTCGCCTTGTTCTTCGGCCAGACGGTTGATCTCGAGAAAATCGTCGACGGGGAGGTAGACCTCGCCACGGACCTCGAAGTCGCGCACTGCAACGCCGTTCACGGACACATCGTTCACCGTGAGCGGCACGGCACGAATGGTGCGCACGTTCTGCGTGACATCGTCACCCGTGGTGCCATCGCCGCGTGTGGCCGCAAGGGCAAGCGCACCGTTGCGATACGTGAGCGACATGGCAACACCGTCGTACTTGAGCTCCACCACATAGCGTGGTGATGTGCCTTCAAGGCCTTCGCGTACACGTCGGTCGAAGTCTTCCACCTCTTCGCGTGAATACGTGTTGGCAAGCGACAGCATCGGCCGTGCATGCGTGACCGTGGCGAACGAGCCCACGGGTGCACCACCAACACGTTGCGTGGGCGAGTCCGCCGAAGCGTACTCGGGATGCGCTGCTTCGAGGCGCTGCAGTTCGTGAAAGAGCGCATCGTAGGCGCGGTCGTCGATCTCGGGTCGAGCGTTGACGTAGTACAGCTGATCGTGCCGACGGATCTCATTGCGAAGCTCCGTGATCCGGTCGAGCACCGACGTGGAAGCCGCATCGCTTCCAAAGAGTGAATGTTGGGACATGGTCGAATATACAGTGGTGTTATATTCCGCGACATCCTTAACCCGAGAGACCGCATGCTCCGTTCCCTGTGCCTCCTTTCCGCCTTTGTTTGCTGCTTGCTCCCTTCCATGGCCGGCACCGATGTTGCGCTCTTCCGTACCCGTGGGAACGCGTGGGAAGTGTCAGCCGAGGAGTTCCGTGCCACGGTCGGACGCACATCGCCGTTCACGATCCCGAGTGTTGTTCTCCCCGACGGCAACGTGGCAACATGTGATGTGCGACCGTTCTCGGTGCTGGCTGCCGATGCGATCTTGGTGGAAGCCACGGAGCAGGGTGATGTGCGACGTCCGATCGATGCTGTGGTCCAGTGCTTCGGCACCGTTCGTGAATGGCCGGGATCGCACGTGATGTTCACCGTGTTCGAGCATGCCATTTGGGGATACATCGAACGACCAACACCATCGGGAGTGGCACGGTACGAGGTGAAGGGCGGCAAGGCCATGTTCTTGGGGGAACGATTGCCACCGGGGTTCTCCTGCTTTGCCGAAGATGTTGCCAACTATCAGCAACGCACAGATTCGATCTTCGCACTTGTGCGCAACAACGCCACGATGAAGCGTGGCTCCGTGGATCTTCAGAACAGTCGCACCCAAGTAGTGGAGGTGGCAACTGAATGTTCACAGAGCTACTACAATGCACATGGCGGAACGCTCAGTGAATCTGCTCAATACACCATCGCCCTCATGGGTGCGGTGAGTGCCGTCTACGAGCGCGATGCAAACGTGGCGATCCGCGTTCCGTTCCTCCGCATCTGGTCTACAGAAGATCCCTATGCCGGCGAGATCGGCGTGGCACTCGGGAAGATCCGCGACGTGTGGGAGAACACCATGCAGTATGTGCGCCGAAGCACAACGGTGTTGCTCTCGAACAATGTGGGTGGCGGACTCGCTTGGGTGGGCGTGCTGTGTTCCGGCTATGGCTACTGTGTGTGCGGTGTGGGTGGCGCCGTGAATTTCCCTGCCGGCGGATATCTGTGGGACATCGACGTGACCTCGCACGAGCTCGGTCACAACATCGGATCTCCGCACACACATAACTGCGGTTGGGCACCGGCCGTCGACTCTTGCTGGAATGCCGAAGGCGGTTGCTTCTCGGGCACGAAGCCGCGTCCCGGTTCCATCATGGCCTACTGCCACCTTACACCGTTCGGGAATCGGTTGCTCTTCCATCCGCGTGTTGCATCCCTGTTCCGTGCGGTGACGGAGAACCGCGCATGTACGGCGCCCACGCGTGGTGCGCTCGCACGTGATGTGGCCGCAACGTACATCGAACTGCCGGCCGTTGGCGGGGCAATCGGGAACGGACAGTTGTTCGCGCCCACGGTATGGGTCACGAACACGGGCACCACCAATGCCGACACGATCACGGTGCGACTGATCATTGCGAAGTTCGATAACAGCACGGTCGATACCGTCGTGCAACGCATCACGAATGTGGCGCCGGACCAACAGCGCTCCGTTGGCTTTGCACAACGGCGCATGCTCGTGAACGGCATGTACATGGCTCGTGTAGATGTGTTCATGACAGGAGATCAATTCGCTACGAACGATCAATGCAGTCGACCATTCGAGATCGTCGCATCAATCAGCGGATCGCTCACGCTCACGTCACCGAAAGGTGGAGAGACGTTCGTGAGTGGAGACACGACGCGCATCACTTGGACGGCCACGAACATCAAGAACGTCCGCCTTGAATTCAGCGCCGATGGTGCCGTTACGTGGAAGACCATTCAAACAACAGTGCCGGCTGCGCAGGGGACCTATCTGTGGACGGTTCCCGCCGTACTGTCTTCGCAATGTCATGTGCGCATCGCCGCCATCGAACAATCATCCATCCGTCATCGCAACCAACAGCCGTTCAGGATCACGCTTCGCAAGGATGTGCAAGCCGTCGATGTTGCCATCCCTTCCACGAACGACACGCTGCGCACGCCCAGATCACCGCGCGTGGTGATCCGCAACAATGGTGCGGAAGATCTGGCCAACGTTCAGGTCGCACTGCGGTTCTCGTGGACGCAGGATGCGAACGTCGTGTACAACGAGACGGTGAATGTCGCTTCGATCCGCGCGGGTGCGGAGGACACGATCTCCATGCCCGCAACGCCATTGCTTGCCGAAGGTGTGCATCTCATGTGGTTGGTCGTGCATGCCGATGGTGATCAGCAAACGGAGAATGATTCCATCGGTCGTTCCTTCATCAGCGTTGGTACGTCGCCACCTGTGTCGTTTGCAGCTGTTGGTGGACACCAGCGCGCCATCCTCACCTGGAAGCGCTATGGCACGTCGTCGATCACGGCATGGGAAGTGTATCGCAGGGTTGAAGGCGGCGTGGACGAGCTCATCGCAACATTGCAGCCAACGGTGCTGAGTTATGTGGACGTAGGTTTGACGAATGGGACGCAGTATGTGTACACCATGCGAGCACGCAACGGGCAGGCGCGCACGGTTGCCTCCATTCCGCGCACGGTGGTCCCCATGTGGTACCCAGCGGGCTTTGCCCTTCCAGCGCCTCGCATCCTTTCTCCTTCCACCACCTCTTCGGCCCTTCCTTTCCCGGCAACGCTTGCATGGGAAAGCGTGAACGGTGCCGTGATCTATCAGGTGCAGGTCGCCGAAGACGCGGCCTTTGCGCGCATTGTGCAAAGTCATGTGCTCAACAACGTCACCTCCCTTGTGCTTGACGTGCCCATGAGCACCACGCGCTACTGCAGAGTGCGGTGCTTCAACAACAGCAGTAACTCTGCATGGTCGGAGGGACGGAAGGTTGTGCTCAACAACAACTGTTCCGGACAAGCGCTGTCGTTCAATGGCGTGAAGGGTGCGGCCACCAATGCCGATCTTACGTGGAATGGCGGACCGGTGACGGTGGAGTTCTGGATCTTTGTGCCGAGCGACAAACTCCCGAACGCCTCTGCCTTCTCCATTGGCGATCCCGATGTTACGCGTAATCGGTTCCAGGCTCATGTGCCGTGGAGTGATCGGAATCTGTATTGGGACTATGGGAACCTCGACACGAACGGACGACTGGTCGCTCCGTTCGGGAACTATCTCGACAAGTGGACGCACGTTGCGCTCGTGAGCAACGGCACGAATTTCTCTGCCATTTATCTGAATGGAGAGATGGTGCTTTCGTCGACGAAGGCCTCGTCGCCATCCGGACTTCGCAAACTGACCATCGGAGCGAATGTCGGACAATGGCCCATGAAGGGAAGTATCGACGAGTTCCGCTTGTGGAACCGTGTGCGCACGCGCGACGAGATCCGCACGAACATGACGGTGAGCACACTCCGGTCGCAAACAGGTTTGGTGGGATGGTGGCGGTGCGATGAGGGGAGCGGATCGTTGGTGCGCGAGAGCACCGGAAAGGCTATCACACTTACGATGACGGGTGAGGCTGCATGGACGGCATCAGGCGCCGCGATCAACTGCACGGCTGTTGGCGTATTGCCTGCGCCCGTGGTCTCGGCACCAACGTCAGGTCAGCGCATCTCCGTGATGCACGACGTTGAACTAGCGTGGGCATCGGTGAAGGGTGCCGATCGGTATGAAGTGGTCGTGGCGAGAGATGCAGATCTCGACACCGTGATCATCACGTCGAGCACAGATCAACCGCGCTTCCGTTGTGTCGGTCTTGAGTTCGCCCACACCTACACGTGGAGCGTACGCGCATTGAGCGGAACTGCGTCGAGCGAGTGGACCACGTCGACCTTCACCATGCCCGACAACTGCACGCCTCGATCGCTTCGCTTCGGTGGTGCTGGAACGCACGTGCGCATCGATTCGACGTTCCAATTCCAAGGACCTGCCATTACCATTGAGTTCTGGAACTTCGTTGGTGACTCCGATCTGCAGAACAGTGTTGCCTTCTCTGCCGGTCCGTCTGGTCAACAACTGCCACGCATGCAAGCCCATGCGCCATGGGGCGACAAGAAGTTCTATTGGGACTGTGGCGATCCCGGTCGCTACGGCAGAGTGTCGTGCGACTACACGCCCTACATGAATCGCTGGACGCATGTGGCTCTCACGTCGAACGGACGGGACCGACTTGGGATCTATCTCAACGGCGAACTGGCAGCAGTGAGCAGTGGGGCCGACAGTTTGCAGACCATCGGGTCGTTCATCATCGGTGCACGTCCGTGGGAGAATCTCTGGCATCGCGGGCGGATCGACAACTTCCGCATCTGGAATGTGGAGCGCACGGAAGGACAGATCCGCACGCACATGTCACACGTGATCACTGCCCCCGAATCCGGTCTGCTCGGATCGTGGCCCATGAAAGAAGGCGCAGGGACATTCATCTATGGCGTCGGTCAAGCGATGCCGAACGATGTGGTCGGACCACTGGCATGGGAGGCCGATACCAAGCGCTTGCATCGCGGGTATCCGATGATTCACAACGCAGCAGAGGCCATCGTCAACAAGCAGTATCTGTATTCGGCTAGACCAACGGATGGGCGAACGGCAGAATGGTCTTGTACCGACTGCACCGTCACGCCCGTTGGTAGTGGTGCGTCGGCGTATGTTACGTGGACGGTAGTGGGCGCCCGTCGACTCGTCATCACGAGCTCGACGGAGAATGGCTGCGCGGACTCATCGTGGTACGACGTCGATGTGGTGCTGGTGAGCAGCGTTGAGGACGAAGGGTCGCTGACGGGCGATGTTCACTGGTCACCCATGCCCACGCGCGATCACGCACAGATCACATTGGCAGGGCAGAAGGGCGGCGAGGGCTCGCTGGTGACGATCGATCTCTTCGATCTGGCCGGCGCTCATGTTCGTACGTTGTATGCGGGAACAGATGCAGACGGTCGCGCCATCGACGTGAACACGTCATCACTCCCGTCGGCAACCTATCGATGCGTTGTTCGACGCGGTTCCGAACTCACGTCCTTCTTGATCATCATTCTCCAGTGATCATGTTCGATCTGAACACAACGACCATTGCCTCCATCATTGCCGATGAGAGAGATGCCATTGCCAACATGGCGAACGTGGCATCGTATCTCTTCCACACGATGCATGATGTGAATTGGGCGGGCTTCTATCGGTTCGATGGCACCGAGCTTGTGCTCGGTCCGTTCCAAGGAAAACCGGCCTGCATTCGCATCGGCATGGGGCGTGGCGTCTGCGGTACAGCCGCCGAGCAACGAATGACGCTTCTGGTGCACGATGTGGAAGAATTTCCCGGACACATCGCATGCGATGCAGCGTCGCGGTCCGAGCTCGTTGTTCCCATGGTCGTTGGTGATCGACTCGTCGGTGTGCTGGATATCGACAGTCCACGTGTTGGCCGATTCACCGACGACGAGGCGCGATTGTGCGAGGATGTAGTTCGACTTCTTGTTGAGGGGAGCGATTGGTGAGATGATCGAGATCCGACCGTATCGTGCAACGGATGATATAGACGCCATCACGGAAATGCTGCATCGTGCCTATGCCGGTCTCGCCGATATGGGCTTTCGCTTCCATGCCACCTTTCAGGATGCAGATGTCACCCGTGAACGATTGAATGGTGACCTCAGCTTCATGGCCGTGGAGGGCGATACGATCGTTGGTACGATCACGTTGTATGACCAGCCGTACGATGACTCCTGTCCACACTATCGCGATCGCACCGTGGCGCGATTCGGTCAGTTCGGCATCGAGCCGCACCTTCAGCATGCAGGCCTTGGCACACGGATGATGGACCTGATCGAGCAAACGGCGGCAGACCTTGGGTTTCGTGAGCTGGCCTGCGACACCGCAGAGGGTGCCACGCACTTGGTGGAATGGTATGCACGACGTGGATATCGATTCGTCGAACACGTGCAGTGGGACGTAACCAACTATCGAAGCGTCGTGCTGAGCAAACATCTCTCCCCGTGAGCTGATCACTTTGTTCTCTCGTCGATCTGCACAGAGATCGTGGACGATGTAGTGTGCGTCGTGCGAATGGTGATGGCCGTGGATGCATCTGATGCGGCCATGCGTGCACAAAAGGCATCGACGATCGGTCGATGCAGCTCGGTGGTCGCCACGTCGATCGCATGCAGGCGCGCGCCGGAGCCGGCAACGGCAACAGGGGCGACAAGGGCGGCTAGGGCCGCTTCGATGCTTCGCTGCGTCTCGTTGGGATGAATGGTGGCCACGTAGGTCGTGCGGATCGACTCACCCGAATGGAGTGTGCAAGGAAGAAGATGCAGGTGGTCGGATCCGACGACGATCATGCTGTCGGTCGATCGGCATCGACAGTACACGCGCTCGAGCTCCGACGATGGTGCTCGCAACCCGATGTGATCTGCAAAGCGGGGGACGGAGACGTTGGCGTTAGGTGATGTGCGCAACGTCGAGATGGTGTCGAGTGCTGCATCATAGAACGTCACGTCGACCAAGCTATCGGATGGGCACGTGCTCTCGAAGAACACGGTGCGACCAACATCACGTCGACGTGCCTCGTAGATGTTCAGGTCACCCTCTGAACGCCCCGCAACGAGAAAACGATCGGACGTCCACGGAGTGAACCAGAGTTCATCAGAGCGTGTGTTCAAGGCACTTCCAAGATCGCGTGGTCGCGACCATGCTATGCTGTCGCCAATGTCGCTTCGCACGGCATAGAACACATCCATACCACCGAAACCATCAAAGCCGTTCGACGAAAAGTAGAGCGTGTCGCCGGTGCGAGAGAACGACGGCGTGCGTTCTGCAAAAGGACTGTCGAGCCACGGTGAGAGCAATGAGAACGTGGTGGTGCCGGAGTCTGCGCGGCGTTGTGCATAGATCGCCGTATTGCCCCATGGATTACTGCGTGTCCCATCGATGTAAGGTTTCTTGGCATCGAAGGGATGGATGCTGTTGTCGCGATCGGACGTGAACAGGAACAGCGATCGGTCCGGCGTCCACACACCATCGGACTCCCATGCCTCGGAGGAGATCCCACCTTCCATACGCATCGGAAAGCCATGGAACTCACCATCGCGAAACGCATACGTGTAGAGGTCGCCATCGAAGTCCGTCACTTCTGATGTTCGTCGCCCCCTGCTCATGATCTCGTAGTCCGATGGTGATGCGAACCAATACTGCGGGACCATGGGCGGAGGCCCCATCAGAGGATTCCAGTGGTCAGCATCAGGATCCCAAATGAAGGGCACGACGGAACGCGTGGCAACATCGTTCGGTGCACTCGCCGTTTTCGCTGCACTGCGGTTGTACACAGAGCGGGAGGCGTGGTATTGGGAGTAGACAACGGCGGTGTTCGTCGTCGGGTCGTACGACGTGACGGAGTTTTCATGGCAGTCATTCACAGGTCGACGGACATTGCGTGCCTTCCATACACCTTGTATTCGCACGGCAAGAAAGATGTCCTCGCTCGCGCACTGGCACGTTGCGTGATGTCCACGCGTGAACAACATCATCGAATCATTGATGGGCACCGGCGCCAGTTCATCTCCGTCCGTATTGATCTCATCGGGAAGCTTGGTGATCTCCCACATGGAGCACTCGGCAAGGAGTTTCCCTTCTGGCAGTTCGCGCTGTGGGACGTGGGTACACGAGACCGTGCACATTGCGATCAGGACGACGATCGCGAATCGAACTGTACGACCGTCTGCGCATGGTCGACCCGATGTGGTCAAAGCGTGAACGCGTGGATCGTTGCCGGATAGCATCCCTTCGGATTGGCAGCGGTCTTGGCGACGAGGAGTCCGCACCGTAAGTGTAGGTATAGTTGCTTGCCGACGAGCATCGGTCCAAAGTGCGAGTGCAGATCAGCGTAGGTAAGCGAACGCTCATAGGTGAGTGTCCCACTTGCCGGTGTATAGATGTCGCCGCCACTGATCTCGAAGGCATCGCAGTCTTCGGTGGTCGATGTGAACACATCCCAACGGAACCACACGGCGCCGTTGCGACATGGTGTGGTGGCCGTGATCTTGATCACGAGCATCGTGTCGGTTCTTGGCATGGAATCAACGATCCTGTTCACGTACTCCGTGCGCACGTCGAACTGCGCTGTGGTGATCATGGCCAAGCTCAGGGGCATGGTGAGCCGCAAGGCAGGGATCAGAAGACTGTCAGCACCGGAGTACGACTGACCGCGAATGATGGCCGTGTCGCAGGAATCGCGCATTGCCGTGATCGTATAGATGCCGGCAGGTGCATCGTAGACATGCCACTTGCCGAGTGCATCGGTGGTGTCGGAGCGTGTCCACGACGTCCCTGCCACCGTCACCACCACTCCGCTCCTGTCGGCGCGAGCGTTCCGAAACTGATCGGTGATCGTCACAATGCCGTGCACATCGTTTGGCGAAGTGCCTGCTGGTGCTGTTGGGTTGTTCGTGGTGCTGCAACCCACGACCACAAGGGTCAGCAGGAGGGCGGCAAGGTGATGTTGGCGTGCAAAGTCCATAGGGTTCTCAAGGTGCACCACCAAACTAGCATTTCCCCGCATCACAACGGCGCGTCACGATCGGTGTGAACGCCGACCCATACGGACATGCTTCGTGTCCGTGTCATGATCCTGTGCTTCCTTGCCGCCCTCCCATGCCTTGCCCAGGTGGAGATCAATGAATTGCATCCTACGCCGGTGGCCGGAGAGCCGGAGTGGGTGGAGATCGTGAATGTCTCGACGAAGAACGTGCGCCTTCGCGATTGGTGGCTGTGTGATGCGCGAACCTGTGTGCGATTGGACGATGTGAGTCTTGCCCCGCATGCCTATGCCGTGATCACGCGCGATACGGCAGCATTGCGAGAAGTGCGGACGCTCGATGTCGATGTGGTGCTGATCGAAGTGCGTGCACCTTCGTTGAACAACACCACCGACAAGATCGTGTTGCGCGATGCGGATTCCGTGCGGGTGGACAGTGTTGCGTATACCATGGCATGGGGACGGAAGGGCATCTCCTTGGAACGCAGTCTGGATGCGGACCGGCAGACGCGTTGGATGGCCAGTGCATCTGCCGACAGTGCAACGTGCGGCTACTTGAACTCCACCGTGCGCCTCCAGCGCGATCTGCGCATTGCCGACCTTCGCATCGACGCCCATGCGATGAGCGTTGATGTGGTGATCGAGAACTACGGACTGCAGGCCATGCCCTCCGTGATGTGCACGTGTACATCGAACGGACGTGTGGTGCGGCGACAGCGCATCGATGCACTTCCATCCGATGGATCGGCCGTGATCCGTCTGCCCGCTGTCGACCTTCGTGCAGACACGGCACGCGACAGTGTCGACGTGAAGGCCGTGCTCGATGTGGAGGACGATCGTGCTGCGAACGATGTGCGAAGGCGGACCATCGTGCTCCCACCGGTGATCGGAAGCATAGCGATCAACGAAGTGCTGTTCGATCCACTGCCACAGCAATGCGACTATGTGGAGATCTACAACGGCACGGGCCGACCCGTCGATCTCGAAGGGTGGATGATCTGCGATGCAGGGACGGAGGGTGGCAGGGATACGCTTGTGGTAAGCGAGACCGTGATCGTTCCCGCCGACTCATGCGGCGTGATCGCCGTGGATACCGTGGTGCATGGCATGCAGACCGATGATGCATGGTCGAGAACATTTCCGCATCGCCGTGCCGTATCGTTCAATCTCAATGCTTCGGGCGATGATGTTGTGTTGCTCAATCCTTCGGGCTTCGTGATCGACTCCGTACGTGTGGATGCCGCATGGCACAGCCCGATCCTCGCCAGTAGAAAAGGTGTTGCACTCGAACGCTTGTCGCCCATGCTCACGTCGACGTCGGCCGCATCCTGGACGTCGAGTGCGGCGCAGCGCGGGGGGACGCCGGGGACGAAGAACTCGATCTCGGTGCGTGTGGACACGTCGGCGGATGTGACGGCGGCTCCATCTCCCTTCTCCACCAATGCCGCCAATGCCGCCTATCCGTGCGTGATCTCCTGGTCTGTCCCGTACCAACAGTGCGCCCTCTTCGTGCAGATCTTCCGTCCGGATGGTCTCTTGGTGCGCGACCTCTTGAACAATGCCTTTGGCGGGGCCGTTGGGGCCGTGGCCTGGGACGGACGGGATACCGAGGGAATGGCTGTCCAACCCGGACAGTACATCGTCTCTGTCCTGGCTGTCGATGCGAACACTACCAAATCGCAACGTGCTCTTGCCGTTGTCGTGGTTGGTGAATAGCCCGGCTCCCCCTAACTTGCCTTTCTATGGCAAAGAAAGCCCCTAAAAACAGCACCAATGGTAAGCTGGCGTCGGTTGATCTCTCGGATGAGAACCTCTATCTGAACCGCGAGCTCATGATGCTCGAGTTCAATAAGCGTGTGCTCGAAGAGGCCGCCGACCCAACACATCCCTTGCTCGAACGATTGAAGTTCCTGGCCATCTTCGGCACGAATCTCGACGAGTTCTTCATGATCCGCGTTGCCGGGATCAAGGAACAGATCTACTCGGGTGTGACGATCCTCTCCGACGATGGAATGACGCCGAACGAGCAGGCCAAGGACATCCGCTCGCAATTGCTCCCGCTCTACAAGAAGCAAAGCGAGATCTACCATACCGAGATCGTTCCATCGCTCCGTCGCGAGGGCATTCACATTCACGACTTTGCAGAGCTCACGCAAGAGGAACGCGCAGAGTATGAGCAGGAGTTCGTCGACAACATCATGCCTGTGCTCACACCGCTGGCATTGGATCCCGGACATCCGTTCCCGCGCCTGATCAACCGTTCGCTTAACATCGCCTTTGTGATGCACGATCAAACGGAACAGCCACAGGAGATGCGCATTGCCGTGCTCCAGCTTCCGTCGGCATTGCCACGATTGGTCAAGGTGCCGCGATCGAGTGGACAGCATTTTGTGACGCTGGAGTCGATCATTCAGGCGCATGCGGGGATCCTCTTCCCGGGGTTCACGTTCAAGGAGTCGCATGCGTTTCGCGTGACGCGCGACGCCGACGTCGACATTGCCGAAGACGAAGCCAACGATCTGATCACGGCCGTGGCCGAGGGGATCCGTCAACGTCGGTGGGGAACCGATCCGGTGCGCATCGAAGTGGGTCCGGACATGCCCCGCTACCTTCAGCAATTCCTGATGCGTGCACTGGAGCTGGAGCCGATCGATGTGTATCACATCGACATCCCGCTCAACCTGCAGGAATACCTCTCGCTCATGTCGCTCGACAAACGTCGCCTGAAGGATGTTCCGTTCACATCACGCGTCCTCCCCGAGTTCTCGCAAGACAACGTGTCGATCTTCGAAACGCTGAAGGAAGGCGATCTGATGGTCCACCATCCGTTCGATTCCTTCACGAACTCCGTGGTGAAGTTCCTGCGCGCCGCAGCGAACGACGTTCAAGTGCTGGCCATCAAGATCACGCTCTATCGTGCCGGTGGCTCGTCACTCGTGATCGATGCTCTCAAGGAAGCGGCCACGAACGGCAAGACCGTGACGGCCTTCGTTGAACTCAAGGCGCGCTTTGACGAAGAGAACAACATCGCATGGGCGCGTGAGCTGGAACAGTCGGGTGTGCACGTGGTCTACGGCGTGCTCGGACTCAAGACGCACTGCAAGGTCTGTCTCGTCATCCGCAAGGAAGGCCGCAACGTGCTCACGTATGCGCATGTGAGCACCGGCAACTACAACCTTACCACGTCGCGCATCTATACCGACATCGGCATCTTCACCGCACGGCAAGAATTCGAACGCGACTTCGTGCATCTTTTCAACTTCCTGACGGGCTATTCCAAGTACACGAACTGGCAACACCTGGGCATTGCCCCTGTGAATCTGCGCGATCGCTTCATCACCTTGATCAGGCGCGAAGCAGATGTGGTGGCGCAAGGCGGCAAGGGTCACATCATGGCCAAGATGAATGCGTTGATCGATCCAACGATCATTCGTGAACTGTATGCTGCATCGATGTCGGGTGTGAAGATCGATCTGATCGTGCGCGGTGTGTGTGCACTCCGTCCGGGTGTGCCCGGCGTGAGTGACAACATCACGGTGCGCAGTATCCTCGATCGTTTTCTCGAGCATAGCCGGTTGTTCTACTTCCGAAATGGCGGTGCTGAAGAGGTCTATATCTCGAGCGCCGACTGGATGACGCGAAATCTCGATCGTCGTGTGGAGCTACTGTTCCCCATCTACGAAGATTCGATCCGCAAGCAGCTTAAGGATATTCTCAAGCGATACTTTGCCGATACTGTGAAGGCACGCATGCTGCAGCACGATGGCACCTATGTACGCGTCAAGCCCGGAACAGCAGAGCCGGTGCGCGTGCAGATGGAGTTCCTCGATAAGATCAAACGCACGAAACGGTAACGCAGCGCAATGTCACACGTGCTCCGCATCGCGCTTCGATACATCCGTCCGCGACGTCTCTCGTTCATCGGTATCATCACGACACTTTCCGTGATGGGTATCGTGATCGGTGTGGCAGCCTTGATCTGCGTGATGTCGATCTTCAATGGCTTTCGTGACCTTGCTCGCGATCTGATGGTGAGCTTCGATCCGCATGTACGTGTGATCGCGACGCGAGGCATGACGCTCCCTGCGTCGGTGAACACCACCTCGCATCCGATCCTTGCACGAGCGATCCCGATCACGGAAGCGCGGATGGCCGTGATGGTGCACGGAGCAACTTCGGTGCTCACAATGCGCGGCGTTGAAGATGCCGATGCGCGACGGCTGACAGGTCCGGCGAATTCCGTGGTCGTTGGGACATGGATGACGAACGATTTCGACCATGTTCCGTCCGTCGTGATCGGTGCCGGACTTGCAGAGACCCTTGAGTGCTTCCTTGGTGATACGCTCACGCTGCTCTCTGCATCACAGGTAGAGCAGGCGCTCATGAGCGGCATTCAGCCAAGTGGACGTCGTGCCATCGTGCGCGGCATCTTTCAGTCGAACAGTAGTAAGGAGGTCGATCGGTCCGTGGCCTTCACATCGGCAGCCCTCGTGCGCTCGCTCACGTCGCTTCCCGGACCAACAGCGCTCGACCTTCGACTGGATTCCTACGAGCAGGCAGCAGATGTTGCAACAGCGCTTCGCTCGGCGTTGGGGCCACGTGTGAGTGTGCTCACATGGTATGATCTGCACAAGAGCTTGTATGATGTGATGGACCTTGAGCGACTCGGTTCGTTCGTCGTCCTCACCTTGATCATCCTCGTGGCCGTCTTCAACATCCTTGTCTCGCTCACGCTCACGGTGGTGGAGAAGCGAAGGGACATTGCCATTCTCAAGACCATGGGCGCAACCGATGGAATGATCCGCAATGTGTACTTGTTGCAAGGTGCGCTTATCGGGATGATCAGTGTAGGCGTCGGTACGGCACTCGGACTGGGTCTGTGCCTCGGACAGCAGCACTACTCCTGGATCGCTTTTGATCTTGAGGCTGGATTCCTCGTGTCGGCACTTCCATTGCGCGTGCAAACGCTCGACGTTGTCGTGGTCGCATGCACGGGCTTGATCCTTTCCTCCCTTGCCGCCATCTATCCCGCACATCGTGCGGCCCGATCACGCGTGATCGATGGGATCCGCGGCTGAATCGTCCTTCCATTGCTCGCCACTGACGCGCTCGATCGCGCTGATGGTTCGAAGCGTGAGCTCGTCGCAGAGCTGATATCCGGCCGATGTGAGTGCGAGTCGATCGTGCACGATGGTGATGAGTCCCTCTTCCAGCCAGATGCGTGCATCGTTGCCAAGCGCTTCGATCACATTCACGCCGAACTCGGCGGCATAGTCCACCACATCGATCCCGTCGGCGCGCAGACCAAGAAAGGCGCGCTCGAACATGCGCTCGGTGCGACCGAGCGTTTCGCGATTCGCCTCGGGAAGCAGGCCGTCGTTCACATGTTGCGTCCACGCAGCCAAGCTTCTGATGTTCCAGTAGCGAACATCGTCCACATACCCATGCGCACTTGGCCCCATGGCCACGTACTGCTGTGCATGCCAATACAACAAGTTGTGTTTGCACTGCATGCCGGGCTTGGCAAAGTTGGACACCTCATATTGCACGTATCCTGCTGACGTGAGTCGTTGCATCACATGTGCATACATCTCTGCATCGAGTTCTTCTTCGTGCGGTGTGACGAGACCCTTCTGCAACTGCGCATAGAGCGGAGTGCCGTGCTCATAGATCAGGGAATACGCACTGATGTGATCAGGTTCGAGTGCTAGCATGCGCGTGATATTGTTGTCCAGCGATTCCATGGTCTGCGGCGGGAGCGCGAACATCAAGTCCATGTTCACATTCGTGAACCCTGCCGCCCTTGCAAGCTCCATGGCCTGCTCTGCCTCTTCTGCCGTGTGAATGCGCTCGAGGAAGGCGAGCTCCGAGGCGTTGAACGATTGCACGCCGAACGACAGTCGGTTGATCCCCAACTCTCGATAGGCACGCAACTTCTCCAGCGTTACCGTCCCGGGATTGCACTCCATCGTCCACTCTGCGCCATCTTCGAATTCCCAGTGTGAACGAATGGCCGTAAGGATGCGCTCGAGTTGGGAGGGGAGAAGGAGGGAGGGAGTACCGCCACCAAGAAAGAGTGACGAGTGACGAGTGACAAGTGACGAGTGACGAGTGACAAGTGACGAGTGACGAGTTACTAGTGACGAGTGACGAAGGTGGATCTCCTTGATCAGTGTTGTGACGAACGTCTCCATGAGCGGGGTGGACTCGATGGAATAGAAGTCACAATACGAACACTTCTTCTCGCAGAACGGAATGTGCAGGTAGATACCGCTCATCAATGCACCATGGTGAAGATGCGGCTACGATCTGCCGATGACCAATACACGAACAATGGTTTTCCTTGAATGCTCTCTTTGGGAAGGAAGCCCCAGTAGCGCGAGTCGTAGCTGTTGGCGCGGTTATCGCCCATCACGAAGTAGGCGTCGCTCGTGAACGTATGTGTGGTCATGCGTGATCCGTCCACCATCAGTCCGCGATCGTCCAGCTGCACCTTGTGCCCTTCGCGTTCGAGTGCCGATCGATACAAGTGGGCCGTGGCGCGGTCCCACGTGATGCTTCGTCCCGCGCTTGGCACGGTGAAGCTCACCGTGCGCTCATCCCAGATGCCGGCCGTGGGTGATGTGGCGGCACTCAGTGGCGGATGCGGAAGGATCTGAGCATTCACTCTGATAGCAGTCGGGGAGAGTGTGACCACGTCGCCCGGGAGTCCGATGGCGCGTTTGATAAGCGACTGATCGTTCATCGTGAACACGATCACGTCGCCGCGTTGCACGGATGCACCCGGCATATCGTAGGCGATCTTGCTCACCACGATATAGTCGCCCGCCAACAGCGTATTGGCCATGGAGTGCGATGGGATCTGAAACGCACCGAGCACGAAGATCTTGAGCACGAGGGCGATCGCAATGGCCCACGCTGCGGTGATCAGCGCATCGCGGATGTTCAGTGAATGATGGTGCCGACTCTGTTCCATATGAAGGATCCCGTTTCGGGATCGACCGCTTTAAGGATGATCAACGGTGTGCCGATCACATCGTCGGTTGGGACGAAGCCAAAGTACCGACTGTCGACGCTATTCGTGCGATTGTCTCCAAGCGCGAACATATAGGTGCGTTCAACAATGTACCACGAGGCTGGAATGTTGTCGATGGTCTCCTCGTCGACATTCACGTCGTGACCTTCCTTGCGAATGAACGACGCCCACTCGCGATACCCCGTTGCGCTCAGGAACAGGGTGTCGCCTTTCGACGGAACGCGCATCGGACCCCAATCATCCGGTGAGTATAGCCGCCCGACCGGAAACGTTGCGTACTGGTTTCGTTCGTTGAACTCTCCACGCATCGCTTCCGAGAACTGAACCTGTGCCGCCGTGCGAGGTGGGGGTATCAGCTGCCCATTCACCAGAAGCTCTCCATGGCGAAGCTCTACGAGGTCGCCGGAGACGGCAATGCATCGCTTCATGAAGAGCTGAATTCGCGAATCAGCGTCATCGTCCCGCTCGCCGGTATGGCGAAAGATCACCGTCTCTCCGTGATCGGGCAGTCGGAATGTGATGAACTGTTTGTACGGTACGGCATCGCACAATACTGGTGGGAGGTTCTGTGTGGAGATGCCATACGAGAACTTCTCTACGAGCATCGTCTCGCCCGCAAAGACGGTGTTCTCCATCGAACCGGTCGGTACGTTATACGCTCGAAATGATCCAAACATGATCGCGATGATCAGGAGAATGAACCAGATCGAACGATACCGTTTCAACGGATGATCGTTCCGAGTCGGCTCCAGCGAATGCCCTTGATGCGAGCCTTGAGCGAAAGCGGTTCTTGGTCACGACTGTTCGGATCGCTCACGGGCATTGACCAATAGACCATGATGGGCGTGCCCACCACGTCTTGCTTTGGAATGAAGCCCCAGAAACGTGAGTCGAGCGAGTTGTCGCGGTTGTCGCCCATACCGAACACATAGTCGCGCTCGACGGTGTAGGACGTGGCGCGTTGTCCGTCGATGGTCATCGACATGGCGTCGACTTGATGTCCTTCACGCGCAATGAACGTTGCCCACTCTTGAAAATTCTGTTGGTTCAGTTGCAAGACGTCGCCTTCTTTCGGAATGCGGATCGGACCGTAATCGTCGCGCGTGTACCCGCGGCCGGGAGGGAAGGTGCGAATGCGATCGTCGGGATAGATAACGTTCTGACGGAGGTCGGCCGGGTACTGCATGAACTGTCCATGTTCCGGCAGCGGAAACTCCTTGCCGTTCACGATCACCCTGCCACCCTTCACCTCGAGCACATCCCCTGCCACTGCCACGCAACGCTTCAAGTAGTACTCGAAGTTATCCGGCTTCACTTGATCGCGATTGCCCGGAAAAATGAAGACGATCACATCGCCCTGCTCGGGAGCCCAGATCGGTGGGGTCTTGTAGTAGGGAAGCGGGATGTTGAAGAACGGAATGATCTGCGGCGTGGACGGACCGTATTTGAACTTGTTCACGAAGAGGAAGTCGCCCGTCATCACCGTGCTCTCCATGGAGCCTGTAGGGACAACGAAGGAGGCAAGGGCTAAGCCGTTCACGATGGTCACGACGGTGAGTGCCCAGGCGAAGGTCTTGACCCACGACCACACGTGTTCGACGAAACCTTCGGGTGGCTTCTCGGGCTTGCGCTTCTTGAAGATGTTCTTGAGGAACGACATAGACGTGTCCTGTTAATCGTCGATGGAGAGAACGGCGAGGAAGGCCTCTTGCGGGATCTCCACGCGGCCTACCTGTTTCATTCGTTTCTTACCTTCTTTTTGCTTTTCGATGAGCTTGCGTTTCCGCGAGATGTCGCCACCGTAACACTTCGCCAACACGTTCTTTCGCATGGCAGCAATGGTGTCGCGGGCAACGATCTTGGCGCCGATGGCGGCTTGAATGGCCACCTCGAACATCTGACGTGGAATAAGTTCCTTGAGCTTACCGGTAAGTTTCTTGCCCCACTCATGTGCCTTGGCACGGTGGACGATGCTGGAGAGCGCATCCACTTGTTCGCCGTTGAGCAGCACGTCGAGTCGCACGAGGTCGCCCACCTTATAGTCGCTGTAATCGTAGTCGAGCGAGGCATAGCCGCGCGTCGAGCTCTTGAGCTTGTCGTAGAAGTCGAAGACCACTTCGCCGAGCGGGAGTTCAAAGGCCATGTCCACGCGTGTCTCGGAGAGATACGTCTGTCCGAGCATCACACCACGTCGGTCGATACAGAGCTTCATCACGGTACCGATGTACTCGGTGGGTGCAATGATCTGTGCCTTGATGTAGGGTTCCTGGATCTCGTCGATCACGCCCGGATTCGGAAGCTGTGCCGGATTGTCCACCCAGAGTTCTTCGCCATCCGTTTTGATCACACGATACCGCACGTTCGGCACGGTGTTCACGATCACCTGATTGAACTCGCGTTCGAGGCGCTCCTGGACGATCTCCATGTGCAGCAGACCGAGGAAGCCGCAGCGGAAGCCGAAACCAAGGGCTGTCGAACTCTCGGGCTCAAAGGAAAGCGCAGAGTCGTTCAGCGAAAGTTTCGACAGTGCATCGCGCAGATCTTCGAAGTCGTCCGAATCGGCAGGATAGATACCGCTGAAGACCATGGGCTTCACTTCGCGGAAGCCTTCGATGGCCGACTCGCAGGGACGCCCGGGATTGGTGACCGTATCGCCCACCTTCGTGTCGTGCAGCTTGCGGATGGCCGCTGTAAAGTAGCCCACGTTCCCGGCCGTGATCTCGTTCGTACGGTGGCGCTTCATGTGCAGGATGCCCACTTCGTCCACTTCGTACACCTGTCCGGTCTGCATGAACAAGATCTTGTCCTTCTCGCGCAACGTTCCGTCAAACACGCGCACGTTCACGATCACACCGCGATAGGCATCGAAGATGGAGTCGTAGATCAGGGCACGCAGCGGCTTGTCGGGATCGCCCGTGGGTGCCGGGATCCGGTCCACCACGGCCTCAAGGATCTCTTCGATCCCGATGCCGGCCTTGGCCGAGGCCATGATCATGTCCTCTTCCTTACAGCCGAGCAGATCCATCACTTGCTTCTTCACGCCATCGATGGTCGTGACGGCGCTTGGAAGATCGATCTTGTTGATCACCGGAATGATCTCCAGTCCTTGCTCGATGGCCATGTAGAGGTTCGAGATCGTCTGTGCCTCGACGCCTTGTGTGGCGTCGACCACCAGCAATGCCCCTTCGCACGCAGAGAGCGAGCGAGAGACCTCGTAGGAAAAGTCGACGTGACCCGGCGTGTCGATCAAATTCAACTTGTATGACTGTCCGGCCTTGGAGATATACTCCATCTGGATAGCATGCAGTTTGATCGTGATGCCACGTTCTTGTTCAAGCGGATTGTCGTCGAGGATCTGGTTGTAGACCATTTCCCGTTGCGTGACCCGACCTGTGGTTTCCAGCAGTCGATCGGCCAGTGTGGACTTGCCGTGATCGATGTGGGCGATGATGCAGAAGTTGCGGTACGTATTCATAGGCGTGACCACAAAGTTACCGAAAAGCGGGCTACTGGAAGGTGGCAGGGAAGGGGGGCTGTTGTAGAGGTATTGCTAAGGTGCGCAGCATGTCGTGGAACGAGAGATTGCGTCTGTTCAACAACACGAAAGACGACGCATGAAACCGCTCCTCCTTGCATTGGCCCTGACCCTCGGTTGGTCACCCGTTCCGTCCGTCGCACTGGCCGGCGAGACTGCCGTGGCCTTCGGTCGCGTCGTCGAACAACGCACCCATGAACCCTTTGAGGGGGTGGTCGTCGAGCTGTCGGGTACCTCGTTCTGGACGAGGACCGACGCTCACGGCCAGTTCGAGCTCGGCAACCTGACCCCGGGCATCTATCAGTTGGTGGTCCACATTCCCGAGTGGGGTGACTTTTCAAAGACCGTGAACCTGAAGGTGCGGGAGGAGAAGACAACGGAGTTCGTCGTCTGGCCCGGGATCCGGAGCGACCTCCCGGGCATGCTCGCCTACTATCCTATGGACGGATCGGCCGACGACGTGGGGCCGAACGGCTGGCATGGCGTCAACCACGGGGCAACGGCCACCACAGATCGGAATGGTCGGTCGGCTGCGGCCATGCACTTCGACGGGAAGACCCAGCGGATCGAAGTGGCACATCGCGACCGCCTGAACGAACTCCCGTTGAGCATTGCATTTTGGGTGAAGGCAGAGACCAGTGTGGTCGACCCGTCCATGTGGCTCGGCAAGTACCTCCACCCCGACGGAGACGGTTGGTGTGTGTTCTATGAGTACCAACGCATATGTGCCGGCTACTTCCGCGATGCCTTCGCCAATTCAGCACGCTCCCATGCGACCTATAAGGCGGACGATCAGTGGCATCATGTTGTGGTGACGATGGATACCATCGGTACGGTCATTCACTTCGATGATGCACGCGTTCCGCAAGTGATCGCCTACCGCAAGACCCCGACACCGACGAAGAACACCGAGCCCATGTTCATCGGCTACTTGAACTCGCGCCTCGGCACACCCGGACTGAAGGGATGCATCGACGAGTTGTATGTGTTCGATCGGGTGTTGACGGATGAGGAGATAGAAGAGTTAAGAAAGAAGTGAAAGAGAAGGAAGAAAGAAGTAAAAGAGAAGTAAACAAGAAGTAAAGGAGAAGGAAAGGAGAAGAAAACAAGAAGTGAAAGAGTTCATCCTCATGGCCTTGCTTTGCATCGCTACACACGACATGATGGCCGTCGACGGAAGATGTGTGATCACCGGTACGGTGGTCGAGCGGCGCACGCTGGAGCCGTTCGCAGGGATCGACGTTCTGCTGGATGGCAAACGGGTGGGGGTCACGAATGCACATGGAGCGTTCGTACTCGATGGACTGGACGCCGGAGATCATCTCGTGAGCGCGATCATTCCGGAATGGGGCACCTATAGCACTCAGGTGCATTGTCTGTCGGGAGCAACGAATAAGGTGCGGATCCTGGCATGGCCCAATGCCATGGTCAACATTCGCGGCATCCTTGCACACTATGCATTGGATGGGAACGGCGTTGATGATGGACCGAATGGATGGCATGGCACGCTCGAGGGTGCAGAGCCGACGGAGGATCGAGCCGGACTTTCGCATCGTGCGTTACGATTCACCGGTGCTACACTTGGCGTTGCCGTTCCACATCAAGCACGTTTGAACAAACTGCCACTGACGCTCTCCTGTTGGATCAAGATGGATGCGTCATGTCCACCCAACTGTGCCTTCATCGGAAAGTACCTTGTTCCCAACGGTGATGGTTGGTGTGTCTTTTTGAGTGACGATCGGTTCGGAGGCGGCTACTTCACGGAGTTCTTCCGCAACAGCACGCGCTCACACGGAGCAGCATCGCGCGATGGTTCGTGGCATCACATCGTCTACTCGATGGACTCCACCGCCGGCGTTCTCTATGTTGATGATGCTCGACTCCCGCAAGTCGTAGCATTCAAACACACGGTTGTTGAAACGGAGAACACCGAGCCTTTTTGTATCGGCAGAACGACAACACTTCTAGGAGAGGAGGGGTTCAGCGGCGCGATCGACGATATCTACCTCTTCGATCATGTCCTCTCAGACGAAGAACGTCTTCTCCTCACCCATGCACCATAACTCGTCACTTGTCACTTGTCACTTGTAACTCAACTCGTCACTTCTTCGCTTCTCCTTCAAACATAAATATCAACTGCCCATCTGCCGATCGCATGATGGCGTTCCCGATGCGGTCATCCGGTGTGGGGATCTCTTCGTCGATGGTGATGCCGGTCTTCTTGAGTCGGTCGATGCGCTGCTCCATATCCTTTGCATAGTAGGTGATGGCAAGTGTCGGGATGTCCTTGTCCTCGTGCAGGCCAATGCGGATGCGACCGTCCGACATCTCGGCGAATGGATAGGGGACCATGCCGCCCTTCACCTGTGTGAATCCGAGCGACTCCCACCATTGCACTTCGCTTTTGAGCGAGACCACGCCAATGCTGAACTCTGTGTTGGTCCCACAAATGGGGTTCTCTTTGTTCTCGGGAATGATCTCGGGTTCGTCGACGTTCGAGCGCACCATGAGCTTGATGCCGTTGGGCGACGCGATGCGCAACTCGCCGATGGTCGGCCCTTTCATGTCGAAGTGATACGAGATATGCAGCGAGTCGAGCGTGTCCTTGAGTGACCGCATGTTGCGCGACGCAAAGGCGATCACGGTTCCCGGTAGCTTGGCCGTGGTGAGCGTAGCGCGCACCTGACCGTCGGTGATCGAGATCGTACTGTCGGACCGAGCACCAAGCTCATTCGTTGGCGCCCATCCAAGACGTGAGTACCAGGCCATGGAACTCAACAGATCCACCACGGGAAGAAGAAGACGCGTTTGCATGCCGAGCAAGGATGAGCCCTTTGGTTGTTGCGCCATCGATGGAGCGGAAGCAAGGAGCAGGGCGGCAAGGAAAGGAATGAGGAATGTGCGTGTTGTCATGATCGTTCTCCATCGAACAACCCGCCGGTGGCCTGCGGTTGTGAGATCCCAAAATGTCGGTAGGCCATGGGCGTTGCGATGCGACCACGTGGCGTACGTTGTAAGAAGCCCTGCTGGATCAGGAACGGTTCGTACACCTCTTCGAGCGTGCCGGGCTCTTCACCAACGGCAACGGCAATGGTGGAGATGCCAACCGGACCTCCGTTGAATTTCTCAAGCATGGCAAGGAGAACGCGCTTGTCCATTTCGTCCAAGCCATACTCATCCACTTCGAGTGCTTCGAGAGCAATACGTGCAATGTCGAGACTGATCGTTCCCGTTCCCTTCACATCGGCAAAGTCGCGTGTGCGTCGCAGCAGTCGGTTTGCGATCCGTGGCGTGCCGCGTGAACGTCGGGCCAACTCGGCCGCACCGGCCGGATGGATAGGCGCGCCAAGGATCCCGGCGCTGCGCGAGATCACACGCTCGAGCTCGGCAGGGTCGTAGTAGTCGAGACGGTTCACCACGCCAAAGCGCGAGCGCAGCGGTGCCGTGAGAAGTCCTTGTCGTGTGGTCGCTCCGATGAGCGTGAACCGCGGCAGGGCAAGCTGGATGCTGCGTGCGCTTGGTCCGGAATCGATCATGATGTCGAGTCGAAAGTCCTCCATCGCAGAGTACAGATACTCTTCCACCACGGGCGAGAGACGATGGATCTCGTCGATGAAGAGAATGTCGCCTTCGTTGAGATTGGTGAGCAGACCGGCAAGGTCGCCGGGCTTTTCAAGGACGGGACCTGAAGTGGTCTTGATCTCTGCGCCCATCTCTTGGGCGATGATGTAGCTGAGCGTCGTCTTGCCAAGACCGGGCGGACCCGTGAGTAGTACATGGTCGAGCGCTTCGCCTCGCTTCCGTGCCGCCTCGATGAAGATCTTGAGATTCTCGACGATCTTGGGCTGACCCGTGAATTCATCAAAGGAGGAAGGGCGCAAGGAGGCGTCGAGTTCCTCGTCTGCGCGCTCCGGGTTGACCATTGATGTGCGCGATTTTGCCATAGGGAGTGTGTGCCGAGGTGATCGTTATCGAGAGTTGGAAAGAGAGCCCATGCTGACAGCGATGATGCCATCGTAGCCGCCATAGTCCTGCATGCGATAATACGTGAACGCAACGAAACTCTGGTTAGCGGCCGATGAGTTGCCTTCCCATTCCTCGAACGACACGTCGGTGATGCTGTTGTCGTCGATGTTGAGCTTGCCGGTGGCATAGAGGTAGTTATGTCGGGCTCTGCGCACCCAGTTGCGCACGCGATACATCCGTAGCTCTTCGTCGTAGTACATCTGCCAGGACGGGTCCGGTCGGAAGTGGTTGAACGAACCGAGGACGAAGACGTCCGACATCGACGGCGGACCTTGCGGATCGAGCAGGAATTCGATGGGCACGTAGTCGTCGTCCACACTCGAAATGTTCGACGTGATCATGGCACCATCGTCGCCATAGATCATGAAGTTCCCGTTGCGTCGAAGGTCGGTGAGCGGCAATCGAACAGGCTGTCCCGTTGCCGGGAACTGCGCCACGAAGGTCATGTCGAGCACGCGATACTCATTCTGCGATGGGATACGCTCGAAGCGAAAGAACTTGCTGCCTTGCGCCATGCCGCCGATCCATGTTCTGATCATGGACGGATTCTGCGACTCGTCGATCTGCGTACTGGCGATGAGCGGCTCCCAGTAGCGGTTGTTACGATAGAGTGCCGATGTATGCATGAAGCCGTCGATGAGTGTTGCCGACGGATCGGTGACGACGTTCTCGATGGTCAATGCAAAGCCGCTCACCTTGAACTTCGTGTCGTAGAAATCGGTCATGAAGTTCATGTAGGAGTTCGCCAGCGGCTCCACCACGAAGAACCGCGTCTCGCCCAAGAGTTGGTCGGTGCCGATGTCGTAGACCTTGGCCTTCCAGTTCCCGGAGAATCGGAACTGCACTTGATCGTTGGGCACTTGCAACGTGCCGCGATGCGACCAATAGCGTGCGCGCGATGGAGCAAGGGTCCAATCCACGAGCGTGGTGCGCAGGGTGGCATCGTTCAAGAAGGCGTTCTGCTCCTCTTCCCAATTGGCCGTGCAGTGCACGAACCGCACATAAACGGCCGGAGCGACGTTGCAGAGAAGGTCGAACTCAATGGTCACCGATGTGGAGCCGATATCGACGCTGAGGGCGCGACGATCCTTGGTGCTGATGAGCACGATCGGTGGTAGGCGTTCATTGCGTGCACCATAACAGCGCATCATACGCATGGTGCATACGTCGGGATCTTGCGCCGTGGGTTCTGTTGCTGCCGACATCTGCGCGGCAAGCACAGCGAGCACGATCGCGCACCACCACCGAAGGCGTATCATCCTCGACGGGCGCGGATCTGTTCGCGATAGCGAAGACGCGCTTCGCGACGAATGGCCGCTTCTTCATAGAGCGAGCGTTCTTCGTCGTTCTCCGGTTCAACCGGTGGCGCAGGGAGCGGCTTGCCGTACTGATCGATACCAACGAACGTAAGGTAGGCGCTGGAGGTGTGTGCTTTGGAGTCGTTCAGCGGGTCTTCGCGCCATACGTCGACCTTTACTTCCATCGACGTACGGAAGGCACGCGTGATCACGCTGCGAAGGTGGACCATGTGCCCAAGCTTGATCGGTTCGTTGAACGAGATCTCGTCGACCGATGCCGTCACGCATACGCGTGCGGCATGCTTCATGGCGGTGAGGGCAGCAGCGATGTCGATCCAGTGCATGAGTCGACCGCCAAGGAGGTTGCCAAGTTGATTCGTGTCGTTCGGGAGAACGAGATGCGTCATGTGCACCTCGGACTCCGACGGTGTTTTGATACGATTGATCGTAGGCATGGAAGATCCGCTATCGGTTGTTCAACTGACGTTCGTAGGCATCGAGTCGGTCGTTCCTCATGGGGGCACGCACCGACTTGTGCCAGAGCGCGATGACGGTCCGCGCTTCGTCGTATTTCTTTTGACGGATGAGAATGTCGAGCTTCCCGGCCAGTGCGATCTCGTACTGCTTTGTGTCGGGATACTCATCGATCACGGCATCGTAGTAGATAAGCGCCGACTTCGGAGCCACCAACGCCTCGTACTGTTGTGCGATCGAAAGGAAACGCTCGGCCAGCCGACCACGCAATTCTGCGATACGCTCGAGCGACACAAGGGCAAGCGAATCCTGCGGATAGATCGATTGGAACTCGGAGTAGGCCTGTATGGCCTTCTTGGTGTACTCCTGGTCGCGATCCATCGGTGGTGCGATCTGATTGTAACACTCGGCGGCCTTGAAGGCGGCGATCTTCGCGAACTCGCTGCTTGGATAACTGCGGCGGACCAACGAGTAGTTGAAGGCGGCAAGGATGAACTCGCCACGCTTGTAGTTGATCTCGGCCAAGTAGTACTGAGCATCGTCGGCATACTGACTGGCAGGGTACTGCAGCTTGATGATATCGAACTGCGCCTGCGCCTCGATCACATCGTTCTCATCGAAGGCCTTCTTGCCTCGCTGCCATACATCCTCGGCCGTGGCCGGACCTCGCGCCTTCTCTGCAGAAGAGCACGATGCAAGGAGGAAGGAAAGGCATGTAAGAAGAAGGAGGAGTGGCATAGCCGACAAAGATACGGGTATCAGTAACCGAGATTGTTGAGTTGATTTTTATCGTCGCGCCAGCCCTGCTTGACCTTGACGTAGAGCTCGAGGTAGACAGGATGGTCGAGATGTTGCTCGATGGCGGCACGTGCTGTTTCGCCGATCTGTTTGAGTGCGCTTCCCTTGGCACCGATGATGATGGCCTTCTGTGTGTCGCGCTCCACCACGATGTCGGCAAGCACATACCACTTGCCCTCTTCACGCTCTTTGAACTCACGCACTTCCACATCGGTGGCATAGGGTACTTCTTCGCGAAACTGCTCGAAGATGGCCTCGCGAATGAGTTCTGCCACGAAGAACCGTTCGGGCAACGTCGAGAGCTGGTCGGGGTCGTACAGGAAGTCGCCTTCCGGTGCAAGCTCCGTGAGCATCTCGACCAGATCGGTCACATACGTGTTGTCGCGCGCGGCGATGGCGATCGCCTTCTTGTACATGCCGGATGCCTGTGCTTCTGCCAGGAGTGGCAACACGCCGATCTTCACGCCCACGGAATCCATCTTGTTCAGAACGAGGATGGCCGGGAGCTTGCCGTTCGCGAAACGGCGTTCGATCATCGGGTCGCGGATCGAGCCGCGCTTGATGGCCTTGACGGCATCGACGACCACGCAGACAACATCCGCTTCGGACATTGTCTCGTCCACAAAGCCCATCATGGAGCGTTGTAGCTTATAGCGCGGTTGGATCACGCCGGGCGTGTCGACGAAGATGAGCTGTGCTGTGTCCGTGGTATGGATTCCCAGCACGCGCTTGCGCGTTGTTTGGGGCTTGTCGGTGACGATGGACAGCTTCAAGCCGAGAATGGCATTGAGAAGCGTGGATTTTCCGGCATTCGGTCTGCCGATGATGGCCACAGTGCCACAACGTGTGACCGTGGGAGAAGGGGATTCGTCGGTCATGCTGCCTCGGTTCGTGGCTCGATGCGCACGTCCGGATGCTTGGCCACATAGGCGCGCTCGCGATCCAGAATGTCGCGCACAGCGGGCTTCAGGAATGTTTCGTCGACATCGTACCGCACCAATGCTCGTGCGAGCACAACGGCTGCGGCCTCGGGCATCATCGTTCGATTGATCAAGATGATCTTCTCTTCGTGGAGCACACAGGGTCCACCGCGGAAGGTTCCCGCTTCTCGACGGACGGCAAAGCCCATGCTCTTACCGAGTTCGATCAGTTCTTCGAGGAGCTTGTCAGCTTTCATAGCGATGCAACGGTCGGAATGTCGTACAAAGCACCAGCGTGATGGCGGCGATAAAGGCGAACCCGGAAGCCATGTTCAGCAGCTGATGTTGGAATCGCGTTAAAAATACAGTGAAGATCTCCGACATCGACGCCAAGGGAGCACTTGTTGCCTTATCGAAGTACAGCACGAGCCGATAGTCCTGCCACATGAGGTAGCCTTCGATGGGTATGATGGCCACGAAGAGGATGGTCGACATCAACAACCAGCCGTATTGACGCATGTGGGAACGAAGCGCGACGATCAAGCCAACGCCCCCAACGAAACAAACCGTGAAGCCCCAACTGGTCCACGGACCTGTAAGGGCGTACAATCGAACGGTGTTCATGCGAACGACATCCGTTTGCTCGGGTTTGAAGGTGAGCGTGCCGGGGATGAAGACGTCGAAACCGATCACGGTTCTGATCACGCTCCCGCCAAGCCAGACAAGGCCGCCGAGAACGAAGAGCGTTAACAGGAACTGAGTTGTGCGAGAACGAAAGGGCATCTGCAAAAATACTATTTCACGCGGTAGTACACCCGAGTGAGCCATTTCGTCGAGTCCGGCGTCGACATGGGGTCGGTCACATAACTCTCCCACGGCGAGCCGTCCAGCACCAACCGATGGTCGTTGGCATAGCGCTCGATGGCCGTCCAGGCAACGCCGGAGCCTTGGTATGGACCATAGTAGTCGGCCACGATCACCTTGCCCGGGGCCAACTGCACGGCCTGGACGGGGGCAGCGGCCTTGGGAAGCGACGGGAACTGCATCCCTGCCTCCATGTCCACCTTGCCGTTTGCCTGATCGAACTGGTGATAGATGGCGAACGGAGGGGCGATCATCGATACGTGCTGGTCGCCGGCCGACTTCATGATCGTGCCATAAATGAGGGCCAGCTTGGAGCCGATCTCCGAGATCGAGCATTGTACGCGCATGGTAAGGGCGGACCCGCCGTTGAAGAGCTCTTCACGAACGGTCACGGGAGGCGGCAAGGTCTTGGCGATGCTGTCGATGCTGGCCAGTCCCTTCTCGAACATCGGGCCGACCATGCCATCCATGAACATGCCCATGAAGCGCGCGAACGGATTCATGCCGTAATCGGAGTCAAGAGACCACGTGACCTTCGTACCCTTGCCGTCGTCAGCGAACGTGAAGGAGGCCTTTGAAGGACGCTCACTTGCACCGAAGTGCATGTCGGCCACGATGTGGTTCGCATCGGCCTCTACTACTTCGAGTTTGCCGTTGCCGACCTGCCATTCGTCGCTGGTCCACGTATAGCCCGATCCTACACCTGAGGACGGACCTGTGAGGGTCTTCTTCATGTTCGTGTCGAGATGGTCCCATGGCGACCATGCGGCCCAGTTCGCCATGATGTTCACTTGGTCGTACACCACGGAGCGAGGTGCAGCGATCACTCTGCTGCGTTCGATGTGCGATGTGCGCGATGCGAGAAAACCAATGGCCACGATCAGAACGACCAGGCTAACGAGCCCGATCAGGACCCACTTGACGACCTTCATTGCAACCCCTCAGGAATCAATGGAATGAGGCGCTAAAATAAGGGGAGAACGTCGGCATAGACAACTCGCTTGTCAAGCGTGAACTCCATCGTTCCTCCATCTTTCATGCCGCCAAGGTTGGACTGCCGTTGTTCGGTGTCCGAGAAGAACTGTTCGTATTCCTTGATCACCACGCGATACTGTGTGGCATCGACGGTGGTGGGCAATACCACCATGCCCGCCCACACATTGGAAGCATGGATACGATCGATGCGTTGCGTGAGCACTGGCTGCCATGCAACATCATTCGTAAGGGCAGCACCCGACGTCCGCTTTTCAAGAGTGACCTCGATCTCGGAACCGATCTGTCCGGTGGTGTTGGCGCGATACGTCTTGCCTTCCACCATCACCGTGATGCTCTTCTTGTCGTCTTCGATCTTGACCGTGGCCTTGCGATCGGGGGCGAGTTGACAGAATTCGCTGAGGATGGTGCGCGAGCAGTAGACGTCACGACCGGTGTCGGGATCGGAGAGCGACATGGGTTGCAAGCGCACAAGCGAGAGCTTGATGAACGGATAGTAGGAATCACCCGGATCGATGGAGATGTCGCAGAACCACTTGCGGCGGTCTGCATCGTACTGCGGCTCATAGCCCACGACCACATAGCGCTGCACGATCCCGGTTTCTTCAAGCGATACGTTCGTGAGCACGACCTTGGGATCGACGAAGTTCGTGATGAGCGGTGTTGCATCCGATGGCGTTGGTGCCGAGAGCCAGATGGGGTCGAGTCCCCATTGCGTGACAAACGGTTCGATGGTCTCGGGAATGTCGACCTTCGAGTTCGCGAACATCGACGTCACCACACCCGACGAACCCAGGCTTCCCACCTTGCTCGTGAAGCCGCGTGTTGTACCGGTCTTGCCGAACTTTCCGGAAGAGCCCTCGGTGCTCGCTGGTTTTGCCTTCCACTTCTGTGTGGAGTAGAGCACCACTCCCAAGAGCTCACCATTCCCACTTGAATACCACGGACGATCCATCCAAACGCGCAATCCGCCACCCTTCCGTGTGCTGGTGATGGTGTTGCCAACGAGCAACCGTTGTTCTTCTACCCAGTGGAAGGAAGGAACAACGTAGAGAAGCTTGACGGCATCCGGTCGTTTCGAACTGAGCACGTCCAGCAGTTTCCCGTCACCCCGACGGGAGATCTTCGAAGCATCGTTGCCGATCGTGCGCGGCATGTATTCGCGGAAGCGTGTGGTTGCCGTTGGTACATAGGTAATGCCGCGATACTTCGTGTCGCCGAACTCCTGCTTGGCAACATTGGAGATCGTATCCTTCGTCAGGTCCGTCACCACTTGCTCGTAGAAGAACGCTCGTTCCTTGTGCTCTTCCGGCGCAGGCTTGTTCACGTCGTCGATCCACATGGACCATTCGGAATGCATGTCGATCTTGTGCGAGGTCTTCGCATGCACGTAGGTGTCGTCGAGCGTGATCTCTGCATCGGTGGCGCCGAAATCGCGGAACGTCACGTCGCCCTTCTTCACAGCAGGTTTCTTGAGCGGCTTCTGTGTGCCATGCACGAGGTTCAGGGTCCGACCCGGAGTGACCAACCACGCAAGTCCACGCATGGCAGCCTTCTGTTGATCGGGCGCAAGGCCTGCATCTGCAACGGCCTTCCACATGCCATGCATGGCCATGTTACCCGCCGCTTCTGTGTCTGTTTCACCAACGTTCGACGAGAACGTGAGCTGCACTTGCTCGCCTTTGTCCACGTATACCGTGAGCGTTCTCGAGCCAGCATCCCATGATGGCTTGGACGTGCCCGACACCATCTTGAGGATGATGGACGAGAATGCAGGCCACGATGCATCGGGATCGAAGACGATGGACGCAACGCCGCGTGGTGATGCTATCGTTGCCATGTTCACGCCCGCCAGCGTCACTTCCATGAACTCGCCAACACCAAGGCCTGGAACATTCTGAAGGGTGAGGCCACGGGCGAGGGGATCAGGGAGGTACGGAACTTGTGTTGCGCCGCTTGTCACGAGTGGTGCGCGTGTATCGGTGTCCTTCGGCGTTGCCGTTGGAACCAGATTGCCCGATGCATCACGCGTATACCATTGCTCGGGTAGGTCGTGATTCGCACCGGTGCGTTGCACGATCATTGCATACGTCGTGTTGTCGCCATTCATCGGTCCCGTTGGCGAACTGTCCATCTTGCCATGTCGTTCGCATGTCTCCACGGCCGCAAGGGGCGGGAAGAAGTGTCGTTCACTGGTTTCGGTGGTGTCCACGCTCACCGAATCATCGTCGGAGGCGTTGTAGTTGCGAATGACCATGCGCTCGAGCGATTCGCCTTCGATGGGCTGTGCCTTGAAGGCGATCGTTGGAGAGATGATCGGGTCCCACCGCATGTAGGTGGTGAGAGGGCTACTGCATTTGAAGTCGTTGGGATCGAGCTCCGTGAACTTCGCACCATTCCCGCATACGTCCACCCATCGCACGCGCATCCGATACTTGCGACCATACCGCAGTCGTGGCAGTGACCCTTTGACGATCTCCATCTCCGTTGCCACTTGATAGTCGAAGCTGGCCGGCGGCGTGTTGATGTTCTTACTCGTCGCTCCCGTCGTGGTCTTGTCATCCGGATCGATGAAATTGCCGATGCGGGGCACCACCATGCTCCACCCTTCCCAATGCGCCACCATCTCGTGGGCATACAGGTCCTTGATGGGCGCATCTTCTGGTGCTTGCGGACGGGTGACGCCGAACGTGAGCGTGCCCTCTTCGTCGAGTGCTTTGATACCGGTGGTGGCAAGATCACCGGATGCCTTCAGGAATTTGTACGTGGCATTGCGCCGCATGAGCGACTGCCACGACTTCGCCGTGTCGTCGTAGATGTCGACGCGATAGCCGCGCACAAGATCGTCGGCATACAACACCACCTTGGTGCCGCCGATGATCTTGTTGTAGTTCTTGACGGAGCGGAGCATGGACTTCGCAAGCTTGAGTCCACGGTTCACGCGCACAAGACCAAGTCCGATGCCTCGCACGGCCGGTGTGGCCGATTCGCGACGTTCATCATTCTGCCGTGCCGTCATCGACGTCCAGTGCTTCAGGCCTTTCGCATACCCAACGGTCTTGAGCGCTGCGCCATCAACATCGATCTGTGTGATGGCGAAGTGCGATGTGTCGTCCAAGCACAGTAGTGCGCCCTTGATCTCCGACCCCGGCTCGGCGAGCGGAAGGAACTGCCAGTAGGCGGGGTCGCCACTTGTTGTGAGGTCGTAGGCCGTTTGCGGAAAGAGGTCGGTAGTGGGCAAGGCCAATGGCTTCGTCCACGTGACCTTGCAAAAGATCTCATCTCGTGTCGATGTGCCGTTGGGCAATGCGAATCGCACGTGGATCACGATTCCCAACAGGCGCAGCATCTTCGGATACTCGCGCATCACCGAGATCACTTGATGGAAGTCGTAGGTGGGCACCGACAGCTTCGGACGTCCGATGCGTTCTACTTCCTTGCCTTCGAACATTCCCGGCACAGCGTAGTTGCGTGCCGTGTGGAAGAGTTCTGCCGCATGCAGCTGTCCGGCCGGTGACGAGCCGAACGGTTGATACAACATGCTCTCGGGCGAGTCGGTGCGCAGGTCGATCGGTCCGCGTTTGATCTCGCGTACGTTCGATGTTGTGGACGGCTGCATCATCCGTCGAGCCGCAGCCGTGCCTTCTTTCTGGAATCCCTCCTTGAGCTGTCGCATCTGGCTCTCGATCTTCTCGTCGGCCATGATGAAGTTCAGCGTCTCGAGGATCTCCGGCATCTGCAGGCTTTGCGAAGATTTCTTGTTGAGTGTTGCTCCACTCTTCGCCGACTCCATTACGGGCTGCGTGAGGGCGTACTTCTTCGCCATCACGCTGTACATCTTGCCCAGTGTCTCTTGCACACCATTCACGGGGAAGGAGAAAATGCGATAGTCGGTGAAGTGCTTCATTTCGTACGGACGTACGAGGGTCTTCTTCGTGAACACGGCACGCCATATCGAAGGGTCGGCCTGTTCATCAATGAACTCGAGCTCAGACATCGGAACGGTCTTCCCGTCGATCACCAACGAGAGGTCTGCATACAGCAACGTCTTCGGCCAGTTGACCATGTCGGGATAGTCAGAGAGATGCGCTTCGGCCGTCGTGGTGTCCAACAATTTCGGAAGCACCGTGATCGCTGCTGAACAGTAGGTGCGACCGTCGATCTGTTCTGCATCGTACGGGACCACGGTCCATTGAAGTTCTTGGGATCTCATAGTGTTCTCCGTTCCTTACGCGAATGCTTCGCAATAGGTGAGCCACAGATCTTGCGTTGGCAGCATCTGTTGGAACGTGGGATCGCCATCGCTACCCTTGAGTTGTCGTTCGACCGTTACACCAACGCTGAAGCTCAGGAAGAGGATGGAGATCTCCACCTCGACCGTTGCCACGCCATAGAGCTTGCCATTGTTCTGCCAGGTGAGCTTGAGCTCGAACAAGAGACTCACGTGAATGAGACCGAGCACGCTCAGGTTGCCTTGCAGTCGGAAGTAGGCCGTGAGTTCGCTGTAGTCCTTGTCTCCGTCGGGAGTGCTCTTCTTCTCGAGTTTGTAGTAGATGCCGGCCATCACGCTGGCGCCACCGCTGGCCACGCCGCAATCGAAGGCGAAGTTGCCTCCGAACTCGAATGCTGCCTCGAGCATCTTCACGCCGCTCGGTGTGACCTCGATGCCGAAGAATCCGCCGCCGGCGAACACCATCACGGTAAGGCGGAACGGACTGTCCTTGGTGCAGAAGGCGAAGTAGGCGCTGAACGGTCTGCCATCGAACGGAATGGTGATCCGCATGATGAAGGCCATGTTCTGGAGCGAGAGCACACCAACGGTAACATTGGGGAGACCGATCGTGAGCTGTGCCGTGATGCCCGTTGGCAGCACATTGAAGTCGAAGGAGAATCCGACACCACCGGCAGAACCACCCTTGGGGATGAGGTCCTTGAGTTTGTTCACGAAGGTGAGGGGACCTGCAAAGGCTACTTCCTTGATGTCGGGGTCGACCTGTGGCTTCTGTCCGATGGTTGCCGAGAAGGCAAGTCGATTGAACTTGATGATGAGGAACTGCGCCGCTCCGTCGCCGATGAGGTTGATCACGAAATTGCTGAGCGATCCGTAGATGCGCACATCGGGCGGATTGAGGTCGAGCTTCTTCGTGAACGAAGCCTTGAGGTAGAGGATGGCCTTGTCGTCCTTGTTCGTGGCCGATGCGTTGAGAGGTGCCAGGATGTTTCCCGGACTTCCCTTGATCTCCGTGCTCCATTCATAGACGAGTTGAAGTCCTTGCTTGAGTGCGTTGATCAAGCTGTTCACTTCCTCGTACTTCTTGTACGCCTCGTTCCCTGCCTCCTTGAGTGGACCCAAGACCTTGTCGATCTCGCTCTTGAGTTCGTTGGCCTTGTCGTTCACGGCCTTCTTCCACTCGTTGATGCGGTCCTCAACGATCTTCTTGCCGTCGTTGATGTAGCCTTCGATCTCCGACTTGATATCGTTCACCTTGGCCACCAGTGCATCGCGTGCGGCCTTCACTTCGGCATCGACGTCGCTGGCAAGCTTCTCTGCTTCCGTCTTGAGTGCCAATGCCTGTGTCTTCACCTCGTTCGCCGCATCGGTCGCGCTCTTGGTCGCGTCCGTGTCCATGAACGCATCCTTCTTGTCGAGGCCCGGCATCTTGTCGAGGTTATCGAGGACGCCCGACACGAACTTGAGCACATCGGCCAGCGTGATGTCGCCTAGGATCTTGGCATTGAGCATGCTCTGGAAATACTGCATCGGGTCGAAGTTCCCGATGGCAATGGCGCTGTTGACCACATTGGTCAGGTCGCCGGCGATCGGACCCATCAGACGCGACAGGCCGCTGATGTTGATGTCCGGCGCGCCAAGTCCGCCGCTCTTATCGCTCGCACCCGAGAAGGCCATCGTAAGGGGCGAGGTGAGCTTGGCAAAGATCTGCGATGGGTTCAACACATCGTTGATGTTGGGCGTAGCGCCTTGTGCAACGTTGGCACCCGTTTCGAAGGCATGCTTCAAGTACTGTTCGAAGTAGGCAATGGATCGCGTTGCATCGGTACCAAGGAGCTCTTGCACCTTGTCGATCTTCACATCGGCGCGCTCCATGCGCGGGAAGAATTGCACGGTGTTCTTGGGTGCACCTTCGGCAGTGTAGCCATGCAACATGAACGTGGTGGTGGGCATCGACGTGTCGCCAAGCTTGACGCTCGGCGCAAGGGCGATGGACTGACCTTGCATGTTGAGACTTCGTTGCGACATCATACCGTTGTAGGAGTTCGCAATGAAGTTGGTCATCTTCGTGAGGTCGGCAGGTGCATTCGATGTAGCATCACCGTTGGCGATGAAGGCCAGCGGCGCGCTGAACTGCACGTTCTTGTTGTCCCAGTCGGTGCCGATGCACGACCACTGCACGTCGACGATCGAGCCGTTGTTCGTGAACTTCGGCCAAAAGCTGTTCGTGGAGAAGCCCGCATACAACGGCGTCGGCAATTCGAGGTTCGGCGTTTGCTTCGTTGTGATGGTGATACGGCGGAAGGGGAATTCCCGACCGAGATACTTCATGCCGGGAAGACCGGCAGCAGGGAAGTCGCGCACGGGCTCGCGCACGATGATGTACATGCGCTGCATCAGGTAGGCGGCCATATGTCCGCGCGGTGTGCGACGGAACTTGCGCTCCGTTTCCTTCAACAGCGTCGCGCGATTGCCGAACGGGAAGAGATACCCTTTGTAGGAGATTCGCACGAACGAGTCGCGTCCTTGCGCTCCGCGTTGGATCCATCCTTCCACGTCGATCTTGTCCGACCCGGCAGGATCCCACGCACCGGCGCTGTCCATCCACGCACCGAGCGACGTGAGCATCATGCGGTTCACAGGGATGGGCGCGATCTTCGTGTCGACAAGGTTGTAGTCGGACGTGAGTTGTACGATCTCATGTCGGTCACGACGGTTGATCGACGTGCGGAACGGACGTTCTTTGTAGATGGCGCTCATGGCATAGTCGACGCCATAATCAGGCGACCATACCGCACGCACCGTCCGTAGCGCCGCCGCATTCTCGCTCACGGTCCCGTCACTATTGCGCACGCCAAGACGTGTGTGCCATAGCTCAGCGCGATGATTGCTCGGATTCCACACGGGCTTCGTTGCATGTGCCCAGCCGGCATACTTGTTCGGCGAGAGCATCAAGCGATACGGATACTCGATCGAGGTTTCCGTTGCCGATGGATTCTTGATGGGCGGCTTTTCGTTGAACACAGCGATGATGCCCGTCATCATGCTCTCGGGGATGGCGGCCCGGAAGTCGCTGCTCGACTCGTAGCGATCCTTGAGATCGACACGCTTCATCAAGGCTGCTTCCGCACCCACCTTCATCGACACCTTGGGCGCTGCAAACGCAGACGTGACGGTCTTGCCCTTGCTCCGAGAACTTGGCTTGGCATTCTTCGTTGCTGTGTTGGCATCAACAGCATACTTGGAAACGAAGGCCGTGTCGATCATGGACAAGATGTGATCCATGGACGGTGGCTTCGCTGCGGGCGAAACGCTCATCTCGAACTTTGACCAATCGAGGAGACCTTCGACGCTCATCGTTCCGCGATAGCCGCTCGGAACGTGGAAGGCCAGACGTGAATCGTGGGCAAGAATGGCATCGATGGGTGGATCGAGCAATGGCTCTGCGCTTCCCGTTGGAGAGCTGGACTTGAACTCTGCATTGTTGACGGGCTTTTCTTCGGTGTAGAAGAACGCGCGTTCTGCAATGTGTTGTGGCTGGAAGTGGACGATCAGGTGAGCGCCGTCGCCATTCGAGCTGAACGTCCCCGCGCCGACATTGACGGTGATGTTGACGAACTCGAAGGTGAGTACCAGCAGATCGTCCGGTCGGATCACCGACACCTTGATGGACGATGGCGTGATGAGCTTGGCATCGGCAAGCAGCCACCGTGCCTCCTTCTTCTTCACGCGAAACGAGGGTGCTTCTCCTTTGAGGTCTTGCATCTTGAGTGACTTCACGTTGAAGTCCTGCGGTGCATCGACGTTCACACCCACCATGTGGAAGTTCGGCTTCGGCAATGCGCTCACGCGCACATCAGCGGTCAGGAAGGCGCACTGCGCGGCCGCATGCGCAATGGTGGGCTCCGTGACGGCACCGTCCACGGGCACAGCGTAGCGCAACAGTGCAGGAGCGATGTTCAGTTTGTCGACGCGGCCGTTCGTGCTCACGATCTCCAACGGCGGCAGTGCTTCACGGTCGCCAAGCTCCATCGAGAACCCTGCCACCGAATGCCAGAACGGTGTGGTCGAATAGCGTGCAACGAAGGCTTCGTGCAACCCCTCTTCCGTACGCGTCCATGCATACCGCGCATTGCGCAGTGGCATGTAGACGTCGTGGTCACGTGCCGACAAGCGCACGGCACCATCGGTGTTGCCTTCAAGCAGCACGGCACAGCGACCATCATTCGAGCTCTCGACACTCAACGTGGAGAAGGCATCACCGCGGACGTCGAACGACCACCGCTCTGCTCCCGACAAGGCCAGTGGCGTGTCCCACACATTGCTGCCGCGCGAGATGCGCAACAACGACCGGCGAACGGCCGCCTTTGTGAACAGCGACGGCGCATCGGCGTCAAGCAACGAAATGGTGATGGAGGCAGAGGGAAGGGTAAGGGCGGAAAGGCGCGTCGTGGTCGGGCCACTGAACGTGAGCGCCCACATCGGTCGAAACGATACGGCTTCTCCACGCTGGGCATCGGTACGCACTTCTGCGCCGGCTTCGCCGCACTGGAGGCTGCGATGTGCGGTTGACGTGCCGACGGCCACCACGCGGTCCAGCAGCCATGGTACGAACGCTGCGTTGACCGTGCACTTGAGCTCTTCGAAGCGGATCGAGATGGTCGGTGTGGAGCCGTGTTCGATGGTGGCCACCAGGTCGGCGCGTATGTTGGTACCTGGATAGGTGGCATCACGCAGGGTGACCTGTGTGCGATCGGACGTGCTCGCGTAGGAGGTGGTGGGAGATCCGTCGAACTGTTTCGGGTCGATCACCCATCGCTCGACACCCGCCACCACAAAGGCAATGCGCGAGCCGCGTCGCTTGACGGAGAACTTGTGCGACAGTGCAGATGCTACGGCACCGGCCAATGGTGCCGCGGTAACGGCGAGAACTCCGGCTAAACCCAATGCCTGTCTGCGAGACAGTGCAAAGTTCGATGGCGCGGACAGAACGTCGTTCGGTGTCCGTGGATCGACTGGGATTCGCGGGACGTGCTGTGATCGAAGCGCGGATACGCGCAGAGCATGTCGCCTCATCTCCCTGCCCTCAAGTAATGGTGAAAAGCACCGGCGGCAAATATCAAGAACGAATGCTCACATTGTTCACTATGTTTGACCGGGATTGAAAAAAAACATTATGAGGTGCGTCATGCTGACGCCGATCGCCCGTGCGCTCTTTTACCGTCGCGCACTCGTCCTTGCCGCCTTCGCGGCCTTTGCGACCCTTCCTGCGCTTTCTCAGGATGTTGTGGACGTGAAGCTCACACAACCGCCGCCCAATCAATTGCGGGTGGCAGATTTCTGGAAAGTGGAGCTCAACAATCGGTCAGGGAAGCCTGTACGCATCCTTTTGCACGGTACAGCCGAGGAAACATCGATCCCCGATGGCATCATTGCCGATGTGGACACGAAGATCTTCGAGATCCCGCCGGGACGGTCCGTGGTCACGGGGTCCATGGTGCAGCCGATCCGTGTGAACGAGTCGAACAAGAACTACGAGGATGCACTTCTTCGCACGGGATTGATGCCGACCGGACAGTATACGTTGTGCGTCGAGGCCTTGTCGGCAGACAACGAGCAGATCATCGGGCGTGATTGCAAGTTCGTGACGATCAACCGACTGACGATCCCGATCCTGATCGCTCCGCCCGATGAATCGGAAGTGATGGACCGTCTTCCCGTGTTCTCATGGATGCCGTCGGTGCCTCCATCTCCGCAACAACGCATCACGTATCGGTTGAAGATCGTCGAGGTCTTCGCCAATCAAACGCCGTTCGATGCCATTCAGCGTAATCCTGCCTTCATGATGGTGGAGTCGTTGAATAGAACCGTGTTCCAGTATCCTGTTTCGTCGCGCGCCTTCGAAGTGCAGCACAAGTATGCATGGATGGTCTCGTCGATCGACAATTCCACGCGACTCCCCGTTGTGCTTGGCGAGAGCGAGATATGGTGGTTCACCTATCAACCAATGGAAGTGCCCAAGGATGACAATGCGGGCACGCGAACAACGGCCTCCGGTGGCACCTTCTTTCCGGTGACGCCAACCTGTCCGGGTGAGAATTGGGACTTCGAAGTAGGATCAATGGCGTGCTGGATCGTGAGCGGTGATGCGATGTACACGCAGCCGCAACAGGGTTCGCATCCTGTGTTCGGCAACCTTGGACATCACCTTGATTGGTGGGTGACAACGTTCGCACCGGGTCTAGGTGATGCTGCCGTCGGGCAGGCTGTCTCTGAAGAATTCCAATTGAAGAACACCACGATGAGCTTCCTGTTCGGTGGTGCCAACGATCGCGCATGCGCCGTGGAGTTCCTCGTAGAGAAGCAAGCGAAGGACACATTCAAACTCGAAACGCGAAAAGTGCCAGGTATCGACCGCGAGTACTACGTGGCCTTCAGCACGGGAAAGCCGGAAGATCGCTCAAAGAAGTCGTCAACGTCCGACCGACTCGTGTCGTTCGAGTGGGATCTGACGAAGTATGTGAACAGATCGGCCCGTGTGTTGATCATCGATCAGTCGAAGCTTGCTCATGTGAACGTCGACAAGTTCATGTTCTACGATGCCGACCGCAAGGACTCGGTGAAGTTGCCTGTGATGATCATGGCGGCAGGGGAGCGCCATTCACTTGCCGTTACGCCCGAAGAGAAGCCGCCGGTGAAGACGCGCACGCAATTCGCCGCCGATATGGCATCGTTGAAGGATCAGAAAGTGTCGCTGTCCGATGGCGTGATGATCTCCGATATCAGCGTCAATACCAAGGGCAGGTCGCTCACGGCCACGAAGGCCAGCAACGTTGCGACACCGAGCAATGACAATGGGTCCATGCTCGATCTGATGTCCATGACCATGGAGCCGGAATACACGCAAGCGATCTCGAAGTTCGCCCTTGCGGCGCTCAATGTGAAGAACACGCTGTGGGGATGGGGCAGCAATGACGACAAGCGCGTCCTGAAGTCTGCGCCATCTGTTGTGCCCGAGCCTGTGCATATCAGCATCAAGGAATTGAATTCCATCGCTGCCGGCATGGCACATTCCATCGTGAACACGAAGGATGGGAAAGTGCAGGCCTGGGGAAGCAATGATTACGGTCAGCTCGGCACCAACGACTATGCCGATCATGCCGATCCAACGGCCGTGAATCTGTTGAACTGCATTCAGGTGAGCACGGGCATGCGTAATGCAGCAGCGATCACGAAGAACGGTGAACTCTATACGTGGGGCTATAATCGTTCCGGCGAGGCGGGTTTGCTGTGGACGTTCGTGTTGAACCCTACTACCGGCCAAGTGGCAAGCGTATGGCATCCGAACGATCCGGTGAAGAACACGCTGTTCAAGGAGCCGATGGTGCAGGTGTCGTGCGGGGCCGCACATTCTGCGGCCATTGGGAAGTCAGGACTTGTCTACCTGTGGGGCAACAACGGGTACGGACAGATCGGCGTTGACCCCGATGTGGCCTACATGCCAATACCGGTGCCGCTCTCCGTCAGTGGCGTGTCGGCGATCCGGGATGGACGTCTGCGGGCAAAGGCCGTGTCATGCGGCGACTTCCATACGATGATCCTCGACATGCAGGGACGGGTGTATACGCTTGGTGGCAATGCGAGCGGCCAACTTGGTGACGGCACCACGAAGGATTCGTTCAAGCCTGTCTATGTTGCCGGTCTCCCATCTTCCATTCGCGCCATCTCTGCCGGCAGTACGTTCTCGCTTGCCGTCGATTCGCTTGGGAACGTGTGGGCATGGGGTAACAACGTGCTCGGCTCATTGGGAGATGGTACGCGCATTTGTCGGTATGTGCCCACCAAGGTGGGACGCATCGATGGAGTGCAAGGTGTTGAAGGTGGCGGGGCCCATGCACTTGCTGTTCGCACGGATGGAAGCTTGTGGACGTGGGGCGACAATGCCTTTGGTCAGCTTGGCGACGGAAGTACGACCAACATGACCACGTCGCTCATCGATCCTCCCCTTGGTCCCACTCGCGTCGAGAAACTCGCGGCACCATGATCCATTCCTCCTTGCGGCCCTCGGGAATCCTGATCCTGTTCGCCCTTCTCGTGCTATGCGCGGGAAGTGCAGTGCTGCATGCACAAGACTTCTTTCAGCTTGGAAGTGAGAAGGGTGCAGCTCCGGTCACCGTTACCGGCGGGTATCGATTGTATGGACAGACAGCGAATCGACAAGGATCCTTCTCGCAACGACCGGCCGACCTGTGGCGCATGGAGTTGAATCCCACTGTAAGTCTGTACGGTGTGCCACTCACGGTGAATCTCCTGTTGTCCAGCGAACAACAAGGCCTGCAGCAAGAGATCAATGCCTTTTCATTCACGTTGAATCCGGATGAAGTGAAGCGCATCGTTGCGGCGCGTGCAACAAAGGCGCTTGAAGACTATGCACGCAGCGAATACGGCGAGTTGTTGCAGAACTATGACTCGATCAAGGATTCGCTGAAGACGGCAGACCCGGAGCGATACAAGGAGGTGTCGTCGATGCATCAGTTGGAAACGATGCGCGATGTATCGGGCAACGACATCACGAACTACACGGATGCATTGCAGGGACTTGGATTGATGTCGGATGTGGAAGAGGTCATGTCGCACTTTCCCACCATCGGCGTCGGCACGGTGTTCCCGATCTTCTCGCCACTCACTGTAAGCGGTGTGCGTTTGACGGGTGCAAGTCTGGAGTGGAATCCCGGATGGTTCTACATCCACTTGGCAGAGGGGACCACGCAACGGCCATTGCTGCGACTCGATACGGTGCGCACCGACTCCGGACTCTATCAGTCGTACGATCAGTCGTACTACGGTCGAGAGATCTACAGTGCGAAGATCGGTGTTGGACGCAGAGACGGAGAGCACGTCTTCATCACCGGGATGTATGGCATCGACGATAAGAACAGCATCTCGTTCACGGATACGAACACAACACTTACACCGCAGAAGAACATGGTGGGTGGACTCGACTTCAAGGTAGATCCCATTCCGGGCATCTGGACCTTGCAGGCCGAGGCCAATGCATCGCTCACTGTGGGTGATCTGACCTCACCGCAGTTCAGTACAGGGTCGGTGCCGGAGTTCTTGTTGAACGCCATCGACTCGAACGTGTCGTCCTACTTCGACTGGGCTGCCACGGCACAGACCGTCGTGAACGTGCGAAGTTCCGGTACGAAGTTCAACGCATCGGTCCGACGGATCGGATCGGGGTATCGATCGATGGGAGCACCCAACCTTCGCACGGACCTGTTTCGGTATGATGTTCGACTGGATCAGTCGTTCTTCAGTCGGCAACTCACAGCCGGCATTTTCTACCGTCGTGACCGCGACAATCTCATTCCCTACAAGCGAAGTACCTCAACGCTCACTTCGCTCGGGGCCACGCTTGGTCTGAACATTCGCAAGCTCCCGTACCTACGCGTGTCGTACGCGCCGTATGTGCAAGAGAACGACGCCACCGATACATTGTATCAGCTCAGCAACCATGCCACCTTGCTCAATGCTTCCTCGGGCTATGCGTACCGCATTGGAGATCTCAGTGCGAACAGCGGACTATCGGTGGGATATCAGTCGAGTGTTACGCGCAACAACGTGGCGGACTACAGTGTGTTCCAGATCAACGGCACACAGACCATTGGTTTCGTTTTCCCGCTTAGTCTTACGGCAGGACTTGGATACATCACGCAGAATGCAACGGCACAAGCTGCGAACGACATTGTCACCGTTGACGTGAGCGGTAGTTATGTGGCGTTTGAAACGTGGAGCAACAGTGCAGGACTCAATCTTGCCTTCGATGCACTGAACGGCACGCGGGCCGGATTCTTCCTGGCCACGTCGTTGCCGCTCGGAGAGTTCGCCGTGATCGACCTGCGGCTGGAGCGCAACATCTTCAATGAGTTGGTGACGCCGCCCGTGCTTGGCGGTTCGTACAAGGAAGTGATCTTCCGCGGAACGATCTCGAAGAGCTGGTAACGCTCTTAGTTCCGGATCTCCCAATACATGGTCTTCCGCAGCTCCTGGATCCATTCGGTCTCGAGGCGACGTGTCTTCTCAACCGTGGCCATTTGCTCGAGGGTCTTATAATCTTCTTCGAGGGTGGGCTTGTGCTCGATCAACACGCGCTTGCGATACAGGATGTGGAAGCCGGGCTTTGTCGGGTCGGCCGCATAGGGAAGCGGTGCACTTACGCCGCCATCTTTCAGATCTGTGACGATGGTGCGCATCTCGTCGGGTAGACGCGAGATCTCGATGTCGCCCATGGCTCCACCAAACCCTTGCGTTTCCTTCTCTTCCGAAAACTGCTTTGCAAGGTCTTCGAACGAAGCGCCATTTTCCACGCGTGCTTTGAGGTCGAGCAGGAAGTCGCTGGCCTTCTTCTTGTCGTCCTCCGTTTGACCAACACGGAACAGAATGTGTCGCGTGTTGATGGTCGACGGTGTCTTCTCGATCAGCTGGATCACGTGGAAGCCGAAGGGCGTTTCTACGGGTTGCGAGATCTCGCCGGGTTGCAGGGCAAAGGCAGCGGACTCGTAGGAAGGCATGAGCTTGCCCTTCTCAACATACCCGAGGTCGCCACCGTGTTGCGCTGTTCCGGGGTCGGCACTGTAGCGACGTGCAAAATCTCCGAACGACCCACCGGCGATCACCGAATCGCGAATGCGCTTCGAGAGTTCGAGCGCCTCCTTCTTCTGCGTGTCGGATGGCTTGATGTACTTCACGATATGGGCCAGCTGCACGCGCGGTGGGATGGCCTTTAGCGAGTCTTTGTAGCGCTCATAGAAGCTCTCCACATCCACACGCGTGGCCTTCACGTTGGCGAACTTCTGCTGGCGCATCTTCTGTCCGAGCAGTTGCTTGCGGATCTCATCACGGAATTCGCGACGGATGCGAGCCATCGACATCCCGTACACCTGTTCGATGCGTTGTTCCGATCCGAACTGCTGTGCCAACATGGAGATCTGATACTCCATCTGTTGCGTCACTTCGTCGTCAGTCACCTCAACGGAATCCTCTGTGGCCTTTGTCACGATCAAGCGCTCGTTGATCAACATGTCGAGCACCTTCTGCCGAAGCTCCGGATCGTTCGTCTTGGCACCGGGATTCTGCTGGATGTAGATCTGCACTTGGCCTTCGACATCGGACTTCAAGATGATGTCCTTGCCAACGACGGCAACGATCTTCTCCATCGACGCTCCGTCCTGTGCAGATGCAAGGGACGGGCCGCCTAGTAGGGCGGCAAGGACAACGGCGATGGTGGTGACCTTGCGCATCACTTCGTCCAGATGCGATTCACGTTGGCCGTTTCGATCTTCACGGGATGCTTGGCACGAACGCGCGACAGCCACTGCTCTTGCAAACGCTTCTGCAGCTGATCCTGATACGATGGTGCCAACTCGGTGATCGCTTCGTCGAATGTCTTCTGACGTGGTTGTTCAATGCGCTCGAGGCGGACGATGGAGTAGCCCTTGTCCATGGCGAACGGACCCGCAATACTGCCTTGCAGCAGATTCAGGTCGCGTACTTTCTCGGCAAGCTTGCTGGTCTTGGCAGAGAGCGGACCGGTAAGGCCGCTCTTCTCGCGCATCGCATCGCGCTCGGTGTATTGCTTTGCGAGTTCTGCAATGTCCTCACCCTTCGCGATCCGTCCGCGCAGATCGTTCGCTGTTGCTTCGTTGAGCAAATAGATCTCCGTGACCAAATAGCGTGGCTCCGTCATCCAGCGCGAACGTGTGCTGTCGAAGTAGACGCGAGCATCGGCCGTGTCGAACTTGAGCTTGCTCCACACTTCCTGCTCCTCCACCTTGAAGAGAAGGATACCGTCGTGGAATTCCTGCATCAGCGCAGCGAAGTCGGGATACTGTTTCTCGAGTCCTTCCGTTGCCTGCTCGATCACATACGGATCCGTCATCTTGTTCATGCCACGCTCAAAGCCGGCACGGTTCAAGGTGTAGCCACGCATGTCGAGGCGGCGGCGGAGCGAATCGGCGAACTGCTCCACGGTGTAGTTCACGCGTGGGGAGTGGTAGACGTTCTGCTGCATCAGCGCAAAGGGAATGCTCTTCACCCAACCAGTATCGGTGGTGTTCTTGTTCGTGTCCACACTGGCAACGAACTGCGAGTAGGCCGGCTCTGTCCATCCGTACTTCCACACGTTCTTCAACGAGTCGAGCAATGCGCGCTTGTCGCCTTCAAAGAAGATGCGACGGTAGATGCGCTTCGCTTGATCGCGCTCGGCGATCAGGTCCGGCATCTTGGAACTGTCCCGGCGAACGATGTGCCATCCGAACAACGTCTTGAGCGGCTTCTGCGATACTTGTCCGTCCTTGAGCGCGAACATGGCGGCCTCGAAGTCCGGTGTGAGCTTCGATCCGTTCGCGTCGATACCGCTTGAACGCGAGTAATAGCCGCCCATCGATCCGCCCTTGGCGCCCGATGTCTTGTCGTCGGAGAACTTCTCGGCAAGCTGTGCGAACAGTGTCTCGGAATTGGTGCGGTTCAGCACCTGCACGAGCGAGTCGGCAAGCGCGATCGTGGCTGCCGTGTCACGACCTTCTTTTGGCGTGAGCAGAATGTGGCGGGCCTTGATCATCTCACGTGGTTCTTCGCGATAGACCTTTGCAACAAAGGCGCCATAGCGAGTAGTGACGGGCGTCTTGGAGTGCTCGCCCACCTTCATCGCATAGACGGCATCCTCGACGCTCTTGATGATCGTTCCACCGGTGAGGAAGGGAAGCGTGCCACCCTTCCGCCCTGTCTCCTGATCGTCACTGGAATCCTTGGCGAGCTGTTCGAAGTTGGCTCCGGCGTTCAGCATGGCGATGATGCGGTTGGCCTTGTTCACGCTCAGGGTCGAGTCTCCGGAGCCGTTCACGGTCACGTTGCACAGGATGATGCCGATCTGCAATTCCTTGGTGCGACGGCGTGCCAGCTCGTCGATACGGGCATCGGCGATCTTCTTGTCGAAGAAGTAGGTTTCCGAGAGGAGCTTGCGATTGCTCTCGATGTCGCGGCGGACAAGGGAGTCCTTGTCCATACCGCGATCCTTGGCGTCCTGGACCTTCAAACGATAGTTCGTGTACAGGCGGAGGAACTCCAAGGCCGTGTCCTTGGGAACGGCATTCAGAGCCGTCAGACGTCGGTTCATGTTCTTCTGAAAGGCTCGCTCGACTTCGCCATAGGTGACCTTCTCTGTACCGACCGTTGCGAGAACGGTGGTCGGGAGGCCGGACATCGATGTTGCCTTTGGGGCCGCGGCGGGCTTCTTTGCCTTTTGTGCAGAAACGGACGCCGTTACGACGACCAAGCTTACAAGGGCCACGCACCAATTGCGCTGAAGTGTCAGCATGAACTCATACTCCTGCCAAATGTCTACAGAATGGGCACGATGCAACGTGCCAAGAACCACAAAACTGCAAAATTTCGCCCGTACAGCGCCCTAGGGCGTCACGAAAACGGGTCCTTGGGCAGGGGAGCACAGGGCAAGGGTCAGGGTGGAATGGGTCTGTGACACGACCGAATAACAAAGTTCCTGACCGAGCATGTTGCAGAGTCTGGGCGTTGACGTGAAAGGCCGCGTGCTGATTGTGACGTCGGCATTCAAGACGATGATCTTCTGTCGGGCCGGCACCACATCCGTCACCGAGGAAGGTGTGCCAAGGTCTTCCGCCGTATAGACGTCGTAATAGGAACCCCGCGCACCCTGCCAGGCCATGAACGGACGTCCGGCACTGCTCCATACGATCGAGAGACTTTCCTTGAAGCCAAGGAGATCGGTGAGGTCCGTCGAGGTGAAACTGACGCCGCCATCGGTTGAAAGGGCGTACTGACTGCCGGAGCGACTTTCATAGACCACTGCGACCGAGCCGCCATCGGGGCGGACGGCGATCTCCGGCCATGTGCCGGTGTCGACGATCTTCGAACTGAGGTCGACATTCACCGGCGTTGCGCGCGACATGTACGGGAGCTTCGCATAGTAGACCACGGACTGCTTCACGGCATCGCGTGAGTCCTGCCATGCGATGTGGGCGTTCTCATAGGTATCGAGCACGATGCTCGGTCCGCTCGTCGGACACATGGCAATGGTCCACGGTTGCGACTGAATGAGAATGGGTTCTTCAAAGGTCACGCCCCGATCCATCGATCGTGCAAGCCACACGTCGCGTCGGTTGCTGATGTTCGAGCGGAACACCACGTACACATGTCCTTGTGCCGTTACGCGAAGTTGTTGCTGACAGCATTCGCAGGACCCTCCTATCGGGAAGGCGTCCACCCGACGCTCTGCAGACCACGTCACACCGGCATCGGTGGATGTGCGCAGGAAGACATGCTCATAGCCATCTGAGGTGCCCTTCAGCGACGAGAGATAGGTGATGTACACGTTGTTCAAATCGTCAACGGCCACATAGCTGAAGTCCTGATAGCGTGCATCGTTCGTGTCGGAGATCAGCTTGCGCATCGTCCACGTTGCTCCAGCATCCGTCGATCTCGAATAGTACGTGGCCACTTGCGTGCTGCTCGGACGCAGGTCCGTCCACACCATATGCAACGTCCCATCGTTGCTCAGCGCCGTGCGTGGCTGACGTTGATAGCCAAGGATCTTCGTGGCCACGGTGTTGGCCTTTGTCGGCGTCGACCACGTCGCACCCGCATCCTTTGACATGGTGGTATAGATCTGCGATGTCGCTCCATTGCGTTCGATATAGCATACCACCATCGTCCCTGCAGCATTCTGCTGCATCTTCGGATACTCTCTGCTGCGCATCGGCTCGGCCTCCACGAGTGGCTTGGCCGGCGACAATGTCTGGGCCTGCACAGAGGGGAGGGCGGCAAGGAGGCAAAGGGCAAGAGCAAGCACTCGCATAATGGTTCTCACGAATGAGAGGTGTGCGTGGTTGTTATCGTGTGACGTTCAATCGCATCCGACGCGATGACATGCCGTCGCGTCGACCACGTCGATCGTTGTGGTGCCGCTGTTGTTCGCAAGATCGACCGAGATCACATCTGTTGCCGGGTTCGGATAGATGCGTGCACGTTCCGTGGTCTGCGCTTCTGACACAGAGGTTGTGGACTGTGCGAGATAGTTCGCAATGTCGGTTCGCATCGTTGGCACATCCTTCGTGGTCATGCCGATATAGACCTTGCCGAGAACCCTGCGTTCGTTGACGCCTCAAGCGTCGACCGCATCGACTCGAGTTGCTTGCCGCTTGAGATGCATGGTGCACATCCCTGCATGAAGAACTCCAGCACCACAACGTTGCCGGCATCAAGGTCAGCATAGAGGTCGTGCATCGTGCCATTGCAGTCGGTCCGCTGGAAGTTCATCACTGTCTGCGCATGTGCGGTGGAAACGGTCGTCGACAAATGCACTGCAACGACAAATGCGAGAATGAAATACTTCATAGCTGCTCCTTGGGAGATCGATGCTGTATGAGGAGGGTGTACAACGGAAGGACCCTCTGCATCAAAGTACGGCGGAAATCAGAGAATCGGGAATGTCGCCGTATGTTGTGCTACACCTTCAGTCGTCCACCACTCGGATATCATTGTGACGTATCGTTCTGCAATTGTCGTCGTTATCTGCAGCGCACTGTGGTGGAGCTTTTCCGAGATGAAGGCGCAAACGGCCGACAGTGTAGAGTTACCTCGTGCGTCCAACAGGTCGACCAGGACGCCCTCCTACGTGGTCTATGTAGAGCTGGGCGGACCAGCACAGAAGCTGTTTTCACTTCATGCTGAAATGACGTTGCTGCGTTTTCGACATGAGCATCTGAACATGGGCGTGCACAATTCAATTCGGGCTTCGGTTGGCGTCACGGTGCTCCCCGCCGACAGGATCTACGTGCCGGTGATGCTCAAGTACATTATGTTCGAGAAAGCTCAGCACATAGAGATCGGCCTCGGAGTTTCCATACTTGCAGCCGAGGTCCAGGGGTACACAGGCTCGTCCACCAACTTTCCAGCCAGCCCTGTCCTAGCGGCCGGTTCGATCGGGTATCGCTTTGAACCTCTTGATAGCGGTATCATGGGGCGTATCGCGTATACCCCCATCTACGAATTCACCACGCAAGAATACCGTCACGGAATCGGTCTCTCACTGGGCATGGCATTTTAGGCAGGGACTCGTCATTTGTCACTCGTCACTTGTCACTCGTCACTCGTCACTCGTAACTATCTTCTCCCCTACTTTCCACACATCTCCCGCCCCCATGGTGATCAAGAGATCACCCGGTTGCAGAATGTCGTGCAGTGCAGTGGCGATCTGATTCTTGTCTTCGACGTAGACCACATTCCTGTGCCCTGCCGCCCTTGCCGCATCGGCGATCATGCCGCCATTCACTCCTTCGATGGGGAGCTCGCGTGCGGCATAGACATCGGTGAGAATGATCACGTCGGCATCGTCAAAGGAGAGAGCGAAGTCGCGATAGAAGTCGCGCGTGCGAGTGTAGGTGTGTGGTTGGAAGACAGCAACGATGCGACGTTTCCAGCCGTTGCGTGCGGCTTGCAAGGTGGCGCGGATCTCAGTTGGGTGGTGGGCATAGTCGTCGATGACGAGGATGCCCGATGGTGTTTCGCCCTTGAGTTCAAATCGACGGTAAACGCCTCCGAATTCGGCGAGGGCCGAGGCAATGGTCTCGAAGGGAATGCCGCATTGCAGTCCGGCGGCGCAGGCAGCAAGCGAATTGCGCACGTTGTGCACGCCGGGCACGTTCAACGCGATGGTGCCAAGTGGTGTGCCGCGATGCACCAGGGTATACGTCGACGTGCGCTCTTGAAAATCCACATCGTCGGCACGCACATCACACTGTGGCGAGAGACCGTAAGTGACGATCTTCTTGGTGATGCGATCCATCACGGAGCGAACGCCTTGATCATCGAGGCAGACGAGGACAACGCCGTAGAAGGGGACCTTGTTCGAGAATTCGACAAAGGCGCCGCAGATATCGTCAAGGTCCGTGTAGATGTCGAGGTGATCTGCCTCGACGTTCGTGATCACGGCCATGGTGGGGAGCAGCTGCAGGAACGAACGATCGTATTCATCCGCTTCGAGCACGATCCAATCGCCATTGCCCAATCGTGCATTCGTTCCGCCAAGTCCTTTAAGCTTACCACCCACGATCACCGTTGGGTCTAGTCCGGCCTTCATGAGGACGAGTCCGGTCATCGACGTGGTCGTGGTCTTGCCATGCGTACCGGCAATGGCCAGACAGTAGTTCAGTCGCGAGATCTCGCTCAACATCTCTGCACGTCGGATCAAGGGCACGTGTGCTTGCGAGGCGGCAAGGGTCTCGGGGTTCTCCGACAAGTGCACAGCACTGGAATACACCACCACATCGGCACCTGCGATATGCTCGGCGGAGTGGCCCACGTGGATCGTTGCGCCGCGTGTCTGCAGATAGTCGGTGGTCTCGCTCCGCACAAGGTCGGACCCGCTCACGGTAAAGCCCTGCTGCAGGAGGATCTCTGCGATGCCGCTCATGCCGATGCCGCCGATGCCGACGAAATGAATGTGTCGAACGGAGGAGAACTGGATCATGCGTAGAACTCTGGACGTCGGTCTGTAAAAATGTCGTTGATCGAATTGAATGACTTTGCTCGCGTCTGCTTTGGATCGATCTCGGCCTCGCGACCGAGCTCGTCGCCATTGTATCCGTAGATCATCGAGCGTCCGTTGAAGCTGACAACCTCGCCGCCATTCTCCTCGCTGCCTTCCCTGTTGGCCACGGCCAGATAGACCTTGTTCTCGATGGCACGCGTTGGCATCACGCGCGGCCAGAGTTCGGTGACGAGGTTGGAAGGGGCAGCGATCACGTCGGCGCCGCGCAACGCAAGTGTTCGTGCGGCTTCGGGGAATCGCCAGTCGTAACAGATCATGGTGCCGAGGTTGAGGTCGAGATGGGGAACGTTCACCACAAAGAAGCCGGAATCGCCTTCGTCAAAACAAAACCGCTCCTTGTAGAACAAGTGCGTTTTGCGATAGGTGCGGGTCGGCATATCCGGCGCCGCGATAACGGCGCTGTTGTAGAGTGCATCGCCATCACGTTCTGCAAAGCCGCAGACCACAAGGCGACCATGCTCATGCGCTGCGTTGACAATTGCCTGTACGTGTTCTCCATCAACCGGTTCGGCGTACTGTGCAGCTTCGTCGCGCGACAGAAAGAAATAGCCACTCGTTGCAAGTTCCGGGAGGACGATCAGATCGCTGTGCGTTGATGCGATCAAAGCAACGATGGCCTCGGTGTTGGCATCGATGTCACGAAAGATCGGTGTGAACTGGAGGACGGAACAACGCATGGGCATCAGAACGGAATGGACATGGCGAACACCGGAACATGTCCGGGCAGCATGATCACGCCCACGCCGTTCGACGTGGCGGTAGGAAGGATCGGATCGGCCGCATTGAACAGTCGCTCATTCAACGCATTCACAAGCACGGCCACGCCCGCGCCGATCGCATAGCCGGTGAGCACATCGCTCACATAGTGCATCCCCAAGTTCATGCGGGCGAAGCCCGTATACAGGGCATAGGCCACGCTGGGCACGATCACATACCACTGCGGATAGCGCAAGCACAACGAGGTGGCCAGGGCAGCAGAGCCGGCACTATGTCCGCTCGGAAAGCTCCCATCGGCATCATCGCGATAGTTCACGATGCAGTCGGGATAGGCCTGATACGGTCGTGGTCGATCGAACACATGCTTCATCACCATGGTGATGCCATACGTCACACCCATCGTGACGGCCGTTTGCAGTCCTGTTTCCGACAGATATCGGTCCTTCGTTGCAAACCCGCCTGCATACATGGCCACCGGCACACCGATCGTGAGCGGCAACAGGGCATCGCTCACCACGCCCGACGCCGTGTGCAGGGCATCGCTTTGAATGTGGTTCAGATCATACGTGAGCTGCGCCTCCCATGGGAGGTTCGTACAGTCCTGGGCCTGCAATGGCAGGGTAAGGAAGGTGGCAAGGAAGGCGAGCAGGACGAAGTGTTTCATACGGCACGAATATACCGTCAAACCCCGGAAGGCGGTTTGCGACGGAAGATTCCCGAATTTGCCCTGTGAATGTAACCAGCCCCTTTCCGATCGGTCTGGCGGTGGTATACGAAGGACTATTCTCATGAAAACATTGTTGTGCATTGCTGTCGTTACCCTATTCGCATGGAGTGCTGCGAAGGGTGTGGTGGAGCCGGATTGGACTACGAGATATCATAATGGCTCAATTGTCACGGTCCATGTCTTTGACACGCTTGGCGTGAGTGCGAGTTACCGTGCCGTGTATATCTGGAATGATAAGACCGGAACACTCTTGGACTCGATTCCATTCCCCGGCGGGCAAGTAGAGGGAGCTTGGATCAGTGATAGCGGACGGAGCATCGTAGTCTTCACGCATTCCGGTCCATATGCGGGGTGTGCATTGCGTTGGTATGGCTGGCCTGCGCTCCAAAGACAAGATTCGATCGTGGGCTTCTTTTCAGAGCAGGGGCCAGCATCGAAGAGTGGGTCCGCAGCCACGGCAATTTCGCGTTCAACCAACGTGCTTTCTCTCTACTACTTTCTAGAAGAGGACTATGGTCAGATAACGAATACCTTAACCTCTGTTGGAAATGTTGACTTGAAGCGCAGAAGATTCATGGGCCCGATTACATACACAGGCACTTTTTACGGTGGCTTGACACGATACGAGGGGGGCGATTCAGTGATCACTAATTACTACCCACTTCGAAGCTACCAACATCACCACGAAACTGCATTCCCTGACATTCCAGGAAATGGAAATCGAAGTGTTAGCCCAACCCGCTCATTCGTCTTTGACGGCGTGAACCTCTTTGACAATGTGCGGCGAGGCTTCATTCAACGGATTACCCGCGACGATTGGTATGTAGTTCGGTATGGACCGGATGACGCCCATGTTGTTGGTCTTCGACCCAAGGGAGGCGCAGCCGACGCAAAGATCTACGAACTATGCGTAGTGAACATCGTCAAGGACAGCGTTGAGGAAGTGATCGACACAAGTATTGATGTCCAAGACGAATTCTGGGTAGACAACGATTTCTCGCACGTCTATGATCTTGGTTCAAAGGGACTACTCCGACGTTGGCCGCTTGCGTCGATTGTGCAAGGAGGTTTTTCATGCAAGTTGGCCATTCAAGATACAGTGAGCGCGGATTCAGTGTATGCTCTTGGGGTCCTGCTGATGCCGCATGAAGACCCTGCATTGGTAGTCGTGGATCCGGGTGATGGTCGCACCCCGACAGTCTCTACACATTGGAGCTGGCGCACACCAGGAAACTATGCATTACGAGTTGGCGTGGTGAACAACGATACATCGTGGAAGTACACCCGAACCATTACTGTGTTGCCTTCTTCCAAGAGATACGTTGCTAACTACTCGAACGAGCTTGGTTCATCGCCGGTAGTAAGCATCGATGTTTCTAAATCGACGTTGCTCCTCGTGGAGACGAAAAGTGGATTAACGTCCGTTCTTCATTCTGAGCTACAGTCGCATATGATCCGCCAATTCACACTTCAGAGTATTGGTGCATCGTGGGGAGAAGATTCAACGATCAATAAGTTCGATTTCTATGGAACTGAGCATCGCACCAAGCCGACTAGCGAGCAAGTTGATAAGACATTCAATCTCATTGGTTCGAAGCTGGAGATGACATCTCTAGGTAGGATGGACACGGATACAATAACTACAGGGTTCGGTACATACTCAACAGTTACACGTAGCGCATTCGCTGCAAAGATTCTTGCGAATCGCCCGCAGAATACGACTTGGATGTTGTTTGCTTGGTATCCAACTGGCACAATCTATGAGGCAGGTGGAGGGGTTTATAGCTATAATGGCGAAGCTATTGTTGATCACAGATTCAATCGTCCTGTGTACAAGTACAGCGATATGGACTATGCCGGTTGCTACGGCAATGTATGTGTCTCAACCGATGGATCAATGCTAACGGTTCTGTTCTACAATTACTACCGAGGTAGCGCAAACACAAAGTTCATGTTGGTAGATCTCCTGCGGGACTCGATCAGATCTATAATCCCTGGATTCTATACTTCCGACATGCAAAGTATTGGCATGTACAATGTTGTGACCGATGGGCATTGGTTGTCGTTGGATCCGTTCAGCGTTGCTGCAACTCACCGATTCATCGGTCCCTTCGCGGAAGACGCCGTACCTGATCATGCCATTGCGTGGAAGGATGGATGGTTCTACAGCTTCCATCCTAATGGTCGCATACACGATTCCGTGCAGGCTGACACGATGCGGCCGACGGTGATCCGCGTGTTCAAGGACGGACGGATCATTGCGGGGTATGCGTCGGGACTGGTGGCTATCTACGGTGAGAGGAAGCGCGACCTTACGAGCGTTGATCCACCTACAGGAGCGTCGGCAGAGAGTTTCCAATGCTGGCCGAATCCCACCACGTCGACGTTGCATTGTCAACTCGAAACATCCATGCCCCTCCCTGCCACCTTCGAGATCTTCGATGTGCAAGGTCGATTGTGTGGTACGACCATGCTCGAATTGCGGGATGCCGACGTGAACCTGCCTAGCGTGATGAACATGGAGGCGACTGGAGTCTTTGTGGTGAGAGTGACCGCAGGTGCCAGTGTCCTGCATGCGAAGATCGTGGTGGTGAAATGAGATCGTACTCAACGAAGTGCCGGATGCTACGATGAGACTCGTGTTGTACGTTGTTGCAATGGTCGTCATGGCCGTGAGTGCGGCTCTGAGTGACGAAGATGCCACATGGACGCAAGCGTTGCATCAGGGAAAGGACATCTATTCCGTCCATGTGTGTGACACCATGGGCGTGAGTACAGATGGTTCGACGATCATGATGTGGGACGCAAAAACCGGTTTGCCACTTGACTCGATGAAGTTCGGGAACCGCCGTGTGCGCGGCGCATGGTTGATCGAACACGGAGATGTTCTCGTGGTATTCGTGTTGGATAGCAGTGGTTATCCGCAAGGCTCGATGCTTTGGTTCCAACGGACGACAAAGGCCTTGCTCGACTCTCTCGCACCGATCTACCGAAGTCCGATGGGCCGACCGGCGTATGGGCAAGACCAGTATGCTGCCATTTCCGATGATGATTCCATTGTGTTCGTCTCATGTGTGTACACATACATGAATGCGCCGTGTGAGCGATGGTTCAGGAGTAGTCGTTTCGTCGATATCCGGCGGCGGGTCCTGCTTGATGATCGTCGAACACCAGCCGACGACCGCCAGTCAGTGCGACCGAGATTCGAGTCTCGAGATAGTGTCGTCACATTCTTCCCGGCACTAGGCGATGTGACCGGGTCCTTTTCTTCAACAAGTCCATCCGGTCGGTACCAATGCAACGGAATGGGGCTATTCAATGCAACACGCAACGAATTCGTTCGAGCGTTGACATTGAGACCTTGGTACGTGGGGCGGTATGGACCAACAGATGCGACCATTCTTGCGTATCGCCGTCGCGATACCGTGGACGCGTCGCAGCAACCAACATCGTTTCTGCTGTTGTGTGTCGTCAACGTGTTCACTGACAGTGTTCTCCAGATCGTTGATACATTGAACGTCGGTGTCTGGAACACATGGTCCGATCGTACAGGTCTAACCATCTATACCTTTGGGAATGGCATCATTCAAAAGAGCATCGTCGATACCGCGGCGTATGAAGTAGATCCGGCATGTGTAATCTCCGTACCCGATCGCGTGGTGTCGGACTCGCTGTACTTGATCGGCGCCGAGCTGTTTCCCTTGGAGGATCCGCTTTCACTGGTTGTTGACAAAGGAGATGGGTCGCCGATCGTACGCACGTTGTACTGCAGTTGGCATGCGCCGGGAGGCTATACATGTCGCGCCGGTGTTGTACGACAGGAGGACACAGTATGGGTCTGCTCCAAACACATCACCGTTTCTGGACGAAGCGATGCACCTCCGGCGGTAGAACGATTCTTCCTTGAGCGATCGTCGGTGCTTGCGATCGATATCACTCGTCGTGATAGCATCTTGGTCACCACAGACAATGGCTGGTTGGTTGCGTTCGATCGCGGGTTGCATATGGTCGGATGTGCGAAGACGCCATCGAGAATAGACGGGGCATGTTGGACAGCGGCAGATGATGTGCAATGGTATACGTCCGCGAGAGTGAGCGAAGTATCGTGTGCTCGGCATGCCACGAGTTATCGTTTTGGCAATCAGGTACAGTCCGGGTTGGCAGATCTGACCACATCATCGTTGCGCGTCACCGATGGAAAGCAATCTGTAGTTGATGTCCAATATGATGGGGACCGGATGAATACGACAGTGCAGACGTTGGGTGCGGATGGCGCGGGTACGCTGTGGTGTCTTGTCGCCATTTTCCCTGAAGACCAACCCAAGTCGAGCAGTTGGCCGCCGGTATTGTCGGGTGGCATCTGGTCCGTCCGTTCCGGTCAGTTTTCAGCACATGGGCCGCTGTGGTCGGGGAGGTATCCCAACTTCAACTACTATGGTGTATTCCGTGTAGCCGGGTTGTCGTCGGATGGAAAGAACATTGTTGGACTATTCTACAGTTACCTGCCATCGGGCAACAGCTTGAAGAAGCACTTTGCTGTGTTCGATATCGCTGCCGATTCGATCGTCGACATGATCGACGGATCTGATGTGGCGGAGATCCGATGCATTGGAATGGAGCATGCTGTGGCCGACTCGACCTGGTTGACGATCCACCCTTTCCGCATAGCCGGTGCGCATTCGTTTACGCGACCGTTTGCAGAAGATGCTGTTCCCGGTCATGCCATTGCCTGGAAGAACGGATGGTTCTACAGCTTCAGCCCGAACGGACGCGTGCACGATTCCGTGCAGGCCGACACGATGCGACCAAGGGTGATCCGCGTCTTCCCCGACGGGCGCATCATTGCCGGATATGCTTCGGGTATGGTGGCCGTGTATGGAACCAAGCAACGGGATCTCAAGGATGATCCCACCGAGGGTGGCTCCGACCTCATTCCACTTTCCTGTTGGCCTTCACCAACAACATCAGAACTCTCCTATGCCTTGCCGCCTTCCATGTCCACACCGGCAACCATGGAGATCTACGATCTGCAGGGACGGCTCTGTGGCGCGACAACTCTCACAGAGCACCATGGGAAGGTCGATATCACCTCGATCATGAACATGGATGCGACCGGGGTCTTCATCGTCCGCGCTCACGCGTCATCCGTGGTCGCGTATGCAAAGATCGTGGTGGTTAAATGATGCCAGCGAAAAATATTTAGACGAAGCTAAAAAATTGACTAGGTTCGCAGCAACGTTTACGAGTTGCTCCAGGACCATGCATCACTTCCGCCTTCTTCCCTTTGTACTTGCCCTTGCACTGATCGCTTGCGACCACGTGCTCCCGTCAGCGCCGGACGTTGATCAGACGTTGGACGGACCGGTGGATGGACTGACACAGGACGAGATGCGACGCTTCCTGGCGGGTGATCGGGCCTTCAACGATCAGGTGTTCACGGTGGCCACCGGTCTCGGTCCGGTCTTCGTGGCAACATCGTGCGGAGGCTGTCATGCGGCCGATGGCAAGGGCCATCCGTTCTCCGCTGTGATCCGTTTCGGTCAGTCCGATACAACTGGCAATCCGTTCGCATCGATGGGTGGACCGCAGCTGCAGTACCGCGCCATTCCCGGCTTCACGCCCGAGACCTTGCCGCCGGGCGCACCACATACAACACTTGTTCCGCCAAGCAATCCCGGACTCGGCTTCCTCGAAGCACTCACCGATGCCCAGATCCTCGCCCATGCCGATCCGTCCGATGCCGATGGAGACGGCGTGTCGGGCGTGCCGAATTACGTGCGTCCTCGACCGTACTTCATACCGATGCCTCATCATCTTCCGGTGAACGGACGGTACATCGGTCGCCTTGGCAAGAAGGCCGCAACGATCGATCTGTTGCAACAAACCGTCACGGCCTATAATCAGGACATCGGCATCACATCGACGTTCGAACCGATCGATCCCTACACAGGGTTGGTGAACGATCCCGAAGTGACCGACCGTTCCGTGGCCGATGTGGTCTTCTATCTGCAAACGTTGAAGGCGCCAACACAGCGCACGCCGACCGATCCAAGCGTGATGCATGGCAAAGACGTGTTCACTGCCATCGGTTGCGCCACATGTCACGTCCCCTCCTACACCACACCGCGAGCATCCGTTGCTGCGCTGAGCGAGAAGCAGATCTTTCCGTATACCGATCTGTTGCTGCACGACATGGGACCGGGCCTCGACGATGGCTACACTGAAGGGTCGGCGCAGACCAATGAATGGAAGACACCGGCGCTGTGGGGACTTGGTCTCGCTCCGGCATCACAAGGCGGACGGTACTTCTTGTTGCACGACGGACGTGCGCACTCCATTCACGATGCCATCATGTGGCATGGTGGAGAGGCGGCACGGAGCAAAGAACGCTATGATGCACTTCCGGCACACGACAGAGAAGATCTCCTTCGATTTCTGGAGTCGCTGTAACACCGTATGAACCGACAGCACTTTCTAACCCTGATCGGAGCCGGATGTGCCGGACTCGTTCTCGGCGCATGCTCCGGCGTGCGCGCCGTTACGGGCATTCTTGCGGGGAAGGTGCTTGAAGTGCCAACGTCGGCATTTGAGTCCACATCGTCGGGCGTCACCACCTACGAGCAAATGGTGATCGTTCATCATGATGAACTTCGCTACTATGTCTGCGTCATCCGTCGCTCCGCCACCGACTACACAGCACTGCTCATGCGATGCTCGCATCAAGGAGCAAGCCTGCAGGTAGCAGGCGATCGTCTGCACTGTCCTGCACACGGAAGCGAGTTCGGTTTGGATGGTGCAGTGCTCCACGGACCGGCCACTACGGCCATCACACAGTTTCCGGTCAGCGTCGACCGATCCACGATCCGCATTCAACTGTCATGAAGTTCTTGCTGACCTGCTTTGTCGGATCCGTCCTTGCCGCCTTGAGCCTTGCCGCACAGGCCGATACGTCGTTGTTCAAACGCAAACACGTCGACACAACACAACAGACCGCCATGAACATGGATGCCGTGTACAACCGACCCTTCCTGCAGATGGGCACCATGCCCGTGTCGATCGGCGGATATCTCGAGGCGAACTATCGCTATGAAGGTGAGCAGGGCATTTCGACCGGACATAGCTTTCAGATGCAACGACTCACCTTGTTCTTTGCAGCGGCTATCGATCCGCGCATTCGCTTCCTCACGGAGATCGAGTTCGAGGGAGGAGGCAGTGAGATCGCCATCGAGTTCGCATCGGTGGATGTGACGCTGGCGGATCTGTGCGTGCTGCGTGGTGGTATCCTCATGAATCCCATCGGTGCGTTCAATCAGAATCACGACGGACCGAAGTGGGAGTTCGTCGACCGACCCGTCTCGATGACGCAATTGCTGCCGGCCACGTGGAGCAACGTTGGTTTCGGTGCCTACGGCAAAACGTTCTCCAACGATTGGTCGTTCGGATACGAGGCCTACCTCACGAACGGCTTCGACGAGTCCATCATCGACAACGATCTCGGTCGCACATCGTTGGTCGCCACCAAGGAACAGTCCTCTCGATTCTTTGGTAGCTCTAACGGACATCCGCTCCTTTCGGCAAAAGTTGCCACACGACATCAACGCGTGGGCGAGATCGGTCTCTCCTACATGGGCGGCGTCTACAATCAGACCACAACGGAAGGCGTGACCATCGACCAAGCGCGACGGGTGGATGTGGTGGACGTGGATGTGAACGTTGGCATTCCATCGCTCGACACGCGCATCATCGGTGAGTGGGCATGGGTCTTCGTCGACGTGCCCTCTACGTATTCGCAACAGTATGGCTCGAAGCAAATGGGTGGCTACGTCGATGTGGTCCAACCCATCTATCGTGGTGCGCTCTTCGGCTTCGACAAGGCCGTCGTCAACCTCTCGGTGCGTGCGGACTATGTGGACTGGAACGTGGGGACGTTCAACGAAACGGGTGATGCCATTGGCGACGAGATGTGGGCCATCACGGCAGGCGTGAGCTTCCGTCCTGTAGCCCAGACCGTGTTTCGCATCAATGCGCGCATGGGACGCTCCACGGATCTCCTTGGCAATCCTCCCCTGCGATCGGGCGGTATTCTCGTCGGCTTTGCCTCGTACTTCTAGAGCGGCGCGTCGTCCTTCGTACATTTGTAGATGCACATCGCCATTGTAGGTGCCACAGGTCTTGTTGGAAGGACCATGGCCCGCGTTCTCGAAGAGCGCTCGTTTCCTGTTACCTCGTTACGTCTGCTTGCCTCTGCCCGTTCGGCCGGTGAGCGCGTTACCATGTTCGGCTCCGATCACATCGTGCAGGCATTAGGTCCGGCATCGTTCGACGGCATCGACGTCGCCCTCTTCAGTGCCGGCGGAACCGTCAGCAAAGAGTACTGTCCGATCGCTGCACGCAGCGGTGCCGTGGCCATCGACAACAGCAGCGCCTGGCGCATGGACCCCGATGTCCCGCTCGTTGTCCCTGAAGTGAATCCTGACGATGTGCGCCTGCATCACGGCATCATCGCCAATCCGAATTGCTCCACCATTCAACTCGTGGTGGCCCTCAAACCATTGCACGAAGCTGCCGGGATCAAGCGCGTTGTCTGCAGCACCTATCAAAGCGTGAGCGGCGCCGGACAGAAGGGCGTCGACCAACTTCGCGACGAGATCCAGGAGCGCACACCATCAACGCGTATCTCTCCGCACACGCTTGCCTACAATGCCGTGTTCCATACCATCGAGGGCATGGGGCAGGGCAGCGAGGAGGAGATCAAGATGCAACGCGAGACGCGGCGCATCCTGCATCTGCCGGACCTTGCCATTGCCGTGACCTGTGTGCGTGTTCCCGTCCTCGGCGGACATGGCGAGGCCGTGGCCGTTGAGTTCGAACGTCCGCTCTCTGCCGATGATGCACGCGACATCCTCCGTCGAACACCGGGCATTGTGGTGATGGACGACCCTGCCAACAGTGTCTATCCAACACCGCGCGATGCAGCGAACACGGATCCTGTCTACGTTGGCCGCATCCGTCAAGACACCAGCGTCGTCAACGGTATCCTCCTCTGGGTGGTCGCCGACAACCTCCGCAAAGGCGCTGCCACCAACGCCGTCCAGATCGCCGAATTGCTCTGATCAATTTGTCACTTGTCACTCGTAACTCGTCACTTGTAACTCGTCACTCGTAACTATGTCTCGATTCGTTGTTATCATGGCCGGCGGCTCCGGCGAACGCTTCTGGCCATCGAGTCGGATGCGAAAGCCAAAGCAGCTCTTGCGACTGACGAGCTCCACGCAGACGATGCTCGAAGAGGCGGTCGCGCGCATCGAGCCGCTCATCCCGCACGAGAACATCATCGTGATCACGAGCGCCTTGCTCCGACAGCCCATCATCGATGCCATGCCCATGTTGCCGGCGGAGAACGTCATCGCCGAGCCATCGAAGCGCAACACGGCACCATGTCTGGCATTGGCCGCAGCGGAGATCCAAACGCGTAGTGCCAATGCCTCGATGGCCGTGCTCACCGCCGACCACTTCATCGGAGATGCCGAGGCTTTCCGTCGCGATGTCGACGCAGCCCTCACCTTCGCAGAAGAACATCAGGCCCTTGTCACGTTGGGCATTCCGCCAACACGACCCGAGACCGGCTATGGCTACATCGAGCTGCCCACGCCGCGCACGGCCGACCAGCTGCAGCACGTGGTGCGCTTCAAAGAGAAGCCAACGTTCGATGTAGCGCTCGACTACGTGCATAGCGGCGCCTACATGTGGAACAGCGGAATGTTCTTCTGGACCGTGTCGGCGCTCACCACGGCCATGATGGAGCATCTGCCGGAAGTTGGTTCTGCGATCGCGACCATGACGGATGAACTTGCTGCCAAGAATGCATCGGCACTTGCGGACACCTTTTCAAGTCTTCCCGATATCTCCATCGACTACGGCGTGATGGAGCGCGCACACAACGTCTTCGTCCTCCCTGCCACCTTCCCATGGGATGACGTGGGATCGTGGGATGCACTCACGCGTATGCGTACGTGTGATGCATCCGAGAACGTAACGGATGGTGATGTGCGCTTGCTCGACACGCACGATAGCATTGTGGTGAACGAAGCAACGCATGAACATGTGGTGACGGTGTTGGGGATCGACGGACTCGTTATCGTGCATACCAACGATGCAACGCTGGTGACCACGAAGAGCAAGGCGCAAGAAGTGAAACGCATCGTTACAGATCTGCGAAAGAATGGGCGTGAGCAATTCCTCTGAGATCGTTCAGTCGGCCGTCGACAAGATGTCCATTGCCTTCGATCTGCCCGACACCGACAGTGTGATCGCACCTGAGCAGCGCTTGCAGGAAGTGCGCATGCTGCTCGTGCAGCGTATCATCGGCTTGCTGAACACAAATCCCGAAAAGCTCATGGCCATCCTGTACAGGATCGACGTAAGCGAGGCCGCCGTGAACGAGGTCTTCGGCACGGCCTTCCCTCCGGATGTGCCCGAACTCCTTGCCGATCTCATCATTGAACGTCAGCTCGCAAAGGCCGAGACACGTCGTCACCATTCCTCCTCCTGATCATGGCCACGCTCATCACCAATATCTCGTCGCTCGTGACGGTGAACGCCAACGGCGGAACCGCACGCACAGGCGCTTCCATGAACGATGTTGGTGAGATCAGGGACGGGGCCATTCTCTTCGACGAGACCATCGAGTGGATCGGACTTGCTTCGGAGATCGATGCCGACAGTATCGATGCCGATGTGATCGATGCGCAAGGATGCACGGTGATGCCCGGCTTTGTGGATTCGCACACGCACATGGTCTTTGCCGGATCTCGTTCGCACGAGTTCGCACGCAGACTTCAGGGCGTGAGCTATCAGACCATTGCGGCCGAGGGTGGCGGCATCTTGTCGACCATGCGCGCCGTTCGCGAGGCCGACCTTCCCACCTTGCTCGATATTGCCGAACCATTGGTGCACTCGGCCATGCAGCATGGCACCACGACCGTCGAGATCAAGAGCGGCTACGGACTCACGCTCGACAGTGAGCTCCGTCAACTCGCTGTTCTCGAAGACCTGCGCGAGATGCTGCCCATCACCTTCGTCGGCACGTTCCTCGGTGCGCACGATGTGCCGCCCGAGTATGCGGGCAGACGCGAGGCCTACGTCGACCATATCATCAACGACATGTTGCCGCGCATTGCGGAACAACGTGTGGCGGAATTCTGCGACGTGTTCGCCGATACTGGCTACTTCACCAACGAAGATTCCGAACGCATCCTTCGCGCCGCGGCCACCTATGGCCTCAAGGCAAAGGTGCATGCCGATGAGCTCACCCCTGTTGGTGCAGCAGAAATGGCAGCGCGTGTGGGGGCCATCTCGGCCGATCATCTGCTACACATCAGTGAAGAGGGCATGGAAGCGATGAAGGAGGCAGGGACCGTGGCAACGTTGTTGCCCGGCACGGCCTATACGTTGCGTCTGCCGTATGCGCCTGCGCGTGCGATGATCGACAGAGGAATGGTCGTGGCCCTTGCCACCGACTGTAATCCGGGCTCCTGTTTCTGCGAGAACATGCAACAGATCATGTCGCTCGCCTGCATGAACATGCGCATGAGCATCGAAGAGAGCATTGTGGCCTCCACGCTCCATGGTGCTGCCGCCTTGGGCCTTGCCTCCGTCACCGGATCCCTGGAAGTAGGGAAGCGGGCCGATATCGTGATCCATCATGTTCCGTCGTACACAGAACTGGTCTACCATTTCGGCACGAACACGGTGATGAGCGTATTCGCCGGTGGACAGGAAGTGGCCTAGGCTAAAAACACGAAAAAACATCCATTGTGCATGCAACCTCTGTTGACGAGGTTTGTGTCAGCTGTTCGTATCCGCAATCAAAGGACCTCTCCATGCGCCCTTCCGTCATCCTTGGCTTGCTCCTCTGCCTTCTGTCGTTCACTGCACTCCGCGCCGCAGAGCCCGGACTTATGGTCTTCTCCACGCAGACGAACAACGGTCCACTGAAAGAGTGGGTGTCGAAGAAGGTCACCTACTATGAAGCCGGCGGTGGTCTCACCATTACGGCCGAGCTCGACTCTACCGTTACGCCGCCCACCTACATGCGCATCGTTCTGCCGCGCTACAAAGGGGTGGGTGGGTACACACTTACCGGTGGAACCTCGTGGCGCTACGGCGCACGCACGGATCAGGTCTTCACGAACCAAAGCGGCACGGCCACGGTGGACCGAATCGACACGAACACCAACCGTGTGTATGGCACGTTCTCGTGGTATGGAAATGCAACGCTGACCAATGGCACGACGCTTACGTGCAGAGTATCGGGCGGCCAGTTCGATGTGTTGGTCAAGCCCACGCTGGCGCAGACCATGTATTCGAAAAGTGGTGTGAAGCTCAAGCCGGAGGAGACCGTCGACATTGCACTGAAGACATTGAACAAAACCACGGGCAAGGCCGTGCGTGGTGTGACGGTCTCCATCAATCCGATCGCGAGCCCGTTCGAGGTTGCACCGCCTACAACATTGGTGAGCAACGACACCGGTGGCATCAAATTCACCGTCAAGGTGAAGAAGGATGCACCCAACGGCGATTATCAGATCTTCTTCAAGAGCACGAAGGATGGCTTTGAAGACAGTCAGCAAGACACCTTCAAGTTCAAGGTCACGAATGCAGGTCGGTACTGGTATTCGAAGTGCGAAAGCCTGCCGCTGATCGAGTTCGATGCCGGTGAGGGAGAGAAGTGGTCGGAGATCAAAGAATCTCCGAAACTCGAGACCACGAGCAACAAGGTGAAGCTCAACGGACTCCTCAGTTTTGCCGGCGTGATGCGCATCGATACAAGCGGTGGCGGTCAGTTCATCGAAGGGAACGGACGGTTCTTCTTCGACGTGATGCTTGGTGACAAGCCCATGGGCGACCTCTACAATGGCGACTTCCGCATTCTTCTGCCAAAGTGTGTGGACTTCCTGGACTTCAGCGATCTGCCAATTGTAAGCAAGATCGCAGGTGGCAAGATCAAGACCCTGAAGTTCAAGATCCTTGGCGACTATGGAGGTTCGTTCGGTGGGCAGCTGGTCGTGGACATCGAAGGACCAAAGAACACATCGGAAGGCTGCAACAGCAAGGAATTCGCGGTGTGGAAGCCGAATGCGAACACGGTCTTCGGTCTTGATATCGCTGTGCTGCAGGATGTGAACGGCATCATCTTCAATGGCAAGGGGTCGCTCAAGAATCTCGGTGTTGGCTCTACGATCTGCATGAAGGAGATCAGCATCTCGTACGAGTCGCGCAAGGACTCACTCGTTGTTGCGGCCAAGGCCAAGTCGCCCCTCTTTGAAGAAGCCTCACTTTCCGTGTCCATTCAAAAACAAGAATGGATCGGTCTTGAACTCGGATTGAAAACCGCTGAGTGCATTCCCATCCCGGAAACACCACTCTGCTGGAAGGGTGGATCGATCAAGTACAATCGCACCACGGATTGGAGCGTTGCCTCTGCATCGATGAGCGGTCTGTTCTCGGTGATCAAAAGCGATAAGCTGCTCGAGTTCGAACTCACGGCCAAGGTGGCCTATCCGCCATACACGCTCTCGGGCACGGCCACCGCACGCATGCTCAATGGCTCATTCCTTTCCCCCACGAAGCCCTGGCAGGTCGAGGGTTCGAGAACATTCTCCTTCGATCTCGACAATCGCATCATCAAGGATTCGGGCTCTACGAGCCTCTTCCATCTTGGCGGCGATTGGTTCTTCGTTGGAACGTCAACGCAAAGTGTGAGCTTCCCCAATGCCATTGGTGTCACCGGTCGGATCACAGGCGCAGCAAAGATCCCCGCTGTGGCCGGAGACCTGATCCCAAAGATGGGCCTTCTTGGTCGCGCCATCAATGCCTATGCACCCTTCAGTTTCGGAACGGTGACCGGCATGATCGAGATCTCTGAACCAGGGAAGAAGGCGGCGACCGTCACCTACGATCTGTCAAATGCAACACTTAGCACCGACCCTGATTTCAATGCCTTCATGCAGTCGTGGGGCAAGGGAACACTCACGCTCGACTTCGATGCTCTTCCGTCGCCAACGGCCCTCAAGCTTGAAGGCGGATTCACCCAGCTCGCAAAGTTCTTTGGTGGAACGATGGAGGGCGGAAAGGGTGGCGAGGCTCCACAGCTTGACAAGAACATCACCGTGCCGGCGAATACGAAGCGATTGATCATTGCGGCATCGCGTGCGGAAGGCGGGATCGTCACATCACTCACGTCGCCGGCCGGCACTACCTACACGGCCACCACTCCGGCTGACAAGGTCGTTCGCGTTGTGATCCCCGATGGCACGGCGGCGCTGTGGAGTGTCGTGGACCCTGCACCGGGTGCCTGGAAGTTCACGACGAACGGTACGTCGGCAACAGACTCCATCGAAGCATATGGTAGCGATCCGGAGCCGACCTTTGCGCTGTCGGCAACGCAGACCGGACGCACGCTGAACGTAGCATGGACCACAACGAATGCTCCGGCAGGTGCAACGATCGACGTCTTCGTTGACGACAATGGTGCGGGGTACGACGGAATGCGCATTGCGACGGTGGATGCCTCTACGAACATGCTTGCCATCGAGTTGGCCGACACAACAGCGCCATGCGCCTTCAATGTGTATGGCGTGTTGCGCACTCCCACCTGGTACAAAGAAGGCTATGCAGAGGGCTCGTTCGCGAATCCGCGCACGCGTTTGTTGGCACCGCAAGGCATTCGTGCCGTTGCCAACCAGAGTGGGCTCACAACCATCTCGTGGACGAGTTCACCAGATCCCGAAACGGAAGGATACGTGGTGCATGCAATGGTGCAAGGGGCAGACACTGTTCTGGCTGTTGCCTATGGTGCCGATACCAGCATCACGTTCGATGCATCGGGTTTGAGCATCGCGTCGATCTACGTGGTTGCCATGGACATCAATGGTCGACTCGGATGTCCGGGTGCGCCTGTTTCGATCGTGACAGATGTGACCGAAGAACGTCCGGTGTTCACAGGAGACGCAACGATGGCCTTGTCGATCGCACCGCAGCCTGCAACAGACCGAGCACGACTCTCCATAGCAACAACGTCGATGCACGTGGTCGACGTCGACGTGGTCGATGCAACAGGACGTGTGGTGATGAACCTTGGTCGCGGACTGACCATCGATGGTACCATCGATCGTAGTTTCGACCTTGCCGCCCTTCCCAATGGAGCTTACCTGTTGGTGGCTCGGAGCGAGGCGGCCGTGATCACGCAACGATTCCTGGTACTGCATTGACAACGCCACGCATGCCCGTTCTGTTCGTTGGCCATGGTTCTCCCATGAATGCCATCGAACACAACACCTTCAGTCGCGGATGGGAGTCGGTTGGCGCAAGCCTGCCGACTCCTACTGCCATTCTTTGTGTGAGCGCGCATTGGCAAACGCTCGGCACGCAGGTGACGGCCATGGATCGTCCGCGCACTATTCACGACTTCGGCGGTTTCCCGAAGGAGCTCTTCGCCGTGCAGTATCCTGCGCCCGGTGCACCGGCCATGGCACAAGAGACGACGACGGTGAGCAAGCATCCCATTCTGCTCGATCATGAATGGGGCTTGGACCATGGAGCATGGTCCGTGCTCATGCATCTGTTTCCCAAGGCCAACATCCCCACGTATCAGCTCTCGCTCGACATTCGCATGTCGCCCGAAGAACACGTTGCCGTCGCTCGCGACCTTGCCGCCCTTCGCTCCAAAGGTGTGCTCATCCTTGGCAGCGGCAACATCGTGCATAACCTCCGGCAGATCTCGTGGGAGGGCAAGCCCTATGCATGGGCAGAGGAGTTCGATGCTGTGGCCGCCAAGCTCATCGAATCCCGCGATGTGTCTGCGCTCGCGCACTACGAAAAGCTCGGCACAGCCGCCGGTCTCTCGATCCCGACCAATGAGCACTACCTTCCCATGCTCTACACATTGGCCATGCAGGATGCAAAGGACGAACTTTCGTTCTTCAACACCGGCATCGATCACGGGAGCATCAGCATGCGGTCGTTCATCCTGAAGTAAGACTCTCGTGGTGCACTTTCTATCTTTGCACCATGCAGATACGACTTTACACGACCATGGATCGCGACGTTCGCGAATTCCACCCGATCGATCCGAACGATGTGCGCATCTATTCGTGCGGACCCACCGTGTACGATGTGGCCCATATCGGCAACATGCGGTCATTCCTTTCCATGGACCTTTTGCAGCGCGTCCTCCGCACTGTTGGCGGCTACAAGGTGCGGTGGGTGATGAACATCACGGACATCGATGACAAGACCATCGATGGGAGTCGTGTCGGAAGCGCTCGTTGGTTGCCAGCCATGGGTACGCAGACAGGCGATGTGCGCGAGAATCTGCGCGCCTTCACGACCTACTACGAAGATGTGTTCAGACAGGACATCACCACGCTGGGCATCCAGCCGTCCGACTTCTATGCCATGCCGCGTGCCACGGACTTCATCGCGCCGATGATGGACCTGATCAAGGACATCGTTGCCGCCGGTTTCGGATATGTGAGCGATGGCAGTGTGTACTTCAATGTGAATGCCTATCGGAAGCACTACACGTACGGACGTTTGTTCACCATCGATGTGGAGCATTTCCGCGAAGGTGTTCGCATCGATGCCGATGAATACGATCGGGAATCGGTGAGCGACTTCGTGTTGTGGAAGGGTCGCAAGGAGGGGGAGCCATCGTGGGACCTTGAGATCGACGGAGTGCCATTGCCCGGTAGACCGGGATGGCACATCGAATGTTCTGCCATGAGCAAGGAACTCCTCGGACTTCCGTTCGACATTCACACGGGAGGCGTCGATCTTCGATTCCCGCATCATGAAGACGAGATCGCACAGTGCTGCGCGGGATATCATGTGCAAGAGCAGGCCAACTACTGGATGCACAATGAATTCCTGGAGATCGAAGGGAAGAAGATGAGCAAGTCGCTCGGAAACTTCTTCACGCTCCGCGATCTGCTGGACCGTGAATACGATCCGCTCGATATCCGTTTTGCCATGATCGGCTCGCATTATCGTGCGTTGTTCAATTTTACGATCGACGGACTCGCTGCTTCGGTGAAAGCACGTGAGCGTGTGCAGGACTACATCTACGACCTCGCCGATGTGATGGCAGCATCGGTGATCACGGAACATCGTCCTTCGGTGCATTCGCTGCGCACATCCGTGTTCGCAGAGCTGGCCGACGATCTGCATACGCCAAAGGCGCTTGCTGCCTTGTTCTCGTTCATGAACGATCATAAGGCCGTCACCCTATCGGCATCCGATGCCGAGATCGTACTGGGCGTCCTGCAAGAACTCAACAACGTCTTCGCGGTCTGGTCCTTCGGGCCACGTCCCGCCGTTGTTGTGCCCGACGACGTGACCACACTTGCCGAACAGCGTTGGGCCGCACGAGCAGAGAAGAACTGGGCCGAGTCCGACCGATTGCGCGATGCGATCAATGCGCTCGGCTGGTCGATGATGGACGGAAAGACGTCGTACACACTGGAGAAACTCTGATGCATGTTGGCGTGATCGGTGCCGGAAAGGTCGGACTCTCGATCGCGCGAGCATTGCAGAGCAAGGACATTCCAACGTGGGTGCAAAGTCGACGTGACCCGTTGCCCTCGCCACCCTTCATCCCCTCTGTGATCGTGCTCGCTGTGTCCGATGTCGAGTACGCAGAGCGTGCACAGGCGCTTGCAGACTGGATGGGGGATGATCTCGCCGGAGTGCTGGTGGTGCATTGTTCAGGCCGACTTCCAGTGGATGTGTTGCATGCCTGCGCCCAACGCGGCGCACGTACTGCTGCCATTCATCCGTTCCAGACATTCGCATCGGTGGATGCTCAGTTGGTGGAAGGGATCGGATGGGGCGTCGAGTGTCTGGATGTGGATGCACTGCGTTGTTATGAATTCGTTGAGCTCTTTCATGGCGCACCACATCGGTTGCCGATCGGTGATCTGGATGCCAAGCTCCGCTATCATGCTGCCGCCGTTGCGGCTTCGAACCTGCTCTATGCCTCGCTCTCGCTTGCGCGTGCCACGGCCGAGGTCGCAGACCTCTCTGCGGCAGATTTTCTGATGCCCATTGTCCGTCAGACCGTTGCGAATGCGAGCAAAGCCATTGAACATGGTCTGCCGTTCGGTATCACGGGACCACTCATTCGCGGTGATGTCGAGGCGTTGCGACTTCAATTGCATGCCCTGCCACCGGAGTTACGACCGCGCTATGCACTGCTGCACTTGGCTTTGCTCGATGCTGTTGCGTCGACGCTTGCGGAAGAAACCGTACGGTCGATACGCGACGTGTTGACGATCACGCCGTAGCGATGCGTCGCATCTCGGCGATGTTCGCTGCGAGATCCCCTCGGAACAGACCACTTCCACTTACGATGATGTTCGCACCAACATCAACGATGCTCCGCACATTGTCGAGCTTCACACCGCCATCCACCTCGATCTCCACATTGCTGTGTCCGTTCGTATCCAGCCATGTGCGAAGGCGCTCGCAACGGCGGTAGAAACCAGGGATGAAGGACTGTCCTCCGAATCCCGGATTCACGCTCATCAACAAGATGAACTCTGCGTCGCCTGCCGCCTCGTAGGCGTGGTCGAGCGACGTCATCGGATTCAGGACCACACCCGGTCTGCAACCGGCAGCGCGGATCGCACCGATCGTGCGATGCAAGTGCGGCGTCACCTCTGCATGCACGCTGATCCAGGCGGCGCCCGCCGATGCAAAGAGGTCGATGTAGCGATCGGGATCGCTGATCATCAAATGACAGTCCATCGGTAGGGTTGTGCGTGACCGGAGTGCATCGACGACAAGTGGACCGATGGTGATGTTGGGTACGAAGTGTCCATCCATCACATCCACATGCAACACATCAGCGCCGCCTTGCTCGCAGGTTGCCACATCGGCAGCGAGGTTGGCGAAGTCCGCCGACAAGAGCGATGGTGCGATCTTCACGGTATGCGAGCTCATGCTACTCCTTGATCTGAAAGTCGTGCCAAATGTTCAACGATCCGAATCCATGAAGCGCGATGGAGCGAGATCGTCGGGAGCTCCATTGCTGCGAGCACATCGTCAACGTAGGCAGGTGTTCGCATGCCCACCAACACGGTCGAGATGCCCGCTGTGCATCGTACGACATGCAGTGCCAGATGCTGTAAGGGCGTATCGAGCGGCATGCCACATTCTTCTGCAAGTGTTGCGCGCAATTCCGCCAAACTCAAATTCTCTTCATGTGCGTACAGTGCTGTGATCTCGTCCAACACGGCACGGAGTCCGTCCATGTAGTGCTGCATGGCCCCAGGATCCGCCGCTGCTGCCATATGCCGTTGCATCACATGGATGCGTGGCTGCAGGTACATTGAAACGATGTCGTTCCAGTGCGGGAGACCGGAGAAGGAGCGCCACGACTGACAGAGCGCAGCAGCAACTTTAAAGGTCTCCTGAATGGCCACGGCCTCCCTGCCATCTCCCGGCAATGTCTGCAACACGAGCTGGGCCGCCTGATGCTCTTCCACTTCGAGGGCGTGAATGCGTGCGTCCACGTCGTCGGGTAGCGGCATCGTTGCCGGAGTGACATGTGTTGCCAATCGAATGAGGTCGTTCTCGATCACACCGTTCAGCGGCCGATTCGCCAATACGCGCAGTCCTGCCTCCGCTGCGAACTCGAGCACGGTTGCCGATCGGTCGCGTTGGTTCAGCACCGTGGCCGCATGATGTTCGATGATGTTCATCGGAAGCTGGATGGTGCGGAAGTGATGCTCGGTTCCGGCAATGCGTTCTGCAATGGCAAGACATTCTTCCAGCGAGCAGAAGCCCGGGTCGTCGGGTTCGCAGGGGAACGTGTTCGACGAGATGCCATAGGATCTGATGCGTCCGTCGAGCACGCATTCCTCGAGGAATTGGAAGGCATTGCGAATGCGGCGATAGAAATGTCGACGTGCATCTTCAATGGCCATGCCGCGCTGATGGGCATCGAGCAAGAAGTACTCAGGATTATGCAAGAGCAACACATCGATGGTGGTGCGTTGCAAGCGTCGCATCGATGCCGTCAGTTGATCTTCCAGAAACTCCGGTGCGATACAATGCCACAGCGACTCTTGTACCTGGACGACTTCCGGGAACTGGTCGCCATTCTGAATGCGTGCCTGCGCTCGGTCGAGATTCGTCCCTTGCAGGTATCCTGCCTTGGTGATCACCTCGACGTTCGCACCGCGCGCGTGGTCGCGCAGAACGCGACCGATCAGCATCTCGCTTGCACCGTCGCTATAGTTTGCGCTCGTGTCGATGAGCGTGATGCCGCGGTCCAATGCATGCCGCAGTGCGGCCTCATGAGTGGCATCACCTTCGGAGATGCGATAGCTTCCAAATCCATACGGGAACATCACAGGCCTCCTGTCGACAAGCCGAACTGGATCCCGAACGGTGAGCGTCCTCCATCCATCGTGAATGCATTCATCACGATGGCGGTCTGCAGTCGCATGTGCCACATGATCTCTGCCGAGATGCCGACGCCGCTCATCAAAGCGCCGCCCCACTGCATCGATGGATCGCTGAACGGATTGAATCCCGCCACGCCGCTTTTGGAGCTCGCACCGAGGCCGCCCTGTAAAAAGGCGAACATGCCGAGCGACGGTCGACCGACAAGGAAGACGCCCGGTCCGAACGTCAGCGCGATCACATCACGTCGTTCCACCCCTGCCGCCATGAACCCTATCCCAAGCCAGCAGCGAGATTCCTCGCTCTCGCCGAGTCCGCGGAAGCCCTGGAAGCTCAGACCCCAATTCGGAAAGTTGTTCTCTTGTGGCGTCCACGTGCGTTGCACGGAGATCATCCCCCACGTTTTTGACGGTCCGGTATCGCTCCCGCCACTCATTTCCTCTTGGGCGGAAAGGGACGTGGCAAGGAGAAGGGTGGCAAGGAGCAGGCTGAGACGATGCATGGTGCAAAGATAGCTGTGCGAGGGCCATAGGAATACCACGGTGTGCCGTAGATTTGTCGTTCACCATTCGATGAACGGACATGAGCGAACAGCACGAACAGCGCAAGGTCATTCTGAGCGGCATGCAGCCCTCAGGTCAGCCCCATATCGGTCACTTCAGTGGCGCCCTCAAGAATTGGGTGCAGTTGCAGCATGAGTTCGACAGTCTGTTCTGCATCGTGGACCTGCATGCCATCACGGTGCGGCAGGAGCCGGCCAAGCTGCGCAAGGCCACGCTGGACTTTGCGGCCATGTACATTGCATGCGGCATCGATCCCGAGAAGAGCACGCTCTTCGTGCAAAGTCACGTCCCCCAGCATGCCGAACTGGCATGGGTGCTGAATTGCATGACGGGGATGGGCGAGTGTTCGCGGATGACGCAGTTCAAGGACAAGAGTGCACAGCATAGCGAGAATGTGAACGTAGGTCTCTTCACGTATCCGATCCTCATGGCCTCGGACATTCTCATCTACAATGCAGACCTTGTTCCCGTGGGTGCCGATCAGAAGCAGCATCTCGAACTCACACGCAATCTTGCCGAGCGATTCAATCATCACTACTCGCCCACGTTCACGGTGCCCGAGCCGTACATCAGCGATGTTGGCGGCAAGATCATGTCGCTTCAAGAACCCACGAAGAAGATGAGCAAGAGCGATCCGAACGAGAAGGCCACCATCTTCCTGCGCGATGGCGATGCAGAGATCCGCAATAAGATCAAGCGCGCGGTGACGGATAGCGGTACGCGCATCGTGATGGATGAGGCGGGAAGTCCGGGTATTGCGAACCTCATGACGCTGTATCATCTGACCACAGGCATGTCGTTCGCCGAGATCGAAGCCTCCTTCGCCTCGACCAGCGGCTATGCGCCCTTCAAGGAAGCCGTTGCCGACGCCGTTGCCACGTTCGTTGCGCCGATCCGCGAACGCTTCCTCGAGATCCGCAACAACGAAGAAGAACTCAAGAACATCCTCAAGCGCGGCGCCGAACATGCCCGAGATCGGGCACGCAAGACGTTGCGCAAGGTGTATAAGAAGACTGGGTTTGTTGAATTGTAAGTGCTTGTATCATCGTCGACAAGGGCTGTGCTCCAAATGAATATAAGCCTTCTGCGACGGCGCTCGATCTGCTTGATGTTGCTGTGTGTGACCGCAGTTGCGTCGCATCCCGTGCACTCCTACTCTCAGACAACGATCAAGGTTGAGCAATGCGTGCAGCGCGATGTTGGGCTGTCATGGTCTAAGCCCGTGTTCCTGCGTGATAGCGCCATCGTACTGGTCTCGGATGCGAGGACCCTTGTGCGCGTATCTCGCGATCGTAAAAGCATCCGGCGGTTTGCGTCGAATGTATCGTCAGCATCGGCCCTCGCCTCCCATGAAGGTTATGTCTATGTAGGAACCACGGATGGACGACTGCTGCAGTTGGATTCGATCGGAGAGCTGATCCAAGAGCACGTGATCAGGATTGGTGATCGCATCGCCGATGTTGCGATCGGGACAAAGAATATCTGGTGCGTGACATCGCGGGGTGTGATCGCCAGTGTCTCGCTCGAAACTGCTTCCGTCACAACACATGTTGCTTCGGCCACCGATCGTTGGACCACGATAGTGGCTTCACGGTCATCGGTGGTCGCCGCGGGATTTGGTGGGCATGTGATGCGATACTCCATTGCAGAGGACCGCTGGATCTCCACGGTACTGGCAGATTCAAATTCAGTGTTTTGCGGCACTGTTGTGGACGATTCAGTGATCGTTCTTGCCGGAGATCGAGCAAGGGTGTACACATCGGTGGACGCCGGTTCGAGTTGGAGTGGGCCTAGACAATTGTTTCGACCATACCCGTATTCCACGGGCATCGATCTTGCGAGTCCCGATAACGTTCTCCATGCCTGCATTACCGACGACGGTGCGTGGGTGCTGACGGGAGACTTTTACCGGTCGCAAGGTGTGCATTATACCGGCGTGTATATCTCGCGAGACAAAGGGGTGACGTGGCAACGACATGCGTTGGACGAACGCATCTCCGACTTCTTCTATGTGTACGGGTCCCCGACAACATGTACTGTGTGGAGCGACACTCGAACTGCATTCGCATGCACTTCCGACCTCCACTCCGGTTGCCAAATGCTCTACAGTACGCATGACGCCGGGGCAACATGGGCGCTTGATACGATCTTGTCAGTTGGTGGCTCGCTCCTGCGCGACACAGCTGGTGCGATCGTCGACGCAGCCGTGTACGAGTGGGTGGCAACGCAACGTGTTGGTGCGGTGGACTTCGGATATCGCATCCGTCGTCCTGTGAATGCAACCGTGTTGGGAGACACAACCGATGTGCTGCTCAGTGTAGATTCAGGGCGAACCTGGACGGAACGAGGCAGGCTTCCTTTCAGAGTGCGCGTAGTAACGATCAGCGATGGCACTTTGTACTGCAGCGGTAGTGGGGGATATGTTCGCTCTTCCGTTGACTCGGGTGCAACCTGGCAGGAACTCCCTGGTCTTGATTCATTCGGATCTGGGGTCGAGCCGGCCGGGATGGTCGTTGCACAGAATGGAACGATCATTATGACCATTGGAGGTTATCGGTTTCAAGATCCAAAAGTACCCGACGGTTCTTGCGTCGTCATTCTTGATCCGGGTGCGAGGTCGTGGCATGCATCAAGTGTGTCATATCGAACGGTTGCAAGAACGTCTCCAAGTGAGTTGGTCGTGTGTAGCAGTGCATTGGTGACAGCCGTTGCTGACCTCGACCCATCCGGTTCGCACTTCAACTTCCACGTGTATTCATCCAATGACAATGGGGCAACGTGGTTGCAACGAACGACCAGCCCTATTTCAACGTGGAGCTCGGTTTCCGTTACAAGCGATTCGCGACATCAGATCATTGCGTCGTTCAGTGATAGCGCCCGCACTCCCGAACGACAGTCTTTGCCGAGGATCCTCTTTTCCCAGGATAACGGATCGACATGGACAACGCGTGCTGTTATTGAACCCGATAGCGCGTCGTTGGCTCTGCTTGGTATCAATGGGATCGTTTGGATCTCGATGAACACGAATGGGACCACCTTGATGAATGATGGTGCCAAGTTGTGGCTATTGCCACGCCTCGGGGCCGATTGGCAGATCGTTCCGTTGCCAAACGAGGGTTTCGAGAACGGACGTTTGTTCTCGCGTCCGAATGATGTCGACGGATCGTGGTATGTGCCGGCGTCAAGGAATAGTATCTATCGCGTATCATCGACCTCAACAACCGGCCTGGCGATCTTACCCGACATGAACAGCCAAGGCGGACACCTTGTTTGGCCAAACCCCGCCTCCGGTTCAGTCAGCCTCGAATGCGAGGGCTCTGAGCGCGTTGGCGTCTATTCATTGGAAGGTCGACTCGTGCTCGATCTTGTTTCCGGGACTGACGGCGTCTACGCATTCAGTACGCAGGAATTGCCAGTTGGTACCTACGTTCTTGTCACATCACGTGGCAGACACGCACTACTTCAAGTAGTTCGATAGTGCTTACGCCATATGGCGCCGGTTGACGATCTTTGTATCCTCTGTTCTGAGCGCAGAATTGCCAAGAATTGCAACGAAGATCAATGGCCACCTACGAATACAAATGCGCGACCTGCGGCAAGGTCTTTGAAGTTCGCCAACAAATGAAGGACGAAGCGTTCACGCTCTGTCCCGAAGACGTCTGCGACCAACCCGTGAAGGGAAAGGGTCACGTCGAGCGTGTGATCCACGCCGGAAATGTGATCTATAAGGGAGAAGGGTTTTATAAGACGGACTATGGGAAGAAAGTGACAAGTGACGAGTGACGAGTGACGAGTGACAAGTCATTATGCATTGTGTCATTTGCAGATTGAATTCTGTATTCTTGATTTTGTATTGTTCTCCTGATTTCGGCCCTCATGCTGCACCTCGTTCCCCGATCCTCCTCTTCTTCCGACCTCCTCGAGGGACTGAACGATGCGCAGCGCACGGCAGTGATGCACACGGAAGGTCCACTGCTGATCATTGCCGGTGCCGGGAGTGGCAAGACGCGTGTGCTCACGCTGCGTGTTGCCTACCTGATGCAAGCGGGAGTGCATCCGAGTCATATCCTTGCGTTGACCTTCACGAACAAGGCCGCGCAAGAGATGAAGGAGCGCATCGGTCATCTCGTGGGCGAGGGAACAGGAGCCAGGATGTGGGCGGGAACCTTCCACTCGATCTTCGCACGGATCCTTCGTGCAGAAGCAGAGCATATCGGCTATACATCGGGCTTCACCATCTACGACACCGACGATTCCCTTGCCGCCATCAAAGCCGTGATGAATGCCATGGGCATCTCGCAGCAGGTGATGCCGCCGCAGGGCGTTCGGTCGCGGATCTCAAGCGCAAAGAATGCCATGGTTTCGTGGCAGGAATACGTGCGCAAGGCGGATTCCATTCAGGAGAAACAGACAGGGCAGATCTACGAAGAGTATGAGAAGCGACTGACGCAGTCGAATGCCATGGACTTCGATGATCTGTTGCTGAACACGATCCGGTTGTTCGAGCGACATGATGACGTGCTGCAGAAGTATCAGCAGCGGTTCCGGTATCTGCTCGTGGATGAGTATCAGGACACGAATCGCGCCCAGTACATTGCCGTGAGCATGCTTGCCAAGGCCTTTCGCAATGTGTGCGTGGTGGGGGACGATGCGCAGAGCATCTACCGGTGGCGCGGCGCCGACATTCGCAACATCCTTGATTTTCAGAAAGACTATCCCGAGGCCGTGGTCGTGCGGTTGGAGCAGAACTATCGGTCGACGAAGACGATCCTCTCCGCTGCCGACGCCGTGATCAAGAACAATCGCAAGCAGTTGGCGAAGACGTTGTGGACGGAGAATCCCGAAGGAGAGAAGATCACGCTGTTGGCGTGTCGGGACGATCGTGAAGAAGCCGATGCCATCGTGCGAACGTTGCGTGAGCGGATCTCGAAGAGCAACTTCACCTACAAGGATGTGGCCGTGCTCTATCGTACGAATGCCCAGTCGCAGTCGCTCGAAGACGCTCTCCGTCGGTCCAATCTTCCCTACCACATCGTGAGCGGCGTGTCGTTCTACAAACGCAAGGAAGTGAAGGACACGCTCTCGTATCTGCGTTTGCTCGTGAATCCCGCTGACAGCGAAAGTGTGATGCGGGTGATCAATGAGCCGACGCGCGGCATTGGTGCCACATCGTTGCAACGCATTGCCGAATGGGCGCAGCAACGGAACGTGGCCATGTTCGATGCCTTGCGTGAAGTGGGCATGATCCCGAACGTGCAGAAGCGAACGGTGACGGCCGTGCTGGAGTTCGTGGATCTCATCGACCGACATCGCGCCCTGCTCGAAGAACTGTCGCCGTCGTCGCTTGCTCAGTCCTACATCGAGGCGACGGGGATGATGCAGCAGTACAAGCAGCTCGACACCGAGGAGTCGCGCGACCGATGGAACAACATCGACCGGGTGCTGTCGCATATCGCGGAAACACAAGAGCGAGACGATACATTGACGCTTGCCACGTACATCGAACAGATCGCCCTGCTGAGTGATGCGGACGATCCGCAGCTTGGCAACAATCGCGTGGCCATGATGACGATGCATGCCGCAAAGGGACTGGAGTTCCCGCTTGTCGTGATCGCCGGTCTTGAACAAGGATTGTTCCCGCTGGCAAAGGCAGAGCTGGACATGAACGAGCAGGAAGAGGAGCGGCGGTTGTTTTATGTGGGCATCACGCGCGCACGACAGCAACTTGTGCTCTCCTATGCAGAACGTCGGTATCGATTCGGTGAGCTGGTGTTCAATCGTCCGAGCATGTTCTTGAGCGAGATCGATAAGGCACTTTTCGACGAGAAGTCGCAAAAGGGATCACGCGCCATAGAGCCCATGCGTGCTTCGCATGGTATGGATCAACGACCGGAGTCTGCAGCGCCTGTCCGGAGATCGTACGGTGATCGCGGAGGCGCGGCGCGTGGCTATGGGGCCATTCCTCCGCCAAGCAGCGGACCTGCGGGACGTCCGAAGGAATCCTACTCACAAGTTCCTGCGAGCGAATCGTACTCGCAAGAGCCCACGTCGTCGTCGGGTTTGCGTGTCGGCATGCGCGTCAAGCATCCCATGTTCGGAGTTGGTACGGTGGCAGGGTTGAGTGGGAGCGGACAGCAAGCAAAGGCCACCGTGCAGTTCTTGAACGGCGGTCGCAAGCAACTCATGGTCGCGTTTGCAAAACTCGAAGTGATCTAAGCGCCTTACGCGGCGCGCGGAATGGTGAACGTGATGGATGTTCCCATTCCCAGTGCAGACGTAACGGAGAAGGTGCCGCCGTGGAGTTCCACCAAACGCTTGGCGATGATCAAGCCAAGCCCAACGCCTTGCTGTTCTTGTGATTTGCGACGGAACTGACGGTATGCTCCGATCTGCATGACCTCGCTCTCTTGCATCCCAACGCCATGATCGCGGATGGAGAACACCACATCGCGCGCACCGGCCGTGGCAGATACGGAGACCTGTGTTCCCGGACGTGAGAAGTGCAGGGCGTTCTCGACGAGTTCCGTGGTGATCTTGTCGAGATGTGTTTCCATGATGCCGAGCGCTACACCTTCGATGTCGATGGCCATCGTCACGTCGGACGGACGTTGATGCGCCGCTGCGCGCTGGGTAACAGCATCGTACAGCACAGCTGCCGGTTCCGGTGTGATACACTGACGCATGCGGTCGATATGCAACGGACTCTCGGCCAAGGTCTCGATCTGTGCATAGACAAGGAAGTTGTCGGTCGTACGTAAGAGTCGGCGTGCCGCGCCAAGGATCTCGGCGCTCACTTCACGGATCTCTTCGGCACTTGCTTCTGCATGCCCATGCAAGAATGAAGCAGAACCGATGATGTCCGTGAGCGGAGTGCGATATTCGTGTGGCAACGCATACAAGAGCGAAGGTTGTGGTTCTTGCGGTTGCAAGATCACAGGCGATTCACCAGCTACAGGAAGTCCTTGCAACGTCATCAACGAACGAATGCCGGCATCGGTGAGCGGACGCGACAGTACGCCGTAGGGCACGTCGGTGTCGGCGAGCGGCTCACGTTCGTCCGCAAGGACGATGAAGGGCACATCGACGTTCAGGCCGTGCATGTAGAGCTTTTGTCGCAGGTCCGGCACGCGGAGCATCGAGGAATCGATCAGCACGGCGCTCGGTCGGTGATGGCGCACGACGCCCTGTGCGGCGGAAAGATCCGATGCAAGAAGGACCGAGATGTCGTACGCGAGCAGGGAGGTCGCAGTAGTGGTTCGACGATCTGTGTCCGGGTCCAGGAGCAGAAAGGTGCGTGGGGCAGACGACATTGCGGGACGAATATAGCTGGGGGACCCTATACACGCAACCCCGCTTTGTTACATAGGTGTGATTTTTTACGAACATGGGGTGTTTTTTCGCAAATCCATGTTTTACTTGACCATAGGGTCGGAATAATCGTGGCGATGCTGCTCCTAAACTGGCAATTTGTTACAGGACAGCAGATCCAGCCGTTGATGGAGATCCCGAAGCCTGCGGAGAGCGCTACGGCCAGTTTTGGCGTCGATAAGATCGCCAATACCTACGTGTTCACGGGGAATGCCGATGTGCGCTCGGTGACCGACCTTGTCACGTTCCGGTGGGTGAACACCTACCGCAGCTCGGCATTCCGGACGCTTACCATGGCCATCCGCGACGATGAGTTCAGCCAGATCTCCCTTGCCGTGCCCCTTTCCTCCTTCCTCTCTGCCGTGATCCGACAGGATTGGGTCTTGTCACGCGATTCGCGCTCTGTTGGACTGAACAGTCTGGAGCGGTTGGGAGGCGTGGGCGGACTCCGCTGGAGCGACGAGAGCGTTGGACATCTTGAGGCTGTTGGCGGACTCGAGCGCACCACACAGATCGGTCAGCGTGCCGTTGGCTTCATCGGCGGGATCGACGGACAGCTCACGGATCTGGCCTTGGAGGAATGGCGACTGAATTCACGGCTGATCGCCGACTATCAACGCATGGATTCCATGCGTGCCAACTCCGACATCCTTGCCCATGCCGGTGTGATGCGCGTGTTCTCGGACGTGTCGCAAATGCAGGTGGGCCTCGATTACACGAACGTGCATCGCGATTTCTTCACGGCCCTGTCGGGATCGACGTCGAACGAATTGGCCGTCGAACAGCGCGGCGAAGAGCGTGTGCGGCTGAACTCCGACGTGTCCTATGGCATCACCGGTGGCCTGTCGGCAGGTCTCGTTGCCGGCGTAGATGCGGCGCGCATCGGACGTGGGTATCGCGATCCGTATGCAGATGTATCGATCACCAAGGTCGACCGCACGCTCTCTGAGCTCACGATCGATGTGGCACTTGAACTTCGCTATGCCGTTCCGCTGTTCTCTACCACGTTGGGCATTGCCTTGTACACCCGAAACGAACAGAACAGCGTGGCACCCATCGCACCTATCGATGAGCAGGACCTTGCCGCCATTCGGTCGCAAGAGAATCAGCGCGACAACACATCGAAGCGCAGCAAGTTCTATAGCTCGGCGTCATGGTTCCCGTCAGAACGGGACACGGTCAGGGTAGAAGGGAGTTCGTGGCTCTTGCGATACGATACGCCAAGTGCGCTCAACTATGATGATCGGGACGAATTGAACGGGCTGCTCACGATCCGATATGGTCGGAAGATCTCACCACTCTTGAGTTTCAATCTCACGCTGTCAGGACAGTACGTGCACATGGTCTTCCTGAACCGGCAGCGAAGCGCGATCAACAACGAGAATCGTGTGATCCGCATTGCGCCGCAAGTGATCGTGAACGGTAGTGTTGTGAAGATGCAGCCACAGATCGAAGTGTTGGCGAACTATACGGTGTACGACTTCGATGAGCCGGGTGCCAATGCCCGATCGTACAGTTTTCGTCAGATCGCCATCCGCGACTCCATTCGGATCAGGCTCACGCAGGAGCTCTTCATCGATGCCCGCATCCTGTTCCGGTACTTCGAACGCGGCGCCCTGTTCTGGGGCGCCTTCGCAGAAACGCCGCAGAACAGCAATCTAGAGCAGCTATCGAAAATCCTTTTATTTTATGACGTCGGTTCGGGCGTACGCATCGGAACGGGTGTACGGTTGTACCAACTCGAGCAACGAACGCTCGGTCCTGGCTCGATCGTTTCGGGCACCACAAGCTCCGTCCAGTTCTGGGCCCCCGAAACGGCCATCCAGTACACGAGCGCCAACGGTTCGGATCTGTCGTTGGGTGGCTGGTATGAACTCCAGCATGTGAACGTGACGGGCAGACGGAATCTTCCAAACCTTCTCTTACAAGCTCGAGTGGTGTTTTGATCATGTCGGACGTGAGAACATATTCGCTGACGCTTCCAAGCGACCGATCGAGCATCGCCGCAGTGGAACCGTTCGTGGCCAGTATCGAGAGTGTGCGGTTGCTCGACGAGCAACGCTACTACAACATGCTCGTGGCGCTCACCGAAGCGGTCAACAATGCCATTATCCACGGCAACGGTGCCGACCCGACGAAGATGGTCGAGCTGCAGGTGCAGACATCGTCGTCCGAAGTGATCTTTCTTGTGAACGATTCAGGCGCAGGCTTCGACCCAGAAGATGTTCCCGATCCACGTCAGCCGGACATGTTGCTGCGGGATGGCGGCAGGGGTGTTTTTCTCATCAGGCACTTGGCAGACGTTGTCGAGTTTTTCCCCACAACGTCAGGCACAACGGTCCTGATCAAATTCTTCCTTCTATGAACGTCCGTCACTTCTCACTCGTCACTCTTTCTTTGTTATGCGTCACTTGTCACTCGTTACGTGTCACTGCCCGCGGCATCGACACCACAACGGCCCGTCGACATCTTGAATTCCTTGCCTCCGACGATATGCGCGGACGGAACACGCCATCGAAAGAGTTGGAACGCTCGGCGGCCTATATCGAAGAACAGTTCCGTTCGTATGGTTTGAAGCCGCTGCACGGATCGTATCGCAAACCATACGAACTGCTGCGATCAAACCTTGCACCGGGAGCATCACTGCGGGTGCGATCGAACGATGTGATCACCACGCTTGCTGTGAAGACGGATTTCATTCCGTTCGAGCAAACCGGCGACGGAACCATTGAGAACGCACCGGTGGTGTTCGCCGGATTCGGGATCACCGCAACAGAGTATCAGTACGATGACTATGCAGGCATCGATGTGCACGATGCCGTGGTGCTCGTGATGCGTGGCGAACCGAATACGCAGGACTCGGCGCAGGGATTTGCCGGGAAGCAGTACACACGTTATAGCAGTGTGACGGAAAAAACGCGAAACGCCATTGCCCATGGGGCCATCGGAGTGCTTGTTGTAGATGCGCCGCGCGGCGATCGCAAGATGTTCATCACGGGATTCTCGTGGCCATCACTCTATCCGGGCATCCCTCCCGAAGCCATTCCCCTCACGTTGCCGAACACCAAGACGCCGCGCATTCCCGTGATCCATGTTGGCGAGCGAACGATCGCCGCGTTGTTGGGAAGCTCGGATAGTTTGCGTGCAACCGTGAAGTTGATCGACTCTCTGGTGCGACCGCTCAGTATGCCGCTCACCGCGCGGGTGTCCGCCTCGGTTGCGTTGACGCATGAACATATCACGGTCGACAATGTGGTCGGCTACCTGCCGGGCTCATCCGTTCCTGACGAATACGTTGTGATGGGTGCCCACTACGATCACGTTGGTGTGGGCAGACCGAATGCGGACGGTGATTCGATCTTCAATGGTGCCGACGACAATGCATCGGGCACCACGTCGATCTTGATGTGCGCTGAACATTTCGCCTCGATGAAGAATCGTCCTGCGCGCGGCATCCTGTTCATCGCCTTCAGTGCCGAAGAGAAAGGGTTGCTCGGTTCGAAGGCCTATGCGGCCGATCCGTCGTTGCCGCTGGACAAGTGTGTGGCCATGATCAATGTTGACATGATCGGTCGATGCGAGAACAACAAGGTGAGCATTGGCGGCGCTAAGAAGTGTCCCGATCTGATCCGCTTCAACGAAGAAGAGAATGCAGCCTTGGCCTCGCCCTACACGCTGGCCTACGACATCGAACAGTACTTCTTCCGAAGCGATCAGGCATCGTTTGCCATGAAGCGCATTCCTGTGCTGTTCTACTTCACGGGTGAGCACAAGGACTATCACAAGGTCACCGACGAGATCAAGCTCATCAACTTCAAAGATCTCGTCGGCCTCACGCACTTGATCTCGCACACCGTGCTTCGTGCCACGAGCGTGCCACGCACGCAGTATGTGCCGGCAGGATTCGAGGATTGATCAGCCTTGCAGATCGTCGTCGTCCATATCGAACGACGGCGGCGTGAAGATCGAGCCCACAAGATCTTTGTAGGTGGTGCCGGCGCTTGAATCGGACTTGGCGATCTTCGAGTGTTGATGCAAGGCATCGAGCACGAACTCCATGGCCGTTGCCATTCGAGCCTGATCGTTTACATCGTAGCCGAATGCAGAGGCAACCTGGGCAAGCCCCGGAACATGGATGAGCGTTGCGTAGAACTCGGAAAGTGGCATCATGTCCGAGACCGTCAGCATGTTGCCTTGCTCGAACCACCGAACGATGGGGGCATACGGATCGTCAACAGGTTGTTGTCCCTTGCGTGTACGCCGGATGTTCGGATCGGGCAGATAGAGTCGGAACACTTCTCGCACAGCCTTGCCGATCAGTGCCCTTGCCACCTTCTGTGGCCCTTCTTGTTCTCCCTCGAAGACCAGCTCCACCTTACCGGTGATGCCCGTGATGGCCTGCGTGATATCGGCAATGCGCGGTGCAATGGTGTCTTCATTGTTCACGATGGCACGGCGTTCGGCGTTGGAGATAACGTTCTCAAGCGTGGAGATGGTAAGTCGTGCGCTAACGCCGCTTGATTGGTCGACGTATTCGCTGGCACGCGCGAGGAAGGCAATGCTCTCGACGATCTGCTCCAGATAGGTAGGCAGCAACACGGGGAGCGACGAGCGATGGATCCATGATTCTTGACGCGTGATGGCCATACCTTCTTCGATCGTGGCCGGATAGTGCGTCAGGATCTGCGATTGAATACGGTCCTTGAGTGGCGTGATAATGGAGCCGCGATTCGTGTAGTCTTCAGGGTTGGCTGTGAAGACCATGAGGATATCGAGCGGAATGCGCACCGTGAAGCCGCGGATCTGAATGTCGCGCTCCTGCAGGATGTTGAACAACGCCACTTGGATCCGTGGCTGCAGATCGGGCAATTCGTTGATCACGACGATGCCGCGATTGGTGCGCGGCACAAGTCCGAAGTGAATGGCCCCTTCATGTGCATAGTGCAGACGCTGCGTTGCAGCCTTGATCGGATCGATGTCGCCGATGAGATCGGCCACGGACACGTCCGGAGTTGCAAGTTTTTCGCCATAGCGTTCATCACGACCGATCCACTCGATAGGGGTCTCGTCGCCCATTTCCGCCACCATCTGTGTGGCGCGATAGGAGACAGGGTGGAAGGGATGATCGTTCACCTCGGAACCCTTGATGACAGGGATGCGCTCGTCGAGCAAGGTGGTGAGCTGTCGTGCAATACGCGTCTTCGCCTGTCCGCGCAGACCGAGCAGCAGCATGTCGTGTCCGGCAAGGATGGCATTGACGATCTGCGGGATCACCGAATCATCAAAGCCGATGATGCCGGTGAAGATGGGTTCCTTCGCACGCAGCTTTGCGATGACGTTGCGACGGAGTTCGTCCTTGATGGTGCCGTCGGCGTAGCCGGAGGCACGGAGTTCGCCAAGTGTGGTGATCATGGATGGAGGAGTCTTTCTACATACTTGGCGAGCACGTCGAACTCAAGGTTCACGGCGTCACCAACGGATATATGTTTCATGGTCGTATGGTCGATGGTGTGCGGAATGAGCGCTACCATGAATCGATCGTCGTCGATGCGCGCAACGGTTAGCGAGATGCCGTTCACACACACGGAACCAACGGGGATGAGATACTTGGCATAAGTGCGTGGAAAACGGATCCATAGTTCCCATCCCGCATCAAGATGCGTGATGGCATCAACAGTGCCTGTTCCGTCCACATGTCCTTGCACGATGTGTCCGCCCAACCGATCGCTCACGCGAACGGCACGCTCGAGATTCACGGCATGCCCAACGCGCAGTGCACCCGTCGTGGTCTTGGTGAGCGTCTCGTGCACGGCCGTCACGGAGAAGTGGTCGGCATGCACGGCCGTTGCCGTCAGGCAGACGCCGTTGACGCTCACACTATGATCGACGGCGAGGTCGGACATGATGTCGTGCGCTGCAATGTCGATCCGAACGCCATCGCCAGCGTTCTCGATGCTACGCACTGTTCCAACTTCTTCGATGAGTCCGGTGAACACGTCAGTTTCCTTTGATAAACGCCGTGATGAGGTCGATGTAGGCCTGATGACCCATTACCTCTGGAATATTGTCGTGCCCAGCTCCCTGAACAGCACGGAAGGTCTTCGGGTTCCGTGCGAGATCGTAAAGGCGACGTCCGTTGCGGTCGATGGGGATGAAGAGATCGACCGTACCGTGCAGAATGAGGAGTGGTGCGGTGTTCAAGCCGATCTTCGCATCGTTGGCAAAGGCCCCGTCCATCACGTAGCTGCCCGGAATGTTGAGGATTGTGCCGCTTTGCACGAGCGATTCCGACGAGGCGAACGGTGCTTCGAGGATCAATACATGTGGCGTGCGATGGCTCGTGCTCACGTCCACCGCTGCCGCGCAGCCGAGCGAGTAGCCGTAGTTGGCGATGAGGGTGGTGTCGACGTCAGCTCGACGGAACACGTAGTCCCAGGCAGCACGCGCATTCGCATACAGCGATGTTTCCGTGCTCGTGCCACCACTCATGCCATAGCCGTTGTAGTCGTACACGAACACATTGAAGCCGGCCTTGTACAACAACTCAACACGTGGCCAATAGTATTCAAGATGGTCACGATTGCCGTGATGATAGACGATGGTATAGGGAGGGTCGCCATGCAGCGAGTCCACCTGTCGCACGAAGAAGCCATGGATCGTCACGCCATCCACGACGAGTTGTACATGCTCGCGACGGTCGGCGGGGATCACACTATCGGACAGTGTGTAGTGGTCGAGCGTTGTGCTGTTGAACAGGAACGGATCGAGCGAGCACGATGTAAGGATGGGCAAGGCGGCAAGGAGAACAAGGAAACGGATCATAACGTGTACGCTCCTCCAAGAAAGATCCCGGCAGAGCCACGTCCACCGATGCTCGACGTGCCTTCGAAGACACCGGAATGCGTGTCGACGTTCGCCGCCTGCCAGATGAACTCCGCCTGCAAAGAGAACTTGTCAGAAAGGGGAATGAGCGAGCCGATGTAGGGACTAACGAGATAGGTCGGTGCAACGAATTGGACGGTGTTGTGCACTCCGCCGTAGACGAGCCAACGCTCGGCCACTTCATAGCTGGCCGTCACGGACACGTCGGGATAGATGCGCGATGTAGCGAAGCTCCGAAGATCGGAGAACATCATGATTCGACCGCTTGCTGTGATCTCGGGGACGATGCCATTCTCCTTCACGATACGTGCAGATGCACCAACGTCGATGCCGACAACGGCAAATGCCGTCATCAAGGCGTGAAGGTTGCCGTGGACGGTGACGTTGTCCGAGATGCCGTGCATGACACCTGCTGTGAGATAGGGGACAACGATGGTTGGGACCTTGGAGGGGACCACCGGACCGCCGACACTGCCGGTGAGCACGGTCTCGTGTTGCTTGAGGACGCGAACCGGTTGACCTACACTGCATCCGATCATGACGAACGTCATGATACAAAGCAAGAGGGATACCGTATGTTTGGTCATCTGGCAAGACTCGCAGATATTCAGCGGCAAATTACGACACAGCCAACCACGAAACGTTCACAGCATGCCCGGAACGACCTACAGCACCGACGACTCACCGTTACGACAGGCCTGTCGTGCAACGTCGCTCGAGGCCACGATCCGTGCCTGCGCAGCGTTCCCACCGCGATCCATCATTCTCGTTGTTCCAACGTCGACACACGTCCGATCGGCAACAGCGCTGTGGATGCGCGAGATCGGTGCCGGTCTTCCGCCACGCGTCTTCACGATGTCGAATCTGATGCGTCGCCTTGCCGCCCTGTACCTTCCCGACCGACCCTTGATCTCGTCCTCCGATGTGAGCGTACTGTTCCGTCAAGCGGCCATTGCCAATGGCACCACGGCATCAGCACTCGGTCTGTCTGCTGCCGATGTGTTGCAATGGAAGGCGAACGGGATCACGACGGAAGAACTTCGGTCCATGGCCGACGAAGAACGCCCGCTACCGCGACGTACCGAGCGCATCCTGCAGGTGTGGGATACTTATGAACGGTGGAAGGGCGGCGAGTGGCTCGATCCAGTCGATACGTGCACGGCACTTGCCGATGCCATGGCCGAGGCCGATGCATCGGTACCCTTCGTGTTGCCCGGTGATACCACACAGATCACGGGGATGATGGTGACGGGCATACATGTGCTGTCCGCATCAGAACGGCAGTTCCTGATGGCCCTTGCCGACCACATTGATGTTGGCATCCAATGGTCGCGTCCACACGAAGACGTTGTGGAGCGCACGCGCAACTTCGAACAGATCTCAGAGTTCGTGTTGCGAGGGTGGACGTATGAACACGTCGCCGTGGAGAGGACCCATCCGCTGCGCGAGGTGGTGCATAGCGAACACGACCGACGTGCAGAGGTACGTGCAGCGCTGACCCTTGTGAAGCAGGGATTGCTGGATGGCACGCTTGCATTGCACGACGTCTGCATCGTTGCGCCCGGCACTGCAGCCTACGAAGAGATCGTGCGTGACGTGGCCATGGAGGCATCGATCCCGCTGGCCACCAAGGAGCGCATGCGCCTTGCGCAGTGCGGCGTGAGCAGTGCCGTGATGGCCGCGCTCGATATGATGAGCACCGGATGGCGCAAGGCAGATGTGGAGCGATTGCTCCGCAGCGGATACGTGAGCGGAGATGAGAACGTGCATGTACTGTCGCTGGTCCAAGTATCTGCCCGCCTGCGCATCCATGGTGGTGAAGGTCCCGACGATTGGATGCAACGGATCGAGCTACGTCGTGCGACCATAGCAGCGATGGATGATGACGATGGCGACGACGTGGAGATCATGCGTGAACGGACATTGCTCGAAGGAGCACGCGCAGCCGTGCGGTGGTTGCGTGAGCGATGCGATGTTGGCAGCGCACCGATGTCGGCCTCTGCATTCCGCACACTCGTACAGGATCGCATCCTCCGCGATCTCGGCATTCAAGCGGCCGCGATCGCCAGGGCACATCGGGCTGATGAGCGCATGCTACCAACGGCCGACCGTGCGGCGGTGGACGCGATCAACGATGCCTTGCAACGCTATGAACGCATGGCCTCGATCGCCGGTGCACCTGCGCTGCCACTTGCCGATCATGCGCAGGAGTTCCGTCGACTCGTTCGCGAGGCAACGGTGGGCATCGACGATGTACGCCTCAAGGGCGTGACGTTGGCCACGTCGGCGGACATGCTCCGTGCAAACCAATGGAAGCTTGTGGTGATGCTGGGATGCGTCGAAGGAGAGTTTCCGCGAACACTGCGCGAGTCGGACGATGGACTTCCTCCTGATGAACGGGTAGAACAGGCACGTGAAGAACTCTACGACATCAAGGCAAGTGTGACAGACGCAGCGGATGCCTTGCTCCTCGCCACCTTCCCACGCACGATCGATGGATCCGATACGATGCCGTCGCAGTTCCTGGATGACCACGATGGTACGTCCACTCCTCTCCCCGACATCCTGCATGCCGATGTGATGATCAGTGCAAAGGAACGTATGCTTCGCATGGGTGTGCCGATGCATGATCCGTCGGAGCGGCAGCTCGGAGATGTTGTCTCGGAGTTGCAGGAAGAGGAGCGACAGCGGTTGTTGCAGACGGTTGAACCATACATCTCGCCGAGTCGACTCGACGTGGTGGCCGCATGTCCGTACCGTTTCTTCGCACGCTACGCGCTGGGTCTGCCGCAGACGGACGATGAGCAAGAGAATCTGTCCGGACGGGAGCGTGGCTCGCTCTTGCATAGCGTGGTGCGCATGTTCTTTGCAGAGCTGCAGGGACTGCCGACAACGGCATCGGTGCATGAGCAGATCGATCGACCGGTCAACGTGATGATGTATCCGATCGATGAACTTCGCGATCGACTTCTGGGTTGCTATGATCGAGTGGCCATGCGGTACGACGTCGACCATATGTATGCCGACGTGGAACGACGGGTCTTTCGAGGAACGCCAACGGCCGTGGGTCTGCTGGAACGCTGGCTGCTTGTCGAGCGTGAGCATGCGCAGGCGCAAGCGTTTCGACCGGCAGTGTTCGAGTACGACGTGGACACGAACATGATGGTCGGTCAGACCACGGTGCGCGTGAAAGGACGGATCGATCGGATCGATGTGTTCCGTCAGGATCAGCTCGTGCTCTTCAACATCGCCGATTACAAGACCACCACGTCAAGCGTCCCGTCGTTCTCATCGATGCCACGCGGAGAGCATTCACAGATGTTGCTCTATATGCTTGCCGTGCAGGCGCAGTGGAGGGCGGCAGGGATCGAGGCGGAACCCAATGTTGGTCTCTATCAAACGTTTGGGGGTCGACTCGCCATGCGGGAGCCCAACGAGGTACTACGTCGCGAGTTCACGCGAGAGATGGTGATGGAAGCAGAAGATCCGGCAGAGACATTCATTCAGACCGCGCGCTCCGGTAGGTATCCGGTGAAGCCACTCGCTTCGGCTTGCCTTCACTGTTCCTATTCAGAGATTTGCAGAAAAGACCATTGGGGCATCGTACAATGAAGATCAATCCTCTGAAGCACACGCATTTGACGTGGACGTGTCCAACGTCGACGTTCACCTTCAAGTCCACAAAGGAACTCCGTCCGTTGCGCAAGATCATCGGACAGGACAGAGCGATCGAGGCGATCACGCTTGGTGCGCAGATCCCGTCGCAGGGGTACAATATCTATCTCTCCGGACAGAGCGGCACCGGCCGCATGACCACGGCCCGCACCGTGCTCGAGGAGATCGAGAAAGGTCCGCAAGACCTGTACGACTTCTGCTACGTGCACAACTTCAAGCAGTCCGAGAATCCAGTGCTCTTGCGTTTCAAGCCATCGGAGGGGCGGGTGTTCGCACGCATGATGGACGAGGCCATTGCACTCCTCAAACGCCGCATCCCGCAGCTCTTCGAAGAGGACCAGTTCCAGGCGAGCAGGAAGTCCATCATCGCCCGATTCCAAGAGCATGAGAAGGGTTTTTTGAAAGAGTTCGACACGAAGATCAAGCCCGCAGGATTCACCGTCGGTCAGGTACAGGAAGATGATGGGGCCGTCCACACGGAGATCTTTGCCGTGGTGGACGGGAAGCCGTATCAGATCGAAGAGCTCGACGAGCTGGTCAAGGCCGGCTCGATGACGATGGAGCAAGTGCGGGTGATCGCCGAGCAGTATGCACAATTGCGCGAAGAACTTTCAGAGATCGGACGTCGGTCGATGCGCCTCATGGTCGAGTTTCGCAGAGAGCTTTCGCAGCACGATCAGGCAGCCGTCGGCGTGCTCATGAAAGGCGTGTTCGACGATATCTCCGAGCACTTCAAGCGCTCGCGTGTGTCGGAGTTCCTTGTTGAGGTGCAACACGATATTCTCGCGCACTTGGACGACTATGTGAAGCTCTTTGCCGCACGCGCCTCCGGCATGGCAGACGATGCAGCGGAAGAGGCCATCAAGGTGGCCTTCAGTCGGTACGGCGTGAATCTCATCCTCGATAATGCCGATACGAAAAAGGCACCGGTGATCGTAGAAACATCGCCAACGTATCAGAATCTGTTCGGCACCATTGAAAAGCGCTATGATGCTCGCGGGTTCTATGTGAGCGACTTCTCGCAGATCAAGGCAGGCGCCGTACTCAAAGCCGACGGAGGATACCTCATCATGAACGCCCTCGATCTCTTGAGCGATGCGGCGGCATGGCAGGCATTGAAGAAGGTGATGTTGCACGGTCGATTGGAGATCCAGAATCCAGAGATCCAATTCCAGCTGACAGCCTTGAAGCCGGAGTACATCAAGGTCAACGTTAAGGTGATCTTGATGGGCGACGTTGCCATTTACAATCACCTCTGGTCGCAGGACGAAGATTTTCCGAAGATGTTCAAGGTGCATGCAGAGTTCTGGCACGAGGCAAAGCGCACGTCCGACATGATCAAGCAGTATGCGCAGTTCTTTGCCCTCATGGCAAACGAAGAGTCGCTGTTGCATTGCGACCCGTCCGGTGCCGCGGCGCTGACAGAGTATGCAGTGGCCATGACGGAGTCGCAAGAGAAGATCACGTTGCAGTTCAGCTATGTGGCCGATCTCCTGCGTGAAGCCTCGTTCTACGCACAGCGATCGGGTGCCACGCTGGTCACACGGTTGCATGTGCATCATGCCGAAGAGCAACGTCGGTGGCGACATAATCAAAGCGACGAGCAGTATCGCGAACAGATCCGCACCGGTGTGATGCTCATCGATACGAAGGGCACGCGCGTCGGACAGATCAATGGTCTTACTGTGTACACCACCGGTATCGAGTCGTACGGAAAGCCCGCACGGATCACAGCCACGGTGAGTGCAGGCAATGCAGGCATCATCAACATCGAACGCGAAGTGGACCTCAGCGGAAGCATTCACAACAAGGGCGTGCTCATCTTGAGTGGCCTTGTTCGAGCCATCTTCTCGCGATCACAGCCGATCAGCTTCAGTGCGAGCATTGCCTTTGAACAATCGTATGGCGAGATCGACGGCGACAGTGCGTCGGCAGCCGAGACCATTGCGTTGTTGAGTGCCATTTCGAATGTTCCCATTCGACAGGATATGGCCATCACGGGGTCGATCAACCAGAAGGGCGATATCCAACCGATCGGGGGCGTGAATTACAAGATCACGGGATTCTTCGAGGTCTGTAAGGACAGAGGGCTGACGGGGACACAAGGCGTTGTGATCCCGCATCAGAATGTGAAAGACCTGATGCTGCGTCCGGAGATCATCCAGGCTGTGAAGAAGAAGGAGTTCTTCATCTATCCTGTGAAGCGTCTCGAAGAAGCGGTCTACCTTATGACGGGCATGACCGTTGGCGTAATGGGCAAGGACGAGAAATTCCCGATCGAGACGGTGTTCGGCAAGGTGCAGCACAATCTTGGTGTGCTACATACGGCAAGTCGACTTAATGTCGGAAATGCCGCATCCCTGTGAACATCATCGTTAGGCCCTGTTCGTTCGCGGCGGCGATCACTTCTTCGTCGCGAACGCTTCCACCCGGCTGGATCACACAGACAGCGCCGGCTTCTGCGGCTTGGAGGAGCCCGTCGGCAAATGGGAAGAACGCATCCGAAGCTACGGCGCATCCGGAAAGATCGATGCCGGCATCTTGAGCCTTGCGTACGGCAATGCGTGCTGAGTCGACGCGACTCATCTGTCCTGCTCCGATGGCCAACGATCTGTCCGCCGATGCATACACAATGGCATTGCTCTTCACATGCTTCGCAATGCGCCATGCATACATCATGGCCGCACGTTCCTCTTCGGTGGGTTGACGTTCCGTGACCACACGAAGCGCTTGCTCGTCGAGCAACTGATCGTCTGGCGTTTGCAAGAGGAAGCCTCCCGCCACGGCGCGAATGTCAACTCCAGAGAGTGCGGCAAGCTGCTCGTAGTCCACTGTCATCAATCGACGGTCCTTCTTCTTCTGCAATATGGCGAGCGCCTCATCCGAATACGATGGGGCGATGAGCACTTCCGCGAACAACGAATGGATCTCTTGGGCCATGGTCGCATCCACCGGACGGTTCATGGCGATGATGCCACCGAACGGACTCACGGTATCGGTTGCGAAGGCCTTGCGATAGGCGTCCACCAAGTCGGAGCCGGAGCCAACACCACAGGGATTGTTGTGCTTGACGATCACACAGGTTGGCTCTGCGAACTCCATCACCACACGCGTGGCCGCGTCGATGTCCATGATGTTGTTGTAGGAAAGCTCTTTGCCATGCAGTTGTGTGAAGATCTTCGAGAAGGAACCGTAGAGAACGGCCTTTTGGTGCGGATTCTCTCCGTAGCGCAGCGACTGATCCGTGATCAACGGAAGCGCGGTCTCGTGCGGGAACGTGATGCTATTGCGAGCGGCGAAGTACTGCGAGATCAGGGCATCATAGCGTGCCGTATGTGAGTAGGCTTCCATGGCCAGCAGCTCTCGCATCGATGCATCCACCATGCCGCCTTGTTTCAGCATCTCAATGATGGAAGCATAGTGCGATGGGTTGACGATGATCGTTGTGAACTTGTAGTTCTTGGCAGAGGCGCGTACCATGGCGGGGCCGCCGATGTCGATGTTCTCGATGATCTCTTCATGCGTTGCTCCTCTGCGCGCCACCGTGCTCTCGAACGGATACAGATTAATGGCCACGAGGTCGATCTTCGTGATATCGTGATCATCCATAGCCTGCACATGCTCTGCATTGTCCGTCACGGCCAGCAATGCGCCGTGGATCTTTGGATGCAGTGTTTTCACACGACCATCCATGATCTCGGGGAATCCCGTGATGTCGGAAACTTTGAGAACGGGAATGCCGGCTGCGGCGATCGTCGATGCTGTGCCTCCGGTGGAGATGATCTCGATACCGAGTTCATGCAGGGAGCGTGCGAAGTCGACAATGCCGGTCTTATCGGAAACGGAGAGGAGGGCGCGTTTGATCATGTGCGAAAATACGACAATGCCTCTTCGGCCACATAGAACGAGCCGCAGATGAGCACTGGTGCTTGCGTGGCCACAGCAGCGCGAACAGCGTCGACAACGCTTTCGTGCGTGGTGATCGTAGGAATGTCGTGCTCGGCGGCGATCTGTGCCACGCCATCGGCGGGCATGGCGCGCTTGTACACTGGCGCACAAGCGTGTAGTCGGCGGACGAGAGGAAAGAGCGCATCCATCATCACGGAGGCGTCCTTATCGGCCATCACGCCAAAGACCACGTCGAACGTGTGCTGCTGATACCCGCATGCCAGCAGTGTTTGCACCAATGCGACCATGCTGGCCGGATTATGGGCCACGTCGAGAACGATCGGTGGATCTGCCTGCAACAGTTGGATCCGACCCCGATGTCCGGTGAGGGCGGTAATGGTGGCAAGGGGCAGGTACCATGCGCGATGTCCACCTGCGCTGTCGGCCTCATCCGCAGTACGTGGAAGCAATTGCTCAAGGGTGGGCCAGCACGTGACGACGGTGGCCACGGTGCGGGCTTGGTGGACGCCACACAGATCGGTGGTGATGTAGAAGCGATCGTCACGGGTGATCACGCTCACCGTCATGGAAAGATCGGGGTGGAACGTGTCGACGTCGACGTGCACTTCATCATCGACAAAGAGGAACGGTGCGCCCACTTGCAGACAACGAGCTTCGAAGACGGCGCGTAATTCCCGTCGTGGTTCGGCGATCACGCACGGCGTGCTGGCCTTGATGATGCCTGCCTTTTCGTTGGCAATGCTTTCAAGCGTCGACCCAAGGTACTCCATGTGATCGTAGTCGATGGACGTGATCACCGTTAGCATGGGTGAGACGATGTTGGTCGCATCGAGTCGACCACCGAGTCCGGTCTCGATCACGGCCACATCCACACGCTTCTCGGCGAAGTATTGAAATGCCATGGCTGTGGTCACTTCAAAGAACGTGCCCTGCACGGTGGCGGCCGCGTCCATGAGAGGACGGGCAAGACGTGCCACGTCCACGTCGGCGATCTGTTCGCCGTTCACGCGGATGCGTTCATTGAAGCGTTCGATGTGTGGCGACGTGTAGAGACCAACGCGCAGACCTGCGCCTTGGAGAACGGCGGCGATCATGGCGCAGAGACTGCCCTTGCCGTTCGTGCCCGCAACATGGATCACCGGATACGTGTCCTGCGGATCTCCCAACGACGCGCACAGCATCTCGATGCGTTCGAGTCCTGGCTTGATGCCCACGAAGGTCATGGCGAACAATTCGTCGAGCAAGGCTTGCAATTCCATGGTCAGCTAGAGATGGTCGTAAAAAAAAGGGGACGCATCGTGTGATGCGTCCCCGTCGTAGATCATCGGCCGATCATTACTCGCCTGAAACCGGTTCGGATTCTTCGAGGTCTTCGATCGACGTGGTCGCGGATGCAGAGCCGTCTTCGTTGTACTTGTCTGCATTCGGAACCGGGTGGTTCGTGTTGTAGGTAGCGATCACGTCTGCACTCTTGCCGCGAAGGAATTCAACGGCCGAGAGGACGATCTTCTTCTGTTCCTTATCGAATTCCACCACCTTGAGCGGGAGAACTTGATCCGGGACGAAGTAATCGGCGATCACGCGAACGGGAGCGAAGGAAAGTTGCGACACGGGTACGAATCCGTCGACGCCTTCGGGCAATTCCACGATCACACCCTTATCGATGATGCGAACGATCTTGCCTTCTGTTTCCTTGCCGATCGAGAATTGATTCTCGAAGATATCCCATGGGTTTTCGCTGATCTGCTTGTGACCAAGCGAGATGCGACGGTGCTCGGAGTCGATCGAAAGCACGATCACGTCCAGAACATCGCCCTTCTTGACGAACTCGCCGGGGTGACGGATCTTCTTCGTCCACGAGAGATCGCTGATGTGCACAAGGCCATCAACACCTGGCTCGAGTTCAACGAAGACGCCGAAGTTCGTGAGGTTACGTACGGTACCCTTGTGAACGGAGTTCATTGGATACTTCATCATCAGATCTGACCATGGATCCGGATCCAGTTGCTTCATGCCAAGAGCGAGCTTGCGATCGTTCTTGTCGATGTTCAAGACAACGGCTTCGATCTGCTGACCAAGCGACACCACTTGTGATGGGTGCTTGACGTGCTGCGTCCACGACATTTCGCTGATGTGGATGAGACCTTCTACGCCCTTCTCGATCTCGATGAAGGCGCCGTAGTCGGTGAGCGATACGACCTTGCCCTTGACGCGGGTGCCCGGCTCGTACTTCTCGCCGATCTGATCCCATGGATGAGGCGTGAGCTGCTTCATGCCAAGGCTGATGCGCTTCTTGTTCTCGTCGAAGTCCAGCACCACGACCTTGACCGTTTGATCGAGTTGCACGATCTCGCTCGGATGCGTTACGCGGCCCCACGAAAGGTCCGTGATGTGCACCAGTCCGTCCACACCACCGAGGTCGACGAAGACGCCGAAGTCCGAGATGGCCTTGACGGTACCTTCGAGAACGAGACCCTTCTCGAGTGTGCCGAGGATCTTGCCGCGCTGTTCGCTGAGTTGCTCTTCGAGCAGCACCTTGTGGCTCACCACAACGTTCTCACTTGGATGGTTCACCTTGACCACGCGAACGTCGATCGTCCGTGTGACCCACGCATCGAAGTCACGCACGGGGCGCACATCGATCTGTGAACCAGGAAGGAAGGCCTCGATGCCCAAGAGGTCCACCACCATGCCGCCCTTGATGCGACGAAGGATGCGAACCGGCACCACTTGCTGCGTGTCGTGCAGCTTGAGGATGTCCTCCCATGTCTTCATGAAGTCTGCACGGCGACGGCTCAAGATCAACCGACCATCGGCATCTTCGATCTTTTCGACGAACACGTCAACCTGATCGCCAGGCGTGAGAAGCTCGGCGCCAACGAATTCCGTGCGTGGGACAACGCCCAGCGACTTGAAGCCGATGTCGACAAGGATCTCGTCACGCGTGACGGAGACCACGCGACCGTGGACCATTTCATCTTCTTTGACCTTCGACAACGTGCGCTCGTAGAGTGCTTCGAAGTCCGAAGCATCCATCGAAACGTTATCGAGTTCTCCTGCAAGGATCGCTGCCATGGCCGTACGCTTTGGCGACGTTCTCTCTTCGGCCACGTCGGGCGACGCAGCAGCCGAGGCCACGACTTCCATGGTGAGATCTTCTTGCGAAGAAGGGGTTGTTTCCGACATACTATCTCCTGTTGGCAGACGTGATGGTTGGCTCGTGACATCACTCTACCGAAATGCATTTGTTGAACAAGCGTTCGAGCCAAACGGAAAAGAGAAGTAAATCTACGAAAAAGGGCGGAATCGTGGTGCAATGCGGCTGTGTGGAAAATTGGCACGGCACTGGATGTAACAATTGGGCCTGCCGCCGTGTTCTTTCCGTATGACACGTTGGCATGCGACAACAGAAAGGTCAGGTCATGGATTACTTTGATGCCTTCGACGAGGTCTTCGGATCGATCGAACGCTACGTTGCCGAACACGGCGTCGCGCCCCACGAGATCGTGGTGGCTCCGGCATTGTACACGTGGTTGGCAGACCTCCAGCGCGAGGCCGATATGCTGGGCGGTACCGGTGTGGTGACCGATCCGGTGATGCTGGAAACCCCCTACGGTCCGATCAAGATCGTGATCGACGAAACGCTCTCGCCCTACGAGATCAATCCGCAGTAACGTGCTCTAGATCGTCGCAATACCGTGTAGCTTACAGATCCAGCCCAGATGCCCGGCATGCGTGCCTTCGTGGCGGATCACATGATAGAGGATCTTCTTTCGCGGATCCGTCCACCGGATCTTCCCCAATGTAATGGTCTCCTCCAGCGCCTCGTCCGACAGTGAGCGGATGTAGTCGAGCGTGGTGGCATGGATCGACGTCATGGCGTCGAGCGCCTCCTGCATACTGGGCCAGTCCGGCGTGGGGACGTTGGCGGACCCCAGTGTGAAGGTCTTCATCCATTCGAACGGCATCTCCCTTGCCTCCATGCCCCCTACCACCAAGGCATGCTCCGCCCATGCCAAGTGGGCCGCGATCCAGAGCGGTGAATTCAGCGTGATGCCGTTCAGTGTGAAGTCTTGCAGCGGGTCGACGTCGGAGAGTTTTCCCAAGTAGTACTTGGTGATCCCACGAGCGCTGTCCAGGATCTCGGCAATGGTCTCGGCATTGGTCATGGTGACTCCTTCCTGCTCAACGAGCATCGAAACATACAAGAATCAGTCGTTCTGATCTCACGTATCTTTGTACCCCACGCGCCCATAGCTCAACTGGATAGAGCAACAGCCTTCTAAGCTGTAGGTCGCAGGTTCGAGTCCTGCTGGGCGCGCGACCTTCATGTCAACAGGAACGACCATGACCATGAACTACATGTCCGGCTTCGGTAATGAGTTCGCCACCGAGGCGATCCCCGGTGCATTGCCGGTAGGACAGAACTCGCCGCAGCAACCGGCTTTCGGCCTTTATGCCGAGCAGATCAACGGAACGGCCTTCACTGCGCCGCGTTCTGCGAACAAGCGTAGCTGGATGTATCGCATCCGCCCGTCGGTTGTGCACAAGCCCTACGAACGCATCGACAACTGTCTCATCCGGTCGCGCTTCGACGAGGTGGAGACCACGCCGAACCAACTCCGTTGGAGTCCCTTGCCCCTTCCCACCTCACCAACGACCTTCATACAGGGAATGGTGACAATGGCAGGGAATGGCGACTTCCACACGCATGCCGGTGTGGCCATCCACATGTACGTTGCGAACACATCGATGAAGAACGAGTTCTTCTACAATGCCGATGGCGAGATGCTGATCGTGCTGCAGCAAGGCGCACTGCGCTTCTGCACCGAGATGGGCATCATCGATGCGGCGCCGGGCGAGATCGTCGTGATCCCGCGCGGGATCAAGTTCCGCGTCGAGATGAACGAGCCTGCCCGCGGCTATATCCTTGAGAATTACGGCGCTTTGCTGCGCATTCCCGACCTCGGACCTATTGGCGCGAATGGCCTGGCCAATCCGCGCGACTTTCTGACGCCGGTGGCGTGGTATGAAGAGGTGACAGAGATGTGCGATGTGATCGCCAAGTTCCAAGGGAATCTTTGGAAGGGCGTGTACAACCACTCGCCATTGAACGTGGTGGCATGGCACGGGAACTATGCGCCGTACAAGTACGACCTGAGCACGTTCAACTGTATCAACACGGTGAACTTCGACCATCCGGATCCGTCCATCTACACCGTGCTCACGTCGCCTTCGGACACACCCGGCACGGCCAACATGGACTTCGTGATCTTCCCTCCACGCTGGATGGTGGCCGAGCACACCTTCCGTCCACCCTGGTTCCATCGCAACTTCATGAACGAGTTCATGGGACTCATCGAAGGGGTCTATGATGCGAAGGAGGAAGGGTTCCTGCCCGGTGGCGCGTCGTTGCATAACTGCATGAGCGGACACGGACCGGATGCCGACACCCATGCAAAGGCATCGACGATGGAGCTGAAGCCCGTGAAGCAAGAGAAGACCATGGCCTTCATGTTCGAGACCCGCTTCGTGAGCAAGCCCACGGCCTTTGCCATGAGCTGTGCGGAACTGCAACGCGACTATTGGGAGTGCTGGCAAGGTTTGAAGCCAACCTTCAAGCGTCCGTAGGACGTAGCCACAAAACCCGTATCTTTGTTTTTCCCCGCATTCGCAGGGTCATCAAGAGACAAACCTAACGGCCAAGTCCCGTGCGGTTGTAACGAACCCAACTCCGCCAGGTCCGGAAGGAAGCAACGGCAAGTTTGCTTACAAAGCGCCACGGTCAACTTGGCTGTTTTTGTATATGGTACGACGGATCTTCATCAACTCGACGCCCACGCACTTACGCATTGCCATCACCGAAGATGGCAAGCTGGCAGAGCTGTTCACCGAAGAACCGGAGCGTACTGATACCGTCGGGAACATCTACTTGGGCAAGGTTTCGAAGGTGGTGCAGGGGATGAATGCCGCCTTCGTCGACATTGGACTGGAACAAGATGCCTTCTTGCATTTCTCCGACGTGGACGAGTCCATGGAGGACAATGAAGAGGACGACGACGAGGATGCCCGTAATCAAGCGGTCGAACTTCCCGAAACCGATAAGGTCGACTCCGTAGAAGTGGCGCTCCGCCTCGCAAAACCCGTCTCCAAAAAGAAACTGCCGACCTTTGCTACGAAGCGAAGCGGCCTGATCACGATCAACCTCCATGCACGCCAACAAGTGGTGGTGCAGGTAACGCGTGATGCCTACGGGACCAAGGGCGTGCGGGTGACCACGAAGGTTGGCATCGCCGGACGGAATCTTGTCCTCTTACCCTTCGACACCTCCATCGGCGTTTCCCGCAAAGTGGTCTCGGTAAAGGAGCGTAAACGTCTGCGCGCCGTTGCCAAGAGCATTCTCCGTCCCGGCATGGGATGTATCATCCGCACGGCCGCTTCGGGACTCACCGAAGAGGAAGTGCGCTTGGAATTCGAGTCCGTCTTGAATCAGTGGGACGAGATCGCCGCCGATGTTCGCAAGGCCACCGGTCCAACGCTTCTCTATCAAGAGGCCGGCATCGCTCACAGTGTGATCCGTGATCTGTTCAAGAGCGACGTCACGCAAGTGATCGTCGACGATCGCAAGCTGTACCGCGAGATCAAATCGTATGTGCAGAAGACGGCTCCGCATCTTGACGGAAAGGTCGAGCTCTTCACCGAAGCACGCTCCATGTTCGACGTCTACGGTATCGAGCGCGAAGTGCATCTCACGCATTCACGTACCGTGCCCTTGCCCAGTGGCGGATCGATCGTGATCGATCACACCGAGGCCATGGTCGTCGTCGACGTGAACAGCGGTCGTGCCAGCAATGAGCGCTCGCAAGAAGGCAATGCCGTGAAGACCAACTTCGAGGCCGTGAAGGAAGTGGCCAAGCAGATGCGCCTCCGCGATATCGGCGGGATCATCTGCGTGGACTTCATCGACATGCAGCAAGAGGACAATCGCCGGAAACTGTTCAACGAGATGCGCAACGAGGTCGCGCGCGACCGCGCGAAGACAGTGGTCTATCCGCTGTCGCAGATCGGTCTGATGCAGATGACCCGTCAGCGTATCCGCCGCAATCTTGCCGATCGATCAAGTGGCGACTGTCCGCTCTGCTTCGGCACCGGTCGCGTCCAATCACCCGAGACCACGGTGTCGGGCATCGATCGATGGATGCGCAACTACCGCGCCGGCACATGGCACTTTGGTGTGACCGTGGCCGCACACCCCTACGTGTGCCATTACATGCAACGCAAACGAGGTGCCACCCTCTGGAAGTGGCTTCGCTCCTACTTCCTCTTCGTTTCGCTCCGAGAAGACGACTCGCTCGATGCGGGAGAATTCCGCTGCTTCCGCGGCGGGAACGAGATCACCCGTCAGTTCATGTAGCCTATGTCGCTCGCGCCACGCTCGCTTACCATTCTTGGCTCCACCGGTTCGATCGGCACACAAACGCTCGACATCGTCGAACGTCTTGGCGACGCCATCTCGCTGAACTTCATCACGTGCAACACCAAGGCATCCGAACTGGCTGCGCAAGTGCGTCGGTACAAGCCTCGCGGTGTGGCGCTGCGAGAAGAAGAAGCATGGCGCACCTTCAAACAACTCTGTCCGGAGTTCACCGGTCCGGTGCTCTGCGGCGAAGAAGGGTTATGTGAGGCGGCAGGGCATGAAGGCAACGATGTGGTCATGTCGGCCATGGTCGGCTTCAGCGGCGTCGTCCCTACCATGGCCGCCATTCAACGCGGCTGTGTGATCGGTTTGGCGAACAAGGAAACGCTCGTGAGTGCAGGCGCCGTGATCACGGCCGCGGCCAAGGAGCATGGTGCGCAGATCATCGCCGTCGACAGTGAGCACTCGGCCATTCTGCAGTGTTTGGTCGGCGAGGATGTGAGCACCATCGAGAAGATCATCATCACGGCTTCAGGCGGTCCGTTCCGTTCCTTCGATCACGATGCCCTTCGTACCGTCACCGCTGCGCAAGCACTCCGTCATCCCAACTGGACGATGGGGGCGAAGATCACCATCGACAGTGCCACGCTCATGAACAAGGGCTTCGAAGTGATCGAAGCACGATGGCTCTTCGATCTGCCGGCAGAGAAGATCGACGTGGTCGTGCATCCGCAGTCCATCATCCATTCGATGGTGCAGTTCACGGACGGAAGCATGAAGTCGCAAATGGGCGTCCCATCCATGCTCGTTCCCATTCAATACGCCCTTTCCTTTCCAACGCGGTATCCGCTGGATGTTGCACGCGTAGACCTTGCCGCCCTTGGCTCCCTCACCTTCGAGCATGCCGATGTGGATCGGTTCCCATGTCTGCGCATTGCCTACGACGTTCTGCGAACGGGCGGCACAACGCCCTGCATTGTGAACGCGGCGAATGAAGTGGCCGTTGCCGGATTCTTGCGCGGGGACATTTCCTTTGTGGGTATTCCTGCGCTGCTCGAACGAACCCTTGAACACATGAAGAGCGTTGATCAACCGTCGTTGTCGGACATCCTTGATGCCGACAGCGAAGCTCGTCGCATTTCCACCTCCCTTTTGAACGCATGATCGAAACAATCCTCTCCTTTGTGGTCGTCATTGGCGTCCTCGTCTTCATTCACGAACTCGGGCATTTTCTGACGGCCAAGTGGACCGGCATGCGTGCCGATGTGTTCGCCATTGGCATGGGTCCGCGACTGTTCGGATGGAATTGGAAGAAGGGCTTTTCCTTCGGGGCCATACCTGCCGACCTTGACCTGGAAGGGCGTACCGACTACCGTCTGTGCGCACTGCCTATTGGCGGCTATGTGAAGATCGTTGGCATGATCGACGAGAGCTTCGACACCGACCATCTTGAAACGGCTCCGCAGCCCTATGAATTCCGTTCGAAGAAGAACTGGCAGAAGGCCCTCGTGCTTTCGGCCGGCGTGATCATGAATTCGATCTTCGCCATTCTTGTCCTTGCCGCCTTGCCCTATGTGAACGGTCACGAAGAACATCGCACGACAACGATCGCCTACGTGGAACCGAACTCGCTTGCGTCGATGTCGGGTCTGCGTGCCGGTGACCGAATCCTTCGCGTGGACGGACGAGAGATCGAGACGTGGGAAGACATGGCCGACGCGATCGCCTTGCGCGGCACGTCGGGCACGCGGATGTTGGACGTTGAACGCAACGGACTGCTCACGAAGGCCGAGATCCGAAGCGACGAAGTGCTGAAGGCGCTGTCGAACGGTGGACTTGGCATGGAGCCGATGGGATGGCGCGTGACCTTCCAAAGTGTGGTCACGCTGGCAGCCGCAGGGAAAGCAGGATTCCTCACAGGTGATCAGCCGAAGCTCATCGACTCCACACCCGTGGTCTCGCCAACGCAGTTCCGCACAACCATACGTGCGCATGCGAACAAGACCATCTTTCTGACGGTGAATCGCGATGGAAAGACGTTTGCGAACACCGTCACGGTCGGCTCCGACAGTACGATCGGCGTCATGCTCGATGCCGTTTATGTGGGCGACAAGAAGTACGAATCGTTCGGTCTCGGAGAATCGCTCCTGCTTGGCGTGAATGATTTTGGAAACACCTTCGGCATGATCGGTGTGACGATCTCATCGGTCATTCGCGGCAAGGTTGCTGCGGGCAAGGCCTTTGGCGGACCGATCACGATCGCCCAACAAGCATCGCGCAGTGCAAAGCTAGGCGTGGAGCCATTCCTGCGCTTCATGGCCCTGATCTCGATTTCGCTTGCCTTTATGAACCTGCTGCCCATTCCGGGACTCGATGGTGGGCACTTGGTGATCGTCCTTGTTGAATCCGTGCTCCGTCGCGAACTGGCGACAAGCACGAAGATGCGCATTCAGCAAGTTGGTGTAGGACTGCTGTTGTTGTTGATGGGACTGATCATCTTCCTCGAAGTGAAGAAGAACTTGGGATTCTAATGCGCATACTGGTAACGAACGACGACGGGATCGACTCGCATGGCATTCTTGCCTTGGTGAAGAGCATGCGCCGACTCGGTGATGTGATCGTGGTGGCACCGGATCGACAGCAAAGTGCCGTGGGTCATGCTCTCACGGTGTCCAGTCCACTGCGCGCCACACCCTTCTATCGCGATGGTGCCATGTTCGGCTATGCGATCAACGGTACGCCGGCAGATTGCGTGAAGCTTGCTGTGAGCACGTTGTTGGATCATCGGCCGGATCTTGTCGTGAGCGGCATCAATCATGGCAGTAACACCAGTGTGAACGCCATCTACAGCGGCACGGTGAGCGCAGCTACCGAAGGGACGCTCATGGGAATTCCATCGATGGCCGTGAGCGTGACCACGTTCGATGAGACACACGACATGTCACTTGCGGCCGACGTCGCCTATACCGTCGCCTCGCGCCTACACTCCTTGAACCTTCCTCAGGGCACACTGTTGAATGTGAATGTTCCCAGCGTACGTGCAGAGGACTTCAAGGGCATTCGCGTCACGCGACAAGGGCACAGTGTGTGGGAAGACTCGTACGACCGACGCAAAGACCCGATGGGACGTGAGTACTTCTGGTTGACGGGAACGTTCGTGTCGGTGCGTGAACTGCCGGATGCGGACGATCTTGTCGTCGCCCAAGGCTATGCTGCGGTAACGCCGCTTCACTATGAGCTCACGAACTTTGCCGTGCAGGAACAGCTCAAGAACGTGCAGTGGTAAGACTCTCTTGGTAGAGTGCACGGAGTCGGTGCACAATGGTCGCCGACGCGACAACGGGCGCAGGTCGCCCACTTGAAGTTACACGATCGATCGCCTCGCCGATGGCGCGGGCACAATCGCCGGCATCCTCATTGCGAAAGAGGATCGTGGCGGGTGGACGTGGAACACTGTCGCTCGCAACGGCCACACAGCCACTTTCAAATGCTTCTTGGATCGTGAGACTCGGTCCGCCTTCCGTACGCGTTGCGCGCACCACCACGTGCGAGGCAAGCGTGAAGGGCATGAGCAGACCTGTGATGTTCGTGAGCACATCAACGCCCGGCAGTGTGCGAAGTCGCTCACGTGCTGCATCGTAAAGAGTGCTGTCGACGATCGTTGCGATCACCACCAACAGTCGTGCCGAAGGGTGTGCTGCCTGCACGTCGCGCCACGCATCGAGCACCACATCCAGTCCATACAGATCCTTGCCGTGATACTCCACAAGTCGCGACACATTGAACAGAACGCGCACCGGTGCGTCCAACCATGCTTGTGGCACGGAAACGGGAAGTGGCGCTTGACGTTCTTGTGTGCTTACCGGCAGCGTGGAGGAGATCACCACACATTGGCCGGCGGCAAGGCCGATCGTCGACCGTACGGCATCGCGTACATGATCGGATATGCAGATCACGCGTTGGGCATTCTCATACGTCGATCGAAGCAACGTGCGAACAAAGACATTGTGAAAGGCGCGACGTTCGCGAAAGCTATGCAACGTGATCACGTAGCGACTTCCCGTGGCATCGAAGATCAGCCCAAGGAGCACGGCCATCTTCCAATTCCCTTCGTCGGAATGGTAGTGCACGAGCCGGTCCTGCCGCCATGCCGCCTTCACCACACGTGCGATCGCGCGCAACGACGAACGTCCGACATCCACCGTCACCACATCATCGCCCGCATCCCGCAAGGCCTCTGCGAGGCGCATCGCATGCACGGACACGCCGCCATAGGGAGGAGGAAAGGGAGCAAGGATGGCAAGGTTCATTGCTTTCTGCCGATGTAGAGGTGCATGTCCGAGCATTCCGATGCAAAGGCGCGATAGACGGTCTCATCGTAATGTGCCTGATACAGCAAGTAGTCCTCTTCGTGGATCGAGTCTACTCCGGACTTGCGAAGAACCTCTCGGATCTTGGGCCACTCGATGTGATCGTCCGGCCAAACGTGGATATCGCCTTCCTCCTGAAAGCGTGGGTCTTTCAACTTCTTCCACTTCTTGGCATACCAAGCCGGACGAGTCAGATCTGATAAGCGATCAAGGATCGACCTTCTCTTCTTCGTCGCACGTTGGAACTCGAGAAGTTTCGGGTTCTGTGTCCAGAAGGTCTCGTTCGCCTCATGGTCGATAACGATCACGCCACCTGGCTTCACAACTCGAGCGAACTCCGACACGATCGCCAAGTAGTCTGGCACGTGGTGTAACACGGAGTACGTGGCAACGATGTCGAAGGACGCATCCGTGAACTCACGAAGATCAGCGCCATTCAACAATTGCGTTGAGAGTCGGGGGGAGTCGAATGATGCGTGGACAACATCGAGAAAAGACGGCGTAACATCCGCTGCCACCACTGAGCATCCTAGGTCCAAGAAATGCCGCGTGAGGTTGCCCGCGCCGCATCCGTAGTCGAGGACGCGCGGCGTTCCCGCGTTCACCTGTGCGATCGAGATCGCCTGTTTGAGTGCTTCCAGAAGTCGGCGTTGTTCCGGGGCGTTGTATATTTCCGCATGACGTTTGTCGTATGATCCTGCAATACGCGTGTGAAGTGCGACGTTTTGCTGGATCAAGGTATTCGACGTTTCGTTTCGCATGATCTCGACCATTCAAGGAAATCATTGGAATGAGTTACTTCAAGTATTGGGCTGTGGCCTGTTGCACCACACTCCTCGTCGTCGGACTTCAAGAAGTCGCGCGTGCTCAACAGTCATGGCGCAAAATACAGCCAATGTCGACTGCTCGATTCTTTAGTGGCGCTGCGGCCATCTCCGATCATGAAGTGTTGGTCATTGGAGGATACACGAGTGGTTTCGCCAGTACGGCCTCGTGTGAGATCGTCAATGTCTTGACGAGTACAGTGTCACCGGCTCAATCGCTACTCACAGGCCGCACCGATTTCGCAATGGTGCAGTTGCCTGATTCTAACATCGTGGTCCTTGGTGGTGTGAACGACGGGATTGTCGGCTCGATTGAGATGTATGATCGTGCCACTCAGAAGTGGAGCAAGATCGGTGATCTTCAGGTCCCACGCAGACAATTGATAGGGTTGTTGATCTCTCCCACAAAGATCTTGACCGTAGGTGGTAGAAATCGCGATCTGGATTGTCTTCGAGATTGCGAGATATTCGACCTTGCAACGCGTACATCACGGAGGGTGCAGGACTATCCCGTGATCACGAGCCTCTGCAAGGTCGAGCGTACATCGAACGGAAAGATCGTGGCATTCGGCGGTCGAGAAGGTGGCCCAGGGAGTACTCGTCAAAAAGAGATGTATGAGTTTGACGTGAAGACGGAGAGGTGGAGTCTCTACGGCGCGTATCCATCACCGATCTACTTCCCGAGTGTAGTGACGTTGCCAAACGGAAAGTTGTTCAGCACAGGTGGCTCATATGCAGAATCCGGGAATGCAAAGAACGACTACTCGGATCTACTGGCAATTGAATCTCCCAAAGGGTTCGACTCGGTCGGTCATTTGCGTGGCCTTCGAGATCTCCATTGTGCAGCGCTGTATGACGACTACAATGTGATCGTTATAGGAGGTGCGAATGAAAATGGCACTGCCTTGTCAACTTGTGAGATCGTTGATCCCACATTCGGTAGCTCATCTGTTGGACCTGAATTGAATGAAGCAAGGGACCTTTTCAATGTTGTTCGTCTCAGGCCCGCTGCACGAAGGGGAGACAAGATCGATGCGGTTCTTGTTGCCATCGGGGGGCGCGGCTTGGATGCACAACCGCTTCAAAGTGTGGAAGTTCTCGACGTACAATGTGATGGCGGTAAGACGATCGATCTTATGGAGGGAACAGGCAATGTTCGTATGAACGGATCAGCTCAATGGTTCGGAAAGCGGATCCGACTTACCGACACTTCGGAAAATGACTCCGGCTCGGCTTGGTATGCGGACCGTCTGTCGATCCGCAATGGTTTCGAAACGGATTTCACGTTTCGGATCGGGTCAGGTAGCGATAGGACACAACCGGACGGTGGTGACCCGGGAGCAGACGGGATCGCATTTGTGATCCAGAACAATGGCACAACGGCACTGGGGCACTACGGCAAGGGTATCGGCTATGCAGGCATCCAAAAGAGCGTTGCTGTTGAGTTCGACACCTATTTCAACTTTGAATCCAGTGATCCCAATGGAAATCATGTTGCGGTCCAAACCGGTGGAACGCTCGCTAATCAAGCTGAGCATCGAGCGCCGTTTCTACTTGGCAGTTCAACTGCGCTCGAAACGATCCACAATGATGGTCGACCATACTTCGGTCGTATCACCTATGATGGCTCCGCAATGTTCGTCTATGTGAATGAGACCGGCATTTTCACCAAACCTGTTCTTACGGTTGCAAACATCGATATCACTTCGTTGATCGGCTTGGGTCCTGACCGTACAGCCTGGATCGGGTTTACGAGCGCCACGGGAATTGCATGGGCACAGCACGAGATCCTCGACTGGAAGATCCGTGGATGTGTGCAGACAATGTTGACATCTGTAGACGGGCAAGAGAAGACTTCTGCGGAACCGTCACCTACATTCGAGCTTTCACCAAACCCGGTGAATTCAACATTGTCGATCAGAGTTGCTGGTAACAGTACAGGCGATATGAGCCTTCGGATCTTTGATCTTCAGGGCACACCAATGTCCTGCCTAGCTTCAGATGCGATCCCTGTGCACGGCGAAATGGTCCGTGTCGACACCTCTTGTTTGCCCACCGGATGCTACATCGTTCGCATCGAAAGCTCCGGAAGCACCGTGTGCTCAAGACTCGTTGTTCTTCATTAAGACAAGGGCCGTCTCTCGAAGCACCCTCAGCCGGCCCGCATTTCGTGCAAGGACGTCGTCAAATGCCGTAGGGTCACCTGCGGCATAGGCGCGCCACCACATGGCGGCATAGGCGAGCTCTGCCGTGGTGAGCGTGATCATGGATGGGAGCAGGGAGGCGGGGTCGCTCAGGTCCGGCGCGCAGACGAGACAGATCTCCGTACCAACACCTGCTGTCGGTCGCAAGTGATAGCAGAGGAAGGCGAAGTTGACCATGCAGTGCAGGTCTTCGTCGAACCAGAGCACAATGCGGTCATACGCACCAAGTGTGGTCAGATGTTGGAATGGGATCACGACCTTTCGACGGTACTCTGCGTCGGACTCACCGAACGTCTCCGTGATGAAGGCGGATCGGATCGACCAGAACTCGTCCGTCGCCACCATCGTGGCGACCGGTCCTTCGCACAAGATCTCTCGCCAAATTTCGATCGGCTCTGTCACCGCAGCACGCAGTGCGTCCACCATCATGTCGCCATTGGCGCAATGCAAGATCCGTTTCATAGAATGGGTGTTGATGCAAGAAATGGAAGAGTGAGCATGGCAAGCAGCGTCGACACAAGAATGGCCTGTGCCAACGTTTCCGTGTCGAGCTGATATCGCTCCGCAAAGACCATCGTCAACATCATCGTAGGCATGCCCGCCTCGAGCATGGTGGCCGTGGCCGTGCTCGTCGTGAACGCCGAACCAAGCACCGTGATCATGCCTGCGGCCACGATAGGGGCCACGACAAGTTTGATGACCAGCGCCGGTATCAACACCGGGAACGTTCTCCATTGTGGCGGACGGAGTGCCAATCCCACCGAGAAGATCATGAGCGGAGAGACGGCCTTGCCCATGGTCTGCATCGCCACAAGGAACGGCTCCCAGATCGGGACGTGGAGCACATTCAACAGCAGACCCACAACAGCTGCGAGAAACGGCGGAAGTCGCAACACATGACGCAGGCCCTCGCCAATGGAGTGCTTTGACGTTGCCGTGCCGAACTCCACGCAGATCACCACGCCCAGCGTGAAGAGCATGGGCGACATGGCCAAAAGGTCAAAGACGATCGGGATCCGTGCGTACGGCTCGCCAACAACGGCCGTCACGATCGGCACACCGAGATACGTCGCATTGCACCACACGGAGGCCAGCAACAGCGCCCCGATCGTCGGACGCGCAAGACGCCGACCCAGCACTCGCACATAGAACAACCACGCCGCACCGGCCGCCGCTACGATACAGGCCATCGATACCAACGGCACGGCCCAAAGCTCGTTCGAGAGCGGCGCAGTGCTAAGGATGGAAAGGGTCAAGGCGGGAAGGAAGATGTTCAAAACGATGGCGCCGATCACGCGCCGAACCTCGAGCGCCGAAGGAAGTCCGGGGATGAACCGATACGCCACTCCCGCCGCAAGGATGAGGAGCACTCCAAGAAAGACTGTTGCCATAGCCCGTAATGTAACAACGTCGTCGTACTTGTACATGCTACGATCTTCAGAACGTTGACCTTTGTGCCGGGATACCTTTCACCATTGCATGGGCTTGCAATGAACACCCTTGTACTCGAGCCGGATCCGGCTTCGCGGATGCGTCTGCGATCCTTGCTCAACACCACCGGCGCAGACCTTGTGGTCCTGGCCGAAACAACATCCATTGCACAAGCAAAACAAGTGATGTTGCATTCTCACATCGACGTGCTGATCGCCTCAGTGGACACCGAAGGCGACATCTTCGCACTCGCGCATCGACATGGCTGCGTGCTGGTCTGTCTTGCCCGGGACGCGGACCAGGCCGTGCGTGCCTTCGAGAGCGGCGCCGTCCACTACGTGATGAAGCCGCTCAGCGAGTCGTCCATTGCCACGGCCTGCTCACGGGCACGATCGCGTCTCGTTCGGTATCGAAGCACGCCAAGTTCCTTGCACGTTTCCGAACCGCAGCCGGTCTTCACTACGGGCGTGATCGCCCTTCCGGTCTTTGACGGATTCGAGATGCGCCACCGCGAGAACATCGTTCGCGTAGAGGCAGAAGGGAATTACTGTAGGGTGGTGATGACGAAGGACCCGTCGATCCTTCTGTCGCGCACGATCGGTGATTTCGAAGATGCAGTGGCGTCGAACGGATTCATTCGCGTCCATCGGTCCAACATCGTGAACATGGACCACGTGCGACGCTTCATTCGCGGCAAGTCGCCGCTATTGATCATGAGCAATGGAGACCGCGTCGATGTGTCGGCGCGCTGTAAGGAGGCTGTTCTCAAGGCCGTGATGATGCCACGGCGTAGGCACTAAGAGCACTTCGTGGGACACGGAGTGTGACACGTTGTGGGACACTAGCGTGGGACACTATGTGGGACACTTCGTGGGACACTAGCGTGGGAGACGAGCGTGCGACCGTGAGGGTCGCACGCTCGTGTTCCGACCTTACTTCTTCTTCATTCCGCCGACGAATGGGAGCTTCTCTTGGATCGAGAGGCGGATCGCCGTGGTGATGTACGACTCGAGCTGATACCACTGTGCTGCAACGACGACGGAGCTGGCCTTCTTGATCTTGCCATAGTAGGTTTCCATCAGGTCTTGCTGATCATCTTCCATGTCGATGATGTCGTCCATCAGTTCGCTGAGCTCTTCGTTGGAGATGGCCGGATACTTGGACACGAAACGCGTGATGAGTTCGATGCGCTTCTTGCCGATCTCCTTGCGATCTGCCTCGTACTTGTCATAGATCGGCCAGAAGCCGACGGAATCGCTTGGCGTCATCTTGATGGACTGTACGATGAGTGAGCGCTTCTCGGCTCCGAACATGTTCTGAACGATGTTGATCTCTTCGGGCGTGAGCTGTGCATACGTGGTGGCGATCGAGCCCATCAGGAGTGCGATAGAGAGGAGGAGGAATTTCATGACATTGTCCCGCTTGATGTGGTGAAAAACTGTCCTGCAAAGTTACGAGTGTGTGCCGGATGGATGCGTAAATTCATCGCATGAAGTTCTGTCTGCTCGTTCTGTGCGCATTGTCGTTACAGGCGCAACCCGAGATCGGTGGCGTCGTGAACAACTATGCCAAGGTGCTTTCCATTCGCACCAGTAAGAACGAGTTGACCGTTTCGGATGCCTCGGCCTTCGAGCCGGGTTGCGCGGTGATCGTGATCCAGCACCAAGGCGCTTCCATCGATACGGTCCCCGGACCTGCCTATGGAAAGATCCGCGCCTACAACAATGCCGGTCGGTTCGAACGGAACGTGGTCGCCCGCGTGAGCGGATCGGTGGTCACCCTACGGAATCGAATGTCACAGGCCTATACGGTCGGCCGTGGAGTACAGATCGTTCGCATGCCGCGCTACGGGAGCGTGCGTATCACGTCGACACTGACCTGTCCGCCGTGGGATGGAAGCACCGGCGGTATCGTGGCCATTGAGGTCTCCGACACGCTTTTCCTTGATGCCGATGTCGATGTCTCGGCCCGGGGGTTTCGAGGTGGGCGACCCGGAGGTGACTCGTCATTTGCTCCGTCGAACGGCACAGATCCACGCGTGTGGGCAACGAACGATACGTGTTGCTTCTCCGAACGCGGCGAGGGTATTGCCGAAAGTCCCTACCTGCGCGGGTCAGCGCCGGCCGCCAATGGCGGCGGTGGTGGCGCTATGGAAGTGCATGGTGGCGGGGGCGGTGCGCATGTGGGATGTGGAGGAGATGGCGCCGACGTGGTGATGTGGTCCGGAAACCACGACTACGGCCGTGCCGCCCTTCCCCTGAGCTATGCCACCGGATACAATCGCATCTTCATGGGTGGTGGTGGGGGAGCGGGTCCGCGACGGAGCATGCCGAATGAAGACACGGCCGTGGGCGGACGTGGAGGCGGTATCATGATCATCGATGTTCCGGTGATCATTGGCTCGAATGGCGCCGGATTGAAGGCCAATGGCGACGACGGCGGTGGGAGCTTTGCCGCAGGTGGCGGGGGTGGTGCCGGCGGGGCCATCATGACCACGGCCACGGAGATCGTCAATGTGCCGCAGTTGCAATGTACCGGTGGACGTGGGGGAACGCCCATGCCGTCCGCGATGAAGCTATGTACCGGACCCGGCGGCGGTGGCGGCGGCGGTGTGATCCTCCTTGGAACGTTGAATCCATTGAACCTGAATCCAAGTGCCTATACAGGCGGGGATGGTGGACAGCAACTTCGTGACACCTGCGCATCCGTGCAGGGCAAGCAAGGGTGCAGCGGGACGGTGCTCTACAATACCATCATCAACGAAGACACAGTGGCTTTCCGTCAACCAACGTTGTTCGTGAGGAACGACACGTCGGTGTGTGCTGGTGCGACGGTGATGTTGCGCGCACGCAGCACCGTGCCGGTATCGTGGTGGCGTGATCGAACGTTGTTGTGCGATTCGTGCGACAGCATTGCCGTAACGGTGGACACCACCACCACGTTCACAGCCGTGGCAACGTATGCAGACCGAACATCGGACTCGGCGACCGTGATCGTCACGATCTTCGCGACAGCGCCGCTCGCAGTGCAAGACCCGCCACCGATCTGTCCGGGTGACTCGGCGACCATCGCGGCGCCATCGGGATATCGGCGCTATGCATGGTCAACGGGTGACACGACATCGACCATCATCGTGCGCCTTCCCGGCTCGTACTCCGTTACCGTGATCGATACGAACGGATGTGTGAGCACTGCCTCTGCAACACTGCAGTATCAAACGTTGAATGTTGTCACTGTCGACTCGTTGGCAACAGGTGCTACGTCGGCCATCGACATCCACGCCGCCTACGTGCTCGACCGTTCCTGCATCGACGTGGTCGTTCGCTCCATCGCCGATACGAACGTGATCATTCATCACGCCACGATGCAGCGCGGCGTGGAGATCAGTGTTCCGCTCGCACAATTCCCGCTTACGATCGCGCCACGCGGAACAGTGAATGTGCGCGTTTGTGCCATGTCCGAAGTGCCGGGCGACTTCGCCGATACCGTCCATCTTCAGTCGGGCTGCGGTGTGTACGACGTGCCGGTGACCACACGCACATGGGAAACGCCGGCCTACACGCGCTGTGCCGTGCGCATCACCAGCACGGGCGAACGCGAGCTCTTCCTGCCACCACAGATGGTGATGGAGGCCTTCGATGTATCGCAAGTTGTGCGTGTGCGCGGGATCGTGACGTGGACGCTCTTCACACTGCAAGGGGCCGTTGTCGGGCGCGGAGCGGTGGACGTGGCCGTCGATCCGATCCTTCACCTCGCCTCCTTGCCCCGTGGCACCTACGGACTTGCATTGCAATGGGAAGGCGGAAGGGCGGCAGGGCTGCTGCTTATGCCATGACGTGGATCTGCATCCAGAGACGAAGCATGGCCAATCGCCAAACGAACAACGCTTCGGAATTGTCGCCGCGTTGATAGCGATCCAATACCGTCCGTAAGGCGCCGCGGTCGACATATCCATCCAATTCCGTCCAGTCGCCCTCGATCAAGTGTGAGAGCGCACCACGAAGCCAGACAACATGTCCTGGTGTGGTAAAGCCCGTCTTGTCCTTTCGATCGAGCACCGGATCTGGCACCATGCCGCGCATGGCCGCACGAAGTACTTTCTTCGTTTCACCGCGATCCACTTTGTGTGCATTGGGCATCGAGAAGCAGAGCTGTACAAGACGATGGTCGAGGAAAGGCACGCGACTCTCGATGCTGAAGGCCATTGCATTGATGTCTTCCGTATGCAACAACGTTGGCAAGAGCGTCACGTAGATCAGGTTGTGCAAGAAGGCATTGAGGCGTGTGCCGGATCGCATACCGATGTTGATCGGATAATCTGCGGTGGGCTGACGCATGATCCACGGATACGTGCGCGCGAACTCCATGGCATAGAGCGATGGCTCGTCGCGTAGTGAGGTCAGTACACCCTTGGCCGCAATGCTCAATGTTGTCGGGAGCGAGTAGGACTGGCGTTGACGGTGCGCCAAGAGATCGGCCATTGCTGTGCCCATGTGTCCACCACGCATCTCATCGGCGAGGACTCGATACATGGAATGCATGTATCCGCCCATGATCTCATCGGAGCCCTGACCGTCCAATGCAACCTTGATGCCATGCTGCCCTGCCAACTGCATCACGAAGTAGTGGGACACATAGCTGGATGATGGCATCGGTGCGTCCATGAGCCAGGCGATGCGTTGAATGGCCTCGGCCACGTCGACATCGGAAGGGGAGATGTAATGCGGTTCGATCTGTGGGTAGCGCTGGAGTACATGGTCGATGAAGGGACGTTCGTCCACCTCGCCTTTGCCGGTATAGTATGCCGTGAAGGTGCGGATCTCGTGTTCGCTACCAAGGTTGGCAAGGGCACAGGCAATGCTCGTACTGTCGAGTCCGCCACTGAGGCAGACGCCAAGCGGTACATCACGTCGCGCCGTGAGCTTGATCGAGTCGAGGAAGAGTTCGCGGAACTGATCGGTATGCACGCCGAACGAGGCATTGTCCTGTGCGGCCGTTTCGATGTCGTAGTACTGCCACACGCGAACGGTGCCGTCCTTCCACACGAGGTTGTGTGCTGCAGGCAGGATGTGAATGTCGTTGAAGTACGTCTCGGTATGATGCTGCATGAAGCCGAGATAGAGTCCACGAGCCACTTGCGCTTCGTTCACGCCGCCGCGATAGAGCGGGGAGCGCTTCACGCCCTTCACTTCACTGCAGAAGTACAACCGTCCGTCGCACTCAGCATAATGGAATGGCTTGATGCCGAACCGGTCGCGCGAGCAGAAGAGCTGTCGTTTCCCTTCGTCCCAGATGGCGAAGGCCCACATGCCGATGAAATGGCGCACGCAGTCCGTGCCCCACTTGTCGTAGGCGGCAAGGATCACTTCGACATCACCACTCGTGGTGAACGTGTAGCCATGGCCACGCAGTTCGTCGCGGAGTTCGATGTAGTTGTAGATCTCGCCGTTGTAGGTGAGTGTATGATCGGCCCGCGTCATGGGCTGATTCGATGCACTTGAAAGGTCGATGATGCTCAATCGGTTGTGACCGAGAAAGACCGACGGGGTGCTCCACGTCCCACGAAAATCGGGTCCGCGATGCGACGTCACCTCGAGCATGTCAGCGCCAATTCTGGCGAGATCATCCATCGATGATGACGTGTCTATGATGCCAACAATTCCACACATAGCTACGAAGATAGGCCGTCCGTACATTTGCACACCGATGGACCTTCGCACGCAACTCCGACTCGCCCGTACACTTCCGCTCCCGATCCTCATGGGGAAGGTCGCGAATGTGTTCACACAGCTGGCACGTCGACGACGGTTGCGAGCATGGGCAGCGTCCGGTTCGACGAATAACCGGACAGACCCGTCGTGGTCGCTTCGATCAGGTCTGGTGCCCCTTCCAACGGCGGGCTGGTGTGAAGACCACCGCTCCCGACTTTTCGTGTACGTGCAGCGAACGCTCCGACATGAATTCGACATCCTCGGAAGCGGATGGTTCACCTCTGCAGGTGTGGAGGAGAACAGATCTTCAATGCTCGACGCGGACTATCGCGTCCTTGATTGGTCGTATGACCCGATCTCCGGACATCATTGGCCGCGCGGTGCATGGTATGAGGACTACGGTCCGGTCTCCGGCGCCGAGATCAAACAACCCTTGGAGTTCGGTCGCCTCCACCACCTTCCCCAACTTTCCCTTGCCGCAACGCTGGATGCATCCTTGCGTTCCACATGCGCGCGCGAAGTGCGAGATCAGATCGTCGACTTCATCACGAACAATCCGCCGCTCTACGGCATCCAATGGTGCAGCGGCATCGATGTTGGCATTCGTGCCTACAACCTCTGCGTTGCATGGGATTGGCTTGCGACCCTCGATGCGGTCCCGCACGATCTTGAACCACTGCTGTGCGCCTCGCTCGTGGACCATGCCGTGTACCTGATGGGAACCTTGGAGTGGGCGGGCGGCATGCGCACCAGTCACTACCTCGCCAACCTGCTCGGCGTGCTCACTGTTGGAACCTATCTCGTCGGACATCCGATGTCGGCCCATTGGCGCTCGTTCGCCATGCGTACGTTGGAGCAGGAGATCGATGTGCAGTTCCTGTCCGATGGTTCGGGCTTCGAAGCAAGTACATGTTATCATCGGCACACGGCCGACATCATCGAGCAGGCAAGCATCTTGATGGGCAGCGACGCTTCGTCGCATTGGATGCACCGACGGGCACAGATCCTAGGTGTGTTGGACACACTCACGCTTGGCGAGGACATCTGGCCGATGATCGGCGACAATGACGATGGTCTTGCGCTCAAGCTTTTGGGCAATGAACCGGTCCCGTATCGATTCGCCACCCTGACCCCTGCCCCCATCGTCTCCGACGCTCGCGGACTCGACCTTGGTCTCATGTTCTACGATCGTCCCCACTATCGGTGCGCCCTTCGATGCGGTGCGATCGGTCAGCACGGCAAAGGCGGTCATGCCCACAACGATCAACTCTCGCTCACGCTTTTGGTGGGCGGACAGCAGATCTTCGTCGATCCCGGCATCCCATCCTACACGCGTTCTGCCGACGAGCGCAATCGCTATCGGTCGGTGCACATGCACAACACCCTTGCCCCGCATGGTATGGAGCAGAATGCATGGCCACGGGATGGCGGCGAGGGGCTGTTCTGGATGATGGGGGACAGAGCACGAGCTCACGTGCTCAACAGTGACGAACGTGTATGGATCGGTGAACACACGGGATTCGGCATGCCGCACCGTCGGACCATCCTCTTCGAAGACGATGCCATTCATGGTACCGATGCGTGGGCATCCGGTGATCCCGCCGATGTGCTCTTTCACTGTCATCCGAACGTCGAGATCACCATGGGAACGAACGCCGTGTGGCTCCGACACGGCACTGTCGAGCTCGAGCTCAGCTGGCACGATGCATCGCTGCGCATCGACGATTACGAGATGGCCCCTCGCTATGGCGTGAAACAGCTTGCGCAATGCATTGCCCTGCAGAAGCACGGACCAGCCTGTACGTGGACTCTGCGTAGCTTTGCGACCACATGAAGCTCTCGCAACATCTTGGCAAGATATCCTGGTCACTTGGAGACAAAGCGCTCTACGTGGCCTATGGTCTCGTACAGCTCCTTCAGATCAAGGCCCTCGATCCCGATGTCTATGGCGTGTTCTCGCTCCTTGTTGCCTTGAACACGTGGATCATGCTCGTGAGCGACGGATCGGCCCTGCAGGGTGTGATCCAATTCGGCGTGCATCCCGAGGAACGACGTCGTGTGAACTCTCTTGGCATGGTCATCCACGTGAGCATCGTAGGGATGGCGGCCCTGTTGATCTATTTGTTGCAACAGCCGCTTTCCGACGCGTTTCACGAACCACGGTTTCTCGTGGTGGCGCAGATGCTGCCGCTCTATGTTGCCTTGAGCACACCACGCATGTTCTGCTTGAAGATCCTGTATCGCGATATGCGCATGCGCGACCTCTTCGTCACGGATGTGGTCTGGTTCGGTGTGCGCACGTCCATGACGGTATGGGCGCTTCAAACAGATTCGCTGCACACGCTGGGCGATATCATCCGCATCGACTTTGTGGGCATGGCGGCGAGCTCGTTAGCGTCCATTTTGATCACACGCAAGGACATGATCTTTGGGTGGGTCGGCACGGTGCGCGTGTGGGAGTACATTCGCTTCGGCATTCCGCTCGCTCTGGCAACGGCATTGAACAGTACGCCAAGGCAGCTCGACGTCTTCGTCATCCAAGCCTACTTCGGTGCCGCCGCCGTTGGTGTGTACAATCCGGCGAAGAACCTCTACCGATTCTTCGAGCAGGCATTCGATGCCGTGTTCACCTTGTTGTATCCGGCATCGGTTCGACTGTATGCACAGCATCGCGAAGAGGATCTGCAGAAACTGGTGACCAAGGCTATGTCGTTCACCATCATTCCGGTGGTCGCAGCATTGGTGGTCTTGGAACTTGGTGGCAGTTCGTTGATCGTTCCGCTGCTCGGACAGAAGTATGCAGCCGCGGTCGGCCATTTCAACGTGCTCATCCTCGCCGCCCTCTTCATGCCCTTCGGTCTCATGGCCAGTGTGATCACGGCCATGGGGCATAGTACTGTTGTGGTGCGGTATTCGGCCATTGGACTGATCTTGAGCATAGCCACGCTCGTTCTCGTAGGCGTGATGGGGTGGGAGCGTTGGATCGCCCTTGGTCTTGTTGTGAACACGGCCGTGGTAGGTGTGTTGTGTGTTGCCTATGTGCGACGTCACATCCACTTCCCATGGTCCATGATGCTTCGTGCATTCTCAGACGTACGCAATGTTGCATTGCCGATGCGGAAAGGTGATCGCCTGTGAGCATGTGGTTTCAATTGACGGCAGCAACGCGACTTCTTCGACGTCGTCGCGGAGCCGTAACGCGCATGGTCGCCACGGCCTGGTTCGGCTGTCTGTGGTGCGTTGTTGGCGTGGTGTGGGTGCTTGGCATGATGCGCGAAACGGACGCGCTTGCACAGAACGTGCAGTTGCGTGTTGCGCTGCGTGCGGGCACCGGTGCCGATACGGTACAGACCATTCGGCGCGCCTTGGCACAGATGCCGGCCATTCAGAGCGTAACGTTCAAAAGTGGTCGCACGGCCGCGCGCGATTTCTTCCGTTCGATCGACGTGCGCGACCCATCGCTTGAAGAGATCATCTCAGTGCCCGACGTTGTGATCGCCACACCACAACGCGACTATTGCACGATGCCACGCATGGCGTTGCTCGAACGAACGATCACGTCGACGTATCCCGAAGTGGACCGCGTGGTGTGGCCCACGGACCTTGTGCTTTCCATTGAACGAAGGACCAACGACCTCCTCCTGCTTGGCTCGGTGTGCGGTGTCCTTTCGATCTTCTTGTTCGCACTTGCGCTCACCTATGCCTTTCGTGCCGAGATCCATCAGGCCGACAGCGACCTGGCCGTTGGTTGGATCATGGGCGCTCGTTCTTGGTTCATCGCCGCACCGCATATCATGGTCGGGATCACGGCCACCATCGTTGGTGCCGGCGTTGCAGCGCTCTGTTGCACGGCAGCGTGGCCGTCGGCATTGGCCGCATTGCCGTGGCTTGTGCGTGTTCGACCGGACGAGATCGGACTCACGGTGGCAGTGTGCGCAGGGATCGGCTGTGCGATCAGCGTCTGGCAATCGGTGGCGGCCGCACGGCAGGCGGCGAAGCGCGTATGATGCCGTACCTCATCGATCGATATGTGATGCGACAGTTCCTGACGTCGCTTGTCTTCACCATCGGCGCACTCATCTTCATCTACGTGATCATCAACTTGCTTGAGAAGCTCGATGGCTTTCTCGATCAGCATGTGCCGTTTACCATCGTCGTCACCTATTACGTCTCCCTGATACCATACACGCTCAAGCTCTTGCTGCCAATGGGAATGCTCTTGGCCTGCTTGTTCACGGTGGGACGGTTGTCGGGCAACAACGAGACCACGGCCATGCGGTCGTCCGGACAAAGCCTCTACCGCTTCATGTTGCCCTTCCTCCTTGTTGCCGCCGTGATCTCCGTGGCCAATGTCTATTTCAACGGATGGGTGGTCCCTCGCGCCAATGCGAGCCAATTCCAGATCGAACGGCAGTATCTGAACTCCACGGCGGGCGGGTCTCCGCTGTACAACCTGTACTTCCGCGATGTGCCGCTGCGCACCGTGTCCATCAACTTCTACGATGCCGAAAAACGGTCGGCGCGGGATGTGGTCATCCACGAGTTCAACGACGAACAGCACCCCCGGATCGCGAGAACGATCACGGCACCGGAGATGATCTGGGACACAGCTCGCGTGGCCTGGGTGGTGCGTACCGGGACAATGCGAACGTTCCGGGCGGATACGGTGACCGTCGTCACGTTGGCGAATGCATCCGTGGACTTCACCATCCGACACGACCAGATCGTTCGGCTGCAGCGAAACACGGAAGAACTGGACCTTTCCGAGATGCAAGAGTATCTCGAGACGTTGCGGAAGGGCGGCAAGGACACGCGACGTCAAGAGATCGACTATTTCGGACAGTATGCCTTCCCGTGGGCCAACTTCATCGTGGTCCTGATCGCCGTACCATTTGCCAGTGTTCGTAGAAAAGGTGGGATCGCCATCTATATTGCATTAGCAATGTTGATAGCAGGGGCGTACATTGCTCTCACCAAGATCGTCCAGGCAGCAGGGGTCACCTGGGATGCCCCTGCCGAAGCCGTGGCCTGGAGCGTGAATGTCGTCTTCTTGCTGATCGGCATTGGCATCGTGCTACGAACGAGAACCTAACGGAGATTGAGGTATATGTCGTTGACAAACAGAGCGCGAGGATGGGTTCTGGTGATGTTCATCACCATGGCCTGCTCTACCGTTGGAATGGCACAGCGCTTCATACGACTTGACCCGATCACGACCGGAGTGATGTTCGCCAATCACATCACCGAGTCGGATTCATTCAACATCTACAACGACATCTATGCCTATAACGGCGGAGGTGTGGCCGTCGGCGACATCAATGCCGATGGCTTGCCCGATCTGTTCTTCACGGGTACCAGTGTTCCCTGTGCGTTGTATCTCAATCGCGGGAATTTTCAATTCGACGATATCACGGAAACGGCCGGGATCACACTGAAGGGCATTTGCAATGGCGCAATGATGGCAGACCTGTCCGGTGACGGACTCGTCGACATCTATGTGTGCCGTCGGCATGCCTCGAACATGTACTACGTGAACAACGGAGACAATACGTTCACCGAACGTGCCATCGCCTCTGGCATTGCCGTCAACAAAAGCAGTACGCAGGCCGCCGCCATCGATATCGATCGTGACGGCGATCTTGATCTGTACATTGTGAACAACGGCGAGGCGCGACGTCTCGGCTTTCTAAATCCCGGTGAGAACGACCAACTGTTTCGCAACGATGGTGATAATCACTTCACCGACGTAACGGCGTTGAGCGGGATCAAGGATAAAGGCTACGGCCTGAGTGCGAGCGTTGGCGATCTGAACAACGACGGATGGCCCGACATCTATGTGGCGAACGACTTTGAGGAACGCGACAAGCTTTACATGAACGACGGTCAAGGTCTGTTCGAAGAGACCACCATGAAGCACCTGCCATATATGTCGCAGTTCAGCATGGGGTCGGACATCGCTGATATCAACAACGATGGACTGCTTGATATCCTCACGGTGGACATGCTTCCGGAATCGCATGCACGCAGAATGACGCAGATCGGCGGAATGTCGAAGTATGGACCCTTCTTTGACAGCGCTCAGCGCATTCATAACACATTGCAACTCAATCGTGGCAACGACCGCTTCACCGACATCGCCTATCTCGCCGGCATTGCTGCCACAGACTGGAGTTGGTCTGTTCTCTGTGCCGACTTCGACAACGATGGTCTGACGGATATCTTCATCTCGAATGGAACGAAGCGTGATCTCGGCGATCAGGATGTCTCGTACCATGTGGCGTCGGAACGTGACCTTCGCAACGATGCCTACAAACAGATCCCGACCACGCGACTTCGCAATTATTACTTTGCCAACACGGGTACGTTGCAGTTCGATTCGCGTGCCGGGGCGGTCGGCTTGATCGACAGTGTGATCACGAATGGTGCTGCCTATGCAGACCTTGATGGTGACGGCGATCTCGACCTCGTTCTCAATAACACGGACACTGTTGCCTTTATCTATCGGAATCAGACCATCGAGGACGGACCAGAAGGTCATGCCTTCCTTCGCATCCAACTTCAAGGTCGCAAGCTCAACAAGGCAGCACTCGGTGCACGAGTGGACCTCTATGCCGGTGGTCTCCATCTCGTTCGTGAGGTCCAGGCGTCTCGCGGATACCTGTCGTCGGTCGATCCCACCGTCCATTTCGGACTTGGTGCGACGCGGAACATCGACAGTATGGTGATCCGCTGGCCGGATGGATTTGTCAACGTCCTCAAAGACCTTGCCGTCAACATCGATATCACGGTCGTTGAGAACCCCACCGCTCGCTGGATCGCCCCTGCACCTCCGGTAACGATCTTCCAAGAGATTCCGAAGACGTCCATACCGTTCAAGCATCGTGAGAACTTCTATGACGATTTCAAGCGTGAGCGTCTCTTGCCGTCGAAGTTCTCCATCGATGGTCCCGGACTTGCGGTAGGAGATGTGAATGGTGACGGACTCGAGGACGTGATCCTGACAGGTGCCAAGTACTCACCAACACAACTCTTCCTGCAAACGGCCACACAACAGTTCGTGCGCGACTCGCTCTGTGGATTGGAGGACATCACAGATGCCGAAGATGTGAGCGTTGCGCTCTTTGATATCGATGGCGACAAGGACCTCGACGTCCTGATCGTCACCGGCGGCAATGAATTCGATATCGAAGACGAAGAGCTACGCGACCGACTCTACCTCAACAATGGCAAGGGAGTGTTCACGCTCGTGCCCGACGGAGTACCCACCGGCTTGCAAAGCGGATGCAAGGTGGTACTTGGAGATATCGATGGCGACAAGGACCTCGACGTCTTCATCGGCGGCCGCGTCATCCCGGGTCGGTTCCCGGAAGCACCTAGGAGCTACTTGTTGCGCAACGACAAGGGCAAGTTGGTGGATGTGACGCAGAAGCAAGGACCGGACCTCTCAACGATGGGTCTCATCAGTCATGCGTCGTTCTCGGATTATGACAAGGATGGCGATGCCGACCTCTTTGTTGTTGGCATGTGGATGTCGCCCAAGCTCTTCCAGAACAACAAGGGTTCGTTCAAGGATGTATCGAAGGCGGCAGGGCTGGAAGGACACGAAGGTTGGTACAATTGCGTGGCCTCTGCCGATATCGATGCCGATGGTGACGTGGACTATATCATTGGGAATTTGGGGACCAACAGTTTTTATGTCGACCGAAAGAACGATCCCATCGACATCGTCTATGCGGACTTCGATGAAAACGGCAGCGTGGATCCGATCATGAGTTACGTCCCCGAACGCGTGCGCATGCCGGCACGCGGGAAACAAGTGTTGCAAGGCCATATGCCTGTGCTTACGCGTTCCTATCCGTTCTTCCGCGATTATGCCGTCGCGACCACCGACGATGTTCTCAGTAAAACATCCGTGAAGCCCATCGACACGCTCTACGTTCGTTCGTTCGCCAGCACCGTGTTGCGAAACAATGGTGCGTCGGGATTCTCCTTCGAGCCCCTGCCGGATATGGCCCAGCTCTCTCCGGTGATGGCCATTCTCCCCATGGACGTGAATGGCGATGGTGCTGTCGACCTTGTGATGGCCGGCAATTTCACTGGCGCAGAAGGGGAGATCATCGGCTATGATGCCGGGATCGGGAATGTGCTGTTGAACGATGGCGCCGGGCACTTCACCGACGTGCGCGCAGACTCGTCGGGATTTGTTGTGCCGGGAGACGCACGGAACATTGCGTCGATCCCGTGGGGTGCGAACAAAACACTCGTGATCGTGGCCCGGAACAATCACAGGCCACGGCTCTTCGTCGTGGACAGACCGCGCCCGAAGGACCGTCGCTAAAAAGGACATGAGTGTCCGAAAATGTCGGGTCCGTATATTTGGAACATGGATACTTTTCAGGACCCGTCATGAATCGCCTTGTTGGAGTGTGCCTCCTTTTCCTCCTTGCCGCCGTTCGGCCGTCGTTTGCCCAAGTGCCCGATAGTGCAGAGCTCGTACATCAGTGGAATCGATGCGTGATCGAAGTGATCATGGAGGATGGATTCGGTCCGCCCATTGCCGCTCGCATCCACGCCTATGCGAACCTCGCGGGGTATCAGGCGGCCTATCACGGCTTCCCCGGATATCGCTCGTTGGTGGGCACGTTGCAAGGCTTCACGAAATGTCCGGAACCGGAGCAAGGCAAGGTGTACGACTGGCGCGTATCCATGGTGGCCGCGTATCAGATCGCCTGTCAGAAGCTCCTCTATCGGATCACCATCAGCGATAGTCTTGCAAAGGTCCACTTCGCGGCACTGGCTGCTGTCGTCCCCAAGGACGTCTTCGACCGCTCAAAGCAATACGGTATCGATGTTGGCAAGGCCATTCAGGCCTATGCGAAGGGCGATGGCTATGCGCGCACGCAGGGTATGCCGGAGTGGGAATGGCCGAAGTGCGACTCATGCTGGGAGCCAACGCCGCCGAATTTTGCCAAGCCACTTTCGCCGTATTGCGGTATGGTGCGCACGATCGCGATCAAAAGCGCGACACAGTTCCCCGTTCCTCCGAGGATCAATTTCAGTAAAGAACGGGGTTCAGAGTTTTACAAGGCCGCCAAGGAAACCTACGACGTTGTGAGAACGCTCACACCGGAACAACGCGAGATCGCGAACTTTTGGAACGACAATCCTGTTGTGACGTCGTATCGCGGTCACTTCATCTACAACACGCGGCAGATCTCGCCGGGTGGACATTGGATGAACGTGGCCATGCAGGTGATGCGCGACAAGCGTTCTTCAATGATCAAGGCGCTCGAAGTGTATTCTATGCTTGGATTCGGATTGTTCGATGCCTTTACGTCGTGTTGGGCAGAGAAGTATCGCTCGCCGCTGATCCGTCCGGTCACCTACATCAATCGCTACATCGACAATGCATGGGAGCCTCTTCTGCAAACGCCACCATTTCCGGAACATGCCAGCGGACATAGCACCATCACGGCCGCAGCGGCAGAGATCCTGACGTTCCAGTTTGGCGACGTGGCGTACACGGACAGCACCGAAGTTCCATTTGGCTTTACGGTACGTTCCTTCAAGAACTTCCGTCAAGCCGCGGCAGAAGCGTCGATCAGTCGGTTGTACGGCGGCATCCATTACCGTCGCGGTTGTGAAGCAGGCGCGGTGCAAGGCGCTGAGATCGGAAAGTACATTGTTGCCACGGTGAAATTCAGATGATGAAGTTCGTTTCGATGGTCGTGTTCGCAGGAGCTTTGCTCTCTGCTTGTTCGAGCGATCCTGCAACAGCTCCCGGACCGACGTCAACGTCGATCACGAGATCCAACATGCGGCCGGATTCCGTGCAGGGATTCCTGTACTATTCGCTGGATGGCGACAGCGTGGTTCCGTTCGAGAAGCGTGCCACGAACGAGTGGGACATACGCATGGCCTATTTGCAAGGCGAAGGTCGGACACGTCAGATCGATATCTTCTTCAACTCCGGCACGGCCGGTGTAGGAACGACGAAGGCCTATGTGGCTTCTTCGCGATTCGAATCGGTGACGGCGGCCGACACGACGAAACTCAAGAATGACGATACGACAGCGACGGCTCGGATCGTTTCCATCGACCTTACCGGTCCGGGCGTGTTCATCTACCAACCCACGGTCCGTCACACCATCGTCCCGAGTCCGGACAAGACCATTGTCGTACGGACAAAGGGTGGCAAGTTTGTGAAGTTCCAATTCACGAGCATCTACAGGGACGCCGTTCCAAGTCCCGATGAGCTCACTCCTCTCGGCTTCTATCATTTCCGCTACGTGCGGTCAACATCAGCATCGTTCTAAACACGACCACAGTTCAGGTGAATCATGTACGGTAACATCAGCATCGTCGAAGGCCCAACAGGCGAACAAGTCCAGGACGATCCCGTTTTGCTTGCAGAATTCGAAGCAAAGATCCAACGCGGCGAGAAGATCGAGCCGAACGATTGGATGCCGTCCGAGTATCGACGCCAACTCATTCGCATGATCGAGCAGCATGCCCATAGCGAGATCATCGGTGCGTTGCCGGAAGGAACGTGGATCACACGCGCACCTGGGTTCAAGCGGAAGATGGCACTGATGGCGAAGGTGCAGGACGAGATCGGTCACGGTCAACTTCTCTACAGTGCCGCAGAAACACTTGGCAAGTCGCGTGAGCGCATGATCGACGATCTCCTCACCGGCAAGTCGAAGTATTCGAACGTCTTCAACTATCCTGCCTTCACATGGGCCGATACGGCCGTGATCGCATGGTTGATCGATGCCTCGGCCATCATCAATCAGGTGACGAATTCAAAGGGTTCGTATGGACCGTACTGCAGAGCGCTCGAGCGGATCTGCATGGAAGAGTCGTTCCACCTGAAGTATGGCTACGATAACGTGGTCGCACTTGCCACGGGTACACCCGTGCAGCGCGAGATGGTACAGGCGGCTCTGAATCGTTGGTGGCGTCCCATCATGCACTTCTTCGGTCCTCCCGACAAACTCAGTCAGCACACCGAAAAGCTCGTTCGCTGGAAAGTGAAGATGGCGACGAACGACGATATGCGTCAGCAGTTCTTCAACCAGTATGTTCCGAAGATCCTTGAACTGGGTCTTACCATTCCCGACACGGAGCTGAAGAAGGATCCGACAACCGGTGTGTGGGAATACGGCGATCCGGATTGGGACGAGTTCAAGCGCGTGATCAACGGCGACGGTCCGTGCAACAAGGAACGTCTTGCCGTTCGCAGACTTGCAGAGGAGCGCGGACAGTGGGTGCGCGATGCTCTCAAGCGAGCCGACGAGCAGTACGTCACACCACTTTCCTAAGGGAACATGAACGAGGCGTTCGACCTCCGACTGAATGAGTACCAACCGTGGGCATCACTTGCAGTGTGCCTCCTGATCGGTGCGCTTGTCGGAGCTCAACGCGAAACGGCGAACACGAAGACATCCGTCGGTCTGCGAGACTTCATCTTGATCGCCGGCCTCGGCTTCGTTGCCGGTTGGATCCGTGAGCCGATCCTGATCGTGGTGCTTCCGGTGCTGATCGCGGGCTTTGTGATCGCACAACGCTTCCGTGACCCCGAGCACGTGGGCATCACCACGGATCTGAGCGCCCTTGCCGTGTACATGTTGTGTCTGGTGGCCTCGATGCGGCCGTACCCCGGCTCCATTTCCCTTGCCGCCTCCATGGCCATTCTTCTCACCTTGGTGCTGGTGGTGAAGGGACAGGTGAAGAAGTTCTTTCACGAGACGCTCACGGACATGGAATTCGCCGATACCGTGCGATTCCTTGCCCTGATCTTCGTGATCTATCCGCTGCTCCCGCATGGAGAGTTCGGATGGTATGGCTTCTTTGTTCCCACGCAGTTCTGGCTCTTCATCGTTCTCGCCTCCTCGATCTCCTACGTGGGGTACTTCCTTGAGAAGTTCCTTGGGACAAAGAAGGGGCTGCTGCTCACGGGCTTTGTTGGTGGACTGGCATCGACCACCGTTGCAACAGCATCCATCGCACGTCTGGTCCATGCCGATCGTACGCGAACGCTCGAAGCATGGCGGTCTGCCACCGTGGCCAACTCTATCCAGTTCCCGCGCGTGCTCTTGCTGGTCTTCGTCGTTGGTCCCACCCTCGCCCAACACCTCTTGCTGCCGTTCATGGCCGCGATGACGGCCGGACTCGCCTTCGCCATCCTGATCCGGACAAAGGATGTGGCAGAGAGCCGCTCGCTGCTCGTCGAATCCGGTAACCCCTTCGCCTTACTTCCGGCGCTCAAACTCGCCACAACAGTGGTGGTCATCATCCTGATCAGTAAGGTCGCCCTTGCCTGGTTCGGTCGTGGTGCCTTTCTCGTCACAAGTGCCATCGGTGGATTGGTCGACACCGACTCGATCGCCCTGGCCGCATCCAACCTCGTGACCGGTCAACCCGACACCATCGGCATCGGCTCGGGTGCGCTCCTGATCGCCTTCATCGCGAATGCCCTGTTCAAGGTGGTCCTGGCGGCCACCGCGGGCTCCCTCGCCTTTGCATGGCGTCTTGCGATCTCGTTCACGGTGATGATCTCCGTGGGGTATGCGACCCACCTCCTTGTGCGGTAGGCGCGGTGCGGCTCCGTATCTTTGCCCTCTATGCCAACTCCGATCCCGACTCCCAAGGACCCGCAGGACCTGCTGCAGTACATGGGCTCCTTTGTGGAGCTTGTTCGCATTCTGCGCGCGCAGTGTCCGTGGGACATGAAGCAAACGCACGAGTCCATCTCGCACTTGCTGATCGAAGAGGCGTATGAAACGCTTGAGGCCATTGCAGCAAAGGACGACAAGGAGTTCTCCAAGGAACTCGGCGACCTGCTCCTGCACGTGGTGATGCATGCCGTGATCGCTGAGCAACGCGGGGCCTTTTCGTTGATCGACGTGATCGACAACGAATTCAAGAAGCTGGTGAATCGACATCCGCATGTGTTCGGCGACGAGGTGGCCGCCGACGAGGCCAAGGTGCTCGAGAATTGGGAGAAGCTCAAAATGAAGGAGGGACGCACGTCCATCCTTGACGGCGTTCCTAAAGCCCTCCCCGCCGCCCTGCGCGCCCAACGTGTGCAGGAGAAGGCCGCCAATGCCGGATTCGACTGGGACGACAAAGCCTTGGTCTGGGACAAAGTGGAAGAAGAGATCCGCGAACTACGCGCCGAAGTGGAGCGCGGCGATGCCGTTGCCATGCAGCGTGAGTTCGGCGACGTGTTGTTCGCCCTCGTCAATGCCGCGCGTCATGAGCAGTTCATCGCAGAGGATGCCCTTCATGGTACGACGAACACCTTCATGCGCCGCTTCCAATACATCGAGGTGAAGGCAAGGGAGGCAGGGCGGCAACTCGAAGAGATGAGCCTTGCCGAGATGGATGCGCTGTGGGACGAAGCCAAACGATTGGAGCGTGAAAAGGCATGAACGTGATGCGTGTACTCGTAGTGATCGCCCTGATCGTTGGAGTCGGTTGCACTTCGCAGAAGAAGACCGACACGGAACCAGCGTCCTCACCGACGCTTGACTCGGCGGCGGCGAAGAAGGCCGATAAGAACATCAATGAAGATGGCGTCGACACGACGCAGTTCAACGTGAACGATACGATGATCACGCTCAAGAACGATGCGTTCCCGCAGATGGGCGGTCGTGTCGTGAACGTGATGGTCACGGGCGTGGATTCTCGCTTGGGTGACCCGATGGGTCATGCCGATGCGAATCACTTGGTGCGATTCTTCCTCGACAGCGGTTGTATCGAGATCATCTCGATCCCGCGTGATACACCGTTCGATGCCGGATTCGAAGATTCCACGGGGTTGAACAAGCTCACGAACGTGCGTGCCAACCGAGGTCGACAGGCCTATCTCAAGGCTGTGACCGAGATCACGGGATGTCAGCGCATCGAGTACTACATCGAGTTCGGTTTCTCGCAGGCCATCGGACTCTTGGAGCTCCTTGGCTACAAGGACAATGCAGCCTCCACGCTCCGCGTGCTGCGATCTCGGCAAGCCTATCGTAGTGGCGACTTCCAGCGATCCTACAATCAAGGACAGTTCATTCGCCAGGCAGTGCTCAAACACTTCGATAAGACCGATGATATCGTTGGCGACATTGCGCTACGTGCCGCATTGGCCCTCGTCGAAACGAATCTTTCCTACGATGCCTGTCAGCAGATCTTCGAAGCGATGCGCGCAAAAGGCTTCCCTCGCGATCCTTCCAACGTGTGGGTCCGCCTGAAACCAAGCGTGATCGCTAAGTTCACCATGTATGATTTCTCTGCGGAGAATGTGAACGAGATCAATCGCGAGATCGATTACAAGATCCATCGGTTGGGGCTGGACAGTATCGCTGTCACGTCGGAAACATATGAGCGCCGACTGTCCAATCTTGTGAACAAGGCCGCGGCCGACAGTGCCAAGAGTCCGAGCAGTGTTGTGCGATTGCTCCGACGTGCCTACGAACAACGGGCGTGGATGCAAGTGTCGGACCGGCAGAAGCGCACGGCCTATCGCGATCGTATGTGTGGCATGCTCATCGTATCGTACGATCGCATGAAGAACACACAAGCGTCCCAGCAGATCCGCTCCTATCTCGACATCGAGAACAAGGCCGCTAGCGCAAGTAAGTGAGCGGGTTCGCGCGTTCGCGTCCGCGCCACACTTCGAAGTGGACGAACGACCCATCGACGCTTTCGCCACTCGTGCCCAACAGTGTTCCTGCGCGCACAGCACTTCCCTGGCGAACATTCACATTGGCGAGGTTCGCATACACGGTGCGGAACCCATTGCGATGGTCAACGATTACGAGCGATCCGAATCCCGGAAGCCAACTCACACTGGAGACCTCTCCGCTGCCAACACAAAGCACGCTGCTTCCCATGGGTGCCTTGATGTCGATGCCGGGATTCTCGAACGTGGTTCCCGTCTCCGGACTCCGATACGTTCCATAGCCGTGCAAGAGCTGTCGTGATGCCGTGGGCCACGGCAGAGAATTCCCTGCATACCCGCCCGGAAGGTCGCCACCGGTGGAGACCGACGGTTCATTCCGTTCAGAGGTGCGCGACTCTGCGATGCGTGGCTCGGTGCGTTGCTGTGCCTTGCGCTGTGCGCGCTCGGCTTTGCGCTTACGCTCTTCGCGCGATACCAGGTCGGAGATCATGGAACGCAACGTTGCCACGCTGGCCTGCTTCTTGGCGAGTTCTCTTCGGAGGAGGTCCTTATCGGCACGAATGCGCTCGATCTCGGAGCGGGACTTGGTGATCGTGGTCGCGAGTTGCTTCTTCTCTCGTTCTTTCGCAGCGATCACGCTGCTCTGCGTCTGCGAGTATTCTTCAAGCAACGTGCGTTGCTCGGCCAACGAATCTTGCAGGGAGATCATCTGTCGACGGTAGTGCGCCAGCGACGCACTGAGTGCCTTGTATACTTCAGTACGTTCGAGCGATGCTTGCGGGACGCCCGACTCTCGCGTGCGAAGGTCCATCATGGCACGTGTGATCGCATTGTAGGAATGCTCGGCTCGCTGCAGGGATGTTTGCGTATTCTGCAATTCGTGTTCGACCACGGTGGCCGAATCCTGCAATGCTTGAAGGTCGCGCTCCAGTTCTGCGATGTACGATGCAAGACGAGAACTCTGTCGTTGATACGACGAGAGCGATCGCATGGTGGACGATTCGCGATGGTTGAGCGACTCGATGCGTTGCCGCGTGGCCTCGATGGAAGCACGCATACGTTGGAGTTCGCGCTGCTTCTCCTGTAAGGACTGCGCAACGAGTGTGGCGCTGAGGAGCACACTTAGTACAACGGCACCAAGTACGCGCACGGTCATTCTTCCTTCGCTCGTTCCCTGCGAATGCGCGCACCCAGGGAATTGAGCTTCTTCTCGATGCTCTCGTAACCGCGATCGATGTGATAGACGCGGAGGACCTCGCTCGTTCCTTCGGCGATCATTGCGGCCATCACAAGACTGGCGCTTGCACGCAGGTCGCTGCTCATCACCGTGGCACCCGTGAGTTTATGTCCACCCTTGACGATGCAGTACGCATCTCCGCCTTCGATGGACGCACCAAGGCGGTGCAGTTCAGGAACGTAGCCGAAACGCGTGGGATAGATCGTGTCCGTGATCCGTGCCGAACCCTTTGCACGCAGCATGTAGGCGGCCCACTGTGCCTGCGTGTCGGTAGGGAAGCCGGGATAGGTTGCCGTTGTGATGTCCACCGGTTCCGGATCGTCGTCCATCGTCACTTGCATGGATTCACCCGTGACGTCGACCGTGGCGCCCGACTCTTCGAGCTTTTGGACGACGGAGGTAAGGTGGTAGGGGTTGACGTTGTCGAGCGTGACGTTGCCGCGCGTAAGTGCGGCGGCCAGTGCAAAGGTCGCTGCCTCGATACGATCGGGAATGGTCTCTTCGTTCACGGGTTTGAGCTCGTCAACACCTTGGATCTCGAGCGTCGTTGTACCGATGCCCTCGATCTTCGCGCCCATCTTGTTCAGCATGCGCGCAAGCGATGTGACCTCTGGCTCGAGCGCTGCATTCGTGAGTGTGGTGTGTCCTTGTGCAAGGACAGCCGCCATGATCACGTTCACCGATGCGCCAACACTTGAAATGTCGAAGTGGAACCTTGCCCCTTGCAGCCTTCCCTTCGGAGCGCGTGCATTGATGTAGCCACCCTCGAGCGTGATCTCGGCGCCGAGCTTCTCCATGCCCTTGAGGTGAAGGTCGACGGGACGTGGACCGAAGTTGCAGCCTCCTGGAAGGGAGACCTTGGCCTGCCCGTAACGGGAAAGAAGTGGCCCAAGCACGTAGATCGATGCACGCATCTTCTTGACGTGCTCATAGGGAGCTTCGAAGCTCGTGATGTTCGAAGAGTCAAGGTGAAGGATGTTGTCGTTCAATTCCGCATGAACGCCAAGCGAGCCGAGGAGCCGACTGAACGTCCACACGTCGCGATTGTTCGGCGTGTTGGAAAGGTGGAAATGTCCGGGAGCAAGGAGGCAGGTTGGCATGATGGCCAATGATGCGTTCTTCGCGCCGGAGATCTTGACGTGACCTTGAAGACGCGTACCGCCTTCGATGATGAATGTATCCATGGTGCGAATTTACCACAATCGCACGATGACCGAGGGGTTATGGATCGAGTCGGCAAAAGCACGCACGGACGGATGATAGATGTCGACGTCTCGCACGGTGTCCATGAACACACCTCGCGGCCTGTAGGTATGCATTCTCTTCAGGAAGTCGGTCATGCTCTCTTGCGACCGTGCCCATGGCGTGGTGAGCGGGTTGTCGGTGTGGATCGAGGGACGCAGGTAGCGAATATGGTCGTTGCCGAAGAGGACGATGGACGAGTCCGGCACGTTGCGATACTTGTACAACACACTGTCCTGCGTCGAGAGGTACGTGCGTACCGTGCCATAGGGGATCAGCCACGACTTCGACCGCACGGCCGTACCGCAGACAAGAACGACGGCCGTGATCATGATCACAGTGGTGGGACGCGGAAGCCGTAGCTCCTGCTCCTTCCACCAGAACAGCATTCCGATGGCGCAGAGAAATGCACCGGGAGCCACGAAGCGCAGACCGATCGTGTCCATTGCCACAGCGAAGCGCGGAAGCACGGTCACGGCCGTGATGGCAATACCGAGTCCCAGAAAGGTTGCAACGCGAGGTGTGAGGGTGGCACGGCGGAACAATGCGCGATGTCGGATGGAACGTACGATGATGATGGCGGAGCCCACGACGAACAGTGCCTGCAGTCCGTAGAGTGCGAGCTTCCATGGTCCGTTCGGTACCGGGATGAAGACGAGTGGTCGGATCATGGCCTGTGCCAACTGTCCGGCGATCTCCAACACCGACTCCGACGCGGCCTGTCGAATGCCGGTGGCACTGTACCCTCGATGCACGTTGTACCAAATGTCGGTTGCGCCCGCAATACCACAGACGATCGTTGCAAGAGTGATGTGCATCCACGCGCTCTTACGAGCACGAAGGGCGAGGACGGCCGTCATGACCATCACCAGTGGAATGGCAATGCCGCTGTAGCGCGTGAGAACGCCAACACTTGACGCAAGGGCGAGTGTGAGTGCGGCGGACCATGTGGGGCGCTCCCAGAGCGACACAAGTGCAAGACCAACCAACACGGCGCTCAGTATGAACAGTGGCTCGCTCCAGGAATACAGGAACAACGTCCACGTTGCATCGCACACCATCAGGATGGGAAGGACGATGGCATAAGCGCCAAGCGGCTTGCGAAGGGCGACGAGGATGCAGAGCATGCAGAGCATCTGTACCAGCTTCGAGGCCCAGAACGTGGACGCACCGGTGAGCACATGGATAAGGGCGATCGCAGCCGGATAGGCAGGCGGATGGGTGGAATACCAAAGACGTTCCGTGCCGACCACAACGGTCGGCCCATTGCCACTGGCGATGCCGGAGGCAACTCTGCAGTAGTTCGCGGAATCGGGCGTCATGGCGCCATGAGGATCGAGAACGGCCGTGGAGGCAAGGGCCACACACAGTACCAACCACACCGCAAGAAGAGATCGCATGGTGATAAACTACGCAACTCTCCAGCGAACAGCGTAGGTTTGCAACGATTCCGTTAGAGGTGCTGTCGCATTGCGATGGCTGAGATCACACTCTGGCACCTGATCCGGGTAATACCGGCGTAGGGAAACGGCCCCCTCCTAACGGACGTATTCTTTGTTTCATCACAAGGAGCGTCCATGCTTCCACGTTTGTTGGCGACAGCGTTCGCCATGTCCTTCGCCGTCGCACTTTCTGCGGCGAAGACCGATTCCACCAAGGTCGTGCAAGTGCCGGCCATCACCGTTACCACCGTCAAGGCCATCGAACGCCAAACACCGGTGGTCTTCTCCGAGATCACGCGTGTGGAACTGCAGAAGCAGTACACCGTGACGGATATGGCGAAACTCCTTGCCGACATGCCGAGCACGATCTTCTATTCCGAGAACGGAAATAGCATCGGCTACACGAATCTCACCATGCGTGGGTTCGACCAACGTCGGATCGCCGTGCTGATCAACGGCATTCCGCAGAACGATCCCGAGGATCACAATGTGTATTGGATCAACTTCCCGGACCTTGCTTCGAATCTCGAGACGATCCAGGTGCAGCGCGGTGCGGGCTTGATCAACTATGGTGCGGCGGCCATTGGCGGCAGTATCAACATGACGACGACGAACTTTGCGAACAAGCGCATGATCAAGTTGACGGGCGGACTTGGCTGGCAGCAAGGATTGCCGGACTCTACACCGGCAGTATCGAAGTACTCGCTTGAATTCTCTTCTGGTCTTGTCGACAAGTACGCCGTGTACGGTCGCATCTCCCGCATCAACTCATCGGGCTATCGCGATCTGTCGTGGGCGCAGCTCTCCAGTTGGTTCTTCAGTGTTGCTCGGTTCGATTCCACGTTCACAACGCAGATCAATGTGTTCGGTGGACCGATCGCCGACGGTCTTGCCTATACCGGACTGCCCAAAGAGTGGGCACTCGATGCATCGCTCCGTCAGCGTAATCTGAGCGACTGGGCGTACGACTCAACAGGTCGTGACCTCGCCTATACCGTTGCACGCCGTCCGCAAGAGATCGAGAACTTCTCGCAGCCGCATGTGGAACTGCTCAACGATTGGTACATCAACGATGCACTCACGTTCAAGTCGTCGGCCTTCTACTACACGGGCGCCGGCTTCTTCGACTACGATGCATCGTGGGCCGGCCCTGCCGCCTTTGGCCTTGACACAGCCCTTGCACCCGGATTCGGGAATGCGCTGGTGCGAGCCTACGTCGACAATCGTCAGGGTGGTTGGATCCCGCGCATGGTGTGGGCAAATGCGGCGGGCGAGCTCACGGTGGGAGCAGAGGTTCGATTCCATCGCAGCGTGCACACGGGAACATTGCGCTATGCCGATGGCCTTCCCGCAGGGTATGATCCCGATCAGCAATTCTATTCGTACGAAGGGGAGCGCGATATTCAGTCGGCGTTCGGTCGGCAGCTCTGGCAGCTCTCCGACAATGTCTCATTGAACACCGAGCTGCAAGTGGTGCACCATCGGTATGGGATCACGAATGAGCGGCAACTGGGCGTATCACCCTCGTATGAAACGGTAGGCGGCACGGTGGCAGGGAATGGAGGCGATGTCTTCAACGTGCACTATGTGTTCGCCAACCCACGAGTGGGCGTGAACTGGAACATCGATGAGCAACAACATGCCTTGTTCACGGCGGCGTACACGTCGCGTGAGCCGCGCATGGTGAACCTCTACTATGCCGATGGATACTGGTTCTCGGGGCAAGGGCCGTTGTTCGCGATCGACACGGCAGGTGGGGGACGTCGATATGACTTCTCGTCGCCCTTGGTACGCCCGGAACACATGCTCGACATCGAAGCGCAATACACCTATGCAACGTCTCGATTGCACCTCACGGGGACGGTCTACGTGATGTCGTTCACGGATGAACTCGTCAAGAACGGTCGACGTGATGTGTTCGGCGTTCCGATCGAAGGCAATGCATCCCAAACGCGGCACATGGGATTGGAGCTACAGGCACGATGGATCGCCATGCAGAACAGTGCCGGCACGCTGACGCTCTGGGGCAACACCACCATCAGTCGCAACACCATCGTCGACTACGACTATCAGACCACGTCGGGCGTGCTCTCGCTTGCGGGCAACAGCATCGCAGGATTCCCGGACGTGCTGGCGAATGTTGGCTTCACGTATGCCGTGGAGGGACTTTCCGTGGGGCTTACCACCAAGTACGTGGGAACGATGTACACCGACAACTTCGGTGCCGATATCGGTCGGGCCGAGGTCGGATATGCCGACAACAAGATCGACCCGATGGTCATCCTCAATGGAACATTGTCGTACGAACTCCGTCAACTAGGACCGTTGCCCGCCTTGCGCCTGAAGATGCAGGTGAATAACCTCACGGACCGGTTGGCGATCGCCGGTGGCAACGGCAAAGAGTTCTATCCGTTGGCCCGTCGTAACTTTTTTGTGGCATGTGAGGTCGAGCTCTAAGAACACACCCCTCCTTTCCCGATGGGCGTCCTGTGTGAGAATCGTACTCGTCCCCGGTATGATATCACGTAAAGCAGGGCGCCCATCGCTATATTCGCGCCCTATGAAACGACACAGCATCAACATCACGGCGCAGTGTGCCTTTGACGGACCCAAGGGACGCTGCCAACGCAAAACCACCACCACGCATCCGTATTGCGCCCAGCACACGCAAACCGTTCTCGGTGTGCGTGTGGCACCATCCAAGATCAAAGGTGCAGGGCTTGGTCTCTATGCCGTCCGCCCGTTCAAGAAGGGCGAACACGTTGTGGAGTACCGCGGCGAAAAACTCACCCAGAAGGAGTATGATGCCAAGTATGCCGACGATGCCATGGGCTCCTACGGCATCTCTCTCTCGGCACGGTACGTCCTCGATGCCGGTAAGACCTCGTCCGGCGTGGCCCGATACGTGTGCGACTATCACGGATCCCACTCCAAGCCCAACACGGAGTATGTGAACATCGACAATCGCATCTGGGTGGTCGCCATCCGCGATATCAAGGCCGGTGAGGAATTCTACTCGGATTATGGCGAAGACATGCACAAGGCCATGGGCCTGAAATAGGTCACTCCTTCGTAATTTTGCAGACTCGCAAGAGAGGAGTATCAACTATGGCAAAAACCTTCGTTTCGAATAAAGACGAATCCGTGCGGATGTTCAAGAGCGACTTCTTGGAGTTCTTCTCGCACATTCACTGGTCTGTTCCCGTGATCGCATGGTCACCGGTGATCATCGGCCTGTTCGTTCTATGCGCCATGGCAGAGGGGATCCTTGCCACGGCAGGGTTCTTTGTGGTAGGCGCTTTCTTGTGGACCTTGTCGGAGTACATCCTCCACCGGTTCGTCTTCCACTATCACCCGAAGTCCGCTGCCGGCAAGAAGCTACACTTCATCATGCACGGCGTGCATCATGACTATCCGCAAGACAGTACGCGATTGGTGATGCCGTTGGGCATCAGCGTGCCGATCGCCATCGTCTTCTACTTCCTCTTCCGCATCCTTCTCATGCCCCTTGGCGGCGATTACTATCTGGGGCTGTTCTCCGGATTCATCGCCGGCTATCTGGCCTACGACATGATCCACTATGCAACGCATCACATGCCCATGCGTGGTCGGATCGGGAAGTTCCTGAAGCAATATCACATGAAGCATCACTACGTGGATGGCGATCACGGCTATGGCGTGAGCAATCCATTGTGGGACCATGTCTTCCACACCGTGCCCAAAAAGTAGGTAGCCCCATGAGCCTTACGAACGAGCAGATCCTGCGAGTTGCAACGAACGTTGCTACGAACATCACGACCATCGAGCATCATGGCGACTTCACCCTTGTGGTGCAGCCGCAACAGCTGATCGAGGTGATGACGGAGCTCAAGGAGAACCCGATCACGCAATTCGATATGCTGATCGATATCACGGCCATCGATTGGTTGACGAAGACCGATCGGTTCCATGTGGTCTACATGCTGTATTCGCTGGGCAATAAGGCACGTGTGCGCGTGAATGTACCTGTACAGGAGTCCCACCCCCACGTACCCACGGTGGTGGACATTTGGGAAAGTGCGAATTGGTACGAGCGCGAAACGTACGACATGTACGGTATGATCTTCGACGGCCATCCGGACCTGCGCCGGTTCTACATGCCGGAAGATTTCATGGACGAGAACGGTGAGCAGTTGTATCCGCTGCGCAAGGACTTCCCACTCATGGGCATCCCAGGCTCGCTGCCACTCCCCCCAAAGACAGACCAGGCCGGCGTCGAGCTGAACTGATCAGCCCTCCAGCGAGGCCACTGCAGCTTCTACCGTATCGTGGAATTCGAACAAGTATTCGATCTGCGAGATGCGAAGCAGGTTGCGCACGTTCTCGTTCACCCCTACCAACAGCACGAACCCTTCCGACTCCTTCATCTGGCGATGGGCAAGGAGCAAGGCGGAAAGGCCTTGACTGTCGCAGAACTCCACGTTCGACAGATCGATGATGATGGCCTTGATGCCCTCCTGCAACAAGATCAGGAGTTCGCTCTTGACCTCTGGTGCAGTGGTGGAGTCAAGTCGTGGCTCCTTCAGCGTGAAGGTTACCAGCTCGTCGTCTTGTTCTACAGAGAATTTCATGGGGAGTGCCGTTGTCGTGGTGGTGAGAACTCCCGCAAATATCTGAAATTGCACCGTGCATTCAATCCTCCTCATCCGACTATCCTCAATGGGCGACGTGATCCTCGCGTCGCCATTGGTCCGCCAGCTCCGTCGGTCCTATCCCGATGCACGCATCGATGTCTGTGTGCAAGAGCGCTTCGCAGAGGTCTGGCGCTTCGATCCCAACGTGTCCACCCTGTGGGAGTGGGACGTGCACGATCCGGATGCGACGGCGGACGATCTCAAACTGTCGATGCGCGAGTCACTGGGCGGCGGACAGTACGACCTTGTGGTGGACCTGCAGAACAACGTCCGATCGCGCATCCTTCGCAAAGGACTTGGCCGTGACCTCGTCATGCTCGACAAACACCGTCTCGAAAAACTTGCCTTGGTCTACCTGAAGCGCAAACCCGATGTGGTGATGCCGATCGTGGATCGATATCGCGCGACCGTGGCGGCCTATCCGTTGGCGCTTGATGTGGCCGGACCGGATGTGTGGACCGAGCAGGACCGAGTGCAAGGGTATTACGGACCCGACACACGTCAACGTCGATCCATTTCGACGGGCGGACCTCTTCGCATCGCCATCGCTCCTGGCGCGCAGCACTTCACGAAACGATGGCCGGCCGAGCGATATGCGGCGCTGTGCACGATGCTCACGCAGGTGATGGATGCAACGTGTGTGCTCGTGGGCGGACCGAACGATGTGGCCATTGGCGATGAGATCGTTGCGCATTCCTCGGGAAGGATCGAGCGTGCCGATGGGGCCACGTCGCTTGCTTCTACCATTGCCGCGCTCGATAGCTGTGACCTTGCCGTTACGAACGATACGGGCGTGATGCACTTGGCAACGGCTCGCAGACTCCCTGTGGTGGCGGTCTTCGGCTCATCGGTGTCGGCGCTTGGCTTTGCCCCGTACGGAGTACCGAACACCATTGTCGAGGTGGACCTGCCATGCAGACCATGCTCGCATATCGGTCGAGCATCGTGTCCGAAGCATCATTTTCACTGCATGACCAAGATCAGCGCGGATCGTGTGCTCTCCGCCATCACGGACTTCGTAAATTAGCGCCATGAACACCGTAGGCATTGCACTCGTCGGCGCTGGCAACATCGCCCAGAACATCCACCTTCCGCTCCTTACCACCTTGCCACATGCCAAGCTTGTGGCCATCGTGGATAAGAACGTTTCCAAGGCACGCATTCTCGCAGAGCGGTATTCGATCCCGCATGTCTGCAAGTCGGTCGAAGATGCCGTTGCCCTTGCCGACGTGGATGCCGTGGTGGTGACCACGAGCACCGATGCCCATGCACAGACCGCACTCACGGCGATCCATGCGAACAAGCATGTCTTTGTTGAACGGCCCGCCGCACGTACGCTACAAGAGACCCTCGATATTCGCAATGCTGCCATTGAGCACGACGTGCAAGTGATGGTGGGCATGAACCATCGATTCCGTCCGGATGTGGTGCACATGAAGAATGCCATCGATCGTGGCGAGATCGGTCAGATCTACTACGTGAAGGCAGGATGGGTGAAGCAGCGTAGCACGGATGCACGCTGGTTGGCGCAGGAAGAGAAGAGCGGTGGTGGTGTGTTGGTGGACCTTGGTATCGTCGTCATCGACATGATCCTGCACGTCTTCAATTTCGGTCGTGTGCGCAGTGTTGACTGCTCCATGTTCCGTCACGAGACCAAGGGCGTGGAAGACGTCGTGGTGGCCATGCTCCACTTCGAGAACGGGTCCGTGGCCACGATCGAAACAAGCTGGTCGCTCATGCGCGCCGAAGACCTCTACTACTGCAATGTGTTCGGGAAAAAGGGAAGCGCCTTCATCAATCCGTTCAAGCTGGTGAAGCGCGCCGGAAATGAGTTTCAGACCATTCAGCCGGCACAGCCCAAGGCCTCCATGGCCGTCTATCGCAAGACCTACGAAACCGAACTCAAGCATTTCGTGACCTCGATCCGAGGGATCACGCCCATGATCTCCACCGTTAGCGAGGCCGTGGAACGCATGAAGATCGTCGAAGCGCTCTACGCTTCGGCCGAACTCCGACGAGAGATCGTCATCCCCTAACACCCCTGTGTACAAGATGTGGAAGATGCCGCGCCCGATGTGTACATGGGGCGTATAAGTCGCGTCTATCCACGCTGTCACGTTTCGTAAGTTGGAAGAATGGATACTGTACGACAAGGCTCCCGCGCCAACGTCCTCTCGATCGATGAACTCACCGGCAACATCCCTCCGCACTCCACCGAGGCGGAAGTGGCCGTGCTGGGTGCCATGCTCATGGAAAAGGAAGCGGTGAGCAAGGTGCTGGAAGTGCTGCAGGCAGAGTGCTTCTATCACGATAAACACGAGACCATCTTCAAGGCGATGACGTCCATGTTCGAACGTGGCGTCACCATTGACCTGATCACACTGAACAACGAGCTGAGTCGCAACGGAGATCTTGAACGTGTTGGCGGGATGTTCACGCTCACCGACATCAGCACACGCACGGTCACAGCCGCCAACGTCGAGCACCACGCACGCATCGTGCTCGAGCGTTACTTGAAACGGTCATTGATCAAGGTGGCAGGGCAGATCATTGCCGACTGTTTCGATGAGACCACCGATGCACTCGACGAAGTGGACCATGCAGAGCAGCGCATCTTCGAGGTCGCCGAGCGTCGCTTGAAGCGCTCATACTCCGGCATGAAGAAGCTCACGCGCGATGCCATCGACAAGATCTTCCAGATGAGCACGGAAGGGGACGGCGTGACGGGCGTGCCGACAGGCTTCACGCATCTCGATCAGATGCTAAGCGGCTTGCAGCCGTCGGACCTTGTCATCCTTGCTGCCCGCCCATCGATGGGGAAGACGGCCTTTGCGTTGTCGATAGCGCGCGAGGCTGCGGAGCGTGGCAAGGCGGTAGGGTTCTTCTCGCTGGAAATGTCGGCCCACCAGTTGGTGTTGCGTTTGATCAGTGCCGATAGTGAGATCAATCTGCAGAAGCTTCGTTCGGGTCAGCTCTCGCAGAACGATATGCAGAACATCGTCAAGAAGGTCGACAAGCTCATGAATGCGCCGATCTACATCGACGACAGTGCTGCGCTCTCTCCGGTGGAGTTTCGCGCGAAGTGCCGTCGCATGAAGATGGAACACAAGATCGATCTTGTTGTGGTGGACTACTTGCAGCTCATGCATGCACCAAAGGCAGAGAGTCGTGAACGAGAGATCTCCGTGATCTCCCACACCCTCAAGCAAGTGGCAAAAGAACTCGATATTCCGGTGCTCGCCCTTTCGCAGTTGAACCGTACGCTTGAATCGCGCGCGGACAAACGTCCGATGCTGTCGGACCTTCGCGAGTCGGGCTCGATCGAGCAGGATGCCGACGTGGTGATGTTCGTCCACCGTCCGTCGTACTACAAGATCGAGAAGTTCGAAGACGGGACATCCACCGATAACATCGCCGAGATCATCGTCGGCAAACAACGGAATGGTCCCACAGGCGACGTGCGGTTGTTCTACAACAAGGAACTGGCGCGCTTCCACGATCTCTCCTACCACCATGCCGCCTTCGAGGCCGCCGAAGAACCGCCGTATCTGGCGCCTCCCGACGCACCATTCTAGCGTGTTCCCTTTTGGCAACACGTGGTAATGATGTAACTTTCGAGACACACACACGGCAGTTGTAAGGGGAACTATGAATCGACTTGTGTTGGGTCTGTGCTTGGTCCTCCTATGGAGTACGACCAATGCGCAAGACAGTCTTCGCGTTGTGCGCCCGAACGGGGGCGAGATCTTTTACACGAACCGGGACTCCGTGATCATCGTGGAGTGGACGGGTGTTGCCGACACCACGAAGGTCCGATTGGAATACACGGTCGACAATGGTGCCACATGGCAGACCCTCGCCGATTCCGCTACCGGTCTTCGATACGACTGGAAACAGAAGAACCCCATCCTCGCCACCACCTACCGCATCAAGGCCCTTCAGTTCCGCCGGCCAACCCTGCAGGATGATATCAAGTATCAAGAACATTTCTCCGACGTGACCGATGCAGCGTGGTCACCGGACGGAACCCGCGTGATCAGTGCAGGGACGAATGCGCACGTTTGGTATGCCCGCACCGGCGTGAAGATCGGACAAATGGATCCCGCTATCGGTTTCCGTATGAACACCGTTGACTGGAATGTCGACGGTCATACCTTGGTCACGGGATCCACCGATAGCACGGCCGTTCTGTGGGAAGACACGACGTTTACCAAGCTTCGCACATTCACCAAGCATTTCGACGAGCTGACCATAGCTCGATTCGATGTCACCGGCGCCTATCTCGCAACGGCGGCACGCGACAATCGCGGTCGTCTGTTCCAATTGTCGAACGGTTCGCTGATCACCACCTATACACATGCGCGGACGTTGAACGACCTGCGCTGGAACGCTCAAGGCACGAAGATCATCACGTGCTCCGACGACAACATCGGTCGCGTTTGGAATCGTGGCATTGGCCTCCCGATGCAACTCACGGGACATCAAGTAGGATTGCAGCAAGGTTGTTTCTCTCCGGATGGAACACTGGCGGCGACGGCCGGCGGTGATGCTACGACGCGCATCTGGGATGTGGCGAACGGTGGGGCATTGCTGCACACGCTTCGCGACACGGACAATGAAGGAATGTACGCGGTGACGTTCACGCCCGATAGTCGCTATGTGGTGACCGGTATGAGCGACAGTCTGTTGATCCTTTGGGACGCGACCACCGGTGCACGTATCCGTTCGTTCGGTGGTGGCAAAGGTCGAGTGACCACCGTGAGTGTGAGCCAGGACGGTCAGTTCGTGGCCGCCTCCTACTCCGATAACAATGCTCGCGTCTTCAACATGGCCACGGGCGCTCTTGTGCGCTTGTTGCCGCATCGTCAGCCGGTGCACCTCGTGAAGTGGAGTCCCGAAGGCGGTCGTGTGCTCACCACGTCGGAGGATGGCACAGCCGCCGTGTGGCAGATCCGCGATATTGTCATTCAAGAAGATGTCTCCAACGGTACGTTCTCTATCGCACCGCCACCTCCCGCCTCGGCCTTGATCTCCACCACCGGTGATACGGTGTCGATCGGAGACGATTTCACGGTGAACGTCGAGATGAGCAATGGTCTCTATCTCGATATCGTGAAGCCCAATACGGTGACCGTGACCGTCACGTATGATGGTTCGATCATGGACCTGAAGGATCGTACCGTCGTGGCGTCGCAACGCGACTCAATGGGATATGCCATCGTCACCCTCAAGCCGGTGCCGCTTCCGTATGTGCAAGGTCAGCTCTATTCCTTGCCCTTCAAGGCAACGCTTGGAGCCGACTCCGTCACGCGCATGCGTGTGACGTCGGCATTGGTCGATGGTGCGTGGACGCTTGTGCGTATCGACACGGTGTCGCGCGAGATCCTGGTGCGCGGCCAATGCAGAGCAGGCGGTGTGACGCGACTCTATATCTCGGACAGTGCTCGCGTGCGATTCGCCGCCTTCCCGATACCGGCAGAGAAGACCTTGCGCATTCAGGCATCGTTGCTCGAGACCGGTCCCACGTCGGTGACCATGTACGACATGTTCGGTCGAACGGTCTATTCCGATGTGGCCTCCTCCGACGAAGAGAAGGCGCGCACGGTGGAACGGATGATCGATGTGCAGCAATTCCCTTCCGGCAGATATGTGCTGGTTCTTACAACACCCACGGATCGCAAGGTCCTTCTTGTTGTAAAGGACTAACGCAATGAGAACACCGCTCCTCCTTCTCCTCCTTTCCGTAGGCCTTCTTCATCGCGCATCTTCACAGGACGACTGGACGCCGCCGGACAGCGTATGGCTCTTCAGTGTGGGCGTGTCGGCCTATGGTGCCATGACGATGCATAACGGCAACTTCCTGTTGCCGAACGCTCCAACCTGTTGCACAGAATACACTACGGCCACGGGCTTCGGTCCGGCCGGTTCGATCTTCGTGCGCCAAGAGTTCACCAAGGTGTTCCGCTTGTCGTTGCGTGGGTCGTTCATTCCCATGTCCGGCGCCTTCACCACCGACGAGAACTTGCTGCTTAGCGGTCAAGTGGCCGGTGTGTCGGAACATTCGCTTGACGTATCGATGAACTGGCTCGGTGCAGAGCTCATGGCCGATGTGCGCATTGCCGGTCCACTACGCTTCCTTGTTGGCTACGGCATGGGCACCATGCTGTCACCCACGTATTCGCAGAAGGAGACCTTGGTCGAACCATCGAACGGCACGTTCGAGAACGGTCAGCGTGTTCGCAATGCAACCTCCGATCAAACACTCACGGGTCTGCCGCAGTGGCATGGTGGCGTGGTGGGAGGGTTGTCGTACGACATCCCGCTCACGCGGAACAACTCCGTGATGCTCACGCCGGAACTCACGTACCGACTTGGACTGAGCAACATCGTCGAAGGCTTTGATTGGAAGGCGAACACCATTCGACTCGGTGCTTCGATCGCCTTTGCGACCAATGCACCAACGCCGCCAAAGCCGGTGGAACGTCGACGCGAACTCATCGTGGATTCCACGATGGTCTCCATCGAGCCCGACCAACTCTACCGTCGCACGGAAGGTGTTGAGCGTTCGTATGTGGACACAACAGAAACCGCAGATACGATCTTCATCACGCAAAAGGCATCGCGCACCGATACCGTGTTCACGCCGGTGTTGCCCACCATCCATGCGGCCATCGCCGCGAAGGCCGTCGAACCGAACGGTTCGTTGAAGGATGTGTTCGGTATCGCCGTGTCGACGCAGTTCGTGACCGAAGCCCTTCCTGTGCTTCCGGTGATCTTCTTCGAATCACAATCGATCTCGCTCTCGTTCCGATATCATCAGATCAAGAAGGCCGCCGACTTCAACATCGACGCCATTCCACCGCGCACCACCGAAGTGCACCATGAGGTCTTGAACATCTTGGGGTCGAGATTGCGCGACGATCCAACCGCCACGGTACGATTGCGCGGAACAGCGGACCCGACCACGGAAGGTGCGGACTGCGAACTAGCTCGCAAGCGTGCAGAGACCGTGAAGGCCTACCTTACATCCGTATGGAACATCGCATCCGATCGCATCACGGTAGTGACGGCAACGTCCGGATCATGTGCGCCGGAGCGCGCAACGCGGCAACCTTCGGAAGAAGGCTTCTCTGAGAACCGTCGTGTGGAGATCGAGACAGAGAACCTCGATCTGATCGCCTCGGTGAAACGGCAGCGTTTCAACGAGGCTCGTGCTGTCACGCCGCCTCGCTTGCTGTTCGATCCTACGGGATCGAGCACGCAATTCGTTACCGGTTGGAAGCTCGAAGCGAAGAGCGGTACGAATGTTCTGTTCGCGAAGGAAGGAAAGGGCGCTCCGACATCGATCACACAGGATCTCACGACCACGCAGGCAGATCAGATGCTGGCGGCCGTGCCGGTGGTGGTAACGTTGAAGTTGGATGCCATTCGCAAAGTGTCCGACTCTGCCTCAACGTCGCTCAGTGTGCGCAAGGATACCATTGCAACAGAGATGGAACGCCTTACACTGACGCTGTTCGAGGTCGCCTCCGACAAACTCACGCCGATCGCCGAAGAGCAGATCAAGAAGTTCGTCGATCAGGTCCCTGCGGGTTCGGTCGTGACCGTTCGCGGGTATGCGGACATGCTCGGGAATGCAGACTTTAACAGGAAGATCTCGGCACGTCGGGCCGAGGCCGTATGCGCATCCATCCAACGCCATCTCTCGCGTCGTGTGTCGTTGAAGTGTGATGAAGTGGCCACCGATCGATTCCCGCCGGGCATCGATTCCTACAACACGCCGGAAGAACGGTTCCTGAGTCGCACCGTACAGATCGAAGTGAAGAAGCCGCGTTAAGAGCGGCCCGCAGCAAGTTTGATGGGGCAATGCGTCACGCCGTCGCGAATGCAATTGCGATCGCACGGTGTGACGTAGACACGGGGCACGGCCGTGGGGAACTTCTCGTGCAGACGTTCCAAGATCTGGCGCTCCAACTGATACAGATGTTCAAGCGTGTAGTCGTACGGCATCACGAGGTCGATCTCGATGAAGATGTCCTTCCCGCTTTGACGTGTGTGCACGCCCTTGAACTCGCACATGTGCGTGAAGTTCTCGGCAATGATGGCAAGGATCTCGAACTGCATGGAATCAGGAAGCGTGCGGTCCAACAACTGCTTGATCGCCTCTCTGCCATGCGTGAGCGGCACCTTGAGCGAAACGACCAAGAGCAACACCGATGCGATGCCGTCCACCGTACGTGCCAATGATATCTGGGCCATGGACAACAACACGCCGCCAATGAGCAGCGACAAGAGCACACCCAACTCCAGCCAGGAATCCAGGCGCCAGAGCTCCGCATCGTAGCGAAGCATGGGCATGTGGAACCGGTCGGCATAGCGCGTGAGCTGACGTGTGTTCCATCGCATCACAAGGAACGACGTGATGCTCCATGCGACCACGACCAGGGTGTTCTGCTTTGCCAACGGTCTGCTGAACATGGTCCACGCCTCACCAAGCGTATACACGGTGAGCACGATCAGCAGTGTTGCACTTGCGAGGATGGCAAGACTCTCGTACTTGCCGTATCCATAGTTGAACTGCATGTCGGCATTGCGCATGGAACGGCGCACGGCGGCAAGGAAAAGCATGGAGTTGCCAATATCGATCACCGAGATGAGACCGTTGGTCTGCAGGATGAGCGACTGTTGGATGGCACCGAGGATGATACTGCCGCCGGCCAAGAGTGCGCATGCCACCATCGACATGGCAGAGGCGTACTCGGGAGTGCTTCTGCGAAACAACGTTCGCAGAGAACGGTTCAACCCCGGGAACGACATCGTCTTCACTCTTGTACGTGTAGTGCTGAGCGGAAATAGACAAGCGTCCGTTGAAGTCCTTCGCGGCGCTGCACGTGCGGCTCCCAGCCGAGTTTCTCTCGGGCAATGGTGATGTCCGGCTGGCGGACCTTGGGATCGTCCTGCGGAAGTTCCGTGTGCACGATCTTACTGGTCGATCCTGTGAGCGCGATGATCTCTTCAGCCAGTTCCTTCATCGTGATCTCGTCCGGATTGCCAATGTTCACCGGATCGGAAATGTCGGACAAGAGCAGTCGATAGATCCCTTCCACCAGATCGTCCACGTAGCACACCGAACGCGTCTGTGAGCCATCGCCAAAGACGGTCACGTCTTCGCCACGTAGGGCCTGACCCATGAAGGCGGGAATGGCACGTCCGTCCTGCACGCGCATGCGTGGACCGTAGGTGTTGAAGATGCGAATGATGCGTGTCTCGACGCCGTGATACCGATGATAGGCCATTGTGATCGCTTCGGCGAACCGCTTGGCCTCGTCGTACACACCGCGGATGCCAACGGGATTCACATTACCCCAATAGGATTCCGGTTGCGGGTGGATGAGCGGATCGCCATACACTTCACTCGTCGACGCGAGCAGAAGGCGTGCGCCCTTTGCCTTTGCAAGTCCCAATGCGTTGTGCGTACCGAGCGATCCCACCTTGAGGGTCTGGATCGGATACTTGAGATAGTCGAACGGCGATGCGGGCGAAGCGAAGTGCAACACGTAGTCGAGATCGCCGGCCACGTACATGTACATGGACACGTCGTGCTTGATCAACGTGAATCGGTCGTGACCGATCAAGTGGGCGATGTTCTCGGGAGAACCCGTGATGAAGTTGTCCATGCAGACGACGTGGTAGCCTTCTGTGATGAACCGATCGCACAGATGCGATCCGAGGAAACCGGCACCGCCGGTGATGAGGATACGTGGCATAGTGGCGCGCAAACTACGCAATCCTATGGTGGCAGTTATCGGACGATGCGCACCGGAACACTGCTGCGACCCAGTCGGTGCTCGACAACGGCCGTATAAGATCCGGACGCGATGGCGGCGGCATCCCAGACGATCGTGTGCGAGCCGGCATCGAGCGAACCGCGATAGAGCTCTGCCACCATGCCGCCTTGCATATCAATGATGCGGATACTGACCACATCGGCATCTCTGAGTTCGACAACGAAGGAACACGATGTGGCCACGGGAGATGGAGATGCGGACGAGATCGAACAGTGCGCCATGGCACGAGCGTCGACATCGGCAACATCGGTGGAGACGGCCGTGGTGAAGGTCCACGTTGGACTCCATGCGCCGGCACCGACCTGGTTCTTGCCCTGCACATGCCAGTAGTAGCGCTTGCCATACTTCAACGACGGAAGGATGACGAGCGATGTGTCGTTGCTGTTCTTCCGGAACGGTGTGGAGAAATCCGCCATCGTGTCGAGTTCCACGGTGTAGTTGTCGGCCCATGGATCGCTGCGCCATGAACAGGTCGGTCGGATGGTCACACCCGTGGACATGTCGGGCGGTGCGACCAACGGACGCGAGCGCGGAGCGCCATACGTTGTGAACGTACCCGTCGCGGACCATGCACCGAGCGCCGATCCGTTCACGCCGCGAGCTCTCCAATAGTAGACCGTGGTCGGTTGCAGATCGATAGGTCCGGTGGTGGTGTCGGTAAGAGCCGTGCGTGTGATGAGCGTACCGGAAAAATCGGTCGTGGTGGAGATCTCCACGTCGTAGACGGTAGGGAAGTCAACGCCACTTGCATAACGCGCACGCGTCCACTTGAACGACGCTTTCACAGGTACGGCAGAGTCGCGGTCCTTTGGCGCGATGAGCGTTACAGCGAGCGGCGCGGGTCTGCCGATCGTGAACGACCATGGTGCCGACCACTGCGAGGTCTTCTGCTCATCGGTTGCACGAACACGCCAATACAACGGAATACCCGCAGGGAGAGTGCTAAGGGAAAGCTCTTCCTGCGCAAGTGCAGATCGTTCTTCGAGGACGACGGAGAAGTCCGCTACGCGCGCTACCTGCACGTCGTACGTGGCACTCGCGCCAACGGAAGCCCACTGCAACAGAACTGTCGCAGGTACATCTATTGCGCCGATGGCCGGCGCGCGCAGTCGAACCCGTCCTCGGTCCATGGACAACGCAGTCGCTCCGATGTCGCTCACCTTCCAAGTGCGGTTCAGCGTGATCTTTTTTGCTTCCTGTCGAACACCGTTGGGCCAAACCACAACCAATCGGTCGATCGACTTCACGTTGCCGAGACCGAAGAAGAGATCATTGCTGTGTTGTGAGCACCTGCCGCCGATCTGCGTGCCGGGGAGTTGTCTGCTCACAACTGTTTGACCGGCATACACAGTCACTCGAGCACCATAGGCACTTGCCGTAGCGTCCGACATCGACTTCGTTGCGAGTTGAATGGTCAGACTCGCGCCCGTTTGCGGCATATCGTTGCGGAAGAGTCGAACGCTCTCTGTTCCGGACGCACACAGAAGATCCACATCACCATCGCGGTCGTAGTCGAACCGAACGGCCGTCCAAGCGCCGTGGATGCGAGCGCCGAGTTCCCAGGTGCGATCGATGAGACGGTAGTTGTCGGACGGACCTTGATTCATGTACAACCGTGCATTGCGCGTTGCGCCCGCACCATAGGCTTCGTAGGCGATCTGTCCATGCCACAGATCGAGGTTGCCATCAAGATCGAGATCGGCCCACGCCATACCGGCATTCATTTCGTAGAACTTCACGCCGGCCTGTGAGTGCTTCTCGGAAAAGGTCCACGATGGAGGACCACTGTTCACGTAGAGTAAGGATGGATTCGAAACGGATGCGCGCCAATCGGGGTGACCGAGATTGCCAACGGCAAGGTCGATGTAGCCATCGTTGTTCCAATCGCCCCAATCGCTGCCCATACCATGTCCGAACGTCGATGGGTCGGCCGTTGGAAGTCCGATCACCGTCGTCGTGCGCGACACTTCGGTGAACGTTCCATTGCCGTTGTTGCGATACAATCGGTCCGGTGCCAAGCGATAGGTGGCCACAAAGATGTCGGTCCATCCATCGTTGTTGTAGTCGCACAACGATGCCGCCCAACAATCAAAGTAGGGTGCAGGCTCGGCCGTTGCAATGGCCGAAGAAGCCGTGATGTCTTCGAACACACCATTGCCCGTGTTGCGAAAGAGTCGGTCTTGATAGTACGTCTCTTGTCCGTTCTCTTCTTTGCGTCCGTTCGCGATGAAGAGGTCCATATCGCCATCGTGGTCCATGTCGAACCAAAGCGGCGTGACCGTTGGTGCGTTGTTGACGATCTTCGACTGCGCCGTGATATCGGTGAAGGCACCACCACCATCATTGCGCCACAACTTGTCGTTGCCCCAGCCGTTCACGGCAAGTGCATCCTGATCTCCGTCGTTGTCGACGTCAGCCCACACACTTCCACCACCGCTGATCGGCAACGTCACCCGCTTGAACGTTGCATTGCCTTCGTTGTGAAAGAACTGTGTGCCAATGGCGAGGTCATCATATCCATCGCCATCCCAATCCACTGCCGTCGCTAGGTCGGAGCGGAACACGGCTCCGTTCGCATCGACGATGCCCGCGTCGACGGTCACATCGGTGAGGAATGGTGGGGGAGGTGGTGCTGAGCCCTTTGTCATAGCAGGGTATGCATACTCCACAACGACGCGCACCATGTAATCGCCGGCCGCCACATAGAAGATGCCGGGGATGTTATAGAAGTTTGGGTTCGGTGTTGTCGGGTCGAAGTAGAAACTGTTGGCACTTCGGCCGGCATCCTGACCGAACAAGGGTTTGCCGGAATAGGTGCGGTGCTGAATGACCACACGATCGTATCCGCCAAGATGAAGGTCGGATGCCGACACGTCGATCTCCTTCCACCCTGCCGCCTTCACATCCACGACAATGGGACCGATCAACGTGTTATAGGGCCAACTGTATTGGGTAGGTGGGATCGATCCTTCGGCCGCATCGCCGGTAACGAAGACCGTATCGGTGCCTGTTCCGCCGGCATAGTAGATCTGAATGCTCTTGAGAACACACGGGCCGCCGGGTGCAAGGATCACCGATTCTTCCCATGCCATGCGTGCAGTGTTCACTTGCTTGTATGCGCCATCATCAGCTCGAACGGTGTCGACTCGAGCTGCAAGTGGGAGGGTGGCAAGGAGGAAGAACAAGCAGAGAGTGGAACGCATGACCGTACTCGCACAGTGTGGAGGGAACAGTCACGAACATACTCAGGAAATCACACTTGCAGGATGGTGAATTCCACGCGACGGTTGAGTTGTCGGCCGGCTTCCGTTTTGTTTTTCGCAACAGGCTTGGTCTTGCCGAAACCCTTGGCGGTAAGACGTGAAGCGGCGATGCCTTTGTCGATCAGATACTGCACGACGGACTGTGCACGTTTCTCGGAGAGGATAAGGTTGTCGCGCTCGGTTCCAACATCGTCGGTATGACCGCTCAACTGAATACGCATCGTGGGTGTCTTCAAGAGCAACGCAACAAGTCGGTTCAGGTCGGCCGCAGATTCCGGACGGATGTCCCACTTGCCGACGTCGAAGAAGAGATTGTTGATGCGAATGGTCCTGCCAACTTCCAATGGTTCCAGGTAAAGATCGCGATCGATCTCCTTGTACTCCGTCAGGTCTTTCGTGCTCAGGTTGTCGCTCACCGGATAATACCCGATGGCCTCTGCTCGGAATCCGAACTCGCTGCCGCTTGGCAGTACGATCTTGTATTCGCCGGTGCGAGGATTGGAGCGAGCAATGCCGGCTTCCTTCCCGTCTGCCAATGTTTCGTAGCGAATGTTCGCCGCAAGGGTCTTCTTCGTGCGGGCATCGTAGACGGTGCCGCGAACGAGTACCACAGGACTTGGTCGTGCTCCCTCGGGAAGCTGGATGCGATAGATATCAAGATCGCCTTCCAGCCCGCCGGCACAAAAGTAGGCCCACTTCCCATCCGCCGTGACCACGTAGTAGGCATCCCAGTTCTTCGTGTTGATGTCCGGACCAAGGTTCTCGGGCTCGGACCACTTCAGCCACGTATCATCCAAACGACGTGTCACGAAAATATCGGCGGAGCCGAAGCCGCGCTTGCCGGCCGTCGAGTAGTACATCGTGCGTCCGTCGGCGGCGATGAACGGACCGATCTCGCTGAAGATGGTGTTGACCACGGGACCCATGTTCTTGGGTTCCGACCATGAGCCATCGTCGCGAAGGAACGACACGTAGAGATCTTTATCACCGAACGCATCATCTCGTTGAACGGCCATGACAAGGGTCTTGCCGTCCGGCGACATGCTTGCTTCTTGAAAGATGTTCCGGTTGTAGAAGTTCCGAATGTTCATCGTTTGTGGTACGATCCAGCTCGAGTCGGTGCGGACCGTCATGGAAAAACCACTGCCTGATGGAGCGCCATTCGGATAGTAGGTGTTCATGATCACGAGCGAGTTGTTGTCGGGCGAGACAGAGATCACGGCGTTCGAGCCTTGGTTGTTCACCGGGCGACCGAAGTTCATGAGGGGACCCCATTTCCCGTCGGGCTGCAACGTCGACGTCCAGATGTCATCACCTCGACCTCCACCAACGTTTCCGGGATGGTCTTGGCGAACAACATAGAGCGTCTTGCCGTCCGGCGATACGAGCGGCGCCTTCTCGGCTGCCTGCGAATTGATGTTCGGACCAAGCCGCTCGGGCTTGGCGCCCGGGATCAGGCCCTTGACGATGCGCATTGGCGGCAGGTCTTGGCGGAGTTCCAGATAGTCCACGGCGAAGCGGATGCGTCGACTTGCATAGAGACCAAGGAAAAAGCCCGTGATCTGCAGCGGTTCGCGAGCAACAACAACGGCGCCGTTCACCGAGAGCGTGAGTGTGCGCCCATGTTTTGCCACGGTAAGCGTGTAGCCTTCGTTCCATCCTTTGATCATCGGTGCCGACATCCAGTCGGTGATCGGGATCGGTTGTCCATTCACGAACGAGCTGAGACGCACTGTCCCGTTTGGGCGCATGGCGAAGTAGTAGCAGTTGTTCGCATTCGAGCCGCCGAAGATGATGCCGCAAGCGCCTTCGGGCTGTCCGCTGAGCATGGTGATCTTGGCTTCGATCTCGTAGTCCTTCAACGGATCGAAGAACGTCTCGGTCCACGTGAACCAATCGTTATCACCGGCGAACTTATCAACGATGAACGAGCCGCTCTCGACATTGGTCTGCACCATGTCGGAACGACGCGCCGGAAACGTTTGTGTGCTCCCGTCGAAATCATCGCGGTACACAGAGGGTAACTGCGCAAAGGCAGCGAGGGTGCTGAACAAGAGGAACGCAACAACAGAACTCCAGCGGAGCATAGGTCACCTTACCAAGTACTGAACGCCCTTCAACCACTGCAGGCAGATCAGAACGGTCGACACCGAAAGGCCAACGATGTTCACCATCGGGACCACCCAAGCAAACCGTGTTCGTGTAGAAGGAGTGAATACCGAGAACAGATGCAGACGGTCTTCAACGTCTGTGCGTGTGATGTGGTCCGGAGGGACCGATCGTGCCGATGCCAGGTCGATGATCACATGCATCCGTTGTTGTTCGCGAAAGTAGTCGAGACCCCACACGAACAGGAGGATGAAATAGATGAGCGTCTGTCCGGCTCGGAGCGTCTGTGCCACACTGTGTGCATCAGAGGCAGCACTGCCAAGTGCGATGCCATAGATGAGGAACCAGTACATCCCGGCAAAGGCAAAGCTCATCGTGACGATCCGTTTGAAGATCGCTCGTTGTGATGCGTAGAGCTCTGTGATCGTTGTGTGAAGCATGGTTGTAGGGGCGCAAACGACAAACGCGCAGACCTCTGTGCAAGGCCTGCGCGTTGTTCATGTTCGAATGAAAGCCATTATTCTGCGGCTTCTGGGGCCGGAGCCTCTTCGACGGGCGCTGGTGCAGCTTCCGCAGGAGCGGGTTCTGCAGCCTTCGCGGCCGCTGCAGCTGCGGCAGCTTCCTTCGCCTTCACGCGCTCAACGCGACGTGTCTTCAGACGTGCATGGCGTGCCGATGCCTTCTCGCGGTGTTGCAGCACTGCTGCCTCGATCTCTGCTTCAGAGTTGCCCTTGAAGCCAAGATGACGGCGAAGCAAGACGCCTTCGCGGCTGAAGATCTGGCGAACGATCTCTGTTGGTTGTGCACCGGTGCCCAACCAATACAGCGAACGTTCTACGTTCAAAACAACGGTCTTTGGTGCTGTCATCGGATCGATGTAGCCCAGACGTTCGATGGGTGCGCCGTCACGACGTGCGCGTCCGTCGATCACTACGATGTCGTAGAAGGGGTGCTTCTTACGACCGCGGCGACGCAAGCGGAGTTTGACCATTACGGTCTCCTACTGGAAGTTGGAAATTGCGGGGTCTGACCACCGAACATGGAGGCCATTTTCCCCTTTGTCATATTCTTCATCATTTTCTGCATGTCTTCGAACTGCTTGATCAACCGGTTCACGTCCTGCACGGAGGTCCCGCTGCCGGCAGCGATGCGCTTGCGGCGTGAGCCGTTCAGAAGCTTGGGCTGACTGCGTTCTTCCTTCGTCATCGAGAGCACCATGGCCTCGACGCGTGCAAAGGCCTTCTCGTCGATCTGCACGCCACGCAACGCCTTGTCCATACCAGGCAACATTCCCAAGAGGTCGCGCAGCGATCCCATCTTCTTGATCATGCGCAGTTGTTCGAGGAAGTCCTCGAACGTGAACTGGTTCTTGCGAAGTTTCTCTTCAAGTTTCTCGGCATCCTTCTCGTCGATCTGCTGCTGCGCCTTCTCAACGAGCGTGAGAATATCTCCCATGCCCAAAATGCGCGAGGCGATCCGCTCAGGGAAGAAGGGCTCGAGGGCATCGACCTTTTCGCCAATACCCACATACTTGATCGGCTTGCCGGTTACCGCACGGATCGAGAGCGCTGCTCCACCGCGCGTGTCGCCGTCGAGCTTTGTGAGCACAACGCCGGTGACCGAGAGCCGATCGTCGAAGGCCTTCGCCGTGTTCACCGCGTCCTGACCCGTCATGGCGTCGCAGACGAACAGGATCTCGTGTGGCTTGAGCGAATCTTTGAGATCGGCGACCTCTTGCATCATCTCTTCGTCGATCGTAAGACGACCGGCCGTGTCGACGATCACGATGTCGCGACCGAATTTCTTGGCGTATTGCAGCGCTTCGTTGGCGATCTCCAATGGCTTCGCACCATCTTTCGAGAAGACGGGGAGCGACATGGATTGACCAAGCGTGCGCAACTGATCGATAGCGGCCGGACGGTAGATGTCGCAGGCCACGAGGAGCGGTTGACGTCCCTTCTTCTTGAGCGAGAATGCGAGCTTGGCGCAGAACGTGGTCTTTCCGGAACCCTGCAACCCTGCCACCATCACGATGGTCGGCGCTTGCGGTGCTTGGGCGATGTCCGCCTTTGACGTTCCCATCAAGGCCACGAGCTCATCATGGATGAGCTTGATCATCAACTGACCGGGAAGAAGGTTGCCCTTGACCTCGATGCCGAGCGACTTTTCCTTGACATCGTCGATGAACTTCTTCACGACGTTGAAGTTCACGTCGGCATCCAGCAGGGCGCGACGAACTTCCGTCAGTGCTTCGGTGACGTTCTCTTCGGTGATCTTGGCCTGCCCTCGGATGCGTTTGAGCGCTTCTTCGAGCTTATCGCTTAGACTTTCAAACATAGCTTCTTGGATTGGGTAGAGAACCGCAAATATACGAAAAAGGCCGGTCCCCGTATGGGGCCGGCCTTTTCGAAAGGGTCTGGGGGAGCTTAACGGGTGACGATCAGCTTCTCTTGGGCGATCATACTACCATTGACATCGGTGGCCACGACCACGTAGACGCCCGTTGTAAGGCGGTCGAGCGGGATGGAAATACCGTCCTGCTGGCGCATTCCGTCCGAAACCCGGTATTCGGCCATGGTGCGGCCGGTGGCGTCCACGAGCATGATGTTCGCAATGCCCACCGTACGGTCACCGCGAAGGAGGACATTGGAGGTGGCAGGGTTCGGAACGAGCGACAGGCGGGCCATGGAGGCCGTCTCTTCTTGGACGCTCACGGCGCCCGGCGTGACCTCGACCAAGGAGCTGTTCACCACGCCGGCCGAATCCACGAGGATCACCTTGAAGGCCTGACCGTCCATGTTCTTGGCAGGATCCACAAAGCCTGACGTGAGCGCGATGTAGGCTTTCCGTGTCTTCAGGTTGACAACATAGCCCTTCTTGACGATGCCGGAATCATTCTTCAGCCACAGGGTATCGGTGCCCGGTGGGACCAGGTGGTTCACCGAAACGGTGCCGTAATTGGCCATATCGAGCAGAACGTTCTGATCGATGCTGCTGACGAGGGAGAGCTTCCGTGAGTCGGTGGACTGTTGAATGCACAAGAGGTTGGCTGCGACCGTGTCAGGCGAACCTTCGACGGCACCTTCGATGAGGGTGGCTCGGAGGGCGATGTTCGCACTGTCCGGGTTGGCGGCGAACTTGGCCGTATCCAGAACGCCGCTGACCGTGATCACGTAGGTCCGGCCGGGACGGAGCGATTGCACCTTCAGGGTGCGGAGGGTGTCCTTATAGCTGGTCGACGTGGCCGGTGCGATCCCGATCACGAGGGGGAGTCCTGCCGGGAGGTTCGTGAAGGCCGTGGCCTTGCGGAAGCCCAAGTTGTCGATGACCTTTTCGGTGTTCAGATACACGTCCACCTGACCCAGCTTTGGATCGGCGGCATTGTGGATCACCTGTACCCGAGCCGTTTGTGAGCCGGAAAGGAGCTGGAACTTCGAGATGGTGCCGTCTTCCTTCACACCCAGAAGGGTCAGCGTGTCGGGGCTGTTCTTGTTGTCGGCGGGACTCTTGAAGCCGGACATCATAAGGATCAGCACCTGACCGGCGAACTTGGAAAGGTCCACTTCAAAGGAGGCAAGGGCAGGGGTCTTCACGCCGGCCTTGGTGTAATCGAGGAACGATGCCTTGGCATCGATGAGCTTCATTGGCGACGTGATGTCGCCATACGTAACACCTGCAAATGTTGCTGCCGTGCCGCCTCGCACCCATATGTCACCCTTATCGAGGTCGGTGGAGCTATGCACGAAGATCACACCGGCCTTCTTCGGGTCGTCATTGGCAGCCGGGATCTCGAAGTGGCGCATCTCCGCCGTGATCGTCTTGGAATCTGGATTGGCCACGAACCCATCGGTCGAGATCAAGCCGCGTGCTTCGACGATATAGAACATGTCGGCATCGGGTGTGAACTCATGCGTGAGCAGCGCTTGCGACTGGTCGGTGCTGGTTGCCGGAGCGATCTTGAACGTGACCGGTGTGCCACCGAAGATGGCCATTTCCGGTATTGTCGTCGATCCCTGATAGGCCAGGTTCTCGATCTTGACCGTGTTCCCGGCATGGGAGACATAGAGATCGATCTCTACGGCCGCGGGGTCCGGTGAATTGTGGACGAACGTGATGCTGGCTGTTTGCGCGTAGGCCGTAGTGGCAACGAGGGCACAGGCAAGGAAAAGAAAGACTCGTTGAGTCAGACGCATGTTCATACTCCGTGTTTGGTAGTCGGTACAAGGACTTGAATGATCTTGGAAAGTTTCAGGATGCATAGGTGCAGTACAGCGTGTCGGCAACATGGATGAGCTGCTCGTGCGTTGGGGTGACGCGTACCGTGCAGCCTTGCATTCCGCTCTCCTGACACACATAATCACCTTCGTAATAACTCGTTCCGCCGTCTTCTCGTTGCAAAGCCAGGGTGGTGGTATGAGCGGGATTGATCTCGCCCTTTGCGTCCACCTTGCCGTAGACCGCTTGCACGATCACGTCGTTGGGATGCAGAGACCCCAGTCGCACCTCGGCATTCACATGGATGTGCTTGCCAACGTAGGCGCCGGATCCGCCATGGATGTTCACTTCGCCAACACGAACAGCCGGCCATGAGGCTGCCACGCGATCGAAGTACTGGACCATCGATCGAGCGCGCTCGCCACCGTTCTCCGTCATGGCACGATAGGCCTGCGTTGCCTGCACGTAGTTCTTGGTGGCATAGTCGCGGACCATGCGCAACGACGAGAACTCGGGAGCAAGCGTTCGAATGGAGTGCTTCATCATGTCCACCCAACGTTCCGGCACCTTGCCTTTGTTCCGTTCATAGAACATGGGCTTGATGGCGTGTTCGATGGTGTCATACAAGGTCCCTGCATCTGCCGTATCCTGCTCGTCGGGGTCCATCATCTCCTCGCCGCGACCGATGGCGAACCCGTTGTGTCCGTCAAAGGCCTCGGCCCACCAGCCATCGAGAACGCTGAAGTGCAAACCGCCATTGATGATGGATTTCATACCGCTGGTTCCCGATGCCTCATATGGTCTGCGAGGAGTGTTGAGCCACACATCGCATCCCCTGACCATGAGTCGGGCCACATGCATGTCGTAGTCTTCGAGGAAGACTATACGATGTTCAAGCCCATGGTTACGAATATTCTCGAGAACGTGCTGAATGAGCTCTTTCCCGGCCGTATCGCGCGGATGGGCCTTGCCGGCCATGATCACCTGCATGGGGCGCTGCGGGTCGGTGACGAGGGCAGCCAGTCGATCCATGTCGCGCATGAGCAGATCTGCCCGTTTGTACGTGGCGAATCGCCGTGCGAAGCCGATGGTGAGAATGTCGGGATCCAGATAATCGTGGATCTTCGACGCCTGTTCTTGCGTGAGGGAGGCATGGTGCTTGCTCAGGATGTGCTCGCGTGCTGCGATCACCAGGCGCTCACGACGTCGTTGATGCACACGCCAGAGTTCGAACGAGGGGATACGATCAACGTTCTCCCATGCATCGTTCTCTTCGGGGTGGGTGCGCCACTTGGGAGATAGATACCGGTCGTACAGATGGGCCAGTTCGCTACCCACCCACGTGCCGGTGTGAACGCCGTTCGTGACGGCGCCAATGGGAACCTCTTCCAGCGAGAACTGGGGCCACACGGCATTCCACATCTGGCGCGCGACCGCTCCGTGCAACTTGCTCACGCCGTTGCGATAGGTGCTTCCCTTCAACCCGAGCACCGTCATCGAGAATCCGTCCTCGATATCGGCCAGCGTCTGCGTGCCCAGTTCGAGGAACTCTGCCCACGAGATGCCGAGCGTCGACACATAGGCCTTGAAGTAGCGCTCGACCACGTCGAAATGGAAGATCTCATTGCCAGCAGGGACGGGGGTATGTGTCGTGAAGATGGTCGACGACTGTGTGATCCGCCAAGCCTCTCGAAACGTCATGCCGAGCCGCGACATCGTCATCCGTGTGCGCTCAAGCATGGAGAATGCTGCATGGCCTTCGTTCACATGACAGGCAGCGGGCTCGATGCCGAGCTCTGCCAGCATGCGCATGCCGCCGATACCCAAGAGCATTTCCTGCATCACGCGCGTGTCTGTCGTGCCGCCATAGAGTCGGTCCGAAACATCGCGCAACGTGGGATCCACGTTCTGCGGCACATTTGTATCGAGCAAGTACAATGGCACTCGGCCAACATTCAACTTCCAGATCTGTGCATGTAGCGTACCCAAGGGCACGTCGACGGTGATCATCAGAGGCGAACCGTCCTGACGGGTGACGGGCGTAAGTGGCAGCGTGAAGAAGTCGATCTCGCTGTACATCTCATTCTGCCAGCCGTTCTGCGTGAGATACTGTCGGAAGTAGCCCTCTTGGTATAGCAGGCCAACGGCAACGAGCGGAACGCCGAGATCGGAAGCGCTCTTCAGGTGGTCGCCCGCCAACACGCCAAGACCGCCACTATAGTTGCTGAAGCTCTCATGGATGCCGAACTCGGCACAGAAGTAGGCCACAAAGGACCCCGGCGTGGCGTCGATCGACGAATACCACCCTTTGGAGTCCATGTAGGAGCGGAACTCCTGATAGACCTCCGTCAGATTGGCAACATACTCCGCTCGTTCGGCGAGGGCGTTCAAGCGCTCGTTCGACAGAAGGGCCAGCATGGCCACCGGATTGTGGTGGGTCTCTTCCCAGAGCACCGGATCGATCCGATGGAAAAGCTCGATGGCATCGGCATGCCAGCACCACCAGAAGTTATAGGCCAGCTCTTTCAAGGGGGCAAGGGCGGCCGGCATGGTGGGGTTGACAACGAAGGTTGTGACGGGTCTCATGGTATTCTGCGTAGGTTCGGGGTCCCAAAGTTACCACTCAGAAGGCATAGGACGATGGTTCGGATGATGGCGGTGTTCATGGTGGTCGTGCTCGTTCTTGCTGCCGTATCGGGATGCCGACGGTCTGCCATTCCGGAACATCATGTGCGAATGGCGAAGGGCGGCAAGGCGTACGGTGGCACCTATCGCATCAACATGTTGCGCGGGAGCCCGAGTGCACTGGATCCGGTGCGTGTGAGCAGCAAGCTTGCCGACGATATCTGTTTGCAGATCTTCGACCGGTTGATCACGTTCGATTCGCTCCTTGGCGTGCAAGGCGAACTGGCCACGCGATGGGAGATCTCGGAGGATGGCACGGAATACGTATTCCATTTGCGCACGGATGTTCGGTTCCACGATGACGTGTGCTTCCCGCAGGGACGCGGACGTCGGTTGACCGCACACGATATGGTGTATTCACTGGTGCGCGCATGCGATCCAACACAGAAGACCCTTTCGTTCTGGGCGTTTCAAGATCGCGTTCTTGGAGCATCGCGATTTCATCGCGATCGTGAACTCGGTCGCGCCACACGTCCACCCGAAGGCATTGTTGCCCCCGACGATTCCACACTGGTGATCACCCTGGAACGACCCTTCGCTCCCTTCCTCCTTACCCTGGCCAGCGGATTCGGATGTGCGGTGCCGCACGAGGCCGTCGAGCACTATGGTGAAGAGTTCTTTCGGCATCCGGTGGGGAGTGGACCGTTCATGTTCCGCGAGTGGCGCGAAGATCAACAGATCACGCTGGTGCGCAATCCGAACTACTGGCAACACGACGAGGCAGGGAACCGGCTTCCATTCCTCGATGGTGTGCGCATCGAGTTCATCAAGGACGATAACGTGCAGTTCGCGGCCTTCAAGCAAGGTCTGCTTGAAGAGTGCTTCACGATCCCGACGGAGGTGTTTCCCTTGCTCGTCGACGCGTCCACAGGCAACTTGCGTGCACCATCGTCAGCGTTCGCGTTGCAACGCACTCCGGCGCTCTGCACGTGGTTCGTCGACTGTTTGTGTACGGAAGCACCGTTCAACGACCGACGTGTACGTCGTGCACTATCGATGTCCATCGACCGACATCGCCTTGTGAAGTTCGTGTTGCAAGGACAGCCGTTCGCAGCAGCAACGCATGGTATCACACCACCTGTGCTGCTCGACTATCCCATCGACAGTGTTCGTGGCCTCGGCTTCGATCCCGATCGGGCGCGAGCGGAACTGGCGCAAGCCGGCTTCCCGAACGGTCGAGGATTTCCCGAAGTGACCTTGACGATCTATTCCGAGCCGCGCCTCAAGCAAACAGCAGAAGCATTGCAGCAAATGTGGCGCGAACAACTTGGCATCACGATGAAGATCCGCGTGTTGCAGTTCGCACAGTTCTTGCAGGAGGCCGAGGCAGGTCGACTCCAATTGTGGGGCACGCGGTGGTATGGCGATTATCCCGATGCTGAAACGTTCTTGGGTCTGTTCAACGGAGCCGTGGTGCCGACCGATCCGCACGGTGCTTCATATCCGAACAGCACGCGCTACAACGATCCAACGGTCACGCAGTACCTGATGGCCGGGGTCGGCGAGCCGGATCGGGAACGACGCCACACCATGTATCGAAAGGCGGAATCGTTGGTGGCCGAGGATTCTCCCGCATTGCTCTTGTTCTACGAAATGCACTATCGACTCCTGCAGTCCTATGTTCGCGACACGCCACTGGATCCGATGGCGCGCGTTGTTCTCAAGCATACATGGTTCGCTTCATGACCACGATCATGATCGATGCACGCGTGGACGAGGCGCGCGCTGTTGACGTTGCAAGCACATTGCTTCGTGAAGGCAAGGTGGTCGCCATTCCAACGGAGACCGTCTACGGTCTCGCGGCGATCATCACGAACGATGATGCCATTCGCGGCATCTTCACCGCCAAGGGGCGCCCGGCCGACAATCCGCTCATCGTCCACGTTGCCAGCTTTGCCGACGTGACCTCGATCGCCGTCGTTTCTCCTTTGGCGCAACGGCTGATGGATGCCTTCTTTCCGGGTGCGCTCACGCTCGTGTTGCCCAAGCGTTCGCATGTGAGCGATCTCGTGACCGCCGGACTGGACACCGTGGCTGTGCGCATGCCCGACCTTGCCGTGACGCGAGCCATCATTGCCCGTGCGGGCGCACCGGTTGCCGCACCATCGGCGAATCTGAGCGGACGTCCGAGCCCGACCACGGCGCGGCATGTGCTCGACGATCTGGATGGTAAGATCGCAGCGGTGATCGATGCAGGTCCGTGTAGGGAAGGATTGGAATCGACGGTGGTCCGCATCGTCGACGAAAAGGTCTATATCCTACGTCCGGGAAGCGTGTCACGAAATGATATCGAGCGTTGCATCGACGCTCCCGTTGCGACCTCTGTGCAGGATGCCGATCTGCATCGCTCTCCCGGCACACGGTACCGACACTATGCTCCGCATGCCAACGTAGTGCTCGTGGACTCGATCGAGGAGGCCATCCGAGAACGTGATGCAGATAAGGGTCCGACGCTCCTGCTCGCGCCGATCGATCTTGCGCTGGACCTTCCGTGGAGGCCGTTATCGGCGGCGTCTCTTTATGCCGAACTACGCCTCGCCGATTCCTTGCATGTGAAAAAAATTATCGTACATTGTGACGAACAGGTTCGAACGAACGAAGCCCTCATGAATCGGCTTCGAAAGGCGGCAGAACCTCGCACGGAAGACTGATAGGAACGCATGATCGAGACGATGCTGACAGTACGAAACAGAGCAGGACTTCACACGCGACCTGCCGCTATGCTCGTGAAGATCGCCTCGCGGTTCAAGTCGGAGATCTACCTGCAGCGAGACGGCTTCAATATCAACGCCAAGAGCATCATCGGTGTGATGACGTTGGCAGCGGAGCAAGGAGCTCAGGTAGGGTTGCTGGTGGAAGGGCCCGACGAAGCAGAAGCGGCAGCAGCAATTGAGGAGTTGTTCAACTCCGGATTTGGAGAGCCATAAGTGCATGTCGAGTCAACATCGATCGTACACGACAACGGACAGTATGCTTCGCCACCACGCGACGCGTGACGAACACGTCCTCAAAGGCATCCCCGCCTCGCATGGCATTGCCATCGGCAGGGCCTTCGTGCTATCGGTGGAATCTCCCTCCGTTCAATCAGAGAAGATCAGCGGTGAACGCATCACCGAAGAGGTGGCTCGCTTCCGCTCGGCGGTCGAGCTGGCTGCGGCCGAACTGATCTCGGCCATCGAACTCGCTCGTGAAGAAACAGAGAACGTGAGCACGATCATCGAGTCATACCTGATGATCGTAGGAGATCCGATCCTCTCGCACACGGTGATCTCGAAGATCGAGCAAGGCGACACGGCCGAGTGGGCATTGATCGAAGAATTCGATGCGAAGCGTCAGATGCTCTTTCAGGCGCGCGACCCCATTCTGCGGGAGCGGGCGCAGGACCTTGATCATGTGAAGGAGCGATTACTATCTCACTTGCGCAACAAGACGCTGTCGCATGCGGCTGCACGAGATGCCATCGTTGTGGCCGGCTCGATGACGCCGCAAGACATCCTCTTCTTCAAGAAGACCAACACAAGGGCCTTCATCACCGAGATCGGTGGTATCAACTCGCACTCGTCCATTTTGGCGCGCGATGTTGGCATCCCGGCCGTGATCGGATTGCGCAATGCCACCACCGACATCCCCAATGACACCACCATTATCGTTGATGGATATGCTGGCGTGGTGATCGTACATCCGAGCGAAGAGACGTTGGAGCTCTATCGTGAGAAGCAAGGCCGTGCAGAAGAGTACCGTGCTCGACTTGGAACGTTGATCAACGAACCGACGATCACACAGGACGGACTGAGTGTGCGTCTGCTTGCCAACATCGACTCGCCGGACCAAGTGGATGGTGCCGTGATGGCGGGGTGTGAGGGTATCGGTCTCGTTCGCACAGAGTTTCTGCTCATGCAGCATGGCGGATATCCGAGCATCGAGGAGCAAACGGAATGGTACAGCGATATCGCAGAGCGTGCGTATCCCCGTCCCGTGACGTTCCGTGCCTTCGACGTTGGGTCTGACAAGTTCCGAGAAGGCATTCCGCATCACGAGGACAATCCTGCTCTCGGACTTCGTGGCATTCGGTTCTTGCTCTACCGTCCGGATCTCTTCGAAGATCAGATCTATGCTGTGCTCCGCGCAAGCCGACATCGCAACGTTCGATTCATGTTGCCCATGGTGACCGTGCTCGAAGAACTCCATCAAGCCAAGGTGATGATCGAAACATGCAAGCATCGGCTGGCCATGGAAGAAGTGGACTTCGACCCGCACATCCAGATCGGCGTGATGGTCGAGACCCCTGCAGCGGCGTTGATGGCCGAGACGTTTGCGCAGGCTGCGGACTTCTTGAGCATCGGAACGAACGATCTGGCGCAATACGCACTGGCTACCGACCGCACGAATGAAATGGTGGCCGATATTTTCGATGCACTCCATCCCGCCGTGATCCGTATGATCAAAATGGTGGTGGACGCAGGGCGGCTTCACAGTACACCGGTAAGCGTGTGTGGTGAATTGGCCGGTCATGCCGCGGCCACCGAAATGCTGATCGGACTGGGTATCAGCGAATTGAGCGTGTCGCCTACACTATGCTTAGAATTGAAGGACAGGATCCGATCCATGCAGTATTTCGAATGTCTGGAACTCACACACCGGTTGATGATGTGCACCACAACACAGCAAGTCTATTCCTTGCTTTCGGGAGGACGTTGATGCCGCGTCGACACGCCGTCGCCTTCTTCTCTTGCACGATCCTCTTCCTGCTTTCCGTTCTCCCTGCTGCCTCACAGCCCTACATCCGATCGATCACTGTGGATCGACGCGATGTGTTCGATCCGCGCCATTCCGATTGGTTCTTTGGTGCGGATTGGGCCAATGCCATTCACACGCTTACGCGCGAGTACTACGTCGAGGACGAACTTCTGTTCGAAGAAGGCGATGAGTTGGACACCGTTTCCATCATGGAGACCGAACGGATCTTGCGGAAGACCGGGTTGTTCTCGCTCGTTCGCGTGAAGATCGACACGGTGTCGGAAGATAGTGTCGACATTACGTTGCTCACGCAGGATCGCTGGTCGTTCCGTCCCGCTGTGCTGTTCGGTACCGGTGGTGGCGCCAGTAACATCGGTGTGAAGATCGAAGAGGGAAACGTGGCCGGCACCGGTACAGATGCTCTCCTGTCGGGAGTGTACAAGACGGAGAACGACATTGGTTGGGAGGGCATGGCATCGGTCGGTCAACGACGATTGTTCCGCACCGAGATCGGTCTGTATGCATCGATCCTCGCCAACCGGATCAAGACAGAGCAATCGGTGACCTTCATCAAACAGTTCCGTACGATGGCCACACCCACGTCGTGGTCTGTTGCATTGCAGAATTCGTTCGGAAGCGACTTCATCTACGACCGCGGTGTGCCGACCTCCCTCGCACCCTTCCACCTTCAGCGTGCCTCGGCTTGGCATGCATGGGCCTATGGTGAACGAGATCGACTGTTCTTCACCGTGTTCGGCAGTATCGAGGATATTCAACGGGCCTCGCCCAATCTCCGTCAGGCATTCGATAACACGGGCCGTGTGCTCGTGGCCTTCTCGTCGATCCGACAGGAGTACAAGCGCAGCGTTGGACTGAATGGATTCGAGACCGAAGACGTGCAAGCACGCGGTGCTTGGGGTTCGGCCATTCTGGGTCGGATCTTCTCGCTCGGAAAAGATGGTGAGTCGATGTGGTACGTGGGTGGAATGGCCGAACAATCGGGATACGTGGGCAAGGACGTCTATCTGTTCGGACGTCTTGGCGCCGGTAGCGGATTTGGCGAAGGCCAAGCCAAATACACGGCCATGGAGATCTTGGGCATCGGTCATGCACGCCTCACGGATCAGTTGGTGTTGGCCGGACGGTTCCGACAGAACACCGCATGGAACTGGGCCGCGTTCCGACAATTGATCCTCGATAACGAAGCAGGATTGCGCGGATATCCTGTGAACCAATTGGTGGGAGACAATCGCATCGTTGCCAATTGTGAGTTGCGCTACTTCCCGGGATGGAAGTGGTGGGCCTTCGGGTTCTCGGGCGTTGCGTTCTATGACTTCGGTTCGGTGTGGAATCAAGGCACGGCGCTAAGCGCGATGCGGTTCCATCACTCCATAGGACTTGGTTTCCGCGTCCATAATTTGAAATCTTCCGGCGCTGACGCGATCTTTCGATTCGACTTCGCCTTCAATCTCGACGAGAATCGCTTTGCAGGACTGGTGTTCTCGACCAATCAACTGTTCTCTGCCTTTGGCAGTCATCAATACAAAGTACCGGACATGTTCGGTCGCGAGATCGATCTTCAATAATATGACAACACTTGCCTCGACCATCGACCACACGCTTCTCAAACCCGACGCGACCACCGAGCAGGTCCTTGCCTGTTGCGCCGAAGCGCGCACGCACCACTTCGCTAGTGTCTGCGTTCTCCCGTGGCACGTGCAACATGCGGCCGATGCGCTGATAGGGAGCAAGGTGGCGGTGTGTACCGTGGTGGGCTTTCCGCTGGGTGGCACCTTCACGGCATCGAAAGTACATGAAGCAGAGCTCGCCATGTTCCATGGGGCACGCGAGATCGACATGGTCGCCAATATCACGGCCATCAAGAGCGGTGATCTCGATACTGTGTTCGCCGATATCCGCGAGATCGTGATCAGTGTACACGAGCGCAAGGGCATCGTCAAAGTGATCATCGAAACAGGTCTGCTCACAGAGGCCGAGAAGATCGACATGTGCGGCATCGTTTCGCAGGCGCATGCAGACTATATCAAAACGTCCACCGGCTTTGCAGGCTCGGGTGCGACCGTCGAAGATGTGCGGCTCCTTCGAGCACATATCGGACCGCACGTCAAGGTCAAGGCCTCCGGCGGCATCCGTGATCATGCGACGGCCATGGCCATGATCGAGGCGGGCGCACATCGGCTCGGCACCAGTAGTGGTGTGGCCATCATCAGCGGCTCCGCAAGCACAGCTTCTTACTAACGGTTTCGGGTCAAAACGGCGAGCAAAAAATATTCGCTTGACATATGCGTGTTTAAACACATATATTTGTGTGTTGGAACACGAAACACTCACTCCTCAACAAAGGGACGGATATGGCAACATGGACAGTGGACACGCTGCACTCGGATGTGCAATTCAAGGTGAAGCACCTGATGATCAATACGGTCACGGGGGAATTCACATCGTACCGCGTAGACGTCGAAAGTGACGCTGCAGACTTCAGCGACGCCAAGATCAGATTCGAAGCGGATGTGAACTCGATCTCGACAAAGAACGAGATGCGCGACGGACATCTGAAGAGCGACGATTTCTTCAATGCAGAGAAGTATCCGACGGTCACATTCGTGTCGACGGCATTCACGAAGACCGGAGACGATACATTCGATCTGACCGGCGACTTCACGATCCGCGACGTCACGAAGCGCATCACGTTGCGCGGTGAATTCGGCGGAACGATCTTGGACTTCTACGGGAACATGAAGGCTGGCTTTGAACTCTCGGGTAAGATCGACCGCAAGGAATTCGGTCTGCACTGGAATGGTGTTACCGAAGCCGGTGGTATTGTTGTAAGCGACGAAGTTCGCTTGTTGTTGAATGTTCAACTCCTCAAGGTCGCAACGGCTGAACAAGCTGTGGCCACCGCCTAACACGTATGACACGAACAACTCCACGAGGCGTACGCGGCGTCGCGTACGCCCAAGAGTTCCCCATGGGACCGTTTCGGGTGAAGCAACCACTCCCATCGCGCGAAGTGCGCGAGGCTTCACCATTCATCCTGCTGCATCATGCCGGACCACACATCATCGATCCGGCACATCCGATGGAGCGCCTCGGTCCGCATCCGCATCGCGGTTTCGAACCGGTGACCTTTCTCTTTCACGGACAGGCGCGGCATCGCGATTCAATGGGCAACCATGGGATCTTGAATGCCGGCGACGTGCAGTGGATGACGGCAGGCAGCGGCGTGCTGCACAGTGAAGGACCCACCGACGAATTCCTTGCGAGAGGTGGTACACTGGAGCTCATCCAGCTGTGGGTGAATCTACCGGCAAAGCATAAGATGACAACGCCGAAGTATCAAGACATTGCATCGTCCAAGATCCCCGTTCACACAGTCACGGGCAATGGGCAACCGCTGAATCTGCATGTGGTGGCGGGGACCTATGATGGTGTGACCGGACCTGCCGAGACCTTTTCGCCGGTCCTCGCTATGACATCAACATTTGATGCCGGTGTCGATGTCGAGCTCGATCTACCGCATGCCACGTCGCTCATCTACATTCTGCACGGCGGTGTGATCCTGAACGACGATCATGCCATCAACGAGCGCTACATGGTGGTGCTCGACGAAGACCCTGCTCCCTTCCGCCTTCGCACCACTTCGCCCGGATCGATGATCATCCTGAGTGGAGCACCACTGAATGAACCGATCGCCATGCATGGTCCGTTCGTGATGAACACCGAAGAAGAAGTACGCGCTGCCTACCGCGACTTCGCAGGAGGGAAAATGGGAACACTTGAAGAGTGAGCGTTAGGCTTCGGGTCGCTCCAGTAGCACAAGGTCCTTCGTGCGCTCGAGAGCATAGTTGATCTCCCAGTCGCTTTTGAACACTGCCACCGGTCGTTGCTGCTCGTCGTAGACGAGCGGCACGTTCGTGGCGGGGCGCACATCGGACCCCAACCAGCGTGTGCGTGTGAAGGGCAATCGATCGAGGGAGACCTTTTCGTTGTACTCGTTCTCCATGCGCCAGGCGAACAGCTCTAGTTGTAGTTCACCCACGGCTGCCACGAGCGGTGCCGGCGAGGCATCGGCCTCGGTGAAGATCTGGATCACGCCTTCCTCCGACAACTGCTCGATGCCCTTGCGGAAGCTCTTGCTGAACGATCGCGACACGGGCCAGACCTTGGCAAAGATCTCGGGTGCGAAACGCGGGAAGTGCGGAATGGTGACGTCGCTCTTGCCCGTGATGGTATCGCCAACACGGAACAGTCCGGGATTCGTGAGTCCGATCACGTCACCCGGATAGGCCACATCGATGATGCTACGATCACGTCCGAAGATCTGGAACGGATAGTTGAGTTTCGTCTCCTTGTTCGAGCGCGGATGGAAGGCCGTCATCCCGCGTTCGAACGTACCGCTCACGATACGCACGAACGAGATCCGATCTCGATGCGCCTTGTTCATGTTCGCCTGCACCTTGTACACAAATCCCGTGAACTCCGAACTCATCGGGTTCACCGGACCCGCCGACATCTCAAAGGGCTGTGGGCATGGGGCAAGGTCAAGAATGGCTTGAAGGAAGTGCTCGACGCCGAAATTCGTGATGGCCGATCCCCAGAACACGGGAGTACAGCGCTCGTTCAGATAGGCATCCCGATCGAAAGCCGGAAGAACGTGATCCACGAATTCCAGGTCCTCAAGGAGCTTGTTGTGGGCCATCTCTCCAAGCGATCGACGCAGTTGTTCGCCACGAATGTCGCCCACCTTCATCGGTGCTTTGTATTTGTTGCCAACAGTTCGCTCGAACTCGTGGAACTGCTCGGTGTCGCGATCGAAGATCCCGCGAAAATCCGATCCGTCGCCAATGGGCCACGTGCGAGGAATGGCTGTGATACCAAGCGTTTGCTCCACTTCGTCGAGAAGTTCAAGCGGACTTCGTGCGGGGCGGTCCATCTTGTTCATCAAGGTGATGATGGGAATGCCGCGATCTCGACAGACCTTGAAGAGTTTCAGTGTTTGTTCCTGCACACCACGGCCCGCATCGAGCAACATGATGGCAGAATCGACGGCCATCAATGTGCGATAGGTGTCTTCCGAAAAATCCTGGTGGCCCGGAGTATCAAGGATGTTCAGGAGATAGTCGCCGTACTCCACGCGCATCGCACTGGACGACACGGAAATGCCGCGCTGCTGCTCGATCTCCATCCAGTCGGACGTCGTACTCGAGTGCTTGCCGCCCGTGACGGCACCTGCAGCATGGATCGCTCCCGAGTACAAGAGAAGCTTCTCGGTGAGTGTGGTCTTACCCGCATCGGGGTGTGAGATGATTGCAACGGTTCGTCTACGTTTGATCTCGCGTTCTAGGTCTGACATGGTGTGTTGTTATTTCGGCGCCAGCGGATTGGAATCCGAAGGGTAGGTCATGAATTTATAGAGAATTCCCAGTCCGAGTCGGATGGACGATGTCGACCAGTCCGTACCGGTCACGTTGTTCGTGAACATGGGAGCGAAGTACGCTTCAGGGACGAGTTCGAAGGTGCTTTCTGCATTCATCGGCAAGTGATAGCGAGCGCCAAGAAGCAACCCGAACTGGAATGCACTGAGCTGTGTGATGTCACCGGAAGAGGCGTTGTTCGTTGCGGAATTGGTGGTGAGATACTCATACGGGATCGAAGGGTCTGTGAACGTCTCCTTCTGATCATACGTGGCGCTCATCAACACGCCGAGACGAAGTCCGCCAACGAGACCAAGTCCGCCTGTGACGCGCCATTCGGCCGCAGGTTCAACGATCACGGTGTTGAGGGTCGTGTTCAACGTATGCTTGAACGAGGTGTTCTCGACCGTGTTGTTGATGCGAACAGTGGTGGGCTCCGTCGCCTCGAACGTACCCGTGTTGGAACTGTAGGCAAGTCGGACGAGCATCGTGACGGCAGGCGTGATCGGGAAGTCGGAACCGAGTCCACCATAGAACCCGCCACCGCTTCCGCTGGTGTACTCCGGACAGCAGCTTGGTACGCCCGGAAGTCCGCTGAACGAAGCACTATGCATGGAGATGTTCATACCTCCATGGAGTCCGAGACCCCACCATGAGCTTGCCTTCGTGGCCACAGGGTCCGGTTCCGGAGTGGCAACCACACTCTTCGTGGTGGTCTCTTTTCCTGCAGAGCGTGGTTGTGGTGTTTCCGCACTTGGTGTTGTGCTCTTTTGCGCTGATGCCGAGATCGTGCACACCAGAAAGACGAGGATCTTGATCGTGTTGTTCATGGAGTGCTCCTTATCGTGCGATGATGAGAGTGGTCTTCGAGGTCGTACCGCGCGCCGTGACGTTCAGGCCATAGATGCCGGAACCATACGTTCGCAGGTCGATACTGTGGCGAACACTTCCATTCGCATCCGGCGGAACCGTTGCCGTGTACAACTGTTGACCGAGCATGTTGTAGAGCGTGATCACGGCCGACTCGCTTCCAAGGCCATCGATCATGACGGTGGTTTGGTCACTGGCAGGATTCGGTGCGACCACCACACGATAAGGTGTGCCGGTCGGACGTAGCAGGCGAGTACCGCCTTCTTCGCAGATGCCGTTGACCGTTACATTACCTGGGATACGTGTGATCGTTGCCGTTGGCGCTTCGGTCCACTCGAACGAGAGGATCGTCAGTGGCGCATTCGTTGCATCGCCAAGAACGACCGTGTACTTGAGTGTCGTGAGGACGCCAATGGTGTCTGTTCCGCGCTGACCCGTAATGTCGATGGTGCAAGGTCCGCTCTGTCCGCTCACCCAGCAATCCTGTGTTCCATTCACACCAACGAGCACACTCGGCAAGTAGGCGACGGTGGCCTTCCAGGAACGTGCATTGCCGGATATCAGTCCAGAAGAGGCCGTGATGCGAAGCGGAACGGAGATCGTTTCACCGACCTTGGCCTGCACACTGTCGATCTTCACCGTCGTTGCTACCGGACCGGCTGTGGAGCATGTGCCGGTGAAGACCGTTGGGACGTCGAACGTGCATGGTGTGAGCACGCGTGCTACAATGGTATCGTTGACAGTGGCGCGCGATGCGCAGTTCACTTGATAGTCCACCTTGATCGTACCACCGGGCGGGATCGCATCGAGGTTTGCCGGAGTGGTCGCCACAATGAAGGTATTTGCCGACACAGAGGCAACACCAACACGGAGTGTGTCGGTACCACTGTTCACATAGGTGACAGAGCCGGTTGCGGAGCCGCTGATCGCACCGATCGCAACAGTGGGGGTTTGCGACGTCAGGCTCGGCGTGGAGCGGATACCTGTGAGTCTGATCACGCGACGCACAGAACATGGCTGCATAACAAGAACAAGACTGTCCACATAAGCGCCGTCGACCGTTGGTGTCCACGTGATCGAGTACTGCTGTGCCTGTCCGATCGGTAGTTGTGCTCCAGCCGTGAGGGTGGTGGTCGTGTTCGCACCACTTACAACCGATTCAACACTGCCCGTGCCACTCGTTCCGTTGTACGTGATGGAGAACGTGGTCGTGGTCGATGGAGTTGAACAACTACGCACCCTTCCGAGATCGAGGGATGCCGGAGTCGCGAACGAGATGCCTTGTTTCGAACCGCTGATCGCAACGTTGATGGCAATGTTGCATGGTTCTGCTGTGAATGTTGCCGAGCCTGTGTAGGAACCCTGCGTTGCAGGACGGAACGTGATCTTCACGACGAGACTGTCGTTCGCAGCCACTGCCGTCGCGGTCGCGGGTTCGAGCACTACATCGGCCGATGATGCCGTTGGCGTGATCGTGACGGGTACGCTAGAGGTGTTGCGGATCACGATGGTGGTGTCTCGTTGATCTTCGCATCCTGAGAGTTCAGGGAAGGTGACAGACGACAACGATGCCTGTACTTGTACGTTATCTCTGCGCGCATTGAGGTTCACGCGGATCGTGTCGTTACAAGCGCCGGCGATGAACGGGAAGCGAGCGATCTCGCTGTACACACCGGCGGCCGTTGGTTCGTAGTGGATGACCACTGCTTGCTTGCCACCCTTTGGTACAACCACATCGGTCGTCGGACTCACGATCGAGAACGGTGCAGTAACGATGCCAATCTTGAGCGTGAGATCATCGGTGCCGTTGTTGTCGATGGAGATCGTGGTGTCGACCTTTGTGTTCTCGCATGAAGCCGTTGCGCGGAAGGTCACCGCCGATGGGTTGGCCGATGCCGTGAGTTGTGCTTTCGATGCCGTATACGGAACGGTGAGAACCCACGAGCATGGCGTACCGAGGAAGTTCATGGTGCCAGATGTAACACCCGCCGTTGTTGGTGCGATACGCACACGTACATCGGCCTTGCCGCCATTTGCGGCGATCTTGATGGCCGGACTGAGCGATGTGACAACACTCACGACAGGCTTGTCGCCAACAAAGCCGCTCACATAAATGTCATACGGCATCGGGTTCGTGATCGTGATCGTCGTGTCCGCGCTCGACGCACATGCATCAAGGGAGCCGAAGTTCGCCGTTGATGGTGCGAACGTTGGGACCGTGTTGATCACGGTGACCCGAACGGTGTCGATACCGGTACAGCCTTGCGCGTCCGTGACCGTGACGGCGTAGCGCGACGTGGTCCCCGGGTTCACCTTGCACACGGCGAGCGAGTCTCCGTCGACGATGAACTCGGGTCCGGTCTCGATGCGATTCCACTTGTACTTGAATGGAGCGACGCCGCTGGTAACGACGGCGTTGAGGAGACCAACGGAATCCTTGCAGATCTGAATGTCGGTGCCGGCATTGGCGATCGGCTTGGGGGAACGCTGGATATGCACGGTGTCGCGATAGCGACAACCCTGCGGCGTTGTTACGGTAAGAACGTAGCTACCGGTATCCTTGACCGTGATGTTGCGTGATGTTTCACCGGTGGACCATTGATACTTCTCGTAGCCCGTAGGACCGAGCAACAATCGAGAATCATTATCACAGAGCACGAGTGGCCCGTTCGCTGTGATGTCGATCGATGTGTCCTTGCAATTCGAGAAATAGTTCAGGAACAAATTGTTCACGAGTGTGTTGGGTGCCTGTTGTACCTTACTGCCACCCATGAAGGCACCGGCGGTCGTATCAAAGCGAGGCGAGTAGCTTGTGTTCACGAACACCATGTAGGCGTCGCGGTCCACAGCAAGTGCAACGCCTTCGTCATATCCGTAATCGGTGCCCGGTGGTGGATGATTCAAGGAGTCGCGAACGGGGAGCGGTGTTTGTGCCGGTGCGCCGAGAAAACTCGCATACAGCATCGTACCGTCTTGCTGGAACTTGGCAATGATGCCGTCTTTAGGCGTTGGTTGCAATGGTACGGGACGATCCTTCTGGAACGCATCTGCCGTGGTCTCGAAGTTCGTGGAGTTGCTCGAGTAGCCGATCACCCACACGTTTGCACTCTGATCGCACGCCACGTCATAGAGGAACTCTGTGGTGTCCGCACCATAATACGTCGACCACGACATGGCGCCGTTCTTCGTGAGTTGCGTGATGAATCCGTCGCCCAATCCCTGATAATTCGGATACTTCGAGCCCGCCGTCGTGGGATAGTTCGTGCTCATCGTATTACCAACGAACGTGATGTTGTCATCCTTGTCGATTGCAATGCGAACGGGATCGTCATCTTCCGTGCCGCCGGCATACGTCGACCAGACGCGAGCGCCCGTGACGTTGTTGAAGCGTCCGACCCATGCCTCCTTGCCGCCCCTCGTGGTCGTTTGCACGGCCGTGGTCGACACAGGGATGTCGGGACTGTTCGTCATGCCCACAACGAAGAGATCGCCCGACCTGTTCACGGCAATGCCATTGATCTGGTCGTAGGCAGTTCCTCCCATGAACGTCATCCACTGTGTGTCGTAGTAGTTCACGTTGGTCTTGGTCTGCTTTGCTCGCAGAATGAACATGTCCATGTTCAACGACGCAACGTTCTGTTTGGGAACGACGCCGAACTGTCCTGCGATGCGCGGGCTACCAGAGTAACCCGCAATGATCATGTCCGTGCCAACCAGTCGAATGCTCGTACACACATCGTTCTGCGTTCCGCCTAACAACCAGCAATCGAGATAACCGCCATTCGGATTGAGCTTGAGGCCGAGCCCTTCGCCTACCGTGATGCTATCGACATCTGCCGTGAGAAATGTTGAACCCGTGCCGATGTTCGGCACATCGCAGAGGTTGGTGTCCGGATAGCGGCTATTCGTGAAGCCAACGGCAAAGATGTTGCCAAGGCTATCCGTGGTGACGTCTTTGAAGTAGTCGATCTTCGAGCCGCCATAGTAGGTCGACCACAAGTGTGTCCCGGCATCGGAGAACTTCGTCACGTAGGCATCCTGCACGACCTTTGCCCTGCGCTGCAGTACGCCTGGTGTTGTTGGAAGCGTCGTGCCCATGGTGCCGCCTGCCATCACAACATTTCCGGAGGGGTCGATCGTTACGCGTGGTTCCGTGAAGTCTGCGTTGGACGCATAGTACGTGGCCCATACACGTTGCGGGTCGATGATCAAGGTCTGTGTCGCATCGTAGGAGCCCACCGTGAACCGCACAACATTGCCGGAGATCGTGAAAGCGCTTGCAACGTAGGACTGTGAGGCATCGGGATGTTGCACGAAGGAAACAGGGGCATCCTCTTGCAGGGTGGCAAGGGGCGTAGGGATGGAGAGCCCGCCACCGGTGCGTGACTCCACCGATGGTGCGCCATCGTATCGGATGGCGATCTGCGATGGGTCACCGCCGGGATGGACGATGAAGTCGTACTTCAGTCCTTTGTCGGTAAGGTAGAGTCGAAGATCGATGTTCGGCCATACATCGCGGTAGGTGACCTCGCTCCATGCGCGCGCCACACCACCTTCACGACCGAAGCCCGGTAGGATGTAACGACGTACGGCAGGGACCTCGCCCGAAGTGACGATGCGCGCATTCGGATTGCTGTTCACGAGTGTCGCATCGACGCGGTACGATTCCACCTCGATATCGTCTGCAAGATCCGGTCCGGTGCGATAGTAGTTCTGCATCACAAGGTGCAATCCCTTGTTATGGAGGAAGGCCGTCACCCCATTCACACGGAGGAAGGCGTCCACATAACCCAGTGAACTTCCGTCGTCCGCTTTGATCTGTCCGATGTTCTGTTCGAACACGGACCGAACACGAGTGCGATGAGTCGGAGAAGTGGCTGCAACAGCTGCAGCGGTGGATAGGCAACAGAGGGCAATGAGCATGCCCGAGCGTAGATACACTCTCATGGGATTTCCTCGAGACAGAGATGGCCCCTTAGGATACGAAAATTCCATATCATTGACAGCTTGCAAACGTATCCGGAAGCCGCATGACGCAATTGGAAACCCTGTCTGGGATCCAGGGTCGCGCATTGTTGCGCGACATATATCGGGAACTCCGCTTCGACCGGCAGCTCCGCTCGATGCCGACCTTGCGGATCTGCTGGCAGATCTGTACGTCGGAACGGGAGTTGTTCCGACTGACGAAGAAGAACGTGGTGGTCCTCCACCCGCTCGGAACGTTCTCCGGGACCTCCCTTTGGATGCAGGAGATCGTGAACCGATACTATTTCTCGGTGATCAACTCCTTCGTCTACTTCGGTGCGGCCATGCTCTTGGTGGTGGTGGGACTGTATCGGTTCCACGTGATCACCAGCGAGCTCGTGGTGGTGGCAGGCATCATCCTGGAGGCATTGCTCCTGGTGACGATGTTCGTCGTGATGTTCTTTTCTCCTCCGGAGGAACCGGCAGGCTCTGACACGGATCAAGACCAAAACGCCGGGATGACCGATGAATTGCTGCGGGAATTGGGCGAGATCGGCAGAGATTATGCGGCCATGGCCGTCCAGTTGGAGTCGATCTCCACGTCGCTCGTCGACCTGGTCGACCGTCAAGAAACGCTCATCACGAGCATGCGCGACTCCGTGGCCGCTGCTGTCCAAGCGGTTGCCCCAAATCCAGATCTGATGGACTCGATGCGGGATGCGTCCCGATCTCTCGAAGATTTTGCCGGAAGTGTGAATGTGTTGACCGAGCGACTTCATGCCGTGGAACGCCAAGAGGTGGAACGGCTCGTGCGGATCGAACTCGAGCGAATTCTTTCCAACACCATACTGCACGGACATGACCGGTCGGCCGAAGCATCGCAGACGCGTTGAGATCTACTTCATCCTGTACCTCTGCGCTCTGGTGCTCTTGCTACCGGAGCACGACGGTCCGTCGGTAGAAGGGAACGTTGTTGGCAAGATCGAAGCGCTCACGGCGTTCCAACTCCAGCCCGAAAAGACCACGCTGGTCTGTCGCGTCGTGCGCGATACGAACGGTGCCTATCGATTTGTCGATGCCGATACCACCAATCTCATCCGTGTGCATGGCAACGTTGCGGATGTCCGCTTTGAATATGTGATCGAAGACCTCTCGGCACGGCAGACCGTGTCGATGCAGGCGAACTCCACATCAGGGTCGTCGATGTTCTCCATGGTCGATCGGCCGGACCTGCGTGGCGCCGAATTCCGTTGGCATCCGCCGACGTCGAACATTGCCGGGAACACGCTGCTGGTGCGCGTGATCGGTAGTGCGACCCCTGTGATCGGTACCGAGGCACTGAATGGGGGAGACCGACAGACCGTTGCGTCGAATCTTCAGGTGCGCGCCGAGACGCAGTTCACGCTGTCTGTGGTGATCGACGATGGACAGTCCACACCCCAGACCGTCATCGTCCAGCAACCACCAACGACGCAACAGGATCCCGCAACGCAACCCGGCTCGCTTCCGCGATTTGGAGAATTCTGGCTTCAGCCCCAACGCGAGCGCCTGAGCGAACTCCCGGGTGCACGGTGGAGCAATCGTGTATCCGTGGGAGGAGCAGATCTCGAACGGGACCTCAAGTCTGGCGCACAAGTACGTGTGAATGGTGATCAACGAACGGCACGATCGGTGACCATCCGCAATGATGTTGGTCGACGGGAGTTCGTGCTCGAAGGAGATGCACCGATGAGCGGCTCGGCCGTGGTTGAGATCGTTGCAACCCGAACCGACAATGCCCAAGCCGTCACGCGCTTCACGGTGAACGCCCAGCCACTTCCGGCGCCCTCTGTGCCGGATGTGATGTATCCTGGCATCGCCTATACGATCAAGGCCAACGTACCGGTGGCAGAAGGACATGCGATCGCCGTGGTCTTACGGGACGACCGACGAGACGTGGCGAGAACGAATGGCGAGGACATCGTCTACACTCCATCGGTGAACGATACCACGCGGGTCTTCTATTTGGACCGGCTCATCGACGGACAGCGCGTTGGAGGAAGTGAAACGGTACGTGTGATCAGTTTCCCCCCACCCGAGATCACGAACGTGCAGGACGCGACCACGCGCGATGGCGAACGTGTGAAGCGTGTGACCGTTCTGTACTACGGAGAAGCGAACCGACCAACTCTCGAAGTGGTGGATGGGAATGCACGTCCACCGCGCAAGCTCTTTGGCAACAACCGTCCTGCCGATCGGAATGAACGCCCGCGCGTGAAGTACCTCGAAGAGTTCGACGTGATGCCGAAGGATGCATCGCGAGCATTCACGTTCCGTATCCGAGCGGTCGATGGCAGACGATTCTCCTCATCGACCCGCACCATCGAGTAACACCAGCTCTACCGCCGTGCCGCCTTCCGTCGTTCCTTGCGGTATTGGCGTACACGATCCGCATGCTGGGCCGCTGTTGCAGAGAAGTTGTGCCTTCCCGATCCATCTCCGCGCGCCACAAAGAACAGATATCGGTGACGTTCAGGCTTGAGGGTGGCGAGAAGGGCGGCAAGGCCCGGGTTATTGATCGGTCCCGGTGGAAGACCGCGGTGCAAGTAGGTGTTGTACGGCGTGTCCTTGTTCAGATCGGTGAGGAGCACTCTTGATCTGTCGCCCAATCCGTATTGCACACTAGGATCGGCGGCCAGCGGCATCCCGATCCGCAACCGATTGAGATAGACACCGGCGATGCGTGGCATCTCGTCGGCAACGGCCGCCTCTGCCTGTACGATGGATGCCAACGTGATCACTTCCAGCTTCGACATTCCGCTCGCGGCGAGCAGTGGCTCGCACGAGGTGGTCCATTGTTGTTCGAATTCGTCGGCCATGCGCTCGACGATATCGGATTCCTGATCCTTCCAGAAGAACTCATACGTGTCCGGCTTGAGAAAACCCTCCATCGAGCTTGGGGAGGGAAGGTCCTCGGCATCGGCGGCTTGCATGAACCGAAGCGAGTCGCAGCCAAGCGTTGCATGCAAACGGGATGCGATCTCGGAAAGACGAAATCCCTCAGGGATGGTGATGCGAATGGTGGTGCGCTTATGCGAGGAGAAGATCGAACGAAGGACATCCCATTGCGTGTCGTTCTCTCCGAACGCATACCATCCGCTTTGCACCCGACGCGACGTAACGGTGGCCGTGATGCGGGCAAGGAGCAGCACAATACGCGGAGTGGGGAGTGCGCAACGAGCATCGATCGAATCAACAGCAGCGTGGATGCTGGAGCCTTTGGGGATGAAGACCTCTGTGGTGTGCGATACCGACAACGGAGCGCGAAGCACCAGAATGACGGCGCACAGGAGCGCCAGGCCTCCAAGAAGTATTCCAAGAACGATAGGATGACGAACTTTGCGCATGCTTCTTCGCAAAATAACTGCAAGTGTCGTTGCGACACTCTTGGTGATGACCCTCTCCTTCGTTGTCGCACGTGCGCAGTCTGTTGAGGGTGAGGTGTTCGTGGGTGCGGAAGCATCACTGGAAAAGAACGATTCGTCCAGCACGTCGCGAGGTTCGTTCGCCCTCGGCGGTGGCTTGAGCTGGGCGATCGCTTCAACGGCGTCGGTGGACCTGAATGTGCATACCTTCCCCATGTTCTGTTTTGGTACGAACAAAGAGGGGTCGTTCGACATCACGCAGTTCCATCTACCGATGGGTCTGCTGCTCCGATTTGGAGAGTACGACGGGGATCCGCGCGGGATGACGATCGGTGGGGGAGTTGGCGCCGGGTATGCCTTTTCTGCGGGAATGCTTGCCACGAAGAACACCGACCTCCGACCCTACATCGAGGTAGAGGTCATGCTGCGGCTCTTCAAACGCGGACTCTTCAAGCTTCGCTACAATACGATCATCGGTCCCTACACCGATGCACTGGGAAGCTCCATCTCCTATCACACGCTCTGCATCATTGGGTCGACGTCGTGGTGACCGCGGCAACGAAGATGTCGTGCAGCGATGGCTCGGCCACTTCGAACTTGGTGACCTCCACATGCTGAAGCGCATGGTGTAGCACTGCATTCGGTAGGGTGCCTTCTTCGAGGACCAGTTCCACGCGACCGATAGAGGAAGACCCGACCTGCGTGCCGGGGATAGCGCGAACGGCCACATCGTCGCCGTGATACTCGAGGTGGACGCGGTTCGAACGGTACTCGGCCTTGACGGCTCGCACGGAGCCGCCGAGCACGACCTTGCCTTTATTGATCAACACGATGTCGTCGCAAAGTTTCTCCACCTGATCCATCTGGTGCGTGGAGAGGATCACCGTGGTGCCACGGGATTGCAATTCCTTGATCACGCTGATGAGCAGATCGGCATTCACAGGATCGAGTCCACTGAACGGCTCATCAAGGATCAGCAGCGAGGGCTCATGCAGGATCGTGGTGATGAATTGCACTTTTTGCTGCATTCCCTTCGAGAGCTCTTGAACTTTTCGCGTCTCCCAACCGTTGGCGTCCATCCGATGCAGCCACCAAAGTCCACGCTTCATCGCTTCGGCGGACGTGAGGCCTTTGAGTTGGCCAAAGTAGGTCATCTGGTCTGCCACCTTCAACTTCTTGTAGAGCCCGCGCTCTTCCGGAAGGTAGCCGATCAGGTTCTGTTGAACGGCGTCCACGGGAAGTCCGTCCAGCAGCAGTTCGCCTTCATCGGGCATGATGATGTTCGTGATCATGCGGATCAGCGTGGTCTTGCCGGCGCCATTCGGTCCTAACAGACCGAAGATCCTGCCCTTTTCCACGCTCATCGAGAGGTGATCGTTCGCTGCGTGATCGCCAAATCGTTTGACGACGTTCGTGATGTTGAGAAATGCCATGCGGCAAACTTCGTAGATTTGCAGCACTTTTTGCGGAAAGACTGATCGGAGTACGTATGAGACCGTTTCGAGAGGTGTGGCAGTCGACGATCTTCACAAAATGGGTGATGGCCATCACAGGCTTGCTCATTGTGGGGTTCCTTCTTGGTCACTTGTCGGGCAACATGTTGATGTTCCTTGGCAAGGAGCACATGAACGAGTATGGCGTGGAGCTCCGTTCACTCCTGCATGGTGCAGGGATCTGGGTGGTGCGACTTGGTCTCGTTGTCATCTTTGTCCTTCACATCCTTTCCGCCCTCAAGCTTTCCGGTCGGATCCGCAAGGCCCGCCCACAGCGATACGCCAAGGTGACGCCACAGGAGTCGACGCTTGCAGGTCGCACGATGCTCCTCTCCGGACTTCTGCTTCTCTTCTACCTCTTGTACCACCTTGCCCACTTCACATGGGGGATCGTGCACACGGACTTCTATGCTCACAACGTGGGATACGAGTACACCCTTGCCAACGGACACGTCGTGCCCGACGTGTACAAGATGGTCGTGAACTCCTTCCAGCAGCCATTGATCTCCGTGCTCTATCTCTTGGCCATGGTGTTCACCGGGATGCACATGAACCATGCCATTGGCAGTGCCTTGCAAACGCTGGGTCTTACCAATCATCGCTTGGTGCCGGTGCTCCGCAAGGCCGGCGTCGGACTGTCCATCATCATTGCCGCCGGCTTCAGTGCCGTGCCGATCTCCATTCTCATCGGCATTGTGAAATAAGAAGCAACGAAGGAACAGCACCCCTATGAAACTCAACGCAAACATTCCGGACGGTCCCATTCAACAAAAGTGGGACAAGCATATTGCCGACAGTAAGCTGGTGAATCCTGCGAACAAGCGGAAGTTCACCGTGCTCGTGGTGGGAACCGGGCTTGCCGGTGCTTCGGCCGCGGCTACGCTGGCGGAGTTGGGCTACAACGTTCACGCCTACACGTATCACGACAGTGCACGACGAGCGCACTCGATCGCGGCACAGGGCGGGATCAATGCTGCCAAGAACTATCAGAACGATGGCGACTCTGTGTGGCGACTGTTCTATGACACGGTCAAGGGCGGCGATTTCCGCGCACGTGAGGCCAATGTCTATCGCCTTGCACAGGTGAGCACGAGCATCATCGACCAATGCGTTGCACAGGGCGTGCCCTTTGCGCGTGAGTATGGTGGCTACCTCTCCAACCGGTCGTTCGGCGGTGCACAAGTGTCGCGAACGTTCTATGCTCGGGGACAAACGGGTCAGCAATTGCTGATCGGAGCCTACCAAGCACTCAGCCGTCAGGTGGGACTTGGCACCGTGACCCTCCACACGAAGAAGGAAATGATGGATCTCGTGGTGGTGAACGGCAAGGCCCGTGGCATCGTCACGCGTGATCTCAAGTCGGGAGAGATCGAATCGCACATGGCCGATGCTGTCATCCTCGCCACAGGCGGATACGGTAACGTGTTCTACTTGTCGACGAATGCCAAGGCCTGTAATGTGACGGCCACGTATCGCGCCTACAAGAAGGGTGCATTGTTCGGCAATCCGTGCTACACGCAGATCCACCCTACATGCATTCCGGTGAGCGGCGACTATCAGTCGAAGCTCACACTGATGTCCGAGTCGTTGCGCAACGACGGACGTATCTGGGTTCCAAAGCAAAAGGGTGATACACGTACACCCGATCAGATCCCCGAAAGCGATCGTGATTATTATCTCGAGCGCAAGTACCCATCATATGGGAACCTTTCGCCGCGCGACATTGCCTCGCGCGCCGCAAAACAGGTCTGCGACGAAGGTCGCGGCGTCGGTCCTGGTGGTCTCGGTGTGTATCTCGACTTTGCCGATGCCATCAAACGTCTTGGTCAGGCCAAGATCGAAGAGCGCTACGGCAACCTCTTCGAGATGTACGAGCGCATCACAGGCGAGAACCCTTACGAAGTGCCGATGCGCATCTATCCGGCCGTGCACTATACCATGGGTGGCCTGTGGGTGGATTACAATCTGATGTCGAACCTACCGGGTCTCTTCGTCCTTGGCGAGGCCAACTTCTCCGATCACGGTGCGAACCGTCTTGGAGCATCGGCACTGATGCAAGGCTTGGCGGACGGATACTTCGTGATCCCGTACACGATCGGCGGATACTTCGCACAGGGCGGATTCGACAAAGTGAGTTCGGATTCTGCCGAGGCCAAACAAGCTGTTGCCGAGGCCACCGAACGCGTGAACAAACTTCTGTCCATCAAGGGCAAGCGTACCCCTGCCTCCTTCCACCGTGAACTTGGAAAGATCATGTGGGACCTGTGCGGCATGGCGCGCACCGAAGCAGGACTGAAAGAAGCACTCGTGCGGATCCCCAAGCTTCGTGAGGAGTTCTGGCGCGACCTCTTGGTGCCGGGCTCGGGTGAAGAGCTCAATCAAACGCTGGAGCATGCCAACCGCGTTGCCGACTTCATGGAATTCGCTGAACTCATGGTCACCGATGCCCTCCATCGCAACGAATCCTGCGGCGGTCACTTCCGCGAGGAGTATCAGACCGAAGACGGAGAGGCACTGCGCAACGACGAAGAGTTCGCCTACGTGGCGGCATGGGAATACAACGGTGTGGGCGTTGCGCCAACACTGCATAAGGAAGAGCTTACCTTCGATAATGTTCACCTCGCAACGAGGAGCTACAAGTAATGAACCTCCGACTCCACATTTGGCGCCAAGCCGGACCTTCAGCCGAAGGCTCGCTCAAGGCGTATGACGTGAACAATGTTTCCGAGCACATGAGCTTCCTTGAGATGCTCGACGTGCTCAATGAAGACCTTATCGGCAAGGGAGAATCACCCGTTGCCTTCGACCACGATTGTCGCGAAGGGATCTGCGGATCGTGCGGCATGGTGGTGAACGGTGTTCCGCACGGACCCGAGCGGAAGACCACCGTCTGTCAGTTGCACATGCGCAAGTTCAAGGACGGCGATGAGATCTACATCGAACCATGGCGTGCATCGGCGTTCCCCGTCACGCGCGACCTGGTGGTGGACCGTGCTGCCTTCGACCGGATCATTCAAAAGGGTGGATTCGTTTCCGTGAACACGGGCAATGCGCAAGACGGGAACGCCATTCCCATTGCGAAGACCGATGCCGATCGAGCCATGGACGCGGCTGCGTGCATCGGATGCGGAGCCTGTGTGGCTGCCTGTCCGAATGCATCGGCCATGCTCTTCGTTGCCGCCAAGATCGGTCACCTTGCCGCCTTGCCACAAGGACAAGCCGAGCGCGACAGTCGTGCTCGCGACATGGTCCTGCAAATGGATGCCGAGGGCTTTGGCTCGTGCACGAATCACTACGAATGCGAAGCTGCATGTCCGAAGGGCATCAGCGTTGAGTTCATCGCTCGTATGAACCGCGACTTCGTCAATGCATCGTTAAAGGGATAAGGCCCGAAGCATTTCCTTGACGGCTTCGGAAAGGCCGATGAAGGCGGCACGGCTGATCAGGGCGTGTCCGATGCTCACCTCTTCGATCTCGGGGATCGTACAAATGGGACCGACGTTTCGCACGTCGAGTCCATGACCGGCTGTGACAACGAGTCCCGCCTGCGCAGCATATTCTGCCGCAACACGAAGACGCGTGAGTTGCGCCTCTGCTTCGATACGCGTTCGTGCATTCGCGTACGTACCCGTATGAAGTTCGATGATGTCGATGTTCGCACGAAGGCAGGCATCGATCTGCGTTTGATCGGGCTCAACGAAGAAGCTCACCAGGATGCCCTTTGCATGCATGGCCGATGCAACGTCGGTCAGGAAATGCACATGATGGGCAGCATCGAGGCCGCCCTCGGTCGTGAGCTCCTCTCGCTTTTCAGGGACGATGGTCACGAGGTCCGGGATGATGTCCAAGGCAACGGCAATGATCGACTCCGTGGCGGCCATCTCAAGATCGAGCTTCGTTGTGACCACGTCGCGAAGGACCCGTACGTCGCGATCATTCACATGTCTGCGGTCTTCACGTAGGTGGCACACGATCCCTGAGGCACCCGCCATCTCGGCGATCACGGCAGCGTGTACTGGATCCGGTTCCAAGCCTCCGCGAGCCTCGCGAAGAGTGGCAATGTGATCGATGTTGACGGCTAAACGCGGCATTGTTGCCTTTCTGTAACCAAAGACTTCAACAAGGTATGTTCCCCTGATAGAACGTTCCGAATTTACGTCGTTCTGCGGCGTGATTTCAGTCTAATTGCGGTTTTGAACCAAACGGAGGAAGAGTGAGCAAGGTTTCTCGTTTTCGGCATATCGTGATGAGCATGTTGCTGGTCTTGACCTGCACTGTTGCATCCTATACGGCAACCATCCCCGGATCGTCACGCATCGTCGGCTTCCAGTCGAACGCCGGCCAATGGCCATCGCACGTGTTGTTCCTTGCAAAGTCGCAAGGTGTTGATGTTTGGATCACCCGCACGGGTATGATCTTCGATCAACATCAAATGGATGCAACGAACACCACGAGCGGACAGGCCATTCACACAACATGGGTCGGTTCGTCCTTCGACGGCACGATCGAACCATCGGGTCTGCTTCATACCGTATCCTACTTCACTGGTCCTCAAAACGGCACAGCGCCCATTTCGACGGTCTACGATGTTGTGCGTTTGCGCAATGTATATCCCGGCATCGACGTTGTGTACAGAACCATCAATGGGAAAGTTCGTTACGACTTTGATGTGCAACCTGGTGCTGATGCATCGGTGATCGCCATGTCGTGGAAGGGCGCCAATGGAATGCAGGCCAAGGATGCAACACTTCGACTTGGCACGTTCGGTTCCTTCGAGAACGGCGTGGTGATCGATGAGCTCACCGCATTCCAACAAGGAACGTCGACCGTTCCTTGTCGCTTTGACGTGACACGAAACGGGAACGATTACACTGCTTCCTTCAAGCTTGGTGCCTATGATCGTTCGCGACCTCTGACCATCGATCCGATCGTGTATTCCTCCTTCTATGGCGGAGATGGCGATGATCGCATCACAGGACTGAAGATCCTTCCGAATGGCGATTTGGTCTATGTTGGGTATACGTTGTCAAGTAGCGTTCCAAGTGCCGCCGGCGGATATCAAACTTCCGTGGCCGGTGGACAAGAGTCCTTCGTCGTGATCATGGACAAGAAGCTGAGTCGCATCAAGGCGTTCTCCTACCTTGGCGGTGGCAACGATGATCGCGCCAAGAGCGTGGCCGTTGATGCGAATGGAGGGATCTTTGTTGTGGGTGAAACACTTTCACCGAACTTCCCAGTTACGAACAGCTCATTCGGTCAAGTGTACTCGGCCGGTATCGATGGATTCGCTGTGAAGCTTTCGGCAGATCTCAAGAAACTCGAGTATGGCGGATTCATCCGTGGCAATAAGGACGAGATCGTCTATGCGTGCGATGTCGATGGATTGAACAATCTCTTCATTTGTGGTAGCACGAATTCGACGATCAACTTCCCGACAACGAATGCGTACAAGAAGACCAATCTCGGTCAGACCGATGCCTTCCTCTGCAAGATCGCGCCGACAGGCGCAACGTTCGCCTTCTCCACCTACTATGGTAGCGAAGGCATCGACATCTTCTGGGGAGTGCACGTGGACGCGTCGGGTTCCGTGTATGTAACCGGATCGACAACCTCGCCGAACTTCGAGTACGCACCTGTACCGCCGATGATCGGTCGTCCACCCCGCGAAGACCTGTCGAAGGTGCCGTATGACCGTACGTTCAATGGCGGGAACACGGATGCAGTTTGTTGCAAGTTCGGACCCGATGGTGGTGGCCCCATCTATGCAACCTTCTTTGGCGGAGCCGGAGATGATGTTGGCAAGGGTCTCTTCGTTGATGAACTCGGACGCTGCTGGATCATCGGTGAGACCACATCCGCCGATCTTCCTGCGCAGATCGGATTCCAGCAAACACGCGTCGGAAAGGTCGATCTGTTCTATGCTGGATTCACCGATGATGGCAAGGGGCTTGCCGGTGCATCCTACTTCGGTGGCACTGGTGATGATAACGTGCTTTGGGTTGAGCATGACAAGAATTTCAATGCCGTTGTCGGCGGAACGACAACGTCTGGCGACCTGCCCATCAAGGGTACTGGCACGACCGGTTTGCGCCAAGGTCCAACGGACGGTTTTGTTGCAACGTGGACGTTGACCGCCGTTGTCTACTGCGATCTTATCGGTGGCACGAAGTCCGACGCGATCTCCGCTGTTGACGTTGATGCCAATGGCGATCTGTACTTTGGTGGATACACGAATTCTGACGCGATGATCATGCGCGATTCTGCTTTGCAGGTGAATTATCGAGGTGGAGCCAACGATGGATTCATGGGCAAGATCGCCATGGGCATTATGGACCTCTCGACACCGGATGGTGGCGAGTCGCTCTGCACTGGCGTGAATGCAACGATCGCTTGGGCTACCACTGATATCGCTGCGACAGAGAAGTTCTATGTTGAAGTTTCGTCTGACGAAGGCGCGACGTGGACGACCATCGCCAATAACCTCACTGTGCGAAGCTATGTCTGGAAACCCTCTGCAGCATTCCCGGCCGGCAACAAGTACCTTGCTCGTGTCACCGGTGAGCGCGGACATGTGTCGCGCAGTGCGAACACGTTCAGTCTTTCGAACCCTCCGGCCATCACCAAGCAACCGGATGGCGTTGGCGGTTGTGATGGCAAGTCGGTCACAATGGTCGTTGAAGCGAGCGGCACAGCATTGAAGTACCAATGGACATTCAATGGCATGGCGATCAACGGCGCAACAGAACCGAGCTATACGATCACATCCTTGAATGCTGCCAATTCCGGTAAGTACGAAGTGACGGTGACCGGTTCCTGTAATCCTCCTGTCACAAGTCGGGTGATGACCGTAAGCGTGGTCGCACCGACGGCCGTCACCACACAACCGACCGGTGTGACCGTCGAAGCAAAGAAGCCGTTCAAGCTGAGTGTTACAGCAACCGGCGACTCGCTGAAGTATCAGTGGAAACTCAATGGTAGCCCGATCCCTGCTCCTGCGGGAACGATGGCAGAATATTCTGTGGCAAGCGCGACCACCGTCGATGCCGGCGCATATACGTGTGAGGTGTCGGGTACGTGCGGTACGGTCACATCCAACACTGCCGAAGTGGTCGTTACGCCCACCACCGGCGTACAAGAAGAACTTCCAGTTTCATCATTCCGTGTGCTGGGTCCGAATCCGGCATCTCATTCCGTGTCCGTGATGCTCGCCGAAGACCTGGGTGACAATGGAACGATCTCGCTTATCGATGTACAGGGTGTTGTCGTGCTCTCGATGTCGGTGGAACGCAATGCACGACTCCTTTCCATCCCTGTCCAGGATCTCGCCGTTGGGTCGTATACGATCCAGCTTCGTACATCGCATGGATACGCTCGTGGTCGGATCGTCGTTGTTCGGTAAAAGGTGCAATGTCATCACGGCCTGATATACTATCTTGCCAAGATGAAACACGTCCTCCTTCTTTCGCTATTTCTCATGACGGGTGCTGCGTGGCTTGGTGCCGCGCAACACCCGTCTGGCTTTGTGGCAAACCGTGGCCAATGGCCGAACCATGTGCTGTTCTTTGCACGTTCGGAAGGGCTCGACGTTTGGGTCACAACGAATGGTATGGTGTATGATCAGCATCGCTATGATGCTTCGACATCGACCATGCAGGGGCATGCCATCGAATGCGTGTGGCAGGGACCGTCACACGTTCCAACTGTGGTCACGCAGACGCAGACCGCATCGGTTGCCTTCATCACAACACGCAACGGTGCAACACAGATCATTGAAGCGCCGGTGTACTCCACTGTACGATTGGCAAATGTCTATGACAAGGTCGACGTCGTCCTGTCCACCGTGGACGGTCGCGTTCGCTACGACCTCGACACTCGCCGTGGTGCCGATATCAATTCGATCGGCATGACCTATCGCGGCGGCACGAACATGGTCGTCGCACCAACCTCCATCACGATCCCGACCTCTCTTGATGCCAACGGCATCACGATCGACCGCCTTGCCGCCATCCAGCATGGGACCCTTCTCCCTGTGCCGTGTTCGTTCGAACGGCGCGGTGATGACCATTCGACGGTCTCCTTTGCCTTACATGCATCGACAAAGGACCATGGTGTCACGATCGATCCAACGGTGTATGCCTCCTACTATGGCGGTGACAACGACGATAAGATCGCTGGGATGAAACTCACGAGTGGTGGCGACATCGTGATCGTCGGACAGACCATGTCACCCTCGATCCCATCTGCTCCGGGTGGCTATCAGACAACAGGTCTCGGAGGCCAGGATGCCTACGTTGCCATCCTGGACAAGAAGCTGCATACCGTCAAGAGCTTCACCTATCTCAGTGGTGGGAATGATGATCGTGCACGCGGTCTTTCACTCGATGCGACAGGGAACATCTATGTGATCGGTGAGACACTATCGAGTGACTTCCCGACAACATCGGGCTCTGCAGGTCAAGTGTACTCAGCATCCATCGACGGATTCGTGGTGAAGCTCTCTCCCGATGCAAAAAAACTGTTGTTGGGAATGTTCATCAACGGGAACAAAGAAGACATTCCAATGGCCGTTGCCTTGGATGGAGACAATAACATCTTTGTTGTTGGCGGCACAACATCCACGTCGAACTTCCCAACCACGAACGGCTATAAGAAGAACAACGGCGGTCAGCAGGATGGCTTCGTCATGAAGATCGTCGCATCCGGCGCTGCCTATGCGTTCTCGAGCTACTACGGAAATGAAGGCGTCGATTACTTCACGGCCGTGACGGTGGACGGATCCGGCGCTCCCTATATCACGGGATATACGGCCTCCTCGAATTTTGAAACGGCACCCAAGCCAAGTTTCTGGAGTTCAGGTCGCAAACCGTACGACCCTTCCTATAATGGCGGCGGCAGTGACGCTTTCTGTATGAAGTTCGGTGAGGACGGATCGGGACCTCGCTACTGTACCTTCTTTGGCGGGATCGGTGAAGAACTCGGCAAAGGTGTGTTCGCAGACGAACTCGGTCGTTGTTGGATCGTCGGTGAATCGAACTCAACGGACCTTCCGGCCACAACCGGATTCCAACAGGCCCGTGCAGGCCTCCGTGATGTGTTCATGGCCGGGTTCTCTCCCGATGGGAAGGAGCTCCTTGGGTCGACATACTTCGGTGGAACAGGTGACGAGCAAGTGTTCTGGATGCAGAAGGATGCATCGAACAATGCCGTGATCGGCGGCAGTACGACATCCATCGATTTCCCCATCAAGGGTGCCGGCACAAGTGGCAAGCGCGAAGGTGCGTCGGACGGCTTCATTGCTTCCATCACGTACACTTCGAACAACTATGCCGATGTGATCAGTGGCTCGAAGGCAGATGCGATCGTGGCGATCGATATCGATCCGCGTGGCGACTTCTACTTTGCCGGCATCACGAACTCGGAAAAGATCCCGATGTTCGATACCGCTGCGCAGCGAACTTATGGTGGCGGAGCGAATGACGGTTGGATCGGCAAGGTGGCACTCGGGATCATGGATCTTTCGTCCCCGAACGGGGGAGAGTCGTGGTGTATCGGTCAGAACAACACCATCACATGGGCAACGACCGACATCGCGAACACAGAGAAGTTCCTGGTGGAATTGTCATCGGATGACGGCGCAACATGGATGACACTTGCGAAAGACCTTGTGGGCCGTTCCTTTGTTTGGAAACCGGCAGCATCAACACCGGCCGGAACAAAGTATAGAGCGCGCGTGACGGGTGAACGCGGACACATGTCGATGAGCGAAATGACCTTCACGGTCTCACCCCCTCCAACGATCAAGAAGCAACCTGAATCAGCAAGTGCCTGTGCAAACGGGTCCGTGGTATTGGCGGTCGAGGCGGAAGGGGCCGGATTGAAGTATCAGTGGAAGTTCAACGGCGGAAATATCAACGGGGCGACCACTCCTTCCTACACGGTGAATCCGGTAACGGCCGCTACAGCAGGGAAGTATGAAGTTGTCGTCTCCGGTGCATGCAACCCCATCGCGAATTCCAAGCAGGTCACAGTGTCTGTGGCGCCGGCCACACAAGTGACCAAACAGCCAACGAACGTTACCGTTGAATCCGGGAAGCCATTTTCACTGACCGTCGAGGCTGGAGGAGATTCCCTACGCTATCAGTGGAAACTCAACGGGACGGATGTGCCCGGGGCGGCAGGGACGCAACGAACCTATACGATCGCAGCGGCCGGGTCTGCCGATTCCGGTGTCTATACCTGCGCTGTTACCGGCGTCTGTGGAACGGTCGTTTCGGACCCCGCCTCCGTGGTGATCACTCCCTCGACGAGCGTTGCCGAGTTGACGGACGATGAAGGATTCCGGATCATGGGTCCGCAACCGGCCTCGGATCTGCTCTCCATTCAGCTCGGATCCTCAACGGCGCCATTGAACATCTCGATCCTTGATGCACAAGGTGCGACGATCTCTACCCTTGTCACCGAACCGGGGATGAGGATCATCGGACTGTCCGTTTTGGATATTCCATCCGGTATGTATACGTTGGTAGCTCGTAATGGTACGAACGCGTATCGTGCGAGGGTGGTTATCGTGCATTAATGCAGGACGGTCCCATGAAATCGAGCGTGATCTTGTGCTTGGCATTGTGCTTTACAGTAGCCAGTGGCGCGGGGGATCTTCGTCCGCGTGCACCGTACGGTTTCATTCCCAACAAAGGTCAGTGGTCATCTTCCATTCAGTATGGAGCGTGGACCAGTGGCGGGATCGTTTGGATCACCAAGGACGGATACATCCTGGATCGTCGAGGCGCTAACGCCTCGGGGACCTGCATGAGTGCGATCGAAGAGCACCATTTTGACGACATCACCGGTGCGGCCAAGTTCGAAGAGGTCGTTTCGCCTACGGCACCGACCATTCAGTTCCTGACAAAGCGGATCTTTCTTCGATCGGAGGGGCTGCGTCCACGATCGGTGGTCAATCTCGTGGACAAGATCACCGGTTCCTACATCACGTTCGAGGTCCTTCCGGATGGTACCGTGTCGATGATCAAGGGCCGCATCGTCTCTGTCATTGGAACACCAACATCGACAAAGGCCGAACCCGAGGTCCTCACGCCAGAAGGCGTCACACTGTCGTCCGCCATTCGAGGCGTCGCCGATGAGGAGATCACCGGAACGGTGATCAATGCCGACGGGAATGTTGTCGTGTCGGGCTGGACTACAACGATGAACCTTGTCGTGCCACTTGGCGGACAGACCGCAACGGCAAAGGCTGGAGAAGATGGTTTCGTTGCGATCTATTCGTCGGATCTTTCCAAGATCAGGTCATGGACCTATATCTCAGGATCCGCAGATGACAAGGCCTTGGCGCTATGCCTTGGCACAGCGGGGTCCATCTGTGTGGCAGGTGAGACCAATTCTAACGATATCCCTATGGCATCCGGAAGCTCTGGTCAATTGTATTCAGCGGGTGTCGACGGATTCTTCTTGCGGTTTTCGCCGGATCTCCGACAACTGTTGGCCGGGCGGTACATCAATGGCGATCGCGATGAACGCGTTCGAGCAATGGTGGCCGATGCATCAGGTGCCATTTACATTTGCGGTAGTACGAGTTCGGGGAAGGGATTCGACGCAACGAATGGATATGACGTCACCTATAACGGCTCCACGGACGCCTTCCTCTTGAAGATCACGGCCGCTGCGGCCAACATCGCCTATAGTACCTACTTCGGCGGCGGTGGGAACGATACCTTCAATGCGTTACATGTGAATGCAAGCGGACAAGTGACCGTCGTGGGCACCACAGCATCGTCCGATTTCGAGACCGCACCTAAGATCGATCCGCTGTATTGGTGGTTGTATTCGAACCGACCGTATGATTGGACCTATAACGGTGGAGCACATGATGCTGTTGCCGTTCGATTCCGTCCGGACGGTGGCGGAGTGGTGTTCTCGACGTACTACGGTGGAAGTGGCGACGATCTCGGCAAGGCCGTTTGCGTTGATTCCAAAGATCAAACGATCATCGTTGGTGAGACCAACTCGGAAGATCTTCCAATGGTGGCATCGATGCAGGCGCAGATCAACGGACCGAGTGACGTGTTCGCAAGCGTTCTCGACGCAGTTGGTCAAACACTTGCTCGTTCTACCTATTACGGCGGTGAGAACATGGAGACCGTGAGCGCGGCCTCGTTCATCAGCGGTGATCAATTCATGATCATCGGTACAACGCAATCCACACGATTGCCGCTCACCGGTCTTGGAAGTGTCACGGACCTGAAGGGTGGCGAGGATTGTTTCCTTACCATGATGACCACCTCTTCGATCATTTACGGAACGCTGATCGGTTGGTCATCCTCTGAAACACCGTTGGCCTTCGTCCGGGATTCAGAAGGGGACGTGTACGTTGGTGGACACACGACGTCGTCGGTGGATGGAGCGTTCGGTGGTGGACAGTCGGATGCCTTCCTGATGAAATGGATCTTCGGACTTGTATCGACCGCACAGCCACACGGCGGTGAAACGAATTGTGTTGGTCGCTCGATGCAGATCGCATGGAATCCGCAGGAGTTACCGGCATCGCAAAAGTATGATGTTGACATTTCGGCGGATGATGGCCGCACGTGGATGTCGATCGCTCGCGGTGTAACAGGGAAGACGTTCTATTGGACGCCGGATGATGTGAAGTACATCTCCAACGCCTGCCTCATCCGCGTGACGACCGTGCGCGGACATAGTGCAGTGATGGATGTACCGTTCAGCATCGTTGCATTGCCAACGATCCTTGAGCAACCGCGTTCGGTGGAGCGTTGTGCGGGAGATGCTGCGCAGTTCGCCATATCGGTGGAAGGTGAAGGGGTTTCCTATCAGTGGCGGAAGAACGGCGTTGTCATTCGTGGAGCCACGGAACCGACGATCCAGTTCGCGAGCATAGGTGCCTCCGACGTCGGACAGTATGATGTGGTGGTGAATGGACCTTGCGGATCGAGTCTCGTGTCGGCCGTCTCCTCGCTCTCCATCGCACCTGCGACCGCCGTCGTCGATGAACCCCTTTCTATGCAGGTGCGTGCAGGAGAGAAGATCCAGCTTTCAGTGACCGCACAAGGGTCGGGATTGCGCTATCAGTGGCGACGCAATGGTGCTTCCATTGATGGCTCGCAGGGAACCGCACGAACTCTCACCATCGATGCTGCACGGATCGAAGATGGTGGCCGATATGACTGTATCGTCTTCGGGACATGTGGTGTTGATACGTCAGCGATCGCCATTGTTGAAGTGCAACCCATCGTTTCGTCGGTCGCATCGACCGATGCGTCAACATTCCTCGTTTCTCCAAACCCAACGTCATCGATCCTGTCCATCCGCGCAGCAGACCTTGCCACGATCCGATCGATCGCCATCGTGTCCGCCGTCGGCTCGACCGTCCTCGAGCGGTCCTTTGCTGATGGTGAATTGGCGTTCGGTACCATGGACGTTTCTTCGATCCCGGTCGGTGCCTACACGGTGATCGTCCGGTGGCCCGATCACCGTGCGTCGCAACCACTCTTGATCTCCCGCTGAGCATCGGGGGGATGTTATACGTAGAACGTACCATACGTTCTCGCCGTAGTTTTGTGATAAGAGACTCTCTTATCGTTTAACAACCGGAGACATGTATGAGAACGCTGAGACTTCTTCTGCTTTTTTCGATCGCATCACTCATGGTGATCTCGTGTACCAAAAAGACCGAGAACACCGAAGAGGCCAGTACAGAACAAACGGGTGCGACAGTTGGGGGACAGGAGGCCGTGAAGGACGATGTTTCCCAAAAGGACGTTGTGAAAGTGGCCGTGGGATCTCCTGACCACAAAACGCTGGTCACGGCACTCAAAGCGGCCGATCTAGTGACGTCACTGGCCAATGCCGGACCGTTCACGGTCTTTGCACCGACGGACGCTGCCTTCGCCAAGCTTCCGGCCGGAACCGTCGAGAACCTGCTCAAGCCCGAGAACAAGGATGCGTTGGCAGAGATCCTGCAGCATCATGTGACGGTATCCGTGTATGACATCGATGCTCTTACGGACGGAAAGTCCATGGGCATGGTCGACGGAACGAATGCCCTGATCACGAAGAAGGATGGGGCCACGTACTTTGGAGGAGCGCAGATCCTTGGTTCGGTGCGCGCATCGAACGGCATCATCCATGTGATCGATGCGGTGGTTGTCCCAGGAAAGTAAACGAGGACTAAATTAGTCGTATATTCGTCTCCGGCGGACACTTCCGTCTACCGGAGACGAACTATGCAAACAGAACAGACCGCACTGGACGACGTCGTCCAAGGTGATTACAAATACGGCTTCGAGTCGAACATCGAGCAAGATGTCCTCCCAAAGGGTCTCAGTGAGGATGTCGTACGCTTCATTTCGGCGAAGAAAGAAGAGCCGGAGTGGATGCTCGAATGGCGCCTCAAGGCCTATCGGCATTGGCTCACCATGAACGAGCCTCGTTGGCCGAACGTCGCCTATCCGAAGATCGACTTCCAGGACATCATCTACTACGCTGCTCCAAAGAGCATGCCCACGTTGAACAGTCTCGATGAGGTCGATCCCGAGCTCCTTGCCACCTTTGCAAAACTTGGGATCCCTCTCGAAGAACAGAAGATGCTCACGGGCGTAGCCGTGGATGCCGTGTTCGACAGCGTTTCCGTGAAGACCACCTTCCAAGCTGCGTTGGCAGACAAGGGCATCATCTTCTGTTCGATGAGCGAGGCCATTCGCGAGCATCCCGAGCTTGTACGCAAGTACATCGGAAGCGTGGTGCCGCCGAACGACAATTACTACGCGGCACTCAACAGTGCGGTGTTCAGCGACGGATCCTTCTGCTATGTGCCCAAGGGTGTTCGTTGTCCAATGGAACTGAGCACCTACTTCCGCATCAATGCACGCAACACCGGTCAGTTCGAGCGCACACTGCTCATTGCCGACGAGGGAAGCTACGTGTCGTACCTGGAAGGATGCACCGCCCCGCAACGCGACGAGAACCAACTGCATGCTGCTGTTGTTGAGCTCATTGCACACGAGCGCGCAGAGATCAAGTACAGCACGGTGCAGAACTGGTATCCGGGCGATAAGAACGGAAAAGGCGGCATCTACAACTTCGTTACGAAGCGCGGCATCTGCGATGAACGGGCGAAGATCTCGTGGACGCAGGTCGAGACCGGTTCTGCGATCACCTGGAAGTATCCGAGCGTGATCCTCAAGGGCAACAACTCCATTGGTGAGTTCTATAGCGTTGCCGTGACGAACAACATGCAACAGGCCGATACCGGCACGAAGATGATCCACATGGGTGAGAACACTCGTTCGCGGATCGTATCGAAGGGTATCTCTGCAGGAAAGAGTCAGAATTCGTACCGCGGACTTGTGAAGGTGCTGAAGAAGGCACGCAATGCGCGCAACTTCTCGCAATGCGACTCCTTGTTGATCGGCGATCGATGCGGGGCGCACACCTTCCCGTATCTGGAGATCGCGAACAAGGATGCCACGGTCGAGCATGAGGCCACCACGTCGAAGATCGGCGAGGACATCATGTTCTACTGTCAGCAACGTGGTATCTCTGCCGAAGATGCTGTGGCCTTGATCGTGAACGGATACTGTCGCGACGTCCTGGAACAACTCCCCATGGAGTTCGCCGTTGAAGCAAAGAAACTCCTCGCCATCAGCCTCGAAGGAAGCGTCGGATGACCACAACACCACTTCTACAGATCACAGACCTCCATGCCGGGATCGAAGACCGAGAGATCCTCAAAGGGATCTCGCTCACGGTGAACGCCGGTGAAGTACATGCCATCATGGGACCGAACGGTTCAGGCAAGAGCACCATGGCATCGGTACTGGCCGGACGAGAAGACTATCAAGTGACAGGCGGTACGATCTCGCTGAACGGGAAGGACATACTTGAGATGTCGCCCGAAGATCGCGCGCGCGAAGGTGTCTTCATGGCCTTTCAATATCCCGTGGAGATCCCGGGCGTGAGCACGGCGAACTTCGTCAAGACGGCCGTCCAGGAAATGCGCAAACATCGTGGTCTTCCACCTCTCGAACCTGCCGCCTTCCTCGCCCTGATGCGTGAGAAGATGAAGCTGGTCGAGATGGAGCAGCAGTTCTTGAGTCGTTCGCTCAACGAAGGATTTTCCGGCGGCGAAAAGAAGCGCAACGAGATATTCCAGATGGCCATGCTCGAACCCGCGCTCGCCATTCTCGACGAAACGGATTCCGGCTTGGACATCGATGCACTGCGCATTGTTGCCGAAGGTGTGAACGCCCTGCGGTCGAAGGACAATGCCGTGGTCGTGATCACGCACTATCAGCGTCTGCTGAACTACATCGTGCCGGACTTCGTGCACGTGCTGTGGAACGGACGGATCGTGCGCTCGGGTGGCAAGGAACTGGCGTACGAGCTCGAAGAAAAGGGATACGACTGGATCAAGAACGAATCCCCAGCAGAGGTGTGATCCATGGCTATGGAACACTTTACAACGGCCGTCGAAGGTGCCTTCACCATTCTGAGTGAACATGTGAACGGCGCGTCATCCGGTGCACTGCATACGAGTCGCAAACAAGCGCTCGATGTACTGCGCGAGGTTGGCGTCCCGACCACGCGTCATGAAGAATGGAAGTACACGAATCTTGCGCCGATCCTTGCGAACGATTTTCTGCCGGCCATCGGTCCGACCGTACCGGTCACACGCACCATCTTGGATGGACTTGCATTGTCCGACCTGGATGCATGGCACATCGTGCTCGTCAATGGCGTGATGCAACCGTCGCTCTCGAACCTTCCCGACGCTGATCCGGACATTCAGATCGAAGAACTCTCTGACGAAACATCGGCAGGTACCATCGCCGCGGCAACAACCAATCCGTTCGTGGCTGTCAATGCCACGCTCATGTCGGGTGGTGTGAGTATCCGCATTCGTGCGAACGCCGTGGTGGACCGACCGATCCATGTGCGATCCATCGTGCAAACCGATGTGGGTGCCACGCTCTGTACGCCACGCATCGTGATGCAGGTTGGCGCGCATGCATCGTGCACGCTGGTCGAAACGCATCATACGGTGGGAAGGAGCAAGGGTCTGACGGCAGGAGTGACGGAGATCGACTGTGCTGAAGGTTCGTCGGTTGCCTACACGAAGATCCTCGATGATGGCGAGAACGGACATCATATCGGTACAACGGCCGTGAACATCGCACGCGCTGCAAAGGCCACGGCAACCACGGCCTGTCTTGACGGTACCTTTGTGCGCAACGATCTGGTGATGCGCTTGAATGAACCAACAGCAGAAGCATACCTCTATGGTGTGTCGGTGCTCAACGGATCGCAACTGGCCGACAACCACACCGTGGTCGATCACCGCGTCCCGCACTGTCATAGCGAAGAACTCTACAAAGGCCTCTATGACGGTCGCTCGGTAGGGGTCTTCAACGGCAAGATCTTTGTGCGTGAAGATGCCCAAAAGACCACGGCCTATCAATCGAATCACTCGCTGCTCTTGAGCGACAATGCCGTGGTGAATGCGAAGCCACAACTCGAGATCTGGGCCGACGATGTGAAGTGTTCGCACGGAGCGACGTCGGGTCAACTGGATCCCGAGGCGATCTTCTATCTGCAGTCGCGCGGGATCGGCAAGGACGAAGCACGCGGCCTACTCACCTATGCCTTTGCCGCCGAAGTGGCGGAACACGTGGCACACGATGAGGTGCGCGAACATCTTGAACGGCGGATCGCCGAAAAACTGGGTGCACGTCGATTTGATCACTGATCGCACCATCGTGTCCGAGTTCCCGATCCTGCAACGATCGGTCCATGGCAAGCCGCTTGTCTACCTTGACAATGCGGCCACCACGCAGAAACCGCGCGCGGTGATCGATGCCATTGCCGAGTATTATGAACATTCCAACGCCAACGTTCATCGGGGCGGACATGCCCTTGGGACAGAGGCGACCGACCTGTTCGAAGCGGCACGGCAGACCGTGGCCGACTTCATTGGAGCCCCTTCTGCGTCGACTATCGTTTTCACGAGCGGCGCCACCGGCTCGATCAATCTTGTGGCCGCATCATGGGGACGGACCAACATTCACCAAGGTGATGTTGTTGCGCTCACCTCCATGGAGCATCATGCCAACATCGTCCCATGGTACATGTTATGCGAAGAGGTGGGAGCAACACTGGAGGTCGTGCGTGTCCTTGACGATGGGACACTCGACATGGACCATCTGCGATCGGTGCTTGCGTCCGGACCCAAGCTTCTTGCGATCACACACGTGAGCAACACGCTCGGAACCATCAATCCTATCGACGAGATCTGCGCCATGGCACGAGAGAACGGTGTCGTGACGCTTGTCGATGGCGCTCAGTCGGTGCAACATCAACCCGTCGACGTTGTTGCCATGGGATGCGACCTCTTCGTCTTCTCTGCGCACAAGCTCTTCGGTCCAACCGGGATCGGTGTGCTCTACGGACGCGACGAGATCCTTGCCTCCATGCCACCCTACCAAGGTGGTGGGTCGATGATCTCCACGGTGTCGTTCGAACGGATCACGTACAACGACGTGCCCATGCGCTTTGAGGCGGGCACGCCACACATTGCCGGCGCCGTTGGAATGGCCGCTGCGATCCGCTGGTTCTCGGCGCTCGATCGCGACATGCTTCAACAGCAGGACGTGGAACACACGGCACAGATCTGTGCGGCTCTCTCGGAAGTGACGGGCGCTCGCATCATCGGCACGGCACCTGAGCGCGTCGGCATCGTCTCGTTCGTGGTCGATGGCGTCCATGCCAGCGACATCGGCACGTTGCTGGATACCATGGGTGTTGCCATTCGCGTCGGTCATCATTGCACGCAACCGCTCATGCAACGCTTTGGCGTTACATCCACGGCCCGCGTCTCAACATCGGTCTACACAACATCGCACGACATCAACGTCTTTACCCGTTCCCTGCACAAAGCACTTTCCATGCTACGATGACCATCGACACGACCATAGCGGAGATGATCGATCTGTTCGCCATGCTTCCCGATTGGGAAGAACGGTATGCACAGATCATTGCCTACGGCAAGGACCTCGCGCCCTATCCCGAAGAGTTTCGCAACGAGACCTTTCGTGTGAAGGGATGTCAGTCCAACGTTTGGCTTCATCCCACGTTCGATGGACAGCGCGTGCATTTCGATGCGGACAGTGATGCGGTGATCGTTCGAGGTCTGACGGCCATGCTCATGCGGGTCTACGATCATCGAACGCCCGACGAGATCTTGGCCACAAAGCCGGACTTTCTCGCAGCGCTCGGACTCGACCAGCATCTCTCCCAGAACAGAACGAACGGCCTGGCCTCCATGGTCAAGCAGATCATGATGTATGCCTTTGCGTTCCGATCACTTGGTTCGAAGGTGAACACCTAATGGAATGGACTCCCAATGAATCGCTGCGTGACCGCGTGATCGCACAGATCAGAACGATCTACGATCCCGAGATCCCCATCGATATCTACGAGCTTGGTCTCATTTACGAAGTGCGCGTGATCGATGGCGACGTGGTGCACATCGTGATGACACTCACCACGCCCAACTGTCCGTCGGCCCAGACCCTTCCTTCTGAGGTCGAGGTCAAGACCAAGGCCGTCGAAGGCGTACGCGATGCAACGGTCGAGATCACCTTCGACCCACCCTGGGATAAGACGATGATGTCGGAAGCAGCACTCTTTCAGATCGGATTGTTCTAACACACCATGGCAGTTCAATTTCATACGCTCACGGTGACCGAGGTCACGCAACAGACACCAGAGGCGATCTCCATCACCTTTGCCGTGCCCGAGCACCTGCGTCCGGTCTTTCAGTACCGCCAGGGTCAGTACATCACCATCAAAATGGACATCGACGGCGTGAGCCATCGGCGGAATTACTCCCTCTGCAGCAGCCCCTACGACGATGAGCCCCTCACGATCGCTGTCAAGCGTGTGAGTGACGGCGTGGTCTCGACCTTCCTCAATACGCAGGTTCGTCCCGGAGCAAGCATCGAGGTCTACCCGCCAATGGGTAATTTTACGAGAGAACTCGACCCTACCCACGCACGCAGCTATGTGCTGTTCGGTGGCGGAAGTGGCATTACGCCGCTTCTTTCCATCCTCAAGAGCATACTGCGTGTAGAGTCGAACAGTACCATCACGCTGGTTTATGCGAATCGCGATGAAGCATCGATCATGTTCGACGGCGCGCTTCATGCACTCCAACAGCGGTATGGCTCCCGTCTGCAGATCGTTCACGTCCTCGAGGTGAAGGGTGGCAGGGAGGCGATGCTCGGACGGATCGACGCGACCATCGTCGACAACGTCTTCACGAGCTACGTGCCGGACCCTGCGGCAGCAGAGTACTTCGTGTGTGGGCCGGGACCGATGATGCAACAGGTGATCGACCTTCTCCATGCTCGCGGGATCGACGATCATCATCTTCATCGTGAGTACTTCACGCTAGCAACGAATGATGCACCTCCAAAAGAACAGGCAATGGAAGAACAGACTGAACTCAAAGCACGTACCGTCAAGATCAAACTCTATGGTTCGGAACACACGTTCGTGGTCGAACCTGACGAGACCATTCTCAGTGCCGCCGTGCGAGAGAACCTCGACCCTCCGTTCGCCTGTCAGATCGGCGCATGCTGCACCTGCCGGGCGAAGATCGTCACCGGAAAGGTGATGATGGACGAACGCGAGGCACTCAGCGATGACGAGATCGAAGACGGCTTCGCGCTCACGTGCCAGTCGCATCCGCTTACCGACGATGTGTTCGCCGACTACGACCAATAACGACCATGCTCAAACTCAGTAAACGCGTTGAATATGCTCTGCTCTCCATCCAGGTGATGGCGAAGAATCCCGACACCGTCGTGTCGGCGAAGGATGTTGCAGATCGATTCAATATCTCCTTCACCCTCGTGGCCAAGGTCCTCCAACAGCTCGTGCATGCGGGCGTGGTGCGATCCTATGCGGGAGTGCGGGGCGGCTACGCGCTGGCGAAGCATGCGGAACTGGTGAGCATTGCCGACGTGATCGAGGCGATCGAAGGCAGTGGCAGTCGGCTCGTCGAATGTCAGGAAGAGCACGACCACGCATGCACGGCGCATACGTCGTGCACGATCAAGGAACCACTTCAAGTATTGCACGACAGGATCGTGTCGACGTTCGCGTCGATGTCGGTCGCAGAACTCGCAGGACCACAACTTGTACAGATCACAGGACACGTCACATGAGCATTGCCATCATGGGTGAGGATGTTGTAAGCATCCCGACCGGGATCACCGGAACGGACGAGAACGACAACATCCGCATCTCGTTCAAAGCGTTGAGCGAGATCAAGAAGATCAAGGAAACCAACAGCATTCCGGCAGACTACGGTCTACGCGTCGGCGTGAAGGGCGGCGGCTGTTCCGGTATGTCGTACACGCTCGGATACGACGCCACGCCACGCGAGAACGATCGTGTGCTGGAGGCCGAAGGTGTGCGCATCTTCATCGATACAAAGAGCATGTTCTATCTCATGGGCATCACGCTGGACTTCAGCGATGGTCTCATGGGAAAGGGCTTCACGTTCAATAATCCGAATGCCACCAAGACCTGCGGTTGCGGTTCGTCGTTCGGCGTCTGAAACTCGACACTTCATCAACAGCTCACGAAAGGACTCTCATGGCCTACGAATGGAAATTCAATGCACGTCCCTACTCGGATGACGAAGCAAAGGAATTGTTGAAGGACGTTGTGTCGCCGGAAACTTCCGATTGGCACTACAACACGCACCACAAGGGATACGTGACGTTCTTGAATAAGATCGAAGCGGAATTGCCCAATGCCGATAAGGCAGCTGCGAATGGCAATTGGTCGACGTTCGGCGAACTCAAGCGCCGACAAACATGGAATCATGCCGGTACGGTTCTGCACGATGTGTATTGGGAAGTATTGGGTGGCGATGGCGATCCATCGAAGGGCCCTGAGGTTCTCGCGGCCATTGAAGCAGAGTTCGGTTCGTTCGATGCGTGGAAGGCCGACTTCAAGGCAACAGCCACGGCTGCAAAGCTCTCCGGTTGGGGAGTGCTGTGCATCGATCAACTCTATTCCGGTCGACTCCTCAACGTCCTCGTCGACGAACACCACTACGGCGCGATCTGGGGCGGCATTCCACTCATCTCGTGCGACGTGTTCGAACATGCCTATTACCACAAGGATGGTCCGGGCCGCGCGAAGTACATCGAGAACTTCCTTGCCAACTTGCATTGGGGTCGCATCAACGACCGCTTCAAAAAGTTCGCGAAGTAACTGAGCATCGCATGACACTCGGTTTGTTCCCCTTGAACGTGGTCCTTTTTCCGCAGTCCCAATTGCCGCTGCACATATTCGAACCACGTTATCGGCAACTCGTCAAGGAATGCCTTGCGAGCGGTTCGGTGTTCGGCGTCAACCTTGTCGAGAAGTCGCACCTCTATCCAGTTGGCTGCACGGCACGCATCGTGTCGGTCACGCAGGAGTACGAGGATGGTCGGATGGACATCATCGTCGAGGGCGTGGAGCGATATACACTGGAAGGGATCCAAGAGGGCGACAAACCGTTCTTCGTTGCGAACGTCGATCCACTTCCGGACGAAGAAGAACCACTCGATACAGCGCTCGTGGCCAAGTGCGCGTCGCTGTACAACGAGATCGTCGACATTGTCTATGGGGCGGCGGGGCCACACTTTGACCCTGCCGCCTTTCATGGCACCACTCCTTCCTTCCTGTTGGCACCGAAGTCCGGACTGAATGCCGATCAGAAACAGCATATGCTGGAACTCACCTCAGAGAACGGCCGACTGGAGATGTTGTACGATCATTTGACGGAGATCGTACCAACGATACGACAAGCCGAAGTTGTCCAGAAGATCATCGCAAGTGACGGCTACTTCCCACCCTCGAAGAAAGAACTGCCGGAATGATCAGTGGACTCCACCAGCGAAGTACCTATAAGCTCATCGACAAACTTCTTTCCGCCCAGTTCAAAACACCATTCGACCTTCTGAGTTCTCTTGTGCGTGATATCGTTGAGAGTTCTGAGCTGGTGATGACGGGCGGCAGGGTGTGGGAACTCGAACCCGATGCAGATGCGTATGCTCTCAGGTATCAGATCGGCGAGATCGAGTTCCTATCCGAAGGCACGCGTCGAACGGTAGAGGAAATGCCGGCCATGGCGTCGCTCGTCTCGAAGAAGTCCATCATTGCCGAGGCACCGGAAGAGGATGAACGCGGCAAGCGTGTGTACTCGCTCACCGGCGTTGGCGATGTGGTCAAGCGTCCATCCGGGAAACTCTATACCTATGCCCTTGCCTTTACGGCGCATGATCTGAACGAAGAGTTCTACGATACGATGATCGTTATCGGAAGCGCTGCTTCGACGGCCTTGCGCAACATGTCGGCGGCAGCGCACGAACGCAAGCTCCGAAAGGACCTCGATCAGGCATGGGAGATCCAACGCGGTCTCGTGCCGGATCATGAGACCACTTTCCGTGACTATGACATCTATGGCGTGTCGCTTCCCGACAGTGTTGTGGGAGGAGATTACTTCGACTATCTGCGGGCGTCGGAAGAAGAAACGGACAGACTTGGACTCGTGATCAGTGATGCCGCGAGCAAAGGACTTCCTGCGGCTGTGCAGGCACTGTTCGTGAGCGGTGCCCTTCGCATGGGCATTGGCTACAACACGAAAATGTCGGCTCTGATCGGTCGCCTCAACACCCTGATCTACGATACCTTTCCCTACGAGCGTTTCGTCTCCCTCTGCTACTGCGAACTCACGCATTCGGAGAACGGCCTCGTTCTTTATTTGAACGCCGGCCACTGTCCACCCATCCACTTCCAAGCGGCCACGAACACCACAGAGTTGTTGCAGCCCACGGGAGGGATCCTGGGCATCGTCGAAGATCAACCGTTTCGCGTCGAGAACATCAACATGAAGCCGGGCGACGTTCTGCTCATGTACACGGACGGGATCACCGAGGGACAGAATGCCCATAACGAGCAGTTCGGCGAGGCGCGCCTGATCGAGTTCGTGAAGGAGGCAGGGAGGAAGCCGGCCGACGAGATCGCCAAGCTTCTGCTTGAGCGCGTGCAGACCTTCACCATCGGTTCAGCCTATACCGACGATAAGACCCTGATCGTGATCAAGCGACGCGGTTGACCGTCTGCATTGCCTTGTCGGGGCCAATGGCCGCTATGTTCTTGAGTGCGTCGACGGCCTTTGTGATCATGGCATTGCAAGCGTCCGATTCCTCGGTACCAAAGGGAGCCAGGACGTAATCCACGAGCTCACCCGGACCGAATTTCCGATCGATCCCGCACCGAAGACGCCAGAATTTGTCGGTGCCCAGCTCTTCGATCATCGATGTCAGACCATTGTGCCCGCCATCACTCCCGCCCAACCGCAGATGCACCCTGCCAACGGGGAAGTTGTACTCGTCCACCACGACGATGATCCGATCCGGTGAGAGCTTCAAACGTGCCGCCATCACCCGAGCCGCCTGTCCGGAGAGATTCATGTAGGTACCGGGCTTAAGTACGTGTAACGTAGTGCCCGAGATCGACAGGGTACTCCACTCCAGTGCCACCGGTCGGCGTTCTGCATGCCACCCACCAGAGCCGACAAGGGTGTCTGCCACCATCCAGCCGATATTGTGTCGGGTGTTGCTGTACCTTGTTCCGGGATTTCCCAGTGCCACGACCAGATATTCCATTGTTCTCTTTTTTCTTGCTTTCGTACGTAATACTACTTAGTTTTCCACAGGAACGTCGGGACATGGTACGCCAACGCGTCGAGATTTTTGCCTGTAACAAACACGCGCAAAAATACGCAGGGAGTTTGACGTAGGGAAGAACGCTGTAATTCCTTTAAAATCAAGGAATTAACGAGATGTACGTATCGGTTCCCACAGAATTAGGCACGAGTTTTGCATGCTGAACTTTCCCAGTCACTGATCTGTAACATTACAGGACTTTCCTGAACCGGTTCTTTACCCATTCTGTTCGCACATCTCCGCTCACCGCCTTTCTGGCGTTGGTTGTCGTACTGCTCATCACCGGTACGCCGGTCCGACTTTCTGCCCAAACGGACAATGTCGGCATCGGGACTGCGAATCCTGACCCCTCTGCGCTTCTCGAACTGAACAGTTCGACGAAAGGTTTCCTGCTTACCCGTCTTACAACGGCGCAGCGGGATGCCATTCCCTTGCCTGCCACGGGTCTGGTGATCTACAACCTGACGACGAACGAGCTCGAGTACAACTTCGGCACGCCGGCCTCGCCGGTCTGGAAGCGGCTCATTGCGGTCACGGGCGGTCAGGGTGGTTCGGACTTCTGGAATCTGACGGGGAACACGAACATCGATCCAACGAAGCACTTCCTTGGAACCACCGATGCACAGCCCGTGCTGATCAAGTCGAACAACGTCACGCGCATGACGATCAGCGCAACGGGCGTGATCACAGCTGAAGGCCCGTTCATGGTCACCGGTGGTGGACTGGGATTGATGGGAACCAACACACCCTTGTTGCTGGACGCGCAACCAGGGGTCGCCGGACAGGTGCTCATCAGCGCAGGCGCCAATGCGACCCCAACGTGGACGAGTTCGCTAACGCTCACAGCGCTCACCACGAACACGCTCGACGTGGCCACGTCGGCCGCGTTCAACGGTACGGCGGACTTCAAGGCCCTTGCCTCCTTCAACCTCCTGCCCCGCATGCCCCTCGAGCACAACTACATGCTCGTTGGCGATCAGAATAACATCGCAACGCCATTCGCCCCCGGAAAAGATGGGGAGTTCCTGCTGATCGAAAACGGGAATGTGGTGTGGCGACCACTGACCTCCATCTTCAACACCGATGTATGGTTCCAAGGCGGGAATACCACTCCGAAGGACAACAAGCTCGGGAACCTCAGCGGTGATCTTGTGGTGGTGGCGGGGAGTACGCAGCCACGACTGACGGTGGAGGCCGCGACCGGGATCGTGCGGATCGAAACCGGACTGCAGATCGGCACCACGGCAACGCCCAATGTTCCGATCATCACGCGAGGCACGACAGGTGGCGACGGCGATATCTTCATCTCGCGTGGTGCGAATCAGTCACCGCAATGGACGGGATTGGTGAATGTCAACCTCTCATCCAATGCGGTCACCATCAACAACAACGTCTTCTCGCCGGACAGCGTCAAACTCGTCAAGCCGGTTTCGGTGAACACCACACTTCGCGTTACGGGACAGTCGACGTTCGACCTTCTCCCACAAATGCCACTGCAACGCGGATCGATCCTGGTCGGCAACGCGCAGAATATCGCAGCACCGGTTGCCGCTGGCAATGCGAACAGTGTGCTCACCATTCGCAACGGCACGCCAACGTGGGCTGATACGCTCACGAACACGTTCATCAACAATCTCACCACCACCGGAGCGACGACGATCGCAGGCACGATCGACATGCCGCTCAAGCAGAACTACCTCTTTGTTGGAAATGCACAGAACAGAGCAGCGGAGTTCGCACCCGGAACCAATGGAACGGTGTTGATGATCACGGCCGGCGTGCCGACGTGGACGAATCTCAATCAGACCATCGACGATCGGGCATGGATCATCGGCGGGAACAGCAATCCCTCGAGCACGATTTTGGGGAACACCGCAACCTCCGGCATCATGGACCTCGATATACGCGCAGGGAATGCAACGCTCATTCACTTGGACGGAACGAATGGTGCGATCGATCTGCGCGGTCCGGTGAATCTGGCCGGATCGGCCATCGAACTCCGCATGAACGGAAGCGCCGGTACGGCGGGAAGTGTGATGGTCTCGCAAGGCGGCGGGGCCACACCGAAGTGGAGCACGGCCATGTCCGTCACGGACCTCGGCGTTACGATCAATGCGCCCTCGTTCACATCAAGCACAACAACTACAGCAACGTTCGCCGGTACGCTCGCCGTTACCGGTCCTGCCAATTTTTCGAACAACGTGGTCTTCACGCTCCTACCGCAAATGCCCTTGCAAAGCGGATACGTGCTTGTTGGCAACGCATCGAATGTGGCAACTCCGCTCGCGCCAGGTGTAGAAAGCAGTGTCTTCGTCATTCGCGGCGGAACACCGCAATGGTTGGCATCGCAGGATGCTCCGTTTTGGTCGCGTACCGGGAACACCGGTATCGCTCCAACGGATTACCTCGGTACCACAGATGCAAACGATCTCAAACTCGCTACGAATGGCACGACCCGCTTGACCGTAGCACAAGGTACAGGCATTGTCACGATGACATCCCTCGCCGGGGCTCCGAGCTCGACTCCGGTAGGACCAACGGATGGAATCATGGTGGCCGATGGTGCCGGAACGATCAGCAAGAGAAGTCGCGAGTCGTTGCTTTCCATGTTGGGCATTGCAGCAGGTAGGTACACCAACCAGACCACTGCCGTGCAATTCAATGTGGTGGTATCGCTTTCGGGAGGTCTGCAGCTCGATCCGCAAGCATCCATCGTCCTCACGCCCGAGGCCTCGCAGAGTGTGTCCGTTACACCGTTCGTCGTCAATGGTTCACGAACCCTCACCTCCTTCACGATCAACTTCCCCGGTGGACTCAATCCGGGCGAGGCGATCAACTGGATGGTGAAGAATCCGTAGACGCAGTGATGTTGCCTGTTCGCACTTCGTGACCTTGGGTAAAAGGTGCTTCACGGAGAGACAAAGTCAGTAAGTCAGTTCACAGTTCAGTTTCAGTTTTCTTTCCCTCCATTTTTTTAAGGGTACTTCCATGAAGTTCTCTAGTCTTCTGAAGGGCGCAGCAGTAACAGTTGCCCTTCTTGCAGTGGTAACGGAAGCACAAGCACAGCTTCCAGTACGTACGACCAAGTTGCAACTGTTCAATGGCGCCAATAACGTCGAACAGGTGATGAGCTCGCAGGGTACTGCGGCATCGTATCAGGCAGCATGGCCATCCAGCACATCGGCCATTCCCGCAAGTAGCACAGGCTTCCTGCTTGCTACCAAGGGCGCAACCGGAAACGACGTCGAGATGACGTGGGTACCGATCTCCGGATCGTTGCTCGACGGTGTTGGAGCTGCTGGTCAGATCGCCTACTTCACAGATCCGAACACGATCGCTTCCGATCCGAAGTTCACGATCTCCGGTGGTGATGTAACGGTTGGTGCAACCGGTGGTGCAGGTACTTTCACGATCAACAACGGAACGGTCGGTTCCAGGATCGTGAACGGTGGAACGACAGCGAACACGCTGACGATCCCCGAGATCGGTGCAGGTGGTGCCGGTAACTTCGTGATCTCCACAGGTCAGGGAACCGTTGGTCAGGTCTTGATCTCTGCAGGTCCTGGTCTTCCTGCCACATGGCAAACCATTCAGGGCTTGACGATCAAGTCCGGTACGGTGACACCGGCAGCAGCCGCCACTTCTGGTACGATCACCGTCACCGGTCTGACGGCTGTTACGGAAGCCGTTGTGTCGGGTAACTCCACAAACGGTCTTATCGTGTACATCACGAGCATTGCCGGTCTGTCCATCAACTGGGCAACGACCGTACCATGCAACGGTTCAGAGAGCATCTGCTGGTTCGCCAACGGTACTCCATAATCGAACATTCGTCCGGGGGCATTGCCCCCGGCTGTCGAGGGTGAGACCACGCACTCACTCTCGACAGCCGACGGACCTTCGATAACGAACACGGAACAATGCAACAACGACATCAACATACACGCTTCACGAAACTCCTCACCTTGGTGTGGGTGGCCGTGGCGTGCACGTGTTCGTTGTTCGCACAGGATCCTGTTCGTACGGTTGAGATGAATCTTTACAACAGCGGGCAGTACGTGATCCAGCGAGCACCGAGCGGACTGGCCGCCAACTGGTCGCTCATCTGGCCGAATACGGCCGGAACAACGGGATCACTGCTGTTGAGTTCCGTGTCAGGAACGACAAGCTCGCTCTCGTGGGTTTCGCCCGGTTCCGACGGGCAGATCCTGACCGTCGTCGGTGGGGTCCCTTCGTGGACGGCGCCCACACCGAATTGGCTCCTGACAGGAAACAGTGATGCTGTGTCTGCGAGTTTCCTCGGGCCGACATCAGCATCAGTTCCATTGAACCTTGCCACCTCGAATGCAACTCCGGGTGACATCAATTTCTATCTCGGTACGGTCGGTGCTTCGAATCTGCACATGAGCTTGAGTCCAACAGCCGGACTCGAGATCGGCAATGCAACGAACAGCGTGAACACAACCATTGCCGCACTCGGTGGAGTGGCCAATGCAACGCTTCCGGTCGGGTTCGACCGCGTGGTGATCGCCAACAATGCCGGTCTCTTGAACGAAGCCTCCTATGCGGCGGTCGCAAGTGAAGTGGCGTGGGTACTTGTCGGAAATGCCAATGCCACGTCGACGAACTTCCTCGGCCCCACATCGGCAAGTGTTCCGCTGAACTTGGCCACGGCCAATGCCACAGCAGGTGATATCAGCTTCTATCTTGGAACGGTGGCACCCGCGAATCTGCGGATGAACTTGAGCACGACGTCGGGACTGGAGATCGGTAATGCGACGAACAGCGTGAACACAGCGGTGACGGGTACGCTCAGCAGCACGGGCAACACGACGCTTGCCAGCACTGCCGGAAATACGGTCACCCTGACGAATGCGACCGGTTCGCTGACGGTCAACGGAACGGTCGGCACACCGAACATCACGTTCACAGAAGTTGGCGGCGTTGCGAAAGCAACGCTTCCCGTTGGTTTCGATCGCGTATTGATCTCGAATGGATCCGGCCTGATCGACCAAGCATCCTATGCCGCAGTGGCCAGCGAGGTGGCATGGGTGCTCATTGGAAATGCCAATGCTACGTCGACGAACTTCCTTGGACCAACAACAGCGTCGGTTCCGTTGAATCTTGCGACAGCCAACGCAACACCGGGTGACATCAATTTCTACTTGGGAACGGTCGGTGCATCGAATCTGCACATGAGCTTGAGCCCCACGACCGGCCTTGAGATCGGCAATGCGACGAACAGTGTGAACACGACCATTGCTGCACTTGGTGGAGTGGCCAATGCAACGCTTCCTGTCGGGTTCGACCGTGTGGTGATCGCCAACAATGCCGGGCTCTTGAACGAAGCCTCGTATGCGGCGGTCGCAAGTGAAGTGGCATGGGTCCTCGTTGGAAACGCCAATGCCACGTCGACGAACTTCCTCGGCCCCACATCGGCAGGCGTACCGCTGAACTTGGCAACGGCCAATGCCACAGCGGGCGATATCAGCTTCTATCTCGGAGCTGTGGCGCCCGCAAATCTGCGGATGAACTTGAGCACGGCATCGGGTCTGGAGATCGGCAATGCAACGAACAGTGTGAACACGGCAGTGACAGGTACGCTCAGCAGCACGGGCAACACAACACTTGCAAGTGCAGCAGGGAACACGGTCACACTGACGAACGCTACCGGATCGCTCACGGTGAACGGTACGGCCGGCACACCGAACATCACGTTCACCGAAGTTGGCGGCGTTGCGAAAGCAACGCTTCCCGTTGGTTTCGATCGCGTATTGATCTCGAATGGATCCGGCCTGATCGACCAAGCATCCTATGCCGCAGTGGCCAGCGAGGTGGCATGGGTGCTCATTGGAAATGCCAATGCTACGTCGACGAACTTCCTTGGACCAACAACAGCGTCGGTTCCGTTGAATCTCGCGACAGCCAACGCCACAGCAGGTGACATCAACTTCTATCTCGGTACGGTGGCACCGGCGAATCTGCGGATGAACCTGAGTACGGCATCGGGCCTAGCCATTGGTAATGCTACGAACAGCGTGAACACGGCGATCACGGGTACGCTCAGCAGCACGGGTACCACGACGCTTGCAAGCACCGCCGGAAGTACCGTCACACTCACGAATGCTACCGGCTCGCTCACGGTGAACGGCACAGCCCTGACACCAAACGTGACGATGACGTCGCTTGGTGGCGTTGCCAAGGCAACGCTTCCTGTGGGTTTCGACCGCGTGGTGATCTCGAACGCAACAGGACTTCTTGACGAGTCGACGTATGATGCAGTGGTTGGTGGTGTTGGTTGGCTCCTTACCGGGAATGCGAATGCGACCGGTGCGAACTTCATCGGACCGACATCGGCATCCGTTCCCATGAATATCGCCACGGCCAATGCTACAGCCGGCGACATCAACTTCTATCTGGGAACAGTTGGGGCAGCGAATCTGCGCATGAACTTGAGCACGGCAATGGGTCTTGCCATCGGCAATGCGACGAACAGTGTGAACACTGCGGTGACGGGGACGCTTAGCAGTACGGGCAACACAACGCTTGCTAGCACTGCCGGAAGTACCGTTACGCTTACGAATGCCACGGGCTCGCTCACGGTGAACGGCACGGCACTCACACCGAACGTGACGATGACGTCGCTCAGCGGTGTTGCCAAGGCTACCATCCCCGTAGGTTATGACCGTGTCGTGGTTTCGAATGCGACAGGACAGCTCGATCAAACCACCTATGCTGCTGTTGTTGGAGATGTCGCATGGGTTCTGGTCGGTAATCCAAATGCATTGGCAACGAGCTTCCTCGGACCGACGGCAGCATCCATCCCCTTGAATCTTGCAACAGCAAATGCCACAGCAGGTGACATCAATTTTTATCTCGGTACGGTGGCACCGGCGAACCTTCGGATGAACTTGAGCACGGCATCGGGTCTTGCGATCGGTAATGCGACGAACAGCGTGAACACAGCGATCACCGGCTCGTTGTTGGTGAATGGAACGGCCGGTACACCGAATGTGACGTTCGCATCACTTGGAGGCGTTGCCAAAGCAACGTTGCCGGTGGGCTTTGACCGCGTTGTTGTGTCGAATGCTACTGGACAATTGGATGAGGCGACGTATTCGGCTGTGGTCGGAAATGTTGCTTGGGTATTGGCCGGCAACAGCAACGCGATTGCATCGAGTTTTCTTGGTCCAACAACGGCAAGTGTACCGTTGAACTTGGCCACGGCCAATGCCACGGCGGGCGACATCAACTTCTATCTGGGAACGGTTGGTGCAGCGAATCTGCGCATGAACTTGAGCACGGCGTCGGGTCTAGCCATCGGCAATGCAACGAACAGTGTGAACACAGCGGTGACGGGTACGCTCAGCAGCACGGGCAACACAACGCTTGCCAGCACTGCCGGAAGTACCGTCACGCTTACGAATGCCACGGGTTCGCTCACGGTGAACGGCACGGCACTTACACCGAATGTGACGATGACGTCGCTCGGTGGTGTTGCAAAAACCACGATCCCAGTTGGTTATGATCGTGTTGTGATGGCCAATAGCACAGGGTCTCTAGACGAAGTGTCGACGACTGCATTTCTTGGAACGTCATGGTTGCTCGATGGTAACGCGACAACCACGGCGTGGAACGGTGCGGCCGGTTCGTTCCTTGGAACAACCAGCGCACAGCCTCTTTCGATAGCGACCACAAACGCATCGGCACAAGACATTCGGTTCTACACTGGTGCGAGTGGCTCAAGTGAGCGGTTGCGCATCAATTCCACTGGTGAAGTTGGGATCGGCGTCATTCCAGTTGCAGGGAGATTGCTTCATGTTGAAGGAGTGGCGGGTACATCCAACGTGCGCATGAACTCACTCTCAGGTTTGGCGATTTCCACTTCGTACACTCCAACGACGAGCGATGGTATTGTGGTTGCGAATAGCGCGGGTGACCTTCTGAAGCGCTCTGTACCAGCAACTGTGAATGCTGGATTGCTTGCGTATAGTGGCACAGCGTCACTCACCGTTGGAGCGACAAGCATTACAATTGCTAATTCACTCGTTCAGTCGAATTCTCGCATTCTGATCACGTATGAAGACCCGTCAGGGGCAGGCTTTGTCGCAACGATGGTCACCCTGAAAGTCGCTGCGACGAGTTTCACTGTAGCATTCTCTGGTCCAATTCCTGTAGGTGCTACTGCGTCCATCCACTATCTGATCATCAATCCATGATGCAGCGACGATTATACTATTGGTCGCTTCTTTCGATGATCATCTTCATTTTGGTCACGAGCACCGAAGCCGTCGATGCCCAGACTCGTGATTTCAACACGAGAAGATTGGTCCTTGACAATAACGCCGGACAGAGCGTTTCACTTCAAACGGGAGCGACGCCAGCTTCCTACTCTCTCATCCTTCCTGACACGGTCGGAACAACGGGTTCTCTCCTATATGCCGTGAAGGTAGGCACATCGGATTCGTTGAAGTGGCTTGCGCCCGGTACAGATGGCTGGGTACTCACGCTTGCTGGTGGGGTCCCGACGTGGAGTACATCAAGCAACTGGCTGACTTCCGGAAATGCGGGCCTCAATTCTTCAACGAACTTCCTTGGAACGACAGACGCGGTTGATCTTGTGCTACGTTCGAACAACCTACCTCGTTTGACGGTACTATCCAGTACTACGGGTGGTGTGAGTATCACTCGACCAACCACTGCGGGCCTCGCCGGTCCGTATCAGTCTCTATCGACGAGTGTCCAGTTGCCAACTCCGATCGTACTCTCTGCGAACACGACGCTCGTCTATAATGAACTTCAGGTGAACTCGGGTGTTTCCGGCGCGGGCTCAGCGGGGGATGTCTATCTGTCGCACAACCGACTATGGACAAACGGTGCAAGTGCACTCACATTCGCAGATGTTTTCGGGCAATTCAATTTCGTCTCTACGTCTTCAAGTACGACCGGCTCGATCAATTCGTTCACGGGGTATGCCGCTGCAATCCGCCCGAATGCTCGGGGCGGCATGCCAACAACGTTCTATGCGTTTAGAACGCATAGTCTTGGTGGTAGCGCACCTTCTCCGGGGACAATGTACGGGCTCTTTGCTGCGCCATATTCGGGTACCAATTTCTATGGGGTTCGAATTGGGAATATCAATCAGAACCAAGTTGCTACGGGTTCCGCGACAAATTGGTTTGGAGTTGTTGTTGATAGTATCCCGGTAGGTACGTCGGGCAGTAAGTATGCGTTCTTGTACAACACTTCGCTTACGAACCTTCAATTCGGAGTTAACCATCTCGGTAGAGTTGGTGTTGGGGATGCATCATTCACATCGAAGTTCTCAGTAGCTGAGAATGGTGCGTTGACCACTGCGTTTACTACAGCGAGCGTGGCGAATACGGCTACATCATCGACAGCCGGAATTGCAAAGACCGGAGTTGACATTACGTCGACGGGAGCTTGGAATGGAGCTGGATCAACCAACACGGGACTTCGAGTGGTCGTAAGTGGAGGCACAACGAACTATGCAGGCTTGTTCACGGGTGGCAATGTCGGTATTGGTACGTCAACCCCGAGTCAGGAGTTAGAGGTCGCCGACGGAGACATTCTGCTTAGCACAACCTCGGCGACTCCGGGTTCACTACGGTTCGAAGAAGCGCAGACCAACGGCTCTAACTACGTTTCGTTCTCAGCGCCATCAAACCTATTGGTAGACAACCCATACACTCTTCCGAGCGCATACCCAACGACGAACAACCAAGTTCTCGTGAGTTCAACCGCAGGTACGATGAGTTGGAATGATGGGACAGGTCTGTTCTGGGCTCTCGGTGGCAACTCCGTTTTGGCCCCTACCGCCCTGGGTACCATATCTGCCCAGCCTCTGCCGATCATCACGGGTAACGCGGAACGTATTCGAATACTGAGCACAGGCGAAGTGGGCGTTGGAACATCGGTACCAACTACGTATGCTCGTTTGCATACCGTTGGCGCGGCAACGGTTGCTTCCACGACGGCCTACGGACTGTTGTCGGAAGTGCAAGCCGTTGCAACGAGCACAGGCATCGGAGCATACGTGCGTACGACCGGTGCAACGGGATTCTTGCATCCGTTGGTGGCCAGTAGTCAGAACAATGCCGCCGTCTATCTTGGCAGTACAGTTGCCGATATCCCTGCCTCCCTCACGACCCTTCTTGCCGGCACGTCGAACTTGAACTCTACATACATGTTCAATGCGCGGGTAAGTGGCGGGCTTACGATGGTGGGAACGACTTCTGGGACGGTAACACTGCAAGCACCGGCCGTGATCGCGACCAATCACACGTATACGATGCCTGCAGCCACCGGTACAGCGAATCAAGTGTTGCGCATAGCCTCTGTACCTGCACCCACTGCTACATCGGCGACACTTGAATGGGCTTCAGCAGCGACAGCTCCACCGTTCGCTCGACGGACGTCCGACCTCGCCTATGCGGCAACAGGATTAGTGAACGACCCGCAGCTTGCAGTTGCTCTTACTGCAAACGATGTGTTCGAGTTCGAAGCGATGATCGCCTATAGTGGGGTGACCTCTGCTGCGGCCATGCGGCTTGCGTTCACGGTTCCAGCCGGAGCGTCCATCCGATGGGGAATCGTCAACGGAGGGTTCGCATCGGTGTCGCCAATGAGCGTTTCAACGAGCGGAACTGCGATCAGCGACATTCCCGTGAACACGACCACACCAACCAATGAGCAAGTGATCTATGTAAAGGGTCTCGTGGTAATGAGTGCCACGGCAGGGAACCTGCAGTTGCAGGCGGCTACGACGACAGCGTCGACGACTGTGAATCTTTTGACGAATTCCTTTATCAAGGCAACAAAGGTCAATTGATGATACGGCGTACGATCCATCAAATGACCCTCGCCTGTACGATCCTCCTCGTTGGATCGGTCGTGGTCCATTCACAACAATTGGGTGATCTCTTCGGTCGGTCGCTGTTGTTGACGGATGGTGGATTGGCCGGTACGACAAAGAACAGGATCACTGTCGTTCCTTCTGGTGCCGCTACGCTCGCGACGGATTACACGCTGATCTTCCCATCGACCGTCGCGCCGGCGTCGAGCTTCTTGAGCGTGTCGTCGATAACCGGTACCCAGATCACGCTTGGATGGACTTCGCTTCCAACCGCAACATCGCCATACGAGGAGGCTACGTCCGGTGTGTTCAACATCCGTCGCATAACGAGTTTGATCAGTGGCACGCAAGTCACGCCGGGTACCTATGCCACAGACCTGCAGTCGGCACATAGCGCCGCGTCTCAAACCGCGAGTGCGAACTACTCCGTTATTGCGGGCGGAAGGAACAACACGAATTCGGGACTCAATGCAGGAATTCTTTCTGGCGACGGAACAACGGTGTCTGCCGCTAACGCGGCCATGCTAGGTGGAGTTTCCAATACGATCGGTGCTTCCGGTAGTCAATCATTCATTGGGAGCGGTGGCACCATCACCGTCAATGCTCCCCTCAGCGCAGTTGTGTGCGGCCAATCTCATTCCATCACAGGTTCTGGTTTGAGCTTCATTGGTGGTGGAGCTAATAACTCCATCTCTGGGTCGACAAACGTCATCTTTGGTGGTCAGAACAATTCCGTCAACTCTGGTCGGTTTTCGGTGATCGGCGGCGGATCGGTGAACGCGATCTCGGTCGACAGTTCTGTGATCCTCGGTGGACTGTCGAATACGATCTCTGCCGGCCCTCTGAGCAGTATTGTGGGTGGCAATGTCAACACGATCAGTGGCTCCGGATCGAACGCAGGTATTCTTGGTGGAGAGTCGAACTCGATCACGGGTGCTCGGAGTTTCGTGATAGGTGGAAGGAATACGACGATCACTGGGAGTGATGTTGCAGCGTACAACGGCGGATCGGCGATCACGATCGCCGCATCATCAGCCGTTGTTCTCAGTAACGTCCATGTGATGTTGGCCAACAACACTTCCACTCCAAGCCAGGCGAGGTTCTTTGAGCCGCAGGCTACATCAGGAGCTTTCCCGGACGTGTCCACAAACTATGTGGGTGTAGTGGCTCCTGCCTCGTTGTCCAATGACAATACATATACGCTTCCAAGTTCGATCGGATCTGCTGGCCAAGCCTTGCGCGTGGCACCTGCACCGGCGCCGACAGCCACGACAGGCACCCTCGGATGGGTTTCCATCACGACGCCTACAGTTGTGACGCAGTTGGTGGTCGCGGATAACACGGCTGTTACTGTATCTGGCACGACATCGTTTCTGCGATTGGATGGGAATGGTGTTCCGGCCACGAGAACAGTCACACTCGCCAACGGTACGTCCGATGGTCAGCTGATGGTGATCAGAGGAGTTGCGTTTGGTGCAAATGGTGTTGAGCTACAGGACGCAGGGAATCTTCGATTGTCAGGTGATTCCCAACTCAACAACAACGACACGCTGTGCTTGATCTGGGATGCCACGTCTGCTGTATGGGTTGAAGTTTCTCGGACGAACAATTGATGAATCGTTCATCAACCAAATCGCTCTGGTACTGCACGATCGCGTTTCTCACCGTGATCGTACCTATCACGGCGCAGCAGACTGGCGATCTGTTCGGACGATCCCTCCTTTTGAATGACGGGGGTATTGCGGGCTCGACGAAGAACACGATCACACTCATTCCTCCCAACGCAACTACGCTGACAACCGACTATTCTCTGATCCTTCCCTCGGCAGTTCCAACAGTTGGAAATTTTCTACGAGCAGGTTCGGTTGCCGGAACGGTGATCACGCTGGATTGGAATGCGGTTTCTACGGCGACATCACCCTATGAGGAAGCAACGGCCTTTCAAAGGAACATCCGAAGGATCACGTCTTTGGTGAATGGAACGCAGGTGACTCCTGGATTCCTCGCTACGGATCTGCAGGCTGGGCATACTGCAGCCGGACAAACGGCAACAGCAAACTACTCTATCATTGCCGGTGGAAGTGAGAATACGAACTCAGGGCAGAACGCCGGGATCCTATCCGGAAATCTGAACAACGTTGCTAGCAATGAAAGCGCCATAGGCGGCGGTGTAAGCAATACCATCAGCTCTAGCGGATTTCGTTCGTTCATTGGTGCGGGCTCGTCGAACACCGTAAGTGTGAACTTCAGCGCCGTTGTCGGTGGACAGAACAATAGCGTCTCTGGAGGGATTAATGAGTTCATCGGAGGGGGGCAAGGAAATAGCGTGACGGTGAACTACAGCTCGATCGGTGGAGGCCAATCGAACAGTATCACCGGCGGACAGTTCCTATTCATCGGCGGCGGCTCCAGCAATTCTGCTTCGATCAATAACGCAGTTGTCGGCGGTGGCGCAAACAACGCCGTCACTGGTGGACAGTATGGCGCCATTCTCGGTGGTTTCGGCAATACCGTAACTGGAAACAGCGCAGCGATCCTTGGTGGGTCGTCGAATTCTGTTTCCGGCCAGTTCAGCGCGATCATTGGCGGACAGAACCTGACGTTAAGCGGCGCCCAATCTCTCGGCTTCAGTACCGGGTCGGCAATGACGGTCTCGACGAGTGGTGTCTTCGTTGTAGGGAATGCGAATCTGTGGCTCGCAAACAACAGCAGCACGGCTTCGGAACTCCGTTTCTTCGAATCGCAGGCAAGTACGGGCGCTTTCCCGGCCGCCGGTACCAATTACGTCGCATTCAAGGCCGGGTCGTCAATGACCAACGACAACACGTACACCCTGCCAACCACGATCGGATCTGCAGGGCAGGTGTTGCGCATCGCGTCCAGCCCTGCACCCACTGCCACCACGGCCCAACTTGACTGGGTGACCATCTCGACTCCCACTGTCGTTACGCAGGCGATCGTTGCCGACAATACGCTTGTAACGGTGGCTGCGACGACGTCGTTTCTTCGACTCGATGGTAATGGCATTCCAGCGAACCGAACGGTGACTCTGGCGAACGGGTCATCCGACGGGCAACTGCTCGTGATCCGAGGCGTAGCATTCGGAGCGAACGGGATCGAGCTACAAGACGCAGGGAACCTACGGTTGAGTGGGGATGTGCAGCTCAATAACAACGACACGATCACACTCATTTGGGATGCTACTTCTGTTGTTTGGATAGAAGTGGCACGCCGTAACAACTAACAACAACGGAGAAGTCCATGCGATCATTTGTTCCGATCCTTGCTCTGTTCATGGTAACAGCGCCGTTGTTGCTGGCGCAATCAACTGAGACCTTCAATACCGTTCGTTTTGAAGATCCATCAAGTATCGGGTCATTTGTCACCCTGCAACCGCCATCCGGTATCTCGCCGTACTCACTCACATTGCCATCTTCGTTGTCCAGCGGGAGTTGGACGTTCAAGGTAAGTGGTCAGACGGGAGCCATGACGTGGTCACCGGTCTTCAACCTGGTGGGGTCGGACAAGCAGATCGCATGGTTCAAAGGAACCGACAGTGTCAAAGGATCATCTGGCCTTATGTGGGATGACGCGCAATTGATGCTGACTCTTACCAATGCAGGAACTGTGACCGCAGGAGACACGGCGTTCAAGCTATTGAACACCTCGACCTCTTCCACTGTGAACCTATCAAAGGTCGGTCTTTCGATCACGTCCACTGGTGCACTCAGCGGCTCTGGGTCGACGAACACGGGGTTAGTTGTTGATGCGCAGGGCGGAGTCAACAACTACGCGGCTTTGTTTGTGAACGGTCGAGTTGGAGTGGGAACATCAACTCCGGCAGCAACCCTTGACGTGAATGGGGATGTTGCGTTTCGAGAAGTGAACTACACAACGACTCTCTCTGCCACCGCAAATGATGTTGTGTTTTCGACGAACAACAACTACTCATACGTTCGGATCGCAGGATCGCAAACTGCTTCGGTCACCATCAACGGTATCGCAGGAGGTGTAAGTGGAAAGCTCGTGATCCTGTACAACGCAACGAGTTTCAACATCACACTTGCACATGAAGCAACAGGCAGTGCCGCTGCAAATCGGATCAATTCGCCGGGAGGTACCAACGTTCTGATCACACCAGGTGCGTCCGTTCAGGTCTTGTACTCGGGAACGGAGTCTCGATGGAGACTGGCGTTCGCAGGTCCCGGTGCTCTCTCCCAGTTCGGCAATGCTGATGTAACGGTAACGAACAATATCGTTCTGCCAACCAGCACAGCCTCGTACCTTCGACTGACCACTGGCACCGCGTTGAACAAGTATACTGCCACACTCGAAGATGGCCTCGTGAAGGGGCAGATCCTTGTTGTGCAGAATGGGGGTCCGAAGACCGTGGATTTCGGTGGTACCAACATTATCACCGATGGTTCATTTAATGGCATGGCCGTCGGTGACTCGATATTGTTCGTGTGGAACGGAACCAAATGGCAACAAGTGGCAAGACAATCGAATGCTTGAGTCGACATCACTACTTCACTACTTTCAACGAGGGTTGCCATGAAGCGACTTTCACTTGGTCAGATTCTCTCAGTGACCTACTTGGTTACGATCGTTCTCAGCGGATCGGTCAAAGGCCAATCGACCGAGACATTCAATTCGATCCGATTTGAAGACCCCTCAAGTATCGGGTCGTTCATTACCCTGAATCCCCCCTCTGGGATCTCTCCGTATGCACTGACCCTTCCGTCGTCCCTCAGTGCCGGAACTTGGGTGATGCGCTTCAACGGAGCGACAGGCACAGCAACATGGGGTCAGCTTTTCAGTACGGTTGGGTCCGACAAACAGATCGCATTCTTTAAGGGGACTGATTCCCTGAAGAGCTCTTCCAGCTTTACCTATGATGACGCAGCCGTCCAGCTTGTTCTTTCGAACACTGGTACGTTGACGGCCACTGATACAGTGTTCCGACTCATCAATTCTGCGACATCTTCCACTGCAAGCGTCGGCAAGGTGGGTCTCCACATCTCTTCCACCGGCACACTGTCGGGTACGGGTACAACGAACGTGGGACTCATCGTCGATGCCCAAGGTGCTGCAACGAATTATGCCGCACTCTTCACGAGCGGATCGGTCGGAATTGGAACCTCCACACCGAATACGATGCTCGATGTGGTTGAAGATGTGGCCTACCGCGAACTCAACTACACGACAACACTATCGGCAACTTCGAACGACCTTGAGTTCAACACGGGTAACAAAGCTTCATACGTTCGGATCGGGACGCAAACCGGTGCATTCACGATCAATGGTCTTGGAGGTGGATACACAGGAAAGATCCTGACCATCTACAATGCATCCGGCAAGACAATGATCCTCAAGCACGAAAGTACGGGAAGCGCAGCGGCGAATCGTATCGTCAACAGTACAACGAGCTCGTTGTACATCGATGATAAGGGCTCGGTCACGCTCGTGTACTCGGGTACAGACAGTCGTTGGATCGTCACGGCCACGATGGGAGCACTTGGAATGACCCCGACGCAAACGACAAAGACGGTGACAACCACAGATAAGACACTGCCATCGTCTGACAATAATTATATCAGAGTGACCAACAACTCGGGTACGATAACGCCAACGTTTGAAGACGGGAGCTATATCGGCCAGATCCTCGTGATCCAGAACGACGGTCCGAACAGCCTAACGATCTTGGACACGACAAACGTTGAGATAAATGGTGGAACCGTTACGCTTGGGGCAAAGGATGTTGTGACACTTGTGTGGAATGGGACGAAGTGGTATCAGATCGCGGCTGAGTCCAACAATTGAGGCACTCGATCACATTTCCCCAACCACAGGACACAACCATGAAAACGCTCATTGTGCTCATTGTATTGGTCGCTTTGCACTCGTTCGAAAGAATGATGCCTTCCGTCTATGCCCAGTCAACGCAGTCGTTCAACACACTTCGTTTAGAGGACCCTTCAAGCATTGGGTCCTTTGTGACCGTGAACCCTCCATCAGGCATATCGCCGTATACGCTAACGCTTCCTCCGTCTCTCTCTCCCGGCACGTGGGTCATGCGCTTCAATGGCGCGACAGGGGCCGGCGCTTGGAGCCCATGGTACAATCCGGTGGGATCTGACAAACAAGTGGCGTGGTTCAAAGGCACTGACTCGCTCAAAGGGACATCGAGGTTCACATTTGACGATGTGAATGCTCAACTTCTCCTCTCCTACACGGGAGCGATCACAGTATCGGACACGATCATGAAGCTCGTGAACACGGCGTCCTCATCAGCATCATCGATCACGAAGAATGGATTCATCCTTGCTTCAAGCGGAACTCTCTCCGGCGCAGGGAGTGTATCGACAGGTCTCATCATCGAGGCGCAAGGAGCTGCCTCTAATGCAGCGGCGTTGTTCACGAATGGTAGAGTAGGTATCGGAACATCGACCCCAAACACAATGCTTGATGTGAATGCCGACGTTGCGTTTCGAGAGTTGAACTACACGGCTGCATTGGCCGCAACGAACGACAACCTTGCGTTCAATACAGGGAATCGCTCGGCATTCGTCCGTATCGGTAGTCAAAGTTCGAACTTCAAGATCTCCGGACTCGCGGGGGGGTACAATGGTAAGATCCTGATGATCTACAACGCCTCCGGGAAGACCATGACGATCAGGCATGAAGGAACAGGAAGCACAGCGGCCAACCGAATCGTGAATAGCACGACGGACTCTCTTGTGTTTGGTGATAAGGGAGTCGTTACGCTCGTGTATTCGGCGGCAGACAGTCGATGGATCGTAACGGCGACAATGGGATTGCGCGGGCAGTCGCCCGAGGAAACAACGAAGACGGTCACGAATGCCGACAAAACATTGCCCTCTGCCGACAACAACTACATTCAGGTAACGAACAACAGTGGCGAGATCACACCGATCTTCCAGGATGGTAGTTACATTGGACAGATCTTAGTGATCCAGAACAACGGTCCGCAGAATTTGAAGATCCTCAACGCCGGAAACGTCAAGTGCGATGGAGGAGAGGCAAGTCTCGGATCGCGAGACATCGCAACGTTCATTTGGGATGGAACGAAGTGGGTTCAGATCGGCTTTGATTCGGATAACTGATGCGAACGACCACGATCATATCGACCATGTTGACGTTGGCATTTGCCGTTATGCTATTCAGCCCCGTTGAATCGTATTCGCAACTGCTCGTCAACCGTGGCGCCCAGATCCACATACGTGAGGGCGCACAGGTGACCGTGAATGGTGACACCGAGAACGGATCGGGAGAGATCCGCGTGTATAACAAAGCAAGGGTCACGTTCAATGGAAACGTGAAGATCGTGCAAGGTGGATTGTTCCTACTGCAAGATTGCCTTGCATCTATTTCCATGGACCTGAACATTGGCATTGCCGGCGTGTGCTGGCGCTATGCACCGGGTGTTCTTGATGTGCTGGGCACGATCAAGAACGATGGCGAATTGAACAATGAAGGCGAGATCAACATCGGGAAACCGTAGTGAGATCTGTTCTACCATATCGCATCCTTTGTGCAGCCGCAGCTGCGATTGTCATGATCGTGCCTGCGGCGGCGCAGCATTTACAGAATGGGGTGGGTGGACGTGTGAACAACACCGGCGTGATCCGTTTCAAGTCGGATTCCGGTCAGTTCCGCAATGCAGCTCCCGCCGCATCGCTCACGAACAATGTGATCGAATTCAACGGGACGAACAATGCCTTCACGGATATGGCGAAGGATCCGACCACGGCCACGGCATTCGGCGTCGACGCATCGATGCGGATCCCCGGATTGGTGCGATACACTCGCGATAGTGTAGCCCAGAACGTACAGTCGCGCTACTACACCGATCTCGAGATGGCAGGCGGATCTCCCAAGAACATCGTTGATGGCGTCTACGTCGGTCAACGCTATGTGATCACGCGATCGGGTCCGCGTACCTATGCCGGCACGTTCACATACGACGGTGCACTGCTGCAAACCATCACCTCCGAGACAGGTTTGAGTGGTAACACAGACCGTTATGACAACCTTACGATCCTCAACGGCCCGAAAGAGGTCCGCAAGTTCGACGAAGTGCGCATGAGTCGAGCGTTCTACAGCGATGCCAATGCGACGATGTTGGTCAAAGGCTCGTTGTATTGGGGTACGAACAGTACGATCTCTGCTCCTGTGACCGTCGACTCCGCCGGTATGCTCGTCACGGGTGGTGGCCGCACGATGTTGAATGCAGATCTCTCGATCAACGATGGTGAGTTCGTTGCGACGGACAATGCCGACACGACGACCATTGCTGCAGGGACCACGCTTACTGTTGGTTCCAACGCGAATGCAAAACTCACCCTCGGACAGAACACGCAACTCCATGTTCTTGGCGGATACGTGAACTCGTTCGCACCACGTACGAATGTTCGATTCGATCCCACCTCGCTCGTGAACTTCGATGCAACCGCACCGCAAGTGATCCAGAGCACCGTGGCCACCAATGCGTATGGTCATTTGCGCACGGGCCGTTCGCCGAAGACAGTGAACGGAGATGTCTTCCTTGTGTCGACGCTTTCGGTGAACGACGAAGATCTGAATGTTGGAACATCGATGCTTTCGATGACAACAGGCACGGCGCAGTACACCAACTTCACGGAAGTGATCGGTGCCATGCAGCGAGATCTTCGCGGCGGCGTACCCGGAGAGCTCTACGTGTTCAACAACGAACGCACGCACATGCGCTTCACAGTGCTCCCACAGTACATGACGCTTGACGTGCATCCTACCACGAGTCCTCTTGCCTATGATCTGACCACCGATGTGCAGCGTAAGATCAACGTGCGGTACACTGGTGATTGGACGGCCCTCGTGCGCGCCGGTTACAAGCGTGGAGATATCCCCGCAACGTGGTTGCCTGATGTTTCCGAGTCGCTGCTACGATTCTTTGATGCACAAGGACCAACCACCTCCGATGTGCGCAAGATGCTGCCGGTGCCTGGCACGAGCTATCTCCGCAGCGCCACGGTCGACACGCGATCGTTCGGATTCGTTGAGCATGGTCTTCTATCAAGCACTGGTGTTGCGGAGCGGCGTATCGACAACGGTCACGACCTTCTCATGCGGGGTAATCGCGACGTACTCAAGGCCATTGCCAGTGGACGGTGGTCCAACCCTGCCACGTGGGACGAAGGACGCGAGCCGGACCCGAAGGATCGCGTGAGCATCAGTGGCTTCACCGTGCACGTCGGCTACGTCCGCGCGAACGACAACTATGCCATCCTCGAAGCCTATCCCGATACCATGGCCATCGCCGTCACACTCGCTGATGTTCCGAACACATCGTTGCTCATCGGCTACACCAACACATTCAACACATTCTCGTTGAAGCGCACGGCAGGCGTTCTGTTCACACAGAATCGTGTGGCACCGTCGCTCGTACCCTTTACGACCCTTGATGTCTCGGCAGCGAATCTGGATGCGGGCCTGCTGATCTATCCCGGCGCTTCCTATACAGTACCCGACCTCCTGATCGGTGCTGATGCAACGGTCTTCAATGGCGGCGTTCTGCAAGTGGGGTCGAATTGATGCAGCACGTGCAACGATATCGCGCGATGTGCTTGGTCATCCTTGCCACCGTTTTGCCATTCTTCGTGCAGGCGCAGCCCATTCCGAGTACACTCAATAGCAAGGGCAAGATCTACAACACGGGAACCGTGCGGATTGTGGGGGATGCCATCATCTCACAGGACACGATCAAGGGTCGTGTCGAGTACACGCGCAATGGCAGCAACGACTCGCAGCTTGTGGCACACATCACCTACGAAGACCTGTATTTCGAAGGCACGTCGACGAAGCGTATGCCCGATGCAACGCGACCGGTCGTGTCGCTCACATCCTTCACAAGTGCCGATGCGTTTGTCATCTTCGACCTCGATCCGACCTCACGTATCCAGGCGCATGGTAGCGTGAAGCATAGCGGGAGCATCAATCCCGGTCGTCGTGTTGGAACGATGGAACTGAATGGTACAACGGCGCAGGATATTTCGGGCGACGGACGTTTTGCCATTCTCGAGATCAACAATCGCTCGAATGTGAACGTGATCTCCAAGGGAGGGTTCAAGGTGGCAGGGCGACTGGATCTCCAACGCGGAACGCTTACCAATACAACGACAGACAACTTCACCCTGAACGATGATGCATGGATCTGGCGCAGCGATAGTGGCGCACTTGCTTCGGCAGCGCTTCGCGATGCTCGATACAATGTGCGATACTATGGAAGCCAGTTCATGCTCGGTGGACCCGAGCTGCCCACAGATGCACCACCGCTGCGCGTGTTGCTACAGGAGGATCCGGGAGGTTTGCAGCTACCGTGGGATGTGACCGTGAATGATAGTGTCGTCCTCCGCGGACACATCTATACCGAAGACACATCTTCGCAGTATACGCTCACGCTCACGTCACAGAACGACCCGACCTTCATCGGCCTGTGGCCTGAAGTGAACGGCACGCTCATCCGTACGAACTTGGCTGCAGGCAGAACGTATGTGATGAACAGTTTGCACTCTTCTGTTGGCTTCTCGACGGCGGCCGAGCAAGGCAACGCGCGAGCTGTATCACTCCGGTCCAAACCACTTACCGTCCCTGTGCCAACGGCGGCAGGCACCGATAAGGTTCTCCGATTCTATCAGATGGCCGTCCTCGACGGATCGAACACCGTTGTGCCTGATCTGTCGTACGTGCTTCAATTCGGATACTCCTGGAGAACACTGCCGATCCAAGGACTCGAACCGGCTTCGATCGTCGAAACGATCCCGGCACTCCTGCCCTATGAAGACTCGCTCGTCTTGCTGCGCTATGTTGGTGACCGGTATGTTCCGGAGCCTTCGTCGACGATCCCAACGCAACGCGATTCGGTTTGGCGTTATTCTGTCGCATCAGGCATTTCCAACAGCGGCGACTTTGCGATCGGCCTCGCATCATCGAGTCCGTTCTATGTTCTCCGCGCTCGACTCCTTCTTGAAGGCGCCATGCGTTCATATGGCGAGAACGCAAATCCGATCATGGGCACGGATCTCCGTCAACGCAACCTCGTGCCGGCAACACCACCGCGCGAATATCCGTTCACGCAAGATCCCATCAGCAGCACCATCCTTGTCACAACAATGCCGGACAGTGTGGTCGACTGGATGCTCGTCGAGTTCCGATCGGAGCTCACCGGAGGCACGACGTACTACCGCACGTGCTTGATCTCGTCGAACGGATATGTGATCGACCCTACCACCTTTGAGCCTATCACCATCACCAACATCACCTTCGGCGAGTACTACGTGGTGTTCCGCCATCGCAATCACTTGGCGGTGATGACCGATACGAAGGAACGGATCACACCGGTCAAAACGGAGCGATTCCTCGACCTTACCGATGGCACGAATGTCTTCGGTGGCGCATCGGGCATGAAGCTGTTGGGAACGCGAGGGGGCGCGAAGTTCTTTGGTATGGTGGCAGGGGCAGTGAGTGACGATGATGACATCCTTCGCAACGATGTGGATCTTGTGTGGTCCAATCGTGACTTCGAAGGCTATTCCATCTTCGATACGGATCTCGACGGCATCATCTCCACCAAGGACCTGAACATCTCATGGAATAACAGGGGACGCAGCAGTGTTGTCACGCGCTAAGGTCGTCCTGTTGGTGTTCTTGATGTGTCTCGCAGGTGTTGTGCGAGCACAAGAGCCAAGTGATGTGAAAGTGGTTTTGCAGACGACGGATGACTTCGTCCCGAACACGATCACGTTCGAGGTGATCATCACGCGGGTGAGCGATCACTGGGATCTCTGGGCGAACACTACGTTGCGCCTTGAACACCCAGACCTGGTGGCCACCGGTGGGTTCGACTCGCTCACCTACACCGTCGACTATCAGAATGGTTCATCGGAGTTGCCACTGCAGACATATGACCCGACAGCGATGACGAAGTATGCGATCACGCCACGCATCGTGAACGGCAGGATCTCCATCACCGTGTTCGGTCCGGATAGCAGCGACTGGGCCTTCCGGCTCCCGGATGCCAAACGCTCGTTTCTGCTCGGGAGATTCGTACTCACGGCTCCTGCGGGTGTTGTCCTTCGGGACACCCTGATGTTCACGACGCCCATCAACTACTATCAGGCCATGGCCTTCAAGATGGACCACGACAGCGTGACCGGTACACCACCAAATCAGAACGTGTGGTACCATAAGCACGATAACGTTGAGATGCGCGAAGAACCGTCGTCGTTTGCCGGACCTCCCCGACAGTGTGATTCGAACATCATCGACAACTTCACCGCCGTCTACGTGGGCGATCTTGTGGTCGAGCTTGCATTCACAACGAACTGCGAGCTCGGCATCGAAGGTTTCATCATCGAACGCGCCTTGGTGAATCCGGGAGATCTTTCGAACCTGAATTTCGTGGAACGGCTGAGCTACACGACGAACTCCGCTCTTATCGCATGCCCGGTGTGCGAGACAGGGCATATCTTTTCTGGGCTTTTTGATGGTGTTGAGTATCGCAGAGAGGTCTATGCGTACCGCCTTGTCGCTGTCATGCAGCGTCTTCAGGAGCATCGCGTGATCGACACCGCCTTCGTTCGGATCCCGAATGCCATTGTGTCGGGAGCGTATCTGCTTGAGAATCCGTTCACGGATATTGCCACCGTGATCTTCAATGTTGACGATCGCGTGATGCTATCAGCCTCGGTCTACGATCTCACCGGAAAGAAGATGGCAGATCTCGTGGACGAACAGGGGAACCCGATCATCAACAAGGAATACACGAAGGGCGCGAAGTTCCGTGCACGGTTCCTTGCGGCGTCCGACGCTGCGAACGGATTGTATAACATTATCGTCGTGGCCAATCCCGTGGACGATAAATCGATCGAGCAGCAATCTCGCGTCGTCTTGAAAGCGCAGTTGGTACGATGATCGTTCGATCCATTCTTTGTTTTGCCATTATCTGTGCATCGTGCATCGTGCCGCTTCATGCGCAACGAAGCACGGGTTCCGGTCACGAGTACATCCCTGAAGATTCACTCGAAGTACAGCACGTGTTCTGGATCGGGCCGACGGTGTCCGGAATGGTGTCGTTGTATTTCGGGGGACTCACGGCGAAGTATGCCGGCGGTAGCGCCCCCGGATCGACGGCGCAGACGGCTACAACGGAGGGTGGATATGGTGCCGCAGGCGGCGGCGGGGGAGCGTTCGAGTTTCGCCCGTTCGGAGATGTATGGAGCGTCTTCGCCATGGTCTGTGCTGATTATCGGTATACATCTTCGACCACCGGATCAAAGATCTCAAACGACATCTTCGCAATCAATGCGGAATTCGAGATCATCACCAAGTCGTGGTACCTCACGGTATCACCATCCGTGCGCTATATGTTCGGACGGACCGGGGCTTTTGTGTATGGCGGACTTGACTTTGAGATCCCGGTTGGAGAGCAGTATAGCGGCGTATGGCAACATGAATACCCAACCGGCGACAGTGTGGGTACTGAACCCGGAGCCCCTCAGACGAACATTTTGTTCAAAACGACCTTGGATCTGGTACCGCGCGTCGGGATCCACGTGGGATTGGGGCACGATTTTCTGGCGGGATTGTTCGGATACCGTCGCCAAATGCTCACACCGTGGTTCCAGCTGTCCGCCGGGACGGCACCCGTGTCCGGAGCAAGCTGGAACGGGATCGGAATGCGGTTTGGTATCATGTGGCGATATGGTTTTTAAATTTGGGTCGCACCTTTTACCACTAGTGCGAATTGAGGTCACAGCGAACCCCGACTCCGTCGGGGTTTACTGTTTAATGGCTATCCGTAGGGAGAGCCGCCTGGAGATGCAAGGCGAATGTGGTTCCGGAACCAACGAGACTGTCGCATGTGATCTTTCCGTTGATCCGCTTCGCCAGTCGAGCAGCAAGATAAAGGCCGAGACCAAGGGAGTCTTCGCCACCCGTGGGCTGAGTGCTAAGGCGACCGTACTTCGTAAACAGCAACTGCCGCTCATGATCCGGAATGCCGGGTCCGTTGTCGCGAACACGAACAACCACATCATTCTCGCTCCGCACCGTTGTGACGACCACCTCAGAATCCGGAGGTGAGAACTTGATGGCGTTGGAGATGAGATTGTCGACGATGGCATCAACAACAGCAGTATCCGCACTGGCCCAGATCGGTTCGGCGGTGGGCATCCGAAGTCCCGTCCGTTTTTCATTCGCACGACCCAAATGACGATACAGTGCATCGCGCACAACATCGTTCACATCGATGATCTCGTGGGCGATCTGCGACCCCCGATGATCGTTGCGACTCACATCAAGGAAATGGTAGACCGTCATCAGCATCCGATCGGTGGTCTCGCGTACCAACGAGAGAACGTCTATCGCTTCAGACAAAGAGAGCTTCTCTGCGTTCTCAAGCGCATGCGTGATCATGCCACGGATGTTGCTCATCGGCGTGCGAAGGTCATGCGCCGCCACGGCCATGAACTCGTCCTTATCATTTGCCAATTCCTGGAGCTCCTTGTTCAGCTCTTGCAACCGAAGCATCGCTCCGGTAAGCTCGACATTGCGAAGTCTGAAGATCTCTGCCTCTTGGATCTGTCGTTCACGCTCGTATCGCCGGTGCACGACGTCGAGAAGTGCTACCTGGCGCCGCTCCTGATCTTCCTTGTACTGCTCCATCCAGGAGAGCAATGTTTCGGTTCCTTGCGTTCCGGTCTGCATTCGATGATGCAGCTTCGCCAACTCGAACGTGGCGTTCAGATACATCGCATGCGCCGATAGGTCGGAGAACATCTTGACGGACTCCGAGATCAGTCTCTCGGCCTCTTCAAATGCGCCTTGCTCCCTTCTTGCCTTGCCCAAGCCAAGCTTCCAGTTCGCCTCTCCATACATGTATCCCTCGGCCACACTGATGGCGAGGGCGCGTTCGAAATAGGGGACGCTCTCTTCCACCTTGCCGAGTTTGAGCAGCACCTCGCCCATGTCGCCGACCAAGGGTCCAAGGATGTGGGGAAGGTTGAAGGGTTCAGTGAAGGCGATCGCCTCTTGCAGGGCTGCATGACACTCTTCGACGAGTCCGAGACGTGAAAGCGTGGCGCTGTGATTGGCCATGCAGTAGGCAGTGATCACAGGTGAACCAACCGAACGTGCTGTCTCCAACGCTTCGCGCGAAAGACGCAATGCCTCGTCGGCATGACCGCGAAGGGCCTCGATCAATGCGATCTGACACATGGTCTGTGCCATGCCCTGCTTCATATCGTTGCGTTTCTCGATATCGTAGGAACGCATGAAGAAATCGTAGGCCGTTCCGTGATCGTCCCTGCGCGCGCATCGTTCGGCATAGTTGTAATAGGTGACGGCAAGGCCTGCCTCGTCGCCGATGCGCTCGCGAAGGGCAAGAAGCTCGGCATAGACATCGTCGGCCTTCGCGATATCGCCCCGATCGTCATACGCAGAGGCAAGGATCGTTAGTGCGCGTGCAACGAGCTCGGGTTCCTCCACGGGGTCAAGAGATGTATGCACAGACTCTAGTCGCGTGATCGCCTCGTCGATGCGTCGCTCCGCATTGAACACAGTTGCAATGGCGATCTCGACCTCTGCCTGAAGACGTGGTACGGAACCGGCCAGCGTTCGTGCCTTTCGCAACCACTGATGTGCCTTGTCGAACTCTCCGTCATACATGGCATGTCGCGCGAGAAGTCTGCAACACACGATCCGGTCGCGCGGAGATGCAAGTCCATGCACAGCCCACTCGGCAAGGGCAATGGCCCGTTCGATCCGATCTGCCTTCGGCGCATGCTGGATCTCGCGGATCAAGTACGCACGGATCTCTTGCGGAGTGAGATCCTTGAATTCGTGCGGTACCGGACCGAATGGTGTGGTGGGTGACATGTTGTAGTGTCTACGGGTTATGTGTGATGTCCTTCGGGCAGACAAACTCGGAAATCGCAACCCGAACCGGGTTGGCTCTCGCACGTGATGGTTCCGCCCATGCGTTCCGCAAGGCGCAGAGACAGGTAGAGCCCGAGACCGCTCGAGCTCTCGCCGCCGGTCGGTTTCGGTGAGAGCTGCCCGTATTTCGTGAACAACTTCCTCTTGTCGACATCCGAAAGCCCCGGCCCGGTGTCACGCACATGTGTGCATACCACGCCGTCGCTAAGCTGGACCGTCAACGTGATGGTGTCTCCTGCATCGCAGAACTTGATCGCATTGGAGACGAGGTTGTCGATGATCTCCTCAAGCGCGGCCGGGTCGGCATGCGCAGTGATCTCTGCATAGTCGGGTAAGACAAGCGTGATGTGTTTCTTCTCGGCAGACTGTACATACCGCGACGCCGTGCGAAGAATGATCGCACCCACGTTGATGTCGGACAGGCGGAGTCTGCTCGGATCGTCGGCACTCCTGCTCATGTCGAGGAACGTATGCACGAGCGACTGCATGCGCTCGATCGATGCATACATGTCCGTGCACAGGTCGACCAGATCTTCTCGAGGCAACGTATCGGCATGCTTGATCATGGTCTGCAACATCGACTTCACCAGTCCCAGCGGATTCTTCAGATCGTGCGCCGCAATGGTCATGAACTCGTCCTTCTCCGCATTCACCTCTTCAAGACGTCGAACAAGTTCGCGTTGGCGTTCCATGGCGACCGTGAGCTCCTGATTCCGTGCTGCGATGGATTCTGCCTCGAGCGCAGTCCGCTCATGTCGATGCAAACGACGGATGTCGTTGATACGGTCCACAAGCTGTCGCGACGACTCGGCCCGAAACTCCACTGCCCACACGGCAAGGGCATCGAAAGCGTCGGCCGTTGCATGCAGGGTCTTGTAGACGTTGGCAAGATCGATCAGGGTGGAAAGGTAGTCGTCGAACGACCTGTTCGCTCGAAAGATGTGCAGGGCTTGCAGCAACAGATCGGGCGCACGTTCGGGCGAACCGATCTGACAGTACATGCCGGCAAGGTCTTTGGATACGATGGCCTCGAGCCATCGAAGTCCCATGTCCTTCGTACGTCCCAACGCATACTCGAACGTTTCCACGGCCTCGTCATTCTGTCCGCGCGTGGAATGCTCCTTCGCAATGTTGACCGCCGTATGCACCTCCATCTCCTGGAGGCCATTCTCTCTCGCGAACGCCACACAAGCATGCAACTGCTCGGTCGACTCCTTCACGCGGCCGATGGTCTTGAGGATACTCCCACGCATCATCATGAGCACGCCGTGCAGGCGCGCATCCGGAACATTGGCGGCGAGGTTCTCTGCGTCTTGCTGATACCGCAGCGCTTCCTCGGCTTCGCCCGTGTGTGCCAAGACGAAGGCGATCGACGAGAACGTTCGGGCGACGGAATTCACATCATCGAGCTGTTCTTGCAGGTCGCGTGCTCTGAGGTAATACTCATAGGCAACATCGTAGTCGCCACGGCGAGCATACAGTTCGCCAAGGTTGAAATACGAAGAGGCCAGGCCACGATGATTGCCGAGTCGCTCCCGGATCGCGATGCTGCTCAAGTGTTGTTCGATGGCCCGAGAGGACTGTCCCAAATGGTCGAGGGCGAGACCCAGATTCGTGAGCAGGCTTGCCGTCACGGCAGGAGCCATCTCATCATTGACCACCTCCAAGCCTTGCTCGAACTGCACCACAGCTTCCGCGTAATTGCCGCGCTGACCTGCAACGATGCCACGTGTGTTCTTGCATTCGGCGATCAAGTTGATCAGGTTGTGCGCGGACGCGATCTCCTCGCTTCGTCGGATCGCCAAGTCCGCCTTGTCAAAGTGGGCATTGTTCGCCTCGGCTGAGGCGATGAATCGACCGATCTGGCAGGCGAGATACGGACGATCCTCAGTGTCGAGGATGGTCCTTCCCAGTTCCAGCCACTGTTCCATTGTTTCGGCATGGGGCGAGCGCAGGAGTTCACGGTGAAAGAGGTCTTGGACCTCTGCTTCCGGAAGAGCGTTGAGTTCGTCGAGTGTCGGAACGATCAATCGGTCGGTGTTCAGCATACCCCCAAAGTACCTGTTGTCATTCGGGCAATATATCACCATTCCGTGCTATATTGCGCCCGCTTTTTAAGACCAGAACAACGACTCAGAACGGACGTCTATGGGTGTTGCGGCACTGCTTTGTACTCTCTTTGCCCCGCTTGCCGGATCGTTGGCACTACTGTTGATCAACCGTGATCAAACCAAGGCCATCCGTGTAACGGCGCTCGCCATATCGATCCTGACGCTAGGAGCATCCTTGCTGCTCCTGCCCGAGTTCGATCAGTCCCTTTCGTCCTTCCAATTCGTGATCGACCAGCAGTGGATCCCGGCGTTCGACGCCGGATTCAGGATCGGGATCGACGGTACGTCGCTCCTGCTCGTGCTCCTTACCACCTTCATCATGCCCATTGCCTTGCTTTCTTCGTGGAGCTCGATCCACAAGCAAGAAAAAGAGTACTACGTTTTGTTACTGCTCTTGCAATTCGGGATGACGGGCGTGTTCCTGGCCCTTGACACGTTCCTGTTCTATGTGTTCTGGGAACTGATCCTGATCCCGATGTACTTCGTGATCGGTATCTGGGGTGGGAAAGACCGTATCTATGCCGCGATCAAGTTCTTCCTCTATACGCTGGTCGGTTCCTTGCTCATGCTCATCGCCATCATTTGGCTGGGATACAGCACGGCGGACCATGTGTTCACAGCAGACCTGATGAAGCTTCAGGCTGCGGGTCCGATGATCCCGTTCGAAGTACAGAAGTGGCTCTTCCTGGCCTTCGCACTGGCCTTCTGTATCAAGGTGCCCCTCTTCCCGCTCCACACGTGGCTTCCCGATGCTCACGTGCAGGCGCCAACACCGGGTTCCGTGATCCTTGCCGCCGTCCTCCTCAAAATGGGAACGTACGGTCTCATCCGCTTCAACCTGCAACTCTTCCCCCAAGCGTCCCACTATTTCGCTGCAGCCATTTCCGTGCTCGCTGTGATCGGCATCATCTATGGCGCACTCGTGGCCATGGTGCAAACGGATATCAAGAAGCTCGTTGCCTACTCATCGGTGAGTCACTTGGGCTTTGTGGTCCTCGGCATCTTCTCGATGACGACCATCGGCGTCCAAGGCGCCGTCATCCAGATGGTCAACCACGGTCTCTCCACAGGCATGTTGTTCTTGTGCGTTGGCGTGATGTATGAGCGCCGTCACACACGGGAGATCTCGGAGTACGGTGGAGTGACGAAGGTGATGCCGCGATTTGCCGTCATGTTCGCCATTGCCATGTTCGCATCGGTCGGTCTTCCCGGACTCAATGGCTTCGTTGGGGAATATCTCACACTGTTGGGTGCATTCCAGTCTCCGGTCCTTCACAGTTGGTCCTACGCCATCATCAGTGCGAGCGGCGTGATCTTCGCCGCGGTCTACCTTCTGTGGATGTTCCAGCGCGTGATGTTCGGACCGATCACCAATGCCGAGAACCACGGACTTCGCGATCTCAATCGTTCGGAGTACTGGCAACTGGTACCGTTGGTGATCTTCATCGTATGGATCGGTGTTGCACCGCGCACCTTCATGAATATTTCAGAAGCATCGGTCAAGGCTCTCGTGGAAACGGTAGGAAAGGTTGGCAATGGGCATTGATCTCTTCGGGTCGCTTCCGCTTGTCGTCATCTGGCTTGCTCTTGGTGGCGTAGGTATCGTCATTCAGGCATTTGTTCGCGACAACACACGGTTGGTGTTCGGATATTACATCAGCACGTTGATCGCCACCGGCGTTCTGGCCGCTCTTACCTTCGGACATACCGGACTGACGTTCGACGGCATGGTCACCATGGGTGGATCCGGTGCCTTCTTCGACATTCTGTTCTGCGTTACGGGCATTCTGACGATGTTGGCAGCTCGACCGTATCTGCAGCGTGAAGACTCCGAGATCGATGAGTTCTATACGCTCTTGGTTTCGGCCGTCAGCGGAATGATGCTCATGGCCCATGCGAACAACCTCGTGGTGCTCTTCGTTGGCGTCGAGCTGATGTCGATCTCGTTCTACGTGATGGCCGGGTTCTTCCGCAAGAGCATTCGTTCCATCGAAGCAGCGTTGAAGTATTTCTTGTTGGGTGCCTTTGCCACAGGATTCCTCGTCTACGGTATGGCCCTCGTCTACGGCTCGACCAATGCACTCGACTATGCCACGATCACGTCGGTGGTCCGTGCCGGTACCACGCCGTTCCCGATGTTGCTCGCTGCCGGTGTCACGCTCATGGCCGTGGGTCTTTGCTTCAAGATCGCCGCCTTCCCGTTCCATCAGTGGGCGCCTGACGTCTATCAAGGCTCACCGACGGTCGTCTCGGCCTTCATGAGCACGGCAGGCAAAGCCGCCGCCTTCAGTGCCTTCATTCCTGCCTTTACCATGCTCATGCCCGTTGGGGCCGGAGCATCCTATGTGATGAACATGCAGCTCGCCCTTGCGGTGATCGCTGCGGTGACAATGCTAGTGGGGAACATTTCTGCCGTAGCACAATCGAATGTGAAGCGCATGCTTGCCTTCTCGTCGGTTGCGCACGCCGGCTATCTGTTGATGGGCATCGTCTCGGGTACAGCCGCCGGACATCAGGCCATCGTGTTCTACTTGACGGCCTATACCTTCATGCAGCTCGGTGCCTTTGTGATCGTGTCGATCCTCGAACGTGAGAACGATGGACACTTGGAGTTCTCCGACTATGCCGGACTGAGCAAGACGCATCCTGTACTTGCCTTCCTGATGGCGATGTTCATGTTCTCGCTGGCCGGCATTCCGCCGTTCGCCGGATTCTTCGGAAAGTACATGCTCTTCATCGCCGCTATCGACAGTGGATTCACCTGGCTGACGATCATCGCCGTGGTCTCCTCTGTGATCTCGGTGTACTTCTATCTTGGTCTTGTGGTGAAGATGTACTTCTCGGATCCGGTTGGAGAAGGACATGCGACCAATCCGGGGACGGCCGCCCTCACATTGGGTGTGGCCGCGGCCTTCACGGTGTTGCTCGGCGTGTTGCCATCGGTTCTGCAGTCTATGTTCACCGCCTTTCACTAAGTCGCCAAGACTCTTCAACCTTGCGTAACTTCGGGGACCATGTTCGTTCCTCGGCTCACTGTGCTTGCCCTCTTCCTCTGCGTCCTTGCCGCCTTGCCGCTGCATGCGCAGATAGCGGCCGAGTTCTATTGGAACACGTCGGATAGGGCCGACACGGTGATCGACTTCGGTGTGACGCCACTCGGCGTCCCGGTCACACGTAGTTTCACCGTTCATAACATCGGGACCGTGCCACTCGAGATCCCGATCACCGATCCTCGAGCCGACCCGTTCTATATCATCATCAACGTCCCCGAGGTCCCTCCGCAGGCACCTCCCAAGGAAGAATTCTCCGCTGTTGAACCGCTGCCCTACGTGATCCCACCGGGAGCGGAGCGCACGTTCGGTGTGCGATTTGCAGCCGTCGCGGGCAATCCGTTGTTGCCGGCCGATGTGCCAACGGAAGCGCTCCTGCAATTGCGCGCCGTTGATCCGAATGATAAGCTTGGTCCTTCGGTCGATTGGACGTTCCGACTTCGCGCATTGAAGACCACGCGCATTCTTGCAACGAACAGACCCGTTGTACGCTTTGACTCCGTCTACGTCCACCCGCAACCGTCGGCTCCGACCGAACGTTATGCCATCGCCAACGTCACCACGCAGGTGATCGACGCAACGGTCCGTCCGCTCATCCCGCTCACACCCGTTGTCGGCACCTCAGAGATCACGGTCATTCCCACAGCTTCCACAGTGCAGTTCACGGCAGAGAGCGTGCTCGATTGGGTGTTCACGTATGCACCTCGTGATCGCGGTACCGACAGTGCTCGGTTCGTCGTGGCCTTCAAGCCAAGCGACGCGCTTCCGCAAGACTCTGTTGTAAGCGTCATCCAATGCGTTGGTGTTGAGCAAGGATTGCAAGTGTCCAACGCGGTTGGAGCACCCGTGGCCGTGAAGGTCATCGGTGACACCATCGACTTCGGCAACGTCTATGCCGATGGTCGCGGAAGCACGGCCACCATCATCATGAAGAACGCCGGCAACATGCGCATCGGCATCGACGGAGAGTCGCGCATCGGTACCGTGCGCGATACCAACGTGTTCGTCGTGGAGCGTTCCTTGCGCGATGGCGGACCTTCCATTCCCGAGGGCGGCTACGACACGCTGGTGGTTCGCTTCGCTCCCACAGAATCGGGTCCGTACGAGATCGGCTATGTGATCCGCACGGATATCGCGCGACGTCCGATCCGCGGAGTGCCGGACTCTGTACGGCAGCTCGACTTCGTGTTACGAGGATTCGGGCTACGTCCGGAAGTGATCATCACACCAACGAGCGTCGACTTCGGCACGGTGGTGCTCGTACCCAATTGTACATCGTCGCAAGACCGTACCGTCACCATCAAGAACAACGGCAACGTGGTGCTGCGCATCGATTCCATCCGCGTAGAGCCGTCAACCGTTACCGTGATCCCCAACAAGAACTTTTTCAGCATTCCCGTCGGCGAGACATCGCCACTCACCCTCACGTTTGTGCCCGACCGTGAAGGACCGATCACCGGTATCGTGCGGTTCTATTCGAATGCACTGCCACCAACGATCGACGTTCCGTTCACCGCCAACGTTGTTCTGCCGGATACGATCTCCGTTGCACTTCCAATGGATGCGGCCGCCCGTCCCGGACATACCGTTCGCATGCCGTTCATGGTACAGGGCGATCGCGCGGCACTCACGGACCGTTGCACATTCACCACGTCGTACGATCCACAGCTTCTCGTCTATCGTTCCGTGTTCACGGAAGGTGGCGGGGCAGAAGGGGCCTCGATCATTCGAGCATCAGAAGGAATCCCCGGCGTCCTCACCATGGAGCTCCAAGCTCCGGCGAATTTCAAGGATCGCGATACGTTGTTGTGGTTGGTCTTCGATGTCTTCCTTGGAACCAAGGCCAGCACCGAAGTGGCCTTGGCAGATCAGAACATCAAGTTCGGGAATGCAGGCTGCAGCTCGGTCTTGAACGTTCGTTCACGATCAGGTCGATTCCAGTTGGACTCGCTGTGCGGGTTGTCGTACAAAACGCTCGTCGACACACGAACCACGCTGATGAGCGACGTGCTTCCCAACCCCGCTCATGGTATTGCAACGGTAACGGTGATGACGTCGCAACCGGGTCCTGTTGCCATACGTGTCTACGATTCCTTCGGTCGGCTGATGTATACGGAAGACGATGCATCCACTCCTGCAGGAATGCACCTGTATCCGGTGGACGTATCTGCCTTTATGAAGGGCATCTACCTGGTCGAGATCACGCAGGGCCGCCGTAGGTCCACCGTATCGATGATGGTGGACGAATGACCCGCCTCGCCGCCTTCCTCCTCCTTCTTCTCGCATCGTCCGCCTGTGCACTTGCACAGGGGTTCGACTGGCAGTATTCGGCACGTGTGCCCACGCCGAGTCCCATTCGTTTCGTGGGGTTGGAAGTGATGACGGGCTGGACCGATCAGTCGGGACCGTTGCCCTACATCCAAACCGGACTTGGGTTCGAATGCTGTCGGTACGAGAACGGCAGTGGTATCCCACTGGCCATTGGCGTGGGGGGTGAGTATTGGATCAGTGGCGATGTTGCCGTGACGGGAACCCTCGGCTATCGTGGTCAAGGGGCGTCGTTCACTTCCACGGGCGACACGCTCCCACGCGTCGGCAAGGAGCCTGTGATCACGCAGTATGAGCTCAGTGCCCAGCTCCACTATGCCGCTTTGACGGCGGGTGCGAAGCTCCGTCTGTTCGAGACACATCTGACGGTTGGCCTGGGAGCGCGGTTCATGGTCTCGCTCGGCTCATCGTCGACCCAAACGGAGCGGATCGTTCAGCCCTCGGACTTTACGTTCAATAATGGCGCTAAAGAGATGGTTCTTCCGTCTTCACCCATCGACAACCTGAAACCTTTCCTCGTTGTCCCATACCTACAACTCGGGTACGATATTTCCGTGAGCAGGGGAATGTACCTGACGCCGACGTTCACGCTTGGGATCCCGTTGATGAGCGTGGCATCCAGTGCCACGTGGCATATGACGGAGCTCGGAGTAGGTGTGCGATTGATGAGAGCCTTCTAACGTATTTTTGTACGATAACCTTGGAGAACATCTATGTTGAAAGCGCTGTTGATCGGCTGTGCCGTCATGGCAACCGCGGCCACCGTGGCCGTTGCACAACCAAAGATCGAAGTGATCGGCGGAGAGACCTTTGATTGGGGCAAAGTAAAGCCACCCAAGGAAGGGTATCTCGAAGCAACGATCAAAATGAAGAACGTTGGCACGGAAGTGCTCAAGTTGACGGAGATCCGTCCGGGATGCGGATGCACGAAGACGGATCCTGACAAGACGGAATTGAAGCCGGGTGAAGTGAGCACGATGGGTGTGAAGCTGAACATCGGGCCAATGCAATCCGGTCCGCTCACCAAGAGCATCACTGTTCGTTCCAACTCGGCAGGTGCGGATTCGGTGAAGTACCTCTTCCTCAAGGCCGACGTGGTGCGTGCTCTTGCGTTGTCACCATCGATCTATTTCTCGTTCACGGATCTGAAGGTCGGACAAGAGTCGACTACGAAGGTCGATGTGATGAACAACGACTCCGAACCGATCACCATCTCCGACTTTACGGCGGATAATGGTCTGGTCTTGAACGTCACAGGAAAGAAAGTTATCAAGCCGGGTGAGAAGCTCGAACTGATCGCAAAGACCATCCCGCAAGCAAAGGGTTCATATCAAGCAACGGTCACCTTCAAGACGTCGCATCCTGATCATCCAACGATGGAGATCAAGGCCTACGGAATGGTGATGGATACGCAGTCTCCCGTCTACCAAGCCACGCCGAAGAACTAACGTTCAACACCATCTGCAGTAAAATTGAAAGGCCCGCCAATTGGCGGGCCTTCTTCGTTTAGGCCGGGATGGAAATGTCCCAAGATGAACCACGTGCCGGTGCGGGAAGTTGTCGACCGATGATCCATGGGTTCAAGAGCTTCACATCTTTGTAGCTGGTGCCATTCTGCGCGGCCCACTCAGCAAGATTCGAGATCGCATCGGAGACGCGCACAATCTTGCTCTTGTCTTCGCGATAGCGGTCGTGCTCGTGCACGACAATGCCGTACTCACGTGCATGCTGCATGATGTGCTTGATCACGGCAATGCGCAGGATATATCGGGATGTCTCTTCGTTCAGATAGAGATCGTAGAAATTCTTCTTGCCTTGATACGAGATGTTCTCCAGGAATGAGCCGTGCCCCATGTTGTAACCGGCCGCGCTGTTCGTCCACGATGCATTCGAATCAAAGCCTTGCTTCAAATACGCGATGGCGGCGCGTGTGCTTTTCTCGGGGTGACGACGTTCGTCCACGTAGTCGTTCACGATCAATCCGAATTGTCGGGCCGTGGCCGGAATGAATTGCCACAGACCCACGGCATCCTTTGGAGAACGGGACATGATCAAGGCGCTCTCTGCAACACTCAGATACTTCAGGTCCTGCGGTGCCTTGGTCTCGTTCAATACGCGCTCGTACATTGGGAAGTACTTGCCGGAGCGCTTCAAGTACAGGATGATCTGTCCGGGCGTTTGCAGGTTCACGTAAAACTCACGTTCCGCGCGTTCGCGCACTTCCGGAATATCCAGTGGCACGCGTTCACCACAGAAATCAAGTGTTGCTGGTAGGTTCCACTGACTGATCGGTTGTGGTTCGATCTCGTTCACGACCATGCCGTCACCTTTGGCCGTGCCACCGCATTGCAACGCAACGATCGCAATAGTGGCGCCCGCAGTGGTGATGATCAGAGTTCGCAGAAGGTGGTGCATAGTTCTTTCTCCCGTTCGTCGTTCGTAGCAAGGATGGCGATGCCACCACGAGCGATATGTCGTTGCAGTTCTGCTTCGACAATGGCCCTGCCGGAAGCATCGAGTGTGATCGATGGCTCGTCCAAGATCAAGAGTGGCGCATCGCGATGGACGGCAAGTGCAAGGGCAACGCGCTGTCGGAGTCCACTGGACAGTGTGGCGATCACGTCGTCGGCACGTTCTGCAAGACCGATGCGATCTAGGACGGCGTGCGTGTTCGCGGCATTGGCCGATGCACCTTGAAGTTGCGTGTGTAGGTCGAGGAGTTCTCGCGGTGTGAATTCGTCGTAGAGGCGCAAGTACGGCGCCACAAACCCAACATGGAGCGGACGTTCCACAGATGGGATCTCGGCTCCGTTCACGGTAAGTGCACACGTGCCTGAGTCCTCGCGCAACACTCCCGCAAGGATCCGAACCAGGGTCGACTTGCCTGTGCCATTGTCGCCAACAACACCTAACACATCTCCTGATCGCGCATGGAGGGTCACATCCTTGAGCACCTTTCGCAAGAGAAAGGTCTTGTTGATGTTCGATGCGCGCAACTCGATGGTCACTTGATCACCACTTTGAATGATTGCTGTTGTTGCGCACATTCCACTTCCACGATGTAGACGCCGGGACGTACACCGTTCGGATGCCACGCCACTGCAATGCGTGCACCATCGATGATCACCGTGGTCGAGATCTCGGCAATGCCAACGAGATCGGTACGATACACGCGTATCATGGCAGGGTCGCCTTGCGTTGCGTTGGGAACGGGAAGATAGACCGCATCGTCGGTCCCCGTGAGAAACGGTTGGGGATACGGTCCTACCGGTGGTGACGTCTGCAATCCATCCACATACATGCAGTTGGTGAGCGGACTCACGCTGATCGACCATGTACTTCCGGGTATGGGCATGGCATTACCGGAATTCGTCGACGCAAGCCGCAACACGTAGGGTTGCGTGGTCGGCTCGGACTCCACCATGGCACGCACGTCGGGATTCGCGATCACTGCGCCAACGACGACCGGTTTGTCGTTCGTTGCAGAGGGCACCGTATACCGAAACGCACGCACTTCGAATGCGCGTAGCGTTCCGCCTGTTGTTGTGGCCGGTGGGATGGCTCCCTCGTCCACTCGGAAGGAGATGGAGGGAAGCAAGGCGGCACGGGGAATGACCGTTGATGACGTTGCACGCTGACCGGTCTGATAGAGTGCCGACATGTTCGTACAGAACAGATCGGCGAATGCTCTGCCCTGCGCATCGCATGCATCGACGAGTGCGGCAAATGGTCTGCTTCCGGTGGCGATGCGCTCCCATACATTTCTCATCAGTGCGTCGCCGCCCTGTTGCTGCAGCACATTGCCGATCCACCACCAATGATATCCCGTCGCTGCGCGTGCATCGCCAAACGGATACGCTTCCGGCAGCGTTAAGAGAACGTTGATGTACTGCTCATTGTCGTGCAATGAAGGGTAGACGCGATACTCCATCCACGTAGAGGCAAGCTCATACAACATGGGCTGGACCTTGCTGAGGGCGTAGGATCCGATCTGGATCGCATGATGCAATTCGTGAGCACAGGTCACGAGAGCAGCATCTGTGCCATAGGTACTGAAGATCGGTTGTCCGGAAGGAGAGCGATCTGTCGAGTCGAAGTTGTTGTCCATCTCGATGAAGGACAGATAGCGTTCGGGTTGGCCACTGGAAGAGATAAGTGTGTCTGGCACCGTGCGACCATACATGCCCTCATCGACAGAACTCATGTCACGCAGATACACGTCATACTGGTCCGTCCCACCTCGCTTCCCATCTCGCGGTGGCGGGAGATAGCCTTGCTCATTCACTTCGTTGCGATAGGCACTGTCGAGTGCGCTGCAGGTTGCATCAACAAGATCCGGAACACCGTTGCCATCCGAATCGATCGTTGGCACGGCGTCCGGTCCGCTTACAGCGTAATGGACGAGGAAGAAGCCGGATCGGGATGGTGTGCTCAGCGGGAGCACAGGGCGAGGGATGTTGCCCTGCAGGTGCATGGATAGGCGCTGCTGATGTGCCTGCATTCCGTCCGTGAACGAACCACAGTGGCCGCGGAGCGGAGCATCGATCGACCATAGGTCGGATAGAGAGCAAACGAGAACGACGACCACGAGGAACGGTCGTGAGATCAACGGAACATTTCCTTGATCATGCCCCACGTGCGCTTGATCCCGCTTACCGAGTGGGATACTCCCGTGGAGTTCGAATAGGACGAGGTCTTATCGGCATTCACGATCTTCAGGCGATACGTGAAATACGTTTTGGCGATCGTACCGTTGGTACCATCCTGTTTGCCAAATGCCTCGTTGTCGACATAGGAATAGGCCTGATTACTTCCCTTGGCGGGAACCGAGGCCACGAATCGAAACACCTGATCGTCGCCTGCGCGTTCGATCTCATACTGGATCACATTGTCTTCTGAGTTCGCGCGCCATTCCACGGTGATGTTCGTCCCGGAACTGCGCGCAGAGAAATACTGCAACGTTGTCTGGACGGCGACCGTCGTTGACACGAGCATGAGGAAGAGAAGACCGATGATCCCTGCGTTTCGCATGGCACAAAACTACGGATTGTACGAGAAATCCCGCTATGGTCAGCCGGGCACTCTAGGAACAGTCACAGGCGGGCATGGTACCCGACTTTCCGCAGCTACAGAGAGCTGTCGCTGCAGAGTGTATGACCTCCGTACCGTCAGGAAGTTTCACGGCCACCGGACCCGAGACCAAATACGGTCCGCCCTGTTGCACCTGGATCGTCACCGTGGGGCGATCGATGGGCACGGCGTGGGCGGCCTCCGCGGTCGACGGAGCCTCTGGTCGATCGATGGAAAGGGCCCCGGACGGACATTTCCCGACTTGATCGACAATGGCCTGGGTGTGAGAAGCTCCCGGATCGATCCACGGTTTCACGCGTGGATTGAAAACTTCTGGTAACCCCCTGAAACACTTGGTGGAGTGGACACAAAGATCCGGTTTCCACACGATCGTGACCTCTCCATTTGAGTAGGTCTTCGTAAAGTCACTCATCGCGCCTCCGTGCGAATAGTGTGTCCGAATATCAGAAAAAACATCTTTGCTGATTCATCGTTAATTTTACACCTGATGCAGACAGCACGTTCCATCCTATCTCTTCTCGTTCTGATCGTCTTTGTGACGGTCGTGAGCGGTGTGCCCTCATGGAGTGCTCCATGTTGTGAGGAGGATGTGATGGAGTGCTGTCAGGAGTCAGGCGCCGATACGTCGATGCCGCCCTGTTGCACGACCGTTGTGATCGTGCATGCTCTGAACGTGGACGTGGCCCTTTCCGCCCTTCCGTCCCTTCCCACCCCCTTCTTCGCACCATTGCCGCACCCGATCCACGTGGATGTGCGTGCAGAATTGGCCGATGGTGTGGCCATGGCAACCCGGACGAATGACCGATCCGGTCCGCTCATACCCCCTCCTCTTACGTTGATCGAATCCTTCTTGATCTAAGCCCACTGGTGACGAGCTGTTTTTTTCTCGTTGACCACAGGACATGATCATGAAATGCATTGTTGTAGCTGTTCTCATCGCGTTCGGCTGTCTACCGGCCTGGACGCAAACCGTTCACGGCACCATTGTTGGTCGGAATGCGACCGGTGGTGTCGACACACTTGCGCGGGCGACCGTCCAATGGGTGGGAACGAATGTGGGTGTGTATGCCACGACCCACGGAACGTTCTCGATCCCTCGTACAACGGCCTCTGATACGCTCGAGATACGGATGGCCGGATTTGTGGCCACTCGGATCGTGAACCCCCAAGACACGGTGTTCATACGTATGGAACCCGTCGAAACCGACGTGGTTACAGTTCAAGATGAACGGGCGTCGATCTCGTCAGCGCCGATCAAAACGGAAGTGATCTCCTCGAAGGGGCTAACGCGCGCGGCATGCTGCAGTTTGGCAGAGTCGTTCGAGAAGAGCCCAACGGTCGAGGTGTCGTACTCTGATGCCGTGAGCGGGGCACGACAGATCCAGTTGCTGGGTCTGCGTGGCGTGTACACCCAGTTCTTGACCGAGGCCGTGCCCGCTGTTCGGGGAATGGAGATCCCGTATGGCCTCGACCATATTCCCGGACCGTTCATGGAGTCCGTGAGCATTTCAAAGGGGGCTGCCAGTGTCACCAATGGCTACGAGGCCATGACCGGGCAGATCAATGTTGAATATCGAAAGCCGCAATCGTCGGATCCGCTGTTTGTGAATGGCTATGCGAATACGATGGGGCGGGCCGAGTTGAACGTGATCGGCGGAGGGTTCATAACGGATGAGCTCTCGACGTTGGTGGCAGCGCACGGCCGATTGTACAACACACCGGTCGATCAGAATGGTGATGGATTCCTCGATGTGCCGCTGTTCCGCCAAGGCAACCTGTTGAACCGCTGGTTCTTCTCCGACGATAAGATCGAGTGGCAGCTCGTTGCACGCGCCGTGGTGGATGACTATGCATCAGGGCAGCAAGGGGCAGGGTTCAGTGATGCAACACCCGACTCGTCGCGATATGCCATACGCACCACCGTGAATCGTTACGATGCCTTCGCGAAGTTCGGTGTGTTGAATCTGATCGAGGACATGGAAGGCAGCTCGGTGGGAGTGTCCGTGCTTGCTGCGTATCACGACATGCGTTCGTTCTTCGGCGTGCGACAGTACAACGGCACGCAACGCACGATCCAGTCGCGCATTATTCTCGCACTGCCGTTCTCAGAAACCTTCTCGTTGATGTCGGGCCTGTCGTATCTGCACGATGATGTGCGTGAAACACTGATGACGAATGCGTTGGCAAGAGTTGAGTCGGTGCCCGGTGCGTTCGCCGAGGCCACGGTGCATCCAACGTCCGAACTGACGGCCATCCTGGGCATGCGCGGCGATCATCACAATCTGTTCGGCTGGTTCTGGACGCCACGATTGCATGTGAAGTATGGCATCACGGACGTGACGTCGATCCGTGCATCGATCGGCCGCGGCTATCGTGTGGCCACGGTCGTGGCAGAGAACATGTCGGCCTTCATGAACTCGCGATCGATCTTGTTGCAAGAGAACTATCAACCGGAACGGTCGTGGAATTACGGCATCTCGCTCACCACGTCGTGGGAATGGTTCGGTCGCACATGGCAATTCGATGCTGAGTTCTATCGCACGGATTTCACCGATCAGATCGTGCCGGACTTCGACCAAGGTCCGAACGAGATCATCATTCGCAACATGGCGGGCGCATCGCATGCCCTGAGCGCAATGGCCCAGGTGCTCGTGAGTCCGGTGGAACACATGAACGTGATGGTGGCCTATCGGTGGATCGATGCACAGCAGATCACCGGCGGAGTGATGCAGCTTCGACCGATGGTGAGCCGGTATCGTGTGCTCAGCACAGCATCGTGGAACACCACGGACGATTCGTGGCAGATCGATGCAACGGTCTCGTATTCAGGAGAAGGTCGACTACCGGTGAAGCTCAACGGTCCAACGTCGTTCCCGGGATTCTGGCGCGTGAACGGACAGGTGACGCATCGGTTCGATGCATTCGATGTCTATGTGGGGGTTGAGAACCTGACGGACTTCTATCAACAGGATCCGATCGTTGCACCGAACGATCCGTTCGGTAAGGACTTCGATGCATCGCTCACGTGGGGTCCGATGGACCCGCGCAGCATCTACGTTGGCTTCCGCTGGCATCTGTGAGGATGCCAGCGGTCGGATCGATCATTGCAGAGGATTGGCCAGAATGGGCGGTTTCGGGAAGTCGCCCTCGAGTGGACGGATCTCAACGTCTTCGAACAAGAGATCTGGTGTGATGATGGTCGAGATCAAGTATTGCGAACCACCGGTCATGAATGCCGGTACCACGCTCGACGCAAGATAGTTGTGCACGGTGGTGTGCTTGCTGCACTGCAAGATGTCCTTGAAGAGTTGTGGACTGAGACCTGCGGCCTCTGTTCCACGAATGAGCTCCTCGCGTCCATCAGGGAAGACGCGATACACTTCCAACAGACCGAGTTTCGCATCGCCTTGTGGTACGGGATAATCCATCCCCACAAGCGGGAAGATCCCCGTGAACAAGATGTTCTGGTCGAGAGCTTTGCGAACGATGATGCCATACGGAAGTTCGCGGTCCTTCACGAGCTTCATCATGCGTGCTTTGAGTTCCTTCGACGTTGCACGATGCTTTGCATCCGAGGTGACGTCGATCGTGCTGAGCATGGCGCCACCACCACGTTGATGACCATTGGTGGCCTTGACGCGCTTCGTTGGTACGCGCGAGGAGAGCAATGCACGAAGGAAGCCCTTGTCGACCAAGGCAACATCCTGAGCCGGAACTCCTTCGTCATCGATCTGATAGTGCCCTGCCACAGATCTTCCGGCATCGTCAAGTTTCGACGGCACATCGCGCACCGACATGAACTCCGGCAACACGCGCGCACCGATCTTGTTCTGAAATGCGCCGTAGCGCTCATTCGATCCGAATCCACCATCAGACAACGGCGTGCGCTGTGCAACGAGGTTCGGTGCGAAATGCTGTGCGATGATCTCGGCAGCAGCCTGGCCTTCGAAGAGGACGGGACCGGAGTAGGCTTCGATCGTAGGGGCGGTGGTCAGGTCGGTGAGTCGCTGCGCGATCTCACGTACAGCACGTACAAGGGAATCCTTCGTGGGCATGTCGCTTGGCTTGAGCGCATAGGCCGCATAGGTCTCGGCAAGCGGCATTCCGTCGGATGCCTGAGCCGTGGCCACGACCTCGAATCCGGTGAACACTTCGATCTTCTGTGCACGCCGACCTTCGCTGTTCAGGTAGAATGTCTCCTCCGGTACGAACTCATAGCCCACGCGAGAGATCTGCACGGTAGGGAACGACGCGAACACTTCGGACGCTGCCGTGCAAATGGCCGTTGCGGTTTCGAGAGAGCCACTCACGTTCGCATGACCGAGATCGGTGAGTCGTTCGGGTGGCATCGTGATGAAATCCGGCGTGGTATCTGTGCGAGTTCGATTCTTGATCGCCGCTTCCTTCTTGGCCAGGATCTCAACGGCTTGCTTGTAGCACGCATCCGTGGCCAACCATAATTCGCGACGCAGCATCGCATACGACAGTTCGTACGGAATGCGACGATTACGAAACGCCTCTTCGTCGTCACTGCTCCCAAAGAATCCAAGTCCAACATCGAAGAAGTTCGTGTTATCGAACGTGGCAGAACCGACGCGAATGCGAACCGTGAGCGTGGCCGTCATACCTGTGTCCACATCCTGCACACTTCCGAGAACGGCGTGCACACCGATGTGTCGACGGAGCGAAAGAGAGTACTCGATGTTGTACGGTCGTTGGAGATCACCAAGCTTCAACTCATTCATCGAGCGCTTGATCTCGTCGTCCATGGCACGGAACAAATCGTCGGCATTCGTTGCATGGACAGATGCGGTGGCAAGCAAGACCACGGCGAATGCAGCGGTGGTGCGGGCGATTCGTAGCATCATGGTCGTTCTCCTGTGGCCGAGTTCATTGGGTCGACAAGGAGTGGCTTCTTTGCTTGCGACTTCGACTTCTTCTGTACTTCAATGGTGGAAACGAGCAGACTCGGTGCGCTTGCACTCACCGGTACTCCACCGGACTCTGCACCGCACACGCCATTGAAGATGCCAAGATCGTTGGCGGCTGCGATGATGTTGTTGAACGTTGTGAGCGGCGTTCCGATAAGGTCCACACCGCGGACGAGTTCATCGGGCCGACCATCGGCGAACACCTTGTACACCACAAGTGGCTGCACGTTGAAGGCATTCGGAACGGTGCGTCCCGTAAAGGTGAAACCGCCTTGAATGTCGTCGAACAGCAGACCGAACTCTTTGCCTTGCTTGATGCATTCTGCACGAAGTAAGGAGTGCAGCGAATCCAACGACACTTGTCCGCGTGCCTGTACCAACAGGTTCGACTGGCGCGACACGCAGCGATATCCGGCTTGACGTCGACCGTGACCGTTCGAGGTCGTGAAGTTCTCGATGGGCGAACGCGACATCAGGAAGTTCTTGAACACACCATGGTCCACGGCCGTCACGCGCTGTGCCGGAATGCCTTCGTCGTCGAACTCGTAGTAGCCCACGATGTCTTCGCCATTCAGCGTTCGCAACGTCGGATCGAAGACCACGTCGATGAAGTCCGGCAAGATCTTCTTGTTCAGGAACGGCTTGAATGTCTGACTCGAGTTCGCGTCCTTTTGGCGATGACCTTCAACACGGTGTCCGAAGATCTCGTGGAAGAACACGCCGGCGGAACGGCCGGACAAGATGGCCGGTCCCGTATACGTTTCCATGAGCGGGGCCGTGCTGAGGCGAATGCACAGGTCGATCATCTCGCGCACGTCGCGCTCCATCGCTGCGCGACTTGGCAGTCGATCCGGCGTGAACGCACTGTAGCTCTTGTACAGCGGTAGACTCATTCCATCATTCGCCTTCGACTTCACGATCACGAACATCTTCACGATGGGTTCATACGTCTGGATCGTGCTGCCTTCGCTGTTCACGAAGTACTTGATCAAGTAGTCGGCTTGGAACGTCACGCGACCCGTGAACAACTCCGGATGACCAGTGCACATCTTGGAAAGTGAGCGCACGCGATCTTTCCATGCCACCGTATCGAAGGCAAAAGGGATCGGTGTGCCAATGAACGTGTATGGCTTCTCCCGTGAGAGGTCGGCAGACGTGTCTTCTTCGGTGACCTTCACGGTGCGGTTCGTGGTGACCTTGCCAAGGCGTTCAACACTTGCCTTGTACGTACGGTCCGTCGCACCCCACAGAAGGTTCCGAATGGCCGCCTCGTTGTCGTCGAGTGGCAACGTGATGCCTCGCGCACCACGACCGAATTCGAAGGCCACGCCTCGAATGCTGCGCGTGTTATCGAGCTCGTGCGTTCCCACACGCAGATCGATGTCAAGCACGCGGCGTGCCTCTGACCGATCCATGTCCAGCGCTCCGAACGAAGCGCTCATCATGGTCGACCGTACTTCCGTGATGGTGTAGGAAAGGAAGTAGGGAGGCGTGGTCTGCGTCGAGAGTTCACGCATCGACCGATCAAGTTCAGTGCGCATGGCACGCAGAACGGGAGAGCGTTGTTGTGCCGGGGCGATCGTCGTGCATACTGCGAGCAAGACGACGAGAAGGATATTACGCACCATGGGGTGTGAGCACTTTCTTGGAACGAACACTGAGGTCCGCATCGAGTTCATATTGAATGGGAACACCGGTGGGGATCTCCACCTTGAGGATCTCTTCGGGTGTGAGCTGCTCGATCTTCATGATCAGTGCACGCAATGAATTTCCGTGGGCGAACACCAACACGTTCTTGCCTGCTTTCAAAAGCGGGGCGATCTCTGCTTCAAAGTAAGGCATCACGCGCTCGCGAGTATCCTTGAGCGACTCGCCATTGGGCGGAGCGATGTCGTAACTCCGACGCCATTGATGCACTTGCTCGTCACCGAACTTGACAGCCGTCTCCTTCTTGTTCAAGCCTTGCAGATCTCCGTAGTGTCGTTCATTCAAGGCCTGGTCGCGCTTCGTGGGGAGATCATGTTTGCCGGCCACGCGCAGAGCGATGTCGGCGGTTCGGATCGCACGCGTGAGCACAGAGGTGAACACGGCATCCGCCGGAACATCGGCCAAGGCCGTACCTGCGTTCAAAGCTTCGAGTTCGCCCTTGGGAGAGAGGTCGACGTCGACCCATCCCGTGAAACGATTCTCAAGATTCCATTGTGATTCGCCGTGGCGAACAAGTGTGAGAGTGGCCATGGTCATTCCAGCGGTGATGACGGTGATGGTGAAGCGGGAGCACAGAGTTCCATGAGGACTCCGCCCGTGCTCTTCGGATGAAGAAAGGCGATCTGCATGTTGTGTGCACCCGGTTGGGGTGTGGTGTTGATCAAGCGAATGTCCTGATCCTGCATTCGCTGCAGGTCTGCCGTGATCGCATCGGTACGGAAGGCCACATGATGAATGCCCTCGCCGCGCTTTGCAAGAAAGGTCGCAATGGGAGAGTCCGGACGTGATGGTGCTGTGAGCTCGATCCGTACACCCCCGACGGTAAAGGAGGCGATGTGCACACCTTGTTCGTCGACCGTTTCACGATGGAATTCCGATACTGCGAAGATCCGCCGATACAGTTCCATTGCGTCGTCGATGTTGGCAACGGCAATGCCGATGTGATCAACTGCGTTGAGCATAGAGTTCTGAAGCACGCTCGAGATCTGCGACGGTATTGATGCCCTGCACTTCGATCGCATCGTCCGTGTGGTGGGCGATCACCGTTGCGCCGCGGCGCTGAAGAATGTTGATGATATCCGTCACGTAATACTCGCCCTGCGCATTTGCGTTCTGGACGAGATCGAGGGCAGGGTAGAGGTCTTCGGAGCGAACGACGTAGACACCGGAATTGATCTCTTGGATCGCTTGTTCCTCGGGCGTTGCATCCTTCTGCTCAACAATGCGAAGAAGGGCGCCATCGTCGGCGCGCACGATACGGCCGTAGCCGGTGGGATCGTCGACAGTTGTCGTGAGCACAGTACAGGATGCATCGTGATCGCGATGCGTGCGGACCAGGAGATGCAAGGTGTCGGATGTGAGCAGTGGCACGTCGCCGCTCAAGATGATCACATCAGCCTGTGCATCCATCAGCAATGGGCGGGTTTGCAAGACCGCATGTCCAGTGCCGAGTTGTTCGAGTTGTTCGACACAACGTGCCTCGGGACATTCTTCTTCCACATAGGCACGCACGGCATCGCGTTGATGCCCGATGATGGGGACGATGGCGTCGGGTCGGAGTGCGCGTGCCTGATCGAGCACGTATCCGAGCAACGGACGGCCATGCAATGGTGCAAGCACCTTGGCAAGGTCCGGATTGCCCATGCGTTTCCCTTTTCCGGCGGCCAGGATGACCACGGCGAGAGCTCGAGGACTTGTCATGCTTACGAGTGCTGGGTCATCGGTGTGTAGGCGTCGACCGTATGGGAGATCGAGATCGGGTCGTTATTGGCATCGACCAGCACAACGGTCGGCTCGTACGAGCGTGCCTCTGCGTCCGGCATCGTCGTGTACGAGATGATGATGATCTCGTCGCCAACGGCGCCCTTGCGGGCCGCGGCCCCATTCAAACAGATGTCCCTGCTCCCCTTGGTGCCAGGGATCACGTAGGTTTCGAACCGTTCGCCGTTGTTGATGTTCACGACCGACACCTTCTCATAGGCGATCAGGTCGGCCGCATCCATGAGCTCTTGGTCGATGGTCAGGCTACCCTCGTAATAGAGGTCGGCCTGCGTGATACGTGCGCGGTGAAGCTTCGATTTGAACATGACGCGATTCATGGGGTCCTCGGGGTCGTAGGTCAGGAATGGACGGCAAAATTACCGATTTCCGTGGCAAACGACGTATCAGCGGGCGGTTTGGTATCTTCGAGCTATGAAAGTATCGCTCTCGAAGATCGCACATGCCCGTAGCGGCGACAAAGGCGATGCCGCCAACTGCGGCGTGATCGCCTACAAGGAAGAATGGTATCCCATCATTCGTGATCAACTCACGGCAGAACGCGTGAAAGAACATTTCACCGGGATCTGCTTGGGACCGGTGGACCGGTATGAAATGCCCAACCTATGGGCCGTGAACTTCGTCCTGCACGAGACACTGGGCGGAGGCGGCACGGTGTCGCTCAAACTCGACGCCCAAGGAAAGACCGTCGCCACGGCCATGCTGCTGATGGAGATCGACGTGCCCGACGATCTGTTCGCTTAACGAGGTGTGAGCGGGTTACCGAGTCCGCATGCCGTTTCCAGCGACGTCATGATGGGCTTCACCCATTCGGCCACACGTTCCGGATTCTGTTTCGCACCCCACGTCTGCTTCACGTCGGAGTCGTCCTCACGCGTTGACACGCTCCAGAGATTGACGATCACGGAGTCGTTCCGGTAGTCGATGTGCCACGTACGCGTAAGCGACTTGTAGGAGTGCACCAGCTTCATGTCCACCGTATCGATCGCCTCGATGAATCCCGCCGCCGTGTCGGACTGCACGATCGAATACCCATTGCGGGCAAGGATCTCCGATGCCTGTCGGATGTATGCCTGCCGTGGTGTCTGACAACGCATCGTGATCGGTCTTGGAACGGAGAGATGGTTGTACGTGGTGCACCCAGGGCCAAGGATGCTCAGGGTGAGGGCGGCAAGGATGGAGACGGATCGGAGTGTCATAGGATGTCGTAGGTGGATCATACAGCCTCAAAATAGCACGTGAGCAAACAAGAATGACGATCTTTGCCGCCATGAACAGTGAACAGTCTACCTCGTTCGATGAGCGCGCTCGCGCTCTCGATGCCTCCGACGCTCTCCGATCCTTCCGGGATCAGTTCCATTTTCCGCAGAAGAACGGTCGGCCGGCATTGTATTTCTGCGGCAACTCCCTTGGACTGCAGCCACTGCGCACGCAGGAATTGGTCGACGCGGAATTGGAAGAGTGGAGAACGCATGGCGTGGAAGGACATTTTGCCGCCCGCCATCCGTGGTTCTCGTATCACCGGATCGTGACCGACCAATTGGCGGCGCTCGTGGGCGCGGCCCCGCATGAAGTGGTGGCCATGAACACGCTCACCGTCAACCTCCACCTGATGATGATCTCGTTCTACCGACCAACATCGGAGCGCTTCAAGATCATCCTTGCCGGTTCGGAATTTCCCTCCGATCGATACGCTATTGAGAGTCAAGTACGGCTGCACGGCTTCGATCCGGAACATGCCATGATCGAGATCGAACCCTTCCCGGGCACGTCCACGCTCACGACGGAGCAAGTGGTAGCGGCGATCCGGGAACATGGTCCATCCACGGCCCTCGTTCTATTCAGCGGCGTGCATTTCTTTACCGGTCAGCGATTCGACATGCCGTCGATCACGCAGGCCGCGCGCGCCGTTGGAGCGAATGTGGGATTCGATCTGGCCCATGCCGTCGGGAATGTTCAACTCGATCTGCATGCATGGGACGTCGACTTTGCCGTATGGTGCTCCTACAAGTATCTCAACGCCGGACCCGGTGCCGTTGCCGGCGCCTTCGTTCATGAGCGCCATGCAAAGAAGCCCGACCTGCCACGGTTGGCAGGGTGGTGGGGCAATGACGAGAAGACGCGCTTCACCATGGAGCACAGATTCGATCCCACGTATGGAGCAGACGGTTGGCAGTTGAGCAATGCGCAGATCTTGCCCCTTGCCGCCTTGAAGGCTTCCCTTGACCTCTTCCAAGAGGCAGGAATGGAGCGGCTTTCTGAGAAACGTGACCGACTGACCGCCTTTGCCGAAGAGGTGATCGACGATGCCATCGGGATGCGGACGGATGTGCGGATCATCACGCCGCGCGATCCGATGCAGCGTGGTGCGCAACTCTCCGTGATGTTCGACACCAATGGCAAACACATCTTCGACGCGCTCGGCGAACATGGAGTGGTCGTGGATTGGCGCACACCGAATGTGATCAGGATCACCCCTGCTCCCATGTACAATTCTTTTGCCGACGTTGCGGCGTTCGGCTCCATCTTTCGATCTGTGCTTGGCACAACCGTATGAATGAACAATATGTGATCGGCAGACGAGCCGTCCTCGAAGCATTGAATGCCGGCACGGAGCTCGACAAGATCTACCTTGCCTATGGGGTGGAGGAAGCCGGACCTCTCACGGACATTCGCACGGCCGCCAAGGCACATAACGTGCACTGTGCCATCATGGACCGGCGGAAGTTCTCCGCGCTTGAGGCAACTCTTGGCGTTGCGCGGAACGATGCCCAAGGTGTGATCGCCATCCGGCCGGCCCAAGCGTCGCTCACGTTGGATGACCTCTTCGGGGTTTCGTTGGCGATCTCGACGACGCCACTCCTCGTCGCTCTCGACGGTATCACCGACCCGCACAACTTTGGGGCGATCGCCCGATCGGCTGAGTGTGTGGGAGCCATGGGTCTGATCTTGCCGATCAAGTACACAGCCGCCGTGACGCCTGCTGCCGTCAAGGCATCCGCGGGTGCGCTGGAACACATTCGGATGGCACGGGTGCCGCGCGTGTCCGAGGCTCTGACGGAAGCAAAACGTCGCGGCTTCCGTATCGTGGGCGCGGCCTTGCCGGGCGACCATGATTATTCCGACGATGTGTATGACGGTCCGCTGGTAATAGTGATCGGAAGCGAAGGAGAGGGGATCCATCCCAGTGTCGCTGCAAAGTGCGACGCCCTTGTCTCCATCCCCATGCACGGGAAGGTTGCCTCTCTGAACGCCTCCGTGGCTGCCGGCGTGATCCTGTTCGAGGCCATGCGACAACGTCGCACAACGTGATCCCCTCTGAGTTCAGGACATAAAAAAAACCTCTCGCTTGGTGAGGGGCGAGAGGCTTATGAGGGGGTTATACTCGACCACAGCAGAGTACTGCCGTGAGCGATCTTCTAGGGTTCTTTGTTTTTGGTCGACCCGCTAGTCGGGTACTCATTTCGTTTTCAGAGTTTCCAACAGCGCAAAGATAGAAAAAGTTCCCACGTATTCACGAAAGTGAATTAAGGGACCAATATTCCATCGATCAGGGTTGAAAAGACCATGTGGGGCGTCGGCCGTTCTTCGGCCGGACGGCCTGTTGGGGTGTCAGGGTGCAAGAGAAACTGAGCCGCCGTCGTGAAGATCACGGCCATCACCTCAAGTGAGATATCGTTCCGAACGCAACGCAACTGCACGCCCTGATGAAGGATCTCTTTCAGCCGGTCACAGAGGTATCGGCGATGGAACGACGTGATCCTCTCATACAAGGCCTCGTCTGCCACTTTCAGATCATCCATCATCGGCGCTGAGTAGCGCGAATTGACCGTGACGATCAGATGCAAAAAGGTGGAAAGGCCATTGAAATACGATGTGCAGTCGTCGAATGACGTGGTTGCAAAGAAAGCGTCGACATCCTTCTCTGCGCGTTCGAACGACCGGAGTACGATGTCGGACTTGGCTGGGAACATCTCGTACAGTGTTCGCTTGGAGACACCGGCCTCACGCGCAATCTCCTCGGTGGTCACGCGCTGATATCCAAATCGAAAGAAGAGTCGTTCAGCAATGTCAAGGATGCGATCCTTGGGCGTTTCACTTGTCAAGAGTCCGCCCCCTTCCACCGTATCCCCTCATAGAAGATCTTCATGAACCCTGCATAGACCTCACCCGGTGTCACGTTGCCATCTTCGAGCGACGCATGCTCGATACAGTGCGAGACGATCGTCATGTAGACGGTGAGCATCATACCGGAGGTGAGGTCCTTTCGGACGTGGTTCTGCGCGATCCCGTCGTCGATCACCGACCGGAACTTCTCCCGCCGCTTGACGAGCCAGTGCTCCACCTCGTTCCAGACATCGGGGGCATGACGACGGAAGTCTGCGATCACCGCATTGGAAGAAAAACCTGCATATCGACTCGAAATGTACTCGAGCATCATGCTGGCCTTCTTTTTGAATTCCATGGAGTGATCGTCGTACATGGGATCGCTCTCGATCTCGATGGAGCGCATGGTCTCTCGCATGACCTCGCGGAGAAGCTCTTCTTTCGACGTGAAGAGTCGGTACAGGGTCTTCTTACTGATGCCTGCCGCCTTGGAGATGGCATCGGATGACGTAGCCGAAAACCCGTTGGCAAAGAACAGATCGTGTGCGATCTCTCGCACACGCACAAAGATCTGTTCATCGGCAAATGACCGTGCGGAATTCTCTTGCTCCATCATTGTTTCAAAATACGTGCGTAGAACCATGCACGCAACTCCGAAAACTGGGCTCGGTGCTTATCGTTTCCACATACGGCAGTGGTATCTTTGTCCACTATGACCGAACCACAACGAAACGACCAAGAGCTACGACGTCTGGAAGAACTGCATCTGCTCCGTTCAATGGGAGTGGATCCGTATCCGACCTCGTTCAACAAGACCCACGACGCAGCAACGATCCTGCGCGATTTCTCCGACGATGCACCGGATGCCTTGAACACGGTCCATGTAGCCGGCCGGATCATGACGGTCCGCCGTATGGGCAAGGCCTCCTTCTGGCATATCCAGGACCACTCCGGTCGCATTCAGATCTACCTGAAGAAGGATGATCTTGGAGAGCAGTATGATTCGCTGAAGCTCTACGATATCGGCGATATCATCGGTGTCGAAGGCTTCGTGTTCCGCACACGCATGGGTGAGATCAGTGTGCATGCGCGCACGCTCACGCTGCTCACGAAGAGCTTGCGACCGATCCCGGTGGCAAAGGAAGAGACCGATGAGCAGGGCAACGTCACACGATATGATGCATTCGCCGACAAGGAACTTCGGTACCGCCGGCGGTATCTGGACCTGATCGCGAACCCGCACATCAAGGACACGTTCGTCAAGCGTGCACGGATCATCTCCGTCATGCGCCGCTTCTTTGATGAGCGTGGATGGCTCGAAGTGGAAACACCGATCCTGCAACCATTGTATGGTGGTGCAACGGCGCGGCCGTTCGTAACGCATCACAATGCGCTCGATGTGGACCTGTATCTGCGCATTGCAGATGAACTGTACCTGAAGCGCCTGATCGTGGGCGGATTCGAAGGGGTCTATGAGATCTCCAAGAACTTCCGCAACGAGGGCATGGACAAGACGCACAATCCCGAGTATACGGCCCTTGAGATCTATGTGGCCTATAAGGACTACGTGTGGATGATGGACATGACAGAGGAGTGTCTCAACACGGTGGTCCGTGAAGTGGTCGGTACCGAGACGGTGCTCTTTCAGGACGTCGAGCTTTCGTTCGCACGTCCATTCCGCAGAGCGAAGATGTTCGATCTCTATCGGGAGCACACCGGGAAGGACCTTCGCGGTCTCTCCCGCGAAGAGCTCCTGGCGGCGGCAAAGGAACTGCACGTTGGTGTCGATCCGAAGGCGAGTGCCATGAAGATCCTCGACGAGATCTTCAGCGTTCTCGTACAGCCGCATTTGATCCAGCCAACGTTCGTGACGGACTATCCGGTAGAGATGTCGCCCCTCGCAAAGGCACACCCGACAGAGGCCGGACTGGTGGAGCGATTCGAGTTGTTCATCAATGGCAACGAAGTTGCCAATGCGTTCAGCGAGCTCAACGATCCCATCGACCAGCGGGAACGTCTCGAAGACCAAGCCCGCATCCGCGCCGACGGCGATGACGAGGCAATGAGCGTGGATGAGGACTTCTTGCAAGCAATCGAAGTTGGGATGCCGCCAACGGCCGGACTCGGAATTGGGATCGATCGCCTTGTGATGTTGTTGACGAACAATGATTCGATCCGCGATGTGGTGTTCTTCCCGCAGATGCGTCCGGAACATTGAGCATGGGCTATACTCCCATTGCACCAGAAGGTATTCAGCGAACTCCTGCGCGATCATCAATGTGGTTGCATGCACTGCTCTTCGTGGCATCGTTCGTGTGCACGATGTTCGCCGGCGCTCAGTGGCTGATGAAGGACATCACGGAGATCACCAACGCGACGTATGGGATCACGTATGCGTTGCTGATCATGTCGTTCCTCACGGCGCACGAGTTCGGACACTACATTGCTGCTCGCAAGCATGGCGTTGATGCCTCGCTGCCGTACTTCATCCCGATGCCCTTTCTCAACATGCTGCCGTTCGGCACCATGGGTGCTGTGATCCGCACACGTTCTCCGATCCGGTCAAGAGCGGTCTTGTTCGACATCGGTGTCTCCGGTCCACTGGCTGGTTTCGTTGTGTGCCTGATCATCCTTGCCGTCGGCTTCTATACCTTGCCTCCCAAAGAATACCTGTACTCGATCCATCCGGAGTACGCGAACCTTGGCGGTGCGATCCCGACAACGGGCATGTACTTTGGCGACACGATCACGTTCTCGGCCTTCCGTGCACTGTTCGCCGATCGAGGATTCATTCCCCCCATGAATGAAGTATATCACTATCCATTCCTTTGCGTGGGCTGGTTCGGATTGTTCGTCACGGCATTGAACATGTTGCCCTTCGGACAGCTGGACGGCGGACATGTGCTGTATGCATTGATCGGTCCGTGGCAGCATCGCATCGCTCGTGGACTGTGGTGGACGTTGTTCCTTGCTGGCGTTCTCTCGCTCCTTGGTGAAGTGCAGCAAGCACTCATCGGAGTGCCGGAAGACCCGCTGACGTTGTGGCTGCAGCAACATCTGTCGCCCGTGCTCGATCCCATGGTGGCGCAAGCTCCCTGGCTCTTTGCTCTCGGTTCCGGCTGGCTGATGTGGGCGCTTCTCATTCGATTCTTCATCAAGATCCCGCATCCGGTGATCGAAGACCCGACGCCGTTGAGTTCCGGACGTGCCATTGTCGGATGGATCGCCATTGCCGTGCTCGTCTTGTGCTTTGCTCCAACGAGCATCTACTTCGTTTCGCCCTAACCGCAAGGACCGTTGTGAATACCAGACAACACACCGTCGTTGCCTGCGTGTTGGCGCTCACATGTCTGTTCGCCCTCCGCCTCACGTCCGTTGAGATCCAACCTTGGGACGAAGGACTCTATGCCGTTCGGGCACAGAGCATCGTGATCTACGATACGTGGTTCGATCAAACGGACCATGCCATCGGTGGACTGTATTCGTCTACACCGCCACCGATGGTGCCGTGGGCACTCGCTGTAGCAATGCAGGCCTTCGGTCCGTCCGTTGCCGCCATTCGCATCTTCGGAGTGTTGTGTTCCGGCATCTCGCTCCTGCTCCTTTACTCCATCGCACGCCGCATGATGTCGTTCCAGTCCGCCATCCTTGCAATGTGCGTGCTCGCCGGATGCTTGCATTGGGTGACGTACTCTCGACAGGCCATGACGGAAGTGCCGTTGATGATGTTCACGTTGCTTGCCTTCTGGTCTGCCCTTCGAGCCGTTGAATCAACAAAAGCGCGCACCTCGTGGCTGTTCTCCATCGTGGCGGGTCTTGCCTTCGGCGCAGCATTGCTCACGAAGATGACGGTGTCGTTCGTGCCTGTCCTGTTCTTCGCTGTTCTTGCAATGCGATCGGTCCGGTCGAGACTTCCGCTTGCGATCGCTGTTCTGATCGGTGTGGCGGTGGCTGCACCATGGTATGCCACGATGATCGCGCATCATGGTGCGGCATTCACACAGGCGCTCTTTCTCCCGCAGGTCGCATCGGTCGTCGAAGGGAATGCGCGATCGCTTGGTGTGCTCTACTACATCAATCAGCTCGTGGTAGCACACCCCTTGCTCCTTGCCGCCCTTGCCTACCTTCTTGTTGCCGGTATCAAACGTCGGTTCTTACCTCCGAGCACAAATGCCGCTGCACTGATCGAGTTACTGTGGTTCGCACTTGGAGTGATCGTGTTCAGTGCTGCACCCACGAAGAATCCACACTACGTCGTGATGCTTCTGCCGGCCTCGGTGCTTCTTGCGATCTACAGTTTGGAACGATTGCTGGAAGGTGGTTCCCGAAGGATGATCGTGGTGATCTATAGTGGCATTGTGGTGGCCACCATGTGGTCTGTGCTTCCCGGTCTGCGAGGTTCGCTCCGCACGCTCGTGATGGATCCGTTGATGATGCCGATCCTTGCGCTGGGTATTCTTGTGCTGGCATTGCCATTCATCCTTCCAACGCGGATCGTGGCCACTCTTTCAGTACGTGCCTATAAGCCCGTTGTGTACGGGGCCTGCGGCGTGATGTTGTTGCGAGCCGTGATGTTCGTCGCTGTGGATCCACCGCGGATGATCAATGGTGGCAGGGAGATCGCAGGTCACCTGCTGGATTCCCCGGCGCGATCGTTCGGCTACCTCTATCATCGACATAACGACGGCGATCGGTACAATCCCCAATTGGCGTGGTATACGGCCGGTTGGATGGCCGGCTGGTTGCCGGGACGTACCGTGCAACCCTTTGCCATGTCGGCATCGACGGTGGACGAGAACATGTTGGGGATCGCCTCGGCATCGGGAACACCGTTCATCGTCTACTATCATCCCGGACAACGCGTCGAAGAACAACGGCGAGTGTCGGAGTTGTTGGGATCGTCGTACGAGATCGTGCCGACCTCTGCCGAACACTACACGCTCTACGCGCTCGCGCGCCGTTGAACGCTCTTACGTCGTATGTGCGAACTGCATGGCATGCAATCGCGCATACGCCCCACCACGAGCGAGAAGCTCTGCATGCGTTCCGGTCTCGACAACAGTGCCATGGTCAAAGACCACGATCACATCTGCATTGACGATGGTGGAAAGGCGGTGGGCGACGATGATGGCCGTACGATCCTTGAGCACATCGTTGATGGCATCCTGCACGATACGTTCGGATTCGGTGTCGAGTGCCGACGTGGCCTCGTCAAAGAGCAGAATGGCAGGGTCGCGATAAAGGGCTCGGGCGATGGCAAGACGTTGACGTTGGCCGCCCGATAGCTTGACCCCGCGATCGCCGATGTTCGTGTCGTAGCCTTCCGGTAGCGCTTGAATGAAACTGTCGGCATGCGCAATGCGTGCCGCACGGATGACGGCATCTCTGTTCGTCACCGACTCTCCGAGGGAGATGTTGTTCGCCACAGAATCGTTGAATAAGATGGTCTCTTGCGAGACCATGCCGAAGAGCGATCGATACGACGCGAGATCCAGTGTTCGAATGTCGGTGCCGTCAATGCGGATGGTACCTGACTGCGGGTCGTAGAAACGCTCGATGAGATCGAGGATCGTGGACTTCCCACTGCCGCTCGATCCAACAAGAGCAACGGTCTTTCCCTTTTGCACCGTGAAGGACGCTCGGTCGATCACTGTCTTCTCTTCGTAGGCAAAGGTGACGCTCTCCACCGCGATCTCCGAGCGGAACTCCGAGACGACCGTTGCTCCATTTTGAATGGATGGTCGTTCGTCAAGCGTGACGATGATATTCGAAGCGGCCACCACTCCACGCTGCATCGTGGCGATCGTACTGAAGATGGTCGAGATCGGCTGCATAAGGCCGAAGAGAATGAACAGAAACGTCATCAGGTTCGAAGGGGTGAGCTCGTTGGAAGCAAGGGCCGTGCCTCCCGCATAGAACACTGCCACGAGGGCAAGAATGCCGAAGGTGTCGTTCACGGCGGGGACGAGGGAGAGAACGCGCGTGTTCTTGAGCGAGCTCCGCACGAATCCCTTGGTCTGATCCGTGAAGCGCTTGATCATCAACGGCTCAACGGTGAGCGCCTTGATCACGCGAATGCCCATCACCGTTTCCTGCAGCGTTGCCGTATAGTCTGCCTGTGCTGCTTGCATACGTGCCGCATACTTGCGCAGGAAGGTCGTGGACGTGCGGATCATCAACACGCCGAGGAGGGCAACGCCGATGGCGATACCGGTCAGTGACGGAGAGATGATCAGCAAGAACGTGATGTAGATCAGCACGGTGGTGCCTTCGCGCCACAACTGCGTGATCGAGTTCAATGTTGAGTGATTGACCACGCCGACATCGTTCGTGAGCAGCGAGATGATCTCACCCGAACGTTTGCGACTGAAATAGTCCAGCGAAAGATCGGTGATCTTGGTGAAGAGGGCATCTCGGATCGACTTCATCACGCCTTCTTCGAGTCGCGTTCCGATCAGACTGCTCGCATACTTCGACAGTGCACGAAACAGAAAGAGCACGAAGATCACGATGGAGAGATTGCGAACGGACGTGAAGAAGTCAGGCGAGACGATCAACGAATAGATGAAGTCGTCGAACCGTGCCTTGATGGTGGTGCCGATCTGTACGGTGGGAATGGCCACCGACATCGATGCAACGCCATTGGAGGATTGCGTGGAGAAGAGCGTGCGAAAAACGGGCTCCACGATGGCAAGCGTCAGTGCATTCAAGCTCGAGAACACGAGATTGAAGACGAAGCTCAACGCCAACAGCCACTTGAACGGTGCCACGAATCGGAGAATGCGTGGAACGAGCTGTCGTGTGGTGTATGAGTGTGTTGCGGATGACATGGTCTACTTTTCTAAAAGGGAGCGGTACGAGGCCGCATACGAAGAGATCGCGTTCACGATCGACGCGGCCATTTCTTGTTGGCCACGCGCCGAGCTGATGTAGGCGGCGTCGCTGGTGTTCGACAAAAAGGCCGTTTCGAAGAGGATGTTGGGCATTGAGGCGCCAACGAGCACGAAGAAGCCAGCCTGACTCACGCCGCGATCCTCAATGGGCGTACCGTTGCGAACGGAACGCTGCACGTACGACGCCAATTTCTCGCTGAGTTGGACAAAACTGCGTTGAGCCATGGTGGCAACGATCAGTTGGTCCTGCGTCATGCTTGCATAGGGTGACTGAGAACGCTCGAACTTCACCGAGGCATTCTCCCGTGCGGCAACGCGAGCAGCGTCGTCGTTCCGACCCGGACGGAGGATGTAGGTCTCGCATCCATGCGCAGGATGTGGCTTCGTTGGCATGCTGTTGCAGTGAATGCTGATGAAGAGCTTCCCGTTGTTCTCGTTCGCGATCTGTGTTCGACGGTAGAGCTCGACGAACGTATCGTCCTCCCTCGTCATCACGACCTTCGTGGTGGGCATTGCCGTTTGCAACAGGGCGCGGAGTCTCTTAGCAATCGAGAGCGTCACATCTTTCTCATACACACCATTCACTCCTTCGGCCCCTGCATCCACGCCGCCATGCCCAGCATCGATCACGATCACGTCGAGCGACCAGCGCGACCGGTCGTTGCGCATGGCCTTTGGCGGTTCTGTACCAGCGGTCACGGCAGTCGATGCATCACGCGTGGAGAGTGTCAGGATCACGTCGCGTGGTCCGTCGCGGCGCGCGCTGCAGGTATGGTAGGAGGGCGGCACGGTGAGTCGGTAGACAAGGAAGGTGCGGATCACATCGGCCGTGGCCGTGATGTGTGCCGGCGCGAGAGTGGTGGCAAGAGCCGTGTCGGCGTGGACCACGCCCGTCAACCGCAGAACAATGGTATTGCCGTTCCGTTCGGGTCGCTGGAATGCAGGAATGCTTCGGTCGGCTCGAAAGCGGATCTCGATCGAGTCCGCCGTTTGTATGAGTTTTGTCGATACGATCTTGGATGAAATGGAATCGGGCGCCGGAGATGCGACGGACGTGATGGTGGCGATAAGGATCAGGACCATCGTACAACCAATGCACGCTCGCATCTTATTCAAGCCAGCCCTTCCGTCGGATGTACATCCACATCACAACGGCGATAAGGATGAGCAGGCCCCACACGAAACCGTATCCGTATTGCCATTCGAGTTCGGGCATGAAATGGAAGTTCATGCCGTACACACTGCAGACGAAGGTGAGCGGAAGGAAGATCGAGGAGAAGACCGTGAGGATCTTCATCACTTGATTCAGGCGCGTGTTCGAGATACTGAAGTAGACGTCCATGATGGCCAGAACGCTGTCGCGATTCGATTCCAATTGGTCGGCCACGCGCACAAGGTGATCGTAGACATTGCGGTAGTACATGCCCTCTTCGTCAGAGATCAGGTCGAACTCTCCACGCGCCAATCGATTCACCATCTCTCGCTGATAGACGGCAGAGCGGCGTACTTCCTGAACAATGCGCTTGATCTCGAGAATGCGTTGGAGCGTGAGCGTTGTCGGAGAACGGAACACGGTGTGTTCGATCTCCGTTAATCGGTCTTCCACTGTTGTGGTCATCGGGAGATATTGATCGACCACTTCGTCGAGAATGATATGCGAGAGATAGTCCGGACCGCGTCGCATCACCTTGCGATTCATGGTGCACATCTGCTCCACCGACTGTAAGGCCTTGATCGGCACCAGGTGATGGGTGATCAGCACCTTCTCGCTGATGATCACACTGAGTTGCTCAAGAGCGTAACGACGAATCGGCTCTGCGGCATCAGCTTCGGAACCATCGGCACGTTCCATGATGAGGGCGTGGACGATCAGAAAGAGATACGTGTCGAAATCCTCGACCTTGGGATGGTGGAGGCGCGAGCGGGTGCCCGTACCTGTGCGCTGTGCACGACGCAGATCGTTGAGGACGAGCTCGTGGACGGGGAACCACGTCTGCAACACCCCCAACTCTTCGTCGGGGGTCGGAGCGAAGAGGTCCACCCAGAGCATGTCGTTCTCCGCGAGCGTCGACTGGTCGAATGCGAGAAGTTCACTGAGTGTGAGCTCAGTGATCGATTCATCGCGGTAGAGACGGGAGCTGACCATAACTTTGTGTGAAACTATGGAAAACAGAATGAAGAACAGCAGAGTACCGGTCGTGGTCGAGCTCGAAGTGGAGTCGATCGGCTTCGAAGGCGTGTCGGTGGCTCGCCTTGATGGCGTTGTCCATTTCGTGAACGGTGCGCTTCCGGGCGAGACGGTACGAGCACAGGTGCGAGGCAAGAAGAAGAAGTTCGTGGAAACGAAGCTCCTTGAAGTGCTGACGCCATCGCCGCGACGCATTCAAGCACCATGCCCGCATTTCGGCGTCTGTGGTGGTTGTAGCTGGCAGCATCTGCAGTATGAGGACCAGCTGTTCTGGAAACGCAAGCATGTGATGGATGCGTTCGAACGGATCGGTCATGTCGAGGTGGGGTCTTATCACGACACGATCGGTGTGAACGACCCATTCCACTACCGGAACAAGATGGAGTTCTCGTTCGGTGCGTCGCTCTGGCTCACCGATGAGCAGATCGCATCGGGAGAGAAGTTCGACATGTCGTTCGCACTGGGCCTGCACGTACCCGGTCGGTTCGACAAGGTGCTCACCATCTCCAACTGCATGCTGCAGAAAGATGTTGGCAATACGGTGCTCGCCCATACACTTCGACTCTCGCAACAGCACGGGATCCGCGCCTATGATCAGCGGGCCCACGAGGGATTTGCCCGTCACCTCGTCGTTCGTACGAGCGCCACCACGGGAAGCGTGATGACGGTGCTCGTGACGGCAAGTCCGTCGCGTGATGAAGAGAGCGCGTTCATCGAAGCATGGATGCAATTGTTCGAGGAACTCCCGGCCGGATCAACGATGATCCACGCTGTGCACGACGGCAGGTCGCAAGTGGCAACAGGATCCATCCAACAGATCCAAGGTCACGGCTATCTGGAAGAGACCTCGCACGGCATCACCTATCGCATCTCGCCGTTCTCATTCTTTCAAACGAACACCGACCAGTTGCCGCAATTGGTGGGCGAGGCCATGCAGGCCGCTGAGATCACGGTGAATGATGTTGTGTGGGACCTGTATTGCGGCACGGGAACGCTCACCCTACCGGCAGCGAAGTTGGCGAAGCATGTTGTCGGTGCAGAGCTTGCCCAGTCATCGATCGACGATGCAACGGCGAATGCTGCGCGGAACGGGATCGAGAACATTTCGCTGCATGCCATCGATTTGCACGGACAGAAGGCCATCGACCTCCTTGCCACCTTCCCAAGCCCTGATGTGATCCTTGTGGATCCGCCGCGTGCCGGAATGCACCCGATGTTGGTGGATCATCTTCGAACCGTGCGTGCGCCGCGCATCGTCTACGTGAGCTGCAATCCTGCAACACAGGCACGGGATTGTGCACTGCTTGCAGATCTCTACACGGTGGACTTCGTCACGCCGGTGGACATGTTCCCGCAAACGTATCACGTAGAAAGTGTTGCGCGCCTTACTGCAAGATCGCAATAGGGAAGAGCGAGGCCGTGGTCGCCTGCAACCGGATGAAGTAGTTGCCCGAGGCAACATCGGGGATCGTGATCGAGATCTCGTGAACGCCGGCGGGATCGACAAGATTGTGGTACGTGGTGATAGTGTTGCCGAACAGATCGATGAGGTCGATGATCACCGGCGTTGTGCGATGGATGCTGTAGCGAAGCGCCACCGTCCCCGGAGCGAGTACCGGACCATCGGTGACGTAGAGGATCTTGTCGACGTCGGAGAGTTGCACGTAGGGAACAGCATTCAATCCCGTCTCGATCGCCCGAGCCCTCCCGGCTGCCAGCCCCCGCGCCAAACCATCATACGTCGTGCCCGCACCGATCACAAAACAGATCTGTGATGTTTCTCCGGGGCCAATGGTGATGGGGCCGCCGCCGATGAGCATCGACGCGTCGGTGACCGATGAACGTGTGCGATTGATCCCGTTCGACATCATGAACCATTTTTCCGATCGAGCGAAATCATCGTAGATGCCGATGTTCACATCGGAGTTGCCGGGATTGTCGATCGCATAGAAGTTGTTGATGTAGGGGGAGATCATCGAGACACCAACAATGGGGAATCCATCGGTGACCACATTGGCCTGCATCCCTGCGCCGGTTGGATAATCCCACTGCACCTGATTGTTGGCGCCGGACGGACCGATGTCCCAATCGAAGAACAACGCGGCATAGACATTCGGAAGTGCCGCATTCGTTCGGTTGGTGATGTCGTAACATGTGGTGATGACGTTGCGCACAGAGTCATCGCTGCTTTGATACACGGTCTGATGCACGCTCACGCCGCAGGGCTCGGGTTCGTACGAGTCGCTATAACGTGAGACGGCGCGAATGCCCGAGAGCACACTGTCGCGACGGACATTGATCACGTCAACTGCATGGAACGATGTGTCCTTGGCATGCGAGTCATTCCCGCGTGCTCCATTCGAGAGTTGTGTGGGTGAAATGCCGACAAGCAGCGAGCTCTCGAACAGAAGATCGGTGGCCGTGAGGTAGGAGAATCCATCGCCCTGTTCATTGGTCGGATAGTCGTTGTATCCAAGGTTGCCGGTGCTGTTCACCGTAACGTGAATATCGTTCTCCGTGATCGTGCGATATGTTGGATTGGCCGTGAACGAAACGATCTCGCGAAGCACGAGCGTTGTGCTGTCGTGCATGGTGCAGAGGAGGTCGACGACGGCGTTCTGCGGCGTGTTCAAAGGTAGGGTGACCACGAAGTCGCGATCTGCATCGCGCTCTTCTCCGGTCGCGAATGCTCCCAGCGCGAGACTATCCGTCTCGATCGTTGGTGTGAAATCGAACACGGCCGACTTCAAGCGCAGCAGTGGTGCGCGAAGCGGTTCGAGGATGTTCCGCAATCGAAGCTTGATACGCAATGTCTCGCCCGGCTCATAGAGTCCGTCGCCATCGGCATCGACGATGGTCGTTTGCACAATGGAACTCCATGACCGCTTCGTTGACCCTGCGGCCTCGTAAGCATTCACGCGACCTGTGCCCATTCTTCCAACAAAGGCGAAGTTCAAGGCATCGATCGGTGTGGCCGAGGCCTTGATCGTCGCATGCGTTTGTTCGGGTGTGTACGTCGGATGGGTCAAGCGCACCATGGCAGCAATGGCGGCCACGATAGGCGATGCCATCGAGGTCCCATCAAGTGTTTCGTACATGTTGTTGGGGAACGTCGCGAGAATGTTCTTCCCCGGCGAAGCAACATCGACGGTGCCGTTGATGTTCGAGAAGCTCGTAAGATGATCTGTGGAATCCGTTGCGGCAACACTCAGGCAGGCGGGATAGGCGGCAGGGTAGAAGGCCTGGTCAAGTCCATCGTTGCCGGCGGCGCAGACGATCAGCGTTCCAAGCGATGTTGCTTCGTTGATCACGTCGACGTCGGCAAACGTTCTCGATGAGCTCCCGAACGAACAGTTGATCACCGACGCACCATTCGAGGCGGCATACAGAATGCCGTCGCCCGTGTTGGAGACCGTGCGACTGAACTGACTGTCGTCGCCGATCTTCACCGCCATGAGCTTCACATTCGCGGCCACGCCCGCACCACCGATCACATTGTTGATCGTAGCACCGGCCGTCCCGCCAACATGCGTGCCGTGCGGATTTCCGGGCGATGGATCGTTGTCGCCCTTTGTGGGATCCGAACTGCTGACAAAGTCCCATCCTTGCGCATCGTCGATGAATCCATTCGCATCATCATCGATACCGTTCTTGCTCTTGTCGTTTCCCTTGGCATCCGTACCGGTCTCGCCGGGACTCGCGTACATGGAGCCCGCGAGATCAGGATGCAGGCGGTCGATGCCCGTGTCCACGATGCCGAGCACGATCGTCTTGTTCGCCGGAAGCAGGTCCCATGCGGCATAGGCATTCACGAGTGCAAGGTGATACTGACGTGCAGCAAGGGTGTCGTTCGGAATGCCGACGAGTCTGCGAATGGGAAGTCGTTCCACGTATTCGATATCCGTGCGAGCCGACAGCGCCGCGATCGCCTTCGCAATGTCGATCGTCGACGGAAGCGTTAGTGTGACAATGCGTGCCACGTCGAACGCATGCATGCTCTGCATCGACACGTCGGACCTGTCGCGAAGCGCATGGGCGCGACGTACCGAGACCAACGTGGCATCGCTCACATAGCCGCGTGATGCATGGTCGCCGAGAAGGGGACGGAGGGCGGCAAGGGCACCTGCTCTGCCTTGCGAGGTCCAGTCACGATAGACCGACGCGTCGGCACGGAACTTCACGACAAGCGTGTTCGGCTCCCACGCAGGTTGTGCGTGTGCGAGCGAAGAAAGGAGGATGCAAAGGAGAAGACAACGAGTCAACATCATGGGGTCATGAGAGCCGCGTGTCGTGAAAAGTTACCGTATCATTTTTCCGGAGGCCACACGATCCGCTTCCGCTGTAGACGTTCTCGACCCAGACGCACTTCGGCGATATAGTCGCCACGCAGGACCGGTTTGCCGAATTCATCGCGTCCGTTCCACGTGACCTTGTATTTGCCCGGACCCTGATTACCACGGAAGATCGTGGCGATCACTTTCGCCGTTGGCGAATACACGACGATCTCCACTTCGCTTGGAATATCGACCACGTAGGAGATGTCGGGAGAGACATCTTCCACCACGCCGAAGAACTTTCCGATATCACCGAAGGAAACTTGCAGATTGCCCGTCCCCATCGGCCACTGCAACACGCCGGGCACATACTGTGCGGCGGCAATGTTGGCGCGATAGGCCGTGATCTCCTGTGCACTTGGCGCGAAAATGCTGCTGGGGATGTTCAGGTTGGCATTGGCAGCTTCCCATGGCGACATGGGGCGGACCGTTGCCTGGATCTGCATGGCGCTCAAGAGTGACCGTGCGCTATGCATGAAGCGAACTGAGCCGGAGACGCCTAACTGAAGAGCGGCGCGATAGGCGCTATCCTGTTGCACCGTGAACGAGCTCGATCCTTCGCCCGGCACGTAGGCGTTCTGCGAAGAGTCTGCGCGGACGGTATCGCCCTGCATGAACTCCTTTGGAGACACGACGCGGGGCTTGATGAGCACGCTACCATTCCGATCCTGCTGCGCATGCGCCGTCATGCCCAACAGGGAAAAGAAGAGAAGAAGACGGAAGGTGTTCGATGTCATGTGCGTCAAAAATACAGAAGCCGTCGCGGATGGACCGCGACGGCTTCTGAGAGTTTTCATTTCAACGTCGACTTACTTGTTGCCAAGGAGGGTCGACTTTTGCTTTTCGGACAGCATGTCCATCAATGAGACATTGCTTTCGACCGGTTCCGGAGGTGGGAGCGGTGTGTGCACGTTCTTGTCGTACTTCTCATTGCGATCACGACGTCCGCCACCCGATCCGCCTTGACGATCGCCACCACCTCGGTGTCCACCGCCTTGGCGATCGCCGCCTTGACGCTCTCCACCTTGACGATCTCCACCTTGACGCTCGCTTTCATAGCGTTCGCCCTGACCTGCGATGGAGCCGTCTTCGTTCTTCATTGCGATGATGAGGGAGAACGTGCTTGGATCGAGATCGGCCACGACCACATTCACTGTGTCGCCAACATTCACGGCAACCTTCTGTCCGCGTCCTGCATTGGCCATCTTGCTCCGTGGCATGAAGCCATCGAAGGTATCGGCAATGCGAACAACGGCGCCCTGAGTGGACGATTGTTGCACAACACCGGTGGTCTCTGTGCCAACGGGAAGTGTTTCGGTGATCGTCAACCAAGGATTTGGCAATGTTTGCTTGTAGCCAAGACCCAGTTGTTGCTTCTCTTCAGAAACATTCAGGATCTCAACCTCGATCTCCTGTCCGACCGAGACAACATCGCTTGGATGCTTGATGCGTCGTGTCCACGAGAGTTCGTTGATACGCAACAGACCTTCGATGCGCGGTGCCACTTGCACGTACACACCGAAATCGGTGATACGGCGAACAGTACCCTTGATGCGCTTTCCAACGGTGAAGGAGCCTTCGGCGCCCTTCCATGGACTTTCTTCGTGTTCCTTGTGGCTCAGGGAGAGCTTGTGCTTCACGCGGTCAACCTCGGTGACGGTCACTTTGAGCTTGTCGCCCTTCTTGACCACATCGGCGGGACTTTCAACGCGTGACTTCGAAAGGCGGGAGACGTGCACGAGTCCTTCCACACCACCGATGTTCACAAAGGCACCAAACGTGGTGACCGATGTGACAACGCCATCGAAGACCGTGCCTGGCTGGATGGAATTCCAGAATTCGTCGACGAGAAGGTCGCGACGTGTGACCACGGCGCTCTTATATCCTGTGTCGTCCGATTGAAGTTCGTGGACCATGACGCGGACGGTCTGACCTACGGCGGCGTTCAGTTCCTCTTCGGGTACATTCTTGCGTGCTCCGTAGTGGGAGGCGGGAAGGAAGACGCGAAGCGTCTTGTACTCACCGCGAAGGCCACCCTTGACGCGTTCCTGGATCTTGATCTCGAAGGAGCCCTTTTCCTCTTTCAGTTTCTCGAGTTCGGCATAGGCCTCATCGCGAAGTCTGCGTTCTTCCTCTTTCTTGGCGCGCTCTTCCTGCTTCTTCCGAAGTGCTTCTGCCTTCTCTTCCTCCGTCATGACCGGCTCTGCGGGAGCGGCCGGTGCTTCGGCAACAGCTGGGGCAGGTGCCTCGGCCGCAGCAGGGGATGTGGCTTCGGCGGCAGGAGCGTCAGCAACTGGGGTCTCGGCAACAGGGGCCTCTACAACAGGGGCTTCGGCTGCGGCAGCGACGGGAGCGGGTGAGTCAGCAACGGGTGCTTCGGAAGCCTCGATGGTGGTCGAAGGCATTGGTTGTTCAACGGGAGCCTCGCTGGTGGGCGTGGTTTCTTCGTTGATCGGTGCAGAGGTCGTATCGGACATCGCGAACTGGACGGAAAATGAAAAAGAGTAGGCCGACTTTCGGTCGGACGGTCGTAACAATCGAATTAGGACGGCGAAGTTACGAGTTTTTCCATCACATTTGCTTCATATCCACAGATGCCCTATTTTCGTTAGCTATTGACATTTCGACAACCCCCCACCCTGCAGATGGTCCGGACGCCGTCTGCTGCGTTGATCGCATCCATAGGAGTTCCACATGACAGATAGTCGATTGTATGAATCGACGGCGATTCTTAACGCAGCTCTTGAAGATGCTGACGTAGAAATTGCCACCAAGCGCATCACGGACTTTATCACCGACAATGGTGGTACGCTCGTTGAAGTGAACAAATGGGGTCGGCGCCGCCTGGCCTATCCGATCAAGAAGAAGTTCAACGGCTACTACGTGTACATGGTGTTCGAAGCACCTGCAAGCATGCTTCCGTTGCTTGAGCGCTTCTACGTGCTCGACGAGAACACCTTGCGCCACCTGACGCTTCAGCTCGATCCCAAGCTTCGTGAGTTCCGCAAGGTTCGCGCAGAAGCCCAAGCTCTCCGCGCTGCAGCGATGGCTGAAGCCTCGAACAAAATGTAATCATCGAACAGCAATGAAACGAGAACCATTATGAAGATCATTCTACGTCAAAACGTCGACACACTGGGCACGATCGGTGAGATCGTGAACGTGAAGGCCGGCTACGCACGCAACTATCTGATCCCGCGCGAGATGGCCTATGTTGCTTCCGACGGAGCGATCCGCGCCCTGGAAACAGAGAAGAAGCAATACGAAGTGAAGATGTCCAAGGCAAAGGCCCATGCCGATGTCGTTGCAGGTCAGCTTGCGGAACTCCAGATCTCCATCCCAATGCAAGTTGGGGAAGAAGGTCGCCTCTTCGGCTCCGTCACAGCACCAATGATCGCGCAAGAGCTGGAACTTCGCGGCTATCATGTCGATCGCCGTTTGATCATCATCGAAGAGCCCATCAAGACGTTGGGGATCTTCGATGTGAAGGTGAAGCTCCATCCTGAAGTTGTCGCGACCCTCAAGATCTGGGTGATCGGACAGGAATAACCTGTCGGCCCGCCGGTGTCGGAAACAATTATAGAAAGCACATGGTTGAACTCGACCGTGTGCTTTCTTGTTTATGAGACCACCATGAAAGATCTCCATATCGTTATCGCCGGCGGCACCGGATTCTTAGGGACGGCAATTGCAGAACAAGTGGTCCGCGGAGGCGGACGCGTGACGATCATCACACGACAGACGAAGCAACTTGCGAGAGCAGGAAGCGAGTCCGTACGATACGTCTCGTGGGACGCCGATCTTGCTGCTGCGCTCGAGGGAGCTGATGCCGTGATCAACCTCACAGGGGCGAAAGTGGGCAGCAAGCGATGGAGCTCAAAGCGAAAGCGCGAGATCATCGACTCGCGCATCCACGCCACGCGTGCTCTCGTGAACGCGATCGCCCGTGTGGCACATCCACCAGCACTGGTGCAGGCCAGTGGCTTGGGCTATTATGGCAACACCACTGTGCCCAGCACCGAGGCCATGCCTGCAGGTGCGTCATTCCTGAGTATGGTCTGTAAGCTGTGGGAAGAAGAAGCAATGAAGGCGGCGGAATACACGCGTGTCGTCACGTTGCGCATCGGCATCGTGCTGGATGTGCACGAGGGTGCGCTGGCCAAGCTCAAGGTGCCGACGATGTTGTTCTTTGGAGGTCCGCTCGGCAGTGGTCGGCAGTGGATGCCGTGGGTGCACCGTGACGATGTGGTTCGTTGCTTCCTATGGGCAGCTCGATCCGGCAAGGCGCACGGAGCCTACAATCTCTCTGCGCCTGAACCGGTGCGCATGTCCACCTTCGCACGCGTGCTCGCCAAGGTCCTCCATCGTCCTTGCTTCCTTCCCGTCCCTTCGTTCGCACTGCGGATCCTGCTTGGTGAGCAGGCAGATATCGTTTTGCACGGACAGTATGTGATCCAGCGTCGACTCGAGATGGATGGCTTCCGGTTCAATTACCGTGACCTTTCCACAGCACTGACCGATCTCTTTGCCAAGCCTTGATTTTTCGGTAGTTTTGGCCTCTTCCATCGAATTTGATAGACACACAAAACACGTCGGAGACGCATTCCATGAATGTAGAAGTTGTCATGCCGAAAATGGGCGAGTCCATCCAAGAGGGCAAGATCCTTCGATGGGTGAAAAAGGTTGGAGACAAGGTGGAACGCGACGAGGTGATCCTCGAGATCTCGACCGATAAGGTCGACACCGAAGTTCCGTCGCCGACGGCCGGAGTGATCGTCCAACTGCTCGCAGAAGAGAACGACACCGTTGAAGTAGGCAAAGTAATCGCCGTGTTGAGCACGGATGCGAATGCAACCGTCGCCGCACCGGCTCCGGCTCCCGCACCAGCCCCGGCTCCCGCACCAGCTCCCGTTGCTGCTGCGGCGGCACCCGCCCCAACACCTGCACCTGCTCCTGCAGCGCCCGCAACGGCGTCGGCAGGCGAGATCGAAGTGGTGATGCCCAAGATGGGCGAGTCGATCCAAGAAGGTAAGGTCTTGCGTTGGGTGAAGAAGGTCGGCGACAAGATCGAGCGCGACGAAGTGTTGCTCGAGATCTCTACCGATAAGGTCGACACGGAGGTGCCATCGCCACAAGCGGGCACGTTGACGGCCATCCTCGCACAAGAGAACGACGTTGTGGAAGTGGGCAAGGTGATCGCACGGATCGCAACGGGTGCAGCCGTGGCTGCGGCCCCTGCTCCTGCTGCTGCACCGGCACCGGTCGCTGCACAAGCCCCGGCACCGGTCGCTGCACAAGCCCCGGCTCCTGTCGCCGCACCGGCTCCAACGAACGGTTCATCTGCCATGGCCGCACCGGTTGCCATGGCCGTGGCCAGCGGACCTGTTCCACGCGTGAGCGGCGGACGGTTCTACTCGCCATTGGTTCGAAGCATTGCAACGGCCGAAGGCCTCTCGGTCGGCGAACTGGATGCCATCACCGGAACGGGTCTCGACGGACGCGTGACGAAGAACGACGTCCTGGCCTATTTGAAGACGCGCACTAGCGCTCCGGCTGCTGCTCCCGCAGCACAACCGGCAGCTGCACCACGCGTTGCGGTTTCGTCGAGCGCTGTGGCCGCACCGAGCGGACCTGTTGGCGCGGACGATGTGGTGATCCCAATGGATCGCATGCGTCAGTTGATCGCCGAACACATGGTGAAGTCCAAGTCCACATCGCCGCACGTGACCAGCGTTGCCGAAGCAGATGTGACCAACATCGTCAAGCTCCGCGAAAAGCAAAAGGGCGCATTCGAACAACGCGAAGGCTTCAAGCTCACGTACACACCGTTCTTCGGGATCGCTTGTGTGGATGGTGTGAAGGCATTCCCGATGGTGAACGTAAGTGTTGATGGAAAGAACATCATCAAGCACAATCGCATCAACCTTGGAATGGCCACGGCATTGGATGACGGGAACCTGATCGTTCCGGTGATCAAGAATGCCGACGTCGTGAATGTCACGGGCATGGCCCGCGCCATGAACGATCTTGCGCAGCGTGCGCGCTCGAAGAAGCTCGTTCCCGATGACATCTCCGGTGGCACGATCACCATCACGAACGTTGGCGGTTTCGGATCGCTCTTCGGTACGCCGGTGATCAATCAACCGCAATGCGCCATCATGGGCATTGGTGCCATCCAGAAGCGCCCCGTGGTACGCACGATCAATGGTGAAGACCTTATCGTGGTGCGTAGCATGGTGTATCTCTCGCTGACCTACGATCACCGCGTGATCGATGGCGCACTCGCAACACAGTGCTTGGCGGCCATCTGTCGCTCGCTCGAGAACATGAATGAGTCGACGGTCACACTCTAAGCACGCACGACATACGACGAACACAACGCCCTGGTGGACCTTCCATCAGGGCGTTTCTCGTTCCAGGATGATCGTCACCGGTCCGTCGTTCACAAGTTCCACCTCCATCATTGCGCCGAAGATGCCGCAGGCAATGGGAACGGTCGTGATGGAGCGAAGGGTGGCAAGGAGGTGCTCGTACAATGGCTCAGCAACGTCCGCACGAGCAGCATCGGTATAGCTCGGTCGCGTTCCCTTGGGCAACGCTCCATACAGCGTGAACTGTGATACCACGAGGATGCTGCCGGCCACGTCGGTCACGGACAGATTCATCTTCCCCTCCACGTCGGCGAAGACGCGGATCTGTACGAGCTTCTCTGCCATCCACCGCACGTCGGCAGGTGTATCAGCATGGGTAAAGCCGACCAGGGCGACGAGGCCGTATTCAATGGAACCAACGGTCGCGCCGGCGACGCGCACCGATGCAGACCGAACACGTTGGAGTACTACACGCATGGCTGCGAATATGTAGATTCGCATCGGAACACATTCGAGAAAGATCGATGAACTATCTCCTGACCTTCGTGGTAGCACTGGTTGTGCTACCGAGCATTGTCTCAGCACAACTGTCGTGGACGCCATCGCAACAGAAATGGAAGAAGATCAGCGTCTTCGGTGCATCTCCGTCAGCGTCGCCTGCACCGATCACCGTCACCGAGGCCATTGCTCAAGACAAATTCGACAACACCATCCTTATCCACGGCGTACCGAGCGAGGTGTGCCAGAAAATGGGATGCTGGATGATCATCAAGGAAGGTGCGACGGTCGTCCGCATCACCTTCAAGAACCACGACTTCACCGTTCCCAAGAACACGGCAGGGAAGCATGTGGTGATCGAAGGTGAACTCAGCGAGCGCACGATCTCGGAGGCCGACGCACGGCACTACGCAGAGGATGCAGGAAAGAGCAAGAAGCAGATCGCCGCAATAGTGGGCGAACAAAAGGAGTATGTGTTCGAAGCGAATGGTGTTCGGGTGTACGAATAGCGATGGACCTCGAACTCCCCACGTGGGTGCACGATGTACCGCTTCCACCTGCCCATGCCACACGTGAACAACGGATGCAGTACGTGTTGAGCCTCGCTGCTGAGAATGTGCGCCGCAGAGGTGGACCGTTCGCATCGGCGATCTTCAACATCGAGACCGGTGCATGTGTCGGGAAGGGAGTGAATCTCGTGCAGGCATATGCATGCTCGATCCTCCATGCCGAGATGGTCGCCATCATCGCGGCCGAGTCGGCCCTGACTTCCTATTCGCTCTCACCGCATGGCGACTTCGAGTTGTTCGCATCGGCAGAACCATGCGCGATGTGCCTTGGGGCGATCCCGTGGAGCGGCGTGCGTCGTGTGGTCTGCGCAGCCCGCGACGAAGATGTTCGTGCCATTGGATTCGACGAAGGGGTGAAGCCCCAACCGTGGACAGAGGCTCTTACGTCACGAGGGATTGAGGTTGTACGCGATGTGTTGCGAAGCGAGGCCGTTAGCGTCCTCAATGCTTATGCAGCATCAGGCGGGATCATTTACAATGGTTGAACATTTTTACTGAAAAGGACGATCATGAAAAACACCATCGAAAACGGACATGTCTATTCGAGCCTGCGCGTAGAGATGGAACAAGGCGAACAATTCCGCGCAGAGTCCGGCGCTATGCTCTCGATGAGCCCCACCATTGAACTCGAGGCCACATCGGCCGGCAAGGGTCTGTTCGGTACGATCAAAGCGGCCGTTGGTGGTGAGTCGTTCTTCGCATCGATCTTCACAGCCGTTGGCGGACCTGGTGAGCTCATCCTTGCCCCTTCCAGCCCCGGCGACATCGTTGCCTTCGATCTGCAGAACGAGACACTCTATGCACAGGCGGGCTCGTATCTGGCCGGGGATGTCTCGATCTCTGTCGGCACAAAGGGAAGCCTCAAGGCCCTTGTAGCGGGAGAAGGACTCTTCCTCGCCACCATGTCGGGCACTGGCAAGGTCTTCCTGAATTCGTTCGGTGCCATCTACTCACGCGACCTTGGCATGGGCGAACGCTATATCGTCGATACCGGACATGTGGTCGCCTTCCAACACACCATGGCCTACACGGTGAAGAAGGCCGCGAGCGGGATCTTCTCGTCACTTGCCTCGGGCGAAGGCCTGGTGTGTGAGTTCGTGGGTCCGGGCCGCGTGTACATGCAGACACGCAACGTGGGCGCATTCGCAAAACTGCTCGTCCCCTTCATGCCACACAGTTCCTAGTAGCCTTCGGTCTTCACCGTGCAGAGCACGGAATGAAGGTCGTTGAAGATCAGATCATCTGGCTCTTGTTGGAAGGGTGGCAAGGCGATCTCCGCTTGCGCACCGGTCATCGCAATGCGCATGCGTTGCACGGCATTCCCGTCGAACGCCACCTTGATCGGAATGAGCATGTAGAACGAATCATCCACATCCTCCTGTTTCACACGGAGCGTCACCTTCCATGTGCCATCTGCTTGGCGCTCTTTCTTCCAGGCAACACGATATGTGGGGATCTGGTTGTTGTCGACCCACTGATCGAAGAACCAGCGCAGATCCTTCCCGGTGAGCTTCTCGATATGCATGCGAAGGTCATCCGTGCTCGCATGCTTCCCCTGATACGCCTTGAAGAATGAAGAGATCATCGTGATGAAACTGTCCTCCTTCATCGTTCGCAGATCGAGCATCATGTTGCGAAGCATGTGCACCACCCACGCGCCCTTGTAGTACACAAAGTTGTTGTAGTCCTCGCTCTTGCCACCATCGGTGACGCGGTGTCCGAGCGAGATCATCGGAGCTTCTTGTGGTTTGCCAATGGTATTGCTGCCGCGACCGCAGATACCCTCGGCCGTCTCGTCCAACAGACGGAAGAACTTGGACCGATCTTCCGATGCTGCTTGGGAATACATGAGCGCCGAATACTCTGCAAAGGCCTCGCTGAGCCAACGATCGCGATATGTTTTCATGTCGAGTCCAATGCCCCACCATTGGTGTCCCACTTCATGGGCAATGAACTGCTCCGCAAAGAAGTCGTCACCAAAGTTCTCGAAGGCCTCGTGTGAGAGGTGCAGCATGCCAGGGAATGCTTCGCCGTGATATCCCGGCAATTCCGTTGCGTAGATGTGGGAGATGGTGAGTGGACCGAAGAGCTTTGTGAACAGCTGCATGGACTGCTTGACGTCAAGGGCAACATCCTCTTCATGCGATGCGCTCACGTGGTGGATCGAGATCGATGGGATCCCGGGTTCTTTGATCTCGAACTCCTTGAACACGCCAATGTTGAACGACGCATTGCGTTGCGGCTTGCCAACCACCCACCGACTCGTGACGCGATCACCATGTTCGGTGGACGAGACCCGATTGCCAACAGAAATGAGCTTGTAGCGTTTCTCGTGATCGAACTCGATATCGAAGTATCCCAGCTGACTCCATGCGTGGTGCGGATACCAACTGATCGAGCCCGTCATGAAGGTGAAGTCGCCAATGCGATCGACGATCCGACCATGATAGAAGATCTCGATGGTCATACTGTCGTTGGCATGTGCACGCTCCGGAAGTTGCACCCAGAAGTCACCCTCATCCTTCTTCTGGACCATCGTGAGGCGATCGCCACGATACATGCGCACAGAGTCGACCGGTAGCTGTGGCATCAGGTAGAAGTTGACCCATCGGGTGCCTTCCTCCAGTACTTGCACCTCGATCCGGTCGACCACGCGCATCGACAGATCACTTGCGAATGCGATGTTCATAGTGTGTTGGGCCAAGTAGACCTGTTCGCCCTTGTTCACACCGCGATCGTCCGCATAGACCCTGCCGGTGGTTGGCGGACATTGATTCACGGGAGTGTACCGGCGCTGGCCGTTCGTCCATTTGGAGAGCGTGAACGTATAGGGTTCATCGGCATACGGATCGTTGATGACCACGCATCCATAGGTCCCTTCACCATTCGCCTCGAACGAGAAGCAATGTGCCGACGTGTTGTTCAACAGAGTTCTGGCGTACTGGATGTCGATCGTCGAGTCCTCGCCATGAAAACCCAACGGAAGTCCACGCGAGAACAATCCGTCAACTTCCTTTGGCACCTTCGCCGATGATGGCGATATGCCCTTGAGTTGGGAAAGGATTGTACTATCGGTGAACATGAAGAACGCCGTCGTGCACTCCTCGTTATACACATCGGCCGGGTAGAATCGCTTGAGCTGTCGTCGCTCCACAAGCAACGTAGGTGTGAAGGACACGGCACCCTTGCCCACAAATGCCGCTGTGAACCGTCGTCCCTGCACTTCGGTCCCAAGGACGATCGTTCCAGAATCGAGTGAGATCAGCGTGGCGCCATCCTCGATCATCAGGCCCTCCACCGCATACACCTGCTTGGAGTCCGGACGGCTCGAGAGGAAGGCCTGACGCATCTCTGCATAGGTGGAAAACTGCTGGGAGCGGCCTGTGGCAACGCAACCAAGGCATACGATGGCGGCAAGGAAGAACTTCATCGATAACACCCCTCGTGCAGAGATAGTATATTTGGGAACACAACAATCTGTGAAGATATGCAAGACAACGTTCGCGACCTTCTTGGAAAAGAGATCACCTGCCTCGATAAAGGATTTGTTCGACTGATCGACGTTATGGGCGACGATGATGCGATCGTGCAGGCGGCGCGTGTTTCCTACGGAGCCGGAACGAAGCGCGTCACGGAAGACAGAGGTCTCATCCGCTATCTGCTCCGTCATCTCCATACAACCCCCTTCGAAATGGTGGAATTCAAGTTCCACATCAAGCTTCCGATCTTCGTTGCACGTCAGTGGATCAGACATCGCACGGCCAACGTGAACGAATACAGCGGCCGGTATTCCGAGATGAAGGATGAATTCTATGTGCCGTCGCTGGAGCAGATACGTCCACAGAGCACTACGAACAAGCAAGGTCGTTCAGACCTCACACTCCCACCGGACCTCGCTGCGCAGATCGCTACGAGAATGGAAGCAACGCAGCGTGGTTTGTACGATGAGTATCAGTCATTGCTCGGCGAAGACCTTGCTCGTGAGTTGGCACGCATCAATCTGCCCGTATCGAACTACACGGAATGGTATTGGAAGATCGACCTCCATAACCTCTTCCACTTCTTGCGTCTGCGTATCGATCCGCATGCGCAGTACGAGATCCGCGTCTACGGCGAGGCCATGGCCGAGCTCGTGAAGCAGGTGGTGCCAATAGCGTGGGAGGCCTTCGAGGACTACATCCTGCACTCCACGAAATTCTCTCGTAACGAATTGTCGGCGTTGGCGTCGATGCTTACAACGGATCTGCCGACTGAAGCAGATCTTGAGCGGTTTGGACTCAAAGGACGTGAAGCACGGGAATTCTTGGAGAAAGTACGCCTGCATCTGCAACGATCGTAACGCTTCTGCGACTCGGTCTCTCGGCCTTGACCGCGGGAATGCTCTTCGGATGTTCCGAGGGTACGTCTCCCAATGTGCCGGCCGCGCAGATCCCGGAGTTGCCGGCCCACATGCCGCCGGTGCCGTTCCCTGCAGACAATCCGTACAGTGCTGAGAAGGCAGAACTCGGTAGACATCTTTTCTACGACGTTCGATTGAGTAGTGAGGGCACGATCTCCTGTGCATCCTGCCACCGACAGGAAGTGGCCTTCAGCGATGCACCCAATCAGGTGAGCAAGGGTGTGCATGGTGCTCGCGGACAGCGCAACTCACCCATGATCGTGAACGCCGCCTACAACCCGTATCAGTTCTGGGATGGTCGTGCGGCGACGTTGGAAGAGCAGGCCATGGGCGCTTTCATGAATTCCATCGAGATGGCCGCAGATACAATGGCCGTGGCTGCATTGCTCCGCGGACCGGACTATCGTGAGCGGTGGCAGCAGGTATTTCACGACACGACCGTGACCATGCCTCTTGCGATGAAGGCCATCGCGACATTCGTACGTACGCTGGTCTCTGCGAACAGTCCCTACGACCGCTATCTCCGTGGAGAGGTTGATGCGATGACGCCCGTGCAGATCGCCGGCATGCGGTTGTTCTTCAGTGAGCGTACGAAGTGTGCATCATGTCATAACGGACCGAACCTCACGAACAATCTCTTTCAGAACGTGGGATTGTTCAGTCACTACTTCGATACAGGGCGATATCGTGTGACGGGTGATCATACGGACGAGGCCATGTTCAAAACACCAACACTTCGAAATGTGGAACTCTCACCCCCGTACATGGCCGGTGGCGATAGTGAGGACGGAGAACTGATGACGCTCGAAAGTGTGGTCGAGCATTATGATAAAGGTGGAAAGCCGTTTGGGAACAAGGATCGAAGGGTCGTCCCCCTTCGACTTTCAAAGGACGAGAAGGCCTCGCTCGTTGAATTCATGAAGGCCCTTACCGACCGTAGTGTGCTCACCAATCCGCGCTTCGCAAAACCATAGGGCGGCTCGCGGGGCCAAGCGTACGGCGCCGTAGATTGCGGTCGTATGCACGAAGCGCATTCTGATAGACCGGTCATTTTCAAGGTCGAGAACCTCGTCAAGACCTATTCCATGGGCGAAGTGGAGGTCCGTGCACTGGACGATGTATCGCTCACGATCCGCAGTGGCGAACAACTCGTCATCCTTGGTGCATCGGGAAGTGGGAAGTCGACGTTGATGAACATTCTTGGCGGACTGGACACGCCAACGACCGGACACGTGTTCTATCGCAATGAAGATCTTACCCATGCAAATGACGATCGCCTCACGCAATTCCGACGTCGTGGTGTTGGCTTCGTTTTCCAGTTCTACAACATCATCCCGAGTCTTACGGCGCTCGAGAACGTCCAGCTCGTCTGCGACATTGCCGACTCACCAATGAAGGCCACCGATGCCCTTGCACTGGTAGGGTTGAGCGATCGCATGCATCACTTCCCCTCGCAGATGTCGGGTGGTGAGCAACAACGTGTGGCCATTGCGCGCGCCGTTGCGAAGAACCCCGATGTATTGCTTTGTGACGAGCCGACCGGTGCACTTGATTTCAAGACCGGCATTCTCGTTCTCGACGTGATCGAGCAAGTCCATCGAGAGCTCGACACGACCGTTGTACTGATCACACACAACGCATCGATCGCAGAAATGGCCGATCGTGTGATCCGCATGCAGAGCGGCAAGATCGTTGAGGAGTTCGAACCGACCGTACGTAAGAAGCCATCCGAACTTACGTGGTAGGGGAATGACGGCTCTCAACATCAAACTGTTCAGAGAGATTCGCCACTTGCGTGGCCAACTCATTGCCATCATCCTCGTGATCGCAAGCGGCATCGCATCCTTCGTGATGATGCGAAGCATGTACAGTTCGCTCCTGCTCACGCTCACCTCGTACTATGAGACCGCACGGTTTGCCGATGTCTTCGTTTCGGCCCGTCGCGTGCCTGAGACCATCGTCCCGCAATTGGCTAGCATCAATGGAGTTGCCGCCATCGAGACTCGTACTGTCGTTGATGTAATGGTCGACGTTCCCGGTCTGAAAGAACCGGCTTCTGCAACGGTGGTCTCGATCCCGGAAGATCGTCGTCCTAATCTTAATGATCTGCACATGATGTCGGGCTCGTGGGTGCGTCCCGGACATGAACATGATGTGATCCTCAGTGCTGCCTTTGCCGAAGCGAACCATCTGTCGCAAGGAGATCAGATCTCCGTGGTGATCAATGGAAAGTGGAAGTCGTTACTGATCACGGGTGTTGCGATCTCCCCGGAGTATATCATCGAGGTGTCGCCGGGTTCCATCATGATCGACAACAAGCGATACGGTGTGATGTGGATGGGGCGCGAGGCGTTGAGCGCTGCGTACGACATGAAGGGAGCCTTCAATAGTGCCGTGTTCTCACTCTATCCGGGAGCGTCCGTCAACTCCGTCCGCGAGAAGATCGATGTGATCCTCAAACAGTATGGATCGATGGGGGCCATTGGAAGGGGCGACCAGCTCTCGCATCGACTGATCAGCGATGAGATCCGACAGAACGAAGTGTCGGCGCTCTACATTCCCGTCATCTTCTTCAGCGTTGCGGTGTTCCTCCTGAACATCGCCCTCGTCCGCTTGGTCAGCACACAACGGATGTATGTGGCCATCCTGAAAGCGTTCGGCTATTCGAACCTGAGCATCGCTCTCCATTACATCGGATTCGCCGTCGTGGCAGTGCTCGGTGGCACTGTCCTTGGAATGATCCTGGGCTACTATTTCGGCGTCCAGATGACGGAACTCTACACGCGATTCTATCGATTCCCGATCCTTCGATTCACGATGCCCGAAGACGTGTTGGTGCTGAGCGTTGTCGTGAGTCTGATCGCTGCCGTGTTCGGTGCAAGTAGCGCGGTGCGAAGTGCCGTGCAGTTGCCACCGGCAGAGGCAATGCGACCCGAATCGCCAAAGGCGTTCAAGAGCGGCATTCTGGACCGGTTCGCCTTCATGCGATCGGTATCACCGATCACGCACATGATCATTCGCAACATTGAGCGTCGACCGGTGAAGAGCTCCATCAGTGTCGTGATGATCGCGCTTGCAACGGCCATCTTGATCGTCGGCAGGTTCATGTTCGACGCCGTCGATGGCGTTATCGATACGCAGTTCAACAGAGCACAGCGCGATGATGCGGCACTTACATTCCGACAACCGTTATCGAGCCCTGCCGCCTTTGACCTTCTCAGACTTCCCGGCGTGATGCGCGTGGAGTGCTTTCGCATGGTGGGCGTGGATCTGCGGAACGGACAGTATGTGAAGCGCGGAGCGATCACCGGATTGCCGCAGGATCGCGATCTGCGACGCGTTGTGGATGGACGGAACCGTAGCGTCGATATTCCTGCTCATGGTCTGTTGCTCACGTCCTTCCTTGCCCGACAATTGCATGCACGAGTTGGGGATTCGATCGATGTTGGTCTGTTGGAGCAAGACCGACGCACGGTACGAATGCCGATCACGGCCGTGGTCGACGAGATCATGGGTGTGCAGGTCTACATGCGGAACGAAGAGCTCTGGAAGCTCGTGCGTGAAGATGGCACCATCTCCGGAGCCTATCTAAAGGTGGATCACTCGAAGTTGGACGACTTCTATGCGCGTGTGAAGCAAACGCCTGCCATTGCCGGTGTGATGGTGCGTGAAACGGCGCTCCGAAGCTTCAATGAGACCTACTCCGAGAACATGTGGATCTCCACAACGGCCATTGTCTTCTTTGCAGTGGTGATCGCCTTTGGTGTGGTCTATAACAGTGCCCGCATCGCTCTTTCGGAGCGCGGGAATGAATTGGCAAGTCTGCGTGTGTTGGGACTCACTCGTGGTGAGATCACCATCATCCTGCTCGGAGAGCAGGTGGCGTTGACAATGGCAGGGATCCCCATTGGGGTGGCCATTGGCTATGCGATGTGTGCGTGGTTGCCAACCGCATTCGAGACCGACATTTTCCGCATTCCATTTTCCTTTACTCTGCGTAACGTTGGTCTTGCTGTGGTGGTGATCTTTTCTGTGACGATCGTGACGGGATCGCTGATCCGTCGGCGACTGAACACATTGGACCTTGTGGCAGTATTGAAATCGAGAGAATGACCATGAAGCTTCGACGACCAAAACATCTTGGATGGATCATATCGGGGGTGATCCTCCTGGCCATGATCATGTTCGCACTGCTCCCAAAGCCGATCCTTGTGGAGCGGGGCACGGCCACCAAACAGGTCTTGCGCCAGACCATCGATGCTGAAGGACGGATACGGTACGTGGAGCACTACGTGATCAACATTCCGATCACCGGAACTGTGAGTAACGTTGCGAAAGAACCGGGCGATTCCGTGCAGATCGGAGAGGTGATCGCATGGTACACACCGCCGGCCCTTGATGAACGCCAGCGTTCGCAGGCAACGTCGCGACTCGAAGCTGCCCGTTCCATGAAGCTGGAAGCACAAGAGCAGCGCAAGGCAATGAGCCCGATGGTCGAACAGGCACAACGGAGAGCAGAGCGATTCGCACGATTGCTTGCCGAGGGTGCGGTGCCCAAAGAGCAGGCAGAGAATGCCCGCGACGCGTACGACCAGCTGACGAAGCAAGTTGCTGCTGCCGAACTTCGCATTCGTACGGCCGACTACGAGATCGATGCTGCCCGCGCTGCTGTTAGCGCTGCTCCGGGAACACGTGTGCCCATCACATCGCCACTCCGTGGTGTGGTCCTTCGGCGCTTTGAGGAATTCGAACGTCTCTTGCCGGCCGGATCCCCCGTGGTTGAGGTTGGGAGTGCAGAACGCATGGAAGCCGTGATCGATGTTCTCAGTGCAGAGGCCGTCCAGGTACGTCCCGGAATGAGTGTTCTTCTGGAAGGGTGGGGCGGAGATGCGCCGCTACGTGCCCGTGTCGACAAGATCGAACCGGCAGCACGCGTGAAGGTGTCTGCACTTGGCGTCGAAGAGAAGCGCGTCTACGTGATCGCCACCATCGATAGCGCGCCACCGCGCTTAGGGGATGCCTACAAGGCCGACGCAAAGATCGTCCTCTGGGAAGGATCGCACGTGCTCACCGTGCCACTTGGAGCACTGATGCGACAAGGGGAGGCATGGATGGTCTATGTGATCGAAGGTGGCAAGTCCCATCGTCGCACGGTCGAGATCGGTCATCGCTCTGCGTTGGCAGCAGAGGTGCTACGAGGGTTGAACGAAGGAACAGAAGTGGTCCTCCATCCCCCGGAAACACTCGAGGATGGAAGTTCCGTTACGCTTCAATGATCAAGGTGTGGTGCGAACGCAGGTCTTGTGTCCGGCTGCACCGCAACAGTTCTTGAACTTCTTATTGGCATCGAACGGACATGGTTCGTTGCGACCCATGACGTGTCCAACGTTCCGTACCGTGGAGGTCGCATGCTGCTCACCCTCATCCGATGCCGTGCCGTAGGCTGTTGATGCAGACGGGTGCGAGAATTGAAGTGCTCGCGACGTGGTCACACTTGTGCGCAAACTTGGAATGGCCGTTGCGACCGCCGTCTGTGCGTCTGCCGGGGCCTCCGCTGTTTCCACGGGCTTACGACGGACGGGTTCCTGGCGGACCTGTTCTTCGGGGAAGTACTTGAAGGCAAGATGGACGGTGTCCTTATTGATGTCCTTGATCAACTCCAGGAAGATCTTGTAGGCCTCCTGCTTGTACTCGAGGATCGGATCCTTCTGACCGTAGGCGCGCAAGTAGATCCCTTCCTTGAGATCGTCCATTCCGCGAAGGTGTTCGCGCCAACGATCGTCGATCGTACGTAGTGCGGCCCACCGTTCAATGGCGGCCATGAACTGTGAACCAAGGAGTCCTTCCTTGCGCTCGAAGAAGTCCATCGCAGCAGCAACGATACGGTCGGTGACCTCTTCTTGCTTCATCGAATCGAATTCCTTCTCGGAGATGTCCGCCTCACACAAGAGCGTCGTGCGAACAGCATTCTTCAGTCCGTCGAGATCTCGATCCTTGTGGAACTCATCATACCAATCCTGCGCCATCTCTGTAGCGTACTCAAAGAGATCACCCTTGAGACGCTCGCCCATAAGGGCATGACGACGTCGGTCGTAGATCACTTCGCGTTGCTGATTCATCACGTTGTCGTACTCGAGCAAGCGCTTCCGAATACCGAAGTTATTGGTCTCGACCTTTTTCTGGGCGTTCTCGACGGACTTGGTCACGAGCGGACTTTGGATGGGTTCTCCGTCCGGTACTTTCAAGCGCTGCATCACAGATGCGATCCGCTCGCCACCGAACAACCGCATGAGATCGTCTTCGAGCGAGATGAAGAACTGCGATGAACCCGGATCGCCTTGGCGACCTGCACGACCGCGCAACTGCCGGTCGATACGTCGTGCCTCATGTCGTTCCGTACCAATGATGGCCAGACCGCCGTTTGCCTTCACGTCCGGATCGAGCTTGATATCGGTACCACGACCGGCCATGTTCGTTGCGATCGTCACGGCGCCCTTCCGCCCTGCTCCTTGCACGATCTCGGCCTCACGCTGGTGCTGCTTCGCATTCAGCACATTGTGCTGGATGTTGGCGCGCTTGAACATCTTGCTCAAGATCTCGGAGACCTCAACGCTCGTGGTACCGATGAGCACAGCGCGGCCGTTCTTGATGTACTCGGCCACGGCCTCTGTGACGGCGTTGTACTTCTCGCGCTTCGTGCGATAGATGAAGTCGTCGATGTCCTTGCGCTGGATCGGACGATTGGTGGGGATCACCACCACGTCGAGCTTGTAGATCTCATAGAACTCGGCGGCTTCGGTCTCAGCCGTACCGGTCATCCCGGCAAGCTTGTGATAGAGGCGGAAGTAGTTCTGCAGCGTGACGGTGGCGAAGGTCTGCGTGTCCTGTTCGACCACCACAGCTTCTTTTGCTTCAATGGCCTGGTGCAGTCCGTCGGAATAGCGACGGCCTTCGAGGATACGACCCGTGAACTCGTCGACGATCTTGATCTTGCCGTCCTGCACCACGTACTCATCGTCGCGGACATACAACGTGTAGGCACGAAGGAGCTGATTGATGATATGGATACGATCCGAGCGTTCGGAAAAGACGCGCATGTACTCGTCTTTCTTCAACTGCTTCTCTTCGCCTTGGATCGAGGGGTCGCCCTCGAGTGCGCTCATCTGTGAGGCGATGTCCGGGATCACGAACATCTCAGGATCTTCCTGCGCACCGGCCAGCAGTTCACGGCCCTTGTCGCTGATGTCGATCGAATGGTTCTTCTCGTCAACCGTGAAGAACAACTCGTCGTCGATGGCATGCATGGCCTGACCTTGGTCCTTCATGTGGTCCAATTCCGTGTCACGCATCAACTTCAGGTTGTCGGGATCCTGCAGGATCTTGCTCAAACGCGAATGCTTCGGCATGGCTCGATATGCCATGAGCAGATTCACGCCGGCCTTGGTCTTGTCTTCTTTGGCTGTTGACTGCAAGAGCTTCTCGGCATCGGCCACAAGGGAGTTCACCAAGCGTGCCTGCACTTCGGTAAGGCGCTTCACGCGCGGGTTCATGTCGTTGAAGGCCGTATCGCTTGCAGTGCCGATCGGACCGGAGATGATCAATGGTGTTCTCGCCTCATCGATCAACACCGAGTCGACCTCGTCGACGATGGCGAACCAATGTCCACGCTGCACCATGTCCTCTGCGCGATCCACCATGTTATCGCGCAGGTAATCGAATCCGAACTCGTTGTTCGTTCCCCACGTGATGTCGGCTGCATATTCTGCAAGGCGCTGTTGCGGTTGCATGTTGCTTTGGATACAGCCCGTGGTGATGTCTAGCGCATCGAAGAGCGGCTTCATCCATTCACGGTCACGTCGAGCAAGGTAGTCGTTCACGGTCACAAGGTGAACGCCACGTCCGGCCAATGCATTCAAATACATTGGCAGCGTTGCGACAAGCGTCTTTCCTTCACCCGTTGTCATTTCCGAGATCTTGCCGGCATGGAGGACGGCACCACCGATCAACTGTACGTCGTAGTGGACCATTTCCCAGACGGACTCTTGTCCGGCCACCAGATACCGATGTCCGTTCAATCTCCGCGCCGCTTCCTTCACCACGGCAAATGCCTGTGGCAACAATTCGTCAAGCTTGGCTTGGATGGTCGAGAAGCGTTCCTTCTCGAGGTCGTTCAATCGAGCATAGAGATTCGACCGATCGGTGTGCGACATGTCGGCATCCGTGATCAGCTGTTCGCGGATCTTGTCCTCTTCTTCTTGCAAGTGGACCACAGACCCTTGCACGATGTCGCGGAACTCTTGCGTCTTCGCACGGAGCTCGTCGTCCGTCAACGAAGAAAGCGTCGCATACACCTTGTTGATCTCTTCAACGATCGGTAGTAAGGCCTTGACGTCCTTGTCGTGTTTCGTACCGAAGACCTTCTTGAGCAGGTTGATCATGTTCGTAGGGAGAAATGGCAAAGGCGCGTTGACGAAAGCCCGAGAAGCGTATTTGACGCGCCGGACAAGACCTCAAAATTATCGTAATTTGGTGGCCCCGCCAACTTTCTACCGCGAAAGGGACCTGCGTTGTCAGACCTGAAGATCTATACCCCCGAGAACTTGCTGGCCCAGGCGGCAACGGCACCGGAACATCTTGGCTACAAGACCCTTGAATTCTACGTGGAGGAGAACGGTGGATTGGCAAAGCACGACACCGGCGTCGTGGGCACGTTCTACCTCTCTCCGTCGGGCGGCACGCTTCGCGATACAAACCTGAACATCGTGCTCTACAGCGCGAAGTTCGACCTCTATAAGGGCTTCGGACGCGCGTGATCTACCTCGACAACTCCGCCACCACCCGCATTGATGACGACGTGCTCGAGGCCATGCTGCCGTGGCTCCGCGACGGATATGGCAATGCGTCATCGGTCTATGCCCTCGGACGCTCTGCTCGTGTGGCCATCGAAGATGCGCGAACAGAGATCGCATCGCTCATGAACGCCCATCCTGCCGAGCTCATCTTCACGAGCGGCGGCACCGAAGCGAACAATACCATTCTGAAGAGCTGCCTGTATGAGTCGGCGCTTGTCCGTCGCATCGTTCATTCGCCCACGGAGCATCATGCCATCCTCCATCCACTCGATGTGATACGGCAGCAAGGCGGCGAGGTGCATACGTGTTCGGTTGATGAGAACGGTCGCGTTGACCCTGCCTCCCTTGTAACCTTCAACGATGCTTCCACCTTGTTGACGGTGATGCATGCGAACAACGAGACAGGCGTTCTTCAGCCGATAGCGGCTCTGCGAGCGGCTATGCCACAGATGCTCATCCATACGGATGCTGTACAGTCGTTCGGAAAGGTGCCCTTCGATGTCCAAGCGCTTGGCGTTGACCTTGCGTCGTTCTCGGCGCACAAGATCCACGGACCAAAGGGTGTCGGAGCGATGTTCATTCGGAAGGGACTCGACCTGAAAGCCCATCAGCAGGGTGGGGCGCAGGAACGGAACCGCCGGGCAGGCACGGAGCCGACAGCCCTGATCGTCGGATTCCAGGTTGCGGCTCGCAAGGCCGTGGCGGCCCTTGACGATCGAGCAACGCACATGCGGTCGCTCATCGATCGCGCACGGGCCCTGATCGCGGCGGAGATCCCGAACGTGCGATTGAACACGCCATTGGATGAAACGCTTCCGCACATTTTGAATCTTTCCTTCCTCGACGCAGAGAAGATCGATGGAGAGTCGCTGCTGCAATCCACCGACATGCGTGGCCTTGCCGTTTCCAATGGCAGTGCCTGTGTGAGCGGGTCGTTGCAGCCGAGTCACGTACTCAAGGCAATGGGCAGAAGCGATGCCGAAGCTCGGGCCGCTGTGCGATTGAGCGTGTCGAAGGACACAACGGTCGACGAGATAGAGAAGGCAGTGGCAATACTTTCCGACATCGTTCGTATAATGCGTGGTTAAACACACATTTTTTGATTTTCTTGGGACGAGCAATGATCCGCACGAAGCTTTTCACCGGCATCGCGGCAACCGTGGTAATGGCGAGCACCGTTTTGGCAGGAACAGGATTTCAGGGACAGTCGGGTGGCGCAAAGAAGTACACGCTGAACACCGCGGTGGGGAAGAGCGTAGCGAATTTCGTGAGCGATGCTCCCGCAGAGAAGATCACGGGAACGGCAGATGGCGTTTCGGGCTCCTTCACACTGGATGCGTCGAATCTCGAGGCAACGAAGGGGAAGATCGAGGTCGCCGTTCGTTCGATGACAACGGCAATGTCGAAGCGCGATGAACACATGTATAGTGCATCGTGGCTCGGCGCCGATGAGTTCCCGACGATCACCTTCTCCCTCGAAGGATTGAAGGATGTGAAGGCGGCGATGGCCGACGGTCGGTATCAAGCAAAGGCTATGGCGGTTGGACAGTTCACCATGCACGGTGTGACGAAACCGATCACGGCGGAGATCACGTTGACGTATCTTCCCGCAAGCGCCGAGACCGCAAAGCGTGCACCGGGCAATCTTGTGCTCGTGAACGCGCGATTCATCGTTGCGCTGAAGGATTTCAATGTTGTGGGCAAGGCCGGCGTGGTCGGCAAGAGCGTCGGCGAGACGATCGCCCTCGACGTCAATCTCTATGCGAACTGCTAAATGAAGGTCGCCGGCTTTTCTTTCATACGAAATGCCGTCAAGTATGACTATCCGGTGGTAGAATCGATCCGTTCGATTCTACCACTGTGCGATATGTTCTATCTCGCCGTTGGCAATTCAGACGACGGCACCGAAGAGCTTATCCGCAGCATCGGTAGTGACAAGATCGTGGTCATCCCCACCATTTGGGATGATTCACTACGGGAGGGCGGCAGGGTGCTTGCCGTCGAGACCGACAAGGCCTTTCAGGCCATTCCTTCGGAGTACGATTGGGCCTTCTACATCCAGGGGGATGAAGTGCTCCATGAAGACGGGATCGAGACCTGCAGAGAGGCCATGCTGACGTACCTCGATGTGCCTTCGGTCCAGGGATTTGTCTTCCGATATCGCCACTTCTATGGGTCCTACGATTTCGTTGGCTCCTCTGGCGCATGGTACCGCAACGAAGTTCGGATCATTCGCAACGATAAGCGCATCTTCTCGTGGCGCGATGCGCAAGGGTTTCGAATAGCTGGCGACAAAAAACTTCACGTCCGTCCCCTCGATGCCTGGATCCATCACTATGGTTGGGTGAAGCCCCCTGCCGCCATGCAGCGAAAGCAGGAGAGCTTCAACAAGCTGTGGCACGACGATGCATGGGTCGAGCAACACGTCGCGAAAACCGAAGAGTTCGACTACTCTACCATTGATGCGCTTGAGCGATTCAACGGCACGCATCCTCAGGTGATGCTCCCGCGGATCAAGGCCATGAACTGGCAATTCGAATACGATCCGTCTTTCAGCACGCGGTCCTTCAAGGATAGATGCCGCGATTGGGTAGAACGGTATACCGGGAAGCGACCGTTTGAGTATCGGAACTACACGACCTAAAGTTGCCCACGTCCGACCTGTGTTGTAACATTCAACCAAGTTCGGACTCCTTATGCGCCGAACACAAGATCTGCACACTTGAGGGAATACTGTATGAAGTCATTGAGCTTCTTCCTTGCGCTTTGTTGCGCTCCGATCCTATTGATGGCAAACCCCGGGGGCATCACCGGACAGTCAGCCAATGGCTGTGGCGGAGGGGGATGTCATGGCGGCGCTGCAAACGCGGCCACGAGCGTGAGCCTGACCGGTCCTACCGTTGTGGATGCCGGGTCGACAACGGATTTCACCTTCATTGTTGGTCATGCGACACTGGGCGCTGCCGGCTATAACCTCTCGATCACCAAGGCCGGTGCGGCAAACGGCACGTTCGAGGCATTGGACGGAAGTCAGGTCAGCGGCGGTGAACTCACGCACATTGTTCGTAAGAACATGGCGGGCGGTTCCGCGCCATTCCCATTCCGATGGACGGCTCCTGCTGGCCACGGTGTGTACACGGTCCGGGCAGCTGGCAATGCCGTGAACGGCAATGGCAATGCCGCCGGTGATGTATGGAACACCATGACATCAACGCTCACCGTTCGTGGAGCTGATATCACGGCCCCGGCCGCGGGACAGACGATCTGCGTAGGCCAGTCGATCACGATGACATGGACGCAAACCGGAATGACAACGTTCAACGTTGAGTATTCCTCCGATGGGAACAACTGGACGAACCTTGGATCGGTGGCCGCAACGGCGAACACCTATACGTGGAACATCCCGACGAATCAGGCTGCGGGGGCGTCGTACCGATTGCGCCTCGTTGATGTCGGACGTGGCGTGTCCGTTGGCCAGTCGAATCCTTTCGCCATCAGTGCCGGACCGGCCATCACCACACAACCGATCGGTCAGAACATTTGTGTTGGTCGAGGATTGGTCTTGTTGGCAAATGCTACGGGTGCCACGGCCTATCGTTGGAGAAAAAATGGAGTTGACATTCCAGGCGGCACGAATCAGCAGTTCCAGATCGCAGTCACAACGGCGAATGATGCAGGTACGTACGACTGCGTGATCTTCGGTTGCAATCTTTCGTCGACAACGAACCCGGCTGTGATCGTCATCGACGCAAAGCCGGCCATCACCACACAACCGGTTGCACGCACCGTGTGCGAGAACGACAGTGTGTCGTTCAGCATCGCTGCTACGGGCACAGGCCTTACCTATCAGTGGTTCAAGAACGACGAAGTGATGGTCGGAAAGACCGCGGCGTCCTTCAAGATCCCGTTGACCAGCTCAGCGGACGAAGGCATGTACAAGTGTGAGGTGCGCGGTACCTGCGATCCGGCCGTCATGTCGACAGCCGTCAAGCTCACCGTGAACATCGCACCGAAGATCACGACACAACCAAAGGCACAAGCGCTTAAGGTTGGTGATGAACTCCTCCTGACCGTAAAGGCAGATGGTGCCAATCTCACCTACGTGTGGAAGAAGGGTGGCGCTCCCCTACCTGGAGGCACCACGGCAACGTTCCGTGTCCCGGCCGTTGCGAAGACCGACGCAGGTCCGTATACCTGTACGGTCACAAATAGCTGTGGCAATGAGCTTTCTGCCGTTGCCAACGTGACGGTCGCAGACGCATCGGGGCCGGGCAAGGTGGCATTGGCTTCCGATACGCTCAACCTTGGTACTGTCTACACCTGCACCGATACGACTTTCTCGACCACCGTGTCGAATTCAGGTGGGTCACCGGTCACGGTGGCCACACTCAGCACGACATCTTCTGAACTGACGATCTCTGGTCTTGCCCTTCCGGCCGTGATCGCACCGGGCGCATCTTCCTCGTACTCCGTTCAGTTCCGTCCATCCAAGGCCGGGACCTTCACGGGCACGATCGTGGCCACGGCGGCAACCGGTGGCTCGGCCGATACCATGGTCATCAAAGCAACGGTGCTCTTGCCATTCTCGTTGAGCAAGGACACGCTCAAGTTCACGTCCGATGCCGACAACCAGCAGTGCGTGACCCTGACGACCTCGGCACCGTGCGCCTTCACGATCAGTGCTACGGAGATCAAGGGTGATCAAGGCGTTCTTGTATACCACGCACCCACACTTCCGTTCTCCGTTGCGAAAGCCGGCGCTGTCGAAGTGTGCTTCAAGACGGTTGCAAGCGGCAATGGTGGCTCAGGTTCAGTGTCCGTGGTAACGACGGCAGGAACCATCGACATCCCATGGGTTCGTGCAAGCACTGTCTCGGTGCAGGAAGAAGGAGCATCGGCACTGGCCATCGCACCAAATCCAACGAACGACGTGGTGACGATCTCCTCCGGCAACGCATCACCGATGATGGTCACGATCATCGACGGTACCGGAGCAACGGTGGCAAGCATGCAGGCAGAGGGTGGCATTGCAACTTGGAACACGGCAGGGGTCGCAAGCGGAATGTACCTCGTGCGCATCGAGCGATCAGGTACGATCACTACGCGTACGATTTCGGTGATCCGTTGATCGCCTAAGATCATCAAGGTCAAAAAGAAAAGCCGATCGCTCTTGTGAGCGATCGGCTTTTTCATGTTGTCAACGTTACTCGACTTATGGGAAGATACCGAGCGACAGATACGATTGCGCGATCTTATCGATCGAGCTCACAAAGGCTGCCGTACGCATATCCTTGACCTTCGGATTGTTGTAATAGATGTCCATGATCGTCTTGTACGACGAGATCATGGTGTCTTCCAATCCGGAGTTCACCAGGTCTTCCTCATCGGCACCGCGTGCGATAAGGTTTTTCTCCGCACCGGTGAGCTTCTTGCCCGTGAGCGACTCGATGGTCTCGACCAAGCGAATGTTCGAGCCTTCTTCGAAGCGCTTGTCCATGCGGCCAAAGCGAACGTGACTGATGTTCTTCAGCCATTCGAAGTACGACACAACAACACCGCCGGCATTCACGTACATGTCCGGCATCACGAAGATGCCCTTCTTGAGAAGGATCTCCTCTGCGTCGGATGTGATCGGTCCATTCGCGCCTTCGGCAATGATCTTCGCCTTGATCTTGGAAGCGTTGCCCTTGTGGATCTGCGACTCCAACGCTGCCGGCACGAGGATCTCACAGTCGTGCTCGAGAACGCTGTTGCCATCCTTGATGGTCTTGGCGCCTGCAAAGCCGGTGATCGATCCTTTCTTGTTGCGATGTGCATTGAGGGCTTCGATGTCGATGCCCTTCGGGTTCACAACAGCGCCATCCCATTCGATCACACCGATGACCGTGGCGCCGCCCTCGGCAAGGAACTTCGCGGCGTGGTAGCCCACATTGCCAAATCCCTGCACGATACAGCGCTTCCCGGCGAATCCGACGTCCATCTTCAACTTCTTCATCAACTTCGGATCGTTCACGGCTTCGCGAACAGCGAAGAAGAGACCACGGCCCGTAGCTGCCGTACGGCCACGCACACCGCCCTGGCCGACAGGCTTGCCGGTCACACAGGCAAGCGCGTTGATCTCACCCGTTGCGAATGCCTGATACGTGTCCGCGATCCAAGCCATTTCGCGAGGACCGGTACCATAGTCAGGAGCAGGGACGTCAACCGATGGCCCGATGAAGTTCTTGTGGATGAGTTCCACAGTGTAGCGGCGTGTGATGCGCTCGAGCTCTTCGACCGTATAGGCCTTCGGATCGATACGAATTCCACCCTTACCACCACCGAATGGAACGTCCACCACTGCACACTTATACGTCATGAGTGCAGCAAGTGCTTGCACTTCGTCTTGGTCGACCGACAATGCGTATCGGATCCCACCCTTGGCAGGAAGCTTGTGGTGCGAATGTTCTGCGCGCCATGCCTGCACTACCTTGATGTCGCCCTTGATACGCACAGGGAACTGCATGTAGTAAACAGAATTGCAAACGCGGATCTGATCGAGCAGACCGGCAGAAAGATTCATCGTCGCAGCAGCCTTGTCGAAGTAGTAGTTGACCGATTCCAGGAACTCGTTGTTCGCATGGCTCACGGCGGCTGCCTTCTTCGCTTTGCTGCCCTTTGCGGGTGCAGGACTCATAACATCACATTGTGTGTGGAACAAGAAATGACAAATTCTTACAGATTTCCGCGGCGTGCCTGTTCGCGTTCGATGGCCTCGAACAGTGCCTTGAAGTTTCCTTTACCGAAGGACTTTGCGCCCTTGCGTTGAATGATCTCATAGAACAGGGTTGGGCGGTCTTCGACGGGTTTCGAGAAGAGTTGAAGAAGATATCCTTCATCATCTCTGTCCACCAGGATGCCCAACTCGCGAAGCGGCGCGATGTCCTCGTCGATCGGACCCACACGATCGAGCAGATCGTCGTAATACGTGTCCGGTACCTGCAAGAACTGCACACCACGGCGCTTGAGTTCCGATACGGTCTTGACGATGTCGTTCGTTGCAATGGCAATGTGCTGAACGCCGGCACCATGATAGAACTCAAGGTACTCGTCGATCTGGCTCTTCTTCTTGCCGGCAGCCGGCTCATTGATCGGGAACTTGACGTAGCCCGTACCATTGCTCACCACCTTCGACATGAGAGCCGAATACTCAGTGCTGATATCCTTGTCGTCGAACGTGAGCAAGAGCTTGAAGCCAAGCGTGTTCTCGTAGAACTCCACCCATTCGTTCATGTGTCCGAGCTCAACATTGCCAACGCAATGGTCCACGTAGAGAAGTCCCGTGCCCTCTGTTGTGTAGCCATCATCCATGGCCACAAAGCCCGGCATGAAGGCACCCGTATAGTTCTTGCGTTCGACGAATGTATGGATCGTCTCGCCATAGGTGTGAATGGAGGCAAGGCGAACCTCGCCGAACTCATCCGTTATCGTGATCGGCTCTTGTGCGCTCTTGGCACCACGCTTGATCGTTTCTTCATAGCTCTTGTAGGCATCGTCCACCCAAAGGGCCAGCGTCTTCACACCATCGCCATGCTTTGCGATATGGGCATTGATGGGAGAGTCCGGATGCATTGGTGTGGTCAGGACCAGGCGAACCTTGTTCTGTTGCAACACATACGATGCTCGGTCTCGAACACCTGTCTCGGGACCTGCATAGGCAACCAGACTGAAGCCGAACGCTGTACGATAGAAGTACGCTGCTTGTTTGGCGTTGCCAACATAGAACTCAATGTAGTCTGTGCCATTGAGGGGCAGAAAATCTTGTGCTTCGGCGCTCATGATGGTTCTGTGATGAGTGAGGTGTAGTTCGGTGCGATCTCGCGAACGACGGCAGAGAGTCGTTCCATTTGTGCCGTTGTTCCGGTGCTGATCCGCACGCAGTGCGGCAAGCCGAATCCGGCGAGGGGGCGAGTGATGAATCCATGTTGCAGAAGGTCGTGATGAAACGCCTTGGCAAGATCGATACTTCCGCAGTCCACCATCACGAAGTTCGCGACGCTCGCTGCGGTCACATAGCCGCTTTCGCGTAATGCCGCTTGAAGCGTGCGAAGTCCATCAGCATTCAGTGCCGTGGTTTGCTGCACGAAGTCAACATCCTCCAGCGCGGCCAGCGCTGCGGCGCAACCAATGGCGTTCGGATCGAAGGGGAGTTTGGTCTTGATCAAATGCTGCATCACGTCGGGATGTCCTACGCCATATCCGATCCGAAGGCCGGCCAAACCATAGGCCTTGGAGAAGGTTCGCAGTGCGATCACGTTCGGGCGACCGAGGGCGATCGCGTCCGGATAATCATTTGGTGCGAGCATCATCGCATACTCATGGTACGCTTCGTCCAGGATCACGATCCGATCTTCCGGGATGCGATCGAGCAACCACGTCAGTTCGTCGGTTGTGATGTACGTACCGGTCGGATTGTTCGGATTCGGAATGTAGACCACCTTCGTGCGATCTGTCACCGCCACGGCAAGTGCCTCGACGTCGAAGCGATGGTCCTTGGTCAGTGGCACATACGTTGGCTCGTTGCCATTCATCGCAACGGCGATTCCGAAACTCACAAAGCCACCCTTGCACGAAAGCGCCGTCTCTCCCGGCAACAGGAACGTCCGCATGATCTGATGGATGATGGCATCGCTGCCATTATGGACCGTGATGTGGTCGGACGTGCAGTGATGATGGCGAGCGAGGGCGATCCGAAGTTTCAGACCACCGTCGGCATAGATGTGCGCATTGGTCAGCGCATTGTGCGCAGCGGCCACACCGAGTGGCGATGGACCACGCGGATTTTCGTTCGACGCGAGTTTCTCAACATTCGTCAATCCATACTGCTCTCTGATCTGTTCGGGAGAGGCTCCCGGAGTGTAGGCGGCGATGGATCGCAAATGTGATGGCGTGATGATCATAGACTTCAAAAATAACATGGAGAGAGGCACGGCGGTACGCCGACGTCATATCTTTGCAGCATGACATTTCCCCATGTTGTCCTGATCTTCACCGGTGGGACCATTGCCTCGAAGCTTGATACCGACTTTGGTGGAGTGGTGCCAAGCCTTTCCGGCGGTGAGATCCTCGAACGGATCCCCGGAATTCGTGACCGAGCCCGCTTGTCGGTGCATGAGTACGGCACCTACCCCGGACCGCACATCACCCCCGAGCGGATGCTCGAGATCTCGCGTCTCGTGCAGCGCTATGTGGACGATCCCGACGTTGACGGCGTGGTCGTCACCCACGGCACGGATACCCTTGAGGAAACGGCTTACTTCCTGGATTGCACCGTTGCTACCGAGAAACCAGTAGTCGTGATCGGCGCCATGCGTAACTCGAGCGAGCCCGACTGGGACGGACCACGGAACCTCCGCGATGCTATCGATGCAGCCGGAAACCCTGTCCTTCGCGGATGCGGCGTCACCGTCATCCTCGGCGGCATCATCAACGCTGCAAGCGAGGCATCCAAAACGGATACTGAAGACCTTTCCACCTTTGCATCCTTCGACTTCGGGCCACTGGGACGTATCACCAATGGACACGTCCTCCTCACACGTCGCCCCTTGCACCGCGAGGTCTTTTCGACCACCTCGCTGCCATCGTTCGTCCCGCTCCTGAAGTCCTATGCGGGCATGGATGAGAAACTGATAACGTTGTGCAGGGCGGAAGGGGCACAGGGCCTTGTGGTAGAGGCCTTTGGTGTTGGAAACGTCACCCCGTCGGTCTACTATGCGTTGGCCGATGCTGTGCGGTCCGGACTTCCCGTTGTCCTCGTTTCCCGATGTCCCGTTGGTCGCATCGAGCACACGTATGCCTACGAAGGTGCAGGGCGTGGCCTTTATGATGCGGGCGTGATCTTTGCCGACTATCTGAATGGCCAGAAGGCCAGGATCAAGTTGCTGTGCGCTGTTGGGGCCGGACTACCGATCGACGAGATACGTCGCGCCTTTGAATGGGTGGACCCGTTGGAGGGCATTGGACGATGAGGAGTACCGTTGCTCGCATCGACCTCGGTGCGCTTGGTCATAATCTCGACGTGATCCGACGCATGGCGCCGGGAATGGCCGTGCTGGCCATGGTCAAGGCCAATGCCTACGGACATGGCATGCTGGCCGTGAGTCGACATTTGCAGGACCTTGGCGTCGACATGCTCGGTGTTGCCTTTGTTGACGAAGGGGTGCATCTCCGCTATGCCGGTGTGCACCGACCCATCATGATCCTCACGCCCATTGCAGCGGCGGAAGCGGATGCCGTTGTCCTGCACAAGTTCGCCAGCGTGGTGTGCGATCTCGGACAGGCTCGAGCACTCAGCGAGGCCGCACGTCGCGCCGAGCATGTGGCATCGATCCACATCTACATCGACACCGGCATGCACCGCGAAGGCGTGACCCCTGCCGATGCTCCGACCTTCATCGAGGCCCTTGCCGCCCTTCCGAACCTTGCCCTTGATGGCATCTGTACGCACTTTGCGACCTCCGATGAGGAGGGCAGCGAGTTCATGCACCACCAGTTGTCCACATTCCGCACCCTCATCTCGGAGCTGTCGGCCCGAGGTCGTAGCTTTGCCCATGTTCATGCGGCCAATACCGGAGGGATCTGGCAGGCGGCCGAAGGACCCTGGACCATGGTCCGACCTGGTCTGTCGCTTTACGGTTATGCCTACCCCGACGCACATCACGATCTCCGTCCTGTACTCTCACTGCACACGAAAGTGCTCAGCACGAGAACGATCGAGGCCGGTGATTCGGTGAGCTACGGACGCCGGTGGATCTCGCAGCGTCACACGACCATTGCCACGATCCCGATCGGATACGGAGATGGCTATATGCGCGGCCTCACAGGTTCCGCATCGTGTCTGATCCGTGGCAAGCGATATCCCATCGTTGGCACGATCTGCATGGATGAATGCATGGTCGACGTGGGGTCGGACGAGGTCGCGATCGATGACCCTGTGGTTTTGATCGGTGAACAGCAAGACCCGCATGCTCGCATTGAGAGGATCGATGCGCGGGAAGTGGCGGCATGGGCCGGCACGATCCCATATGAGATAACGACGGCCATTTCGGCCCGTGTACCGAGACAGTATGTATAACGTCAAGCTCAGCAATTTTGAAGGTCCGCTCGATCTGCTCTTGTTCTTCATCAAGAGAGACGAGCTGGATATCTACGACATTCCCATCGCCTCGATCTCGGCGGAATTCCTTGAGTACGTGAAGCTCATGGAGCTGCTGGACCTTGAGCTTGCGGGGGAATTCGTGGTGATGGCATCGACGCTTGTGAGCATCAAAGCGCAGATGCTCCTACCACGTGATCCAACAGGGATCCCCGGTGAACATCTGGAAGAAGAAGATCCGCGCGCAGAACTCGTCAAGGCCCTGATCGAGTACAAGCGATACAAGGAAGCTGCAGAGAGCATGAACACGGCGGCCGAAGAGCAGCGATATGTGATGTATCGGCAATTGTTCGAGGCCGAGGAGATCCACGCACAAAGTGATGGCGCCTATCGGAACGCCACGTTGTTCGATCTGCTCAAGGCCTTGAAGAGAGCCATCGAACGAGCACCGGATGAACCAAGTGCCCACGTTGTCACAAGGTTTCCGATCACCGTGGAAGAGAAATCAGAAGAGATCGTCCACTTGCTTCGTGCTCGGCCGAGCGTGCGGTTCTTTGAACTCGTGGTGGGGTTGACGAAGATGCATATCGTGGTGACATTCTTGGCATTGCTTGAGCTCGCCAAGAATCAGTTGATCCGCATTCAGCAAGACGGATCGTTCGACGATATTGTGGTGGTGAACAAGACAGACGAGGAAGAAAGCCATGACTGATACTATTGAAGAGATCGTCCCTTCGGACCTTCACATCCCATACTTCTTCACGTTGTCGCGCTACGATCAGCTGCGTGCACTGGAGTCGTTGATCTTCGCAAGCGATGATCCGCTCACGGCGCGTGCGATCAAGCGTGTGCTCGTGGACGAAGACCCAACGCAAGAGATCCCCGGTCAGCAACAACTTCCTCTTGATGGTGAGGCTCCGGCGGAGCCCGAAGCACCACGCCCCGTGTTCGAAGTGAAGCCCGGGTACTTTGACGAATTGGTGGATGAGATCAACGACGAACTGGAGAAGACCGATCGACCGTTCCGCATCGTGAAGATCGCCGGAGGTTTTCAGTTTGCCACGACACCGCAACACGGTCAACTCGTCCAACGGCTCCTGAAGGCCAAGAATCGGAAACGTCTGACGCAAGCTGCACTCGAGACCTTGGCCATCGTGGCCTATCGACAGCCCATCACCAAGGCAGAGATCGAAGCGATCCGCGGCGTGAACAGTGGCGAAGTGGTGAACTCCCTTGTCGAGAAACAACTCGTTTCCATCGTTGGCAGGTCCGAAGCTATCGGCAAGCCACTCCTCTACGGCACCACGGATGAGTTCATGCGCATCTTTGGCTTGAACTCGATGTCAGACCTTCCAAAGTTGCGAGAGATCGACGATCTGCTGAAGACCACGACAACGTTGATCGAAACAGACGAGTCCTATTCGGTGAAGACGGATCATAAGACACTCCGGAAACAACTTGCCATCCTCATGGAAGAGCAGCATCTCAGCGTTAAGATCGACGAAGAGGCGAATTCCGGCGCGTATTGGGAGGTGGAATCAGGTTCGGAGGTGGAATCGGAGCCAGAGCCAGAATCAGATACGGGATCTGGATCAGAGCCGGACGAAGATGTGGAAAACCCGCCAAGCGAATAGATAACAAGCAGTTAGAAGGACGTGACAAAGAGCGTCCTTCTTTTTTTACCCTACGGGAAACTCAAAAAACTGAAACAGTTTTCACGCTGACGCGTCTATACATGCATGATGTCGGTCGGGTCCTTTCACTGTAGCTCATGCGCCTCCAAGAAAACCCCCTTACAACCCGACCGAACGCAGACACCCCAAGCAGGTGAAGGGATCGTCAACCCCCGATCCCTAGCCTGCGAAGCCCGGTAGAGATACTGGGCTTTTTTTTTAGGAGAGCGAGAGGCAGAGTCCGTCGTAGGCGAGCCGCACATGATCGGGCAGCGATGCCTCTACCACATCGTGCTTGATCTGATGCGCAATGTGGGTCAGATAGGTGATGCGTGGCTGCAATCGATCGGCTATGGCAACGGCCTCGTTGATGGTGAAGTGCGTGGGATGGGGCTGGGGACGCAGTCCATCCAAGATCAACACATCCACACCTGATAGGAGGTCCATCGAGTCAGGCGGAATGTCATTGGTGTCGGTGCAATACGCGAGCGAACCGAAGCGATATCCATTCACGCGGAGGGAACCATGGAGGAGTGGGATCGGCTGCACGGAAATGTCGCCGATCACGAACGGCTCGTCGTCGATCTCGATCACATCGATCATCGGCACGCCGCCACCAAGTTGCTCGGGTTCTTCGAATGCATAGGGAAACGTTTGTTGCAATGCTGTGATCGTACGCCGAAGCGCATAGATGGGCATGTTCTTTTGCGCACGGAAGTTGTACGGACGGATGTCGTCGAACCCACCGATGTGATCGAAATGGTGATGCGTGTACACAACGGCATCGATGTCCATCACATGATGATCGAGCATCTGCCGGCGGAAGTCCATTGATGTGTCGACCACGATCGTGGTCGTTGTGCTTTGCACGAGAAGCGACGTCCGCAGGCGCTTGTCGCGAGGGTCGGTGGAACAACACGTAGCACAAGTACAGGCCACGGTAGGGACGCCCGTGGACGTGCCGCTTCCGAGGACGGTGACCGTGATCATACGTGACGTTCGGCGTGGTAGGAGCTGCGCACGAGTGGACCGGATTCCACGTAGTCGAATCCAAGCTCGAGCCCGACCTTCTTGTAGTAGGCGAACTCGTCGGGGTGCACGAATCGATCGACCGGGAGGTGGTTCTTCGTTGGCTGCAGATACTGACCAAGCGTGAGAATGTCGACGTTCACAGCAACAAGGTCCTTCATCGTTTGAAAGATCTCGTCCGGTGTTTCACCCAAGCCCAACATGATGCCGGTCTTGGTTCGCATTCCTTGCCGCTTCGCCTCCTTCAACAGATCGAGCGACCATTGATACTTGCCTTGCGGTCGAACGCGACGATACAGTCGGGGAACCGTTTCGGTGTTATGCGCCAGGATGGTCGGTCGTGCGTCGATCACACGCTGAAGATTCTCCATGTTGCCCTTGAAATCAGGGATTAACACTTCGATCGATGTATCTGGATTCAAGCTACGCGAGGCCGTGATCGTCTCTGCCCACAGAATGGCGCCACCGTCTTTTCGCTCATCGCGATTGACCGATGTGATGACAGCGTGTTTGAGATGCATGGAATGAATGGCCTCTGCCACTCGCATCGGTTCACCATCATCGATCGGCATGGGGCGACCGGTCTTAACGGCACAGAAACCACAGGAGCGTGTGCACGTGTCGCCACCGATCATGAACGTGGCCGTTCCGGCATTCCAACATTCCGTGATGTTCGGACAGCGTGCCTCTTCGCACACGGTATGCAGATCCTTTGTGCGCATCATGGACTTCACACGGGCATAGTCTTCTCCGCCCGGTGCGCGAACCTTCAGCCATTCGGGCCGACGACCTGCCAGTTGTTCCGCCGATGGTTGGAGGACGGGAAGTTCAAACGTGACGTCGTTCATTGCATGAGTCCCGGATGAAGCTTCCGTGCCATGGGCTTGATCACCTCAAGGATGGCCGACGGAGACTTGTACATGTTCTTTGCTTGATTCGTTGGATCCGACATTTTGGTCTCGGGATCGAAGATGTAGGCGTTCAAAAGAACGCGTTCGTGCTGCATGAAGAAATTCCCCTGGATCACACGATCGGCATGGAGCGACTTCACGGCCTTCCATACATCGCTCTCGTATTGCGGATTCGTAGGATCGAGATTCAACTCGCTGATGGCCATCTCGATACTGTCCGCAGGAATGATCATGAACTTCTTCTGTGCAGGGTCGATGGCCAAGAGCTCTTTGGTGAGCGAGTCGGCAAGCTGAATGCACCATGGATTGTACTTGATGGCCCCATCCATGTTGCGAAAGGGGAGAACGGCAACACGCGTTTGCGCCGTGACGGCGACCGTGACCAATGCGAACACCATTGTTGTTACGATGAACGTGCCAATGCTACGGAATGTGCTCTTCTTCATTCGGATGCTCCTGGTTCAGATGAGTTGTTGCGTTGATGCAGGACCTGCAAGATCTCCGTCAGACCGTTGACGTAGTACGTTGCTGTGGTCCAGTCGTTCTCGGCCGACGCTGCCATGATGTCCTTGCCGATGCCGGCCAATTCCTTCAGTCCGAACTGAAGAAAGGAACCTTTGATCGTATGACCGAAACGATACATCTCTTCCGCATCGTTCCGTTCGACGATCTCGGGCCATTGCGACGTGAGATCGGCCAGCCACCGTTCGACGAACTCCGGATAGAATTCGCGTAACACCGGGTCGGCTGGAACGGATGAGGGGACCGGGTAGGGAAAGGGAGGAATGGACACGGAAAGACTCCTGTAAGCCGAATTCTGTCTTGTTCGCAAGCGAACGAGGCAGTCATTTATCTGGGAGCGACGTCACCGTCGCCCTCAAGCGATCTACCCGGACCGAAGGGGGCTCGAGAGCCCGCGTGATGCGAACAACACCACAATACGTGCGTGTTCTTCGACCCTGTTTGATCTTGCTCCGCACGGGGTTTACCTAGCCGACCGGTCACCCGGGTCGCTGGTGGGCTCTTACCCCACCGTTTCACCCTTACCATTCGCAGAACGAATGGCGGTTTGCTTTCTGTTGCACTTGCCGTCACGCAAGCGTGCCTTCCCGTTAGGAAGCGTGCTGTTCTGTGGAGTTCGGACTTTCCTCTGCATTGCTGCAGCGACTGCCCGTCATCCTTCCGTATCCGTTCGTCCGTTTCCTTACGCTGTTCCTTCGACCTCTGCCTCGATGTCCAACGTGACGTCTTCCGTTACGAGGATCCGACCGCAGTTCTCGCAGGTGTACACCTTGTGGCGGTTGTACTTCATTTCCATGATGCGCTGACTTGGGACGGCGCTGTAGCATCCTGAACAACTGTTGCGGCGAAGGGCCACCACAGCTTCACGATGGAACGTGCGAATACGCTCGTATTCGGTTTGCAGGGAGTCTTCGATCTGCACGACCACTTTCTTGCGCAGCTCGAGATAGCGACGGAGATCGTCGTTGTTCACACCGCTGACCTCTTCAAGTTCCTTTTCCTTGTCGGCAAGCACACTCTTTGCCTCGTCAAGATCCCGTTGTTGCGTTTCAAGCAAGGAACGAAGGTTCTCTTCTTTGACAGCGCTCGTACGCAAGCGTTCGTCCAATGCGGCCCGCTCGACCTTGATGTGCTCGAGTTCCTTGGTGATCGCATCGAATTCGCGATTGTTCTTGACTTGGAACTGCTGCTCCGTGAGCTTGGTTTCCTTGTCCGTCATCTCTTGCATGGTCACATGGGCCGTTCCATGGAGGTGTTCGATCTCGTGCAGGGACTTGGCTGTGGCCTCCGTGACGAGCGTCTTCGCCTTCACGATCTCTTCGTGACGCTTTACCTCTTGTGGCAAGTCGCCCAGTTCGTCATGCAACTCGTCCAGATGCGCGTCGATGTACGACAGGCGCGCTAAGAGTGTGATCTGTTGCTCCATGGAGATTCCGTGTGGTTATGATTGAGAAGTACTGTCTGTTGTTGATGAAGCATACTGAACAGGGTTGGTGATCACTGTGCTTCGTTGGATGGACATGGTTGAAGTGATGAGCGGGCGGAGCGTGTCGACGATACCGTCGATCACGAACTGTTCCATTTCATAATGGCCGGGATCGATCAATCCGATGCGACCAAGGGCGGCATGGAAGGCATGATACTTCAGATCTGCGGTGATGTACACATCAGCTCCACACCGCAATGCGTCGGATGTGAATGAGTCGCCACTGCCTCCGACGATGGCCACGGTCGAAACGGTGTCGGAAGGTGGAGGACTGAAGCGGACCGGTGCGCCGCAGACGGTGCGAACACGATCGACGAGTTCTTCGAAGGCCATGCCACCTTCCACCCTTGCCACGATACCCATTCCATATCCGTTGCCGGATTCAGAAGGGACGAGAGGACGTTCCGGCGTAAGGCCGAGTTTGTGTGCGAGGAGGTAGTTGGTACCCTGCGGATAGGCATCGAATGCCGTGTGAACGCAGAGCAGAGAAATGTCGCGGGCGATCAGCTCGCATAGGATCCGACCAACCCTATCGGTGCGTTGCAGGCGAGAGATTGGTGTGTAGATCAGCGGATGGAAGGCGATGATCGTATCGCAGGAGCGTTCAACGGCCTCGGCCACAACGGCATCGGTCACTTCCAGACAGACAAGGATCGAATGCACCTCGCCGCTCGCCGATTCGACGTGTACTCCGATGTTGTCACCGCGCATGGCGGCATCGGGCAAGAAAACGGAATCTATGAGGCGTTGGAGGTCTCTGAGGCGCATGGGGACGTTATCAAGTCGGATAGGTAAACTACGGAATTGGCACGGACTAACAATGTTATCCACAGTCGCTCGGTTCTGTAACTTTCAACGCTTGACGGTAACTTGCAAGGAATGCGCCGTACACTCCTTCTCATTGGTCTCCTCTGTAGCCTCGTTCTCTGCTCGTCCACGGTCGTGGCACAAGAGACCGGAGGCACGCCCGAAGGTCCACGCAAACCGGAAGACACGGTGATCGTGTTCACATCGCCGCGTCCACTGCTCGAGAACGATGGACTTGACAAACCGGCGACCAAGGCGTTCGGACTCGACCTGATCTTCTCCAACAGCGGGTGGGCTTTTGGCGGATTCTATCAGACCAAGTTGGCAGAGGATCTGACCGGGTTCATCAATCTGTTCTTCTCGCCCTACCGTAGCACCGACGAGATCGAGAACGTCTACTTGGGCAACATCCCTGTTGTCTATGGAAAGGTGAACCGACTCTTCGTCGTGCCACTTACCATCGGCGTGCAGTATCGATTGTTCTCCAAGGGCCTGTCCGATTCGTTCCGTCCCTACATCGGCATGGGGGTAGGCCCTTCGATGATCATCCAGACGCCCTATATCACCGAAGGTCCGAATGGGGTACCCTACTACCACGAGTTCTTCAGCTCGTTCGGTGACGCTACGGTCCATGGCCGGTTCGGAGGCTTCATTGGACTTGGTGCGAACTTTGGCGCTATCACGAAGGGCAACATGATCGGCGTGAACATGCGGTACTATGTGATACCATTCGGCTCACCGGGTCTCGAGAGCATGCAAGGACTTCCGATCACGAACTTCGGTGGCCTGTTCCTTTCGCTCTCCGTTGGCAATCAACGGTGAACATTGTCCCCATCGGCTTTCTGCGTTCACCCTACGTGAACAAGTACGATGCTCCACGTCAGCCCGGAGTTGACGAGCGTATCGACCTTGCCCATATAGACCTTGAACCACATCACAACTTCGAACAGGCCCTGCAGGACCTCGACGGCTTTGAGCGGATCTGGATCCTCTCTTGGTTCCATCGTGCCGAAGCCTGGAAGCCGAAGGTGCTCCCGCCGCGAAGTGCCGTGAAACGCGGGGTCTTCGCCACGCGATCCCCTCATCGCCCGAATCCTATTGGCTTGAGTGTTGCTCGACTTGTCGAGGTCCGTGGCCTTCGCGTCACCATCGCAGAAACAGATCTGCTCGATGGCACACCGATCCTCGACATCAAACCCTATCTCTCCTATGCCGATGCCTTCGAAGGCAGCAAGGCGGGATGGGTGGATGATGCTGCGTTGCAGCCGTCCTTCGCCGTGGTCTTCGATCCGGATGTTGCCACGGTCCTCGAACGAGACCATGTGCTCAAGGCACATGTGGAGCGGGTGTTGAGCACGGATCCCTATCCGCATCCGTATCGACGTACCGAAGCATGCGATGATGGGACCTACATCCTCTCGGTTCGCACCACGCGGATCCACTATACCATCTCGTCAACAACGGTTATGGTGCATCGAATCGTAGTTTTGTGAACTATGATCGATATCCGACAGCTCCTTGCCGAACGCATTCTTGTCCTTGATGGTGCCATGGGCACCATGATCCAACGATACTCGTTGGAGGAAGCCGACTTTCGAGGAGATCGCTTTGCCGATCACCCGAGCTCGCTGAAAGGGAACAACGACCTCTTGGTCCTCACACGTCCCGACGTGATACGCTCCATCCACATGGAGTATCTGGAGGCAGGCTCCGACATCATCGAGACCAACACGTTCAGTTGCAATGTGTTCGCACAGGCTGACTATGCGCTGGAACATCTCGTGCATGAATTGAATGTGGAAGCCGCACGTCTCGCTCGCTCGGCAGCCGAAGAAATGACACAACGTACTCCGTCGAGACCACGGTTCGTGGCTGGTGCGGTGGGACCGACGAACAAGACGCTTTCGCTCTCGCCAGATGTGAACGATCCGGGATATCGCTCGGTGACCTTCCGTGAGGTCGTCGAAGCCTATAAGCAACAGATGCGTGGACTTCACGAGGGCGGCGTCGATCTCTTTCTGATCGAGACGATCTTTGATACGCTCAATGCCAAGGCCGCTGTCAAGGCCTATGCCGAGGTGAGGGACGAAGGCATGCCCGCTATCCCGGTCATGATCAGTGGCACGATCGTCGACATGTCGGGTCGCACACTATCAGGTCAAACACCCGAGGCCATGTGGACATCGCTCTCGCATGCGCGCGACCTGCTGAGCATTGGGCTGAACTGTGCCTTGGGTTCCTCGATGATGCGTCCATTCATCGAAGAGATCAGCAACGTTGCGACGGCCTATGTCTCGCTGTATCCAAACGCCGGCCTCCCGAATGCCATGGGTGGCTATGATGAATCGCCGGACTACATGGCCGATCAGGCACGAGAGTATGCAACAGCGGGCTTCATCAACATCGTTGGCGGTTGTTGCGGAACAACGCCAGACCATATCCGAGCCATCGCCGAAGCAGTGGCCGATATCGCACCACGTCGCATTCCGACTCGTGAGCGACACCTGCGACTAAGCGGCCTTGAACCTGTCGAGATCACGCCATCGATGAACTTCGTCAACATCGGCGAACGAACGAACGTGACAGGGTCCCGCGCATTCGCGAAGCTTATCCTGAACAACGAGTACGAGAAGGCACTCGATGTTGCGCGTCAGCAAGTCGACAATGGAGCACAGCTCATCGATGTGAACATGGACGAAGGAATGCTCGACTCGGAAGCGGCCATGACGCGCTTCTTGCAGTTGATCGGTTCAGAGCCGGACATCTCGCGCGTACCGGTCGTCTTGGACTCTTCAAAGTGGTCCGTGATCGAAGCTGGGTTGCAATGCCTGCAAGGCAAAGGCATCGTGAACTCCATCTCGCTGAAGGAAGGCGAAGAGGCCTTTGTCCATCATGCACGCCTCTGTCGCGACTATGGCGCGGCCGTGATCGTCATGGCGTTCGATGAACGCGGACAAGCCGATACCTTCGAGCGGAGGATCGAGATCTGTGAACGCGCATACAGGATCCTCACGCAAACGGTGGGCATGCCGGCAGAGGACATCATCTTCGATCCGAACATCCTCACGGTTGGTACCGGCATCGATGAACACAACAACTATGCGGTCGACTTCCTACGTGCAACGCACTGGATCAAGCAGCACCTGCCGTATGCACACGTGAGTGGAGGCGTGAGCAACATCTCGTTCTCCTTCCGCGGGAATGAACCGGTTCGCAAGGCCATGCACACAGCATTCCTGTTTCATGCGATCCAGGCTGGACTGGATATGGGGATCGTGAATGCAGGACAGATCGACGTATACGATGAGATCCCAAAGGACCTGTTGGAGCATGTGGAAGACGTTCTCCTCAATCGACGGCCCGATGCAACAGAGCGCATGCTCGTCTTCGCGGAAACGGTCAAGGGCTCGGAGAAGCAAGAGGTCAAGAATGAGGCATGGCGGCAAGAGAGCGTTGAGTCGCGACTTCGTCATGCTTTGGTGAAGGGGATCACGGAATTCATCGACGTCGATGTCGAAGATGCACGACAGAACTATGGCTCGCCACTTTCGATCATCGAAGGTCCCCTGATGGACGGGATGAACGAAGTTGGAGACCTTTTCGGTGCCGGCAAGATGTTCTTGCCTCAAGTGGTGAAGTCAGCCCGTGTGATGAAGAAGGCCGTTGCAATCCTCACGCCGTACATGGAAGAAGAGAAACGTCTCGCTGGCGTGGCATCCTCACCAACCGGCACGGTGTTGATGGCCACAGTGAAAGGCGATGTGCACGATATCGGAAAGAACATCGTGGGTGTTGTGCTCGGATGCAACAACTATCGCGTGATCGATCTTGGCGTCATGGTCTCTGCCGATACCATCCTGGATGCGGCCATCAAGGAGAATGTTGACATCGTCGGTCTGAGCGGACTGATCACTCCGTCGCTCGACGAGATGACGCACGTTGCCAAGGAAATGGAACGTCGCGGGATGAAGTTGCCATTGTTGATCGGAGGTGCGACCACGTCGCGCACACACACGGCTGTCAAGATCGCTCCGTCCTACAGCGGAACAGTGGTACACGTTCTTGACGCCTCTCGTGCCGTACCCGTGGCCGGGAATTTCGTGAATGCAGATCTTCGTGGGCCCTTCGAAGAATCCGTCCGCGCCGAATATGAATCTGTCCGCACCGACTATGCGAAACGCAGCGACGAGAAGTCGTACGTGACCATACAACAAGCGCGCGAAGCTGCATTCCAACTAGACCTCAGTTCTGTTGCACCGGCACCGAGATCGCTTGGTGTCACAGTGTTCAACGATGTGCCCCTTGCCACCTTAGAACCCTATATCGATTGGACGCCATTCTTCCAGTCGTGGGAACTTCGTGGCAAGTATCCGGTGATCTTTGAAGACCCAACGGTTGGCAAGGAGGCAAGGAAGTTGTTTGACGATGCGCAACGACTCTTGCACTCCATTGTCGAGAACGGGTCGATCAAGGCACGCGCTGTGTGCGGTCTGTTCCCTGCGCATCGAGATGGAGATGATATCGTCCTAGAGCAGACTCGATTGCACATGCTCCGCCAGCAGAGTCGAAAGGCACCCGGCATCCCGCAACGGAGTTTGGCGGATTACATCGCCAGCGAAGCATCGGGAGTGCGCGACCACATCGGCGCATTTGTCGTTACAGCGGGCGAGGGAGTTGACGAGTTGTGTGCGGCGTTCGAGGCGGAACACGATGACTATAGTTCGATCATGGTCAAGGCTATTGCCGATCGATTGGCGGAAGCATGCGCAGAGTGGCTCCATGAGCACGTTCGCAAGGATCTATGGGGATATGCTGAAGGCGAGTCGATGTCGAATGACGAATTGGTACACGAGCACTATCAAGGGATCCGACCGGCACCCGGATATCCTGCATGTCCGGACCATACGGAGAAGCCCACGCTCTTTTCATTGCTCGATGCCGAGCGGGCCATTGGTGTGCGCCTTACGGAGAACTATGCGATGTATCCTGCATCCAGTGTCAGTGGCTGGTATTTCGCGCATCCCGATGCTGCCTACTTTGCAGTGAACAAGATCATGCGAGATCAAGTGGCCGACTATGCGCAGCGAAAAGGGATGACGATCGAGGAGGCAGAGCGGTGGTTGGCACCACAATTGGGATATAGCGCATGAGCACGTTGTTGATGACGATGATCGTTCCGTTCGTTCTGTTTCAACAGAATGATGTCCAGAAGTTTGAAGAGGAGATGCGTAGGTCAGAACCAAGCGAGCGATTCTATCGCGGTGTGACCAGACTGCGTGGGCTGCAAGATGTCCCTCGAACGAATGTGTACGGCGTGTTCAACGATGACTCAACGAAGTTCGTGGCCATCGTGATCAAAGACAGTACGCCGATCGCCAATGGCACGGGATGGTATTACAACATGCGAGCCGTACACGGCGTGTCGCTGAACATGAAGATGTACATGGCGCCGCAGGTCTTTGCAAGTCAGGACACGTCACGAGAGGGAGCGATGTCGACGGTTGCGCAACACGTGGGGCGCAACTATGGAAGTATCGTGTTCTGGTCTACCGGCATGTTCGCACCAGCAACGTCAGAGATTGCTCACGATGCCGACGTGGCGGCGGCCTTGAAGAAGTACCCGAAGTGGGGCGTGTTCCCGGCGTGGGTGATCAAGCAAGCGGCCCCTGAATATTAGAACTCGATGTTCACACCGATGGACGGCAGGACACCAATGCTCTGCTGAGCTTCCACCTGTTGTGTTTGCTGATTCCACTTGTAGCCACTCACGTTCTTCCGTCCGGTGATGTTCTGCACGTCGATGTACGTGATCAGCTGCCACCCGGAGAAGAACCATCGTTTGTCAACACGCACGTCCAGCGCATAGAAAAAGGGGAGACGCGGTCCCGCGTTGTAGTAGCGGAAGTCGTAGGAGCCTATGGGGAAGTTCGTTTCCGCGGCTGCTTGCGGAGTGGTGATGAATGGGGTGGAAGGAAGTCCTTGCGACATGCGAAGCTTTGATGACACTTCCCATTTCTCTGAAGGTCGATAGCCAACGGCGATCGTTCCGATGATCGGTGTATCGAAAGCGCCCAGACGTTGCACTCCATCAGCGGCAACGAACTGCGTGTGGTTGAAGCTGATACTCGTCAACCCATAGAAGGGAAGCTCCGACGAGAGCTTCTTTTGAATGAAGATCTCCACTCCATAGGCCGTCCCTGTCCCGCCGTTCGAAAGAGGTTCCAGGCCAAAGGGGATGTCGCTATAGATGTCATCGAATCCACTTGGTGCCAACACGGCCTGCGGACGGAACAGTCGGGCCGGATATCCACCATAGACCTTGTAGTAGCCTTCAACCTGAACCTTGAACTCAGGCGTCACGATCCACTGATACGACAGGACCGCTTGGTCCGTGTGCATAGGTCCCATGGTCTTCGTGTTCGACGGATCGCCCACAAGCCAGATGTACTGCGGTGCCTGATAGAATCGGCCGCCGCTCAGGGCGATCGTCGTGGTTGACGTGAGTTCGTAGGCGAGGGCAAGACGCGGGGAGACCACGGCACTCGTTGGCAGGTAGGCGTAATAGTCAAAGCGCCCACCGAGGGTCAACTTCCATCGTTCACTGAATTGCCATGCCATCTGACCATAGAGTGCGGTGCGAAACGCCTGGAATGACGTGTCGACCACCAACGGACGTGGCACACCATTTTGATCAAGTCGTGCATAGCCCGGTACGAGTATGTCGTACGAGAGCTGCGAGCCATACTTGGAGAGAGAACCAAAGGTGATCTCGACGGTCGACGACGGCAACAGCGTCACATCGGCGCGAAGAGAGTTCTCGCCTTCTGTCGAATAGGTCTGAAAGATCGTCGAACCCAAGCTGTCTTGTTGGGTCGTCTTATAATCGGTGAAGGTCCGACCAAGGGTTACCGTCAGAAAGCCCTTGTCGAACAGATGCCGCCACGTAAGACCGGAGAAGTACTGGTTCTGCGTCGGGGCCACCACGCGGCTGTTCGAGTAGCGTTTATCGGCGGAGTCGTTGTTGAAGGTCACCGTACCGAGGGCCCCGATCAAAAGGAAGGAGATCGAATTCGAAGGGTCCAGCGTATACGAGGCCTTGGCCGTGAGATCGTAGTACTCGGGAATGAAGCCGAATCCGGCCAGTTTGAAGATCAGGTCAAGGTAGCTTCGACGCGCGGAGACCATCCACGATCCGTTGGACCCAAGGGGGCCTTCGCCGATCACGCCAAAGCCCGTCGCCGATAGATTGATCTCACCAGAAAGCTCCTGATCGTTCCCGTCGCGGAGCTGAATGTTCGTCACGGAAGAGAGTCGGTCGCCATATCTCGGACCAAAACCTCCCGTAGAGAGCGAAACATCACGCACGAAGTCGATGTTGATGATCGACAGCGGTCCGCCCGATGATCCTTGCGTGCCAAAGTGATTGATGTTCGGTACTTCAATGTTGTCGACCAAGAAGAGATTCTCGAACGGGGCACCCCCACGTACGGCCAGATCGTTCCGTCCGGCTTGCGTGACAGCCACACCGGGAAGGAGTGCCACGGCTCGTACCACATCCTCCTGCACGCCCGGGGCGCGGCGTACCTCTTCCGAGGTGAGCATCTGCGTACTGGTGACCAGCTCGGCATCCTTCCGAAACGCCTCTTCGACGATCACTGCCTCTTTTGACGTCACGACGAGTTCCTGCATCTGGACAAAGACCGTGACAGGCTTTCCTGGGCTCACCACGACGTCGTTCACCAGTTCGGGACCGTAGCCGATCCTCGAAACACGCAACGTCACGATCCCCGGCTCGACATTTTTGATCACGAACTTCCCGTCCGTCGTGCTCACGGCCCCCTTCTTCGTACCCACGACCAGGATGGTCGCACCCGCGATCGGAGCCTGGGTGACCGCGTCGACAAGCTTCCCCGAGATCGTTCCACGAGGAGCATTTGCCGTGTCGGCCACTTGGGAAGGCGAAGGGAGGGTGGAAAGGAGGAGAACGAGCGTAAGCAGGGTGTATCTGATCATGGCCAGCAAAACTAAGGGCATTGTGTAAAAGTTCCGTTTGTCGACGGAGCTTTCGTTGCCTAGATTCTCAGCGCTCATGAACGAACTGTCACGCTCAGCCCAACATCTATGCCGACTTGCCATCCTCGGATCCGGGACCGGTACGAACACTGAGGCCATCGTTCACTACGCGCAACAGCATGGAACTTCAGGGTTTACAGTGGCGCTGATCGTTTCGACCAAGGCGGAAGCGGGCATCGTCGATGTTGCAAGGCGCAACGGCATCCCTTGTCAGGTCATCGAAGAGCGTGGCGACGAGTTCACGCGAAAGCTGCTCGGGTACATCGAGGAAAACCGTATTGAGATGTTGGCACTTGCCGGGTTCATGCGGATCCTGGATGCAGCAGTGATCCATCGCTTGAACGGTGCTGTGGTGAACATTCATCCGTCGCTGTTGCCACGTCATGGAGGAAAAGGGATGTACGGCATTCATGTCCACGAAGCTGTGGTCCGCGCGCAGGATCGTACCACCGGTGTGACCGTTCATATGGTCTCCGACCGGTACGACGAAGGTGAGATCCTCGCGCAACGGTCGATCGCCGTAGAACCCAGTGATACTGCGGTTTCCTTGCAGGAGCGGGTGAAGCGACTTGAGCACGAAATGTATCCAAAGGCCATCTCGGACCATGTTCGGAGATTGAACTCCGAAGGGAACTCAGATCAGTAAACTGAACAGGCTCTTTTGTCGAAACTTTTTACGCAACCCGTTGTTGTTAGCTCAATTGAAGGAAGATTCCGCACATGACGGTAAAATTCCTCTTGACTAATACCCGCGAATTGGTCATTTTTACCGCCATGTACCCTTCTGAATTGGGAGGGTAGGGGAATTGCATGACTCTTAACATCGAGATCGAATCGTAACTACATGTACTTGTTCACAGTTTCATTTTCGAGGTATTCATGAGAAGCAGACTTCTACTTCTTGCCCTCGTGACCGGGTTGGTAAGTGTATCGCTTGCCTTTGCTGGAGACGGTAAGGACGGCGAGGATGTGTTGCGGAAGAGTGGTCCGAAGAGCCCGGTTTCTTCGTATCCCCTCCCGTTCACACTGACCGCTGCCAATGCTGTCACAAACCCGGCCATCTCGACAGGGTATTACTTCGTCGACTCCGACGACGAAGCACCGGATTTCTGGCGACCAGATCCGTCACAGTTCATTGATACGCTCTCGGAGCCTGGAACATGGCGCCGCATCGTATCCGGACCGAAGCAGTATGCTGCCTCATTCTGGACGAATTCTACGTTGAACCAGTTCGGTGGAAGTGCATTCTTCCGCAATCCTGGCGATGCATCGGATTCTACGGACAATGCCTTTGCGGGACCGATCTCGATCGGCTTCCCGTTCTACTTCAATGGTGTTCGTTATGACTCGTTCTACGTGTCGACCAACGGACTCATTGCACTGTCGAACCGCCGGTACTTCTGGGAGACCGATAACAGTGGTTTCCCAACGAAACGCTCGGTACTTGAAGTCTCGCCTGGCGTGTTCTCGATGTACGATCCGATGTCGGACGACAATCGCACCCGCTCCAGCAATGCTGCTGATACGACCACGGACAATACAGCCGACAACTGGGGCTTCACGATGGTTGCCTGCGGGAACAACCCGACGTCGTCGACGGCCGGTATCCGCAACAACACGAACAGAACGCTCGATGAAGGTGCGTTGCAAGGCGTCTGGGGAACCGTGAACGGCCAACCAATTCGCCCGGCGCTTATCTCCCCGTTCTGGGATGACCTTCAGGTCTCTGTTTACAATGACAACACGAATGCTGTGGACGATTTCGGAAAGGTTTACTACAAGCGTTCACTGTCGAACGACAAGCTCATCATCTACTACGTGAACCTGACACCGATCGGTGCAAAGGCAGCACAATCGGGTGGTGGACCAACGTACAACGTGACCTTCTTGAAGAACAATCGTCCGGGCGTTGGAGAGCACTATCGCATGAGCGGTCAGGTGATCTTGAATCGCCAAGACAGCTCGATCGTCATTCAGTATGAGCGTTTCATCGGTGTTGCACCTCGTAGTGCCACCTCGCCATACGCTGCGACCGTTTGGATGCGTTGTAACTCCACGGTAGGTGTTACGGGACCTGCTCGCCGCCTGAACTGGGCTGGTGTGCCGATCTCGACAACGCCTCCGACGCCAATGCCAACGAACACGACATTGGACTTCAGTGCTCCGAAGTACACGCAGTACACGGAGTATTTGTACAATGTTGGACCGGGCGGTGGTTCGGTTCGTGCAACATCCACACGGAACGACGATCAAACCGTACCGAAGGATTACCTCGCGATCAAGTTCAAGCAGTGGAAGAACGTGCTGCGCGTTATCAACGTGTACTATCGTATTCGCCCTCAGACGATCACAGGTCCGTTGGACTTCTCCGTGATTGTTCCTGCATCTGCAGCGAATAACTATGAATTGCTTGCTGGTGAGCCACGCATCGGCGCCATTCAGCCTGTTGCCATCGTGCAGCATCTGACGAACAGCATTCAAGGTCCTCAAGGTGTGAACTACACCAACCAAGGAACGAACTTCCGTGTCCGCTTCCGTATTGAGAATGAAGCGTACGGTAAGATCGTGTACAACACATCGAAGAGCGTCACCGACGCTGCCCTTCGTGATTCTGCTCTCTCCGGTATTCAGCGTTGCGACATCAACGGTGTCAACCAGCCTTACGCTTGGACTGGCGCCTTTGTTCGTCCTTATGAGTTCGTCAAGGTCACCTTCCCTCCATTCGAGCCAAATCCGTTCATCGACATGCAGATCGGTCGTTTGATCACGAAGGTCATCGCCGAGCCACGTGACTCGATGAGCGCATCGCTCGGTGATCAGTGGCCATTCGACGATACTACAGGTCTTCGCCTGTTCTCGATGCGTCGTCTTGCAAACTTCAATGACGACGTGAACGAGTTCCACCTTGTTGGCGGTGCTTCCATGCCATCCGTCTTCAAGTGGGTGAATCTTGAGGCCGACGTTGTTGACGGTGACGAAGGAACGAACAACCCACCGCCACCACGTGGTGAAGTTGCAGCTGCGAACGCAGACATCTATCGTCTGAAGTCGCCAGTGATCCGCATGAACCGTGTGACACTTGGTAACCAAGAGATCCCACCGTTCAACTCATATGGTGGTGACGAACTGCGTTCCTTCCCTGTTGACGTTTCAAAGCGTAAGAACGCCGTACTCTCCATCTCGTATCAACGCGCTGGAAAGTTGACGAACATTGGGCGCGGCTTCTCCGATAATCGACTCATCGGACCTGAGCACCGTGTTGATGTCACGAACGTGCAGCAGATCTCGCCATTCATCCGTAAGCAGGATGAACTCTTCGTCGAGTTTGCAAGACCATCGAGCGACGGTATCACCGGTATCACGAACATTCAGTCGTGGGTCTTCGACATCAAGGGCTACGGTTCAACGTACACGCAACCATTCCGAGTCTGGGGTGGCGGTGGATACACTCGTGGTTATGATATCGCCGACAAGAACATGCAGCTCAACAGCACATCGACCGCACCACTTGGTGGTCAGCGCATCGATCTGTATGATGATGGTAAGGACAATGAGTTCTTCAAGATCACGATCCCGCTGCCTGACACGATCATCCGTTGGGTGAACGAAGGCGCACGGAACTTCCGCTTCCGCTTGCGCACGATGGCGATCGCGAACTCGAATCCTCCACAGCCACAAGATGACGAGGATAACTTCTTCATCGACAACGTCAAGATCCTGTATCCTGATGAAGTAACCGATGTTGAGTTCTCCAACATTCAGCTGATCTGGCCATATACGATGGCGCCTGCCTCGCAGGCAACACGGGTTCCGATCCGTGTGAAGCTTTCGAACAATACGAGCCTTGCAGCACCTGCATTCTCGGTTCGCATCCAGATCAAGCCTGATGGTAATGAGTCGCAGCAGATCTATTGCCGTACGATCACGGTTCCGGTACTTGCCGGTAGCCGCGAAGTATTGCTTCCGTTCCCGGATGCGAACTTCCGTACGACAACCCCAGGCCGTTACAAGGTCACGGGACGTATCTTCTTCCCAGGTAATGACCTTGACACGCTGAACGACTCAACGTTCACGATGTTCACGATGACCTTCGGTCCTGCATTCGCCTATGAGAACAATCCGCTTGCACCAACGAACGACGTTCCGAAGATCCAGTTCTCCGGCGTTACGGGTCGTGGATTGAACCACAAGGCCTATGCAACAGGTGGTAGCGGTTCGAACTGGGGTAATAACCCTGGTCCATCCGCTCAGTATACCGGTAGTGGCTGGGGACAGGTTCCGCTCACAATGACGGCAGACGAGTCCTACGGTGCAGATGCAGGTAACGCCTCTGGTCAAGTGGCCATGCGCTTCACCTTGTTCTCCCAGGACACTGTTCTCGGTTATCAAGCATACTGGGCTGAGCTGAACCAGGACGTGCTGAACATTTCGTTCGCACTCTATAAGGATCAAGGCGGTATCCCAGGTGACGAGCGTATTGCCAACTCGCGCATCTTCAAGCGTCGCGGTGAAGACGAGCTGGACAATTCCCCAGACCCTGTCTTCGGTAAGATGATCACCTATCTCATGCCTGCACCTGTTGTCCTTGCTCCTGGTGAGTACTGGGCATCGGTCATGCAACAAGGTACAGAAGGCTACGAGCTTGGTGCTTCGGAGTCGCGCATGGGTATGGTCACGACAACGTATGGTGACGTGCCTGCATTCGGCGACGGAAACCGTTCGCTGCTCGTTGACAAGAACTTCCGCGTTCGTACGCGTTCCGGCGCTCTGTTGAACGACAGTCGATTTGCCTTCGAACTGACGGGTGGATCCGGTGACTGGAATACCTTTACGCCAAGTATCGGTAACCCAGCATATGGTCACCTTGACGCACTTGGTGCATCGCTTGGATACTGGACCTGGACACGTGGATCCTGGATCCCACTGCTTCGTCCATACTTCGGCAATCGTTCGTTCAACAATCCTCCGCTCTTCGTCGACTGTATCGTTCCAGTTGAACTCACCTATTTCGATGGCAAGCCACGGAATGCCGGTGTAGACCTCTTCTGGGAAACAGCATCGGAAAAGAACAACGCAGGATTCACGGTCGAGCGTCGTGCAATGAAGCAAACGACGAATCTGACAACGGGCAAGACCACACTTAGCTGTGTGGACAATGCTTCGGCGACAGATGCTCCATGGTCTCAGATCGCATTTGTGAAGGGTGCTGGTAACTCTTCGCAAACGTCGAACTACCGTCACTTTGACAATGCGGTCACACCGAACTCGGTGTATGAGTACCGTCTGCGTCAGGTTGACTTTGATGGTACGGAAAGCTTCTCGAATGTGATCAACGTGCAGTTCGGTTCGGACAACACGATCGCATTGGAAGACAACTATCCAAACCCATCAAATGGTAAGACAACGATCGCCTTCCGTGTTCCATATCGCACGAATGTGAAGCTCGAGATCTTCGACATGCTCGGTAACATGGTCCGCTCGCTCTACAATGCAGAAGTAGCCGGTAACACGGGTGCCTATGCCGTTGAGTGGGATGGCCGCGATGCCAATGGCTATGAAGTTGCATCAGGTTCGTACCTGTACAAGATCACAGCCGGCGAAACAGTAGCATCGAAGACCCTCACAGTCGTTCGTTAAGAACTGCTGACGTAAATTGAAGGCCCCCTGCTGGTTCCAGCAGGGGGCCTTCTTTTGTTGTGTACCTCTTCGTTCCAGGATCGCACGAAATGAATCAACAAGACATTGTCGGAGCCGCCCTCGCAGCCCTTACCTCTCAACAGTCGAGCATTGAACTGTTGCGTGCTGAGTTGGGAGAAACGTATCATACGACGATCCAATTGATCGCTGCAGCACCGAAGGTCGTAACGTCCGGCATCGGTAAGTCTGGCATCATTGCACGGAAGCTTGCGGCCACGCTGAACTCGATCAATGTCCCTTCGGTGTTCCTGCATCCGGTGGAAGCGGCGCATGGAGATAGTGGACTATTGAATCGTGGCGATGTAGTGATCCTGTTCTCGAAGAGCGGCGAAACACCCGAGGTCGTGAAGTTCTCATCACAGGCGCGCGGTATGGGATGTACGACCATTGCTATTGTCACACGTCGACGTTCTTTGCTGAGCGACCAGTGTGACCACGTATTGATCGCTCCGGTCGAGCGAGAACTGGATGCCCACAACATCCTGCCAACAGCGTCCACGACGGTGTCATTGGTCCTTGCCGATCTGATCGCCATTGGTGTCAGTGCCGTGCGTGGTGATACGGCAGACGATCTGCGGCGGTCGCACCCTCAGGGTATGATCGGTGCTGGATTGAAAGGGACGGTTGCCGATGTGATGCACACGGGAAGTGCTCTTCCGACCGTCCTGCATGGCACGTCGATGAGCGAGGCACTCGTAGAGCTCACATCGAAAGGACTCGGCTGTGTCTGCGTCTGCGATGCTGCCGGCGCGTTGCTGGGCATCATCACCGATGGAGATGTCCGACGAGCCGTGCAACGCAACATCATTGTGGCGTCCATGCTCGCTGACGAGATCATGACGGTCGATCCCACGACGATCTCATCGTCGGCCACGCTGCACGAAGCGCTCGTGCGGATGGAGCAGCGGCAGCGCCAGATCGGCGTGTTGCCGGTGGTAGATGACGGACGGTGTGTTGGTGTTCTGCGACTGCACGACATTGCTCGATTGCAACTGTGATGCACCCTTGGATCAGCGTGGGATCACCGGCGCAGGCGTGATCGTGGGTCGACGTGGTGCATTGGCCGGAGCCCGTCGCACTGCCGGTGCCGGCTTTCGACGCTGAGGTTGTTGCCAACGTCTTCTGGACTGAGGTGCGGCGCGTCGTGTCGGCTGTCGTCGTGTGACCTGCGCCGCTGCTGTTCTCTGTTGTTGAACCGCGGGCCGTTGCTGGATCGGCCTTGCTTGCTGCTGTACGGGCTTTGGTTGTTGCTGCACGACGGGAGGTGGCGAGGTGGGTCGCGGCGCAATGGTCTGACGTGCGGCCGATGCAGACGAGATCACATCGTTGCGCGTGATCACAACAGAACGAACCGCCTCGCCCTTCTTTCCAAGTGGTGGCAACGTGATGCCATTCCGCGAGAACGTCAGCGCTCCCGCATTTCCAAGCGCCACCTTGAATTCCCGCATTGCACTCCAACGCTGCTCCTGTCCGGGCAGCATCACGATCTGCTGTGTCCGCATCGCGTCCATCGTGATCGTGAGCCAGGATGTATCAGACGCAAGGGCATTGAGGACCATCGAGTCAAGAGGGTTTTCGGTCTGACCGACCGTGATCGCCGTCGACGCGTCAGGAACAGTGCCGTTGGCATCTTCCGTTTCCGACGATCGATGCAGGATAAAATACAATGTCCCTGCAACGACGACGACGATGGCCAGGATCAACAGGCCACGTCTGCCGTGCAGGAAACTTGGAAGGGTGAACGTTGGTTTGGGGATCGAAGCGATGAACGTGGTCACCTGCTCCTTGGCCGACACGCGAGGAGCGGAGGGGCGTGCGTCCGGTTGCGGGATGCGCGAAGGGTTGCGCAAACTCTGCGGCACGAAAGAACGTTCGTCGTCGTCAACGGCCAAGACCTTCTCGATCAAGCCGTTGATCTCCGCCGATGGAAGTCGCAATGCCTGGGCATAGGTACGAATGAACGATCGAACGTAGACGGGAGGCAAGACCCCGTATCGTCCAAGTTCGATCGCTTCGAGGAATGGTTCACGGATCTTCGTCTGTGCCGATAGTTCGGTCAGACTTCGTCCTTGCCGTTCTCGCTCCGTTCGTAATCGTTCCGCCAGTTGATCCATGTGTGCAAATGTAATGACGCTATGAACATCGACGTACAGACTTTGTACTATTCAGCATACGTGGCCTTCGTTTTTGCCGTGCTGCTCTTTGGTGCCCTGGCCTTTCGGCAGATCCTGGACGACCTGGAGCTCCGAAGGAAGCGGGTGGGCGAGGATCGATCGGCCTTTCTCGATCCGCTTGCAACAGCCGCTGTCCTTGCCGCCCTCCTCCTTTCCCTGGCCATTGGGATCGCCGTAGTGGCCTTCCGCGAGCCCAGTATCTACTGGTACGCCCTTCCGATGATCCTTGGCGTGCAGGGCCTGCAAATGGCGGCCCGGGTCTGGTTCCAGCGCTCTCAGGTTAAGACTCGGGGGCTGGTCGTTCGCTCCGTCCTGTTCGACAAGGTGAAGGTCGTTCCGTTTGACGAAGTAGGGGATGTTGAGTTCCGTCACGGTACCGGGCGCATCAACGTGATCGTGAGCACGCCAAGCGAGCGCGTTCGGTTTCGTATCTTCCCGCATTCGGCTCCATTGCTCGCAAGCATGATCCATACGTCGTGCGGTTGCGATGTGCGCCACGTTGATACGAACGGACAACGGTTCTCCACCTCTGCCAAGAACGATCTATGAAATCCTCTATTCGCATTGCTTCCGGACAAGGGTTCTGGGGTGACCTTCAAAGCGCTCCTCTGCAACAGGTAACGGGTGGTCAGATCGACTACCTTATGATGGACTACCTTGCAGAAGTGACGATGTCGATCCTGCAAAAACAGAAGATGCGCGACCCGAATGCCGGGTATGCGAAAGACCTCGTGAACGTGTGCGAAGAGATCCTTCCGCACATGATGAAGCAAGGCATCACCTTGATCACAAATGGTGGCGGGGTGAATCCCGAGGCAGCGCGTGACAGGATCTTCGACGTTGCGAAGAAACTGGGGATCACAGGACTGAAGATCGGCGTGGTGACGGGAGACAATATCCTTCCACGCATCGATGAGCTGATCGAGGGCGGTCATGTAATGAAGAACATGGAGTCGGGTGAACCGATCTCCACCGTGCGTGACCGACTGCTGAGCGCAAATGTCTACACCGGCGCATGGCCATTGGTCGAAGCGTTGCGACTTGGCGCGCAGATCATCATCACCGGACGTACCACCGATACCGGACTCACGCTCGCGCCGATGATCCATGAGTTCGGATGGAAGGAAACAGATTGGGACCTGCTTGCGGCCGGTACCGTTGCTGGTCACATCAACGAGTGTGGCGCACAGGCATCGGGCGGGAACTTCCTTGGCGATTGGCGCTCCGTACCGGACCTTACCGTCCCTGGCTTTCCGATCATCGAGGCATTTCCTGATGGTTCGTTCATCGTGACCAAGCATCCGAACACCGGTGGTATGGTCACTCGCGAAACCGTGAGTGAACAGCTCATGTATGAGATCGGAGATCCGAAGGATTACATCACACCGGATGTGATCGCGGACTTCACCAGCATTCATCTCGAAGACCTCGGGAACGATCGCGTACGCGTGTACGGCGTCAAAGGACTTCCGAATACTCCATTCTACAAGGTGAGTGCGAGTTATCTCGATGGCTTCGTCTCCTTCGGTTCTCTGACCTATGCAGCGCCGGATGCCCATGAGAAGGCACAGGCGGCGGACAGGATCCTTCGCGGTCGACTCGAGCGCCTTGGCTGCACGTTCGACGAGATCAGAACGGAGTATGTTGGTTTGAATGCATGCTATGGTCCGCTCGCTGCCCCCATCGAACCCAACGAAGTGATGTTGCGTGTGGGCGTCCGCAGTAGCGATCGCAGCAGCGTCGAGAAGTTCGGCAAGGAGATCGCACCGTTGATCCTCACCGGACCTCCGTCCGTGACAGGATTCAGTGGTGGTCGACCAAAGCCAAGCGACGTCGTTGCCTACTTCCCGGCATTGCTCGACAAGTCCGTCGTGACCATGTCCGTTCGTGTGGATGAGGTATAACGTCCGCACCCTCTCCCTCGTCTGGTTGTCGCTCTTCACCATGTGTCAGAGCGCCATCGCTCAGGATGACCCATCGTACGTGCGCGACACGACCGTGTATCTCTCGCGCAGCGAGTACATGTATGCGGATAATCCGCGCTATACGTTCTTCGGACACACTCCGCGTCGGGAAACAAAGGTCGAGACCCTTCCGGCCATCGCCCTTGGCGTTGGCTATGTTGGCATCTTCATCACACTGCACGTGATCCAGACGAATGCATGGTGGGCCGACGATCGCGGTCCATTTCATGTGCAGGAGGATTGGCCGTATGCGAATCAGGTGGATAAGTGTGGGCACTTCTACAGTGCCTATGTGATGTCCACCGCATGGCACGACATCCTCGCAGAGGCAGGCATGTCGCAGACCCCATCGGTGATCGTCGGGGGCGCATTGGGACTGGCCTATCAAACCTATGTGGAGATCGAAGATGGCTACGCCAAGAACTGGGGATTCAGTCCTTCCGATGCCATCTCCAACGCCGTCGGTGCAGGCTTCTTCGTTGCCCAGAGCTTCAGTCCATTCCTGCAGAACTTCACGCCACGGTGGAACTACACCCCTTCGTCATGGTCGGGAGAGCAGCCATTGAGCGAGCGCCCTGCCACGTTCATCGACGACTACAACAGCACCACGTTCTGGCTTGCCATGAACGTGAACAACCTGCTGCCGAACGGGGCAGTGAAGGACATCTGGCCCGACTGGTTGATGCTCGATATCGGCTATGGGATCCGGAGTTATGGCGTGTCGGACCCAACACAGACACAAGCCCCGGTGCAGTCGCGCTTCATGGTGGGCCTCGACTACGACTGGGTGAAGATCATCCCTCCCTCGAGCGTGAGTTTTTTGAACTATCTCCGACAAAGTCTCAACTATATTCGCTTCCCGGGACCAACGCTTGAATTCACGTCCGATGGCGCTTCCTTCCGATTCTTCTATCCTATCAAGATCACGGTTCCGTTTTGAGCGTCGCCATCACCATCAGCATCGTTGTTCCGGTCTTGCAAGAAGAGAAGTTGCTGGAACACACGCTGGCATGTTTCCCCGCAGCCTTCCGACGTGAGCATGGCCTTGAGCTCATCGTCAGCGATGGCGGAAGCACCGATGCATCCATCGACATCGCCACGCGCATGGCAGACGTGGTCGTGCGACATACGGAAGCGCGCAAACAGACCATTGCCGAAGGGCGCAATGCAGGAGCAAAGGTGGCAAGGGGCGAGGTGATCGTGTTCATCAATGGCGATACCTATCCGGCCGATACCGACGTGTTCATCGCCACCATCGAGGACTTTCGTGTCCGACGTGGTCGATATCGCCGCGCATCGGCCCTGGCATGTGCCGTGGATTTCCCCGTTGAAGAACGCACCACGGCAGACGAGATCTTCCACACCTTCTACAACTCCTATGTGCGGTTGTTGAATTGGTGTCGGATCGGCGCAGGAAGGGGAGAATGTCAGATCGTCCGCAAGGAAGTGTTCGAGCGTGTGCGCGGATACCGTCCGTCGCTTGCTGCCGGAGAGGACTTCGATCTGTTCGCACGCATCTCGCGCATCGCGCGCGTGCGCTTCGCATCGGAGATCGTCGTGATCGAGTCGCCCAGACGGTTCCGCAAATTTGGGTATCTTCGTGTGCTCTGGTGGTGGACGCTCAATGCGCTCTCCGTCATGTTCACAGGGCACTCCTCATCCGACGAATGGGAACCAGTACGGTAGCATCTTATGGCATTGGATTATACATCCGCAGGCGTCAGTATCGAAGCTGGTGAAGCTCTCGTCGACGCGATCAAACCGTTTGTGAAAGCAACACGCACTCCGAATGTGCTGTCCGAGATCGGACTGTTCGGAGGCTTCTTCGATGCACGGTTCCCTGGCTACGAACATCCCGTGCTCGTGGCAAGCACCGACGGCGTAGGGACGAAGCTCATGGTGGCCGTCATGGCCGATAAGCACGACACCGTCGGACAATGTCTTGTCAACCACTGTGTGAACGACATCCTTGCCTGCGGTGCGATGCCGCAGTTCTTCCTGGACTACTTCGCCACCGGAAAGCTCCAACCCCATGTTGCACGCGATGTGATCAAAGGGATGGCCTTGGCCTGTGCTGAAAACGGTGCGGCCTTGCTCGGTGGAGAAACGGCAGAGATGCCGGCCATGTACTCCGATGGCGATTATGATGTGGCCGGTACCATCGTTGGTGTGGTCGAGAAGTCGAAGATCCTGAACGGATCGCGCGTCCAGGCAGGCAACGTTCTCATCGCACTGCCATCCTCCGGACTCCACACCAACGGCTACTCGCTTGCCCGTGCCGCCTTATTCCCTCGATATGCCATTGATGCCCACGTTGCAGAGTTGGGTGGTACACTCGATGTTGCCCTCCTCGCCATTCATCGCTCCTACCTGAAACAGATCACCCCGCTCTTGCAAGCCGATCTCGTGCATGGACTGTCGCACATCACCGGCGGTGGTATCGTGGGGAACACATCGCGCATCCTTCGCGAAGGGTTGCAGTTGAACATCAACTGGGGATCGTGGACGATCCCTCCGATCTTCAACGTGATCCAACATGCGGGGAACATCTCAGACGACGAGATGCGACACGTGTTCAACCTTGGTGTTGGGATGATCATGGTGGTCGACGAGACCAAGGCAGATGAAGTGATGCGCCTCCTCGCGGATGAACATCCGTTCGTGGTGGGCACCGTTACCGCACAAAGATGAACCGTATGCTATACCGCATTGGCCCTTTGATCGTGGCCTTGATGTGGTGCCTCTGCGCATCGGTCCATGCGCAGCCGATCCTTGCGATCGAACGTGCCCCCGATACAACGCGACTTGGTTGTGCCAGTGTGGCCACAGACTCGATCGTGATCCGCAATTCCGGTGATGCTCCACTGATCGTGAGTTCGTTCACGTTCACGGGTCCCAATGCCGGAGACTTCGCAAGCTGTACGATCCCGCTTCCTGTGCTCCAGCCCGGTGAACGAGCATCGCTCGTGATCTGCATCACGATGAATGTTCCGGGCGTGTCCGTGGCGACCGCCACCATTGGAAGCAACTCACTCGGCGGTTTCGCCCAGACGCCCGTTCCTCTTGCCGCACGCCGTGAACTGTTATCCGTCCGTCTCTCGCGCGATACGATCGACTTCGGAACACTGTCGGCATGCGGCACTGCATCGGACACCATCACGATCATCAACGATGGATCGCTCGTCGTTGGTGCACCCGCCGCTTCTGTGCGTAACGGATTTCAATGGGAGCCAGAATCATTCGCCAACATCTTGCCCGGGGAGCGACGCATCGTTCGGATCACGTTCATCGGGAATGTGAGCGGTTCTCCGTATGCCACCCTTGGTACGTTCGGCTTTTCGGGAAGCGGTTGTTTCGTCTTGAAAGAGTTTTGGATGAAGGCCATTGTGTCGACAGCGCCATGTCTTGTGGTCCGCGTCGACACGCTTGCTGCACGTCCGGGCGAGAATGTGAACGTGACCATTTGGCAAGACAGTGTTGCCTCGAGTGTGGATCTGAGCACGTCGACCATGTCCATCGAGTTCGATTACGATCCAACATTGCTCGTGCCCCTTGCCCCGTTGCCGTACGAGATCTCTCGACAGCTCGGTGTGCTCTTCCTTCGCGTACCATTGCGAACAGGAAGTGGACCGTTGCTTCAACTACCGTTCCGTGTCGCACTCGGGAGCAGCGACCGTTCCGCATTGCGGATCCGCTCCTATAGCTTCAATCCCGCACCACTCTTGGTGACCATTCGCGATGGCCGTCTCGATCTTCTTGGCGTCTGCACAGATCCACGTCAGCGATTGTTCGATCCGACACGCGCGATCAGTTCCATCCGTTCCATCAGTACGTCGAACGGATGCATTTCCGTTGAATTCAATGAAAGCGCTATGCAACAGACCTTGACCGTGTATTCCCTTGTTGGCGATCGTGTTGCACAGGTGCTGTCCGACAGTGGCCGCGCCAGCACCTCGCCATTGCCGCCTGGACCCTACATCCTTCGATGCAGCGGTGAAGCATCGGCCTCCCTTGTCTTGGTATCCAACGAATGAGCAACACGCCGTTGACGATCGATGCCGCACGAGCGATCCTGCGGTCCGTGTTCGGTTTTGAGGATTTCCGAAACGGACAGCATGACGTGATCACGTCGGTGCTCAACGGGAACGATACCTTGGCCGTGATGCCAACGGGCGGAGGGAAGTCGTTGTGTTATCAGATCCCTGCCCTCATGTTCCCGGATGTCACCGTTGTCGTGTCGCCATTGATCGCCCTGATGAAAGATCAGACCGACCGATTGCGTACCATGAATGTGAAGGCCGAGGCGATCCATAGCGGCATGTCGCAGGGTGACGTGAACAACATTCTCGCGCGAGCGAAGAATGGCGACGTTCGCATGTTGTATGTATCACCGGAGCGCTTGTCGACTGTGACCTTCCGACGTCTGCTCCGTTCCATTCCGCTGTCGCTGCTTGCCGTGGACGAGGCGCATTGCATCTCCGAATGGGGGCACGACTTCCGTCCCTCCTATCGCGCCATCGCATCGATCTTCGACGAGATCCCTCGCGTGCCGATCCTTGCCCTGACGGCCACGGCCACGCCCGATGTGCGTACCGACATCACAGCACTCCTCGCATTGCGAACGCCAACCGTCGTGGTGCGTGGGTTCGACCGACCGAACCTCACCTTCACCGTCGTGCAAACGCAATACAAGGCCGAGACCATCACGCGCATCGCGAAACGCGATGCCGATGCATCCATCCTTGTGTATTGCGGTTCACGTCGACGTGTCGATGCGCTCACGCACGACCTGCAGCAACGCGGACTCGCTGCACGCGGCTATCACGCTGGCAAGACCGAGGCGGAGCGCTCCGAGATCCAAGACGCCTTCGTCCACGGATCGTGTCGGATCCTTGTGGCCACGAGCGCCTTTGGAATGGGGATCGACAAGCCGGATATCCGTCACGTCATCCATACCGACCTCACACTCACACTCGAAGCCTACTATCAAGAGGCCGGTCGCGCTGGACGCGATGGACTCCCATCAACGTGCACGATGATCGCCATGCCAGAGGATCGGCGACTGATGGAGTTCTTCTTGAACGCCACCTATCCCGAGCGTGCACAGATCGCTGCCGTCTACACGTGGTTGTGTGATCTGGCAGGGGTGCAGGAGGGCAGCGAGGCAGAAGGGCCCGTCCTTGCCGATGAATCACGCGCATCAACAGAATTGGGTCTGCCTCGAGCCACCGTAACCTCCATCCTTGCCATCCTTCAACGTCACGGCTGCATCCTTCGCACCACGGCAGGCGGGAACGCTCGCATCACCATTGCCACCTCGAATGAACGCCTTCGTGCCTTTGCAGAACATGCACGGCCGGAGCGCAAGCTCGTGATGGACGCCATCGTGCGCGTGATCGGCGGCAAGGGACAAGGAGACACGGCAGAGTTCTCTGTTCGTGAGTTCATTCTGCGCTGCGGATGTACGCCGAAGGAGTTCGCGGATACGATGCATGCTGCGCAAATGGCCCGTATGCTTCGCTTCACACCGCCGCATGCCGACGGCGGCATCACGATCATCGGTGCACGCATTCCGGTGCGTTCACTTCCGATCGACATGGAAGCGTTGCACCTGCGTCGCGCCCATGCCTTCCAAAAGCTCGACGTTGTTGTGCGCTACGTGAGCACGACGATGTGCAAACGCAATTTCATTCTGGAGTATTTCGGCGACCACGAATTCAATGGGACCTGCGGGAGATGCTCTTCATGCGTTGCGCCCGTGCTGCAGCCAACATTCTCTGAACGACGTGCACCCATTGTCGATGCCGTGATCAAGGCCGCCATCCAAGTGAATGGGCGGTTTGGCAGACATGTGCTTGCCGACATCGTGACGGGCACTGTGTCGGAAAAGGTGATGGATTATAAGCTGGAGCGCTGCATCGTGTGGCAGGCCTGTGCCGATCGCTCTCGTTTCGAGGTTCTCGAGACCATCGATGAATGTCTGGCAAAGGGACTGCTTGAACAAACGGCAGATCTGTATCCAACCGTGCATGCAAGCGAAGAAGCCATCGCCACGCTCGACGTCAAGCCCGCTGTCCTCACGCTTGTTGCTCCGCAACGCAAGAAAGTGTCGACGGCCCTTCTCAACACCCTCGTTGCCCTCCGCGATGCGATCGCACAACGCGAGGGCGTCACGCCGGCATCGTTGCTGGGATTGAAAGAGGTCGAGTCCATCGCCATGGACGCACCCGAGTCCGTGAAGGCCATGCGGGAAGGGCGGCATGGCGGCAAGATCTTCATCGACCGATTCGGGGAAGAGTTCATTGCGGCCATCGCAAGCTTCAACAGCGGTCCTGTTGGTGTTCCCAAGCCACGAAGCGATGAAGACGATGCGCACCGAGCTGCGGCTCTGGTGCAACCGTTGTGGGACCTGCAACAATTGGCTAGTGCGATGCATCGTACACCTGCAGCCACGGCGCACGCTGTACAGCGGGCCATTGAGTTGGGTCTACCCCTCCAACGCGGGGGACTGGTGCCTGACTCTGTGTACACCGACGTGCTCGAGTACGTACGAACGCATCGGTATGCGAAGCTTCGACATGTGCGAGAGAGCATCGATGCTGATGTGGACCCAACGGTCCTTCGTGTTGCCCTGGCCTTTGCACGCAATGATCTGTTTGATGTAGCGAGGAGTTGACGTGATCCGCTTGGTCCTTGTCCTGTTGGTGGTCGGTGCGGCATCCGTGTTCGCTACGGAGTCGTACATCCTTCGCATGCGTCCGACCACACCGGCATCAGTGCTCGGACCCGCCATGCGTCCGCTGATACGAAGCGCCGTGCGCAACCGCCTTGCCGATCAACTTCAGCAGGTCGAACAGCAACGCGCCATCGAACGCCTCGCCTTGTACGTCGTCGTCGAGGCCACCCCGGCACAAGCGGATTCACTTCGCGCACTGCCGTGGGTGGAAGAGATCACACCGAACCGTCGTATCGCCTTGCACGATGCCGTCACGAATGATTCGCTCAGTGCAGCTCAGTGGGCGCTCCCGCTCATAGGTGCACCTGCAGCCTGGAAACGCGCCACCGGCAAAGGGATCACCGTTGGTGTGATCGATACCGGGATCGATTGGGACCACTTGGATCTGTTCGATCGGTTCGCCGTGAATGCCGCAGAGGATGTGAATCGGAACGGACGCTTCGATCCGTGGCCGACGGATGTGACGTATGCGGGGAGGACGGGAGATCTCGACGAGATCGATAATGACGGGAATGGCTATACGGACGACGTGATCGGATTCGACTTTGTGGATCAGGACAATCGGAACCTCGGTGATGATCGAGATCCCGATGGTGTTCCGTTCGACGAACAAGGGCACGGCACGTCGGTGGCCGGCGTGATCGGTGCGCATGCCAATAATCGTACGGGCATTGCCGGACTTGCCTACGATTGCAAACTCGTCGCACTCCGTGCGTTCGATGCAACAGGCAATGCAGAAGAGGATGATGTTGCCGCCGCACTCCTTTATGCAGCGTTGAACAACGTTCGCGTTGTGAACATGAGCTTTGGCGATGTCGTTGATTCTCCCGTGATCCGTGATGCCATTCGCCTGGCCGCATCGTTCGGATGTGTGCTCGTGTCGTCGGCAGGGAACACCGGGACCACGTCGCGACAGTATCCAGCCGGCTACGACGATGTGATCGTGGTGGCGAGCACGGGAGAGACCGATGTCCGCTCGCCATTCTCCAGCACAGGATCGCTGCTTACGCTTTCTGCTCCGGGACAGGCCATCACGACCACGGCCGCCGGGAATCGCTATCGCACGGTACAGGGCACGTCGTTCGCATCACCCTACGTGGCCGCCGCCGCGGCCATGCTGTTGGAACAACGACCCACACGCACGGCCGACGAGATCCGCGGCATCCTCTGCGAATCAAGCGTCGATCTTGGTGAACCCGGATGGGACCCGTTCTACGGTGCGGGCCGACTCCGCGTCGATGCAGCTCTTGACATGCCGGGTGCAAGTATTGTCCGCATCGATGCACCCTCGAACGAAGAAGAGATCGATCATGCCACACAGTCCGCGATCAACATCATCGGGACGGCCACCTCGACATCGTTCAGCGCCTATACCATCGACATCGGTACCGGGATCGAGCCCACGTCGTGGACCACATTGGTGCGCTCTTCCGAGCAACGCATCAATGCCATTCTCGGCAATGTGTTGATCACGCCCTATGCCGATGGCGACCACACCATTCGCCTTCGTGTTGAATCGCGCAACGGTCGCACCATCGAGAGCAGACGACGCATTCGCTTTGCCTCCGCGCCGCCTTCCATCTCCTCGCTCGATATCATTTCGGCGTGGCGGGATGACCGTATGGTGCCCGTGCTCACAATGCGTGCTTCGCGCACGACCATGCTGCGCGTGCGGTTCAAGCCTACCGATTCAACAGGCGGTTGGCAGACCACGACCGATACGCGACGCTTTACAAGGACGCACTCACTTGCACTGCCCGACATGCTGCCGGGTGTGCAGTACGATGTGGTCGTTGTCGCGACCACATCCACGGGTGATTCTGTGCTTCGCACCACAACGTTCACACCATCACGCGATGCTGCCCCTACGACAGGCTGGAGAACCGTCGCAACACCTGTGATGGTCGGCTACGTGCTGAATGACGTGAAGCCCGTGTACGGGAACGGAGAGCCAACGTTCTACATGAACGACATGAGCAGCGGATCGTTCGGTCGTATCCGAACAGTGTCATACACACCATCTGCGTTCACGTTCAAGGACTCTGCCGCAACGCTCATTCCGCGTGGAACGGGAGACAGCAATGGCGATGGCATTCCGGAAGTGCTCTGTCATGTTGTTGGCAAGACCTATCTCTACCAACCGCGATCCATCGGCACATCTCCGTTCGGATCGCTCTTGTTCGCCGATTCGACCTCGAACCTGTCCGCCGCAGCCATGGCCGATATCACGGGTGATGGTCGCGAAGAGATCTTCATGTTCACCGACTCGGGAATGGTGGCCTATACGTATCGCGACGGGAAGTATCAGTTCCTTGCCGCTGCCGTGAACACATCGCCGCCACCACCGGGAACCACGGACAATCGATACGACGAGATCAGTTGTGCCGTCGGCGATATGGATGGCAACGGCGCGCCGGAGTTGGTGTTCAGTGATACGGATGGCGATGTGGTCATCTACGAATTCAAGAATGGACAGTTCAACCTGTCGGCTGTGAAAACGTTTGAAGGTGCCGGCGGATCCGGCTACGTCTATGGTGCCGACGTCGATGGCGACGGCACAATGGAAGTGGTGGTCGGTGTGCCCGATAGCACACAGCCGAACGCCGAGATGGACTATGGCAGGAACGTGTGGACGTACCGCATGTTGAAGGCCGCTGGTGTTGGGAACTATGAGACGGTGTGGACCGATCACTTCGAAGGTGTACGGTATGGCATCGGCTATCGCAATGGAGTGGATGGCGGACAGCTCGACATGCGAGGAGGCAAGGAAGTTGCCATCTCCGTGTTTCCGCGTCTCTATGTGTTCCGCTGGAACACGGCCACTCGTCGCTTGGAGCCAGTGCTCTATCGATCAGACGTGGCCACATCGCGCGTGCTCACGTACGACTTCGATCGGAACGGGATCAACGAGCTTGGTTTCTGCATCACGAGTCCCGAGGTTGGGTTCGGTACGGGAATGATGTTCATGGAAGCGGACACCACCACGCAACGCATCGCTGCACCGCTGGGATTGCGTGCGTCGCTCGTGCGAGACTCGGTGGTGGACCTTCGCTGGGATGGTGTGAACGGTGCTGCGCGGTACGATATTCAGCGCGCAGTGGGCACGAATCCGATCTTCAGAACATTCACCTCATCGGTAGAGCCGCAGATCCGATTGGACTCGCTGCTTCCGCGCACGTTGTATCGCTATCGTGTGTCGACCATTCCCAACGATCCATTGCTGCAGGAGAGCTTCCGCTCGAATGTTGTGGAGGTGCGCTACGATCCTTCCGCGACGCCGCTTCGCATCACGCCGTCATCGGTCGAAGACACCGCGCTCACGCGCGGTCTCGCTGTTGCGGTGTCGTATTCGGGTGCACTGCGTTCACGCGATATGGAGCCATCGACGTTCACGCTCATTGCAGAGAACGGACAGTCGACCGTGGTGGCCACAACTGCCATTCGTGGCGGAGACAGTACTGTGATGGTCTCCTTCCCGCCATTCCGCGCACAGCCCGGTACGTGGACGCTGCAGTGTTCTCCGATGCCCGATGCCAATGGTATGCCCACGCGCTCCGGAACATTATTGCTGACGGTCACACCAACTTCTCCTCCTGTGACGTTTGCGCTACGTTCGTTGCGCGCCATCGGTCGCAACGAAGCCATCCTTACGTTCACCGAGCCCGTGTCGGGGTCGGAGGTGGAGCAAGCGGACAAGTATGAACTGACGCCATCCGGACGGGTACGAACCGTGCGAAGCGATGGGTCGGATAGTGTGCAGATCGAGTTCGATCCGTCGGAACCATTGGGTGCCACGGGCAAGACCTACTACCTTACGGTGCGAGATGTGCGCGCAACATCAGGTCGGCTCATCACGAACGGTGCAGGTAATACTCTGGGACTGGTGTTCACCGCGCCCGACCTCAGCGACGTGTATGTGTTCCCGCACCCTGTGCATATGAACACCGATCGCTCCGTGACCTTTGCAAATCTCACGGGAACCGCGCAGATCGAGATCTTCGATCAGAACTTCACGTCGATTATCGTGGTGCGCACCAGTGATGCGAATGGTGGCGTGGCGTGGGATCTGCGTGATGCCACAGGAACAACGGTGCCGCCCGGATACTACTTCTATCGCGTCACCGGTACCGATGCGAGCGGTGCATCGGTCGAGTCGTCGATGAAGAAGCTCAGGATCGATCGCTAAGCATCTGGCGCAGGCGGCCGACGTTGCCATTGCTCAGAATGGCGATCACATCGCCGGACGCAACATGTCGTTCAAGGAATGCCACTACATCGGCTCCCCATAGCGGATCCGAAGCTCTGTCTGCAGCGATGCTCAATGCTGCGATCCCTTGAGCTTCGATGTCGTGCACCAGCTTCGCCGTGTCGAGTCGCTCTTCAACCGCATAGCGCTCCGGTCTGTTCACCGGTCCAATGCACACAGCGCTTGCACCTGCGAAACACTCGGCCAACTCATGCTGGAAGAAGGCACGCGTCGTTGTGTTCGAACGCGGTTCGAACACGGCCACAATGCGGGCTGTCGGATACTTCTGATGCAGGGCACGCATCGTTGCAGCTATGGCCGTTGGATGATGTGCGAAATCGTCGATCACCACGCAGCCCTTCCACCGTGCGATCTCTTCGAGTCGGCGTTTTGGAAGGCGGAAGGTGGCAAGGCCATGTTGTTGTTCTTCGACGGTAAGGCCTGCATGGGCCGTTGCGGCAATGGCCATGGCGCAGTTGCGCACGCTATGCTCGCCCGGCATGGACGTGGTGAATGTTCCATACAGTGCGCCGTTGCGATACATCGTCCATGTGGACGCATTCGCCCCATAGTTCAGCGCGTCGATCCGCCACCACGCATCCGGCGCTGTGCCACAAGGTTCGACCGGAGCATAGGAATTGCGGACAGCGGCAAGAGCATTCGCATCGTCGGCGTTCACGATCACGGCGCCATTCGATGGGACGATGCGGACCATCTGTTCGAACGAACGAAGAATGGCGGCAAGGTCGGGGAAGATATCGGCGTGATCGAATTCGATGTTGTTGATGATGGCAACAGTTGGGCGATAGTGCACGAACTTGCTGCGCTTATCGAAGAAGGCCGTGTCGTACTCGTCGCCTTCGCTCACGAACACACCATCGGCTGTATTGTGCAAGGCATCGGGGACAGGTCGGCAGCCAACGTCGAAATTGCCCGGGACGCCACCGATCAGGAATCCGGGGTGACGGTTCGCGGACTCCAAAAGCCACGCGGTGATGCTCGACGTGGTGGTCTTTCCGTGGGTGCCGCAAACCACGATCGACATGTTCTTGTCGATGAACAAGGAGCCGACAAGACCGGCCATCGACGTCATGTTCAATCGCTCGGTCAGCGTGTGCTCCAGCTCGACGTTGCCGCGCGAGATGGCATTGCCGACCACGATAAGGTCGGGTATGGCCTGCATCATCCGCTCGGCATCGTATCCGTCGTACCATTGAATGCCGGCATCGGCGAGCACGGTGCTCATGGGAGGATAGATGGCCGTGTCGGACCCCGTAACGGTATGCCCCACCGCCCTGCATGCAACGGCAACCGAACCCATGGCCGAGCCACCAATGCCAATGAAATGGATGTTCATAGGAAAGTAGTATCTTGAGAATTGTGTGCAAATCTATGGATTGAACCAATGCGTCTTGTTGTCTCTCTTTTGGCCCTTGTGCTATCAACGGTTGCCCTTCACGCCCAGAAATTCTGGGAGTCGACAACAGGGCCTGCTGCTTCCGTCACATGTTTGGCAGCGAACACGAAAGGGATGGTCTTCGCAGGTACCGACCTCGCCGGCATGTATCGCACGAGTGACCTCGGTCAAACGTGGGAATGGCTCAACGATGGGAACGAAGGTTCCGGTCTCGACCTTGATAAACCCATCAAGTCCGTTGATGTGGATGCCAACAATGTGATCTTCGTTTGCCAGGCCGGCAATGGTGTGTACAAGAGCACCGATGATGGTGTGAGCTGGATCGATTGCAACAACGCTTCACTACCAAGCAAGCAAGTGGTGCATGCCACGATCAAGAACCGTCCCGGACAGCCCACGATGGTTGCCGTTGGGATCGATGGCGGCCCTTCCATGCGTCGCATGTATCTAAGCGAAGATGCCGGTGCAACGTGGACGCAAGTGTCGTTGCCAGGCGTTGCCTATACGGCCGTCTTCCAAGTTCATATCAGTCCGGACCCCAGCAGCACGAAGCTGTGGTGTATGATCGGGTATAACAAGGGACTGTTCCGTACGACAGATGTCGGAGCAAGCTGGCGCCGGATCGACACGGATCCATCCTCGGGTGAAGACAGCGATAACTATCGGAACATGGTGTGGACCTCGAATACGCGCGTCTTCGTAGGACGGAATCAATTGCAAGGTAGCGCCAAGTGTCAGAACGCTTGCGTTCTGCGCTCCGATGACGATGGTGAAACGTGGAAGTACTGTCTGACCGGATGGCCGACGGCGAACTTCCAGAGCAACTACGTCAGCGGTTTCGGTGTTGGCAAGGGCGACGAGATCTTTGCGACCACGTTCAAGTCCGGTACGTTCTATAGCTCCAATGCCGGCGACAACTGGTCTGAGAAGAAGGACGGCATGGTGGACTTCAACGGCGATCAAACCGATGGAAGTGCCAACGGACTCGTGGTGACGTATCGGAATCACGTGTTCATCGGTACACTGGGTGGTTTCGTCAGTCGCCATATCGATCCCACCACGTACGTTCAGGACAACCCTCTTCCTGAGGTGCTGTCCTTGGGCGCACCAATGCCGAATCCAGGTGTCGATCGCATTCACATGCCACTCACACTCGATGTCCCTGCATCGGTCACGGCTCGTGTCTATGCCTCCACCGGGATGGAAGTACTGCAACCATATACGCAAATGTTCGAGGCCGGTACGCACGACATCACGTTCGCAACTGCGTATCTGCCATCTGGTGTCTACTGCTATCGTGTGGAAGCGAACGGCACGGTTCGCTCCGGCACCTTCACTGTGCAGCGATAGTTGGCCAACGCGTAATGAACCACTGGTCGTTGAGTCGGGTGGTCCCGAACGACATGGTGCGGATATAGTCGATCTGAACGGACACATTGTGTGCTACGGCACTCAGCGTGTCCGTTTTTGTTGAGGTGATCTCTTTGCTTGCCATCAACCGTTGCAAGCGTCGCACTTCGTCCTTGAGTTCGTACTTCTCCATGGCCAACAACTTCCGTCCACTGGCATGGGCAAGAAGATCGGTGGCCGCGTCGGCATTCCCGCTGTCCAGTTCGGCCTTGAACAGATAGACCACTCCAACAGAGCTTCGCTGACTTCGCTCGATCTGCGGCTTCGCCTTCGACCCGCCAACAACGAAGAGTTCACAGCCGACAAGCGAGGCTGTAGTGAGGAAGAGCGTTACGATGGTAGTGTGTTTCATTGGAGAAGCCAGTCTGCAGTTTGTTCGATCGCCGACACGAATGCCGGAGTGATCCGATCGACGGGATGCGTGATCCCGAACGTATGACCTGTTTGAGAAAGTGTGCGAAGTTGTTCTTCCGTCCCTGCCGCCCTCACGAGTCCTTCGACCTCGCGAAGGGGGACCGTGACGTCCTGCTCTGCATGAAGATAGAGCATGCGTCCTGCAAGTGCACGCGACGCTTCGAGTAGATCGAATCGCGTGGCGTTATCCTCAACATCCAGAAGGTAGGAGGAGTTCATGGCGAGCATTTGACCGGTGCGCGTGTTCTCCATGTCGATGCGTCCGGCGGCGAGCCAGGCATCGCGCTGACGTGGCGTCCACCGCTGCCATTCGGCAATGGAGTTCCACACCACCAGCTTGCCAAGGGCGAACGGTCCTTGCGCTGCCTGCAAGAGTTCGCGCCCGACGATGTGGGCAAGGCCGCCACCACGGGAATGGCCGACGATGTGAAGTGTGCCATTCCAGCGATCTCCAAGCTCCCGTGGGAGATCCGAGATCAGTGTATGGACGTCGGCGAGTTCGGCCGTGATGGTGTTGCGTGCAAAGTCGTCGACGCTGACCACGCGATCGTTCGTGCCTTGCATGCCGTTGAGCGATGTGTCCATGCGCACGGCGATGGCACCTCGTGCTGCGAGCGCCTGCGCCGCAAAGGGGAAGAAGCCCCAATTCCGAAATCCCTTGAAGCCATGCAACATCAAGACCGCGGGAAGGGGAGCGATGAACTGAGGGTCGGTGATCGTGAACGTGATGTCGCGATCGGCCTCGTTGATGCAGCTCGATGTACGTTCAGCCGTGATCATGGGAGAAGGTCCGGTCTACGTTCTTGTGTCTTCTTCAATGCCTGTTCCTGACGCCACTTCTTGATGGCCGCATGATTCCCGCTCGTGAGCACTTCGGGCACGCGAAGGCCGCGAAACTCTGCAGGCTTGGTGTAATGCGGTGCATCGAGCAGTCCGGTCATGAACGAATCTTCAAGGAGCGACTCTGCATCACTGATGGCCCCGGGGACGAGACGCACAACGGCGTCAACAAGGACGGCCGCTGCAAGTTCACCGCCGGTGAGCACGTAGTCGCCAACACTGATCTCGCGCGTGACGAGCACATCGCGAATGCGTTGGTCGATGCCCTTGTAATGTCCGCACAAGAGGATCAGGTTGCGTTGGATGGAGAGGGCATTGCACATGTCCTGCGTGAGCACTTCTCCATCGGGACAAAGGTAGATCACATCGTCGTAGGTGCGCTCCGACTGCAAGCTCTCGATGCACTCGAAGATCGGTCCGCACTCAAGGATCATCCCCGCCCCGCCACCATACGGCGTGTCGTCGATGTGCTTGAATCGGTCGTGGCCGTAGTCGTGGAGATTGTGCGTGACGATGGTCACCAATCCCGACGTGCGTGCGCGACCGACAATGCTGTTCTCGAGGACGCTCGTGAGGATCTGCGGGATCGCACAGACAACGTCGATCCGGAGTGCAGGGTCAGGCATCGTGTTCCTCCTCGGAGGTGGTATCGAGGTCCGTCAAGCCCGGAAGGAGATGCACAGTGATGCAGCGAGCAGGAAGGTCGACAAGGCGGATCACGTCGTCGATCACTGGAAGTGGAATGGTGGAGCCATCCGGACGCGTCACGACCCATACATCGTTCGCCGGCATGAGCCACACGTCGGTGACCACACCGAGCTCCGTACCATCATCACCTGTGATCACCCGACATCCTTCGATGTCGCCAATGGCATACCGATCCGATGTGGGTGTGCGAAGCGCATCGGCGCGCACGTAGACGGCCTGGTCGACGATGGATGTGGCGGCTTCGGCCGAGTCGACCCCACGGAGCGACAGGCGCGGTTCGCGCGATGCCTCGTGGTATTCGCGCACCACGTAGGTGCGTGCGAACTCACGTGAGAAGCCAATGCCCACTTCTGCACCGGCAGGGAGGGAAACAGACAGACCCACGGTGTCTTGGAGGACAACCGTGCCGTCCAATCCGTGGGTGCGACCGATCACACCGATGTACTCGCTGAATCCAGGGTCCATATAGAGGAAGGGCACGCAGTGCGTGCCCTTTGATGTGTTATCCCAAGTATGCGCGAAGCGCCTTGCTTCGAGAGGCATGGCGCAATCGGCGAATGGCCTTTTCCTTGATCTGACGAACACGTTCGCGCGTGAGATTGAACTTCTCGCCGATCTCTTCAAGCGTCAAACACTGCGAGTCATCCAAGCCGAAGTACAACCGGATCACTTCTGCTTCGCGTTCGCTGAGTGTCTTCAGAACCTGTTGCACTTCAACGCGCAACGACTCACGCATGAGCTCGCTATCGGGTGGCGGTTGTTGATCGTTCGGTAGAATGTCGAGCAGACGATTGTCTTCACCTTGCACGAATGGCGCGTCGACCGAGAGGTGACGTCCGGAGATCTTAATGGTCTCGGAGATCTCGGCGATCGACATGTCCAATTGTTCTGCCAGTTCCGCTGCCGTTGGTTCACGCTCGTAGGCTTGCTCGAGCTCGCTGAACTTCTTGCCGATCTTGTTCAACGCACCCACACGATTCAACGGCAATCGAACGATACGCGACTGCTCGGCCAGGGCCTGCAGGATCGACTGACGGATCCACCAGACGGCGTACGAGATGAACTTGAATCCGCGGGTCTCATCGAAACGCTTTGCGGCCTTGATCAAACCGAGGTTGCCTTCGTTGATCAGGTCGCCCAGCGACAATCCCTGATTTTGATATTGCTTCGCCACCGATACCACGAAACGGAGATTGGCCTTCACCAGACGTTCAAGTGCGATGTTGCCCTCAAAGCCCCCGCGACGGATCGCCTGAGCAAGAACGATCTCGTCATCTCCGGTGAGGAGTTCGACGCGACCGATCTCCTGTAGGTATTTATCGAGGGATTGACTCTCGCGATTCGTGTATTGTTTTGTGATTCTCATGGGGTTCCGTCAGTTGACACATGTATGCAAGGGTGCAAAGTTACTGCTCTCCGACCGATTCTGATTCAAGCATTCCTGCATATCGTTGCGATGTGACGATCCGGAGGGCAGCTTTTACGTACGGGTCCATCGTAAGGGAGCGGGATTGCCGCAGTTGGTCGTTGCTGAATCGGGCGCGGACCTCGATGTCCAAAAGCTCGCGGATCAAGTCTCCGTGCTGCCGAATGGCCTTCGGGATCTCTCGTTCCATGGCCTTTTCGGTGGCCTCGATCGACTTGACCATCGATGCGGCCCACTTTTCCGATTCGATCCGGTTTTTTGCAGCGACGAGGTCAGAAAGGGCCTTCGAGCGCTTTCCCATCGGTTGAGCTTCTATGAAACGGATGAAGCCCTCCAGCATTGCTTTGTCGACGGAGAAGGAAGGCGGCAGGGAATCAAGGGTGGCGCTCAGGATGGTGCCATAGCGGAAGACGAGGGCCTCGTCCACCAGTTGCTGGACGATGGCCGGGAAAATGGAGTCGTTGACCGTGGTGTCCGGCTCGATCCCGTCCAGCTCATGCACGATGCGTCGGTTCTTGGTGTAGAAGTGGGCCGTGTCCGAATGGTGCTGCACGGTTCCGCGACGCGCGGCATAGTCGATCTTCTGAATGCATCGGCCCGACGGCGTGAAGTAGCGCGACGTGGTGATCTTCATGCTTGCATCGTGGGGGAGCTGGACCACGGTTTGGACCAGTCCCTTGCCGTAGGACTGTCGACCGATCACAACGCCGCGATCAAGGTCCTGAATGGCACCGGCAACGATCTCGCTGGCACTGGCGCTTCGGTCGTTGATCAACACGGTCAACGGCACCGTTGGCTCGATGGGCTCGATGTCCGAGGTGATCGTTCGGGTGTCTTGGCCTTCGCGACCTCGCGTCGAGACGATCACGCTTCCCTTCGGAACGAAGATCTTGCAAATGCCGACCGCCGCATCGAGCAATCCGCCCGGATTGTCTCGCAGGTCGAGGATCACGCCCTTGAGCGGTGCCTTCGAACGGAAATCGTCGAGTGCCCGGCGCACGTCCTCTGCACTGCGACGTGAGAAGCGGGTGAGACGGATGTAGCCAACGTTGGAAGGAAGGAGTTCCTTGTAGGAGATGTTCTCGAGGTCGAGCTCTGATCGGCGAACGTGGACGATGATCGTGTCCGAACGTCCTTCACGGAGTGCCTTGATCACGGCAACTGAACCCGGCGTGCCCCGCGTGATCTTCCGAAGGTCCTTCGACTGGATCCGCTCGACGTACACCGAATCGATATAGAGGAGTCGGTCACCAATACGCAGCCCGGCTTGCTTTGCCGGCATGCCGTCGCGGACGTTGGTGATGGTGAGGTTCGAATCGACGTGACCCACGGTGAAGCCGAACCCGGTATAGGTTCCGGTGGAGAGCATGTCGATGTCCTCGCTCTCGCCACTGTTCATGTAGACGGTATAGGGATCGAGCGTCTCGAGCATGCCGTCGATACCCGCTTCGATCAGCTCTTGCGGGTCGACATCGTCGACGTATCCGGAGTGTACCTCGCGGACCACGGCACCGAACGTCTCCATGGCGCGACCGATGCGGGCATAGATCGACGTGTCTCCCATGGAGATGAAACCGATCGAACACGTCGCAACAATGAGCCCGCCGAGCACAACAACGCGATACTTCATGAATAGCTGCCTAGAGGTGGTGCATGCCGATCAACATGATCAGCGCTTGATACGACGACGGATGATCTCTTCGATTGCGTCGGCCTGCACACGTTCCTGCTGCATGGTGTCGCGATCTCGAAGGGTGACCGTTCCGTCGGCCGTCGTGTCTCCGTCCACCGTGATGCAGAAGGGCGTACCCACTTCATCCTGGCGACGGTAGCGTCGACCGATCGCTCCGCTCGTGTCGTAATCAACACGAAAACTCCGCTGAAGTTCCGTATAGATCTTCATGGCTGCTTCGGGAAGCCCGTCTTTGTTCACCAAGGGGAAGATCGCCGCGGTCACAGGGGCCAGGGAGGGATGGAGGCGCAACACATTCCGCACTTCCGATGTGCCATCGTCGTTCTGGACATGTTCTTCGGCATACGCGTCGCAGAGCACGGCCATGAAGGTGCGTGTTGCACCAACGGCGGTCTCGATCACATAGGGCGTGTAGCGTTCGCGCGACACCGTGTCGACGTATTCCAGTTTCTTGCCCGAGAACTCCTGATGCCTGCCAAGGTCGAAGTCGGTCCGTGAATGGATCCCTTCCACCTCGCCCCATCCAAAGGGATACAGGAATTCAATGTCCTCTGCGGCCGCAGCATAGTGGGCCAGCTTGTCATGCGGCTTGCGGCGCAGGTTCTCGGGATTGATGCCAAGCGAGAGGAACCAGTCCCACCGCTGCTGACGCCAATACTCGAACCATTCACCCTCGGTGCCGGGCGGAATGAAGAACTGCATCTCCATTTGCTCGAACTCGCGCGTGCGGAACAGGAAGTTCTTGGTGTTGATCTCGTTGCGGAACGACTTGCCGATCTGGGCAATGCCGAACGGAGGCTTCATGCGTGCTGAATCCATCACGTTCTTGAAGTTCACGAAGATGCCCTGAGCGGTCTCGGGACGCAGATAGACGGCATTGCCGGAATCTTCCACCGGACCCATGAAGGTCTTGAACATCAAATTGAAGTTCCGTACCTCCGTCCATTCCGTTGTGCCGGACACGGGATCGGGAATGGCGAACTCGGTGATGATGTTGTAGTAGTCTTCGTTGGTTTGCACGGCGGCAAGACGGGCTTCGATGGCATCGGCCTCGGCGGTCTTCTTCTTGTTGCGCAAGGCAAGGATGCGCTCCTCGATGAGATTGTCGGCGCGGTAGCGTGCCTTCGACGTCTTGTTGTCGATCATCGGATCCGAGAACTGCTGCACGTGACCGGATGCCTCCCACACCCTGGGGTGCATGAGGATCGAGGCGTCGAGTCCTACGATGTCGGGACGGTACGTCATGGCTTTCCACCATGCGTCCTTGATGTTGCGGAGGAGTTCGATGCCAAGCGGACCGAAATCCCAGCAGCCATTCAGGCCGCCATAGATCTCGGATGATTGGAAGACGAAGCCTTTGCGTTTCGAGAGGGAGAGGATGTCGTCAAGTGTCATAACAAGCAAAATCGCCTTTTTCCTGTAAGTTTACAAGGTTCATCCGCTTACGGAACCCCAACGCACCATGATGAAGACCTTCACCTCTGTTCTCGTTGCCATGTTCTTCACGCTTGCACCACTCGCGGTGACGGCACAGAACGGCAGTGATCACATCAAGTTCGCACCGATCGCACCTATCTCCGGCAAGGCCGGAGATACCGTGGTGCTGCATCTCAAGGCCAAGATCGAGAAGCACTGGCACACGTACGGAATGACGGCCGCCGTGGGACCCGATGGACTTGGTCCGGAGCCAACGGTGATCACGGTGCAACCAGCGTCGGCATTGACAGTGGTTGGCAAGATCAAGCCTCCGAAAACAGCGCATTCGCACTTCGATGAAACGTGGGGAACGACCATTGAAGAGTGGAGTGGCACCATCGAACTCGACGTGCCGGTGCGCATCAACCCGCGCGCGGCTGTCGGCGCTCTCAAGGCGAACGTGAAGTTCACCGTGCAGATGTGCGACACCATGTCGTGCCTGCCGCTTGACGATATCTTGCTTCCCGTGGCCCTCACGGTGACCGCACCGGCTTCCGATGCGGCTCTTGCCGACACGGCAACGGCGACACCAGCAACGTCGACCACGCCGACGACATCGAGTGCCGTCGCGAAGGTCACAACGTCAGCGACGCCGCCAACATCGGGTGGCGCACCCACAGAGATCGAGACGGAAAAGCAGAAAGGCTTACTGAGCTTCTTCTTGTATGCCATGGGCATTGGCTTCCTGGCCTTGCTCACGCCATGCGTGTTCCCAATGATCCCGATCACGGTATCGTTCTTCACGAAGCGACATGAGAAGACGCGCGGCAAAGGACTGCGCGACTCAAGCATCTTCGCCCTCGGCATCATCTCGACGTTCACGGCCATCGGCATCATTGCCTCTGCGGTGTTCGGTGGAACAGCCGTACAGGATCTTGCTGCCAATCCCTGGCTGAACCTTGGGATCGGTATGCTCTTCATGATCCTGGCCTTCAATCTCTTCGGAGCCTTCGAGATCCAGGTGCCGGTGTCGATCATGAACAAGCTCAATCAACGCTCGCAAGGCGATGGTGTGACGGCGGTATGGTTGATGGGACTGACGTTCTCGCTCACATCGTTCACCTGTACGGTGCCATTCGTTGGCACATTGCTTCTGTCCGCCTCCAATGGTGACTATCTCTATCCTGCCATCGGAACGCTCGGATTTTCGACGGCCTTTGCCATGCCGTTCTTCGTGCTCTCGCTGTTCCCGGCCTTGCTCAATCGACTGCCGCGCGCCGGCGGTTGGATGAACAACTTGAAGGTGGTGATGGGATTCCTCGAGATCGCGGCTGCCATCAAGTTCTTCAGCACGGCCGAATTCGTATGGGGCATCGGTCTGCTGCCACGTGAGATCTTCTTGGCCATCTGGGCTGGCTGCGCATTCTTGATCGCACTCTACGTGCTCGGCGTATTCGAGATGAAACTCGATTCCACCGTCGAGAAAGTGAGCGGCATTCGGGCATTCTATGCCGTGGTCTTCGCATCGCTCGGATTCTGGCTCGTGGCCGGCATGGTGGGACGTCCGCTCGCGGCCGATCTCGAAGCACTCCTTCCACCCGACAATTATCACGAACTCATCGATGGTGCTGCCCTTGCCGCCCCTCCAACCTCCTCGTTGAAAGGGGAAGGTGGCAAGGAGGCCGCAGCCGCAGAGTATTGGTACGACGATCTTTCCAAGGCAAAGGCAGAAGCTGCGAAAACAGGGAAGCCGATCTTCATCGACTTCACCGGATTCTCCTGTACGAACTGCCGATGGATGGAGAAGTTCATGTTCCCGAAGCAGTCCATCAAGTCACGCTTCGACAAGATGATCTTGGTGCGATTGTATACCGATCGGAAGACGCAGCCCTATATCGGCAATCAGGATCTGATGCGCGGGTATGGCACAGTGGCCAATCCGTTGTACGTGACGTTGAATGCTAAGGGCGAGTTCGTCGCACAAGGTCAATACACGCGCAACGAAGCGTCGTTCCTTGCCTTCCTCGACAAGGCCTTGCAGTAAGACAGCGAGTTAGTCGAATGTGATGCGGTAGAGCATCCACTCCTTCATGTGCTGTGCCGAGCGCCGGTGATAGAAGTCGCGCGCCAGCATGTTCCAATCCAGGACCTGCCACTCCATGCGACCGCAGTGACGCTCGACGGCGAGCGCACGCACATGGTCGAAGAGCGCACCACCCACACCATGCTTTCGTGCGTCCTCGAGCACGAAGAGATCTTCGAGATACATCGTGGGTCGTGCCAGGAACGATGAATACGTTTCGAAGCAAATGGCATAGCCAACAACGGACTCGTCGAGAAGAGCCAAGAATGCCTGATAGCGCGGGCGTTCTCCGAAGGCATCGTTGCGGAGTCGCTCTCGCGCCGCATCGCCTGGCGGGTCGAGCTTCTCATAGGCAGCCAACGCATCGATCAGCGCCAGGAATTGATCGAATCGATCTTCGGTCATCGGCAGGATGCTCACATGTGCCATCATCAACCTCCCACCGTGCAACGCATGTTATCGATCAAGCGTGTGGTGCCTATGCGCACGGCAAGCAACAGCACTACGTTCGTCTTCTCGGGCAACACATCGCACGTTGCAAGTGTGTCGGCCATGACCACCGAAGCATAATCGATCGTGAGGCCGGGGATCTGGAGGAGCGTGGCCGACATCGCATGCTCGATCTCTGTTGCACGGCGCTCACCATTCTCGATCATCGTGCGTGCCAGTATGAGGGCTCGATACAACGAACTTGCCTGTGCCCGCTCTTCTTCGTTCAAGTACACATTGCGTGAGCTCATGGCAAGGCCATCGGCTTCGCGAACGGTGTCGCGCACGGTGATGGTGCAGGGCAGACCAAGGTCACGCACGAGGGTTCGTACGACAAGCGTTTGCTGATAGTCCTTCTGTCCGAAGTAGGCCTCGTCGGGCGACATGGCAATGAGCAACTTGGCCACGATGGTGGCCACGCCGTCGAAATGTCCGGGTCGACGTGCTCCTTCGAACACTTCCGTGATGCCGCCCACGTGGATCGACGTGGAGAAGCCGCTCGGATACATCTCGTCCACGGTCGGTGCAAAGATCACGGTGCCGCCCGCTTGGGCAACGATAAGCGTGTCGCGCTCGAGGTTGCGCGGATACTTGGAGAGGTCTTCGGTGGGGGCGAACTGTGTCGGGTTGACGAAGATCGACGTGATCACGGTGCCATGCTGCTCTGCAGCGCTCTTGATCAAGGAGGCATGACCGTCGTGCAGGGCGCCCATGGTGGGCACGCAGCCGATGGTGGACCCCGCCGCACGCAGATCGCGCACGAGCGTTTGCATTTCGGCAACAGTGGTGATGATTCGCATGGTCACGTTCTACGGTGAATGATGCACGAATATATCGCCATGCCGCCCTACCACCATCTTATGATCCTTGTATCCACTGTGATCCTTCGCACGGCCGACACCACCGATGTGATCGACCATGCGGCGTTCGATTCGTTGTGGCATGCATCGTTGAAGAGCGGACGGATGAACACGGATGCTGTGCGGTATTCGACGTTCGACATCTACTGGCGTCGACTGCGCACGGCGCAGCCCAATGCGTTCTCGTCCGCCGCCCGCACAGCTTTCTGGTGCAATGCATGGCTTGCCTCGGTGCTGTCCGTGATGTCGCACCATGCCGGATATCGATCGACGATCTGGCGTGACGAGTTATACGATTCCGACACATTCGAGATCGCCAGCGAGTTCTTCACGCTGCGCACCCTTCGTGAACGCGTGGTGCGTGAGGCAGGCTCACCACTTGTCCTTGTTGCCTTGGCCACAGGCAGTACGCGTGCGCCGCCGTTCCCGTCGCACGTCTATTCGGCGCGACGCATCGGAAGCATGTTACGCGACATGGCCCGTCGGGTCTGCCGCAGTGAGCGCTTCGTGTTCTACGATCCCGGAGCGAACGTCCTGCAGATCTCGTCGCTGTTCGCCGAATTCGAACCGGCCATCGTCACCACCTATGGTTCGATGGTCCAGTTCCTCCTGCCATACGTGTCGGAAGCGGTCGCGGCCGAGCTCGCCCTGCGGCGGTCCACCCTGAAAGTGATCTACGGCGACGCCGTGGAGCGCTGGGTTCGCCGACGGTGATGGAGGTGCGCCGAATTCGTAGTTTTGCGCTCGGTCGAACCCGTGCCCGGACAACTTTTGAAGCTTATTGGAGCACCTCCCACATGTCATCACAACCGTTCGACGACATCGCCCAACTCACGCTCTCGAATGTACCCAGCGAGCATATGAGCATCGCTCAGCATTCCGACGGACGTTGGGAGGACTGTGTCCTCAAACCCTACGCTCCGATCGAGATGCAGCCGCTGGCACTCGGTCTGCACTATGCGCAGATCGTGTTCGAGGGAATGAAGGCCTATCGATACGACAATGGCGACGTTGCCGTGTTCCGCATCGAGAAGCACCATGAGCGCTTCAACAAATCGCTTGCTCGCATGTGCATGCCCGAGATCCCGCTCTCCCATTTCCGTGATGGCATCGTCGATCTTGTGCGGGCCGATCGGTCGTGGGTGCCTCCCGGACCCGATAGTGCATTCTACATCCGACCGTTCGTGATCGCGAACGAAGAGCGTATGGGGATCAAGGTCTCCGACGATTATCTCTTCATGGTCGTTGGCGGTCCGTTCCGACCCCTCTATGCACGGCCGCTTCGCGTCCGCATGGAGCGCGTCTTCGCGCGTGCCGTGGCCGGCGGGACCGGATTCGCCAAGTGTGCGGGTAACTATGCCGCGGCCATGCTGCCAACGCAATTGGCACAACAGGATGGCTTCGATCAGGTGATCTGGACGGATGCCAAGGAACATCGTGTGGTGGAAGAGTCGGGGACGATGAACGTGATGTTCGTGATCGACGGTGTGATCGTCACGCCGGCACTCACGGACACGATCCTCGACGGCGTTACGCGTGACAGTGTGCTCACGATCGCGCGCGACCTAGGTCTGCCGATCTCCGAACGCATGATCACGGTGGACGATCTTGCCGAAGGCCTGCGTGCCGGAAGAGTGACCGAAGCATTTGGTGTAGGAACTGCCGCCGCTGTGGCGCCGATCGGTCGCATTGCGATCGATACGGAAGAGTTCGCACTGCCGGTGCTCCCCACCGATACGATGTTCACACTCAAGAACCACCTCAATGCCATTCGATACGGTCAGGCACCCGATGTGCATGGCTGGATGACAGTGATCTGATCAAACGAAAGGTGCACATGCAGAACGCAGCGTCGTGGTTTCGTGGTCTGTTCCAGTACGGTTCGTGGATGATGGAGACGCTTGCGGATGCGTGCACCGAACATGGTCTCGCTGACGATCCGCGCATCGTCTTCCTCTTCCAGCATACCGTGAATGCCCGCCGCATCTGGCTGGAGCGCGTGCGCGATGGCGCCGTGCATACCGATATCCACGAGACACTCACCATTGCGCAAGCACTGGAACGCGATGCCGTGGACACGGAGGCATGGGGCACGTTGTTGCTGGAAGGTGGCGAGGAGGGGCTCGACAAGGAGATCACCTATGCGAACCTCAGTGGCACGGTGTTTACGCAGTTATTCCGTGATCTCGTCTTTCACGTGATCAATCACACGACCCATCACATGGACGAGGTCTCGGTTCGCATTCGCGCATCCGGGGCAACGCCACCACCCACAGACCATGTGGTTTACACGCGATCGTTGGTGTCGCGCGCATGAATGTCGTTGCCATGGCATCACTCGTGCTGCTGATCGTCGCGTCGTGCGCCACTACGCGGTCGACCTCATCCACTGCCTCGATCAACGGACGCACATGGTTCGTGCTGAGCGTGCGTTCCGAACACCTGCAGCAACAATTTGATGCACGCTCGCCACAGCTCTCGTTCGAGGGTGATCGACTCAGCGGGACCGGCGGTTGCAATGCGATCTCGGCTTCGACCACGATCGACGATACAACGATGCGCATCGGCGCGGTGGCCTCTACACGCATGATGTGCGAGGCGCTGCCGCTTGAGCAACGGATCATCAAGGCGCTTGCCGACGTGCGGACGTTCTCGGTGCAGGCCGATCGACTGTACTTGCTCGGAGAGCAACCAACCGACACGCTCTTGACCTGTTCCACAACCCGACCATGAGCGACGAGGAACGCAAGATCCTTCCACTGCAATACGTCAAGGGCGTCGGTCCGCGTCGTGCAGAGGTCCTTGCCTCCGAAGGTCTCGTCACCCCCGAAGACGTGCTGATGTATGTACCGCGGGGCTACGTCGATCGAAGCGCCGCCCCCTCCATCTCTGCCCTCCTTGCCACCTTCCGAAAGCCGAATCTCTGGAACTCCGACGCGGCCACCATCACGAAGGTCACCGCAGAGGTCACGCTCGTGGCTGTTGTTGCCGACGTGCGGGAACAGTCGTACGGCAAGGGACGAACGATGTTGTTGGTCGTGGTGAGCGATGGCAGCGGAGCCTCGGCAACGTTGATCTTCTGGAACATGGTCGCCTACTACAAGCGCGTGCTCGCACACGGACAGCATGTGGTGATCTCGGGCGCCCCGGACTTCGATCCGCGATGGAATCAGATCACGTTCCATCATCCCGAGATCGAGCGCGTAGAAGAAGAGGACATGGAGCAGTATCGCGCCGGTGCCATCCTGCCGAAGTACACGATCACGCAAGGCATGCGAACGGCAGGTCTCACGTTGCGCATGATGCGCAGCATCGTGGAACATGTGATCGATCGAACGCTGGACACGATGGTGGACCCGCTGCCCGAAGTGTATGTGCGACAGCATGGCTTCATGGATCGCTCCACCGCTTTGCGTGAATTGCACTTCCCGTCATCACTTGCATCCGTGCGCTCCGCTCGCGAACGCATGAAGTATGAAGAGCTCTTCTTCTTTGAATTGATGCTGGCCGTTCGGAAGCGCACACAACGTGTTCCCGAACTTGGCGTGCCGATGCAGGCGAAGAGTCCGCATGCACGTGCATTGGTGGACAACCTTCCGTTCGAGCTCACGGCCGCGCAACGTCGTGTGATCCACGAGATCACGCGCGACATGACGTCAGGCACGCCGATGAACAGACTACTGCAAGGCGACGTTGGATCGGGCAAGACCATCGTTGCTCTGTTGTGCATGCTCTGTGCTGTCGACAACGGCTATCAGGCGCTGATCATGGCCCCCACCGAGATCCTCGCCGAGCAACACTTCAACAGCATCAAGCGGTTGTTGCAGGACACCGATCTGCAGTGCACGCAACTGGTGGGCGGACAGCGCAAGGCGCTCCGAACCAAGGTCCTCGCCGAGATCGCCAGTGGTGAGGCGAACATCATTGTTGGGACGCATGCCATGTTCGAGAGCAGCGTCCAGTATCACAAGCTCGGGCTTGCCATCATCGACGAACAGCACCGGTTCGGTGTTGAACAACGTGCCGCACTTCGAAGGCTCGGATGCGAATCCAACGAAGGCGGCAAGGCACCACATCTTCTCGTCATGTCCGCCACACCCATTCCCCGTACCCTGTCGATGACGGCTTATGGGGACCTTGACGTGTCGGTGATCGACGAACTTCCGAAAGATCGGAAGCCCATTGTCACGAAGGTGGTCTATGAGAGCGGACTCGATTCTGTGCATGCCTTTGTGCGCGAGCAAGTGGCCGAGGGACGTCAGGCCTACATCGTCTATCCGTTGGTCGAGCGATCTGAGAAGCTTGAATTGAAATCGGCCGTCGAGCATTTCGAGTCGTTGCAGCGCGATGTGTATCCAACGCTCAAGATGGGTCTGCTGCACGGACAGCAATTGTGGTACGAGAAGGAAGATGCCATGCGGGACTTCCTTGCCCGCAAGTACGACATCCTTGTGGCCACCACCGTTGTGGAAGTGGGGATCGATGTGCCGAATGCCACCGTGATGCTCATCGAGAATGCGGAGCGGTTCGGACTCTCGCAGTTGCATCAGTTGCGAGGCCGTGTTGGCCGAGGCGAGCATGGTTCGTTCTGCTTCCTGGCAACGAAGGACCATTTCAAGTATCAGATCAATCGGAAGAATGCCGCGGAAGATCGGGCTGCATCGATCATTCGATTGAAAACAATGGAAGAGACCACGGATGGATTCCGCATTGCCGAGGTGGACCTTGCCTTGCGCGGACCGGGTGATGTGCTTGGTACGCGTCAAAGCGGGTTGCCCGACTTCGTCTTCACGGACCTTGTCAGCGATACACCCATGATCGCGCGTGCACGTCAGGATGCATTCGCACTCGTCGATCGCGATCCGCACCTCCGTCACCCCGATCTCGCACGAACACGCGCCTATCTCCAACGCCGCTACCACAATGCGCACGAGTATATGCGTATCGCATAATCGTATCTTTGTAGGCCATGCTCGATCACCACTTCAACGTCAGCGAGATCTTCTTTTCCGTGCAGGGAGAGGGGAGTCGCGCCGGTATGCCATGCACCTTCATCCGACTGCAAGGATGCAAGCTGCGTTGTGTTTGGTGCGATACGCCGTATGCGCTCGACAAGCGCGTCGTGGCCACGCTCATGACGGGTGCGGAGATCGTGGCCGAGATCGAACGGATCGGCTGTTCCTTCGTGGAGTTTACCGGTGGTGAGCCACTCGAGCAACCCGACGTTGTGCCGCTAATGGCGTATCTCTGCGATGCAGGGTATACGGTGGCCGTTGAGACCGGAGGACATGTGGACGTGTCGAACGTCGACCCGCGCGTCATCCGCATCATCGACGTGAAGTGTCCCGATTCAAAGATGGAACCATTGAACCATTGGGAGAATCTTGACGCACTTCGTCCAACCGACGAGATCAAGTTCGTCTTGGCCTCGCGACGCGATTACGAGTTCGCCCGTGACGTGATCCGTCGCTACGATCTCTCGCGATCGACCACGGCCGTGCTCTTGTCGTGTGTGTTCGGAACGCTCGAATTCAAAGACGTGGTGGAATGGATCCTGGCCGACAAACTGGATGTTCGTTTCCAATTGCAAATGCATAAGTTCATTTGGCATCCCGAGACCCGAGGTGTATAAGCAAGCGGTCCATATCGTTGTGGCATCGATAGCGCTCTTCGGAGCGTGCATCACCATGCATGGCCAACCGCTGTACGATGCGGCCGATCTCTGGATGGCACCCACGCCCATGGAGGCCATGAACTCCACGGCCGACGAGTACGGTCCGTGCATCACCGACCGTCGACTCTCCATCTGCTTCACCTCTGAACGTTCCGGCGTTGCGGCCATCTATCGTAGTCCGATGTATGGCACGGCTACACAGGGCGGACCCGAACTGGTGTCGGGGACCTTCAATGAAGAAGGCCATCATCGCGCCTTCCTCACGGCTTCCGAAAGTGGCGATATGTTCGGCGCCATGTATCTCATGCATCGTCGTCGGTCCTACATGGGCGTTGTCACCGTTGTCCGCGATGGTTCATCACTGAATGCCGGTCACGGCATCGACGTCATGAACGGCGAGTTCTTCACGTCGCACCCTGCCGTCTCGCCGGACGGGACCATGCTGGTCGTCGTCAGCGACAGACCAAGTGGCAGTGGGGGAACGGACCTGTGGATGAGCCACCGCGTTGCCGGTGGCGCATGGCAAGAACCTGTCAATCTGAGCGACGTGGTGAATTCTTCGGGCGACGAGATCACGCCATACTTCGTTGCCAACGATACGTTGCTTTATGCATCGAATGGCTATGGCGGCAAGGGCGGATTCGATGTTTTCTTGAGTGTGTTCCGCGATGGTGCATGGACGGAACCGCAGCCCATCGATGCCATCAACTCCGAGTTCGACGAATCGGATTGCGCCATGCTACCGGACGGATCGTTGCTGTTCGCATCGAACCGACCGGGCGGACGTGGTGGTCTCGATCTCTACCTCGCTCGCAAACGCTCCGACCAACTCGGCGAACGGTAAGCGCCCACGCCGCCTTGCCGCCCTTGCTCACTTGAACGTGAGCGCACCCACGTCGATCACTTCCTTCGTCTTGTCGAGCTTGAGGATCACGCTCTGCTTCTTCTCGTTTGGCTTGCCATAGTTCGTGTACATGTCCACGTACACCGTTGTTGGTCCCGACAGACGTTGCTGACGATCACCAAAGTAGTTGACCTGTACCTTGTAGTCACCGGGCAGTGCATTCTTCAGCAGAAACTCTTCCGGTCCGTAGCCGCCGGTCAGATCGTGCGACAGATGTCCACCGATCTTCGTGTCTCGGTTGCTGTACATGCATTTCTCATTGCGCGGATCTGTTACCCAGAGGTCGATATCGCAGTCGTCGGCATCCCACGACACAACGATCCTCACATCAACGGGCATGGCGGCAAGGAGGCGAGGATCGATCTTCGATACCGATACGCCCTTTGCCTGCTCGGCGATCACGCGATTCATCTCGTTCAAGGCAATGAGCTCCACTTCGGGGAATCGACCATCCCACGGACGTGTTGCCAACGAATACAAACTGGACACGGCATCTTGATACCGCTTCGCCTGCGCATAGGCCAGGCCGAGATCGCGATATGACTGCGGCTCTTCCTCGCGCATGGCCAACACGTCCTCGAAGATCATCACGGCAAGATCGTTGTATCCGCCCTTCATCAATCGATAGCCAAGGATGCGCAGAAGTCGATGGTCCTCGGACCGCATCTCGGCAATGTTCGAGAGCACGCGCAAGGCCAGATCGGTCTTCTTCTTCTCTGCGAGAATGTCGGCAACATCCAGATAGAATGCAGGACTCTGTCCGTATTCCTCGCGTAGCGCCAAGTAGGCCGCATATGGGTCGGACGATGAACGGACCACGCTTACGTAGGCCGCATCCTTTGCGGGTTTGGCGATCGATATCTCTCCGGTGACATTGTCTTCCGTCACTTCGACCTTGGCGAGTCCACCCGTGAATGGTTCTGTTATCGTAAGCCCATCAACGAGTACTTGTTCGTTGGAACTTCGAGAAGCACGGACCACAAATTGAAGGTCCTTCCCCTCTGTCCTTGCGAGGCGAGAACGCTCTGGGTCCAGAGGATTGGCAAGTTCGCCTTGGCCCGTTGATACAGTCGCATTGTCCTGTATGAGCACACTAGCAACTGGTCTTTCTTTACGTGGAAAGTCCCGGTCTGCGAGTATGACAGTAGTATCGCTACGAGTCCTCCCTGCGTTCGCTTCAATGACGTCGATTGCCATGCTATGCCGCTTACTTCCGTTGATGAGTCGTGTATTCGAATCAACTCTCACATTGGACGGTGAAGTGAAGACTCGACCCCACCAAACAGCACGCTCTTTGAACATCGCAACGACCCGCTCAAAATGTGCAGCATAGCGCTGTGCGCTATCGTTCACCGGACGTGAGCGAATGCTACGGTATTGCTCTACGAGTTCAGGTTCGGAGGATGGTGGTTCGATGCCGTAGCGCACGTAGTCTTGAACACGATCGAGGACGATGAGCGATGTTCCGGGCGTGACCAGTGAGAACCGTGTGCCAAGTGCTGTGATGGCCGTCTTGTTCCGCTCGCGATCCATACCAAGCAGAGCTAGTTCACTACGAGCCCACAGACGTGCGATCGACGAACCGGCCACCATGTCTTCCTGCTTGCTGAGATGGATGGTATCAAGGTCTGCGATGATGGTAGCGTGGTCGGAATGGAGGATGCCGACAAGACCCGACGGCATGGTCCGAATATCGGCCGCGCCGTCTATGATGCGAATGGTCTGTGGCTCCTGCGGATCGGTCCAGAAGGCGGTCTCGGCATCGCCGATCGACATCTTCGTAAGATCGATGATGGCACCGCCCGTGGAAACGGCAAGTCCACGAAGTACGTCGTGGTCCGCCTGTGGAGCGCTTGTGACGGCGATCACCGGTGCATTGGCCTTTCCGATGGTGTGCGAGCCAAACGTCGAGATCCCGTCAGAACACAAGATCACGACGTCGTTCTTCAGCGATGCGAGATCCAATGCCGAGAGCTGTGTACCACCATCGTACTGTTGTTGCTGCAAGACCTTGTCGAGTTCCGGACATTTGCCGTCGGCAATGCTGAACCGACGTACGGATCTGCGCGTGATGTCGAACGTTGTAAGGTCCACACTTGCCGTGCCGATCCGTCGCCACATTGCATGCAGGAAGTCGATCTCCTTGTTCACATCCCGTCCGGCCGCCGATGCAGAAACGTCCCACACCAAGGCGATGGTGAACGGCTTGCTTCGTTGCCGGGTGGTGACGCGCGGATGCAGAAAGGCCGCGAAGTACGACACATCCTTGAAGTCGTTCACAGCCACCGATGGCTTGCCGCTCGTGATGGGGATCTGCAATAGGAAGGGGGCGGCCAATGCAATGTCCGTGCCGCTGAACTCTGCCATGTACGAGCGCTCATGCAGTGTGAAGCTCACGGCTGTGCCAACGCCACCGGTGAGCGCGGGCTTCGTATCGGTAGCATGCACATCCACATGGAACGAAAAGGAATCGATCTTCTCGGCAAAGGCAAAGGGTGACTGATAGGAAAGACCCGTGCTGCCGCGAAGAAGCTCTTGCTCATAGGAAATCACGAGGTGTCGCGTGCCGTGTGCTGGAAGCGGATAGACACGCGTACGGAATGCATTGCCTCGCGTCCACTCCAGCAAGGCCGGATCGATCTTCTGACGGATGGTGGACTCATAAGCCTCGCGTCCTTTGGCCTTGTCGACCACGACGCCTTCGCGCAGGCGACCATTGATGTCGAGTGCGAAACGCGAGACCGTGTGTCCGTCCTGCATCGAGAAGATGTACTCACCATCAAGCACACGGTCGGTGGTGTTCTTCACGACCATGTCGACGGTCGTGGTGGCGATATGTCCAACGACATCCACCGACATGTCCATGCGCTGAATGCCAAGCGCAACCTTACCGCCCTTCCCGTCATCGTAGTACACACCGGTCTTGGGTTGTGCCGCAGCGATGAGGAACGACGTGACCAGGATAAGGCAGAATGTGATCGTCTTCATGGGTGACTCCTGTTATCGTTCGATCATCAGGCGTTGAATACTGCGCTCGCCTGCGGTGGTGGTGAGGACGATGATGTACATACCTGTTGGCACGCTTGCATCAAAGGGAAGTCGGATGCGGTGTTCGCCTTGTGCATTGGAGATGGCCTCGTCGATATGCAGGATGGTGGCACCTTGCAGATCGAAGACATCGATCGAAGCCGTACGCTGTTGATCCAACGTCACGTGGAGTGTGGCCTCGCCCTGTTGCAGCGGGTTGGGGTAGATGTTGCTCTCGACGATGGCACCACGAACGTCGTTGCGTTGCTTGAACGGATCGAGTCCGCGACGGAAGGCAGGATACCACAGGATCACGTCGGCTTCGCGAAACATCGGTGACGATGGATCCTTGAGCGTGACCTTCACCGGCACGAGGTCGTTCGGCATGACCGCTTTCGTACGAAGGTTGCTCGCCGCATCATCGTCTGTTCGATCCCACCATGCTGCGAAGTGCGTACCCTGCCGGAAGAGTGTGACCATACGCGGCACTATGTGCAGCGAGTCCGCGTCGCCTCCATCATCGACCACAGAGATCCCCGTCGTGGTCACCGTCACAAGCGACCTGCCATCGCGGTATTGAAGCTGCGATCCGCTCACCACAAGACCAAGCGTTGTGAGGTCGTTCTCGGTCGGCGCCAGGGTCGAGATGCGCACAGGCTCTGCGGCCGGTGCATCGCGATGTTGGGAAGGCGGCGGGGCGGCAGGGTTGACGGTGGTGTGGTCGGCCGTTGACGCTACGACGTTCACATCGGATGCATCGATCATCTGCTCGGTGTGATCCGACGAGTTCCACCAGACGATTCCCACCGTTGTGGCCGCAAGGGCCAGTCCACCAATGGTCCACGGCAGTAGATGCGATGGGGGAGGCGTGGACGTGGCAGGTGTAGGGTTTGTGCGGACGAGCTCTTCGATGTCCTCCGTGCGAAGAAGTGGTGGTCGTTCATCGTCGCGCACGGCGCGCAGTGCTTCGTCGATCGTGTGTTTCGTTCTCATGATCAGGATCCTTTGCTCGGCGCCGGTTGCACCGATAGCGTTTGTTCCGTGTGTACTCCGAGCAAGCGGGCCAGCATTCTACGACCTCGCATCAGCCGTACCTTGATCGCCGATGCCGTGCCGCCTTGCACCTTCCGGATCTCTTCTACGGTGAGCCCGGTGATCTCATGCATGATCAGCGCTTCACGATACTTGAAGGGAAGTTTTGCGAGTGCGTGATAGACGAAGGTCGTATCGGTGGCATCGTCGGGAGCGAGGGTGGTGGCGGCAAGTGTTTCGTGGAGGTCTTCGGTGAGCAGACCGAACAGCTTGGCTCGCGTGTATTTGCGTTTGTAGGAGTTGGAGCAGATACTGAACAGGTAGCTCCGGAAGGCGGCATGGTCGCGGACGTCGTCGAAGTGCTGCCAGGCGGACAGGATGGTGTCCTGCACCAGATCCTTCGCCTCGTCGGCATCATGCGTCATCGAGAAGGCGAACTTCTCGAGCCGCTTCTGCAAGGGCAACAGCAATTCCATGAATGCTGCTTGCTTGGGCGATGTGGGGGACGATGACATAACGACCTTGGTTGTACGCTTTCCCAATGAGAGACACGACGTCGAGGAGCGGTTACATTGTGCCGAAAAAAAGAAAGGGCATCCTTTCGGATGCCCTATTTGTCACTCGTCACTCGTCACTTGTCACTTGTCACTTACTTGATCACTGCTTTCGTCAGCAATCGTTTGTTCCCCGGAACAGGGATCGTTTGACCAAGTGCTGCGATCGTGATCGTTTGTGGTGGTTGTTGCATCTTCACAACACCCTTGTTCGCAACCATCCAGTAGTGGATTGGAACGGTGATCGGGATCTCACCGAAGCCAACAATGGTGATCGTGATGCTGAACGTGGACAAGCAGTGCAGCGCAGAGTACGACGTGCCATATACGGTAACGTTCTCGGTGCCGATCTTTTGTCCGGTCATCTTCATGCCGATGTTGGCGGTCAACACGGTGCCGTTATAGTCAAGCGGTACGTCCTTGAGTGTGGTATCGAGCGATGTCCACGTCGTCCCGTTCTGATCGGCGATCACCACCCACTTGCTTCCGAGGTCAACGGCGCCAAGGCCACCGAGTCCGTCGATCTGGAGCGGGAAGTACGTGTAGACCTTGCCGCCTTCTTCACGTTGATATGTTGTATCTGCCGTGGTGCCTGAGGAGTCCGTTGTGTAGTCGACATAGGCCGTACAGGAAAGTCCGCCTTGCGTTGCAGGTCCGAGCACGACCATCGAATCGGTTCCAACCTTCGACGAATCGGGGGCTGTGGAGGAGCCGGTCAGTGAGAAATCGTCGTACAGCCAGTAGGAGCCAGACGTCGTGACCAAATAGGTCGCATTCGTAGTGGGATTCGTTGTGCTGTCCTTCGAGCAGGCACCAAGGCCAATGACGGTGGCGGCCAGGAGAGCCGCAGAGGCGATACGCTTCAACATAGGATATCCTTTGTACTACAAAAATGAAATTCAGATGCGGAGGGCGAGGGACTCGAACCCCCACAGGCTTGCGCCCGGCGGTTTTCAAGACCGCTGCAATACCATTATGCGAGCCCTCCGGGGCGACAAAAATAGCGACATTCTGTGGAATCGGCGAAGAGAACTATTCGAACACCGTGTCCTGATCCGGAAGTTCCTTCGGAGATGGCCGCAGATAGTCGTCTGCCTGCAGGTCGAGAAAGTCAAGAACGGTCGAGGCAAAGAGTTGTTGCTTCAGGGCCGGAGAAAGATCTGCCATCTCCTCGATGAACTTGCCATGTTCAAGGTCACCGAGCGGGAACGGATAGTCCGTTCCATAGGCGATCCGATCCGGTCCGAGCAGGGCAAGAAGAAAACGCAGCGCATCGGCGTTGTGCGTGATCGAGTCCACCCAGAACCGCCCCACATAGTCCGTCGGATCTGCCACGCCATTCACGTTGCAGAGATCCGGTCGTGCATAATAGCCATGCGAGATCCTGCCCACCGTGAACGGGAACGTCCCTCCGGCATGGGCGAACATCACGCGCAACTTCGGGAAGGCATCGAACACGCCGCCGAACAGCATCGAGGCAATGGCCAACGTCGTCTCTGCCGGCATGCCCACGAGCCATTGCAAGAAGTACTTCTGCGTTCGGTCAGCGCCCATCATCTCCCACGGGTGGACGAAGATGGCCATGCTGATCTCCTCGGCCGCCTTCCAAAAGGGGAAGAGCGACGGATCGTCGAGGTTCCGACCATTGACATTCGTTCCGATCTCGATGCCCGGCATGCCAAGCTCTTCCTTACAACGCTTCATTTCCTGAATGGCAAGATCGACGTCCTGCATGGGCACCGTGCCCAATCCAATGAACCGCTTCGGGTGATCTTGTACCACTCCGGCAAGATGATCGTTCAGGAATCGTGACCAGTCCAGTCCATCCTGCGGTTTGGCCCAGTACGAGAACAGCACCGGCACGGTACACAGCACCATCGTGTCGACGTCGTGCGCATCCATGTCGGCAAGAATGGCCACCGGATCCCACGTGTTCTGTTCGATCTCCCGGAAGAACGTCCCGTCATCCCGCATCATGCGCGCTTTGCCGGGCGCTACGTGGTCGAGTTCAATGAACCCACCGTAGCCGTAGCGCTCTTTGAGGGAAGGCCATCGTTCCGGAAGGATGTGGGCGTGGCAGTCGATCTTGAGCATTACTTCTTCACCGGTGGTTGCATGATCGAGCCGCACTTCGGACAGGTACGGTGTTCTTCGTTCTGATAGTACCGCTCGAAGATCGGCGGGAGTTGCGTCACGATATCGGTGAGCGGCAGGAACTCCTCGTAGAGTTTATGTCCGCACTTCTCACAGAACCACATGAAGGCATCGAGCTCGGCTTCCGTCCGCTTCCGTTCGATCACAAGGCCCACGGTATTGGCAGGTCGCTGGGGGGAGTGAGGGGTGCGGGGCGGCAAGAGGAAGATCTCGCCTTCGGCGATATGAATGTCCTTGGGTTCACCATCGTCGATGATCTTGACGGTGATATCACCTTCGAGCTGATAGAAGAACTCTTCCCCTTCATTGAAGTGATAGTCCTTCCTGGCGTTGGGCCCACCCACCACCATGATGATAAAGTCGGTGTCTTCATACACCTTGGCATTGCCCACGGGAGGCTTCAAGAGGTGTCGATGTTCGTCGATCCATTTCTTGAAATTGATCGGAGGAAGAACTGCCATCGTATCTTTGAATGGTGAGGTGCAACAACTGTTGTTCTCACAAAGATATTGTGACGCTGTCACTTGTCACGTCCTCCTTCTCACTATTCACACCCATCATGAATTCACTCCACGGTTATCGCGCCCTCGTCTGCGGTGCTAGCAAGGGCATTGGCCGAGCATCTGCTGAACAACTTGCCTCTATGGGCGCCAACGTCACCCTCCTGGCTCGCTCTGCCGAAGAGCTCGAACGCGTACGCACCGGACTTGCCGTTGCCAATGGTCAGTCCCATTCTGTGATCGTTGCTGACGTTGGTGAGGCAGATGACCTTTTCCACAGTGTGCATAACCATGTGAAAAGCAATGGCGCTTTCCACATTGTTGTGAATAACACCGGTGGACCAGCCGGTGGACAACTCACCGAGGCCATCTCCGATCAACTGATGCAAACCTTTCACAATCATCTACTTATCGCTCATGGTCTGATGCAGATCGTCCTCCCCGGAATGAAGGAAAAGGGCTTCGGTCGCCTCATTAACATCATATCCACATCTGTGAAACAACCCATCGAAGGCCTGGGAGTGAGCAACACGATCCGCGGCGCGATGGCCAGTTGGTCGAAGACGTTGGCAACGGAAGTGGCACCGTATGGAGTGACCGTGAACAACATCCTGCCGGGTGCCACGGAGACCGAGCGTCTGCAGCAGATCATCACGCGAAAGGCAGCAATGACGGGCATGAGCGAGGATGCCATCCGTCACGACATGGCCCGCGAGATCCCGGTCGGCCGCTTCGCAAAGCCCGAAGAGATCGCCTATGCCGTCGGCTTTCTTGCCTCGCCCCTTGCCGCCTACATCACTGGTACTTCCATCCTTGTGGACGGTGGTCGGACGAAGACCATCAGCTAAATCCACAGCATGTGGATAACCTGTGTGAATAATTGATGGGAATGACCCCACGAGCTATTGCTTCTTCTTAAGTCGCGTTGTAGATTAGCGCGTGCTGTAAATCCTTATGTGATTCAAGGATATGGGTGGACAGCACAGCGTGACATTCCGGGGGGCCGGACAACAACCGTCGAGTTATCCACAGGGCTGTGGATTCCTGGCGAGTTATCCACAACGCGAGGCATGCAGTGGCGGTGAGAGGAACGAACGGGGAAGCAGACAACAAGGGGCGTGAAAAAAGCGCCCCTGGTTTGATGGTGTCTCTGCTGGCGGTGGTCTTCGTTTCACTCGTGGCAGCGCAATGGCAAGGTCGGCAACAGGTCGACCGTGTTGTGGTAACGGGAGCAACGGGACTTAGCCAAACAACCATTCGCACCATGGTCGACACCATCGTTCACAAGCAGGCACGGTCGCTCGCACTCGCGGACATTCGCGAGATGGTGGAGCGCCATCCCTATGTGCGAACGGCCTCGGTGTATCGCACGGGTGTGCACGAGATCACGGTGGATGTGCGCGAGCGCATGCCCCTGGCCCATGTGGTGGTGACGGGCGGAGATCTTCGCTACGTCGACGCCGAGGGCTCCATCCTTCCTCCAGCCACCGTTCGCACCGCACACAACATTCCCGTCATTCAAGCAACACGCAGTGGCAGCATCCTCACCAACGAAGAAGTGAGGATGGTCGCGGCCATGCTCGTTTCGGCGTCCGGCACACTGGACCCCGTGTTGTATCAAGCAGTATCGGAAGTTCGCTACGATCGGCGCACGCGCTCGGCGGAGCTCATCACGGACGATGCGCGTTGGCGCGTCGGTCTCGGAGATGCCGTGGAGACGCAGCGCGCCTTTGCGGACATGAACGTGTTCTGGAAGCAGGCCGGTGCTGCGATGAACATGACCACCGTCGATGTGATCGATCTGCGGTGGAATCACCAGGTGATCCTTCGGTACAAAGGGTAAGGCACCATGATCCCGAACACCATCTACGTTGGACTCGACATTGGCACGACCAAGGTGTGCGCCGTTGTTGCCTCTGCCGATCCGAGTGGTCGTCGTATCGACATCATCGGGAAGGGACTGGCCGAGAGCGAAGGACTCAAGCGCGGCGTCGTGACGAACATTCCCAAGACCGTCGATGCGATCAAGACCGCCGTGGCCATGGCCGAACAACAGGCAGGCGTTCGCATCAAACGCGTGCTCATCGGCATCGCCGGAGATCACATCCAGACCTTCACGACGCGGGCCATGGTGAGCGTATCGTCACCGGCGCACGAGATCACCGAGACCGACGTGACACGACTGCTCGAGAACGCACGCTTGGTGAAGATCGACAACGATCGCACCATTCTGCATGTGATCCCGCAGGACTATAGCATCGACGGACAAGACGGCATCACGGACCCGGTAGGGATGAGCGGCATTCGCCTCGAGGCGGACGTGCTCGTGATCACGGGATCGCTCACGGCCATCGAGAACATGCATCGTTGTGCAACACGCGCCGGACTCGAAGTGGAGAGCGTCGTGCTGCAGCCATTGGCCTCGGCCTATGCCGTACTCGACGATGCAGAACGTGAACTGGGTGTTGCACTCATCGACATTGGTGGTGGTACCACCGACATCGCTGTGTTCAAAGACAACATCATTCGGTTCACGAACATCTTTGCCATCGCCGGCAACAAGGTCACCGATGATATCGCCGAGGTCCTCGCCATTCGCAATATCGAGGCGGAGCGGATCAAGGTGGAGTACGGACATACCATTGCCGACAGTATCATTCGCGACGAGATGTTCCAGGTACCGGGTGTTGGCGGACGTCGTCCGACCGAGGTCACGAAGAGCCTGCTCTGTCAGATCATCGAACCGCGCATGGAAGAGATGTTCGAATTCGCACTGCACGAAGTGATGAAGTCAGGACTTGCGCACAAGCTCAATGCGGGCATTGTGATCACCGGTGGCTGCTCGCTCTTGCGCGGAGCCGATGAACTCGCGCAGCGAGTGTTCAACATGCCGGTGAAGATCGGCATCCCCGCCGGCTTCAGCGTCAACGGCTTCGCGCCCGAAGTTCAGAACCCCATGTATGCAACTGCCGTGGGTCTGATCCATTTCGCCGTACAACAAATGGTGGCATCGCATCGAGCTGATGCCACACTACAACAGAACACTACAACGACCGATGAACAAGAGTCCATGCCGGTAGAGGTGCAGCCCTCGAACGGCATCAAACAGGGCTTGTTGTCGAAGGTCAAAACTTGGTTGGACGAATTGTGACAAACTTGTACTCAGATTTCCTTGGGGGGAACCATGGCGATTGAGTTGGATACGCACCAAACGTACGACGCGCGTATTCGCGTTGTTGGCGTAGGCGGCGGCGGGGGCAACGCCGTGCGAACCATGATCATGCGCGGACTTGAAGGCGTAGAGTTCATTGCCGCGAACACCGATCATCAGGCCTTGATGAACAATCCGGCCTCGGTGAAGATCCAGTTGGGCACCAGCATCACGCGTGGTCTCGGAGCAGGGGCCAACCCTGAACGCGGTCGTCAGGCCGTGGAAGAGAGCATGGACGATGTGCGCGATGCACTGGCCGGAAGCGACATGGTCTTCGTCACCGCAGGCATGGGCGGCGGAACCGGCACGGGAGCAGCACCCGTGATCGCCAAGGTCGGTCGCGAGATCGGCGCCCTGGTGGTGGCCATCGTCACGAAGCCCTTCGCCTACGAGTCGAAGAAGCGTATGCAGATCGCCGAACATGGCCTCAAGGAATTGCGCGAACATGTCGACGCTCTGATCGTGATCCCGAATCAACGCATCCTGTCGATCGTCGACAAGGACGTGTCGTTCATGGAAGCGCTCGCAAAGGTCGACAACGTTCTCTTCAATGCAACGAAGGGTATCGCCGATATCATTTCTGGCGTTGGCTATGTGAACGTCGACTTTGCCGACGTGCGTACCGTGATGGCCAACATGGGTGATGCACTCATGGGCATCGGCATGGCACGTGGCGAACATCGTGCCATCGAAGCAGCAACAAGCGCGCTGAACTCACCGATCCTCGAAGGCATGTCCATCTACGGATCGCAAGGTCTGCTCGTGAACATCACGGGCGGCAACAGCATGACGATGCACGAAGTGAGCGAGGCAGTAAGCTATATCGAGAAGGCGGCGGGGGACGATGTGAATCTGATCCACGGCGTCGTCATCGACGAACGCATGGAAGACGAGATCGCCATCACCGTGGTGGCCACCGGATTCCGTCGCGAGGAAGTGGTGAAGCAGGCAGAGAAGATCACGATCAACGATGTGCGTTCCGTACGTCCGGTCGAGCAGCCTCGCGCCGAGCAACCACAGCCGCAGCCGGAGCCCGAGACCTATCAGTTGCAGACCGAGGCAGGACCGGCCATCACCGTCGTCCGCACCGCGCAAGAGGCTCCACGAGGCGCCGATTCGCTGCAGACCTACGACGTGCCGGCCTATGTCCGTCGGGCGCAACAACAGCAACAGCAAGGGACCGGAGCAGCACCCCAGTCCAATGGCGGTATCCCGATCTCCAACATGCCACCGGTGGTGCCACCATCGTCCGGCATGAAGTCCGCCTCTGGAGGCGAAAAGCCTGCCTTCTTGCGAAAGATCATGGATTGACAATTTCAGTAGATTGATGTGCGCGTCATCGCGTACGCGTACCCGGGGCTTTTGGTAGGGTCGCCGGGGCGTTCCGGACCGGATCGAACTGTATGAGGTCGATCCGGTTCTTTTTTTACCGGCGTTTGACTCGCACGAGCAGAACCATTCCTGCCAGGAAGAACACGATCAGTGAGAGAATGGCCGTGCGATAACTGTGCGTCAGGTCGAGTGCAACGCCAAAGGCCAGCGGACCGATCCAACTCGTCCCCTTATCGCTGATCTCGTACAGCGAGAAGTACTCTGCCTCTTTCCCGTCTGGGATCATCCGCGAGAAATACGAGCGACTGAGTGCCTGCGTTCCTCCCATCACGATGGCGATGAGGGCGGCAAGGATGTAGAAGTGCGCTTCGGTGCTCACCCATGCATACGTGATCACAAGTACCAGGGTCCAGCAGACCAAGGCCGTCATGATGGCATTGCGTGTGCCGATGCGCGAGGCCAATCGCTCGAAGAGAATGGAGCCGGGAATGGCAACGAACTGCACCATGAGAATGGCCGTCGTCAACGTGTCGAGTCCGAGGTGCAACTCTTCCTGGCCATACACCGACGCCATCGTCAACACCGTCTGCACTGCATCGTTGTACAAGAGATAGGCACACAGGAAGATCAACGTCTGTCGGTACCCGAGCATATGCTGGAGTGTGCGCCACAACTGCTTGAACGCAGCTCCCATGCCGCCTTCATGCCCTGCATGTCCTTCTACGAAATGCTGCGATCGTAACGACCGAAGGGCGACGAGCGGAATGATCGTGAACGTTGCCCACCAGATGCCGGCACTGGCAAGAATGGTGCGAATGGCCAGTTGTTCGGTGCTCGACAGTCCGTCGATGCCATCGTTCGAAGCCTTGTAGTAGAGTAGATTCATCAACAACAAGAGTCCGCCTCCAAGATAGCCGACGGCCCATCCGCGCGACGAGACCTTATCGCGATCTGCCTCGGAGCTGAGCTCGGGCAGGAAGGAATTGTACACCACCACCGATGCGCCGAAGAGCACGTTGGCGAGCACGAAGAAGAACCCGCCAAAGAGGTAGTTGCCCGTGTCCACGCGTAGGAAGAACAACAACGTTGTCGAGATCGCACCGCCATAGGCGAGCACACCAAGGATGGAGCGTTTGTTCGTGGACCTGTCGGCGATCGCTCCCACCATCGGGAGAACGAAGACCTGGAGGAGAACACTGAACGACACCATGAAGGGGAACCACGATCCCGGGTCGATCGAGAAGCCAAAGGGATGGATGTTCCCATCGGCGCCAGCTGCATGCTTGGCCACGCTTGCAAGGTACGGTCCAAGAAAGACGGTGACCACCGTCGTGGAGAAGGCACTATTGGCCCAGTCGTAGAAGTACCAACCCGTTCGTTGGCGGCGGAGTGAACTCATACCCAAAGATATATGAAAGTGCCCCGTATCTTCGCACATGAAGATCCTTGACCCCACCTCGAATTTCCTTGCGATCGACGAAGAATTCTCGTCGATCGAAGACTCGTCCATTGCCATCATCTCCGCACCATACGAACACACGGTAAGCTATGGGGGCGGGGCCAAGAAAGGTCCGAAGGCCATCATCGATGCAAGTGCCTACGTCGAATTCTACGACGATGAGTTCGATCGCGAACTGTGCTTCGACAAGGGCATCTGTACCATCTCTCCGATCGAGTTCGGGAAGAAGGTGGACCGTCCTGCGCTCGATCTGATCCAGGACCAGGTGAACGACCTGATCGAGATGGAGAAGTTCGTCGTCACCCTCGGTGGTGAACACACGATCTCTACCGCACCGATCGCGGCACACTTCAAATCGTATCCCAAGATGAGCATCCTGCACTTCGATGCCCATAGCGATCTGCGTGACGAGTATCAGGGGTCTCCATGGTCCCATGCCTCCTTCATGGCGCGCGTTGCAGAGTTCTTTCCCACGAAGCGCATCACGCAAGTGGGCATTCGGGCACAATGCATCGAAGAGGCTCGCTTCATTCGCGACAAGAAGATCAACACGTTCTATGCGAGTGCCATTCGACGTGGCCTGCATAGGAAGAATTGGCAACGGTCCGTGATCGACACGTTGGCAAAGGATGTGTATGTGACGTTCGATGTTGACTGTTTCGATCCGTCGATCATGCCGTCAACGGGAACGCCGGAGCCTGATGGCCTGCTGTATAGCGAGACGCTGGATGTGTTCCGTGCCTTGGTGAAGAGTGGACGTCGGATCGTCGGCTTCGATGTGGTCGAGCTCGCTCCCGTGAAGAACGTCACGCATCCCGATCTCACCACGGCCCGCCTTATCTATAAGATGTTGAACTATGCGTTTGCAAAACGATGAACACTCTCGAGCAACGACTCGCAGCTCTGGCCGCCCTTCCAACGCAGGAATTGCACTATGCAAAGGGAGTGACCGAGTTCGTCTCGGACTTCGTGGAGGCGCTCAATACGGGCGCGATCCGCGCAGCATCATGCGCGGAGGATGGGACGTGGACCGTGCACCAGTGGGTGAAGACGGGCATTCTCCTGTTGTTCCGCCATGGACGTATCGCTGATATGTCAACAGATGAGAACTTCCGCTTCTTCGACAAGGACACGCTTCCAACGAAGAAGGTCAGCGTCGACGATGGCGTTCGCATCGTTCCCGGCGGATCGACGATCCGCACCGGTGCCTATCTCGCACATGGTGTGATCTGCATGCCGCCGATGTTCGTGAACATCGGTGCCTATGTGGACGAGGGCACGATGATCGATTCGCATGCACTCGTTGGTACGTGTGCGCAGGTGGGCAAGCGCGTGCACATCAGCGCTGCAGCACAGATCGGTGGCGTGCTTGAGCCTGCAGGTGCACGACCCGTGATCATTGAAGACGATGTGATGATCGGTGGTAACTGCGGTGTGTATGAAGGTGTGATGGTACGCTCGCGTTCCGTGCTCGGGAGCGGCGTGGTCTTGAATGCCTCTACTCCGGTCTACGACCTTGTGCATGGCACCATTGTGCGAAGCACTGCCGACGCGCCACTCGAGATCCCGTCCGGCGCAGTGGTGGTAGCAGGAGCGCGATCCGTGCGAACGCCATTCGGTGAAGAGCACGGACTCTCCATGAGCACACCACTCATTGTGAAGTATCGTGATGAGCGCACCGATGCACGCACGGCACTTGAAGATGCATTGCGTTGAGAAGCATTTTCCTATCTTCGCATCCTCGATGACGTTGAACCGTTCCCATATGGCCCCCACGATGATGTCCGGCATGATGTGCTGCGCTATGAGCATGTGCATGTGCATGCATCACCGTGAGAATGGCCGGAGCGAACGCGACTAACGAACAAGCGACCGAACGCAGCTGCAAACGCCATTCTCTCCCAAGGGAATGGCGTTTTTTCGTTTTGACCGATCTCGGATTCATCTCATGACATCAACCTCCAACTTCAACACACGTACGCTCGACGCGCCCTTCGCGCTCGAATGCGGAGCATCGCTACCATCACTCACGATTGGCTATCACACGTGGGGATCGTTGAATACACATGCCGATAACGTCGTGTGGATCTGTCATGCGCTCACCGGCAACAGCGATGCCGCCACATGGTGGGACGGCCTGATCGGCGAGGGGCGCCTCTTCGATCCACGCAGGCATTACATCGTCTGCGCCAACATGTTGGGCTCGTGCTATGGTACCACCGGACCGAATGGTCCGGACTTTCCCCTCATCACCATTCGCGATATGGTGAAGGCCCACATTGCCCTTCGTACAGCGCTCGGCATCGATCGCATTGCCTGTCTGCTTGGTGGATCGATGGGTGGACAACAGGTCTTGGAGTGGGCGCTCATGGAACCGGACCGCATCGCCACCATCATTCCCATTGCGACCAATGCCAAGCACTCGGCATGGGGCATTGCCTTCAATGCCGCACAGCGCATGGCCATCGAGGCCGATCCCACCTTTGGATCAACAGGGAATGAGGCAGGGCAGAAAGGTCTGGCAGCAGCGCGTGCCATCGGGATGATCTCGTATCGCACGTCGCAACTCTACAATGCGCGGCAGACCGACGACAATGAACGACTCGCTGACTTCAGTGCAGAGTCGTATCAACGGTATCAGGGCAAGAAGCTCGCCGACCGATTCAGTGCACACTCGTACTGGACACTGTCGCGCGCCATGGATAGCCATGATGTCGGTCGCGGAAGAAATGGACAAGGCAATGCTCTTCGGTCCATCACGGCGCGCACGCTTTCCATTGGCATCGATACGGATCTGTTGTTCCCCGAGCATGAGCAACACTTCATTGCCGACATGATCCCGCGTGCCCGCTACCGGCGCATGCGCTCACTCGCCGGACATGATGCTTTTCTCCTGGACCAACGTCAACTCGCAACGATCATTCACAACGAATCCATTTTGAGGTAACATGGCAACAACATTGAACATTGGTCTCTTCGGCTTTGGCTGTGTGGGGCAAGGGCTGTGGGACGTACTACATCGAACGAAAGGACTGCAAACAGAGATCACGCGGATCTGCGTGAAAGACCGCAACAAACTCCGGCCACTCGGTGCAGGGATGTTCACGTTCGAACAGAACGATATCCTCGAAGACCCGAAAGTGGATGTGGTGGTGGAGCTCATCGATGATGCCGATGCGGCCTTTACCATCGTGAAAAGCGCGTTGCTCAATGGCAAAGCCGTGGTGACAGCGAACAAGAAGATGGTGGCCAGCAACTTTGCCGAGCTGCTTGAGCTTCAGCAGGCCACCGGGCGTCCCGTGCTGTACGAAGCGTCCAGTTGCGGGAGCATTCCGATCATTCGGAATCTCGAAGAGTACTACGACAACGACATGCTCGATGGCGTGCAGGGTATCGTCAACGGAACGACGAACTACATCCTGACAAAGCTCACGGAAACGACGGCGTCATACGACGACGTGTTGCGTGAAGCACAACAGCTTGGCTTTGCCGAGAGTGATCCGACACTGGATGTGGAAGGATATGATGCGGCCTTCAAGACACTGATCATGGGAGCCCATGCCTTTGGCACGGTGCTCCGTCCGGGCGATGTGATCCGTCGCGGCATCACGGCTGTCTCTTCCTTCGATGCGGTGACGGCAAAGGCGCATGGACACACCATCAAGTTGCTCTCGCAGAGTCGCATTCGTGACGGACACCTCACGTCGTACGTCCTTCCCGCCTTTGTGCCCTATCAAGACCCTCTCGCCACCGTCCGCAATGAGTACAATGCCGTGTTGTTACATGGTGCATTCAGCGATGCACAGTTCTTTGTGGGCAAAGGGGCGGGCGGACATCCGACGGCATCGGCGGTGTTGAGCGATCTGGCAGCGTTGCGGTATGCCTACAAGTACGAGTACAAGAAGATCGAGCAGGGGACGGCTCCGTCGCTCACCACGCGTGTGCCGGTGCGGGCCTATGTGCGGTCGCATTCTGCAGACGTTGTGTCGAGTGTTCCATTCAGCGACGTCGAGGTCGAATACAAGAGTGGTGCCAACCACTATGTGATCGGCACCACGTTGTTAGAGTCGTTGTATCGTTCGGAGGCCTTTGCCGACAAACGAACGTTCATTGCTACGCTGTAGGATCGCCCTTTTCACGATTGAGCTTGGCGGCTTGGCGGATGAAGGCTTCGAAGCGATCGCGCTTCACGTCGTTCACCGAGGAGATCTTCACGTGGCGCATCTTCGTGAGGTCTCCCACGAGGAGTCCTTCCGGGTCGTCCAGCTCGGTTCCGCGCCAGAAGCCGAAGTTCACATGGTCGGTGAATGCCTTCAGATAGCACATCGGTCCGTTCAGATCGAACACCGGCTGTGACCAGCTGATGTTCTCGGTGGCCTCTGCGGCGCATGCGCGGATCATGTCTCGCAGCTTCATCAACACTTCCCGCTGCCAGCCGCGGTGACTGTTCACGTAGGCGTCCACGCTCGAGGTGTTGATCACCGGTCCGGCCGGTATTACCTGCTCTTCGACGTCATCCTTATGCACGCCCATGTCGAGTCGTTGTGCACGACGTGCGAGCACGGAGCCACGGGAAGGGCGTGCGGGCTTGTCGGCTTCGGGCTTTGCGCCTTGTTGCGGACGGTTCCCATCGGAACGACGTTGCTGTTGTTCACGGGGTTGACGCTGCTCGCGGGGCTGACGCTGTTCACGCGGTTCACGCGGTTCGCGTTGCTCACGTGGTTGCTGTTCGGTACTCGGTTGGCCGTCGGCGGAAGCAGGCTGTCCTTCCGGACGCTTCTTCTTCTTGCGGCGCTTCTTTTTGCGAACATCATCTCCGGGTGCTGCCTGACCATTGCCATCGGAGGAAGGCGCACCGCCCTCATCGTCCGAATCGTCGTCATCGCCTTGATCGTCTGACGTTTCGCCCTCGACACGCTGCTCAGAACCTTGCGGTCCATCCTCGCCCGGACGGCGACTGCGGCGGCGACGTCGACGACGCTTCTTGCCCGCACCTTGATCCTCGCCACCTTCCGACGGCGTGCCCGACTGTTGTTCTTGTTCGTTCATCGGTCTTCGTAGATATGCTGTTAGAGAGCCGCAAATATACGGTTTCTGACGGTATGTTCTTGGGGAAGCTCGCCTTACGTTCTTCGGTCGAGAACTGCGTAGTATTGCATCCTATGTACGCAACCTTCGAAACCGAGATCATCGTCCGTCCCGACGACATCGACATGAACCAGCACGTGCACAACAGTCGCTACATGGACTATGTGCTCATGGCCCGGTACGATCAGATGGAGCGGTGTTATGGCATGTCGATGCAGGAATTCATCAATGCCGGCTATTCCTGGGTGAACACGCGAAGCGAGATCGAGTTCAAGAGACCCGTACGAATGGGCGACATCGTTGTCGTCCAAACGCGTATCGAAGAGTTCCAACCCAAGGGTGTACGCGTGGCCTTCTCCATAAAGCACAAAAGCACACTCAAGGAGTGTGCTTTTGGCATTCAGGACTATGTGATGATCTCGATCGAGACGCAGCGAGCTGTGGAGATCCCTGCGTGGATCAAAGATCGGTACTCAATCGCGGCGACCTGATGGACGTGGACCGCGGCGATCACCGCCGGCTCCACCTTCACGGCGCTTGAACGGTGTGGCAGAGCCATAGCCTCCGCCGCCTTCGCGACGTGGACCGGAGCTTGCACTGCCTTCGGAGCGGGGACCGCCTTCCGAGCGTTGGCCGTAGCCACCACCCGAACGTCCGCCACCGGCAGGACGACCGCCACCTTCCGAACGTTGGCCGTAGCCACCGCCCGAACGTCCGCCACCTTCCGAACGTTGACCGTAGCCACCGCCCGAACGTCCGCCACCGGAACGTCCACCGCCACCACCATACGAGCGTTGTCCGCCACGGTATCCACCGGAACGACCGCCACCGGAGCTACCCGAGCCGCCGCCTTGTTGGTCGAACGGACGGATGTAGATGTCCATGTGATACGGCTGATCGGTGTCGACCGGGATGTTCCGCTTCAAGTGCTTTTGAATGTCGCGCATTGTGGAGGCTTCGCTCGGATCGCACAACGACACGGCCATTCCGGAAGCGCCGGCACGACCAGTACGGCCGATACGGTGCACGAATGTTTCCGGAGTATCGGGCATTTCGTAGTTGATCACGAACTTCAGCGAATCGACGTCGATACCACGTGCGGCAATGTCTGTTGCCACGAGGACGCGAACCTGACCGGACTTGAACGAGCGCAGCGCGCGTTGACGCGCATCTTGCGACTTGTCACCATGCAACGCCTCGGCATTGATGCCATGGCGAAGCAGGTCCTTGGAAACTCGGTCTGCCGCACGCTTGGTGCGCGTGAAGACCAGGGCGCTTCCCGTGAGCGTTGTCGTGAGCAGATGGTTCAAGAGATCCTTCTTCATCAGCTTGTCGACGAAGTACACCTTCTGCTCAACCGTTTCCACGGCCGACGAGACGGGCGTGACTTCTACCGTGAACGGATCACGAAGCAACGATGCGGAGAGGTCTTTGATCTCGGCCGGAACCGTTGCAGAATAGAAGACCGTTTGACGGTCCTTGGGGATGAGCGGGATCAAACGACGAATGTCGGTGATGAATCCCATGTCGAGCATGCGATCCGCTTCATCCAACACGAACGTTGTTACCTTGTCGAGCACCAGTGCTTGCTGCTCGAGGAGATCGATCAAGCGACCCGGTGTTGCGACCACCACATCGACACCGCGACGGAGCAGCTCGATCTGCGGACGTGCCGAAACACCGCCGTAGACACAGGCTTGCTTGAAGCGGATGAACCGTCCGTAGGCTGCAAAGCTCTCGGAGATCTGCACGGCCAGCTCGCGCGTTGGCGCAAGGATCAGTGCTGATGGTGTGCCCGGCTCATAGTTGTACGAACGCTTGTATGCATGCGTCGAACGGAGGCGAGGCTGTTGTTTGGGGGCTTCCTGGCTTACCGTCTGCGCGATCTTCTGCAGAATGGGCAGAGCGAAGGCGGCAGTCTTACCAGTGCCGGTTTGTGCACATCCGAAGACATCACGGCCTTCGAGAACTGCAGGAATGGATTGTGCCTGAATAGGCGTTGGCTTATCGTAGCCCTCTTCTTTGAGCGCACGAAGCAATGGGTCAATAAGACCCAAATCGGAAAAGGTCATGGACCTTCCTTACAAAATGTGGAACACGGTGCACATCCCTCGCGTGAAGCGACACGTTGTCGCTGTTCACGTCATGCTCACCGTGTTGGGACCTTCTGTAGGAAGAGGAAAAACGGCTGACAGGAGAGATATACTACACTAAAGAGTGTATGACGACTACAAAGATAGGGAATTGTTCGATATTGCGCACCATACTACGGGATCCGTCATGAAACGCACGCTTCCGCCCCGACTGCTGGCATTTCTCTTCTGTTGTGCGACATCCGTCGCCCAGATCCCTACCGTATGGGAAAGCAGGGGGATCGGAGGCGGCGGGGCCATGTTCGCTGTGAGCATCGATCCGGCCAACGACAAGGAGTTCTTCGCCGGCTGTGACATGAGCGAACTATTCCACAGTACCGATGGTGGCGAACACTATAGCGTTGTGTCCTTCCTGCAGGCCAATGGTAATCACCATTCCACGGTTCGATTCACAAAGGTGCCAGGCCTGCTCTATACGATCAACTACAAGATGAACGGCGTGCTCGACCACATCGTTCCCGCCAAGAGCACCGACGGGGGAGCAACGTGGACGATGCTTGCAGGTACTCCCGACGAGTCCGAAGAGACGATGACAATCGATGTGGACTTCGAGCATCCGGAACGCATCATCATCAGCACGTATGGTGCGATCCATGCGAGCAGAGACGGAGGGACCACCTTCAAGCAGATCCATGCGGCCGCGAACAATGGTGCCGGCAATGTCGTGGGCGGCGTGTTCTTCGACAACGATCGCATCCTTGTCGGGACGAATGACGGACTTCTAGAGTCCACCGATGGCGGCGCCACGTTCACCGTGGTCCCGACAACGGGCATCGCTGCTAACGAGACCATATGGTCGTTCGCGGCGGGAACGGACGGCTCGACCACAACGTGTGTGTGTCTGACGGCCACGAGTGACGTGTACGTAGGACACAACCCATGGGAGTACGACAACTTCATCACCAACGTGTACACGATGACGCTTGGTCCGACCAGGACGTGGGTCCGCCGGTCCGCCATTGCATCTGGCGAGCATCCGATGTTCTGTGCCATGGCTTGGAACAATGCCACCACCATGTACATCGGAGGCAATGCATCCGATGCGCCGATGATCAAGCGAAGCACGGACGGGGGGGCAACATGGACATCGGTCTTCCTCGCTGCAAACAATGCCAACATCGCAACAGGGTGGAGTGGTAGCGGGGGTGATCGTCAGTGGTCGTACGGAGAGAGCGTCTTCACACTGGCCGTTGCACCGCGCAACGCACAGGTCGTGATGTTCGGCGACTATGGATTCTTGCACCGATCCACGGACGGTGGGGCATCGTGGACGCAGGCGTATACCGAACCGGCCACACCGCATGTTGCCGGACAGCCTACACCGCGACGTGCATCCTACAAGAGCATCGGATTGGAGAACACCTCATGTTGGTCACTGTGCTTCCCTTCGCGCAACACCATCTTTGGTTGCTACACCGACATCAAGGGCATCATCAGTACCGATGGGGGGACGCAGTGGTCGTTCGATTACACGGGTCACGATGCGAACACCATGTATCAATGCGTGCGCGATACGAACGCAACGCTCTATGCGGCCACCTCCAACATTCACGATCTCTATCAAAGCACACGCCTGGCCGATGTGCCGTTGAATGCGAACGATGCCATGGGAAAAGTGATCAAGAGCACTGACCTTGGTCATACGTGGACGGATGTCCACGTGTTCGGACATCCCGTGTACAGCATTGCACTCGACCCGAACAATGAACGCATTGCCTATGCAAGCGTGGTCCATTCCCAGCAAGGTGGCGTCTACGTCACGAAGGACCTCGACAGGGCAGGTGCGTCCACATGGACCCGCCTCCCTGCCCCCTCCCGCACCGAAGGCCACCCTGCCTGCCTGGTGGTCTTGAAGAACGGCAACGTGCTATGCACCTACTCCGGTCGGCGTGTGAGCGGCGCGCCCACCTTCACGCAAAGCAGTGGTTGCTTCTTGTACGATGTTGCAACGGGAACGTGGAAGGATATCTCGGATCCGAACATGCAATGGTGGACGAAGGATGTGATCGTGGATGCATCCGATCCAACAGAGCGCACTTGGTATGTGGCAGTATTCAGTGGTTGGGGCGGACCTGCAAATGGCAAGGGTGGTCTGTATCGAACGACCGATGCAGGCGGTACGTGGAAGAAGATCTTCGATGCCGACCGCGTCACCTCGTGCACCATCGATCCCGAGAATCCCGATCTGATCTATGCGACCACAGAGGTGGAAGGTCTGTGGTACACGCTCAACGGTAGGTCGGCCACACCAACCTGGCAACGCGATCTGAACTTCCCGTTCCGTCAACCGGAACGCGTCTATTTCGATCCGTTCGATCACGCACAGGTGTGGGTGACGACAGCCGGCAACGGACTACGCCTCGGTCGCACCGGATCGTCGACCAACGTCTCAGACGGAGCACAGGCCGTGCCGTTCGCCATCACTATTGCACCGCAACCTGCAACAACGTGGTGTCGCGTGATCGTTCAAGATCCATCGATCGTTGTATCGGCGATCGTCCTTCGAAATGATTCGGGCGTTGAAATGATGCGAACGGTGGAAGATGTTGTCGATATTCGTGGAATTCCGAGCGGCATGTATAGCCTTGAGATCTATTCGTCCGGTCGCCGGATCGCACAACGGTTTGTTCCCATTGTTCGTTGAGGAGGATGTGTTGAAATGGATCCTAGCCGCGATCGTACTATCGTCGTGCACACTGTCACCCGGTAGTCAGAATCTCCTCCGTAAAGGAATGAGCCAAGCGGCCGTGCATTCCGTGTTGGGTCTGGAGGCATTCGCTTCGTCAAAGATCGAGGTGCCATCGGATCCGATCAACCGATATTCGGTGGACGTCTATGTTTCGGATGAGGACGCGATCATCAAGAAACATGTCTTTGCGTTTCGCAACGATTCCTTGTTGTACTGGGGCCTGCAGCACGAATTCATGCGGCATCCATCCCAGATCATCAACGAGATCGGATCGACATCTGCGAGGATCCAATGATACGAGCGATCCTTATCGCCTTGATCTCTGCGGGCACTCTTTGCAGCTGCTTGCCCTTTGTTTCGGATTATGCGACCAGCAAGAAGTACCTCGTACTCGACTCACTTCGGAAGGGCATGCCGCAAACGGAGGTACGGAGAATACTCAGTGCGGAGTTCGAGAGTGATACGACCGTTGCAGTCACGGATGGTGACAGAACTTTTCGAGTTGACCAGTATTGGCTTCCAACGAAGCGGTATAAGATACGGTTGTACACCGGATCGGGCATGAATGGCCAGCAATCCTCGTCACTCGATCAACTTCATGAAGTACAGATCCCAATGCTGGTGCTGTTCGATGACGGGGCGCTGCGATACTGGGGCACTGTTGAAGATTTCTGGCAAACCGAAGATCAAGCGGTCGCTCGTCTTGCGCCGATCCTTGACGAGGAGTTCTCTCGTGCACAATAGAACAACCTGTATTGTCCTGATGGTAGCACTGAGTGTTCTTTGCTCAGCGTGTGGTCGGATGATCATCGACCGAAGTAGCGGTTCACCTCGTGCAATGGCGGAGATATCGGCAAGGTCCGGATCGGATGTCGATCCATTCACCCGCGGCAGTGCCGTTACCCTTCAGATACGTTCGGTGGTTGATACGACCCTGACGTACACGGTTCGCTCCATCATCAAAGAGTCGGATGTGGCGATGATCTATGTGAGCCGCCGCGGCGAATTGATCTACTGGGGTGAGCCGTATCTCTTGCTACGACATTCCAACCCGGACCTCGTGCGCATCGGCACGACCGTTGTCGACTCTCTTACCCAATACTAAGAGCGGTTGTCGATGAAGCTCCCATCCATTCGAACTATCGTCCTTATCGGCCTTGCATTGCGGTTGGTGGCCGCCTTCTACTCGCGGGGCTATGCCATGCATGACGATCACTTTGTGATCGAAGATGGTCCGTATCAGTGGTTCCTTCCTGACCATGGCGGTTGGTTCCATCGTACAGAGCCGCCGGGTCATAGCGTTGTCTATCCATCGATCCTCTATGCCATCCTTTCCACCTGCATGAATGTCGGCATTACGGACCCGCAGTCGCAGATGCTGGTGATGCGCATTCTGCATGCCTTGTTCGCAACGCTTGCCATACCGCTCGCTGCCGCCATTGCCCGAAGAGTGGGCTCGGAACGGTCAGCTCAGTTCGCCGCGCTTCTTGTAGCTGTCTTCTGGGTGTTCCCCTTCATGAGCGTGCGCAACCTGATCGAGATGATGTCCATTCCGCCATTGATGGCCGGCGTCTTCTTGGTGTTGCGACGTGCGTCGACGCGAGATCTCGTCCTTGCCGGACTTGCATTTGCTGCGGCTTTCATGTTCCGTTATCACACGGCCATCATCCCTGCCACCATGGTCGTTGTTCTCGCATGGCAACGCCAATGGCGTGTGGCGTCGTTGCTCACTGCCGCCTGCTTGATGAGCGTGGCACTTACGCAAGGGGTGATCGATCTTGCCGTATGGGGATCCTTCATGGCAGCGCCGATCTCCTATGTGAAGAGCAACCTTGCCGGCATGAACGATTACACGAGTGGACCATTCTATCAATACGTCGTGCTCATCATCGGTATTCTCATCCCGCCTCTGAGCCTTGTCCTGTTGTGGCGCGTGATCACCGACAACCGTCCGGTACTTCGGTGGGAAGTGCTGATGCCCATTGCCGTGTTCGTTCTCGCACATTCGCTTATCGCCAACAAGCAGGAGCGATTCATCCTGCCGATCGTTCCATTGTTGCTCGTGGCCGTTGCCGTGGCGTGGGTGGACCGACCGTCGAACGTGATGCGCACGTCATTGTGGACGAGAGGAGCGTGGACGTTCTTCTGGGTCGCCAATTCCGTGCTCCTCATTCTGTTCACGTTCTCGTATTCGAAACGATCGCGCGTTGAAGCACTCACGTATCTGTCGCATCAGCCCAACATGGATCGTGTGGCAGTGATCGGCGACAATATTCAAGCGCCGTCGTTCTACCTGTACCCGCGTTTGCCGCTGATCACGGTGTCGTCCGATACCACATCGGAAACGTGGACCCGTCTTGCCACCTTCCATCCCAGCCATGTGGTGTTCTTCGACCTTGCCAGTAGGGATGCGTTCATGCAACGGACCGAGATGGTGGTAGGTCGTCCTTTACGTCATTGTACGGATATCGAACCCGGACTTCTCGATGCTACATTGCATACGCTGAATCCTTCGGGCAACAAAAATCAGACAAGTGTTGTGTATTCGGTGGAGAAGTGATGTATCAACGAAAAACCGCATGGTGGGGCGGTCCCGTGGCACTGTTGTGCCTCGTTGGGCTCACGGCCTGTGGACCGCAGTTCGTGACGTATAACTCGATCGGATTCCTGCAGAAGGGGATGGATCAGAAAACGGTGCACGACAACATGGATGTGTCGTCAACATCTATGATCACCATCACGGAGCAAGGGCATACCTACGTGCTGGAGTACTACCCATTGCAAACAGCTCAAACGAAGACCACGAACACCACCTATTCGTATGGTTCCTTTGGTGTGCCGACCACGCGAACCACAACCACAACGATCACTGATCATACACATACGTTGATCGTGATGTATCAAGACCGCCGATTGCGGTACTGGGGAATGATGGCCGATTACTCCAAGTCGGAAGACCCCGAGATCTTGGCCATCGCGCCTGCCGTGTATCAACAGTTCATGAACCACTAAGGAACGAATCACATGAAGACACTGCTGGCCATGACCGTTGTCACGCTGTTCCTCACCTCATGTTCCTCCTTCGAGCTCTCGGACGCAAACAAACTCCAGAAGGGGATGACGACGGAGCAGGTTCTGAACACCGTGTCGAAGGGACCGGACAACGTCTTCGACATCCGCATCCCATCTCGCCCCAACGTCTCGTACACGATCTATCAATTCACGCTAAAACTGGGCGGGATCACGGCGGAGTACTTGGCGGCGTTCAACGACAACAAGCTGTTGTACTGGGGACATCCCTATGAGTTCAACCGGTATCCCGATCCCGTGATCAACGAGATCGGTCGCGAGGCCTTAATACACGCCAAACTTTAACGTCAGCACGCCGGCAACACCACGCAAGCTCACGTCATTGATCGTGGCTTGCTGCACGGTCATCGATGCACCATTCGTATAGCGATACGACACACCGGCACCAACGCGGAACCAACGCGTAAGATTGAGCTCGACGTTCACTTGAGGCTCGAAGACGAAGAACGTCGTGCTTGCAAGGTTTCCGCGTTCCCAATTGTTCATCCCGCCACCGAGACTATCGGCGTGCATTTGTGCTGCACCGGCGCCAATGAGCATCATGAACGAAGCGTGAATGGCCTCATCGGAGGCAAGGATGTATTCGAGCTCCCCGCCGCCATATCCAACCTGCAGACTTGTTGAGGGAAGTCCGGTCACAGGTGTATGCGTCACCAGTCCGTACCCGCCGCCGCCAAGGACGAATGTTTTGTTGATCACCCAACCACCGCGACCACCAACAAGAAGGGAGGTCTGTCCATCAATGGCCGTCACCTTGAGGACGGGGGCGCCAAAGCCGCCGGAAGTGAAGGGCTCATTGCCAAAGATGGTCTTCACGGTCGACGTCGAGTCGGAAGGTGCCGCAAGGAGCGGGGTGGCAAGGCAGGCAACGGTAAGGGCGAGGAGGGAAGAGCGTACGAAGGAGGTCATGACAAATGTCCTTTTATGCATGTATCAGAAGGTCGAAATTAAGGAGCGCATTGTACGGAGAAAGCCAACATGAGTTGCACTACGGACATCACGGCATTCCTTGCACAACACCGCATTGCCGTTGTTGGTGTGTCGCGAAGTGGGAACGCACCGGCCAACGCCATTGCAAAACGCTTACGAGCATCGGGGCATGATGTGTTCGGTGTGAATCCTCGTGCAACGTCCATTGATGGGGAGCCCTGCTATGCGAACATTGCATCGATACCGGGGGGCGTGAATGCCGTGATGATCGTCACGCCACCGGAGAGTGTGGCCGATATCATACGCCAGTGCATTGCGCTGAAGATCTCCATTGTATGGATGCATCGGAGCGTGGGAAGCGGAAGTGTGGATGACGTGGCGGCCGACCTTGCGCGAGAGCATGGCATGGTCTGTATCGTTGGCGGTTGTCCGCTGATGTTCATCGATCCTGTCGACCCGTTCCACAACGTCATGCGATGGTGGTTTCAAAAGACGGGTCGTGTTCCGAAGTGAACGCTACCTGATGTTTGGATCGACAAAACGGCGGTCGTGCAGAAACGTCGAATCGGTGAGCGTGAGCAGAAAGGCCAGTATGTCCTTCTTCTCATGTTCTTTCATTCCAACCGTGCTCTTCAGTGCCGGGTCGGGCGAGCGACCGAAGAACGTTCCTCTGCCATAGTGATCGAGCACGGCGCGAAGTGTGCGAAATCTCCCATCATGCATGTAGGGATAGGTGCGATCGACGTTGCGGAGTGACGGAACTTTGAACTTCAGCGAGTCGGCAGGATCGGCTGTGATGGCGAATCGTCCAACATCACGGAGAGCTGTATCCATACCGATGCCATTGTTCCGATACGATCCGTCCGTGAACAGCGGCTCGCGATGACAAGCGGCGCAGCGAGCACGAAATGCCAACAGGCCGCGCTGCTCCTGATCCGTATAGACGTCGCGGTGTTCCATCATCCGATCGTACCGAGCATCTGCCGAGACCATTAGGGCAATGAATTGCGATAGTGCTTTGAGCATGTGGTACGTGGTGATGGTCTCGGTGCGAAAGGCGGAACGGAACATCCGTCGATACTTCGTGCTCGCCGAGAGTTTCTTGATCACCCTGTCGAGCGTTTCTCCCATTTCCGACGTATCGGTGATCGGTGCAATGGGCTGCAGGTCCATGTGCGTCACACCACCATCCCACATGAAGGTCGAACTCCAGATCTCGTTCTGAATGGCCGGCACGTTCCGTTTGCCGATCCGCCCATCGATGCCATGACTCAGAGTATGGTCCACATGTCCAAATGCTGCGAAGTGCTGGTGACATGAACCGCAGCTCGTTGAACTGTCGCGCGAGAGGATCTGATCGTAGAACAATTCCCGACCAAGGAGGAATCCGTCGACCGAGATCCGCGATGATCGAAGATCATACACCGGCTTCCCAAATCGCTTTGGAAGCGTCGGCACCACATCGCGTGCTTCGATCCGCATGGTTGGATTCTCCTCTGAGGTCGCATAGGCGATCAGAGAGACCACAAGGAGGGCGGCAAGGATGCGAGGGGACATCATCGCTCCGTCGAACGAATGATGTGAAAGACCCTTGGGTACAGTGCCGTGATCGGGGCGGCCGCTGCAGGCGTTGTGATCGAGGATACCGACGAAAGGTCAAGCGTTTGGAGGATGGCGCCGACGTCGACGCGGACGTAGATGCCCCGCACGGGATCTTCAACGATTGGCAGTTCAATGCGGGCAATATTGTTGTAGGGCTGCCGGAATCCACCAATGTGCACCTCTACAAGATGTCCGGGTGACGGTGACACAGGCGACGTCCCTTCCACCTTCATGAAGATGTATCCTGTGTTCCACGCCCAGAACATGCCGCGGATGGGATCAAGGACCCCCTCTTGCGGTCCACTGCAGTTATGCGCGCTATCCACGCCAATGGTGAACGAGATCGAACGATACGTTCCGATCGGTACGCGAGGCAGCGTGATGGTGGTGGTCGTACTATCGGAGGCATCCACAAGGAAGAACTTTTCCGAGGTCACATCCTCATTGCCCTCGCAATGAAGTCGAATGGCGCTCACATAGTAGCGTACCATGCTGATCGCATATGGCTGGTGCTGTTCATTCTGATACATCGTCGTATCGAATCGCAGCGGACGCTCTCCGACCACGTGCTCGAAATGGATCGGAATGGGTGTTGTGCCTGCACGAAGCAGCAAGGGAACCAAGAACAGCAAGCAACAACAACGGCGGAGGATCATGGGGTGGTGACGGACGTTCTCGTGATGGAAGCAATTCGGTGTAAATTACCTCACGCGTTTCACATTCGGTGAGAGACAGAAGAACTCATGACGAAGAACCGACTCGAAGCATTCTCGGATGGCGTGATCGCCATCATCATCACGATCATGGTGCTGGATCTCAAGGTCCCCACCGGATCGGACCTTGCCGCCTTGCAGCCATTAGGGTCGACCTTTCTGTGCTACGTGATGAGTTTTGTCTACGTGGCCATTTATTGGAACAACCATCATCACATGTTGCATGCCGCGGCTCGGATCAGTGGCGCGGCGATGTGGGCCAACATGGGCTTGCTGTTCGGTCTGTCGGTGATTCCCTTTGTCACATCGTGGATGGGACAACATCCAACAGTGGCCGCTCCTGTGGCATTGTATGGTGCCGTGCTACTGCTCTGTGCCGTATCATACTACATCCTGGCTCAAACGCTGATCGCAGCGAACGGTAGGGAATCGGCGATCGCCGTTGCGATCGGCCGCGATCGAAAAGGGAGGATCTCGCTCGCCCTCTATGTGATGGCCATCGGGATGGCCATGGTGCATCAAATGTCGGCCCTTGTGCTCTACGTGACTGTAGCCGTGATCTGGCTTGTTCCCGACAAACGTATAGAGCGCGCGCTGTCGTCGACGTGACCTTCAAACAACAACGCCCCGACCGCAGGTGCGATCGAGGCGAAGTTGCTTCAACGGGGGAGGAGGGGGAGCTTAGTGCAGCACTTGCAGCAGTTGTGTGCGTACGGTGCCATTCATGTCGTGAATGATGGCGATGTAGGGTCCACTGGCAAGCGAGGCCACGGAGATGGTTTGTGAGCCTTGCTCGGAGGCAACGATGGTACCGTCCAACGAAGCGATCTGGATCGATCGTACGCGTTCGATCGATGTTGCACGGAGGACATCGCTGGCCGGGTTGGGTACCAGGAGTGCCGTTGCCGCCGGTGTCTTGACCTCCTTGACGCTCGTTGTTGTGTTGCGCAGTACGGCAACGGACATCGCCGTCGGTTCAATACTTGCCTCGGCAAGCATTGATGAGACATCTACACGAGTTCCGGGCGTGAGTGTACGGTAGGAATATGCTCCGGAGACCTGTGTCGTCGTTGTGACCTTGAAGCGGATAAGAACACCGTTGGACTCGACCTCTAGATGTCCCTCCGTCACTGCTCGTACGATACCCTTCGTCGAGACCAGTTCTGAGGTCGGCCTTCCATCGCATGTATATCCGTTGAAGATGTACATGGTCGAAACGTTGAACAGGCCTTCGGAGACCGTCGCGCAGATCGCTTCTCCAGCTTTGATGTCGGCCCAATCACCATAGCCGTTCTCGACAGAATAGACATAGACCTGAGCGGGACGTTGCACAGTACGGACACCTTCTTCCGTTTCGATGCTGATGGAGTCTGCATCGATGAATGTCACACGTCCACTGATGGACTCAAATGAGCCGCAGGTGCCGTCGATCGACGCATTGCTCAGCAGTGCGATGTCTCCTACGGTATAATAGGCGTTCGCGTACACAGTATATCCCTGGAGTCGAGCGTCGTTTGCCTTGACGTTCGCTCCAAAGCAATCGTACACGACAGAATTGGTGTCGATCGCAAGACGGACCTCATTGCCAAGCTCGGAGAGGAGGACCCACGCGGAATCCGATACGGTCTCAATGGTACCACGCAACATTACCTGTTGCTGGCAGTCGCTGAGCTTGATCAATTGCCGGATCGCCTGATCCTTCTCTTCGTTTGCAAAGATCACGTAGACGCTGTCTCCAGTGGAGAAGTCCTCTCGTGTGATCGGTGTTCCGATGCACGAATAATAGAGCGTGGGCTCGGCGCTGGAAGCGGTGCGAGTGCCAAGGGTGATGCTGCCACCTAGTATACCTTGCACTTGTACTGCCGTGTCGGAGATCGCTGAAATGCGTCCACTGACCACGGCATAGCCATTGAATCCGATGGCGATGCTGATGCCGGGAGGACAGTTGCGGGTGGGAACGAGCATGCCCAGTGTACCGGTGCCATCTGGATACACCTGACCTTGTACGATCAGCGTGTCGGCCTCTGTTAACGAAGACCATGCAACCGGCTCGGTCCAACATGCAAAGAGAGGAAAGGCCGTTGTGTCCACATCCAAAGGGCCACCGAGGCGGGAACGGAACATGAACTCGACACGACCAAGTGCGACAACATCCAACGTGACCGAAGTATCCGACAGGGCAATGAACGTGCCGAACGACGATACGTCTGTTGGGCAGCCTACCTGTCCGAAGGCGCTGATCGCCTCGATCGACGCAGATCCGGAACGAAATCCTGTGGCCGATACCACTGTGCCCGGCGTGAGTGCGCTTATGTCGATCGTGATTCCAAGGCACGACGAGACGAAGGTCTGCGGTGTTGTCGTGATGGTGATCTCCTGACCAATACTGAACGGACTATCGTATGACCTGTTCCGCAACGAGAACGACGTCCCGCTGTTGGAGACCACCTCGCCATGCACATCTACGCGTTGCGAGCACCGATCGAACTGCACGGTGGTGAGGAGCTTCGTCTCGGTATCGAAGACGGCATTCATTGTCGTGCCGGGTTGGACCTCGGCAAGCGAACATCCATCGATACGCACTGAAGCATCATAGTTGTATGTTCGCCGGACAGCGACCCGATTCAACGGGTCATTCTCCAGGACGGTTATCGCGGTTTCCGTGTGCGATCTGTAGAATCCGTTGATGTACTGCTGTTCTGCAGTGAGTTGCATTGCACACGCAAGGACGAACATTGCCAACAGGAATGGTCGTCGAACAAAGGACAAGAGCATGGTAACCTCGAAGAAAGACTGAAATCGTGTGAGTCAACAGTGTAACAAGAGTGCAAGTTCCTGATCTTGTTACCACTTCGTTTGACCACAATTCCCTCGTTCCTCTAGTTTCGAAGACCTATGGCACGCCCACCCTCGCCACATCTGTTCGATCTCTATACAAGCATGGATGCGCACGAACGCGGCTATGTCCGTAAGGCCCTCTCTGCCTCGCTTGGGCGGAAGCCTGCGGTTTCGATGGCACTGTACGATGCCTTGGCCAAGGCCACTTCCGCGCAGGACCCGCTTCTCAAGGACGTGGCCGAGGAATACAACGCATCCCATCATTTCTCACAGATCAAACGCAATCTCTACGACATGATCGTGCGCCACCTTCGCACGTATCATGTGCAATCATCACGGCGTTCGCAGGTGATGAGCCTTATGGAAGAGTCCGGAGTGCTGGCCGACAAGAATCTCGTCGAGGCGGCGCGAGAGCGCTTGGAACAGGCACTCCTCCTGTGCAAGGATGCGATGCTCTATGGACTCGAGGCCGAGATCTATGGCATTCTCGTGTCGTTGACAAAACGAAGCACGACCACCGTGACGGAGTCCTCCATACGCGCCATGCTTGAACTTCGAACGCATGCCTTTGCGCGAGGTGGTCTCTTCACCGAGTTGAACATCCTTGCACGTCACGCGCTTGAGACCACGCAACTGCAGGGGGAGAAGGCACGAGAGCTCGCAACGCAGCTCCTGGCACACCCGCTCCATGCCGACGATGCAGAGCACGAGGAGTATCATCATCGATTCATCTATCACAACAACCGACAGATGTTGCTTCATGTTCTGGGAGACGTGGAGCGTGGCTACAACGAAGGGAAGCTCTTGCTGCAGCTTGCCAAACAACAGCCATCGTTCCCGTATGAGGCGAATTCTGCCACGATCATCGGCAACCTCCTCGTCGTGCAACTATGGTTGGGGGATATGGAAGCGTTTCGGGAAACGCTGGCAGAGTATGATGCACTGAAGCCTCGCTCAGAGTACATGGAAGAGGAGGTGTACTTCAATACGTCTCGTGGATGGATGTACTTGGCCCTCTATTCGGGCGATCTCCAAACGGCAGGGGCGTTGGCTGATGAGAGCATCAGCATTTCTGTCAACTACCGTCAACGCGGGATCTTCATCCGTCAGTCCGCACGGTGTATTCGGATCGCCGTTGCCCTTGAAACTGGTGACCTGCGAACAGCGCGATCACTGATCGACGATGCGATGAATGAGGAACACGCCGAGTCGTTCACGAAGGTGAGCGTTCGTATGCAGGAGATCCTTCTGTTCGTGCTCGAGCAACACTTCGATATGCTTCCCTACGCTCTTCGTTCCTTCGAGCGCTGGATCCGCTCCGCAGGGTTGGATAGTCAACTGCTGACGCGATTTCTACGATACGGTCGCGCATTGGTCAAAGCGAGCAGCGCCAGTGCTCGTTCATCCCTCACACAGGAATTCCGTGCGTGGTGTCAAGGAACGACACTCGATCAGCAGGACTCCTTGGTGGCAGTGACCATTGGACTCCGAGGACATCGTTCGTAACGGTTCCGTAGGTTTGCGACATGAGTACGTCCACGACGGTAACGGTCGCGATCGAAGGTATGTCGTGCGCAAGCTGCGTTCTGCGCGTTGAACGTGCGCTCCAAGCTGTCCCCGGCGTCGAGACCGCCACGGTCAACCTCGCCAATGAAAAAGCGCTGGTGCGATACGATCCCTCCACCACGTCGCTCGACGAACTCGCCAAGGCCACAGCAGAGGCGGGGTATGCTCTGGTGGCGATGTCAAACGACTCGAGCGAACGCGAACACGAACAACGGCGTGAGGCATCCTACGCAACGCTGGTGCGGGAGTGCACCACGAGTGTTGTTCTTGCAGTTCCGATCATGGTCGTAGGCATGGTCACCATGCATGGTGCGAGCACGATCGTCAACATCATCCTGATGATCGCAACAGCCATCGTGATGGTGATCGGCGGACGTCGGTTCTTTGTGAGCACGTGGAGAAATCTGCGGCATCTCATCCTCGACATGAACACGCTCGTCGCCATCGGCACGGGCACGGCCTTTCTCTACAGCAGTATCGTCGTCATCATGTCGCCCACCGCATCCGGCGGCCATGTCTACTTCGACACCGCGGCCACCATCATCGCTCTCATTCTTCTCGGCCGCGTGCTCGAGGCACGTGCCAAGCGCAGCACCACCAATTCCATCCGCGAACTTCTGCATCTCCAGCCCACTACGGCGAGACTGCGACGGAAGGGTGGCGAGGTGGAAGTGGACCTTGCATCTGTCGACATTGGCGACATCGTCATCATCCGCCCCGGCGAGCGCATTGCCGTCGATGGTGTCGTGGTGACCGGTCGGACCTCGATCGATGAATCAATGCTCACAGGCGAGCCGATCCCTACGGATGTCACGGTTGGTGATCGCGTGATCGGCGGCACGATGAACACATCAGGTAGCATCGACATTCGTGCAACGGCCATTGGTGCCAACACCGTGTTGGCGCAGATCATCCGCAGCGTCGAAGAGGCGCAAGGCTCGAAGGCACCCATTCAGGCATTGGCCGATCGGATCGCATCCGTCTTCGTGCCGACCGTCGTTGCGGCAAGCATCATCACGTTCATCGCATGGTTCGTGTTCGGTAGCGGCATGCTTGGCGATGCCATGGTGCATGCCATCGCTGTGTTGATCATCGCATGTCCGTGCGCCTTGGGCCTTGCCACCCCCACCGCCATCATCGTGGCGACCGGGGCAGCCGCACGTCGCGGCTTTCTTGTCAAGGACGCCAACGCCCTCGAGCAACTCGCCCATATCTCCTCCGTGGTCTTCGATAAGACGGGCACCATCACCGTTGGCAAGCCCACACTGCATCGCTTCGAATGCGTCAATACCGAAGAGGCCGCCGACGTGTTCGCCGCCGTTGTTGCCATCGAGCGCATGTCCGAGCATCCCATCGCTCACGCTATCGTGAGCGCTGCAGCCCACGAGGCGTCGCATGGCGGCATGGTGGAAGGGTTCGAGGCACGGAGCGGCTATGGTGTGATCGGCGTGGTGAACGGACGTCGCTACTGCATTGGCAACGAAGCCCTCATGCACGAAGAACATGCCGTCGGCGCACTCGTGCTCGATGATGCTGCATCTACGGCCATGACGACGATCTTCATTGCATGCGACGGAGTGGTAATGGGACGCATGCTCATCACCGATACGATCCGTCCGTCAGCGGCCGATGCAGTACGGGTGCTCATCGAGCGTGGCTTGCACGTGGTGATGCTTTCGGGTGATCGCGAAGCATCAGCTCAACATATCGCGGCACAGGTCGGCATCACCGATGTGCGTGCACGCATCCGTCCAACCGAGAAAGCATCCGTACTCGCCGCTATGCAGGCAACAGGAACACGCGTGGCCATGGTAGGCGATGGCATCAACGATGCTCCGGCCTTGGCACAGGCCGACGTGGGCATTGCCATGGGCACGGGTACGGATGTTGCCATCGAAGCTGCCGCCATCACGCTCCTCCGCAACGATCTGCATGGCGTTCACGAAGCCGTGCTGCTTGCACGCAGCACCGTTCGTACGATCAAACAGAACCTGTTCTGGGCATTTGTGTATAATGTGGTCGGCATTCCGATCGCGGCACTGGGACTGCTCGATCCATCGATCGCCGCCGCCGCCATGGCACTCAGTTCTGTGTCGGTGCTCACGAATAGTTTGCGTCTTCGTCGGTAATCACTCTCGGCATCTTGTTCCAGTGTGGAGGCTCCATGCAAGCAGCGTTCATCTTCATCCTCTGTGTGGCCGTCCTCATCCTGTTCTTGCAATTGAGTGAGCTGCGCCGACGGTTCATGTTGCTTGAACGAATGTTCATCGAACAGGCACGGCAAGGTTTGGGGGAGGAAGATCGGAAGATTGATCAAGGAACGATAGATCAAGGATCAAGAATACAGACTGAAGAGGAAGAGACCCACGAAGTGTCCCACGAAGTGTCGCACTCCGTGTCGCACTCCGTGTCGCACTCCGTGTCGCACTCCGTGTCCCACGAAGTGCCTCTTCGTTCTTCCGGCGACAGCCTCGAAGTGCTCTTCGGTGGAAAGTTGCTCAATCGCCTTGGTGCCCTTGCCACCCTCATTGGCCTTGTCTTCCTGTTCAAGTGGGGCGTCGATAACGGATGGATCACGGAGACCGTTCGTGTGATCGTTGGACTCGTGGTGGGTGCCGCGGCGATCGCTGTCGGACCGCGACTGGAGCGCAAGGGACTGACGGTGTTCGCGCAAGGTGTGATCGCCACGGGCATTGCAACATGCTAACTCAGTGTCTATGCCTCGTTCACGTACTATCATCTGGTGCCGGCATACGTCGCCTATGTGGGCATGGCGCTGTTGGCCGCCGTTGCGATCTGGCGCAGTCTTGCCCATGCCTCCTTATTCCTTGCCATGATGTCGGGCCTAGTAGGTTTCAGTGCGCCCATGGTCTTGCAAACGGGGGTGATGAACACGGGCGGACTCTTCACGTATCTCGGCTTCATTGCCGTGATGATGCTGGCAACCGTGTACGGACTTCGCAAATGGTTCTCGCTGTACTTCGTTGCGCTTGGTGCAACGTTGTTGTGGTGGATCGTGTGGAACATCGGCGGATATGGGACGGACGGTTATCAACAACCGGCGGCGGCCTTCTCCATCATCGCCGACATCCTGTTGTTCGCAGGCGCACTGGTGGCGATCCGATGGAGAGCGCTCGAGATCTTCGACCGCGCAAAGGTGATCTCCACGATGATCGTTCTTTGGCTGTTATGCTTGGTGGTGAACTCCACGACCTTCGACTATGCGTTGTGGAGCGACGTGGGAGTGGCCCTCGTGCCTGTTCTCATCGTGAGTGCGGCGTGGCTCATGGTTCGACGCGGTGAACCTACATCGGCGCTCGCCCACGGACTTGGGATCTTGGTCATCGCCGTTGCATGTCTGGTACCATGGACGTGTTCGTACGACAGTAACCTGCAAGATCTGACGCTCATCGTGATCGCTGCACTCGGAACCATCCTTGGCGCGCGCATGCAGTACTCCGGAATGCGTTTGGCGGCCGACATCATCATGGGGCTCCAGCTCCTCTCCATCGTCACTCCATCGTATGTTCTCGACTTGCCCCTCGGGGTGATGGTCGTTCTGAACACGACCATGCTGCACTATGTGCTCATCGCGCTCTATATGTGGTTCCTGATGGAGCAGCGTCCAAGCTTACGACAACTTGCTCCCGCCGTGCTCACCTATGCACTGACGTTGCAAGCGCAACTCGCACTTCAGAATGCTCAGTATCCCTGGTGGATCCAGGTGATGATGCCGATCTCTCTTTGGACGTTGATGCAGGGGATCACGGTGATGCTCACACGGCGACGTGATCTCGCCTATGCCGACATGTATGCAACCGTGGGTATGGCCATCGGTGTACTGAGTTGGCTGTCCATGGGTCTGCAGTGGCCGAGCGCCGTCGACCACACCGGTCTGTTCAACATGCGCGTCGTCAGCGGCATTTCCATCGTGGCAATGCAACTGTTGTTGTGGTTCACGATGCCACGACCCACCGGTAGATTCAACGATGCCATGGTCATCTGGCCGAGTATCATGCTGATCACGTTCCTGCTCACCACCATGGAGACCATCACGCCGCAGTGGAAGATCATCACGGAGGCAAGCGATATGCATGGATGGGAGAGCATGGTCGTGCGTGATCTCATGGACAGGATGCAACTGCTCCTGTCGTGCGCATGGATCGTCTACGCCGCTATCGTTGTTGCGATCGGCTTTGTGAAGCGTGTGAAGGTGGCGAGGTTGACAGGGATGGGCGTTCTTGGCGTTGCAGTTCTCAAGGTCTTTCTCTACGACCTCTCGAATCTGCAAACGCCATTCCGCATCATTTCCTTCATCGTGCTGGGTCTGATCCTGTTCGGCGCATCGTATCTCTATGCGCGGTTCAAGGATCGGATCAACGCATAAGCGCTACCCGCAGATCTGCGTCGATGGCGTCGAGGAATTCTTCGGTGTACAGGTAGTGTTCGCCGTGGTTCACCTTGTTGCCGTGAATGCACACGGCAAGGTCCTTCGTCATCCGGCCGCTTTCGACCACATCGACGCAGACCTTTTCAAGGGTCTGACAGAACGTGATCAATTCTTGGTTGCCATCGAGCTTGCCGCGGAATTCAAGTCCACGCGTCCACGCAAAGATCGATGCGATCGGATTCGTCGATGTTAGCTTGCCTTGCTGATGGTCGCGATAGTGACGGGTGACCGTGCCGTGTGCGGCCTCGGCCTCCATCGTCTTTCCGTCCGGTGTGATGAGCGTTGAGGTCATCAATCCCAACGAACCGAAGCCTTGGGCGACGGTATCGCTCTGCACATCACCATCGTAGTTCTTGCAGGCCCACACGAAGTTCCCGTTCCACTTCAGGGCCGAGGCCACCATATCGTCGATCAGGCGGTGCTCATACGTGATGCCAAGTGCATCGAAGGCCGACTTGAACTCCGTGTCGAAGGTCTCTTGGAAGATGTCCTTGAATCGACCATCATACTTCTTCAGGATGGTGTTCTTCGTGCTCAGGTAGAGGGGCCACTTCTTCATCACGGCCTGGTTCATGCACGCACGAGCGAAGCCGCGGATGGACTCATCGGTGTTGTACATGGCCATTGCCACGCCATCGCCCTTGAAGTCGTACACATCAAACGACTGTACCTCGCCGCCGTCACTTGGTGTGAACGTGATCGTCAGTTTGCCCTTGCCCTTCGTGACGAAGTCCGTCGCACGATACTGATCGCCAAAGGCGTGACGGCCGATGCAGATCGGTGCTGTCCAGTTGGGTACTAGACGTGGCACGTTCGCACATACGATCGGCTCGCGGAACACGGTGCCGTCAAGAATGTTCCGGATGGTTCCGTTCGGCGACTTCCACATCTTCTTCAGACCGAACTCTTCCACACGTGCTTCGTCGGGCGTGATCGTGGCGCACTTGATCCCCACATTGTACTTCTTGATCGCCTCGGCTGCATCGATCGTCACCTGATCATCGGTGGCGTCGCGATGCTCCATGCCAAGATCGAAGTACTTGATGTCGACGTCCAGATAGGGAAGGATCAGCTTTTCCTTGATGAACTTCCAAATGATGCGCGTCATTTCATCGCCATCAAGTTCGACGACCGGGTTGCTGACGGAGATCTTCTTCATAAAAGTCTATGCGTTCTGAAAAAAGGGAAAAACTGCGAACGGCCGCCAAAATACGCATTCCGGGCGTTGCTGGGAGGGGTGACCGCTCGATCCGGCAGGGGGGGCGGTGAGCATCAAGGGAGAGTTGCCGTACTTTCGTTGCCATGCGCCTCCTCCTCTCCTATCTGAAGCGACATAAGAACATGGTCGTCCTGACCTTGTTCCTTGCCGCCATCAACCAGCTGTTCTCCCTCCTTGATCCGCTGATCTTTCGGTACACGATCGACACGGTCATCCTTGCCAAGCCCAAACTGGCAAGCGATCTGTTCCTGCAGAAGGTGCTGATCTTCCTTGCCATGGCCGTGGGTGCGGCCGGCGTGTCGCGCACAGCAAAGAACTTTCAGGACTACTTCATCAACTACATGGTGCAGAAGGTGGGTGCGGCCATCTATACGGATGGTCTGAAGCACTCGCTGCAATTGCCCTATCAGGTGTTCGAAGACCAACGTAGTGGCGAGACGCTCGGCATTCTGCAGAAGGCGCGTGCCGATGTGGAGCGCGTGATCGGCGCATCGGTGAACGTGCTCTTCACCACGCTTGTGGGCATCATCTTCGTGGTCTTCTATGCCTTCTCCGTGCATTGGATCATCGTGGTGTTGTACTTCACAGGCGTCGCCCTTATTGGCATCGTCAGCAATGTGTTGAGCAAGCGCATCAAGAAGATGCAGAAGGTGATCGTGGCTGAGACGACGGCCTTGAGCGGGTCGACCACGGAGTCGTTGCGCAACATCGAGCTTGTGAAGTCCATGGGCCTTGCAGATCAGGAGATCGCCCGCCTGAACACCGTGACGATGAAGATCCTCGGTCTAGAGCTCAAGAAGGTGCGCTTCGTGCGCTCGCTGAGCTTCATTCAAGGCACCATTGTGAACTTCATGCGCACGGCCATCCTGTTCGTGATGCTGTACCTTGTGTATAACGACACGATCACCATCGGCGCCATGTTCTCGCTCTTCGTGTATTCGTTCTTCCTGTTCGGTCCGCTGCAAGAACTCGGAAGCATCATCAGCGTGTATCGCGAGGCAGAGGCATCGCTCGACAATCTCGATCGTATTCTCTCCATGCCGAAGGAAGTGAAGCCCGCACAGCCAACGACGATCTCGACCATTCGCGATATCGTGCTCAAGAACGTGTCGTTCCGACACAAGAGCGCCCAGTACAATGCACTCGACAACGTCTCCGTGCACGTGGCCACCAAAGAGACGGTGGCGTTTGTTGGGCCGTCAGGCTCCGGCAAGACCACGCTTGTCAAGCTGCTTGTTGGCTTGTACAAACCCGATGAGGGCACGTTGGCCTACAACAACATCAATGCCGATGAACTCGACTTCGATGACGTGCGCAAGCTCATCGGTTTCGTCACGCAGGACACGCAACTCTTCTCGGGCACCATTCGCGACAATCTGCTCTTTGTGGCGCCCAATGCCACCGACGAGGAATGTCTCGACGTGCTGCGCAAGGCGGCTTGCGATTCGTTGTTGGCACGGGCAGAGAAGGGACTCGATTCCGTGATCGGCGAGGGAGGGGTGAAGGTGTCAGGGGGCGAGCGTCAACGGTTGTCCATCGCACGGGCGCTGCTCCGTCAGCCCGACGTGCTCATCTTCGACGAGGCCACATCGGCGCTGGACTCCATCACGGAAGAGGAGATCACGACGACCATTCGCGCCATCTCAGAACGCAAAGACCACATGACCATCATGATCGCGCACCGCTTGTCGACCATCATGCACGCCGATCAGATCTACGTCCTCGAAAAGGGCGCCATCATCGAACAAGGAACACACGAAGCCTTGCTTGCCGAGCGTGGATTGTACTATGCGATGTGGAGGCAGCAGATCGGAGAGCGATGAAGAGATCGGAAGGGAATACACAATACAGAATACAGAATACAGAATGCAATGAGAGAATCAAGAATACAGAATGATGGATATGCACGCACATATCACACCGGCAACGGCTGACGATTCGGCGGCGATCGCCCTTGTGCATACGGCATCGTGGCGCGAAGCGTATCGTGGCCTGATCGATGCCGATGTTCTTGCCTCATTGAATGTGGATGCGCGCACGGCGCAGTGGCAGCGGACATTCGAACATGGGAGGACGACCGTCCTTGTCGTGAAAGAAGCTGACGTCATCGTCGGCTTTGTCTCATTCGGTCCATCCCGCGATGCAGACGCGCAGCCGGGAACGTGCGAGGTCTATGCCCTCTACCTGTTACCGAGCGTGTGGTCGCGAGGATACGGTGCGATGTTGTGGGACGCAGTCGTACGTCACGAACGCGAGTCTGGTCGTACGCACTTGAGTGTTTGGGTGCTCATTGGTAATGAGCGCGCAACGGCATTCTATGAACGCATGGGCTGCCGTACCGATGGAGCGACGAAGGAGGAATCTGCATTTGGGACGATCCTCCACGAGAAACGGTACCTGTTGTCAGTGTAGATTTGTATTTAACCAAACGGTTAATTAAGTTGCGTCCATGTACGCAGCACCACATCCCGACCGACTGAGCCTGACGTTCTCGGCCCTGGCCGATCCCACGCGCAGAGCCATTCTTGCGCGACTCTCGAGCGGAGAGACGTCGGTGACCGACCTGGCCGAACCGTTCGACATGTCGTTACCCGCCATTACAAAACACCTGAAGGTCCTCGAGCGGGCCGGTCTGATCTCGCGTTCGCGCGAGGCGCAGTGGCGACCCTGTAAGCTCGAGGCCGAACCACTTCAGCATGCTGCTGAATGGGTGGAGCATTATCGGCAGTTCTGGGAAGAACGATTCGATCGACTCGAGAACTACCTTGCCACCCTGCAACCCGACCCTCATCAACCGCAACCCTCTCAAAAGAAGACCAAGAAAGGAAAGAAGTAATGGACAACTCCATTGTGATCGCACGCCACGTGAACGCTGCGCCCGAGCGGGTGTCCGATGCATTCACGGACCCGGCCCACATCTCCCTCTGGTGGGGGCCGCGAGGCTTTACCACCAGCACGCTCGAACACGATCTGCGCGTAGGAGGTCGGTGGCGGTTCATCATGCACGGACCCGACGGAAAGGACTGGGACAATCGCATCGACTATACGGAAGTTGTGCCAGCGGCGCGCCTGGCCTATCATCATGGACGTGACGTCGACGCGGATCCTTCGCGATTCAACGTAGTGATCACCTTCGATGCCGTCGATGGTGGAACACTGGTAACACTGCGCACGTTCTTCGCAACCGCTGAGCAGTACCAAGAGAAACTCGAGATGGGCGCGGTTGAAGGTGGCAACCAAACACTGTCGCGTCTCGACGAGTATCTCGCGTCCGCCGATACTGTCTTCACGTATGAGCGAACCTTCAAGGCACCGCGCGACCTTGTATGGAAGGCACTGACAACGGAAGAGCATATGCGACAGTGGTGGGGACCAAAGGGCATGACCATGCTCAAAAGCGCACTCGATCTCCGTCCGGGTGGCACATATCATTACGGCATGGCAGCACCCGATGGAACAGAGATGTGGGGCATGCTTCGTTATCGTGAGATCGTGCCGCCGCGCAGGCTGGTGTTCATTGTAAACTTCTCCGATGCTGATGGCGGTATCACACGACACCCACTTTCAGCAACGTGGCCGCTCCATGTGTTAAGCGTTGCCACGCTCACGGAGCATGAAGGTGTGACGACCATCTCCATCGATACCATACCCGTGAATGCAACAGCTGAAGAGATGGCCGTCTTCGCCGCTGCGAAGAGTGGAATGACCGTTGGCACGAACGGTATGTACGACGTCTTCGAACAGTATCTCGCAACACTTCAATAAGGGTGCATCATGACCATGATCTTCGTCAACCTTGCCGTCAAGGATCTCAAGCGATCTATGGACTTCTTCACAAAGGTGGGCTATACCTTCAATCCGCAATTCACGGATGAGAATGCAGCATGCATGATCATCAGTGACACGATCTATGCCATGCTGCTGGTAGAGCCGTTCTTCAAGACATTCACGGACAGGGAGATCACCGATACCTCAACGCATCTTGAAGTGATGAATGCCTTCAGTTGCGAGAGTCGTGAAGAGGTGGATGCCATCATTGCGCGCGCTGTAGCTGCCGGTGCAACAACGCCACGTCCGCCACAAGACATGGGCTTCATGTACGGTCAGGGATTCCTCGATCTCGATGGGCACTACTGGGACTACTTCTACATGGACCCTAGTCACGTGCAATAATGCTCCCTCCCGGCATGTGCCCGGCATGTGCCCGGCATGTGCCGGGCAACTTCCCGGCATGTGCTAGGCGTCAAGCTTGAACGTCTCAACATGCGTGTAGATGGGGCCGTCGTTCGTGAGGAAGCTCTCGATCAGGTGGAACTCTTCGACGCGGATCGGCCGTGATGCGTACGATGAGCGCATCCACATCCAGGCAGAGAGGTCGGGACCCGGATCGGACTTGAACCGAGCCACCGTAACATGGGCATGGAATGGTCGGAGTTCCATGGGGATCCCCGCTTCTTGCACGGCATCCTCGACACGTGATTGCAGCTCGCGAAGCGGGGCCGATTCGTCCATGCCTACCCAGAGGACGGAAGGGACGGTCGTCGGGTCGAGAGGTGGGAACGTCCCGACACCACGCAACGTGATATCAAACGGAGCCGCCGAAAGAGATGCCAGGGAGTCGCGGACGAGCATCTGCTCGTCGGCATCAAGGTCACCCAAGAATCGCAACGTGATATGAAAGTGCTCCGGTTCTACCCAGAGTGCCCGTAAGAGCCCACTGCAAAGCGTAGCAACATCGTCGGCAACATCATGAGGAAGGGGAATGGCAACAAAAAGGCGTTTCATGCGAAGTGGTTCCATGGCGTAGTAACAACGGCGTGACCACAATGTTACGCATTCGCTTCCTTCCCGGCAGTTGCCCGGCAGCTGCCGGGCAACTGCCGGGAGGCTTGTCACGGTTTCGGGGGGCAGATGCACTAGGTCGATACACCATACTGTAAGGACCTACAAATGCCACCCCGCAGCCTTACTCCGGCCCAAGGAGAGTACTACCATGTCTATAACCGCGGCGCATGCAAGATGACGCTGTACCATTCGCCGGATTCATACATCCTGTTCTTGAAGCTTGCTACGAAGTATGCGAAGAAGTACAGGATATCTCTGATCGCGATCTGCCTGATGCCAAATCACTTTCACCTTGTGGTCCGAGTGGACGAGGAAGGGCAACTGGATATGTTCATGCAAATGCTATGCGGCGTGTTCTCCCGCAAGCAGAATGAACTCCTTCGGCGGACAGGAACGATCTACGAAGGCAGATATCAGATCCGACACGTGAGAGATGATGCCTATTTCAAGACCCTGTGCAGATACGTCCATCGAAATCCTGTCAAGGCCGGGCTGGTCGATCACCCCCTGAAATGGAAGTATTCGAACTACGCAGAAGTGATCGGGTCACGGTCGTTCTTGTCTGGGGATCATCAAGCGATCGTGACCTCTTTTGGCGGACGGGATGAGTACGAAGCCTTTGTGATGCTCCAGGAGCAACCAAGTACTGATCTGGATGAGAAACTCGCGCAAGATCTTGTAGAAATGTACATCCTTTGAAACCTGCTGCCCGGCAGTTGCCCGGCAATTGCCCGGCAGCTGCCGGGAGGGTTACGGTATTGTGAGCGTTGTGCGCGTGAGTCGTCCGTTCGTCTCGACGATAAGATGCGGTCCGCCGATGCCCGGCTCTACGGCCCGCCCCAGTACGTCGTACACGCCAACAACGCGCCACGGTAAGCGATCGGACATATCGTTCGCGACGGACGTGACGGCATCGAGCGCTTCGCGGATGTATTGCTTGATCAACATGTAGGTGGGATAGATCGATACAACGCTGTTCGACTTGATGGCAAGCACGCCGCAATACTGTCGCTCGAAGTCCACCCACGGACTCCATCCGAATCTCCCCTGCGAGGCCACTTCAAGCGCAGCGCCTGTTGTCGTGTCGATCCGCTCTCGCCACACACCGATCCCATACCGCGTGTTCTTGATGCCCGGAAAAGCATACTCCATTCCGAGATAGGGGGTGTATCCGATCAGAGCGCCCCGCGTCTGATCTGCAAGCATTGAGTCTACCCATGCCTCAGCAAGGATGCGCTCTCCGTTAAGAACACCCTTGCCCAAGATCATGCGCGTGAGGAGCAGGTACTCCTCCGCCGTGCTGAACACACCGCCATCGATCCTGGGATTGTCCGTGTCGTAGAGACCCTTGATGTCCCACGATGTACGTGCAAGTCCAAGTGGCCGCGCCACATGACGTTGAAACAACGTGTCCCAACAACTGCCGGAGCCGACAGGCAGACCGCTTGCCACTTCGGCCATGCGTCCACCAACATGCATGCCTTCGCTCCCGTAATTCATCATGCTGCCGGGAGGGACGACAAGAGGGCCACGTAACACGGAATCAACACACTCGGCAAGCGTGAGCGTCGAGGTCACATCCTCCACGCATGGTGTGATCGGGCCAAGGTTGCCGCGCAGACCTGACGTGAACGAGAACGTCTGCCGCAGCGTGATACCGCGCTTGTCCGCCGGTGCCGTGGGAATGTACTGTCCAACCGAATCGTCCAAATGCAATTGCCCTTGTTCGAGCATCGAGGTGATCAACGTTCCCGACATCCACTTCGAGGCCGAGGCGATCGGCAGCAGACGCGTCTTCGACATGGTCTTTCCCGGCAGCGCCAACGACCGCTCATAGATGAGCTTGCCATCTTTCCACAACAGCAGTGTCACTCCTCCCGCATCCTCCGCGGCCGTACCACCAAGCACGGCAAGCGAATCCTCGAGGACGCGATCGACCTTGCTGAAGTCATATGTCTGCGCATCGATATGCACAACAGAAAGGACAAGGAAGGCAAGAAGGAGGAATGGCTTCATGGTGCGAGCGATGTCGTGAAACAAAAACGGCGCCTTTGAGAGGCGCCGTTGGGAAAACGTTTAAGGTGTTCGGAGTTACCGACCGATCATGAGCATACGATGCGTGATCGTGGTTCCGTTCATGATCGTCACGGTATAGGCGCCCGTGGCCAACGAAGCTACAGAAAGTTCGATGGCCGACGTTGCCGGTGTGATCGTGGCGTGGGCCACCTCTGCACCGCTCATCGAACGAATGACGATCGTGGCCGCGCTCGTGAGGGGAGCGTTCATCGCAATGCGGACAACATCGTGCGCCGGCTGTGGCGTCACGGTCGTGGAAAGCAATGCGCGCTCATCAGACGCAACCGATACAGTGATCACGTCCTTCACGGTGACCGTCGCCACCGACGTCGTCACGGAGCCGCATGCAGAGCCGATCACACAGCGATAGGCACCTTGTTGGGCCTTGCTCACATTCGTCATCTCATACGTGGCTGACGTTGCTCCTGTGATGTTGACGCCGTTGAATTGCCACTGATACGTAACAGCCTCGCCCGTAGCCTCGGTCTGCAAGGTGACAGTGGCACCGGAGTCGACGCTCACCGATACTGGTTGTGTGACGATCGTGGTGAGTGGCTTCACTGCATACGTTGCCGGTGAGGCTGTCATATGTCCGTGCGACGATGAAACGCGGAAGACGATACTGCCCGTGGTCGCTGCTGCGGCGGGCACCGGAGCCGTGTACGTGGTGGCCTTCAGACCTGCGGCCATATTGGTCCACGTTGTTCCGGCGTCGGCTGAGAAGTCCACATTGAACGTTGCATTCTTCTCGATCCCGTCCGTGACCCATGCTATGCTTGCATTCGTTCCGGCACAGAACGTGGCGCCGGCAAGCGGTGTGCGAACCACAAGCGTGCCGAAGGCCCACTTCGCGACGAAGCCATCGGTACCAGTACCAACGATGTTGCCACCGAAGTCCGACGTCGTCGTGCCGGCAATGATACAGTCGCCATCGGCGTTACGCGCAAGTGCTGTTGGGATATCATCGCCCGTCCAACCGAACTTGGTCGAGAGGAGCACCTCAGTAGCCGACACGACAGAAAGGAAGCCGTCGTTCTTGCCCTTCGACTCGGCGATCGCGCCGGCACCCACCACCGGCAAGGTGGACGATGTGGTCGTGCCCGTGATGATCGGATTGCCCATGGCATCCCATGTAGCATCTCCGGCTTCATCATCGCCTTCACCACCGAAGTACACCGATGTCCGCACACGAATTCCATCGGCACTCACTGCCGTTGCGAACACATCGGCCTTGCCGCCATACGTGTCCTCGGAGGTGGTAACGGGAAGGTCCTTTGAACGTGTGGTACCAACGATCATCACGCGACCGTCGTTGTGTGTGAGAATCCGCTTGGCCCGGTCTTCACCGGATCCGCCAAAGTAACTCGTGAAGATCAAGGTTCCATCAGAAGCATACTTCGTCACGAGCACATCCGTGGTTCCGCCATTGTAGTCCACATCAAAGGCATTCGATCCGGTCTCGCCCCAATACCCGCCTTCACACTTTGTATCGTCGACGATCCACACAAGCGTCTTCACTGGGAAGGTCTCAACATCGTTGGAGCTGGTCCATCCGGCAGCCACCATGTTGTTCACACTGTCGCACGTGATGGTGGTCAACGCATCGTCGCTCACACCACCAGCGTAGGTGAAGCTCTCCACATCAACGCCCGTACGATTGATGCTCATCACAAAGCCATCCCACTTGCCAAATGGTGTGCGGCGGAATCCCGGAACGGTAGGGAAGCCAGAAGGTGAGTTGGTTTGACCGCAGATCACGGCATTACCTTGCTGATTGCAGGCAATGCTGAGCGGACGGTCTTCGGCAGAGCCTGAGATGTACATACCGGCGAGGACGTGACTCAGGTCCGATGCATACCGCAACACAAAGCCATCGATCGTGCCCGAGTACTTGCCGCCCTTTGGCGTTGAAACGGGAAGGTTCGTGGAATTCGTTTCGCCGGTGACCCAGATGTCGCCGAGTGGACTCATGGCCAGAGAGCGAACGACCTCGTTGCTATCACCTGCTATATACGTCCACGCCAGCAGCTTCGTGAGTCCTGCATCGAAGCAAGCAATGAATCCATCGATGCCCGCAGCGCCCGTTGGTGATGCACCATTGGAAGGAACGACGATATCGAATGACGATGTCCATCCTGCCACCACAACATTGCCCTTCTTATCGATGCCCATCGAGGTGACCTCTTGATTCCCGGCGCCGTGAATGGCATAGGCAGAAACGATCGGGTCGATCGTGATGGCCTCGCCACCCTTCCGTCCCTGCACGGCAAAGCCGATCTCGCTGCCGCGTGCAATTGGTGTCACGGAGCGTGAGGAATGCGGGAGGGTGGAGAAGGCGGCAAGACCCGACATGGTCATGGAGCCAAGTGAAGTGCGACATGTGAATCCATCGACCGTGGCGGTGAATGCATCGGTGCCGCGTACGGAGAAGAGGGGCGTTGGAAGCGTCGCGCCGTTGTCGACGAGGACGTTGTACCGAACGGACGGTCCATCCCAAACATACTCGAGGTGAATGCCGGGACGCACGTTGCGTACGATCACGGACGTTGCCGTTGTCGGCGTACGTCGACGTTGTGGAGTGTTCTGCGAGAAGTACACCGGCGGAGCATCTGCATCGCGTGCTGTCTGTACGGTGGTCGATCCCATAGCACCGATCACGTCAAGCGTCACCGCATGATGTTCCTGCATGCCCGATGCACCCGGTGCCCGCTGATCGAGGATCATCCCCGTTGTGGTGATCCACACCATCATGTCGTTCGTTGCAGCACCGTACAGCACCGAAGAAGGCCATTGTCCCGTGTTCTCGACGAAGACCGTCGGTCGTGGTATGGGCGTTGCAAGCAACGATGTGGCCGCAACGAGGAAGAGGAGAAATGGTCGAAGCATGGAAACACCAAGAGAAGTGACAAGTGACAAGTGACAAGTGACGAGTGACGAGTGACAAGTGACAAGTGACGAGTGGATCATATGCGCGTCAACTCTCTACTATGTGGATTTCTGCGCAAAGGATACATTTGACGGTTCTGTAACGGTTTCGTCGACATTGGAATTCAAGCTTCATGAACAAGCGCACCTTTCTCAAGACGGGCGGACTGATCGGAGCCGCCGCTATCCTTCCCACTGCGTCGATCCGGTCGATCACGGACCCGATGAGCGTGACAGACAGTTGTATTCTGATCCCGACGGAAACAGCAGGTCCGTTCCCACTCGACCTTACCTCAAACACCAACTTCTTCCGACAGGATGTGCGCGAAGGCAAGCCGGGGACGCCGCTTCGGTTGAAGCTGCAGATCGTGGGTGACGTGAACTGTGCACCGATGCAGAACGTGCGCGTCAACATCTGGCATTGTGATGCGAATGGCTTGTACTCCGGCTACAGTCAGTCGAACAATGCAGGACAGGCCGGGTTGACCTATCTGCGGGGCTATCAACTCACCGACGTGAACGGCGAGGCATCCTTCCTTACGATCTTTCCCGGTTGGTATAACGGACGTGTGTGCCACATCCACTTTCAGGTGTACGTGAGCTCGAACTATGCAGCGATATCGCAGCTCACGTTCGATGTGGCCGCAAAGCAAGCCGTGTATGCCGCGAATGCAACCGTCTATACGAAGGGCGCAGATCCGACGGCTCCCGGATCCGACAATATCTTTTCCGATGGGTATGCCTATCAAACGGCAACGCTCATCGAGAACACCACAGAAGGCGGATACGATGCCTTCCTCCGTGTTACGGTCAGAGGCACTGGAGTGACGAGCGTCGGACATGCCGAGAAGGAAACGGCAAAGCACTTCGTGCTCGGACAGAATGCACCAAATCCTTTCGTCGATCACACCACCATTCCGCTCACGCTCTTCCATCCTTCATCGGTGGTGTTCGACCTGTACGACCTGCAAGGTCGACGAGTCCATTCACGTTCCCTCGGGTCGCTCGATGTTGGAGTGCATGATATTCCCGTGAACATTCGTGAGCTGGGATTGCCGCAACAGTCGTACGTCTACCAAGTAACAGTGCGGAATGGCGGCGGGGAGTTCGTGGATGTGAAACGAATGTCGAATTGAGTTACGAGTGACAAGTGACGAGTGACGAGTGAGTCTGTCATATCGACGTAGTGTGCGTAGATTATGCCCATGCAACCATCCAACGATCCCTTGCACGGGAAAACCCTGAAGTCCATTCTTGAAGAGCTTGTTGCCCGCATGGGGTGGGAAGAGATGGCGCGACGCATTCCCGTGCGCTGCTTCATGTTCGACCCATCGATCACGTCAAGCTTGAAGTTCCTGCGGAAGACGCCATGGGCAAGGGAGAAGGTGGAGGAACTTTGGAGAGTGACAAGTGACAAGTGACGAGTGACGAGTGCAAAGAGAAGGAAAAGAGAAGGAAAAGAGAAGGAAAAGAGAAGGAAAAGAGAAGGAAAAGAGAAGGAAAAGAGAAGGAAAAGAGAAGTATAAGAGAGAAGTAAGAGAGAGGTAATGAGGAGGAGGACATGATCACGTGTATACAAACGGTCATGATCGTAGTGGTTGTGCTGAGTGTTTGCGAGGTGAGTGCACAATCCAATGCTGTGGTTGGTGTTGAAGTGGGGTATGGGCGGTCGTTGTATTCCACGTCTATCCCGGCGGGTGGGGGGACGTCGACATTCCCGGATGTGAATGGTCCAACGTACGTGCCGGTGTCGCTTGCATCGCAGATGCGATGGGGTGACAGTGCGGGTGTGCACTGGCTTGTGAGCGGAGCGTTCGGTCTGCAAGTGGCCAGCATGAACACGTCAACACCGGTAGAAGCCCTTCCATACATCGATCCCACCGATGGCTCCATCAAGTCTTCAGTTACCGATGCACAGCTTGCAATGACGCGTCGTTCTGCACTACTTCGCGTGGGGATCGGCGCAGAGGTGGCGGGCGTTGGTGTGCAGCTCCTTGGTCGGATGGGCTATGTCTATGCGGCGGAGACGACGCATCTCATGACGACCGAGCATCCGTTCGGCGGGGCGGAAGGGTGGCCAACAGCCGAAGTGCTGGATAGCGGGAGAACGGTCATCGTCGAGCGCATCCCAACGGATGGTCATCATCAGGTGCTCTTCGATGTCGGCGCGGCAGTGAGCTATTCCGTGTTGGCAGACCTTGCCACCTTCCCAATGGTCTTCACCTTGCAGCCCTACGTGCATCTTCCGTTGACGACGGTGTATGTGAACCATACGACCACAGAGCGTCTCAACTACGGTTGTTCGCTTGTTGTGGGTGTGCGGCTTTGAGTTGGTTCCACGAGCGCGGACCGAATTTCTCGTAGCTTTGTCCATCATCCATGAGGGAAGGTATAGATGCTCCGTATCTCAGTGCTCGTGCTCACGCTTGTTGCCGCTTCATTCCAGCCAGTTCTTGCTCAACATACATCCAGATCGATCGCCATCGACGGGCAGCGTCGCAATGCCATGATCCGTACAGGTGAGAAAGGCGTGCTGTCGTACTTCAACGTTGATCGTGGTGATACGACGGCACGGGTACTCATCATGAGCAATGCAGATACCGTGAAGTATCGATTCATCGATCTGCAGGGTGACACGCTTGGCTTGAGTCTCCGATATCCGGTTCAACAGTATCTCGCGTACTTGCAACGGTACGAGATGTTCGCCGGCAGTGATGGTTCCGACTCACTGGAGGTGCTGATGCCAGCCATCAAAGGGGCGCTCGAACCGATCCTACGGATCGGAGATCGCGATTCTGCGCACTTCGTGATGAGGAATGGCGAGATCCGAAGTGAGATGTTGTTGGCCGTCACACGAGACACGGTGTATCTGGCCGGTGGTGCATTCGATCCGGAGAAACCGAATGGTGCGACGTTGTTCCTTCTTGCGGTGAAGGATATCGTCGCAGTGTCCGGCATTGGTTTTCCCTCATCGGATACCGTCGCACGCATCCCTCTTCAAGGCGATGCACGGCAACTTGTGCAGATCCTTCGTGACCGATGTTCCATCGAGCCACTGTACGTGACCACGGTACTCCCGGAGATCACGCGCGATCCATTGATGACAAGCATCGCAGATGATTCGGTGGTGTCGATCCCTTCCGTTCCATTGCAGGATCGCACGGTCGTCCGCGGGCTCCCCTTTGTGCATTACGGACTTGGTGCAGAGGCACCACGCATGACGTTGAGCGAAGTGAATCGAAATCGAATTGTTCGTTCCGAGGTCGTCCAACAATCGGATAGTGTGGTGCTCGGTGGTGGAGTGAGCGGACGGTATGCCGTCACGCTCAACGAATCGTTCGATGCGATCGCAGGTGTGAACATTGGGATGGTAAAGGCCACGGTCTCGCAAACATCGTGGAATGCGCGAGAGTCGACGACCTACATGCTCGATCTTCTCGGTGGCGCGGCGCTTGTCCTCTCGCGGTTCGACGAAGCAGGATATCGTCGGTTCTCCTGTTCGATCGGTCTCTGCGCAGGGTTGGAGTTCTATCAAAATGCCTACACGGCCCGTGCCCATCCCTCGTTGTATAATGCGATCGGTGATGATGCGACGATCAATGCCACAGCAACAACGATCGGATTCCGTCCGATCATTGAGCTCGATGTGACACCGTCCATACGGTTAAGTCGTCAATGGTCGCTCTCGCTCCTCGCCGCCGCACGATATACGCCGATATCGACGCAGTCGATCCAAGTCCAGTATCAGGGTGTTACCGGGGTCTTCCAAATGAACGTTGATTACCCAACAGGCGTTGCCCTGCTGTTCGCAGGTGGGATCGGAGTGTCGTATGCGCTATAACATTCTCGTCTTCATTGCCCTCTGTCTGCTTTGCAACGGGTGCGAACTCTCCACATCGGTAGATGCCTTTGTCGAACCCATGAACAGTGTTCGTGGATACCTCTCGTTCCAACAGAACGATCGATTGTTCTATGAGATGTCGACGCGCACCGTTTCGTCGACGGAGGAAGCCCTTGTGTGGGACTCCGGTTTCCGCGGTACGGACGTGGACAGTGCCGATGTGACGATCGTGCAAGGTGATCGAGCATCGACAGACATGTTTCGTGTTATCCTTCCCGAGATCTGGTACCATGAGATCAACGCTATCGGACAGTCGTTCGTGATCTCGAACGACGTGGTGCGAGACGTGCGTGTGGGGAGTGATTCCATGGTGCTTTTTGATCGCGGACGTGAGAAGAACTGGCTCTATCCCTTGGCCTATCGTGCCGGTACCATCGGCAGTATCAGTCTCATCGGGGTCAACATCCCCGTGTCCCACTATGGCCGATCCACCTCGGTCGATCGATACCGCCTCGACCTTGAGGCGCAACAAACCGTCTACGTCGACATCGAGCCCGGCGCCACGATCCTACGCACCGTATCGATCACACCGGTTGTGAACAGTTCAAGGTATGATGCGCGAACTTGCTACTACCAACGACTCACGCACGTACCAACCTACGTGATCAGTGTGAAGTGAGGGAAGATGACCACGATGCAATATGCATTGCGGGGCAGATGGTGTGCTGCGGAGATTCCGTTCGTGTTGGCCACTTCCCATCCGCACAAATGTGCCCGGAAACTCCAATCTCACTACGTTCAGGCTGCTGTCGGTATTGCTGACGTTTTTCCGACGGAAATGCGTAACCCACGAAGTGTCCCACGAAGTGTCGCACGCTAGTGTCGCACAAAGTGTCGCACGAAGTTCTCTTGCGGCCTCGAGAGGGCTCGGCAAGCATTCTCTAAGGTATTGATATACTACGAGATACGAAGAAAGCCGTGCTTGCTGCTGACGGTGGTGCTGACGGCAGGGAGTGGGGTTGAAAGAAATGCTGCTTGATAATAGGTTCTGAAACCAATCGACTCACTATGATCGCGTATTGTTGACAGGAATGGAAAGGTAAGGATGTTGCAAGAATGCCTTCGACGCACTAGCGAGGAAACCCTGTGTTTTATCCGCAATATGTTTGGAGAAATGGTCTTTCAGGGATAACATTAGGTGCCATTCAGTTTGAACTGCAATCTGAACGTATGGCGCAGGACTTGAGATGTGGAAAAACCACTCAGACAGAACACCACATTTCAAAGCAGACTCTACGCTAGTATCAACAGCAAAGTGTCTAGCTTAACAGGTCCCATTCGTTCTTCGAAGTCCGATGCTACTTGGAAATTGTCATTAGCGAGGTATCATGACGCAAAGTGGTCAGGGTTGCACAACTATTGAATATCATGTTACTTGGAACGCCTAATCTGAGCGTACTATGATTAGAATTAAGTTTGACGAGCAGATCTTTGCCTGGTGGTGGTTGCCTGACTTCCCGGATGACAAAGTCCCTGGGTACGTCAGTTTCAGTAGCGGCAAGACAGTTGTCGTTCATATTCTAGGAATGTTCGATTCAGTTGTGAACTGGAAGCAAGGTGCTCCTTTGGTTTATGGGCGCGATACCAGGAATGGCTTATATACGCTTACCGACGTTTCCTTCTCAGGACAACTAGAACCCTTGGAGAAGAGTTATCAGGTCGTAGAACTCCATTCAAATCTTGCATTCGCAGGCGTACATGTTCCCAATCACGATCCACAGATCAGCGAGATATTCTTCACACCAACTGGACTGAATGAATGGGCGTCGAGCGATGAAGGAATCGACTTTTCACTAGCAGAAGACAAAACGGCCTGGCTGGCAAGAATACCAGTTAACCGCGAGTCTATGACTTGTGAGATCGACGATGAGTGTAAGCTCTCTCTGGAATACGTTCGATGGGCTTCCCACACTTTCGACGACTCATGTCCAGTAGAGCACTCCTGTCATTGTCGCATTACGTTTACATCACCAACAACAATAGAGAAGTGCTTCAGGTTAATGAAGGTGTTTTGTGATTTCATTTCATTCTCAACACGCATCATGTCTGGGTTTGATTCTTACTCCGCGAAAGTTCTATCGGACCTAGAGTTAAACACCGCGCCAGGTAATGAGGACAACAGGATTATAGTACTTGGACTAAACAGTGCGGTTAAGGCTAGTTCGGAAAAGAGAATGTATGGGCAAGGAGGAAGAAATTACTTTACACTCAAGCATATCGAGGATACCTTTCAAGTAACTCTCAAATCATGGTACGACGCAGCAACAAAGTATGAGACGGCATATCATCTCTACTTTGCAATAGCATCACGAAAGAGAGCCACCTATATCGATCATGAATTTTTCACCTATGTCCAGTCTTTGGAGGGGTTCTATGGTAAGGACAATGATCGCGTTAGATTTCTTTCTCCGGGAGAATATCGTAAACTCTTAAACGATGTGATCTATCCTTTTATAGTGCAAAACACCAATACCGGTGGTCTAGCCGAGGCCATGCGTGATAAACTACAACTAGCAAATAGGTGGACATTGCGGGAGCAACTGCGTGAGATTCTACTGCGACGTACTGATGACTTTGTGCAAACCTGGATACCGAATCCCGATCCAGAGGCATGGATATCATATGTCGTAGCCTCCAGAGACAACTTCATTCATGTTCTTGATAAACCAGATACTGGCGTCTCGCTTGGTTGGCAATATTTCGTTAAAACGCTAATAGCACTTAGGCTGCTCGTAGAGGCTCACTTACTAGAGGTGATCGGATTCCCAAAAGAAGAAGTTGACAGAATATTGAACACGACTTATAAATCGGAGGATTCAATAGCAACCTAGTGCAACTTGGTTGCTGGAGAAAACGAACGCACGGCCGGGCAGAAATTGTCTGTGTCATTCTTCTAAGCGCAACCTAGATTCCAGTTGTTTATGCGTTGGAAGGCGAAATCAGATGGCCACTGTTATGCGGATTATGGTGGTCACATTGCGCGGAATAACCAACCAATTCTTCGTTTTGGTAAGGGCTGTAATGACACTACAACAATCCAACATCGTGAAAGGCTGCGAGGGCTGCAAGCTTCAAAAAGCCGTCGTCGACAAATGGGTCTATAGAAGTGTTGGCTCGGATGTCTGAGAGCAGCTCCTGCGGCGTCTTGTTGTAATTCGCGCTGTCTTTCAGCACTGTATTAAGCCACATGTATGCGCCTCGCCTCTTGCACAACTTTCCTTTGTAGCGCTCTTGGATTCCAAACAGCCATTGCCAGGTTTCACATTCATCTGGGTGGGTTGCAGATTCGATTAGTAGTGTGATGTCATTGGGGGAAAGATGTTGAATGTTGGAGATGTCGAATTCCACCCTCATCGCCGGGAGCGACGCAGGCGCATCCAACGGCGCGAAAGTCTTTTGTCGGGTTCCAGGGTTACGGCTTATTGGGTCTTTCGTAGTCTTGTAGCTCGAATTACAAGTATGGCACATCGGGGCAAGGTTTCTGAAATTCACGGAATTGAACGGATACTTATGACGTGGGAGGTAGTGGTCGTATGGGTCGCGCGTCGTGTAGTACTCGTCTCTAGTCTCCTCCAATCCACAGAATGGACAAATGCCTTCATTATTTGTTTTGCAGAACACATCCACGTGGCTCTTCAAGTCTCCCAACTGCCTTTTGATCGGTCCATTCTTGATGTGCTTATCGAACAAAGCGTAGAAAAAATCCTTTAACTTGGCAGCGACGCCCTCATTCCATACCACTAGATCGTCATAGCTGTACGGATTGCGATCACCGACGTCCTGGCAAAGATCGTCCACTGCTGTCGAGTCCGTGAACATGGTCACCAATTCACTACGTTTTGTAGTGTCCAACGCCTGAATCAAAGCATCAATATCCCTGATGTCGTCGAAGATTGATCGCTTTGTCGTGTCGATGTGATGAATTGTATCAGCGATGTCTTGTAGTTCCTGACATAGAAGCGTTACGGAGTAGGCTCCCTCGGCTCTACACCAGACATTCGTCAACAAATGCTCGATCCAGCCATGCAGTTTCGCTAAAGGATGGTCTACGTATGTGTAAGGGAACAGCATGGCGTTAAGATTCTCTGGTGCCTCGAAGTATGCGAGAGATTGCCAGCGTTTTTTCGATGGAATCACCCAAAGTGCGATCTAGCTCGCGGGCCAACCGTAGGGCGTCTTGTCCGGGCTGGCCTGTCTTTGCCTCAATTCTTTTGAGCTCTTCATTTGAGAAGTCACCAATGGTTTCCGTGCGGCCGAAGACCTCATTCGTGATCAAGGTGGCAGAAGCTCCGAAGGTTTGGAACTCCGGGTTGTGCCACTCGACTCTGCCTTCGTCGTTTTTCTCGAACACGAGGACATTCTCTTTGCGGCAATCGGAGATGATGAAGGGCGAGTGGCTCGTGAGCAGGACTTCGCGCATCACGTTCTTCGTCACTTCGTCAGCTTCGAAAGCGGTGCGGAGCGTGGAGATGTAAGAGGCGCGCCAGTCGGGGTTGAGGTGTGTTTCGGGTTCGTCGAGCAGGAACAGGGCGGACTCGTACCGGTAGAGCAGGCAGAGGCCGATGGTGTGGAGGAGCTGGTGCTCGCCGTCGGAGAGGGCTTTGATATACAGTTTTTCTGTCACGCCATCCTTCATCAATTCGCCTTCTATGAAGCGCGTGATGCGTTCGTGCGAGGCGGGAATCGAGGTAGTCTCGTTTACATAGAGACTATCTGATTGATAGAGCTCGGTCTTCGTTACTTCATCCACATTGTAGTGGTTCAAAGTGAGCAAGGTCTGAAACGATTGAAACAGGTTCAGCGCTGACTTTGCCTTGTTGAAGTCTTCTGATGGACCGGAGGACTCGCCGAAGTGCATTTGGAAGGCCCGCTGGGTCGCGTCGTTGACCCAGTAATCGAGATACAGATCGTAACCCTCGCCGTCGGAATAAGCGGAGAAATCCTCGTGGTAAGCGGTCGAGCACTTGATAAGTTTGTCAATAAGGCTAGCCTGAAGCTGGTTGTTCTCATCGAGGTACCCAGAGAGCCTAGATGTGAGCTCCACAGTTGACCTAGTGTTGTTTTTCTGGTCCTTGACGGACATTGAATTCAGCCGTTCCTTTGCCAATGGGATGCGATGGTGCCGCCTGATGATGATGCGGAAACGTCGGATGCCTTTGAGGCCTACCTTCTCCTCAAGAACCTTGGTCACGGCGTCGCTAGGGAAGAGGAAGTGGCAAATCAGGATGGCTTGGCTGAACTGGTCATCCACGTAAATCATCCGTCCTTCTGGTTTGCCGTCGTAGGGCACGTCTTTTGTAAGGTGGTCGCGGTATTCATCGAAGTGGATGAACCGCATCTTGAAGAACGGCAGGCTGAGGATTTCGTTATGACCTGAGGAATAGCCGACGATGTATTTGGGAAGGACGCTTTTGATCTGGTCGCGGTTAAGCAGTATGAGTGTACTTTGATCGAAACTGGAATCTGTGTGGCTCAGCAAATGAACTTCTGGTCGCATGCCAGCACTCTTGCTGATGCGGATGTGCGCGACGGCTCTGCTCCCCTCCGCAACTGATGATTTTTGTTGCGCATGAAACTGCTCCACTACATCATACGGGACGAAGTATTCGAGTTCAAAGTCATCTGGCGTGCTGTACTCGGCCCTGAAACCCATAGGATTCGTTTGCTCGTCAAATTCGAAGCCATCCGGCCGATAGCCCAGGTAGATGCACTCAATGTGGTAGAAAATGGCGGCGAGGGCTTCGAGGACGTTGGACTTGCCACTACCGTTGCGGCCGGCGAGGCAGAAGGGGTGAAATTCGAAGCAGCACTCATGTTCCCACTCGTGCAGGAAATGCACCTCGAATCCTGCGGCGAGGCTGCGGAAAGGGGTGCCGAGCTTTAGGCGGAGCAGTTTCATGTGCGCGGGTGGAAGACGATTTCTTTGCGTTTCTCATCGAACTGCTGTTCCAGGATTCCAGCGGCGACATACTCGAAGACTTTCTCTTTGACGGTCTCGTAGTTGGCTTCCTCCATGTCATACTCCACCTTCTCCCAGATGTCTGAGAAGCTGAACGGCGGACGGAGCAGTTGGCTTAAGGTGCGGTACTTGAAGTAGTCCTCAGACCACGGAATGGAATCTCCTGGGCCGGTATCGAGCCTGTCCTCTAGCGCCATCAACTGCTCCTCAATCTCAGGTGGGGCGATGAAATATCCGGGGCGGTTGTAGACGCCTTCGTTGTATGAATGCCCGGGGACAATCGCTACTGCTTGAGATTCCGCTTCATGGACAAGCTCTACGCGGCTCAGGTCAAATTCACCATGGAAAGCGTGTTGCTGTAGTGAAGCGAAGAAGGAATCCCAATGTCCGGACTGCTCCTGCAAGCCCCCCATAACACCAGTTATAGCCTCGATTCGTTTCTTGAACTCAAACTGCAAATCAATCGGGGGGATGAAAACAATGAGAGAATGCACGTCTTTTTGATTGATGCTCGCCTGATTTACAGCCTTTTTCGCACGCCCAGCGATTTGCGCCTTAATGTGCCTATCCTGAAGCAAGGAAATTAGAAATTCAGGGATCACCTGTTCCGAATCAACACGGAGTCGCATAATGTTTGACTCGAAAACTGTATCCTCGGTGAGTTTTGGAATGAGAGCTGACTTTCCGATATACTCTATGCTGTTTACCCGGTTGATGACAATGTCCCCCTCTTGCAACGCATAGGGTTCTGCTTCCTTCAGGGAAAGTCTGACCCTCCTTAGCGCTCCCTGGTCAACAAGTCTGCCATCATAGAATCCATCAATGCGTAGTATCCGGTAGCCCGTTCCGTAATCGCTTTGGGGTCGATACAATCCGTTTTGAGGCCCCATCACAATCAAATCTCCGAGTTGCTTTTCAACCCACTTTTTCGGATTGGTCATAGGATCGCCGAACATGTCTATGAAGACTGATTGGCGCAGTTTTTCGGTGAGCTGGAGGGATTCCTGACGCAAGCGGCGGAGGGTATCGGCCTTGTCCAGTACCGCTGCGATTCGCCTTTGTTCATCGAGGGGCGGTAGCGGGATTTCGAGCCGTCTCAAATGACCACCGTTGACGTGAGGGATGGCCGCGCCACTTGCATACTTCTGAATCTCTGCAAACTTCGACTGAAGGTAACGTCCCGCGTAAGGCCCGAACACTTGGCCTGACTTTGGCCGAAGCCTCGCAATTGTACTGCCGATAGCTCCATGAAGTCCAAAACCGGCCAACCCAGAATAGGCCCCGTCCCATACTATAAGGACGTCGCTTTCTGTGCAGGTAACCAAGCTGTCTGAGGTCTCACAGTATTGGTGGTTTCCTGCTTCACGAATGCCTTCGATTTTAATAAATGGAACCGCTCCATCGAAAGGTTCATCGAAGAGAACCGGCGGCTTTTTTCCCTTGCTGATTGTAAACAAGTCGTCAAGTTTCATCCCAGAATCCCTTCCAGTTCATTGATTCCTGACTGAATCTTGTTCTCCAGCATCTTCAGCTTTTGAAGAATGGCTTTGGGCTCATCATGGACGGTCTTTTCATGCTCGATGGTGCTGTAGCGGTTGAACGAGAGGTCGTAAGATTTGTCCCGAATCTCTTGGGCGGGGACAAAGAAGTGGTTGGCTTTGCGGTCGCCAACGAACTTTTGGGCGTCCCGGGCACGCCATTGTTCAACGACATCTGGGAGCTGGCTGCCAGGAATGCGTTGGCGTTTGTCGTCAAGGGAGAGGCCGTCGTTGGTGAGGTTGTAGAACCAAGTGTTCTCCGTCTTGCCGCCACGTGTAAAGACGAGGATAGCGGTTGCGACCCCGGCGTATGGCTTGAAAACGCCGCTCGGCATGGAGATGACGGCTTTGAGTTCGGTTTCCTCGACGAGTTTTCTCCGCGCCGCGACGAAAGCTCCACTACTGCCGAAGAGCACGCCCTGGGGAATAATAATGCCGGCGGTACCCCCGGTCTTGAGCAGGGTGAAGATCCGCTCTGTAAAGAGCAGCTCAGTCTTGGTCGTGTTGAGCAGGAGGCTTTCGTTGATGTCGCTCTTGTCAATGCTGCCAGTGAAGGGCGGGTTGGCCATGATGATGTCGTAGTCGCCCTCCTCGGTGAAGCTCTTGCTTAGGGTGTCTTGGTAATCGATACGGGGATTGTCGATGCCATGCATCATGAGATTCATTAGAGCGAGGCGGACCATGGTGCTATCGAAATCGAAGCCGTGCAAGCTCTGCTCAAGGATGTCTTTGTTGTCCTGCGTGAGCTGGCCGCTGACGCTGGTGCGTATAAAGCCGTCTTCGTCTGGCTCGAACGTGTGACCTTTCTTGGTCTTCTGTTTGGCAAGCTGGGTGATGATGTATTGGTAGGCATCCAGTAAGAAGCCAGCAGTGCCGCAAGCTGGGTCGCAAATGCGGTGGCCGAGCTGGGGATTCACCAGCTCACTGACAAGCTTAATGATGTGGCGAGGGGTACGGAACTGGCCGTTTTTACCGGCGCTACTGATTTCATTAAGCAACATTTCGTAGACATCACCCTGGATGTCCTGATGCAAGTGGCCGGACTCGCGCGCGTCTCGCTCGATCTCGATGAAAATGTCCTCAATGATCTGGATGGCCCCCTGAAGGAGGTTGGCGCTGGGGATAATGAAGACGGCATTGGCCATGTGCCGGGTGAAGGTGCTATCGTCACCATTAAGGTCTTTGATGAAGGGGAAAACCCTCGTCTGGACATGGTTGAGCATGTCCGTTGCAGGCAGCTCTTTGAAATGGCTCCAGCGGAGTGTGGACTTGTCAATAGCGAGCCGTTTGATTTCCTGCTCTCGGGATATTTTATCCACGCTGGTTTCACCAGGCTTTGGTTTCTCGAGCTCAAGCACACGGGCACGGTCCTGTGGGAGGTAGTAGCTGCCGACAAAACGGGATGTGTAGGTGTCTCCCGTGAACTCGGCATCTTTCTCGCGCTTGAGGTCAAGTTCATCGAGCTGCTTCATGAAGAGCAGGTAGGTGATCTGTTCAATCGCCGAAAGCGGATTTGAGATGCCGCCGGACCAGAAGCGGTCCCAGAGTTTGGCGATGAGGGCTTTTAATTTGGCGTTGAGTTGGAGCATATCAGGCGGCGAGGCGGTCAGTTAAGGCGAGGATTTCTGTTATCTGCGCGGGCGAAAAGACGCCGCGAATCCCGCTAGGGTGAATGATGGTGAAAGGCGACTGGATGAGATCGCGCTTTTCGACCCCGCCGCGATCAATGAGGAAGTCGCGGAGGAGGTTCAGAAATTGAAGCTGGTGGCTGGTGAGTGTGGGGTGCTCGGTGATGAACTGATCAATAGAGCGGGAAACGGTTTCTGGGAAACTCTCCAACACCTCGATGCCGAGGATATGGCGGATAAAGCGGAGGAAGGGTGCCTTTTGGTGATGATAGACGCGACGCAGAAGCTGAAGCGTGATGTGCGGGTGCTCATCGTGTAGCAACGCGGCGAGGCTCTCGGCCTCCTCCTCGCTGACGGTGGCACCGTCGCGGATTTTTTGAAGGATGGGATTGCTGGTAGTGAGTTCATTGACCTTTCGCTCAACAAGCTCTCGGTACTGACTGATGCTTAGAGACTCGTGCTCAGGGCCAAACTCGATGTATTCCTTGGACTTCACCACATCGGCGAAGTTGAACTTGGCGGGGCCTTCGCCTGTGCTGCGAGTGTCGCGGTAGTGCATCAGCGGGGAGAGGCGCGTCGATATGTGGTCGAAGTCCAAATCCGTGAGGGTAGACCAGAAGTGGTTTGTCTGCGCCTTCTGGATGAGTCCGGTTTCCTGCGCGACGACGTTTACGGACAATGGTAGCTCACTAATCTGTGCGATAAGGTTTTGCGTTAGTGCGACGAACTTTTCCTTCTCTCCCTTGAGTTGTGCGAGCGATGCCTCCAACATGTCTTTCTCAAAGCGCATGGCTTTGAAGTCTGCCTGTGACACAACGCGGAATAGCGGCTGAACCGCGTGGCGAAGGAAGGCAATACCGTTTGCGGTGAGTGGCTGCCATAAAGCATCGTCTGTGCAGCGGGCGAGATCGGCACGGGACTCCATGACGGTGACAGACTTCGCAGGCAAGGCGAGGATTTGGGCGCGGAGGGCCGCGATTTCCTTCTCGGCGATGAAATGATGACCGAGGATTTGGGCTGCTTCGATTTTGTCGATTCGGATGCCAGTGAGACGAACAGGAAGTGGGATCTGCGGCTTGGTTTCTATGCCCTTGGGCGTGAGCTTGAAGTAATCGAAGTTGTCCCAGCAGTCGATGACCTGAAACACATCTTTCTCGGGGCACCATGCCTTGAGTTTGTGACTCTCCAATAGGCGGGTGCCACGACCAATCATCTGCCAGAACTTGGTGTAACTGAAGACCGGCTTGGCAAAGACGAGATTTACAATCTCGCGCACATCGATGCCGGTATCAAGCATGTCCACGCTGATGGCGACGCGAGGCATGTCGCTGCGTGTGAACTGGTCAAGTAGGCCGCCTTTGCCATAGACGCGGGGATCTTCGGAGACCATGACTTTGGCCAGCTCGCCATTGTATTCGGGATAGAGGGAATCAAAGATGCGTTCGATGCGGCGGGCATGGGCAATGGAGATACAGAAGAAGATGGTCTTGCCGGGCAAAACGCCGTTGGGGTCCTTGATGGACTCCTCCATGAACTCCTTCACGATGAGGGCGTTCGTGGCGTGGTTAGTGACGGTTTTTTCAAGCTCGGTACCTTCGAAGACGATTTCCTCGATGTCTCTGCCATCGAGAATGAGTTGCTTCTGGTCTTCTAGACTGATTGTGCGCTTGCTGATGCCTTCATCTTGGAACTTGGTTTTGATCTTCAGGACGCGGAAATCGCAGAGATAAGGCGGGACGTGACTGATGGCCTCGTCATAGGAAAAGGCAAAACTGGGCAGGCCGTCCGCGCAGTTGAAGACGGCGAACGTATTGTGGTCGATGACATCACGCGGGGTGGCAGTGAGTCCGATCTTTATGGCGTGGAAATAGTCAAGGACCTCGCCGTAAGTGTTGTAAATGGAGCGGTGGCTCTCATCGATGACGACAAGGTCGAAGAAGTGCGGGGACAGTGTGTTTGATTCGTCGCGAATGATGTTGAGCATCGTCGGATAAGTGGCGACATAAATGCGGCGATCGTTCGTGATGGTCTTCTCGCCGGGTTCCGGCCAGCGAGGTTCATCGGGGATGAACTCTTTAAAGGCTTCGAGTGCCTGTCCGCGAAGGGCGATACGATCCACGAGGAAAAGGGTGCGCTGAACGACACCGGCCCGCATGAGGGCATCGACTAGGGCGATGCAGGTGCGCGTTTTCCCGGTGCCTGTGGCCATGACGAGGAGGAACTGCCTGCGATTCTGCGAGATACCCTCCATGACAGACCGAATGGCTTGAAGCTGGTAGTCGCGTCCGGCGATGGCGGTATTAATTAGCTCGCTAGTGAGCGGCTTCTTGTGCTTCCGAAGGTGGAGCAGGCGCTCTAGGTCCTGTCTGGTTGGGAAGCCGTGGACTTTCTCAGGAGGGGCTTCACCAAGGTTCCAGAAAAAGATGTCGTGGCCGTTCGTGTAGAAGCAGAAGGGCAGTTCGCCGCCCTGCTCGATCTGGATGTTGAGGCAGTATTGCTTCGCCTGTTCGCGCCCGATTTCAGCATCTTTGGAGGATTTCTTGGCTTCGACGACAGCAAGAGGTTTGCCGTTTTTTCCAAGGAGAACGTAGTCGCTGAATTCACGAAGCGAGCCGTATGGGGCGGGACCTTCACGAAGAACGGAACCGGAGTCGCCCTGTGAAACGAAATATTCTTCGATGACTTGAGTCCGGTCGGAAACGCTCCAACCGGCGTCTTTAAGACGAAGGTCGATGATTTCCTTTCGAGTCATTTGTTCAGTTGTCATGGTCGCCAGGAATCTGGAAGAGGCATATCACTTTATAGTGATGTGTCTCGGGTGTAATCGTAACAACTCAAATAATTGTCGACCCGCTATTGCCACAACTTGGCACGCAGAGGACAACTCACTAGAAAGTCTGCCTAAACCGAATGCTAAGATACTGATATCGATTAGAGCCACAAATGGCTTTGAGGAACATGATTTAAACTGTGTTTGGCACAATGCCAAGTGTGACACCCACCACAGATTCCATTGCCCTTTTGCTTCAATTGGCATTGCTATCGGTCCTTAGAAAATACAGCAGGTGGGGGCCGCTAAAAGTATGGCGGCCCCATTCTTGCTAGTGTCTATTATGCCTCTACCTCCTCGAACCCCGCATTCGTAACACGGTACGTCGCGAGCGTCACGAAGTGGTAATCCTTCAGGACGACAATTGCTTGATCCCAATGCAGTGTCACCTCGCTGTTGTTGAATACGGGCAATCCGTCGTAGATCAGCCCTTTTGACTCCATCTCTGAGACCAAATGTGCCGACGCCGCATCGAAGACTTCGATATCTGTTAGGTCGAGCAGGTTTGTGAGGTCGTTCATGGTGAACTTCTTGAATGAAAATGGGTGAATGAAGAGCAAATGGTCAATACAGGCGGGCACCACGCGCGCGTACAATGTCGATGTACGCTCTCGCCAGTACCAGCGCATCGTCGTAGACAGCAGGCCCGATAATACCATAGGCTTCTACTACCCAGCGCGACGGAACTTAAGGGCTGAAAAGCCTGCACAGATCGGAAGTGAATGCTCTCGAACGACGGATGTCGCATGCAAACTGCACTAGTGCGCATTCACAGTTTCGCAGATGGTTGGCACGTCGTCGCGGAACACAATAGAACTATACCGCGGTATCCGGAGGCCACTTTGCCGCGTAAAGAGGTGGTCACTTTGGCGCGGAAACCGGTAGTCACCCCGGACGGAAACGCTGTACGCCAAAGAGAGCTTGCCTCCGTACGTCAACAACGCGCGCAAACAGAGACCACTACATGCCTTGCTTGGCTTGAACGACCGGAAGGCCATGACATTCACGCAAATTCGACCCAATACCCACACGTTTCTTCCGCAACATCTGCCCATTCCACCCTCTATTTTCCCTCGTTAGCGATTTTCGGTCAATATGAGGCAGTCTAGACTTCATTTCGTCCGTTTTACGCTCGATTATCGCCGTTTTCGGTGATATTCACGCCGAATGACTTGATTTCAGTCCGTTTTTGCTGAATTCAGTAAAATTGCTGCTGAATCGACTATACCCCCGCGTATTGAACCCGTTCCCGCCGGCGCAGCGAGCGACGCGACCGGTGCACGCGCACGATATCGACCGAGATATCTCGTGCAGCGACGAGTCTATCTACCCATTTGTGTCGTTGAACTCGACATGTCCGAAAATGACACGGCATATGCGAGATGGATTCGGCGATTGCGAGAAAGAATCGGATCAGGAGCACCACTGTATCGATCAACCCGGGTCACGCCACCCAAAACGAACCACGAGAAAAATATTTTCGATGGGCGAGAGTACGCCAAAACCCGCATCAGGCCTAGCGATGAAGCTCGCCGCGCGTGTACATTTCTCAGCGTAACGTAGAATTAACTACGAAGCGCTTGTAGGATATCTGGAAAATCTTTTTACGTTTGCCCTTGTTCACGTTCGGTCGGAAGTATTGCCGACATGATGGTGAACATGAACTACACGGTTAGCGGTTGCAAAGCGCATAGTGTGTGCAAGTAGCCAGTTCTGCATTACGGTTGACAGATTCAAGACGGGTTGTACAACGATCGAATGACGGGGTTTGAAGATGCGATACATTCAACGTTTCTACGGACGACAGCGACGTCTGCCAGTAACCAACACAGCACCGACCAGCTAACTCCCTTCGGCCTTTTTTCCTTTTGTCCTTGATCCCATGAACATCAAGCCTTTGGCCTTGCATGTGCTGTGCGGAGTGTGTCTTGTTGCGCCCGTAGCGGCGCAAACAGCCGACACCGTGCGAGCCTACGATCGTGCCTCTGTGCGCGCCTACTATGACGGACGCGGCCTTGTACGACAAGTGCAACGATTCCATGTGCCAGCCGGCACAACGATCTCTTCGATCGGCCTCGTGCTGAGAGGGGAGCCAACCAAGGCGGCAGGGAACATCGTGATTTATGGTCACGAGGGTGGGCTTGTAGCGCCACGACTCGGCAAAGAACTGTATCGCACGACGTTCTCCAAGGAGCGTTACGGGAACGAAGAAGTCCGCGTCGCCGTAGACCCGGTGTTCACGCATGCCGGCGGACAGCTCTTCGTGAGCTTCGAAGGACTGGCTGCGGGCATTGATGTCCTCACGGATACACGTCAGCGGCCAGCACCATGTGCGGAAGCATGGGGTGAGGGTCGTTACGATCAGATGCAGCTTGACAAGGAAGGCAAGTGGAAGCAAACACCGCTAGCCTATTGCGTGGATCTTGCCGTGAACTATCCGGCGTCGACGTCGGGACAGTTCGTACGGGACACGACATTCGATGATGTGGCCGACAAGCTGAAGGATGCCACGAAGTATCTGTCGCTGGCCGACGTGGACATGAACGGTTACGTTGATGTCGCGAGCGCAGGTATCCTGCAATTGCGTGACGAGCATGGCGGAGTCGAGATCGACATGCAGCGTACGGATCAAGCGCCGTATGTGTTCTTCGCCGACGTTGATGGTGACCATCGAGCCGACGTCTTGTCGATGGAGACGTCAAACGCAACACGCATTGATGTCCTGCGCCTTGGTGCGGATCGGCGCTTTAAAACGTCTCAGTCGATCGCGTTGCCGCAACGGCTCACGATCAGATCAATGAGCATTGGTGACGTGAACGACGATGGCTACTCAGATGTGATCATGTCAGGCACTGCCGATACCACCGCATCGATGATGGCCATCCTGTCGACCGTGTCCGGCCCGAAAGCGGAAGTGCTCACGTTGCCAGCAACGGTCACGCCACACAACAATGCGACGCTCCTTTGCGCAGACCTGCATGCCTCGACTGCTGCGGAGATCCTGATGCGCACTCCGAATCATGACTACATCCTCCGGTATACAGGCGCAGGTACCACAACGCTCGTCGCCGAGCGCGAGCACACAGGCATCGGCTCGTCGGTTGGCAGTGCCGGAGTTGTGTTCCCAAGCGAAGACGGCACTGTGCAGCTAATTCTTCCATCACAGAAACCATGGTCCGTTTCTCAAGACAATCAGATGCCGCTCATGAAGCATGATCTGGCCGTGAAGAATGCGACCGTTGCAGATGGTGACGCTGTTCGCTACGAAGAGCGCATCAGTGCGGAGCACCGCGCAGACGTTGACAACGACGGCGTTGACGAGATCATCCGCTTTGCTGGCGGGACATGTAGGCGCATCGGAGTGTTCAAGCATGCGAGTGGCGTATGGACCGATATCACGTCGACACTTGGACTCGATTCCCTCGATGACTGCGACGATGGCGTGCTGACCGACATGAACAAGGATGGCCGCGTAGATCTTGTTGTCGTGCGCCGGCAGCGACTCGAAGTGTACATGAACCGGATGGCGATCCCGGTGGCCACAACGATTGCACTTGAGGAGTATCCGGTGAATGCCGAAATCCGTGCCTCGGATGGCACAGTGATCCAACGAGTATTCGTGCCGTCGGGTTATGGACACCTCTTCCAGTCCCCTGCGCAGGCGCATGTGGTGCACAATGTGTTGACCGCCGGTGGAGCCACTCGTGCGGCCGACAGTATTGCCGTGCATTGGTCCGGCAACGCTGGTAGTGTCGAGTCGTTCGCGGTGAGCGGCATCACGACAACGGCCACAGCCGCATCGTCCTCGCCATGGCAGGTAGCTACGCGAGCAACCGGCCACAACACGACCGCTGCCACGATCGCCGGTGAAGCCGCTGCAGCAACCGGCATGAAACAGGATGCCGGTGATGTGGTGATCAACACCTCGCAAACGCTTGTCGCCGCTACGCTCTCTGTCTACGACATTGCCGGAAACCGTATCGGAGAAGCAAGCCTCGGCAACCTAGCGCAAGGCGCACACCGTTTCACCCTTGCTGCCCTCCTGAGCAACTCCACCATTGCCAGCGGCACGTATCGCGCCGTTCTCACATCAAAAACACAGACCACCACATGTCCGATCGCGATCGTTCGATGAAGATCCTCGCGCTTTCTCTTGCAAGTGTCGCTCTCGTTGTCGCAGGGTTCTGCCTGTGGATGCAGTTTTCTGTTCCACACGCCAGCGTCGCCATTGTACGCGTCGATGAGGTCCTCGCCAAGTACCAAGGAGCCATGGACGCACGCAGTTCATTTGTCAAGACCACCGGCTCCTGGCAGTCCAACATCGACACCCTGAAGCATGAGCTGCATCAAATGATGATGGACTACGAGCATGATCGCAGCTCGATGAGCGAGAGCGTGCGGCAGACGATGGAAGAAGCCATCCGCCGCAAGCAGGCAGAGGTCGAAGACTATTCACGCGCCATCGAGGAGCGTGCCGGCAAGGAGCAAGCCCTGCTCACGGAGAGCGTCGTCAACCACATCCACCGTGCGGCCGATCAGCTCGGACGCAATCGTGGCTATGGACTTGTGCTCGCCGTGCAGGATGACGCTACCGTCCTCTACAAGCAGGATGCCGTTGACATCACGAATGAAGTTCTGCAGGTGCTCGGACAGAACTACCGCGGCGAGCTGAGGACGACCAAGTGAAGCAGGTGTTCACGATAGCGACGAATGCACTGCGAATCTTCGCCGTGGTCTTCTCTTGTGCATGCGTTACTGCGCTCACGAGCGGATGTCGCGAGACCGTGCATACACCAGCAGAAGTGATGCAGTGGGTGTTGGGACCCGAGCATGGGCTTACAGATTCGGTCGACATGAAGCGTTATGTCATCCGTGCCACGTATATGCCCGTATCGGTGCGTGCCGCACGAACGGCGCGCTCAGCGGTAGGGCAGAAGGCGGCCGAAGCCAACAGCGAGCAAATCATGTTTGCTATCAGTGTGATCCCCAAGGACAGATCGAGCTCGGTGGATGTACTCTTCGATGACGCGCGCAACCTGGACGATTTCACCGTGCGACTTCGTGACATCGCCCTGCGCTTGCACGAGTGCGTGACGCTTGTGGTCGATGGCAACGAGAGGGCCTGTGCAGGGAGCTTTACAGAGCAGACCATCGGTCTTGCGCGCATGCGAACCATCTACGTGGTGTTCCCGATTTCAGAAGAAGAGTTTGAGCGGTCGACATCCTCCATGCTCAAGTGGCGTGACCACACCTTTGGTGCCGGCATTGCCGCGTTTGCCTTTACTCCGAAACGTATTTCCGACATACCGGTGTTAGCATTATGAGACCAACGTTCTACCTGTGGCACAAGTACACGGCATGTGCCGTTCTCGCCTTGCTCCTTGGAGAGCTCGTGTTCCCGCTTGCGGTGCACGCACTCACGTCGGGTCCCACGCAGCCGGAGTTCGCGAGCTATGAGCCACTGGGCACGACAGGCATGGTCAACGAGTTCACGGGAGGCTTCACCTACAACATCCCGCTTCTGGAAGTCCCGGGTCCGAACGGCAGCGGCTATCCGGTCACGCTTAGCTATCACAGCGGCGCCAACGCCGAGGATGATGCCTCGTGGGTCGGTTTCGGATGGACGCTCAACACCGGCGCCATCAACAGAAGCACGCGAGGGTTTCCGGATGACTACGACACGGCCTTCGTTGATCACATCCACAGGGCAACAAGTAATCAAACCTTCGTTATTGGTGCCAACATCGGCCTTCAAGGATTCAGCCAGGATCTTCTCGAACTCACGACGGCGCACACCTACAACACGTTGACGGGATACAGTATCACAAACGGCTTTTCGCTTGGCCTTCGCAATGCGCTAGCATTGAATATCAACACAACGAACGGGATCACGAAGTACTCGGCACATGTGAACTGGGCAAACATGTTTGCCGCCGCGCTGACGATCAATGATGCGATCGAGGCGAAGGCCATTTCGGATGATCAGAATATTACGGTAATGACCCAGCAACAAATGGACGCCGTAGCACAAAAGGCAGCCACTCGTCAAGCTCTTGGTGTGTACAGTACCGTGGCCTCTTTCATCTCGCGCAGCTTCCACACGATCGCCTCTCCAACGACGACCATGAAGTACTATGCGCTCGACGTTAATGTGAAGTTCGGGGCGACGATGACGTTTGACCCACTTCCGTTTCTTTTTGGTCCGAATGTCGGGATTTCCGGCGGCTACACCGAACAGCACCCACTCAGCGACATGGGACGAAAAGCCTATGGCTATATGTATCATGGCAAGGGCGCCACGCGTGAAACGCTAACAGACTATTCAATGGAGCGTGAAGCGACGTTTACGAGCCGTGACAGGTATTTGCATCCTGGGTTCTTCAATAACGACATGTTCAACTGTAGTGGTGAAGGTGTCAACGGTGCATTCAGGTTCTATCACTCAAAACCTGGCTTTTCAACGCCGGTCGACATGATGAGCAGTACAGATCGGATTTCCCTAGGCTTTGAGCTCGGCTTCGGGCCCGGTAAACTCGCTGCCGGAGGTGATATTACGCTCGGTGAAAACTGGACGTCAATGACTAGTGGCGCCTCAATACAGGTAAGGGGACTTCGCCATAATAGAATGGACAGTGTCTACAATAACGGACGCCCAATCGCTCGGTTTGTGAACGATCCGGCAGACAACATCTCGTTTGCCGCAAACGACAAGCCGAAACGTATGGGGACGACACTATTCGGACTTGATGACCTTGACGATGTCTATGAACACGTCAACAACAGATCGGGCTCAGACTCACTCACGCGGACGAAGTCGTCTGCACACATTGCCTACCGTACAAACGGCGATCTCAGTGTGCGCAGCGGCACTACCGGAAAGCGCTATTATGGAGCCTCGCCCGGTAACCGGTGGATCGACTCTCTTGTAGATCGTACCGAGAAAAGTATAACGTCAGGTATCGGTGAGATCGCTGTTACGAATCCGAATGGTATGCGCTATGTCTACGGCCTGCCTGTTTACTCTCGCAACGAACGCAGCTTCCAGTTCAGCGGCAGAATGATCGACGGGGCTCAGAAGTACGCAAATCGCATCGTGTTTGGAACATTCAACGAGAACTCCTCGGATGTGAACGGTTACGTTAAGAAGGCCCCGTATGCCAGTTCATTCCTGTTGACAGAAGTCCACACGCCGGACTATGTTGATCGCACAATGGACGGGCCGACGAATGACGATTACGGCGGGTACACGTCATTCAAGTACCGTCGTGCGGCAGGCACAACAAAGAAGGCTCTACTGACGACCACCGATGGCAACGAGTTCACGAAGAACTCGAAGGCTTGGTACAAGTGGCGTACTCCGTTCAACGGATACACATATAATCCCAGCAAGCTTTCTCTGCCATATGACGATCAGGCGAGTGTACAGATGGGCGAAAAGGAACTATACTACATGTCGTCGATCGAGACGAAGTCGCACGTAGCGTTCTTTGTGACGAACATGTCAAATGACAGTGTTTTGGTGGGTGGCACCTACGTATCGTTGAAGGGATCCCAGTCGGAACGACGTGACGCCTATGAGGCCTACAACGAAGGGAACATCGTCGATGATGAAGAGCAATGCGGTCGATTGATCTGGTACGACAACGTTGGCGAGATCTGGGACAGGGATTCGGCGGCGAAGTACAACGGCAAGAAAATGGGTGGCTTCAAGAACTCGAAGTTCACAGTAGATGCCACAGCTGTTGCTAAAGTCCGTAAGAACAAGTCGGAGTATCTGGAGAAGATCGTCCTCATCTCGAAGAATCAGGATGGTACACTCTCATCGGTCGTGCAAACCGTCAACCTTGAATACTCTTACGAACTCATGGCAACGGCCACAAGTTGGTATGATGTGCGCACGCAGTGGAACCCGAAGGATCCCGATCACCCAATTCAACTTCCAAAGAGCGAGTGGGACACGATCTACAACGACAAGGGCATGCTGAACTCGGCAGCATACCCGACTACGACGGGCTTGTTCCCGGTTGATGTGGGCCGCAACCGTGTTGCAGTGGGTCGTCATGGTAAGTTGACACTCAAACGAGTGTGGACCGACTACGGCTCAGTGAAGGACGCGCTAATCGCTCCATATGAGTTCCAGTACACGTATCGGAATACAAAGTCACAGGCGTATCCGAGTGAGCTTCAAACCGATACGATGTACAATGCAGCAAGCGGTTTCGATGTAGGTTTCACGGATACGTCCAAGACCGCACTTGCAATGGATACGGTTTCGAACCAGATTCAGAATCCAACGTACGAACCATTCAACGTCGATGCGTGGGGCGCCTATCGAATCGATGGCCAACAGGCCGCTCAGATCAATGCACCGCAACTAAATCAGGCTCGCAAAAGTGGTGAGAATGGGTTCGATGCATCGGCGTGGCAACTCAAGATCATTCGACTGCCTTCGGGAGGTGAGATCCATGTGCAGTACGAGCAGAACACCTACAGCTACGTGCAGGACAAGGAAGCGACGGCGCTGGTGCCGCTGGCAGGGGTTGAGACCATTGCAGGAAAATTGTACTATACGGTTGATTGCAGCAAGCTCCCGGGACGCGATATCAATGCCATCGCTGCGTCTGTGAAGGAGTATGTTAAGCGTGAGCGAGTGTTCTTCAAGTTCCTTTATCCCATCGTACCGGGCTGCTCATATAATCTCAGTTCGGAGTCGATTCCGGCAGGAAAAGCTGAATATGTGTCCGGGTATGCTGCTGTTACCACCGACAGCAACTTGTTGGACCTGACGAACAATCGCCTGCGAATTCAGATTACAGGTACACCGGCACCGAAACAGTTGTTGAAAGAGTTCCTGTTCAATAACCGCGCAGGCATGATCGAGTGTGAGAAGCCGACGTTTCCGGGGATGAAGGGCGCCTACGCGGAAAAGGGCACATGGGAGGATCTGCTGTCGAGCGGCGGCATGATGTCCCGTTGGGGCGGTGGTGTCGAGTCCATGATTAACTCCTCGACATTCTATCCGTTCTTCAAGCTCTCCTACATGAAGATCCCGTGCCAGTTCAAGTATGGTGGCGGTGTACGTGTGAAGCGCATCTTCCTGTACGATAAAGGCATCGAAACAGGCGCCGCCGCCATGTATGGCAGTGAGTATGTCTACGACCGGCTAGACAAGAACCGTCTCATCTCCTCGGGCGTTGCAACGAATGAACCTGCCGCCCTACACGAGGAGAGTGCCATCGTGCGCTTCATGGTCGGCAGGGACGAGCGCTCATGGGACGAACAGCTTGCCGCAGGTGAAGATCTCGATCAGTTGGAGGGCCCGATCTGCGCGTCAGTGTATCCTGGTGCAAGCATTGGATACAGCCGAGTTGTCGTCAAGCCCATTGCCTCCACATCCTCCGCACCCGGCTTTACGGTCTCGGAATTCTACACCGCGCGCGATTACCCAATCCAGGAGCTGAATACGCCCATTGATCGCAATCAAATCATGACCCCACCCGTTCCGTCCGGACCAATTCGTGTGGAAATGATCTTCCAAGTGGCGTCACAGGGATATTCAGTGATCCTGAACCAGATGCACGGCCGCATCAAATCCGTACGAAAGTGTAGCGGCTTGTACACGATCAATGAGCGCGCTTGGAAAGACGTGGAGTCCATCACGCACGAGTACTTTGCTCCGGGCGCCCCCATTCCTGTGATGGACACAGACACGAGCGGTGCAGTCGTTCTGCAAGACAAAGTCATGGGCATGGACATGGACATCCATACAGAGACGAGATTCATCCGTCAGCATGCCGTGAGCGGTACAGTCTCGTATGATATCGGAATCGAATTTCCATGGTTCTTCTTTGGACACTTCAGACCGAGTGCCCTGAGTATATCTTCCCAGGACTATCATCAGGGGACCGTGTCGAAGCTTGTCTCGTATGCAACGTTCGAGAAGCGAACGATCGCGAAACGAGACGGCATGACCCACATCACCGAGAATGTTGCCTTTGATGCAGCTACCGGCTCCCCAATCATCGTTCGGTCCTATGATGAATACAACACCGTGTACAAGAGCGGCGGTGCGCATACCGGAAATGTCGTCGATTATCAGATCCCTGCGAGACTGAAGTATGAGGCCATGGGGGCGAAGTCTAAAAACGACATGCTCCGCTGTGCGGGAACATATTCCGTTTCATCCGATACCGTGTTCACGCTTACCGATTCTCACGCTGCTGCCTCCTTCGTCGAAGGTGATCTTGTTGACGTGAGCAATACGGCTCTCACATCGCACTGCTTCTTCCACGTCACGGCAAAGAGCGGCAGTGCGCTGACGCTCAGCAGTGTGCAGGCGAGCTCGACGCTGCCAACAGCCGGCAGCGCCCTCATCACGGTCGTCCGTAGCGGATACACCAATCAGCTTTCATCGATGGCGGGGTCGGTACGTCGATACGGGGTGGCATCAATTGGTTCTTCGCCGTTCAGCTTCTCGACGCTCGTTCTTGCCGCATCGGCGACGGCATACTCGGACGATTGGAGCTATGACCCGGCGATCTATTCCAACGCAGGAATCTCCTCAGCCAGAAACAATTACGAGCGTGGTCTGCGCGGCAAGTGGCGCCCAGCTTCACAGTATGCGTTCAGCGCTTCGGCCAACGGCGTCATCACTAACTCCGCAATGGCGTATGACGCGGGCACGGCATCCTTCACGGCATTTAATTACGCCAGTCTAGGATCAAACGACACGCTCATGTGGGTGCGGACGACGACCATCGATTCCTATACTCCTGATGGTGAGGTGGCCTCTGAGCGCGACGCATTGGGTATTCCATCGAATGCACGCTTCGTACATAACGGCATGATGCCGGGCATCATCGCTCGTAATGCAGAGCTCGGCAACACGCTCTTCGAGAGCTTTGAGGACAAGACCTCGGGCACGTCGACGACGTTTGCTCACACAGGAAAACGGAGCAAACTCCTGACCACATCGGCCGATTCCCTGACAGCCCTCGTCGTTACGACGCGGCTCAAGGATGATGGGGCAATAGTGAGGGCATGGGCCAAGGGCGGCACGGAATCCACCGTTTCACTTACACTCGGCAGCTCGTCCATCACAACGCGCTCCGTTGTCGCCTACGTCAACGGGTGGCGGCTTATTGAGTGGACCGTACCTGCCAGTCATACGTCCATTTCGACAAACGGTGTTGTCGCTGTCAAGTTCGCAAAGTCGGGTAGTGACGATATCTACATTGATGACATTCGAGTCCAACCGATGTCGTCAGAGGCAACCTGTTACGTCTATGACCACAACACGCTGCGTCTTGTCGCCCAGTTCGACGATCAGCACTTCGCAGCTCTCTACAAGTACAACGACGAGGGACAGCTCATACGCAAGGAGCGCGAGACAGAGCGTGGTATCGTGCCACTGCAGGAAGCGCAGTACAACACGCCAAAGATCGCCTTTGCGAAGCGGACGACACCGTTCGGCAGTGGCGGCGCACTCATGATGCGAGCGCCGCACCTGGATCCCGCCAACGCCATGATGGAGGCGCTTCAGATGGACGGCCCGATGCTGCAAAGCCCCAATCAGGGCTTTGGCGGTAAGGGCGATCTGCTGGACATTCAGATGAATCCTGATCGGCAGCGCGTGAAGTTCTTCACAACGGATTCGACGAAGGCCTACGATGTCGACTCCCTCTTGCATAGCGTGAAGCGCTCGGCGAACCGAAACGCCAAGAGTGATCCCGACAGCATTCAGGACACATCGCGCGGAAAGGACAGAAAGCCGTGATCAAGAACCTCCTCGGTCAGCTGCTCTCGATGAGCATCGTCATCTGTGCTACATGTGGCGTGCTGCGAGCGCAGGACCGCCCACAGTATCCGACACCATGTTCGCCGTGCAAGATCGCACTCCGTCACTGGAATCAAGTAGCGGTGACGATGAAGATCGTCACCGTGGGAACATGCACCTTCAAGGTCTACTTCAAGAAGCGTACATGCAATTCAGACGGATGTCAGGAGCTGCGACTGGAGAAGGTCACTCCGTACGTACCAAATCCATGCTCAACTGTTGAGCCCTCGGAGCTGGCTACGCTTATTCTCGGCACGATGGTGCAGGAGAACACGATGGGCTTCAAGCCTGATTCCATTAGCGAGGGAATGAACGGCTGCTGGCGCATCACGCGCCCGTCATGCTGGACGATTCGGCTACCCGATGAACGTTGCGAGACGTGGCCGCGAGACACAACCTCGGAGATGATCGACTCAGCGCGCACGCCCTATCATCCCGGTGATCTCGTTCCGTGTGACACAAGCCAGTGCTGCACGAACGTGATCTATCCCACAAAGGACCAATGCGGAGACATCGTCTACACGACACCCTCGGCGGCGGACTATCCATTCCTGCACATGCTTCGCAATGCGCCGGGAGACTCCACGGACTCTGCTCACTTCGAGGATGCGCGCGCCAAGTTCTTCCGGCAGTTTACAGACACGACGTGTGTGACGTGTACGGCAGGCACGGTCGATGCGGGTGCTCCGAAAGGTCCCTCGGGTTGTAACAATCACTGCAAAGAAGACATGATGCTGGAGTACAAGCGACTCGTCAATCTTCGTCTCAAGCGGCTCTACGACAACTGATCATGCGCGTACTCACCATAGCGTTGTTCCATACGTTAGCGCTTTGCAGTGCCAATATCGGCATGCTGCATGGAGCCGAGGCCGAGTGTGCAACGCGACTCGAGCGTGCCGTACGAGCCCTGCGGTCATCAACGGAAGCACCCGGATGGTTGCGTGTACGATGCGTGACCTCAGCTGTGAAAGCGTCGGGTGGTGTGATCACCGATACGCTGACGATCACCGGTAACGGGACGTTTAAGATGAGCACGACACGTGAGCAACAGGTCGTCGAGGACGGCAAGAATGTCGTCTTCATTTTGCGACCGATGAAGAAGATCTACGTCGGCCGCAAGGGTCCCGAGCCGAAAAAGAAAAAGAGTGTCGTCGACGAGTTCCTGCAGTACGTCCGTGACGGTCACATCGCAAAGTGCACGACTGCGGATACAAATGGAGGCCTTAGTGTCGACGTCGATCTCCCGCCGACAAAGACAAAGAAGAATGCCATCACGACGGTGCGGATCCGACTCACTCGAGATGATGCTGTTGATGCCGTGACGTACATCTACGCTCCCGGCTCGGATGTTCGCACGGCGTCCATGTCGGCAATATCCGTGCAGAGTCTCACCGGTAAGGACGTGCCCACGGACCAAGCCGCGCTGCACTATGTGTACTCTGGAAAGGCGACCCTCAAAGAAGAATTCAAAACATTTCTAGTCACAGACATCAGCCCAAGAAAATGACTTCACGCTCAACAAATCACGCCTCACATCCAATTCCATTGCATCAAAATTCAAGGATTCACGCAATGCGCGCAACAATACTCTCGCTCGGCGCCATGGCCCTCCTGATCACGACGCTCTCGGGCTGCACAAAGGACGCTCCGACCACACCGGACACAACACCGAAGAAGTATGCGGTGAAAGGTACCGTCACACCGAAGACAGCAGAGGCCGTGGACGGCGTTACCATCACGATGGGCACGCGCACGGCCACAACAACGGCTACAGGTGCGTATTCCTTTAGTGATGTCGACACCGGCAGCTACGTTGTAACGCCATCTAAGGCTGGCATCACCTTCACTCCCGCGACCAAGAGCATTAAGGTCAGCACCGCCGACGTGACCGGCGTCGACTTCGTCGCCACCGGCGCCGTGACCCCAACGCACATCGTGCCAGAGATGATCGCCATCGAGCCGGGGACGTTCATGATGGGTGGCAAGGCAAGTCAGCCAAGTGGTGATAATGCAAAACCACAACACCAAGTGATGTTGACGAGAGCATACTCGATTGGGAAGACTGAAGTGACACAAGCTCAGTATATGAGTGTTATGGGTTCAAACCCCTCCATTCATAAGGGCGACAGTTTGCCTGTGGGTAGTATGAGTCCAATTGACGCAATGCAGTACTGCAATACGCTTTCTACGCTTGAAGGACTAACACCGTGCTACACGATATCAGGCTTGACTGTGACGTGGAACCCGGATGCGAATGGATTTCGACTGCCTACCGAAGCGGAGTGGGAATATGCTGCGCGTGCCGGTACCACGGATAACACCTATAATGGGGTCAATGATGGCAGATACCCAAATGCTGTGCTTGAGCCTATCGCATGGTTCTCGAGGAACTCGGCGATCAGCCCACCATACGACGGCACTACTTCTCGCCCACAGATAGTCGCGACAAAAATGCCAAACGCCTGGGGACTGTTTGATGTATTGGGCAATGCGGAAGAGTGGACTTATGGCTCGCTCACTACCTATACAACCGATGCTCAAACGGATCCCGGTAGGACCACATCGCCCTTAAGTGAAAGTGTGCTTCGCGGGAGCTCCTATCGGCAACCAGCAACTGAAATCATGATACCTACAAGGGTGGGCGCACAATTAAATGCTTGGTTCGATTCTGCAGGACTTAGGGTTGCTCGTAATCGATGATCGAGGCGTTGTCACTCACCACGAAATCAAGCAAATGGGACTTGTATGAGAATGAGATATCTACTGCATGCTTTACTGCTACTCGCGGGTGCAGGTGCACACGTTTGTGCTCAAATCAAATCCGCCGAAACCGAACAGCAGGCTCTCATTCAGCCCATAGAAAGAATTGCTAGTGACTCCCTCGTAGGACTATCGGTGGCACCTGATTCTTTTGCTGTCGTGAATTTCACATCAACGCCGAGTAGTGCGTACTGCGGTTTGCATAAAGTACGGCGTTCGGTATTGAAAGTAAGGCTCACCGTATCAGGTCATGGCGATCAGTACTTGAAGGCCAGGAACTACTTCACTGCATCGATGACAGTGAAAGTCCTTGGATACAATGATGGAGTTTCAAATTGGTATTTGACGTCTGGTCCATTTGCCCTTGAGTCTAAAAACACCGCCATAAGTATATGTCCGGAGCAGGATCTAGTTGTCGATGTATCGGAGCATAATCCACTGAGGCTCACTGGAACAGATTCAGTATCAACAGAAATCCGGGTAAAAATTTTCACATTCGATACAACGGGCATCCCGCAAGACATCAAAGATTCGATCGCTTTGCGTGCTACGTTGATCGAAGAATTTGTCGACAGCCCCTTCCCAACTGGCACATTCTCGTGTTCCGGCACTCCGATGATCAGAACGGACTCCGCGTATATCACAAATCCAGTGACTCTCAAGTGGTCGGTTGGCTCATGCCCCGACCAGTTTCCATTGTATGAAGTGAATGTCCTGCGTCTTAAGAACAAGAGCGCGGCGTATCGCGACAATCCGAACAAGCTCAAGGACACCGTCCACTGGGAGAAAGCGCAACGACTCTTTGCCTACGGTTACACGGATCGCATGACGTTGACGCTTGCCGAAGGGACAGGGTACTATGTGTGGCGTGTACGCCCGATAGGGAACTACTACGCAGGCGGCATGGCGAACGATTCGAACTGGGGGTGTTGGTCAATATCTGCCAATGAGAATGATATCATTGATTTCGCGGGAACAGACTCGGTTGCAAATGTGAGCAGTTGGAGAAGCGGCGCGACCGGCCGCGGTGTGAGCATGTTTTACTACAAACAGTTTGACGCCGACAAGAACTGGCAATTCGGCCGTGTGTTTGTTGAAGGCAAAGACGGACGCTCGGGGATTGCCGAGAACATGACCTATGCGACGTCTCTGTTGTTGCCCGTGCAGAAGCAGTCGCCCGTGCCTTCAACGGGCCGAACGCTCATTCAGCAGACCATACCCGACTATTACGGCAGACCCGTCATGTCGACGCTTGGTGCTACACGCAACGACAGCATCAAGGCCTATCCGAGACTCGAGTATGCCACGGCGTTTGCGAAGAAGGACACGCTCTTGTACCGGGCATCGCATTTCGACGTAACGTCAAAGGTGCTCGCGCCGGACACGATGTCGGGCCGAGTCGGTACGTACTGGTCGTCGTCAAATTCTGATTTGTCAATACCGTCAGCGAACGGCTACCCATTTACGCGCACGTTGTATGGCTCCGACCCGTTGGGAAGAGTCACCATTCAAAGTGCCGCCGGCTCCTACCACCGGATCGGCACAGCGAACACTGTCAGGACACTCTACGGCCCTACTACTGAGCGTGAGCTTGTCACGATGTTCGGCTCCGAAGCACCAACCGACTCTTCCGTCTCTCGAATATTCACAACGGATCAAAACGGTGTTACGTCACTGACGTATCAGCGAATGGACGGAAAGACCATCGCAACCTGCCTCATAAAAGGAGACGGCAACAGTCTCCTGTTTCCGCTCAACGATTCATCGGTGATCAACACCGTCTCCCTTTCCGACACTGTCCGTCGCGGTACCAATACGGAACAGCAGCGCATTGTCGCCCAGCGTACGATACTGATCACAGATACCACATCGGTGACCTTCAACTATTTCATCGAGTCGAACCAGTTGCAGCTCGAGTGCTCGTCCTATTGCAAGACGTGTGACTACAATGTCTACATCAAGGTCACCAATGTCGACTCGACGACGCCAACGTACTACGACTCCGTTCTCGTTAACGCAGGGAACTGTACATCAAGCGTAACGGGCACAAAGGGACCAACGTCGAAGACGCTCTTGCCCGGTACCTACATCATGGAACGTACGCTGCAACCGCGTACGAGTACTCCGTGGCTGAGTCTGCACACATCTCAAATCGTGAGCGAGCATAAGTCAAAGGTTCAGAAACTTCTGAAGAATATGTTCTCTGTTGGTGCCGATTCAGTGGACCTCGACTCATTCCGCCTTGGCAAGCACTATACGAACGAGCTGATCGCCCGACGAATGCTGACGCAGTACAAGAAGTACCGCCGCGATTCGGCGGCCTCCAATGGCTACATGGCAACTGTCGACACCTGCTGTCAGGTGTATCTGGATTCAGCACTCTGTAAAACCGGTTGCGAGACGGACTCAGCGGAGCGTCCGCGATATGAGCAAATGTTGATCGATCGGTGGAAGGACAGCGTGTCGGCCCATGACAGTCTTTCGGGAAGCGGTCTGTACCTCGACGCCTACATCTATGACTACAACGGAATGACACTTCTGGATAGCTTGGGAGGTTCCTTCCCGCACGGAAGCGGCGTCATCGACTCTCTCATTCGAACGATGATCGACAGTGGTGGATATGACTGCTCAAAGATCTACGACTGCTGGTCCTCGCTCGTTGACGGCTACTGGTATATGGCCTGGGAGAGTGACTCCACCGGCGCACGCCGCAAACCCGGGGTGAACATCCTGGATATGTTCCTAGACTGTGTCGGCACGAAGTACTGTTCAACTGCTCCTCGCAGCGAACGTGTCACCGGCGCCGCCTGGCTCTTGAATGCCTGGAAGGTGCTGCCTTCAGCAACGCTCGACAGCATAACGGCGGAATGCACAGAGATGCTGAACGTCGATTCCACGTGGACGTGCAACGGAAGTAATGATGTAGAGATCGACATAAAGTATCAGCAGCTCCGGGCTTGTCAGTCAGGAAGTACGATCCGCTACACGTATCCGAACTACAGCAGAGATATTTATAACAAGGCAAAGGCCGATTCGACCAATCCATACTTCGTCACGCTGCCGGAGGGCGTAAGCAAGGATACCGTCAACAAGATCTACCAGAAGATGATCACTGAATGCCAGAGTCTTTGCGAACAGCGTCGCAATCGCGTCCGCGATTCGTTGGTGTACATGTACGTGAAGAATGGCTCAAGGGTGGAAGGGTACTATCAGTTGGGACCTGACTCAGCCATTGTCGACACCATCAAGACGTATCAACTTGCCTGTATCGTCGATCTGATCGTCGCGGACTGTATGGACTCTTGTTATTTCAACATTGAGTGGGGCCTCGACACCAACGGACAGGACTCGCTGATACACCCCACAGCGGATGAACTGAAGCGCTATAACAATACATTCATGGCCAATAGCTTCCGCGTCAAACCGGCTGCGACAGGAGAAGTGCCATGCTCCGGTGTCGGCTGGCATCACATCAATCGCAAGGTTGTGCTCGCAGACTATCTTGCAGAGATATTGAATCAGAAACTGAAGACGCACCGCGATTCGATGCCGGCAGGCGTGGAGCGATGGAATATCTTGCCGATCCTGGAGGAGCTTGCGGCCGAGTATCCGCCACTATCTGTGTGCTACCCTCCAACGGACACGGTCTCCAACCCAGCAGACAGTGCCAATGCTAACGTGCAGGCCTTCTCGGTGTGGACAGTAATGGTGGATAAATCCAAGGAATCGCGATTCATCGTACGCCGTGACAGTGGGGTTTGCTCTCTTGAGTACGAACCACCGACAGTGACAGAAACTGTTCAGTTGTATACACCCGAGAACCCACATCCCCTTGTCGGGATCTTAAACAGGTATCTTCGAGCCACTTGGGCCAAGACAATCCCACTCAGTGATACTGCGCTGTACAATGTTGTCAACAAGTACGAAACAAACTACATAGATAGTGTTGACTTCTTCACGTACTATAAAGTCGGATCACTCGATCCATACAAGTGGGCTGATACAAACGATCCGTATAGGCCACCGTTCTCTGCGTGTGATACAAATGGGGTCTTGAATAGTGAAGCAAGCTGGGACTATTGTCCAGACCCCATTGCGTGCATAAATGGCAATGACATTACCATGGCAGAGTTGCGTCAGATTTTCAAGATTCGCTCTTCTGTTCAAGCGATTGTAAAGCACCACCCGACTGACACAACAGCAAAGATCTATGGTTGGCACATATTCAGCGGATGCGACAAGAAGGTTGCTCAGCTTCTTGATGCCCCACATGCTGATGACTCAACGATTTCATTCGTCTGGAATGAGTCGAACTTCGCAATTGGAGCAAAGTACAAGATGGACTCTGCCCAGTCACAGTTCTCTAAGTTTAACTCGGGATACACATATGCTGACAGTGTGGGTCGTTTTGTTCAAACAGCGGATGGCAAGTTGGGCTTCATTAATTTCATAGACTCAAATCGGACGGTGATTTTCGATTGTATTGATTTCAGCTGCGCTAGGAGAATCAGCGACAGCTGCAACAAGATTCCGATGTGCAACATCTGCGACACGGTTGACTGCGGCTCCATCTGCTTCAAGTGGGTTGATGCTGACACCATTGCACCGACGACATCAATGAAGCCAAAGAGCTGCGTGGTTTCGGAGATCGACCGACTCTATCATGCAATCGAAGGAACGCTTCTGAACGACTGTCTCGCGCGAAAGATCAAGAACGTAGAGATCTCGTACAACGCAACGTGCTTCGATCCGAATAGGATCAAGGACCGCTTTACGGCTACCCGGGGCGAGTCGTATTACCACTACACGTTGTACTATTACGACCGTAGCGGGAACCTCGTCAAAACCGTACCCCCAAGTGGCTTCCGTCCTCTGACGTCGGGTCAGACACGGTCGACCACACCATCGCACGTCATGGTGACCAAGTACGACTACAATACGCTCGGACAGCTCGTCAAGCAGTCCACGCCGGACGGCGGACAGACGGAGTTCTACTACGACGGCAAGGGACGATTGCGCCTTTCGCACAACGCCCGCCAGGCATCGACGACATTCTCGTACACGGACTACGACGCCCTGGGTCGTATCATCGAAGTTGGCGAGGCAACCGGTATCAGTAGTCCTGACACCCATGCCAAGACGGTCGCGTCAACGTCGGGAGGCACGTTCCGTGTAATCACTACCTACACGACACCTGCTTCCTCGATCCCGTCGCCGTGGGCCGCACGCACGCAGCGATATCTACGCAACCGCGTGAGCTATGTCAAGAGTGATGAAGATGGAGATCTGGGTACGCTTGGCGATCAGGTGATCACGTACTATTCCTACGATCCGCACGGTAACGTCGAGTGGCTGGTGCAGAGCATACCGGGGCTCTACGGCGGCATGTCGCAGGAGGGCATTGCCATCGACTACGACTACGATCTCATGTCAGGGAAGGTGAGAAAGGTGGTAATGCAGAAAGGCCGCTACGATCAGTCCATGCACCGCTATGAGTACGATTACGACGGTCGCCTGACGAAGGTGGAGACCTCGCGTGACGGATGGATATGGGACCGTGATGCCGCATATGCATACTACCCCCACGGACCGCTCAAGCGCATGGAGCTGGGACATGATCTCATCCAGGGCATCGACTATGCCTATACGATCAACGGCTGGCTAAAGGGCATGAACACGCCGAAGCTGGACGTAGCCTACGACATGGGCGGTGACGGATATTCGTCGAGTGCGAACAAGCGCTACGGACGTGATGCCTTCGGTATGTTCCTGAGGTATCACGATCAGGACTTCAAGCACACAGGCTCAGTGCTGGATCAGTCGGGAGCAATCTCGTCGTGGCATCAGAGCGGCGGGGATCTCTTCAACGGCAACATCTCGGCGTGGTCGATCAATACACGTAAGCCATCGGGCAACGGCGACTCGGCCATCGGCAGTCGCTACCACTACGATGTGTTGAACCGTATCCGAACCGACAGTACCCAGGAACGAAGTGGAGGAGCGTGGGGAACGCCGTCGATGAAGTTCGGCAGCACGTACACCTATGACGGAAACGGCAACATCAAGACTCTGAGCAGAAACGAGACGTCAGGTGGGTTCGACAACCTCGAATACCACTACATCACGGGCACGAACAAACTCTCGTATATTCACGACTACATCTCGCCGTTGTCGGAATCCGTGACGGGAGATCTGGCATCGAATGACACCAACAACTATGTCTACGATGCCACAGGAAACCTCACGCAAGACACGAGCGAGCACATTGGAGCCAACGGTATCGTGTGGACGCCGATGAACAAGATCCGGAGCATCACGAAGTCGGGCAGTGCTCAGAAGATCGAGTACTTGTACGACGCTATGGGCAACCGCGTTCGTAAGCAGGTGTACGAGCCGTCAACGACACTGAAGAGCACTACGTGGTACGTTCGTGACCCCAAGGGCACCGTCATGGCCACCTACACGAAAACCGGTTCAGATACGCTGCGTCTTACCGAGATCCCCATCTACGGCAGCGAACGCATCGGCATGATGACGCCAAACGTCGCCTATAAATCAGCCGCCATCGACACAATGGACGCAACGTTCACACGTGAACTTGGCAAACGCCTGTACGAGCTCAAGGACCATCTGGGCAACGTCCGTGCCACGGTCTCCGACCTCCTCATCGATCACAGCGGATCCAAAGATGCCGAGCTCGTCGCCAGCACAGACTACTATCCGTTCGGCATGATCATTCCTAGTCGCTCGTACATGGCATCGGGCTCCACCGCCTACCGTTACGGCTTCAACGGCCAAGAACGATCTGATGAAATCTCCGGAGGCGGGAACCATAATACGGCCGAGTACTGGGAGTATGATACACGAGTTGCAAGGCGGTGGAATATTGATCCAAAGCCCAATGTTTCAGTCAGTGTGTATGCGGCTTTCGAAGGGAATCCGATCGTATATTCTGACCCAATGGGCGACACAGTTCGTGGTCAAGACGAGTCGTCTGGCGCCAGAGCCGTCGAGGGAATTCGCGGAAGTTTCACAGGCCCATCAACTGGCTCTGTTAGGCAAATGTTTAAACTAGAACCAGACGGGAAAACGCTTGCGCACATTGATCCTGAAACCTTTAATCGAGCAGTCTCTGGACTTACTGTTGACCAACAACAGTTGGCATATGGGTACATGCAAGCTGTGAATGGAACGGCACTCCACATAGTTGAAGTTGTAAGTCGATCAGAAACGCTCTCTGGCGCGTCGCAACAAGCCTTCAAAGCCCACCACCTTCACACAGGTGAGGATGTCAATATGCTAGCGGGTGGAGGGGTGAACGCAGGCCAATTCAATAGTCAAGGTCAACTTGTCGGGACTAGGACAGTCGTTGTGTTAGATGCGACATTTCTCGTCCCAGATTATCAATTCAGCAACTCATTGGTTACTGAGTCACATTCGAGTTCTCTCGGCGAGCTCCTTTCACATGAGCTACTTGGCCACGGTTTGGGGCGTGTTAGAGGGTCGCAGCACGCTTCACATCAAGATGCTTTACAGATGACGAACCTCTTTTTACGAACTCAAGGCGTTACGAGCCTCTATCGAAATGGAGCTTCGCATGGTGATAGGCAACTTCTGTCAATGCAAGATGCGACTGGCGTGCCGAATTACCTCCTTATGGGAATATCACTTCAACTAAATGTTGCCAAGTACTGGATGCCGAGTCTGGCCCCAGTTCAGCGTGACAAGACAGCCGTTAACCAAAGGTGACCGTTATGAAAGTGACTCATTTCGGAGCATGTGCTGTCAAAGTCATCTTGATTTTCCTTTTTGTTGAGATGGTCAATTCAAATAGCCATCCCAGATCAATGGCTAGTGCGATGTCAGTCCCGAAGAGCGGTAGGCTAGCCATAAGCGATGAAACTCTGCAGCAACATAGTACCGTGCAGAAATCACTGAAGAAACGAGTAAAAGTGAGTGTCGCAGGCGCGATCAATCTCACTTGGGATAACACGACATTCTTGTTCGTTCATGATAAAAAGTACAAGTCCGCATTGAAACTCTTAAAGACGGCACCTTTTAGATTCATCGATTCAATGAATGGTAGTCGAATAACCAATGCTTGGCATTGTGAAGTTGACGGCTATCTCACTCAAGGTGATTTAGCGTTCATTCTATATGTTGAGTGTTTCGATCCACCAATGATGGATTTGTTCCAGACCCAAAAGGACTTCGCTTGGTGTCAATTTGGTGCTGCTAGTTGGCTCTACTACTTTCGAAAGCATCGACATGAGGTCATACTGAAGTTGACAAGCTATCTAAGAACGTCGAGTGGTGTTCAACTGAACAAGTAAGTGACTTTGATCTTCCCCCATTTAGTTGACAGTAGGAACGATCTCCGTGGCAGACCTTGCAGTGGGTGGGGATTCCGCTCATGTTGACTACATCATTCCGCACGCCAATGACCACCTGGCTGTGTAGAGTTCGATTCTTCTAAGCTCAATGCTAGATTACTGCTGCCTAGGCGCTAGAGTGCAATATTAGGTGGTCACTCTAGTGCGGAATTGTGTGGGCACATAACGCGGAATCTCCACTCAGCATCTCGAGGCAATGCAAAGAGTTCATTTGCGAACATTTCGGAGTATGTCAGCTTTCAAGAACAAGATTCGCCCGCCGATCACGGTCGGTGTGAACGTGCCGTCGGAGATTCGGCGTCGTACAGTTGACAGGGAAATCCGGAGGAGTGCTGCTAACTCACTCCGTGTAAGATACTTGTCCTCTTTCACGTCGACTGTATCACTTTCGAGAAGGGATTGGACTGCCTCGGCAACGGCTTCGCGGATCATCTGATGGAGTTCGCTGCGATCGAGCTGTACTATGGTGAGTTGTGTTAACACGGCATTGCATGATGTTGTGATCGATGCCTCGATCTACGGCTCTCCGTAGCTAAACCCATGAAAACTCAAAGGCTATATGCTCGCACTTTGTCAATGGTCTAAGAGCATATATAGCAAGGGGATAGCGGGGTATCGCCGAGTCGCATCCCTAGCAGTTATCAATGAATTCGTGGAGTTTCGAGCAGTTCCAAAGGAACGCAATCAGCCCAATCGGCCTAGATAACGATACTGACACGTGAGAGGCGTTCAATTAGGCCGGCAATCAACGGACGTGGAGCCTGATTCATCACCAGCGCGGAAGCCTTGTCATAGCTTTCGGGTTCGATGACGACTCCATGATTGCACAGTCGAACATGGTTCTCCGCCGCACCAATTGTCTTGCAAACCACCCGATAAATGAGCGATGGCCAAGCTCTTGCATTGCCGATCGAGAGATCTAGTTCCCCCTTCTTCAGTTGACAGAGTTTCTGTAGGGATTCGAGACTGAGTGTCGGTCCGGCGATGCTTGCACCATGTAGTTCATCCCATAACCATTTGGCAAAATCGTCCGCTGTCATCACAAGATCGTTTTCGGTGTTTTTCTCGAGAAGCCGTTGCAGGCGCTCGACGACAATGCCGGCCACGACCTTTGAGAATTGCAGGTCGCGAAGAACAGCGATTGAGCGTGCATGCGGTATGTCTTTGACTAGTGTCATGTCGTGCATTGCTTCCCGCTGAAGAGAGTGATCGAGGATGCGCTGCCACACCTTCGATCCGATGATCGCGTCAAGCGTCACGCCGCTCCGGAATGCGTGTTCAACCGCCTCCAGGTAGCGCATCAAGAGCCGGTCACTCATCAGAAAGTCATTGAGCTCCTCTTGCGGTATCAGACGACTTCGGTCGGCATCGAGCAGTGCACTCCCAGCGTACGCTATGGGCTTGAGCTCATGAAGGACAGCATTCAGATCTGGATGTGCTCGGCAATACGCCTGTAGGTCCTTATAGACCTGTTCCCGGTCATTCTGTGAAACATCCGTTGACCACACATGACGAAGCGCGACGATGCTCTCCCAGTGTGCAATGCAATGTGGAGCGTCTGTGGCAGCAGAATCGATCAACGACAATTGGCCGTTGCTCGTATCGAACGATGCCGGGTGCATCGTTGCGAGGTCGATGAGGTTCGTGACCGTTGGTGGTAGTGATTGAAGTATGTTCTGCTGCAAAGGCAGACGAAGCGAATTCAGACTGCTCGCATGCAAGAACGCATCCAGATCGTGTTCGAGATACGATCCTGCCTTCGATCGAAGTGCCGCCAGAGCTTCGCGCCTCAATCGAGGGTCGGCCTGCTGATCGGCCTGTTGTCGCATTGTGCGCACGATGTGATCCGCATAAGCGCATGCGACCCGCTTGACAAAGAGCGTTGCCTTCATAGCTTCCTCCATGCTTCACAAATGGTGTCTCGTACTGTGTCGTGGTTGGGCTTTGCATAGTGCTTGCCAAGCACGTCGCCGGTCTTGTGGCCTGTTACATGACGGATGATGGACTCTTGCACTCCGAACTCAAGCGAGATGGTCACGAATGAGCGACGTGCGACGTGCGTGGTGAGCTCGTGGTACTTGGGTACGGTTTCTTCGATACGCTGACCGTTCTTTGAATACCCGATCACAACAGGGGAGTCAAGTCCTGCTCTCTTGCCGAGTTCCTTGAGGTAGACATTCGCCTTCACCGAGCTATTGAACTCGAAGAGTAATGATGGATAGCTCGCAAGGAGGACTCTCAACGGAGGTGAGATAGGAATGATCGGTCGCGTGTCCGTCTTTGTGATCGGTACGTGGATGAATCCGTTGGCAAGATCGAAGTGCTGAGGTTGGAGTTTGATCAGATCGCCATACCGCAGACCGGTATAGGTCTGCATGAGGAAGTGGTCTCGTACACGCTGGAGCTTGAGACTGTCCGACAGGTCGACGTCGCGGATCATTCGTAGCTCGCGCGAGGAGAGAGCAATGGTGTCGCCGATGGACTCCGGCTTGAAGAACCGCACATACGCCTTGTTCGCATGAAGGCCTTGGTCCTCTGCCCATCGCATGAATGTTTTGATGACCTTGATGTGGTTCCCAACGGATGAATCCTTTACACCCACGTCCTCCGACAACCATGTCACGAAGGCACGATAGAAGCGAGCGTCAATGGCATCGAACGTGAGATCGAGTCGTTCCTTTAGCGCAAAGTCTCGAAGGCGACGTTGCACGAGCTTGTACCGGTTGATCGTTGACGTGCCCAGCGTTTCGTTGGTGATCAGCCCACCACCATGCGATTTGCGGTACTCACGGATGAAGCGTTCGAACTGGTGTTGGACATCATCTTTCGCCAAGGCGTTCTGACTGCCGTCCAGGAAGGTCTTGATGCGCTCCGTGAACAGCTTCAGGGCATCCTTGCTGACAACCTTACCGTCCGCTCCGAAGCTAATGTCGTTATAGGCAGAGCGCATCTCTGCCTGCACTGCCGCCAACCGTTTGTTGTGTGCGGCGCGATTCGCGTCTGCCTTCCGCACTTCCTGTGCATCGTGGTTCCAGTGTTCAGGGGGGATGCTTACGCCTGTGCTGAAACGGAAGCGTTGGCCGGCAAAGGCCACGTTGACCATGATGGCCGTAATGGGGGCATCCTTGCGGTCAGTATAGAACGTCAGACGCATGGTAGAAAACCGTCAGCAGTAGAACATCGAGAGTGACCGTCAGCTGCACTGCTGACGGAATTGCTGACGAAAATATTGAATCTCGGTGGAATGTCCTGAATCGCCATGACTTGTCAAAATGATGCAATATCAAATATGACAAGCACTTACGGAGTTCTTCACATTTCAGGAACGGTCATCTAAATGCAGTAAAGTGGCCTCGAGAGGACTCGAACCTCCGACATCAGGTTTAGGAAACCTGCGTTCTGTCCAGCTGAACTACGAGGCCAGGGGTGGTTGTCGTCTCAATGGATCGTATCATTCCCCAGCAACAACGACCGACTGCCACTCTGCGGAATGGGTTGTTGATGGAGGACGTAGGCGGCGATCAAACTCTTGAGTTCGTGTTCGCCAACGCCCATTTCCGTGCCCATCACCACGGCGCGCTCGAGGATGGATTCCACATCGTCGGCCGTGAGGAAACCAAGGTCGCGGTAGATGAGGAGCAGACCCCACGCTTCGGTGGTGAGTAGATCTTGCTCGATGCCGTGGAGGACGCGGAAGGAACCGGGGGCTGTGGGGGTGATCCGTCCGTCCTTTGCGCCTACCGAGGCGCTGCGTTCAAGGATCCACGAAATGGCGGCTGAGATCTCGCTCTCGGTGTAGCCGAGTTTATGCAACTCGTCAAGTGTACCGGAGGGGATGGCCTGGTCGTGCCGGACATCGGCGATGACAAGGGCAATGATCTCCATGATGCGTTCAAAAGCGTAGCGATCGGTCATGCGATCCCATTCAAATAGCGGTTTTCGAGGTTGTGCATCTGCTCGCGCTGTGCCTTGGTCGCATCGTCGTGGCCGACCAAGTGCAGCGCGCCATGGATGGCAAGACGACAGAGCTCGTTCGTGAGTGTGACGCCATACTCGGCGGCCTGCTCTGATGCCGTTTCCACCGAAATGTAGATCTCTCCCGTCAACGGCCGATCCTCCAGCGGAAACGTGATCACGTCGGTCGGATAATCATGCTTCAGAAACTTCTTGTTCATGTCGTGGATCGACGCGTCGCTTAGCAGGATCACATCCACGGCTGCCGCCTTGACCCCTTCTCCCTTCAAGGCCTTCTTCACGGCATCCATCATGGCTTGCTTGCCACGATAGCGCAGACCGGAGGCATTGGTCACGGTGACGTCGATGGGCATTAGGACAACGACTCCAACAGGGAGTCGGCCAAGGAGAGCTGCATGGCGGCCATGAGCACGCTCGGATCGAGTTCCGTGAGGTCTTGCTTGAGGAGCGTCGACCGGATGTTCGAGTACAACGAGCAGGTGCAGGAGGAGCCGACGACGAGACTCGAGAAGGCTTCGTTACGCTTGGTGATGAACATCACTTCGTCGGGCTCGATGCACAGGAAGGCCGTGACGTCGTGTAGTTCCAAGTAGCCTTGATGCGTTTGAGCAGAGACGAGCGTTCCCGTTGACTCGCCGCCGAGGTCGACGCCAAGCGAAATGGATAGCGCAAGGACGCGTCCGGTGGACGTGTCGCGAATGTTCCAGAACCACGTGTTCCCGCCCAGCTCTTCCGCCGGACCGAGAACGCCTGTGATCGTGACAATGTCTTGTTGTGTGAGCATGTGGTGGCCTTTGGTTCCGTCCCCAAAATACGAAAGAATGGCTACCCCCTCGCCGCATCCTTCACGCGCCAGAGCCTCCACCAGGGGGTGCCGGGCGACAAATGATGCTCCTGATGATAGCCGAAGAAATAGCAGGTGAGCATGGCCACCAGGTGGTTCCGACGCATCGTCCGAGCATTGTGCGGTAGGGCCGGCTGCTGGGGCATGCGGTGCGGACGGTAGGTGCCCACATAAAAGAGCTGGAAGGAGGAAAGGAAGGCGGGGAGGATCCAAAAGAGCCACAGGTTCGGCTCGGCCACCCAGATCTTGAGCACATTGAAGGCCACGGCCATCACCAGCACCTGCGAGATGGTGGCGTAGCGCCACATGAACGTCAGGTACCAGGGAATGAGCTTGTTGGAGGGGTGATAGTCGGGATCGGCCTGACCATCGGCCGGATGGGCATGATGCAGGTGGTGGTTCCGGTAGAGCCGACCATACTGCATGCCGGCATAGAGCAGGGCGCAGATGGTGCCAATGATCGTGTTACCGCGTTTGGACCGGACCGCTGTACCATGCATGGCATCGTGCGCCGTGATGAAGAGCCCGGTGTAGAGGTAGGCGATGACGGCCACTTGCAGCGGGGACCACCAGGTGATGGGACCGGCGAGGGACGAGGCGAGGGCCGTGATCCAGAGGGAGGAAATGATGAGGAATGAATACATGATCAAGAATACAGAATACGATCAAAAATCAAGTACTCAATAGAGTGGTGCGTAGATTGTCATAGTCCGTTACTGCATTTTGACATTTCCCCGATCGCATTCTTGATCATGTATTCTGTATTCCTCATCCGTTCTCTTCTCTTCCTCCTTGCCACCTTGCCAATGCTTGGGCAGAAGATCCTGATCCCGATGGACGTGTCGCAAACGAACCATCTGAAGGCCTATGGGATCACCTACTGGGTGCTGCTCAAGGAAGAACCGGTGGAGTGGCTGCTGAACTATCGGGGTGGGTCGTTCCTGATGGACTACTCGGACGCGACGGCGGCGGAGTGTCGGATCAGGGGCGTGATGTTCGAGAGGATCGATGGCGCCACGGCTGTGCAGATCCTGGCGGAAGTGCAGTCGGAGAAGAACAACATGGAAGTGGTGCGACTCGAAAAAGCACCGCGCATTGCCGTCTACGTCCCCCCGGGATTCCGACCCTGGGACGATGCCGTGACATTGGCCATGGAGTATGCCGAGATCAAGTATGAAAAGGTGTGGGACGAGGAAGTGCTGAAGGGCAAACTGTCCGAGTACGATTGGTTGCACCTGCACCACGAAGATTTCACCGGACAGTACGGCAAGTTCTACGCGTCGGCCGCCACACAACCCTGGTACATTCAGCAAGTGGCCTTGCTCGAGAGCACGGCGCAGAAGCTCGGCTACCGAAAGGTGAGTGAATTGAAGAAGGCCGTGGTCGAGACCATTCGCGACTTCGTGGCCAACGGCGGCTTTATGTTTGCCATGTGCAGTGCCACCGACACGTATGATATCGCCCTTGCCGCGGCCGGTGTGGATGTTGTGGAAGACGTGTTCGACGGCGACCCTGCCGATCCGCTCTGCAACAAAAAACTCGACTTTTCGCGCACGTTCGCCTTCCAGAACTTCAGCGTGATCACCGATCCCATGCAGTACGAATACTCGAACATCGATTGCGATGCGAACGAGATCCTGGGAGGCGGCGAGGAGAACGACGTGTTCACGCTCTTCGACTTCTCGGCCAAGTACGATCCCGTGCCGACCATGCTCACGCAATGTCACGTGAACGTCGTCAAGGGTTTCCTCGGTCAAACCACAGCCTACCATAAGAACCTCGTCAAGAAATCCGTGACCATCCTGGGTGAACGCGATGGAACGGATCAAGTGCGCTACATCCACGGCAACGTCGGTCGGGGAACGTTCACTTGGTATGGGGGCCACGATCCCGAAGACTACCGTCATGCCGTTGGTGACCCGGCAACGGACCTATCTCTTCACCCGAACTCGCCGGGGTATCGGTTGATCTTGAACAACATTTTGTTTCCAGCTGCGAAAAAGAAAAAGCAAAAAACGTAGACGGCGAGAGGCGCTCGGCCGGCCGTATATTCGGGGAATGCGATACATCCTTATTCTCTTGTGTAGCGTTTTCTGTTTGACGACTTCCTGTGTTCAGCAAAACACGGGTGAGCATAGCAGGTCCATGTTCTATTGGCGAACAACGTTCAGTATTGATAAGACGGAACGTGCACGTTTGGACGACTTAGGTGTATCGACGCTCTATGTGCGATATCTTGACGTTGATGGATATCGTCTCGAATCCGCGTTCCCACAACAGCCGATCCAAACCGGAAATGAACTTAGGATTCGGGGGCTTTCGATCGTGCCAACGGTGTATATCGTACCAGAGGTACTGAGTAGGGACAACGATAGTTCTCACCTTCGTTCATTAGCCCAAAAGCTCGTTCGATATATGTTGGAGGTCGACACGGCAATTTATGTGGCAGCAGGTATTCCGCCGCGATCACACTTCGATCGCGTGCTCCTTGACTATGATTGGACGCCGAACACGCGAAAGGTCTTCTTCCGCTTGCTTCGAATTGTTCAAGAGTTGCTACCAACAACATCTGTTGAGTCTACGATCCGACTCTGGCAGTACCACAACCCATCACTTGCAGGAGTCCCGCCTGTGAAGCGTGGCATTCTTATGTGCTACAACATGGAGCCGTATAGTGATCCTTGGACAACGAATGCAGTTGCGTCTATCGAGCGATTCAAACAATTCGTGACCCCAAAAGCAGCGGAATCGTATCCTGTGGCACTCGATGTAGCCTATCCGATATTCCGTCAATCTGTCCATTTGACCGGAGGGGATGATCGATGGTACTCGAGTCGGATCATCCACACGAACCTCTCAGTTGGTCGCCACGTGTTTCTGTCAGACACAATGATCGACAATGAACACATCGATTCTCTTGATGTGATCCGCGTCGATGGTGGAACTCCTGACGTGCTCAATGCAATGCACGAACATGTCGCCCGGACCATCCCGAATGATCGCATTGTCGGTACAACACTCTTTGCCTTCGATACGGTAGAGATCGATCGAATTGGCGTTGGTACACTTCACCGCATACTGGCAGAGCAATGATCAAGCGAATTGTCGTGTCATTTGCACTCTTCTTGCTTTTGCAGGTGGAATTGCCTGCATGCGTGGAACCGTACACCAGAGACGACATGCAATTACTCCTTACAACCGGTAGTATTCGAGGTCTGGAAGATCTTCGAGCCTGGTTCTTTACCTGGGGGTATGAACGAAGCGTCACTTCGTACGATCCATCAGGTAAGGACGCATCGGCCAACGTTGATGACTGGATGGAAGTGCTTGGATCATCTGTGCGGAGAAAGGACGTAGAAACGATCTTGTATGGAACGGCTCCCGAGGAGTTCTTCGCTGTGATGTATGGCGGATCAGGACCTTCACGATACTCAGACAATTCCTTCATTACGTATGTGTTGAAGCCCGAGAATGTCCACGTGCTGAACTACATCCTGTTGGCGAAGGAGATGGAACGTTTGGAGTTGAGTTCCACGTGGGTGTACAATCTTGAACAACACTACACGACAGTTCGTGGCCTGCTGGAGAAGGGGCTCTCGAAAAGAATGCCCACGTGGTTGCGTCAGCGATACATCTATCAGTGGTTGCGCGCTTACCCAGTGGATTCGAACGTCGTATGGTTGCTCGATCGCGAGATCGGTCATGGAAAGTCGTCATCGACCATCCATCGGTGGATACTCCTTCGCTACGCTCAGGCATTGAATGCTGTGCACCGACCTGTCGATGCGAATCTCGCGCTGTGTGAAGTGTTCGATCGCTGCCCGTCGAAGCGACGCCGAGCCTTGCAATTGTTCAATACGGACACTGCCGCTCTCGAGCAGACGTTCGCAAGAGCATCACGTAAGGAGCGAGTCTTGTTGCTCACAATGGTCGCAATGCGTGATCCGAGTTCTAGAATGGTCGATGTGCGTCGGGTGTACCGCTTAGATCGCACGTCTCGGTATTGGCTCTTCCTTGCAACAAGGGAGCTCAACAAAATTGAAGATTACTTGAGTGGTCCTGGTTGGGAAGAGCGACGTACGTTAGAACCGCACCGTGTCCGTGAGCTGGAGTCCTTTCTGGCTTCGACGTTGCCAACTGGCAATGCAGAGTGGAATTGCCATATCGGTTTAATGCTTGCACAATGCGCCACACTTCGCCATGCCCACGATGCGGCATACAGGCGACTTATGTCGATCAAATACCGTCCTACGCCAGCGCTTGAGTATCAGTATTCAACCATTCTCGCCTTCCACTACATCTCAACGGACAGAATTCATAGTCGAGACGATGCAGAACGATTGGCATCGCTCTTGAAAGCCCTGAACCACGAGCCTGAAGCATCATGTGATACATCCTCGAAACGGGTTGTTTCCTCGCTCGCCCAACTCGCTTCTGGTGCATATGCGAAGAGGGGGAGTTTCGCAATGGCAGCGCTCTTTAGCACGTTCGGACCAACGGGTTGGTGGTCGGGACCTTGGGAGTCGGTCATGACGTCGACGACTCTGAAAGAGATCCTCTCGATCCTTCAGGGTGACACGCTGCCAAACGTTCACGAGCTGTTGAAGAGCAGCATTCCTTCATCACTTCAAAGCATTCATCAGTTGTTGTCCCTAGCATACTGTGCCGAGGGACGGTTTGCAGAAGCGGCTGCTTCGGCAAGAGTGTGTGAGAATGCGCCCGCGTTTGGAGATACGTTCATTTCAGACATCAATGAACTTGACCCGTTCTATCCTCGGTGGGTAGGAAGACGTCGCACTGTCATCAAACGATGGAAGGCATCTGTGCTGTATGATAGTCTTGCCAGACTGGAACGCATGGCAATCGTAAAGAACGTAACTGCGAGAACGTTACTTGACCGGGCTCACGCGCTGTACAGCATCTCGTACTTCGGAAGTGCATGGTACTTGTCGAGATCGTCGCGAAGTGACGAAATGCATTCCGGACGTGCCGTTCCTTACTGGCCTTCGTTGTTCTACAGTTCTCTACCTCCAATGTCGGTTACATCAACGTACAATGGTTCGAACAAGGACTACTATCTGTTAGAGCGCTCTATCAACGCCTATCAAAGAGCGAGAGAAGCTGCCTCGTCGACGGAAGAGCGTAGTGAAGCCGAGTTCATGCTGGCATTGTGCGAAGAAAACCGCAGTGCATTCCTTCAGGATGCACCAGTTCAGTTCTCTCACCAATGGCCGACCAAGAAGAACGACCACGCTGCATTCAGAACGTACTATCGACGATACGGCAACACCGAGTTTGCGAAACGCAGCTTTTGCCCTCTCCTCGCGGAATACACACACTGGTCGTATGCCCGGAGATGAGAGTGTTGTGTGCAGACTGTATCACTCCTCTGATCGATTGACCATTGCTCCAAGTAAGACATGCGCACCCTCGGTCACGATGTCAAGTGCTGACAGGTCTTCGGCGCACATCACTTCCGTCCAGCCGTTGGTGGTGCTGCCAACGTCGACAGCTAGCTGACGATAGGTATTGTCACCAATATGCGCAAAGATGTAGTGCTTGCCTTGGTAGAGTACCACAGATGCTTCGGGCACACATAGGCCACGGTGGGCGTCGACGGTGATGGAGGCTGTGAGCGACGTGCCCGGGATGAGCGATGGGTCGGTTGCATCGAAGTGACCATGCACGGTCACAGTGCGGTCGGCATCGACCTCTTTGCCAACGAGGTGAACGTGACCAGCGTACGACTTTGACGGATCGTCATTGAGTGTTGCCGTGAGACGCTGCTCTGCATGCACGTGCATCACGTCCTTCTCGAAGACGCGCATCTCGATGTGCATGTGTTCTGTGTCCATGATGTCGATCATCACGGTGTTGGGCGCCACATGCTGTCCGTTGTTGATGTTCATCGACGCAACATATCCCGGAATAGGGGCACGGATGGGCACCGTGCGAGAGATGGTCGACTCCTTAAGAGACGCCGCATCGATGCCAATGAGAGCAAGCTTCTCACGAAGGGAGGCGAGCTCGACGCGAGCGTTCTTCACATCGGCCGTTGCGCGCTCGAAGGTCTTCGCCGCATTGACGTTGTTCGCCGCAAGTGTTTGCTGACGTCTGTATTCTGCCTCGAGCACATCGAGCGAGTTGCGCGTCTGCAAATAGTTCTGCTGCAACGTCACGAACTCCACGTTCTCGATGGAGCCGATCACATCACCCTTGTGCACGTGATCGCCTGGTAACACACTCACCGAGCGGATCGTGCCGCCAAACGGTGCTGTGATCGAGCTGTGGAACTGTGGCGGGACGTGCAGCATGCCTTGCACACGCAGGGCCGACGTGAGATCGCGTTCTTCGGCACGGCCGGTGCGGATCTTCGCCGTGGCAGCTTGTGCGGCTGTGATGGTGACAGTATTGCCCTTGCCGGCCGCGGCCGCCTCGGCAGCAGGCGTCTCCTGCTTCGAGGAGCATGCGGCAAGGAAGAGAAGGGCGGCGGGGAGGAGCGTGATGGTGATGGTTTTCATGGGATCAATTGACGAGAGTTTGAAGTTCGATCACGACAAGGTTGTACCGATAGATGGCGTCAATGGCGTTCTGACGCACGGTGAGTGATCGCAAGAGAGCAGTCTGATGTTCGAGATAACCGATCTCTCCTGCCTGATACGAACGAAGCGATTGCTGCTGGAGCAGTGCGGCGTCGGGAAGCGCTCTGTCCAGATAGAATCGCGTCATGTCATACAGCGAGGCTGCCTCGGCACGACGTTGTCGAATGCGCTCCGTAAGACTCCACGTTTCCACGTGTTGTTGTTCGCGCGCGAACTGTTGTTGCAGATCGGCCTGTTGCGAGCGAGCGGCCACCGGACCGAACCAGAGCGGCAGTTGGAGGCCGACCGTGAAGCCCTGGAATCGAGCGCCGGCGCCATAGTATTGATCCACGCCGTTGATGTTCTGCACGCCAATGAGCGATTGATTGAAGTAGCCCAACGAGATGTCGGGCCAGTAGCGCGAGGTCTCCACATTCGTTGCTTCTTCGGCCACTTGCACCTGCTTTGCGAGCAGTCCTACGATGGGCTTCGACAGCATCGTGTCGGTTGGCATCGGTAGTGGTATGAGCACGGTGTCTGCGGCTGTTACGCTCGTGTCCGATGTGATGAGCAAGCGAAGGTCGTTGTTCGCACTGCGAATGTCCTGCTCAAGTTGTCGTCCCTGCATGCGTACTTCGGCGAGTTGCGTTTCGGTGGAGACGCGCGCCATCATGGGTGTTTCGCCGACGCGCTCGCGCAAGCGCGCAACGGTTGCCGACGTGTCGAGCAAGGCCTCTTGTTCGGCAAGGATGGCACGATGTGCACGGAGCATGACGATGCGCTCATAGGCGCGCTCCACGTCTGCGCGGACCTGACGTTCCGTGATCACGCTTTGTGCGCGTGCCTCATCGGTGCGTGCAGCAGCCAAGGCATGTTGCGACGAAAGGACGGTGGGGAATGGAATGGTCTGACCGATGGTGAGGTTGTTGTCGTAGTTCAGCGAATTGTACTGTCCGCCCATGTACTGCACCGTGGTCTTGCCAAGATCGACCGCTGCTCCCTGCAGCGCATCCAGTTGCGAAACTGTGGAGTGCGCAAGACGAACAGTGCGATTGGCTTGCATGGCTCGCTGCACGGCCTCGTCGCGTGTGATCGTACGTTGTGCTTGCAAGGAGGGCGCACCAACAAGGACCATCATCATGATGACGAAGGCCGCGGCACGCAACCGTTCTGTGCGCTTCGTCCAGAAGTGTTCGACGAAGTAGTAGAGGATGGGGATCACGATCAGCGTGAGCAAGGTAGACGTGATCAGACCGCCGATCACCACCGTTGCCAGTGGACGTTGCACTTCGGCTCCGTCACCCGTCGACAAGGCCATGGGCAAGAAGCCGAGCGATGCCACCATGGCCGTCATCACCACCGGACGAAGTCGTGCCGTTGTTCCCGTGAAGATGATGCGGTGCGTGTTCTTCATGCCTTCTGCGCGGAGCGTGTTGAACTGTCCGATCAGCACGATGCCGTTCAACACGGCCACACCGAACAAGGCAATGAAGCCGATGCCAGCCGAGATGGAGAATGGCATGCCTCGCACATACAACGCAACGATGCCGCCAATGGCCGAAAGCGGAATGGCTGTGAAGATCAGCGCGCTTTGCGTGAGACTCTTGAAGGTGACGTACAGTAAGAAGAAGATAAGGAGCAGGGCGGCGGGGAGGGCGATCAACAATCGGTTCTTGGCCGCATTCAGATTCTCGAACTGTCCGCCATACGTGGTGTAGTATCCCGTGGGCAACTGCACGCGCGCACCGATCTTGCTCTCGATCTCATCCACGATGCTCTGCACATCCCGTCCGCGTACGTTGAATCCCACCGTGATGCGACGCTTCGTGTCTTCGCGTTGGATCTGGTTCGGACCCACGACAACGTTGATCGATGCCACTTGTGCGATGGGAACGTTCGCGCCACTCATAGTGGGAACGAAGAGGCGACCAAGGTCTTGCGGATCGTGTCGCATCGTCGAGTCCATGCGCACCACGATATCGAACCGACGTTCATTCTCATACATCGATCCTGCACTCGTTCCGGCAAAGGCCGCTTCGACGGTGCGATTCACATCGTCGACATTCACGCCGAGGCGTGCGCAGGCTGCACGGTCGATCCGTACCACCACTTGCGGAAGTCCGCTCACTTGCTCAAGGTAGACGTCTTGCGCCCCTTCCACCTTGCCTACCATCTCGGCAACGGCCGCTGCCTTTGCGGCCAGCGTATCCATGTCGTCGCCGAAGATCTTGATCACCACATCCTGTCGTGCGCCCGTCATCAATTCGTTGAAGCGCATCTGGATCGGTTGCTGGAATCCATACGTCACACCGGGCAACGTCGAGAGGCAGGCCTGCATCTTTGCGGCGAGCTCTTCGCGACTGTGGGCCGACGTCCATTCTTTCTTGTCCTTGAGCACGATGATCAGGTCGCATGCTTCCATCGGCATCGGGTCCAGCGGGATCTCGCTCGTGCCGATCTTGCCCACCACGCGTTCCACTTCGGGGAAGTTGGCCTTGAGCAACGAGGCGGCCTTGGTGGCTGTGGCGATCGTCGCATTCAGCGATGAGCCCGTCATCAAGCGCGTCTCGACGGCGAAGTCTCCCTCATCCAGTTGCGGAATGAACTCACCACCCATCGAGAGGAAGAGGGCGGCAGAGGCAATGAAGGCAAGGGCCGAGGCGGCAAGGATGGCTCCCTTGTAGCGCATGGCGAGGTGACGCACGGGGGCGTATTGCGACAGGAAGAAATGCATGATGCGATCGCTGATCGAAACGCCGTGTGGACGGACGTTGCGGAGCAGCAGGGCCGACATCATCGGGACGTAGGTGGTGGAAAGGAGGAAGGCGCCCATGATGGCAAACATCACCGTCTGTGCCATCGGTCGGAACATCTTGCCTTCGATGCCAACGAGGGCGAGGATGGGCAGATAGACCATCATGATGATGATCTCACCAAAGGCGGAGGAGCGACGGATGGAGAGCGCGGCGGCCCCTACTTCTTCGTCGGTGGCCTTCGTCTTGCTGCGCCGTCGTTCAAGGACGTGCAAGACATTCTCGACGATAATGACGGCCCCGTCGACGATCAGTCCGAAGTCGATGGCACCGAGCGACATTAAGTTGCCGGACACACCGAAGGCGCTCATCAGACCAAGTGCGAACAACATCGAGAGCGGGATCACGCTGGCCACGATCAGGCCGGCGCGCACATTGCCCAGCAGGAGGACGAGGACGAAGATCACGATCAAAGCGCCTTCGATCAGGTTCGTCGACACGGTGCTGATGGCCTTGTTCACAAGCCTGGTTCGATCCAAGAATGGCACGATCTCGATTCCTGCGGGAAGGGTCTTGCTGATCTCGTTCATCCGTGTCTTCACCTTGTCGATCACCTTGGACGAGTTCGCGCCCTTGAGCATCATCACGATGCCGCCGACGGTCTCACCGGTGGCATCCATTGTCATCGCGCCATAGCGCACGGCATTGCCGATGCGAACCGTGGCCACATCGCGCATCAGCACAGGCGTCCCGGCTGCCGTGGTCTTGACGGCGATGCGGGATACGTCGTCGATCGACTGTGCAAGACCTTCGGTGCGGATGTAATAGAGCTGCGGTCCTTTCTCGATGTAGGCACCGCCGGCGTTCTGATTGTTCTTGGACATGGCCGACATCAGATCGGCCATCGTCAGTCCCATCGACCGAAGGCGCTCGGGATCGACGCTTACCTCGATCTGTTTCAGTCGACCGCCAAAGCTTGACACGTCGGCCACGCCATCGGTGCCCAGAATGCGACGTCGCACGATCCAGTCCTGGATCTCTCGCAACTTGATATCGTCGTACTGCGCTTCGAATCCGGGTTGCACGCGAAGTGTGTACTGATAGATCTCACCAAGACCGGTGGTCAGCGGTGCAAGGATCGGAGAGCCCAAGTTCTGCGGCACTTGCTGCTGGATCTCGATCAGTCGTTGGTCCACTTGTGCTCGGGCCCAATACACATCGATATCGTCTTCGAAGACGATCGTCACCACGGACAGACCGAAGCGCGAGATCGACCGCATTTCGGAGATGCCGTGAATGGAGGCAAGGGTGAGCTCAACCGGCATGGTGATCAGTCGCTCCACTTCTTGCGCCGCTAACGATGGCGACAACGTCACCACCTGCACTTGGTTGTTCGTGATATCGGGCACGGCATCGATGGGAAGGTTGCGAAACGACACAACGCCCCAGATGATCAGGCCCACCACACCAACACCAACCACCAGCTTGTTATGGATGCTGAAGTTGATTATTCGTTCGAACATGGATCGCCTCAATGGTCAGGAGGAATACAGAATACAGAACACAGGATCCGATAGGCTGCCGGGCAGCTGCCGGGAAGATGCCGGGAAGATGCCGGGAAGCTGCCGGGAAGCTGCCGGGAAGATGCCGGGCAGATGCCGGGAGGGAATGGGGCGGTACTTAGTGCGCCTTCGGCGGCTGGAACACATCCAGCGTTCTATTCTGCGGACTTCCGTCCGAACAGGGGAGGGGGAGCAGGCGGGCGCGAACCGGTGGTTCGGGTGCTGCGAGGGTGGCGGGGAGGACGGGGCCGCTCAGGGGGAGCGACGTCGGATGTCCGTTCATCAAGGGAAGGTCGGAGTGGTCATCGTCCTGATCGGCGCCCGGGCGGGCATAGTGCAGAACCAGAAAATCGATGAAGGAAAGGTCGGTCTGACCGTGTTCTTCAACATGGTGGCGGTAATGGTCCACCAATGCAGATATCTTTGCTATCTCTCGCGCATCCATTCCGGGCACGATGCTCGTGCAGGAGAGGAGGATGACGAGAAAAATCGACACAAGACGTTGCATAGCACAAAGATAGCCCAATCTTCGTGAATATCTTTTCATTGGTCAGGTGAGAAAAAAACCTGACATTTGCATCTGGATCATGGGATCAAACCCTTCCATACGTTCTTTGACAATCGGACTAGCCATCTGCATTTGTAGTCTATTCGTTTCGTGCGGTAAGCATTCCTTGCCGCCTTCCAACGATACCTTTTCCTACAATGTACCTGACGGCATACTGAGTCTCGACCCGGCGACGGCGAACTATCGCGGCGCCATCTGGGCAGGCACCCAGCTCTTCAACGGGCTGGTCGAGGCCGGACCGAATTCCACGATCGTCCCGTGCATTGCACGGCACTGGGAAACGGATCCGACCGGGTTGGAATGGACCTTCACACTCCGTACGGACGTGTACTTCCATCCGAACTCCTGCTTTGGAACAGCTCGCACCCGTCGCGTCACAGCGGCCGATGTTCAATACAGCATCGAACGCATCTGTGACGTGCGGACCAAGAGCACCGGTCTCTGGGCCTTTCGTACGCGCATCGTTGGCGCTCAAGAATTCTTTGAGCGCTCGAAGCATGAAGGCGGCGGAAGTATTCGAGGCATCAGTATCGTGAACGACTCCGTCGTTCGCATTCGGCTCACAAAGCCGTTCGCTCCGTTTCTGGCAGTTCTCACCATGCCATATGCATGGATCGTCCCTAGGGAGGCGGTTCAGATGTATGGAGTGGACTTCGGACGACATCCCGTTGGCACGGGCCCGTTCATGTTCACACAGTGGAAGCCGGATCTGGAGCTATCGTTGACACGCAATCCGCAGTATTTCAAGACCGACTCGATCGGTCGGCGATTACCATACCTGAAGACGGTACGGATATCGTTCCTGCGGGACCCCAAGGGTGAATTTTTAGAGTTTACGCATGGGCACTTTGATTTCGTGAGTTCAATAGATGGGTCATTTGAGTCAACGATCCTGCGAGACAACGGAATGCTGCGTCCTCCATACGACAAGTATCAGCTGCTTCAAGCTGCTGCGCAATCGGTGGAGTATTACGGTATCCTCCTGGATACATCGTATCCCGCAGCCAAAGCTGTTCCTCTCGCAACACAACGTCTTCTCCGTCAGGCATTGAACTATGCCATCGATCGACATCGCATCGTCACGTATCTCCTTCACGGACGTGGAATCCCAGCACAGTACGGTGTCCTACCACCGACAATGCCAGGTTTCTCAGATAGCGTTCGCGGATATCGATACGATCCCGACCTCGCACGTCGACTGTTGGCAAAGGCAGGGTATCCCAACGGCTCCGGGCTTCCTCCGTTGCTCTTGCAACTGGGGAACAGCGAGCGCACCGCTTCGGTCGCAGAAGCAGTACAGGCCATGTGGAGAGACATCGGTATCAACGTTGATATCCGTCAAGTGGACTTCCCACAACATCTCTCCATGGTTCGCTCCGGCGAACTGGCAATGTGGCGCACGAGCTGGATCGGTGATTATCCCGATCCCGAGAATTTTCTCGCCCTGTTCGTGAGCGCCAATCAACCTCCAAACGGGCCCAACACCACAAGGGTCCGGAGGCATGATCTCGACTCCCTGTACGACGTGGCACTCTCGCCACTCCTTCCTGCACACGAACGGTACGCTCTCTACAACCAAATGGAGCGCATCGTGGTGGAAGAATGTCCTTGGATATTCCTCTACTATCATGTGAACCAGTGGTTGGCTCAGCCGTCCGTTCATGGACTGACCATGGACGGTTCCGAGCGACTCGTTCTTGAACGCGTGTTCAAGCAATAGTCGATCGGCCTTTGTCCATCACAAACAGGAGTGTACTATGGTGACAAAACAACTGTCATTGTTCTGCACGGCGCTTCTGGCTCTTGTGACGATCTCGTTCATCACACCAACGACCGTTGACGCAAGACCAAAGCATAAGACATCACGTAAACATTCACGCAAAGCCAAGAAATCGAAGTGTTCTCCCGCTGCTCGCGCAGAGGGAAAACGACAGGCCATGGAACTTGTTCGGACGCGGAGCGAAGAACTCGCCCGCATGGTCGGGATCGAATCCACCAAGCCGAATGAGTCCACGGAACTCGCAGACCGGATCGTTGCAGGCGACGGTGAAATGGTGATCGAAACGATCACTGCTCCCCCAGGTTCTGTAGACGAAGGCGAAGACATCGCCGAACTCGAAAAGGAAGACGATGTCTCCGTTGACATCGAAGCCTTCCGCTCACTTTGGCTCCGCTACGTAGACGACGGCCCGATCGAGACCACAGAAGGTGGGATCGAAAAACAGAAAATGGTGGACAACATCATGGACTGGCTGGGTACTCGCTACGACTTTGGTGGAACAGCGCGCTCCGGTATCGATTGCTCAGCCTTCACTCGCACGATCTATGCCGCCTCTGCAGGAGTGGAACTCCCACGCACGGCAGCAGCACAGATCGGTGTTGGCTCTTCGATCAACCGCCGATCCCAACTGCAATTCGGTGACCTGGTGTTCTTCCACACACGTCGCCACGCCTACGTCTCACACGTTGGTATCTACCTTGGCGATAATCTGTTCGCACACGCAAGCTCACGCTACGGTGTAACGATCTCATCGCTCGAGAGCACGTACTACAGCAAGCGCCTTATCGGCGCACGTCGGATGACGGAACAAGACATCGCACGTCTTGCCCACACCACCGACACGACCACCACGAACTGATCTCCGGCTGTCCGATCGTCAAATATTCTTGAACGCCCCCGCCCATTTAAACCATGGACGGGGGTTGTTCGTTTCAGCGCTGCTATGAAGTATCCCTCCCTCCTTCTTCTCCTTCTCATCCCTTCGATCTTCCTGTTTGCACAAACGCGTACCGTGAACGGCGTCGTGCTCGATGCCTCAACACGCGCTGCCGTTGCCGGTGCACGTGTTGTCGTGACGTTTCCGGGCGACACGGTGATCCGCACCGGCGCCAATGCAGGGACGAACGGAAGGTTCAAGGTGGCAGGGCTGCGCGATGTTGCCTACGAGTTCCACGTCACCTCTGTGGGGTATCACAAGAACACTGTCCAAGTCTCGGCAACCGATACGATGGTGGTGGTTCGCATGCGCATGGATACTGTGCAGAGCAAGGAAGTGCTGGTTGAAGCGAAGGTGACCGCCATGCAACAACGCGGTGATACGGTGGAGATGAACGCTGCGGCCTTCAAGGCATCGAAGGATGCGTCGACGGAAGATCTGGTGCAGAAGATGCCGGGCATCACCATCCAGGACGGACGTGTGCAGGCGCAAGGGGAGCAGGTACAGCAAGTGCTGGTGGATGGACGTCAGTTCTTTGGTGACGATCCCAATGCGGCCTTGCGCAACCTTCCGGCAGAGATGGTGGACAAGGTGCAGATCTTCGACCAGAGCAGCGATCAAGCACGCTTCGCCGGCATCACCGATGCCAATGCCCGCAAGACGATGAACATCACCACGAAGAAGGGGATGCGCAATGGTCTGTTCGGCAAGGCCACGGTCGGCTATGGGTCGACGGACCGATACAAGGCGGCCGCAACGTTGAATTCATTCGGTGGCGATCAGCGCGTGACCCTGCTCTTTCAATCGAACAACATCAACGAACAGAACTTCTCGCTCGACGATATCCTTGGCGCAATGGGCGGCGGAAGTGGTGGTCCGGGCATGCAGATGATGCGACGTTTTGGCGCGGCGTCCGGCGGTGGTGGCGCGCAACGCATGATGGGCGGCGGTGGCGGCGGGGCAGGAGGGATCGGCGATTTCTTCGTGGACCAGAAGAACGGGATCTCCACCACACATGCGCTTGGTGTGAACTACACCGATAAGTGGGGTTCGGCCGTGGATGCAACGGCGAGCTACTTCTTCAACTGGTCGGATAACGAGGCGTCGACGAATTCGAATCGTGCCTATGTGATCCCGTCCGGACAGCAGTACAACGAAGCTGCGAACAGCAGTGCGAAGAATGTGAACCATCGATTGAATGCCAAGATCGAAGCGCGCATCGACTCGTCGAACAGCATCGTGTGGCGTCCGCGTGGAACATTGCAAGTGAACAACGGGAACGGTGCGACGATCGGTGTGAACAGTCTCGACGCATCGCCACAAAGCAAGACGGCGAATCTCTATGGATCATCGATCGATGGCTACAATCTGACGAACGATCTGTTGTATCGCTATGCCTTCAAGACGCTTGGTCGGACGTTCTCGACGAACGTGAGTGTGAACGTGAACAAGAACTCCGGCGATAACTCACTGAAGTCGATCAGTGCCGTGTACCCCGACACGCTCATCGCCGATACGATCATTCAGCGCTCCGACCTTGCGAAATCGGGATGGAACGTTGCTCCGAACATCACCTACACCGAGCCCTTCGATTCAACGAGCACGCTGGTCCTTACCGGCAATGCAAGCATCACCGAAAGCGAGTCTGACAAACGCACGTACGTCCCGGCTGTTGCAGGACAGGCGCTCACACAGCTCGACACGACGCTCACGAACACCTTCAAGAGTCAGTATAGCACATACTCCTTCCAGCCTTCGTACCGCTACGTGACGAAGCCGTTCGATTACGAAGTGGGCGTTTCGTTCCAGTATTCGGATCTGAGCAACGATCAGCAGTTCCCCGTTGTTGGCTCGCTCCAGCGCTCGTTCCGGAACATTCTTCCAAGCCTCTCGGCACGGTGGACGTTCACCACGGACAAGAACATTCGTCTTTCGTATCGCACACGCACATCGTCGCCCACTGTCGATCAACTCCAAGGTGTGATCAACAACACGAATCCGGTACAGCTCACCGCAGGTGATCCCTCACTTCGGCAAGACTACACCCACAACTTCTTCATGCGCTACTCTGCGGCCGATGTTGCTTCGGGGACGAGCTTCTTTGCCATGGTCATGGGACAGTACACGTTCGACTACATCGGCAACTCCGTGCTCATCGCGGCGAACGACACGTTGGTCGCACCGGGTGTGCTGTTGCCGCGTGGCGGACAGATCACGAAGCCGGTGAACGTGGACGGATACGTGAGCGCACGGTCGTATTTCGCCTACGGCATTCCGTGGTCGCTCATCTCGTCGAACGTCAATCTCACCGGATCGATCTCCTACACACGCACACCGGGCTACATCAACGGCGTGTTGAACGTGGCCAACAATCCATCGTTCATGGCCGGTGTGGTGGTCTCGAGTAATATCAGCGAGAACGTCGACTTTACAGTGTCGACCATGTGGACGCAGAGCTGGGTGCGCAATTCGGTCGAAGCACAACGTGATGCGACGTATCTCAACGCCATTACACGTGCCAAGCTGAACTGGCGCATGGTTGGTGGCCTGGTGGTCTCGAGCGATGTGTCGAACTCTCTGACGAGCGGGTATTCAGAGGGCTACAGCATGAGCCCCGTGATCTGGAATGCCGGCCTTGCCTACAAGTTCCTTGAGAACGATCGTGCAGAAGTGCGCTTCATGGTGAACGATATCCTGAAACAGAACACCAGTATTTCTCGGTCAGTATCGGATACGTACACACAAGACAGCCAGTCGAACATCCTGCAGCGCTATGCATTGTTGACATTTTCGTACAACATTCGCAGTTTCACTGGCACCGGAACTCCCTGACCTTTGTATATTGCTCCCCTATTAAGCGGTCAGGGGAGTGGGGCACGTTGGATTCGCACTACATCCAGCGTGCCCTAGGCCGACTCTCCGCTTACGACTCCCTCCCTCGCCTTTTCCCTTCCACCCTGCCAGATCTCTTCTTCCCCTCGGATGTCTTCTTGGACGCCGGACGGTTCGTTGCGCCTGTTGCTTTCTTTGCGTTGGCTGACTTCTTTGCAGCTGGTGCTTGTGATGGCGCCGATGGTTTCGCTGGACGTGGTGATGCCGCTGACGGTTGACGTCCGCGCTTCGACGAGCGTTGTTCCTGTTCGCGTTGTGGGCGTTGTGGTGAGATCTCTCCTTCAGGTGCCATCGACTTCACCAGCATGAAATCGATGGTGCGCTTCTCGACGTTGGCCTTGACGATCTTGATACGGATCTCGGTGCCGAACTGGAACGTGCGATGTGTACGCTTGCCCACCAAGCGATAGCGCTTCTCATCGAAGAAGTAATAGTCATCGGTGAGATCGCGGATGTGCACAAGCCCTTCCACCATGAACTGCTTCACCATCACGAAGATGCCGAAGTTCGTCACGCCCGTGATGATGCCATCGTGCTCTTCACCAAGGTGCTCACGACAGAGGATCACTTGGGCGAGTTTGTTCGACGCACGCTCTGCGTCGACGCTTGCACGTTCGGTGAGCGAGGTGTGATCGGCCACACGACCGGCGCGTGCGAGCATTTCTTTCCAGCGTGTTTCACTGGGCTGCCCCTTCGCATACTCCTTCAAGGCGCGGTGCACATAGAGATCGGGGTAGCGACGGATGGGTGACGTGAAGTGCGCGTATTCGCGGAAGCCAAGTCCGTAGTGTCCAACATTGAACTCTGCATACACGGCCTTTGACATCGATCGCAACAACAACGAGTGGATCACTTGTTTATCCGCACGGTCCTTGGCCTGCATGAGAATGGCGTTCAGATCTGTTGGTCCGAGCTTACGCGACGGAACATTGATCCCAAGTGCGCGGATCACGGCCACGGCATCGGCAAGCTTATCAGGTTCCGGCTCCTCGTGAATGCGATACACATAGGGCGGAAGCTCTTTGGTCTTCCACTTTTTTTGCAGCGTCTTCAAATGCTCGGCCACGGTCTTGTTGGCTGCCAGCATGCATTCCTCGACGAGGGATGTTGCATCGGTGCGCGACTTCACAACGGCCGTGATCGGCTGCTTGTTCTCGTCGAGCAGGAACTTGATCTCTTGTGTTTCGAAATCGACACCGCCACTCTTCATGCGTTGCTTGTTGAGCACGCGTGCAAGCTTGTGCAGATCGCGCAAGAGTTCTGCATGATCGCCATCGGCGCCGTCCAAGATCTCTTGCACCTCGCCATACGTGAACCGGCGCGTGCTCTTGATGATGCTCTCTTCAATGCGATAGGAACGCAACATGCCCGTTGGCGAGAACTCCATGAACACAGAGAACGTGAAGCGCGGTTTGTGCGGGACGAGCGAACAGATGTTGTTCGACAGATGCTCGGGAAGCATGGGCACGACACGATCGACGAGATACGTGGAATTGCCGCGCTTCAATGCTTCGCGATCGAGAGCCGTTCCCTCGTTCACGTAATGCGATACATCGGCGATGTGGACACCGAGTTCAACGTGTCCTGCCGAGGTATGACGGAGCGACAGCGCATCGTCGAAGTCGCGTGCATCGTCCGGATCGATCGTCACTACAACGGTCTTTCGCAGATCGGTCCGACCCGCCGGTGCCTTCCCGTTTGCCGGCGGCGGGAGGGCCGCTGCGGCTTCTTCTTCGATGGAAGGCGGGAAGGAGGCAGGGAGTCGGAACTCCTTGAGGATGGCCTCAAACTCCACGTTGGCCGAGCCGCTCTTGCCGAGCACTTCGGTGATGGATGCCTCAGGACTTGCATTCTCATGTTCCCAGCGCACAAAGGCACCAAGTACTTTGTCGCCCGGTTTTGCGCCGTTGAGATTCTTTTCGGCGATCAGAAAGTCGACAAGATGCTTGGCCTCGTCGGGGATCAGGTAGTAGAAGCTCCCGTCGAATTCTATGGTGCCGCTGATGGGCGTGGCGGAGCGCTCGAGCACGCGTACCACCTCACCGCGGATCTTCTTGCCTTCGCGTATGGCGAGCGGTCGTACGAGCACGATGTCGCCATCGAGTGCGTTCGCAAGATTCTGTCGCTTGATGATGATGGTGGGGAAGTCCGCATCGTCGGTGGTGACGGAGGCGGCTTCGTGATAGATATGCAGCGTTCCGGTGAATCCTTCGCTTGGACGTTCCGCAAGGGCGAACCGCCGACGTGACTGACGGGAGATAATGCCCTCGTCGGCCATGGTATTGAGTACATGTCGAAGGTATTCGTAGTCGTCGGATTCAGAGCGAATGCGCAGTCGCTTGGAGAGGTCGATGAGTTGGATCGGGCCTGGTGTTTCTTTGAGGACGCTTACGATGTCCTCGCGTAATGTGGCGAGTCTTGAAAGATCTCGTGCCATGTGTTCCTAGAGTCGTTCGATGAAAATGTTCTCCGTGATCTCGCGGTCAAGCGTGATCCGGCGTTTGCCGTGCTGCACCACGAGAGCGCCGGAGTCGGCGTCGCGCAGCGCCACACGAAGGGTGGTGTTGAGAAGGAGACCGTGCGATGTGAGCATGCGGAGCATGGACGCATCGTGTGAACTCACCCGGCGGATCACCACCGATTCATTGATGTTGGCATCTGCCAACCGTTCGCTCACGGTGGGCGGCATCCGTCCATCCTTTGTCGGGATCGGGTCTCCGTGCGGATCGTACGATGGATCGCCCAAGACCTTTGCGATGCGATCCTCGAACTCTTCGCTGATGTGGTGTTCCAGCTTCTCGGCTTCGGCATGCACTTCGTCCCATGCATAGCCGAGCGCTTCATTCAAATACAATTCGAGCAAACGGTGATGACGTAGGATCTCGAGCGCAACCATCGTGCCGGCATGCGAGAGGGCGACGCCACGGTACGAGGTGTGTCGTACCAGCTTGAGTTCGTGCAGCTTCTTGATCATGCTCGTTACGGAAGCGGCCGATACCGAGAGTTTACGAGCGATGTCGTTCGTTGAGGCAGGACCTGATCGCGTGAGTCCGTAGATCACTTTCACATAGTCCTGCATCGATTGTGTGAGCGTTCTTGTCATGGTGTTTGTCCTTGCACAACGAGCAGCGGAACGGTGATACGATGACGCACGGCGTCGATGGTGGCTCCATGGACGAGATCGCCGATGCCTGAGTGTCCGTGACCCGCCATCACCAGGAGATCGGGCGATGCTTCGTTGATCAGATCGGGAAGGACCTGTCGTGGACTTCCATGACCGATCACCACTTCGGTACGTCGACCCGTGGCCTGGATCTGTGCGGCATAGGCGTCGAGTCGCAGCGAGTCGCTCTTCGTCTCCGCATCCAACGCATCCTTGCCCAAGACCATGGCGCCTGCCGTTTCCACCACGTGCAACAGAATGAGCGTGCTGTTCTCATCGCACATGGAAACAGCCGAGCGCAGTGCTTTGGGATCCACAGAAGAGAAGTCCACGGTCACCGCTACGCGTCGGAACGTCTGCAGGTCCGATAGGTCGATCGTCGTCGGCTCCTCGGCATGTGGCATGGCCACGCGTGTCCGCCATGGTTTGCCCATCAACGGAACAACCGTGATGAAAGCAAGGACCACAGAGCAGAAGATCAACGATGGCAGAACAACGGTCCATACGACGAGTTCGGACGTCGACGAGCCGCCGATCCACGACGTCACCTCTGCATAGACCAGTCGCGCATTCAATCCAACGATCAACGCTGCGCTCAGCCAGGCGAAGATCTTCGTTCGCATGCCTACGGCATGTTCGCCCATCGTTGGTCGGTCACTTACAAAATGGATCAACGGAATGATGGCAAATCCGAGCTGCAAACTCAACACCACCTGCGAGAACACCAGGAGATCTCCAACGGCGCGTTCGCCCGCCAGGACGATGACGATCACGGCCGGAACAATGGCAACACTACGCGTGATCAGGCGGCGGATCCATGGTCGCATGCGCAGACCGAGATAGCCTTCCATCACCACTTGTCCGGCAAGTGTTCCCGTCACGGTACTGCTTTGTCCGGAAGCGATCAAGGCAATGGCGAAGAGGATCGGCGCTGCCGAATTCCCGAGCAGTGGCGCGAGCAATCGATGCGCATCTTGAATGTCGGTGACGTTCTGCAAACCGTTCGTGTAAAAGGCCGCGGCCGCAACGATGAGAATGGCCGCGTTCACGAAGAGTGCCAGATTCAACGCAACGGCCGAATCGATGAAGTTGAACTTCAATGCTTCCTTGATCCCCGCTGTGGTGCGCGAGAACAATCGCGTTTGCACAAGGGCTGAGTGCAAGTAGAGATTATGCGGCATCACCGTTGCACCGATGATGCCAATGGCGATGTACAACGCATCGTCGTTCGCAAGCGAAGGGATGAGGCCTGTGGCAAGGGTGGGAAGGTGTGGCTCGGACATCAACACTTGCACCAAGAACGCAATGCCGATGGTGGTGATCAGTCCGAGAACGATCGACTCGATACGTCGGACGTTGCCGCGCATCACGAGCATGAGGATGACCGTGTCGACAAGCGTGATCACCACACACCACAACAACGGAAGGCCGGTGAGAAGATTCATACCGATGGCCATTCCCAACACTTCTGCAAGATCGGTGGCCGCAATGGCCAGCTCTGCCAATCCGTACAACGTGTAGTTCACGAAGGGAGGATAGGCGAGTCGCGATGCTTGTGCAAGATCGAGTCGGCGCACCAAACCAAGACGTGCGCTCAACGATTGCAACAAGAGGGCGATCATGTTCGACATGACCAGAACCCATAGCAGCGAGTAACCGAATTTGCTACCGCCGGCTATGTCGGTTGCCCAGTTACCCGGGTCCATGTAGCCAACGGCGATCAGATAGGCAGGGCCCATGAACACGGCGAGTCGGCGCCAGAACCCTCCGGCCATGCGCGTGTCCACGCTGCCATGAACTTCTTCAAGCGAAGGGTGGTGTGGATGCTTGGTCATGCTGCAAAACTACCGAGAAGAAGAAGGCACTACACGGTGGACGTAAAAAATTTAGATTCATCTAAAAAACACCAGAGACGAATGTATGAGAAATAATTGTACGTTTGAGGCCATGCGAATCAGCGTGGCATTGGAGACATCTCCCGGGGAACGACGCGTGGCCCTCACGCCCGCTTCCTGTCAGCAACTCACCTCAGCAGGGCACTCCATCACCGTGGCATCCGGTGCCGGTCTCGCGGCCGGTTTTGACGATGCAGCCTACGTCAATGCAGGGGCACAGATCAGCACATCGCTGATCGCAGACCTCAAGGCCGGTGATGTTCTCATCAAGGTAGCCGTTCCGACGGCAGCAGAGATCGCCGCGCTTCCGCGCGACGTGACGCTGATCTCCTACCTTTATCCTCGCCGCCATCCCGACATCCTTGCAGCCCTTGCGGCAGCAGGTGTGAATGGGATCGCCGTTGACGCGATGCCGCGGATCTCTCGAGCGCAGAACATGGATGTGCTGAGCTCGCAGAACAATCTTGCCGGCTACAAGGCCGTGATCGTTGGCGCCGCCGAAATGGGAAAGATCTTCCCGTTGATGATGACGGCTGCCGGCACCATCGCCCCTTCGCGCGTGCTGATCTATGGCGCCGGCGTGGCCGGACTGCAAGCGATCGCAACGGCAAAGCGCCTTGGCGCCATTGTCGAGGTGAGCGACGTGCGACCAGAGACCAAAGAGCAAGTGGAATCGCTGGGCGCGAAGTTCGTGAGCGTCGAAGGACTGGACCAAGTGAAGATCGAAGGCGGCTATGTGGCGCAGATCAGCGATGAGATGCTGGCCCGACAAAAGGAAGCCGTCGAGAAGGTCCTCGTCAACGCCGACCTCGTGATCACCACAGCACTTGTGCAAGGTGGCAAGGCCCCATGCCTGATCACCGAAGAGCAAGTGAAGAAGATGAAGCGCGGTTCCGTGATCGTCGACATGGCAACGGAGGCCGGTGGGAACTGCGAGTGCAGTGTGCCGGATCAGACCGTGGTCAAGCACGGCGTCACCATCATCGGCGCGAACAACCTAGCGGCCACCACGGCCCAGAATGCCAGCGAACTCTACGGCAAGAACCTGGTGAACTTTCTCAAGCATGCGGCCACGGCAGAAGGGATGACGTTCGATACGAACGACGAGATCACTTCGGCCGTGTTGGTGGTGTACAACGGACAGGTAAGGACGTAACATGGACTCGTCTACACTTCAGATCATCTACCTCGTGATCTTGATGATCTTCCTTGGCGTGGAGCTCATCGGACACGTCCCATCTGTGTTGCATACTCCGCTGATGAGCGGCGCAAATGCGATCCACGGAGTCGTGATCATCGGATCCATCATTGTGATGGGCGAAGCCACCGATATGCTGTCGATGATCCTTGGCTTTCTTGCCGTGATCCTGGGCACGTTGAATGTTGTTGGTGGATTTGTCGTCACGAACCGAATGCTTGAGATGTTCAGGAAGAAGCAATAATGGAAACCATTCTCCCGATCCTCTACCTCGTTGCATCGATCACGTTCATTGTTGGACTGAAGATGCTCGGATCGCCCAAGACGGCGCGCCAAGGCAATTTGATCGCGGCCTTCGGAATGGTGTTGGCCATTGCGGGCACGATCTTCCTCTATCGCGGACATTCGGGCGAGGCACTGCATAATGTGCCGTTCATCCTTGCTGCCCTCGTCGTTGGTACGGGTATTGGCTGGATGATGGCCATGAAGGTGAAGATGACAGCGATGCCGCAAATGGTATCGTTCTTCAACGGAATGGGGGGTGCTTGTGCTGCCTTGATCTCGCTCATGGAGTACAAGGCCACAGGCGGAGCGCCCATGGGTCTGGGGCATGGTCTCGCTACGATCGCCGGATTGTTGATCGGCTCGATCTCCTTCAGCGGCTCGATCATTGCCTTTGGGAAATTGGAAGAGCGGATCAAGGATATTCGTTTTGGTGGTCAGCAGTTCATCAACAATGCGGCGCTCCTTGCTGCCTTGGTCATTGGTGGTCTGATCGTTGCCGGACAGATGAGCGGATTCGAGATCGTGGTGGGCTTGGCCGTGCTCTCGCTCATCTTCGGTGTGCTCTTCGTCTTGCCGATTGGTGGTGCCGACATGCCAGTGGTGATCTCGCTGTTGAACTCATTCACCGGCGTTGCCGCGGCTTGCGGTGGCTTCCTGTACGGCAACATGGTGATGCTCATCGGCGGTATCCTCGTCGGATCTGCCGGAACACTGCTCACGGTGGTGATGTGCAGGGCGATGAACCGTTCGCTGTTGAATGTGCTCATCGGCAACTTCCAGGGCTCGGGTGCTACCGGCGCCGCGGCAGGAGCCACCGGCACGATCCGTGAAGTGAGCGCCACCGATGCTGCCGTCTTGATGGCCTATGCCAAGCAAGTGGTGATCGTACCGGGATACGGACTGGCCGTTGCGCAAGCGCAACACGTCTGTCATCAACTGGAGCATGAACTCGAAGCCAAGGGCGTGACCGTGAAGTATGCCATCCATCCGGTGGCCGGTCGGATGCCCGGACACATGAACGTGTTGCTTGCCGAAGCCGATGTGAGCTACGATAAGCTGGTGGAAATGGAAGAGATCAATCCAGAGTTCCCGAACACGGACGTTGTCTTGGTGGTTGGCGCGAACGACGTGGTGAACCCTGCAGCGAAGACCGATCCGCAGTCGCCGATCTACGGTATGCCGGTGCTCGACGTCGAACTGTCGCGCCAAGTGATCGTGATGAAGCGATCCATGAAGGCCGGCTATGCAGGCATCGATAACGATCTCTTCTATCGTCCGAACACGTCCATGCTCTTTGGTGATGCAAAGACGTCGCTCACATCGCTTGTCACAGAAGTGAAGGCATTGTGATAGATTCGCGGTATGCGGATCACTCTTGAACGACTCAACAACGCCACGCACTTTCGCGCGCGTACACCCGACGATGTGTCCATCGAGATCGATGGATCGGCCGACGTCGGAGGAATGAACCTTGGCATCCGTCCGATGCAGATGCTGCTCGCCGCCCTTGGCGGTTGTAGCGGGATCGACGTGGTGATGGTCTTGCAGAAGAAGCGACAGAAGATCGACACGTTCGTGATCGACGTCGATGGAGACCGAACATCGGTGGAAGACCATTCGGTGTGGACGAAGATCAACGTGACCTTCACGCTCACAGGCGCCATCGAACCGGACAAGGCCCGACATGCCATCGACCTTTCGCTGGGTAAGTACTGCTCGGTGGCCAAGACCCTCGAGGCCTTTGCCGTGATCACGTACACACTCGTGGTGAACGACGCTGTCATTGCCGACCATGCAACGGCGGTCGTATGACGGACCCACGACCGGATACCGCCAACATTCGCATTCAAGCCGAACGCTCGTTGCACAACGAACATAGCGTTCCGCTCTTCCTTACGTCGAGCTTCGTCTTCGACGATGCCGAGCACATGCGTGCACTCTTCGCCGAGGAGATGGACGGCAACATCTATTCGCGATTCTCGAATCCGAACACCACAGAGTTCATCGACAAGATGTGTGCGCTCGAAGGGACGGAGGCAGGCTATGCCACGGCCACCGGTATGGCCGCCATCTTCGCATCGATCATGGGTTTGCTGAAAAGTGGCGATCATATCGTGGCATCGCGTGCCGTCTTCGGTTCGACGCATGCCTTGCTCACGCAGTACTTGCCACGGTGGGGGATCACGCATACGTATGCCGACATGGCCGATGTCTCGACCTTCGAAGCGGCCATTCGCGAGAACACGCGCATGATCCTCGTCGAGACGCCGTCGAATCCAGGACTGGACGTGGTCAGTCTTGCCGAGCTTGGTGCACTGGCCAAACGCAAGGGTGTGCTGCTCAATGTCGATAATTGCTTTGCCACGCCCTATCTGCAACGGCCTGCGGACTTCGGAGCAGACATCATCACACACTCCGCCACGAAGTGGATCGACGGACAAGGTCGCGTTCTCGGAGGCGTTGTGCTTGGTCGTGCTGACCTCATCCGCGAGATCTTCTTGTTCTGTCGGAACACCGGTCCGTCCATGTCGCCGTTCAACGCCTGGGTCCTTTCGAAGAGTCTCGAGACATTACCGGTGCGCATGGACCGACATTGTGCAAATGCTCTCGAAGTGGCGCGCTTTCTCGAAGGTCATCCGAACGTCGAGATGGTGAAGTATCCGGGTTTGCCTTCCCACCCTGCCCACTCCATTGCCATGCAGCAAATGAAGGCGGGAGGCGGTTTGGTGGCCTTTACGGTGCAAGGCGGCGTGGAGGCTGGGAAGCGGTTCATGAATGCACTTCGCATGGCATCGATCTCCGCCAACATCGGAGATACGCGCACCATCGTCACACATCCGAGTTCATCAACGCATTCCAAGCTCACCGAAGAAGCACGTCTTGCCGTGGGGATCACGCCGGGTCTTGTGCGTGTGAGCGTTGGGTTGGAAGATGTTCGCGATATCATCGCCGACCTGGATCAGGCGCTTCGTCAGAGCTGACGGAGAATACTGTCGATGGTTGAGATCTGATCGAGCCGCACGTCCGCACGCTCTGCGATCACATGCGCATTGCGGAGTTGGAGCGTGCTCTTCTTGCGCGGTGCATGGGCAACCTGAGTGCATCCGATCTCGAACACCCGCACTGCTTCTACCTGTCGGATCGGACCGAATCGGTCCACGATGTTCTTCCGTGCCCATGCGGCAATGTCGATGGCATGATCATCGCGCAACGTATCATCGATCTTACAGAGCGGCACCAGCTCTGCTCCCTTCCACACACTGAACGTGCATTGCAGTAGCGGTGCCGGCGTCCGATACTCGCTCAGGAACTGCACGTAGGTGAGCACGGCTGTTAGCGTATACGGTGCAACATGCTGTGCATAGAGTGCGCCTTCGTCATCATACCACGCTTCGCGCTGCTTGACCACAACGCCTCCATGTCCGTGATCGCGTGCATGCGCAAGATGGTCGGCAAGGTCCGACCATGCTTCGCATTCCAGTTCCTCTACACATCGAATGCCCGGTATCGTTCGGAGAAGATGTCGTCGGTCGGTATATGGAAAACCACGCTGGTCCACTCCGTCATAGCGAAGCAGATCGAGAACGATGAGCTGTGCGCCACCATTGCGTTCGACGATCATGGCATCGAGGATCATGTCGGTTGTTGACGGCATGCTCGCACGCAGATGTGCGGTGATCTCGTCGCGATGGACGATGGTGTGATCGGACGACCACATCATCACGCGACCGGCGGCCATTACCACTTCCACCCTGCTTCCTTCCACCAGCCATTCCACCACGTGATCGTGAATCGAGCCAAGTGATGCAAGGTCAGAGGGGAGTGGGAGCGCCGTGCGCAAGGGGACGGGAAGTGGCATGTCGTCGAAGGCAAGGTCGAAGACCTCGGCGTCGATCAGCGGACGGAAGGTGCCCGTGAGGATCTGATTGAACACACGTCGTTCATCGGCATGCATGCATTGCCATGCTTGTTGGACCCAGACCATGCGCTCATCAGAACTGATGCGCTTGGCCGTGCACATGGCAAGCACGGAGGTGACCGATGGCGGGTCGTGCTGAAGCGGTGCGGGAATCAGAAGGGCACACGTTTCGGAGATGTTGCCCACGTCGGCCAGACATCGATCGATCCAGTGTTCCTGCAATCCGCTCGCATCGCACGTCCACGCACGCAGATCTGTCGTGGGCACGATACGTTTGCGCATGCCTTGCGTGAGCAGCGTGCGTGCGGCGGCAAGCTCTTCGTCGTGCACGGCGTTCGCATACGTTTGCACAGCGCGGACCACATCGGCAGGGCGACGTGATCGTTCAAGGGCGGCAAGGAGATGTGTGAAGCGTTGCATCGTGCGATCACCGTCGTGCAATAGCGAGATGGGCAAGTGGCCGTGCATCACGACCTTGTTCATGCAGGTAGCGCACCACGTCGTCTTCGTAGCCGTGCGTGACGTACACGGTCTCTGCCTGCGTCTCGTCGATCGTGCGATGCAGATCTGGCCAGTCGACGTGATCGCTGAGCACAAAGCCCACGCCCGATGGACTGCGTTGTCGTTGCGCACGCACGGCCATCCATCCGGAGGCCATGGCCATGGCAGAGGAGCCAAGTCGTTCTGCATCGGTCATACCCGGTGTGATGACAAGGGCGGAGCGAAGGAGGGAAGGCGGCGTGGCCGCGGTGAGGATCTCTGCGTCGGGAAGGTCGATGCCGCTTGCACGCAGGGCCATATACATGTCGGCAACACTGGCATGCAGGTAGATGGGACCGATCGATCGGTCGAGTAAGAACAGCAGTCGTTGCGCTTTTCCAAGTGGATAGGCCTGGACCATGCTGATCATGTCGCGCTCGATGTTGCCTCGCCACCATGCATGCATCTCTTGCATCACGTCGTCAACATCGGGCCATTGATAGATGGGCAAGCCGAACGTGGACTCAGTGATGAAGACGTTGCATTGTTGTGGTTCAAAGGCAGGGGCAAGCGGATCTGGCTGACGTTTGTAATCGCCCGAGACCACCCAAACCTCTCCGTCGGCCTCGAGTCGCACTTGCGCAGAGCCAAGGATATGTCCGGCAGGATGCAACGACAACGTGATGCCATTCACAACGCGACGTTCACTGTACTGCAGTCCGTCGAAGATGCCGCGTCCTCGAAACCGATGCTGAAGAATGGGAATGGAATCGTTATGACACAGATACGCACCCATGCCGGGGCGGGCATGATCGCTATGTCCGTGCGTGATCACGGCACGCGGAACGGTCTTCAATGGATCGATAAAGAAGTCGCCGCGCGGACAGTACAGTCCGGCCTCCGTGAGTTGCAGGAGCGGTGCTCTCACAAACGAACGTTCGTCGCAAGTGTGAAGCGATCTTCGAATGTGCGCAGGTCGGGACGCCACGATCCCGTTGGCGTGTCCACCCATCCATCGGGAGATGTGGTGCCGCCCGGACCGGCGAAGTACGGAATGTTGGAGGCGCGATGCAGGTATTCGAGGCGGAACGTGATGAAGTCGCTGGGCATCACGTCGAACGTGACGGTGAACTGGGCGATGTGGATGGATGGGGCACTCATTGATGCGATCGCATCGGTGAACGCATTCGGTGCAACAGGAGATGGAGCCGGTGTGTCGTAGAGGCCGCGGTTGATGAGTCCGTCAGCACGCATTGCAAGGGCAAGCGTGTTGTTGGCGAACCAGAGTCGGTGCGAGAGTGCCGCACCAGTTAGGTATTCGTTCTCAAGCGTCTCGCCCTCACCGGATTGAAAGCCGTAATGGACGTTGAAGCAGACGGCCGCTTGCGAAATGGTGCCGGCTCCCTGCTTGAAGTATCGGGCTACAACACTGTTGTCGTTATGGAATCGAAGACGTGTGGTGCCGCGGTCGTCTTGACCGAGATAGAAGTTCGCCACGAGTTGCAGGTCCTCGTTCGGTCGCCAGTAATTCGACTGTCCAAGACCCAGTCCCGTATTCCACGAGTTATAGGTCTGCCATCCGTTCAAGAGCCACAGCTCTGCCTTGTAGTTGCTACTTGGAAAGGCCTGGATACGAGCTCCTTGAAAGTAGAACGGAGTGAACTCCGAGATCATGGACCGTTGGTAGTTCCAGTTCTCCTGTGTGAGATAGCTCTCGAGGCCGATGTACGACATGAAGATCCCCATCTCGAGGTTCAGTCCGTGCCACACATCGAAGTGATACCCAGCCGCTGCTTCGCGGATGAACTTGAGATTTCCTGTCGACGTGTTCCGTCCATGGGACACGCTTCCATCCAGCTCCTGCACGATGTTCAACTGAGCACCGGTCTGCAACCACAGTCGCAGTAGCACATTGTGATAGTTGGCCTCGAATCCGAAGCTTGCAAGGTTCAGCATGAACTCGCTTGTACGGCCTATGGTCGACGATGCCGTCTGCGTGTTATCGATGGGCTTGGCAAGATTGTAGTTGAAGTACGTGTCGAGATACAACACGCCCGTTCCGACGTTCTGAATGGAGAGCGGAAAGTCGCGCTGTCTGTTCTGTCCGTTCACCCACGTGAGGTCCATCCCGGCGAATGGTGCCGCGGCCGGTTCGGTGGAGTCGGCGTTGGTCGCCCACATCGGAATGGATAAACAAAAGAGCAAGCAGAAGAGGATCGGCTTCATTGAGGTGCGTGTTAGTGCGAAGAAGTTAAACGATATCCAACGCCTGGAACGGTAACGATGAGTGATGGTGTCGACGGGTCCGCTTCGAGTTTCTTTCGCAACTGATTCACGAAGACCCGAAGGTACTGCAGCTCGTTGATGGATCCTGGACCCCATACGTCACGCAAGAGCTGTGTGTGGGTGATGGTCTTTCCGGCATGCTTGACAAAGGCCAGGAGCAGTTGATATTCTGTAGAGGTAAGGGCGACCGATCTTCCATGGGCGGTCACGTCTCGCGCCGTGAGGTCGATGCGCAGGCCATCCGCCTCATACACCGTGGTCGTAGCAGCAGTGGTACTGTGTCGTAGTGCAACACGGATCCGCGCACAGAGTTCGCTGGTACTGAACGGCTTCATCATGTAATCATCGGCACCGCTATCGAGCAGCTTGATCTTCGCTTCTTCATCACCGCGTGCCGAGATGATGATGACGGGGGTAGCGGTGAACTCTCGCAAGCGCAGCAGCACTTCGAATCCTGTCAGGTCGGGAAGACCGATATCGAGCAGGATCACATCGGGTCGTTCCATTGCGGCCGCCACCAAGCCACTCCGTCCGTCTTCGGCCTCCACCACTTGCCACGCATGTGCCTCGAGCGAGATGCGCACGAGTCGACGGAGCGGTGCTTCGTCGTCGATCACAAGAATGGTCGGAGGTGTGGTCATTCGGTGAATGGTTGTGTTGACCGGGGCAGCGGCAGGAAAATACGAATCTCGAGGCCGCCATCTTGCGGCAGACGTGCCTCGATGGTGCCGTTGAGCGCTTCGATGAACCCTTTCGCAATGGCCAATCCCAGGCCCGTGCCACCTTCCTTGGCGGTGGATGCTCGGTAAAACTTCTCGAACAGATGTTCGAGGTCATCAGGTGAGACGCCCGGACCCGAGTCACGCACGATGATCGACATGCCCTCAGGCAGATCGGCGACGGTCACGTTGACGGGAACGTCGGGCGGACTATAGCGCACAGCATTCTCCAGAACGTTCACCAATGCCTGTTCCAGCAATCCTTCATCCGCCTGCAAGAAGGGCAGGGAGGCAGGGATGTGCTTGTGCACGATCACCTCGCCACCGGCGGCGATATGGATGGCCGAGTTGATGAGATCTGCAACGTCGCACCATTGGCGGAGCGGACGTACGTTACCGGACTCCAACCGAGTCATGTTCAGGAGATGGTCCACCACGCGCGACAAACGCTCGGTGGATGCACCTGCATCGTGCATGATCTTCTTCTGTTGCTCCGCCGTAAGGTGGATCGACTCGTCGCGCAACGTGGAGATGGCCGCATTCAACACGGCCAGTGGTGTTCGCAGTTCATGGGAAACGGAGTTGAGGATGATCGTTCGCAATTCATCGGACCGACGTGCCACTTCCGATGTGGCCGCCTGTGCAACGAGAACTTCTCGGTCCAGTGCCAGTGCGATCAAGCGCACGGCACTCTCGATCAGCGACTGCTGTTCGGCCGACATACGAACATCGTTGAACTGGAAACAGATCACGCCATGTGTCGCATTCACGCCGGTGATGGGCAAACTCATTGTTGCCGAAGATGATAGCGTATCGGTGAACTTGCCCGCCATGCGGTTGTTGATGAACGACCACATGGCAACGCTCCGATCCTTAGCCGTCGGCGTGAACGTGGAGCTCGGATGGGGCTCTTCGAGGATGCCCTTGGGTGAACGGAGATACATGGCCACTTCGCATTGCAGCATCGATGCAAGCTCCCGCACAGAGGTGCGAACGATCACGTCCATCGTACTTCGCTCCGACAACGACTTGGCCACCGAGAACAACAGCGCTGTTCGGGTCTCACGTGTGCGCATCGATCGTTCACGCTGTCGCAGGCGCATCGTCAATGTTCCCGTGACCAATGCCACCGTTAGATAGAGCACGATCATCATGGCATCTTCCGGCCGAGTGATGAACAACGTGAAGCGTGGCGGTATGAACAGGAAATTCCAGAGAAAGGCACTGATGATGGCGGCAAGGAGGAGAGGCCCACGATCGTGGAACATGCCGAGGACGACCATGGCACCCATCAGGATGAGACCAATGCTCTGGTATCCGATGAATTGCACCGATACCAGTCCGATCGCCACGATGGCAAGGACGACCCCAACGGCGGAGAGATAGCCGCGAGCATTCTCTTGCACCGGATCGGTCTGCATGGTTCGACGTGTGGGTGGACCATCGAGTCGCACGGTATGCACATCGATAGGGCCGCTGCGATCGATGAGCACGTCGACCAGTGTTCTTCGCCACAGCGACCATGTGCGGCGCTTCGGTTTTCCGACGATGATCTGCGTGACGTTCTCGCGTTGTGCGATGTCGAGGATCCCTTGCACGATCGATGCAGAGGCCGTGGTCTGCACCTCTGCACCAAGCTCGCGTGCGAGGTCGAGATGTTCACGGATGCGATCTTCGTCGACTTGGATGTGGCCAGCACCAGTGTCGACATAGGCCACCATCCACTCCGTGTTCGACATGGCTGCCATGCGGCGGGCCCAACGGATCAATTGCGCTGAGGAAGGTGCCGGACCGATGGCTACGAGGATGCGCTCGTTCGATCTCCATGGACCGGCGATATGCTCCGAGCTCATGTACGATCGCAATTGCACATCAACATGCTCTGCGGTCAACCGAAGCGCCATTTCTCGAAGCGCCGTCAGGTTGCCCTTGCGGAAGAAGTTGTTGATCGCACGTTGCGCGGCCGCAGCTGTGTAGACCTTGCCTTCGTGCAGTCGCTTGAGCAATGAATCGGCAGGAAGGTCTATGAGTTCGATCTCCGTTGCCGCATCGAACACGGAGTCCGGTACGGTCTCCTGAATGGGGAAGCCCGTGATCTGTGCCACGGCATCGGCCCTGCTCTCGAGATGTTGCACGTTGAGCGTCGTGTAGACGGAGATTCCACGATCCAGCAGTTCGAGCACGTCGAGGAAGCGCTTGCCGTGTCGACTTCCTGGAGCGTTCGTGTGGGCAAGCTCATCCACAAGGACGAGCTGAGGTGCGCGCGAGAGAACTGCGTCGATGTCGAATTCGGTGAGGACGGTGCCGCGATGTTCGACGACCTTGCGGGGAACAACAGGCAATCCGTCGAGCAAGCGCTCGGTCTCTTGTCGACCATGCGTCTCCACCAGTCCCACCACAACATCGATCCCTTGACGTTGTGCGTCGTGAGCGGCCTCGAGCATCGTATAGGTCTTGCCAACGCCGGCACACATGCCAAAGAAGATCTTCAATGTTCCGCGAGATCCGCTTTTGGCAGCTTCCTGGATCGATCGTAGCAGTTGATCGGGGTCTGGTCTGTCAGGTGTCATTTGTGCCCCAATGCATCGTTCAACGAAACAACATTCACGACCGGAGTTCCGAGAACCTCGAACTGTGGCGACACGGTGTGTGCTGCGATCAATGAATCAAGATAGCGGATCGACACACCTCGCTCGCGTGCCACGCGACCGCGTTGCAGATACGCTGCAGCAATACTGATATGTGGATCGAGACCGGAGGCAGAGGCACAGCACATGTCGGCGGGAACGATAGTGCTGGGATCAAGACCATTCCGTTTTCGAAAGACGATCGCGTACCGCTCCATCTGTGCTCGCAACCGAGCATTGGTCGGCCCAAGGTTGCTTCCGCTTGAGGGAAGGGCGGAATGGTCACTCGCCGATGGTCGTGACATGAACAAGGTACTGTCGGTATACGCCGGACACAGCGCCGAGTCAGACAAACGATCCCAAGAACCCACAGCGGCGATCGACCATACCACGAACGGATAGATCACGCCGGTGATGATGATCACCACGACGTTCATGCGAACGGCAACGGTCAACATAGAACGCATGGACTTCATTGTTACCTCCATCCCAGTGCGACAAGGAGCATGTCGATGAGCTTGATCCCCACGAACGGTACCACCAACCCGCCAACACCGAAGATCAAGAGATTGCGCAATAACACATCGTTCGCACCGCGCGAACGATATGAGACACCACGAAGGGCGAGCGGGATCAGAGCGATGATCACCAACGCGTTGAAGATCACGGCGCTGAGAATGGCAGAACGCGGTGTGGCAAGACCCATGATGTTCAACCACGCCAGCGCACCACTTCCGTGTGGTGTTGCATACAGTCCGGCGAAGAGCGCCGGCAGAATAGCGAAGTACTTCGCTACATCGTTCGCGATCGAGAATGTGGTAAGTGCTCCTCGAGTCATCAAGAGTTGTTTGCCGACTTCAACCACGTCGATGAGCTTGGTGGGATTGCTATCGAGATCGACCATGTTCCCGGCCTCGCGTGCAGCTTGTGTCCCGGTGTTCATAGCAACGCCCACGTCGGCTTGTGCTAGCGCAGGCGCATCGTTCGTCCCATCGCCGATCATCGCTACGAGTCGACCACGCTGTTGCTCCGCACGGATCTTGGCGAGCTTGGCCTCGGGTGTGGCCTCGGCGATGAAGTCGTCAACGCCCGCCTCGGCTGCAATGGCAGCGGCCGTGATCGGATTGTCACCTGTGACCATCACGGTGCGAATCCCCATACGTCGCAGTTGTTCGAAGCGTGTTCGAATGCCGTCTTTGATCACGTCCTTCAAGTGTATCACCCCAAGGAGCAATGCACCATCGGCGACAACAAGGGGAGTGCCGCCCATGCGGGCAACATTCTCGACCGTTGGTCGCAGCGCGGCCGGTGTGGCTCCTCCCAATCGTTCTGCCCATGCGATCACGGCATCGGCCGCACCTTTGCGGATCGAACGCATCGAAGGTGCCACGTCGAGGTCGACCCCGCTCATGCGTGAGTGTGCGGTGAAGGGTATGAACACAGCATGCGACGACGACATCTCACGACCACGGAGTTCAAAGCGCTCCTTTGCTAACACCACCACCGACCGACCTTCGGGTGTCTCATCGGCCAATGACGCTAACTGAGCGGCATCGGCAAGCTCGCGGGCCGAGACGCCGGGCATAGGAATGAAGTCGACGGCCATGCGATTCCCCAGCGTGATCGTTCCGGTCTTATCAAGCAACAGCACGTCAACATCCCCTGCCGCCTCGATGGCCTTGCCGCTCTTTGCCACCACATTCCGTCGAAGCATGCGATCCATCCCGCTGATACCGATGGCCGAGAGCAACGCGCCGATCGTGGTCGGGATCAAACAGACCAGCAAGGCGATCAGCACCGGAAGCGTCAAGAACGATGTGGCCGCACTGCCTGCCGTGGGCGTGAGCACGTTGGCAAGCGGGAGCAACGTCGCAACGGCGGCCACGAAGATGAACGTCAATGCCAGCAGAAGAATGGAGAGGGCGATCTCGTTGGGCGTTCGTTGCCGCTGTGCGCCTTCGACGAGCGAGATCATGCGATCGAGAAACGTGCCACCGGTGGCGGCCGTGATGCGCACAATGATGCGATCGCTCAAGACCACGGTGCCACCCGTGACGGCGCATCGATCGCCGCCACTTTCACGGATCACCGGTGCGGACTCGCCGGTGATGGCCGACTCGTCGATACTGGCAATGCCCTCGACAACGTCGCCATCACTGGGGATCACATCGGACCGCTCACAGACGACCATGTCGCCAACATTCAATTCAGTTGATGCAACGATCTCTTCCACACCATTGCGCAATCGGCGCGCAGTGGTCCCCGCGCGTGCAGCGCGAAGTGACCGGGCCTGTGCTTTGCCACGTCCTTCGGCCACGGCCTCTGCCCAGTTCGCGAAGAGCACCGTGAACCACAGCCAGATCGTGATCTGAGTTGTGAATATGTCCGCGCGGTTTGCAACGAGATCGACACCACAGACGATCGTGCAGGCGATGGAGCCAAGGTAGACGATGAACATCACCGGGTTCTTCACTTGAACACGAGGATCGAGCTTGCGTACGGCATCAAGCAACGACTGGCGAACGATGGATGTCGTGAACAGGGAGAATGAAGAAGTTGTCGTAGACATAACGAAGTCCTAGAAGGAGATGCCGGCGTTGAACAGTGAATGCTCTACCAATGGGCCAAGGGCGAGCACCGGGAAGAACGTGAGTGCACCAACGATGACGATCACCATCAGGAGCAACAACCCGAACAGGAACGTGTCTGTTGGCAACGTTCCTGCTGAAGCCGGCACGACGGTCTTCTTGGAAAGCGATCCTGCAATGGCGAGGATGGGAAGGATCACGGCATACCGTCCGATCAGGATGGCAACGCTCAGCAAGCTGTTGTAGAAGACCGTATTCGTGGCCAAGCCAGCAAACGCACTACCGTTGTTGCCAACGGTGGATGCAGCTGCATACAGGATCTCGCTCAGACCATGCGGTCCGGGGTTGGCAATGGAGGAGGTTCCTGCAGGGAGCAGGGCGGCAAGGGATGCAACAAGGAGGATCGTGACGTTCGGAATGAGGATGGCCGACATGGCGAGCTTGATCTCTGTGGCTTCGATCTTACGGCCCATGTATTCGGGGGTACGTCCGACCATGAGTCCGGAGATGAAGACAGCAACGATGATGAAAAGGATCATGCCATACATGCCGGAACCGATCCCACCGAAGATGACCTCACCAACGAGCATGTTCATCATTTGCACGAAGCCGGTGAGTGGCATGAAGGAGTCGTGCATGCCGTTCACCGAACCATTCGATGTGGCCGTGGTGGCTGTTGACCATAATGCCGAGGCGATCGGACTGAACCTTGCCTCCTTGCCCTCCATCGAGATCTGTCCGCCAAGTGCTGCCGTTCCCTGCGTTTCCGCCCACGAAGCCACACTCAGTCCAACGACGAAGAGCACGAGCATGGCACCTACGATCGGCCATGCTTGCGCATCGCGTTTGATCATGCGGGCATACGTGAAGGGCATGGCAACGGGGATCAGAAGAAGTGCGATGCACTCGAACAAGTTCGTGAGCGACGTGGGGTTCTCCAGTGGATGGGCGGAGTTCACACCGTAGTAGCCGCCGCCATTCGTCCCCAACTGTTTGATGGCCACTTGTGATGCAACGGGTCCGACATGCACGGTCTGAGTGGCTGCGCCAACGTGATCGATCGTCACCGTTGCGCCCGCGGTTTGCAGCACTCCTTGCGTGACGAGAATGACGGCCAGGATCAAGGACAAGGGAAGGAGCACGTAGAGGAGGAAGCGTAGAACATCGATCCAGAATGATCCGAGTTCGGCACGTCCGCCGATCGCCCGTGAGATCATGGCGAGGACGGCGAACCCGGTGGCCGGACTTGCAAAGTTCTGCACACTACAACAGAGCATTTGCGTTGTTGCCGAAAGGGTCGTCTCGCCGCTGTACGACTGCCAGTTGGTGTTCGTGACAAAACTAATGGTCGTGTTCATGGCCAGGTGCCACGACAGTCCGTCGATCCCTACGAGCATTGAGAACATGACCACTGCACCAACGGCGTTGAACATCAGCAAAGCAATGGCGAACTCTTTCCATGACATCGACCGATCGGGATCGACGCCTGCAAGTCGAACAACTTGTCCCTCGATCCAGCGAAGCCATGCGAATGTTGGCGTCGACCCGTCCATACAAGCGGCAACATAGTGTCCCAGCGGCCGCGCAACGGCCGCTAGTACCAAGAAGAACACACCGAAGGCCACAAGATCTGATGACTGCATTTCTGCTCCCTGAGAACTGATACAAAACTCTCCAGAGAGAGATCAACAGGCCATCAAGAGCGGTGTCATCCGTATAAAGAACGTATAAGGACTGCTCTAATCACCTTCTAATAGAATGCTGTCCGCCTCCATCGTAAATCGGAGATATGAGAATCTCCTTCATTCTTGCAACAATGATCTCGGCGGCGATGGCGGCCCTGTCCATCGCATGGTCTGTCCCCGTCCTGGTGAACGGACAGGCCGCCTCGTTCGCCTATGGTCCCCTGGTGTTTGCCATCGACCCACTTACGGCCTTCATGGTGGTGTTGATCAACATTGGCGTTCTGCTGGGCATGGTCTATGGCATATCGTATCTCAGGCCTTATGCGTCGAAGAGCTTCATGGAAGCACTTGTGCATGCCGTGGCCATGGTGACCTTGCACGGATCGATGCTTGCCGTGACGATGATGCGCGACATGGTGTCGCTGCTCATCATGTGGGAGATCATGTCGATGTCATCCTTCCTCCTTGTCCTCTTCGAAGGGGAGAAGGCACGCACACGACGGGTGGCCCTGTCCTATTTCATCCAGATGCACATCGGTGCCTTCTTCCTCTTGCTTGCCACCATGGTCCTTGCCGGACAGACCGGATCGTACACCTTTGAGGCCATGGGCCTGTTCTACGCCCAGAAGCCTGCATGGATGTTGTTCCTTCCGCTCTTCCTTGGCTTTGGCATGAAAGCGGGCTTCCTTCCGCTGCACACATGGCTTCCGCACGCGCATCCTGCCGCCCCCTCGCATGTATCAGGCGTGATGTCGGGTGTGATGATCAAACTGGGTATCTATGGCATCCTGCGGACGATCCTCTTCATGCACGGGGACCAGAGCATGTTGGGTGTGGCCATTCTGTCTGTGGGCATCATCACCGGACTCTACGCCATCCTCCAGGCCATTGTGCGCAACGATCTGAAACGGTTGCTCGCGTACTCCAGCGTTGAGAACATCGGTCTGTTGGGCATCTCCATCGGCATGGCCGTTCTCGGCACGTCGATCCACAACGACGTGATCGCCACGCTCGGTTGGACGGCCGTTTTGTTGCATATGGTGCATCACATGCTCTTCAAGGTGGTGCTCTTTCAAAGCGCCGGCAACATTTATGTGGCCACGCATACACGCAACCTGAACGAGCTTGGCGGACTGATGCGACGCATGCCAAAGACCATCACGGTCTTCGTCCTTGGTGCGCTTGCCATTTGCGGTCTTCCACCGCTCAATGGCTTCGTGAGCGAGTTCCTGATGTATGCCGCTTCCATCGAAGGCATGAAGAACTCGGGCGCCTACTTCAGCATCGTGAACTTTTTCGTCCTCATCACGCTCTGTCTCATTGGAGGCCTTGCCATCATCGCCTTCACAAAGGCCATCGGCGTGGGCATGCTAGGCGAACCTCGCACGGAACCGGCCCGCCATGCCACGGAGCGTTCTTGGTTCATGCGCCTTCCACAGCAGATCGCCATTGGCATCATGATCGTGATGGCCATCGTCCCGCAACTGATGATCGCATCGATTTCGGCTGTGATCAGATCCTTCTCGCCCAACAGTGATATCGTCCTTGCCTCCCTCATGCCCACCATGACCTCCTTGGGCATCTTCAATGCGTCCCTTGTGGGTGCGGTCGTGGTCGTCCTTGCACTGCGCAAGATCGCCACGCGGAATGCGCAGCGACGGGAAGGGCCCACGTGGGGTTGTGGTTTCACCGAAGCCGATGCGCGACTTCAATACACGTCGACAACGTATGCCGACAGTACCGTGCAGCTCATATCACCGGTCGTGCGGGTGCATGCCCACATGCATGCGCTCAACGATGCGGACGTGTTCCCGCATGCACGCACGTATACGACCGACGTGGTGGATGTGATCGAAGAGTCGACGATCCAACCGCCGATCGCCGGCATCAACTATGCGTTGCGACGGCTGGCGGTCTTCCACACCGGAAGCATGCGCACCTACATCCTCTACGCCTTTGTCTTCATCATTGCCATTGCCGTGGTCACGATCATGGGAGTGATATGATCAGCATTGCCTTGATCCTTCTCTCGTCGGTCTTCTTCATCGGCATCGTGAACCGCACGAAGAGCATTGCCAGTGGTCGCATTGGCCCGGGTCTGCTGCAACATCTCAAGGACATCGTCCGCCTGCTCAAGAAGGGCAGTGTCACGAGCACATCGTCGTCATTCATCTTCCAGCTTGCTCCAACGATCTCCTTCGTCACGGTCATCGTGGCCTGTCTCTTCCTGCCGTTCGGAGACCAACCGAGCATTCTCTCATTCCAGTACGACGTGGTGGTCTTTGCCTATCTCCTCGCACTGGGGCGGTTCAGCATGATCCTGATGGCAATGGACACAGCAAGTCCGTTCGAGGGTATGGGAGCCAATCGCGAAGCGCTCTACGGTATGCTCGTCGAACCGGCCTTCTTCGTCCTCGCCGGTTCGTTTGCTGTTCTTACGGGGCACACATCGCTCAATGAGATCTTTCGCGACATGCACTTGGGTAGTGGTGTATCGTACCTGATGGCCGCCTTTGCCGTGTACGTCTTCCTGCAGATCGCCATGGTCGAGAACAGTCGACTTCCCGTTGACGACCCAAAGACACACCTCGAGTTGACGATGGTGCACGAAGTGATCATTCTCGACAATAGCGGATTCGACCTAGGCATGATCCTCGCGACCACAAGTATCCGCTTTGCCATGTTCGGCGTGCTCATCTCCAACTTCGCCCTGCCTCCCATGGTACCACTCTGGGGCAAGATCATCATTGCCATCGTGGTGATGGCCGTGTTCGCCGTAGTGGTCGGACTCTTGGAATCCTTCCGAGCACGCAATCGCATGAAGCGCAATCCACAGTTCATCTTCACGCTCACAAGCATTGCCATCCTCGTCTTCTTCACCGTGCTCATCCTCACGAATAAGTTGGTACTCTGACCATGGTCACCATTCTGATCATCCTGTTCGTGGTGACGCTCGTCTACGTTTCGATGGTAGACCGCCTTGCCACCTTCGTGACCCTCTTAGGGATCCAGGGCGTGCTGTTGTTCGGCATCGCCTACATGGAGCTGCGCGACGTTGATGCGCTCAACCTGAGCTTCATCCTTGCCGAAACATTGGTCTTCAAGGGCATCGTGATCCCATGGTTCCTACAACGCACGCTTCGGCGGAACAAGCTCGTGAAAGAAGCGGAGCCAACGGTGACGCATTTCACATCGCTGCTCTTCGTCACCGCCATCATTCTTGTCTCGTTCTTGCTTGCCTACACCGTGCACGAAGAACACTTGCGTATCGGCTACTTCACAGCGTCGCTTTCGGCGCTGTTCACAGGACTGTTCATCATCATGGCGCGCACGAAGATCATCACACATGTGATGGGCTACCTGTTGCTCGAGAACGGCATCTTTCTGCTGTCGCTTGCCGTAGGCAACGAAATGCCCCTTGCGGTGAACACGGCCATTCTCTTAGATCTGCTCACATCGGTGTTGCTGTTGGCCTTCCTCGTCGACAAAGTAGGCGAGTCGTTCCAGACCGTCGATGCATCTGAACTCAACGAACTGAACGACTGATCATGAACCTTAGCATGCCTCTCGCGTTCTTCGCAGGCTCGATCTGCATCGCCGGTGTGATGATGCTTGCCCGTCAACGCGTCCTCCAAGTGCTGCTCTTCGTGGCCTACTTCTCGTTGCTTGGTGCGCTTCTTGTCCATGAGTACTCCTACCTCGACGTGGTCGAGGCTGAGTACCTCAAGGCCGATCCGTTGGCCGTGTTGTTTCTCGGTGTTCTTGCCATCATTGGAGCACTGGCCGCCTACTACGGAATGGCCTATGCTCGACATCGGGGCGACAGTGCACGACAGGTTGCCACGCACAACGCAGCGCTTGTGCTGTTCCTTACCATGGTCGTTGGCGTCTATATCTCGCGTCATATCGGGTTGGTGTGGGCCTTTCTTGAAGCATCAACGCTCACGAGTGCCATTCTGATCTACTACAACAGGAACAAGCATTCTGTTGAGGCAACGTGGAAGTACGTTTTCGTGTGCTCCATTGGGATCGCTATCGCCTTTGCCGGCATTCTCTTCCTGTCGATCGCATCAGAGGCCCGCGAGGTGCACGATCTCTCGTTCGAAGCCATTCGCATGACGGCTCCCTCCATGAATGTCGGCTGGCTGAAGTTCGCCTTCCTCTTCATGGTGGCAGGGTACAGCGTGAAGATGGGCGTGGCCCCTTTGTTCAATGTGGACATAGATGCCAAGGACGGAGCGCCCTCGCATGTGTCGGCCCTTCTCTCCAGTGTGCTCATGATCGCCGGCTTCGTGGCCATCTTCCGTATCTACATGGCATTGGCCGGCACCTCGATCCTCCCATGGATGAACGCCGTGATGATCATCGTAGGGCTCATGAGTGTGTTCTTTGCCGCCATCTACATCTCCAAGATCAAGAACGTCAAGCGCATCTTCGCCTATTCAAGTCTTGAACATGCCGGCATCGTGCTGATCGCCGTGGGAAGCGGTGCATGGTTCGCCGCTGTGTTGCACATCGTGCTGCACGCCTTCGCGAAGTCGAGTCTGTTCTTCCAGTACGCACACTTCTATCGACTGTATCAGACAAAGAGCGTGAACTCCGTGGGCGACTACATCAAGTTGCATCCGGCAGGTGCCGGCGTTTTGATCCTCGGTTTGCTGGCCATCACGGCCGTGCCGCCGATGGGGACCTTCATCACCGAGCTCTTCATGTTCAAGGCACTGTTCAGCGGACCGCATGCATGGGTGGCCATTCCGGTCTTCCTGCTCCTGACGGTGATCCTCTGGGGACTTGCCAAAAACGTGCTCAACATTCTCTACCGACCGGCACCATCCATCGTGCATGCGCCCGCACCATTCTCCACCATGGAGACCGTGCCGCAGTATGCGCTCCTGCTTGCCGTGGTCTACATGGGGTTCTTTGCCCCGCCGGCATTCGTTCAATTCGTTCGATCGGCCGTGACGATCCATCCGTAAGGACCATCCATGCTTTCGTTCTCAAATCTCGATGTGATCTCACTGGATGCCATTCCAGTCCTGTCCTACGGAACGTTTCTGACCACCGTGCTCGACCACATGAAGGCCAACGATGCACGGCACTGTGTGAACTACATGGGATATCGTCTTCCCAACGGCGACCTTGAGTGTTTCTGTGTGCTTGCCGACGATTCCACGTCGCAGCTCTTCGTTGCACGATACCATTTGGCCGCGTCGGGGACCATGGCATTACCGTCGCTCTCGGCGCACTATCGCGCCTTCCACATCTTCGAACGTGTGCTCTGGGAGAATCACGGCGTACAGTTCACGGATCATCCGTGGCTCAAGCCCGTTCGCTATCCGCATGATGCGGCGCATGGTGCGACCATCGACTCGTATCCGTTCTTCCGGATCGAAGGCGGCGAGGTGCATGAAGTGGGCGTCGGACCCATCCATGCCGGCGTGATCAAGCCCGGACATTTTCGATTCCAGTGTACCGGTGAAGACGTCGTCCATCTCGAGATCAAGCTCGGCTATCAACATCGCGGCATCGAACGACTCATGGTTCATCCCTCGACCATGCTGCAACGCACTGTCCTTGCTGAGTCGATCGCAGGCGACACGACCATCGGTCACACATGGGCATTTGTCAACGCCATGCAGGCCCTCATGCGTGGAACGGTCTCAGACGCCGTCGAGATCGAACGTGCCATCGCACTCGAGCTTGAACGCATCGCTATCCACATCGGCGACCTTTCCGCCTTGAACCTTGACGTGGCCTATCAACTGGGAAGCGCCGTGCTCGGTGCCTTGCGCACACCGATGATCAACTTCTTCCAATGGTGGTGCGGCAATCGTTTTGGAAAGGGATTGTTGCGTGTCGGACAGAACCGTTCGTCGCTCACCCCTGCATTGCAAGACCAACTCGTAGAGACGCTCGACGATATGGAACGTCGATACCGACCCATTGCCGACACGATGTTCGAACTGCCCAGTGTCCTTGCTCGTTTCGAACGCACCGGCATCGTCACCACCGAACAGGCGCACATCATTGGTGCCGTTGGCATGGCTGCACGGTCGAGTGGGCTTCGACGCGACGTGCGTCGCTCGCATCCGCATGGCGTCTATCGCGCAGAAGACGTGCAAACGCATGTGCTTCACAGCGGCGATGTGATGGCGCGCACGTATCTGCGCAAGCTCGAGATCGATGCCTCCATCACCTATATCCGTATCCTGTTGGACAGACTTCGCACAGCGTCGCGCGACAATGGAACACTTGAAGATCGACCCGTGCGCGAGCTCGCTCCCCGGTCCATGGTGGTCTCGATGGTGGAAGGGTGGCGAGGCGAGCTCGTCCATACCTCGATCACCGATGAGCATGGAGCACTCGTCCATCACAGCGTGAAGGACCCGTCAATGCACAACTGGTTCGCCCTGGCACTGTCCCTGCGCGGGAACGAGATCAGCGATTTCCCGATCTGTAATAAGAGCTATGACCTCTCGTACTGCGGACACGACCTCTAAGGAAACGACATGTTCGAATCGATCAAGATCTGGAAACAACAAGGCGGTCAGACGATCCCCGATGTAACGGCAGTGACCTTGCCGGAGATCTTTCGCGGACGTCCGACGATCAAGGCCGAGGCTTGCGTCAGTGGTTGCACTGCCTGCATCGACGTTTGTCCCGTGGCAGCGATCACCCAAAGCGCATCGTCAACGATCTCGCTCGACCTTGGGGCCTGTGTGTTTTGCGGGGAGTGTGCGGATGCATGTCCAACCGAGAAGATCGCCTTCACGAACGACTATAAGACAGCAACATCGACACGAGAAGCACTCATCATGCGCGAAGGGGACGTCGGCCCAGTGGTCTTCGATGCCGATGCTGTGCGGAAGGAGATCGCAGCCTACTTCGGTGGCTCGCTGAAGCTTCGTCAAGTCTCCGCAGCGGGTTGCAACTCGTGCGAGTTGGAACTCAATGCATGTGGCAATGTGAACTTCGACATGGGACGGTTCGGCATCGAGTTCGTGGCTTCGCCGCGACATGCCGATGGCATCGTCATCACCGGTCCGATCTCCCTGAACATGTCCGCTGCGAACGACATCTGTTACGATGCCGTCCCTGATCCCCGCATCGTCATCCTTTCGGGAGCGTGTGCCATCACGGGTGGGATCTTCCAACGGAGCACGGAACTTCAGCGTGCATTCGTGGAACGACATCACATCGACCTCTACGTGCCGGGATGTCCGCCACATCCGCTCACGTTCATCAATGGCGTCTTGCAACTGATCAGAACGAGGAAATCATGACGAACGACCTCTCCCTCAAGCACACATGGAAGAGTGACCTCATCTCCGGGTTCTTGGTCTTCCTCGTAGCGTTGCCGTTATGCTTGGGAATTGCCAAAGCCAGCGGCTTCCCGCCGATCTCCGGCATATTGACGGCCATCATTGGAGGACTGCTCGTAACGTTCTTTGTCGGCTCGGAGATGACGATCAAGGGACCGGCAGCGGGTCTCATTGTGATCGCCCTGGGCGCAGTGACGGATCTTGGCCAGGGAGATCCGTTCCTAGGGTACAAGCTCACCCTTGCCGTGATCGTGGTGGCCGGTGTGGTGCAGATCATCTTCGGTCTGCTCAAGACAGGCGTGCTTGGCGATTTCTTCCCAACGTCTGCCGTACATGGAATGCTGGCGGCCATCGGTATCATCATCATCTCCAAGCAGGCGCACTTCCTCATGGGTGTGACGCCCACGGCGGGGGAGCCACTTGAACTGCTGAAGGAGATCCCGCAGAGTTTCTTGATGATGAATCCCGATATCGCCATCATCGGTGTGATATCGTTGGTCATCCTGTTCGGACTGCCGTTGATCAAGAACAAGTATGTGAAGATGGTCCCCGCACCAATGGTCGTCCTACTCGTTGCCATTCCGTTAGGCGCCTACTTCGATCTCTCGCATGAGCACACGTATCTCTTCAATCACACGCAATTCACGCTGAGTCCGAAGTTCCTCGTCACGCTGCCGGCACAGATCACCGACGCCATCCAAATGCCGAACTGGTCGCAGATCACGTCGATGACATCCATCAAGTACGTGATCATGTTCGCCCTCGTAGGCAGCATTGAATCGCTCTTGAGTGGGAAGGCCATAGACGGGCTCGATCCCTACAAGCGCAAGAGCGATCTCAACAAGGACCTCTTGGCCGTGGGCATTGGGAATACGGTGTCCGGTCTGCTTGGTGGCCTACCCATGATCTCCGAGATCGCCCGTTCCAGTGCGAATGTGAACAACGGAGGCAAGACACGTTGGGCGAACTTCTTTCACGGTGGCTTCCTGTTGATCTTCGTGGTCTTCCTGCCCATGGTGATCCAGCGCATTCCCATTGCCGCCCTTGCCGCCATGCTCATCTCCGTAGGATGGAAGCTTGCATCTCCCAAGGAGTTCATCAAAACCTATAAGGTGGGTGCCGAACAGCTCATCATCTTCGTGGTGACCGTGGTGGCAACGCTGGCGACGGATCTGTTGATCGGGATCGGTCTGGGCATCCTGACGAAGTTCGCGCTGCACATCATCGACGGTGTGCCGTTCGCATCCCTGTTCCGTCCGATCCTCACCATCGACCAGAGCGATCCCAAGGTCTACGTGGTGGACGTGCAGCACTCGGCCATCTTCTCGAACTACATCGGATTGAAGAAGCGACTCGAGAAGCTCGATCCCGATCGCGACGTCATCATCGATTTCAAGAACTCGCACCTGGTGGATCACTCCGTGATGGAGAAGATGCATGAGATGGAGCGAGAGTTCGCAACGCGTGGTGTTGGATTCCATATCCGCGGACTTGAGCGGCATATGCCCAAGTCAGACCACCCGGCCGCCTCTCGGAAAAAACCTACGCACACGTCGCATCACTAACGGGATCGCATGAACGCTCGATGCCCCCTCGGCTGGTACTGTCTTGGAATGGTCTTCCTTGCCGCCTTGCCCCTGCATGCGCAGCTCTTGGAATGGAAGTTGGGCGGTGACAGTGCACACTTCATCCGCATCAATGCCATGGTGCAGCCATGGTTGCTGGTGAATCAGAGCGATCCCGGGACGACGATCAATGGCGAGCCGCAAGACGTCTCGGTGAGCATCGGACTCCGTCGTCTACGATTCCAGATGACGGCGCAGATCACCGATCGTGCGCTCTTCTATGCGCAGTACGGCGAGAACAATTTCAGTTCGTTCTACAACTCGGGAGGCAATCGCAAGCTCGCGGCGTTCTTTCACGATGCCGTGGGGGAGTATCGCCTCTCGAATGGGAACGAGGCGAAGGTGGGCATGGGCCTGACGATCGCCAACGGACTCTCGCGTTTCTCACAACCGTCGGTGACGACGATCATGACCACAGATGTGCCCGTGTTCGCGCAGGCCACCGTCGATCAAACGGATCAGTTCTCGCGGAAGCTTAGCATGCTCTTGCGCGGACAGATCGGATCGATCGACTATCGGTTCGTGGTAAGCGATCCATTCGTTATTCAAAGTAACGGGGCCACACCTCCGCCCATCGGTCCGTCGGCAACGTTCGCGCAGAAAGGTCATGCCCTGCAGTATCAGGGCTATGTGATCTGGCAGTTCATGGACCAAGAGCCGCACCTTACGCCCTATATGGCCGGTACCTACCTCGGCAAGAAGAGCGTGTTCAACGTTGCCATTGGAGGCATCTATCAGCCACGTGCCATGTGGCGCACAGGAGCTTCACCCACCGATACGGTCTACGAAGACATGAAGCTCGCCGCCATCGAGTCGTTCTACGATGCACCGGTGGGTGAGAGCGGACATGCCATCTCTGCGTATGCTGGGTTCTTCCACACGGACTACGGCACGAACTACTTGCGTTACAACGGTGCGTTGAACCCGGGGCAATCGCCATCCTATGGCAACGGACTTCCGATGTTCGGGACGGGGAATGTGATCTATTCGCAGCTCGGGTACTTCATTCCGCATGTGATCGAAGGCACGACCGGACTCTTACCATATGCAACGGCAACGCTTGCCGATTACGACAAGCTTTCGCACGTGGTGTCCGATACCTATGCCGTGGGATGTTCGCTGCTCCTGTCGGGCCATTCGGCGAAATTCTCGGTCGACCTCAACAACCGCCCCACGTTCACGACATCGGCCACAGGAGCCACGCTCAAGTCGGGCCGCGCCACCCAGTTCGTCCTGCAATACCAAGTGTTCTTCTAACGCGTCGACCGTATTCCGCTCATGACTATGTTAGCGGTCATGGGCCCCATGTTCCGCACCCTGCCTCTCCTCCTTTCCGCCATGATCGCTCTTGGTGGCGGCATAGCGATGCATGCACAAACGCGCATCAGCGGAGTGGTGAACATCTACACACCGGTGCTCTCGATACCGGTGATGTGCAGTCAGGACATCGTGGTCGAACAGCCCTACGGCTTCAAGCCGGGTGATCGTGTGATCATCATGCAAATGAAGGGTGCGACCATCAACACGACCGACGCACCACAGTTCGGAGATCTCGTCACCCTTGGCTCCTGCGGCAATCTTGAGTTCGGCAGCATCAAGGCCGTGAATGGGAATGTGATCACGCTCGTTGCCCGTCTTGTGAACGCCTACGATGTGAATTCGTCGGTGCAATTGATCCGCGTTGCAGAGTATGTGAACGTGATCATCAGCGGAACCGTGCGCGCGAAACCATGGGATGGACGCACGGGAGGGGTCGTGGCCATCGAGGCAAGTGGGACGGTGACGTTCCAGGCCGACATCGATGCAAGTGCCTGCGGCTTTGTGGGCGGACTCCGCTCCATCAACTACGCTACCTGTTCTCGCACCGGCTATGTCTACACCATGGCCACGGGATACGGAGCACAAAAGGGCGATGGCGTGACGGCCATGGCAACGGCCTATGAAGCGGGAAGAGGGAAGTTGGCGAATGGCGGCGGGGGAGGCGTTGACCATAACTCCGGAGGTGGCGGTGGTGGGAATGCCGGAGCCGGTGGACGTGGCGGCGATCAGTGGGTTGGTTGTGGACGAACGATCACCAACGGAGCCATTGGCGGACTGATGATGCCGTACTCCAGGAACTTCCCGAAGATCTACATGGGCGGCGGCGGTGGTGGCGGACATCAGAACAATGGTACGGGAACAAGTGGGGCAACAGGTGGCGGTATCGTCATCCTGCGTGCCACGTCCATCGACGGAGGTAATAGGTCCATCTCGGCAGCAGGCGGAAGCGTCACGGTCGTCGGAGGGAACGATGCCGCCGGCGGCGGAGGAGCAGGCGGTGCGATATGGATCGACTGTGCTCGGTTCACGACGCCACTCCGTGCCGTGGTGACCGGCGGCGCCGGAGGGTCCGTCAACACGAATCCTGCGCATGGCGTTGGTGGCGGCGGTGGTGGCGGCATCGTGTTGAGTCCGCTCCCTGCACGCTCTCCCATGCTGCAACTGCAATTGCAAGGCGGTTCCTGCGGCTACAACATCCCGTTCCGCACAACAGCAGACTCCACCTTGAATGCACAGCCGGGCGGGCCCGGTGCCTTCATCGAGAGATTCTCGATCCCTGAAGGTGCGTTCTCACTACAACCGATCACCGTCACGGCAACACCGGATACGACGGTGTGCAGAGGCACGATGCTCACGTTCATTGCGCGCGCGCGCGGAGGAACAGGCAACTACACGATCACATGGCGACAGCCGAACGGACAAGTGGAAGACTTCGGAGCATCGATCCGCTATCGTGTGCAAGGACCAACGCGACTGATCGTGAACGTGTCCGATGATGCAGGGTGCATGGGCGAAGACACGGCTGTGGTCAATGTGCTTTCCGCACCGAAGGTCATGCTCGATACTGTGGACGTTGGGATGCTCAGTATATGCAGGAGTGTGCGTGATACATCGATGCTCCTACGCAACCTCGATACGTTCGCGCTCACGATCACCGACATTGCACCGCAGTCCCCCTCGATCACCACTCCGGGCCTGCCCGTCCTTCCGTTGACCATCCCTGCCGGTGGATCGTATCGGATCCCCATTCGCTTGACCTCGATCCCCAAGGGTTCGTTCATCCTACCGATCCGAGTGTCCGCCAGCTCGTGTGATACCGTGGTGACCAGCTTCATCAAGGGAATCAATGCGACACTGGAGGCCGAACTCACACCAGATTCCGTGATCCTCGCACCGAGTCCATCGTGCGACGTTGTGCAACTGGTAAAGGTCCTCACGTTCACCAATCGTTCCTCGGTTGATGTGACGATCCCAACGATCATCTCCAGCGGACAGCTGTCGACGATCTTTCCAAAGTTCCCGCAAGTGGTGAAGGCCGGAGCGACCCTTGCCATCACTGTGATCTTCACGCCGTCGCTGTCCAGTCAAACGGGAGCCCTTCGTGTACCGTGGACCGGTGCAGGATGCACCGATACGCTTGCGACGTGGTTCGAGGCGAACATCCAACGAACACAATGGTCGGTCAGCGACACGCTCCTGGATCTTGGTCGCGTGCTTGAATGCGATGCACAACGCGATACATCGATCATGATCCGCAATACCGGGGTTGACGTGATGACGTTCACCTTCACACGGAACGGACCATTGTCGTACACCACACCGGTGACAACGACCGCTACCCTGCAACCCAACGATTCGCTGTTGATCCCGTTTGCGATCCGACCAACGAAGGTTGGCGAGCAAACGGGGAGATTCCTGATCACGACAGCACCGTGCAACGATACACTCTCCATTGGTCTGCACATCATTGTTGATAGCGTCCGGTTCGTTGTGCCGGATACTGTTGTCTTTGGAACGGTCATCTCTTGCAAGGAGCGATCGCGAACACGTTCCGTTGCGATCGGAAACGTCAGCTCGGGCAACATCGTCGGTCATTTGAATGGCATCGGCATCTCGCAGCCCTTCACGTGTACGATGGTCGTTGGTGATACGATCGGAACGTACGGCGATCGGATCGTCGACATCGTCTTCGAACCACTGTATGATGGAGAGTATCGCGACAGTATCGTGTTCGATCTTGGACCATGTGCTCAACGCAAGGTGATCTACCTACGAGGTCGACGTGAAAGCGCCGCACTGGAAGGCACGCCACTTCTTGCGTTCCCGAAACGAAGCATCGGTGACACGACAATGTTGCGCGCTTCCTATACGAACACTGGCTCGCGCCCGCTTACAGTGACCACGGTACAGGCACCGCAACAGCCCTTTATCCTTGCCGCCGTTCGACCCGCCTTGCCAACGACATTGCGTCCGGGCGATACATTGTGGGTGGATGTGCGGGGTGCATCGATCCCTGGCACGTACATGTCGCAGATCACGGTGGTGTCGAACGATCCGTGCGATCTCTCGGCCGCGACCATGCTCACGATCGAGGCCTACGGACGAACAACACTGCACGTCCCATATCTGAAGGGCAAGGTCGGACAGATCGTGAACATCCCCGTCATCCTCGACACGGTAGAGGGAGTGAACGACTCGCTGTTGCACACCTTCCAATGCGAGATGCAATTCGATCGATCTGTTCTCGCACCAGTGGAGGAAGGCGGCATGGAGGGATTGACGCTCGACGTGCGCACGTCGGACTCGTTGTCGATCGTTCGCTGTCGAGGTCGGTGGAACGGAACCGACACCTTGGCCGTGATCCCATGCACAGTCCTGTTGGCATCGGAAAACTCGGTGCCGCTCGATCTTTCAGACGCATCGCCGTTCGCGTGGGGCGAGGTACCAACGGATGTGATCCAAGTGGACGGGCGGCTCGATGTTGATGATATCTGCGCAGGTCGAGACTTGCGCATCGTACGCATCGGCGATGGTGTGCGACGTGTGAAGATCGGTCCAAATCCCGCACATAGTATCTTGCATCTATGGTATGAGTCCACGGCCGATGTGTCGGGCACGATGCTCATTGTGGACGGTGCCGGTAAGACCGTCATACGGTCCGCTCTCACACTAGAACGTGGCGCGCACGTCGTACCCGTCTCGGTTGAACACTTGAGCGCCGGGTCGTACACGCTCCTGTTCCACTCCGATCTGTTCGAACAGTCACACTTCTTGATCATCACTCGATAGACCTATGCGATCTGTGCTTTTCTTGTTGCTTTCCACCACGTTCACCCTGTCGGCCATCGCCCAACAGATCCCCGGCGTTGAGAAGCCGAAGATCTCACTCGACAAGATGGTGGTGGGAAAGATCACCGATCATGAGCGCGGAATCCTCGTGCTAAAGAACATCGTTGTGACCGGCGGGGCATGTTACAACGGAGCACGTCCTACCAGTTATAGTGTGAAGGTGGAGCAATTGTGGGGAGAGGTGATGAACACCACAACACGTCAGACGTATCACCTGGCCCATCTCGATACGGAGTGGAAGAGTGATTCCGTGTGCAACGTTTACTTGGGTCTGCGTGGTGGACCTCTGCCTGTGCAGCCCGGAACGATCAGTGGTCCGGCACAACTGACCGTGCAGGTCTATATCATGTGCCTCGAGAGATTCGAAGCGTATCGTACCAAGAACTTCGACATCGAGGTCTCCAACTGATGACGCTCCGCGCTTGTATGTTCTGCGTCATGCTCCTTGCAAGCTATTGCGATGTCATTGCGCAAGACAGCGCGATCGCCAGACCACAGATCATCACGAGTGGTGTTCGTGCTTCGCGTATTTCGGAAACGGGAACGTTCGAGATCCAAGGCATTCGACTTCGCCTCCCAACGTCGACGATCGACACGTCGATGCACCCTCGCATCGAAGATGTGACGTTGCGCATGGTGAAGAATGCTGTGCGATCCACTGTTGCATCGATGCAGTCCTTGCGCATTGAGATCGACCGTGCATTGTACATCAAAGAGACGGACTCCTATTCTGTGCGATGTTATGTGGCCAACGTATCCAAGCCCATTGCCGCGGGTACGCTTCAGGGCACCTGTACCCTGGAGCTCACAGCCGTTGCTGTCTGGAACGAACGTCGGTCCGACGTGGCCACGAAGACCTTCGTCGTGAACGTGGCGAACTAGGATGCTCTCACGCGTCGTCATCTTGCTCTCGTTCGTCAGTCTCTTCACCGACATTGCGAGCGAGATGCTCTATCCTGTCATCCCGGTCTATCTCCGTTCCATCGGTTACTCTGCGCTGTTCATCGGCATCTTGGAAAGCATTGCCGAAGCGGTCACCGGGCTGAGTAAGGCCTATCTCGGAGCCCGGTCCGACGTTGTCGGCAAACGACTTCCGTTCGTGCGCGCGGGCTATGCGCTCAGCGCCATTGCGAAGCCCCTTCTCGTACTCTTCACATCGTGGTGGTGGGTGTTGGCAACACGGTCGCTCGAACGCTTGGGAAAGGGAGTGCGCACCGGCGCCCGCGATGCCATGCTGGCCGATGCATCCACCACAGAAACGCGTGCCCGCGTGTTCGGATTCCATCGCGCCATGGATACGGCCGGCGCTGTCATCGGTCCGCTCCTCGCCCTTCTTTTTCTTGCCGCCTTCCCCTCCAACTATCAAGGGCTCTTCCTCCTCACACTCATTCCCGGAGCGATCGCCGTGGCCTTGCTGTTCGGTGTTCGTGAGGCCAAGGGAAGCGTGGTACGGCGGCAGGGTGGCAAGGGTGGGATATGGTCGTGGTCGTCGCTATCGCCTACGATGCGGTCCTTCACGGCACGGATGGCATTGTTCTATCTCTTCAACAGCGCCGACACCTTTCTGCTCTTGAACATGAAGCGCATCGGCGGATCCGATACGGAAGTGATCGGCGCCTACATCCTTTACAACATCGTCTACGCCATCGCATCGTTCCCAATGGGACACTTGGCGGACAGAGTGGGAATGAAGCGGGTACTGGTGGGAGGTCTGCTGGTGTTCGGTGCCGTCTATACCGGCTTCTCCATGGCGACCTCCGTCACGTGGTGCTTCGTGCTGTTCGCCGTCTACGGTATGTATGCGGCGGGGACGGAGGGGGTGGCCAAGGCCTATGTGAGCACCCTCTGTCCACCCGAGACCCGCGGAACCACGCTCGGAACCTATGCGGCGGTCCAGAGCGTTGCCATGGTATTGGCAAGCGCCCTAACGGGATTGGTGTGGACGTTCCTCGGGGCACAGGCCGCCCTAGCGCTTAGTGGTGCCATGGCCGTCCTGGCCGCGGTTCTGCTGGTGTTGTAACGGTATCGTGCGAACCATCTATGAACGAGGAACGTCCCTCTGTGCGTAGTTTGGTCCATTCCGCTTGTCTTTTGAGAACCTCGCTTACCATCTTGGCCATGTTCTGTGTTGCGTTCACCGCAGCGCATGCGCAGCGCGTTGGCATCGATCGGCTCACGTACTGGGGAGCAACCGGGCGCGACTACATCTCGTGCGTGACGCAGGCACCGAACGGTGATATCGTCGTGTGCGGGTGGACGGATTCCGAAGACCTTCAGACCACGCCGAATGCGCTGCAGCGGACAAAGAACCGTGGCGTGGATCTCTTCATCACGCGTATCACCTCGCGTGGGGAGCTGATCGCTTCCACGTACTTCGGTGGATACGGCAATGAGTATCCGACGAGCATTGCCATTGAGCCGGACGATAACGTGTTGGTGTCGCTTCGCACAAGCTCACGCACATTGCCGATCACATCATCGCTTGGTTCCGGACATCCCGACGACGACAGAGTGGTGGTGCTCCGACTTTCATCTGATCTGTCCAGCCTCAAGAACGCCATGCATTTCCTGTTCTCGCGAGCGTTCTACAACGTTCGCGTGCAGGTCGTGGATGGCGGCGCTGTTGCCATCACGGGGGCGACCAGCGAATCCACACTTCCCGTGACCGACAACGCCTATCAGAAAACACAAAAGGGTGGCTTGGACGGTTTCGCCATCATCATGACGAACAACCTTGACGAGGTGGAGTATTGCACCTATGATGGCGGACCGAAGAACGATGCCATCATGGCCTGCATCGAGCGCGGGGACGATGGCGTGACGTTCGTTGGTGTGAATGCCAGCACCGATGTGTTCGGCGACATTCGTTTGCTCAAACTGAACAGGAACTTCGTTCCCATCCTCGACACCGTGTACCAGCAGCCGGGAGGCGATGTGATCAATGAGGTGATCCTTCGCAGAACGGCAGATAGCACGCTCTTCGTGGTCGGCTATAAGGGCCCACCCCCGTTGCATGGGTTCATCTCGGCGATCGAACGCAACGGCAATATCCGTCAGACGCTCGACATCGATACGAACGACCTCGGGCTTTCACTGTCGTATCCATACCACGTGCTGGCACGCTCCATCACGTTGGATCCCACCGGACGGATCGTGGTCAGCGGATCGAGCAATGGTGCGGCACGGAGCATTGTGTACGACAAAGGACTGAATGCCGTCACAGAGCGCTATGAACTCAATGGCACGCGATCCGATGTGGCCTATCGGAGTTGGGTGACCTTGGCCGGTACGCTCATCATGGTCGGTTCGACCGAGTCGGGAGATCTGCCAACATCGAAGACGGCCATTCGGCCGCGGAGTACGGACACAATGAACGTTGCAGAGGGCTTCGTGGCAACGTTGCGTCTGTTGCCGTCGTTGTTCTTCGCACCAAGTCGCATCGATCTTGGAACGGTGCCGGTTGGGACCACGAAGGTCGACAGCACGCTTGCACGCGTCGTGAACAGTCAGTACCCCATGTTCGTAGAGAACATCACGCCGTCACCGATCATCACGGGGTTCGAGGTGAATCCTCCCCGATCTTTCTGGGTGCAACTCAGTCGAGACGAAGTGCCGATCACGGTACGGTGGACACCATCCGCACCTGGACCGATGCATACGACCCTCGAAGTGAAGACCAAGGATGCCAAGTTCTACGTGGACGTGTTCGGCAATGGGAAGGACACAACCACTCCGCCGCCTCGCGTGACCGTTTCCAGTATCAACTACGGTATCGTGCGTCTCGGAAAGACCCGCGACAGGATGGTGCGTCTCACCAATGAATCGAACGTTCCGGTGCAGATCAACGAGATCGAGATCGACGCTTCCGGTCCGTTCACACCAACGTACCCTGCGCTTCCGATCACCTTGGCACCAAGCGGTTCACTAAGCGTACCGGTGCGTTTTGCACCCGCCGACACAGGTTCGTTTCAAAGCAGCGTGAGAGTGGTGGGTGATAAGAACGTGGCTGCGACCGCAAGCCTTGCAGGGGTATGCGGTAAGGATACGGCCGTTCCATTGGGTCCGTCCATGAATGTGGCCATCGGTGCCGTTCGGGCGTCTGCGGCCATTGGGCAGTCGTTCACCTATCCGGTGCGTGTTGTACAGGGACTGGATTCCTTGCGTCGGATCGGAGTGGAATCTGTGTCGTTCCGATACACCTACCGCCGGACCATCCTCACTGTTCAAACGTCCATCGATTCTTCGGTGGGGACCTCCACGGAGCGTTCGGTGTGGCTCACACTACCGTGGGACGGAACATCGGACACCATGGCACTCGTGCAGATGACGGCGTGCATTGGTGATGCGGACAGTAGTGATGTGAGCATCGACGACGTTCTGTTCTCGACCGATTTGGGAGACATGGTCCTCGATACCGCCGTCCATTCCGTGATCGATGTCCTCGACGCATGGCAGGGTCCGGATCCGCGTGTGGCGCGTCGGGATCCGAGGCAGCCGGCCATCACGGCCGACCCCAATCCGGTGACACCATCGTCGATCTTCCGGCTCTACACAGTTTCTCCGGGTGCCACCCTCTCTGTGTACGATGAGCTTGGTAACTTGCTGGACACATGGACTTCCACCGCCACGACGACGCAAACCGAAGTGCACACGACGCTGCCCACCAGACTTTCTCCTGGCGTCTATTTGTGCATCCTACGGTCGAACGGGGGAGCCGCTACGTTCAGATTTGTGGTCTTGTAGCGCTCCTCTGGAGCGTTGTGTTCGCGACCGCCACCGCGCAACCAGATCGATCCTCACCCATCTATCCATACCAGCTGATCGGCGTTGCCGGAGTTGGAGCTTCGGTCCATTCTCCCAATTTTTCTGCTGTACCGGGGATCCCTGGTGCGAACTCACCCTATCGATCGCAAGTAGGTCCGATGGCCTTACTTGGAGGTGGCGTTGCCAAACGCCTCTCACCTCTGTTCAGTGCCAGCGTGCTACTTCACGGATCCTACCTCTCCGGAAGTGTGATCTCGGATGAATCGACCGTCTTGAGCATCAACGATTCTCCGGTCCCTGCCACCATTCGCCATACCATCGACCTTTCCTTGTTCGCGCTCTCCATTGAGCCGTCAGTACGATTGTTGGCAGGTCCGCTCCGTATGCGTCTTGGGCTGCCACTGCAGATCTTGCTGGATGGTTCGTACGTGGCCACACAGCAGGTGGTGAATCCACCGGGCGTGTACCTTGGTGGGCAGGCGGTTCGCGTCGAAAGTGAGGGTACGTTGCCCGGTCTCCAGCGTTTTGTCCCCGCTGTATCCGTAGGGTTTGGAACAACGGGTAAGGAGTTTGGGGGCGTGCGAATCGAACCGGAGGTCACACTCCGTATCCCGATCTCGAGCATTTCGAGTGCGGCCGATTGGACCATTTGGTCCGTTTCGGCAGGCGTGCGAGTGGCACCATCGTTCGATAAGATCCGGCCGATCAAACGTGACACGTTGTGGATCCGCGACACGACGGTGGTCGAGGTGGCCGCTACGGACGTCAGCTCGACCAGCACGAACATCTTTGCAGTGGATTCAGTGGATGCCGTTGGCGACGAGGTGATCCTTCGACATGTGGCCCTTCGAGAGCGGACGACGATCAGTGTGCCACATGAACCTGCCTTCATCCGTGCCGAGGCTCGTGCCATGTTCGTCGATCGGCAGGGTGTTGAGCGAGAGCGGATCTCGATCCGCACCGTGAAGTTTGAAAATGAGTTCCTGATGCCACTTGTATCGACCGTGTACTTTGCACCAAGGTCCAGTGACCTCTCGTCCTATGATGCGCGTTCGGTACCCCCGCCAACGGCATGGGAGAGCGGCGCGTTCGCACGCAGGATCGCGGCCATGCAGTTCCGTCTTCTCGATGATTGGGCCAAGGAGATCGCACGATCGACGTCGGTGACCGTGCGGGGACGTGCGAGCATCTCAGAAGATCCGAGCCTTGCAGAGCAACGCGTGGCCGCTGTGGTCGACCATCTCGTCCGTCACGGAGCGCCACGGTCGAAGATCCGAGTGCTCGATGCTGAATTCCTCGACGACTCGGCGTCGAACGCACGCACGGTGACGATCGACCCGGGGAAGGCGCACACGGCCATGCAGCGTGAGCAGTGGTCGACGGTGCAGCCGGAAGCGTGCAGTCTCCGCATTCATTTACGGGCAGAAGGGGACGCACCTGTTCGATCATGGGAAGTGGGCTTCAGTACGAAGGCAGGTTCCATTGGCGCGATCGGCGGCCAGGGTGAGCTACCGGAGAGCATTCTCTTCATGGTGCCCGATTCTGTTCTCGTGGCCATGGGGTCGGGAAGTGAGATCTTCTATCGAGTGTTGGTACGAGGGGACGATAGTACATCGTTCGCCTCCGAACCTGCCCGGATCACTCTACAGCAGGTTTCGCACGAGGGATCGACGAGAACGAAGCGGTACATGGCACTGCCCACCACGGAAGTGCGCTCAGCACACGATGCAGCATTCCATACGTTGAAATGGGGAAAGACGGAAGTGCTCGACCTTACGGCAGAGGAACTAGATATGCTGCACAGTTACGGTGCTACGTGGGGACGCATCGTCAATGGAATGATGATCGTCCGGTCAGATCAATGAACGATCAACGAGCGAGGGCATCCCGTTCGATGCGCCATTGCTGACGCAAGGAATCGTTGCGATCCGAGAGAAGGCGAATGGCCGACTCGAGAAGCGTTTGTGCTTCACCGATCCGTCCACGTTTTGCCTCGCACCGAGATTGCTCGGCCAACGAACGCGCTTCCAGAACGGTAGCATGCGATGATTGTGCAAGCGAGCGCGCTGTTGCCAGCGACGCGATGGCCGCATCAACATCGCCATGCAGGCGCTGGCGGATACCGATCTGATAGGCAAGGCGTGCCTTGTCCAACGGAGATTGCATGGACTCGAGCATCGTGGACAAGCTGTCGATCTCGCGTCGCGTTGCGGACTCGATCGTAGGCGTGGCATCTGCCTGAGCGATCATCATGTGGTCGGCTTGGCGTGAGGCATCTTGTGTCGACGTTGGAACAGGAGCGGCCGAAGGCATCGCCTGCGTGTTCATCTGAACGCGTTGGTTTGTGCCGGATGATGCCGGAACGGGAGCCATGGTGGTGTTCGGTGCTTGCTCGGACACTGCGGCCGTGCGGGTTGTGGACACGGTTGCCATATCCGAAGAGTCGGAGCGAAGGGTCATCCAAACCGTGGAACCAATGAGTGCCAGCCCTGCCGCCCCGCCAACGATCCACCACACACCTCTGCGCGCAGCCGATTCGGTTGCCGGTGCGCCCATCATGGTGACCATGGAACGTTCGGTCTCATCAAAGAAGGCATTGAGCTTCTTTGTGGACATCAGCTCTTCGATCAGGTCAGGCTTGTTCATGATATATCATCCGGTTCAAGATTCATCAATCGCTGCAACATCTGTTTTGCACGCGTTACCCGCACCTTTGCGAGCGAGAGGGAAATGCCAAGGGTCTGGGCGATCTCTTCGAATGCCAATCCCTGAAAATACCGCAATTCAACAGCTTCCTTGTAGTCCGGACCGAGTCCGTTGATGGCCTTTCGAAGTGCCTCGTACAGATACACGTCCACCTCTGTGGCGTCATGCTCGTCGATCAGCTCTTCGGTGTCGAATGGTTCCGTACCGGCCGGAAGATTCGCAACACGTCGCTCTGACCAAACTCGCATCGCTGTTCGCTTGGCGATGGTGAACAACCATGCGGAGAATGTTCCCGGCGTGTAGCTCTTCCGCTGTTCATACACCGCTGCGAACGTTGTCTGAAAAGCGTCCTTTGCGCTCTCTTCATCCTTGACGATCTGAAGGCAATAGGCAAAGATCCGCCGTTTGTAGCGACCATACAGGACTCGAAACGCTTGTGCATCATCGTCGTTCTGTATGCGGGCGAACAACTCGTTGTCCGTCTCTACCGTCAGATCCTTCATTGCGGGGTACATTCAGTAATCATGCGGAAAAGATACAACTGTAACCTTTGAAGGGCACGAACCTATGTTCCCCTCGTGGCCATTTCCTCCGAATTGGCGCCGCTCGGTAGCGTGTGTGTGTTACATCTGCCGGGCGTACTTGCGGTCAGGCGACCGGAACGCGCCTGGTGGCGAGAAACCCTCAATGATGGAGCCTCGACGCACTTGTGTGTCGGGGCTCTTTCTTTTCCGGGAAGGTGTTCTTAGAAATAGGAGCGCCAGTCGAACACGCCTCGAATTCCAAGGTAATAGATAGTGTCGAAGGTGGGATCGGTCAACGTGGCAGGGCTGATCGTGTGGACCACCGTGGGAATGTCTGCACCGGCCGTCAACTGGATCGTCAGGCTCGAGCTTTGGTCCAGGGAGAATGAGCGGAACGGCCGGTACTCCAGGAACGGGAATTCGATCTGGATCGACCGGAACGAGACCACGCCGATCTCAAGATCACCGTTTGCATTTGGCGTCGCCACAAAGGCTCGATCCTCCTCTTCACCGTACCCGAAGAACGAAACACCTATCTCGCGTCCAAGCATGAACTGAAAGCGCCCGATCGAAGTGGCGAGACCGGTCTGCCACGGGATCAGCCCCCCGTTGCCGGCGATCACGGCCATGGCCGTATAGGCATCGGGATCGATGAGGGCCAGAGGGGCGGCAAGGATGAGGTCGCCCGGGATCAGCCAGAACGGCATGCGGATCCTGCCGGTAAAGGCATTGCGAGCAGGAATGGCCGACGTGAGACCACCACCGAGGTTCTTCTCGTCGCCATCATAGAACGACATCGAGCTGTGGGCGTCTTGACGGAATCCCACGTCGAGAAAGGCAAGTCCATCGCCGGCTTCATTCATCACACCTTCAAGACCCAGACCGAAGCGGATGGCCACACCAAGTCCTCCAACCGAACCCGGACGTGTTTGCAGGTCCTGGAAGCCCGCATTGACGCCATAGACCGTTGCTGCGGGAGCAATTCCGATGAATGGTCCAAGTTCGGCACGAAACCGAGGCAAGGAGCCAAGCCCATCACGAAGGCCGGGTACCGGCAAGGGCTTGTAGACCTCAACGATGTCCTTCGCGATGGAGCGTTCTCGCGACAAGGCAGGCATGACGTTGCTCACGCAGACATCGAAGGCATCAGGAGCGGGTGTGGTAGTGGGCATAGTGGAAGAGAACGGCAAACTTCCTTGCGTCGCCTCCAACACCTGCGTCAAGCTCAGCGTTACGGCCTCTGCCGCTCGTCGAACATCCTCGTCTCGCATGTAGGCGTCGCCGCTGAGCACGATCCTGCGGCCATCCCACCGCACCGTTTCCATGCCATGTTCGCAGTAATAGTCATGTGTTCCTTTGCGCAAGGAGGCATTGCCCCACGTGCCCACCACATGTCCCGATGAATAGCAGTCCTCGAGGAAATGCAGAGCGAAGGCCTCATCGGCAAGCATGGCAAGGATAAGGGCCTGACGTGTCGAATCGGACATCGATGTCACATCATGCAACATGTCGGCTTTTGCAAGTGCGCTCATGTGGTAGAAGGTGTAGGCGCCGATGGCATTCAGATCGGTGGACTCCTTCATGCTCTTCTCTCCATACTCGGCCGCGGTCTCGACCTCGCTTGAGCGCGGAAGCATGAAGTGCACATTGTTCGATCCAGCCCGCGTCGCATACTCCGGGTCGGCACGTTGCAGCCGAATGTCCGAGTCCCGCAAGGCATTCACACGTTCATCACGTCGCGTGGCGGCTGCAAGGTTGGTCTTCAGATCATCGGCGATCTTGGATACGTCGATGATCCAGCTCGACGTGAGCACGGTCGACATCATTTGTCGCGGTGAGCATGAGTGATCGCCCGAGATGCCGGACCATGCAGCAAAGTCGATGGCTGTGCGTTGAGAACCCAGCGCTGTGTCGACCACCGGAATGGTCAATCGATCCTCATACCCACGCCGTGCCTGTGTCCATAACGCATCCAGTACCACTCGATGCTTTGGTTGCAGATTCAAGACGGCGCGCACGGCAATGTCGCGATGCTCAGGGTACACCCAGGCAAAGACCGAGCTGACAAGCAATGCTTGGCAGAGAACGAAGGCGAGGAGAACACGCATGGCATGACGAGAGAAAAAGGATCGGAAGCGGAACACAGGGTCAAGAATACAGAATTGCACAGATATGAGAACTTGTCACTCGTCACTTGTCACTCGTCACTTGTCACTCGTCACTTGTAACTCGTCACTTGTAACTCGTAACTTCCTCGCCATGGATGCAACACGTCGAACACTCGTTTCGGGGATCGTGGCCACAGCGAGCGCTGCTGCCTTGGCCCCTTCACATACTGCTGCAATGTTCATGGACCCAATGCCTCGCCCTTCCGCCGTGCCGCCTTCTACCATCATCTCGACATGGGACCATGGCATGCCCGCCAATGTGGCTGCCATGGCCGCGTTGGAGCGTGGTGGTTCTGCGCTGGATGCGGCCGAACAGGGGGTGATGGTGGTCGAGGCCGACCCGAAGAATCTCTCGGTGGGACTGGGCGGATTGCCGGACCGAGATGGCATCGTGACGTTGGATGCCTGCATCATGGATGGCGATGGCAGGGCCGGCTCCGTCTGCTTCGTGCAGGGCATTGAACATCCCGTGTCCGTTGCACGCATGGTGATGGAGCGCACGTCGCACGTGATGCTCGCTGGTGCAGGGGCAGAGCGATTCGCGCGTGAGCAAGGCGTTCACCAGCGTGCCAATGCACTGAGTGAACAGGCACGGACGGCATGGGAAGAATGGAAGAAGACGAGTCACTATGCGCCCGTCATCAACATCGAGAATCACGACACGATCGGACTGCTCGTACGCAAGGGTGATGGATCGATGGCAGGATCGTGTACGACAAGTGGACTTGCCTACAAGGTGCATGGACGTGTTGGCGACTCACCGATCATCGGTGCCGGTCTGTACGTCGACGAAGAGGTCGGATGTGCGACGTGCACAGGATTGGGCGAGACCGTGTTGCGGACCCTTGCATCGTTCCTTGCTGTGGAGCGCATGCGTATGGGTGACTCACCGCAGAAGGCTTGTGAAGAAGCGATCGCACGTCTCATCCATAAGCATCCGAATCTTGCTTCCTATCAGGTGGGGATCCTCGCCTTGGATGCAACAGGTCGTCATGGGGCACACGCCGTCACGAAGGGCTTTACGTATGCCCTTTCAACGAACGGTGCGCATGCGATGCACGCGGCATCACATGCCATGTGAACATACTTAGTGCTGAACGCTGGCTTCTTGCTGATGCGCCATGCGTTCGAGACGCAAGGAATGTGTGCGGAATTTCGGGAAGATGGCACCGAGGAAGTACACGCGGAAGATGTACCACCAGAAACTCCGCTCGTTCAGCGAAGGATCGATCTTGTCGGCAATGGCCGCATGCAATTCTGGTGCCTTGCTCCAATGTGTGCCCGACTTGTCGTGGTGAATCGTATGATAGCCGTTATTGAACAGCATCACATTCAGGAAGCCGGTGAAGTTGCGCGAATGATTGACCGGACTTTCTTCGTCGGCATGGACGTGCTGTACATAGTTGAAGACAAGCACCGAGAACAAACCGAATTGCTGCGGAATGATGACAAAGAGGAGAGCCTTCTTCCAATCGATGAAGAGAGCGATCCCGATCCACAGTGCTAGCGCAACGTACTGGAAGGCGCAGAGCCAGAACTTCTTTCGGTCGGTGGCCCACAGCTGCTTCAAGTAGTCGCGGATCGGCTTTTGCTGATAGTACGAGCTCATCGTCGGGTAGAACAGCAACATCAGCAAGTGGTTGTTCTCTGTGAGCCGATAGGTGATCGTGTAGTCGCCCTCTTTGTTGTTCAGGGCATGGTGGTTCTTGTTATGCGTCGGGATCCAGGCGAAAGCCGGAAAACCATAGAACACCGTCAGCCAGTAGTCCGTCAGCGAATTGAGGGTGCTGTTGCGGAAGATGGGAAGGTGGTTGTGGTTGTGGGCGATCACCGTCACGGCAACCGACAGGAATAGGTAGACGGGATAGAGCCAGAAATTGAAGGTCGGAAGGTTCCACAAGAGAAAGAACATACCCGTTGTGACGGCCATGTAGGCGAGGGTACGTCGGTCGGCTTTGAATCGAAGCATGTGGGCTGCAAAGAATGAGTGAATAGGCCAAAGATACGGTATTCTTGTGCTCTGGGCAGAAGGTAGTTCTGCCCATTTTCCACGTACGAAGTGTAGTGGACATGGAAACAGAATTCGAATTCACCACCACGGTGGTGGGATACAACGGCACATACCGCACAGCGATGATCGTGATCCCCGATGTCGTGCTCCGGGCCTTGCCACCACAGACTCGGATCCGCACGGAAGGCACCATGAACGGAGCGCCGTTCGCACTGGCCATCCTTCGACAAAAGACCGGCGAACGCTACTTCGTCGTGAGCGCGGCCCTTCGGAAGGCGGCAAGGGTCAAGGATGGGGAACCGGTGCATGTGAAGTTCCATTGCGTAGATGTCGATCGGTTGGTGCTCCCGGAAGAACTACAAGCATTGTTGGACGTGGACCCCGAAATGCAAGCCGTTTGGTCCACGTTTACAGTGGGCCGGCAACGCGGACTCGCTCATTACGTATCGAGCGCGAAGAGTCAGGACGTGCGCATTCGTCGCGCCCTCGAACTCATGCGCAAGGCAATGAACAACGAGCTCGAATTCCAACGGACATCGCGGTGATATCGTTTCGCGGCGATGACCGGTGGGCAGGAGGGTAAAAATCAGATATTTGCTGAAGTCGTCAAACAGTCACCAGAAAAAGATCCCATGAAGTTCGCCCTTGCCGCCCTGTTCCTTCTCGTCATTGCCTTGTCGCCAACCGCTGCGCAGTCCGTCTGGGAATTGCAGAATCCGAAGCCCACAGGGAACATGTTCACCGTATCGCAATTCCTCGACCCATTGGTGGGAGTGGTTGCCGGACAGTATGGCACGGTGATGGCCACCACCGACGGCGGGACGACGTGGAAGACGCAAGACGCAGGGACGTTGCGCGACATCAACGCGATGTACTTTTCCGATCCGCAGTTCGGTTGGCTCGTGGGTGATAGTGGTGTGGTGCGGAGAACAACGAATGGCGGGAGTGCATGGACGACCGTGATCGTACCGTCGATGCAACCCTTGCGAGATGTGCAGTTCGTGACCAAACAACGCGGATGGATCGTTGGCGATTCGGGTCTCATCCTGAAGACCACCGATGGGGGAACAACATGGACGCGCCAAACGAATGGAGCGACCGACGCGATCAAGGACGCACACTTTCTGAATGCCGACATTGGATTCCTTGCGACAGATGCGTTGAAGATCTATAAGACCATCGATGGTGGGGCAACGTGGACATCCTCCACATCACCACTTGCACAGATCACAAAGATCTATTTCATCGATGCCATGACGGGGTGGATGATCGGCCCAGGCTCTGCAACGGCCTATACTGTTGATGGTGGCGCTACGTGGACGCCTGTTTCGGCAAGCACCAATAGCATCCGCTTACTCGGCATGGGATTCCTGGATGCGCGCACAGGATGGATCGTCGGCGATGGGCATACGATCCTTCGCTCACGCGATGGCGGAGCAAGCTGGCAAGTGCAATCGGCAACAGGATCGGTTGCTTTGACGTCCGTGAGTGTGATCGATGGAACGAATATGTGGGTGTTCGGCGATGCCGGCAGAATGGAACGGTCAACGAACCAAGGGAAGAACTGGACCGTGCGATCGAGCGGCAACACGCAACCACTCTCTGCATGTGCCTTCACGTCCACGGACAATGGATATGTGGTCGGGTGGAACGGCACGATGCTGCGCACCACGAATGGTGGCCTCGCATGGGATTCTGTGGAGACGTTCACGACGAATCATTTGGCCGACATTCAGTTCAGTGATGCCGTCACGGGCTGGGTGGCAGGTAGTTCCGGTCTGGTGCTGAACACGACGAACAGTGGATCTACGTGGAGGAAACAGCTTGTTGGGACAACGAAGAACCTCTATGGGATCTTCATGCTGTCGAGTGCACAAGGTTGGGCGGTCGGTGCCAGCGGGACCATCTTCAAAACGCGCGATGCCGGCACCACATGGATCCAGCAAACAGCAGATTCCAGTCGTGACCTGAACGACGTGGCCTTTCTCGATGAGAACGTCGGCGTTGCCGTTGGGATGGGCGGCATGATCCTCCGAACCGTCACAGGCGGTGAGACATGGTCGGTCATTCGATTCGATTCCACACTGCACTATTTCGACATCCAGTTTGTGAATGACAGAATTGGATTCATCTCGACAAGCGGCTCGAACATCTTGAAGACAACGGATGCCGGCGCAACGTGGACTGCGTTGAACGTTGCCACGGGCGCAGCGTTCACGAAGCTCTTCTTCGTTGATGAGCTACACGGATGGCTTGCCGGAATGAATGGCGAACTCTATCGCACGGAGAACGGCGGAGCGTCGTGGGCGGTAGAACGCACCGTCACGAACAAGGCCATTGCCTCGGTGCGGTTCCTTGATCGACAACAAGGGTATGCCGTTGGTGGACTGGGCGTCATCATGCGCACGAAGGTGGATAGTACCGTGGTGCTCCCACCCGTTCTGACCGCCCTCACTCCAAACGTGAGCATCTGTTTCGGTAAGGACACGTTGTTGGCTGTTCGTGCATCGGGTGGGAAGCCGCCGTACACGTACTATTGGAAGCGCAAGGACAATACGCCGTTCCTTCCAACAGAGAAGCTCTCCGGTGGTGGACCCAATGATTCGACCATGCGCTTCAGTCCGTCAAAGCTGTCCGACATCGTCGTGGAGGTCACCGATGCGAACACACTGCGTGATACCGTCACGATGCGCGTCACACCGAATGCACTTCCATCGATCACGATCGCCGAGAACCCGGCGGGAACACTCGTAGCACAGACCAACGTGACAACGCCTGCCTTTGTCTGGTATGAGTTCACAACGGATTGGAGCGTGGTCCCGGGCGTGACAACACAGAAGTACACACCGGGCAAGAACGGACGTTATGCAGTGGAGATCACCAACACGAGAACGTCTTGCATGAGTCGCGCTGAGTACTCGCTCACGACCGTCGGTGTCGACGAAGACATCGCGAAGCAGGGAGTGCAGGTCTTCCCGAATCCTGCTTCCGATGACGTTACGATCTCTGTTCCGGATGCTGACGCTGTGATCGAGCTCGTGGATGCCCGCGGTCTTGTGATCGCACGTGCAACATCGAACGCCGCACCACTCAAGCTCTCAACATCGTCATTGGCTTCGGGTCTGTACTACGTGACCGTCCGCTCGGCTACGTCGACACAGACAGTCACACTTACGATCATTCGATAGGTCGGATCACAAGGTCGGCGGGAAGATGCCCATCACGAACTTCTTGCCGTTCTTCATCGCGATGCGCACACCAACGAGTCCGAACTTGTGGTTGCCCACATATGTGATGTAGTCGATGAAGGGATCGTCCTTGCGTTCTTCCACCTTGCTCACCTTGAGCAGCCAGAATCCTACGGGGTAGTCATCGGTGGTGGATTTGGACGTGATGGTTCGTGTGATATGAATTCCGTCCTTATCCGTGAATTCATACTTCGCGCCAACACCGTCGCCATACTTCATCACGGTGAACGGTTTGGTCAGATCGCCGCGTGAATTGATGAACTCTTGTAGTCCTTCCGAGGTGTTCTTGCTTATGAATGTACCACGCACCTTGATGGCGTTCTTGTCGGTGGTGTCAATCGTGGCGCCATACTTCTCGAGGTACTTGTCCAACACCGCCAGTTTCGTGCTCAACGGCAAGGAGCTGGTGCCGAACAAAGAGTCAGCATAGGACAATGCTCGCTGATCGAACGTGAACTGATAGTTCGTGGTCACAATGCCATTGTCATTCTTGGAGATCCAGATCGAGTCCTTCACATTATCAAGCGCCGGGATCGAGCTTCCGTCGTCATTGGCAAAGTAGGAGGGGAACGTGTTCCCGACCTTCGTGAGCTCAAGGTCTGGATTCCCACCCATGTCATTCGGTCCGGGTTCGTCCTTCGTGAAAAGATCGCATCCGCTCAGGATGAGCGCAAGGGCGGTGAAGGTGGCAAGGAAGCAAGGGAAGCGTTTCATGATAGCCTCGTGAACGTTGATCCACTGGCAACGTACTCGAGCGGTGCATCGTCGGCAATGATGTTTGTCATGCCCAGCGTGTAAATTACAGAGCGCCCTTCCGAACAACATCCCCATGGTACCGTGCATGCGCCAACTTCTTGTTCTGCTTCTCGCCTTCGTGTGTTGTGCCCTGACGGGATCTGGGCTCCTTGAGGCACAACACCCGGTAGCACGTCAACTCGATGCGGCCGCACGTCAAGCGCTCCTGCCGCAACTCCGGCAGGCTCCGGCCTCCATCGTTGTGGGTGAGGTGCCTCTGCAACGCCGACGTGTCGCCATGGACAAGAAGACACTCGTGATCGTTCCAACGGCGCATGGCGACAGTGTCGTACCGATCCCGGACGTTGACGTGTACTTCTCTGGAGCAGGTCTCACAACCACGTCGCCACTCGTTCTCATCTACGACCGGAGCACCGATGCCATCTCCGTGTTCGGTGATGAGACCGTCGACGTCGCACAACATCTTCCGATCTCCTGTGGTGTGAGCGATGGCGACGCGCCACCGATCCCACCGCCCGCGGCAATGGATCCTGTGGTGCTTGCGTCGAAACCGCTTCTTCAACTCGAACTGGCTGTGGAGACCGACGATACGTTCTTCACCATGGTCGGCGGCACGGTGGAGAAGGCACAAGCCTACCTTGCCGCCCTCTACACCGTTGTCAGTGCACTGTATGAGGACGAGATCCACGTCACCATCCATTTGAGCAACGTGCGGATCTGGACCGGTGCGCCCGCAGACCCGTATCAGGCAAAGGGCGATCCGTTCAAGCTGCGCGATGCGATGGCGCCGTATTGGAAGAACAACTACACGTCCGTCAAGAGAGACGTCTTCCAAGGTCTGACGGCGTCGACGTGGGGTGGAGGTGGATTCGGCTACTTCGACGGACTTTGCGGGAAGAACGGGGATTTCGGATTCTCGACGGCATCCGTGAAAGCAACGGACAATCTGACGTCGTTCGGCTTCGTGTACGACGTCTACATCGTTTCTCACGAACTCGGACACAACTTCAACGCCGTGCATACGCACGATTGCTATTGGGCGCCACCCATCGACACATGTGTTGCGACGGACGGGATCGGTGCTGGATGTTTGCCGGCCGGACAGAAGCCCTTGCCGAATCCGGGCTCGATCATGAGTTACTGTGCCAACACGAACCTGGACGCAGGTCGCGGGTATACGATGCGCATGACGTTCCTGCCACGTGTGATGGCCCTGATGCGGCAAACGGTAGAGGCGTCAACGTGCGTCCAGGAGCCGCCAACACCAACCCTGCGTTTGGTGAGCCCACGCGGGAATGAAGTGTTCACGGCCGGTGACACGATAGCGATCCGATGGCGCGCGTCCTCCGATGTAGATCAAGTGGCCCTTGCCTATTCGAGAAATGCCGGAGCCACTTGGGTAAGCATCGCTTCATTCGTCGATGCACAGGCGGAGGCGTATGAGTGGGAGCTGCCGGAGATCTGTTCGAATGCGATGCTCGTGCGCATTGTACAGTTGACGAACACCTCCGTTGGTGATACCTCCATCCGCACATTCACCATCAAACAGCCTAATGATCCAAGCGGACTCGTTGCATGGTATCCGTTCAATGGAACAACGAACGATTCTGCATCATGCGGGTACTACCCCTTGGCAGGAGTAGCAGCGTATGGTGCGGACCGATCGAACACAGCAGATCGTGCGGCAGCATTCAATGGAACATCCTCACTCGTTGCCAAGAACTTCGTTGCAGACTTCACCACGTTCACTGCAGCATTCTGGTTCAAGGTGAACGATGTGAACGGAGTGCAAACATTCTTCGGACAGAACTGGGAAGAGGGGCCGTCGTTCTACACATATCTGTGGCAAGGCACATTGGGAGCAGCCATCTACTTTGAAGGCGAGGGCATTCCATTCCAGATATGGGCCAATGGTTGTACGCCGGGCGTGTGGTATCACGTTGCACTGGTCTACAACGGGAGCGCAGCGCAGATCTTTGTGAACGGTGCGTTGGTCTCGACGGTGCCCAAGACCGGTGTGCTCCTCAAGAACACCACGCCCTTTTATGTGGGAGCACGCAAGAACACGGAGTACATGCGTGGCGCACTCGACGATGTTCGCATCTATCGTCGCGCCCTCGGTGCGTCTGAGATCTTGAAGATCGCATCGGAACTTGCGTCGCCTCCACCAACACCAATGCTGCTGGCACCGACCAACACTTCAACAGACCTCGTCGCTCCGGTCACGTTGCAATGGACGCCAAGTCCAAACGCAACGTTCTATCATGTTCAAGTCGGAACGAGGCCGGACCTCGCGCCCTCATCGCGCGTCGTCGACGATTCCAACAGCACGACAACTTCGTTCGCCGCGACATCCCTTGCTCCCGCCACCACGTATCATTGGCAAGTGCGGGCAGGCAATTCGGCAGGGTGGAGTGGCTGGTCGCCATCATGGTCGTTCACCACCGGTAGCGTGAGCAGTGTGACCGACGACATCACCAACGATCCCGTCGACCACGAAGAGGTCTACGACCAACTCGGCCGCCTCGTCGCAACATCCGTCAACGGCGTCGTGAGCAGGGAATCACTCGGAGATGGACTGTACGTGAGCGTCGAACATCGCGGCGCGCGTATCAACGCACGCTCTTTCATCCACGTTCGGTAATGTCACTTGTCACTTGTCACTCGTCACTCGTCACTCGTCACTTGTCACTTGTCACTCGTCACTTTACTAGGTTTCCCTTCCATCCTCTGATCCCTCCCGCCATCTCATACACTTGCTTGAATCCGGCGGAGCGCATGGCAGAAGCGGCAGCGGCGCTGCGGCTACCAGCCAGACAGTAGACGAAAACGGGCTTCTTCTTGTCGTACTGGGCGATCGCTTGCATGAAGGTGCTGCTGTTCCAGTCGATGTTCGTGGCCTTTGGCAAATGTCCGCCCGCATACTCTCCGGGCGTCCGCACGTCGACGATCGGTGCATTTGGCATCGAACGTATTTTTGCCGCAAACTCATCGGGGGACAGTGCATTGGAATTCTGTCCGTTCGAACACGACGCTGCGATCAGCAGCGTGAAGAGGGTAGCAACGATCTTGAAGGTGGTCATGGTAGGTCCTTGTAGTTGGTACAAAGATCGCACTTCCGCGTCTTCACCTTTGTGACACTCGTCACATACTTGTCACTCGTCACTTGTCACTTGTCACTTGTCACTAGTCACTTGTCACTCGTAACTTGTCACTATGCGTTCTCTCCTTCTCCTCCTCGCCGCCCTAACCCTCCATGCCCAGCAAGATGCGTCCATTCGCAACGTGCTCCAGCGGTACGACCATTGGCGATTCTGCATGGTGGATGTGCATCGCGTGTATTGGGACGAAGGCATGGTGGCGACCATGAACAAGGCGCTGAAGCCCAAGAAGCCGTTCACCAAGGCCTATGTGCTCACGACGCGCAGCGATTCGACCACGAAGCCGACGATCATTGCTGTACTCACGCAAGGAACTATCGAAGACACGATGCGCATGCGACACGACCTCATCCCGCCAGCGGCCATTTATCTGCCCAATGAACTCCGGAAGGCGGCATGGCCGGAAGGGGATGTGGCAAAGAACGTGCTCGACTTCTTGCAACACGAGGTGGAGTATCGGCATCTCGAGGATGTGAGCTTTGAGCTTCAGGATCTGCGCGACTTCGGGATGCCGTGGAACTACAAGCCGGACGTACCCTATCCCGCCGATAGCGTGGGGATCGTGACCGATCCGTTGCGCGCGCTGACGACCATCGACCACCGGATCCTTCGAAGGATGATCGTGCTTTCGAACGTGGATCGGTCGACGGTGGCGCGCCTGTCCAAGAAGACCAAAATCAAGCCGCCATTCGTGCTGCTCGGTCTGCCACCGAACAAAAACGCCACGGTACCGACGGTGTTGTTCATCGAGAAGGATGGCGTTGTGACCATCGTTGGCGGATAGTGCTCTTTTTGGAGATACGACAACGGTTCCGTAGGTCCGTAGTGTCTACAAAGTAGACACATTCGAAACCCATTGTCACGGAAGCGACGCATGAAAGCACGTATTCAGAAGTGGGGCAATAGCCTTGCTCTTCGCATCCCTCGGTCGATCGCGATCGATGCGGGATTTGCAGAACAAACGATGGTGGACATCACGCTCGAACAAGGAGTTGGCCTGGCCATCATGTGCCCGATCACATCGAAGCCCAAGGCCTATCCATTTGAAGTACACCTACCGAAGAACGGCAAGCTGCAAGGCGCCGTGTTGTCCGACCACGTTCGCAGTCTGGACTGGGTGAAGCGCAAGGCAACGTTCATCGAAGCACTTCCCGCGCGATCGCTCAAGGAAGTGCTGGCAAAGCTCCATACGCTTATTGGAGACCAGCGTTGATCTCGCGCAGCTTTGCGGAACCCGGACAGAGTTCCGTCATCGGAATGGAGTTCAGTGGCCGTGCACTTGTATTGAGAACATCGTGCAGATCCTTCCCCTTATCGTCGTAATAGACGAGTCCTGTAAGGACCTTTCCCTCCATCCGTGAGCGCTGGAGTGCCTCGATGGCCGACATCCGATCGCTTGGATCCCACCCTTGCGCAAGCTTGTGCAGATGCAGCAGGGAGCCATCGTGCATCGTCACATTCGCATCGGCACCCTCTGCATACGACGTGGTGATCTCCGTGGCCGGTGGCACGAAGTCCATCGTGGCCGTTGCCTGCACGTGCTGACGGACGTAGTCATAGGACTTGGTCGAGCCCACGTTGTTGTTGAACGTCACGCACGGTGAGATCACATTCAAGAAGGCGAAGCCATGATGGTGCATGGCGGCCTTGATAAGCGGGATGAGTTGTTGCTTGTCACCACTGAAGCTCTGCGCCACGAACGACGCACCAAGCTCGAGGGCGAGTCCGCACAGATCAATGGCCTCGAAGGGATTCACCGAACCGGCCTTGCTCTTCGATCCCATGTCGGCCGTTGCAGAGTCCTGCCCCTTGGTAAGTCCGTAGCAACCGTTGTTCATGACGATGTACGTCATGTTCAGATTCCGTCGCACAGCGTGGACGAACTGACCCATGCCGATCGATGCAGTATCACCATCACCCGACACGCCAAGATAGATCAGATCGCGGTTGGCCATGTTCGCACCCGTGGCAACGGACGGCATGCGTCCGTGCACGGTGTTGAAGCCATGGGAGTTGCCGAGGAAATAGGCCGGTGTCTTCGAGGAACATCCAATGCCCGAGAGCTTGGCCACTTGATGCGGCTCGATGTTCATTTCGAAGCAGGCCTGAACGATGGCGGCACCGATACTATCGTGTCCGCAGCCGGCGCACAGCGTCGAGAGCGATCCTTCGTACTCGCGTGTCGTATAGCCGAGTTCGTTCTTCGGAAGATGCGGATGTCGGAATTGGGGGCGTACGAAACTCATGATCTTCTAGTTGGGCAAGTGGGAAAGGATCTGTTGCATGATGGTGTCTGCCGTGATCGGCATTCCGTCGTAGTTCAGCACAGAAATGAATCGGTGCGGATCGACATTCAACTCTGTGATCAGCAGGCCACGCATTTGTCCGTCGCGATTCTGTTCGATCACGAACACCGTTTCATGCGAGGCCACGAAGTCTGACACTGCATGATGGAACGGGAAGGAGCGAAGGCGCAAGGCATCGAGGACGTGACCCTTCTCGCGAAGAAGGTCCAAGGCCTCTTCGGCGCTCTGCGTGGACGTGCCAAAGAACAGCACGCCGAGCTTGCTCACATACTTCTCTTGATAACGCTGTGGGGCGTGGACCAAGGTCTTGGCCGTCTCCCATTTCTTCGTGAGTCGATCCATGTTGCGCTTATAGGCTGCCGAGTCTTCGGTGTAGACGGCGTGCTCGTCCCGCGACGTGCCGCGTACCACATACGATCCCTTGGTGGGGTGTGCGCCGGGGATCGTGCGATAGGGAATACCGTCACCATCCGTGTCGAGGTATCGACCATAGCGTGTGATCTTCTCGAGATGCTCTGCTGTGTAGATCTTGCCGCGATCATGCGTGCGAGCATCGTCCCAGTGGAATGGTTCGCACATGTGATCGTTCATGCCAAGGTCGAGATCGGACATGATCATGATCGGTGTTTGCAGACGCTCCGCAAGATCGAAGCTGTCAGCCGTCATGTCGAAACACTCTGTTGGTGTTGACGGAAACAGCAGCACGTGCTTTGTGTCACCGTGCGATGCATAGGCCGCAAGCGTGATGTCCGATTGTTGCGTCCGCGTTGGCATCCCTGTACTCGGTCCGGTGCGCTGTACATCGATGAGCACGACGGGGATCTCTGCGAAGTAGGCAAGACCAAGGAATTCATTCATGAGCGATACGCCCGGACCGCTCGTAGCGGTGAATGAGCGTGAACCATTCCATGTAGCACCGATCACCATGCCGATCGCTGCAAGCTCGTCTTCGGCTTGGACGATGGCATAGTTGCTCCGACCGTCGGCGTCGATACGCAGTTCATCGGCATACGAGTGGAATGCTTCGGCGACCGACGTGGATGGCGTGATCGGATACCAGGCCACTACGGTAGCGCCACCGTAGACGGCGCCGAGACCGCATGCCGAGTTCCCGTCGGTGAGAATGCTGTTACCAACAAGATCACGTCGCTCCACGCGGAAGGGCAATGGATACGGAACGTTCTGATGGATGAAGTCGATGCCGAGTTGCAAGGCCTTTACATTCGGTGCGATGAGTTTTTCCTTGCCGGCGAACTGCTCACGCAGGAGATCTTCGAGGACGGAGAATTCGATCTCGAGCAAGGCGGAAAGGGCACCCACATACATCACGTTCTTGAACAACTGTCGTTGACGTGCATCCGTGTATTCACGATTGCACGTTTCCATCAGTGGAATGCCGATGTAGGTGATGTCCGGACGCACCAATTCGTCAGCCAGCGGCTTCGTGTTGTCATACACGAAGTATCCGCCCGGCTTGACGCATTGCACGTCCTGCTTCATGCTCTGCGGATTCACGCTCACACACAGGTCCACGCCTTCTCGCCGCCCTAGATAGCCCTTCTCGCTTACGCGGACCTCGTACCAGGTGGGCAGACCTTGAATGTTCGACGGAAAGATGTTCTTCGGGGAGACCGGAATGCCCATGCGAAAGATGCTCTTGGCGAAGAGATAGTTCGCACTTGCAGAACCGGTTCCATTGACGTTGGCAAATCGGACGACGAAGTCGTTACATGCTGACATACTGCGTTATGCCCCTGCCTTGGCTGTGTAGTAGGAAAAGAGTTGCATGTCCCATGCGGCCGTTGGGCATCGCTCTGCGCAAAGACCGCAGTGCAGGCACACGTCCTCGTCCTTCACCATCACCCGCGTGGTGGCAAGGGGAGCAGAGACCAAGAGGGACTGAGAGAGATTCGTTGCCGGGGCCTTCAGACGCGTTCGCAGATCGGCCTCGTCGCCATTCGTCGTGAAGGTGATGCACGACGTTGGACAGATGTCGACGCAGGCATCGCATTCGATGCAGAGCTTCTCGGTGAAGACCGTTTGGATGTCGCAATTCAAACACCGCTCCGCTTCCTTCCATGCCGTGGCCTCGTCGAAGCCAAGCTCCACTTCCATCTTGCGATCACAGAGCGTGAGCTTCTTGTCCGCCTGTGGCACAACGAAACGTTTATCTACGGTCACGTAGCTGTCGTAGCTCCACTCATGGATGCCCATCTTCTGACTGACGAGATTCACGGCCGGATGCGGACGTTCGCGCAATTCCTTGCGTGAGCAGAACAGGTCGATGGAGATGGCCGCCTGATGGGCCTGCGCAACAGCGGTGATGATGTTCTTCGGACCAAAGGCCGCGTCGCCACCGAAGAAGACCGTGGGAATGGTCGATTGATACGTGGTGGGATCCACCACCGGCATGTCCCACTTGTCGAACTCCATACCAAGGTCGCGTTCGATCCATGGGAAGGAGTTCTCCTGTCCGATGGCGATGAGCACATCGTCTGCATCGACGCGCACGTGCGGCTCTCCGGTTGATACGAGCGATCGCTTGCCATTCTCGTCATACACGGCATGGACCTTGTCAAAGGTCATGCCCTTGAGCACGCCATCTTCGACAATGAAGGAGACGGGTACGTGATTGTCGAGGATCGGAATGTCCTCGTGCATCGCATCCTCTTTCTCCCATGGCGAGGCCTTCATCTCGGCGAATGGACTCCGGACGAGAACTTTGACCTCCTCGCCGCCCAGCCGCCGTGCTGTCCGACAGCAGTCCATAGCAGTGTTCCCGCCACCAAGTACGATCACGCGCTTGCCGATCTGCTTCGTGTGCTCGAAGGCAACGCTCTGCAACCAGTCGATACCGATGTGCACGTTCTTGGCCGCTTCATTTCGACCGGGGATCTGAAGGTCACGTCCACGCGGCGCACCTGTTCCCACGAACACAGCATCGTAGTCTTGCTCGAGCACGGAGCGCAGGCTGCTCACATACGTGAGGAACTGTGTGTGGATGCCCATGTTGAGGATGTGGCCAACTTCTTCTTCCAGTACGGAGATCGGAAGTCGGAACGATGGGATCTGCGTGCGCATCATACCGCCACCGGCGGGCTGCTCATCGAACAGATGGATCTCGTAGCCAAGTGGGGCAAGGTCGCGAGCAACGGTCAGGGAGGCAGGGCCACCACCGATGAGGGCGATCTTCTTTCCGTTGGGTGGAAAGGGTCCTTGCGGAATGTAGCTCGCAAGGTCGCCTTTATGATCGGCGGCAACGCGCTTGAGGCGACAGATGGCCACGGGTTGTTCTTCCACACGCACACGTCGACATGCCGGCTCGCACGGTCGGTCACACGTCCGTCCGAGCACACCGGGGAACACGTTCGACTCCCAATTCACGATGTAGGCTTCGGTGTACTTACCGGCGGCGATCAGGCGGATGTATTCGGGAACGGGAGTGTGGGCAGGACAGGCGTACTGACAGTCCACGACCTTGTGATAGTATTCCGGGTCTTTTGTATTCGTAGGCAGCATGTGCAAGACCTTGCGTGGTGTGCGAAGCTCGCAGCGAGTGTCGTGCGAGGTTTCGGAGGCTAACATCTGCAATTTCTGTCTCTCTACAAAGGACGTCCGTCAGGGTGACGATTATCATTGGTCGATGTGGCTCAGGTGCACAAGTTGAGGCATCAATCAGCGAGAGGTTCACCATGAAATCGCTCATCCTACTCTTCGTACTCGTGCTAGCACTTGGAACGCTCCATGGACAACGTTGGGTGCCGCTTGGCGGACCGAATGGGGGAACGTTCGATGAACTGACGGTGAGCACAACGGACCCGAACATCATCGCCACGCGCATCATGTCGACGGACAAGTTCTACTATACCACGAATGGCGGAACAACATGGCAGCTGTTTGCAAGTGTTCCGACAGGCTGGTCGGGCGGACTCTATGACCTGCGCTTCGTTCCGGGAACAGCACAAACACTGCAACTCATCGCATACGGCGCGCTGCACGAAACGTCGAACTTTGGTGTGTCGTGGAGGAAGGTCTTCGACCTTCCCGCCTCATCACCCTTCAACAAAGTGCGAAAGGCACCGGGGACGACCTCCACATGGCTTGCCTGGGGCAATGCACTTCCCGTGGTGCGCACCACGAACAACGGCGCACATTGGGACACGGTGATCGCCACACGTCCGAGCACAGTGGCCATTTCGTCTGTCCTCATGTCGGAGGCGGCTCCACGACGGATGTGGACAGCACTGCGCGATTCGATCTATGAGAGCGTCGACACCGGTGCTACGTGGACGAAGGTCACGTACACAGGGATCCTTGGCTATTCGATCTCGCTGAAGTGCGCGGACCTCACGGACAGTACGCGACTCTATGCTTACTTCCAAGGAAGGATCGGCGTGTCGACGGACTACGGGCGCACATGGTCCGACCGGACTGGTAAGAACATTTTGACAACAACAGGCATTGAGCAGGATCGCGAAACGCCGAACATCATGTGGTCGTGGGGAACGAACGTTCTGCGCAGCACTGACCGAGGTATGTCCTGGACGCCTGCCGACACGATGAATCCAACCCGCATGAATGCCGCTCTGGTTGGGCACATCCTCACGCTGGCATGTTATGAAGGCGGCATCCTGCGCGGAACGGCCACAGGCGCGCCTTGGCAACGTATCGAGAATGGGCTGGCCTTTGTGAGCGTACGTCGGATCCATGCGATCACGGATGCCCACTTCTATCTTGAAGGAACGAATGACGTGATCGAGACCACGAATGGCGGCGAAACATGGAAGTGGCTGACGCCGGTGAAGTACGATCAGCCTTCCGGCGGTCGCGTGTATTCGTTTGATGTCTGCAATGCGTCGACGCAGAACATGGTCGGAGGCACGAACTCTGAGATCTACCATAGCACCGATGCCGGACGCACATGGCTCGAGTCCAACCCACGTCAGAACATCCCGATCTACACCGTCTCCTATCATCCCACCAATGCGAACGATGTGGTGGTCGGTGGAATGTTCACGATCAAGCGTTCGAGCAATGGAGGAGCATCGTGGACCTCGATCCAGTCACCATCCTTTGGCTACATCAAAGAGCTCTATCGCGCCACGGATCCTATGCGTATGATCGCTCTGGAGTCCGGAACGCTGTACACGTCTTCCGACGGAGGAACAACATGGACGAAGCGCGAGGGAAGTGGTAGCACGCCAACGGTGGTAACGGTTGACCCAACGGGCTCGGCCAACTTCATTGGAAGCGTCTATAGTACGATCCTGCGTTCCACCGACGGTGGAGCAACCTGGACGTCACTATCGACACTCACCGATCAACCGGCCGAATTGCTTGTCGATCCGCATGCCACCGACAATATCTACGCGGCAACATCCACCGGTACGCTGCTTCGGCTGCACCGCGGTAACAGTGTGGTAGATACGCTCTACAATTCGAGCTATCCCAATGAACGGTTCGCTGTGAACGCACTGCATATCAACGGCACGACGATCCTCGCCGCCGGCGACAAAGGCATTGCACGCTTCGATCCAACACCTGTCTCCGTTGCAACGCAGCAGACTTCCGTTGGCGGTACCATCGTCGTTCCGAATCCGTGTGCAGACCATGTGCACCTCGTGCTCGACGAGTCGTTCACCGCCTCCGTCTACGAGGTGCGCGTTGAGATCTTCGACATGCTTGGCAATCGTATGATCGATGTGATGACCGACCCGCGCGAGGCCATTGTCAACGTCTCCATCCTTCCACCCGGCGCCTATGCACTCCGCGTCTCCGATGCGCTGCGTATCTCCACCACGACACTTCAACGGCAATGATGTCGGATGTGTAACGATTTCGAGGACATCCGTCTTGAGAACATGTGAAGAGAGTTAAACCCCTCATTCTATACCTTTCACTCCTGGTCGCCGTGGCTCAACCCCCTACGGCGACCGGGATGTTTATGGAGTCCGGCAGCACCTATGTAGGTGGTGCTGCGGCCGAGCGTCCGCCCGTTACGGCCACGCTTCCCAATGGCAATACCGTGATGGCCTTCACCACGTCATCCGCAGCACTGCCCACCACGGCAGGGGCCTACAAGGTAGGGCGGCAAGGTGGCAGGGACGGTTATGTGGAGATCCGCACGCCACAGGGCGCTCTGGTGGCGGCCACGTATATGGGGACGTCCGAGGACGATGACGTTCGCTCGATGTGTATCACGGTCGACGGATCGGTGGTCGTGGCGTATTCCTCGCAGAAGAGAACGGTCACGACAACCACAATTGCATTGAATGGACCGGCAGATGAGTTCTCCGTTATCCTCAGTCTCCCCGCCACCCTGGGCCCTCCAACCTCGTCCGTGCAGTTCGAAAGCGCAAAGCCCATCGACATTGCGTCGATCACGGAACGGGCGAATGGCGAGCTGTGGTTCGTGGGGACAACGGAAGATCCTCTCCTGTCCGTTACGGCAACGGCTGCCCAAGGCATTCCTCCGGGTGATCACGATTGCTATGTCGTCGGGACCGATGCTGCCCTTACCACCTTGCTGTATGCCACGTACCTTGGCTCCAAGGAAAAGGATGCCGCCGTGTCGATCCTTGGTCGTACGGACCGGTCGATGATCGTAGTGTGGAACACCCGAAGCGACGATGAAGTGCCGACGTCCAACCTCACTCGGATCCTCGAGTCCGGAGCCGCCGACTGGACGACGACAGTGCGGGGAACCGATACGGTGGACGTGCTGTGCGCCACTCTCGCCGCATCCCAAGACGTGGTCATTGGTGGTCGCACAACTTCCGACACACTGCCCGCTGCTGGCACGGGTCATCGTGCAACGGCCCTTGGCGGCGGAGATGGATTCCTGTCTGTGATCGCCCCTAACGGCACGATCCGATCATCCACCTTTTTGGGGACCGATGCAGCGGATAGGGTGACGTCTGTGGGGACCATGGGCGACGGAAGGGTGATCGCCGGACTGGCGACGACCGGCAGTTTCTCGGTCAGTGCCGATGCTTGGCAGTCGACCAACCATGGCTCCGACGACATCCTTGCCTGCGTCTTCGATCCGACGTTATCCACACTGCAATTCACATCGTTTGCGGGAGGGAGCGGGGCGGACGTGGCAGCAAGGATCGACGTGGACTCGGTCGACACATTCACCATGATACTGTGGACAACCTCGCCGGACCTGGACATGCCCGCCACGGCCGCACGTCGAGATCCACCCGCGAGCGAACTTCCCGACAATGCCATCTTGCGCTCGAAACCACGTGATACGATCTCGGTAAGTCCGTTGATTATCAATATGGATACGGTGACCGTTGGCGACTCCGCTCGACGCACGTTCCACATCCGAAACCACGGTCAGTTCCACACAGTACAGGTGCTCTCGATATCCACACTCCACAGTGGAGAACAGGTCTCGCTTGCTCCGGCGGCACCATGGCCACTGCGACCGCAGGGCGATTCCGTGGTGCATGTTGTCTGGCGACCGCGAAGAGCGGGCGTGTTGACGGATACTATTGTGGAAAACGTCGACGGTCGACGCTTCAACGTCGTTCTCCACGGCCTCGCCATCGATTCCACACTTCCGCCACCTCCGCCAAAGCCGCGGATCGCCATGGAAGACGTCACGTTGGATTCCCTTCGCGTGGGCGACAGCGTCCATTCGCCCGTGCTGATCGAGCTCCTTCGTGGTGCGAACGTCGGCATCGATAGTGCACGCGTGGTGTCGGATACCTTGAAGTGTAGTATCGTGTCGTTTCCGCAAGTGATTGAAAACAAACAGTCGTATGCCGATGTGCTCGTGCGAGCTACGCGGATCGGCGCCGACTCGGCCACGGTGCAATGTTGGTATGCGGACACCACGGCGACGGCTGTGATCCGATGGGTCGGCAAAGATTCAACAGTGATCTCACCGCTTGACATTCGCATCCTTCCGCCGTTATCCACATCGTGCATTGTGGATAACCTCGACACGATCCGCCTGCCAATTCGCAACGTGGGGACGCGGATGACGGAGGTGACGGTGGAAATTCGGGACGTGCAAACCGACCCACATTGGATCCTGGGACCCATCATCGGTCCAACGGTCCACTTCCTCGATCCGGGCGCTACAGACACGATCTCGTATGCAATTCTGGCATCCGAGCTCGGAGACCATGGTGTTGAGTGTCGCGTCACGTCAAACGGACAGACATGGAAGGCCGGTCACGTGATCCGCTCCCGTCATGCCCAACCCCTGCCCATTGCCATCGACGTGGACTTCCAGCGCGTCGAGATCGGACACGACACCATCGTCGCCGCCGTGCTCACGAACCCGGCAACGGTGTCGATCCGCCTGGATAGTGTGCGGTTGCAGGCGGAGCACGTGGAACTGGTGCAACCCTTCACGGTACGACGTCTTGCCTCGGGTGCCTCGGACTCCGTCCTGCTCCGCTTCACGCCAACCGATACGCTGGCCATGTCGGGCACGCTTACCTGGTGGTCGAGCACGTCTGTCATCGCCACCACGCACCTCACAGGAAGGGGACGCTCCGGTCCACCGCCCGACACCTCCAAAGCAGACATCACTCTTCGTGCGGATCCGCCGGATTCACTGTCGATCGCAACACCAACGATGGTGCGCATGTTCATCCGCAACGTCGGTTCCGCCAAGGCAACCTTGCAGGCCATGGTCGTCACGGCAACCAAGGCCAACGTGTCCCTTGCCACCCCTCCGCCCTACGGCTCCATCGCCCCGAGCGACTCCGTCGAATGCATGGTGCAGGTCGAAGCATTGTCCGCCGATAACGTCACGCTCCGTGCCGAAGCTCAGGCCGCCGAGGATACGGCTATCATCGTTGTGACCATTCCCGTGCGACGTCGGTCGGACACACCGGTGGTATCGGAGCCCGTGCGCCTTGCGTGCAATAGTGTCCCCGTCCATTGCAAGATCGGCGAGGCGCGAGTGCTACCCATTCAACTCACCGTGGGGCATGCATGGCTTGCGGCACGCAACGTCACCGACGTACAGATGCGCATCGCCTATCGTAACACGGTCATCGCTCTCGATTCCTCCAACCGTTCCGATGTGCTGCTCGGCACCACTCGCACCACCATGCGCAAGAGCGCACTGCCAACAGATACCACGCTTGCCGCCACGCTCTTGTTCACGGGATGTTTGGGCGATCACGACACGAGCACGGTGGTCGTTGACGAGATCGAATTCTATGCAGGTCCAACGCGCATCTACCGTGCCGACACGACATTGACGGCCACGTTCGTGATCGACGATGCCTGGAGTGGCGGACCTCGTTACGTGCAGCTCGACACGTCGCAGGCAGCAGTGGTGATCACTCCAAGTCCTTCGTCGTTGCCATTGCAGGTGCGGCTGTACCATGCCGACCAAGGCGGAGTGTTGGACGTGTACGACAACACGGGTAATTTGGCCAGCTCATGGACCATTGCACCAACCTTACCGGCGGCCGTCGTCAGCGTGACCATACCCGTTGGCCTGGCATCCGGTACCTATACGGCCGTCTTTCACACCGGCACCTCAACGGCCGTGCAGCGCTTCATCGTCTTGCACTGATCGCTGTGCTCCTGATGTGGTGCACCTCTGTTAGCGCACAGCCGCTCTGGCTGGGCGTTCAGGCCCGTCTGGGCGGCATGTTGCAATTGCCTTCGTTCTCTGGATTGCCCGGGTTTCCAAGTGCGGGCATTTCATTCTCGCCATCGATCGGATGGCAGGGTTCGGCAGGGCTGGAGGGAGGCATGGTTCTCGATCCAACGTGGACCCTTGTGGGCGGCCTTGGTGTGATGCACACGACATCGTCCATCCGCGCCAATGAATCCACCACATTGTCCATCGATGGTGATGTGGTGCCTGCCACGATCGAGCACACCATTACCTTGCAATACACGGCAATCGATGCTTCGTTGTCGGCGCTGTTCAGCATGCGTTCGGCACGATTCCGAGTGGGCGTGATCGCACGCGCAGCACTGCAACCGAGTGTCTCGCAATCGCAACGGATCCTCGATCCGCCCGGTGTGCAGTTCCCACCCTCCACCGATCTCTCCCGGCAACTGCCGGGAAGCAAGGCGGTGATCCCGATGATCGAGCTCGGTGTGGAATCGAATGGAACATCTGTGGGCTCCTTTATGATCGAGCCGAATGTGCGCATCGAGATCCCGCTCACGTCGATCTCGTCCGATGTATCGTGGACGATGGTGGGATTGAGTGTTGGCGTGCGTCTGCGCACGTCGACCACTTCCACGCCACCCCGCCTCCCTGATACCACCATCCCGGTTGTTCCACCGTTCATACCTCCCGTCCCGTCGCCGCCAACGTTCACGCAACGAGTGGTGAGCGACACGTCGACGATCGTGGCCGCCTATGGTGCAACTCCAAGCGTGATGCTTGCCCGGCAGACCAACGACACCGTTGGCACGGAGATCACGGTCCATCAATACTATGTGCGATCCATTGCGCCACCCCCGCCAGTGGTGACATTATCAGTGCGTACGACCGTGCTGCGTACCGATCCGGTGATCGTGCGCTTCGCGCCAACGGTGGGTTCTGATGTTGCGGTCCGCTCGTGGACCATTGAGATCTCGTTCCCGAGTGTGCCCAATGCGCAGGTCGAGATCGTGCAAGGCACCGGTGAAGTGCCCGCGCAGATCGATCACGAGATCAAAGGCATTGCCGGCCATGCGAAGAAACAACGTCGTCTATGCACCTATCGACTGATCGTGCAGACCATCGACGGAAGTACCACGGCAACGTCGCCCGGGGAGATCGTCTTAACGGGACGGTAGGGAAGTCTGTTCACGACGGATCTTGTCGAGCAGATCGTCGAGCTTCATTTGCATCGCAATGTGTTCCGCCTCTGCCAAGGCGCGTCGCGAAGCCTCGACCTGACCGGCACGGTGCCGGAGCACGCCGATCGTATACCACATCGTTGGCGTTTGATGGACGTCCGACGTGTTCGATACAACACCCTGCAACGAATCGGCGCGCTCGATGAGGGCGGCGTTGTTCGATGTGGACGTGGCCGAGACCTGTGTGGAGAAACGCTCTGCGGTGGGAGTGTTCGTCGTTGAACCGGAAGCAGGTGCAGGTGTTGGTGCGACCGTTGGCATTGCAACGGTCGTGCGAGGGGTGGTCGTCGGGACGACAACATCCGGACCGTGTTGCGTCAGCAGCGACCATGCAGCACCGGATGTGATCATCAGTCCGACGGCCAGGCCAATGATGCCGGGACGCTTCCACGGTGCCGACGTTCTGCGGACGTGTTGCTCGGCGCGAGCAACGAGGGATGCCTCGCTTTCGTCGAAGAAACGATCAAGTTCGTCGTCTTGCACGATGTCGTTCCAAAGTTGTTCGTCGGGATGGCGTTTGCTCATATCATGACCTCTGAAGACAGTGGCATCAGCAACGTGCGGAGCGCTTGCTTTGCCCGTGTCACTCTCACTTTGGCAAGGGAGAGAGAAATGTTCAATCGATCTGCGATCTCTTCGAACGAGAGATCGTCGTAGTACCGGAGTTGGATCGCCTGTTGGAACTCCGGCGTGAGTTGGTTGAGTGCGTTGTGCAGTGCGTTCGACAGAAGAACATCAGCGCCGGTTCGATCGCCCTCGTCGGCGAGTTCGGGTGGATCGGCAATTCCACGTCCGGCTCGAGACGGAGCCTCCTTCGTCCAAGCCTTCATCGAGGCGTTCCGTGCGATCGTATACATCCAAGCGCGAAACGTTCCATAGGTGAACTGACGTCGATGTTCGAAAATGTCGGCGAACACCGTCTGGAACACATCCTTGGCCACTTCATCGTTGCGAACGATCTGCAGAATGTACGCATACATCGTACGCTTGTAGCGCTGATATAGCACCCGATAGGCGTCGATCTCGTCGGCCTTCAAGCGCTCCATCAACTCTTCGTCGGTGAGTGCATCCAATGACGTCATAGTGCCTACAACTCGCAATGGTCTGAAAAGGATACATGTCGTGCATGCTGTAACCAAATCGCGTCCATGCCGATTGGATCGCATGTCGCAATACTGGCGTCCGCCACTTTTCCTTTTCACGAAAGGACATACGATGATACGTACACTTCGTCTTTCACTCGTTCTCGCGCTCTTCGCCGTGATCGGCCTGCAGGCCAGCAACAACGGCAAAACAGGTCGCACGGCCACAACCAGCGCAGGCTGCGGATCGTGTCACTCCTCCTCCGCTTCGGCTGCCGTTACCCTCTCTGTTCCGGGCTCGACGGGAAACTCCATGAACGTCACGGCAGGCGCGAAGGTGAACCTCTCGGTGCTGATCGCGCATACGGCAACGGGTCGCACCGCCGGTGTGGACATTGCGGTGAAGACCGACATGACGGGAACCACGGACGCGGGAACGCTCACAGCGGCCGGCACGAATCTCAAGCTCTCTGGCACGGAGCTCACGCATAGCTCTCCGAAGACGCTGACGAACAACAGTGCCACGTTCGACTTCGCATGGACAGCACCGACAACACCCGGTACGTATTACTTGCGTGCCATCGGCCTTTCGACGAACAACAACGGTGTCGAAGACACCGGCGACCTTTGGGCACGTCTGCCGCAGTTCACCTTGGTGGTCACGGCATCGACGCCGACTCCTGTGATCACGGTATTGGCACCGAATGGTGGCGAACAATGGCAGTCGGGCTCAGCTCATACGATCACGTGGACGTCAACGAACGTCACCACAGTGGCCATCGATTGGAGTGCAACCGGAACGAATGGTCCGTGGACGACGATCGCCGCTTCTGTGGCCGCCGCGTCCGGCTCGTATGCATGGACCGTGCCGAACACGGCCACAACGAGTGGCTTCGTGCGTGTACGCGATGTGTCGACCACTGCAGCGACGACCTCGGACATGTCGAATGCGGCCTTCACGATCACGACCACGCCACCCCCGCCGCCCTCTCCAACCCTCACGCTTACGGCACCTGTTGGTGGAGCGACGCTGCGCATCGGAACGGTCGTTCCTATCACGTGGCGGTCGACGAGTGTGCAGAACATCATGCTCGACTATAGTACAACGGGCGTTACGGGTCCGTGGAAGAACATCGTCACCAGCATGGCGGCATCAGCAGGGACGTATCAGTGGACCGTGCCGACGGATTCGTCGATGTCGGTGTTCGTGCGCGTGTCATCAGTGGAGACACCCACGCTCACCTCCACGAACACCATCAACATGATGATCCTTCCGCAGAGCACGGCAGCAACCTTCGTGCTCACGGTCCCTCAAGGTGGTGAACTCTATCATGTGGGTGACCGCGTCTCCATTCGTTGGAGTGGTTCTGCCGTGAAGCTCTTGATGTCGGAAGAAGAAGATGAGGACGACGACAGCTCCGACAGCGGCGACGACGACGGTGACGATGACAGTGACGACGACGGAGATAATGGTGGTGACGACAACAGCGGCGACACCACAGGCGCCGGCTCCGGCGGCAGCACAGATACGACCACAACGGGTGGTGGTGGCGGCAGCACGGATACGACCACAACAAGCGGAGGTGGCGGGGGCGGAAAGGACACGTCGACTGTGTCGACCGTCAGCTTGCGCATCGAATGGTCAGCAGACGGTCCTGCCGGACCATGGTCCGTGATCGCCGAAGGAGTGAATGCAAAGAATGCGCAGTTCGCCTGGGTGGTTCCCAATCATCCGACCACGACGGCCTTCGTCCGCTTAAGCAACATGCTCAACAGTTCGCAAGAGTCGATCAACAAGATCGCCTTCACGATCCTCGGAACAACAGCAGACGACGGCGACACAGCGGAGATCGAGACCGTGCACATCACGGCGCCGCGCACAGGCGCACGACTCACACCTCGCACTGCCACCATCATCACATGGGAGACACGGGCAACGTGCAAAGTGAATGTGGAGTGGGATGCATGTGGTGATGGATGGCAGACCATCACGTCGAACATTCATGCCAACATCGGTCACTATCAATGGAATGTGCCCAAGCATGCCGACGGACTTGGAGTGATCCGCATCGTCGATGCAGCCAACCCCGCCAAGATCCTCGAAGTATCGGGTGCCTTCATGGTGGTGAATCCTGTGCTCACCGATGTCAGCACACAAGACGAAAACGGTCGTGCCCTCATCGCACCACAACCCGTCAGCAACGGACACTCCTTCACCGTTCGCAAACCGCAGGAAGATGTTGTCGGATGTGATGTGATCTCCATCACCGGACAGACCATGCACCATGCAGACCTGCCAAGCATGCAAACGCAACTATCAACCTCACTGGCACCTGGTGCCTATGTGATCCGATGGATGACAACGACCGGCGCTCTTCCCTTCACCACTTCTTTGATGATCGTTCCATGATGACCAAACTTCTCTTGATGTTCCTCGCTGTAGGACTCACCTCTGCTACCATTGTCAAAGCCGACAAGTCCGGAAAATCCGGTCGTACCGCTGTTGCCGGAGAAGGCTGCGGAGACTGCCACGGCTTGAATCCGAGCACGGCTACCGCTATTCAACTCATCGGGATCTCCGGAAACTCGATGACCATGGCACCCGGTGAAACGCGTGCATTCACCATCGAAGTGGCTCACACATCGATGCTGGCCGCAGGCGTGAACATCGCCGTCAAGACCACCACAACAGGCAACGCGGACGCGGGCACGTTGATCGCGCCGGCAGGTTCCGGACTCAAGATGAAGGTGAACGAACTGGTGCACTCGGCACCGAAGACCATGCAAGGTGGCAAGGCACAGTTTATCTTTTCGTTCAAGGCTCCTGCCACTCCGGGCACGTACTACTTGCGTGCAACAGGCAATGCCGTGAACCTCGATGATATCGAGTCGGCAGACGATAGCTGGAACTTCATGCCCATCGTGAGCATCGTGGTCGAAGACCCAACGTCGGTCATGGACGTACCGCCAGTGAGCAATGCGATCCATCCGCAACCCATGGGTGATGCATCTGTTGTCATGCTTTCCGGTATCAACGATGGAGAGCACGACGTCGACGTCATCGATGCGACCGGTGCAGTGCTCGTGCATGCGTCGAACATCATTGCCACCAATGGACAGCTCACTCTTCCATCAACCGTGGCAACACTTCCGCGCGGCATCTATGCCATCACCGTTCGTTCATCACAAGAAGTGCGACGGATGATGTTCGTGCGTTGATCAGATGTTCTGGATCACCCACGCATAGAGCGGCATGCCGACCGTGATGTTGAACGGGAAGGTAACGGCAAGGGCCATGGGAATATAGAGGCCGGGATCGGCCTTGGGCGCGGCAAGGCGCATGGCGGCAGGGACGGCGATATACGAAGCGCTTGCGGCCAGGACGGCGAACATGAAGCGATTGCCGGGGTCGGCACTCACAAGGTGACTGATCGCGGCGATCGCACAGCCGTTCAAACAGGGAATGGCAATGGCAAAGGCAAGAGCGAACCAGCCGTATTGACGGAAGGCTGAGAGCTTTGCACCGGTCACCAAGCCCATCTCGAGCAGGAAGATGGCGAGGAAGCCCTTGAAGATATCGGTGGTGAATGGCTTGATGCCTTCTGCTGCTTTCACGTCGGCGATCAGTCCAATGATGAGACTCCCCACGATCATCAACACACTTCCATTGGTGAAGGAGTGACGGATCATTGGACCAAGCGAATCTCGAGATGTGGAGCGTGCATCATAGATGATCATCAGCACAACGCCAACAAGAATGGCCGGCGACTCCATGAGTGCCATCACGGCCACCATGTGTCCGCCAAACGTGAGTTGCTGCGATTCGAGAAATGCAGAAGCGGCCACAAAGGTCACGGCGCTCACCGAGCCATAGGCGGCAGCGATGGCGCCGCTGTCGGCGATCGAGAGCTTGCGTTTCAAGATGAAGAACGTGTAGGCGGGGATGGCCGTTGCGATCAGCAGACCGAAGACGAGCGACCATGCGATCTCCGGCGTGAACGAGCTGTGCGAGAGCTCTTGTCCGCCCTTAAAGCCAATAGAGAAGAGAAGGTAGAGCGAGATGAACTTCACCGATGCGGCCGGGATCTCGAGATCACTGCGGATCCTCGATGCGATCACGCCCAATACGAAGAAGAGAAGTGTCGGATTGGTCAGGTTCGAGACGAGGATGTGTGTGTCCATAACGCCATAACATACGTTACGGGACGATATTGACAATGGTACGCTATTCGAGTGATCGATCGTTCCGATCGATCCAATAGGTGCGCATGGCACCCTTTCCTTTGACGTCGTTCACGCCACGCAACGTCACCTTGATGGAGTCCGTTTCCTTGATCTTCTCGGCGAACTCCTCACTGCACTGAATTCTCCCACGTTCACCCGTCGACTCCATTCGCGATGCGATGTTCACGGTGTCGCCCCACACATCGTACTGCATGCGCTCGGAGCCGATCACGCCCGCCACAAGGGGGCCGCAGTGTAGTCCTATTCTGTATTCGATCATTCCCTCATTGCATTCTGTATTCTGTATTGTGTATTGGTATTGCATTTCTTTCATCTCCACCGCCGCCATCGCCGCATCCCAGCACGCTTTCGTTGCATCGACATTGAACGACACGGCCATGTAGGAATCGCCGATGGTCTTGATCTTCGTGAGACCATGACGTGCGCAAATGGCATCGCAGTGCTTGAAGATCCTGTCGAGGAGCTCGATCACTTGTTGCGGATCGAGACTCGACGAGATCGTCGTGAAACCAACAATGTCGAGGAAGAGCACGGCCGCATGGTCGTAATGGTCGTTCACCACCTCGCCCCGTGCCACCCTCTCAGCAACATGCTTTGGTAGGGTGGAATGGAGGACGGCCAGGTGCTTCTCGTGTTCTTTGCGTTCAGCATCGATACGACGTTGGGCATCGTGCATGGCAAGACGTCGCGTTGCGTCCTGGCCGCGGATCTCGTCATTCAACTTCATGAAGGCCGTGTTCCGTGCAACGTACTCTGCAAGGTTGTTCTGCTTGAGCGCAAGGTCGCGAAGCTGCGCTTGAATGTCGGCCTGCTCCTCGCGGAGCGTATGCTCTTCGGCGATCGCAAGGGCAGAGGTCAGCACAGCAATGGCGGCATCGACATCACCGTCGTGATCGTGGAGCTTGGCCGTACTGTCGAGCAGATCGATCACGGTTCGAGGGTTGTCGTATTCCATCACAGGGGTCGACCCGATCACACGTCGAGCATCGTCGATGTTGCCTTGTTTGATGAACGTTGAAGCCATGCTGCCAAGGACCGTGCCGGCACCACGCTGGTCGCCAAGGGCAGTGTAGAGATCATACGCCCGTTGGAGATAGGTCTGCGCCTCATCAAGACGAAGCATGAGTACCAGCAATGACCCGATGTTGCCGGTGACGACGGCCACGCCACGCTGAACGCCAAGTTCTGTATGGATGGCAAGGGCCAATTGGTAACTGTCCATGGCCGCATTGAGATCGCCCGTCACGCTCTGCACATTCCCGATGTTGCCGATCACGCCGGCAAGTCCGTCGCGGTCGTTCAGCGTCTCGTACTTGTGATAGGCTTTGTGATAGTACTCGAGGGCCGTGGGGTAGTCACCGGTGGTCTCGTACACCAAGCCGATGTTGCTGAGGTCGTTCGCGATCTCCGCATCGTTGCCGAGCTCCACGTGCATACCAAGCGAGGTGGTGTATCGCTCGAGAGCGTCTGCATAGTTGCCCATGCCGAAGTTGACGATACCAAGAAAGCTCGTGAGCGTTGCAATGCCCTTTGCGTTGCCGCAGCGCTTGTGGATCTCGAGTGAACGCGTGAAGGCATCGAGTGCCTCGGTCTCCCGACCGTTCAGGTAGTGTACCAGACCCACATTGCTCAGAGCACGTGCGATACCGAGATCATCGTCAACGTTGGTGTATACCTCGAGAGCACGTTCGAACCACGGGAGCGCGTCGACGTACGAGTGACGTATGTAGGCGGCAAGTCCGCGTGCAAGCGATCCGAGTGCATGACATCGCGGATCATCGGTCCGTGCGAGCTCCTCGGCAACGGACTCAAGTCCAGCATGATCATAGGCATCATTCGCGGCGTTGACAGTGGTCAGGTAGTCGTCGTAGGTGCGCATTGGGAGTTCAGATCCTCAGGATTCTCGTCGTGAAGTTACCATCATTTGCTGTGCTTTCCTTCAGCGCTGAGATCCGTTCTCGTTCGGATAGCATTCCAATGGTTTGTACGAACATGTTGTATGTTCGAGCCTTGGAGGAAACATGAAGATCGTAGGTCAGGTGACGGCGCTGTTGCTGTGCTTGTTGAGCACAACATTCACTCTTGCGCAGCAGCATGCTGTGCATTCGATCGATGTGCGGAATGGTCTCCCTTCGTTCAATGTGAATGAAGTACACGTCGACAGGACGGGCGTGATATGGATCGCCACGCAGGACGGCCTCTGCAGGTGGAATGGACGTTCGTTGCAGACCTTTGGTCCGAACCTTGAAGACTCCACGTCGGTGATCAATCAGCGCTGCTATCAGATCTTCGAGGACGCAGATGGACGGCTCCGATTCTCGGCTATCAATGGGTTTGCGGAGTTCGATCGTGGACGTCAGGCGTTCCGTAACTGGTATCCGAGTGGACGTCGTGATGGTGAGCCCCTGAAGTCGAGTGTGGTGGTTGCTGTCAACGACTCGCTTGTCTACTCTACAAATGCTCAGCAGGTCAACAAGCTCTTCAACCTTGCTCGCAACACAAGGTCCCAGATGCGAGTAGCACGGGGTCGGCAATCTCCGATCGTGGAGATCACGGGCTCACCGTCGCCGATCAGTGATCGCCGTGGTGCGGTTTGGGCCATTACGCAATACGGCCTCGCCTCCCTTCAGCCTTCCGACTCTGTCTTTCGTGTCATGAATGCTTCGATACGATCGACAACGACCCTTCCGGAGTTCGTCATGAGAACGGCCGACGGGCGTGTTGCATGGTTGCTCTCATGGCAAACAGGGGCACTCCAGATACTTGATCTTGCACAGAAGGGAAGCGCAAGTATCGTCCCATTGCCACCAGCCTTTGTACAGCAGCCGATCGCCGTCTTCAGACCGTTACGCAATGATCGTTGCGTGCTCGTGACGGCCGGTGGCACCATCTGGCTCGTGCAGCGCGAGCGAAGCGGACAGTATGAGATACGGAATGTGGAACGCCCTGAGCTCCGACGTGCCGATCTGACGCAATGTGAATCTGGGGTCCTTGATGCGCACGGCAACCTATGGTGGTCCGGAGCGGGCGGGGTGTCATCCTTCGATCCAATGTCAGGTACCTATGCATTCGTGTCGTTTGTCGGGCGGACGGCACTTGCCACGCCGCAAAGCATCATCGTTCCTGTTCATGTCGACGCCCTCGGTCGCATCACGGCACAACCTCCAAGCGGTGGGGTGATCGTTCAAGATCCGATGCGTCCGTTCGCACGACCGATCGAAGGTCTTCACGACCAGGTCGTACAGACAGTGGGGATCGACGAGGATCGCACGCTTGCATTCTTCGCAACCGGTCCGGCTGATGCGGCACTTGTGAACACGCGCACGCAGGCGGTGCAGTACATCGGACTTGGTTCGCAGCGTGTGGACGTCCACGGTGCTTATCGGGCGCGTGATGGCCGTGTGTGGGTTGGCAGCAAAGGTCAGGTGTTCGCCATCTGGCCACAAAGTGGTGAGGTCAAGCGTTACGCACTTCAGATGTCGAATGCAGATGTATCCGACCTCTCGTCGACGGTGCTTCGGTTCGGCGAGGGACGCGATGGAACACTGTTCGCCTTCACGGATCATGGTCGATTCATGTGGGATCCGAACAAGAGTTCGTTCACACACCACGCCGGCACGGACAATGTTCTCGAATTCGAGCTGCAGAACGCCATTGTTGGGATCGTTCCGAGTACCGACGGCCAAACATGGATCTATGGGTACAAAGATGTTGGGGTGATGAGCTCAAATGGATCGGTTTCCCCATTGCACCTTCAACCTGTGAACGAGACCATGGAGAAGCTTGCAGCCATCAAGTACGTATCCATGATGGAGGGTGGCAAGGCCGTGATCGTGGATCGTCGTGGTGTTGCGATCGCAGATCTTACCCAACGAACGTTTGCCCGCGTGAAGAGTCCGTTCGTCGACGCAGGACGGCAACCATATCTTGGTGCCAAGCGTGATCATCGCGGCATTCTGTGGATCGTCGCTACCACGCATGTTGAATGTCTTGACCTGCGCACGTTACGGTATCGTCTCCTTCCCCTTGAAGATGATGACGGTCCGCTACGTATCCGCTCGGCCACGTTTCCGAGCGTCGGCAACACGATGAAGATCTGGCTCGAGCATGCTCGCGGTACGAGTGTCCTCGATCCGCATCTTGTTCCTGCGATGCGCACAGATGTTGCGATCGAGCTTTCGGCCTTGCGCGTACGTGACGAGATCCGACCTCTGGAACCATGGCTCAACCTTCGGGATTCACTGATGCTCGGTTACGAGGAATCTCCGTTCACGATCGCGTTCACGGTGATCGATCCGACGTATGGTCAGCATCTTCGCTATCGATACCTGCTGGAAGGATACGATGCACACTGGATCGACGCCTCCGATGTACTCGAGGCCCGGTATCAGAATGTTGGTCCGGGCACATACGCATTTCGTGTGCAGATCTTCGACGTCGACGGCACATGGAAGGAACCCCGACGGCCACTCACGGTGATCATCACACCCGCATGGTGGCAAACACTGTGGCTCAAACTCGGAGTTGCGTTCGCGGTAGGCCTCGTCGGCATGGGCTTCTATCGGTCTCGCGTGCGTGCCATCACGGCACGAAATCACGCTCTCGAGGAGCAAGTACGAGAACGGACAAGAGACCTGCAAGCCGAGCAAGAGCGGAGTAGTGGACTTTTATTGAATGTGCTGCCCTCTGCCGTTGCAGAACGACTGAAGAACGGAGAACGTCAGATCGCCGATCATTACTCGAATGCGTCGGTGTTGTTCGCAGACCTGGTCGGATTCACTCCTCTGACCGCAGCGCTCACGCCGATCCAGATCGTCACGATCTTGAACGGACTCTTCTCCCTCTTCGATAGACTAGCGCGTGAACATGGTGTCGAGCGCATCAAAACGATCGGTGACGGGTACATGGCGGCGACTGGCGTTCCGGCTCCAGCAGCTGATCATGCCGTCCGTATTGCTGCCTTCGCCGTCGATATGCTCGATGCGATGGAAGCCTATGCACGAGAAAGCGGATACGATCTGCACATTCGGATCGGGATCAATTGTGGTGACGTTGTCGCGGCCGTCGTTGGAGAGAGTCGCTTCGCCTATGATCTATGGGGTGACACGGTCAATGTTGCTGCCCGCATGGAAGCAAATGGAGAAGCGGACCGCATCCACTGTACGCAAGCGTTCGTCGACGCACTCGCATCACAGGCAATGGGCACATTCAACATTGAAGAACACGGCATGATCGACGTGAAAGGAAAAGGACGCATGCAAACGTACTGGATCAAGAAGAAGGACTGAGACCTTCCGCCTTCGAGCCCTACTTGCGTTCGTCGCCGTAGAAGAGAAGGCGCCACGTATCGTTCTTCACCGTGCTTGTTGTCCGAGCGATCTGTTTCTTCTCCGGAGCGATCTTGTCGAAGCACCGATGGAAGGACTTGAGGCCTGCCTGCGCTTGGACTTGACAGCCCCGTTCTTCGGCACCATACCGGATAGAGTACCCTGCCAGACGATTCTTGTCGTCGCACATCGGCGTAACGACCACTTGCTCCAATGCAAGTCCGTCCGCAATACTGATCTTGGGAAACGCTGTCGCACCACCTCCAATGCGATCGACGGTCTGACACTTATGCGTAAGCATCACGACATCCTTGTCTTTATCGACCACACGAAGCGTGACGGTCTTTGATGCTTCGTCGACGATCGACTCTATCGTGACCGCCGTCGGATTGAGACTATCAATGACGATCAGCACGGACTCGCCATACTTCATCACGATCTCGTCGCCAACGTTCTGGAGTGACTCTGTGCGTGGAGGGGTCTTTGACTTTGGCACTGCCACATAGGTGAGACCTCCAGCCGTTGCCTGTGCCATCACGGTGTCTTTCGCGAGGACAACGGGCTGATAGGCGTTCTGGGCGGCAGCAATGGATGAGGGTGACGGTGTCGTGCTAGACGATGATGTGGTTGTCGACGAAGAACTGCAACCCACGAGGATCGCGCAGCTCAAACAGGCGAAGAAGAGTGACCTCATCATTGAACTCCGGATTGATAGCTGATGGACGTGACGCGACTCTTCGCCTCTGCCAGGGCACGCAGCATCATGTCGCGAAGAACTGATGCATCCGACGGACCGATCACAATGAACCGATGGTCAGGAAGCTTGGCGAGCGATTCGAGTTCTGTTCTCGTAATGATTGGTCCAATACGCTCGATCTCCCTGCGGGATCGTACCTTCAACGGCGGGAACGTTCCCAAGACCACCGTGCGCGTGTGTTCGCACGACGTTTCAAGAGATGCCCCAATGGCTGCGATCAAGGCGGTTGAGAAGTAGGGGAGCGTTGCCGGGACGTCGGTGTGCGAAAGGGATTCGTGTTTGCTCAACGAATCCAATAGACGCATAGCGGTGACGTTGGAGCCAACAACAACGTTTCCGTCACCATAGAAGATCTTCACGATGGTGGGAGACGGGAGATCTTGGATGAACGCGCGCACATCGTCCCACCCTTGTGGGTCTAGACTGATCACAGCGATGGACACCAATGACCTGTCCGCGCCGACCCGTGCAGTCGTATCAGGAGTGCTTTGTGGGGCATGCTCATCCACGCGACCGCCACACCTAGTGCCTATCGTCACGACGATGACCAGGGCGAACAGCAACAGAATGCGGCGTTGGATCATCCGCGAAAGTAGACAATCGCGCTCAAACAACAGGTGCCCTTATAGGGCACCTGTTGGGGAACGACGACCAACATGACAGAGCCGAGCGCCATGCTGTTCAATAAGAGCGCAGATCGTCAGCATGCTATCGCTGAACGATAAGCGAACGAGCAGTCCGTGCATGGTCAGATGTGAGGACCACGGTGTACATTCCGTTGGGATAGGGCGTAAGGTCGACAAGGGTGGAAGGGTCACGAAGGTCAGCCGTTGCGACCGTTGTCCCCGATGCATCGACGAGCAGCGCAGAAACACGCTGTGCAGATGCCGCTTCGAGACCGATCGTTACGTGATGCGTTGCCGGATTCGGATAGAGTGTTGCTGTTGCGAGCGGCGTTGGTCGATCGCGCACGACGTCTTCCTCAGTGGTCATCGGGATCACCGTGATCCCATCGAATCCCGCGAGATAGATCGTGCCGTTCTTGTCGGCGACCATGTCGAGATAGGCACCGGTGCGCTCTGGTGTCCATCCATGCAGAAACACAGTGTCGGACATAGACAAATTCAATGAACGCAAGGTCGATTGTAACGCACGTGGAGCTTGTTGAAAGGTATACTCCCAAAAGAACGCTTCAAGTCGTTGTTCATGTGCATCGGCATGATGACCGGAACTGCGGATCTCGATCGGTGTCGCACGCATTCGCTGATCTGAGAAGTGGGGGAGATTGTAAATCGTATCACCGTTGTTAGTGCTGTCGATCTTGCTGTCGATGTCGATGGTGTTCGATGCCAGATCGATGAAGATGATATTGTCGTAACCAATGGACGTGATCGTGTCCAAGCCCAGAAACTGAGGGTTATTTAGTGCTCCATTGGCCTCCAGTAGTCTGCGGCGCACAAGCCGGTTCATATCGATCTCGTCCACATACTCAGATGTGGCGATCCGCATGATGCCGTCTCGTATGATCACATCAAGGCCCGTCTTGTAGTAGTACGACAATATCTCCTTAGACGCGGAACCCGAATGCCGAAGGGTCTCCCACGCAACACCATCGAACATCGACGCATCCCCATTGTCGTTGAATGCCCACAGTCTGTTGCGATCATCAAGAAGGATGCGAGCGATCCGTCCAGAAACAAGGGGAGTAGTTTCCGACGTGTAGTGCAACAAAGAGGGAAACGTTGTGCGATCTATTGGAGCGAACGATATGCGAGAACCCGTGGCAGCTTGGATGTATCGTCGTGAGGCCGTCGCTGCGTCCGTCGACATTGAGTTCCGGTACACCACACCGTTGTAGAGGATCCACCGCGTATCGCCAACGACGAAGGTACTGTTCATACTTCGGTAGGTTGTCTCGCAACAACAGGCATGGGATCTCTGTGTGCCGACGCAGAGAACAAAGACAAAGGCAACGAGTGTGATGCTGCGTTTCATGGATACCTCCGATGAATAGTGGGTGCGAGAACTCGCTCTCCTGTGAGGACACACCAACCATGGTCAGCGGTTACATTGTAGATTGCTACCTATGAACATGCAACGTCGTACACAGTTCGTTGGCCTGCTCGGCTGGATCTTCCTCTGCTTTGTGGCCGCTGCCTTCGGTGGACTTGCCTCGGCCTCGGCCGGCAGTTTTTATCGAGATCTGGTGCGTCCCGAATGGGCACCACCGGCATGGCTGTTCGGTCCGGCCTGGACCATACTCTACTGCATGATGGCCGTCTCGGCATGGCTCATCTGGCGCATGAACGGATTTCGTGCGGCACGTGGACCGCTGACGTTGTTCATCATCCAACTTGTTTTGAACGGCCTATGGACGTGGCTGTTCTTCGGACTTCGCAACGGCGCACTTGCCTTTGCAGAGATCCTCATTCTGTGGGTGGCCATCCTTGCCACCCTCCTCTCCTTCTGGCGCCTTCATCGTGCGGCCGGCGCCTTGCTCATTCCATACCTGGGTTGGGTGACGTTCGCATCGGCGCTCACGTTCGCCGTGTGGAATCGTAATCCGGGGTTACTGTGAACGGCGGCAAGGATCAAGAATGTCGTGCAGAGATCGCATCCATCGTTCCGCTTGATGCGTTGGAGCAGCAGCACATCGAAGATGCACTCGCTTGGGTCGACTCCGGTGCTCCACTTTTTCGCACGGCAAAGGCGGCCACGCCGCCAAAGCATTTGGTCGCCTACTTCGCTGTGGTCGACGATGACCACATCTTGCTCGTCGATCACAAGAATGCCCAGCTCTGGTTACCCACGGGCGGACATGTCGAGCCGAACGAGCATCCTCGAACCACCGTCGAGCGTGAGCTCTTGGAAGAGCTTGGACTTCGATGCACGACCCCGGTCGCTGCGCCGATCATGATCACGTGCACCGAGACCGTTGGTACGACGGCAGGGCACACGGATGTGTCGCTGTGGTACGTGGTGGCCGGTGATCGTCGTGCCGACATTGCGTTCGATGCCTCCGAGTTCCACACGGTGCAGTGGTTCCCTTTCTCCGAGGTGCCCTTGCATCGGTCTGACCCGCACATGGCGAGATTCCTTCAGAAGCTAGTCGGTAGTGGTTGACTCCTTACTAAGTAGTCAGTATATTGCAGGATGGCCACGCGTGACCTCATCCTGCATCTCGGACAGGACCTCTTTCGAACAAGGGGCTTCAATGCCTTCAGCTACTACGACCTGGCCGATGCCTTGAAGGTGCGCCCCGCCGCCATTCACTATCATTTTCCGTCGAAGGACGATCTCGCACGCGCCATCATCGAGCAGGAGCGGGAGACGTTCCATGCCTTTGCAGTGAAGACAGATCGACTCCCTGATCAACGTCAGCGTTTGCGACGGTTCGTCCACATGTTCGCAGAGCATGCCGAAGCGCACCGGTTGTGTCTCTTGGGCGCGTCTGGGGCCGACTATGCTTCGTTTGGCGCCGGTGTGCATCGCGAGATCCAACGAATGGCAACCGACATTCTTGCGTGGCTTGAGCGCACGCTTCAAGAGGGTAGGAAGGCGGGAAGGCTCGCCTTCGAGGGAACGGCGCATGCACGAGCGTTGATGGTGGCCACGAACATGGCCGCCTCCCTTCACCTTGCTCGCATTCTTGGTACGCAAGAATTCAAACGAGTATCACAGCAACTTCTATCAGACCTTACAGCGAGACCAACACCATGAGACGAGTCGTTATCACCGGCATGGGGGCGCTCACGCCCATCGGGAACACGGTACAAGAGTTCAGCGCCAATCTGTTCGCCGGCGTGAGTGGGGCGGCCCCCATCACACAATTCGATGCTTCGAAGTTCAAGACACGCTTCGCCTGCGAAGTGAAGGGCTTCAATGCCGAAAACTTCATTGAGCGTGCGGCATTGCGTCGCATGGACCCCGTGACGCACTATGCCATTGCGGCGGCGGACGAGGCCATGAAGCAGGCAGGGTTCGACATGGAGCAGACCGATCGGACACGGTTCGGTGTGATCTGGGCAAGTGGACAAGGCGGATTTCAAACCGTCGAGGAACAGATCACGGACTACGTTCGTGGTGACGGAACGCCGCGTTTCAATCCGTTCTTCATTCCACGCACCATCGTCGACATCACGTCAGGTCAGCTAGCCATTCGCTACGGCCTGAACGGCATCAACTTCACAACGGTCTCGGCATGTGCCTCCAGCAACTCAGCCTTGATGGATGCCTTCAATTACATTCGATGGGGCAAGGCCGATATGTTCATCACCGGCGGATCCGAAGCAGCGATCTGCGCATCCGGGGTTGGAGGATTTAACGCCATGAAGGCCATGTCGACGCGGAACGATGAGCCCACGCGCGCTTCACGTCCGTACGATGCAGACCGCGACGGATTCGTGATGGGTGAAGGTGCTGCTGCACTTGTCCTCGAAGAATATGAACACGCCATTGCACGTGGGGCCACGATCCTTGCCGAGGTCATCGGCGCCGGCATGTCGGCCGATGCCTATCACTTGACCTCAGTTCATCCCGAAGGACTTGGTCCGAAACTGGCGATGAAGGCCGCTCTTGATGATGCAGGCATCGCACCGCACGAGGTGGACTACATCAACACGCATGGAACGTCAACGCCCAATGGTGATATCATCGAGCTCAAGGCCATTCGTGATGTCTTTGGCGATCATGCGCCGACCATGAACATCAGCTCGACGAAATCCATGATCGGTCATCTCCTTGGTGCCGCCGGTGCAGTGGAAGCTGTTATCAGCGTCCTCGCACTCCAACATCAAACGGCGCCGCCCACCATCAATCTCGACACGCCGGATCCGGACATTCCAGAGGGCTTCAACCTCACGCCTCATGTGAAGCAGGAGCGCGAGATCAATGTGGTGATGAGCAATACGTTCGGCTTCGGCGGACACAATGCCATTGCCGTGTTCCGTCGGCATGCGGCATCAAGCTAACCCTGGCTTACGAACGAACTCTACTGATCGCCGCCTTGCGTCCCTGCCCAGTTCATGAAGAAGCCGTTCTGAACGTGTGACGATGTGATGATGCCGAGCGTGAGACCGATGATGGCCACCGACCAGAATCGACTGGCAAAGCCGAGCAACATGGAGATCGAACCGAAGAACTCGATGAGGATCACTGCGAAGCCAACGATCCACGGCAGATGAACCACGTCGGTGAAGAAGCCCATGGTCCCGGTGAAGCCATAGCCGCCAAAGGCGCCCAAGAGTTTCTGTGCGCCGTGCGGAAAGAGGATGGCGCCAATGGTGATGCGTGTGATCAGACCCGTCCAATCGTTGCGTGTGGTGAAGAGTGCTTGGAGCATGATGCGTCCTTGAGAAATGATCGAAACTGTTCGATACAAAACTCAGGGGTGGGCGGTGCGCAAACGATGAACCACGACAAGAACGTCGTGTGAACTAGTTCACATCAGAGGTCTTCGAGAAGTTGTTTGCGGACCTTGCTCAGGAACTCGCGACTCATGCCAAGGTAGGAGGCGATCCGGTATTGCGGAAGTCGCTGAATGAGCAGGGGATATCGCTCGGCAAAGGCTTGGTAGCGCTCTTTGGCGGGCATGCTCACGTTCTCGACCACGCGACGTTGCGAAGCGATGTAGGCGCGTTGGATGATGAGGCGAAAGAACCGTGCCGGTGTTCCATTCAGAAAGCTCTCGAGATCGGCGATCCACCAGCCTTCCGTGGCGAACATCACCACGTGGTCGTTCCCATCTGCGTCGGTGAAGAACTGCTGCAGGCATCCCTGGAGGACGAAGGACTCATGTCGGCATACATCGCCATGTTGCGTGACGAACTGTCCCTTACGATACCGACGAATGCCGACGCGCTCCCGAAGGAGCGCTTCATCGGCTTCGGTCAATGGTACATGGTTGCGAAGATGGTCGAACAGTGGCGCGAGGTCGGACATAGAGCATCAATTGATCACAAGCGTTTTCGATCGACAGCGTTACTTCTCACCGACAATGACCAGAGCACTGGCATCGATCACGACGTTTCCATCGGGATGCCGTCGGTTCACTGCCTCGTACACATCGCGACGGATCGCGGCAACCTGCGCCTCGTCGGCTGCAGCCAGCGCCGAGACGACCGGTGCAGCAATGTCATTCATCATGTCCCAATACACGTCCACAGTACCGCTTGGCAAGGTGGAAGGGATCTCGTGTTGTTCGAGGTTCTTGAGGCCAACGGATCGAAACAGCTCCACCATCATACCGTCTGCCGCACAACGAAACATGCCCGGTGCGCCTACCGGTGGTTGTGGCAGATCGAGATGGTTCTTGATGGAGCTCATGATGGCCGTCACCCAGAAGTTCTTTTCGGCCACATTCCACACGGCCGTTGAGAGCTTCCCACCGGGCTTGAGCACCCGTGCCATTTCCGACGCCGCGAGTTCCATGTCGGGGAAGAACATGAATCCGAAGCGACAGGAAATGCGATCGAAGCTATTGTCCTCGAACGGCAGCTCACATACATCGCATGCCTGCGTGCGAATGTTCGTGATGCCGCGACGTTCGGCATTCTCGCGGGCAATGTCGAGCATGTTCTCGGACAGGTCGGTGATCACCACATGTCCGTCCGTGAGCATCGACGCGATCGTCAGACCTGGCTCACCCGTTCCGGCCGCAATGTCAAGCACCGCGTGCGATCCTTGCGGTGCAAGCGATCGAATGATGGCACTGCCCACGGGCTCAAGAAACTCCATGGTCAGGTCGTCCCACTTCTTCCAACCCCCAGAGAACTTGTCCCACGATGCACGCTGTTGCTCGCGGATCTGATGGAGATGTTCGTCCATGACGGTATCCTTTCGATGAGTGGGGAAAATTAACTCGTTTTTCGTGGTAACGTAACCCTTCGGTACCTCGTTCGTTCGAGCGCCGCTCACCGCAGTTGTTCCAACATCTTGGTATGGTATGCTTGCTCTTCGCTGGTCCGCACGACTTCTTTCACTCTTCTGTGCAGGACTCCTCTTCATGTTCATGTTCGGAGGTTCCGAACATCTGAATGCCACGCCGAAGGAGACGATCGCCCTTCTCTTCTTTCCGATCGGACTTGTGGTCGGCTTTGGGATCGCTTGGTGGAGGCCGTTGGTCGGTTCCATCTTCTCTGTCGTAAGCCTGTCGATCTTCTACGGATGGATGTACGTTGCCAGTGGCAGATTCCCGGGTGGACCGTACTTTGCACTGTTCGCACTGCCCGCGGCATTGTTCCTTGTGGACGGCGTGCTGCAACGTCAACGGCGGCGTGTCTCATAAGACCGCATTTCCATCACACTCTACGGAGACAGGGTCATGGCATCAGAGAAGAACGTCATCGTCAGCAATGACGGCATGTGGGGCCTCGTGTGGTTCTTGGCCACCGTTGGCGCCGCCGTCTATTTCGTGCAACAGTCCACGGGCTTCTGGGATGGCGCACTCGGTATTCTCAAGGCACTTGTCTGGCCGGCGATCGTGATGTACAAGGTGCTGCAAACCCTTCAACTGTGATCCGCGCACTGTTCATCTGCAGCCAGAACAAGCTGCGAAGCCCAACGGCAGAGCGGGTGTTCGCATCGTGGCCCGGCGTCGAAACGGATTCAGCCGGACTCCTGAACGATGCGACCATTCCGCTCAGCGCGGAGCTTCTCGAGTCGAAGGTGGCACGGTTCCTTCAGCGCACGTGATGGCGATCAGGTGGTGGTGCTCGATGAAGGTGCGTCATACAGTTGCCCGGCCTGTCGGTGAATGGTGGCGATCCGCGCACGAAGTCCCGGAGGATGCAAGACCTCGAGGGCGGCACCGAATCCAAGAAGTTCACGTTCGAGCTCGAAGTTCGGGATCACGTTGATCGAGAACACGTGACCATTTGGTTCGGTTCGTTCAAGGTGCTGACTGGGATGAAGTGGCTTCGTAGCAATGTAGGGTGCATCACTCGTGCTGACGCGAAAGACGATCTTGCGCGGAGTGCTCTTCTGATCTCGCGTTACGCCGATCACATGTTCGAAATACGTGGCAAGATCCGCGAGCGTGTTCGGTGTATAGTCATCGTCGATGTCAGACACATCCGCAATGTCCTCGATCCGATCGATCGCCAGGATCACCAACTGTGTACGGCGCCGATGGTCAACGCCGATGGCGAACCATCGGTTGCGATACTCTTTCAATAGGTACGTGCTGAACAGGAACGTCGATGCGTAGCGCGCGCGGAATGACCGATAGGTGACCGACACCGAGCGCTGATCGACGGCGGCTCGGCGAAGCACATCGATCCACTGCAATCCTTTCAGCAGGTCGTTTCGCTCAAACTCGACCACCGGTCGCGCTTGCGATCTTCCTGCATAGATCTTGTCCTCGAGCTTCAGGACCATCTCGGTGAGATCGGCAGAGTGGGGAAGACCCTTGAACTGTTGCAACAATGCCGAGGCCTCTGCCAACACGTTCAGGTCTTGCGCATCGAGCGGGATGTTCGAGATCGAGAAGTCCGCCTCCGCATACGTGTAGTAGCGCTTCTCTATGACGACGATCGGTGCCTCGTAGCCGAGCTTTCCGCTTCGCATCACCTCCAGGTCCGCCTGAACCGTACGTCTGCTCACACCTTTGTCGATGCCTTCGTATTCGTAGAGTGCATCGGAACAGGCATCGATGAGATCCTCCAACGTCCACCGTCGGCGTCGATTCCGAAGGCATCCGTCAATGGTGCGGTATCGGATCAGGGCATTGCGATTGATCGGCATGGTCGCTCTTCACGTTTTTTTTTTTACTGCGCAGAAAGACTGCGCAGTATACCCTGAAATTTGCATTCGACGATCATGAACACTGAACGAACGATACAACGCAGAACAATGGAACAACACATGTCAACCTATCCGATCTACGGACGCGAGCACATCGAACAGGGAGCGCTCGACCAGATGAACACGGCCATGCAGCTCCCGATCGCCGTCGCCGGCGCGCTGATGCCGGATGCCCACGTTGGATACGGACTTCCGATCGGCGGGGTCTTGGCAACACGCGCTGATACGATCATCCCATATGCTGTGGGAGTGGACATTGCCTGTCGTATGTGTTTGAGTGTGTACGATATTCCGGCTGAACGATTCGATGAGCACCGACGGGAACTTCATGCCATGCTTCTCAAGCATACGCACTTCGGATTGGGGTCCACAACGAAGGAGCATCACGACACGTCACTCTTTGACCGACCGGAGTGGGGCGCTACCAAGGCCATCCGCGACCTGAAGGATCGGGCCTATCATCAGCTTGGCACGTCCGGCACGGGGAATCACTTCGCCGAATGGGGCATCCTCTCGGTCGAGTCGGATGAACATGAATCGCTCCCCGAGGGCAAGTATGTTGCCTTGCTCACGCACTCCGGTTCGCGCGGTTTCGGAGGTAATCTCGCTTCGATGTATTCAAAGATCGCCATGCAGAACTCCGGTCTTCCTGAAGAAGCAAAGCACTTGGCATGGTTGGACATGCATTCGGAAGCGGGACAGGAGTATTGGGTCGCCATGAATCTTGCAGGTGAGTATGCGAAGGCCAACCACCACGAGATCCATGGCAAGATCTCGCATGCGATGCAGCTCGAGCCTCGCCTCATCGTGGAGAACCACCACAACTTTGCATGGTTGGAGCACTTGGCCGACGGGACAGAAGTGATGGTGCACCGTAAGGGTGCAACGCCGGCCGGCGAAGGAGTGATGGGCATCATTCCGGGCAGCATGAGCACACCGGGTTTCGTGGTGCGCGGCAAGGGCCATGCCCCCTCCCTCCATTCCGCCTCACACGGAGCAGGCAGACGCATGAGTCGGGGAGTGGCGCATCGCACCGTGGACCGACATGCGTGGAAGCAGATGCTACGGGATCACGACGTGACGCTCATCGGTTCCGATGTCGATGAAGCGCCGATGGTCTACAAGAACATTCACGACGTGATGGCAGCGCAGGAAGCGCTTGTGGACGTGGTCGCCACATTCCAACCAAGGATCGTGCGCATGGCCAGTGCCAAGGAACGACCGGAGGATTGACCTCGAAGTACATTGAAACGTGAACACACGGTAGGGATGCCGTAGCGTCGGAGTTCTTCTCAGTCAAAGAAGGGATCTCGATCCTTTACGCCGACGCGATCATCGCTCCCTGCCGTTGTTGTGATCGTTCGTAGTTTCGTCCATGGCACGTATAATTCTTCTTGCAGCCGGTATCTCCGGCGCATTGGCCGTAGCACTTGGTGCCATGGGCGCGCATGCACTTCGCGATGTGCTGGACATTGCGTCGATGGACATCTATACCAAGGCCGCCTCCTACCACCTCTCGCATACACTGGCCTTGTTCGGCGTCGGCCTCCTTGCCCTTTCCCGACCTTCACGTACCGTGCAGATGGCAGCGATCGCTTTTGGATCAGGCATCGTCCTGTTCAGCGGATCGCTCTATGCATTCGCACTCACCGGCGTGCGTGCCTTGGGCATGATCACACCATTTGGTGGAATTGCCTTCATCATGGGATGGTTGTTGGTGGCAAAGGCGGCATGGAGGATCGGAAAAGTTCCTGTCATTCTGAACGGTGAGAAACGGAACGAGGAGTGAACTCCTGTCATTTCCAAACTTGGTTTGTCCGAAGGTCGAACAAGAGCCGATATGTGCGTTGTAGACCGTAGGTGCCGAGCAAGCCGTAGTCCCGGATCTTTATCGTACGTCCATCTTCGAAGGTGACGGTCAACACACATGATTGGGCGTCTGTCCATGGGACACTATAGGAACTGTCAAGTGTAGCGACATCGATGTAGTTCAAGATCTCAACGAGCTGATCGAAGTGAGATGGATCGATCGTCGCTGTAAAGACCCCCTCTCTATCATTGAACTCGCGAGCTTCAAGTATTGCCGAACGGTCGGACTTGATCTTGAGATCGAAGACAGGACACTTTCCGAAACAATGTCCCGTACGATACGAGATCGATCCAATGGCGTGATGTGCCGGAGCCTTGTTGTACTCGACAAAATCTCCGAACATGTAGACGAGGGTGTCTACAAGCCACTTCCGTTTCACCCCGTCATCGATCCACTTGCGCTCCTCACGTGCGTAGTAGAGTATTGCAGGCTTGCCATTGACCTGCGATACGACCGGAAACGTGATCTCTTGGAATGATCGCCTCGTGATGTGTTTGACGGTGATCCTCGCGTTGCCACTGTCCATCAGACAGAGAATAGAAGGGTCATACCATGTACCTACAACGAGTAGATCGGTGTATCCATTGCCATCAACGTCGCACTTTGTCTACGCCTGTACATGGAGCGAGTCTGCAACCCGTTGGCATTCGTTGTCGGTCGTGTCCCATTTTCTCTCTTTGAACACTAAGGATGCGTTCACTCTGAAATCATCGTAGTCGCGATGGATGGAGGTCAACAGCGCTTCGATCTCAGCCGCCGTATGGATGTCATCAAGTTTGCTGTGATGTTTCACAGAGTCCATCGAAGCAGCAATGATCGCTGGCGTTGGTGTCTGCCCGACACATCGTAGGGCAAGCACCATGAAAAGCAAGAACGGCAGTGGTCGTTTCAGAATATCTCCAGAATATTCTGCAAACATAGTTCACCTGCGCAGAAAGACTGCGCACACGCCTCCGAAGTTTGTACCAGACAAAAGGACAACACGGAGGACATCATGAGATTCAACATCATCAAGCGGAAGCAAGCGACCCTGACGAACTACGAGGGTGAGGTCGCCTATGCCATGCGCCCGGAGCTTGAGCTGTACACGGCCGTTGTGACGTCGACGCTGAGCGATACGTTCTATGAGTCGGGATCGGACCGAATGGTCCGTCTTCGCGAACTCGTTGCAGCGTGTGATCCGGTCTTCGTTGCGAAGCTGGCCATCTATGCACGAACGAAGATGCATCTGCGCTCTGTGCCGGTCTATTTGGCATGCCTGTTGGCGCAGAAGGCAACGGGGACGGCATTGGTCTCGAAGACGATCGAGCGCATAGTCCTTCGTGCGGACGAGATCACGGAGTTACTCGCCTGTTATGCCATTGTCAATGACCGTACAGATGTGAAGAAGCTCGGTCAGTTGTCGAAGCAAGTACAGAAAGGTCTTGCGGCATCGTTCAATCGGTTCGATGCCTATCAATTCGCCAAGTACGATCGGAAGACGTCGGTCTCGTTGCGAGATGCGCTTTTCCTCGTCCACCCGAAGGCAAAGGATGAAGCTCAGCAGGTCATCTTCGACGCGATCGTGAATGGAACACTGGAGACACCGTATACCTGGGAGACGGAGCTCAGTGCGGTTGGACAGCGGTCGTTTGCCAACGAAGCGGAGCGGACAGCTGCCATCACGGCCACGTGGGAATCGTTGATCGAGAGTGGCGGTCTTGGCTACATGGCAATGCTCCGGAATCTGCGAAACATTCTGGCGGCCAACGTCTCATCGTCGCACATCGCAATGGTTTGTGCCAAGCTGTCGGATTCGGAGAGTGTGGCGCGCTCGAAGCAGTTCCCGTTGAGATTCCTGTCGGCGTATCGTCAGTTGCTGCAGGAGACGTCGCTCGACACGGGGCGGACATTGCTCCAGAGGCTCTTGAAATGGGGAGATGTCAGGAACGGTCATGTTGGTCTTGTTCTTGATGCCCTCGAGCGGGCCGTGACGGCTTCCGTGTCCAACATCACCGGATTTGGCGCTGAAACGCGCGTGTTGATCGCATGTGACGTATCGGGGTCGATGCAGATGCCGATCTCCGCTCGGTCAACTGTGATGTACTACGATATCGGCCTCATGCTAGGCATGCTGCTTCGGTCGAAGTGCGCTTGCTCGGAAGTGGGCATGTTCGGTGATACATGGAAGACCATTCATGTACCGGCAACGTCGATCCTGGCAAACGTCCAGACCTTCTACAAACGTGAAGGTGAAGTGGGATATGCAACGAACGGCTATCTCGTCATCCTCGACCTGATCCAACGCAATGTGGAAATGGACAAGGTGATGATCTTCACGGATTGTCAGCTGTGGAACAGCAATGGAGATGGGGGTCGCCTGCAAGAGCTGTGGACCGAATACAAGCGAACGATCGCGCCGGGCGCTCGCCTGTATCTCTTCGACCTTGCCGGTCTTGGTCAGTCGCCACTGTCGCTCATGCAGAATGATGTGTATCTCATTGCCGGTTGGAATGAGCGCATCTTCGAGATCCTGGCTGCGATCGAAAATGGATGCACGGCGATCGATGCCATCGATCGGATCGACGTGTAGGTGATCAACGTTCTTTGTCATCAACGTGTGCGGTGCCGTACAAGCGGATTCCTTCGGATTCAATTGTCGCTGGTTCAACTCCAGTCATAACGACGGCCTCCGTCGTTGTGTAGCTCAGTGGGTAGAGCCTTGAACATGCCGTTTGGCTTGTTGCCCGTACACGTTGGTGTTTTGTTTGGTGGATCGTACGTCGCGTTGACAACATTGAACGAGGTGTGTCATGCGATGCAAGCACACGCAAACGTCGCACAATGGATGGGTACCGAGATAGTGCGTCCCCAATTCGGGGTGATCTCGCTTCGACCTCGTTCGGTTCTTCAGCTTGTGGGTCGACCAGCTTCGCGAAGCCAACATGTGACCATGCTGCCTTTTCCCTTGACATCGATCGTACCTCGTTCCTCGATGAGGAATTCATGCAACCCGCTACCGTCGCCTTTATCGTTGGACCTCGATTCGAGATCGAGTTCAGTGGCAAACGCTGCAGATACGTGAATGCGTCCCTTTTCACCCGAGCTTTCCATGCGCGAGGCCACGTTCACGGTGTCGCCCCACACGTCGTATTGCAACCGTTCCGTGCCGATCACGCCGGCAGTGACCGGACCGCAGTGGATGCCGATGCGGATGTGCAAAGGCTCTCCCGATGGCCAAGTGAGGCCGTGATCCAGCATGGCAAGGGAAAAGGCGGCGATGCGGCGAGAAGGGGAGTCATCTGTATCGTTCGTGGAAAAGGCGACGGCCATGTAGGCATCGCCAATGGTCTTGACCTTGGTGATGGCATAGCGTTCACACAAGGTATCGAAGGATGCAAAGAGTTGTCCCAGGAGAGCGGTCACGATGGTGGAGCCTAGCGCTGCCGTTTGCGTGGTGAAGCCCACGATGTCGCAGAAGAGAACAGCAGCGTTGTCGTGGTCATCGCCGGACACATCCTCGCCGCGAATGATACGGTCTGCCACCTGCTTCGGAAGTGTGGCGAACAAGATGGCGCGCTCTCGTTCCCGATGTTGTTGGAGATCGTCGATCTCGCGTTGCTTGGCATGCATGACGAGACGTGTCGTCGTTTGACGTCCACGTAACACGTCATTGGCCTTCATGAACTCGTCGTTGTGCCTGACATATCCTTCGAAGTCGCCTCGTCGCTTGGCCAGCTCGCGACATTGTTCGTGAAACGAAGCCACGAAGGCTGTCCGTGACTGTTGCACCGCTTCCTCCAGGGCCGTGATGAGCACGTCATAGGCACCATCAACATCGTTGCGGGCAAGTCGGATGTTGGCATCAAGTTCGCACTTCAGGAGGTACATCTGTGGATCAGCAATGTCTACGTCGGCCACACTGTTCAGACATGCCTGTGCTGCATCGATGTTGCCAATTCCAAGATGAATTGCACCGAGGTGAACGGTGGCATGAAGATGCAAGGCGTGCAGACCTGCGGATTCGGCGGTACGAAGGGCCTCTTCCAGAACTGCATGTGCCTTGTCGAATTGCTCTAAGCGTAGCAATGTCGCGCCGATGTTGAGATCCATCTTCGTGATGCCGACCACATCGTTGCGTTGGTGGTACAACTCCCTGGCACGTTTGAAGAGATCAAGGGATGCGCCGTCATCGCCGCTCTGTTGATGCACGGTGGCCAGAGCGCTGAGATTGTGAGCTTGCCATTCCGTATTTCCACGTCGCACGTTGATCTCGAATGCCCGATGGAGGTATTCAAGTGCTGCAGGCAGATCTCCGGTCTGCTCGAACAAACGCGCGATGTTGTGCAACTCAGCAGCTATGCGCTCATCTTCCCCAAGTTCTTGCGCTGTTTGGAGCGCAGCGGTCATATGTTCGAGCGCTTCGGGAAACGACCCCGCGCTTGCCAGAGCAATGCCCATCGTAGAACGAGCCACAGCAATGCCCTTGACGTTCGCCGTGGCGGAACTGATCTGAAGGGCACGATCGCAGAGGTGCAAGGCCGCTGACATGTCGTCGTGACCCAGACTCGCTCGAGCTGCAAGGATCAGCCGTGTCGCGATGGCATCAAGTGTATTCGGATCTCCTTCGGCCACGGCGATCTCGGCCTCGATGGATCCGAGATCGATCTCTGCTGAACTCATCTGCGCTTCCAATGGAATGTCTGCCTGTGGATCACTGGTGGTGGTCAAAGATAGCATGCAATGAGAAGGCGTGCCTCGGGGATGAAGGACAAGCGATAAGGGCCACGAACTCAGCTCGTCTCCAGCCAATACGTTCGCATGACGCCCTT
>JAFDZT010000003.1 GCA_018266735.1 Bacteroidota bacterium | reverse complement strand
ACCTTTTTGGGACTAGACCCAAAATACTCAGGTTCACTTCCATCATCGTTGAGATGCAGAGTCATAATGTTCCGTGACCGACACATTTCGCACGTGAGGGACCATGACGTACACATGGTGCATGCGGCAAAAGTCCCCATTCGCGGTACAGTTTCTTCTCACGAAGCGTCTCATTCAGATAGTTCAATCGCGGAGCACAAGGGGGTGGTCATATTGAGGCGGTACCTCATCCTCAATAGCAGGGTTTGATCAGCCCTGCCTTTCGACCGAGTTCACAGCCCCATCGCTACTTCGGCAGACTGAACTCTATACCAGTTAACTTACGAAGTGAATCGATCACTTGTTTTGTTGCTTTTTGTGTCGCGCTGCACTTGTCGACCACCAACACAAGTCTTGTAGTGTCATCCATATTATACCGTGATAACCTCGCAGTGTTAGATCCGAAAACAACATATGCAATACCAGGATCGAAGCGCACCCCACAGGTATTGCTTCCAACGGCTGATCTAACTAGTACAGTCTCCGTCCCACGACAGTTCTTGATTCCACTTGAAATGATGAATCGTGCGGTAGTGACAACCCTTGCATAAAGCGCAAGTGGCTTTCTCTTACGACGGTACACGGTATCAACTGCCACCGAATCACAGTATCCAACGAAGGCCATTTCATTCGATTCAATTGACGACGATAAACTCGCCTCATGACCTATACACGTGCATGTACCAACGTGCTCTGGGAAGCACAGGATCATTGTGAGCACAAGTACAATTCCAAACATGATCCGCATGTCTACCTCCTCTTTCTCTGTTCAGGCTTCATTGGTTCAGATTCTGATGTGGCATTACCTGTCACTGTTATTTCTTGTTCCCAAAGACTTGGTACCATCCCTTGCGCGACGCTTGCGTTACTTCTTGTGCAGTGAGCGTTACTCCTGCCTTCTTCTTTTCACTCTTCGATCTCGACGTTTCACGATCTCCTGGTACTGACGAACTAGATCAGGATCAGACCCCAATTCATCCAGCACTGCCTGCGCACTGTCATTCTTCGATCTTTCAAGAACTTTCATAAGAAAGACTCGGCTTGCACCTAGAGTTACATCTCTCAATAGAACAATCACATCCTCCAAGTCCGTATCTCGAGCAATGGCTGAGACTGCAACGGCAAGTGCATGCTGCACGCGCTCTTCCTTTGCATTTCGATAAAGCGCGATGAGTTGGTTCAAGTACGGATGCGCCTGGGGCATCGCCATTGCTCTGGCAATGCCTTCACGTACTACCAGTGGATATGGATGTGTAAGATGAGTCATTAAGATCGGCAGTGCATCGACATAGACATTGGGCATATTGACAAAATCCCAAGCAGAAGCGACTGCATAACCTGTTGCCTGTAGCTCCCGAACAAGCGGTGCCTCCGCCAAACGAATCTCTTCCAAGTACTTCTGTCGCTCTTCTTCCTTCTGGCGTTTTCGCTCCATGACATCATCATACTGACCAGTTTCCTTGAGCCATTTCACATGCTCATCCCATGTCGAGGCCCCAATCGGCCTTTTATGATTTAGATTCATAGTGCGATTCTCCCATCTCAAAGTCGTAACTGGAGTTCCTGCGTTACGATTCAACCAAGTTGTCTGCATCAAAGACCATTTGTCCGAGTGCAAAGCGCACCGCTTCTCCTGCTACACGAAGAACATGAACAATAGGATCCGGCCTATGCTCACTTCACCCACAATGTACATACTCCTCGCTTCGTGCCCATCGTTGCGATGACGCTGTAGATCCCTTTGTTGAGGTGCTTTGTCGAAAGGGACACACGTTTCATCGAAGATGACGAGTCTGTGTGCTCTGCAACGGTCACTCCACGGAAGTCGATGAGACGTACCTCGACTGCAAGCGAACCATCATCGGTTGGGACCCGCGCCTCGATCTCTGATCTTGTGCTGTCGAACACAGCAGTAAAGGTCAAGGGCTCGAGGTTCACATATGGAGTCAGATGCTGCAGTGCTACATTGGGTATACCATAGAGGGTGTCCATTTTCATGAACCAGGTATACCCCACCTTCACATTCGTTCCGTAACTGGGCTTAGGAACATCGTAACTCGTGTAAGTGAAGTACCCACTTTCAACAGGGTCCAACTCCTTGTTGACAAAGAACTTCTTTAGTGGAAGCGGATACTCATTCTCTCCACGATCGCTCACGTCCACATCGATCTCATCGCGATCGATATCTGATCCGTCAGGAGAGATGGTCAATCTGATCCCTTCGCCTTTTCCTAGCGTGTCAAGAAGCTCCATCTCTCCTTCCGGGTCCACGGCGATCGAATCAATTGCAAACTCTCCTATGTCAACTGGTGAGGAGATCCCAGAGTCTGAGATCATGACATAGCTTATCTCAAAGATCTCCCTGTCGGCGTACCGGTATCTCCACGTAAACACCCGAAGTACATGATCATCTCCAACGTGCAGGATGTATGGCAAATGACTCCCCTTGTATACCCTCGGGAGCACGATCATGAAGTCCGATGCGGCCTTGATCGAAATGACACTGGCATCCCTCCGACGCGACCGAAAGACCTTTGACGTGGTCAACAGAAACACGGAATCTGTTTGCCCATCGCTAACGATAACCCCTTGATCACACCCAGCGAGGTAGCAATGTCCCAAAGAGAATGGTTGGCTTCTATAATATGGATAAGGAGAGAGTATACCGGGCTGATCCCCTTGAATGATCTGAGGCCCCTGGGCATGCAGTGTCATGGTGCAGATGAGGCCTGCAATGAGCGTCAGCAGAAAGTAACATTGCAGTCTCACTATGGTCCAGCCTTCCGTGGCTCAAGTGGATTATCTAGTGTGCGTTTCATGAACTTGATCTCACTCTCGCCAGACACTGTAGCCCTCCCTCCATCACTCCTCCATCACAAGCATGCGCACGTCGGTGTGGCTGCTCTCTGAAGGTCAACGAGGCAATATAGGAGAGTTCAGCTTCCCGAGTACTCACTGACAGTGAGCTCGAGCTCAATCAGTATCCTGTTGGGAACCATATACCCCTAAGGCTGGGCGGGTCGTATATGTTCGGTAGAACATGCCCAGAATCAAGTATGGAGTCATCAACATTCTCGATACACATCACAACACTAGGGATTGGCCGCCCATGAAACACTTTCTCATGAAGAATGGACAGTGCATCTTCCTTCGAATAGGCAGTAACGCCACAGCCATACCCCAGACCTGGGGGAATATTGCTGTACCCTCCAAAGTCGAACTGAAACCAATAGCGTATTAGTTTGATTTTCATGATAATCCCGACCACGGAAAACAGATGGGTGACTGAGCTCTAGGTTCATATCGTATCACTGGCCCAAGTATTGGCATGCCATGACCAAGAAGAAGAGGAGTGAGCGGGGCAATGAAGATTCCGCGTAACGTGACCATCTTTTCCGCGGCAACTGATCTGTCTTTTAGCGGCACGTACTGCAATGCAACTCCAATACACAGAGGAATGTTTCGCATGTACACCCGTTTCACAAGGTGGTCAATGAAGCGCGAAATGCAGTCTTCTCGCAACACGGAAACTCCACTATGGGGCACATCATAGATCACTCATCGTGCGCTCCACTTTAGCACGTATCGATTTCCGTGGCGAAGCTTGCACGACTCCAACCGCCCAATTGTTGAAGTCTTCTCGCCCCACACTTGGATCGTCAACGTTCCACTTGGCAGCGTGAGATCATACGGCGCATTGTCGTACTCTTCAATGATCGGGAGTCGCTCGTCTGACTTGGCCGCATACACGACGAGTACACCGGTTTCGATCTTCGGCTCGACCACGATCTCTACATGAACGGATTGATTCGATTTTGACAACGATGAATCTGGAGTAACAGATAGGACCTCAAGTGTCCCATACTCCATTCCAATAGTGTCCGCATTCATGACTCGATAGCTTCGTCGATGTGATCTCTTAAGGCTTGGTATCTCAGGTCTCCCGCTTCCAATTTGCGCATTCAAGTTGGTCACCGTTCCCGCTGGGAATGAGTGGTCTTCGAGACATGCAACATTGCTAAAGTGACCACTGTAGGCACATAACGTGTACGTCCCGGCAGGAACAACGAGTGATACGGAATCTCCGACGACCACGTGTCGAGCGAGGCCACGCATATCAGAACCGAACAACCAAACATTGGAGATAACGACACGGCGTGTCTGAAGGTCCTCCAATCTACATGTGATCACTGCCATACCATCCGCTATTGACGGGTCTATACGAGTCTGCACAACGCTGATTGAACTATTCTCGGATGGACCCGTGAATGCCGCAAAGAGCTTCGCATAGGTGAAGACAACAACGAAGACCGCTGAGGATACATGACGGGCAGATACATGGAAGTGGATCTTCATGGTGTTGCAACGAAATCCAAGCCAGTTACAACAGAGAGTTCGTAATGGGAATCAGGATCGATCACGACACTGTCCACGTATGCGCTGCTGAAGGTATCTGGGGAGTATACGATGATATTCCACTTTCCTGGCAACACTGGCAATTGGATCATTGGACCACTGCACCAATGTTCATATGACGTATCAATCCCAATACGCTGAAACTGTAGAAGCACACGAGTACATGAACGGCCGGCGACTCCGTCGAGAATGGTGAAGTCAATTACGGACTCTCGACTTGCGTTAGCTATGCTTGTTGCTCGAACACTCCTCATGCTGAAGGAAGGTCTATAGGTCAACAACTGCCCGTCGGAGTGACAGCTCCAGCATGACGCCGCTATTACGAGCATTGCGAAGCAGAGTGCGCTCTGACCAATGGATCCAATACATCTCATTTCATTACCTGACCGTCGGTAGGAGGTCAAATCGGTACGTCATCATTTGAATAGATACTCAGCGCATCGTACGCGGTGTGGTCCAAAATAGCAACAGCGACGGTTGGTCCGTCGACTTTTAGGTGTCGCGGACGCCCCCGCCACCCATTACATTCATGAACTGGACTTTTAAGAGAAGAATCCGCGAGGATGCATACTGACGCTCTCAACAGCGACTTGTCATCTAGTTGCATCTCAATCAGAACGATGATACTGTTTCTAAACACACGGAATCGCCGTACGGGCACAGATTCTGCAAGATGAGCAGCAACAACGACACGAACTGGTCAATCAACCGAGATGCAGCTATCTGAATGCACGTTAGTGCGTGACAACTCAAGCTCTTCTATCGAAAACGAGGCTCGTGATTCGTGAATCGAAGGAACATGGTGTCATTCTCTCGATTGACCAGACAATACGAGTATCCTCCTGGCACCTCCACTTGAGCAACACTCCGATTCACGGCTAGGTCTATGCTATGGAATCGCCGCGATACGTTCATACTGCCAGCGTAGCCCGACCGATCGTCAGTCGTAAGAACGCCTCTGTAGAGTTCATGTCCTTTCCCTCTGACAATGATCACGTCATTCTTGAAGCCGCCCGAGAACACGATATCAATGTCGCGATGCGCGGTCATAGGAACATCGTACTCGACCTTCACGTGCAAACCTCGAGAGCTGTCAGCCACCCGATCTATTGTTGCCGAGGTCGACGTTGCACCCTCTATGTTCTTGGCTTCTTCGACTTCCGAGCAAGCCGCGGCCATCACGATGAGCAATAGCATCAACGAAGTCCTGTTATCCATGGATCCTCTGTGTTACTCTCATACGTGACATTTCAGACGGGGCAAACCGCTGTCGCCCAAAATAGCATCGGTCAAGGATCATCCGAACCTGTGCCCCATGATGCCGATGGTTCGCACTTCCTACGTGCGCACGGTGGCTCGGCTCCGCGTATCTTCGTCCTACAGTGTCAGTATCTACGGGTTCTCCATGCGTGCGCTCCTTCCGCTTCTCTGTGCGATCCTGCTTGCAATGCCACTCCCCGGACAGGTGGACTTCACGTCGCGACCCGTTGCGGAGAACTTGAACATACCTTGGGACCTTGTCGAAGGTCCCGACGGATACATCTGGTACACGGAGCGCATCGGCCTGATCTCACGTGTACACCCCGAGACCCACGCCAAGGATACGCTGCTGGATTTTCGCGGCTCCGTTGCGAACAGTGTGGAGATCGGACTTCTCGGCATGGTCCTGCATCCGGACTTCTCCACGCAACCATATGTGTTCGCAGCGTACGCCTTTCGCGATGCGGATACGTGGGTGAAGCGCGTGTTTCGCGGACGGTACGATGGAACGAAGATCGTCGACGTGACAACGATCTACGAACTGCGGCCGGCGCAGCAGTACCATCAAGGATGTCGACTGATCATCCTGCCCGATACGACACTGATGTTCACGAATGGCGATCAGCCTTCGGCCGACAGTACCTTCAGTCTCACGTCTGAGATCGGCAAGACCATCCGCATCAACCTCGACGGCACCGTGCCGCCTGACAATCCCTTTCCCGGCAGCAAGATCTGGTCGACCGGTCACCGCAACCCGCAAGGAATGTGTCAACTCCCCAATGGCTTCATCTATTCTTCCGAACATGGCGAGGCGATCGAAGACGAGATCAACCTCATCCGCAAGGGAGCGAACTATGGATGGCCCAAGGTGGAAGGGAAATGTGATACGCCGGTAGAGATCGCGTACTGTGCTGCGTACAATGTTGTGGAGCCGGTGTGGTCGAGCGGCACGAAGCTGACCTATGCCCCTTCCGGCCTTGAGTTCTATCCGCATACTCGCTACCCTGCCCTCACCGGCAAGCTCCTCGGCGTGTTTCTCAAAGCAGCACTCGTGATGGCCTACGATCTCTCGCCGGATCAGACGCGGATCGTAGGAGAGAAGCACATGTTGCTATTTCGTTTCGGTCGACTGCGCGACATTCTCGTCATGAGCGACGGACGGCTCTTTGTCTGCACCGGCAATTACGGTGCAAAGGGCATTGCACCTTTTCCAAAGCCCAACCATGATGTGATCGTTGAACTCCTTCCGGTATGGGCGTATGAACAGCCGAAGGTGCGCATCCCTGCGGACACGGTGGTGTACCGCGCAGATGTAGGCGACACGCTGACGTCATCCGTGGAGTTCTGCAACGACGGCGCAACGCCTGCGTTCTTCACTCGATTCAACACGAACCCGGGCAACATCTTCGAGGCCCGCTTCTGGCAAGACGGTGCGTCGGTTGAGGGAACGGACTGTTATCCATTTCGCGTGCTATTTATACCGCAAGCGGACTTCCCCTACAGAAGCTCGGCAACGGTCTACTATGCAAATCCTGGTGAAGCCGAGCAGTCCCGACAGGCAGTGCTGATCGGCCTTCCGAAGCGTGGCTACGTCCGTGCAACGAGAGATACGTTCTCCATTGCAACAGGGATGACCGTTCAATGTTCGGTGCGCAACATCGGTCTCGATACAACGACCGTATCAGCGGTACAATTCGATCCTCCCGGATCCGCCACGTCCACGGCATTCGATGTGCCCGTTCGCATTGCACCCGACGAAGTGCGCACCTTCCCCGTCACGCTCAGCACTCCGATGTCGATCGGTTCTAGTATCCGAGCAACGCTGCGTACCAACTCCTTCCGCGATGCTACGTTCGTGATCTCCGTCGTTCCCACGCACGTCGACGACGTTGACGCGGACCTCGACGTCGTCCTCGCCCCTCAACCCATCAAGGACGTCCTGCGATTGACACTGCCGGACAGCGGCACGTATACGATGGAGATCCACGACGTGGTTGGGAAACTGATCTATGCAGCGGAGCACAACGGCACATCGGTCGCCATCCCTGTAGCATCCTTCCCAACGTCCGTTTCAAGCGGCGTGTACTCGGTCTCCATCACGTCCCGCGGTCGCACACAAACGCTTCCCTTCCACCGTGCACCGTAGCATGTATTTGTTCTATGGTGCGTTGAGGATGTATCGTCGTGAACTTGAAGCAGGGCAGCGGGTTTGCGGTTCAGGTTGGTTCTAACCATCTTGCGTTCGCGCCTACAGCGTTCGTGTTGTTCATCAATTGCCATGAACGGTCATCCGGAGTCCATATGCGAGTGTTGATATTGCTTGTTGTCCTTGGTACGATCCCACTTTCAGCTCAACGATTCGTTATGCCGTTGCCCGTTGAGTCCAGAGTGATTCGAGGAATGGACTGGCTCGAACCAGACACGACGACCATGATCGGCGTCGGTGATGCCGTCATCCGTTCGCTACCCGGTGAGATTTTCGAAGGCGTGCTCCCAAAGTATGAATCTACATCGTTCGAGTCCGTTGCTGTGATCAACGACTCGATCGGCATTGCCACTGCATTCGATGGAACCATCGTTGGTCTCGATCTCAAGAAGAAAAGAGTAGTTGAACTCGAGGGGCTTCCGTCACACGGAATGAAGGTGATGCGCTGCGGGACCACTGCGATTGTGCGAGTCGACTCGTCCGTTCTCGCTCTGACTTGGACGGGGTCACTCTTCAATGCAAGTGTTGTATCCGATACATTCAATGTGATCGCTCATTGTGCCGTTACGGATTCAACGTTCGCTATCACGACAAAGGACCTACAGCTCATCTGGATGGATCTCCGTACTCAGGATACATTGGCAACAAAGCCAATATCGTTTCCCGTGATCTGGATGCATCCTATTCATGCCCAAGCTGTAGCGCTCTATTACGCGAACACGGGGTTTGAGACACAAAGCTTGGACCGGGCAGGCCCAGCAATGAATATCAGCAATAGTGGGCCGTTACGTCACCTTGTTGGATTTACTCCTCGCCGCAGTGGCGAGGCCCTTGTCATGCAGTGGACCGGTGAAGGCATGCAATCACTTGTCTACGGTGACTCCTCACGAATCGGGACGGACGGAGCCGCCGGCATTAAAGGCGAGATCACGAACATCAAGTCGATTGTGACCGCTGGCGTTTGTTTGCCGGCAGGGTTCGAGGGCGGAAAGCATCTTGCTTTCTCATGCCTATCGACGGCGATAGCATATGCTGATACGACGCTTGCACTCATGGGCACACCGAAAGAACGTCTCTTCAATGGGATAGAGGACTGGATCGCATTACACAGTCCTGACCAGACGTTCATCGCGGCAATGAACGAAAGGAACGGCCGTGCACTTGGTGTATTTACGTGGTCAACAGATGGCGGATCAACATGGAGCGCTCGGCCAACTCCTCAGAACATGGCTCCACTAACGAAGGTGGTCATTACAAACACACGACGGATTTACGCAATAGTCAACAACCAACTCCTGTATCGTTTTGATCCGCCAGCGATGGACGCTACGATCATTGGGGGGATCAACCAAGGCAGTCTCGGGCTATGCCCCGACATAACGGCACATGGCGACACACTCATGGTCTTGACACGTGACTCGATCACGGTCTCACATGATGCCGGACAAACGTGGATCCGTAAGCCGTACTATTCCAAAGCCAGTTCAACCAATCCGATGGATTACGACATTTTGTACACGGAGAAGAATCTTGTCGTCCTCTATTCTGGTCCTGATGTTTCGTACTTGGTCACAACCGATTGGGGTACGAGCTGGAGACAGATGAGTCGCGCGTTCGAGTTTCCAGGACCCGTTTGGTCATTTGCCAGAGCTTCTGATGGGACATGGCTCTCAGTGGCGTCAAACGAAAGTGAACGCTACGTCTTAACAACATGCGGTCCAACAGACACTATCTTTACAAATCACGACCACGCCATTGGCGCTGTATTCGAAGATTGGGATGGGACACTTCGCCAACTGACGCCTGCCGGGCTTCAGGATATCGACCGAACTACATGGACCATAGGTGACGTGTCTATACCGATCCGCTGGCCCCACAAAGAGCCAGCGCACTATGTGGGGATATCATGCATGCGACCGCGTTCAGCGCTCATGAACTATGGTCTCTGGTTGCAGATCGTTGGTCAGCCGAAAGTGACGTCATTGATCGAAACAGTGCCACCGCCTATGTCGATGACACCATACCCTAATCCAACCGGCGCACGGTTACGTTCAGATCTTCCCATCCGAAAGGTCTATTCAACCCAAGGCACAATTGTGTGGACGGGTAACAACGAGGATGTGTCGAGCATTGACGTCAGTTCGTGGTTGCCAGGCACATACATCGTCCAGACAGGCTCCGAACAGCTTCCACAGTACTTCACGTTCATCGTCGTTCACTAATGACAGCCTTCTCCCACGTTACTACACGACGTAGCGATCTGCTGACAACTAGCACACACTCGGTCTCATCGCTCCTTAGATCGCAGTTGCTTGAATCACTAGTTCTCAATGATCACCATTCTGACGATGCGACCGGATCGCAGGTAGTACACACCTCGCGGAAGTCCATCTGTGGAGAGACTGAGGCCGGGCTCGTTCTGTTGGATGATGGTTTGACCGAAGATGTTGATGAGCTCACAACGATCCAATGTCGACGAGAACCGAAGGATACCACGCGCAGGATTCGGGTACAAGACGAATGCTCGATCCGACTCGACGGAAGGCACGCCGGTGAAGGTCACGCGAACCGTATTCGAGGTATCAGAAGTGCAGCCTCTCTCCGTCACGATCACCTCGTAGGTGTCCTCCACCGTTGGCGTGTACGTTTGTGCCGTTGCGCTCGGGATCGCTCCCTTGGATGAATACCACTGATTGCCAATGATGGAATTGGAACGAAGCACGGCACCATCGAACGTTATGACGGGTGTGATGGGTCGCGGCACGACCGTGATCTCCAGCGCCGCCTCGCCACCTTCACCATAGGCATTCACACCTTGTACGACAATGCGACCGGATACGGCGTTGGATGCGATCTGCACCGTGATACTGTCGGCAGTACTCGTGCCGTGCATGCCTTCAGGGAGGGTCCATGCATACGACGTCGCGCCCGCGATGCGAGGTGTTCGATACGTGATCGGTCCTTCTCCCTGACATACCGTCGAGGCGCCTTCTACAGGCGATGAACATGCAGGCAGAAGCGTAGCAAGCACGTTGTAGAGAAGGAGCGTCACTCCTTCGACACCCGATGGCCATGAATTCGAGAGTCCGCATACGGCTGCACCCATGCAGGGATCGTACACCATTCTGCTGCGATAGCCCCACGTTGAACCACCGTGCCCCCACACGACGTGACCGAAGAAGGACTGGTTCTCGATCCCGAGACCGTAGGTGTAGGACGGACCTCCCGTTGCGACGAACGACGTGAGCTCTCGGTACGACGCCGAATCCAAGAGTCCTCCTCCGAGAACACCGCTGTACCAGCGCACCATATCCGAGGATGTCGCGAACAGCGCTCCTGCACTCGCACCCGCCGTGTTCAAACCGACACGTGATGAATCATGCATATCAACGTTGTTGTACCATCGATGCGCAATGGGTCCGGGCGAGGATTCCTTGACGTCAAAGAAGGTGTTGTTCAGCGACAACGGCGTGAGGATGAGTTCGCGGATGAGGACAGCGATGTGCTTCGATGTTGCTTTCTCGGCGATCAGGCCGGCGATCACATAGTTCATGTTCGAGTATCCCCATCCCTTCCCGCGCACAAACAACGGCGCGCCTACCCATCCCATCACTTCCTCCGGCGTGAACACGCGTGTTGGATTGTTGCGAATGGTATCCATCCACGGTGCTACGAACAACGGGTCCGAGATCCCGCTTGTGTGTTGCAGCAATTGACGAATGGTGATGGCGGGATCGATGTTTCGATACGTGCCGATCCACCTGCCGATCGGCTCATCAAGGCTCAGCGCCTTCTTCTCGGCAAGCTTCAGGATCGTTGCCGCGACGAAGAGCTTTGTGTTGCTAGCGATCCCGAACAGCATCGTAGGCCGGATCGGGTTGTCGGCATACGACACGCCTCCCGTCCCCGTCCACACACCATGCCCGGGAAGACTCACGCTTGCCGACATCCCCTTGATGTTCGTCAACGCGGCCACATAGTGATCGAGTGTGTCTTGCAATGCGCGAGCAAGCAGCGGGTTGAAGGTTTGCGCCTTCGCCGATGTACATGCAAGCACGAGAACCGCGACAAGAAGGAACGTCTTCATTGACGAGCCCTTACGGTCAGTTCACAAAAAGTCCGTCAACGTGTACGACAGGACAGACTCGATCGGGTGCTCCGGACTCCCTACCACAATAAGATGAGCATCTCCATGATGCGACCGAAATGCCGATGCACCTGAGTAGGCGTCACGAATATCGCCAGATTTCACTTCGATAAGGACTCGCTTCGCTGGGGTGGCAAGGACAAAGTCCACTTCGTCGTCGCCCTCTCGCCAGTAGAACACTTCGGCCGGTGTCGACGCTGTGATCGCAAGAAGATGAGATCCGACAGCAGACTCGACGGCCTGGGCATAGAACAGTTTGTCATGCACGCGAGAGAGCGCAGGCTTCCCATACACGGCCGAGAACAATGCCGGAGCAGTGGATTGCAACTTGGGGCTGGCAGACCTCTGTCGAACGTGCGTCCCTGCATACTTCTGCAGACCGCAAAGGAGACCGGCATCTCGAAGGAGCTCCAGGTAGTGGGCGATGGTCGCTGCGTTTCCTGCATCTTGGAGCTGACCAAGGAGCTTTTGCAGCGACACGAACTTCGAGGAGAGCGATGTGCCCAACATGAAGACATTCCGTAGAAGCGCCGGCTTATCGATACGCTCAAGCTGAAGCACGTCAAGCGAAAGCGTACTCTCGATGATCGATTCCTTCATGTACGAGAGCCATCGCTCCGTGTCTTTCCGCAGTGCCATTGGCCCGGGATACCCGCCAACCGACAGGAACTCGTTGAGTCCGACCCCAAAGGCGTCGTGCATTTCGGACCATGACCAATGCGGGGCACGCAATACCTCGAATCGCCCAGCGAGACTTTCGGAGAGTCCTTTGCGCAATAGCAACGTCGAAGAACCTGTGAGCACCACCACAACATTGGTGCCCGCTGCAGTGTCTTCGTCCCACAACCTCTTTACAAGCTCACTCCAGTTTGGGAGCTTCTGTATCTCGTCAACAACCAACACACAGGCGCGTGATGCCGTTGCCTTCGCACGCGCCTGTTCCCAATGTTCTATCAACCATGTGCTACCGATCACTCCAAGATCATCGGCTGCGATCATGATGGATGGCTGTTTCAGCGTTGAGAGTGCTTGTCGTACGATGGTTGTCTTCCCTACCTGGCGCGGACCTAGTACGATCTGCAGAAAACGTCTCGGTTCTCGAATACGCTTTCGTAGAACCCGAACAAGGGGGCGTTCATACATGGCTTGATCACGATAATGAGTATTGGCTCACTTTTTGTGAGCTGTCCCTCACAATTTAGTGAGCTGTTGCTCACAATCCAAATCTTCTCCACCACACCGCTTACCGAACCACAGCGAGCTTCTTCGTCTCACAGTGCGAGCCACCGTGAAGTGTGTAGTAGTAGATACCACTTGCACTGTTCGAAGAGACCCATTCCACGCGGTGCATACCTGCCTCATATTCTTGCGACGCTACAGTGGCGATCACATCTCCCATGGGCGTGTGGACGTCGATGGTGACGAAATCTGCATGAGGAAGTGAGAATGCGATCGTTGTTGTTGTGCTACATGGATTCGGATAGTTCTGATACAGGACAACGCTTGTTGCCGGTGGCTGAACGCTGTGTTCTACCGATGTGATCACCTCCGACAACGGTCGTCGATACACACCATCGTTCGTTCCGACAAATGCATGTGTCTCGCTGACAGCAAGCGACCACACTTGTTGCGATGTGATCCCCTCGTTGAATGCCGTCCAACCTGTTCCGTTGGGGGTCGAACGATACACACCATCAGCATTCCCAAGGATCACGGTAGATCCGAGGGTTGCAAGAGTGCCCACGACCAGATCCGTGAGTCCACCATTCACGGCAGTCCAGCTTGTGCCGTTGTTCGTAGAGCGATACACCCCCTTGCCGTTCGTTCCAGCATAGAGAGCGTCTGTGTTCGCTGCGAGGCAAATAACATCGGCACCTTCCATCCCACCACTTGCTGCAGTCCAGCTCGTGCCGTTGTTCGTAGAACGAAACACTCCGCTGTTTGTACCGGCAACAAGATCTGCACCGTTGGCAATAAGACATTGTATTCGAGAGGATGTCAGTCCGTCATTTGCGGCCATCCATCTCGTTCCATTGTTGGTCGTTCGATACACACCAGCTGAGGAGGTTCCTGCAAAGACGTCCGACCCTACTGCGGCGAGCGCCCAGATGCTGCGATCCGAGAGACCGTCATTCACTCCTGTCCAATGCGTGCCTTGGTCGGTCGAGAGGAAGACACCATCCGCCAGCGAACCGGCAAACAGATCTGTTCCGCTCACTGCAAGACATGTTATCGTTGCACTCGTGATCCCATCCTTTAACGACGTCCACCTTGTGCCATCATCCGATGAACGAAACACGCCATGGTCATTCGTACCTGCATACAGTTCGTCTCCTAGGGTGGCAAGGCAAAAGATCTCGTGTGCGGGTAAGCCATTGCTCACCTGTTGCCAACGTTCTCCGTCATCCGTCGTGCGGAACACTCCGCCACCGCCGACACCAGTGCCAACGAAGAGGTGTTGCTCAGCAACTCCGAATGACAAGATGTTGGTGTTCTCAAAGCTTGCCTTCATCGCCGACCAGTTCGCACCATCGTCAGTCGACCGATACACACCCGCGCCGATCGTGCCTGCAAACAGCGTCGTTCCTCGAACCGCCATTGAGCGAACTTGAAGGCCAGCAATACCATTGTTGATCTCCGTCCACGTTGCACCGTCATTCGTTGTCCGGAACACACCGTTGTCCAACGTCCCTACCACGACGCTTGAACCCTGCACAACAACAGACCACACAAGGCTGACGCCAACACCATCCGTTACATTTGTCCAGCTGGCGCCGTCGTTCGTAGAGAGGAATACGCCACCGGACCATGTGCCCGCAAACAGATCCTTGCCGCGTACGGCAAGTGTCGTGACCGACTGATCTTCTATACCGGCATTTGCGGGGATCCATGTTGCGCCACTATTCGTCGACAGGAACACCCCGCCACCATTCGACCCTGCAAACACCTTCTCACCAATGACAGCGAATGTTGGAATGTTGCGTTCCGTCAGTCCGTCATTCACTGGCGAGAATGAAGCACCTCCATTCGTAGAACGGAAGATCCCTTCGCTGAAAGTGCCGATGAACACATTCTTGCCAACAACCACGACCGACTGCGCAAACATTGTCGTGTTGCCGGGCTTTACTACCGTCCAGTTCGCTCCTTGATCTGTCGTTTGATAGAGGGCCCCCTGCGACGTGCATGCATAGAGTCGAGTACTGTCTTCAGCAAAGCATGTCACCGCCACGTTATACGGGCCATTGGTTCGCACCCATTGAGCATGCGTTACGGTGGGCACGATCCATGTGAACACAACGTGCATTGCAAGCGTGAGCAGCATCGTTTTCATGAGGGTCCTTTCACTGATGTTTCCGGCTCGAGGAAAATACGTAGCATTTCAACGAGAGATTGCCGTTTGGATCATTCGAGCCATCTTGCAGTGGTAGTGTTCGCCAGCAATGGCACAATCAAGGAGTGATGTGTGTACACCCGCCTCGTGGTCTCCCGAACGGTCCTTTTCTTGTTGATGACGATCATGCCGATGGTCGTTGCCGCGCATGGTTTGCATTTGCTGGTCTTTACGAAGACGGCGGGGTTTCGACATGACGTGATCCCGGACGGGATCGCCATGTTCCAAAAGCTTGCCATCGAGCGAGGTGCCGAGATCGTGTTCACGGAAGACGATGCCATGTTCAACGACGACACGCTACGGGGTTTCCATGCCGTGGTCTTTCTGAATAGCACCGGCGATCTTCTGACACCCACGGAGCAAGCATCGTTCGAACGCTACATTCGTGCCGGCGGAGGGTATGTGGGCATCCATGCGGCGTCGGACGCAGAGTATGCGTGGACGTGGTATGGTGGCCTTGTGGGGAGCTACTTTCAATCTCATCCGCAGATGCAAACGGCAGAGATCCTGGTGGAGGACCACGTCCATAGCAGTACCAAGTTCCTGCCGCGTCGGTGGTCACATTGGGATGAGTGGTATGACTTCCGATCCAATCCTCGCGGGAACGTGCACGTACTTCTATCGGTGAACACAAAGAGCTACTCCGGGTCGACCATGGGCTACGACCATCCGGTGTCGTGGTGTCACGCCTACGACGGCGGACGATCGTGGTACACGGCCCTCGGTCATAGTCGCGAGAGTTATACAGAACAGAATTTCATCGATCACGTGTGGAATGGTATCCTTTGGGCTGCAGGCCGCGACTCGTCGGATGCGACAGCCTCGATCCCTTCCACCTTTGTGCGCAACATTGTTGCCAATGAGTTTCGACAACCGATGCAAGTAGTAGCGGTTGACGACACAACATTGCTCGTCCTCGAGCGGAATGGCGTGATCTTTCGGTTCGATGTGAACACCGGGGCGACGACCTTGGTGGGCGACTATCGTATGAAGCTTGACGGAGAGTATGGTGCACTGGGCATGGAACTGGCGAAGGACTTTGCAACGTCGCGGCGGTTCTTCATTTACTTGGCCGACATCGAGCGGTCGCAACTGCGGTTGCTCTCTTCCGTGATGACGCCGACGGGGGTCGATCGTGCGTTCGACGATGTGATCCTGGAGTATCCATTCAATGCCGATGAATGCTGTCATGCGGCCGGCGACATTGCCCATGGCACCGATGGTTCGATCTTCCTGTCGCTGGGTGATAACACCAATCCGTTCGAGAGCAGTGGCTACGCTCCCGTTGATACAGCGATCGGCAGGGCGTATTACGATGCGCAACGCACCTCCGGAAACACCAACGACCTGCGAGGAAAGATCCTGCATATCATTCCGAAACGAGGCGGTGGGTACGACATTCCGCCCGGCAACCTGTTCCCCGTTGGCACCGACAGCACACGACCCGAGATCTTTTGCATGGGAGTGCGCAATCCGTTTCGCATTTCGTTCGACACGATCACGAAGACGTTGTACTGGGGCGATGTTGGACCCGATGCCTTTGGGTCGAGCGCTGTGTTTGGCTCACGCGGATACGACGAGCTGAATCGCACTACCACGGCCGGCAACTTCGGATGGCCGTTTCTCATTGGGAACAACCAGCCCTACTCAGTGAATGGTGTGTGGTCGGACCCTATGCGGTGCGTGAATCGCTCACCCAACAACAAGGGTAAACGCATCCTTCCGCCAGCGATGTCGCCGATCATGTGGTACGGCTATGCAACGGCATCCGGCTCGGATGATGTTGGCGAAGGCGGACGCTGTGTGTTGGCAGGACCTGTCATTCATACGGATCCAACGAAATGGGCCAGTCCGTTCTCATCATACTTCGAGAACACGATCCTTGTGTACGACTACGTGCGATGCTGGATCAAGGCCGTCCATCTGGACGAAGACGGCCGTGTGCTCAAGGTCGTACCCGTCTTTCACGACCCCGACAGCACCGGGATGATCGACATGTGCACCACGCCAAATGGAACGGTCTACATCCTCGGCTGGCGCGAACGCACAGGATCGTTGCGAAACGCCGTGCTCTTTGCATTGCAGCGGTCATCAACAGGGTTGGCGGTACAAGCAACGATCAAGGCTTCGGCGGTGGACGGACCTGCACCACTCACGGTCGATGTGGACGGTCGCGCGTCGACGGGCGATTCACTCACCTATGCATGGGACCTGAACGATGACGGCATGGATGATGCGACTACGCCGACGTGTACGCAGACCTTCACAGAACCCGGTATACATCGAGTGACGTTGACCGTTACGTCGGGCGCACGAACCTCGCGCGCAAGTATTCGCATCAACGTTGGTAATACGCATCCGACGGTCACCATCATCCGACCACGCAACGGCTCGGTCGTTGATCTTGACGCTCCCGTTCCCTACCAAGCATCGGTGACAGATCCCGAAGACGGCACCCTTTCGGGATCGAATGTGGTGGCACAGATCTCGTTGGGACATGACGATCATGCCCATCCAATGTCGACGACCACCGGCGCAGAGGGCATGCTCATCCCTGAACAGGTATCCGGACACGGCAATGATGCCAACGTCTACGGTCTGCTCACCGTGAGCGCCACAGATCACGGCGCACCTCTCACAGCACCCATCGAGACCACAGCGTCGGTCATCTTGCAACCACGACGCAAGCAGGCGGAGTTCACAACTTTTGATCCTGCGGCGATCGATGTGATCCTCTGCGATGACGTCGGCGGAGGTCGCGCCATCTCATCTTTACAGAACCTGGACGCATTCTCGATCTCACCACTCTCGCTTGAGAACGTCGCGTCGATCACCATCCGGTACACGGCCGATTGGGGCGGCATCCTTGCTGTGCGCAAGGACGGACCCTTCGGTCCCGAAGCAGCATTCATCTACCTGCCGAAAACGACCGACGGTGTGAAGTGGCGCTCCGTCACGGCCGACGTCACGAATGCAGAAGCATGCTCAACGTATTACTTCGTCGCGCTCAGGTCCGATACTCCCACCGGCCTCTTCACGATCAACTGGATCGAATTTGAAATGGCAGGCTCCGATGTGCCACAACCCGTATCACACGATGCCGTGCTGACGCTTGCTCCGAATCCGGCAACATCGAACGTTCGTGTATCGACGTCGCAGCAGAGCGCGATCACCCACGTGACCATCTACTCTATGATCGGCGAACGTGTGCTCTCCATGGACGGATCGCAACGATCGCTCCAAAATGTATCCACCGCAGCAGTCATGTCCGGCACCTACATTGTTGTTGTCGATACGGAAACCGGTCGACAAAGCTCACTGCTTTCCGTCACGCGGTAGGATCATGCTTCACTTGTTGTTGTAGGCGTCTTGGATCCACATCGGTGGCTCGGGCTCATTGCGGGTGATGCTGGGGAGCTTCATGGAGAGACGCCAGCGGTGGAGCCAGGATCGGCCCCACTTCTCGGTGTAGAGGTCGGGGGTCTGATAGGCCGTATCGGAGACGGCCTTGCGGAAGGGGACGAAGGTGTAGCCGCGATCGCGTAGACGCTGGAGCATGTCGGGCAGACAGTCGGCGTTCAACGTGTTGGCATGGATGAGGAAGACCTGCGGGATCTGCCGTGTGAACATCTCTTGCGACGTTTCCTCTGCAAAGGCAAAGGCCTGATCGAGGAAGTCCAGATAGTCTCGGCGGACACGTGCAGCGCGCGCCGTGTCGTTCGCAGCAAGAGCCTTGCGATAGACCACATTGAAGATGTAGTCGGAATGTTCAACGGTGAACGGCGCTAAACGCACGCCGTCCTTCGTGAGCAATGTCATCAACGAGTCGCGCTTGCCTTGCGATCCGCCAAGGTCGTTGTAGGGAGCACGGAAGTAGGGCGGCATGGTATCGTTACGTCGCTCGTTGCGAAGTGCGGTGACGAGGACCTCGCCTCGGTGCACATCGGCGCGATAGTCCTCGGTCGGTACGGCACTGTAGCGGAGATGCGAATACGAATGGTTGTGCAGGCCATGACCTGCATCGCGCCATGCGCGTACCAATTGCTGCCGTGCCGCCTTCTCGCCTTCCACCTCGACGTGAGTGCCGACAACAAAGACATCGGCCCGCACACTGTCGGCCGCAAGGGCACGCAGGAGCTTTTTCGTTGCGGCTTGCGCATCGGCAAGCGTGCCTTCGCCGGCATAGGGAAGGTCGTCGATGGTGATGGCAACGGAGCGACGGTAGAGGTTACGAAGTTGACGGGCGCGCTCGGCCTTGAAATCACGCTCCTTCGTCGCCACATACGCTGTATACCCCGCAGGGTCCACGAATGCCTTTACCCCTTGCTTGACGGATGCCTTGGCCTTGCGCTCAAGATCGAAGTAGCTGCCATGAGCACCAAGGAAGATGTCGCACGGTAGCGATCGCAGCGTTGCGAACGTGCGCTCATAGTCCACTTCGATGGTGGGATACGACGGTGTGCCCACCAACCGATAGCCGGGATTCACGCCCATGCTTCCAACGATGACAACGTTGTAGTTCGCACCTTTGTCGGTGATGGTCATCGTCCACGTCGTACAGCCCTTGGTATGTCCGCCCGTCCGATGTGCCACGAGCCGCATGGTTCCAAGCTTGACGACGTCTCCGTCTTCGAGCACATGGTCCACGCGCGCCGGCGGATACAAGGCATCCGTCATGCCTCCATAGTGGAAGTCCTTCTTACCGCCCGTTGCCACCACGGCAGAATCTTCGTGCATGACCATATACAGCGCGCCGCTGATCTTCTTGAACGCCGCTGCGCCAGAGCAGTGGTCGTTGTGTGCATGACTGATCAACAGATACCGCACGTCGGTGATGTTGAAGCCAAGCTTCTTGATGCTGGCCTGGATCATGGGGACGTTGGCCTCGAACCCGCTGTTGATCACGATATGTCCGTCCGGCGTCGTGATCAAGTAACTCGCCAGATCCTTGCTTCCCACGTAGTAGAGGTTACCAACGATACGAAACGGCGTCATGGGCTGCGTCCACGCCGGGTCCGGCTGCGCAACGAGCCGAGGAAGGGCGCAGATGCAAAGCATAACGAAGAGAATGATATTTTGGCGGACGCTCATCATCTGCAATCTAGCATGGAATTCGAATGCTTCACCGTGCCGCCCTCTGCCTCGTTCTTGCTGCCCTTGTGTTCACTGCATGCACAAAGGAGAACGATACGACCACACCAACAACGGGCACGGGTGATGTGCCAATGACGCGACTGACGTCGTTGCCATCAGCCGGTGGAGATGCAACAAGCGTCGACTTCCTCGATGCAACGACCATTGTGGCCGTGATCGATGGCAAGATCTACACGATGCCCATTGGTGGCGGCACGCCAACGCTTCGGTATGACAATGCGACCTACACCCAGCTCGTGGTGGGCGGTGGCGGAGAGATCTATGCGCGCACCGACGATGCACTGTGGGTGATCCCGTCCATGGGTGCAACGCCGGTGAAGACATCGTTGCAGATCAAGACGGCGCAGACGTTGAACGTGTATCTCTCGGTGGGACCCAACGGACAGTGTTATGTGCGGATCCTTTCGTATCCGACCGTGATCCGCATCTACACAAGTGCGGATCAAGGCACGACGTGGACGACATTGCCGTTGCCACCGAGTTATTCCTATGGCGGTGGACTCTGCTTCGGTCCAACGGCCAACGAGATCTACGTCTGCGGTCCATCGAGCTTCCACGCCACCACCGATGCCGGTGCCACATGGACGTCGTCACCTGCACCCATTCCCAACTACGGTGGCGAGTTGCTGCGGCGCGCCAATGGCGACATCATCTGCTACGTGCCCGGTGGTGGTGGTCTACGCGTGTCGCGCACGAAGGGCGCATCGTTCACCGACGTGCTCCCCTTCAACCGAGCACCGTACATCTGGAAACTCATCGAAGGTGCCGATGGCATGCTCTATGCAGCACTTGCCATGTCCGTGGTCACAGCCGGAGAGAAGCCGCTTGAGATCATGCGCTCCAACGATGGTGGTGCAACGTGGGAGCATCTGTACTTTTCGTTGGGACACGACATGGCGCTTCGCGGACAGAACATGCTCGTTGCGCAAAGTGGAAGGGCGGCAGGGGGCGTGGCCATTTCGAACGACAATGGAAGTTCGTTCACTGTCAGCGGCCTTTCCACCATTTCCTCCATCACCTCCTTCGGATTCGATGGGAATGGTGCATTGATCATCGCTGCCGACAATGCACTCTTCCAGCAGACCACGTCCGGATGGCGATCACTCGGTCCGCCGACGACGGCCACGTCGATCACCACCACACCGCAAGGCACCATCTATGTTGCATCAACTGCTACGTCGTACGTCTCGACGAACAACGGAACCACTTGGCAGTCGGCGACGATGCCGTCGTACACGTACTCCGGTGTTGGCTCTATCGGACTGCCCGTGGTGTTCGGCATGAAGAACGGCAACGCCTTGGTGTCGATCACCACGTATCGGTCGGACCTGGTGCCGGCCGTACATACGAATGGATCGCTCGTGATCATCACACCGGCCGGTGTGGCCACGCGAGCAAGTGTGAATGGCAACTTCGTCAGAGTACTGCAGGATGCGGACGGTGTGTTGTATGGTAGTACGAACAACTTCACATCGGCGCGTCGATCTGTTGATGGTGGGACGACGTGGACGGAAGTGCCAAAGGGTGCGCCTGGCTTTGCCATCGATAGCCGCAACAAGTTCATCGCCTATGGAGAACTCTCGTCGTACAAGATGGGCACCATTGGCAGCGATGCCCTTTCCACCCTTACCCTTTCCGGCTTTCCACTCACGAGCAACACCATTGTACAGGCGCGGTTCGACAAGAACGACCGACTTTGGTTGCTCTGCAATGGAAGTGAACTCTACATGGCAACGAAACCACTGCCGAATTGAGTGACAAGTGACAAGTGACGAGTGACAAGTCTCCTCATGTAACCTTTCGTTCGTGCATGGATTCTCCCCCTTTCCTTGCCATTCCGAAGAGATCTCATGACGTTGATCCGGACCCTGTTGCTGGTATGTGTGACGTGTGTATCCGTTGCGGCGCAGCCGTATACGATCATCCTGGGGCGCCCCACCGATGTGTCGATGACGGCCAGCGTGCGGTTCTCGATGGACGTGGCGCAATGTCGACTCGAATATGGTACCATACCCGGCGCCTACAGTAATGCTACGTCGGCACTGACATATGCGAAGAACACCCCCCAGGTTGTCGTGATGGACGGGCTTTCACCGAACACGCGCTATTTCTATCGCCTCGCCTATACGGTTACCTCGGGATCGGCCACCGTGTACGGTCCAGAGCACACCTTCCACACGCAGCGTGCACCGGGATCGACGTTTCGATTCCTTGTCGAGGCAGATGAACATCTGTACGACAAGAAGGGCGTTCGCTCCATGTATCAGGTCACGCTGGCCAACGAAGCGGCCGACAGTGCAGATCTCCTGCTTTCGTTGGGCGACATCTTCGGCGACGATCACACGCCGTCCACAACGACGAGTGCCGACATGGATGCACTGCATGCCGACTATCGATCCTACCTTGGCGCCGTCTGTCACTCCATGCCCTTCTTCGTCTGCCTTGGCAATCATGAAGGTGAGAATGGGTTCTACCTGAAGGACTCCCCACCCAACAACATAGCCGTGTATGGCACACTGTGGCGCAAGTACTACTATCCGAATCCATCTCCCAATGCCTTCTACTCGGGCAACACTGCGGAAGAAGGATACGGCATGGGACTGCCGGAGAACTACTATGCGTGGACGTGGGGCGATGCCCTCTTTGTGGTGCTGGATGTCTACCGTCACTGCGATGTGAACGAGAAGCCACAGAATTGGGATTGGACGTTGGGCGAGGCGCAGTATCGCTGGTTGAGCGAGACGCTGCGATCCTCCACAGCGCGCTACAAGTTCGTGTTCGCCCATCATACGCGCGGACAAGGACGTGGTGGCGTGACAACGGCCAAGGGCGCTGAGTGGGGCGGCTACGACAACAAGGGCGCGTATCGTTTCGATACGTACCGTCCCGGCTGGGGACTTCCCATCCATCAACTGATGGTGAACACCGGCGTGAACATTTTCTTCCAAGGCCACGACCACTTGTATGCCGTGGAGCAACTCGATGGACTCGTCTATCAAGAGACACCCATGCCGTCCGACTCCACGTATGAGATCGGCATGTTGGCAAATGCCGATGCCTATACGGATGTGACGCGCGGTGGCACGGGACATCTTCGCGTGACCGTTGCACCATCGGGTGTGAGCGTCGACTTCGTTCGTGCCTACTTGCCTGCCGACACACTGAGTGGCGATCGGCATAACGGCGAGATCGCCCATTCCTACACGGTGCAACAGCGACCTACCGATGTGCGTGTTGATGCCGCCGTTGCCGACCGGACCTTCACGGCATCGTACATCTCACAGCAGGATCGTCTGTCGATCGTCGCTTCCCGCCCTGCCACCCTTCCGCGAACATGCTCCTTGGTCGACATGCAAGGTCGTGTGCATGCAGAGCAACACATCGATGTTGGCAATACCGTCTGCACCTTCGATGCGAACACACTCACGTCGGGTCTGTATGTGGTGGTGATGCGCAATGCCGATGGACTTGTTGGAACCGGATCCTGTATGGTGCTACGATGATGCGACCCATCCTTCTCTTGCTTGTGTGCGTCGTATCGATGCATGCACAACGACTCCGCCATTCCGAGATGCTCGGCAGACCTACCGATCGTAGCATCACGGTGCAGCTCTTCTTCGATGAACCGGCCGAAGCACAGATCGGCGTTGGCACCACACGTGGAGACTATGCGCGCATCACGGCATGGAAGCGGTTCGATGCCGGACAGCCCGCAGAGATCGTGCTCGACGGACTGGAACCGAACACGCAGTACTACTATAGCGTCTTCACGCGACGTCCGGGCGATGTTGACATCACGATCCGACCCGACTACGCCTTTCACACACAGCGCGCACCGGGCAGTACGTTCTCCTTCGTCGTGCAGGCAGATCCGCACATGGATGAACAGACCGACACGGCCATCTACCGTCGCTGTCTGCTCAATCAACTCGAAGATGCGCCCGACTTCATGATCGACCTTGGCGACTTCCTGATGTCGGACAAACTCAAGAACGCCTCAGGCAAGATCACGCACGATACCGTCACCGCACGTTGTCATCTCCTGCGCTCCTACTATGAAACGTCTACCCACTCTGTTCCCCTCTTCATCGCACTTGGAAATCATGAAGGAGAGGCGGGATGGCAGCGAGGCTCCACGGCCGAGAATCTAGCTGTGTGGGGCACCAACGATCGGAAGACCTACTTCCTGAATCCATCACCCGATGCCTTCTATACAGGCGACACTACGCAGCATCCCTACGTGGGACTGCGCGAGAACTACTATGCATGGCAATGGGGCGATGCGCAGTTCATCGTGCTGGATCCCTACTGGTACACCGCTCCAAAGCCCGACTCACTGCACGGATGGCGATGGACCCTTGGTGCAACGCAGTACGAATGGTTGCGAAGGACACTCGAGAGCAGCACGTCGAAGTTCACGTTCGTCTTCGCGCATCAACTCATTGGTGGCGATCCCGACGGTCGTGGTGGTGTGGAGTTCGCCGATCTCTATGAGTGGGGCGGCAAGGATCTTGATGGCACCAACAGCTTTGCGAAGAATCGTCCGGGATGGTACAAGCCCATCAAGGATCTGTTGACGGAGCATCGCGTGAACATCTTCTTTCACGGACACGATCACTTCTTTGGAAAGCAGGAGAAGGACTGTCTGATCTATCAAGAGACGCCGCAGCCAAGTCATCCCAACTTCTCCAACGCCGGACAGGCCGATGACTATGGCTACCTCTCCGGTCAGATCCTCCCCAACTCCGGTCACCTTCGCGTGACCGTTGCGCCCGAAGGTGTCCGCGTGGAATATGTGCGTGCCTACAAGGCCGAGAACGAGACAGCAACACGTCACAACAAGGATGTGAGCGCCACGTACTTCATCGGCACCACGAACTGCTACGACTCGATCACAACGAGTGTGCCCGTCTTGTGGAACAGCAACTATGCCGACGAACTTGTCTACCCCAATCCAACCGAACGTGCCATCACGATCAGCTTCAACGTCACCACGGCGAACACCACGACCCTGGCCATCTTCGACGCGGCCGGCAACCTCGTCCGCACCGTACTCAACGAACAACCGGTTGCGCCGGGCGCCTACCACGTCGTCTGGGATGGCACGGACGCTCGCGGTCTCCCTGTTAGCGCCGGGACGTATTACTATAGGGTGGAGGGGAAGGGAGGGATGGTGGTAGTGAAGTGACGAGTTACGAGTGACAAGTGACAAGTTGAGTGACAAGTGACAAGTGACGAGTGACAAGTTGAGTTACAAGTGACAAGTTACAAGTGACAAGTGACAAGTGGAATTCTGTATTCTGTATTATGTATTGAGAAGGTGGATCACTCTTCCGATTTGATCTTCAATCCCTCTGCTTGCTTCATCAGCTCGGACAGTGTTGCCGCGGCGATGGAGCGTTTTTGTTCGGGGGTGATGTCGGCGACCTTGTGGTGGGTGGGTCGCGGTTGATCCGTTGCGGATGGGGTGGACTCTTCGGGCGAGGTGCTGTTGGCGGGCGACTCTTGCGTTGACATGGCCATCTCCCAGAATGTGGTTCCCAAATCTAGAAAATTCCTTGATGTGCGATCAGAGTGTAACCTTTCCCTCACAACGTCGTGTCACCTGCGTCGACAGTTGCCGGTTCATCATCCTTATGAGGGAGTTATGCTACGATCACTCGTCGTTGCGGCTTTGTGCTGCCTTGCCGCCCTGCCATCCGTTGCCGACCAGGCACCCTATCGGATCCAACAACAGATCACAACACAGCCATGGGAGCCGCTGGACGGGACTCCGGTGACGGTGGAGTGGCGCAAAGGGACGCTGGTGCCGATCCAGGCGCCGCCGATCGCGATGCGGTTGTTCGGTCACACGTTCGAATCCACCGACACCGTTGAACTCTACCTCCAGGGCAACGGTACGTTCGAGGTGTTCACGCCCAAACTCTTGATGCTGGCCGATGGATTGTTCACCGAGCTCGACTCGGCCACGCCGGGCGCTCATATCGAAATGAAGACCGTGATCGCAAAGACGGGATCGATGCTGCGACTGCGCTACGACTCGGTGTCGATCGCGAACCTGGCTGCGCCGAACTTCGTGTCGTTCGAGATCCAGTACCGCTACGAAACAGGAGAGATCGTCTTCCTCTTTGGTCCGAGCTCAGAGAACACACGCTCTATCACCGCAAAGCTCGCCCAGCCGTTCGTGGGCATCTCGCTGCAAGAGGCGGACTTCTCGAAGATGTATGGCAAGGTGTGGCTGTCGGAAGATCCGAACGCACCAACGATCGACTCGTCCAACACGATCGCCTTCCCGCGCCTTGCCGGTGTACCCGTACCCGGAACCGTGATCACGTTCACGCCAGCCGTTGCCACATCGGTGAACGAGGAGAAGGGCGGCAAGGATGAGGAGTGGCGAGGCGCTCCGGTACTCGTTCACGACCTTCTCGGTCGATTGCTCACTAGAACCACGATGACGAGTACCGGAGTAGTTCTTGAAGGGGTTCTGCCTCAAGGTCCCGTGATCGTCGTGCATGCACGAACGCACGAGACAAAACTGCTCTACATCAACTGATCAGTGCTGCACGACAAGCGGATACGCCGTGAAGCCATCATCGTAATGCACACGAAGGATGTACATGCCCGAAGGATAGTCTCTCGTATCGACGTTGACATCGTTCTCAATGACATGTTCAATGGTGTGGACTACGACACCTTCAAGCGTCGCGATCTCATACTTGTACACAGGCCGGTTGGCATGGATGCGTACGTAATCGACGATCGGCTGTGGAGCGATGACAACGTACGGCGCAACGTGTGGATCGGCCACATCGGTGACGAGGATCGACGGCACTGACTCGGCACTATCTTCTCTGCGAGGTGCGAGATCCCACACAAGTGGTCGATCGTTGAGCGCGATGCAGAGCAACCGGTGACCTGCACTGTCGAACTGCACGTGCTCCATGAGATTCCTGCCCTTGAGAGAATGCGTGCGTTTCCATGTGGCGGTTTCGAAGACGTCGACATTCGCATTCATAACAGCCAGTCGCGTACCGTCGGTGCTAAACTGCAGGTCGGTCGCATTCGAAAAGTGGTAGGCGATCGTGTCGTGAAAGAGACGACGGCGCGTCGTCAGATCATAGACGTTCACACGGCCGATAGAGGCCGTTGCGAAGATCGTTGACGAAGGATGCCACGCACTCCCGTAAAGGTTTGCTTCCACATCGAGACTGTCCGCGAACTTCAAGGTCTGCATGTCAACGAACCACACGCGGGGATCTACACCATGTACGGCAAGCATTGCTCCATCAGGTGAGAAGGAAAGGTGATCGAATCTGTACGGCAAGACCTTTCGCACTGCGCGATCTTCGCCGCTCGCAAGCTCGCGGATCCGTAGGATCCCTCCGGAATGGATGGTGGCGAGGTAGCGCTCGTCGGGGCTAACGGCAGCGTCGAGTACAGGTTCTCCAACGGTCGATCGTTCATACTGGAGAGCAGCTGTACTGCCGTTAAGGACTGTAATGGTAGTATCGTTGTACGCTCGATCCGGAACAACGATGATCGACGAACCATGTGGGCTGAAGAACGCGCGTCGAAGAGCTCGTTGTGACTCCTCCGTGGAATACACACCAAGACGAATCCCCTTTTCATCGGTGAGGACCACGCGATAGATGTGTGTGGCCACGATGTTGCCGTTTTGCCTGCACTGGTCCACCCAAGAAGGAGCATATGGCTGAGCCACGGTCTCACGAACGGCGGTGCCATTCAATGCGTCCCACGTGTGGATTGCTCCATCTTCACTCGTGGCGATGGCGTAACGATCTGTTCGATCGAATGTGCCTCGTACGACTCGCCCCTGATATCCGGAGGCGACCTCTCGGTTTCCGATGCACAGAAGAGGGGCTGGTGTCTGCAGATCGTAGATGCGTACGCCTGCATCTGCAGATGCCGTCACGCAGCGACGATCGTCACTTAGGACCACGCTCGTCAAATCTGCACGATGGCCTTGTGGTCGCAACACCTCTATACCAGTTCTCATGCTCCAGAGACGGGCATCAGAGCGTCCGTTGAACGACAAGACGTACTGTCCATCTGTGCTGATAGCAGTATGACTCACTGCACCACTAACTGGACCCAAAGCGCGAATGTGGTCGATCGGGCTAGTCGTCCATACATGCGCATTCCCGTCTGCACCTGCAGTCACAATATGCGTGCCCTGCGGCGAAGTCGTTGCCAAGCGCATATCGACCTCACGGCATAATGTGTCGACCATTGCGCCATTGTCGCGATCCCAAACAATAGCGCATCCCGCGCGCCCGGTGGTTACGAGTCTAGTGTCCGTGGATAAGAATCGTGCCGACGTACAGACGGTCGTATGTCCGCGCAGTACCCGTAGTGTTACGCCCGTTGCCACGTCCCACAGTCGCGCCGCCGAATCACTGCAAGCGGCTACGATCAAGTAACCGTCGGATGAAATGTCGAGATCGTTGGTACGACCGGTGTGAATGTACTGTTTGCTCAGTGTCTTCGACGCCACGTCCACAGTTATCACCCCACCCGCGACCATTCCGATCGCGACCCATGCCGAAGTGCGATCGAACTTCATGATGGATGCTGCGTTGGGGATCTCGACGTACCAGGTACTTCCATCCGTACGATCGATGAACTGGACCCTCGTACCGTTCGAACACGCGATCCATCGATCGTTCGGAGCGACAGCAAGCACGGAGCTCTGATCAGCGCCACGCCATTCCGCACGATATTCACCAGTGTTAAGATCAAACTCGCGTATCGTTCCGTCGTTCCCCGCACAGAACACCGAGCTATTATCGTGTGTGGATACGATCGATGCGACTCGATTCCCGTAGCCTCCCGCAAGAACTCGTACCACCGTCGAATCGGCACGCAACGGCAACGCTCTGCGCACACGCATTGTCACCGTTGATCCATGCAGTTCCACGGGCACCAACCATGAATGACTCAGTCCCGTTGCATGATGCACAATGGACCTCCATTCGGGACCGGAACCAACACGGTACTCGACGTCGACACTATCAAACCGAGAACAGCCCGACCATGTGATCGTTGTCACCTTGCCGCCCTCCAATGGCCTTGTTCCATCGGGTTGCACAAGGTGGAGCTGACCCAAGGTTGAACCGGACAACGCTCCAAGCAAATAGAGCACGAACATCCATCGCATCACAACAGGTCCTCTTCTATTGATTTCCGAGGATCAACGGCATGCCATCCTTGTTCCCGACCACGACCACCTTTGCATTGGGTGAGCGGGCGAGTTCAAGGGTGGCAGAGATGCCTTTTTCGCGAAGGATCATGTCGGTGAGCGACGCGCTCAGAATGCGGTTCGCACGGGCCTTTCCTTCGGCGTCGATGAGCTGACGTTCTGCTTCCTTCTGGGCCTTAGAGAGTTTGAACTCATACTCGAGCGACTCTTGCTCTTGCTTGAGCTTGTTCTCGATGGCGGCCTTTAACGTCTCGGGCAGTGTGATGTCGCGCACGAGCACCTCGTTCAACTGCACGAACTGCTTGTCGAGGATCTTCTTCGTTTCGAGATAGATCTCGTTCTGGATCACGTCGCGCTTGGACGAGTAGATCTCCTCGGGTGTGTATCGACCGATCACACTGCGCGTTGCGGAGCGCACGGCTGGTCGCACCACGCGATCGAGATACTCCGTGCCCTTCTCCTGATGCAGCTTGGGGAGTTTGCTGTACATCGGTTGGAACCAACCGGACACGTCGATGGAGATCTCCAATCCATTCGACGACAGCACGGCCATCGTCTCCTTGGCCTCTTGCTGTCGCACTTCATACACCACCATTTCGTTCCATGGCGCAATGATGTGGAAGCCCTCGCCATACGTGGTCTCGAGATCGATACCACCACCAAATGTCCTGAACAGCACGCCGGCCTCGCCGCCGCTGATCGTGATGGACATGGACAGGATGACCACTAACAGGAAGATGCCGGCGAACGCCAGGCCGATCCACCGAAGAACGTTCTTCGGACTCGACGGAGGATTGATGTTCATGTTGAAGAGCGGTGAGAAGTGGAAAGTTACGAGTTACGAGTGACGAGTTACGAGTTACAAGTTACAAGTTACAAGTTACGAGTTACGAGTTACGAGTTGACACTTCGTGGGATCCTCGATCCTCGATCCTTGATCGAATTCTGTATTCTGTATTATGTATTGGCTTCAAGCATTAAGAACACACTTTCCATGAACTTCTTCTCCACCGCATCGAACTGGGCCTTCGACACCCTGCCGCCTTCCAAGGCATAGTCGGCCATGGTACTGATGACGGCGGCGGACTTCTTGTGATCTGTCTTGAAGCGCTTCCATTCTGCAGGGGCGAAATTCTCAAAACATTGTGCGAAACCGAGAGCGGTGAAGGATGCATCGGTGGAGTCGGTATGCACGAAGAGCGGCATCCACTCTGATTCTTCGTTCATGAGGAAGTCGTGCACATCTGCATGCAGGCGCATCACATCTGCTGTGAGCGCAATGCGCTCTTCTTCGGGCAATGTTTGGACGGGCAAGGCCTCGTCAATCCAGACCGACACCTCGGGTGGTGTGCGTAGCATGGCCAGACCCATGAAGAACCCTTCCATCACGGGTACACTCCACCCGGCATCAAGGTCTTCGATCAGATCGTCCATTCTGTCGGCAAGAGCAAGGCGCTCGTCAAGGGTCAGGGGGATATGGGATGTGCTCATGGATGCAAAGATGCGAGAAGGCATCACAACATGCACCATTGTCCATCAAGAGCGCCAAGGGTAGCCCGCTCCCGTGTGGACGAGAACGAACAGGAAGCGTTGCGCGGCGCGGAGGTCGAACATCGTGTGATCGAAGGGCCGGCCATACCATTGCAGGACCTCATCGTGATCTTCATGTTTTGGATCCATCATTGCAAGCACGAAGCGTGCATAGCCATAGGTGCCACCGATGTCTTCCGGAGGAACGGCGTTCGCGCCATCGATCACGCGATAGGTTGCATCGGGGGAGACACTGTCTGTACCGACGACGGATATGGTATGCCGCCAACCGTCGCCCATGTCGTATTCGTAGGAGAATGTGCTGCCAGGAGCGAGGCCAAGTGATCCGATGTTCACGAATTTCTCGTCCTTCATCTGTGGCATGTCATCAAAGACCTGCCGATCACCGTAGGGAGTACCATTGATCGTGAACAGATGCAAGTGTGAATCATCCCACCCCATGGCGGCTTGGATCACATCATGAAGTCGGCGAAGCGTGATGTTCGCGGGCACCATCACTGTCCGCCAGATCTCCGGTCGTATCCCATCGAGTGAAATGCGCAGGATCAGCGTATCGACCTCATGGGCGGATCGCTTGGCGACGGGTTCCCTCTGCTGGATCGGAGGCGAAGGGACCGGAATCGACATCGACCGTTCGAATGGCATTGGCGAGTGCGTTTCAATGTCGAGGGTCGATCCTACAAGATCATATGGAAACAGATACGCCATACTCGGTTGCCCTTTGCCGGCCGAGTACATGAAGGAGGACATTCGAACCGCGACAGTGTCGAGTGCTTCGCCCCTGAACAGTTGATATTCTGCATCGTCGATGGCATGTCTCAGCCGACCAAGCATCACGCGTGATGCCGTGGTCGTGAAGGACACTGCATTGAATGCAGCAAGCTCGGTACCGATCACATCGTTCGGCACACCAACTGCCTCAAGCACAGGTCGCAATGCCGCGGCCACGGCGGCGGCCGGATCGCTCTTTAACGAGGCGTATGGAACGATCACGCACAGCAACGTCCGTTCATTCAGTGCAAAGACGACGAGTCGTCGATTGACAACGCGAAGGTCGGCATACCACGCGCCCAACCTTCCGTCCTTAGCAGCGGCCTCCGTTTCTGGTGCGATCTTCAGTTTCGTGAGCAGCTTCTTCGTGGCGTGGATGGTGATCATGGTGCAATATTGCACCTATGCTGCAACAATATCTAAGGATTGACAAAACGATCAATAGTGTCCTTTGCCAAAGAGTCCAAGTCTTGATAGATGGAGTAACGACTACGGCCCGATAGCCGTAGCAATTTTGTTAGGGCGGCAACATCATCCTTCTGGAGATCGATGTATGCAAGAAACGGGAGATCGTGCTCTGCAAGCGTGGCCAACTGCTTCGGCGTGCACTGCTCTATTGACACTGGCGTTGTTCGCTTGATCTTAAGCACTTTCCTGATCAATGATTCCTGCTGAACCTCCAGTGAGCGCTCATCATTTCCATGAACAGTGAACCACCCTTGCTGCGCATGCTGCCGTGGACTTGACTGTTCAGGATACAATGCTACAGGTAGATCCCAGCCCCATTCATCATATGAGTTTATCAAAGCGTCGTAGTCGTCAGGAGCGAGGTATTTGGGGTGAAACAGCTCATCACTTGACATTGAGATCTTGTTAAGCCGATACGGATTGAGCAGCCATATTCGTGGGCTACTAACGTGTCCCGGCTCATCAACAAGTGCGAAATACAATGCTACGAACAAGTTCTCGGTCCAATCCATAAGTCGCGTGGGCACCCCGTGGTGACGCGCCCAGAACAGATAGTCCCACCCTGAGTTGGCTTTGCCTCGTAAACTGATCGCCTTTGACCGGAACTCCCAATACAAGGCCGACTCGACTCCATCAATATCCGTTGAATCAGAAGCATCTTGACCCGACGAAGAACTGAGTCGACTCACAAATCGATGAAGTGTTGGCTGCAACTGCCATTCACGGGTTGCCTGTCCACGAAAGAACACCTCCGTTGACTCCTCATTACCAATCAGCTTCATTGACGCGGCTACGGCGTCAAGGAATCGTTCAATTGTTCCGTACTTCATTTTCTGCATCCCCCTCATTTCGATTTGGATCTGGTGCGTTGATGTTATCTAAACGTTCGTCGTTTCGGGCAGTCTTAAACAGCGTCTCAAATACGTCCTCCAGTTTGTCTAGCGCACTCCTTGAAAAGAGACCAGCGATCCCTGCAAGCAGATAGATCTGATACGGATTTGACCCGTCATAGGACACACCGTCTGTGGGCATTCCACCGTGCAGTGCACACGTGAGAATAAGTCCGAGCGTGGCGCCTGTTGGCATTCGTAAGACATACCACATGATCCAGCTTGTCTTGAAAGTGCGATTTCCAACGAATCCACTCAAGGAAATGAAGACATGCAAGGCTGCACCTAGTGCACCTGATATCAGCGACAACAGAATAACTCGCACATCCGCGGTCATTGGCGCTGAGAGGACAATCGGGCACATCCATAACTCCGTCCCACCGATCCAACGTCTTTGTACAATTGTGGTATCGCGATCCAGCTGGCCGATCGATTCGCGCCAATCAGTGGTTGAGACCAAAGGAGGTTCGTTTGCATGATCTGTTGCCATTCTCATGGTCACAGTCGATGTCTCAACTGTCGGCCAGATCATTATGGTGTTCAGAATACACCACAACGCACCCATGGTCACTATCAGCATTGTTCCCCATGCAGAGAGTCTTTCAACGAGAGTCACACGTCGCCCTTTCCTGTTTGATTTCTGCGACCGCTCATGTAACGACAACTACGTTGTGTGTGTGTGTGTGTGTGTGTGATGATTACGGTTAATCCTGCTGGATATTCATAGATATCCATCTGTACCAGATCATAATCCACTCTCGTGATAGTCGCATAAACAGCAACATCGCCAAGTAACACTCGAATCAGTGCATTCTCATGCATGAGATTCCTCAGATACTCAACCGTTTTACCTCCGGTATGCGCGACCCCCGACTATTTCGACGTGTCAGGAAGCGCTTTACGATACAGTTCTCGAAGATAGATTGAGTCTTTTCGTGAGACGGTGATCGCTTCGATATACTCGCGGTCTGCGTTCTTGAGTTCAATTGTAAGCAAGTCCTTCATTTGACTCATGAGTGCCTGCAAGAGAGGGTCGCCTTCAATCATTCCGTTGCAACGTGCCTCGCATATCCTATAACCCATCTCCCGAACTAACTGAAGAGTCTGTGATCTCTTCGCCAGATCAACAATCGACCGCGTTACCGTCAACTTTGCGCTTGCAGATATCGTTGAACTGTCAAGTCCTTGAGACGCGAGACTCAAGTCATACGCTTTTCTGAAACGGCCATACTCCTAGAACGACCTTCGACCCCATGGCACAATTGTGGATGATCCACTTGAGGTTGATCCGTCAACCAGAACGCATTCTCCGTCAACAGTCCGTGTCTCAGCTGTCCTCACCTCAGCTGCCCACACAAACGTATGGGTGGCCTCCATGCGAATCATGCCGACAATCCGGTATATGGTCGATCTATCGCTGTTCAGGCCGTGTGAAATTGGAGCACAATCCGATGTGATATCCATAGGCCATTAACTGCATCACGTTGTGGACGTCGAGCTTCTCCATGATGTTCTTCCGATGCTGCTCAATGGTATGTCGACTCCGGAACAACTTCTCGGCGATCTCATTTGTCGAGAGATGTTCGCAAACAATGCATCGGAGCACGACCATCTCAGCCTCTGTGAGTGACGCTGCCGCGAAAGGGTGAGCGCCCGGCGGAGGATCATAGATAATGCCATCGTGAGCATCAAGGCCATGGTATACACACTCGATACTCTCAACGATCACTTCAGCACTAGCACTCTTGTACACGATCCCGTCCACCTTCACCCGTTCCGCCTTGTATTGCACCTCAGGCGTCATGTGGTACGTGAAGAAGATCACGCGGGGTGCAGAAGCAAGTTTCTTCAGCGTCGTACAGATATCAAAGCCGCTGATATGTGGCATTTCGATATCAGTGAGCACAACATCGATGTTGTTGCCCAATGCAAGGATCTCTTCAAGAGCAATGCGTGGGTCGGTTGTAGAACCCACGATGCGGATCGAGGATGCATGCTCGAGATCGGCCCGGAGACCGTTCAACACGATGGGATGATCGTCGACGCAATAGACGCGAATGGTCTCAGGAGGTGTGGACATAAACTACGCTTCAAATGGCACAGTGACTTGTACAAACGTACCATGTCCGCGTGAAGAATCCACATGCACAGAACCACCCAGTGCTTCCGCACGTGCGTGCAGATCCCGCAATCCCATTCCCGCATGAATGAAAGCAGGATCGAAGCCCACACCGTCGTCCTCGACCGAAAGGTGCACGGCACCATCACGAAGCATGACCTGTACGCTCACGCATGTTGGGACGGCATGTCGCATCGCATTCTGCAAAAGGCCTTGCGTGCAACGGAAGAGCATTCTTGCTGTTGCGTCGGGGATCACGGACACGTCACCATGTACCAACAACGACATCTGAACATCCGGCCATGCCGCCCTCAAGCCTTCCATGAGTCCTTCGATCGCTGCATGCAAACGGCCACCTACCACATCTGAAGCGGCCAACAGATGCGAGATACGTCGTGCATCGCGTGTGGCACGTTCGCTCACACCAACAGCAAGGTCAAGGTGTGTGAGCATCTCGTCGGGAAGCGCATCGGAGTGTTCGCGGACTCGATGGAGCAACTTCGAAAGGACCGTGAGATCCTGCCCAAGAGAATCATGAAGGTCCCGACCAACATCGCGCAAGGTTGCATCGTGCGTGTCGATGATCGTGCGCATGAGCTCATGCTGTCGCTCAAGCTCGCGCACTGCCCGTTCCTGCTCGTATTGCGTGCGTGCGGCCACGATCCGTGCCACCGACGTCTGCGCAGCGGCAAGTCGTTCCGCTTGCACTACCGTCAGTTCCTCCAACAGCGACATACGATATTCAACATCGTTGACAACGCGCAGGGCATCGTCGAGAACGGCTGCATGCTCCTCAAGCACATGCTGCTCGCGTGCCATGGCTCTCGCACGATCGATCTCATGCGTTGCAAGCGATTCGTTGCCATCATGTGCGTGGATACGGGCCCAGGTCGATGATCGCTCGATCTCCGACGTCACGGATGGCCCATCCACCACAAGTGCATCGGCCATCAGCAACTGTGCGCGCGCCTCTTCTACGTCGTCGGATCGTAGTGCGAGATCTGCCATTCCGATGAGCAATCGCCGCAGTTGAGCCGGATGGACCTGTGGATCCAAGCAACGCTGCGCATCCTGATACCATGTTCGTGCTTCGTCCACCTTGCCGTTGAGCTTCGCCATCAATGCAAGGTTCTGTGCGATCACGGCGCGTTCGGGGATGGGACGGTCGTAGGGCGGCAAGGAGAGAAGCTCGCGCATCAAGGGTGCGGCTGCGTCATCATTCCCTGCGCGTTGCATGGCAACGGCCATGTTGAATCGAATAGCAGAGAGCTGGAGGGCACTGCCGTCGCGCTCCACCACGTCGAGTGTTGACATATACAGGTCGATAGCTGCGCCAGGATCTCCGCGTTTCATCAGGATGGCGGCCATTTCGGCACGGCAGAACGCGGCATCGAGTTCCCACTGCGCCTCGAGGTACGTTCGTTCCGCCGACATCTGAAGGCGCATGGCCTCGTCGTCGTCGGACGTCAGCCTGTACACTACTCCAAGTCGATGTTGTGCTGCCGCCCGTGCGACCGATCGCTTATCAGACGGCAGAAGCTCCACACGAGCCATGGCCGTCTTCGCTTGCGCGCTCGACTCAGCAAGTCGACCTTGAAATGCATACCACCTCGCATGGATCACATCCCATGCGAACATCGCTTCCGCATCGCTCACCGGCGAACCAAGTGTCTGAAGTCGTTCCTCCGTCAGAGGTGCATTCCGCGCCACAATAGCAGCATTCGCCAGGGTCAACGACCTCCATGGCTCCTCCATCGGAGCCTCTTCAGTCGACCGGTTGAGACCAAACAAAAACGTACGCAGCACGAGAAAACCCCTTGTTTCAGGGAGGAACTTACTAAAAGTGCTTGGCAATATTGTGGGTGTGTCGACCTAGATGTTACACTCACTAGAGAGGTAGAACAATGGCAACTCTTGGCGTACAGGCCATAGGACCCCAGTCCGGTGGTGACCTATCCTCTGGCATTTTTCAGCTCGTCACAGTGTCAAATGGAGCGATTGTACGTACCCCCTACCAATCGACGTTACCGGTCAATACCTTGGTCCTGATTGACGATGTTGACTTGAGACCTGTTTGGTCGAACGGCTCTTGGAGTGTGAACATTCCTACAGGCACGGCGGTTATCGTCAATATCAACAACGTATTAAGTATTGCAGAGACGGCACAGCCAATTCAAGTAACCGGTCCAACGATCTAGTCCTGGGTCTCAGCTCTAAATTTGAGATGTGACTACACACCAAGCGTTCGCGCAATGTTTGCGCTACTGCCTTAACGACACCGTTAGACTCCAAGGGTCTTGAATCCCTGGCCGATGGTGTGATCGACTATGACAAAGTACTTGCTTGGGGTGGAAACGTACATGCACACTTTCTTGATAGCTGGAGGAATAGCAGCCTCCTTACATCATAGTGAAGGTAAGCAAAGTGCAAAGGCGTCTTTCGTCGCCTGTACATGTTATAGTGACATTCACATTCCATCAATTCGACGCTAAGATCGGGATCATCTTCTCTGATTCATAGACGATCCCTGCACGATCCGTGTAGACGGCGATGAGGAGGACGGAGATGTTCCCTTTCACCATGCCCCTTCGAAGTGGGATCGGGCCGCCCGTGAGCTCTAGTCGCACGCGACATGTCTTGCGGTAGGGCGCGAGTTCAACGTGGCCGCTCGAATCACTCTGCAACTCGTCCGTGACCGCGAATGCAAGATCCACCACGCTTGCGGTTACGCGGTACGTTTCATTCGTCTTCAGATCGCGCACTGTTGACCATTTGATGACAGCGAGCACCTCGCATACCTGATCCTCATCCTGTCGTTTTAGTCCAGGCACGTCCACCGTGATGCCCGAGATATGGAACACAGGATCGTTATTGTTCATGATCGGATCGACCTTGAGCATCATCGTCGAGATCCTGGGCTTGTACGTCACTTGTGCCTGCACTACTATGCATGAAAGCACTTGTGCGGTTAGCATCAGCATACGAACAGACATACCACCTCCTACGAATACTCGTCACTCGTCACTTACCTCCTATGTTCTCACTTTATTGTCATTCTCGGGAACTCGATCTCTCAGTCCGAGACGTACCGACAGTGCGTGCTCGGCGTCCTCGACAACACCCCCATGCCTCCCTCCCGGCTGCCGATCGACTCGTGGGTGCAGCAGCGCCTTGAGCGGAACGATATGTTCGACGCAGGGAATTCACCGGGGGTTTCTTGTCAAAGTCGTTGAACACTGTAGATTGCTCCTATGGAATACCGTACGTTCGAAGAATTGTATGATCTGATCAACCAGGCCATCAGTATCAATGATGCCGTGACGCTTGAGCGTTGCGCGACCGAACTCGAAGAGCTCGGGACGATGAAGGCACGTTCGATTGCATTCAATGCGCGCGGCGTTGCCGAACGGATCAAGGGCAATTACGCTTTGGCGCTTCAACACTATCAGCGATCACTGGATCTGGCAGAAGAACTCGGCAGCTCCAGCGCGATGGCAAGTACGATCGGCAACATTGGAAACATCTACCTCGCCATCGGGGATCCGGCCCAGGCTCTTGATCACTTTCAGCGCGCATTGGTTTTGCATCGTGAGAATGGCGATCGATCGAAGGCCGCGATCATCATGGAGAGTATCGGCGTTGTCTACGCAGAGACAAGCCAATACGCCCTCGCACTGCACTACTACCATGAAGCGTTAGCCGAGCACACCGAACTTGACAATCGGAACAGCATGGCCACGGCATACGGCAACATTGGCCTCGTCTATTCTGATACGGGTGACTATCCGGCAGCACTCGAGCAGTTACATAAAGCACTTCCCCTTCACGAAGAGGTCAATGATCTGATCGGCATTGCCAGAGCAACAAACAACATTGGTAATATCTACCACGTGGCCGGCAACAACGCTCTCGCATTGGAGCACTATACAAGGGCGCTTGCTTTGAATGAGAAGGTCGGATATCGACACGGTGTGTCGAGCACCACCGGTAGTATCGGTGACGTGTATATCTCGTTCGGCAATACGGAGATAGCGCTTGAACACTTCCGTCGAGCAGCGGATCTCTGTTCGGAACTTCAAGACATTCGTGGCCTGGCGTGGAACTACGGCAGGATCATGTCTGCGTTGCTTGACGCGGGTTCATATGCAGAGGCCGAAGCGACGCTCACCGTGTTGGATGAACTCCACGTAGATGATCCACGGGCCGGTATCTTTCGTGAAACGTCGCGTGCACGGCTTCAAGAGCTGCAAGGACGGATCGACGAAGCAGCAGAGACACTCAGGTCGGTGATGGCCACGGCAGTAGAGTATTCACTTGCACCCGAGATGTCCGTGATCCACAAGCAGTTGCGCGACCTCGCATTGAAGCGCAACGATCTTGCCGCCTATGTCGAGCACAGCAACGAGTATACACGCATCACCGAAGAGATCAACGGCAGGGATGCTGCAACGAAGATCGCTATGCAGGCCAAGCAACGTGAGATCGATGCGAAGGAGCGCGAGACACAGAAACAACTCGCCGTGCTCCATTCCACCCTGCCCAAGGAGGTTGCGGAGAGGGTGGCAAGGGGCGAGGTGGTCAACGACCACTTCGAGAATGCTGCAGTGATCTTCCTCGACATCGTCGGCTTCACGGAGATCTCGTCGACGATGTCGTCCCAAGAGGTCATCACGTTATTGGATGATGTGTTCACGCAATGCGATGCGATCTGCGCCAAGTACGGCGTCACCAAGATCAAGACGATCGGTGACAGCTACATGTGCGTGTCGTTCGACAACGTCGTGAACGCCGCACTTTGCGCATTGGAAATGTCACGCATCGTTCTTTCCCACGAAGTGTCCCACAACGTGTCGCACTCTGTGTCGCACTCTGTGTCGCACGTCGAAGACGTTCTCCCCGTGTCGCACGAAGTTGCATTCCGCATCGGAATGCACTGTGGGCCTGTAACGGCAGGCGTCATTGGCAAGGAGCGGATGCAGTACGACGTATGGGGAGACACCGTCAACGTTGCATCACGCATGGAGTCCACTGGAGAACCAGGCAAGCTGCATGTGTCCGAAGCGTTTGCTTCGGAATTGAAGAGGAATACAGAGTGCACAATACAAGATGCAATCAAGGGATCAAGGAATCAAGGATCTCACGTAGTGCCACTTGTCACTAGTAACTCGTCACTTGTCACTCAGCTCCGTGGCTCGATCGACATCAAGGGCAAGGGCCCGATGACGACATACTGGCTAAGCGCAATACAGAGTACATAGTACAAGATCCGATCAACGAATCAAGAATCTCACAACGTGCCATTTGTCACTTGTCACTTGTCACTTGTCACTTTGTTCTTCTCGGTATCATCACCGCCGCAACGATCGCCGTCAGGTGCATTGGCACAGAGAGTAGTGTGAAGTTCAGGGGCGTGGCCGATCCGTCCGGCATTGGTGCTGTGAAGGAGCCCCACGTGCTGAGCAATCCGAGGACCACTGCTCCGATGTAGTACAAGCGCTCACCACGAGCACCGGCGCGCTGCAAGAAGAAGAAGGCCAGTGCGGCAACGAGCATGGGAATGATGCTCATCATTGTCACTGACATCGGGTTGATTATCTGCGGTACGCTAAACCCGGAGAGGTTCGTGAAGGCGAGTACCCAGATGTTGTTGACGAGGGCGAGTACGGCACCAACGATGATGGCGGCGGTGGCGAGGTGTTTGAGGGAACGACGTTCCATGATACGAGACTCCTGTATGGTGTTCGTTGCGACGACTTTTGTTGCAACAAATATGTGAGTAAAAAAAATGAAATGGTCAGTCGCGAAGCTTGTCCAGCAACGTGCTGAGCATCTCCGATTCTTTGTCTGTAAGACGACCCTGCAGTTGTGCTGCAGCGGCCATCACCTTTTCGTTAAGGGCTCCGAGCTTACGCAATCCGGCCGGCGTTAGCCATACTTCCATGCGACGGCGATCCTCGGCGGTGTTCTCCCGCTTCACGTAGCCGAGGGCGACGAGCTTGTCGACGAGTCGCGTGACGTCGGGCTGCTTATCGAGCATGACCTCCTTGATCTCGCCCGGACTCAGTTTCGTTGGGTGACTCCCCTTCAGGATCCGCAGGATGTTGAACTGCGCAGCCGTGATCGACTCGCCCGCAAACACCTCGGCCTGCTGGTCTCGCAGCCAATTGCTCGTGTACAGCACGTTCAGCACCACCTTCTGCAAGGGGCTGACAAATCGCTGCTGTTTGATCACGTGCTCGAACTTCATGCATGCAAGATAGGACATTTTATTTGTTGCAACAAGTATTTACGTCGCAGCCCTATAACTCCGTAAGTTGATTGCATGCCTCCCTCCCTCCTTGACACCGTTCTCGAGGCAACGAGAGCGGGTGACGCGGCGCTACTGCGCCAACTTGCCACTGAACGTGCCCCCAACACAACGGCGCATGGGATGGCCATTCGCGCGTATGCGAATGGATGTGCCGACGAGATCGATGGCAACGCTGTCGAAGCAGCGGCGAACTTCGAGCGAGCACTGGCTCTCGAGCACGATCTCGGTGATCGTCGGATCCAGGCAGCGGTGGTCTTCCGCCTCGGCAATGCGTACGATCGGTCAGGCCAGACGGTCAAGGCGATCGAACAGATGAAGCGCGCCCTTGTACTCCACGAAGAACTTGACGATCGTGCGGCCGTTGCAACAACAACCGGTCGGATCGGCGCACTCTATCAGCAAACGGGAAACTATCAGCTAGCGCTGGAGATGAGTCGCAAGGCATTGGCCGACTTCGAGCATCTTGGAGATCGTGTCGGCATCGCCAAGCAGACAGGCGAGATCGGCACCACGTATTACTATACCGATGACTATCGGCAGGCATTGGAGCACTGGCAGCGTGCAGCTGCTGCGCTTGACGAGCTTGGCGAGATCAGAAGCCTTGCACGGGTCACGGGCAACATGGGCAACGTCCATCACTACATTGGTGAGCATGCGCAAGCGATCGAGCTGTACCATCGAGCGTTGGACCTGCACACAAAGATCAACGATCTCGGAAGCGCGGCCAACATCACACGCAACCTCGCCAATGTCTACCGCAGCATCGGCAGCTATGCCCTCGCATTCGAACATTTCGATCGCGCCTTGGCACGATTCGAGGAACTTGGCAACAAGAGTGGCATTGCCCAAACCACCTGCAGTATCGGCTTGATCTATGTTGATATCGGCGACTTCCCGTTGTCGCTCACCTATCTGCATCGAAGTCTGCTCCTACATGAACAACTCGGCGATCGTGCATTGGCAGCACTCGTTACGGGCCATATCGGGGGCGTGCACGCAGAGGCCGGCGATCTCACGCAGGCATTGGACCATCTCCAACGCTCACTCTCTGTGCTCGAAGAACTTGGCGAACGGACCAGCGTTGCACGCGTCACGGGGAACATTGGACTTGTGCACTCCAAGCATGGCGACCACGCTTTGGCGCTGGAATACTACAACCGTGCGTTGACCATTCATGCGGAGATCGGCAACCAGGTTGGCATGAACCATGTTCGTGGAAACATCCTGGATGTTCTCCTCAAGGCTGAACGGTTTGTCGATGCCGAGTCCGTCCTGTCGGCCCTGGACGCCGCAATGAACGACGACCCGCGCATCACGATCGCCAAAGAGGTGGCTCGCGCCAAGATCCAACGTCATCAAGGTCGGATCGATGTTGCCATGCACACGCTCACGTCCGCCCTTGCGATCGCACAAGAACATACCCTTCCTGCACAGCGAGCCCAACTGCATGAGCAACTGCGCGACCTCTGCGAGCCGCGCAACGATCTCGCCGGATACATTGCCCACAACAGGGAGTTCTCGCGCATCACTGCAGAGATCAATGGCAGAGATACATCGATCAAGATGGCCATCCAGGAGAAGCAACGCGAGATCGATACCGTGCATCGGGAGCATCAGCGACACATGACCGTCCTTCACTCAACACTCCCAAAGCATATTGCGGAGAGGGTGGCAAGGGGCGAAAAGGTCAACGACCAACACGAGAACACGGCAGTGTTGTTCCTGGACGTTGCGGGCTTCACCACGAACTCCGCTCAGCTCGATGCCGGCACCGTCGTCGATCTGCTCCAGAAGATCTTCACCACATTCGATGCGATCTGCGCAGAGCGCAACGTGATGAAGATCAAGACCATCGGCGATGCCTACATGGCGGTCGCCTTTCCATCGGACCATCATGTCGAAGACCTTGCCACCGTTGCCCTTGCCATGCGATCTGCCGAGTTCACGTGGCCACATACGGGAGAGTGCGTGCAATTCCGCATCGGCCTGCACATCGGTCCCGTCATCGCCGGCGTCCTCGGCACGGAACGTATCCAGTACGATGTGTGGGGAGACACAGTCAACGTTGCCTCACGGATGGAGAGTTCAGGAGAGGCCGGGCGGATACATGTTTCCGAAGCGTTCGCTTCGGAATTGAAGAGGAATACAGAATACATAATACAGAATTCGATCGCAGAATCCTCTAATCCAGAATCCCACGAAGTGTCCCACAACGTGTCCCACGAAGTGTCGCACTCCGTGTCGCACAAAGTGTCGCACGAAGTGTCTTCGTCACTTGTAACGATCGAGCGAGGCGAGATCGATGTGAAAGGCAAAGGCCCCATGCAGACCTACTGGCTCGAGAGCATTCAACCATGAACCAGCGATCCTTTCAAGAGATCAGCGACGATGTGCTTCGTGCTCGCGAGGCGCAGGATGGCGCTGCCCTGTCTCGCTGCGCTGCCGAGCTCGATGCGCTTGGGACCACCGAGGCACAGGCACTTGCTGCGCGTTCACGCGGGACGGTCTTGATCCTTGTCGACAATAACACCGCCGAGTCGCTCGCACAGTTCCAGAAGGCGCTCACACTGTATACGGCGCTGAACGACAGGGAGTCAATGGCCAAGACACATCGGAATGTCGGTGCTGTCAATGAAGAACGAGGGCAGTATGCCGAGGCCCTCGAACACTATCAACGGTCATTGCAGTTGTACGAAGAGACTGGCAACGAAGTCGGCGCTGCACGTGCGCGCAGTAGGATCGGCATCATCATGAGGGACACTGGAAACAGTGCCGAGGCGTTCTCGCTCTTGCGCCAGTCACTCGAAACGTTTGAGAACATCGGCGAACCGGGCGACATTGCCCTGACCCTGAACAACCTTGGGAACATTGTGAAGAACAGCGGTCAGTATCCCGAAGCACTTGCACACTACGAGCGCGCCGTGCAGTTGTTTGAAGTAAGCGGCGACCGCAATGGTATTGCTCTCGTGACCGACAACATTGCTTCCGTGTACTACATGATCGAGGATTACGCACGTGCGATCGATTATCGGCAACGTGCACTAGAGCTGTACGAAGCTCTTGGGGATATGCGGAAGTTCGCAGTCACAATGTCGAACATGGCGAATATCTATGTGCAACAGAACGATCTCGATCGCGCGATCTCGAACTACCGAAAGGCACTGGAGATCGTCAAGCACCATGGGTCACAATATGACATTGCCCATACCACGGGAGGGCTCCTTGGTGTGCTCTTACGGAAGGGGCCCTCGGACGAAACCGATCAGCTACTGGCGACCATGGACGCCATGTCGATCCCAAGTGTCAATACGAGACTCTACCTTGAAGCAAGTCGTGCGTTGATGCAGGAGCATCGTGGCATGCTGGACGACGCCAGGAACACACTCCTTGCTTCTCTTGAGGTCGCACAGGAATGCAACCTCCCCTTCGACCAAGTCGGCATCCACGATCAATTGAGAGAGCTTGCCCTCAAAATGAACGATCTGGCTTTGTATGTGGAGCACAACAACGCCTTCCAACGCATCACCGAAGAGATCAACGGCAAAGAAATGGCAACGAAACTGGCCATGCAGGCCAAGCAACGCGAAATCGATGCCCGAGAACGGGAGCATGCACTGCATATGGCCGTGCTCCATTCCACCCTGCCTAAGGAAGTCGCTGCGAGGGTGGCACGGGGCGAGGTAGTCAATGATCACTACGACAATGCTTCCGTGATCTTCCTCGACATCGTGGGCTTCACGGAGATCTCATCGACAATGTCATCCCAAGAGGTCATTGCGCTACTGGACGATGTTTTCACGCAATGCGATGCGATCTGTGCCAAGTACGGCGTCACCAAGATCAAGACGATCGGTGACAGCTACATGTGCGTGTCGTTCGACAGCGTCGTGAACGCCGCATGCTGTGCGGTGGAGATGAATCGAATACAATACACAATACAGAATACAGAATCCAATCCATCAATGCTGCAATACAGAATAGGCGTGCATTGTGGACCTGTGACGGCCGGCGTCATCGGCAAGGAGCGGATGCAGTATGATGTATGGGGAGATACCGTCAACGTTGCTTCTCGCATGGAGAGTTCAGGAGAGGCAGGGCGGATACATGTTTCCGAAGCGTTCGCTTCGGAATTGAAGAGGAATACAGAATACACAATACAGAATTCAATCATTGAATCCGGCAATCAAGAATCACACGAAGTGTCCCACGCAGTGTCCCACGCAGTGTCCCACGCAGTGTCCCACACAGTGTCCCACGCAGTGTCCCACACAGTGTCCCACACAGTGTCCCACGAAGTGTCTTCGTCACTCGTAACTCAACTCAGGGGCTCGATCGATATCAAAGGCAAGGGCCTCATGCAAACCTACTGGCTAGAGACCACATGAGCGCCGCTTCCCTCCATGCTCGACTTGACAGTGCGAATCCAATGTTGGAGAACGGTGCCTATGATGACGTGGATAGTATTTGCGACGAGGTCGACTACGCCGCGGACTCCGATGCATCACTGACCGATGACGAGCGAACCATCCTTCAGATCCGTACCACGAAGGTACGGGGTGATACCTTCAGTCACCGTGGAGCTTACGAGCGTGCAACGGAGACGTTGAACGAAGCGCTCCGACTTGCCGAGCATGCGCACAATGCAGAGTATCGTGTGATCGTGCAAATGGCGCATGGCAACAATGCATACCGTCAGCGGCGCTACGCCGACATGGTCGGGTGGCTCATGCGTTGCGTGGAGCTAGCAGACGAGGTGAGCAATCTTGCATTGATGGCTGGTGTGTACTGCAATCTTGGGGTCACATCATGGGAAGTGAGCGATTACACGAAGGCGCTGTCTTGGTACGAGAAAGCTCTTCCATTCGCTGAAGCTACGCAGCATGAGTTGTTCCTGAGCAACATCTACACCAACATCGGGAACATCTATCATCAGCTTGAAGATCTCGACGCTTCGCAATTGTATCACGAGCGCAGCCTCACACTTGGTCAGCGGATCGAGAGTACGGATTCGATCGGCACTGCACACCTGCATCTTGCAGGGATCCAACGTGAACGTGGTGATCTCCCTGCCGCCTTCAACCATTATCAGCGTGCACTGGAGGCCTATCAGACGGTGGGCGACACGAGAATGGTCGCCGTCGCCATGTCGAGCATTGCGAACATTCATGTTGATGAGGGACGAGACGACGAAGCGCTTGAAATGAAGCAGCGTGCATTGGACCTCCTTGCTTCGACGAACGACGAGGTGGCAGAGGCAAAGATCCTGCATGATATGGCCTCCATCCTCATCGATCGGAATACCTCCTCCGCAGATCTCGAGACCGCAGAGGTGTATCTGCGACGGTCGATCGACGTGAACACGACGTTGGATTCCAAGCAGCGCCTTGCCGAGGACTATGAGTGGCTCGAGAAGGTCCATACTCTCAGAAACGAGTGGCAGTCTGCCTATGAAGCGTCAAGAATTCAGCGTGACCTTGTTGCCGCTGTTCGATCGGAATCAGCGATCGCGAATGCACGCATGCTTGAGCACAGGCGGCAGATCGAATCGTCCGAGCGGGACCGCCAAGTGAAGCTCGCCCGGTTTCAAGAACAGGAGCGCATCTTCCACAACATCTTGCCGGTGAGCATTGCCGATCGATTGATCGAAGGCGAGACCACGATTGCAGAGTCGTACGATCATGTGAGCATCTTCTTCTCCGACATCGTTGGCTTCACGACGTTGGCCTCGCAGATGTCTGCTACCGACCTGGTGAATGGCTTGAATCGGATCTTCAGCGAATTCGATCGACTTGCGGTTCTGCATGGACTCGAAAAGATCAAGACCATCGGTGATGCATACATGGCCGTGTGTGGCGTACCCGTGCGGCACGACGATCATGCACAGCGGGTGGCACACTTCGCGCTCGACGTGCTCGCCGTGATGAACACCATCACGATCGGTCCGCAGAACACCCCCGTCCGGATCCGCATCGGACTCCATACCGGCAGCGTCGTTGCCGGCGTGATCGGCACACAGAAGTTCGCCTATGACCTGTGGGGAGACACGGTGAATGTGGCGTCAAGGATGGAAAGTTCAGGAGAGGCGGGAAGGGTGCATGTTTCCGAAGCATTCGCTTCGGAATTGAAGAGCAATACAGAATACATAATACAGAATGCAATCAAGGAATCAAGGACTCAAGAATCCCACGAAGTGCCACTTGTCACTCGTAACTTGTCACTTGTCACTATCGAGCGTGGCTCGATCGACATCAAAGGCAAGGGCCCGATGACCACCTACTGGCTCGAAGGTGCCCTCAACGCCGTTACCGACACAGCTGATCTGCGATCCATTTGTTGATGCTCGTCCACATCGCAGCATCGTCCTTCACACCCGCACGGAAATGATGTTGATCCGTGTCAATGAATCGACGGTTGCGGAGTGGAAGGGCTGCAAAGGCACTATCGAGGTCGATGCCGTCATAGAACGCATCCCTACGACCGGCAACAACGTGGATCGTTGTGGGAGCGATCGATGTTGCAATAGTGGTCGCGCCAAGACCGAGAACATCTGCCGGCAACTCTTTGAACGGAGTAGGTAGTCGCGTTCCAAACTTCTTCCACGTAGCACCAACGTCAACGATCGGCGCTTCCAGTACGACGCTCGAGACACGACGTGCAAATGCACTGTCATGCACGAGCTCAGCGGCCACCATCGTTCCATACGATGCTCCATACAGTGCGATCGGAAGCGATGCATACGACGCGGGGAACACATGATTCGATGTATCAAGTGCGAACGGGATCGACGACATTGTCTCGTTGGTGAACTGCGTGATGCTTGGGTCAAGGTCTGCATCATAGGAATGATCGGCAATGATGCACGAACACCCATTCTGCAGCAACGGCCACAGCAATGGCTGCATGGCATCCGGGGAAGAACCGAATGGGGGAAGAAGAATGGCCAGGCACTTTGGAGTTGCGACGAAGTACATCGCCAACTTCCGATCTCGGGAACCGGTGGACAACGTCAATGTTGGATTCCCCGTGATGGTAGCAAGTCCATGATCTACCGTACCGGACATCGACGTGGATGCAATGCGCAGTGTCACCGATCTCGAAACACTGTCATACGACACGTTCTCCATCGTCCACGTGATCGACGGACCGGAACATCCCGTCAACACAACAACGATCAACAATGTGAACACAAGTCCAATACTCTTCACGGTACAGTCCTTCAGAATGATGCTGAAAGCTCAAGATACCGTAAGACGGGAGTCATGCATATGCTACTTTTAACGAACAACCGGAGGATGTCTCGCCTCACGAGAACATGAACCGATGCACACTGCCGATCTTCCGGGCCATGCTCTCGTCAACTTGTGCCTCGGAGGCGAACTCAGGCCAGCGTTGGACGGCACGGATCACGTCGTCGAGGATGTCCTTCCAACGTCCGCGTTTCAGGAGTGCGGGTCGTGCACAGTCTTGGAAGTCCTGCAGGTCAAAGCCTTCACGCTTACCATTCATCGACATTTGATGCATCGCCGTCCACGCGCCGGACGGGTTGTAGCTGTACATCACATCGAATGCCGGAGCAAGCGACCACTCTCCGCGCTTGTTCATGAGGAAGGCGATGTTCTTGACGTGATCATCCTGATTCCGTGCAACGATGTTGAAGACCATACGACGGTAGAACTGCTCGAGCGCTGCGGCCGACAGACCGATCTGTCGCATCACCATCATGGCCTGCTCATACGAATAGATACCCGGCACATTGAAGTCGTAGTGTGCGAGAGCGCAGAGCGACTGCATGTGGATCTTCTCGCCATGTGGACCGCGATCGAATCGACGGGTCATGAAGTGACGTCGACCATGCTCTTCGAGGAGTCGACATTCCGCCATCTCGATCCCTGCCGCCTTCGCCATCATTGAATAGGCATACTCGACAGCGCCGAAGCCCTTTGGATCGTCGAGCTCCTTGTCGCGATTGCCCGATACACCATCGAACTTCAGCAACCAGTACTCATACCCGTCGCCCGCGTTGACCTGCCCGGAGCGTACGTCATTCGTCGACCTGTTCCATGCGATCAATACCTTCGCGCGCGCACCACCGGCCGATGTTCCCACAAGCAAGATGTCGCGCAAGGTTGCCGATGCTTCATCAACGTGCATGGATCCATGAAGCGTTGATCGATGCTGTAGCACGTCGCTTGCCAGTTGCACCAATGCATCGATCGCAAGTGGCGTCGAGGTGCGTTGCCGTGGGCCTTGTGCGGGTGCGAACTCCAGCGCTCCCATCCCACGGCTGCCCGTATAGCACAATCGTTCAAGGGCGCTGAACTCTGCCGGTGTGCGACCTTGCGTTGCAAGCCATGCATTGATAAGGGCATTGCCAAAGGTGTCAGGGAGCGAGTCGGCAAGGAGTCCCGGAAGTCCATGGAACGTGCGTTGCGAAAGTTCGGGAAACGTATAGACGCGCTCGTGCAGAGGCATGTTGATCGGCGACACTTCGATACCGCTTCGCACGAAATCCGTTTCATATTGGAACCGTGCAGCGCGATCGTCATCGTCCATCGTAACGGCGCCGATCGTCCGTCCCCACAGTCGCACTTCGGCGATCACGACTCTTCTCCCCACGTCCACGGCTTCTGCGGTTGATCGGGTTCACGCGATGTTGTCGCACGCCGCCTGCGTTTCCCCTGATGTTTCAGGAGTTCCATCGGACTCGGCATCTTATCGGGCAGGATCAGGTCGAGCGCGCCCAGCACCTCCATGGCCCGACAGATGCGAAGGAATCCCGTGAGCTGCGTGCCGACCTCTCCGGATTCAAATCGCTCGATGGTGCGCTTCGACACACCGGCGCGTTCCGCCAGAGCCGCTTGGGTAAGGTTGCGTGAGAGGCGCTCGCGCTCCAGGCGTTCGCCCAGCTCCCGAAGCACCGCCTCATCCGTCATGGTGGATTCGATCCTCATAGTCGTCAAATATGGCGAATAACGAATGTATTTACAACATATTTCGTCAGTAATGGCGAAATGAATGTTATTCGTCTCTTTTGGCGAGTAATGACCTGCTAGCAACCCCTACTCGTCATTTATGGCGATTCCCCACCTTCATCCACCCTGCCACCGTGCCGGGCATCTTGGAGTTGTCGCTCTTGAAGAGTGCGCGAACATCGGGCGTGAGCACGGGCCGGCCGATCACAAAGGCCCATGTGCCGTCGTCGGTTTCTTTGGTGGCCACGATCCATGCTGTTGACTTCGGGACGAGGGCAATGCCGTGCTTCCACACTTCGCGTTCACGGTCGTCGTAATCTGCTGCATCCGGTACGTTACGATCTGTGTTCAAGAACAAGCGCATTGAGGATGTGGTGGTGATCGAATCGGCGACGACGAGAAGCGCGCGTGGCTGTTCGAGCCCATACATGAACAACGTTCTCCACACGAGGTGGGCTTGCGTCGCTTCGCGATCGATCCGATAGCATTCGTAATACGACTTCGTTCCAGCGCAGCATTCATATGCAAACAGTGCGATGGAGATGCTGCCATCGAACGAGGCAGACTCCGTGCAGGTATCAAGAATGCCGAAGACCTTCAGCACGTCGGCGTTCTTACGCTCGGTGTCGCGCACTGTCATCCATGGCGACTCGGCCACCGTTCCGTCCACGTGCGACTCGACAACATACCGCACATCATTGCCGATCGTATCGCGCATCGGATCTGGAAGACGAAACGGTTTCATGAAGCAGTGCGCGGCGATCAAGGCCGTGTCGTTCAGACCTTCACACGTCACTTCTCCTGCTCGACCGATCTCGATACGCAGGCGTTCGTGCGGCGGATGCAGCAGGCTGGTATGCGTGCACTCCACGATACACGAGCGTCGGCCATTGCGTATATCGAAGAACGGCTTCGAAGCAATGAGCCACCCCGCTTCCAAGCACGGTACCTGCACGCTTGTGATCGATCGCTTCGCCTGTCGCTCGAGATCGCCCTCATGATCCGTCACCAACCACTCCACCGTCGCGCGCGATGAGATCCGCTCCCATCCATTCCGCGTGATGATCACACGCACCGTCGTGTCCCCCTCCGTCGAGATCACATCCGTCACGTACGGATCCATCTGCGCCGCAAGCGAGGTGCAGAGGATTAGGGAAAGGAGGAAGGGAGGGAAGGTCATTTCTCTTTCACGTTCACTCTGTACGTCCTGCTGTTACGCGTACCACGAACGGGTCCGTTGGGAACGTCGTCTCAACGCGTTTGGAAAAGCGCAGATAGAAATACCATCCGAGCGAACCGACAGTGTTCAGAAGGAACATCATGATCGACGGCAGCTCTGCGAACACCATGATTCGTGCCACCGCTACCAATAAGTAGACCACGAACAAGGTGATCATGAATCGTTGCACATGAAGAACGGCATTCCATCGCATCTTGAAGAGCAGCACCGCACAAAGGGTGGCATAGAGCACGATCGGTAGCTCGATCATCATTTGTCCGTAATAGATCAGATATCCCAAACCATACTCACCTCCTCTGACCCCCTTCAGGTAGCTCCCTACATGATAGACGACAAACGCAACCGGCTTCCCTAGCAGGTGCAAGAGAAGGACGATGAGCCATCCGCCGAGTTTTGGAGATGCCATATGCTGAATCACGTGTGGGTGAAGAAAGGGTACTCATCTCGTCAGCAAACTAAACAGCGGGTCGTTCACATAGTAGTTCGTCCTGCCAAGCTTCACCTTGCGGACAAAGCCGGCGCGCTCTAGTTCGGTCAGATATCTCGTCGCCGTTGGACGCGACACGGCGAACTCTCGCTCAATGAAATCGATCTTTGTGTAAGGATGTCGGAAGAGGTTGTTCAACAGTTCTTGACTATAGATCTTCGGCAACGCAACGCGCATTCGGTGCTTTGTTGATTGCATCAGGTCACGAATGTCTTTGACCATCTGTAATGTTTCGACGGCAGTGACCTCGACGCCGATCAACATATACAGGATCCACGACTCCCATGCATGCTCCTCGCGCACACGTTGCAGTCCGTTGTAGTATGCGTCCTTGTTCCGAACAATGTACCGACTCAAGTACAGCACGGGAAGATCGAGCATTCCATGAAGGACAAGATGCAAGAGGTTGAGGATCCTCCCTGTTCTCCCGTTCCCATCATAGAACGGGTGGATGCTCTCGAACTGATAGTGAAGCAAGGCCATGCGCACCAATGGGTCTGGTGCTTCTTGAGCATCAGCGTGGAAGTACTCGAGAAAGTTCGACATCAGCGACTCGATCTCGCGTGGATCTTGCGGTGGCTCGTAGACGACTTCACCGGTCTGTGCATTCTTGAGCACCGTTCCCGGCAACCGCCGAAGTCCGGCGCGGGTCTCTTCCAATGCCGCCTGGATCTCGAGAACATCATCGAGTCGCAGGAAGTGTTGCTCACGAAGTTTTCGAAATCCGATCTTGAGTGCAAGTGCATACCGGTGCACTTCCTTTGCAGCGACCGAAGGATAGATGTTGGCGGCAACGTCACCTTGGAACAGTTGGTCCTCGGTGGTAATGATGTTCTCGATCTCGGACGAGTCCTTTGCCTCCTGCAACGACAGCGTGTCGATCAGGATCGACTCGTTCGGGATGGTCAGCGCGGCTCCTTTTAGCTCCGCCAGGGCGCGATGCGACTTTGCCAGTTGCCGCAGTACGGCAGGGGTCTCAACGTCGAAGTTCGACGGAAGCGGAAGGGGTGGAAGGCGGAAGGGCATGTGTAAAGATAATGCCATTTTTCTTTACATGTTCCGCCGACGTGTAAAGAAAATGCCGGTTTCCTTTACATGTTCGACTAGCGCCAAAGCAGGAGATCCCAAAACCGACGTCGTTCATACATCTCCGTGTACTCAAACACACCAAGGCGAGAACGCTCTGATCCATCCCAGGAACGCCGGTTGAGAATAGATCGCTATTCGAAGCATGGATCGTCATGGACGGCCAGTGGCCTTGGATCCGGTGGAATCCGTGACGGTTGACGCTCGTTGCATCTCTTCTTCGTACCATCGGTACCCTTCGAGGTCAGCCTCTGTGATCGGGACGTTTCCAATCAAAACACCCTCGGTGTTTTCGGGGGTCAAGGCAAGCGGGACGTGCATGACAAACGGTTGCATTTCTCGAACGTCCTCAAGCGTTGGCTTCACATCTACGGAGTGATACAGCGTAACATGAAGGATCGAGGACTCCTCGTCGATCTTCAGGATCTTCATCACGCTCCACCCTTCTGCATTTCGCGAGGCGACAACGTCTCCCTCGTGGAGCGTCAGCTGCGTACTCTGGGTATCGTCCTCAGCAGGCTTGCAACCCATCATCATGCAGATCAGCGAGGCAATGATCACGAATTTCATGTGATTCCTTTCCACCACAGTTGTCGATGTATATACTTGTCCTCCACCTCGAGCAACGTCCGAAACGCCGCCCGCAGCCAATCTTCGCGGGTGGCGTCGTCGCCTTCGATCCGGAATGTGAGACCAGGGTGCGACGCGAGCTTCTCGAGCAAGGTGTGCAGATCGCTCATGGTCGTTGCAATGCCAACGGGCTGGTAGAGCACCTTCATCGTTCGGTCCTGATACTCCAAGTGGACGCACGACAGCCCATCGTTCACGACGCGTCCGACGGCTCTGAACCACGACGGGGTCTTCGATGCATACAGCTTTGGTGCTCGGGTCAGATTCAGCCGTCGAAGATCACCAAGAGGAATTCGCAACACACGCTGTCCATAGCGCCACAGCGACCTGTCGAGATACAGGTTCTCTGCATCCATGCCGATCCCGAGCGGAAGCAGGTTGCGGATGGTTGTCAGCCGTACCTTCAGTTGACTGTAGGTGATCCCTGCGATGATCAGCACGACCACAAGACAGGTCACGCCCATCTGCCACTGGATCTTGTCGCCGAACAATGAGACGAGAACGCCCATCAAAAACGGTGCGGACATTATCGTAGCCATTCCCAAACGAGGCCCGATCTTCATCACAACGTCCCGTCGCGTCCACGGTGAGCGGTGCCACGTGACAAACGTAGATCGAAGCTTTGCACTTCCTTCATTCGGATGGGGCATTGGACTCATCGATCTCATGCTCCTTGCATGTATGATGGCAATTCACGGCCTTGCCATCGTGTGGGCTCTTTGGACTGATACATACGCCCCAATCAATGAGATGTCCACTTCCGTCGATCCTGCGATAGAAGCGGCACAATTGACAGAACAGCGTCGGGTCCGTGGTAACCGTTGATCGCCATCGCTTGTGAGCAGCGGACGCAAGTTCATACTCCATGCGTTCCAACTCGTCGTCGTCGTATCGTGGATCATTGTCGCACCGAAACGTCCACGACTCATCAACGAAGACGTAGAGTTTAGGACCCACATTCACATGCCATAACGGCTCATCGTGAGTGATCGTTCTAATGCTCCGTCCGTCTGCAAGTTCAACAACGAGCTCAGGCACACCATCGGAGATGGTGATCGCGGCGATCGTCATCCCGTCCAATGTCTTGCAGAACTCCACAATCGCAGGATTCGGATCACCCCAACCCGCTTCTATGACCCCTTCGCGCTCAGAGCGCCAATAGTACCCAGCAAATATGCTCTTGGTAACTGGTTCATTCTCTAGGTCGAGGAAAAGCGCCGAGCCATGCCCCTTCCACGCCCTGACGATGCGCGCCCCGACGTGCTGTCGTATACGTTCCTGCGCTTGATCTCTGTTCATTCGTACTCGTCCAATCAGTGCATTCAACAACGTGATCCCTCTACTCCACCACCATCACAACGTGGACATTTGGCGCCGACGTAGCATCGTTGATCGCCACGACGTACAGGCCGGCGGGGACGGGAATGGATGTTGTGCCCGGTTCGAGATCGCCCGAGCGGTACTCAGCACCGAACGTGGTCCAGATGGTGTAGGTCGCAGCCGAGTTGACACGTGGAGTATTCGCGGGTGTGGTCGACGTGATGTTGATATGTCCGTAGCTGACGGTGACGGTACGCTGCGACCCTCCAAAGAGCACATTGCGCATCGGTCGCGACGAACACACCGAATCGTAGACGATCGTTGCCGTCGATGTGCCCGTTGTGCAGATCTCCATGACACTTGTGATGGTCATGCCATCGAGTCGGATCTCTGTAGTGAACGCCGACGAGAGCAAGCCAACAGCATCGATGGTGAACACCGTATCGCTTTGCCGCCATGCTCCCTCCACATGAAGGATGGTGCGATCTCCGGAGGGCTCCGTCCAGCGTCGCTGCGGTGACGTGGCCGGCTCCACATAAAGATCGCGCATGGGATAGCTTACGGTGCATACATAGGTCGCGGGTATCTGCACCGTGATGGGCGGGTTGCATCGCACGGCAATGCGCAACGTTCCGCCCGTGCGAATGGCGCCGCCCGTGATGGTTGCAGACAACTGACATGTGTCGGCCACGTCAACGGCCGTCCAGTACTCCGGGAAGGAGATCGTATCGGCACAGCCATCGATGCCCGAGACGAACATGTTGATCGTGTCGCGAAACAGGCCTTCTACAGGTCGACGGATCTCTGCGCGCACCGAGAGTGTGTCGCCCGACACCAACGTCGCCGGAACGCTCGGTGTAGCGCCAAGGATGGTGAGCATTGTACTTGAGGGAACAAGTCGATCGAGCAGGATGACCGTCGTCCCCACATTCGCATATCGTATGGTAACGGTATCGGCGGCACCCACGTCGTTGGTACCAAGATCAATGGGAGTGATCTGTTGGAGTCTTGAATTCTGCGGTGCGGCTGAGAATGTGCACGATGTCACGATCTGACCATCTCCGCCGGGCGTTGCATACCAATCGTGCTGGACACCGGTGGGATAGTCTTCGTTGATTCCATTAGCGCCGCCGCGTGCGAATACCGTCAACGAAGGAGTCACTTGTGCAGCTGTCAGCAGGATAAGTCCGCCTCCCCCGCCGCCACCCGGACCGTGTGGTTGCTGGTAGACAGCAGATACGTTGCCGCCTTGTCCACCCAATGCCACGACCCTGAGCTTCGGACCAATACCCTCCGCTGCAAGGAAAATGGTTCCACCGGCACCGCCACCACTCGAGCCTTCATGTGAGCTTTGTCGCGCATCGACTCCACTACTTTCCAGAACGGTCTCGACCTTCGTTGACACGATCGTTGGTGCGATGAGCACGATGATGCCACCACCACGTCCGCCCGGAGAGCTATTCCCTTCGTTCTGATGCGAACCACCTCCTCCGCCACCAAAGAACAAGCGAGGGAGGCGAGGGTCGATGGTACACGGACTTCCACCAAGTCCACCCACCAGATGCACGCCGCACACGCCATACTCCGCGCCGCCATTTCCACCCTGACCACCATTGGCACCGCCTCCGCCACCGGCATTATGATTCGCGCCACCACCGCCGCCATTGGCAAGTCGGCCGCGACCGGATCGACGGTTCACGTCAACGATGGCCCACCCTTCGCCTTTCGCGCCATACAGGTCCGATGGGTATCGGGCGTCAAGTTTGTCGCTCGGGCTGCATGCGTTAAACGTCAACGATGTCTCGCCACCGGTGAACCCCACACCTGATACACGGATCGGTCGACTCAACGAGATCGTATCGGTTGCTTCGATGGCAATGATCCCTCCACACCGTCCATCCCATGGCGATGCGGTGACATCGCCATTCACGTTCACCTTTCGCGCAGAGAGCACGGGCACGGCTTGGACCAAGCCTGCGACATCATAGGTGCGTGTAAGGCGCGAGGTCAAATACAGCGATGACCCTTGGATCCGATCGATCGTCGCCAGCTCGAAGTTGCCGCACGATCCCTGCGAGGTTGGCGTGCCGGAATCGCCCACGGCGGTCGACATCTCCATGCCCTTTGCCTGATGGATCAGGATCCGGTCGCCCACGTTGAACGTCCGCACGTCCACCACGTCGACCACCGACACACAACCCTCCACATAGATCAGCGTGACCGGTTCGCCACGGATCACGCGCGTCCCAACATCCAGCTGACACGACATCTGGTGGACGCCAAGGACAAGAAGGAGCAAGATGAGGAGGAAGGGTTTGATAGGGTCTCTGGGCACTCGAATAATGGGAGCAAAGTACGAAGAATGGGATTGCAAACATCGCCATCACTCTCGCACCTCGATCATCACGCGACAATGGTCGCTCGGTCCCCACTCCTCTACTGCATTCAAGGCACGAACGGTTGTGAAGGCGGCAAGGGATTCGGAGACGAACACATGGTCGAGTTGTCGCGATGCACCTGCGGGTGACGAACGCGCATGATGAAACGTGGGCACATTGTTGCTATCAGATGGCAACTCAGCCGGCCACGGTTCTGCCTGACGTCCGTTTGGGGCTTGTGGTCCCATATGGCACAGACCAAGCGCTGCCATACGTTCGAAGATCGTATCGTACCGACGCTTCCAGTACAGACTCCCCTCTTCTCCGTAGCCATGCAGGATGTTCAGATCTCCGGCGGCGATGATGCGATGTCCGCGTTCCGTGCCGATGAACTCCGACAGCTCCGAGATCAGTCGATGCACGCTCGCATCGGCATAGATCCACGAGCTCTGTGTTGACGCATGCGGCTTCTTCCATTGGGCATACATGCTCATCACCAGGATCGGCTGCTTGCCCTGCTCCGTCACGTGCGCAATGTGCGGTCGCACCCACTCCACCTGTACCCGCTCCGATGTGCGCACCACGGCGCTCTTCCACACCACATCCGGCGTCCCCTGCACATCATTCCACGGCTCGCCCATCACGCCGATACGCTCTGCCACATCAGCAGGGGGTCGCGAGATCTCTTGAACAAGTGCTACGTCAACCCCACTCTCCATGATCAATTGCCAAGGAGCGGTGCGGGAGGCGATGTTGTAGGAGAGGATGTGCATGCGAGAATTCCAAACAGTTCGCAATCCTGCTCTTACTCAGTCTTTAAAAGGTGATGAACAGCTGCAGTAGTCTCACACGCATCCAGATGGCTAAACATAAAGGCTTTGTGCTGCAATAGGAATGATGCTGTTTGACTTCCTTCCTCCTTTGAGAAAAGTACTAGGTAAAGCGCTCTTGACTCTCCTCTGCCTAGGCTTGCACGAAACAATTTCATTGCTGCTTTCTTTGACTCGTGGTCAACACTCGATTCCATCACATACATCACAGTACGATTTACTGCCAACAACCAACTTTGAAGCAAATCAGAATAGTCATCATATACCTGCTTCCGCATAATCTCACGGACTTGATCAATGGTATCCACAGATCGCAAATGGCTCCTCATTTGATCCACGAACACCTGAAACAACTCTCCTTCAGGTTTTCCATTCTGAGTTCGAAGCCACTCAATCTCGGCGCGATACTGTTCAAGCAGTTTCATGAAGGTATCCATGAACCGCTGTTCGCGGTCATCTTGCCGTTCACTTTGCCAAATGATCAAGAGTGCAATCAGCGTCGCAATGGAACCAATAACAGAAGTGATGCCGCCTACGTAGTCCCCAATAGCACCTCGTTCTTCTGCCGTCAAATCCGCAAAAAGAGACATTTGGAGCAGAACTGGTAGCATAATGAAGAGAGCGGCCACAGCTGTAAGGGGCAATGCTAGTCTGGCCCACTTACTCCAATGTCGTGACGTTGCACTGCGCAACCCTCTTTTCCGGTTCACTGCATCATAGAACATCTTTACCCCTTGCTATTGCGTTGCCGGTTGAAATCGTTTTGATCAAGAGAGAAGCCACTCTAGCTACTCCATTCTTAGGTTTTCAATGACTATTGTTCTTCTCGTCTTCCACTGCTTCTATCAACCTCGCAACGGATCGTTCGGCAACTATGCGATTGTTGCGTCTAAGTTCCACTGCAATCGGCCATTCGATTAGGACAGAACACAATAACGCACCACTCATAATGCCATAGTGTCGCCAATCTGAATGAGCAATAATGCCGAATTCATTAGGCTTTACCACCAGAGCCAGAAGTAATGCAGTTGATCCGACAATTGCAATCAAAGATAGATGGGAGTACGCTACCGTAATTGATGGGTGATCCTTTCTGTACACGCCACTTCTGCTTGAGTAGTCACCCAGAATCTTCTTGATTGACATTTCCTTGCCATCTAGCTCAAGATACAATGGGCGTTCGAGAGCATACTCCAAAATGCCAATCTTTTGCTCCCATACTTGGACCCAAATGTTACCAGAGACAATGATTGATCTCCATACTACTGATGCAACAACAGATGAGGAGGCAGCCATTACGCTCAACAAATGAATGAAGTGGTGAGTTCTACATGCATCCACCGTTACTGGCGTCGGTGAGATTGCTATTTGATAAAGCAGAAAGCCCACAGATGTAAACGACGCCGTGACTATCAACCAAGTAATATTGATACGCGTCCAGTGGATGCTGAGTTCGTGATTCAAGCGCTCATATGCGAGATCAATCATTGACTTACTCATGAGAATCTCCTTCCGGGCACACGGTCGATTTCTGATGACAGCGGTTGGTATCGACTTTCTGATCTAATGACGGTCGTTTCGTCTTCACTCGATTACTCGTGTTGATTTGCCGATCGCCTTTGCATTCATGATTCGGACAATGCAAACAGACCGATTGCATCACAATCTCGGTTGTCACGGAATCTCTACACATTATCGCGCCACTTTTCCAACATTGCGCTCGACACTCTTCATTCTCACCAATCGCCTTCTGCAGACATATCATCGCCACAGCGAAGGCAAGACAGATCAAACAAATGAAAATGAGAGTGGCAAAGCCGGAGTACTCAACTGTTGAGGTGAACTCAGTGACACTTCCGGGATGGCTCTCTTCTTCGCGCTCTTCACTGGTGAGTGAGAAGTCCGTGCGCTTCCAAAAACCACTAATTCTCGCACTAAACGTATGCTTCTTTTTCATAGCGATCCTTGTTGATATCCTTAAGACAAGCGATACTGGCTGTTCTCGTACACCAGCAGCTATGGTTTTACACCCACCCCTCACACAACACCTCGGCTTGACGCAACACGAGCTGCGTGGCTTCTTCGGCGAGGTCTGGTGGGTAGCCGTGTTGTTTGAGAATTCGTTTGATGATGACGCGGATGTGGGCGCGGGCCTGTTCGCGGAGATTCCAGTCGATGGTGACGCTTTGCTTGACCTTCTTGACGAGCTCCATGGCAATGACCTTGAGCTTGTCGTCCTTCATGGCAAGTCGCGCGCTTTCGTTCTCCGCCAAAGCGTCGTAGAAGGCGAGCTCGTCGCCGTTGAGACCGAGATCCTCGCCGCGCTGCACCGCCTGGTTGATCTGCTTGGCAATGGCAATGAGCTCTTCGATCACTTCTTGCGTTGCAATGGCGCGATTGTGATAGCGGTTGAGTGTCTCTTGCAACATGTCGGAGAACTTACGCGCTTCGACGATGTTGCGGGAGGTGCGTGCCTTGACCTCATCCTTGAGAAGTTTGGCAATGAGTTCGGCGGCGACGTTCTTGTGCTTGAGGCCGCGAACCTCGGCGAGGAACTGGTCCGACAGAATGCTGATATCCGGCTTCTTCAACCCTGCCGCCGTGAAGACATCGATCACCCCATCCTCAGCCATGATGGCTCGGTCGACAAGTTGACGGATGGCCACGTCGATCTCTCCCGGATCTCGGGGTTCGCCTTCAGCGCTCGTCTTGAGAATGCGCGTGCGGACAGATTGGAAGAAGGCAATGTCATCACGGATCTCCTTGGCCTCGTCGCTTGCAGCGCAGAGGGCGAAGGCACGCGAGAGATCGGTGACGACCGATAGCCAGCGGGCACGACCTTTCTCTTGCGCTAGAATATGTTCTTGTGCGATCGGCAACAATGCTATCCTCTTCGACGCCACATCGCCATGCCAATCACTCCAGTCCACGCCATGCATCATGCTACAGGCCACTTCATACTTCTCCTGCATGGCGGCAATGGCATCGCTGACGTTGATGCTGGGCGTACCTTGACCACCGCTTTCGGTATACGTGGCAAGGGCCTTCTTCAGACTATCGGCCAAACCGAGATAGTCGACGACAAGTCCACCCGGCTTATCGCGGAACACACGATTCACGCGCGCAATGGCCTGCATGAGGCCGTGCCCCTGCATGGGCTTGTCGATGTACATCGTGCTCAAGCATGGCGCGTCAAAGCCGGTGAGCCACATGTCGCGCACGATCACAATCCGGAAGGGGTTGCGCGGGTCCTTGAATTCCGCGGCGAGTTCACGACGGAGTTGCTTGTTGCGAATGTGTTGCTGCCATTCGGGTCCGTCGGCCGCACTGCCGGTCATGACGACCTTGACGGCATCTTTCCACGCAGGACGGAGTGCCACGATCTCGTCGTAGAGCGCCACGCAGATGCGTCTGCTCATACACACGACCATGGCCTTGCCGTCGATGCTCTCACTGCGATCTTCAAAGTGCTCCACCAGGTCGCGAGCGATCACACGAAGTCGGTCGGCATCACCCACCATCGCTTCAAGCGCGGCCCACTTGGATTTGAGGCGCTCCTTGTGGTCGACCTCTTCGCCTTCCGTCAACTCCTCGAACTCATCGTCCAACACCGACATGAGCAGTTCATTGAGCTTGAGCTTGGCGACGCGACTCTCGTAGTAGATCGGCACCGTTGCCTGATCATGCACGGCGCGCTGGATATCATAGATGCTGATGTAATTGCCGAAGATGGCGCGCGTGTTCGCATCCGTGGTCTCGATGGGCGTGCCCGTGAAGCCGATGAACGACGCGTTCGGCAGGGCATCGCGCAGGTTGCGTGCGAGGCCGTCGATCAGGTCGTACTGACTGCGATGGGCCTCGTCCGCCACGACGACAATGTTGCTTCGATCCGACAGCAACGGCATCCGTCCGCCCTTCTCATCGGCAAGGAACTTCTGGATCGTCGTGAACACCACACCGCCGCTAGCCACTTTGAGTCGCGTCCGAAGATCAAGGACCGATGCGGCCTGCACGGGTGTTTGACCGAGCAGTTCATGACAGCGTTGGAACTGACCGAACAGTTGATCATCGAGATCATTTCTGTCGGTAAGTACCACCACCGTCGGATTCCGCATCTCAGGGTTCTTGGCGATCTGAGCCACGTAGAACAGCATCGTAAAGCTCTTCCCCGACCCTTGCGTGTGCCACACAACACCAATGCGTTTGTCGCCCTTCTTCCCCTCAGGCATCGAGCCTGTCCAATACGTGCCTTCCGATCCTTCACGTCCTTCCCACATCATCCCGCTTGCACGCACCGTCTCTTGCACGGCAGCTTGCACGGCGTGATACTGATGATAGCCGGCAATGATCTTGTGCACGCTGGCCGTATCGGTGTCCTCTTCAAAGGCTATGAAGTTGCGCACCAGATCGACAAAGCGCGACGGCTCAAACACGCCCTTGATCAGCGTCTCCAGTTCCAGCGCCGTTGCAGGCGGCTCCGTGCGACCATCGACGGTACGCCACACCTTGAACCACTCCTTGTTCGCCGTCAGCGACCCAATGCGCGCACTCGTCCCGTCGGAGATCACCAGCAGTTCGTTGTAGCGCATCAGCGACGGGATCTCCTGCTTATACGTCTGCAGTTGATCGAAGGCCCTCCAGATGGTGGCGCTCTCATCCGTTGCGCTTTTGAGTTCGAGGGTGGCAAGGGGCAGGCCATTCACGAAGACTACCACGTCAGGTCGACGATTCTTCCCCGCATCGATCACCGTGAACTGATTCACGGCCAAGAAGTCATTGGCTGCAATGTTGTTGGCATCGATCAGATAGATCGTCTCCCCCGAGATCGTCCCATCGGCGCGGCGGCTCTCCACTGTTACGCCATCACGCAGCATGGCATGGAAGCGTCGGTTGGATTCCGTCAGCGACGTCGTCTCTGTGCGCAAGACCTTGCGCAACGCCTCTTCGATCACCTCTTCACGCGCCGTCGGACTACATCGGTGCATGGCCGACCGCAGGCGATCGACAAGCACCACATCTTCGTGCGATGCACGCTCAGCATGCGGCATGTCCGGTGCAATGTCGGGTCCGAAGAGAACTTCGTAACCCAGATCAGTGAACCATTCGAGGGCGGCGGATTCTATGTGTGATTCGTTGAGGGTCATAATGGATCAAAACTCGGATCGGTGCTTCTTGATGTACTCTATGAACAGCGCATTGATATCATCCGGGTATGCGAAGAATTGTGTGTCGAGCGACTCCCACAGTTGCAAGTCCTCGTCAATGCGAAGCACAATGTCCTCTCTCGCACTTTGATCCAATGGCACATGCTTGTCAGGTAACAGTTCATTCGCCTGACGTACGATGTGCGCCGTCTTGAGCGCCCCGATCTCTTGCAGTGCATCAACGGCTTGATGGGCGTAGCACCCATATCCGTTGGAGTAGTACTGATTAAATCCACCATTCATGACATCTGCAACAAGCGACGTCACATACACCAACCGTTTCTGCGGCTCAGTAAGTCGGTCCATTCTTCTTCCATAGGAGCTCAACTCATCGACGAACGTCTCGATCTCCATCATGCTGGCATTCTGATCCTCCGCACGCAACAACGCATCGAGGTTGTCCATCCTCGAGGCTGTGCTTTTCGATGTTGGTGTGCGCTTTAGCGTATCGATGATATTGCGAACGAAAGAACCCATTCCCTCACTCCTTGAATGATCCCCTCCACCGCTGGTATACAAGAATCCCAGCGCGAAATACAAAAACACTATGAGCGATCCGATCACCCCGCTCGCAACAAGCCAATTTAAGCGGTTTTTCAAAACCAGTTCTCGTCATATGTGTGCATTACTTCGACACTTCTCCGTCCTGGATCGACTTCAATGTACGTCCCTTTGCTGTCTTCCATTCCTCGCGGCCGTTTGCTGATCTCCCAAGAACCACTCCAGCAGCAGTAGACGGTGACGTGAAGACGTAATCTTGGGTAAACTCAAGCGATGTCCCGTTCCGAACGAGTACGCCGTTATCGATCAAGGCTGTACGGATCTCACGAAGGTATGTATGACAGGAAGCCACTTCCGTGGCGGAAGAGGTACTTCCGCGTTCAACAACGAAACCTTGTGGGACCTCCGTGCCATACGCCGTGATCCCTCGGGATGCGATCGTGTATCGAAGTGCCGAGCTACGTTCATCCCTCGCGACCACAGGCGAAAACATCGTTACGCCCAGAACAGGAAGGCACAGCAATAGTTCAGCAAGGAATCCCTCGGCATCAGCTTTGTCCGCCTCGGACATCGACGGAAGCTGCGGGACGTTCCCATTATCCAGAAGGCATCGCTTGCCCTCGGCGGCGAGTGCATACAAGCGGGATTCCAGGTACTGTACGTGTGCCTTGTTCAAGTTCTCGTCCTTGCTGGTATACGCGACACACGACGTCCAGAACTCCTTGCTCTTTGCATGGCTCTCCAACCGTCCTTTGATCGGATCTCCCTCGCCAATGTAGATCTTCCGGATTCCGTTATCCTCAGGCGGTCCGATCAGCACATACACGCCCGTCCGATCCAGCTCCTTACGGGCGCGGGCCTCTGCAAACAGTGATCGAGGAAACACAAGGCCTATGCCGCTCCAATTCGATTTCTCGATCGTACGGATCCCGTCCGGATCACCGGTGGGTAGGAAGATGCGAATGGAGTAGGGTTTGGTCATGGAGCTAGTCTCTGTCGTGTGTCGGAATGTCGCTGTCGTGGTAGATCGTGTAGCCGTGGAGTTCTGTGATCGTCTTATCCAACTGCTTGTACCGCTTCTCCCTCGAGATAAAAGAGTATTTGAAGAACTGTTTTCTCAGCAAGTACCTTGCTGTTTCAGATTCTCCTTTGTCTTTTGTCGTGAGGTACAACAACAATAGACGTGATTCCGGTGCTGAGACAAATCCACGAAATATCTTCATGTAGTTGTATTGTTCATCTTCAGTACGATCAGATTCTCGGATGTACTTGGCGAGCATGAATATTGCCCGTATCCAGTCACCGAGCCACCAATCGCGACTGTCAAAAAACTCCTTTGTCATCTTCATGTGGTCTACGCTGTCCAAAAAGCTCATGCACTCGTCGGCGGCGCCAATGAAGATCCGTCTCGCCCGATAGGTGTCATTGCCCGGCAAGACCAAGCCTTGGACAACGCTTTCATATCGCGCTAGTAGCTGGTAGAATCCATCTTCAAATCGCTTACGTTGCGATTCTTGATGCGCCAAATCTAGGAGTCTTCGCTGCTCTTCGAGCTCCTTCTTCTGGCTGTTGTATGTCTTGATCAGGTAGAAGACGATGACTGCCTGCACCATGATCGACGTACTCCCGGCGATCCAATCTCCAAGTCCGCCCGCAACAGCTAGATCAACTCCAAAAGCTCTCCACATGAACGCCACAATGATAGTGACTGCCGCGCTGGCCAACACTGTTAGTGGCAGTTGAACACCATCTCGGACTTTCATGATTACTTCCTTTAATAGATTCTGTCAAGAGATCAGGGGCGATAGCGTCGAAGCAAGGCTTGTCAGACGCATTGCTATGTAGAAACAGAATTAGCTGCTGGATGCGCTCGTGGCGTTTGTAGTTAGGCTCGTTTTGGCAAACAGTCCTCCACGATGGAACAGAACGCTGCCAATCTACCTTCGTCAATCTTACCTTCCGCATACAGGTAAAGAACGTGTTGTGGCTTGCGGTGATCTGAGCCTGCCAAAGGGATGTTCAGAAAACTCTCAAGGTCAATGGCTATTGGGCTAATAGAAAGAGTGAGCGATTTGTGCCTTGAATCTTGGATGAGCTGGTTTAAGTCAGAGTGCTCGGCTGTATTACTATCATCGTCGTGAATCACTGAATGAGCAATTCCGAGATGACTTAGTAGGTTCATGAACCGATGAATGTTGTATTTACCAAGGCAGTCCAGCACTTGTAATCCGCAGTCTGCCCCTTTGATTCTGCCGTCATCAATAAGCTTGTTGATAAGGGCGACCTCAGTTGGTCCTTCAACCAAGAGTGCATGGCTTGCAAAGAAAATTCCGGAGCGGTCTGAGTTCAACCAAAGGAAGTGCTTAACCGCCTCCATCTCAGGACGCACGTCGTCTTCATGGAATTTCTTCTGCATCTTTGGATACTTTGCAACAATCAATTCAATGGCCCTGTTGGCCGTCACAATATCCGACCAATCTACATGACTAATCTGGGATGCCTTCACCATTCCACCACTGCGCAGCACACGCACAATTGAAGGGATAGAGTCAGCATTCCGGCTCACGAAGTGCGATGAGTGGGTGGTGCATGCCACCTGCCAGTTGTCTCGATTTGCCATTGCCATCAAGCTTCGAGCAAGAATCTCCTGCTGGGGCGGATGAAGAAACGCCTCGGGTTCTTCAAACAAGATGAGGGTGAGTGAGGGGACGAAATCCTTGGCCTTCTTTGCAGACTTCTTTCCAACGTACTGTGCCCCTAGTTGAATCAACGAGTAAATAAAGTGCCGCTGAAAACCCGAGCCGTAGTAGTCGACGCCTTGTGCTTTTCCGTGGAACTCATCGAGCAAATCCCAGTTTACCATTTGCTTTATGATGTCCGCGGCCGAAGGCGGAGGGAAACGAAGTGCAAACTTTGTTTGCCACGGTTCAAGGAGCTCATTTAGCGAATCCTGAAAACCTTCGAGCGAGCGGTCGTCTTTCGTCTTTTCCTTTAGGATTGTTGAAGCAAAGTTTTCGACGCTGATTGCGAATTCGCTGTATGCTCTTCCACCTTCCACTACATCAGACATGACATCGGTGAGCAGGTCTCTCAAAGCGGATGGCCCCGTCAGTTTTGTATGCTCGTCAACCTTACTGACCGCCGGGATGTAGATGAGATCGCCGAACTTCCCGCTCTGAACATTTTTCGCGCCGTAGAACGGTTCGTCTGACAAGGTGCCGTCGCCCTTATAACCATAGATAGAGCCTGCAGCGCTCTTGCCGTCCGCACCTTTATTTTTCGTTTGAAACAGCTTCCTGACACGTAGTGTTCTCTCTTGACCTTTATAGCTATCTGCGAGTGATTCATACTCTGCCTCAGACAAACTGAACTTCAACTCAGCCCACGACTCATCATCATCCGTTTGCAAGAAGGGGAAATCCTTGTCCGGCTTGAATTTGAAGCCATCCTTCTCGTAGAACGCTCGGATACCATCAATGAACGTGCTCTTGCCTGCATTGTTTGGACCGACAAGAAGGCTGTATGAATGAAACTGTACTTCCTGTTCGAGGATACCGCGGAAGTTGTGGAGCTTTATACTGAGAAGCTTCATATGCAGTTCAGTTATGATTTAGAGAGACCATCAGCTCCCCACTCAACAGCTTTGGCAGCAGAGTGTCGCGGAGTGTGGCCAGTTTGCGTGTTTGTTCCGTATTGGATTTAATTCTCTCCATCACCGGTGCAGTTAACTCGTTGAATCGATCCGCGATTTCGGGCGGGGGTACTGCCAGCCAGAAACTATTGAAGCACTCGGAGGGGACGCGCTGGCGTCCGCTGGTTCCGCTCATGTTTTGGATCGCATGGGTGCGCAGCCCGTCTGATCGAGCAAGAAGATAACCGTACTGCGGCGGCAGTGGCGGCTTCGGAGATAGGACAATGTACTCTGTAGAACCCCAGCCGACTTGGCCAACCTCGAGAAAATCAACGTATCCGGTCTTGCCATTCTCTAAGCACGGTGTTATGCGGGCGAGGAGCGTGTCACCGTTCTGAAACTTGGTGCCAGAGCTGAATGCTCTTTCGATCACTTCCTCGGCAGAATGGCCTTGGGTCGGTAGATTCTTCATGTCGAGGTAGGGCGCAATCGATCTGCTCTTCAACATGCGGCGCGGGTTCACTTCGATTGCTTCGGTCAATCGCTGTGCAGTCCAGCCCTTCGGGATTGGGCCGAGGCTTGAGTCTTGGAAGGAGTCCGCGAAGAGGGCTGCGGTGGCTGCGTCCATGCCGGTGGGTTGGCGGCCGTCGAGTTTGGCGCGGACAGGGTCGAAGTCTACGAACCAGCTTTGGAAGAGGGTGCGCGCCATTGCTTCAAGTGTCTCGTTCATTCGGCGGTTCAAATCGATCTTGTCGTCTAGGTCGCCGAGGATCTTTGCGATTGCCCTTTGTTCGGTGAGGGGCGGGTGAGGGATCGAGAGAGACTCTATCAGCGGAATGCGAAGATTGCTCACTGTCGATCCAGTGCCTTCGTTCACCTTGATTTCGTGTTGTACTTTATCGGACTGAATTGAATACAGAATGAATCTCGCATCGCACTTCTTTGGGTTAGGTCGGAGCATTACCATACGCTGTCCCAGGCAGCAGCGTAGATTTTCGGGTATCATGCACACCTCACCCATCGGTGCCTCGCGCGTGAGAACTAGGTCGCCGGCTTGCAGCCTGGCCCTTCGACTTCGCTGTTCGAAGTGCGCTTCGTCGGTATAGCTTGGTGAGCTTAGATCAAGTCTGCCACTTTTGATGTTCTGATTACGAAGAACAATAGCACCATCATTGGTCCATAAGGGTGTCGAGTGAGGGCAATCGACAATCAGTTCACATAGTTCAGAAAGCTGCGACTCCTTCCATTCACCCTTCATACCCCAGCCCCTTCAAGTTGTTCTTGATCTCGGCTTCGAGACGGGCGGACTCGGCGAACTGTTCGTACAATGCTGTCGTGAGGCGCTTCATCTTTTCATCGAATGGTTCGACGTCATCCTCCACTACTTCAGCGCCGACGTAGCGTCCGGGTGTGAGGACGTACCCATGTGATGCGATCGTTGCGAGCGATGCGGATGCGCAGAAGCCGGCGACATCGGCATAGTCCTTGCCACCTTGCCAAGCGCGCAATGTTCCTACGATCTTGGCTATGTCATCGGTCATGAGTTCGCGGTTGACGCGTGACGTCATGGTGCCCATCTTGCGAGCATCGATGAAGAGCACTTCGCCTTTGCGTTGCTTGTTCTTGTTGATGAACCAGAGGCAGACGGGAATCTGTGTGCTGTAAAAGAGTTGGCCGGGGAGAGCGACCATGCATTCGACGAGATCGTGTTCGATGAGCGACTTGCGGATCTCGCCTTCGCCGCTTTGATTGGAGCTCATGCTGCCATTCGCGAGCACGAAGCCGGCCTTGCCGCGGGGACCCAGGTGATGGATGAAGTGTTGCACCCATGCGAAGTTCGCGTTGCCCTTCGGTGGCACGCCATACTTCCATCGGACATCATCTTCCTTGCGGAACCAATCGCTGTCGTTGAATGGCGGGTTGGCGATCACGAAGTCGGCCTTGAGATCCGGATGCACATCACGACGGAATGTATCGGCATGCTCCTGTCCAATGTCGGCCTCGATCCCGCGGATCGCGAGGTTCATGATGGCAAGTCGACGCGTCGTGGCGTTGCTCTCTTGTCCGTAGATGCTGATATCGCCGATCTTCCCGCCATGCGCCTCGACGAACTTCTCGCTCTGCACGAACATACCACCGGAGCCGCAGCACGGATCGTAGATGCGGCCCTTGTAAGGTGCGAGCACCTCGACCAGCAATCGCACGATGCATGATGGCGTATAGAACTGTCCGCCATTCTTCCCTTCCGCGCTTGCGAACTGCATCAGGAAGTACTCGTAGACGCGACCGAGCACGTCCTTCGAGCGATTCTCTGCATCGCCAAGACCGATGGTGCTCACGAGATCGATCAACTCACCAAGTCGATGCTTATCGAGGGCGGGTCGTGCATAGTCTTTTGGCAGCACGCCTTTCAATCGCGGATTGTCGCGCTCGATGGCCACCATGGCATCATCCACCAACGTCCCGATCGTCATCTGTCGTGCATTCGCCTGCAGATGCGACCACCGTGCCTCCTTGGGCACCCAGAACACCCCTTTGGCGCGATATTCATCGGCATCTTCGGGATTCGCATCCGGTTCATCGGTGAGTTGCCTGAATAGTTCTTCGAAGGAATCGGAGATGTACTTCAGGAAGATCAGACCAAGCACCACGTGCTTGTACTCTGACGCATCCATGTTGCTGCGCAGCTTGTCGGCCGCCTGCCAAAGCGTGGCTTCAAAGCCGACGTTGGCGGTGGAGGAAGAGGAGGAGGATTTCTTGGATTTGGCCATGGGGGTAACTCAGCATCAGATCAACTGTCTTCCGAAGACCCTCTTGTTTCTGCGCGAACGCAAAGCTCTTGTCTGTTAGCTCGAACAAATCAATTCTATTCTAGGGCGTTCGTCCGTTTATGATGCGCGCCGGCGCTTTTCAACTCGATTGCCCTTTCTTGAATTGCATTGCTTACACATCGGAGCTGCATTCTCTAAGGAAGTCTTTCCACCTTTTGAGTGAGGAAAGACATGATCCGTCGAATAGTTTGTCCACGTTAATGGCTTGCCACACTTCGAACATTCCGGCTTAGATCTTGAATTGAACACAATTCTTCGCTCCAAAGCAGAGAAGTTCCTGCGCGGATCCTTGTTCCCACAAACATCCTCAATCATTCTGCTCAAAATGACATGACGCGTATCTCGATGCTTCTTCGAGTCCGTCCCCTCCAATATTGACAATGCATAGTTCTGAGCTTCCTCTGAGACGTCAATGTTCTTTTCACTTGGGTGTTGTTGTTGGTACCGAGCACGGTCTACTTGCCGCGAAAACGACATCAATAGGTCGCGTAGCTCTGCACGCCGATTTGAGTCCTTCAGATTTGAGGTGGCAAGATCGTTTGAGGCAAAGGCGATCACGAGGGAGTAATAGTCCGCAAGGGAGCTATATCGGGACAGGACGATCTCGGGAAATGTTCGTTTGATCTCATTCAATGCAGACTGAAGAGTTGCAACGGCTTTGTTAATCTTCGTAAGTGTGTAAAGGTCAGAACTCAACGTATCATTGATCAGCTTCTTCTTGTCCAATCTTTCATTCCGAAGAACGGACAATATGAGCTCAAGAGCGAACTCAACATGCTTCATCCTGGTAATCTGACCCGAGGAAAGGACGTGCGCTTCGGTGAACAAACGAGCATTCTTGTTTGCGAATAGAGAAGCGCTTTGCAGCAACTTGTTGTCCATGAACTTAGCGTTCCTCTTTTCCTGCGCGCTAAGAGGCTTACCAGTAGAATTGATTCTTACGAAAACATCTATGATGTCCGAGACATCCCCTTGAATGGACACGTACGGAATCTTATAAGAATTGATGGCTGCGCCAATGTCACGATTCTTGACCTGCTGCCAAGTAAACGGTGGTTGACCGCCAGTGCCATCCATATCAACTCTAAATGGCTTGAGATCTTTTAGTCCCATAAACGAGAATATCGCCGTCAATCGCTGCTGACCGTCGATCACTTCCCACTTCTGCTTCCCGCGCTCTTTTCTTTCGCTTAGCATGATCCCGGGGATCGGATAGCCAAGAATGATGCTATCGATGAGTTTCGCCATTTCCTTGACTGTCCATACGACACTTCTTTGGAATGAAGGTCGAAGATTCAACTCGCCATGAGTGAACATCTTCGCTAGAGCTTGAATGTCAAACTCTCCATAATCTCTTTTAATTGAGCTCACGTCGTCGAGACGCCCGGAATACCTTTTCATCAGCTTCCTCTCGTTACTTCTCAACCCACCCATAGATAGTGCTTTCGGCGCTAATGTAAGCTCATGCAACTATCATTCGCAAATTTGGACTGCACCATCTAGATCTTATCAATCTAGAAATACAAGCGGAACGCCTGCTCCCGCTGCCATCATTATCCCCGGTTCGACAGTTCGAAGTGACCGCATAGCTCTGTTCAGCGAGCAACTGCATATTCAGAGACATGTAGAAGTCTTTCATTCAGAGCTTCGGTTCACAACTCAGAATTCTGCGGCAACATCAACTGAGTTCGAGAGAATAGCTCGAACGGTTCTGAGACTGAAGACTTGACGATGCCATCGATGCATCTCGCCGTGATTTCATCTTTCAGGATAGGTGGGTTCCCGGGTCGAACGCCGCAATACTGCGGTTAACCGCCTTCGTCTATACTATCATCAAAACCAACACTGTCGACGAGTCCATTTTAACTTCCGAACTTAAGTAATCGTACCCGTGTCTGGACTTATCGAGCTAGCAGCACAGATTGGACGGTTCTACGTGTCAGCTCTGGAGCGGATCTAGTGGCGTGCGCACTTCGGGTACATAACTCTGATCGTGTGTCGCCCCACCGCCTAACAACACGCGCCAATCTATGAGATGTAAGACACTCCTGATGACCACGCCTTTGGTGAACTCATATCTGAAGGGCGTGGGCTCGCTTGCGATAGATTTGTTGAGCTCCGAGCAATAGTCGAGGGTGACGGCGCAATGCTACGCCCGAGACTTAAGCAGTTCTTTGCATTGCAACATCGTTCCTACCTGAATGTGTGTGGTTAGATCAGACGGGAAGAACCTACAACAAATCCGTTTCAACGGCGCTGACTACAATTAATAACAGGAGCGAGCAATTGCAGTTCGATTCACCCGTAGTTTTTTTACTTATGACAATTAATACTAATCAAGCAATTGATAGTCCTGTCCTATTGGAAAGGAAATGTCTAGCCTCATTGCATAGCCAAGGATTTCTGCAGAATACTGACATTTCAAGTGGAATAACTTCAAGTGATTTATTTGATAGTCGATTGACATTAAGAAACTTCTCGACTCTCTCAACAACACCCGTGGGGTAAGGGTCAAGAACTGAAACGGATCGAAGTCGGATATTCTGCTCTAACCCTGCCGACAACAAGTACTTCATATGTTGATCCGTCTCAGGGAATGAATAGCCGAACACAACAATGTGACTTGCCTTTTCAAGCGACTTCATGGCATTTCCCCAAACCGAACTCAGCACACCATTGGCCTCCTTGTTCCACACAGGCGGCACAATCTCCGGGGTTAGATTCATGGTTTGTATGGTCTCGTAATTCTGAAACACAGTGACGTTCTTCCCCTGTTTGCCAGGTAAGGCCCAGTTTGAAGAACCGTGCAATTTGAAAACATTTACGGCACTTGGATTATTGTTGAATACACTTGCACGCAGGCTATCAATTGAAAGATATGAGGCATTGTAGTTAACTGACTTTCCAAGGCCTGCCAACGCTTCCTCGATTACGGTGTCATAATTCAGAGTAACAAGGTCACATGTCCAATTTACTTCTGTAAGACCATCAATACCAATTAGAGCTGCGAGCCATACTTCGGCCTCACTAAGAGTCGGATCATTATCCAGTCTATCGTACAAAGGACCCTTCACGAGAGCATTTCGGTTCACGTAAACTTTGTTGCTCTTGTGTACTTCCTGCGCATACATGATCGTCGCGCAAATAGCGTGATTTAGGTCAGTCGTTTCCTCTACCTTCATCGACAAGTAACTAAACAGGTGCTCGATGTTATCTAGATCTAGATTCGTTCGATAACCACCACTTGCCGCGCCCCGTCGTTTTTGTAATACTGAACTGACAGAATCTGCGGCCGTGTTAAGTCCCCGCTGCCTTGCCCATTCCAGTGCCGCCGGCATTGCATGTATGAAATCGTTCACCATTGGAATTCCGGCGATTGTGGAAGCCCCTGCCCCAACTATACAAACTACATGATCGGTGCTGTACATGGTCCACTCCTACATTTGAAACTCATTGCAAACAAACCTCAATCTAGTACTCCAAGACAATTCTGCCGCTTCCGGCATACAAATACACTGGGTCTCTTTTCGCACATGGGAACTGTGTTCTGAAAGCCTGTGGCCTGCTCGACCACGGCACCATGTAAGTGCGGCTGTGTCGTCTTACTCGGGCTGTCCAGCAACCGCTGCGTCACCCGCTTCAGATCTCGCCACAGTGGCTCCCACTGCAGCTCTTCGTTCTATACATACGGACGTTGAAACAAGGGCACCAACAAACGTTGGGGCATCATGAACACAGATTACGGGGTGCGGACGACGGTTTGCATAGGGTGTTTCTGTACAAATGGTATACCTCCAACATACATCACCATCAGTGTATGTGGCCCACTTCTCTCACATTTTGTGCTTCGAACCATGTCCGTCCGCATCAACCAGATCGCCCCGAACTTCACGGCCGAGACCACGCAAGGACCGATCAACTTTCACGATTGGATCGGTGATGGGTATGCCGTGCTGTTCTCACACCCGAAGGATTTCACGCCGGTGTGCACAACAGAGTTGGGCACCGTGGCCAAGATGCTACCCGATTTCGCCAAGCGCAATACAAAGATCATCGGACTGAGCGTTGACCCGGTTGCAAAGCATCTTGAATGGGAGAAGGATATTGAAGAGACGCAAGGGGCACCGGTGACGTTTCCGATGATCGCCGATGCGGACCTTTCGGTATCGAAGCTGTACGACATGCTTCCCGAAGACGAAGGGAATTCTCATGAAGGTCGCACGGCAGTGAACAATCAAACCGTGCGTACGGTGTTCATCGTTGGACCCGATAAGAAGGTCAAGCTCACCCTTGCCTATCCGATGACGTCCGGCCGGAATTTCGATGAGATCCTTCGCGTGCTTGACTCGATCCAGCTCACCGCAAACCACAAAGTGGCTACACCGGCGAATTGGAAGAACGGCGAAGATGTGATCATCGTCACCTCTGTGACAGATGAAGAAGCCCATGCGAAGTACCCCGAAGGGTTCACGACGGTGAAGCCGTATTTGCGGGTGGTGAAGCAGCCAAAGTAACGCCTTCGGCGTGCGACACGGAGTGCGACACTAGCGTGCGAAACTTCGTGGGACACTAGCGTGGGACACGGAGTGCCGTGGATGTGAGTGTCTGCATCTGGCGGATCGCGATCGCGTTGAGGCGCTTGAGTCGATCGCCTTGTGGGAGTTCCATGTGAGTTCATGTTCTCGAGGTTGGCGAGGACGAGGAGCTGCTCCAGTGTTGCATGGTCGCGCATGTTGCTGTCCTTTTTGGGGTTGGCATCGCGCCACTCACGGGCCGTCTGCCCGAAGAGGGCAACGTTGAGGATGTCGGCTTCGTTGGCGTAGGTGATGGCGGCTTGCTTGGCGGTCACCTCGGCCGGCACGAGGTGGGTCTGAATAGCGTTGGTGTGAATGCGATAGTTGATCTTGGCAAGTGTTCGGTTGAGGTCCCAGGCGCGCGCGTTTCGCTGGCTTTCCTCTTGCTTCAGCCGCTGGAACTCCTTGATGAGATAGATCTTGAATTCCGGACTTATCCACATTCCAAACTCGAAGGCAATGTCGCGATGGGCGTATGTGCCTCCGTACCGACCGGCTGTTGCCCACAGCCCGACGACGTTCGTTCTTTCGACCCAGTCTTTGACGCTGATCTTGTAGCTATTCAAACCTGCCTGACTTTTAATTGTGGCGAATTCGCCATAATCAAAATTCGGGTTGTGAACGGCTTCCCATTGGTGTTCACTTCACCCATTCGGTGTGTTCTGCGATGGATCGCAGATGCACGCCCATGGATGAATGTACTCTGAGGCACCTTGGGTGTGACAAATGGCAACCGAACAAACTTCGTGCGACACGTAGTGCGACACCGAGTGCGACACTTCGTGGGACACGAGCGTGATTGTCCGCCACTTCGCCACGATGAGAATGCAGGGTGTGAACGGACCTATTCGGTCGATTCCAACCAGTAGGTGTTCATGAGGCCTTTGCCCTTGAGATCGATCAACCCCCTTGGGGTAGTTACAAGTGACAAGTGACGAGTGACAAGTGGCACTTCGTGGGATTCTTGATTGCCGGATTCAATGATCGAATTCTGTATTGTGTATTCTGTATTCCTCTTCAATTCCGAGGCAAACGCTTCGGTCACATGCACCCGCCCTGGCTCTCCAGCAGACTCCATGCGCGACGCAACGTTCACCGTGTCTCCCCACACGTCGTACTGAAGCCGTTGCGTGCCGATCACACCGGCCATTGCAGGACCAATGTGCATGCCGATGCGGAATTGCAGTGGCGCGCCATCGGGCCATTCGAAAGCGTGCTTCATGACATCGAGCGCAACGCTGGCAACAGACAGTGCATTCGTCGACGCATCTGCATCTCCGCGGAAGCACATGTACGAATCACCGATGGTCTTGACCTTCACAACTGCATGCGATTCGCAGATGACATCGATGGTACGGAAGATGTTCTCGAGCAACTTCACGACATCGGAAGGCGGCATGGAGGATGTATGTGTTGTGAAGCCAACGATGTCGAGGAACATCACGGCAGCGTGATCGAAGTGATCGCCGCTGACATCTTCACCGCGGATCATTCGGTCGGCGACGGACTTTGGAAGTGCGCCGTAGAGCAAGGCGCGCTCCTTCTCGCGCTCCCGCCTTTCCCCTTCCATCCTTCGCTCTGCTTCCATCATGGCCATACGTTGCGTGGCTTCTTTGCCGCGGATCTCTTCCGTAAGGCGCAGGAACTGACCATTGTGTTCGATATAGCCGGCGAAGTCATTGCGCTTCTGAGCAAGGTCACGGAGCAATTCATGATACTCCGCGGATGCAGCACGATTACCTGCCTCCTCGGTGATCAGCAGGGCCTGCAAGAGGTGGTGATGTGCCGCTTCGAGATCTGCGTGGTACTCGGCAAGCAAGGCGCGATTGGCATGATGAGAAGCTCGTACGCGCGGACCATCCATCTGCATAGCCGATTGACGCTCGAGCAACTCCGCCGCTTCATCATGTCGTTCAAGCTTCATGAGCAGAGTGATCATGTTGCCGATCACGCTAGCGACGCCGGCACGGTCACCAAGCTCCTTATTCATCGCCAGTGCGACGCTGCAGTTGTCCAGTGCTGTTGAATAGTCGCCGGTGCGATAGTGGACAATGGCCATATCGCCGGTAACGCGGGCCTGACCGGCACGGTCACCCAACTCTTGATGCAATGCCAGTGCACGATGGTAGTATTCCAGAGCAGCCGAATAGTCGCCTGTTGCTGCAAACACATTCCCCACACTACACGTGACGGTCGCCGCATGTGCACGGCTGCCGAGCTCCTCGAACATCGTAAGAGCGCCGTTATACTGTTCAAGCGCAGAGGGGTAGTCGCCGGTTTCGAAGTAGGAAGCGCCCAAGCTGCTGGCAACTCTGGCAAGACCACGCATGTCACCCAGCTCCTCATGCATCGCAAATGCACGGCGGAAGTGCTCAAGCGCAGTGGGGTAGTCGCCGGTCCTGTTGTACACATTGCCTATGCTGCAGGTGACTTTGGCCGCACCCTCTCTGTTGCCAAGTGCGGCGTACAACGTCAAAGATCGACCATAGTACTCCAATGTCGCCGTATAGTCACCCATGCTCTCATGAACCTGACCCACGTTGGCGGTGCCAACTGCCATTCCGGTTCGATCATCCAGCTCTTCATGCAGGGCAAGCGCGCGCATACAATGGCCGAGCGACTCCGGATAGTCGCCGATGGAATAGCACAAAGCACCCAAGTTGGTGAGAACCCGAGCAACTCCCGCGAGGTCACCCTGCTGTTCGTACATCGCAAGGGCGCGGTGGTAATGCTCCAACGATCTCGGGTAGTCTTCTGAGATCCATGCGGCATACCCCAACGCATCGATCGCGAGTGCCTCTGCGCTCGGCGTACCAAGAGACTGCATCTCCGATACCAGAGCCTGAAGCAACGGAAGTTCACTTCGATCCTTTACTCGACGAATGTCCTCGCTGATCTCATCGAACGTCCTCATGAGGCAGACTCCAACCAGTAGGCGTGCATGAGGCCTTTGCCTTTTAAATCGATCAACCCCCTTGGGGTAGTTACAAGTGACAAGTGACGAGTGACGAGTGGCACTTCGTGGGATTCTTGATTGCCGGATTCCTTGATCGAATTCTGTATTGTGTATTCTGTATTCGCCTTCAATTGAATTGCATGGTCTTCAAAGACGAGCTGCACATGCTCGGCGTCAGGCCCGAAGCAATTGGTCATCTTGACATCGATAGCATCCTGATCCATCATCATTGTCCTTTGTTGCCGATCGCCGGTCGCGTCGTGCAAGATACGACAAGGGATAGAGACCGTCAGGTGCGGCCAGCCTACGTCGGCGCGACGTTCGGCCGGGATCGACCGACCGTGCATTGGGAGGCCCTGCCGCCCCCTAGATGAGTGACAAACGATGAAACACCGTACTTTCCTCCTCTCCACCTTGATGAGCCCCTTGTTGCATTACCCCTCAATTCGGAAACGCATGTGATGGCACTTCGGACGGTCGCTGGAATGATGGCCTGTATTGGGTTGGTGTGCACGGGCCTTGTTCTCGCAAGCTGCGCTGCGAACACAGAGAAGCCACGTTCCATCCGCGAGCATTTCCTTGAAGAGCTGAACGGCGAGTTTGTTCGTGAGGTGGACAACAACATCATGGTTATGTTTCAGGATCGTCAGAACAATCTGTGGATGGGTAGCTGGAGAAATGGTCTGTATGTCTTTGATGGAACCAGCATTCGACACATCACCGAGAAGCATGGACTGTCGAGTGATCGCATCGAAGAGATCAAGGAAGACCGTGCCGGGAACGTCTTCGTGAACACATCAGCAGGACTTCACAAGGTCGAGAACGGAAGACTCCGGCTCCTTCCGATTGATTCCATGGGAACGGACGTCTGGCGTTTGCGATCACAGGATGTATGGTTCAAACATGGAGGTCGCGAGGGCTATGTGCTCCGGTACAATGGAAGAACGCTGTCTTCTCTGCGGATGCCACCCGCGGAGTTACCGACGGACCTTGTCAAGAAGTACTGGACCGCTGCGGACCCCTACGGAGTGTACACGGTGTACAAAGACTCGCACAACTGCTGGTGGTTTGGTACTGCGGGTTTGGGTGTGTGTCGATTGGATAGCACTGGACCGTGGTGGATCCACGAACCAGATCTGACAGAGCTGCACGACGGTCCGGCCAACGGCATTCGTTCGATCGTCGAAGATCGCGACGGCACGTTTTGGTTCACAGCGGAATACACGTATCGTATTCATGCAAGGCATTCCTACACCAGGGAGAAGGGTATCGGACCACTGCGGGGCACATCCTATCCGCAGACCATGGAGTATCTGTCGTCAGCGCGGGCACCCGATGGGTCGCTGTGGTTTGCGACGTACCGTAACGGCGTGTTCCGCTATGATGGTAGGGCGGTAAGGCGGTATCCTGTCCAATGGAACAACGAGGACGTCAATGTCTTTTGCATCTCCATCGACCGCCAGGGTATTCCGATCGTCGGCACACATGAGCACGGCATCTATAGGCTCAACGGCGAGGTGTTTCAGCGGTTCTTGAAACTCTGACGCAGCGTTTTACTCGTTCGGTTCAGGTTGAACCCTCCAACCAGTAGGTGTGCATGAGGCCTTTGCCTTTAATGTCGATCGTACCCCTGAGTTGAGTTACAAGTGACGAAGACACTTCGTGGGACACTGAGTGGGACACGGAGTGCGACACGGAGTGCGACACGGGGTGCGACACGGAGTGCGACACGGGGTGCGACACCGAGTGCGACACGGAGTGCGACACCGAGTGCGACACGGAGTGCGATTCTGGATTCTGAGATTCCGAGATTGGATTCTGTATTGTGTATTCTGTATTCCTCTTCAATTCCGAAGCAAACGCTTCGGAGACATGGATCCGCCCGGCTTCTCCTGAACTTTCCATGCGCGACGCCACATTCACCGTATCTCCCCATACATCATACTGCATGCGTTCCTTGCCAATCACACCTGCTGTCACGGGCCCGCAGTGCATTCCGATGCGGAATGCAACTTCGTGCGACACGGAGTGCGACACGTTGTGGGACACTTCGTGCGACACCGAGTGCGACACAGCTTGGGAGAGCCGAATGCGCGACATTCCCAAGGCGCAGAGCGCTGCGTTGACAACGCTGTCGAACGACACGGCCATGTAGGAGTCACCGATCGTCTTGATCTTGGTAACGTCGTACTTGAGGCAGATCGCATCGCACTGCGTGAACACATCATCGAGCAAGGTGATCACGTCTTGCGATGACATTGACGACGAGATCTCCGTGAAGCCAACGATATCCAGGAAGATCACGGTTGCATTGTCGAAGTGATCGTTCACCACCTCGCCCCTTGCCACCCTATCTGCCACTTCCTTTGGCAAGGTGGAATGGAGGACAGCAAGGTGCTTCTGATGTTCGCGCTCGCGCGACTCGATCTCGCGTTGCTTGGCCTGCATGGCAAGCTTTGTTGCGGTGTCTTTGCCGTTGATCTCGTCGTTAATGCGTGTGTACTCGTTGTTGTGTTCGACGTAGGCGACAAGATCGTTTTGCTTGAACGCAAGGTCGCGTAGGCGTTGATGTGTTGTGGCGATCGACGGTCGCAGACCATGCTCTTGGGCAATGTTCAACGCATCGAGTAACGCTGCACGAGAAGCGCTCATATCGCCATTCAGTTCATGGACGTAGGCATGGAAGCTGGTGCGAAGAATGCGCTGATACGGTTCATCGAGATGCAGCGTGTCGAACACCGCCAGGTGCTTCCTCGCCTCGAGATCGTTGCCAGCCGTGAACAGAAGGCTGATCAGCGTGATCAACGAGCGTGCGACGTTGCTGCGTTCACCAAGGTCGTTCGATATCTGTAGTGAGCGTTCATAGTGCTCTATGGCAAGAGAAGTGTCGCCAATCTGTTGATACACCTCACCGATGTTCCGGATCACACTGGCCAGATGAGAACGATCGCCAAGCTCTTCGTAGATCTTGCGTGCACGCTCAAGTTGCTCAAGAGCAATGCTGTTCTGACCGGTACGAAGATGCAGGGTTCCGGTTCGAACCAAGACATAGGCAATACCTCGTCGACTTTCAATGCTCTCATAGATGCTGTACGCACGTTCGAGATCTTCCAATGCCGTCGGGTAGTCACCCGTTGCGAAGGAGATGTTGCCGATGTTCGCCAACACATGAGCTGCACTGGCCTGTTGTCCAAGCTCATCATGCACAGCATACGATCGACGATAGTACTCAAGCGCTGCGGGATAGTCGCCCAAGGCTGCGTGCACGTTCCCGATGTTTCCCATGGTGCGAGCAACCGACCCTTGATCGCCCTGCTCAGCATGCATGTTCAACGATCGCTCAAAGTACTCCAGCGCTGTGTGAATATCGCCGAGGTTGTAGTAGATGATACCGATGCTCCCGTTGACGCGCGCCACGGCATTCTGCTCTTGCAGTTCATTGAAGAGTTCAAGGGCACGACGGTACTGCGTCATGGATTCATCGTATTCGCCACACTCCAGCAAAACGCCGGCAAGATTACTTGCTGCCCCTGCCATACTGCGTGTGTGTCCCAACTCCTCGCCCAACGAGAAGGAGCGACGATGATGTTCCAAGGAAGCAGGGTAGTCACCGGTCTTGGCGAGAACCACACCGATATGGTCCAACGTGATGGCCGTGCCCGGTCCGTCGCCGAGTGACTCATACAGCGTCAAGGCGGCATGGCAGTGATCGAGTGCCTCTGCATAGTTATCGCGCAGCAACAACGCCCAGCCTCGTGCACGGTGCGCCAATGCTTCCGCCTCCGCTGATGACAGCACATCCAGCTCTGCCGACAGCGTCAGCAGTGCAGCAGCATCGTCGATCCGGATGGCGGCCTGAACAGCCTCCCGGATCTCGTCAAAGGTTCGTTGTGCCATAGGGTTGAAGTTACGGATCGGGAAGACCAAATCGTAGGGCGGCGGGGAGAATGGACAAAGCAAAAGAAACGAACCATTGAGAGGACAGAATAGGTGATCTTTGCAAGTGTTGTCACACAGGAATGCGCAATGAGGAGATTCGAGATGATCGACCATGCCGTTCGATCTGCAGTCGTCCGCGAGAACATCCATGCACTGCCAAATGACCGCATGAACACGTTCTGGTTGGAGGACGTGTGAGGACGTACGAAGAGATCGAAGCGGACCTTCGGAGGGCCTTCGACACGAACAATGCCGACGCGCTGATGCGCACTGCGGCTGAGCTGGCACACATCCCTACGAAGCAGGCCGAGGGGTTAACGCTGCGCGCACATGGGTGGGCGTTGTACTTGCGTGGCGAGTACACGGAAGCACTCGATCACTTTCATCGCGCATTGGTGCTATGTGAAGAGCACGGCGACCGTGAAGGTGTTGCACGCGTGATCGTGAACATTGGCAGTGTGCATCTTGTCGTGGGCGACTACCCTGCTGCACTAGAACAGTACCATCATGCTCGCACCATCCATGAAGAGCTCGGCGACCGGAACAGTGTTGCCATTGTAACTGGCAACATTGGCTCGATGTACTCCCGCACGGGTGAGTATCGTGCAGCGTTGGAGCACTTTCATGCGGCACTTGCCATCCACGAGGAGCTTGGATATCGATCTCATGCCGCGAACGTAACGTTGAACATCGGGAACGTTCACGTCGTTACCGGCAACTTCACGGCCGCTCTGGAGAACTTCCATCGTGCACTTGCGATCCATGATGCATTGAGCAACAGACATGGCGTTGCCGTGCTCACAAGTAACATCGGTCTCGTTCATGCGAACACCGGCGACTATCCGACGGCGCTCGAGCACTACCATCGTGCACTTGCCATGTATGAAGAACTTGGGGACCGACGCGGAGTTGCACAGGTGACCGGACATATCGGCAGTGTACGTGCACACACCGGCGACACCTCGTCGGCCTTGGAGAGTTACCGATTGGCCCTGTCGATCCACGAAGAACTTGGTGACCGACGTGGTATTGCGCAGTTCATCGGGAACATTGGAAGCGTACTTGCAACAACCGGAGACCACCTTGCCGCCCTCGAGCACTTCAGTCGATCCGAACGCTTGTACCAGACATTGGGCAACTGAAAAGGCATTGTTGTGGCAACGGTGAAGATGATCGCCGAACATATCGCCCTTGGTGACGAAGCGCAAGCGCAGACCCTGTTGGGATCGCTTGACGAGATGCAGATCGATGAACCGGAAGTGCACATCATGCGCGAGCTGCATCGCGCAACGCTACTGGAACGCAACGGTCGTATCGACGATGCGACCGCTTCACTTCGGATGGCAGTGCACGAAGCCACCGAACGCGGGATGCGTTCGCTCGCAGCGGAAGCACACAAGCGACTTCGTGATCTTGCGCTCACACGAAGCGATCTCCCCGGATACGTGGAACACAACAATGAATTCACAAGGATCACGGAGGCGATCCAGGGCAAGGAGGCAACGCAGAGACTTGCCATGATCGAGGCGGAACGCAAGATGGAGGCGGAACGGCGTGAACGCGACAAGGAGCGCGCAGTGCTTTACTCCACACTTCCGAAGCATGTGGCCGACAGAGTTGTTCGCGGCGAACAGGTCTCCGGTGATCTCTTCGACGATGCCGCCGTGATGTTCGCCGACATCGTCGGATTCACATCGCACACGTCGACCATGGCGGCCGTCGATGTGGTTGCTCTTCTCGAGCACATTTTCTCGGCCTTCGATGGTGCATGCGAGCGGCACAGCGTAACAAAGGTCAAGACCATTGGCGATTCCTACATGTGCTTTCGCGGCGATGCGGATGCCCCAACCAATGCCCGTTCTGTGGCCACACTCGCTCTCGATGTCATGCAATTGCAGTTCCAGTGGCCCGATGGATCACCTGTACAGTTTCGCGTTGGCATTCACATCGGTCCGGCAACAGCAGGCATCATCGGAACGCAACGACTCCAGTACGACGTTTGGGGAGATACGGTGAACGTGGCGTCGAGGATGGAAAGTTCTGGGGAGCCGGGGAGGGTGCATGTGACCGAAGCTTTCGCTTCGGAATTGAAGAGGAATACAGAATACACAATACAGAATTCGATCATTGAATCCGGCAATCCAGAATCCCACGAAGTGTCCCACGAAGTGTCCCACAACGTGTCCCACTCCGTGTCCCACGAAGTGCCACTTGTCACTCGTCACTCGTCACTTGTAACGATCGAGCGAGGCGAGATCGATTTGAAAGGCAAAGGCCTCATGAACACGTATTGGTTGGAGGGGGAATGAGATTGTTCGAATCGATCAATTCGGAGATCGACGTGGCAATGTCGGTCAACGACGTCATGGCGTTACGAACACTGGCACAAGAGATGACGTTGCTGGGCACTCATGAGGCAGAGGCGAGCGCCTTCAATGCGTTGGGGTGGGCTGACAATGTCATGGGCGACCTCACTTCAGCGCGTGAACAATTCCGCAGATCACTCACTTTGTACGAGAGCATGAACGATGCGTCCGGGGTGGCCAAAGTAAGCTGCAACATTGGCAATGTCGATGCCGACACCGGCGATTTCCCATCTGCGCTAGAGTTCTACCGCAAGGCCCTGTCCGTACATGAAGAGCTTGACAATCGTACCGGTGTAGCGAACATTGTAGGCAACATCGGTAGTGTGTACTACAGCACCGGCGACTTTCCATCTGCACTGGAGCACTATGGCATTGCGCTCGCAACGTGCGAGGATCTTGGTAACACAAAGGGTGTTGCTGCCCTCACGTCCAATATGGGTGGGGTGTTTTACAGCACGGGTGACCACAATGCGGCGTTAGAGCATTTTCGAAGAGCGCTGGCCATTCATAGAGCGTCAGACTACACAGTAGGCGTGGCAATTGTCATCGCTAACATGGCCAAGGTGTACCATACCATTGGCGATTACTCGACGGCGATGGAGTACTTCCGTCAAGCACTGGAGATGCATGAAGAGCTCGGCAATCAGGCCACTCTGGCGCTCGAGACCGGGAACATGATCTTGGCCTTGATCGAGAACAACAAGTATGAGGAAGCCACGGAGATGATTGAACGGCAAGGGGCCATGCAGATGGATGACCCTATCGTACAGGCCCAGCATTCAGCCAATCACTCGAGACTTGCCGAGCATCGGGGAGATCTTGAAGTGGCCAAGGAACACTTATTGCGTGCCGTGGCGATCGCCGTGGAGTCTGGCGCACGTGCCGATGAAGCCGGCTTTCACGTGAAACTGCGCGACCTAGCCAAGAAGCGAAATGACTTTGCCGGCTATGTAGAGCACAACGACGAATACCAACGCATCACGGAGGACATACGCGGAAGGGAAGCGACCCTGAAGATGGCGATGATGGAAGCCGAGCGAAACATGGAGGGAGAACGACGCGCGCGCGAAAAGGAGCGAGCACTTCTGTACGGTGCACTTCCTGAGACGGTGGCAAACCGTATGCTTCGAGGAGAAGACGTGTCAGGCGATCACTTCGATCATGCTTCTGTGATGTTCTTGGATATCGTAGGGTTCACGGCAAACTCACACGACCTTGAGCCACGTGCCGTTACGAAGCTGCTCGATATCGTTTTCAATGCATTCGACGAACTCTGCGACAAGCACAACGTCACCAAGATCAAGACGATCGGCGACGCCTATCTTGCCATAGCGTTTCCGCATGAGCATCGATCAACCGAGCTGAACATCGCCTCCGTTGCCCTTGGAATTCAGCAGCTACAGTTCACATGGCCAGATCAAAGTCCCTTGAAGTTTCGTATTGGACTGCACTCAGGTCCGGTCGTTGCCGGGGTGATCGGCAAACGACGCCTCCAATATGATGTCTGGGGCGACACGGTGAATGTGGCGTCGAGGATGGAATCAGCGGGAGAGCCAGGACGGGTGCATGTGTCCGATGCTTTCGCAATTCAATTGAAGGCGAATACAGAATACACAATACAGAATGCAATCAAGGAATCAAGAAATACAGAATCCCACGAAGTGCAACTCGTCACTCGTCACTCGTCACTTGTAACTCAACTTGTAACTCAACTCCGAGGCGACATCGACATAAAGGGTAAAGGCACGATGAAGACCCATTGGCTGGAGATGTCATAGTGTTGACGACTCCACCACCTGCCAACCGGACACATGACGAGCAACGCCTCACTTCTTGACCCAGCCACCAAGAATAGCACCAAAGGCAACGTATTGCAGAAACGCGAAGCCTCCGTCGATGAACGAGAGAGAAAGCGGCTTCAAAGCATACCAGTTGCCAACGATAATGCCGAGAAGAGCTAGGAATCCGATTGCCGCTCCGGTCTGCAAGCCCTCTACGAGGGATGCAATTCCCATGCGACGAAAGATCAGACTGAGGATGAACGCCGTGATGGCGGCTACGCCCATGCTAAGCACGTATCCGAACGAGCCCGCGCCCTCAACCATAGCAAGCGTGAGGCCATGGCCTGTCATCCACGGTTCAGCCAGCACTCCGTACCACGACATTCCCAGCAAGACATTGACCACCACACAAGCAACGATCGCAAGGTAGTTCGTTTTCATGTTGAGACCCCCTCGAACAGTGGATGAATGGTGCAATATACACCGAAGTGCCGCCCGCCAAAACGGATGAGGTCATGCGAGAGGATGACCGCGCAATTCACTATTCTTGATCCTTGATCCTTGATCCTTGATCCCTGTTTCCTCTTCCAGACCAACTCATGACGCATCGCACATTTCTCATCCTGCTCATCGGTGTGGCCGTGCTCGTTGTTCGTGTGACTGGTCAGCATTGCACGAGCGACTTGCGCTATACCGACGTGGCGATCTTCGATACTGCACAGATCACGATCGGTGCGAATGTTCAGTACGGAACAGCCAACGATGTGCAGGGGAATCCGGTGCCGTTACTCATGGACCTGTACTATCCGAATCTTGCCGTCGACCCAGTAGCGGCACGCCCCATGATCGTGCTCTTCCATGGTGGCGGATTCTCGTCGGGAGACAAACAATCGGGCGACATTCGCGACCTCTGTGTCCACATGGCCATGCGCGGCTTTGTCTGTGCATCCGTGAACTATCGGCTGGGACATGACTTCTCGGAGTACGGACAGTACAAGGCTCGCCATCGCGCGATCCAGGATGGCCATGCCGCCCTTCGATTCATTTCGCGCAACGCTGCCAGCGTCCGCATCGACACGAACTGGCTGTTCGTTGGCGGACAAAGCGCCGGCTCGTTGCTAGCGCTGGGCATGGTGTATGCGGATCAGAGCGAGCTCGACAGTGTTTCGTTGCTGTATGGCACCACGTCCGTGAGCACGGAATTGGGTGACGTGCATGCGTCCGGCAATGCGCTAACGAATTCGTACTCCATCAAGGGCGTCTTCAACAACTGGGGCGGCATTGTTGCGAGCGAAGTGGATGTCGACGAAATGATCCCAACCATTGCCTTTCACGGAGGACTCGATCCGTTGGTACCCATCGATGTCGATACGTCGTTCGCACACTACACTCTGCTCGGCTCGCGAGCCATCCATGCCGATATGATCGCCAATGGCGTGTGCAGTGAATTGAACGTCGATGTATCGGGTGGACACGGTATCTATCGCGATGTCGCAAGCGTGTACAGAGCACAACGCGCAAGTTGTTTCTTCCGCTCGATCTTCTGCGATCGGTGCTCGAGTTTCTCCACCACCGATTCGATCCCTTCATCGTGCTCGTCCCCTGTCCACGTCGACGAGCAACCATGCGCCACATCATTCCACATCGACCCCAATCCGTTCGAAGGCGTCATGACCATTCGAGGGTTGGAGGGCGGCGCGGAACTCACGGTCTACAATTGCTTCGGTCAAGTGGTCCACACGGATCACGTCACGATTGGGCCCCTTCAGCTCGACGTATCATCGGGTTTGTACATCCTGCACGTTCAACCCACGGGATCCAATAGAAGGTTCACGACGGTGGTGGTGAGGCAATGAGGAAGAGCAATACAGAATACACAATACAGAATTCAATCGCTGAATCCCCCAATCCAGAATCCCACTCCGTTTCTCACAACGTGTCCCACAACGTGTCGCACTCCGTGTCGCACTCCGTGTCGCACGCTAGTGTCCCACAAAGTGAACTCGTCACTCGTCACTTGTCACTTGTAACTCTACTTGTCACTTGTAACTTGTAACGATCGAGCGAGGCGAGATCGAAGTTAAAGGCAAGTGCCTCATGAACACCTACTGGCTGGAGCAAGAGTGAGAGGTTTCGACGAGATCGAGCACGACCTCCGACATGCGTATGCCGTGAATGATGCCGAGGCGTTGCTTCGATTTGCCGACGAGCTCGACGACGTCTCGACCACACAAGCTGCGTCGCATGCCCATCGTGCTCGAGGTTGGGCGCTCTTGTTGCGCGGCGATTTCACACCAGCCATGAATCACTTCCAACGAGCGTTCGCTCTCTGCGAACAACTCGATGATCAGGAAGGTGTGGCACGCGTGTTGAGCAACATCGGCAGTGTGTATGTCTGCACGGGCGACGTGACCATGGCGATCGAGCACTACGATCGCGCACTTGCCTTGCATGAACGCCTCGGCAACCGCAGTGGTGCCGCTGTGGTGATGGGCAACCTTGGCAAACTCTCGACCGACACCGGCGACTACACAGCTGCCGTCGAGTACTTCCGTCGCGCCTTGGCGATCCACGAAGAACTCGGCAACCGAAGCGGCATCGCTGTGGTCACCACCAACCTTGGCAATCTCTATCTCGGCATCGGCGACTTCCCTGCCGCCCTTGAGCACTACCATACGGCCCTCGCCCTCCATGAAGAGTTCGGCGACCGCCACGCAATTGCCGTCGTCACCGGGAATATCGGCATCGTTCACAACTATACCGGCAACTACCCTGCAGCGCTGGAGTTCTTCCACCGTGCCCTTGCTGTGCATGAAGAGCTCGGTGATCGTAGCACGGCGGCCAACGTGATTGGCAACATGGGCGTTGCGCTTGCGAACACGGATGATCAAGAAGCCGCACTGGAGCACTACCTGCGCGCGTTGGCGATCTATGAAGAGCTTGGCGACCGACGATGCATGGCGAACTTCACGAGCAACGTCGGCAGTGCGTACAACGATACCGGACGACATCCCGAAGGACTCGCCTATCACCGTCGCGCACTGACCTTGTTCGAAGAGCTCGACAATCCGAAAGGGGTTGCCAATGCTATGGTCAACACGATCGGCGCACATATTGTCATGGACGAAGATGCAGAGGCGCAAGCACTTTTGCAGACGATGGATGCCATGCAGGTGGACGAACCCGTTATCCGTATCGCACGCGAGCATCATCGAGCAACGCTCCAAGAACGAGCCGGCGATCGCGATAGCGCCATCGCAACACTCCACAGTGTGCTCGCAGAAGCGCATGAACACGGACTTCCACTGAATGTTGCTGAGACACATCGACGACTGCGTGACGTGGCGTATCGACAGCAGGATCTGTCCGCCTACGTTGAACACAACAACGCCTTCACGCGCATCATGCAGGAGATCAACGGCAAGGAAACGGCCATACAACTGGCCATGCAAGCCAAGCAACGCGAGATCGATGTCCGCGAGCGCGACTACGCCAAGCAGTTGGCCTTGCTCCATTCCGCCCTGCCAAAACATGTGGCGGATAGGGTGGCACGGGGCGAGGTGGTGAACGACGCTTTCGAGAATGCTACTGTGATCTTCCTCGACATTGTGGGGTTCACGACGTTGTCGTCTACCATGTCATCCCTAGACCTCATCCAACTCCTCGACCGCATCTTCACTGCATTCGATGACATCTGTGAGCGACACGGCGTGACGAAGATCAAGACCATTGGTGATTGCTACATGGCCGTTGCATTCAATAGTGTAGTGAGCGCCGCGCTCTGCGCTTTAGAGATGTCGCGGTTTCGCATCTCCCACGAAGTGTCGCACTCAGTGTCGCACTCCGTGTCGCACAACGTTGCATTCCGCATCGGAATGCACTGCGGGCCGGTAACGGCAGGCGTGATCGGCAAGGAGCGCATGCAGTATGATGTGTGGGGAGATACGGTGAATGTGGCGTCTCGCATGGAGTCTGCTGGAGAGCCGGGCAAGGTTCATGTGTCCGAAGCTTTCGCTTCGGAATTGAAGAGGAATACAGAATACACAATACAGAATTCGATCATTGAATCCGGCAATCAAGAATCCCACGAAGTGCCACTTGTCACTCGTCACTCGTCACTTGTAACTATCGAGCATGGCTCGATCAACATCAAAGGCAAGGGTCCAATGCAGACCTACTGGCTTGAGTCGAGAGATTAGTAGGGCCGCCACGCAGTGCCACTTCACTTGCACTTCTTTCTTCCCTCTCTTTTCCTTCTCGTGACTTGTCACTTGTCACTTGTCACTCGTCACTCAATTCGCGTCTTCATTCAGTACAGAGAGGTAACGGTGATACGCATACACACGATTGCGTTGTTTGCCGGTGATCTCACGCACGATGCCGAGACTCGTCAGGACATCGATGGCCTTGCTTGCCGTCGGGAACGTCATAGATGCCATTTCGCAGATGCGATCGATCGTGACGATAGGACGTGCTTGCAAGGCCGCATGTACACGGAGGACGCTGCCGATGTTACGGCCATGTGAGCGAATGGCTTCGCTATCAGTGTTGAAGCATGTGAGGAGTCGGTGTGCGGTGTCGACTGCACCTGTAGATGTTTGCTCCACACCCTCCAGAAAGAAACCTAGCCACTGCTCCCAATCGCCCGTTGTTCGCACCTGACCAAGCAAACGGTAGTATTCGGCCCGGTGTTGCTTGAGATACAGACTCAAGTACAGGAGTGGATGTCGGAGCACTCCCTCGAGTTGCAAGATCATGGCGATCAGCAACCGACCGGTTCTTCCGTTCCCATCGAGAAATGGGTGAATGGTCTCGAACTGCACATGTGCCAATGCGGCTTTCACCAGTGTTGGCACATCGCTATCGTTATTAAAGAAAAACCCACTTTTCTTTAATAGCAGCGTCCGTAATGAAAGGGACTGCTACATGCCGCCACACCAAGACGGCTCCTTCGCCGACGCAGGATCTCAGGTGGACGATCAAAAAGCTTGCGGCGGTACGACCGAACATGTGGAGCCGGCCCAAGAAGCTCAGGACGCCACTCGCCTGTGCACTCCGAACGTACGTTCAAGCGCAAGGTTCAGCGAAGATGGTGGAAGTGCCTATAACACGTAGCGAACGCCTACGGTGCCTGCCCAGTAGAAATCAACACTGTTGATCAACTGCAATCCGGGCGCGAACTGACCGAACACTTCGAGTTTCTTGGCGGGCATCCATTGCACGCCGATCGGAAGGCGCACGGCGATCAGCAAGGGATCACCGATACCGAGGTCGATGCCAGGTCCAAGAAACCAATTGAGATCTGATCCAAGTTTACTGCACACTGTCCAATGGTCGAGGGTCGTGCGTATGTAGGAGCCCTTGGACTGAAGGGCAACGCCGATGTTGATCGCATTCAACCGAACGGAAAGTCCAACGTTTCCCGGATGACCGAACAGCACGCCAATCGCTGTCCCATCTGTTCCGCCACCTGCCATAGCCGCTGTGCTCACTGTCAGCGCAGTGAAGAGCATTGTAATGATCGATCTCATCGCGCCTCTTGTTCGATAGTTCATGAACAAACCAATACCTACTGCGAACAACGAACATTCTATGGAGACCACCAAACCTCAATTCTTTATTCTCGATCATGTATTCCTCATCTCATTGCCTTGCTTCCCCTCTCACCATCCCCACCTCAACCCTAACCGTACCGGTATCGACATCACATGCACTGCATCGAATCTTGTGACCATGGACACCTCGAGCGTGATCGAGCCTCCGTCAAGCACATAGAGATCGGCAAGAAGACCCGTCTCCATGGTGAACGCTCCATTAGTTAAGATCGGATAGCCAAACGCAAGGCGAGCGCTCGGAAGCAACGTGCGCCGTTGATCTGCGAGTTCGAGTTCCAGTCCGGCGCTCACGGCCTCGTATGGTTCATACTGATACGACGTCATCGGGCCGCCCAGTGATGACGATATGTCCTTCACGACGTTGATGTACCGATATCCACCGATCACAAGCACGGGACTTCGAGGAACTCGCCACCCTGCGTCAATGGCCCACGTGATCGTTCGCTCCAAACCTCCCGACGCCGTCACCGGGAATGCCAAGCCGGGCGCGATCCCAACACGCCAGTCCTGCCGTTGCCGCGGCTCACCAAAGGGCCACGAAGCACGACTGCTTGCAGTAGGGAGCATCAAGGCAATGAAAAGGAGGCAAGGAAGCAACCAGTAGGTGATCATCGGGCCCTTGCCTTTAACTTCGATCTCGCCTCGCTCGATCGTTACAAGTGACGAAGACACTTTGTGCGACACGGAGTGGGACACTTCGTGGGACACTTCGTGGGACACGGAGTGGGACACGGAGTGGGACACGTTGTGGGACACTTCGTGGGACACGGAGTGGGATTCTGGATTGGAGGATTCAGCGATTGAATTCTGTATTGTGTATTCTGTATTCCTCTTCAGATTCAAAGCCATCGCTTCGGAGATATGGATCCTTCCGGCCTCTCCAGAACTTTCCATTCTTGACGCAACGTTCACCGTATCTCCCCACACATCGTATTGCAACCGTTGCGTGCCGATCACGCCGGCAGCTACGGGACCGATGTGAGCGCCAACGCGGAAGCGGACGGGCTCGCCGGTTGGCCATGTGAAGGTCGTGCGCAGTGCATGGATGGCGAAGGTGGCAACGGATACTGCATTGGTCGTTGCATCGGCGTCACCACGGAAGCACATGTAGGAGTCGCCGATGGTCTTGACCTTCATCACTCCTGTTGCATCGCAGATCTCGTCAAAGACCTTGAAGATGTGATCGAGCAAGGTGACCACGTCGGCAGGAGCCATCGTTGCCGTTTGCGTGGTGAATCCCGCAACATCGATGAACACCACGGCGGCATGGTCGAAGTGGTCACCACTGACGGACTCGCCGCTGATCATGCGGTCGGCCACATGCTTCGGAAGAGCGCCGTACAGCAAGGACCGTTCCTTTGCTCGCTCACGTCGTTCCCCTTCCACCTTGCGCTCTGCCTCCATCATCGTCATGCGCTGCGTTGCCTCTTTTCCGCGAACCTCTTCGGTGATGCGCGTGAACTCGTTGTTGTGCTCGATGTACGCAGCGAAGTCGTTGCGCTTCTGCGCAAGATCTCGAAGACGTTCATGACAGAGCGCCTCATCGGCCCTGATGCCGGCCTCGGATGAAAGGGCGAGAGCATGTTGCAAGGCGGCAAGGGCGGCATCGAGATCACCATGTCGTTCCGCCAACGTTGCGCGATTGGAGAGATGGATCACTCGCGTTTCAGGGTCATCCATCAGCATCGCTGCTTGCTCTTCGAGGAGTTGCGCAGCCTCTTCATCCCGACCGAGTTCAAGCAATGCAAGGATGATGTTCCCGCTTACCGTGCTCACACCGGCACGATCGCCGATCTGCTGATGCAGCGCACGTGCGCGTCGATGCAGCGCAAGTGCTTCGTCATACGCATGCATCATAGCGTGAACGAGACCCATGTTGGCCGTGATGCGCGCCGCATGCGCGATATCGGCATGCGCTTCATGCATCGTCAGGGCTCGACGGTAGTGGTTAAGCGCTTGTGCGTGATCGCCTGTGCTGTGATAGATGTTGCCGATGTTGCCGGTGACAATGGCAATGCCGCGACGATTCCCATCCTCTTCATGAATGGCCAGTGCACGACGTAACAAGGCAAGCGCTTCCGGATAGTTCCCCGTGCTCCAGTACACGTTGCCGAGATTGCTCGACACGCGCGCCATGTTGTACCGATCATCGAGGTCGGTGTGCATCTCCAATGATCGATGGAGTTGTTGCATGGCACGCGGAAAGTCGCCCATGCTATCGTAGACCAAGCCAATGTTCCCCGTGACAACGGCGATACCATCACGGTCAGCAAGATCCGTATAGGTGGAGAGGGCACGCTGGAGATACTCTAGTGCATCTGCATACTGTCCCATGCTTGCATGCATGCTGCCAAGGGCAGAGGACATCCGTGCGGTTGACCGATGATCTCCCAGCTCCATGAACAGGGCCAGGGCTCGACCATGATGCTCCAAGGAGGCAGGGTAGTCGTGGGAAACAGTGCTTGCCACACCTCGTGCCCATGCCGCCTGCGCCTCGGTCTCACGTGTACCATGAGCCGTTAGCTCAGCGGCCAACGTCGACAAGGCAACGGCATCTCGCGTTGTTACCGCTGCCTCGACGTCGGCGAGGATGTCGGCCACTGCTCTCATCCCTCGACCAACCAATAGGTGTTCATGAGGCCCTTGCCTTTGATGTCGACAGACCCCCTTGGGGTAGTTACGAGTGACGAGTGACGAGTGACGAGTGGCACTTCGTGGGACACGGAGTGCGACACGGAGTGCGACACGGGGTGCGACACGGAGTGCGACACGGAGTGGGATTCTGGATTGGGGGATTCTGAGATTGAATTCTGTATTGTGTATTCTGTATTCGCCTTCAATTGAATAGCAAACGCTTCGGAAACATGCACCTTCCCCGGCTCCCCAGCAGACTCCATGCGAGACGCCACATTCACTGTATCTCCCCATACATCGTACTGCAACCTCTGCGTGCCGATCACGCCGGCGGTTACGGGTCCAGAGTGCATTCCTATCCGGAATGCAACTTCGTGCGACACGGAGTGCGACACGGAGTGCGACACTTCGTGGGACACTGCGTGGGACACTGCGTGGGACACTTCGTGGGACACGGAGTGGGAGATGGCAAGGGCGCAGCGGGCGGCGCGGATGGTGTGGTGCTCTGTCGACCCTTCGGTATCGAATGCCACAGCCATATACGAATCACCGATGGTCTTGACCTTCGTGACCCCATGTTTCTCGCAGATAGCATCGAACTCAGAGAAGATGCGTTCGAGGAGTGCGACAACGTCGCCGGGAGAGAGGTTCTCGCTGATCTGCGTGAAGCCGACGATGTCGGCGAAGATCACGGTGGCATCATCATAGTGATCGCCTGATACCTTCTCGCCGCGAAGCATTCGGTCGGCAACGCTCTTCGGGAGTGCACCGTAGAGCAAAGCGCGTTCCTTCTCGCGTTCGCGACGTTCCCCTTCCACCTTGCGCTCTGCTTCCATCATGGCAAGACGTTGCGTGGTCTCCTTACCGCGGATCTCATCCGAGATGCGAGTATACTCGTTGTTGTGGTGGATGTAAGCTGCGAAGTCGTTGCGTTGTTGGGCGAGATCTCGTGAAGCCAGGTGGACATCGGCGGCAAGAGACCGTAGTCCGGAGCCAAGTGCGATCTCCAATGCAGCTTGCTGTTCCACGTGTGCGCCGTCGAGATCGTTGAGAGCCGCAAGCAGCATGCCACGACGACCATGATATGTTGCCCTGACCGAAGGATCTCTCACCTCTTGGGCTGCCGGCTGCCGGAGTAGTTGATCTGCCTTGTCGAGCTCACCTCGCATGATCCAGATCTCTGCCATACTACCGAGTACAGCCGCAGCAGTGTTCTTCAGACCTTCCTTCATGCATCCTGCCAATACGGTCTCGAAGTACTTCATGGCTTGATCGAGATCACCCATGGCCTTATGCACCATGCCGATGTTACCGAGGGTATCCATTGTGGACTTCACATCGCCGAAGGTCTCGAATGTTTCGAGCGCTGCATGCAATCTCTCCAGCGCACGATCATACTCGCCCGCCTCTAGGTGAACATTTCCAATGCTACCGTTGGCATAGGCTTGACTGAACAGGTCGCCAAGCTCATCTGCCAAGTGTGCGGCACGCTGATGATACTCAAGCGCACGCAAGAGATCTCCGGTCTGTCCGTACACATTCCCGAGGCCAATGATGGAGGCAAGGAGCAAGGATCGATCACCTACCTCCTCGGCCAATCCAATAGCACGTTGATAGTACTCGAGGGCCAAGGGATGATCCTTGATGATCAGATATACATAGGCGATCTGCTTGTAGGCCACGTTCGTGAGTCGCTTGGCATCGTTCTCCGTGCTGATCTCGATGGCGCGATGCAGCCATTCGATGGCGCGCTCATGGTCTCCAATATCGATGTACACGGCGCCAATGTTCAGTGCCGCTACACATACACTCGATGTATCTCCTTGAACTGTTGCAAGCTCCGAGGCATGTCGGAAGTTCTGCAGGGCCACATCGAAGTCCCTTGACATCGCATTGGCCGTTCCAAGCGTCATGGTCGCCGTAATGACCGCTTTGTTCCCGGCGATCGCCTGCATCTCGTCGGCCAGGCGCCGCAATGCCTCAACATCCCTCAATTCCGTAGCGCGTTGAATATCGTTACGGATCTCTTCGTAGGCTCTCATGCGCGTCCCTCTAACCAATAGGTGTTCATGAGGCCCTTGCCTTTGATATCGAACGAGCCACGGAGTTGAGTTACAAGTGACGAGTGACGAGTGACAAGTGGCACTTCGTGCGACACGGAGTGGGACACTTCGTGGGACACTTCGTGGGACACTGCGTGGGACACGTTGTGGGACACTTCGTGGGACACTGCGTGGGAAACGGAGTGGGATTCTGGATTGGAGGATTCAGCGATTGAATTCTGTATTGTGTATTCTGTATTCGCCTTCAATTGAAGAGCAAACGCTTCGGACACATGCACCTTCCCCGGCTCCCCTGAGCTCTCCATGCGAGACGCGACGTTCACCGTATCTCCCCATACATCATACTGCAACCGTTGCGTGCCGATCACGCCGGCGGTCACGGGGCCAGAGTGCATTCCTATCCGGAATGCAACTTCGTGCGACACGGGGTGCGACACGGAGTGCGACACGGAGTGGGACACTTCGTGCGACACGTTGTGGGACACTGCGTGGGACACTTCGTGGGACACGGAGTGCGACACGGAGTGGGACACGTTGTGGGACACTTCGTGGGAGAATCGAATACGCGACATCTCCAAGGCACAGAGCGCGGCGTTCACAATACCATCAAACGCCACGGCCATGTACGAATCACCGATGGTCTTGATTTTCGTGACACCATACTTCTCGCAGATGGCATCGAATGCAGTGAAGATCCGTTCGAGGAGTGCCACAACGTCGCCGGGAGAGAGGTTCTCGCTGATCTGTGTGAAGCCGACGATGTCGGCGAAGATCACGGCGGCATTTTCATAGTGATCGTTCACCGTTTCGCCCCTTGCCACCCTCTCAGCAACCTCCTTGGGCAAGGTGGAATGGAGAACGGCAAGGTGCTTCGCATGCTCACGCTCACGTGCATCGATCTCGCGTTGCTTGGCCTGCATGGCCAGCTTCGTGGCGGTTTCTTTGCCGTTGATCTCTTCGGTGATACGCGTGTACTTCGTGTTGTGCTCGATGTATGCCGCAAAGTCGTTGCGCAATTGCGCCAGGTCGCGAAGGAGTGCGTGACATCGTGCCGCTTCCGCTCGTAGACCGGCCGAACTTGCGATCTCCATTGCTTCGAGAGCATACATTCTCGCACCGTCAAGATCTCCGCGATGCCGGGCAAGCTCACTGCAGTTGGCCTTGTATCCGCTTTGGATCAATGGGCTGGCCAATGGCATGGTGGAAAGGGCGTCAAGGCATGCGGCCGCCTCTTCATATCGTCCCAACTCGATGTACACGCCACAACTGGCGCCCGTCATGTTGGCGATCAGGGCGCTGTCACCCAGCTCCTTCCCGATCGCCAGAGCACGTGAGTAATAGTCGAGTGCCTTCGTGAACTCACGGATCTCGGAGTACACATTTCCCATGTTGGCATAGCACAGAGCGGCATGTGCACGATCGCCCAACTCTTCCGTGAGCGACAGTGCACGATGGAAGTGTTCCAGTGCCAAGGTGTCGTTGCCGGTGACCTTATACACTCCACCAATGTTGACGGTAACGAGAGCCGTCGTGAACTTGTCGGAGCGTTCGTCGAGGACGGCTAGGGTTCGCTGTAAATGCTCCAAGGCCGACGGATAGTCGCCTGTGATCCCATAGATGCTCCCGATGTTCGCCGTGATGCGAGCCGTCGCGACCACGTCACCGATCTCTTCATAGGTGGACAATGCTGCTCTGTAGTGCTCCAACGCCGACGGATAGTCGCCCGTGTTATAGAACACATTGCCCATGTTGTTCATACTTCGAGCTACGCTAATGCGATCGCCGAGCTCAGTATGCAGTGCAAGTGCGCGACGGAACTGCTCAATGGCCAGGACATTGTTGCCGGTGTTCTGATAGACATTGCCGATACTGCCCGTTGCGCGAGCTGCGCCGGCACTGTCGCCGAGTTCCTCGTAGAGATCATGCGCGCGACGCAAGCTCTCAAGGGCAGATGCAAACGCACCGACCTGTCGCTCTGCAGTGCCAATGGCCAGATTCGCATGCGCCTCTGCCTGCGGCGTGTTCAATGCCTGCATCTCGACCGCTAGCGTACGAAGAACGTCAGCTTCGTTGTTGATCATCGCACGATCGATGTCAGCAGCGATCTCCTCAAAGGTTCTCATCGATCGTTCCCTTCCAGCCAGAATGTGCGCATGAGCCCTTTGCCTTTGATATCAATCGAGCCACGCTCGATAGTGACAAGTGACGAGTGACGAGTGACAAGTTGCACTTCGTGGGACACGGAGTGGGACACTTCGTGGGACACTTCGTGGGATACTTCGTGGGACACTTCGTGGGACACGGAGTGCGACACGGGGTGCGACACGGAGTGGGACACGGGGTGCGACACGGAGTGGGATTCTGGATTGGGGGATTCAGCGATTGAATTCTGTATTGTGTATTCTGTATTCCTCTTCAGTTCCGAAGCGAAAGCTTCGGACACATGCACCCTTCCTGGCTCCCCAGCGGACTCCATCCGGGAAGCGACGTTCACCGTATCTCCCCATACATCATACTGCAACCGTTGCGTGCCGATCACGCCGGCGGTTACGGGGCCGCAGTGCATTCCGACGCGGAAGAGCACTTCGTGCGACACGGGGTGCGACACTTCGTGGGACACGTTGTGGGACACGGAGTGCGACACTTCGTGGGACATGGCTAGGGCGCAATGGGCGGCGCGGATAGTGTGGTGCTCTGCCGATCCTTCTGTTGGGAATGCCACAGCCATATAACTGTCGCCAATGGTCTTGATCTTCGTGACTCCATACTTGTCGCAGATGGCATCGAAGCGTGTAAAGACCGTTTCAAGCATGGCGACCACTTCCCTAGGATCCATGCCGTCAGTCAGTGAAGTAAAACCAACGATGTCGAGGAAGATCACCGTGGCCTCTTCGAAATGATCTCCGGAAACCTTCTCTCCGCGGATCAACCGATCGGCCACACTTCTCGGTAATGCACCATACAAGATCGCTCGCTCCTTTTCACGTTCTTGCCGTTCCGCCTCTACTCTTCGTTCCGCTTCGATGATCGTCATTCGCTGCGTTGTCTCTTTCCCTAGTACCTCTTCGTGGAGGCGAAGATACTCCGCATTATGCTCAATGAAGTCCGGAAAGCTATTGCGTTGCTGTGCAAGATCGCGCAACAGAAGCCGATACCGCAGTTGCTGCGGTCGTTCACCCACCTCTGTTGCGATCGCGAGTGATCGTTCAAGGTGTTGGTTCGCGTCTTCAAGGTCGCCACCTCGGCCGCTCAATAGTGCCTGTGAAGCGTGAAGCTGGGCCCGAAGCGTAGGAGTAAGGCCCTGCATACTCTCATACACTGAGATCCTCTGTAGCGCTTCGTCATCCCTGCCGGCTTCGACCAAGACATTGATGAGATTACCCATTGCGTGCGCCGCGCCATCGGGCTCACCGAAGTCATTGAACATCCGTAATGCCTCTGCAAAGTGTTCGGCAGAGGCATCGAGATCGCCGAGTGCGGCGTATGCCACGCCTTGTGTACTCACGGATCGTGCCTCGCTGGCTCTGTCGTCCGCCGTTCGTTGGACAGCAATGGCCTCATCCAACATTACCAATGCCTTCGAAGGGTCACCGACCTCACAATAGAGCGCCCCGAGATTACCAAGAGTCATTCCGAACGAACGAATGTCTCCCGCTTGACGTTGCAACACTCCGGCTCGTTCGTAGAATTCGAGTGCACGACCAAAATCGCCACTTTGCGAGAAGATAGAGGCTAGATTACCGGTCGCGCGGGACTCTCCCCGTACATCGCCATGGGCGATGAATACATCAAGTGCACGTTGATATGATTCGATCGCTTCCGCATAGTTTCCACCGATGTGCTTGATCATCCCTAAATTCATGGCAACGACGGCAACCCGTAATGAAATGCCTAGTCGGTGATACACATCCATCGCCTCTGCATACACTTGCTGAGCACGCTCGTGCTCATTCATGCCAAAGAACGTCAGCCCAAGACCCGTGAGCGCGTCTGCCACACCTCGATCATCACCGACATTGCGCATCAACGCTGTCGCTTGATCAAGTTGTCGTGCGGCTTGCCGAAGGTCACCGACGAGTCGCAGTGCCGTACCCTCTGCATAGAAGGCAGTTGCTAACGCAGATGGTGTTCCTATGATTGTAAGCTGCTCGGCGCATTCGCGTAGCTTTCCATGATCATTCAAGGACGCGGCATCATCTACAGAGGCTCGGAGGGACTCATAGGAGCTCATGCACGCTCCATCCATAAGGTTCTCATTGGTCCTTTCCCCTTTACATCGATCTCACCGCGGTCTGTGAAGGATAGCTCTGCGACTTGAAGGTCACGCAGGTTCTCAGTGAACGCTTCGCTTACGTGGACGCGTCCGGCCGCACCGGTCGACTCCATGCGCGACGCAACATTCACCGTGTCTCCCCACACGTCGTACTGCAGTCGCTGTGTGCCGATCACACCTGCGGTTGCAGGACCGATGTGCATGCCGATGCGGAACTGCAGCGGCGTGCCGTCGGGCCAAGTGAAGTTGTGCCTCATGACCTCCATTGCAACAAGAGCAACGGACAGTGCATTCGTTGATGCATCAGCATCTCCGCGGAAGCACATGTAGGAGTCACCAATGGTCTTCACCTTGACCACATCGTTGGTGTCGCAAATGGCATCGATCGTACGGAAGATATTCTCCAGCATCTTCACGACATCGGAAGGCGGCATGGAGGAAGTATGGGACGTGAAGCCGACGATGTCGAGGAACATCACGGCGGCATGATCGAAGTGATCGCCGCTCACATCTTCGCCGCGGATCATACGGTCGGCGACCGACTTCGGCAGGGCGCCATAGAGCAAGGCGCGTTCCTTTTGACGTTCACGCTCTACCGCTTCGACCCTCCGCTCCGACTCCATCATCGTGAGTCGCTGCGTTGCCCTCTTGCCGCGAACCTCTTCAGCGATGCGTTGGTACTCATTGTTGTGTTCAATGTAGCCGGCGAAGTCATTACGCTTCTGAGCAAGGTCACGAAGTTTCTCATGGTACTGCGCCGCATCACTGCGCACACCGGCGTTAGTTGTGATCGACAAGGCTTCCATAAGGCATTGATGAGCGACATTAAGATCGTTCTTGTGCACGGCAAGCATGGCATAGTTGAAATGATGATGTGCCCGTACACCCGGATTCTCCATCTGCATTGCCACTTGACGCTTCAGTAGCGCTTCTGCTTCCTCATACCGAGCAAGTTCCATAAGCACCGTGATCAGATTACCGGTAGCACGCGCCACTCCGGCACGGTCGTTAAGTTCTTCGTGCAGCGTCACGGTACGTTGGAACCACTCCCGCGCCTCGGTATAGTTGTTCGTGGAGGTATGCCAGATGCCGATGTTTCCCGTGATGTGAGCCACACCAGTGCGGTTGCCCAGTTCTTCGTAGATCGCTAGCGCGCGACTGTAGCTCTCGAATGCCGCCGGGAAGTCCGCTGTACTCGCATATAGATTTCCCATGCTGCCAAGGATGTGCGCCTCGAGGTTTCGATCGCCGACCTCTTCATTCAATGCCATTGCGCGACGGTAGTACTCGAGAGCTGACGGATAATCGGCGGACGTCAGATAAACATTACCGACGTTAGAGGTATACATTGCGACATTGGCTCCATCACCAAGGTCGACAAACACATCCAGCGCCGTACGGTAATGCTCAAGTGCTGCCGACAGATCCCCTGTTCTCTGGAAGACGTTTCCCATATTCCCAGTGATCGTGGCAACGCCACCGCGATTGCCCAACTCTTCTTGAAGAGCTAGTGCTTGGCGGTACAACGTGAGTGCCGTCGCATAGTCACTCGTGTTCTTCGCCACGTTGGCGAACGAGTTCAACGCCGCTGCTTCCGCCGTGGGAGTGCCGAGCTCTTGCATCTCCGCAGCCAGGAGCCGCATCGCTTGCACATCATTCACGCGAGTAGCTTCCCTGATCTCGGCATTGATCTCGTCGTACGTTCTCATTCTTCTCCAGCCTCCAACCAGTACATGCGCATCATGCCCTTCCCTTTGATCTCGATCTCGCCTCGCTCTTCGATCTTGAACTCATGATTCACGATCAGCTTCTTGATTCCCGATTCATGATCAGGCTCCTGATCCCTGAATCTTGATTCTATCGCATCAACAACGGCTCTACTGATTTGACAACGCCCTGCTTCTCCTGTACTTTCCAGACGAGATGCAAGATTTACGGTATCTCCCCACACGTCGTACTGCAGGCGCTGCGTGCCGATCACGCCGGCGGTTACGGGGCCGAAGTGCATTCCTATCCGGAATGCAACTTCGTGCGACACGGAATGCGACACGGAGTGGGACACGTTGTGGGACACGGAGTGAGACACGGAGTGAGAGATGCGAAAGCGCGACATCTCCAAGGCACAGAGCGCGGCGTTCACAACACCATCAAATGCCACGGCCATATAGCTGTCGCCGATGGTCTTGATCTTCGTGACACCGTGCTTCTCGCAGATGGCATCGAATGCGGTGAAGATCTGCTCCAGGAGTTGGACGACCTCACCAGGGGGGATGCTTTCGCTGATCTGCGTGAATCCCACGATGTCGGCAAAGATCACGGTGGCTTCATCGTAGTGGTCGCCTGAGACCTTTTCACCACGGATCATCCGGTCCGCTATGTTCTTCGGCAAGGTACCGTACAGCAATGCACGCTCTTTGTCGCGCTCGCGCCGTTCCCCTTCCACCTTGCGCTCCGCTTCCATCATGGCCAGACGTTGCGTTGCTTCCTTGCCACGGATCTCCTCGGTGATCCGAGTGAACTCGTTGTTATGCTCGATGTAGTCGGCAAGGTTGTTCCGCTGTTGTGCAAGATCACGAAGACGCTTGTGACACTCGGCGACTTGGGCCCGTAGGCCAGCGTCCGCAGCGACAGAAAGAGCCTGACAAAGATGGTCGAGCGATCCTTCCAGGTCTGCTGCTCGCTCACAGAGAGTGGCCATGTTGAGCAGTCGCTCCGTGCGCACTTCGGGGTTATCGATGACCAAGGCGGATTGCTGCTCGAGCACGTCACGCGCCGCAGTGTCCTCGCCGTTTGATAGCAGTGCCGTAATGATCCGTCCCATCACACGCGTCACATTCGAACGGTCACCAAGTTCCTGGCACATGCTCAAGGCGCGACGGAAGTACTCCAGTGCCGTGGTATGCTCCCCCATGCTGCCATACACGCTTCCCATGTTCCCCATGACCACTGCCGCACCCGGTCGGTCATTGAGTTCCTCGTACACCGACATGGCTTGACGATACTGTTCCAACGCCGATGCATGTTCTCCGGTATCGGCGTGGACCAATCCGATGTTCGCCACGGTCATGGCAACGCCGTTGCGATCACCAAGCTCTTCGAAGATCTCCATTGCATGCCGATAGTGCTCGACCGATCGGGGATAATCGCCGAGCGACTCATACACGTTCCCCATGCTATTGAGAATGCGTGCAACATCAGAGCGCTCTGCAAGCTCCTCGTGCATATCCAGAGCCCGATGGTAGTATGCAAGCGCTTCTGCGTACTCCCCGCTGAACAGATGCAGCGTTCCGATGTTCCCGACGACATTGGCAACGCCGCTTCGATTCTCGAGTTCAGTGTGCAACGCCATCGAGCGATGGTAGTACTCCATGGCCGATCCGTACTCACCGTTTCCGGTATAGACGTTTCCGATGTTGCCGAGACTTCGTGCTACTCCAATGCGATCATCCAACTCTTCCATGATCGAGAGCGCACGCTGGAAATGTGTCAGAGCCGTCGCACCCTCACCCATGTTCAGATACTTGTTGCCGATGTTACCATATGCGCGAGCGATGCTTCTTCTGTCGTTCAGCTCTTCTCGCAATGTCAATTCGTTCTGAAAGTGCATCAGTGCACTTGGCGCATCACCCGTTCTTGTTGCCACCAGCCCGTAGATGTGCTCTGCAATGGCGTACGCTTCTTTCGTTCCATGCGTGAGCGCTTCCTCTGCAAGCACTCGAAGCAATTGCGTGCCGCCACTCAACGCAGCTTCGTTGATGTCCTTCTTCAATTCGTCGAGTGATCTCATTTCGAACCTCGCTCGATCATGACTAGCGGCAAAGAGACGGAGTGCAGCTCGCAGATCACATTGTTGCCAAGGGCGAGAAGGACGGACATCAGGGCGGCAAGGATGGAGGCGATGTTCTCGTTCAACGGCAATGCCGGGCGGCAGTGCTCCAATGCGGCACACGCGGGTTCGTGGAAGCGGTTCTTGTCGCTTGTTGACATGACCCAATTTGGGCAACTTTCCGCAAATGAATCTCATTCCTCCTCTCTGCGTACATCGCGCCCGCTCTAAAATTTCTGACACCCACTCGTCACATGTCACTTGTCACTCGTCACTTGTCACTCAACTCGTCACATGTCACTCGTCACTTGTCACTCGTCACTTGTCACTCAACTTGCCCAGCATGTGCGCACCGCCCACGCCGATGCTGATCTTGGATTCCAGTTCACCGTCATGGATACAACGGGGGCGTTCGAGAACGTGAACCTCGGCCTGGCCGACGTGGCCGGCAACGTGCCGGTGACGGATTCGACGGTCTTCATGTCGTATTCGATGTCGAAGGTGATCACCGCCATCTCCGCTCTGCAGCTTGCGCAAGAGGGCCTGCTCGACCTCGATGCGGATGCGCATCAGTACATTCCTTGGCTACCCTATGCACAGCCCATCTCCACCCGACAGCTCCTCGCGCACACGGCCGGCATCCCCAATGCCATTCCATTACGATGGGTGCATCTGCCCGATGCGCACGGGACGTTCAAGGAAGACTCGGCTCTGCGGGCCGTGTTGGCGGACAATGCCGATCTGACGTCGACGCCCGGCACGCGCTATCGCTATAGCAACATCGACTACTGGATCGTGGGTGCCATCATCGAACACATCACCGGCCGATCGTATGAAGCGGTCGTCCGCGACAAGATCTTCCGTCCCCTTGGCCTCACCCACACCGGCTTCCTCATCCCTTCCACCCTTCCCCTTGCAAAGGGCTATCTGCGTCGGTGGACGTGGATGAATCTCTTCAAATGGTTGGTCACCGATAGCGAGTATTGGGGCGAGTATGAAGACGGCAAGCTCAACATCGTTCCGCACTACGTGAACGGTCCAGCCTACGGCGGCCTCTACTCGACCAGTCACGACCTCGCCCGGATCTGCGCCGATCTCCTGCGCACGAACAGCATCCTCCTCAACGCCGCATCACGCGCCACGCTCTTCACCGCTGCCACCCTGGCCGACGGAAGCACGGCCGAAATGACGCCCGGCCTGCACATCGTCCCCCATCCCTCCCTTCGCATTTTCATGAAGGAAGGCGGCGGGGCGGGATTCCATAATGAACTCCGCCTCTATCCCGACCTCGGCATTGTAGCCGTGCTGCAGACGAACGATGCGACGTTCGATGTGAAGAAGGTCTATGAAGAATTGGAAGAGAGATCAATGATCGAGGATCGAGAATGATGGAGGATGGTGCAGAATTCGTTCCGAATTCTGTATTCTTGACACTTGATGCGTGCCCCATCCTCTCATTTTCTTCCCTTGTTATTCTATGTCTGTTACTGCCGTTGGGATCGACCTCGGTACGACGTATACAGTGCTCTCTGCGATCAATCCGGCCGGTAAACCGGAGATCATTGCAAACCGAGCTGGTGATCGGATCACTGCATCTGCCGTGCTTTTTCAAGCCGATGGGACAACCGTTGTAGGTCAGCATGCGGCGGAGAGCGCAGAGCTGGAGCCCGAGCGCGTCGTACGCTGGGTGAAGCGGCACATCGGTGATCCCTCGTGGAAGTTCACGCTTGATGGTGTCGACCACACGGCCGTTGACCTTTCCGCCTTGATCCTTGCCAGTGTTCGTGATCAGGCTGCCGACGTGATCGGAGCGTTTGTGCAGGCCGTGATCACTGTGCCAGCCTACTTTGATGAGTTCCGCCGAAAGGCCACGATGGATGCGGCTGCAAAGGCTGGCATCGAAGTGCTTCGCATCATCAACGAACCAACGGCGGCAGCACTTGCCTACACGACGACAGGAACGGTGGAAGGGAATGTTCTTGTGTATGACCTTGGGGGCGGAACGTTCGACGTATCGATCGTCCGCGTCGACTCACCCACACAGATGACCGTGATCGCATCCGAAGGTGATCATCAACTTGGCGGTGTGGACTTCGATCGCAGGCTGGCGATCTACTTCGATGAACTCTTCAAGGCCGAGCATGGCGTGTCTCTGTTGGATGGCAGCGACGAATCTGCAATGCAGCACACGCTGGTAGAAGCCGAGAAGGCGAAGAAGAAGCTCACAACCGTGGCAACGGCCAATGGTGTGTTGTTGCGACGTGGCGACGCCGTGCTCATGACGTCGGTAGATCGCGCGACCTTCACAACTCGAACGGCCGATCTGCTCGTTCGAACAGAGATGCTCCTGGATGAAGCACTGGATGCAGCGGCACTTCGATCCGAGGAAATCTCGCAGGTCATCCTTGTTGGCGGGTCATCGCGCATGCCACAGGTACACGACATGCTGCGGAAGAAGTTCAACCGTGAACCACTGCGACATATCAATCCCGACGAGGCCGTGGCACTTGGTGCAGCCGTCCAAGCGGGTCTGATCTTGCATGAGAAAGGCTCGTATCGGAACGAGGCCACGTCTGCAACCTATCTTGCCCATACCAAGGTAACAGACGTTACGAATCACAGCTATGGGGCCATTGTGATCGAAACGGAATTCACCGGCGCACGCAAGCGGAATTCCATCATGATCCGAAAGAACACGCCGATCCCTTGCTCGAGAACACAGACGTTCTATACGTTAGCTCCCAATCAAACGATCGTGTCCTGTCAGATCACACAAGGCGAAGATGAAGATCCGAGCTTTGTGAATGTGATCGCCGAGGGAGAATTGGAACTCCCATCGGGAAGGCCATCCGGGTGTGAGATCCGCGTCACGTACCGCTACGATGCGAATGGACGCATGTCGTGCACGTATCTCGACGTGTTGACGGGGATCTCAAAGGACTTCGATCTCGACCACTCGTCAAGGGGCTAGTGTGCTATCGGCATTCCTCTTCTTTCTCCTTGTGCGCTTCATCATCTACCTGGTGAAGGACAAGGACACTTCTGCCGAAAAGGTACCCACAGTTGGTTGGCGCCTGCGTCGTAAGGCGAAGAAGGGGATCACGCTCGACATTCGCACGGTCCCGAGATCTGAAGAGCAACGCCAACTCATGCCCATTCTTCGATTCTCTGTGAACGGGATCATCGACGTTGTGCACGCGGACCGAGCGATCACGTGCGTCGTGCGTCTCTACGACATCACCAAGGGAGCAGCGCACGAGCTACCGATCTACAGCACGCACCATGCCATCGCCAATGAGCGCGCTGAAGCAGTGGTCGTGTTCAAAGCGTTCTCACGATCGGTATTCTGCGTCTTCACCGACTTTGAGATCGGTCTGGTCTCACCGCACTTCCTGCACTGTCCATACCACGGCGAGAGCACGATCCGCGCAACGCTGACCGTGATCGACACAACGTATCCGGAGATCGAGTTCGGAACCTGTTCGGCCACCTTTACGATGACGGAGACCTCGATCGGATATGTCGCCATCCAAGAGATCGTGAAGGATCGGGTCCAACCTATCTGCGACCTTGTTGCTGCCATCCTCACGCGCGATGAACCCGTTGAGCACGACGTCGTTATCGGTGCATGTGCATACGTTGCCGATCTTGGACGTGATGCGCTTCCGTGGCACCTTGTTGAGAGCATTGTACAGACCGCCATGGAAGCGTCCATGCGCGACGCGCAACGGACAGCGCTGCCGCGCATGGACCTGCTCAAGCAACAGATCGCCGCCATCGATGTTGACGAGTATCCCGGGATCGGCGAGCTTCTCTGTTCCATCTGCTTCTACTGTTACGGGCAGCTCGGTGGGATCTCTGATGAAGCGCAACAGGTTGTATCATTGATCTGTGCGCGGTTCGATGTGCCCAGAGAGCTGATGCTCGAATTGCGCGACAGCTTTATCCGAACCCATATGTATGATGCCGACGTGAACCCGATCCTGGCAGAGATGCCGGAGGGTCTGGATCGCGACCAGCAGATCCAGTATCTCCATGACGAGTACCGGCGTTGGCGACAACGCGTGACGAACGTCGATCAGGATGTCGTTCGCGAAGCCACCCATCGCTTGGAGCTGATCGCATCATTGAGAGCCAGCCTCTCATCTTCGTGAGTATTGTCTATGCAGATCTGGCTCATCATCGTTGTCTTCATTGCCGTTGCGGCGATCGTGTACCTGCTGATCGTCGCACGAAGACCCGACGTTACTGCGTCGACCGTTCGTATGGCAACGGCAGATGGGGATGAAGCGCCACCACTCATACTCCGCGATGGCTTGGTCATGGATGATGCAGGGAATGCACGCCCCATCAAAGAAGTTGTGCTGACACACGCACTCTACCTGCGCGCATCCCGAGGTACGTGTCTCGTGCATGTTCAACTCCTTGACATCACCGAAGGCGAACTCATGGCGTGGCCGGTCTACTCCACGATGTCCGAATGGACAAATGACCAGGCTGAAGTGAACTACCTCTTGAGCTACCCCATCGAAGATCATGTCGTTCCTTTTCCTGGTCACGTTATTGGATCGATCCAGCTCGACACACTTCAATGCGCCAAGAGCGGACCGCGGACCTTGCGCGTCATGGTATCATTGTTCAGAGAGGATGTGGTTGACGAATTCATCGTTCGCAACACCGTCGACTTCCCATACGTCGAGACCGGACCCGGTTACGAGCAGATCCACAAAGAATGCGCCTTCGACGTAGATCAACTGTCAGGCATCGGGATCGCAGCCGCAACGCTTCTAGGAGAGCTTCACAACGAGCGCATTGCGCTCGTCGAATCGATCCTTCTTGAAGCGTACGTTCCCTCGATGCCGTATCGCGTCTATGCATCGTTTGTTGCTCAGGGCCTTCGGAAGGCCATCGATGTATGGAATGAGGCCAATCCGTCATTCGAAGAGGTGCTTCGGCATCATGCGAATGTGTTGACGTCAAGTACCGATGTTCGCATGCGAGCATTTGCCTATGAGCTTTGCCTGCGCGTGTTCGCCGATCTGCACACGATGAATGAAGCGGCTATGAATGCGTTGCATGAACTGGAGTCCACGCTTGAGCTCGATGAAGCGACCCGGAACGAATTACAACACCGGTACCTGCGCACGAAGATGTATGATGCCGATGTTGATCCGATCCTTCTCGAAATGCCGCCGGATCTTGACAGAGATGCGAAGATCGAATACCTGGACGGACAGTATCGAGCGTGGCGGCGGCGCGTGACCAATGCCGACCCGGAGATCGCCGCCGAAGCCGCTCGGCGCCTCGATCGTATTGCACACCATCGAGCCAAGCTCTAGCATGATCGACCTTACTTCCTTCGAACGCACATGCGAGCAGGTTCGCTTCTCGGTCCACGAGCCCTATGCCGAAGTCGCCTCGGCCTCTTCTTCGTATTCGCTTGCGCATGTGCGGCTGACGGGGTTGCAAGTGACCTCCACTTCGGTCCCCATCCTCCACCGCGCACTCGAACGCGCAGCCGCATCACTCATGCTTGACGTTCTCCCGGAGATCTACGTGGTCGCGCAGACGGAGCCGAATGCCCACGTGTTCTCGCATGGATCGGCACGGTCGCCCGTGGTGGTCGTGAACAGCGGCCTTGTGCAATTGCTACGTCCGCCGGAGCTCGAATTCGTTCTCGCGCATGAACTTGCCCACTTCGGCTTGCGACACGATGCGCAAGCTCGCTCGCAATCGATGCAGCGCAATGCCGAGATCAGCGCAGATCGCGTCGCTCTCGTGGCCTGTAAGAGCCTAACGCTTTGTACGAGAGTGATGATCACGATGGCAAGTGGACTTCCGATGGAATATCTCGGACTCGACATCGACACCTTTGTCCGTCAGCTCGATGTAGATGCCGATGAGGCTGCACGTCGCTGGGAGTTTCAAAGCACCCACCCGGCGTTGCCCTTCCGCCTTTGGGCCTTGCTCCGTTTCAGTCATAGCGATGTATTTGCCCGCCTTTCTGGTCAGGGAATGGATGGCCTCCCCTTGGAGCAGATCGATGACCAGATCGATGCACGCGCATCGACCATGCATCGAGAGGACGACGCCGAAGACACCACATACGCAACAGCCTTGGCCTGGCACAGTGTACGCAAGGTTCTGCAGGGCGGAAAGGTGGATGCGGATGGGTACTCAGATCTCGTCAAGAAGTGCGGGAGCGACTATGCCTATCATGTCACGGCCATTGCCTTGGCGCGTGGTCCCGAAGCCGTAGCGGCACAGGCGAAGCGCTCATTGCAACGACTGCAGGACACACATCCCGAACTTGCGCGAAAACTTCTATCGGCGTAGTGGTCGCACACGACCAACTTGTCATTTGTCACTCGTCACTTGTAACTCTCTTCCTCATTTTCTTCCACCCGAACGCTGCCATTGGCGCCACCACGACGGCCCAGAGCCATTGCCAGTTCTTGCTGACGAACCCTGCCACCATTTGCCCTACCGTGACGTTGACGCGGATCTGATGCTCGTACGTCTTGATCGATCGCGTGATCTCTTTGCCGTCAACATTGAGCTTGGTGGAGAGTGAGACGTTCAGGAAGTGCTCGCCGGGTTCTGTTGGCGTTACCTGCCAGCGCCACTCGGTGTCGTCCGCTTCGAGAATGCCTTGCTCTGCCGGTGTGAGCTCCGTGATCTCGAACCCGTCGCCTGAGAGCTTGGCCGTCACCACGTTACCGATGTTCACCGCTGCACTTTCAACACTACCGCTCTCAACGATCTCTTGCTTGAGTTCTTCGACGGTCTTCCGCACGGAGAGTCGTAACTGCACACGCTGCACATCGTCGAGCTGGATCTCGTCGGGTGCATTGAAGGCAATGCTTGCGCGCTGTGTGGTGATCCGCAACGTGGCTGGTGTTGGCGTTGCGATGGGGACGGTATCCAGGGTTACGGTCGCTGATGCAGGTGAACGTGAAGGACGGACGGAAGTCGATGTCGGTATGTGCGAGAACGTTCGTGGTGACGTGCTACTCGGGCCCGATGATGTTGGTCTCGGCACGGGAACAGGACGTGGTCGGGGCGGCCGTGCGGTCACGTGCGAAGCGGTCGACCGAACTGTCTGCGACGTTGCCGTCGCGCGTACCGTATCGACCGTAAGGACCACCTCGTCCGGCGCTGCTGAATTCATGGTCATGGGGCGCTCGGGCCCGCCACATGCACACAGTAGCATACACAGGTATGCGGTCGCGAGCTTCGCAGTCATGGTCTTCATGCTACTCCCTCCATCACGACTTCCTGCTGTTGCATCATCATACGCTTCTCAGACTGCATGGACGTGATAGCTCGCACGATCAGGACAGAGAGAGCAACGGCCAACAGCTCGAAGATGTCGCTGATCAGCATACCCCATGAAAGGCCGAGATAGCCTTCGGCCGTTTCTACGATCCTCCCTGCACGGAACATGGCCGCAGCGGCCAATTGTGCCAATACGAAGGCCGACCACCACCAGACGATCAGCATTGTTGTCGACGATCGCATCCAAGCAAGACCTGCAGTTTCTTCCGTCTCGACATGCACAGGATCGCTTGCCATCCACATCTCGCGCATGATCTGATATGGCCGGAAGTAACTCAGGATCGGAACGAAGTACGACGCCGCAGCCCATCGGGCGGAATGCTGAAGGGCAACGACATTGAAGGAGGCAAGGTTGTGATAGGCGCGCCAATTCCAACGCAAGTAGGCAATGACCCACCCGATCCAGAGAAAGATCTGCGTAGTGGCGAGGATCAACTGACGCCGATCGACAAGTTCGATCTCGTCACGATCCAAGACGATGCCATCAACGATGCTCTGAACCACCTGGATCTGCACCACGTCGTGCACGATGGCAACGCCGGTCACGGCTGCCCAGATCGCAGCAAGGCCATAGACCCAATTCGCGCGTCGTGAAAGGTCTTCATACAGTAGTGTCGTCATGACCCTTGCCCCCTCGTTATACTTCTCTCCCCATGGCCCGCAACAACTTCATGTTCACGTCGGACCACTCCTGTGCAATAATGCTATAGACCATCGAATCTCGCAACCGGCCATTGCGCATGATGAAGTGATTGCGAAGGATACCCTCATGCTTCGCACCAAGGCGCTCGATGGCCGTGCGGGACGTTGTGTTCAAGAAATCCGTTAAGAACTCGACGCGATTGACCTTCCATACCTCAAAGGCGTGACGGAGCATCAAATACTTTGCCTCGGTGTTGATGGCCGTGCGTTGCGCCGATCTTGCGAGAAAGGTGTAGCCGATCTCGGCACGTCGGTGCGCGACATCGATGCTCATGAAACGCGTGCTTCCGACAACCACATCACGATCGCGATCGATCGTTGCAAATGCAAGCTCAACACCGCGTTGCAATCCGTTCGTTGCACGCTCATAGAAGGCATCGAGCTCTGTCGGATGCGGCACCATGGTGACCGGTATCGTCCATAGTTCACCATCGCAGATCGCTGCTGCAAGTTGCTCGCGGTGATGTGATGCAAGTGGTTCAAGGCGGACGTGACGTCCCTCGAGGATGATCGGCTCGACGTTCATGGTTCTTTCTGGTCCCAATGGAATTTGTGCAAGACGCGGTGCGCCACAGGTGTGATGATCAATGCAGCCGAGATCAAAAAGACCAGACCGGAGTAGAGTGCAAAGATCCCCGAGAACAGTTTCCCGCTTGTCGTCACCGGCATGTTCACCGGTCCCATCCCACCGAGCAGCATGGCTGCATTGACGAAGCCATCGATCACCGGAAGATCGTCGAAAAGCGCATATCCGCCGATCCCAACTCCAAGCGACACCACAAGGAGACCAACGGAGATCATCACATGGTTCACCATCCGACGCGCGAATCTTGGTGTGCTGATCGGAGGTAGGGTTCTGTGTTCGTACATGAAGGTTCTTGGCGAAATGATGTCCGCAACTTACAACGTCCATACGTTCGGCGCATGATATTGCTGTGTGGCGACGCGAAGTGCTTGAAGTGCATTACGGATCGCGCCTGCGACAACCGGATCATGCACTATGAACTCTTCCGTGCGCGACGCACCGGCCAATGGCACGCGGATCGACGCGTCGGAAACCACAACGACAGGTTCTTCATCGTACCGGTGATGCCGTGCGTCAGGAAGTTCATAGTTGTTGTCGCAAATAGTCGAGTGCCATGCGATACGGACGGTGCCATTCCGACGTGGGTGGATCGGCAAGCCGATGCCAGTGGTGATCGAAGATGTGGTGCTTGCCGTCGTTCGTGATGTGGCGCCACGCATCCGGAAGATCCTGTTGCACGGCCACTTCAAAGAACTCCCAGATGTGGTTGTTCAGATCCGAGTACCATGTGCCCAAGCTTCGCACGATACGCGCAGACGTGATGCCCGCTTCTTCGGCCAACTCTCGCAATGCCGCATCCGCGCTGGTTTCGCCGACCTCGATGGTGCCCTTCACCAACTGAATGCCCTTGGACGGATGACGGAACACCAAGAGCTCCGGACCCTGCGCTCCATCTCGAAGCACTATGGCACATGCCTTCGTTGGTGCCTCGCCCTTCCACCGTGCCGCCTTTGCCTCGATCCCTTGAATACAGTCCGTCTTGCCATCGGTATATCGCTCGCGGTCATGAGGGTGAAGGGCGGCAAGGCGAAGTTTCACGGCCTCATACTCAAGCGCGTATTGACGGTGCGCGCGGAGAAAGTCGCGGAAGTGCACATGTCGTGCGATCTCGGGTGAGCGTGCATCGAACGCATGAACGTGGTGCGAGCGCATTCCATTACTATCGTTCCGACGGTAATACCGTCGCCCTGTGATCCCGAACTCACCCATCACTTCATAGTCAAGGGAGCGCATGACGTGGTCGTATGCATCGAGCGCAACAACGCTTTGCACACTAAGGAGAATGTCAATGATGGGCTTCGCACAGATATCGGGCACGGACGTACTGCCCACGTGGTGCACGTCGACCACCACATCCGCCAACGCCGAGCGAAGTCGACGCTCCTCTTCCGCAAACTGATGTTTCCACTGCGGATCGTGCGGGACAAGGAGAACGCGTTCCATCCGACAAAAATGCATCGACGAGCGCACGCCGCAATGCTATATGTCAGATCCGACATATATTCGTTTTGCAAGAAACTGTAGCAAACGGTGATACATGACCCTCTCCAAAAAACGACGTTTACAGGAGCGTGGCTGGCGCATTGGGACGGTAGCGGAGTTCTTGAAGCTACCTTCCGAAGAGGCAGCGTACGTTGAAGTGAAAGTACAGCTGGCAACGCTTGTGCATCGACGTCGATTGGCGCTCAAGATCACGCAAGCAGAACTCGCACGCAGGATCGAGTCAAGTCAGTCGCGCGTCGCGAAAATGGAGGCCGCCGACGAATCCGTCTCGATCGACCTGCTCGTGCGCTCCTTGCTAGCACTTGGAGCATCTACGACAACCGTGCGTCGGATGCTTCCTAAGTAACAGCGACGTAGTTTCCCGCCATCATGACCCGCATCATCATCATCTGTGCCTCCGTGATCGTGATCGGAGCCTTCATCCTTGCCGCCATGCGCTATCATCTCGTCTTGGTGAGCGGACGGAGCGATCTCTATGTGGGCGGGGTGGCCGCGCTGTTCCTTGCCGTTGGCCTATGGGCCGGACGGACCTATATGGCGGAGCGCGAGCAGGCCGAGGTACAGGAGTCCTTCCCCGATGCATCCTTTGCTCCTGTGTCCGGCATTCCGTCGGTACACGAACTTACGCAGCGCGAAGTGGAGGTGTTGGTCTTGATGGCAGCCGGGAAGACGAACAAGGAGATCGCCGACGAGCTCTTCGTTTCGGCCAATACCGTCAAGACGCATGCCTCGAACATTTTCTCGAAGCTCGGGGTGAGTCGGCGTGTGCAGGCCATCCAACGCGGGATCGACAGCGGGATCATCGCCCGAATGGATGAATGAACGTCCGTTATGGGCAATATCACCCGTTCGGGTGATGCATTTCTGCGTTCCGGACGCCACATTGCCGCCTTTCCAACCACTCTTGAACGGGTTCCTATGAAGTCCATCATTCTTCGCTACGGCGTGATCTCTGCCGCCATCCTGTTGGGTACCGGATACGTGTTCCGACAGATCGTGGGCGATCACAACAACTACGACTCCATGATGATCGCGGGGTTCGCCTCCATGATCCTAGCCTTCTCCATGGTCTACGTTGGCATGCGGGCCGCCCGACTTCAACAACCCACGAAGCAGATCGCCTTCCGTCAGGCCTTGTTCGTCGGCCTTATGATCTCGCTCTTCGCTACTGCGGCATGGATCATCAGTTGGGAGATCACCATGGCCACCACGATGCAGGACTTCATCGAAAAGTACACTGCACACGAACTCGCCGACCTGCGCGCAAGCGGCGCCAGTGCGACCGAGATCCTCGAGGCCACAGCATCCGCCAAGGAAATGGTGGTTAACTATAAGAACCCGCTCTATCGCATTGCTTTGACAACGGGCGAGATCTTCCCCATTGGATTGGTGGTGGCGTTGGGTGGAGCGTTCGTTGAGAGTCGAATGAAGAAGAAGAACACCTAACCGCCTCCTTCCCTCCCGGCAGTTGCCCGGCAGTTGCCCGGCAGTTGCCCGGCAGCTGCCGGGCAACTGTCACGTTTTTGTGATCCAAGATCTCGCTTGCCTCGTAGGTATGCCTGAACCGCACAAATGTGCATTCATTCATCACCTATTCGAGGTCTTCCATGACGTTGAAGAACGTTGCCAAACCGCTTGCAGGCATTGCAACCGCAGCCCTGCTGAGCATTGTGATCTATGCGTCGTCGCACCGTGAGGCGCCGCTGATCAGCAATGATCCCCTTGCCGACAACACCGATCTGTATGCGTTCCGCTGTCCGGACGATACGAACTCGGTGGCCATCATTGCCAACTACATTCCGTTCGAGTTGCCGGAGGGTGGACCGAACTATGCGTCGTTCGGTGAGAATGTACGCTATGAGATCCACGTCGACAACGACGCGTCCAAGCCAGGCGATGAAGTGACGTATCGGTTCACGTTCACCAAGATGAACGAAGACCCCTCGACCTTCTTCAACATCCGCCTTGGCAAAGAGAATCTGAAGACCTCGTACATGTGCGAGCGCTCCACGGACGGAGGCAAGACCTTTTCGACGATCGTGACAAAGGGCGCGGTGCCACCGCCAAACATCGGACCTCGCTCCATCGAAGGCGCAGCAGGCTTGAACAAGCCGTATGCGCAACTCGTGAACGAGGCCATCACCACGGCCACCACCGGAGAGACGGTCTTCTGCGGTCCGGTCGATGATCCGTTCTTCGTGGATCTCGGTGGCGTCTTCGACCTTGGTCAAACACGCAAGCGCGATGGTACGGGCGCCGACAAGGCGCGCGATGCCGTGGCAGGATTCAACTGTCATACGATCGCCCTGAAGATCCCGATCTCGACATTGCAGAAGAACGGGAAGTCCGTTGCCCAAGCCAAGAACATCATGGATGGCGACTTCGTCATCGGCGTGTGGGCCTCGGCATCACGTCCGAAGATCACCACACTTCGCACCGACGGAATGAAGCCCGACGTGTCCGGCGAATGGGTGCAGATCTCGCGCATCGGAATGCCGCTCACGAACGAAGCTGTGATCCCCGTGGGTGATAAGGATCGTTGGAATGCCGGCACTCCGTACGATACCGAACGCGAACTCTCCTATGCGAAGTACTTCGTGAATCCGGAGCTCGCTCTGTACATGGACGATAGTAAGTTCGGCGGCGCTGTGCCGGCACTGGCCGACCTGCGCATTCAAACATCGTCGCTTGGCGCGTACGACTTCCGCAATGGAGCCGACGGATTGTACGGTCTGCTCGCCACTAATGGCGGCGCCGGAACAGCACTTGATACGAATGCCTTTGGCAAGATCCTGCTTCAATCGAAGTCGCCACGTTCGGTCGATCTCTTGCCGATCTTCTACACAGGCGTTCCCAACCTGCCTCCCTACCAACTTGCCACAGGCAAGAACGGAAATCCGCTTGCAGCCGGCAAGCCACTCATCAACAACTTCCTGCCGGCGCTGGGCGACATGTTGCGCTTGAACATGGCAACACCGGTGACGCCGCGCGATAGCAAGGACTTCTCCACACTTGGCCTTGTGCAGTGCGCCGTGCTCGGTCTTACCGATCCGCGGTTCAATGCAACAACAGACATGCAGTGGATCCCGAATATGGATGGCTTCCCGAACGGACGTCGCCTTGAAGATGACGTGACCACCATTGAACTGCAAGCCGTATCCGGTGTGGTACTTGCTGCGATCGGTCTGTGGTACGACGACTACACACCGGGCGGATCTCCGGTGACGGCGAACCTTGTGAAGGTACTCTCCTACAACGCAGGTCCCGACAAGAACGACAAGCCCTTCACCATGTCCTTCCCCTACATGGCCGAAGCGCATCGCGGCTACAATGCACAAGGCGGAACGACGGTAGGGATCAAGGTCCGCACGGACGAAGATCCCATGGGCCTTGCCGCACCATCGGCCTTCTTCCTTGGTTCCAACGCACCAAATCCGTTCACGACCTCCACACAATTGCGCTTCCATTCCGCAGAGAGCGGACGTGTAACGGTGAAGATCTTCGACATGAACGGATCGCTCGTTGCCACGGCGTTCAACGATGCCGTTGCACCCGGAGATCACTCCGCAACATGGTCGGCAAACGGTCTGCCCAGTGGCGCCTATCTGGCCTCGCTTGAGTTGAACGGACGTCCGACAGCCTCTACACGACTCGTTCTTCAGCACTGACCTTTCACTGCTGATCGGTCCTTCCCGCCCGTACCCCTTCGTGGCGGGAGGGAGCTATCACTATCTGAAAGATCATCATGAAGTTCCTTCTTCTCTCATTCGTTGCCATTGCATCCATCGGATGTTCGAAGCTACCGTTTGTCGACACGTATACGCCGGCACCACTGCATGCGCGCAAGAGCGGACTGTACGAACAGGACTTTCGTGCGCAACAACGGAAGTACGCGGCCGCCGTTGCCATGCTCAAAGAGCGTCCGTCCGATGTGAAAGCGTACGCTGCTCTTGCAACGATCTACATGACCGAGGCACGCATCACGGGCGAGCATCCCTACTACTATCCTGTTGCGTTGAATGCCATTGATCATGGTCTGATGCAGCATGCGCACGACGAAGAGCTCTTGATGCTCAAGACATCGGTACTGCTTTCGTTGCATCACTTCGCCGAGGCGCGTGCCCTTGCCACCGACCTCATCACGCGCGCACCCAATGCGGCTCCCGTGTACGGCATGCTCGTCGATGCGAACGTGGAGCTTGGCTATTATGATCAGGCCATTCGTGCGGCGGACAAAATGATGTCGATCCGTCCCGGACTTGAATCCTATGCACGCGTTTCGCATTTGCGCGAGATCCACGGCGACACGCTCGGCGCACTCGAAGCCATGAAGATGGCCGTCCAAGCCGGTATGCCGGGCACGGACGACGCCGCATGGACACGCACGACGTATGGCTCCTTGCTCTTTGCCATGGGCAAGCATGCCGAAGCAGAGGAACAGTTCCAGCTCGCACGCCTTGAGCGCTACAACTATCCCTTTGCCCTTGCCGGCCTCGCCCGCCTTCGCAGAGCCTCGCACAACTACGACGCCGCACGTGCATTGCTCGACACAGCCATCGCCATGATCCCCGAGGTCTCGTTCATGGAGGAGAAGGCCGGGATCGCGGCCGATCAAGGGAACAAGGCAGAAGAGATGGCGTTGCTTGCAGAGATCGAGCGCATGCTCGATGAAGACGAGGCCGCCGGACATAAGAACGATGCCGAGCGCGCCATGATCTATGCACGCCACGGCTACAAGCTCGACGATGCACGACGTCATGCCGAACAAGAGTACGCAACGCGACCAAAGAACAAGACCGCACAGCAGGCATTGGCCATGGTCCAACGTGTACGTGGAGGACAGCGATGAAACGATGGTGTGGTGGAATTGCATTGTGTCTTGCTTGTCTTGTCGGACGTCTGCATGCGCAAGACACCACCGTTGTGGCTGCCAAGGCCGTTGTTGTCGAAGCAAGTCGCGTCGTCACCGCCGCATCCGACGAGACCTTTCGCGCACGCGATCTCGAGCTTCTGCCGCGCACATCAACGCAAGACCTCTTACGCATTGTGCCCGGTGTGGTGATCGCACAGCATGCGGGAGGCGGCAAGGCAGAGCAGATCTTTCTGCGTGGCTTCGATGCAGATCATGGCACAGATGTGAACCTCAGCGTTGATGGCGCACCGGTGAACATGGTCTCGCATGGACACGGACAGGGCTATGCCGATCTGCACTTTGTGATCCCTGAATTGGTCGAGCGCATCGACGTGATCAAAGGTCCATACGCAGCGCAATACGGTGACCTCACCACGGCCGGAGCCATCACGTTGCGTACGGCGGATACGCTGACGCAGAACATCGTCAAGATCGAAGGCGGCATGTTCGGTCTACTCCGCGGCCTCGGCCTTACGCATACAACACTAGGTACCACACGGCTGTATGGCGGCGGGGAGTACACGTCGATGCAAGGCTACTTCGATGCGCCGCAACAATTCAAGCGCATGAATCTTATTGCGCGATCGTACACACCGCTCACATCCACGCTTTCCGTCACCGCATCGGCGATGCACTTCACGTCAGCGTGGAATGCCAGCGGACAGATCCCTGAACGCGCTGTGTCCGATGGCCTGATCTCGCCCTTTGGCAGTATCGATCCGAATGAAGGCGGCAATACGTCGCGCACCACGCTCATGCTCTCACTCGATGATCACGGCAACAACCCTCTCCATGTGCAAGCGTCATATGTCGACTATCGCTTTCAGCTCTTCAGCAACTTCACGTTCTATGCGAACGATCCTGTGCATGGCGACATGATCGAGCAAACGGACGATCGACGGGTGTACTCCATCGCGGCAACACGGTCGCACACCTTCTTCGTCGGCTCTGCTGGCCTCACCACGCAGCTCGGTGTGAGTGCACGACACGACGACATTCATGCTGCACTGTATCACGATCAGGCGCGCACACGCCTGTCGACCACTCGCGATGCCACCATTGCGCAGACCGATCTCGCCCTCTTTGTCGAGCAGTCCATCGACATCCACCGCACCCGTATGGTGTTCGGTCTGCGTGCCGACCACTTCGACTTCGCGGTGACCGATCGTACGGCATCCGTCGACGCCACCTCTACCGCATCCACGCGTGCCGTGGTCGTCTCTCCCAAGGCCACCGTCACGTATACAGCGGACGACAACACAACGCTCTTCGTCAACACCGGTCTCGGCTTTCATTCGAACGATGCGCGCGTGGCGGTGATGGCACCTCGAGGGACCACCATTCCGCGCGCACTTGGTGCAGAGCTTGGAGCGCGGTGGACAGAGGGCTCGACCACGTTCTCCGTGGCGGCGTGGCTCCTTGATCTCGAGCGGGAATTCATTTGGGTCGGCGACGAAGGCACCACCGAAGAGGCCGGTCGCTCACGTCGCCTCGGCATCGACCTCGAAGGGCGCCTCCAGCCTACGTCGTGGCTCACGCTTGGTGCCAACGCCACCCTCTCACGTGGCAGACTTCTGGATGTACCTGTCGGAGAAGACCGTATCGCCCTTGCCCCTTCCTTCACGCTCACCTCCTTTGCATCCGTTGCCGTCGACGCCTGGACCGCATCGCTCCGACTCCGTCACATCGGATCCCGTCCGGCCAACGAGACGAACACCGTCATCGCATCCGGCTACACACTCCTCGACGCTACGTTCAAAGCCCCGCTCACGTCGATGCTCACCATCACACTGCAATGCGAGAACCTCCTCAACGCCTCGTGGCGCGAAGCACAATTCGATACCACCAGCAGACTTCAAGGCGAAACTTCAAGTGTCTCAGAGATCCACTTCACGCCGGGAACGCCGGTGTCGGTAAGGGTGGGAGTGGAAGGAAGGTTCTAAGGGAAATGGGAAGAGGAATCAAGGATCAAGGATCAAGAATCCAATACACAATACAGAATACAGAATTCAATCATTGAATGTTGTAATCAAGATCTGCTTATGCATTCACTCGCAATACTTAGCCAACATCACCTGTGCATCCGGATGTCCGAAGTTCTTTGCGACCTTAAAGTCGTTACACGCTTCCTGTTTCATGTTGAATCGCAGGTAGATCAAGCCTCTCCAATAGTAGCTATCGGGCAACATATAGTTCTTCTGTATTGCAACACTGAAGTCGTTATAAGCCAACTTCATACTGTCGAGAGTATACCATGCCGTCCCCCGTTCGAACATGATCATTTCCATTCTGACATCAAACTCAAACCCTGTATCAATGAACGAGTTCGGGACCTTTTCCAAGTAGACGTGCTCTCCACCTTTTGTCGAGATCGCCTTGTTGAAGTCTACGATCGCTCCCTGAAGATCATCGATCCTCATCTTGTTCTTCCCGCGATTGAAATATGCCAAGGTATTGCTGGGGTCTATCTCGATGACCTTTGAATAGTCCTCGATCGATCCTTTGTAGTCGTTGACGATCGATCTATCTACTGCCCTGTCAAGCATTGCTCGAAGATTGTATTGGTTCTTTTCAATTGCCTTGTCAAGGAGTGCGATAGCCTCTCTGAACTTCTCCTGTTCCTCCAACGCATTCGCTTCCCTATGATAATCTTCGGATGATCTGAAATCACATCCGGTGAAGACGATAAGTGCCGAAAGTAGTAGTAGTCGCTTCATTTTTGAATTGCACTCAACCTACTTTTCCCGCAACTTTTATCGCCGACAATGTTGGCGACACGCTGCCGCCCTTCGGCTCGACGGTGATGGCGAACATGGCAGGGCTGTCGATCACCTTCATGGCATGGAGAACGGCATCTGAATTGGAGATGTCGATCACGCCGAGGTCGACGGGTGCACCATCAACAATGGCCCACAGTTGATAATCGTTCGCCGTGGGGAGATGCGGTAGGTTGCGTGCATCGATGAGCACTTCTTTTGTCGACGCATTCCAGAAGACCGTGGCCGAAGCAACGTCGTTCTTCGCAACCGCGGGAAGCGTGATGCGCTTGAAGTTCTCGCTTACCACTTTATCGAACGACGTCTTCAGATCCGATGCGCGTTGGGCGATCACCGACGTGCGTTCCTGTGCTGCGGCGAGCTGCGTTTGTGCGGCATCGCGCTCGCGAACAAGGTCTGCACGCTCGTAATACAGATACAGCGAGGGCAGCAAACCAATGATGATGCCGATCGAGGCGGCGCGCAGATACGTGACCGTCGAAATGCGTCCTACGGCCGGCGCTGCGGTCTTCGGTTTTTCGACGGGCACTGCATTGTCGAAGTGTTCAAGGAATGATGTGCGAAGGGCGGCGGGGGGCGCGATGGCGCGCTCCTGCGCATAGGCTTCGATGGAGAGAGCGATCTCGTCGAGTTCGCGTTGGATCTGTGGATCGCTCTTGGCCGCCCGCTCTACCATCAGACGCTCTTCGGCCGTACATGCATTGGCCACGTAAAGCTCAAGAAGACCTGACTGTCGAAGTTCGTCGTGCGTCACAACGAGACCCCATAGATAGTGCGTAACGAATTCATGGCCAGCCGCAGTCGCGACTTCACGGTGCCGAGCGGTATTCCGCGCTCGTCCGCGATCTCTTGATGCGTGAACCCTTTGAAGAAGACGAGATCGATGATCTCTTGCTGTTCGTTGGGGAGGCGCTCGACAAAGGAGGCAAGATCGACGGTCTCCATCATCAAGGAACCATCGCTTCCGACCTCTTCCATACCTACGGTCGACGCCTCATCTTGGATCTCCGTTGTCCGAACGGCAGCGCTCCGAAGATGATCGATGGCCATGTTGCGTGCGATGTTCAACATCCACGTGAACAACGTCCCCTTCGCATCCGCATAGGAGGCGCGCTTCGTCCACACGCGCATGAACGTCTCCTGCAAAATGTCCTCTGCCACAGCCTGCACCTTTACGATGCGCATCACCACACCGAACAACGCCGCCGAATAGGCGTCGTACAGTTCGGCCATCACGCTTCGATCGCCGGCGATCAGCCGCTCAACTCGTTGCGTGGTCAGGATGTCTTGTTCAGGCATGTCGTGGAAACTACGAAACTTCGTTGGACAGGAGAGAACGCCTTCGGCGTGGGACACGGAGTGGGACACGGAGTGCGACACGGAGTGCGACACTGGAGTGCGACACTGGAGTGCGACACTGGAGTGCGATACTAACGTGCGACACGGAGTGTAACTCGTCACTCGTCACTTGTCACTCTTCACTTATCTTGTGGTGTTATGAGGAGGTTACATGATTCGATCTATCTTCGCGCGTTCTAGCGTCGCACGAAGTTCCCTGAGTGTCGCGCGTCTTAGCGTCGCGCGTCTTAGCGTCGCACTCCTGTGTTCTTGCTCCACCTCCAACGTCTACGATGCTTCGTTGACGTTGCCAGGTAAACCACTGGGATCGATGCAGGGGCAAGTGCAAGTGGCGGGTGGGTTCTTTCCGCAGACGCGACCGGAAGCCGCTCAACAAGCGCTTTCCATCGGCGGCAGCGGCACCATTCGTTTCGCACCCTTTTCATGGCTCACTCTTCAAGGAAGATTCTGGGCTGCCGACGCTGCCTATGATGAGGGCGTCGCTATGGGATACTCTGCGTCGGCACACATTCGATTGGATAGTAGGGAGGAAGGGTGGCGCTTCTCTATGGTGCCATCATTTGGGTGGACCGGCGGGAGATCGGACGGTGAGAGTTACTACCTAGAGGGGCGCGGAGCTTCCCTTATCCTTGCCTCCTGGCTACCCTCCGTGGAATCCTTCCGACCATACGTAGGCATCGGCCCGGCGTTCGGATGGAACGACATGGAGGATAACAAGAACGGATGGGGTGGGATCCTTAACCTTGGCACGCACTACATGATCACGAATGAGTTCTCGGTGCTCGCCGAACTCACGACCATCGCACAGGTCAATCGGTATGAAGAGATCGCCCACCTGCTGTTCTCACCGATCATTGGGGTGTCGTATGTGTTTTGAGAAAACGCGTTGTTCGACACTTGTCACTCGTAACTTGTCACTCGTAACTCTACTCGTCACTTGTCACTTGTCACTCGTCACTTTCTCCGGTTGCTCCAATCCTATCGTCTTGTGGGAGGCACCGGTGGTCTACCGTGGCGAGACAGCGGACCGCGAGTACATAGACACGATCATAGGCAATCTCCGTCCACTCGCCTACGTACACATCACAACAGCAGACGGCACGCATACAACGACATCCAACGCCAACGGAGATTGGTCGATCACGATCGAAGATCCACAAGCGTTTGAAGGATTCTGGTTCACCAAACAAGACTACGACAGTTCCTACATAGAGCTTTCAAAGTTAGATGTGAGACAACGTGGTGTGACATTGGTGGCCATCCTGGCGCGGACGATCATCGACAATGTCGAGAACTTCCGTGTCGAGGTCGACTCGATGCGCAACGACACGATGTGGTACCGCGTGCATGCCACACTGCCACCATCAATGCCGTTTGCGACCATCTTCTTCTACGATACCGCGGAGACCGATGGGTTCAGGATCAAGAAGTGGAGCGCTACACTGAGAACGTTCACAACTGTTAAAGCGCGCGACTGCGACGGACGATCACTTGTCGCCACCGATCTCCATTTCGTCCAACCCATGTACGATACGAACACCCTCTTCGCTTGCGCCGCCGTTGGCACTCCCATGCCTTCCTTTACCAGGACACCGGATCGTGAAGGCTCGAACGTTGTGACGGTGAGCGGGGTGGGGAGGCTCACTGCGCTTCGCGCAGTGCGACACTAGCGTGGGACACGGAGTGCGACACTAGCGTGGGACACTTTGTGGGACACTTTGTGGTACACTGCGTGGGACACTGCGTGGGACACTGCGTGGGACACTAGCGTGGGACACTTTGTGGGACACTTCGTGGGAATCTGACTTCTCTTTTACTTCTTTCTTACTTCTCTCTTCCTTCTTTCTTCTCACGTATCTTGCTCCCCATGAGGAGGCCCCATGATACTATCTAAGCTCACAATTGCGTGTACCTGCATCGGGCTCATGCTGCTCTGTTCTTGCTCCACCTCCAACGTCTACGACGCCTCGTTGACGTTGCCGGGCAAGTCGCTTGGCTCGCGGCAGATGCAGGTGCAAGCAACGGGAGGATTCTTGCCGCAAACACGACCGGCCGAGGCGCAGCAAGCACTTTCTGTTGGAGCGAGCGGCACCGTGCGATTCGCTCCTGCGTCGTGGCTCACACTGCAGGGCCGATACTGGTTAGCGGATGCAGCCTACGACGAAGGATTGGCCACAGGCTTCTCGACCTCAGCAAACATTCGTTTGGATGGCAGGGAGGATGGGTGGCGCTTTGCTCTCGTTCCAACGTTTGGATGGACGGTTGGCGGATCGAAGAACAACTATGCCATTGAAGGCCATGGCGCTTCACTCATCCTTGCCTCCTGGCTACCCTCGTACGAAGCCTTCAAGCCTTATGCAGGCATCGGACCGGCTTTCGGTTGGAACGATCTGGAGAACAATAAGAACGGTTGGGGCGGGATCGTGAACCTTGGCACGCATTACATGATCACGGAGGAGTTCTCTGTTCTCGCAGAGCTCACGACCATTGCGCAAGTGAGCCGCTATGACGGCATCGCGCATCTGTTGTTCTCACCGATCATTGGGGTGTCGTATGTGTTTTGATAGAACAAGTTGTTCGACACTTGTCACTCGTCACTTGTCACTCGTAACTCTACTCGTCACTTGTATCTTGTCACTTGTAACTCTCTTGAGTTGTTCCAACCCCATCGTCCTCTGGGAAGCACCGGTTGAGTATCACGGCACCGTACTGGAGCGCTTCTACACTGACTCTGGCGCTCGTGTTCAACCCCTTGACGGGGCGTTGGTCGTGTCGAGCGACGGACGCTATCGCACGACGACGGACAAGGCGGGTGAATGGATGCAAGCAGTTGGCAATGCGCCACGTCATCAGGGATTCTGGTGCACGCAGGTTGGGTATGACAGCGGGTATGTCGAATTCGATCGTAACGATGTGAAGTATCGTGGAGGGAGTCGATCCGTTCTCATGGCGCCATCGATCTTAGAGGTACCTTCAGACGTGAAGATCGACGTTGACTCAATGCGGAACGACACACTCTGGTATCGAGTTCTCGCGACCACGTCTCCCTCACAGTTGTTCGTTACCATCTTCTTCTATGATACCGCGGAGACCGATGAGTCCAGGATAAAGAAGTGGAGCGCTACGCTGAGAACGCTCACAACTGTTAAAGTGCGCGACTGCGACGGACGACCACTCGTCGCAACGGGTCTCGATTTCGTACAACCAATGTTCGATGCGAACACCCTCCATGCATGCGCTGCGATCGGAGCACCCATCCTCTACTTCACGAACGCACCCGACGCAGAAAACTCGAATGTAATGGCTGTGGGCGGGGTGGGAAGGCTCACTGCGCTTCGCGCAATCAAACACTAGCAAGTACGTGACAAGTTACGAGTGACAAGTGACAAGTAACTTGACGTGCAACTTGTCACTCGTAACTCGTAACTCAACTTGTCACTCGTCACTCGTCACTCAACCAACGCTTTCCTCCCCAACTCCACCCTCAACTCCATGTCCTCAAACGTCGTGCTGCCTTCGAGCAGGACCATGCCGGTTTCGCCGTGCGTCATGATGACGGTGGGGAAACCGGTGGCACCCATGGAGACGACGAATTCGTACTCGGCCTGAACGGCGTCGAGGATCTGTTCGTGCTGCATGAGGTTGATGAAGAGCGTGGGGTCTTGACCGAATTCGAGTGCAAGCGCTTCGTAGGTGGCGTCGGCGACGAGGTCGAGTTTGTCGCGGAAGTGGGCGGCTTGGAGTCGACATGCGAAGGCCAATGCCTGCGAGGCATCGAGCACCTTCATCGTCATGAGAGCCACGGCGGAGCGACCTGCCGTGAGCGATTCACCTGCGTATACGTCGATGGGGATGGCATCACCATAGGTGTCTGCAATGCGTTGGAGGACCGGACCGAATTCCCAGCACCATGTGCAGGAAGCGTTCTGAAGATAGAGCAGGCGTGTTTCCATGAACGAAGATACGGTGAGGCTCACATTTCGTACTTTTGTCCTTCAACTTTGGAGAGAACTCGTATGGCATCGAAGGTTCAGTGGAACAACCCGTGGACGAAGGCGAACTACGCCTACCTTGGTGTGGGCATCGTGGTGATCCTTGTTGGCTACGCGCTGATGATGACGGGTATCGGCGGTGGCTGGGATAATGTTCTGGCCGTGGATGTGGCTCCTGTGGTGTTGGTCATCGGCTTCTGCGTGGTGATCCCTTGGGCCATCATGGCATCGGGCTCCTCGAAGGACGCATGACGTCACGATCGCGGTCCATATCGCAGACCGAGGAACTGGCCAAGAGCGTGCGGCCTGAAGATGAGGCCGACATTCTTGCACGCACCGAGGCCAAACTCCACAACGACGTGCACGTCCATGCCTTCCGTACCCTGCTCGTGAACGTACGGATGCTCTTCCGCATGATGCGCGACGAGACGTTCTCGCTGGCATGGCCGACCAAGGCAATGATCTTGGGTGGACTTGTCTACTTCCTGCTTCCAACGGATATCACACCGGACTTCATTCCGATCGTTGGCTATATCGACGACACGTTGGTGATCAGTTGGGTGGTCAAACGACTGGCCCATGAGATCGAGCGCTACACGGCGCACATCCTCCCAACTCCCCTTTAATACCGGATCTACTATGGAACTCGTGAACGGTCGCTATCAGATCGGTGGCGTCGACGTGATGGACATCTGCGCACTTGCCGGCATGCCGGTGTATGTGTACGACACGGCCATCATGCGTCGTCAAGTGGAACGCCTCCGTTCCGCCTTCCCCACCATTCCCCTTCGCATCAAGTATGCATGCAAGGCGTTGAACAATGTTGCCGTCTTGAAGTACTTGCGCTCACTCGGAGTGGGACTCGACACGGTGTCGATCCAAGAGGTCGACCTCGGTCTGCATGCCGGCTTCCTGCCGCATGAGATCATGTACACGCCGAACTGTGTGAGCATGGACGAGATCCGCATGGCCGTTGAACGTGGCGTGCGTATCAACATCGACAACATCTCCATCCTCGAACAATTCGGTCACGAGTTCGGCAACACGGTCCCCGTCTGCATCCGTCTGAATCCGCACATCATGGCCGGAGGGAACGAGCGCATCAGCACCGGACATATCGATTCGAAGTTCGGCATCTCCATCTATCAGCTCCGTCACGTGCAACGCATCGTGGCCACGAACAAGGTACATGTGAACGGCTTGCACATGCATACGGGCAGCGACATCCTCGATGCCGGCGTGTTCTTGCAAGGTGCAGAGATCCTGTTCGATGCGGCCGCCACCTTCCCCGATCTGGAGTTCCTTGATTTTGGCAGCGGCTTCAAAGTGCCGTACAAGCCCGATGATATCGCAACAGATATCGAAGAGTTGGGTACACAACTTTCAAAGCGCATCGAAGAGTTCAATGCCACGCGCAGCACGCCCATCGAAGTTTGGTTCGAGCCTGGCAAGTTCATCGTCAGCGAATCGGGAACGTTCCTTGCACAAGTGAACGTGATCAAGCAGACGACGGCCACGGTGTTCGCAGGGGTCGACTCTGGATTGAACCATTTGATCCGACCCATGCTGTACGGATCGTATCATCACATTGTGAATGCAAGCAATCCCGAGGGAACGCCTCGCATCTATACGGTGGTGGGATACATCTGCGAGACCGACACGTTCGGATGGGATCGCAAACTGCATGAAGTGCGCGAAGGCGATGTGCTTGCCTTCCTGAATGCAGGCGCCTATGGCTTTACGATGGCCAGCAACTACAACTCGCGATTCCGTCCGGCCGAAGTGCTCGTGCACAACGGCAAAGCCCACGTCATTCGCACACGCGAGACGATGGACGACCTGCTTCGCAATCAGGTGGATGTGGAATTGTGATCGTTCGTTAGAACGTGATCACGGCGGAGACACGCCACGTTTGAACGTTCAACGGCGCGACCGTTTCGAATGGCCAGTTCATCTGGTGCTGACGGAGTCCGGCAAAGCCCATGCTCACGGCATTCTTCAACACGAAGTACATGATCGGTGCAGCGGCAGGCGATGAACGTCCGACGGCCTTCACGAATGCCGTAGCGATCCCGTCGGCCACACCTTCGATCACACCCGAGCCTGCCCAGAACCAGAACAAGTGCCGCGAGTAGATCTGCGACCAATCATAGGATCCGCGTAGTTCGATGTTCTTCGTGAGCTGCAGACCAAGACCCGCTTGGGCGGCTGCACCGAAACGGACCGAGCCATCGAATTCCTGAAGAGCAAGGTTCTGCAAGGAGTCGGCCACGGTCGACTTCGGATTGACAACACTCCACGACAGCACGCTGCTTCCCGCATAGAAGTTCACGCCCATCGACTCGCCGATCTGATATCCATAGCCCTTGGTGCTATTGAATCCGAACCGCCAGATATCTGCCGTTTGCGTAACGGGCGGTTGCGGCTGATCCTTAGACATCGCATACCATACGTAGACACCATCGCTCGACGAATACACGGTCTTCTCTTCGCGTTCACGTGTACGCACCGTGCCAAGCGTGAGACCGATTGACGTGTTGTCTTCGATCTTCGCGGCGCCATCACGACGCATGGTCGACGGTCCACCCCACAATTCCATCTGCGGCTTCGCCTTCGTAAGGATCATCCACGACGGCGTTTCCATGTCGAACACATCCGACGAATCCGTCCAATCGATCTTCGGTGGCGGCAACGTTTTCTGTGCCTGCAACGATGCGACGCAGAACACAACAAGGAAGAGTGGAAGGGTGGCAAGGCGCACGAACATGATCTTAATCCTCTGGTGAATCTGTTTTCTTTCGACGTGACCGCATCTTCTTCTCGGTAGGTTTCTTCTGCTCCGTGAAGTCGTTGCTAATATAACCGTCGCGAGTGAACACTTTACCGCGCTTGGCATCTTCGCTTGCGCGCTTCGGACGAGGTCCGCCCGTGTTGAACGGTTGTGGTGCGTTGCGCTTGAAGCCCGGACGCTGTGCGCCACCGGGACGTGGTGGGCTGTTGCGCCGACGTTGCTGTCCGCCTGCCCCGCCACCATACCGATTCCCTGCACCACGCGTACTCGACACTTGCTTGAGGAATGCACTTTCGTTCGTCATCGGTTGCCATGAATCGTCGTCGACGGGCGGACGTTGCGGAGCCGAAGGACGGGATGGACGATTGCCGCGCTGTTCTGCATTGTACGGTCTGCCACCACCTTGTGGTCGGCCTCCACCTTGCGGTCGGCCTCCACCTTGCGGACGACCACCACGTTGTGGTGGACGACCTCCGCCTTGAGGACGTGCGCCGCGTTGCGGTGGACGGCCTTCGCCGCCGCCTTGATACGGTCTGCCTTCGGCACGTGGTGGACGGCCTTCGCCCTGCGGGCGGCCTCCATCGCGGAAGGGAGGACGATTGCCGCCTTGACCTTGCGGGCGGCCTTCGCCACGCGGCGGACGGCCCTCGCCATACGGGCGGCCTTCTGCTCGTGGTGGACGGCCTTCGCCGTAGGGTCGGCCTTGGGCGGGTCCGCCCTGGCGTGGTCCTTGCGAACGTCCGCCACCTTGTGGTCGACCACCGCCTTGCGGACGGCCACTGCCGCCACCCTGATAGGGTCTGCCTCCGCCGCCCCGAGCGCGGTCGTTGCGTTGCTGTCCGGCCGGACGTGCATTCGTACTACTGGATCCCGGAACGCCGCCGTAGCCACCAAGGCGCGACTCGTTGCTCATGGGTTGCGTGGAGCGCTCGCCGTCGGAATCGTCGTCCCGACGTTTGCGTGGCGCACCACGTCTGTTGTTGTTGCTGTTATTGTATGCCATATCCTCTTCGAAGGATGATCGTGAGGCGGCCATGCTGCCTTCAAGGCAGATCACGGCATCGCCGGTGAACTGTTTCTCTGTGAACTTCTGGGCGAGTTCATCTAATCGTGCGTAGTGGTGTGTTTCTGACGGTCGTGTGAGATTGCAACCCACATAGGCCCGTCGCTCCGGTATGATCTGCGTGAGATCTTCAAGTGTTCGACGAAGTTGGTCCTCCGGTTCGAGAAGGACGATCGTTCGCGGTTCACGGGACAGTTGTTCGAGGAGATCCGTGCGTTCGGTATCGGATGTCGTGGACAGTGTGCCGGCGAACAGGAACGCAGACCCATCGAATCCGCTGCGGACGATAGCCGTGAGCAGTGAGGATGCACCGGGAACCACTTCGATCCCGATGCCCTCGTCCAGACATCGCTGCACGAGCGCCAGTCCGGCTCCCGTTGGCAATGGCGTACCGCTGCCGTGGACGTAGGCCACTTGTTGATCGTTCTGAAGGATGCCGAGCACAACATCCAGATCTTCGGACATGGTCTCGTCGTTCAGTTCGAGCAGTGGTTTTTCAATATCGATCGATTGTAGAAGGACGATGCCTTCTGTTTCCTCCTCGCACACGATCAGGTCTACAGCACTCAGCGCCTTGATAGCTCTCAGTGTAATGTCGTCTGCATTGCCGATGGGCGTGGATACGATGAGGAGCGTTCCGCTCGACGTCATAGTATAGGGGAGGGACGTGGCGTAAAGATACGCCAAATCCGCTTTAGTCCTTCTTCCATTTGATCGTACATCCCACGGCCTTGGTGAACGTGGTCTGTGGCGCCTTGCCCGCGATCAGTTGGTCGATTGCATTCTCGACGAACTTCTCACCGATCGTTCCTTCTGCTGCATCGTCGATGGCGCCGATGTATTCCACTCGAAAATTGTTCTTCTGGCGCGAGAGCACGAACACATGCGGTGTGCGACGCGCACCATACGCTTTGGCAACATTCTGTGTTGCATCGATCAAATATGGGAACGTGAACTTCTTCGTGCGTGCACGTTCGATCATCTTCGAATACGCATCTTCGGGTACGGCCACCGTGTCGTTCGGATTGATGGCGACCACAGCATAGCCCATTTCACGATACTTCGCATCGAGTGCATTGATGCGGTCTTCATACTTCACAGAGTACGGACAGTGATTGCACGTGAACACCACGATCAGCCCCTTCACCGTGGTCTGCTCATGCAGCACCAGTTGCTTCCCGTCCACATTCAACAAGGAGAAGTCCGGCGCCACATCGCCCACCTTCACGCCATCCGGCAGATCGGCAGCAGATGATGGCAGCGAGGACAGGACCATGGTAAGGACAAGGGCGGCAAGGAGGCGGACGAAGACGTTCATTTGCATGTTCTCAGAAATTCTTCAACAGTACGGTGGAGTTCCGCTTCGGTAAAGTCTCGTTCGTAGAACGCACGCTTGTTGTGCTTGGCGTTCAGGATGAGCGTACAGGGAATGGCGCCGCTCCAGTCGGGATCGATGCGATCGATCCATGTATGAGGTCGCGGTTCGTTCAGTAAGCACACTTCGGCGGAAAGGTTACGGCGCGTCACGAATGTTTGAACGGTGGTCGTGCGGTCCGCAGGAGAATCCAGGGAAACGAGCAGGACCTTTACCTTCCCGGTCGTCGATCGATGCAACTTATCAAAGGCGGGCAATTCTGCAACGCATGGCTTACACCAGGTGGCCCAAAAATTCACCACGAAGGTGGTATCGCCACCGTTCTTCCAGCGGCGCTCCAGCTCGTCGAGGCCCACCTGGGGCACGCCGGCATGGGAGAGAACGCCAAGACAACAAAGCACCGTTACGATGCGGATAGGTCTGTTCATGAGTTTTCGTATCATTGGAAGATGAGAACGATCCTTCGCCCCATGCTCCTTGCTGCCGCCTTCATGGCGTGTTCATTGGTTGTGTGTGCTCAGACGAGCTTTCTGCACGGTCTGCGATTCTCTGCAGATGGCAGGTTGCTAGCTACTGCCGGTGGAGACGGTCATGCAAAGATAGTCGACGTGGCCACGGGTACAACACTGCAGGTCTGCGAAGGACATCGCGGACACGTCTACACGGTGGCCTTCGATCCGCTCCGTCCGCGCCTGGTGAGCGGCGGATTCGACAGTACCGTACGCGTATGGGACGTACGAACGGGCGCCGGCGTGCAGGTGTTGGTGGGGCATCGCGGACAGGTGTTGAGCGTTGATGTGAGTCCGCTCGGCACACAGATCGCCTCGGGCTCCTCCGATGGAACGATCCGGTTGTGGAATGCCGCAACGGGTGCGGCAGAGGCCGTGCTGCGCGGACATACCATGAGCGTGACCAGTGTGCGGTTCAGTGCCGATGGGACCCAATTGCTGTCGTGCGCCACCGACGGGACCGTCCACGTATGGAACGTGCGCAGCGGACAGATCGTGCGCTCTATTCCGGCAGAGCATTCATGCGGACATGCGTATGCGGCGGGCTTCTCCCCCACCACGGCCGACATTGCCGTCACCGAGAACACGGCAACATCTTCGTGTTCCATCTGGGAGCCGGCTTCCACCGTGCCGACGTCGATCTTGAGCGGTCATCGCGGACCGATCACGTCACTCACCTATCTGCCCAACGGCAGCACCATCGTTACGGCCGGAGCCGATCGTACCGTACGTCTGTGGGACGTGAAGAGCGGTCGTTGCATGGCCACACTGGCGGATCATCATGGTCATGTAAGTGGTGTGGCCGTCAGTCCGGATGGTACGATGCTGGCCTCGTGCGATCTCTCGGGCATGACGATCATTCGCAAGGTTAAGCAGATCATCGCCTCGGACGATGCCGTCGACGCCGAACTTCGCGTCGACCCGAATCCCGCACGCGACATGGTCACGATCTCCTTCGATGTCCTTGCCGACGAAACCACCGACGTCACCATCACCGACGTCGGCGGCCGAAAGATCGCAACCCCTCTCGTTGCCTCGGCCCTCACCCGCGGACGTCATACCATCCGCTTCGACGCTTCCCATCTCGCCGACGGTCTCTACGTCGTGGTGATCTCCACTGCCTCCGGCACCCGCACCACGAACATGCACGTTGTTAGGTAGATTCGTTACTCATAGTAGGGGTCCATCAATCCTCGAGGGTGATACTCGCGCTTGTACCAGAACTGTCCCGGATTGACGAAGCCGTCGATCTCATTGCTGTAGATGACGTCTCCTATCTCCTGTTCGATCGTTCGTTTGTACGTAAGCTGAGCACGAAGCTTTGTCTTGAACTCTCCGTGGTACACTGGAGTGCTGAACTTCCATTGTTTGTTCGGCTCTAGAGACAGAGTATGGTAGCTGTTACCACACCAACTGTTCGGCAGATATTCTATGTCTTTCCATTCACCGTTCTTGTCTTGCGCTTGCATTTTCAATTTGAGTCGGCTGTCTTGTGCGGGAAAGTACAGCGTATCCTTTGAAGCATTCGCTACCAGCAACGTCATTCCGACGTATCGATCAGACCACGTGGTCTTCTTGCTTGGGTCGATCACGACTTGGAGTCGTTGGTCTTCTGTGCCTCCCCAACCATCAAGACCCGCAAGTTCGTTCTTGACCTTCGATGATGCATAGCAGTAGCCCCGATTCATGTAGTGTACGTTAAGAGCGATGCCTGTTGTATCCTTTTCCTCATTCCATATGACACTCCCTGCCTTTGTGATATAGCATCTGACACCATCTTTCGCAACGGAGATCAGATCATCTTCAATATTATCGATGTCAATGTCATCGTACACCGGTTCAACAAAATCATTGCTCGTAGCATTGATGAATCCATACCTAAACGGACGCTGTGGAGTCGTTTCACTCACGTCCTTCATAAAGATCAGCTTGTTCCCAACTCTCATCATTGGGACTGCACCGCGTCTCGTGTCGAACAGTCTAGGCTCGGTCAATACCTTGCCTGTTGTATCAACACTACACCATCCACCACGAAGCTTCACAAATGCCGTACCATTGACAAACGGGTTGCATAGAGCTCTGGAGTGTTGGGTCTCATAGACCACATCGTCAAATACATATTCACCAACCTGTTTGCCACTCTTATCTATCATTCTCACCTTCCCGCCTGCGTCTTTGGCAAACGCTCTGCTGTATGAGAACCGAGAGAGACCCCTCCAACTTGAGTCAATGAGAACGATCTCACCGTATGAGTTCATCACGCCTTTGCGCCAAACTCGGTCATCGAGTTGATTGGTCACTATTGCAACGCCATCGGAATACCCTTCATATTGATAATCGAGATCATATAGGACCGATGGGATCACAAATCTCTGTTTACCCTGCGTATCAATAATGGCCCTAACCCTTCCCCGGCCAATTTGTTGCTTCGCTGAATCAAGCAACTCTGCAATTGCGAAACCACTTTGATAGCCGCGGATGCTTTTATACCGCCCGTACGGTACGATCTGTCTTCCTGTTGTGTCCAAGACACCAACAGCATACTTTGCAACATCCGTGGAATCTGTTCTGAAGGGGAAGTGGATCAGCCCTTCAACAACTGCAAGTCCGTCATCAAACGGTTTGATTTGACCAAACACCGTGTCCGCAATGAGCTGACCCGATCTATTGATGAGGCCATACCTATGCGACCGCGTCATAGCGATCGTATATGAATGGGCACCGAAGGATGAAATGCTCTCGAAGGTATGCTGGAAGGTGATGTTCCCATGCCTGTCGATGAAATAGGACTTGCCGTCGATGAACACTTGCGCTTGGCCATATTCAAACGAAAGAGCCAGGTCATACTTCGGAGCGATGACGAAGGCACCTGTCCTGTCGATGTAGCCGTAGGTGCCGTTCAAGCGAACCGGTGCAAGTCCTTCCGAGAATCGCCCCGCTGCATGAAACCGCGGAGCAATGACCGTCGCGCCGGCCGTATCGATATAGCCCCACAGATCTGCCTTAGGGATCGGATACAAGCCCCCGTTGTCCTGCCCGAAGGCACTCGATGCGAGGATCATGAGGATCAGTATTGCGGAACGCAGTATCACCATTGCCTTATCGTTGAACTCGTACTTATGTAGTTGGATGTTCGCAAGTGCTCATAAGTTACGTTTTGTGTACACTACCGATGGAGCGGATCCGCAGCAAACCGCGCGTGGGCCATCGGACAACCAACGGCTTGCTCATTGAATATCTGTCATGATCTGCTGCCCCCTATGCTCGTCGAGGGCATAGACACTATCGCTATGTCCTTGCGAACTAGGCCACAGTCCGACTGCTCTGGATTGCGGCTCCTGACTTGACGGGTTGGATCTTGCTCACGATGCTCCCAGCGAATCCATGAGTGCAATTATGAACATTGGCATTGACGACAGCCCAAAGATGCTCTCTGATGGTCATGGCGACACGCTTGATCACCCATGTTCTGGTTGCATGGCTCAACAAGTGTGATACAGCCCCTTTGATACTCCATGCACGTGGTGTTCTATGAATGCTGTCGTGAACAGCAGCAAAGGCGAGTCTACGAGCGTGTTACATGTTCTCGAGATTGGAGAGCCATCTGAGCTTCGTGCCCGTCAGGACGTTCGATGTTTCCTCTCGCAACTGTCTGATCTGGGCCTTACGGATCTTGTCGAGTGCATCTACAGAGCGCCGCCGTGACAGGATCACTGATGACGGTCACGCTGAGTGTTGTGAGATCAACAGCTTGACGACACGTCAACCCGCGTGCCACAGCACGCTACGTAAGGACGGCCACGGTCTTGCGACTGAGCCCGAGTTGCCGTGCCATTGCGGACATCGTCGTCTCTGAATGCCGGTCGATCGCCCACGACTCGAACCTCATGGCGAAGCCCGTCAGGCCATGTGCCAGAACAAATGCGATGTGAGCACTTCATGCTCCGGGCAATTGATACGCGGCACACCACAGTTGATCATCGCTCTATACTCGAAGAGGTTCAGATGCCGCCATGCTTTGGCGAGATGAACGTACCGGGCGCAGACACATCCGCAGGCTGGACAATGGACCTTGGCATCTTTACCCATCTGAACGAAGAGGTCGACGGTCTTCTCTTCATCGCCTACTTCGATCACGTCCACACGAAACGGTGCATGGATTCTCAGGAGGTGTTTGAACAGCTGTTGAATTATCATCCCGCCTTGTAAATTGAATCGCCTCCTAGGGTCTAGTCCCCTTTGGGGAATCTCCGCATCATCGAGCAACTTTCTGGGTGCTTGTGACACCTATTACATCTGCACTACCCATTTTAGGAGACACGCGTGCTTCACTCATCGATCGTACAATACGTTGTTGTGTTTGTTGCGGCTCTCGTTCTAGCTGTTGATGCCCTGGGTCAGCTGCCGTCACCCATCGAGTTCACGTCAACACAACATTCGAACGACGACACGACACTGCATGTTACTTTGAGTTGGTGGGCGCCACAAACTGGAAACCCTCCTACATCGTTCACTGTGTATCACTCCATAAGTCCTAACGCAGTCCTGTCAACATTTGACTCTGTTGCGACAGTACTTTTCGATCCAAGCCTTCCCGTTAAAGGCGGCGTTTACACGCATACCGTGGTTTGTCGTAGCACCGATACGAACTCCTTCATGGTACGGGGTCGGTGGAATGCAGAAGAAGGAACGAATTCAAATATCATTACAATCTATCCGATAGATTCGGTGTTAGAAGCATTGAGGCCCGTATTCGTTTCTACACCAGATACCGTAGCCTGGGAACGAACAGAGTATCAATATCATGTTCGGGCCCAGTCAAACGCCAGTGCGCCACTGGTGTTTTCGTTGGATGACAACCCACAAGGAATGGCGATCGATTCGGTGACCGGTACCATCTTATGGAACAACCCTGTGTATGGCAGCCACAGAGTTAGTATTCGTGTTTCTGTTGATGTAGACGACAAGAGACTCTCCGCACAACAGACATTTCGACTTGATGTCAACCGAGATCCACTTCACTGCGCAGTTCTTAGCGGCATTGTGGAGTTTGAGACCAACGTCAGCGATACTCCAGAGGGCTACGCTTATCTATGGAGAGTCGCAGCTGATACCGCAGGAACCATTGATACAGTTGCTGAATCTCTCTACAGCGTCCGTTTAGATCGTGGGGCATTCTCCATTGCTGTACCAGCAGGGGTGTATAAGATCCGAGTAGAGGGTTTGAACTTGTTACCAGAATGGTACAGTAACGAAGCGGACCAGGACAGCGCCGAGGCCGTATCAATCGAATGCGGAGAACACGTTGCCACCAACTTCTTGGTGTCTCGTAGGATCAATCCTCGAACCGTGAAAGTTTCAGGCCGCATTGTGGGTGAGGACGGACAGACAGGACTCATCGGCGGTGTTTCCTTCCGTGCACGTGATATGCTCAACGACTCGATCCACCCTAACCTAAGAACTGTCCACGCCACCGTGAACTCTACACCCTTTTATGAGGTTACGCTTCAAGCCGGAGTAGAGTATGCGGCTGTTGCCTCGGCTCAACAACGCTACGGCATTGGCGACGATTATTACGGCGAGTGTTGGGAGAATCAGCATGATGTAGCCAATGCCACCACGCTCACGTTCAGCAAGAACACCGCAGGCATTGACTTTGTCCTGGAGAGCAGGCCAAGCGTTCAGAACGGGTTTGGCGGAACTGTTACCAATAGCACAACGGGTTTAGGTGAAGACGCATTTCTGATCGCATACCCCCTGCAAGATGGGGCGAACGGCTCAAACGACTCCGTGGTTTCGAGGAACGCCATCTCAGTACAGACAAAGTTTGACTATACCTTCACGTGTCGTAGGATCCAGCCCGGTGTTTATGCCGTTTTCTGCATTCCATTGGACAGGCGCATCGTACCCGGATGGGTTACATCGAACGGCACGACGTCTTCATCGTGGCAAGATGCTCGCAGGATCACTGTCACGGAGGCATGGGACACACTTCAGTACAACGTGTCTGTTGCGCCTTCCAAGGATGTTTTCGGCAGGGGCCGCGTGCGCGGAACAGTTGCGCGCAAGAATGGCGGCGTAGTTCGAAAGGAACATGATACCCATCCACAAGAGATCGATGCAATTGGCGGTGCACTGGTTGTTGCGCGCAATGAAGAAGGCAACGTGATAGACCATTCGATCTGTGACGCAAATGGTAGCTTTCTCCTCACGCACCTGCCAGTTGGGAAAGTGTCCATTACAGCAGACCGGATAGGGTACACACCATCTACTCAGTACATAGAGCTATCGCCTACCAAAAGTCAGCTCCTTTCGGACTTCACCTTAACAACTCTCACTACAGGTGTAACGTTGTCCAGTGACAATGGTACAGTCTCGGCCTCCATCTTCCCCAATCCGACCATGGGTTCTGCAACCGTTCGGTTTCTGGCACCTAACACCGTGGCACTCGTTCGAGTTGTATCCCTGACTGGCGCTCTCCTTTCGTCACATGTTGAGGATGTTCCAATTGGTTTCGCCACCGTTACAGTCAACACGGAGAGTCTTCCTCCAGGACTTGTGTATGTTCAAGTCAATTGTGGGGCTTACGGTGCAACCATGCCTCTACGTGTAGTTCGGTGATCGCGCCCATAGTTCTTGGGTCGCACGGTCGTGTATTCTTGCAGGAGCAGGGTTTCTACCGCTGTCTACGTCGCGAACTCTGCACGAACTTCTACTCAAGATGAAGTGTACGGCGGGGAGGGGAGGTCGAATGTCAATGTACTAGACGAGCGCGTAGTCCTACCTGACAACATGCTCGTTGTTCGGCACTATGTTCCGTTCCTAGTTTTTCCGAACAACAAGCGGTATGTCATGCCCTCGCACCTCTGCCTACTGTTCCCAACCTATAAAGGACACTAAAGCGTTAACCCACAGGAGCGAGGGGTGCGGCTAGGGTACACTGTGACGGCGTGCTATCTACGACCATGTCGAATCAGTCTGCACTCTTCAAGTGTGTCTGCGGTGCTCTGGTTGACGAGTAGATACTCAACAAGTCCAGTTTGTGGACTGAACATATAGTACCCTGAATACGAAAGGACACCTTCTCCATTACCATCAATCCACGCTACTCGGTACACTGATACAGGCGCGGTGCCGTAAGCGCTGGAGGGCGATTCTTTACTTATCGTGAATGTAACCGAGACCTTACAAAGCTGTCCGTTCGGTCCCTTAACATTGAAGCGCGATTGTTCATGGGGAGCACTTGGAGATAGCGGGTAACGGTGGAGAGAGCCAGCCGTACCGCTTACTGTATCGATGCTCTGATACAATGCAATGGTATCATCTCTATAGCGGAAACCCGGTGCCCATGGGAGACCGGTCCACCAAACTGAGTCCCCATCAATGACGCGACGTGATACCGGAAGAGCAACGTGCTGGACACTTCCTTCTTGGTTCGTTGTGTAGAACCGCACCTCATACACCAACGTATCATGCTCCCGGAGGACATCCACAACTGCCTGCTTCGATGGTGACACCGGGTCCTTCACACAGCCACCAATTGCGACAGCGATTGCGAACAGTACGAAGAGAGTGTTCGCTAGATTGTTCATGTGATCACCTCTTACTATTGTATGAGAGTAGTTCATAGTTGTACGGAAGGACATTGCTGTCTTTCGGCATCAACGTTACATGAACAGGACCAACTGCTGTCGAGTACAATGAATATGCGGTAGCAAGCAATGATCCTGTACCTACATCCATATACTCTTCAGCAATGACCGAGCAATGATGGGGCCGTCCACTTATGTTCACCGTGGTGTCTTTGCTTACAAGTGTCGAGTAAACTCGAGCCATTCGTACGGAGCCAGGAATTCTGCGGACGCCAGCCTCGATCTTCGCATCTACCTTCCAAGCCACGTTCAGAACACATACCTTGTTCGGCGCGCGTCCAACAAACAACTCTGATCCCGTTCCTGAGTACTCTTCATCAAACGCTGGTGGTGCAGATACGTACCGTACCACTATGTCTCCGTAGACAACCGTGTCACAGGAAACAACCCCCGCCACGGTTTTCGGAATGGCGGGATCGGTCTCTTCTCCAATCTGTGCACTGATAGTGTCTCCTTGCTGGTACAGTAGCCCATACAGGATCGCATGATCTGGCAGCACATCAGGAATGGGAGCAGGTCGCGAGGCATCTGAACAGGAGACTGCTATCGTGCCAACCAACACTGACAGGCAAAGTTGTTTCAGTTGTAGCATGAGGAATCCTTGACGAATGACCGCTAGGTACGACGTTTTCCGGTTGGAAAATTGTGAGGAGGGTATGACACAAGCGCTACATACATTCTTTCATCGCCTTGAGACCCGTACACTCACGCTCTAGATTCGATACCTACACTGATCGATCTGAGTGAATGCGATCACAAGTCTGATCCAGTCATCTAGAACCCCTAAACAATAAACAAAGTGGCAATTCCATCTATTGCCAGTTGTCACGTTCACAAACGAGCAGATCACCATGGATCCTGACGCATTGCGTCGCAAGGCGGCGAGGTTACTAGCTACCAACCCCAGAGAATCGATCGAGTTGTTCACGAGCGTGTTGGCGGCCCCGTCACTCTCTGATAGTGTGCGTGCATACTGTCGTCTGTTTCGAGGATGCGCCTACTTCAATCTACATCAGCTGGAAAGTGCGGATCTGGACTTCGAAGTAGCAGGGCAACTCGCCTCCTCCGCCAATGAACCGCGCATTCGATTCAAGGCATCCATTTATCGGGTAGCCGTCCAAATTGCTTCCGGTTTGACCGGCGATGGGCGTGCACGGCTGTTGGCTATTCTCGAGCAGGACACCTCGCCAGAGAGAGAGATCCAAGCATACGAAGCAGAGTATTGGCTGGCTGTCGCGTCACTCGATTTGGGATACACTCACGAATCAACTGAGTTCTTTCATAGATGTGCGAACGGTGCTCGCAACGTTGGCTGCATGGTGTATAAGACCAAATGCATGCTTGGTCTTGCCCAGTGCAGCATGCTAACTGGCGACCCTACTGACGCTGAGTCTCGATTTCGCACCGCTCAATCCATGGCCGACTCGGTCGGACTACGCTCTGTTGTTCTCGATTCCGTTGCCTGGCGGGCATTGAGCATGATCGAATGCAACCGCTTCGCCGATGCCAAAGAACTCCTCTCTGAACATGCACATGAGACAATCGTCGAACGCACTAGTTTGAGAATGGTGTTTCAGATATTGGAAGCAACGATCAATGCTCTAAGCAATACCACGAGCACAGATTCGATAGAGGCTCTGCTGTTCAAAGATACTCGCACGCAATTGGCCGACTTTGACATGCGCAAACTGTACTCGAGGGCAGTCGTGACATATCTTACAGCCTCTCAGCAGTCGGAGCGCGCCCGGCGCTTTCTACAGGACCACGTGATCGACGACTTTGGGAAGAGTGCTCCATTATGGGTTGTTTTGCTGATCGATCTGGCAAAGGTAGACGACGACGCTCTGGAAGGAGCAAGAGCATTGCGCAAGCAAATGCTAAAGAATGCATGGGAAGCGCATACGGCTGTAGAACGGCTGCTTGGCATGATCGAACATCGTGAAGCGGAATGCACCAGGATGGCAGCGGAGCTTGCATCAATACAGCTCGCGGTCAGCGACCTTCCAATCACTTCTTCACACGTCAACATTCCTTCTAGGCTCGAGTACGTTAAAGCGTACATGGATCGAAGGGATCCGGGCTTCGAGCGGCGACTCGTGCTATGCGAGCCGTCGTTGAGCAGCCAAGAGATCGAGGTCTGTATTCTGATCCATCTCGGATTTTCAACAAAAGAGATCGCTGACGCACTGTACATAACCCAGAGGTCTGTTGAACTACATCGATTCCGTTTGAGGAAGAAGTTCCGACTCCGTCCGAAAGAGAGTCTTCACCAATTCTTGTCGTCCGTTGTGTAGGCAACTCAAGAACCATGTGACCTGCCCATTGAGTTTACAATCTCGACACGCACCCAGACTGAGCAATGCGGCCTTCATGTCTCCGTTCTGTCGACCGCATCATCGGACATCCGTCATGATCGGCTGCCCAGTTTGCTCGTCAATGGTATAGACAATATCGCTATGACCATACGATTTGGGCCACAATCCATCTACTCTGAACTTGTAGTGGACATGGATCGACCCATTCTCGATCTTGGTCACGAAACTCTCGGAGCAACATCTCTCAACGCGTGGCTGATGATTCAATCGTTTCCATAACGGATCAATCACGATGGTCTCTTCGGAGAGGTCGTACTGCTTCCACTGGTTCGATCTCACGTCTCCAATGATGACCCTGTCAAAGTCACCCATTCCGCCGGTCTTCAGGATCATCCAGTTTCGATATCGAATAAGCTGTTCGTCTTTGTCCCACGATCGTTTCCAATATGTTCCCGTCCCGATGTGTACGGCACGAGATGAGTCTGCCGGTTTGTAAACGTACGAAACATCATGCTGGAACTCTTGAAGGTCTGCCGTATGCACAGATCTGCAGATCAACGTCCCACCGATATCAACGCCAGTGCAACAAGTGCGAGTACAATCACGAGAAGGTAATCTTCGATCTTCACTACGCGGATCCTTACAAGAGTTACGTCAACACATCCGCTTCTAACAGTCCTTCGCCAAGCGGACGCATGAGGCGCGTGAGTTCTTCGCGGTCGTCGGTGGCAAGCCAGTGCGAGCGCACGTGCGGCTCGATGATGAGGGGCATACGTTGCTTGGTATTGTGAACGTACGACATGAGTTCGTTGGCCTCTGTCGTCACGATCGAGAACGTGGTGCTGTGTTCGCCCGACTCTTTATCCGTCCACTCCTCCCAAATGCACCCAAGCGTGAACAGCGACGCGTCGTGCATATGCACATAATGCGGGATCTTGAGCTTGCCTTCATGACGCCACTCCACGAATCCGTTCACGGGCAAGAGGGCACGACGTTTGGTGATGGCATCGCGAAAGGATGGCTTTTCGAAGATCGTTTCGCATCGCGCATTGAGCGTCATGTAGCGGAGCTCATCGGCCTTTGCGCGATCCTTCGTCCACCGAGGAATAAGGCCCCACTCCATCATGCGGAGATGCGACGGATCGTCGTTCGCCACAATGGGAAGCGATGGATGGACAAAGCCCGTGATCTTGAAATGCGGCTGATACGCCGCTTCGTCATCGAAGACCGCGCCAAGGCTGGTTTCGATCACATGCGTGGTGGCGTAGATGGATACCGTGAAGCACACGGTGCTTCACATCCTCCTTACCGACCGAGCGTTACCCATGCAAGGAAGGCAATGATGCCGACCATCATGAGCAGAGCGTAGTTCTGGGCAACGCCGGACTGGATCTTGCGAAGTGCTGCTGCACCGGCACCAACCGTGGAAGCAGAGCCGTTCACGATGCCGTCGATGATCTTCACGTCGAAGATCTTCCACAGGAAATCGCGCGACACGGCAAGGATCGGTCCTATAACGGCGAAGTTGTACACCTCGTCGACGTAGTACTTGTTCCACAGCAGCGTATAGATGCCCTTCATCCTTGCCGCGATACCCTCTGCCCGCTCCGTGCCCTTGCTGTAGATGCTCTTCGCAAGCATGATGCCGGCAATGGCGATCACCGTGGATGCGCCCATGAGTCCCCACTCCAGCATGGCATGGTCGCCAACGTGCTTCGGCAAGAAGCTCATGCCGCGTTCGAAGATGGGATCGAGCCAACCTTCGAGAAGGTTCGGGATGTGCAGTGCATGACCGATCACGTGTGGTACGCCAAGGAAGCCACCGAAGGCGGAAAGGACGGCAAGGACGATCAATGGGATCGTCATCGTTGCCGGTGATTCGTGCGGGTGCACGTGATGATGATCGAAGCGCTCTTCGCCAAGGAAGGTGAGCGAGGTCAAGCGCCACATGTAGAAGGCCGTGGTGAAGGCCGCAACGGCGCCAACACCCCAGAGGATCGGACTACCGTTGAGGAAGCCCATCCACAGGATCTCGTCCTTCGAGAAGAAGCCCGAGAAGAACGGAATGCCGCTGATGGCCAGTGTTCCGATCAAGAATGTCTTGTACGTGGTGGGCATGTACTTCTTCAAGCCGCCCATCTTTTGAATGTCCTGCTGTTCGTGCATACCATGGATCACCGAACCCGAACCAAGGAAGAGCAAGGCCTTGAAGAAGGCATGCGTCATCACATGGAAGACGCCGGCCGTGAAGGCACCAACGCCGAGAGCGGTGAACATGAAGCCAAGTTGCGAGACGGTCGAATACGCGAGGACCTTCTTGATGTCGTTCTGCACGATACCGATGGTTCCGGCAATGAGAGCCGTGGTGATGCCGATACCGGTGACGACGGCCATGGTGGACGGCGACATGGCGAAGAGCACGTTGTTGCGGGCGATCAGGAAGATACCCGACGTGACCATCGTTGCAGCGTGGATCAAGGCCGATACCGGTGTTGGACCCGCCATAGCGTCCGGCAGCCAGATACCGAGCGGGATCTGCGCCGACTTTCCGGTGCAACCCAGGAAGAGCAGCAGCGTGACCACCGAGACCATGGCCGTGCCCGGTGCCCACACCGTGGGTGCTTGGGCGGCGATCTCGGAATAGCTGAGCGTGCCGAATGTGTTGAACAGAATGAACATAGCGATCAGCACGCCGAAGTCGCCAATGCGGTTCACGATGAAGGCCTTCTTCGCAGCGTCGCCCGTGTAGACGATGCCCGTTCCCTCGAACTTGCGCTCGTACCAGAATCCGATCAGCAGATACGAGGCCAGACCCACGCCCTCCCAGCCAAGGAAGGTGAGCAGGAAGTTGTCGGCCAAGACCAGATTCAACATCATGAAGACGAAGAGGTTCAGGTAGGCGAAGAACCTCGAGAAGCTCTTATCGCCATGCATGTAGCCAATGGAGTAGACGTGGATGAGGAAGCCGATGCCCGTGATGATCAGCGTGAACAGCAACGACAGTTGATCCACTTGATAGGCGATGTTCACCGTGAAAGCACCCGTCGAGATCCATGTGTAGACCGGAACGTGCATCGACCGCTCTTCGCCGGGCATGCCCAGGAAGGAGAAGAAGATGGAGACGGCAATGGCAAAGGAGGCAAGGATGGCCCCGCTACCGATGATGCCGATCAGGCGTTCACTCTTCAGTTGTTTGCCAAAGAGGCCAATCACCAAAAAGCCAAGAAGCGGGAACAGTGGGATCAGGGCGGCGGAATTCATCCGATCTCCGGAGCAAGTGTTTCAAAGTCGAACTTCTCTACGTCCATCTGTACATTCTGGAACCGGAAACGCATGGTCTCGTCGATGATCATCATGCAGTTCCGTTCCACCTTCATCCAATCCGAGCGTTTTGCTGTGAAGGGCTCGGAGGAGACCACCACGGAACTTGGATGTCCGAAGGTTGGCTCCATCATGCACACTTCACCGCGACAGTGATATTCGCGTCCGTACATGTAGTACAACGATGCCGGCTGAACGCTTGGATTCGTGGTGTAGCGCACCACGATCAGGCTTGTGCCGTTCGTGACCGAAAGATTCAGGTACGAGTGCTGTTGCACACCGGCCTCGATGAGCAAGGCACTGAGGTCTTCGAACATCTTGTTCATCGCATAGACCATTTCCTCGCAGGTCACATGGCCATGCGGATCGGCGATGTGATTGAGGAACAGTCCGAAGAGATGCTCAGAGTCCGTTGACCCTTGAATGGCATCATAGGCCGTGTCGTTCAGCTTGCGCAAGAGGCTCCGACGGATCTGCTTGTATCCGCCCAAGACGCCGTTGTGCATGAACATGAGCTGACCGCACCAGAACGGATGCGAGTTCAGTTCTTCCACCGACAAGCCGGGCGATGCCGCACGAACATGGGCGAAGATGCAGGGCGCATAGATCTTGCGCGCGATCTGCTTCAGGTTCTGATCGGACCACGACGGCTTGATGCTGCGGAACACGCATGGCTCGTTGTCGAGCTCGGGCGCATACCAGCCAATGCCGAACCCATCACCATTGACGGCCACGGACATCTCGCCGGCATTGACGCTCTGCGCTGTTACAAGCGAGAATTTCGGCTTGAACAGGAGGTCGTCTGCCAGGATGGGCGGACCGATGTAGGCAACGAAACGGCACATAGGTTCTTAGTTCAGGGAGACCTTCTCGGTGCACCAGGTGGTGTACACGCCATCGAGCAGCAGGTTAAAGGCATCGGCCGCTTCGCGTGCCGCATCGAGTGCCGCTTCCTTTTGTTCGTCGGTCTTGCACAGGCGAACCAGTGCTTCGCGCGTTACCGTGCGGTGGATCTCGTCGGCATGCTCGTGCACGGCAAAGAACTCCAGTGCGTTCGGTGTGTCCATGTCGTAGAACTTCTTCAGTCCGGCGATCTTCGTCGTGGAGATCTCGGGGATCTGGGATTCGTAGGCATAGAGGGCGGCAAGGCCTTCGGCAGGGTTGTTGCGACGTGCGAGTTCCTTGAGGATGCGTACCGATGCACGGGTGTGCGACAGATACTTGCGGCTCAGCACTTCTTCGCGCGAGCAACCCAGTGCCTCTGCAAAGCGCAGCCACAGCTCTGGGTGGTTGCCTGCACCGTGCTCTTCTTCCATCAGGTTCTCGAGCAGCATCTGGCGGATCTCCATATCGTCGCAGTTCGCATGCGTGGCGCTCACGTACGTTGGGAAGAAGTGCACCTGGTGGTAGTACTCCTTCGCGTACTCGCGAAGCATGTCGATCGAAAGCGTGCCCTCGTTCCACATCAGATAGAACGGATGTTGCAGCATGTGTCGCTCGGACACGATGGCGTCGAGTTGCGCGAGGAACTGTTCTGTGGTCATGGTCTGGACCCTACCAAAAATGATGGGAGTTGGTTTTGTGTTCTTGAGCAACAAAGATAGGAGTTTTCGTAATTTTGCACCCTGATATGAGCACATGGAATAATCTCCCCTGGGAACAGGGATCCTCGGAGGACGACGTCCTCACCGAACTGGCCATGCCGGTACGGGTGATCCTGTTCAATGACGACTGGCATACCTTTGATGAGGTGATCGCCCAGATCGTCCGCGCAACCAACTGCAGCGCCGCCCACGCCCAACAATGCACGCACGAAGTGCACTATGTGGGGAAAAGCACGGTCTTTGAAGGCCAGATGATCGAATGCCTACGGGTATCGTCGATCTTGGAGGAGATCGCGCTGCATACGCAGCTGGAGTTTTAATCGGAAGAGCAATACAGAATACATAATACAGAATGTGACTTGTCACTCGTCACTTGTCACTCGTCACTCGTCACTCGTAACTACGGCTTTTTAGGGCTTGTCGTATCGCTCGGATTCGGCGCCGGCTGTGACGGAGGTGTGACCGTTGGGCCTCCGGGGACGGTTGGGAGACCGCCCTTCAACTTGTCTAACTGACCCTTCAACATGTCGTTGACGTTGGTTCCTGGCGGCATACCGGGGATCGTGACGCCCGGCGCTGTTACCTGCAACGCATCCTTGTTGTTCTTGATGAGCTGCTGGAGTGGATCGAGTTCGTTCTCCTTGGCCTTCTTGGCGCGTTCTGCATCGAGGTCGTTCAGCAAGAGTGAATCCGACACCTCTGCCCCATTGAGCTTGGCAAGGGCGAACTCAAGACTTGGACGTACTTCCTTTGCGTATTCGGAACGCGGATACTTTTCGACGAGCAGACCATAGTAGTACCGCGCACTGTCGGGCTGGTCGAGGTTGCGTTCGTGCATGTAGCCCAAAGCATAGAGCGCCTTCGGAGCAAGCTCACTGGTCGGGAAGTTCGTCACGATGGCCATGTATTGCCGCGTGGCGTAGGCATAGTCCTTGATGGCCCGGAAACTGTTCGCACTGCGATAGAGCTCCGATGCATCGTCGGCCTGCAGGTCGCCCACGTAGCCAAGACTTGACTGAGCTTCCTTGCCGAAGTCGGACTTCGGAAAATCACGCGAGAGCACTTCCAAAAGCGAGTCGGCCACTTCGGGGTCGGACTCTCGCAGCATACGTGCCTGAGCGTAGAGGTAGCGACTGCGTGCCTGATCGCTGACGGCTGTACTGTCGAAGGCAAGCTTGTAGTAGTGAACGGAAGAATCGGCGTTGCCCATTTGCTCGTGTACGCGACCGAGCGAGAACCGCGAGGCCGACTTCATGATGGCGATCGTGTCGCGCATGGTCTCGCGCTCCATGATGATGCGCTCATAGCCGGCGATCTTGCGATGCTCATCTTCCCATTGCTTGATCAGGTTGAAGTACTTGGCCGCCACGTCATACACAGGTGTACGCACCACCTTTGCCTTGGCGAAATACGGAAGTGCTTCTGAATACTTGCCCTGCTTATACAGCGTCATCCCCTTCTGGAATGCCTGCGCCATGAGTTCGGGTCTGCCCACAAAGGCCGTGTCTGCTTTCTTCTCCTGCGCAATGATCGTCGGATCGTTCAGGTTCTCCTTGCGCGCACGGTCCATGGCCATGCGCTCGGCAACGATGAAGGACGTCCATTCCGTGAAGTTGCGATTGTCCTCGAGCTCTTTGAAGATGAGCTCTGCCTGATCGTAATGACCAAGGTGGACGTGGGCCGCAGCCGTATAGAGTTTCGATTCGAATTGCGCCAACACATCGGGCGTGTACGTGAAGACCTTTTCAAAGGCCGCAATAGCCTGGGAATCTGCTCCACGACGGTAGTAGATGGAAGCAACATCCACTTGCCAGCGCGCACTCTGCTCGTTGTCTTCGCATTGCGCAACGGCTTGCTTGTACGGTTGAACCGCTTTCTCCAGGTCGCCATTCTCCAGCGCCAGCTCTGCCTGGATCCGATAGGCTTGCGAGAGGATGTCGTACCGATCCTTGTACCAGGCCACGTCGACGGTCTTGGAGAGCATCGTGAGACCCTGCGACATCTTGCGCTGGATCAGATAGTTCTTGGCGAGCAACAAATGTGCATCGGGCGAGAGATCTCCATCGGAGAACTGCTCGATCATCTCCACGCACTTCACTTGCGACGGCACCCACTCGTTACGATAGAAGTAGGCCTTGGCCATCAGGAAGAGCGTGCCTTCCACATAGCGCGATTTCGGGTGATTGGCCAGGATCTTCGAACCCTTGATCAGAATACTGTCCACCTTCACATTCACCGGCTGCAGCTTGCTTCGCTCGATGATGAACTCTCGCAGGAAGGCAGGAGAGTTCGGCGCATTGGGATCCTTCTTGGCTTCCATACCAACAATGCTGGGAACGAGCACACGAGGCTTCGTGCGCTTGTTCTCGTCCTGATACGAGAACTCATCCTCCACCTCGTTCATGATGCGTTGCATGTTGTAGTACGTATTGAAATACGTGGTCTGGTTGTCGTACCACGCACAATGCGTGAGCGACAATGCAACGCCAAGAAGGAGGAAGATGGTGCGGAAGGATCTCAACGGTGGAGCCAGCGTTTCCGGTTTGCGAGTTGATGTTCGGTAAGTGTTGCGGATTCGGTGAGCGTGAACGTTGCCGTTGGCACGCAGGTGATCGACGTTGTGTAGAGGCGACCGTCGCAATGCGCTGTGATCCGTGCCGCCGTGCCGCCTTGCTCTGCCATCAGCCTGTCCAGATGGGCGGGCGAGGCAACGCGTTTGTCATTGACGGCAAGGATCTCGTCGTCGACGCCAATGCCGGCGCGTTGGGCAGGGCCACCGTCTTCGACAGCGCGAACGATGATGCGACCGTTGACGTCGGCACATGTCCACCCGGCCATCACATCGGCCTGCACAGAAGCAAAGGTACGATTCTCGCCGAAGGTTATTGCGCTGGTGGAGGGCGGCTTGAGCTCGAGGGTAAGGCCCATGGCGGCAAGGATCTCGGCATGCGGAAGCTCCTCGGTCCCGTCGAGCCATCCCTGCAGCATTTCACGCACCTGCACGCCCGTGGCGCGCTCGATGAGGGCGATGCACTCTTGTTCGGTGAGGCCCTTTGCAGGATCGATACGGTATTGCTCCCACATGGCGCGGAGTCCATCGTCGAGCGACCTCTGCGCATCCGTGTGATCGATGATGTAGAGGTCGAGCAGCAGGAAGATCACGCCGCCCTTGAGGTAGTACGAGGGGAATCGGTTAGAGGCATCGGGGGCCGGGGCGAAGTAGAGCTTGAGCCAGGCAAGGTAGCTGGAGTCCTTCACCGACATCTGTGCACGACCCGGCACGCGGGCGAGCTTTCCGAAGTGGTCTTTGGCAATGCCTTCGAGATAGGCCTTCTCGGTGGTGAATCCGCAGCGATACGCGAGCAGATCGTCGTAGTACGAGGTGAGACCTTCCGCCAGCCAGAGCATAGAGGTGTAGCGTTCGCGGGTGTAGTCGAAGGGGCCGAGCTCGACGGGACGGATGCGCTTCACATTCCAGAGATGGAAGTATTCATGACAGAGCAACGAGAGCAGATCGATGGCCTTGCTCTTGTCGAGCAGCGTTTGCGGATCCGTGCCATTGATACTGGAACGAGCATGTTCCAGTCCGCCGCCGTTGCCGGGGAAGCAATGCAGCACGAAGACGTATCGGTCGTACGGCACGCCGCCGAAGATGGCCGCCTCGGTGGAAACGATGGTCTTGAGTTGCTCAACGAGCCAATCGGCATCGACGTTGTGATTCGTCACCAATGCGAGCTCGTGCTTCGCGCCTTCTGCTTCGAAGGTTCGCACGATGTGATCGCCGATCTCGAGTGGCGAGTCGACAAGGATGTCGTAGTTCAATGCACCGAGCAACGTTGCATCGCCCTTGCGCACGGGCGAGAGTGCCGTCGACACATGTGGCCACTCGCTCTGTGCGTGCGTGAGCGCTACGTGATGGATCTCGTCCTGACGTCCTTCCACATACATGCACGTGGCGGCCGGTACGAGAAAGGCATGCCAACGATTGATGTGATTAGTGCGCACGGTGCGCTCGTAGCCGTACACCACGTAGTCCACTTCGATGATATCAGCACCGTTGGTCTGCACCACCAGCGATGCCTTGTCGCGCCAATGGAAGGCCGCGGGTGTGCGCGATGTGCCGCGAACAGTATACGCGCGAACGTTGCCCTGCAGTCCGGCATAGTCGCGGATCTTGTAACTGCCCGGCGTCCACGATGGCATCACGAGCACAACGTCCGGACCAGTGATGGCCTGCACGCGCATGGTGACGCTGACGAGGTGTTGCGGTGCCCGTTCGAATCCGAGCGTGTAAAGAATGTTGGCCGACGTGTTCAGCAGTTGCTCGTCGCGTTGTTCAATGGAATACGGCATCAGCGTTTTCCGAAATAGGTGGAGTCCATGAAGTCCTGATCGAAGGTCTTGTCGTCCTTGGTCTTGAGCAGATCGGTCCCCGGTGGCACCAAGCCGCCGGTGAGCGTTCGATAGATCTCTTGTGCGTCGACGATCTCCCGACGCTTTGTCGCAATGCCGGCATCGAGCTCTGCACGATGCGCCGCAAGCCACGTCTCATCCGTGAGTTGCTCCGCGATGCAGAACGGCTCTTCACTTTGCAAACGCTCGAGCTTGCGGCGCTCCACGTCGCATCGATTCTCAAGCGTTGCCGCAAGTGCCGTGAGTTCGTCGACACCCGTGATGGATGCATCGTGGTCGATCGATGCATCGTCGGCTTCGAGCATGGCGATCAGCGATCGGAGCTGACTGATGTTGCGCTGTTGATAGGCGTCCTGCACACGCTGCCATGCCGCATGTTGTTCTTCCGTGGTCTCGTTCACATCGGGATGCAGTTTCTTCACAAGCGAACGATACAGCGTGGTGAGCTCTCCGTCGGCAGCCTGATCTCCACGCGCCGCCATCTCGCGATCGCGCTCCGCACGCGTCATGTCGAAGGCCTCACGCAGCCGTTTGTGAAAGCGCTCGAACTCGTTGTCCACGATAAGATTCACCCGATCGATCACCTCTTGCGTGATCTTCTCGCCGCGCGCGAATTTCGTGTTCAACAGCTCGACGCGACGGTGGATCTCTGCGGCCTCGATGGCCACGCGTTGAAGCTCGCGTTCACGACCGCCGAAGTGATGGTCATAGGTGGTGGTGAGGGTGCGACGTTGGTTTGTCGACATGTCGTGCCACGCTTCGGCCATCTCGCGCAACTGCCGTCGGAGCTGTGCACATTGTGCACGCAGACGTACAACGTCGGGATGCAGCTGTGGAGCCGATGCATCGCCTGTCATGCTGCCTTCTCCACGGCCCCGAACCGCACGACGGCCATCTCTGTGAGTGCAAAGAGCAAGGCCAATGCAATGAAGAGCGGCCACAATTCTGAGCCGGTGCGAGCGCGTTGCACTTCATCGCGGATCGACGTGCCGGCATCGACCACGGCCACGAGATCGGGCGCTGTGACCATGGCGCGCACCGATGTCTTCCAAGTTTCGTTCTCGAGATACGTGAGCTGCGATTCATCCGTTGGCATGTTCACTGCAACGGTCATCACGGCATTGGAATCTTCCGTCGACACCTTGATCACACCCGTTCGCTCCTGTCCGGGGATCCGCAGCACAGCGCCCGACGGTAATGGTACAGCATCGATGCGTTGAATGATGCCTGTGGCATCGATTGCGCGGAATGTCTTTTGCGCAACATACCGTGGTGGGATCGGAGCACTGACAGGTTCTCCGAGGAGTGCCTGCACGCCTTGATCGCGTGGCATCATAAGATACAGCACACTGCGAACCATGAGGGTGGGAAAGAGCCCTGTTGTTGGCAACGTACTCCATGCCATGGTAGGCGGAACAGCACAATACAAGAAGCGACCATTGCCACGCAGCACTTCCATCAGGAATGTGCCGCCAGCGGTTTGGATCAACCCCTGTCCGCCCGTCGCAGCACGCATGGTTTGGATCGTTGGTGACTCGACGATGCGTTTGGGATCGGTGGTGCCCTTAAAGACACCTTGGAACAGCGGATGTGCGCGCTCCACCGACGTGAACTTCCAGGGTTCGCGCACAAAGGAGGCCATTGGCTCGGTCACATTCATTCCCATGGCCGTCGCAATGCGCGATGTGGACTCGTCCTTCGACGCGAACACCAACACTCCCCCGCCGCCTTCCACGAATTGACGGATGGCCACGGCATCGGACTCGCGTGCATCGCCACCACAGACGATCACCACATCGAGGGATGCAAGGGAAGGAAGCACGGCGGCAAGGGTCGGAAAGACATCAAGTGTTGGTTGATCCGCTTCCGTGCCCGGCATGCGCAGGGCCGTGCGCGCGAACATGACGTCCGACGGTGCACCTACGAGGGCCACGCGAGCACGCGGTGGAATGAGGACGCCGGCATAGCGAGTGTTGTCGCGGTCGATGGCATCGTTCTCGACCTCTGTCGATACGGCCACCATCCCCCGCCGCTGTGCAGGCGCAGAGATCACTGTACTTCGGGTAGCACCGGCGGGAATGTCGACGGCACGTTGTGCCACACGCACACCATCGAATGCCAGCGTCACGATCACACCCGACGCATCGCGCGTGCTTCCGTTGCGCACGAACGTTTCCACTTCGATCGGTCGGTCCGGTTGAAAGAGCGCCGTGAGCACGTGGAGTGAGTCCACGGAAATATTCTGTTCCAATCCATCCTGTCCGTTCCCGATCCGCACAAGGAAGACCGTGGCCGTCGACCGAAGAAGAACGCTCGTATCGGCGGGCGGACGTACGGTGAGTGATGCTTGCGCATCACTGATCACATAGATCTCGCGATGTGCTTCAGAGGCATCGTCGAGAAGGAGCTGTGCATGACGGAGGGCGGCAGGAAGTTCGGCGCGTGCATCGGAAAGCGCGAGGCGTTCGATCTCGTCGCGTGCAACGGCGAACGTGCGCGTGAAGGACACGGCATGCGTCGGGTCCGGTCCTGCCAGCGGCAGCACGGCCACCTCGTCGCCATCCTTCAACCCGTCAAGAATGGAGAGCGCAGCGCTCTTCGCCTGGCGGAGTCGCACTCCACGTTGGTCGGCCGCTTCCATGCTCGCAGAGTTGTCGATGAGGAGCACAACGCTCGTGCGTTGTTGTATGCCAAGGAGTGGTAGCGTGCTCGGGATCGTTGGACGTGCAAAGGCAAAGACCGCACAGATGATGATGAGCGTTCGTAGTATCAACAGCAGGATCTGCTGGATGCGGATCTTGCGAACGCGCGTCTGCTGAAGTTCATGCAGGAACTGCAACGTGCTGAACTCCACCACACGCAGCTTGCGCAGGTTGAGCAAATGCAAGAGCAGTGGAATGCCCGCCGCCGCCATGCCGATCAGTACGAACGGATTCAGGAAGTTCATGTCAGATTCACAAGCTTCCGGAGTTCAGCAACTTCTTGACGGGTGAGGTGACGGTAGTCACCACGTGTGAGTCCCTTCGACGTGAGGAAGGCGTAAGACTTTCGCTCGAGCTGCTTCACTTCGTAGCCAAGCGATTCGAAGATGCGACGTACTTCGCGGTTCCGTCCTTCGCGGATCATGAGCGTGATGCGGTGCGCATCGACCGGATCCACCAATACCTCGCACGGCGAGGTGGGGCCGTCTTCCAACTCCACGCCACGTGCGATCTTGCGCGCATCGACCGTTCGGATCGGGGCATCCAGGGTGGCCTTGTACACACGCGGGATCTGATACCGTGGATGCATCATGCGATGTGCCAGCTCTCCGTCGTTCGTCAGGATCAGCACACCGGTGGTATTGCGATCGAGTCGACCGATCGTGAACAAGCGTGTATGAATGCGCACGATATCGAACACCGTCTTCCGACCAAGCTCATCGCTTGCCGTCGTGATCACATCCTTGGGCTTGTTCAAGATCACATAGGTAAGATGTTTGTCGCGCGAGATGGGCTCGCCATGCACCGTGACGAAGTCGTCGATGGTCACCTTCGTCCCCAACTCCTTGATGATGGCCCCGTTCACGCGCACAGCACCGGAGGCGATCAGCTCGTCCGCTGCGCGCCTGGATGCGATCCCGGCATCGGCAATGGCCCTGTTCAAGCGAACCGGTTGTTGTGCAGGAAGGTCCTGCGATGTGTTCTTCTTTTTCATAGGTTCTCCACGATCTCATTCATCGCATGCAACACGCGAATCGGTTCAATGTTCTCCATGCAAGCATGGGTGCCCAGCGGACATGTTCGAGTGCCGTGCGGCGAGCACGGTCGGCATGCAAGCGTTGTCTGTTCGACCACGCGCGCATGTGCGCCGTACGGACCAAATCCGAATGTCGGCACTGTGGGTCCGAACACGGCCACCACAGGAATGTGCTGAAGGGAGGCAAGGTGCAAGGGTGCACTATCGTTGCACACCACAGCCGTTGCTCCCGCGATCACCGCTGCTGCCTCGCGCAACGTCGTCCGTCCGCAAAGGTCCACCACGCCATCGCGCTCACGGATCGTTCCTGCAAGCGAGGCTTCACCGACAATGACCACGCTCATCGAACGGTCGGCGATCATGCCGGAAAGCGCCTCTCCATGACGTATCGGCCAGCGTTTCGTTGGCCACACACTTCCAGGAGCGACCACAACATACGGCTTCCTGGCGCCACGTTCATCGAGAAGGACGTGAACGGTGGCCTGGTCACGCTGTGTTGACAAGGCGATCGGTCCGATCTCTTCCTTCGTTCGCTGCACTCCGGTGAGCACGGCTGCAAGCGCCAACTGTCGGTCCGCATCGTGCTGAACTTCAGGGTACGGCACGACTTCAGTGCAGAACCACCGCGCCCATGCCGTACGGAACGTACAACTCCATGTGGGTCGCAGTTCTCGCACGAACAGTGCCGTGCGAAGGCTCCGGTGCGGAACGATCACGGCGTGACCATCACAGCGCAGCTGACGTGCAAGGGCCTTCATGCCTTGCCACCCTGCATGCTTCCCTCGCTTGTCGAAGGCAATGACCTCGTCCACCGCGCCAAGCTCGTCCACAACGGCCGCGGCGGCAGGCGTTGTGACCAAGCGGACACGAGCCCACGGCATCGCTTGCTTGATGGCAACGGCCATGGGAAGCGATAGCAGCACATCGCCCAAGAACGCCGTTTGCACGATCGTCACGGTGGTCAGCGCAGAACGTTCTTCGTGCGTCATGGCGTTTCTTCTCTCCATCGCCGGTGTTGCCACGACCACATCGTCGGAGATTCACGGATGGCGTCTTCGAGAATGGCAACGTGACGTCGCGTGAGTTCGCGCACATCGTCGCGGTTGCTCGTCAGGTCGTCCATGGGAACGGCGGCCAGCGGTGCGATGTAGGATCCATCGGTCTGACGTCGTGCAAAGGCATACCACATGGTAGCATTGAACTTCAAGGCAAGGGCGGCAGGGGCTTCGTAGGTGGGTGTTGGCCGACCGAAGAAGTTCACCCACGGATCGCGCGCCCCGTCGGCATGCTGATCGGCCAAAAAGGCCACCGTGCCGCCATCGCGAAGCACGCGCACGAGTTCGCGCGCGGCACTATGCATGGGCACGATGCGATTGCCGAATCGCATGCGATAGGAATTCAACAGCACATCGGCCGATCGATTCTTGAGGGGATGGGCGACGATCACGAATGGTGTGCGCGCATGCAAGGCACCGGCCAAGGCAAGGAGTTCCCAATTGCCGTAGTGACCGGAGATCAAGACGTTTGGAAGGCCGCGCTCGGCGCGATCGCGCACGGCATCGATGCCGGGGATCTGCATGTGATGCATGATGTGCTCGGCGGTCATCGATGGGAAGGCAAGAAGCTCTGCAAGCGTGATGCCCAGGTTGTCGTACGAGCCGCGCACAATGGCATCGCGCTCCGCTTGCGGTAGATCCGGGAATGCATGGGCCACGTTCATGGCCGTGATCGCACGACGTCGTTCGTCAAGACGCATCATGGCGCCACCGATCACACGTCCAAGGCGCACGCGGCCGATGTCGGACCGCATGCGGGAAACAAGTCCCAGCGAACGAAGACCGGCAGTGACGACACTATCGGCGAACGCACCCATCAGCGCGACACTGGTTGCGTGAGTTCGCGCGTTGTGTCGGGATTCTGGTTCGTGACCCTAGCATAGTTGTCGAACCACTTCTCGTCGCGGATCTCCCCAAGCAAGGTCGAGTGAACGAGTTTGTGATTGCCGAGACCGGATGTGTCGACGAAGTAGAAGTAGGAACCACCCATCAAGTTCTGATAGAACCATGTTTCATACGGACGGGTATCGATGGTCTGCACGAACTGTTCGATCTGCGTCGGATATCCGTAGCGCAGGATGATCCGTCCGCGATCAGAGCGCCAACCATCTTTGAACATGGCGGATGTGTAGTATGTCTGCGCTCGCTGAAAGTCCTTGCGGAACTGATCGAGGCGCTCATTCCCCGGTGTCGATGGCTCGGGATCGCGCAAGCGCCAGAACCGGAACAGATACTTCTGCTTTGCACGTTCAGTGGTACAGCCGGCAAGTGTGGTGCGCTCTGCGGGAACGGCAAGGATGTCGGACAGCTCGAGCTCGAGGGCAAGTTGCTTTCCGGTGACCGTCGACCATTCGGACTGCAGGAACATCTCGTCTTCCGAGAGCATGGCCTGCGCTTGCGGCGCTTGTTCGGGATTGAGGATATAGAACTGCTTTGTCGACGATGCGTACGTTTTGGAACGCTCCTTGTCCATCAAGCTCATCTGCAATCGATAGACACCGCTTGGAAGAACGCCGGCAGGAACGTCCACGCGTTCCACAAGACCATCTGCAGTTCCGACACGCTGAACGTAGCTCGTCATCACCTCGTGCATGACAGCGTCGACCACCTTGTACTCGATGGCAAACGTATCGATACCGTTCCGCTTCATGTTGTAAACCTCTGCATAGATCGGGATCGACGGATCCGTGCCGATGCACTCGTGACGCGGGTTGGGGATCGTTTGCACGCCGTTGCGATTGAAGCGTGGGTCTTCGAGACCAACACTGCGCAGTGGTTGCGTGAACATGATGTCGGATACTGCCGGTGCGGTGCCAACGCCTTTGATCACGATCGAACCGGTCTTCTCGAAGTTCCGCGTACTATCATGCAGATCTCGTCCGATGATCCGCACCTTGTACTGTCCGTGCTTGAGTTCGAACAACCGAACGCCCATGTAATACTGCTTATGCGCGAATCGCGACGTCGCGGAACTGGACGAAGCGATCCAGTCCTGCACGATGGTATCACGCAACGCCGTGGTGATCTCGACGCGCAGATACAACTCGCCAAGATATCCGCCCTTGGGATCCTTCACATACGCGACGGCCGTATCGGGATAGGCGTAGTGCATCTCCCAACGTGTGGTAACACTGTCGATGCGAAACTGCATGAAGTCTGCCACGAACTCGATCGTCGACGCATGGAGCGCCGAGGGAAGGGTAAGGGTGGCAAGGAGAACGAGAAGGCGGAGTCGCATATCGCTATGTCCTCTACAGAAAAAAGAATGCCGTCGGACGTAGGGTCCGACGGCATTGAGCATTCAAGACATGTCGGCTTAGTTGAACCGCATCGTGACCCCAATTCGGTTCACGAGGCCGAGGTTCACTGTTGGATTGATCGAATAGTCGATCGATCCTTGGAAGTCGCCACTGTCATACTTCAGACCAATACCGCCGGCCAGTCCGAATTGGTCGTGACCGATCCGATATCCGGCGCGGAAACTGACGAATTCGCGGAAGGTGTATTCTGTACCGATGGCGAATTGTTCCGGTACGTCGGAGTAGGTCTCGAAGTCACCGGAGACTAGCCACTTATGGATCACCGTACCGTCTTCGTCCACTTCGGGCTTGTCGGACAATGTTCCGTTGAACATGTCGAGACCAAGACCGGCGCGGAAGACGAGCGGAAGGTTGAAGGATGATGTGAGCATGTTCATGTCGAGTGGGCTCACCGGCAGACCGGAGATCGGCTGATGCTGTTGTGTGACAGCGGCACCATCATACGACTGCTTGGAACCAAGTCCGCTGATGGCAAAGCCAAGGAGCAAACCGTTGAATCCGGTATTGTAGCGCGTACCAACGTCGAACACGATACCGCCGGCCGTCATGGTCGTAAAGGCATGCTGAACGAACTTGGCGGTCACACCGAACGAGAACTGCTCTGTAAGATATCCCGCGAACGACAGTCCGATGGAGATGTCGTTCACATTGTAGATACCACCGGTCCCATCGGGCTTGTCGGTAGATGTCACATTGATATCACCCGACGAGAAGCTCGTGAAGCTTACCGCTGCACGGAACTTGTCGGAGACCGGGAGCACCATACCTGCGAAGTTGTGGTTCATACCGGCGAAGTAGAACGTCGTGGTAAGGTCTGCAGCATAGTTCTTCACGTCGGCAAGGCCGGCGGGATTCCAATACACAGACGTCACGTCGTTCGACAGGGCACTGAAGGCACCGGCCATCCCTGTTCCGCGTGCACCAACTCCGATCTTCAAGAACTGTCCGCCCGACAAGCCCACCTTGGTGAACTGTCCGGCTGTGACCGAAATGACCTGTGCCGACGCGATCGTCGACGTGGCAGCGAGCAGGAGTCCGGCGAGAAGTGTACGCATCATTGGTTTCATCGTGATGTTCATAGTTGTTCTCCTTACTCCGAATCGCCGATGATACGAGCTGGTCCTACGACGATCGTGAACTTCCGGGTGACGCTTGCACCATCCGGAGTTTCGATCTTCGCGATCAACAACTGGCTCGCAGCACGTTGGCGGTTAGAGGAGAGAAGATCCCATACATCGGCACCATATTGACTTGGTGTGGATGCATCTGTTTCTGAGTGCGTGAACTTCCGCAGCAAACTACCCGTCGACGTGTAGATGCTGATCGTGCATTCGCGTGGGAGGCGTGTGAAGTAGATCTTGGCCTCATATGGCGAGCGCATACCTTCGTGCGTGACGACGAACGGATTCGGTACCACCGAGATCTGCTCAAGTTGCTCGTCGGTATAGGAGCCGCCACGCTTGATCGGATCCGGTTGTGCTACACGTGCATACACGCGCGTGCTGTCCATCGGGAATCCGAAGGCACCACCGAATGTCGAGAGACGTACCACATCGCCTGCCTTGAAGTCTTCCTTCGGAAGATTCTCGGGCGAAGGTGTTGGGGCCATGCTCGACGAACGCAGACGGTTCGTATAGCGACCGCTCTTCCACGACCAGTCCAGCATCAGCTCGGCACCGCCAACGGTCATCACGTGACAGAAGTCAAGCGTATCCGTTCCGGTGGTCGAGAGATTGCGCGAGATGTAGTAGCGACCCTGACGGACAGGAGCACCACGGTCCACACCGGCCGTCTGATACTGACGACGGATCTGTGAGTCGTCCCAACTTCCGTTGGCAGCGAGCTTGCGAGAGTTTCGCCAGCCGTACGCACCGAAGTTGAACTCGTCAAGCTTGAACACTTCAGGGTCGGGAAAGACCGTGAACTTCGCAACGGTATCGGACACCGGTACGGTCACATGTTTCAGATCATACTGATATCCAACCGGGATCTGCGTGGTGGCACCATTCACCACCTGTTCGCGGTTGAATGAGTACACGTTCTTCACGGTCATGTTGAGATACGGCACGTTCTCGAACGTCATCGTCGAGTCCTTCCCGGTATCATCCCTCGTATCAAGCTTGAACTTCGTCGTGATGCTTTCCGTGCCGCCTTCGGAGAACGTGATCTCGTAGACGCCGGGACCGTTGTTGAAGCTACGCTCGTATTGACCCTGGAATCCTTCATACGGGACCTCAACAAACGCCGGAGGAACATCGCTCACTGTCAGCGTACGTGCCTTCGTCTGGGTTCTTCCCGCATAGATGTCCTTCGGTCCCTTCACGACTTCGCCCGTATCGTTGCGATACTCGCCACCCCATTGTTCAATGGCATAGTCGAACGCCACACCAACAGTGCTCAGTGCATACTTGCCCGCGTTGAAACACGGTGCATCGGACGTATAGGTACCGTAACGGATCAGCTTATCGCGATTCGTCGGCACGCCAAAGGTCACTGTATCGTACGTTGGAGGTTCCGTTGGGATCGTGTCGATGCGCACACCATTCGTATCCACCCACGTGCGGGCATTCTCGGTAAAGAAGCCGGGAGCACCGCCCTTGTTCGTGAACTGTGCACCAGAGGGGCAGAGTTCGGGAGGAAGCAAGGAGAAGAAGGAGCCAATGGTCTGCTTGGTCGATGAGTCGCGGAGGAACATCAACACACTGTAGAGTCCGTTGGATACCGGTGGTGTTGTACCGGGAACGTCGAGTCCTACCCACGAACGGAAGAACTCAAGTTCAAGCGTGCGGCCACCGAACATCTGGTTGAATCGCTGTGGATCGGCAACGAGGAATCGAACGTTATAGATACCACCAAGCTTGGCTTGCTCGCTTGGGGGGATCGACACTGAGATACTCGGGGCATCGCCAACGCGTGCGGCCAATGGCATGGTCTTCGCAACGTTCGGCAGGCCGGGGGCGCCGTCGTTGAGCTTGGCAGGGGTTGGCAACAGATAGTCACCTTCGTCATAGGCCAGCACACGATAGTAGTAATCCATGTTGTTGATGAGCTTCTCGCTCTTGTTCGGATTGGTCGAGTAGAAGATCGTACCATCTCGATTATCGTCACCATCATCGAACCATACGCGGCCCTGCGACTGCGTTCTCATGAACGATGCAATTGGACCGCGGCGGCATTCGTTGGTCTCTTCATACGGACGCTTCACATTCTGTACCTGCAGCGTACCATTCGCATCAGGAACCATGTTGGTATCGTTGAACATGAATGGTTCGATCTTGATCTTGCGCGCAAGGATCAACTTGATCAAACTGTCCTTTGCACGGGCCGCCTGCGTACTGTCGAGCACCAAGACGGCACCACCACAAGCAGGGATGTTTCCGGCACGGCGGCTTACCGTTGGAAGTGTCTCGAACTGCGAGGTGAACCACATGAAGCTGATCGAATCCACTCGATCAAGCTTCGAGATGTCAAGCGTTGAGTCGGCCTTGGGCTTGTAGTACAAACACTGATAGTCGGGTGCTCGCTTATTGTAAATCGGCATGAAGACTGCGCCCCATGGACCTGAGATCGTCGGTCTGCGTGCAACGAGGAATCGCTTTTGACCTGGCTTGATCACATCGATGATGTCGAACTCGTCGATGAACGTGCCGGGTGCCGCAGCGACATTCGACTTGATGAACGGGCTCACCATTTGGAAGCGTGCAAGTTCCTTCCAGCCAAGTGGACCCTTGCGCTTCGATTGGATCTCATCCACGTCGAATGTGTCAAGATCTGTGCGACGAGCACGGTACACGCGATAGCCGAAGAAGTCAAGTCCACGCTCAAGCGTGTCCACCGACAGTTCTGCTGTGGAATCCCACTGGATCGCAACAGCGTTGTTCAACGGAAGCCATCCTTCTTTCGGGAAGGTGAATCCGTTTGCTCCCGGAATACCCTTGATCACAGAACGCTTCGGTGGTTCTGGAGCGCGGAAGGAGTTGTTGTACACAGATTGCGCGAAACGAACCTTGCGGACGAGTTCGGCCATGTCTTCGGTGGTACCGGTCGCATCATTGCCTGTTGCTGTAGCCGCAAGAATGATACCCACCACGATACGTGCTGAATCGCCCGGACGAATGTTGAATGGACCGGTACACATGAGTAGACGCCGGTCACCAGGACCATCATCACCATCACGCTGACCGCTGGCCATGAAGTTGTAGCGCTCTTCATTCAATTGTGGGTCGTACTGGATCGGCCAGTTGCGCATGGTGCGAAGTCCAAGCTGCTCTTGAACCGGGAACTTGCGCTTGTCCTTGCGGATGAAGCCGTTCGCGTCGACGGCGGGGCTCTCAAGGAAGTTGAAGCCAAGGTAGCCGAAGCCGCGGCCTGCTTCACCACGATCGCCATTCGACCATTGTACGGAGAGATTCAAGGAATCTTCTTCGGTGTAATACCGAGCACGGTCGTTCTGTGCACCGAGGTTCGGATTCGTCGAAAGGGTGATGTCAACATCCATCACGGCACCCATCCAGCACTGATACAGCGTATCGGTGTAGGTGGTCGGGTGGATGAACATGTACTTGTTAAAGGCAAGGTCGCGATAGTCACCAAAGCCCCAGGTATAGATCGTTTGTTCGATCTGGAAGCCAAACGGGAAGCCTTCAGCGCGACGCTTGGCGGAACCATCGTCGTACCGGCTCAGGTCTGTGTCTTTGTACACAGCGAACACATCTTCGCCGGAGATGAAGGCCGGTCCCTTTTGGTAGGTTGCCTTTGAGCGCTGAGCGACATCGTTCACATAATTACCGAAGTAATTATTGAAGCGTACCGTATCGTCGGCGTTGGTGTCCCAGATCGGCCAAGCCGGCTGCGTCGCATCGGCATAGGAAGTACCATCGTTCGGATTCACATCCGTTGAGAAGTACACACGATACTTCTGTTGCGATGCTGCGTCGGCCAGTACCGTCGCACCATCTTCAATGGTCCCCGGTACCATCCATGAACGGCCGTTGTTCGGATTGTACGTCACCATTACGCGCTTGCGAAGCTGCGTGTCCTTTGGCGGGATCTTCTGTGCAGCGAACCATGCGCCGCCGGCGAAGATGTACTGATTCTGTGAACCGCGCGGCCAACGTCCGCCACCGATCTGGTTCTTCACGTCATAGCCAAAGATCCCATAGTTCGTCGTGTAGAACTCGATGTTCGACACAATGTTCTTCTGCAGATCGTAGATACCTGCGGGATCGCGCTGAACGTCCTCTTGGTTCTTGTCCCGTGTTCTAGCTTTATCAGAGATGTGGGCAACGGCCGACACAGCTCCAAAACAGCTCAGCATGGACAGAAGGAGTACAACCCGTTTGAAACCTAGGCTGTTCATACCTACCCCGTGTTTGATGTTCTTGTTCATTTCGTTCGTTCTCATCTTGATTTAGAACCGGAATGCGACGCCGAAGTACACTTGACGTGGATACTGATAGTTGGCACGGCGAGAGATCACCGTGTCCACATATCGGAGATATCCGGCATAGGTCTCATCCGGTGTTTGCAAACCGTCGTGATTGATGTCGGCGGAAGCATTGTAGAGACGCTGTCCTACACGATCATACTGAGCAGAGCTGTAGGTCTCCTTCCGACTTGGATCTCCATCCTTGAAGAACGTTGTCGACGGGAAGTCACCAGGGATACGATTAAGGCCGGCTCCGTCATAGTCCGGGCTTCCCGTACGCGTGTAGAAGCTTACCGGGGCGGTAAGGTTCAGAAGGTTGGTCACGTCCATGAAGAGCTCAACAGAGGTGTTGGCACCCAGAACGTCATCCAATGGGATGCGACGCGAAATACGCATTTCTGAACCCCAGGTGGAAGGGAAGCGCGCGGAGTTGATCTCGCCAACGGCTTGACCCTGACCGTTCACCGGCGTGTACGGCAGACCGGAGTTGTAGACACCAGAGATGTTGATCGTGAAAAACTGCAGGAAGCGAACACCCGAAATGGCGGGACCTTCGTCCTTGTTCCACTGCAGTGTGAAGTTCGCATTCACACGGTGACGACGGTCGTTGTCCAACGGGAAGTCCGTTACAGGATAGGCTGGATTTCCCGTATACGGATCCAAGGCGACTGCAACACCTGAGGTTACAGCTGTTCCCTGTGCTGAGGCCAATACATAATTGAACGACAGCGCCCAGTTATCGACCATACGCTTCTGGAATGTGAACTCAAGACCACGGTTGTTACCATAGTCTGCTAGGACCTGTTGGTAGTACGGATCAGGAACGGCACGCACGAAGGCAAGACCACTCTGGTTGTAAATGTCCTTGTAGTATCCTGTGACCGTGATCGCAAGATTGTCGCTCAACTGTTGATTGTACGACACTTCGTACTGATTCGTCCGCTGCATTTCCATGTTCGGGTTACCGAGTGCTTGGCCACGAAGCAGGATCGAGTTGAAGCCATCGTAGAAGTCATTCCAGGGTGGTGCCTGGTAATAGATACCGTACGAGAGCCGGACGTTCTGACGTTCAGAGATCGGATAGGCGATACTGATACGAGGGCTGATGTAGAGCTTTGCCTTTGTTGCAGCAAATCCTTCTGTCGAACCGAATGGAACGAACGGCACGAATTGCGTTCGATACAATGCATCAGCATTCAAGTAGTCAAGACGCAAACCAGGTGTGAAGACAAGCCCCTTGAAGAGGATCTGATCTTGCACGAAAGCACCGGCCGTCGTTGGCGTGTAGGGTACTTCCGATTGCGCCTTGATCGTCGAAGCAGGAATACCTTGCACATCGTCGGCATACAGGTTGCCGCCGAAGTCCGGACCGTAGACGTCATAGAATGGCAAACCGTCCCACGGATTCGAGTTCGAGTGGCGCGTGAAGCGGAACAAGCGAAGCTCAGCTCCGGCCTTGATCACGTGCTTCGTCTCACCCACTTCGATACTGTTCGTGATGCTTCCGTCGAACTGCCAGAACTTCTGACTGCGGAAGTCCACGCCGCCTTCATTTCCTTGCGCAACGAAGTAGTTCTGGAGTCCATACGGATTCGTGGTCGAGAAGGCATCGGCCTGACCTTCGACATAGCCCGTGAGTGGGTTCCGTACGCTCTGCTCATAGCGAGCAAGGTAGTCGGATGTGTAGCGGATCGGTCGAACAATACCCCAAACATCCAGGATACGATCGGCTCCGGCCACGAACTTGTCGCCTTCGATCTTCAGGTTGTCTTCCGGTTGATAGAGGTCGAAACCTGTCAGAAGACCCGGCGCATTCCCGTCCTTGCGCTTGCTGATCTCTGTCGTCTTGTTGTTGATCGAAACACGGAACTCGTAAAAGGCCGTTTGGCTGAGCGTGTGGTTGATCTGCGCAAAGGCGTTGTTCGAGTACTCCTGAATGGCAAGCTGTTTTGCAGCGCGCTCCGGAATACCATTGTATTGGATCTGTCCATTGCCGTCAAGAATGGGGTTGCCGTTCTCATCGACCTTTTGGCCTTGCCCGTTCGAATACAACCAACCCCAACCGGAACGCTCGAAGCTTCCCATTCCGTACATACCGCCAACGAGAAGGAAGATGTTGCTGGAGATGCCGAACTTCAATCGACCGGTAAGGTTTCGGCTCCATGTGCGGTTATCGGGCATCTGACCAAGATTGTTGCCAATGGGGTCGAGCACCTGTAGACCGAAGTTGCGGTAGTTCTGATACTGATTACGAACAGCAACGAAGAACGTGGAGTTGGACAATCCAAGTGGACCACCCAGTGTTACGTCGACAACGGTCTGTTGTGGAGATCCGGCCTTGATCCCGTTTCCTGCCGTTCCCCATAGGAACGGAACGTCGGCGGCAACACGAACAAGTCCTTCGAACCGGTCGGTACGACCGGTCTTGACCACCGTGTTCACAATACCACCGATGGCATTTCCATACTCAGCACCGAAACCACCGGTCTGCGTTTGAACTTCTTCCGTTGCGAATGGTGATGGCATGGCAGTGGAGAACGCACCACCCGTATTGCCAAGTCCACCCGTGAACTGGTCCGTTACCGTCAGTCCGTCCACGAGCACCTGCGTCTCCGTTGAACGCGAACCGCGGATCACGAATCCACCATCTTTGCTTTCAACGCTCGCTTGACGTCCGACCATGCTCGCCACATCGTTGATGGCCATGGTTTGCAGCGTTGCGCTTCCTAGCTTCTGCGTGGTACCTTGAACGGTCGACGACACCATGATCCGTTCAGCACTGACGTCGACGGGCTTCATCAGCACGCCACCGCCTTGTTCGAGCGTGACGTTCAGCGTCACGGTCTCATCGGCACTGATCTGTACACCGGTGCGGATCACGGTATCATAGCCTACGGCGGTGAAACGCACGTCCCACTTCCCGGCATTGATGTTCACGATGGTATACTTTCCATCGAGCTTCGTGAATCCGCCTCGGCTCGTGCCCAAGATGCGAATGGAGGCGCCGGACACCGGCTTTTTATCCTTATCCAGGACCTTCCCGGTGAGTGTACCGTAGATGCCTGCGTATGCGGTCGTGCTAACCATACCAAGGACAGCGACGACAACGAGTAGCCTACGCGTCATGCAAGTTCTCCTGAAGAATGCGTTCTCTGATTCTGTGTGTTCGATGGACCGACTCTTAGTGCAAGACCGACAGTGAGCGCGTTGTGCGCAAACCGTTTTGTTCGATCATGCAATAGTAGGTCCCTGAGGCCAACTGTTGCGTGGGGATCGATACCGTCCAAGATCCGCCGTTCATCTGATTGCTTGAGCTCATCACCGTCTCTCCAAGCGTTGTAACAATGGACACGGTCACATTTCCATTCGTTACACCGTCGATGGTGAGCATGGCAACCTCGTTGGCAGGGTTCGGCATCACGCTGATGGATGCCTTCAATTCACGGTCTTCCGATACAGAGCTGATCACATTCAACGCGCTCGTTGGGAAGTTGTAGAAGTAGATGTTCGTGGTATCTACAGCTGTTTCAACGTTGGTAACACGATCTCCGGGCGTTGGGCTTGCGCCGTAGCCAATGGAGATGTAGCCGTTCATCACCGTATCCATGACCGATGCGAACTGACAGTTCACTCCGGCAGGTGTGATATCAAGCGGCTGCGACCAACGCTGGTAGTTCTTGAGCTTGTGCGTGAGATAGATGTGGCCATAGAGCGCGTCGAGCGTTACGAGGGTATCGGGCTCTGTTTGCGAGTAGGTAGGTGTCGTGTCCACTTGCATCGACTTCACGTCACCATTCTTCACGGAACCATAGGCAAGGTAAATGTTGTCGTCCTTGTCCAGTCCAAGCTGCGGCCAACGGCTGATACCCGAGTAGGCACGTCTGTTGATCACCCAGCCGTTCCCATCCCAAGAACTGCCCGCCGGTGGCGCGATGTAGGTCAGGATCGTATCGCCTTCACGAAAATGCATCATGCCCATATCCTTCAGCCACTCATTGCGATCGAGTACATAGATCGTGTCGCGTCGTGGGTTGGAAGCATCCGGCGTCTTGGGTCCCGTTTCGATCACGTACGTCAACATGTTGCCGAATACATAATGGGTCAGCCCTTCAGAATCGATAATGGCGTCAATGTGGGAAGTTGGCCCGACGACAGTATCTGATTTCACCTTGATCATTTGAACACCGCCCTCGGTGTACTCGGTCGAATCGACCCAGCTCGTCGTTCCCGCGAAAACAAGTTTGAAGTTCGCATTATCCCAGGTTGCACCGGCATCCGTCGACTTTCTCGAAAGGATCCGCAAAGCACCGTCCATGTATGTGATGACGACGTTCTTTCCGCGAGCCGTCACATGATACGTATCGCCTCCAAGGCCGCCCGGAAGTCCATTGGCGGCTCCAAGAGCGGTCGGACCTGTGAGCAGGATCTCGGGCTCCCACGTTTCACCACCATCGCGGGAACGGCGATAGGCGATCTGATCAACAGATCTGGTTCCCGAAACGATGCGGCGGTTATAGACCATGTGCAGGTTGCCGTCACCATCGATCGCAACGCGTGGCCAAAAGGCACTGTCTGCCTCGGTCGCCACGGTGGACGTATTGATGAAGCCATCCGAACCTAGACCGTCGTTGCGCCAGAATTTCACCGGTGTGTGCGTGCAATAGCCCACGCCGCCATCATTGAATTGAACGAGGTTCGGCCACCCGGTGCGCTCCGTCTCGGCGGAAACCTTTTTCCAATCGGTTGCCTGCACCGTCGGCGCACTTGGGTTCGAAAGCTCAAGGTAGGTGTAATGGGTACCGCGCGAAGTGTTGAAGCCCGGCGTGCGCGTTGCAGCATCACGCGTTGCGTCCTTTGCCGCCATCCACACCATTTGTACGTATGGTGTTCCCGCATCGTCCACCGTTTGCATGCGGTTCATCATGCAGGCATTCGTCTGGAAATCATAGAACGTATAGCCAACCTTGATGCCGGGTGCGGTTTCCTGCTGGTCTTCGGCGACCAGCACCTTCGGAATGCCGCCAGGAGCGACGATCGAAGACCCTGCCACCTTCCAGCCCTCGAAATTTTCAGGCGTGACGCTCGTGTTCACCAAGCCGCGGACCGGGGCCAGCGGACTCGTGCGAGGAGCGAGGATCGTGGTGTTGTCGCGATTTGCCACTTGTTGGGCAAACGCCGTCGTTGCTGCGAACGCAGCAATGGCTATAAGGCTGTATGTACGGTACAGCGAGTAAAAACGTCCCATGTTCATCCCGTTAATGCAAATCGAAATTCCCCTTCAGAGGACGCGCAATATAACACAAAAACAATACTGCGTCTGGCCAAGAAGGGCGTGTTACAAGCTCAATTGAATGCCGTAGACCATGGAGAGGAAGCCACCGTAGGACTGGCCACTCTGCTGACCTGATACGGCGCCCGTGCGCATGGGCGCATACCGTGCCTCGGCTCCCATGGTCACCGAAAGAATGGGCAGAATACGATACTCGGCCTGGAGCCGACCATAGGCCAGCATTCCGTCCATACCGGCGCCGACCCCGACCCGACCCAACATTGCCATCGCTCCCGTGCTCACGATGGGGCGCTGATAGAACGCAGCTCCCCATGCCACACTTTGCTGGTCGGTGATCCGCGTCGATTCCTGCCGGAACGATCCGGTGGGGGTCGACGTGGGCGATAGCTTCCCGCCACTTGCCGTTGCAGGCCGGATCACGGTCTCCCGCATCGCAACATCCGAACCTCCGTCGGCCCGAACCGTTGTCTGCATCATGCGGTCCACCGTGTACTGCATGGCCCCGACCTCCAAGCCCACATAGCTCTGCTCGCTCAAACCATAGCCGATGCTCTGCGAGATCTGCGAAATGGCCGACACGGTCTCCAACGAACCCTGCACCGACGTGGTATAGAAGGTGGTAAGGAGGAGAGGGACGTCTTCACTTTGTGGGACACTGGGTGCGGCACGTAGTGCAACACTTTGTGGGACACTTTGTGGGACACTTTGTGGGACACTTTGTGGGACACTCTGTGGGACACTGCGTGGGACACTTTGTGCGACACTTTGTGGGACACTTTGTGCGACACTTTGTGGGACACTCTGTGGGACACTGCGTGGGACACTTTGTGCCGAAGTCTCGGAGAGTGCTTGGGCTACGTCGAGAGCGGCGAATGCCTGGAGGGGAACACGGTGTGCGACACTTTGTGGGACACTGCGTGGGACACGTTGTGGGACACTTTGTGGGACACTTTGTGGGACACGGAGTGCCCCCTCATTTTGTGATTCCACGATTCCTTGATCGGATTCTGTATTCTGTATTCTGTATTCTCCTCCGATTTCCCGTCTCAGCTCCTCGATCGGTAGCACCAACACCAGCAACAGCGCAAGCACGGCGGTCACACTGCGGATGCGGCGGGCGGCGTTCTTGGGGGCTGCTGGACGTACGGCGGGCAGGGCGTCGATCTTGTCGAAGATCAGGTTTCGGGTATCCCGGACGAGGTCGGCGGGGACGTCCACTTCAGGATCTTCACATCGCATGGCGATATGAAGCAGGACGGCTTGGTCGAAGACCTCGCGGGCCTCGGGATCGGAGCTCGTGATGGAGCGAAGCTCGCGATCCTCCGCTTCGGTGAGTTCACTGTCGAGATAGCGCGATATGAGCAGGTCGAGGATCATCGTTCGTGCTCCAGGATCGGAGCAAGGATCTTTCGCATCATGAGACGGGCACGGTACACACGAACCTTTGCAAGAGAAAGGTCGATCCCTACCGTGTCGGCGATCTCCTGATAGGTATAGCCTTCGAATTCACGCAGGACCAACGACTCGCGAAGAGCCACGGGCAACTGGGCAAGCGCCTTGTCGATCTGCTGTCGCAGGACCACGTCGTGCTCTTCCGCCTCGTCCATGGCGTGGAAGGTCTCGTCGAAGGATTCATGTCCGGCACGTTTGCCACGGATCAGGTTGAGGCAGACGCGGCGGGCGATGCTGAAGAGCCATGACCGAACATTCACACCACGCAACGATGCGCGATGCTCGAACATCCGTATGAAGGTCTCTTGGAAGGCGTCCTTGGCAATGGCCTCGTCGTCCACCATGCGCAAACAGAACCGGTACACACGCGCATAGTAGGCGTCGTACAGGATGCGGAACGCATCACGGTCGCCGTCACGGAATGCAAGGACCACAGCATCGATGTTCTCATCGGTGAGTGGTTGTGCAATATGCCGTGGCGTTGGTTTCACTGTCAGCCCTTGTGCGTGTTCTGCAGGGATGACAATGCCGTTTTCGAAATGGTTACAGTCCGTAGAAGAGAAATCCGTTGAACGACAGGAGTCCCATTGCCAGGACGACCACGCCCCATACGATGGGGCCGACAACGATGCCATAGCGCGGATGCAGGTCCGAGGCCTGGGCCATGGCAGAGGCGATCACCACATAGCGCCACAACGATAGCGGCGCAAGGTTCTGGAGGAAGAGAAAGAGGAAGCCGTGTGCCGTAGGATCGACGAACACACCGGCATGAAGGCCGGCCCGATTGGTCCCCATCACGATATGCAGGGCCGTGTTCACAAGGAGTTCAACACACATGATGGATGTGCCGGCAGAAACGATACTGAGCGCCACACCGTACCGAAGCGGTGCATTCGTCATGAAACGCACGAGCGACAAGAACACGCCGGCCACCACCAAGAGCGGCATGATGTTCTTGATCAGTGCGCCACCAAGGATGGCCGTGAAGGTTCGTGCGGGAGGTGTGAGGTCGACGGCCGGAGCTCCCGGCGCTGCGGCCGTGGTATCGCGCGCCGTCGACATGCGCTCGAAGGCCGCATTCTCCGCCCGCAGTGCCGGTTGTGCATCCTCGAGATACGACGCGCCAAGCGAGACCATGGTAGAAACAACAACGGCGACGGCAAAGAATGCCGTCACCGGTGTTGCAAGAGTTTCGACGATCCTCCGTGGTGCCACAAGAGCGAACCACATGGAGCGCAGTACTTCAATGAACTGCATTGCGTGTTACTTCGTTGCGGGAACGAACGTTGCATCGTCCATGGCAACGTTCCCCGTATAGGTGTTCTTCATCGTGATCGAATAGATCGGATTCTGCACCTTCATCACCTTCGGGAACATCACGCCTTCGACAGGTGCATAGTCTTCATATCGCTCAACGACAGTGATCGGACCTTGTGGTGTGTTCTCGACCTTTTCCATGCGATCGAGCAAGAACGTGGTGGCATTGAAGTAATACGTCTCTCCTCTGCCCGATGGCGCAGTGGTCTCCACCACGATCATGCCGCCTTGCTTCCCTTTCACCGTTGCCTTCTGCTCCTTGAGTGCGAGCACAGGGAAGAGGCGGGCATCAAGGAGAAGCTGCTTTGCCTCGTCGGCCTCGGCCGGTGCGGCAGGTCCGTTCATCATGCTGGTCCATGCCGCCGTGCCATTCACCCACTGCGTTTGCACCATCACCTTGAGATCGAAGTTCGCATACTCCATGTTCGGTGCCTTTTGCTTGCGCGTATAGGTACCGGTCATGGTGTTGCCCTGCATGAGCATCGATGTTTCTGCCGTTGTCGTAAGGGTCTTGAGGGCGGCAATGGCGGCAGGGCCACCAATGGCTTGCTCATACTTGGCAACGATGTCGTTCACCGACATCGAGACCTGTTCAAAGGCATCGGCAGGGGCTGGCTGAATGTCGGTATTGAAGTCCACCACTTGCCCGAACTGCTCGAGCTTCGAGCGGACATCGGGATTGCCCACGACAACAAGGCGAAGGTTGAACATGTTGAGGTACTTCTCAGTGGCCTCTTGCACATTCGACCCTGTCACGCCTTCGATGCGCTTGTCCTCTTCTTCGATCTCGCTGTAGGGAATGTCGTTCATCCATGCGTTCTGCAACAAAGACGCTACGACGGACGGATTCTCGAAGAGTCGACGGTAGTTCCCTACTTCATACTTCTTGCGGCGGTCGAGGGCTTGCTCATCCGGACCTTCGAAGCTAAGCTTCTTGATCTCTCGCAACATCACGACGATCGCTGAATCGGTGACGGCAGAACGTACCTCTGCACCAACGGCGATGCGGTTGTAGCGACGACCGCGCGACACGAATCCGAAGGGTGAATACGTGTAGGAATACGTTTCGCGAAGCGTGTTGAAGAACAAGCTTCCGAAGCCCGATCCGATGAATCCGCCCATGAGCTCAACGGCATGATAGTCGGGAGCATTCATCGCAGGTGCCGCAGCACTGACGATGATGGAAGATTGCACGGAACCCTTGCGCGGAATGAAGTAGACCGCCGATGGCATCACCTCTTGTGGTGGGAAGGTGATGGTCGGCACGTCGGCCTTCTTCCATGCGCCGAGCGTTTTCTCGAGCAACGACTTTGCTTCGCTTGCCGTGATGTCGCCTACGATGGCGATCGACGCGGCATTCGGACGCATCCATGTGGAATGGAACGAGACGAGATCGGCAACCTCGACGGCAGCAACGCTCTTCTCGGTCTTCCGACGTGCATACGGGCTGTTCATACCGTAGATCACCTTGCGTGCAAGGGCCTGAGCAAGTTCCATCGGACGGGAGCGCTCATAGGCCACCCCTGCCGCCATCTGTTCCTTGAGCTTTTCGAATTCATCTTGCGGGAAGGTAGGCGTCACCAGCATTTCGCTGAGCGTTTGCAGCAGCAATGGCGCATGCTTCTTCAGCGATGAACCATTGAAGTTGATGGCCTCTGTACCGGCCGTGGCCTTGAGCGACGCGCCCACACCATCGAGTGCTTGGGCGATCTGCGCTGCCGTGTGTTGCTTGGTGCCCTTGAAGAGCATATCGGCTGTCATCGACACGGCCCCTTCTTTTCCAACGGGGTCCGATGCTTCGCCACCACGGATCGAGAGGTTCAGCGTGATCAGCGGCTGATCGTGGTTCTCGATCACGAAAACGTGAAGGCCGTTCGACAGTGTGATCTCTTCGTACGACGGGAACGTGAAGGCCGTGGATGCCAGCGGCTTCGGCATCACATCGAGTGATGGCTTGTCCGCGGGTGGTGCGGGCGCCTCTTGCGACGTGGCCTTCGTGGTGGTCGTGGTCTTTTTCTTCGTTGCTGGTTTCTTCTTCGACGTCTGCGACCATGTCGTTGTCGAGAAGAGGAACAACGTTGCGATGGCGAGGACGAGAACGTGTCGTGTCATGCGTGGTTGTGTGATCATGTGCTTACCCCTTCACCGGAATGTAGGTAACAACAACACGATCGTTCGTTTGGAAGAGGCGTTTCGCAACGCGCTGAATGTCGGCCTTCGTCACCTTCAAGTACTTCGCCAGCTCTTCGTTGATCTCGTTGGTCGAGCCGAAGTAGCGATAGGCATTGGAGAGCGAGAGCGCGATCTGATAGGCGCCCTGACGTGATTGAATGAACTCCGTCTCTGTTTGGTTCTTGGCTTTCGTGAGCTCTTCATCCGTCACGCCGCCTTCTGCCACCTTCGCTACTTGTGCGAGCAAGGCCTGCTCGACCGGGGCGATGTCTTTGCCGGGAGCTGCGATGCCGACAAGAAGCAGCAGTCCGCCGTACTCGCGCCCGATCACGCTCAGGTCTGCATTCACGCTGATCTGCGCACTGTCGACAAGGGCCTTATACAACCGTGAGCTCTCGCCGTTCGACATGATCTTGGCCAAGAGGTCTGCTGCATAGGAATCCGGGTCCTTCATTCCCACACCACGCATGCCGATGAAGACAGCCGGCAGTTGCGCGCGCGGATCGTTGATCGTCTCTTTCGTTTCGCCATTCATCGGTTGCAAGCCGGCGAACACCGGACGTGTGGGCTCGGCGGCCTTTGGATAACCACCAAAGTAGGCATCGATGGTCTCGCGGATCACGGTCTCGTCAAAATCACCGGCCACAACAAGAATGGCATTGTTCGGTTGATAGAACTTGTCGTAGAAGTCCTTGAACTCGGAGATGGCCGCGGAATCGATGTGCTGGGCAGAGCCGATCGTCGACCACGAATATGGCGTTCCACGGAACGTCCCGGCCATGAGCTTATCGAGCATACCACCGTAGGGTGCATTGTCGTATCGATTCTTGCGCTCTTCCTTCACCACGCCGCGTTGCGTTTCCACGCCGATCTTGTCGATGTGGAGCTTGCGCATACGTTGCGCTTCGATCCACAGTGCAAGACGTACTTCGTTGCTTGGGACCACGAAGTGATACACCGTCTGATCTTGTGATGTGAAGGCGTTCAGCTCGCCGCCGGCGCCGTTGACCAACTTGTCGATGGTTCCACGATCGATCTTGTCGGTGCTTTCGAACATCAAGTGCTCGAAGAAGTGCGCGAATCCCGTGCGAGCCGGATCTTCATCGCGGGAGCCGACCTTGTATTGCACAACGGTGGCCACCACGGGCGCTGAATGATCCTCATGCAGGATCACGTGCATGCCGTTGGCAAGATCGTATTCCTTGAATTGGACGGGTTTGTATTGTGCCTGGGATCGCATGCCACCCACAACGAGTGTGAGGAGCAGCAGTGCCATCCGAAGGCCAAGGTGTTGTCGTAGCATGGCTTGGCGAGTGTCAGTGAGTAGCAGAGAACCGCAGTTTACGAAGAAGGGCTGGAATTCGTGTAAGGATGAAGGCGGCAAGGGTGATGATGAGAGCAACGATCGGCAACACATTCCCCCACCGAACAAAGGGCGTGATCTCGGTGTTGGCCGTTATCATTCCGGAGAGTGCGCCTTCTCGAAGGGGCGCAAGTGTCGTAGAGGAACCATCGGGTCGAATGATGGACGTGATGCCGGAGTTCGCGCAGCGAACGATGCTCCGTCGGGTCTCGATGGCGCGCATGGCGGCAATACGCTCGTGTTGCCACGGACCCGGTGTACCGTTGAACCATGCATCGTTCGTGATCACGCTGAGCACATCGGCACCGTTCCGCACAAGATCGTTGGACACTTCGGGATAAATGGATTCGATGCAGATGATGGCGCCAACACGATGCTGGTCACCACGCGCTGTACGGAATGCAAGCGGAATGCGCGTTTGCCCTTTGCCCCAACCAGAGATACCGACGCCCCATTGGAACCACGACATGGCGAACGTGAGGTGGTCGGCAAAGGGCAGACGTTCTGCAAATGGTGTGAGCATCGACTTTCGGTGCACGGCGATCGTGTCCGTGCCACCTTGTATGAGCATGGCGGCATTGAAAGCGTCGTAGCGGATCGATGGATCGATCTGCGAAATGCGAGCAGACGGAGGTGCTGCATGTGGCGCATAGACCATCACGTCAGAATACCCTGTCAACAACGCGATCTGCGACGTGTCCACCCACCGCTGCAACAGTTTCCAATTGGTGGTGAAGATCGGCTGACGGATGGTGTACGGAATGGCCGTTTCGCTCCACACCACAAGGTCGGGCCGAATGCCGCTCCGACGCAGCGAGTCAACGATCCGCACATGACGTGCTACTTGCGATTCGGGTGACGTCCATTTATCCCACGGATCCTCATTCGGCTGGATGGCGGCCACGGCAATGGTAGGTTTTCCTGCAGACATTGCCACCTGTCGCTCACGCATGCCTCCATACGCACCCCAGAGCACGAGTGCCGTTGTCAGCGCGGCCACCTGGATGCCGCGACGACGACGAGACCCTGCTGCACTCGATGAGCGCATGGCCATGTGAACGATCATTACATTCACCGCAACGATCATCACCGAGAGACCGTAGACGCCGACCACATCGGCCGCCTGTCCGAACACCGTTGACGTGAGATCATATCCCGTCGACAGCCACGGGTAGGAGGCATCGGACTGTCCATGCAGCCATTCCACCCCACCAATGGCAAATGGTGCGCACCACAGCATCACGTTCGCATTCGTTCTTGTCCGAATGGATGCCAGCACATAGAACGGTATGCTCAAGAAGATCGGATGACCGATCCAAAGAGCGATGCCACTTGCAAAGAGGTACGGATCTGCATGTTCTTGCCACGAACTCACCCACCAGTTCGCGATCCCGTGGTAGGCAAAGAAACAGGCATAGGTAAGTCCGAAGATCTTCCAGCGCGACAATGATGCGGCACGATCTGCCCAGAGCATCAGCAGCGGCACGTAGGCCACGAAGGAGTTCAGACCAAATGCTGATGGTGGGAAGGCCACACCAAGCAGCAGACCGGTAGCAAGGGCGTAGATGAGTGCGCGCATATCGTGCAAAGGGGGAGCCATATAAAACGACCGCTCCTGCATCATACGATACAGGAGCGGTCGAAGTTTGTCGTGTGACGAGTGAATTACTTCACAACGGTCACGGTCTTCGTTGCCATGTTGTCACCAGCGCGAAGGACGAGGCGATACGAACCGGCTGGCAGGTTAGCTGCAGACATGTTCACATCATGACGTCCGGCGCTCATGTCGCCATTGACGATCGTAAGGACTTCTGTACCGGAGACGTTGAACAACTTGAGTTCAACAGTACCGGACGTTGGGATCACGAAGGAGATCGATGCGTCATTGGATACTGGGTTCGGGCTTACGTCCGACATCCAGAGTGCATTCGTGCCATCAACGATCGTTACTTGTACTTCATCCGATTGCGTCGAGCTGCCATCCATGTCCACCGACGTGAGGCGATAGAGATAGGTGCCAGGAGCGACGTTCTCGTCTGTGTGACGATAGTCGATGTGCTTCGTCGAGGTACCAGCAGCAGATACTGTGGCAACCGTCGTGAAGGCATTGCCCGAAGCGATACCGGCTGTTCCGATCGGTGCACGTTCCACGGTGAAGTGGTCTGTGTTCTTCTCAGAGGCCGTCGACCAGAAGACGTCTACATTGTTGCCGCGAGCCTTCGCATCGAAGAGCGAAAGTTCAACTGGTACAACTGTTCCGCCGTTGGTCACGAAGAAGTCGATCGTTCCGCGAAGTGCACGCTCGATACCCGTGCGTGTGATTGTGCGACCGAAGTGGCGCCAGTCAACTCCAAGGAAGACAACGTTCGAGGTAAGCGATGCCGTTGCAACACCCATGATAGAGTCTGTTGTCGTGCGGTCGCCTCTACGATACGCGTATGCATTGTTGGCGATACCCGATGTTGTTGCATCCGAGTATACGCGCACAAGTGCTGGGATCGGATCTGCGTCGTTGAGGAAGCCTGTACGAACGATCAGCTCGGAAGAGTTCCGTGCAATGGCCATACCATTTACGTACTTGCCGGAGTAGTTCGCACCAACAGGAGGTGCCGGTGTTGGCGTTCCTGGGCTCACATTCGTCGAACGAAGGACGTTACGAACGAATGCCTCATCGTTCACAGGGTCAAGACCGATGTGACGGCGTGCGGGCTCTTGCGAGTAGATGGCCATGTTCTTCTTCGATGCCGTTGTACCGGCGCCAATGAAGTTGCGGATATCATCACGCTCACCGCGTGTGAAGGCCGTGTTATCGTGCGACCAGAACATCGTGCGGTATGCGGAGTAGTCTACGGCGCGATCTTCCCATGAACCACGATCGAACACATCATAGGCATAGTTGTTCGTGGATGGGTCGTTCACCCAACCGATGTAGCCAAAGGCCTTGAGTGCCGTGTCGGCATTCAGACGACCTGCAATGGCCGTTGCTGTTGGCGTACCGGTAAGGATGTCGAGGTTCGAACCGCGAGCAGAAAGCACGACGCTCATTTGCGAACGTTGCAGGTAGAAGCGAACGGTCTTGGAAGCGAGGTTGTTCGCATTGTTCTCGTCCGACTGCAGCGATACATCGATGCGATAGAGCGGCGTGACGTTATACGTCATGTTGCTGAAGCGAGCCGGTACGGTGTAGGCACCCATACCTGCGTACACTTGTGGTGTCCAGTTCGGAATGTTGAACGTTACCGTCTTGATATCGCCGGAGTTCATGCTCACCGTTACCGTACGATCGACAACGGCTGTTGCGTTGAACTGAGCTGGGCTCATACCGGCGTTGTTCGAAGCGGCAGACTCAAGGAAGATCTGAACGCGAACCTTCGTGTTCGAGCTCGGAAGCGAACCGTTGTTCTGTACTTGTGCCTTCACGTCAACCGGTGCCTTCGTCATGATGTACTCGGCATCCGACGTCGGACCTGTGATGCGGCGATATGCGCTTGGCGACAGGATCGATACCACTTCGTTGTCGTTCACATACATCTGACCATTGAACTCGCTAGCACCGATGTCATAGCCAAGACCTGCGCCACCACGGGCATTGCCGTCGATGTCGGTCTTGATGGCAAGGATGCGCTCACCACGATTGTTCAGGATAGAACCGATCGGTGGTGTTGGCAGCAGATTCACGCGAAGCTGCTGATTTGGTGCGATACCGTTGAAGACCATGTCGGCTGTCCAGTCACCGTAGATCGAATTCAGATCTTGCGATGTCCAGTTGCGCCATTGTGCCAAGTTCAGGAACTCATCATTCGCGCCAGCCGAAACGATCTGACTTGTGTGCGAGATCTCGACAAAGCGAACGATGCTTGCGTTTGGCGTCCAGAATGCGTTCTTATTCGAGATAAGAGCGGCTGGAGCCGTTGTTGGCAAGTATCCTGCGTTGAAGCGACCATTACGGAAGAGTGTTCCTTCGTACAGGATCGCTGTTTGTGCAAGTGTTGCTGCATTGGCATTGCCAAGAACGGCGATGGCATTGTTCATGACCACCGTACCGTTTCCGTTCTGCGTACCGATACCGACGATGGCACCTGTGCCAACCGTGTTATCGTTCTGCATGAGGACCGTGTTGTTGGCGATCGTGTCCTTCTGCGTGAAGTACGTCGTGATCGAAGGCGTAAGAAGCGCCGTCACTGGATCCGTCGACGTTACGCGAAGCGTATACAGATGGATACCGGCCATGGTACCATTCGCTGTACCGCGACGGAGGCCCCAAACAACGTTGCTGTTAAGAATCGTGTGCTCTGCACGGTTCGGGAAGGATACGATACCACCCGATGCAAGGACAGACTGATAGTCGTTGCGATCTTGCTCGACAACGATACCGCGGGAGAAGGAGTTACCAACAACACCACTGATCTCATTACGAGCGATCAGAAGGTCGACGTTGTTGTAGCGTGTTTCTCCTCCGGCAATGATACCGGCAGCGTCAGCAACCGATGTACCCGTTGCAACGGTACCAACGTTATAGATACGGTTGCCCGTGATCTTTGGTGAGTCTTCGTAACCAACGAACACACCGGCGCGAGCAACATTGTAGATCGTGTTGTTCGCGATCTCGGTGCCTGCATTGTAGAAGCTCTGGAAGTTGTTACCCTTGATCAGAGCACCAATACCCAAGGAAACGATACCGTAGCCGAAGCCGTTGATCTCGTTACCGATGAACTTGTTGTTGACGTTCGGGATCGTATCGAGATTACCACGGTTGTCCGGGTTGATCGTATCACGATTCACGATACCAGCGGTATACGAAACGTTGCCCGCACGAACGTCAGGATCGAAGCGGAAGGCATTCGAACCGGCGTTATAGCGTACGATCGGCAAGGAGTTGTTGTACATCGGCGTCACATCCGGTGCCACTTCGATGATCGTGTTGGCGATCGTGTGGTTCACGGAACCTTGTGTCAGGTAGAAGCCTGCATTGAAGGTATTCGTTGTCGACGTAACGCGCTTCGCGATCTGGAAGCGAAGTGAGCGCTGTGAACCACCATTGAACTCGATATAGCCTGCCGAACGAGCGTTGGCGGCCGTATTGAAGTATGGCTGGTTCTGGATAGCGTTCGGATTGGATGGTCCACCGTTCTGACCGAACAGAACACCGATACCGGATTCTGTTTCAATGCGGATCGTCACAGCAGCGCGCGAAAGCGAGCGGTTGAGCGATGGCTTGAACGTTACTGGGTTCGCAGCACCTACACCAAGGATACGCGACGAAAGGTCGATACCTGGTGTCACAGGACCCGTGCGGCTCACCGTATAGTTCGCATCTGTGAACTCGAACGTCACCGGACCACTCACACCCTTGAGATACAGATCGTTCAGAGCTGCATCGATCGTCAGGTAGTTGCGTGGACCAGGTTGTGTGGTACCAATCGTGTACACACCGCTGAGGTTGGCATCGATCGTGCGTGTGACACACAATTGATTGTTCGCCGTCACAGGATCGCCAGGATACTTCACCGTGAAGCAGAAGTCATACTGACCTGCTTCAACCGGCGTGAAGGATGGGAATGTGTAAACGGACTTATTGAACTGACCTGCACCGATATCCGGTACGATACCGTCCTGTGAGTACACGATCTGACGACCTGGAAGGCGATAGATCGTACAGTTCACCGGTACGTTCGAAAGATCCTGGATACCGTTGTTCGAAAACACGGCTTCCGGACGAAGCGAACGGTTCGCATACATCACCTGTGTTGCAGATGGTGTATTGACGGCGAACACAGCAGGTTCTTCGAGGAATTGGATCTCGAATTGATAGGCTGGCTGGATCGCACGTGGCAAGCAATCGTTGAAGTTGTTCTCATCCGGATACGGATCGATGATCTCTGCACAGAACTTTGCCGTGTACAGACCGACCGGGTGACCGGCGCCTTGCGGCGTGAAGTTGGCGAAGTTCACCGTTGTGCGGGAACCAGCCGTCAGTGCTTCGTTGACCGTTTGTTCATCGCGATAGATCTGCGTACCCGTGGCATCGAAGAACTGCGCGATGGCCTTGAAGGACTTCAATGTATCAAGTCCGGCATTCTGGAACACGCAGACCACTGGGATCGGCGCCGTGTTCGGGTACTTGTAATTCGCTGGTGCCTCGTTCGAGCGTGGCGAACGGATCGTGCTTGCAGACACGTCACGGTTCACGGCGATCGTGAAGCTCTTCACCCAGTCGGTAGCACAAGTGCTGCCATTTGCTGGAATGGACACCTGAAGCTGATACTCGCCACCGATTGCGTTGCGCGTATCAAGTGCACCGTTGATGCCAGCCAGTGGGCCGGTGGCATTCGGCACGTTGAATGTTTGCTGACCGGTCGTGGTTGCAATAGCTGTCCAGTTCGCCGAATATTGAACTGTTGTGAATGGCAATGGCCCAACGATCCGATACGTGACATTTACCTGCTGGCCGATCGTGTTCGTGCGAAGACGAACAGATGGTTGTGGTTGTGTTGGTGTCGAGCCATCGTAAACAAGACCCTTGCGAAGAATGGCGCTTGCATCTGGAGCATCGTCCGGGAAGGAGCTTACCATGTCGCCAACAACGTTGAGCGTATAGTCTTCCACTTCGCCATAGCCCGGATTCAAACAGGCATTGGTCGTGGTGTAGAACGGATAGCTGTACATGAAGCGGATCCGTGTTGGACCGGTCTTCATGGAGCAAGGAAGTGTCACATTGAACAGTACCGGACCCCACGTCAGCTGGCTTGTTGCCCAGTCCCAGTTCTGGTTGTTGTAACCAGCACCGATGTACTCGTTCGTGGTATTGAAGATACCATCGGCATTGTAGTCGATCCACACCATGCAGTACCCTTGCGAGGTACCGGACACGGAAAGAGCAAGTGGAGCTTGTCGGAACACGTCGATATACGTGGCGCTCTGGTCGTCATAGCAACCAGCAGACCAACCGGAATTACGAACGAATGACCCGATCTTCACTTGAGAGATCTGGATACCGTTCGCACAACCCCAATTCGGGTCGTTTGTAGGCTTACAATACTGAGCGTTCATCACGCTCGTACCGCCCATTACAAGTAGGGCAAGCAACAGTGCCTTTGCCCATACAGGATAGAAGTGTTTCATCAACAAACTCCAAAAAAACAGTGTAAGTAAGACGTGTGTTTGCCTGAGAATGCGACGCGCCTCCTCGCCCTCATTGCAGATCATGCAACGGAGGGCTTTCGGGGACGTTGAAAAATACAACGACCGGGCTTAAAAACAAACCTAGTTTGAATTTGTTACCGGTTTCGTTGAAATTCTTTTTGATCCAAGATAAAGGGTCAAGGTTCGGCTGGAAACGGGGATCGACAGGGTGCAGGACGACTGACTACGGTATCCGTTCCCACAGTAGACCTCGACCTTGCGGCCCTTGGCGACACCATCTTCGACCACCGCCGACGTAACCTTTTTGTAATCAACGGGTTGCAGAGAGTTTGCCGCCTTTTCTCGACGGATGAACGAGCGCGCCTGCCCCTGATTGACCCCAACGATCACGGTCTCCAACGGCTGCCCTGCCGCCGTGCTGCCCTTCACCGATACCATGCCCCGAAGATCGCCGCGAATGAAAAATCCTGATTCCGGGGTGAGGATCCGGGTAAAGGTGCCGTCTCCGTTGCCGAGAAGGGCCGCACCGACGCCGGCATCGTATCGAACGACGTCGGCCTCTGCACCATACTGATTGCCGGTGACAAGGAGGTCGAGGTGGGCATCGTCGTTCAGATCGACGAGCTGACATCCCAACACCGGCGATGTCTGGGCAATACTTGGCAGCGGGACGATGGAAAATCCGTTGTTGCCATTATTGATGAGACAGACGCTGCTCATCATTGTAGCAGAGAGGTGCAGACAGGTATCGAGATTCTCTTTCGCCACAACGTCTTCGATGGACGCAACGGCCAGACTGAGATAGGTTGGGAACTTGCGATTGAGCGTTGGCATCTGACTGAGGATCATGCCACGGTCACGAACGAGTCGGCGAACGCCATCGGCATTCGGGATGTAGGTGATGAGCGGGTCGATGCTCTCGTTATCGTCGAAGTCCGCGGCAAAGAGCTCGATGGGTGTTTCCTTCGAGGCGATGTTGTAGCGGCTGTTCATGCCAAGATTGCCGACGATGTAGTCGACGTCGCCATCATTGTCCACGTCGCCACCCGTGACGCTGTACCACCAGCCGTGCGTGGTGTCGAGACCGACCTTTCTCGTGATGTTCGTGAACGCCTTGCCGGAATTCTCCCACAACGAAATGGGCATCCATTCGCCGACGACCATGAGGTCCGGACGTCCGTCATTCGTTGCATCGGTCCACAGTGCCGAACGCACATGGCCGGTCTTGCGAAGTCCCGGTGCCTTCACATCGGTGACGTCGGTGAAGTGACCACGTCCATCGTTCTGCAGGAGAAACGATGGTGCCGGAAGTGGATAGGTATCGGTGACCACACCACCACCAACGAAGAGATCGATGTCGCCATCGAGATCGTAGTCGCTCGCACAAAGCACCGTTGCATTGGTCTTCACGCCACCCATCCAATCGTGCTTTGCTGTGAGCACACCTTTACCGTTGTTGATGTACAGACGCATGCCCTGGAGTGAATCACCCATTGGGACCTCTGCCCCACCTCCTGCAGCAACGAGATCCTGATCACCATCACCATCGACATCGATGAGTAGTAGCGCTTGATCTTCAAAGGCGGAGTCCTTCTCCACGGCAGGGATCTTCATATGCGTGAACATTCCTCCCGGAAGTTGCTTGAAGGCCACGGCCTTCTTGCCACGTGCGCCGCCCATGACAACGTCGTCCACCTTGTCGCCGTCGAGATCACCCACGCACATCGCAGGGCCACCCCACGATTCTCGCACGGGAGCAAGACGCATGCGCTTGAAGTCGTCAAACTCGTTCTCAGTATAGACTGCGTCCATACCACATTGTGTGGTGTTCTCGACGAACAACGAGGTCTCACCCGTTGGCAGGGCGAAGTGCGATGTTGCAGAGAGTTCTGCGTTCGATTCCAAGAGGTTATATTCCGCATTGGATGGCACATTGGTCAGCACTTGGGATCGTCCCGACGGCCATTGCACGATCACCGAGTCGATCGAGGTGGCACTGCCAACGCCAACTACGATCTCTTCACCAACCGACGACTGAAATCCACGCACCACATAGCGCTCGTAGTATTGCGCCATACCGTTTGCCACCACGCGGATCTTCGCACCCATTCCTTGCGTGTTGGGAGGAAGCCCCTTGAAGCGAAGCACCACGGACCGACCGCGACCTTCTTCACGCGCCATGTTCTGATAGATCTGCGGCTCCATATCGATGTTGCACACGATGAAGTCGAGATCACCATCACGGTCGAGATCTGCATAGGCCGCGCCGAGCGACGCCGATGTGTCGGCAATGCCCCAGGCAGCACCAACTTCGTCGAGCTTCAGATCTCCCCGATTCACGAAGGCATAGGTTGGTTCACGCAGATACGAGCCCTGCTTCAATGACGTGCCGACGGTGTCCGCCAGCACTCCCATGTTGTAGACGTAGTCTTGATTCGTGATGTCGTTCGGATACCCGTTCACGATGATCAGATCTTTCAACCCGTCCAGGTCATAATCACCGAACAAGCACGCCCAGCTCCAGTCCGTGGCCGCCATGTTGGTCATATAGCTGAGGTCGCTGAACTTGCCGTTGCCATGGTTGAGCTGCAACATGTTGCGCATCACCTGGTTCGAATCGTAGTCCGGGTTGTAGATCGATGCGTCTCCGTTGCTGCCGGAGTTATTGATGCGACGCACATGCTTGCGCGGAAGCATATCGGTCGAGACAATGTCGGGCCACCCATCGTTATTGAAGTCTGCGATGTCGGTTCCCATTGAGAAGGCCGACATGCGATTCATGAACCTGTTCTGCATGGGCGCGAATGTTCCATCGCGGTTGTTGATGTGCATGTAGTCGCCACGACTGAAGTCGTTCGACACATACATGTCCGGCCAGCCGTCGAGATTCACGTCCGAGGCCGTTGCGCTGAGCGACATGCCAAGATCGTCCACCCAGGCCTCATACGTGTAGTCCACGAACGTACCGTTGCCCTTGTTGGCGAACATATAGTCGTTCAATCCATCACGTTTGATCAGACCGCGATTGAAGCTCATGTTGAACTTCGCCGAGGTGTCGCCTTTTGGCAAGAAGTGCTGAGCCACTCTTCCTTCCCGCTGTGCTGCTTCAGCATCCTTGCCCTGATTTGCATCGTTGTGCTGCGGTTGCTGTCCACTGAATCGCGAATACGTGGCAACCCAACAATCAAGGTCGCCATCGTTATCTGCATCGAAGAACACGGCCTGCACGGACTCTGTCTTGAGGTCGAGACCGTACTTCACCGACTCTTCCATGAAATGACCCTTGCCATCGTTCACGAACAACTGGTTCGGCGAGAACGTGCGACACACGTAGAAGTCGAGATCACCATCTCCGTCGATGTCCACCACCGAGATGCCCGTTGCATAGGCGCTGGACAGCGAATCGGGCAGAACGCTCTTCGTTACACGATCGAAGGCCAAGTGACCTTTGTTATAGAAGAGCTCGAGTCCGGCCGACGTCGAGAACACAAGATCGGGCAGCGAGTCTCCATTGAAATCCGCCACGCCAACACCATTCCCCGGAACCATCGGGTTCACGCGATTCTCGCGAATGGTCTGGATATAATTTTCGGGTGCGTACTTGAAGGTGTTCATCACACCCGTCTCTTCTTTCGGGATCCTCTTGAAGAGTTGCGCATCCGCGTCCACAGAAAGGACAAGGAAGGCGGCAAGGAGGATCAGAATGGCAGATCGCTTCATGAGTACACTTTATATGAGGTCAGGCAATGCGTGCTTGGAGCGGGGCTTGAACCCGCACGTCCCGAAGGACACGGGATTTTAAGTCCCGTGCGTCTGCCAATTCCGCCATCCAAGCCAGGAATACAGCCTACGAACATACGGAGGCTTTTCAGATGTTCCCGTATGCCGTCAGGCCGTGGCCCGACGGGCTTTGATGGCCTCGAACACGGCCGGCAGGATGCTGATGACGACAATTGCAACAACAACGAATGTGAAGTTCTGTTTCACGAAGGGCAGTCCGCCAAAGAAATAGCCGAGCAGGGAGAACGAGACCACCCAAGCAATGCCGCCGAGCACGTTGTACAAGGCAAAGGAGCGGTACTGCATGGAGCCGATCCCAGCCACGAATGGCGCGAACGTCCGCACGATGGGAATGAACCGAGCGAACACGATCATTTTCCCGCCATGCTTCTCGTAAAAGGCATGCGTTCGATCGATATGCTCCTGCTTGACGAACCGAGAACCCTTGCTCAGGATCCGATGGCCCAACGTCGACCCGATGGCATAGTTCACCGAATCCCCCGCAATGGCCGCCACAGCCAGCAAGGCCATCATCAGCCCCACATCCATGGAACCCAAGGCACACACCGCTCCGGCAGCGAACAACAGGGAATCCCCCGGAAGGAACGGCGTCACCACCAGTCCCGTCTCGGCAAAGACCACCAGGAAGAGGATCACATAGGTCCACACCCCGTACTCGGCGGTCAACAAGGTCAAATGCTTGTCGAGATGCAGCACGTAGTCAAGAAAAACCGACAGGATACTCATGCAGGGCTCCGAATTGAACACTTGTCACTTGTCACTTCACTTGTCACTTGTCACTCGTCACTCGTCACTGAATTAGTCACTTGTCACTCTTCTTATATGTCCTTGACTCCTCTTCAACTCCTCCTCACTCTCTTCCCTGTTCCGTCCGGTGAGGGCCATGACCAGGGCCGTCTTCACATGTCCGCCGGCGGCGTCCAGGAGTAACGTGGCATCGTCGTATGTCATGTTGCCAATGGTCATCACAATGCGTTTTGCGCGTTCACGGAGCTTCTCATTCGTCAGCTGAAGGTCCACCATCACATTCCCATACGTCTTCCCGATCAGGACCATGGCCGTGGTGGTGATCATGTTCAGGACCATTTTCTGGGCCGTACCGCTCTTCATGCGGGTGGATCCGGTGATGGCCTCGGGGCCAACGAGCGGACAGATCAGCACGTCCACGTCCGGGGCAAATCCACGCACCGTTGCACGGTCGTTCGTGCTCACCAGCACCGTCACACAGCCAAGGCGGTGCGCTTCTTCCAGGGCGGCAAGGACGAAGGGGGTCCGTCCGCTCGCCGCGATCCCGCAGACCACGTCGGTGACCTGCACACCTCGTTCACGAATGGCCTTGCTCCCTGCCTCCCTCGAATCTTCGGCTCCTTCCACACTTTGGAACACGGCATCGGGTCCGCCGGCCATGATGGCCTGCACCATGGTAGGAGGAACGCCGTAGGTGGGCGGACATTCCGACGCGTCGACCACGCCAAGGCGACCGCTCGTGCCGGCCCCAACGTAGAACAAGCGGCCGCCGGCGCGAAAGGCCGTTGCCGCAGCCTGGGCTGCCCGGGCGATATGGTCGAGTTCGGCATGGACGGCCAGGTGCACGCCCGCATCTTCGGCGTTGAGCAGTTCCACGATCTCGCGGGCGCTCAGAACGTCGATATCGGTCGTCCGCGGGTTCACAGACTCGGTGCTCAGCAGGGCCAATTGGTCGAACAACGTCATCCTGCAAAGCTACGCACCACAACGGATCGCACTTTTTGTTTGTCAGTATCGCGAACCCTCGTATCTTTGCAGTCCTTGTGTTTTCCCAAAGCAAGACAACAGAGAAACTATGGCACATCATAAATCCGCGATCAAGCGCATCCGTTCGTCACGTCGCCGCAAGCTCTACAACCGTGGCAACAAGAAGGTCATGCGCGAAGCGATCAAGGCCGTACGCCTGGCACCAACCGTCGAGGTAGCGCAAGCCGCCCTCAGCAAGGCCTTCAGCGTCCTCGACCGCGTTACCGCCCACGGAGTTCTGCACAAGAACGCCGCTGCGAACCGCAAGAGCGCTCTCATGAAGCACGTTCGTAAGATGGAAGCCAAGGCCTAACAGCCTCGTCTCCCTTGCGGTCCCGTAGCTCAACTGGATAGAGCATCTGACTACGAATCAGAAGGTTTGGGGTTCGAATCCCTACGGGACCACATCAATTTGAAGCCGCACCAGGCATCCTGGCGCGGCTTTTTTGTTGGGTGGGTGAGGCTCAACGTCATGTGCTCACACGGATACACGTGGTGATGACCACTGTGCATACCACGCCAACACTCAGGCATATGCGACCTAGCGTTACGTGCAAGAGATCACATTATCACTTCCCTACCACTATCTGGACGTACCGACGCTCCGTTGGCGTGGTGATCACAACCGCATGCATGCCTGAAGCGACACCAGTGAGGTCGAAAACGATGTGGTCACTGCTTCGATTGTGAGAAGTTCGGAGGACGTTTTGTTCGGCTATGGTCCGACCGAGGGCATCCACGAGCGCAACAGTGATCTCGCCCTGTACTCCGGCATCGATGTCGACGAACACCGTCTCTGTGGCGGGGTTGGGCCTGACCGTGATCGCCGTGGGTGACCCAAGAACAATGTGACCATAGTAGGCGCGACCACAGCCGGTGATCGTCAGCAGTCCGCTGCGCGACGTGGTGTCGACGCATGCGGCCAGCGCTTCCATCGACACGATCTGCACATCTATGGTCGATACCGTGTCTTGATCGACAAGCGGTAACGCACGCAGATCCAGCAGGTGTTGACGTGGGGCATGCAACTGTGCGGCCGGGATCACGAGGTCGACGATGGTCCGATCGGCCACGGTGCTCGTCGATACGGGCGATAGATCAAGACCGGTACTTGCATCGATGTACCGTGCAACGCTCAACGAACGCGACCGATAGGAAAGTCGCAGCACCATAGCACCGCGCCATCCATTGTCAAGATGTGGCGACACGTCGAGGTCGATGTAGATCGGTCCTTCCCCATTGCCAATATCAACGGTTGTGTCACGAAACGACGCCGTGAGATCATTTCCCACAACGCCGCGCGCGGTCACGTTGACGGTGGTCATGCACCCCACCGAGTCCACAGCTGTGATCGGGTACGACGTTGCACCGGCCTGCACCATCGTGCGCAGCACAGTGCCGTTGGATCCGATGAACTTCACCGAGTCTCCAACACAGGCCGTTGTGTCCATCGGGTGAACGCTGAGTGGAGGTCGCGTTCCAACATGTATCATCACACTCGCCGTATCGGTGCAGTCGCTCGCGCCCGGAAGCGTTGCTCGCAACAGTGAGCTTGTCGTGAAGAGGGCCGTATAGGTCGGCCCTGTTCCGATCCGAATATTCGATGCATCCAGCCAGATGATGTTCTCTTCGTTCCCTGGCGGAACGACGGAGCACGTCCACGTCGATGGTGTTCCGTCGCACAGGATCGTATCACCGGAGATCGTCAGATCCACCGTCGGTCGAATGACAACGTTCACGGTGTCATGGTTCTCGCACCCAGCGGAGTCGACTCCGGTCACCACATAGATTCCACTGCGTTGTGGCGTAAATGTAATGTTCGCACCCGTGCCTACTTGCCGCCCTTGTGCATCACTCCATATGTACAAGGTTGCGCCGCGCGCGCTGAACTGCACAGGTGTTGGTGCACAGATGATGGTGTCGCCCGTGGCAACGACCGCCGGAAGAGCACGCACCCGTACACGCATGGATGCGAAGTCCTTGCAGCCATTCGCACCGGTGACCGTTAGCGTATACACAGCGTCTGCGCGAGGAGTGCAAGAAGCGGTAGGGCCGGAAGGCAGCAAGGATGGATCGTCAGGCGTACTCGTCCACACATACGACACGGCATTCAAAATGAGCGGCGTGAATGTCAATGTTTGTGCGGTGCACACCGTCGTATCACCGGTCAGTTGAACTGTCGGGGCAGGAAGAACGTCGACCAGTACCGAGGTCGTATCGAGGCAACCGAAGGCTGTCTGCACGATGGCTGTGTACCTGCCCGGTGGTGAGGCGATCACGCGAAGTGACGTACCTCGTCCGATCGATGGCGTGGTAAGGTCAGAGCCGGCATACCACAGTGCGGTGATGCCGCCTGTTGACTTGAGTAGGACAGTGTCGCCCTCGCAGATACTTGATGGTGCTGCGCTCGCTGTTGCCGTTGGTGTTGCATACACGTAGACCCAGTTCGAAACAGGCGCTTGTGCCTCGGAGCCAATGAACATCGTTGCCGTCACAAAGTAGGCACCAGGCTGTGTGTAGTAGTGCCTTCCGATGCGGCCATATCCCTGATTCGTGGGCGACGATGGATCGCCGAAGTCCCACTGGACGGAATCCGTGACAAAGCTACCTGCCAGCGGGATCGACATCGTGTCACCGACGCAGTTATCCTGCGACACAACCCTCAGCTTTCCTCCAAGCGTTGTGCTCATGACAAACGGGAACCCCTCACCGCAGCGAGTGCCCGGAAGCAATTGCACGGCTTCTTTCACATACGTGCATGCTGTACCAAGGGCATTGGGATTCTCGATGCAAGACACGAACTGTTGATCGCGCTGTGCGCAGTAGATCTTTCCGTCGGGTCCTAATTGCAGTCCCGCGAGCTTCTGTTCATAGCTCATCGGAACGATCACCGTGCGGGTCGCTTTGATCTCATCGGCGGTAGGTTTCGTGATGTCGTATTGGACGAGCTCACCACGCGCGGAATCGGGATTGAAGTCTCGATAAAATACATAGTCGCCTATTCCATTATATTGTATCGCCGTTACGTATACCTTTGACTCGTCCGGCGAAAACTCAATTCCATACGGCGCATCCAGATAGTTCAATTCTGCGAATTGGAATGGGTCCCCGTCGTGCCAATACTTCGGATCTGAGATCTCACGTTCGTTCATAAACGTACCAGTAGCTACATCAAAATCGTATAGACCTACTCGACCTCGAGTGCCGCCGACGAACGCCATCTTCGTTGCCGTTGGTGAAATCTTCATCTCGCCAACAAAGTCATTCATTGGATCCTCTTGCGGATACGGCAAGAAGCCACGTGGAAACGAATACGGTGAACGAACAAGTGTAGTAGTATCCACTCCATTCTCATTGAGTATGTAAGCCCATATCTCTTGAGGGTGCACCATGGGTACAATGAGCCAATAATCACGTCCATTCAGATGGGGGATGAGAGCTTGGCACGCCGCCGCGTGCTTACGCGTACTTGTCGACTTGATAAAGGCTTTGATCACCGTATCTGCTACCCACTCCACCGCACCCGCACCCGCATTGGAATCAAGATAGATGCGATGCATGGTCATTGCGCCGTTTTCTATTTCGCGATACCGTGGCTCTCCATTGTTCTGGTGCGTTTGGATCGAGAACACTTCATTGGGCTTGTTAGGCAAGCGTGCGAGAAGCGATTGTGGCAAGTTATACGGTTGTCGAGGACAAGTCTTAAGTCCGTTCGATGCGGCCCTTAACGTATCACCATATGGTCCTATGGCACACTTCTCCAACATCATCAAGACCACGCGCCCACTGCTACTGATCAGTACACCTGGTGCAATCTGGGAAGAATCATTCCAGAACGAAGGCTGCACTGATGTAGAACCGAACACCAACCTGGCTCTTACTCCGAAGAGCCAATCCCTATGTGCTAGTTGACTTTGCGAAGTCAGATTTAGACAGGAACACAGCGAAAGTAAAAGTAAACCTGCAATACGATAGATTCTCGCTAAGAACTTACAATGTCCGGCCAAGGGTGTTTCACGAGTGGGCATGACAATTATTCGCACCATTGAACCATGACACAGCCTGAGTAGGCCTTGTGTACAAAGGTTTGCAATGGCTTCAGTTTGTAAAACAAATGACTCCTCACCACACGTCTTTCTGAACCAGCGTTGACATCAAGTCGCACAGGCATATGATCGCGCGATCATTGGCTATGCCGTCAGCGAAGTCAACAATTACAATCAACTGGAACCGTAGCAATCTCCCAATCTATCATCCTATGCATGGATCACAACCTCAAACAAGGTTACCCCACCAGACTCAAGAAAGAGTCAACATAGGGTCCAATCTGAAGATGTCCGAAAGCTAGTTGA
>JAFDZT010000002.1 GCA_018266735.1 Bacteroidota bacterium | reverse complement strand
TTGCCGTTTCGGTCAGGGGCTTTTTTTTATGTTGTGCCTCTATGCACGATGAACCCGCCTCGCCACCTTCCCACTCCCTTGGACGAACAGATCTCACGTTGATGGTGGTGAGCTTCGTGATCGGCATGGGCATCTTTCGAACGCCGGTGAATGCCGCCATGAGCGCAGGGACGCCATGGATCTTCTTTGCCGCATGGATCGTGGGCGGTTTCGTGGCCGTTTGCGGAGCACTGACGTATGCCGAGATCGGCTCGCGCCTTCCCGTGATGGGTGGCTACTATCGCGTCTTCGCACAAGCCTACCATCCATCGATCGGATTTGCCGTGAACGGGATCACCGTGATCTCGAATGCCGCGTCCGGCGCCGGTGTTGCCTTGATCGGTGCCGAGTATGCGATGACGGCCTTCGCTCCCGACCTTGCAACATCCGCCGTTGCAAAGTCGACCTTTGCCATCGTCTGCATTTTGCTGTTCTATGGATTGAATCTGTTCGGTCTGCGCGTGAGTGCACGCACACAGTCCGTGCTGATGGTGGTGAAGATCGGACTCGTCCTTCTTGTGATCAGCGCTGCCATTGTCGCACCACAAGCACCGGTCCTCGCGCTGACAAATGCACCAACGTCGGTGATGGGGATCGCCCAGGCCTTCGGTCTTGCATTGATCGCCGTCTCGTTCACCTACGGTGGGTATCAGCAGACGATCAACTTTGGCGGTGATGTCCGCGATGTCTCTCGTACCATGCCGCGCGCCATCGTTCCTGCCATCGCCATCATCGTTACGCTCTACCTATGCGTGAACATGGCCTACGTCTATGTGATCGGCTTCGAACAATTGAAGACATCGCATTCGATCGCCGCCATCATGGCCGGTGTCGTGCTCGGAGATGCCGGCACGCACGTGATCTCTGCCTTGCTCTTCCTTGCCGTCCTCGTGTATATCAATGCTATCCTGCTGTCGAATCCGCGTGTGATGGCGGCCATGAGCGAAGATGGGTCGCTCCCTCGCCTCTTCGCACGACGAAGTCAACGTACCGGCGTGCATACGGTGTCGCTGACGGTGTTCATGATCCTGAGCGTTGCCACGTTCAGCATGATGAGCACGTTCGATGCGATCCTGAACTACAGCATCTTCATGGATACGATCGGCATCGCCACATCGGCCGCAACGATCTTCGTCCTACGCGCACGCGGTGTGGGTAACGACATCCCGAACGGTTATCGCATGAAGCTCTATCCCTTCATGCCACTTGTTCTGATCGCCAGCTGCACCTTCGTGGCGTTGAACATCTTCATCAGCGACCCCGACGCCGCATTGAAGGGCGTCGGGATCGGACTTGCATTGCTGATCGGCTATCTGATCGTTCAACGTCGCCGGCAGAGCCAGGGCGGGGAGAGCTGACGTTGATGATCAATCGACCGTGATCTCGCGCTTCCGCGCATTGTTGTGATCACCCGATCTGCCGATGGTGATCTTCAACATTCCGTCGAGATACGTGGCCTTGATCGAGTCCGGAAGAACATCGTCCGGAAGCGTGAACGAACGCGTGAACGACGAGTAGTTGAACTCTTGCCGCGTGAACTCCTTCGACTCTTCCTTCTTCTCTGTCGACGTGGTCGCACTGACCGTGAGCATGTTGTCGTCGATCGACAGCTTGAAGTCTTCCTTCTTCATTCCGGGTGCCGCGAACTCGACCATGTATTGCGTTGCCGTCTCGCTGACGTTCACGGCAGGGACCGTGGCCGTTCTGACCAACGACGGGAGAAGCTTCCGAAGGTCGGGCGTCATTGCAAAGAGATCTCCATCGAAGAAATCTCCAAACGGATCGCGAAGAACATTGGCGTTCTTCCTTTCGAGGGTTTTCATGATGTGCCTCTGCTGCACATGTTGAACATACTGGGGGACGCGCGCAACTTCGTTGCTTAGCAGAGAACGAACCATGACGATTGTCACACTTTTCACGCGTGTTGTGCGGTACTCCTACGGCGTTGCCGTCAACGCCTCCACCATTGGCCATTCGGAAGTTGTTCGTGCAGCACGACACGCTCGCCGATCATGGGTGTGGTGAGGTTCATCCCCGTGCGCTGTGCGTGCGCGACGACCCGTTGAATGGGCTCGTCCCACGGATGGTAGGACAATGCGAACTTTGCCCAGTGCACCGGGAGCAAGACGCGGGCACGAAGATCGTGCGCGGCTTGCACTGTGTCCTCGGGCAACATGTGGATGTGAGGCCAGTTCGCACCATACTGTCCTGCTTCGAGGATGGCCAGATCGAATCCGCCAACACGCGCGCCGATCTCGGCAAAGTGCGCACCATAGCCCGAGTCGGCACCAAGGAACAGTCGGTGTCCGGGAAGGTCGAGCGCGAACGACGACCACAACGTCTCACCACGCTTGAAGGCACGACCGGAAAAATGTCGTGCCGGGGCCGCCATGATCGACATGCCCGTGCCGAGCTCTGCAGATTCCCACCAATCAAGTTCCGTGATCATGGTGTGTGGAATGCCCCAACGTTCAAGATGAGCTCCAACACCGAGCGACGTGATGATGCGCGTCGTACGAGATGCAAGCGCTCGCACGGTATGCATGCAGAGGTGATCATAGTGATCATGCGTGAGCACGAGTACATCCACGTCTGGCATGTGATGGGCCTTGTAGGCATCGGCGCCGGGAAAGGCACGACCGAAGAAACGAAACGGCGAGGCATGTCCCGCGAACACCGGGTCGACGAGAATGCGCTGCTCACCATTCGTGATCAGATACGACGAATGACCGAACCATACGATCTCCCACGGACGTGCAGAAGGGTCACGAACATCGGTGATCACATGCGGGATGTCGACGCGCGGCGTGCTCTGCGTGGAGTTGCTGAGCATCATCCACATGATCTTCCACCACGGCTCCGCTGCCACCAGTTGCGGCGTGACCTCGGTGTTGTGAAACGCACCATTGGTGTATTGCGCAGAAGCGACGCAGCGTTCGAGTCGCGGACCATACGGTCGGGATCCAAAGACAGGTGGGAGCATGGAGGCGGGGAGGAAGGGAACCTAAAAAGCTTCGCCAAACGTGAAGTAGCCGGCCGTACCCCATTCACTCCAGGCCACATCGATGCGGCCGATCATGCCGGCCTCGCGATTCAAGTAGATACGCAGACCCATGCCCCCTGCCACCTTCGTATGCGACAAGCTCATGCCATTCCAGTTGGGAAAGACGTCGCCCGCGGCGGCAAAGGCGGCAAGGCCCAACACCCAGAAAAGGCGCGATCGTACTTCCACTTGGGCTACGGCCGAAGCACGGTCGATGTACCGACCACGCAGAATTCCGCGCATCACAGCATCGCCACCGTAGGTTGGCAGATCGTAGATCGGAGCATTGCCGATCGTGAGATCGATGAGCGCCTGTCCGGCGATGACCATCGTCTCGTCGAGTGCATCGATATGAATGCCGTGATAGCCACGCACATCGAGCCATGAGCGATTGTATTCATAGTCGGCCGCCATGAACTTGCCGTACGTCATCGATCGCAGTTCGGCATACATGTTCTTGGTGGGGAAATACGGATTGTCGCGCGTGTCATAGGCCAGGACAACCCCTCCACCCAAGGTGAGTCCGCCATTCCAGCCTAACGGTTCTACGAACGTCGCCGTGTCGATGCGCAACGAGTCGGTGTTCGTGACGGTGTTCCAATACTCGAGTCGTCCACCGATCGTGAAGCCCTGCCCTTCGTCGGTTTGTGTGGCACGATGCATGTAGGAGGCGGCGAACTTCATGAAGGTGGGGTAGTACCACACTTCGTCGGCCTGGTTCGACGTGGCACCGATGCCATAGTAGCGCGTCGGTTGCTTCTCGTAGCCGATGCGCCCCGTGATGCGACTCACCACATCGTTGAAGTACAGGTCGAAGTTGGTGGCCAGCAAGGCCCGACCAAGTTCGGAAACGTTGCCTCCAAGCGAGATCGTCGAAGAGCGCCGATTCTTTGTGGCTCGCTTGTCCAGTTCGAACGATGCGATCCCTGCAGCGCCGATCAGAAAACCACTTTCGGGCGAAGCAGAGAAGTAAGGGAAGGCAAGGATGGAGATGTGATCCGCAGAGTCGCGCAGCGGGGGAAGCGTGTCTCGTACGATCATGAGGGAGTCGAGTCGGAACGGCCCCGGGATGGGTACCTGTTGCGCTGTTGTCACCGACCGAACGCCGAGCAGAAGAAGCAGGCTCAACGCCAATACCAACGGTCGAACGGCAGACATATGCGTCATGGAAGGTGAACAGTATGCTTCATACATGCAGCGGAAGCAATGTTCGAGTGGTCGTTACAAGATTTGAACTTGTGACCTTTCGCGTGTGAGGCGAACGCTCTGAACCGGCTGAGCTAAACGACCGAATACCATACAAAACTACGAAGAATGGGAATTCTATGTAGATTTCCCGCACTTCACATGAGGGGTTATCGTATGACGCAGTCCAACGCTTCGATCGAGAAGCTCACTAGCCTGGTACGGGTCTATTCTTGGGTCACGGTCGTGGCCGTTCTCTATGGCATCTGTGCCGCCCATGTACCCTTTCTCATCGGCATCCCATGGTCGTCCTGCACCGTCTGCGGGAGCACCTTGGGTTGCGTTCTGGTCTTTCATTTGTTCGAAGTGCCCATCGTGTCGTTCCATGCCTTTCTCGCATGGTATGGACTGAAACGCTTCAACACATCCACCCTTCCAAGCTTCGGTGCCATGATCTCCGTGTCGATCGCAGCCAATCTTGCATTCGCCGTTTTCGAGACGGGATTGCTGCTGGACGGACTTCGCCGGGAGAACCCCCTTTGGGAAACGGTCCTGCTGGTGTCGGTCACCCTTACCCTGCTTGGCGGCGCTGCCTTCGCTACCTACGTCAAGGTGCGCCTCGCAGCATCGGCATCCATGAAGGTGGCATGATCTTCGTCGTTGCGGTAACCTTCTCGCGACGTCGACCACTTACTCGCCGGTACACACGCAGCATCCATGGCCACACCTTCCCGTCAGGACCGATTCATGCAGATCCTACGACCCGTTCAGCCTTCGCTCGAACGGTATGCGTTGCATCTCACGCATAGTCGATACGAAGCGAGAGAGCTAGTGGCCGACACGATCGCGGCGGCCTATGAACGGTTCGATACGGTGCGTGACGAAAAGGCATTCCTCAGTTTTCTGTTCACGATCGCCTCGCGAACGTGGCAGGCAAGGAGAACGCATGCGGCTCGACAGGTGTCGACGCTGCCGGACGACTTCGATCGACTTTTCGACGGCGGTCCATCTGCTGAGCTCAGCACGGATGTTCGACTACTGCACGACGCGATCGCTACACTGCCTGACGAGCAACGTCAAGCCATCATCTTGTTCGAAGTGATGGGGTTCTCGTTGAACGACATTGCCGCAACACAAGGATGCACCACCGTTGCCGTCAAGGTTCGATTGCATCGCGCACGTAAGAAACTTCGATCCATGCTCACCGACACGCAACATTCACCAACGGTCGTTCCGATCCTCGAAGAGGTTCCGCTATGAGCACATCGCAAAGACCGAACACAGATGATCTGTTCGATGCCCTGCGCACGGCACGTCATGCAACACCACTGCTCACAGAAGCCGATGTTGCCGATGCCATGCACCACGTACCATCCGTGTCGATCACGCCGTATCGTTCGCCCGCATGGATCGTCGCTGCCTGTGCATTGACCGCGGCAGTTGCCATCACAGCATGGTATCTACAGCGCGGTTCGGACAACGCCTCCCTGCCGCCTTCCCCGGAAACCGTCACCAAGAGCACCGTTATGTCGCCGCAACAGCCTGCGGCTCCGGCGCGAGTTGAGGTCGCAACGCATACACGGTCGGTGAACGCAACGTCCAACGCCGATCGGCACGCTGTTGTGCGCGCACCGCGGACGCAAGCACCGACGCCTACGGGAAGTGCTCGCATTGCGGGACTTCCGTTCCTGGATCTTTCCGCATCGGAGTTCGCTGCCTTGCCGGAAGGACTCCAGCCCGAGATCCGCACGCAACGCGTGAGAACGTCGAACGCATCAGGTCGGGTACGTGAACAGCGCACACTGGAATGTCTGACACACACTGCCCAAGCCTCTTCGGTGGTCGACAACGGCGAAGAGTATGTGCAGATGAGCGCGCTCTACATTCCCGTCCGCCGCGTAGAGCAAACGGCAAATGGCAAGGTGGAAACGGTGGAATGGTTCAAGCCCACGGGAGATCTGATCTCGTTGTTGCCGGAGCGCTATCGTGTGCCGATCATGCTGGAGTTGAACCTACTCACCGAAGTGCAGCGCGGATGTATCACGCCGTCAGAAGCGTGTCGATCGCTGCCGCATGCGCAGAGCTACTTCGACATGTGCCGACTTGATGCATCGCGGATCAAGGACATCACCATCGCACCCAATCCGGCCCGAGGCATGGCCCGGTGCACCATCGACCTACGGTATAGCGCCACCATCCATTTGGCCGCCTACACCACGTCCGGTGCGTATGTTGCAGACCTGACCGAGGCTGTCACACTGGACCCTGGTGTGCACGAGGTGTCGGTACCGCTCAATGGCGTGGCGCCGGGAATGTACTTGATCACCACCACCACACAAGATGGTGAGCATGTTGTCCGCCGGCTGATCGTAGAATGACAAGAAGTTTCTTTTTCACATGGAGAGATCGTATGCGTTCATTGTTCATCGTCGCGAGCTGTTTTGTCGCGATGTCCGCGGCGGCCTTTGCCCAGCCGAAGATCGAAGTGGTTGGCGGAGATACCTATGACTGGGGCAAGGTGCCGGCACCGAAGGAAGGTCACCTTGAGGCGACCATTCGGATCAAGAATGTTGGGACGGAAGTGTTGAAGCTGCTCGAGGTCAAGCCGGGTTGCGGCTGTACAAAGACTGATCCAGACAAGACGGAACTCAAGCCCGGAGAGATCAGCACGATGGGTGTGAAGTTGAGCATCTCGCCGATGCAATCGGGTCAGCTGATCAAGAACATCACTGTGCGGAGCAACACGCCCGGACAGGATTCCACGAAGTATCTGTTCCTGAAGGCCGACATCATTCGGAAGGTGCAACTGTCGGTGATGTACTTCGCCTTCGTGAACCCATTCGTTGGCAAGGAGATGACGGCACGTCTGGATGTGATGAACAACGACACGAAGGACCTCGTGCTCTCGGAGTTCCAAGTGGACAACGACATGAAGCTCAATGTCTCCGGCACGAAGACGATCAAGGCGGGCGAGAAGCTCGAGCTTGTCTTGACCGCCACGCCGAAGGTCAAGGGGCCCTTCAACGGACAAGTGAAGTTCAAGACAAACAGCGACGAGAACCCCGATTTCGTCGTCAGCGCCTATGCGAACGTTCAGGAGAATCCCTGAACCCCGCGTGACCGACTTTTCATAGCTTTGGCCGCATGTGCAACACCCCCAGACTCCTTGCATGTGCGGCCATTCTCATATGCACCGTTCAGATCGCTCACTCCCAACATTGGGTGGACTTGCTCTATGGCCCCAACCCGAATGTGTTCGCGGTCACACGCGCCTATGAGGAGTACTGGAGCACACGTCCCTTTGTGAAGAGCAGGGAGACGCAAGACTATAAGCGCTGGGTACGTATGATGGAACAGTTCGCGGACACCAGTGGCGTGTACCGTGTTCCCGCACTCTCGCTTGCCGATCAATCACGGATCTGGAACGCACGGTTCACGCCACGTCCACAAGAACGCGAACAGCGATCCACGGCATGGAAGAGCATCGGTCCGTTCGCATGGGAAAAGCAGGCACTCGGTCTTTCCTATGCACCGGGACAAGCGCACTGCTATACCGTTGCACAAGGTGTGAACGACACATCGATCGTCTACGTGGGGACGGCAACGGCCGGTCTCTGGAAGAGCACCGACAACGGGAGAACGTGGACGAACGTGACGTCCACCATGATGGTGCGTGAAGTGCGAAGCATCCTCGTCGACCCGCGTGATGCCCGCAACGTTTACTTCGGTTGTTCCTTGGGGGTTCTGCATTCCACCAATGGCGGAACGTCGTGGGAGCCGACCGGTATCGCCGACCAGTTCTATAGTGGTCTCGTGGTGTGGGACATGTCGCTCAATCCCGTAGAACGCAACAAACTGCACGTTGCCACCAATCGCGGACTCTACTACAGCACCAATGCGGGAACCTCGTTCACCAAGATCGTTGATGGCGAGGTGTACGAGATCGAACGTCATCCGAGCAAAGCGCCGACGATGTACATCGTACGACACACGGGCGATTCGTGTGAGTTCTACAAGAGCACCAATGCCGGGTCATCCTTCGCAAAAGCCGGCAAGGGGTTGCCCGTCCCGAACGTTGCCAAGAAGGAACATACCCGACGTTGGGAGATCGCCGTCACACCGGCAGCAACACAGAACGTGTACTTGTTCGCGCCCGGCAACATCGACAGTAGCGATGGCACCGTCGGCATGTATCTCTCGACGAATGAGGGCGAGAACTTCTCCATGCGCTGTTGTGGCACGGCGCCCGGCGGCAAGCCGGATTCCGTGAATGTGAACATGATGTGCTGGGATGCCAAAGGACTTGAACCCGGTGGCCAATACTATTACGACCTCGGCTTGAACGTTTCGGAAACAGATGCGAACAGGATCTACGTCTGCGGTATCAACGTGTGGATCTCGGACGATGGCGGCAAGGTCTTCAAGTGCAATGCGCATTGGACCTATGGTGCGGCATCGAAGCCCAAGTACGTACACGCAGATTGCCATGAGATCAAGATCTACGGCAGTCGCATCTGGGTGGTGTCCGATGGTGGTGTGTTCCTAAGCACGAACAATGGCAATAGCTTCGACGATATGTCGCGCGGCATTCAGGGTACGGAGTTCTGGGGGTGGGGCGCAGGGTTCAGTGACTGTGATGTGATGCTTGGTGGGACGTATCATAATGGCGTGCTCCTCAAGGATGGCAACACGTATGATGGATGGTTGCACATCTATGGTGGCGACAACGACGGTGGCCTCGTGAATTTCGGCGATGCGCGCACGGTCTATGCGAACACCTACATGGGCCAGACCTGGCATCGCGTGACGCTGAGTGGAAGCGCTACAAAGGACCTCGCTCGCAGCGACATGGCCATCAAGCCAACAAGCCCCTTGGTCCAGCATCCCAGGCGGAGTTCAGAACTATGGGTCGGTGCGGATTCCGTACTGGCACGATCCACGAACAACGGCGTCTCGTGGGCAACGGTCCTCGTCACCCCGAAGAGCAAGGTGCGCCTTGTGCGCATCTGCGATGGAGATCCGAACACCGTGGTGATCATGCACAAGAACGGATACTACGATAGCTACAACGTATTGCGATCCACCGATGGTGGACGGACGTTCAAGAACGTCAGTCCTCCGACCTCGCTCGTGCGTGGCAATGCATGGCGTCTGGCCGATGTTGCCATCAGCGCACGCGAGCCAAATGTGATGTGGATCTCCGTTGGTGGAAATCAAACCGATGTGAAGGTGATCCGTTCGACCGATGGCGGGACAACATGGGAGAACCTCAGCGGAACACTTCCGATCATGTCCGCTCGAGCCCTCGTTCATCAGCGTGGCACCAACCGCGGTGTCTACCTTGGAACAGACATTGGCGTTTACTATCGCGACGAGTCCATGTCGGACTGGATGTTGTACAGCGATAGTCTCCCCGTTGCTTCGGTGACGACATTCGACATCTGTTACCGTGAGCAGAAGATCCGTGCCGCAACCAATCGTGGGGTGTTCGAAGCGCCGCTGTATACCTCGGCACCGCCGATGGCCGTGATCGCGGCCGATCGATACGTTTCCATGTGTACGCGCGACACTATCGTCTTCTACGACCATTCATCAGCCGACGAATCCACGATCAAGCGTCAATGGTCATTCCCCGGAGGCGTGGTGACCACATTGTCTGAAGCGCGCATTCGCGTGGTCTATCCGAAGCCGGGAACCTACTCCGCTTCTCTGATCGTGACCGATGCCTATGGCGTGGACAAGATCACCATGGATAGTTGCATCACGGTGCTGAGTGAGTGCCTGCCCGATAGCATGCCCGGCAACGCACTGAAGACAGACGGTCGTTCGGCCTATGCCGCCATTCCGCCCTTGAACCGTACCGGCATCAACACCACCATCTCTGCATGGATCAAACGGAACGGACAGCAGAATTCCTTCACCGGCATCGTGATGAGCAGAGGTGCCGGAACGATCGCCGGATTGAATCTTGAATCCGATCATACGCTTCGCTATCACTGGAATGGCGAAGCATGGTGGTTGAAGACAAAGCTCTTCGTGCCCGAGAATCAGTGGACGTATGTGGCACTCGTCATCACGCCCGATTCAGCGCGCATCTACTGCAATGGAGCGAGCGAAGCCTTTGCCTTCACACATCCGCTGCAGACGTTCGCAGCCGAGACGTACATTGGGCAAGACCCAACGGGAGGCCGCGTCTTCAATGGAGCCATCGATGAAGTGCGTGTTTACAACAGAGCACTCAGCGACGACGAGATCAAGCGTGAGATGTATCTGACGAATGCATCGACGAAGGATCTCCTGGCATACTACCAATTCAACGAATCGGCCGGACAGGCCATCGATGCCGTAGGGCCTCGCCATGCCATGCTTGCCAATGCAGCCGATCGCATCACATCGACGGCGCCGGTCGGACCGGGAGAGTCGCAACGTAACGTTACCACGACCGGCTCATCCACGCTCGATCTCCTGAACATGTCGTTCTCATGGTCGACCATGGAGCCCCTTCCCCCGAACGATATCGTCCTCACACACCTACGCATCGCGCCACAACCGGCTCCAACAGGTGTGGACCATGTCCGCGGTGGGTACTACATCCTTCGATCGTTCGGCACTGCAACATTCTCATCACCCGATCAATTGGTGATCAGCGACATTCTCGTGCAGAAGAGCGAGGGCTCGGCTCCATCGTCGCTTTTCTATTTCCTGCGCGAGGCCAATAGCGATCTTGTGTGGGGAGCGCGTGCATCGAGCGCTGTCGAAGCGGTGGCTGGGTATCGTGGCTCTGCTCGCTTCTTTGGCGGCAAACAATTCGCCGCATCGTCGCAACTAGTGCTTGCATCCTCGCAGGCTGCCGTGTCCGTGCTTGACGACGTGTCTGCACCGACACGTTGCACCATCGCTCCAAACCCTGCCACCACTACCACGCGCATTGATGTTGCCGCGCCGTCGATGGTGCGCATCTATTCACTGTTGGGCGATGTGGTCTATCAGGCATCCATCGATGGAACGCACATCGTCGACGTGCATACCTGGCCCATTGGCACCTACTACGTGCAAACGGTCAGCGATGGCGTTACCACCACGCACCAACTAGTGGTGCGTGAGCGGTAGGTTCGATGTGGTCTTGGAGGTCGATCCCTCCGAGCGCATCTGCAGCAACTGACGGAGGGAGAAAAGGTGCCCGGCAAGTGCCATCGGCACCACGAAGGAAGGTAGCCAGATCCAGGGCCAGAGTGCGACAACGCGGTTCGCGGGTCCTTCTGTGAAGACGCGGAAAGGTGTTGGGGCGGAAAGGAGTCCGACGATCATGATGTTCGCAAGAAGGATCATCGACACGACGTTCCACGCGATCATCGGTCCGCGCATCGTACGTCCACTGCGCAAACAGATCCACGCAACAATGGGGGCCGTGATCCCAACGACAACGTCGAAGTTCCGTCCTTCCCACGTCATCTGTTGCGGCAACACGCCTACATAGTAGAGCATGAAGAGCACCACTTCCATGAGCACACGGAATCCTTGATACGTCACGAAGATGCGCGGCGGTGCGGCAAGTAGAGCATTCGGCGCCTTCCAAGCTGCGTAGATCACGGCGAGGAAGGGTGGGGCAACGGCAAGGGCTACGCGAGGCGGAATGGTGGAGAAGTCCTCGAAGAATCCATTGAGTGCTAGTGTGGCGGTGAGGGCGAGCCAACCAAGAACGGCCAACGGAATGGCGAAGCTGCCATGCATTGCGCGCTGCCAACGAAACACTTGAACCACAAGAAAGCCAACAATGGCGAGGAAGATGTAACTGGCAATGGGTGGGACGGGGTGCATAGAGGTCTCGGATATCAGTTCAACATACTTGATGCGAACCTACGCTGCTCAGGAAGTGCTGTTGCTCTCCAAAATTGCGCTTTTTGTTCCGATGCACTGTCCACATCGTTGGAATCGAACGACATGGCAACGGACGTGCGTCCGGCCTGATACAGCTGGTCGGTCATGGGGCGGCGGGGGACGGCCGTATGGTGGAAAGGTTGCGGGGTGACGTAATTTGGGACATGAACCGTTACGTCCTTTGTTGCTGCCTTGCCGCCTTCCTTCCCACCCTTGCCCTGGCACAGTTCTCGGCCTTCGGTGGAGCGAGTAACGACCGCGGAACCGACGTCGCCACCGATGCCAAGGGGAATGTCTATGTGGCCATGACCTTTCAGGGAAATGTCGACTTCGACAAAGGTCCGGCCGAGAACATCCGTTTCAGTCTGGGAGATTCCACCGACCCCATGGCCGTTGATGTGGCCGTGCTGAAGTATTCGGCGGATCTCACCCTGCAATGGGTGATCACGTTCGGAAGTCCGGGCTACGACGTCGTGCATTCGCTACGGATCGCTCCCAACGGCGATGTGGTGATCGCCGGCTCCATTGGTGGAACCGTCTATGATCTCGATCCGAGCGACACGGTGCGCGCACTCTTCGGTCATGCCGGACGTGATGCCTTCGTCGCACGGTATTCGTCCGACGGACAGTATCGGTGGGCCTGGTCGTTCGGTGATGCCGAGACCGATCCGACCGTCGAGGCCCAATTCGACGAGGCCTTCGACTGCGATATCGACGCACGAGGCAACGTCTATCTCACGGGCGCCTTCAGTGGAGAGATCGACTTCGATCCATTGTCCGATCCTGTGAATGGCTTCTTTGCTTCGACCACTGCGGCCATGGACGTCTGGTTCGCCTCGTTCGCCGAAGACGGTTCCTTCCGTTGGGCACGAGCAGTTGGAGGGATCGGAAGGGATGAAGGGCATGGGATCCGCGTCCACAATGGCGATGTGATCGTGGCCGGCTGTTTTAGCGCGGCCATCGATGTGGACCTGTCCGAGAATGTGCACGAATGTGTTTCCAATGGCGGCACGGATGCCTTCATCGCGCGCTATGACAGTGCATTGGCCGTTCGATGGACCACGTCTTTTGGTTCGGCGGGATCCGATGATCAGGTGCGCGTGGGGTGCCTCGATGTGTCTGCATCGGGTGAAGCTTCGATCTCCGGTGAGTTCGGTGGTTCGGTGGACCTTGATCGTGGTCCGGCTGTTGTGCGTCTGATCAGCAAAGGACAGGACGATGTCTTCTATGTGCGGTATGCGCCGGACAGTTCCATCGTGCGTTCCTTCAATGTTGGCGGAGCCGGTAACGATCGTGCCGATCGTCTTCGCGTGGATACCGATGGGAACGTGTACATCACGGGGGGCTTTCAGACCGTTGCCGATTTCGATCCGGGTTCGGGTGTGCTCTCGCTGCAAGCCGGTGGCGTGAACGGTGCCTACAATGCCTTCATAGCGAAGTACTCTGTGGACGGCGCTGCACGTTGGGCCACATCGTTCGGGTCAGCGGTAAGCGGAGAGGAATTCGTGACGGAGGGATGTGGCCTGGCCGTTGATGATATCAACGGTGTTTGGGTGACGGGCTCCTTCGTGGATGCGATCGATATCGATCCGGGGGCGACGAAGTTCTTCCTGCGCAGCTCGGGGAAGGACGATGCCTTTTTGTTGCACTATGAGCCGAATGGCGGACTGAATCTAGGACAGATGACGTCGGTGCAGGACGGAGACGATGACAACTCCAACGTTCTTCAGCGTGCACTTCGAGGCGAGTATCACTATGCGATCTATACAGTGGATGGCAGAAACGTCGATGCCACGCTCCGACAAATGCAGCGTGGCATCTATTACGTTGTTGTCCATGTCGATCAGAGCGTACGGACGATCCCGATCATGATCCGTTAACGACCGCTCTTCTTTCCGAGCTCACGAACGTACACGGCAAGATCTGTATACTCCTGATCCGACACAGTGGATTCCCACTCGGGCATGTACGTGTCCGGCCAGTACTTCGACGGATGCTTGATCACATCGATGAGCGTTGAATCTGCCGAATACTTCTTGCCGGCAAGCTGCAGGTCGGCAATGCCAAGACCTGACTCGCCATGGCAACGCTGACATGAATACTTGTAGTAGGCCTTCATCCCCGCAGAGGCATTGGTCGGTATGGTGTAGGGCGGTGGCTCTTGGCGTGGTTTCGGTATGGCTGGTGTTGTGAGCAGGTAGGCATAGATCGACGAGATCGCATGGTCGCTCAACTGCGGCATGCGAACCATGGGGAATCGCATTGGTGTTCCATCCGGCTTGATCCCTGTGCGAAGGGCGCGCACGAAGTCCGCTTCCTTCCATGCACCGATCCCGTGTCGCTTGTCGGAAGTGATGTTGGTGGTTGGGATCTCATGTCCGTTCGCATCGAGCATCACATTGCCACCGGCAAAGAACTCGAAGGACTTCTCCGGATTCACCATGTCCATCTTCTTGAAATCTCCGGAGTGGCATGTCCAGCAATCCAGCACGCCAAGGGCGAGATACTTTCCATAGGCCACTTTGTCGGTGGTGTCGGGAACGGGAATGGGAGCGGACGGATAGTCCAATGGCTTGAAGGCGATATAGCACAGCATCTTTGCAAGGAAGGTGGGCTCGCCCTCTTTGTTCACCACCGGTTGTGCTGCCACAAGCGGATCGTCGCTCCGCAGGAACGAGATGATGCTTGCCATATCCTCGTCGGAAACGCGCGGGAACTTCGGCATCCAGGGCGGCACGAACTTTCCGGTCTTCGGATGAATCCCCGTGCGCAAGAGGTAGACGATCTCGCTGTTCGACCAATTCCCAATGCCGTGTTCACGGTCCTGCGTGATGTTCTTCGAATAGGCCGTTCCGAACTCTGCCGGAAGATCGAGGAGTTTTGTCCCCGTGAGCTGACGGGTGATCGGATCGGTATGGCAGTGCACACAGAGCATCATTGCCAGGTTCCGCCCATGTGCGATACGTTCAGGCGTCGACACCACCTTGAACTCCACCACGTGGGGTTCATACGATGGAATGCCACGGATGGCCACATAGGCGGCAAAGCCCCCTACGGCCGCTATGATCACCAGCAGCACAATGGCCGCCCACTTGAGAACACGTTTCATTGTTCACCCCTAACAGATGATAAAACCCCGAGTCGTCGCAAATGTAAGAAGTGACCATGAACGAGAAGCCCCCTAAATTGCGTGTTCCTATATGGTCCTCCGTCCCCTCATACCCTTCCTCCTTGCCATTGTCATGCTGCAGCCATTGTATGCCGGTGACTCTGTTGCCGTGGATACGATGCGGGCTCGGGTGCGGGAAGTAGTGGTGCGCGACAATGCATTCCTGCGAGCCGATATCACGTCGACGCAAGCCTCCACATCGCTCGATGCCCACTTCCTGAAGAGCATCGCCCCTCTACAAGCATCGGATGCGTTGTCCTACGTGCCCGGTCTCGCCATCCGCAGTTATGGCGGCGTTGGCGGCATGAAGACGGTGTCGATGCGTGGCGGATCTGCAGCGCAATCGCTGGTGATGATCAACGGCATTCGATTGAGCAGTGCACAGAACGGACAGTTCGATCTGAGCGCCGTGCCGATGGCCATGGTCGATCACGTCGACGTGGTGCGCGGTGGCGCCTCGGCTCTCTACGGCGCGAACGCCATGACGGGCGTTGTGAACATGTCGATCGCCATGCCGATGAAGGCCACGGCCGGTGGACTCGCTTCGGTAGGGTCGTTCGAAGAACATCATGTGAATGCCCACGGCTCTTCACCAACGGCGATCGGGACCATCGGCGCTTCGATCGATGTCCTTACCTCCAGTGGTGCCTTCCCGTACTACATGAAGGTCGATGGCGTGCCGTACGACGTGAATCGAGAGAACAGCGACATGCATTCGTTGAGTGGGCTGCTCCATTACCAACCAACAGACCGTTGGACGGTCTTCGCCCTTGCACGTAGCGCCGATCGTGGCGTGCCAGGAGCCGTGGTGCAGGGGAGCACGACGAATGCACGCGCGCGCATGTCGGATGCCGATGTGATCGGCGGTGTGAACGGTCGCATTCCTCTTTCGTCGACCTCCGATCTCATGGTCACCCTCGGTACGCGCTATTGGGACCAACGCTATGTAGATCCCGATGCCACCATCCTTGGCAGAAGTGGATTGAATGAACGATTCATCTTGCGTGATATGGCCACGGGCGTTGCGTTCCGTTCGGCGAGCGAGCCGCTCGTGCAGACCTATCGTGTGGATGCATCCTATGCCGATCTGCGTGGTGCCACCTTGCAACCGCAAGTGCCCACGGTGGTGCAGCGCAGACAGATCGCCGTCAGCGGACACTGGCAATGGAATGTCGACGAAGGAGTGATGGTGGAAGGGGGCCTGCGCGCCGACGCGATCTCTGATGCAGGCACGGCCGTCTCTCCTCTGCTTGCCGCGCGCTGGAGTGCAACGTCATGGCTCGACGTGCGCACATCGGCATCGTACAACTTTCGACCGCCATCGTTCACAGAGTTGTACTACTTGAACTATGGTACGGCAACACTCCGTCCGGAACGAGCCGTGATGCTCGATGCAGGATGCTCGGTACGACCGTTCGCATGGTTGGTGTGCGATGTGTCGGCCTTCAATGCCAACACGCACGATCAGATCATCTCCGTACCGACAAGTCCGGTGTCGTGGAGTGCGCAGAACGTTGGACAGGCCACCACCACCGGCGTCGAGGTCGGCCTCCGTGCAATGCCATTGGATGAACGCCTCACGCTGCATGCATCGTATACGCGACAAGAGGCGCGCGACCGAACGGGACGTCCCGGTCTCGACGGAACCTTGCTTCCCTACATCCCGCAAGAACTCTTCAACGGTGGCGTGCACTGGAAGGAAGACGTGCTCATGATGGGTGGCACATGGTCCTACACCAGTTATCGATATGCACTTCCCGGTGCACAGTATGCATCGCTTGTCCAACCCTTTACCGTGGTCGGCATCTACGTTGGCGCACAAGCGCGATCGGATCTCATGCGGATCGATGTGCGACTCTCCGTCGACAATCTCTTGAACGAAGACTACGTGGTGGTGCGTGGCTATCCGATGCCCGGACGCACGTTGCGCATTCTCACGAACGTGTCGCTATGACCATCCTCCGCACCATCGTTGTGATGATCCTCTGCATGCAACCATTGCATGCACAGTGGGGACGTGCGACCATCGATACGGTCTTTGCCTTCATGCCCGGTACCGGACAGAATGTAGGGCAAGGTCCGGCCGTCTTTCCGGCCAACATCTTCGGCACGCCAGCACACGTTGCGCGTGAAGATGTGCAGGCAACCGATCCGCACGACGTGTGCAGTATCGGTCTTGGAGGCGTGATCATCGTAGGGTGGAAGGGTGCGGTGGTGGTGGACGGACCCGGAGCGGATCTCACCGTGTTCGAGAATGCGTTTCGATATGGCAGCGGACAGTTGTTCGCAGAACCGGCGCGCGTCGACGTGAGCACGGATGGCCTGCACTGGACATCCTTCCCCATGGATTCGAACACCTTTGCCGGATGTGCGGGCATGACGCCAACGCATGGTGATCAAGACCCGTGGGATCCCGCGGTGAGTGGAGGCGATGCCTTCGATCTTGCAAGCATCGGGGTGGACAGTATCCGATATGTGCGCATCACCGATGTGACCACGATGCTCATGAACGACCCGACGAATCCGTTGTACGATCCTTCGCTCACCGGATTCGATCTCGATGCCGTACTGGGACTCCATACCGTTCCGTCCGCAATGAACACGACGCTCTCGTATGAAGAGCGAGAACATCTGCTGTTCGTTTCCGTGAGCGATGCCGATGCACTTCGTGGTGGTACACGCATTACAGCCTTTCGTACCGATGGTACGCTTGTGTGGGAGGAGCACCTCGGTGCCGGATCGTATACGATCTCCATGGATGTGCTACCGTTAGGATGTTCGTTCGTTCGTCTGCTGAGTGCGTCGACACAGCACACCGAGAAGGTGTTGCGATGAGAACGATACTGCTGATCATGGCCAGTGCGTTCCTCGTGAGCTGTGTGCAGACCCCGTCGGCACCACCGGACCCTGCCGCCGTTCAACCTCGCTCGGGGGGCGTGTATGTTGTGTGCGAAGGGCTTTGGCGACAGGATAACAGTGTGCTCTCGTACGTCGACCCCACGCAGATGATCGCCGTACGTGACGTCTTGCAAGCCAACGATCCGTTGCAACGCCTTGGCGACACGGCGGGGGATGTTGCTGTGCGTGGCGATACGATGTTCATTGCCGTTTCCACTTCGCATTCGATCGAAGTGGTGCGCATGTCCACCGGAACGTGGATCGGTCGCATCTCGCTTCCCGCAACGCAGCAACCGCGCAGTGTAGTGATCGCCAACGACAGTGTTGGGTATTGCACGAATGAGAACGACGACTCGATCACCGAGTTCGATCCGCGCACGCTTTCCGTTACCACGTCGGGCGTCCGCGTTGGTCCTGCCCCCAGCGGGTGTGCCGTTCTCAACGGCAGACTCTTTGTTGGCATCTCGGGCTTCGGTGATCTGCGTGCAACAGAGCCCGGCGCAGGTACCATTGCCGTTCTTTCAACCACCGACCTTACTTCCGTTGGCACCATCGGCGGGGTTCCCAATGTTGGGACAGTGCGAGCGGATCCGACGCGAAATCGAGTGTGGGCATCGTACCGCGACCTCCCGTCGAAGAAGGACTCCATCGGTGGTGTTGTTTGTGTGAATGCTCGAACACTTGCCGTGGTGGCGCGCTGGACGTTCACGTGGATCACCACCATCGATGTCGACCAACGCACCGGTCGCTGTTACGTGCTTCACAAGTATGGCGTGGATGTGATCGACGATGCCACGTCGGCACCGCGACGTCTCATAACGCATGCATCATCATCGACCGATCAATGGTACACCCTTGGCTACCAGGCATCAACGAACAACGTATGGGTGGGCAACGCACGCAACTATGTGATCGATGGAGAGGCCTTCGCCATCGATGCGACTGGCGCTGTGGTAGCGCGCGCCGCTGTTGGCCTCAATCCTTCCGCCTTTGCCTTCATCCCTTGACGGAGTATCCTTCGGCCTTCAGGAATTCGATCACCTTCGTGGTGTGATCGCCCTGGATCTCGATGGCATTGTCGAGCACGGATCCGCCGGTGCCGAACTTCGACTTGAACGTCGATAGCATCGTGTGCAGGTCCTTCGGATGACTCTGAAATCCCGTGATCGACGTGATGGTCTTTCCACGTCGCGTTTCCTTTCGCACCTTGACCAGCATCGGTTTCCCATCGTAGCCCAATCGCTTCTTTGTTGACGCGGGTTGTTCGGAAGAAGATGGGGCAGGGGTGCCCAGAAGGGCGGCAAGGTCTTGCAGGGACTTCGATGAGCTCATGACGGAAAGACGTGAATTGGTGTTGTGGGATAGGGGAGATGCACGGGGCATCACCTATGAACATAGTGAACAGCGGTCTATATTGTACCACACATTCAAGTGGTCTATGCGTTCGTGGTTGCGTATTCTGGTCATCGCCGTCGTTACGGTCGCCTTTGCGATCGGTGTGATGCTCCACATGCTCTTGTTCCGAGATACATCGGTGTACTACCTCTATGCACGTGCATGGTCGAGACTCCTGCTTCGCATTGCAGGTGTTCGTGTGCAGTGTAGCGGCTTTGAACATCTTGTGCCGACCGAACGCTACGTGTACTGTGCCAATCACAGTAGTCTGTTCGACATTCCTGTCCTCCTTGCCTCCTTGCCCGACAACATTCGCATCATGTACAAGGAGGAATTGGGTCGAATTCCGATCTTCGGTTGGTGTTTGCGCATGTCGCCCTTCATTGCTGTCGATCGTGGTGACTCGCGCGAGGCCTTTGCCAAGATCGAGCAGACCGTTGCCACGATGAGCACGGGCGCAAGTGTGCTGGTGTTTCCCGAGGGTACACGCAGCGAAGACGGACGGCTCGGTGCCTTCAAGCGGGGAGCATTCTCCCTGGCCGCACGCAGCGGACGCCCCATCGTACCGGTCACCCTCGTGGGCACGGCGTCCGTTCTGCCGGCGCACGGCACGCGCCTCTCGCCCGGAGTGGTATCGCTCACCGTTGATGCTCCGATCGTTCTTCCGACCGAAGCGAGCAAGTCCGATCAGGTACAGGCGATGCACACCCTGCATGCCGTTCTGGAACAACGTATCTTTGCACATGACAACCGCTGAACTTTCTCGCATCGCAGAGCTTGCACGCCTGCGATTCTCTGACGACGAACTCGTGGCCTTTGGCGAACAGTTCGAGAACATCGTTGCCTATGTGGGTGCCATCAATGCCGTCGACATGACGGGTGTTGAACCCATGTCCCATGTGAACGATGCCACCAACGTGATGCGCGCCGACGTGGTAGGCGAATGCCTGACCACGGAAGAAGCGCTCTCCAATGCACCAAAGAAGAACGAGGCGTTCTTCAAAGTGCCGAAGGTACTTGGTTCATGATCGTTGGTGTGATCCCGGCGCGGTATGCCTCGACGAGGCTGCCGGGAAAGCCGCTCATCGACCTCTGCGGTCAAAGTATGATCGAACGTGTGTGGCGCGCCGCCACGGCGTGCACGGTTTTGGATCGCGTCCTGATCGCCACCGACGATGAACGCATCGTTGCCGAGGCGCAACGATTTGGTGCCGAAGCCTATCTCACCTCACCCGATCTGCCGAGTGGCACCGACCGATGCGATGCTCTTATCCGACAGTTGCATCTCCGTCCGGACGTTGTGGTGAACATCCAGGGTGATGAACCACTGCTTGCACCCAACGTGATCACGCATCTTGTGCAGGCACTGCGCGCAAGTGGTGCCGATGTCGCAACGGCCATGAGCCGGATCCTCTTTGCCGACGAACTGACGAATCCGTCGGTGGTCAAGGTCGTGGTCGACACATCGAACAATGCGCTCTATTTCTCGCGGTCACCGATCCCATATCTGCGCAACGAGTCCGATGGTGCTGCTTGGCATTCGGCGCATACGTTCTGGAAGCATATCGGCATCTACGCCTATACACTGTCGGCCTTGCAGCGACATGTTTCCTTGCCGCCCTCACCACTTGAGCGTGCAGAGATGCTGGAGCAATTGCGATTGATGGAGGCGGGGGCGCGCTTTACGTGCGTGGAGACGGAGCAGTTGTTCCTGGCCGTTGATACGGAGCAGGATGCAGAGCGTGTGCGCGACGTGCTGCGTTCACAACAGCACTGACATCGATCGCCGACATATCGTCGGCAGCATCACTTTCAAGCACCACGGCTCGACCTGTATACGGTCCCCATCGGTACTGCGACATCGCCGGTGTTCGCGGATAGAGTCCGACCACGGCCGTTCCAAGCGCTGCTGCGAGATGCAGCACACCCGTTGAATTGGCGATCGCTACTTCTGCCGATGCCAGCACCGACATCATCTCTTCCAACGATCGTGTCCCGCACAGGTTGATGGCCGACGGACACGTGCGTTGCACGACATCGCACACGTCGTGCTCCGAAGCAATGCCCGTGATCACGGGTGTCCATCCCGTCTGCGCAGCGAGCTCACATGCTGCCTCCCCAAATCGTTCCGGTGCCCAATCGCGCGCACTGCCACCCGACCCCGGATGGACGACAAAGTACGGTCGCTCCGGTACCTGCGTTGATGTCACCGGTCGTATGGGTGGCAAGGCCACGGGTAGGGCGGCAAGGCCCAAGGCGGCCTCGATCATGCGCACATTGAATTCCGCTTCGTGACGTTCTGCTGTGCTGCGATGGTCGCGAATGCGCGTGGTGAACAGGAACGAATACCACCGATACGCAGAGCCGACGCGCCGGGGGATGCCTGCCATGACGGCGGCCCATGCTTCTGAGCGGCGCGGACGTGGAAAGAAGATCACGTCGATGTGATGCTCGCGAAACGATCGACGTAGGTCGACCCCGGCATCATCGCAATAGATGATCTCGTCGATCCCGGCAACGCTCCGCACGATCGGCTCCACATACCGCCTGGTGTAGAGCAGGATCCGAGCGTCGGGCAACACAGACCGTATCGCTCCGATCATCGGAAGCGTCAAGATCATGTCGCCGAGTCTATCTGTACGAACGATGGCAATGGTCATAAACAAGAACGGCGCTCCACCGAGTGGTGAAGCGCCGTAGAACGGTCGTGATACATTAGTCCATGAACCACTCAACACCAACGGCCGGTGTCAGGAAGCCAAAAGCCGTAAAGCTTGGATCGAAGCCGATCTGGATCACATGGAACATGCCTTGGATACCGAAACGCGGCGTGATGAAATACTCACCGCCAACGCCGAAATTGAGAGAAGTCGACGTTGTGTTCGAAGCGGAGTTGCCCGATGGACCTGAAGAGATCATGAACTGACCAAGGATGAAGGGCTTGAACTCTTTCGTACCGGAGAGCAAGAATTTGCCGTACGGCGCGAAGTAGACCTGGTTGGTGCTTGTGCCATTCGATGACTGGAGAGCAAGGCCAAAGCCTGTTCCCACATGGACCGCCGGAGTGATCGCATACAGGATGTGTCCACCCAGCGATTGACCTGCCGTTACACCAAAGCCGAATACCTTATCAGGGCTTTGAGCACTCGACACACCAATGCCGAGCAATACCATTGCGATCACGAGAATGCTTCTCTTCATACCAGACCCCACGTTGTGAAATGAAACGAAATTGGTGAACGGCGCAAAGATAGTGCGTGCACGAATGATGTCGAACATTCGTTGCCAAGAGCTTTGTGTGTAGATTTGCCGTTCCTTCCAAGACGCAGTATGTCGATCACGATCCAACGCTATACTCCTCAGGACCGAGACGAATGGGACTCCTTCGTGGAGCGTTCCAACAACGGGACGATGTTCCATTTGCAGCGATTCCTTGACTACCATCCCGACGGAAAGTGGAACTTCCATCATCTCATGTTCAGAGAGCAAGGGAAGCTGGTAGGTGTGCTCCCGGCGGGCGTGAATGCGCAAGGAGATCTTTGGTCACCGGTTGGTGCATCGTACGGTTCCATTGCCACAGAAGACACGTCGTATGAGCGATCGGAGCGCATCGTTGATGCCTTTATGGGCTATGCTCGCGAAGCTGGTTTCAAGCATGCCTATCTCATCCCGCCGCCGCTCATCTATACCTTGAACTACAGTCAGCACCTTGAATACGCCATGCTCTACCGCAAGGCCGATTTCGAGTTGCACTACATCTCGCATGCCATCGATCTGAAGCATGGTCGCGACTTCCTGCAGTCGTTCGATCCCACAGCCCGCAAGAGCATTCGCAAGATCTTGCGCGAAGGGAAGATCACCATTGCCGAGAGCGACGACTATGCAACGTTCCACCGGATCCTTGTCGAGAACAAAGCACGTCATGGCGTTTCGCCAACGCACACGCTTGAGGATCTGCTCACGTTGCATCGGTTGATGCCAGACAAGCTTCGGTTGTATCTCGTGTATTGCGATGGAGAGGCGATCGCAGGATCATTGCTCTTCCTGACCAATCGCAAAGTGGTGTTGTGTTTCTATAACATGCTCCGCTATGAGTTCGAACACTTGCGACCCATCTATCTTGTGATGTACGAGACCTGCAGGTGGGCCGTGGAGAACGGATATGAATGGGTGGACATCGGCGTGAGTCAAGACACGAAGGCCGACGATCCGATGACGCCCTCGTACAACCTGATCACGTTCAAGGAACGGTTCGACGCGCGTGGTATCCTGCGGTCGACATTCCACCTTTCGCTTTGACCCTTCTTCTCGCATTGGCAGATGTGGATCGCGACGCGCGAACACTGAACGTCGCTCGTGCGTTGGCTCGTGCGGGACGGCACGTCCATGTGATCGCTGCAGGAACACTACGCGACGAGGATGCCGCACCAACGGCAGCCGGTGGGTCGATCACGCTGCATTCCTGGTCGGACCCCGGTGGTTCGGCATTTGCACGGTGGCGATCCTTTACGGCATTTGCCCTCCGCCAGCGTCCGATCGATGCAACGACCGTTGGCGCCATGGATCTTTTCGCGTTGTATGCCGCACGACAGTGGAAGCAGCGCACAAAGGCCAAGCTCATCTACGATGCACGCGAGTTCTACTTCGCCCTCGGTCCATTGCAAGGTCGTGGTCTCAAACAACGCCTTATCTCCGGTATGGAACGACTCCTCATACGGAGTGCCGATACCGTGACGGTGAGCGGTGAACTGGACGCAGAGATCATTCGTGATCGGTATCACCTTGCCGCCCTTCCCACCGTCATCCTGAACGTGCCACCGTATCGAGAGCCGGTGCCATCGCGCAAGCTTCGCGAGGCCTGCAACATTCCCATCGATGCGAAGGTGTTGTTGTATCAGGGAGTGGTGCATCATGGACGGGGGATCGGTCCGATGATCGCCACGTTGCCGCTGCTTCCGCGCATGCATTTGTGCGTGATCGGAGACGGACCCGCACGTGCCGAGCTCGCGAGCGCAGCACAGGCGGCGGGAGTTGCCGACCGTGTGCACTGGTTGGGGGCGATCTCGTATGATGAACTGCATGCGTGGACGTGCAGTGCCGACGTTGGACTCTGCATCATCGAACCCATTTCGAAGAGCTATGAGTATGCCTTACCCAACAAGCTGTTCGAATACATCATGGCCCAGATCCCCGTGGTGACGACCGACCTGCCGGCGATGCGTCGGGTCATCCAACGCTATGGGTTGGGCGTGGCCATCGCGGCGCCGCCCGAACCGGAAGCGATCGCCCGCGCCATTGAACGAGCTCTTGATCGCAACCATTTCACTCCGTTGCTACGAGCGGCGGCAAAACTGTTCTCGTATGAGCGACAGGAAGAGACGGTGCTGTGTACCTATTGATGCTCGTGCAGCAGCTCATCGCTGCGAGTACCCATATCGTTGCGAAGAGTGTGACGCATTCCCTGCACCCCACGATGGTCGTGCTCTTTCGCGCCTTCTTCTCCTGCATCTTCTATGGCTCATGGATGATCATTCGGCGGAGTCAGGTGAAGCGCATCGATGCCGAAGATCGTTTGCCCATCATCCTGCTCGGCTTGCTGAACATTCCGTTGAATCAATTGCTCTTCGTGTGGGGCGTGCAGCTGGGATCGGCGCCAAATGCGGCGCTGGCCTATGCCCTGTCGCCGGCCTTCGTCCTCGTCATCATGTCCGTCTTCATGCGTGAGCGTCCGTCGTGGAAGAAACGGATCGGCGTTGCGATCGCCTTTGCCGGTACGGCACTCGTCCTCATCGATAAAGGAGCACGCCTTTCGTCGGACCTCTTCTTGGGGAACATCATCGTCCTGACCGCTTCGCTGGCCTGGTCGTTCTACACGGTCTTCGGTCGCCGCCTTGCCATCAAGTACGGCGCCTTCTACCTGACGGCCTGCACGATGTTCGTCGGTACGATCCTCTACATCCCGATCTACCTGCTCCTGCCATTGCCGTTCGACACGTCGGGACTGACCTCCGTGGTGAATGGCGTTGACCCGGCCATGACGTGGTTCCAGCTCTTCTTCCTTGGCATGATCACATCAGGTCTTGGCTTCGGTCTCTGGTATTATGCCCTCACACATTGGGACCCTGCCAAGGTATCGGTATTCAACAACCTGCAGCCCATCTTGACGACCATCCTGGCCTTCTTCCTGTTCTCGCAGGTGCCAACGCCGCTGTTCGTCGTTGGCGGGGCCATTGCCCTCACGGGTGTGATCGTGACGCAACGCGGCTAGTACGATATGCGTGGGATGTGTAGTTTCGACCCATGCGTATCACACCCCAACACTCGCTCGGACTGGTGATCGATCTTCAGGATCGCCTCTTTCCGCATATCGACGATCACGACGGACTTGCACAGCGCACGTCGATCCTCATTCAAGGCCTTCGCGCACTTTCCGTGCCGCTGGTCGTGACCGAGCAGTACGTGAAGGGACTCGGTTCGACCGTTCCACAGATCGCCGAAGCGTTGGGCGACTTCAATGCGCTCGAGAAGATGACGTTCTCCTGTTGCGGCGATAGTACCATCGAAGGAACGGTGATGGGAAGCGGTCGACACACCATCATCGTCTGTGGGATCGAAGCGCATGTGTGTGTGATGCAAAGTGTGATCGATCTGCTCTCCCAAGGCAACACCGTGATCGTGGTCGAAGACTGTATCTCGTCGCGCAAGGCCAACGACAAGAAGGTGGCCGTCGAACGTATGCGCAGTGCGGGTGCGGTGATCACCACGTACGAGTCGATCCTGTTCGAACTCTGTCGCGTCTCGGGCACGGAAACGTTCAAGACCATCTCTCGACTTGTGAAATGAACACGGAGTCGGTTCCATGCACATGATCGCTGCCTTGCAGGCATCCTTCCTTGAAGGACTCTCTGCACTCTCCGACGAGATCCGTTCGTTTCCGGACGATGCCTCGCTCTGGGTCACACGTCCCGGCATCACCAATTCTGCAGGAACACTGGCTCTGCATCTGATCGGTAACCTGCACCACTTTGTTGGCGCACAGATCGGCAACACCGGCTACGTGCGCGATCGCGAAGCAGAGTTCGCCGCAAGAGACCTCACGAAGGCCATGCTCTTGCAACGATGCGATGAGACGACAGAGATGATCCGCACGACCTTCCGATCCTGTACCGCCGAGTCGCTGGCCCATCCGTTCCCGCTTGCAACGTTCGGCGAAGGCCGCACCACGGGTGACGTGCTCGTGCGACTCGTTGCCCATTTCCGATATCACCTCGGTCAAGTGAACTACTTGCGCCGACTGCTGTAAAGGCATTGCTCCATGGCTGCGAAACGCTCCACTCCATCCGATCCGTCCGACAGTATCTCCAGTGTGATGAAGGAGACGCGTCTGTTCCCACCTCCCGCGTCCTTCGCCGCAACGGCACACATCGCATCCTTTGCCGCCCTCAAGAAGCTTCGCGCCAAGGCACTGCGCGATCCCGAGGCCTACTGGGATGCGCAAGCACGAGAGCTCGAATGGTTCGCACCATGGAAGCGTACACTACAGTGGAAGCATCCGCATGCACAGTGGTTCGTGGGTGGAAAGATCAACGTGTCGGTGAACTGTCTTGACCGGCACTGCGCAACATGGCGCAAGAACAAGGCCGCACTCATCTGGGAAGGTGAGCCGGGCGACACGCGCACGCTCACGTATGCGCAACTGCATCGCGAGGTCTGCAGGTTTGCGAACGTGTTGCGCTCGCTCGGCGTGAAGCAGGGAGACGTCGTCGCCATCTTCATGGGCATGGTCCCCGAAGCGGTCATCGCCATGCTGGCCTGCGCACGGATCGGCGCTACGCATAATGTGGTGTTCGGAGGCTTTTCGTCGGAAGCGTTGCGTGAACGCATCAACGATTCGAAGGCCGTGCTCCTGATCACGCAAGACGCTGCGCATCGACGTGGCGACAAGGTGCATCTGAAGAAGGCAAGCGATGCGGCACTCTCGGAATGTCCAACCATCGAGCATGTTGTGGTGGTGCAACGCACCGATGAACGCACGGCGATGAAGGGCGGCAGGGACCATTGGTGGCACGAGCTTATGGATGCCGCATCGGCCGTCCATGCGCCCGCAAAGCTCTCGAGTGAACATCCTATGTTCATTCTCTACACCAGTGGGTCGACAGGAAAACCCAAAGGCATCCTGCACACAACGGGTGGATACATCACGCAGGTCGCGTCGACCACGAAGATGATCTTCGATCTCAAGGACGATGATGTGTTTTTCTGCACGGCCGATATCGGGTGGATCACCGGACATAGCTACATCGTCTACGGTCCGCTTGCCAATGGCGCCACCATCGTGATGTATGAAGGTGCACCCAATCATCCCGAGCCCGATCGCATGTGGAGCATCGTGGAGCGGCATGGCGTGACGATCTTCTACACAGCACCAACGGCCATACGATCCTTCATGAAGTGGGGCGAGTCGTGGCCACGCAAGCATGACCTTTCCTCCCTTCGCCTTCTTGGCACCGTGGGAGAACCGATCAATCCCGAAGCATGGATGTGGTATCACACCGTGATCGGTGGGAAGCGATGTCCGATCGTCGACACGTGGTGGCAAACAGAGAACGGTGCCATCCTCATCTCGCCGTTGCCGGGGGCAACACCAACGAAGCCCGGAACGGCAACACTTCCCATGCCCGGCATGGATATCGACGTGGTTCGCAAGGATGGCACATCGTGCAAACCGAACGAAGGTGGACTGCTTGTGGTGAAGCATCCATGGCCATCGATGTTGCGAACGATCTATGGCAATGATGAGCGCTACCGACAGGCCTATTGGAGTGAGTTCCCGAAGTCGCGCACATGTGCAGGGTGGTACTTCACGGGCGACGGGGCACGTCGAGACGAGGATGGCTACATCTGGATCATCGGTCGTGTGGATGATGTGGTGAACGTAAGCGGACACCGGCTTGGCACTGCTGAAGTGGAGAGTGCGCTCGTCTCGCACCGCAGCGTTGCGGAAGCGGCCGTGGTGGCGCGGCCCGATGAGATCAAGGGGAATGTGCTGGTGGCCTTTGTCACACTGAAGACCGAGGCCGCACGGGGAGCTGATCTTGTGACCTTGCGCGAAGAACTGCGCGACCACGTTGCCAAGGAGATCGGGCACATCGCAAAGCCAGACGAGGTGCGCTTCACCGAAGCACTCCCAAAGACGCGCAGCGGCAAGATCATGCGCAGGCTTCTTCGCGAAGTGGTCGCAGGGGCAGCGATCAGTGGTGATACCACGACGCTGGAAGACCTTTCCGTACTCGAGAAACTCAGATCGGGCGACGACGAGTAAGCTCGCGCCCGATGTTTCGTTCGTTTGGTTTGAAGGGGTTCGTACCATGAAGACAACACGTTGGATCATTGCGATCCTGATCGGCACGGTGCTGGTCATGGGATTCGATTGTAAGGGAGATCATCCTCCACAGAAGTGCGATCTCCGCGTCAAGGCGAAGTACACAGATTCACTGAAAGGCAAGTTCAAGGATCAGCTTGCCAAGGCCAAGGACCTCACGATCAAGTCGGTTGAGATCAGTTCCGACAGTGCTCTGGCCATCATGGGGTATCACGAGCCCCTTGGTCCGAAACTCCCGGGTCCCAAGATCTGTGCCGTCAACGACTCGGCGCGCGCTGGCTCGGTCTCGCCCGACTTCACAGATGCCGGTGTTGGAAATCTTGTGAGCAAGGCAGGGACGCAGGGGTCGAGGATGGTGGACTGTGTACGTGATCAACTCTTCCTGACGGCGTTCACACAGTATCCCTTCGAGGCGCAAGACCCGATCATGTCCACGCCATGGGAGTGCGACATGCGACAGTTCTGCATGTGGAACATGACCATCAATCAGTTCGAGAAGTGGCGTAGTACGCCGGATGAGGTGAAAATGGACTTCATTGCGACGTTGAATGTCTACTCGATGTGGATGGGAATGTCCGGTCACTCCGGCCGCTACATCATCCGCAACCTCCGATTCGGTTCCGAAAACAATGCACCGTATCGAAGCGTTACCACCACGACCTACTTCCCGGATCCGGCGAATCCGAACAAGTTGAACTTCGTCATTACGCTCAACGATTGATCACATGTGCGAGATTTCATGCGGGGCCCCTCGGGGCCCCTTCCTTTTTCCTAGATTTGTCCCCGAATGCGTAAAGCTGTGATCATGGCGGGAGGCTTTGGAACGCGGTTACGACCGCTGACCATGTCGATCCCGAAACCAATGGTACCCCTCGCGAACAGGCCCATGATGGGTCATATCGTCGAGCTCCTCAAGGCGCATGGTATCCACGATGTGGTCTCGGTGCTGTACTTCAACCCCGAGCAGATCACCTCGTTCTTCCGAGACGGTTCTGCTTTCGACATCTCGATGGAGTACACGACAGCTGTGGCGGACTTCGGAACGGCCGGCGCTGTCAAGAATGCACAAGCGTTTCTCGATGAGACGTTCATCATCATCTCGGGCGATGTTCTCACCGACTTCGATATCTCCAAAGCTGTAGCCTTCCATCGCGAGAAGAAGGCCATGGCAACGATCCTGCTCACGCGCGTTCCTGAGCCGCTGCAGTATGGTATCGTGATGACCGATCGTGAAGGGCGCATCACACGATTCCTCGAGAAGCCATCGTGGGGTGAGGTCTTCAGCGACACGATCAATACCGGGATCTACATCCTGGAACCATCCGTACTCGATCTCATTCCGCCGCAAACCGAATTCGACTTTAGCAAAGACCTCTATCCGTTGATGCTCAAGAAGGGTCTTCCCCTGTATGGCTTCATTGCCGAAGGATACTGGAAGGACATCGGCAATCTGCACGAGTATCAACTCGCGCATGATGATGTGTTGGGCGGCAAGGTGGCAGTGTCCACCGCCGTGAACGACGATGGCGTCGTGCTCGGCGACAACGTGCGCCTGGGCTCGAACGTTTCCTTGAAGAACTGCGTTATCGGAGATTCCTGTGTGATCGGCGATGGCGCTGTGATCAGCAATTCGGTGATCTGGAACAACACCGTCATCGGTGAGTTCGCCGAGATCACCCACGCCGTGATCTGCAATTCCGTGCGCATCGGATCGCATGTGGTGATCCACGATAATGTGTTCGTGGCAGAGGATTGCGTTATCGGAGATCATGCTCGACTGCTGTCGAACATCAAACTGTGGCCACGCAAGCACGTGGAAAGTCATGCAACCGTCACGAGGTCGCTGGTGCAAGAAGAACGATGGTCTCGAGAACTGTTCACCGACGCTCGCATCTCGGGCGTGGCGAACATCGATATGAATCCTGAATTCGGAGCGAAGCTGGGAGCCGCCCTTGGAAATGCCGTGGGCTCGCATATGATGCTCGTTGCTTCCCGCGATGCCGATCCGGTGTCGCGCATCATGAAGCGAAGCATCACGGCCGGACTAATGAGTGTGGGCTGCGATGTGACGGATCTGCAACAAACATCGATCCCGCAGACGCGACAAGAGATGTTGAGCGGACGGTTCGTGGCAGGATTCCACATCCGTCGTTCACCGCGTGATCCGAACAAGACCGATATCATCCTGTTCGCAAAGGATGGACGCGACATTCCGCTTTCGATGACGAAGAGCATCGAGCGGTTCTTCTACGGAGAGGACATCAAGCGTGTCCCCCAGGCAGAAGTGGGGCAGCTCCGATTCCCTGAGCGTTCCATTGAACAGTACGTGAACCGATTCCTAGAGATGATCGATGTGAACCTCGTGTCGAATCGATCGTTCAAACTCCTGGCCGATTATTCCTTCGGTCTATCGTCGACGGTGTTCCCCAGCATCCTCGGAGAGTTGCACTGCAAGGTGCTGTCGATGAACAACTATGTGGATGCATCGCATTTCGCCGACCCGCTCACCGACGTGCTCGACGAGTCGGCGACCATCATGCGTTCACTTGGCTATGAACTCGGATTCAAGATCGATCCCAGCAGCGAGAAGATCGCCATGGTGGATGAGCGCGGCATCTGGTACACCGGTCTGCGCTTGCTCACCATCGTCACCAAGCTCTGGCTCGACACACACCGCCACCTCGAGCCCTACACGATCGCCGTACCCGTGCAAGCCACCACAGAGATCGATCAGATCGCTGCGGAGTACAATGTGAACGTTGTGCGCATCAAGAATTCGCATGGCGCCATGATGGAGGCAACGAAGGATGAGAACGTGCAGTTCGTTGGCGGTACACGTGGTGGTTTCATCTTCCCGCGATTCCTGTTCGCGGCCGATGGAATGTACTCGGCATGTCAGATCCTGGAGATGCTGGCCAAGACAGGCTATCAGCTCAGCGATCTCGATCGGAAGCTTCCGAAACGATTCCAGCGAACGGTGGGCGTCCACTGTCCGTGGGAATCCAAAGGCACCGTGATGCGTCGCACCATGGAACACAGCGAAGACAAACAACGACAATTGATCGATGGCGTCAAGATTTTCCTCGGCAATGCTTCGGTGCTTCTTGTACCGGACAAAGAGGGACCGATCTTCACCGTCACCGCTGAAGCAGGCGATGAAGCAGAGGCACAACGGTTGATGGATCAATACGCACATCTGGTCGCACAATGGAGAGACGGGAACTAACATGGACCTACGAATCAGCGATATCCTGGATCCGGCCGCAGTGATGCTGCAGCTCGATGCAACCGATAAAACATCGGCCCTGCAGCAAATGGTGGACCTGTTGGCAGCGAGTGGGAAGGTGAAGGATGTGGATGAGCTCAAGCGCGTCATCCTTGAACGCGAGCGCTTGATGAGCACCGGCATCGGCAGTGGTGTGGCCCTCCCGCATGGAAAGACGAACGTGGTCGACACGTCCCTTGCCGCCCTTGCCACCTTGAAGAATCCTCTCGACTTCGATTCACTCGACGACAAGCCCGTTTCCATCATCCTCATGTTGGTGGGCACAGAGGGGAACGTGGGTCAGCACCTGCGTCTGCTCAGTCGCATCTCGCGCATGATCGGATCCGAAGCATTTCGCGCCTCGCTCTTGAGTGCGCGCAGTGTGAACGATGTACTCGAGCTGTTCTCGTCGTACGAAGAGGAGCGTGCTTGATCATGGCACAGACCGTACGCGGCATGCGCGACATCTTCGGTCCGGAGATCGCCGCATGGCACCGAGCCGAAGAAGTGTTCCGAACGATCTCCCAGGCCTTTGGCTACGAAGAGTTCCGAACGCCAATGCTTGAACACACCGAGCTCTTCCAGCGCGGCATCGGTCAAGAGACCGATATCGTTGGCAAAGAGATGTACACCTTTGTCGATCGCAGTGGCGATTCGCTCTCGCTCCGTCCGGAGATGACAGCGCCGATCGTGCGGGCGGCCATCGAGCATTCGTTGGTCCGTCATACGCCCGTCACTCGACTCTGGTACAACGCCGCCCTCTTCCGTCACGAACGTCCGCAAAAGGGACGCTACCGTCAATTCCATCAGTACGGCGCCGAATGTCTTGGCTCTCCTTGGCCCGAGGCCGATGCGGAAGTGATCTTGCTCGCGTACGATGTGATCAAGGCTATCGGACTCACACAGTTCCGTCTCGAGATCAACACCCTCGGATCGTCCGAATCGCGTGCCGTGTATCGTGCGGCATTGGTCGACTATCTGAATGCCCATCGCGCCGAGATGAGTGGAGATGCGCAACGACGCATCGACACGAATCCATTGCGCGTCCTCGATTCCAAGGTCGAACAGGACAAGGCCGTGATCGCCAACGCACCGCGCTTGCGCGATCATCTCGACGAAGCGAGCACGGCACACTTCAATGCCGTTCTCGCACTGCTTGATGCAGCCGGCGTCCCCTATACGATCAATCCCGTGATGGTGCGTGGACTTGACTACTACTGTCACACCGTGTTCGAATTCGTGACCGATGCCCTCGGCACGCAGAACGCCATCGGTGGCGGCGGACGGTACGATCCGCTCTTCTCCATGCTTGGCGGTGGCGATACACCGGCCGTTGGCTTCTCGCTTGGCATCGAACGATTGCTCTTGCTCTCTGAGGTCGAAGCAGGGGGATGGGGCGAGGCGGCAAGGCCCGATCTCTATATCGTGACGATGGGTGATACAGCGCGTGTACCGGCAGGACTGATCGCCATGCGTCTGCGACGTGTAGGACGTACCGTGGTGACCGATGTGTTGCGCCGTAGTGTGAAGTCGCAAATGAAGGATGCCAATCGCGTCCGCGCTCAATGGGTAGCGGTGATCGGCGATGAAGAATTGCAGAAGGGAACCGTGTCACTCAAGCACATGGATTCCGGCGATCAGATCGAGGTTCCTCACACAGAGATCGAGACAGCCCTTGCAAGCCGCGAGTGAATTCAATATCTCGTTTCGCGCCTCTGTGAGCGAGACCACCGGTAAACCGCTCCTGCACTTGCACATGGAAACCGTGCGCGAGTTCGCATCGTTCGGCTACGTGATCACGCTCACCGATCGAAGCGCGGTACACAATGGAACGTTCATCGTCGATGTTGGTGGCATCGGTTTGCCGCAGAACACGAAGCCCACGGCAGGTCCGGCCATTGGCGAACTCACCTGGCCCATGCCGGCAGATGGTGACTACGAGCTTGTCCTTCATCGTCGCAAAGAAGTTTCCACCGTGCCGTTCTCGATCCGCAACGCAGTGCCCTCCCTCCGTTCATGACGATGTCGCAACCATCTCCGGATCGTGTTCGCATCTGGCGAGCATCGGTAACGAAATGGCAGATCAAAGTGGTGCTCACGGTGTTCGGTCTGGGCATCATCGCCTCGGTGCTGTTGTACACAAAGGCCATCGTCGATGAGCTCATCGCCAACGAGCATCGTACCGTAGAACTCTATGCGAACCTGATGAAGCGTTCGTACATGGCTACGACGGACGAGGACATCCTGTTCTACGTCGACCTTACCTACTCGTCGATCCACTTTCCCGTGATCCTCACCGATCGCTCGGAACGTCCCGTCTATCCGTATCAGCAGTTCATCCTCAACGTGGACCTCGACTCCACACTGCCCGTGCAACGGCAGCGCGACGCCCTCGCCGCCATGATCCACGAGATGAAACAAGAGTATCCTCCGTTCGAGATCACCGACCCGAACGGCAAGGTGGTACAGAAGGTGTTCTACACGAACAGTGCCATCGTGTCGCGACTCAAGTACATGCCCTATGTGGAGATCATGATCGTCACAGCCTTCATCATGATCGGCTATGTGGCCTTCTCCACCATCAAGCGCAATGAAGAGTCGAACATCTGGGTGGGCATGGCCAAAGAGGCGGCGCATCAATTGGGCACGCCGCTCTCGTCGATGTTGGCCTGGCTCGACATCCTTCGCATGAATCAGAGCGATGCATCGATGGTGGTGACCACGGCCAACGAAATGGGACGCGATGTAGATCGCCTGAACGTGATCGCCAACCGATTCAGCAAGATCGGCTCGAAGCCAAAGCTCGAGCACGTCGTAGTTGCGGACGTGATCGAGAACGTTGTGCGCTACTTCGAATCACGACTACCGAATCTTGGTCGCAAGGTGGTGCTGAAGCGCGACCTCGACCCAACCATCACATGCGACATCAGCATCGACCTCTTTGAATGGGTGATCGAGAACCTTATCAAGAATGCTGCAGAGGCCATCGAACGTCAAGATGGCACGATCGAGATCACGCTTTGGAAGAGGGCGAAAGGTGGCGTGGTGATCACTGTGCACGACAACGGCAAGGGCATGTCGGCACAAGTGCGCAGCAAGGTCTTTGAACCCGGCTATACGACGAAGAAGCGGGGATGGGGACTTGGTCTTTCGCTGTCTCGCCGCATCATCGAAGACTATCACAACGGAAAGATCTTCATCAAGGAAAGCATTCCCGGACAGGGAACGACGTTTCAGATCGAACTCCCGTCGTGACGGTAGAACACGAGCGACGTCCCGTGAATGTGCCTGAGTGGCATCGTGCCGGCCATCTCGTTCAGTACCGTGAACACATCCCTGCAATCGCCATGCGCTCCGCGATAGTCGTGCCATAGGATCACACCACCGGGCTTGAGCATCCGCAAGGCCTTGGCCGTGTCGCTCCGAATGTAGGAGTCGGCATGCGCCCCATCGATGAAGATCACATCGCAACAGCCGACGAGCGACGTTTCGTCGAACGTCATACTGTCGGCATACAACTGCGTGATCTTGTGTTCCACATCTGTCCCCGTGTAGAGATACGTGGTGATCATCGATTCGGCCTGTGCGTTCCGGATCGCCTCGGTCGCATCGTCGGCTCCAACGCGCAATGTCGACGTCATCTCGGGCGGCAACGTGAGTGTGTACACGCGCGCATCGGCAGGTGCATTGCGTGCCCATGCATACGCTGTGCGTCCGGTGCAGGTGCCGAACTCGAACAACACCGATGCCTTGCGTGCGAGCACGGAAAGGATCCACTGCTCTTCATCCGATGTGGCGCCAAGGACAGGTGCACCGAAACGGGGGATCATCGACACTTCGGCATCGGGGCCGTAGCCAAGCTCGTTCCGCCGGAAGGCCGTGCTCAGCGCATCGGGTTCCACCGTCGGGATGCGTCCACCCCGAACCACCATCGTGCGTTCGTGGAATCGACGTCGGTAGCGCAACATGGCGCGGATGGCAAGGATGAGCGCGACGGCGAGGAACGCAATGATCGAGAGCAGGAGTGGTTCGTGCATGGCGTAAAGATACGAGCCGACATGACCTCAACATCGGTGGAACCACCTATCTTCGCACATGGCCGACCGTATCACGACACACATCGACTGGTTCATCCTTCTCCCCATCGTGGCCCTTCTGTTGTTCAGTGTGGCCTTCGTCTACAGTGCCAGTGCATCGTTCGCCGACGTGAAGTTCGGCTCGAGCGAACAGCTCTTCTGGAATCATGCCATACGCGTGCTCATCGGACTCGTGCTCATGATCTTCTGCGCCAAGGTGGACTACCACTTCTGGCAGGACAAGAGCAAGACCATTGTGATGATCGCCATCGGATTCCTCATCACCGTCTTCTTCATGGGTGAGCATGCAAAGGGCGCTGTGCGATGGGTGCGCTTCGGTCCCGTCAACTTCCAGCCTTCCGAGCTGGCGAAGTTCGCCCTTGTCCTCCATACCGCCTCGCTCCTTGCAGCCAAGAAGGTCTTCATTCGTGACTGGCGTAAGAGCATCGTGCCCGTCATGGTGTGGATGATCCCCATCTGTGGCCTCATCGCCCTGCAGCCCAACCTTTCAACGGCCAGCGTCATCTTCTTCATCGTGATGACCATGATGTTCATGGCCGACGTCGATGCAAAGCAATTGGCCGTTATCGTTGTGGCAGGCATCGGGGCCGCCGCCGTCTATGCCGTGAGCGCCGAGTACCGTCTCCGTCGCATTCTCAGTTACGTTGGCAGCAGCAATGCCGACGAGTCCGTCAAGTACCAGCTCGACCAAGCCCTCATCGCCTTTGGCAATGGCGGTGTCACGGGCGTGGGGCCCGGACAAAGTCGGCAGCGCGACTGGTTCCTGCCCGAATCCTACGGCGACTTCATCTTCTCCATCGTCGGTGAGGAGTATGGCTACATCGGCGTCTGCCTCATCATCGGGGCCTTCCTCCTCATCGTGTGGCGGGGCTATGCCGTTGCGCGCAAGGCACCGGACGCCTTCGGGCGGCTCCTCGCCGGCGGCATCACCACCACGCTGGCCGTCTACGCCTTCGTGAATGCAGGCGTCACCTGCGGCGTCCTTCCCACCACGGGCCTTCCCATGCCCTTCATTTCGTACGGCGGTTCCAGCGTTTTTTTCAGCGCCATTGCCGTGGGCGTCCTCCTGAACGTCAGCAGTCACAGCGGCGTCTACAAGCCACGAGGTCAGCGACGTTCCAACCCCAACCTCGAAGAGTTGCCAACATCGTAGGGTGGTGAGGCCAATTTTTCGTATAATCGACTCCTGTGAAGCATTCTGCCATTCAAAAGCTCTACTACTCCATCACCGAGGTCAGTCGCATGATCGGTGAGGAGCAGCACGTTCTCCGGTATTGGGAGCGCGAGTTCTCGCAATTGCGCCCACAGAAGAACAGAGCCGGCAATCGGGTCTACACGCAGCGCGACATGGCCGTCCTGCGGATCGTGAAGCGCCTGCTACGACAAGAGCGCTACACGGTGGCCGGAGCAAAGGAATACCTCAAGCAGCACGATTTCTTTGACGAGGTGGAACGCGAGACGCAACGGATGGAAGGCGGCGAGGTCGCCGTTGCCGAAGCGCCGCAGACGGAAGACACCAACCCTCGTAGAACCTATGATCCAGAAGGTGTTCAGGCAGTGATCCAGGAATTGCGGGACATTGCTTCCACGCTTCGACGAAAGGCCATGTAACATGAAAATCTCACAACAAGGAAGGGGTAGTATGATGCGTTCGCTTCGGAGTTGTGCCGGCCTAGCGCTGGCGGTAGCGCTCATTGCGCAGACCGCTGTGGCACAACAACGTTCGTACACCATGAAGACCATCGGCAAGCACAGCGACGAGGTCTTGGGAGTGTTCGTTAACGATGCCAATACAAAGGTCGCGACGTGCAGTCTCGACGAGACGATCAAACTGTGGAGTCTGCCTGATGGCAAAGAGCTCCGCACGCTTACGGGACACTTGGGTCAGGTGAACAACATCTCGTTCTCACGGGATGACAAGCATCTTGCCAGTGCGAGCAACGATCGTACGGTCCGCATCTGGAACGTCGACAATGGCACGCAAGAACAAGTGTTGCGCGGTCACACGGCCGAAGTGATCGGTGTATACTACAGTCCTGACGAAAAAGGGCAGTTCGTCGCAAGTACGAGCTTCGACAAGACCGTCAAGTTGTGGGATGCATCTACCGGTCTCGAGATCAAGACCCTTCGCGGTCATACCATGCAGACCAACAACGTTGGATACAGCTACGATGGCAAGTTCCTTGCCTCGTGCAGCGATGACCGTAGCGTGAAGATCTGGTCAACGGACCTTGGAAAGAAGGAGCCGCTCATGACGTTGCAGGGACACAATGCACCTGTGCTCACGGCGCTCTTCAGCTTCGACTCCAAGTATCTTGCCACGTCGGATCAAGACGGAGTGGTGAAGATCTGGGCCATGCCAACGGGCGAGCTCATTCGAAGCATCAATGCCCACTCGGATCTGGTGCAGGACGTTGCCTTCGCCGAAGACAACAAGACGCTGGCAACAGCATCGCTTGACAAGACCGTCAAGCTCTGGAACATCCAAACCGGCGAGAATCTGCTGAACTTCAACGCAGGTGTCGAAGTGTGGTCGTTGGATGTGACGAGCAATGCCGGACAGATCATTCTCGGTTGCGCCGATGGTACGGTTCGCATGCTGAACGAAAATTCTGCTGAAAGCGGCGGACGTGCAAAACCGAAGGGAGGGAAGTAAGATGAAGGCAAAACTTATGATGATGGCGGGTCTGCTCGCCGCAGGGACAATGGTCGCATCGGCGCAAAGCGCCATCGAGACCGTCGTAACGCTTACCGGCAACATGCTGAATGCGTCCTCGCTCACACCGGTGGAAGCGAACTACTCCGTGCTCGATGCTTCCGGAAAGAAGCTCGGTCCTGCACGTCGCAGCAATGCCATCGATGGCTACCTGGTCACAGGTCTGCGTCCGGGCGAGAGCTACACCATCCGCATCGAAGATCCACGGTACTTCCGTCAGGACTATACCATTCAGATCCCGAAGACATCGAAGTACGTCGAGATCTCGAAAGACTTCACGGTCAAGCCCATGGAGGCAGGCCGCAGCATTGCGATCGCACCAGCACCGTTCGATCTGAAGAAGACGGTGTTGAAGGTCGGTTCGGACGAGATCTTGGGCGACATGTCGAAGATGCTCGTGATGAATCCATCGGTGACCGTTGAGCTCGTCTGCTATCCCGACCTCGAAGGTTCGGCTGCCGACATCTCCAAGCTCACGGCCGATCGTGCCGCAGCACTGAAGGCGTATCTGATGAAGAACGGTGTCAGCGAGCAGCGCATCAAGGTGCGCCAGGTGAGCACCACCGATCCGATCAACCCTCCGCCGATCCGCAAGGGCGCGAAGGGCAAGCGCTATGTCGGTCCGGTCTATCTTGTGGTCACGAAAGTATAGTGACAAGTGACAAGTGACGAGTGACGAGTGACAAGTGACACATAATGGGGGACGCAGAAATGCGTCCCCTTCTTTTTTATGGACACGACCCTGACCATCATCGCCAATGCCTACAGCGGGTATTGGAACTACCTCGTGCACGAGATCACGCATCCGAGCTGGCACAACTATTTCTGGTGGCTCATCGGCATCTCCCTCGTGGTGTGGCTGCTGGAGATCCTCGTACCGTGGAGGAAAGAGCAGCCGGTGATCCGTGCCGATTTCTGGATCGATGCATGGTACATGTTCTTCAACTTCTTCGTGTTCTCGCTCATCGGGTATGCAGCGCTCAGCGACGTGGTGGTCTATGCGCTTCGCGGTGGATTCACGGCACTCACCGGTATCACGGATCTCTCCTGGATCGATGTGCGTGGACTACCCGGGTGGTCGCAGTTGCTCATCCTCTTCGTCGTGCGCGATCTCATTCAATGGAACGTGCATCGACTGCTCCACGCATCTCCGCGCTTGTGGGAAGTGCACAAGGTGCATCATAGCGTCGAGCAAATGGGCTTCGCCGCCCACTTGCGTTATCATTGGGGCGAGACCATCGTCTATCGAACGATCGAGTATCTGCCGTTGGCCTTCTTCGGATTCGGACTCACGGACTTCTTCGCCGTCCACATCGTGGCCCTCGCTATCGGTCACCTTAATCATGCCAACATCAACCTGCCCATTGGTCCCTTGCGCTACGTGTTCAACTCTCCGCAAATGCACATTTGGCATCATGCCAAGAACCTCCCGGCCGGATCCAAGGGCGTGAACTACGGGATCTCGCTCAGCCTTTGGGATTGGTTGTTCGGACAGGCCTATCTTCCCTCGAGCGGACGTGACATCCCGCTCGGCTTCGATCACATCGAGCACTATCCACGCGGCTTCTTCGCGCAATTGCGGGAGCCCTTCCGTCCACGTACCACCCCCCACCCATGAGCATGAACTTGTCACTCGTCACTCGTCACCTGTCACTTGTCACTCGTCACTTGTCACTCGTCACTCATCACTTGTCACTTGTCACTCGTCACTTGTCACTCGTCACTCTCTTCTTGTCACTTACTTCCTGCCAAGACCCCATCCCCCTCGTCGACCCGAACAAGCCAACGCTCAACGAGGTGCTCACATCGCAGCAATGGGAGGTGTATCGGGTGTTGGAGAAGGAGGCAGGGGGCGGGGAGGCGCGCGACGTCACGTCGACGTATGGAACGCCCAAGGTGCGGTTTCGGCTGGACAGTACCGTGACGTGGACCTATCCCGACAGCTCTGTGGTGCGGCGGTGGAAGTTCATCGACACGGCCACCCGGGATATCGAGTTGCAGGGGGCGGACAGGGTGCCCACCGATACGATCCGACTTATGTCGTTTATCTCCACTTTCTTGGCAATTCGGACGGTTTCGGGCGATACAACGCAGGAAAATGGGTGGAGAATCACCGATTTCTTCCATAAACCGCTCCCTTGACCTTTCCGCCTTTGGCCTTTCCCCCGCGAAGGCGTATCTTTGTCGTCCCAGTTGGTCCCGTGGTAGAGTGGCTATACAGAGCTCTGCAAAAGCTCGTACATCGGTTCAAATCCGGTCGGGACCTCTCCGCACACATCATAAGCATCAGAGTTTCATGGCAACAACCGCCGATCTCCGAGTAGGAGCCGTCATCAAGTATCAAGGGGACCTCGCCGTTGTCCTTGAATCGATCCACCGAACCCCGGGTAATCTCCGCGCCTTCTACCAAGTGAAGATGCGGGTGATCAAGAACGGCAAGCTCAAGGAAGAGCGTTTCCGTTCGGGAGAGACCATCGAGTTCGTTCGTGTAGAGACTAAGAACTTCCAGTATCTCTACCGTGATGGCGACAGCTACGTGTTCATGGATTCCGAGAACTACGAGCAGATCCCGGTCGATCCAGCCACTGTTGGTGATGCTGCCAAATTCCTCAAAGAAGGTCAAGAAGTCCAGATCGCACGCGATGAACAAGATCGTGTAGTGACCGTTGCATTCCCGATCCACGTCACCCTGCGCGTTGAGCGCACGGAGCCTGGTATGAAGGGCGATACGGCAACGAACGCCCTCAAGCCTTCCACTGTCGAGACGGGCGCCACGGTCATGGTGCCATTGTTCGTGAACGAAGGCGATCTCATCCGCGTAGAAGTAGCGTCGGGTAGCTACCTCGATCGCGTCAAGGAATAGTTTCCTTTCCAACACCAGGGAGATGGCAAGGATGGATCTGAATTATCTGAAGAAGCTGTTGAAGATCTTCGATGAGAGCACGGTAACGGAGCTTTCCATCGAAGAAGAGGGCATCACGTTGCACATGGCCAAGACCACGGAGCAACCGCAGATGCAACAACCAACGTACATCATGGGTGCACCAGCCGCGCAAGCCGCCGCACCTGCTCCTGCAGCCGCACCGGCACCTGCTCCCGCACCAGCGGCCGCAGCACCGGCGGCACCGGCGGCTCCCGCCGCTGAAACCGGACACGTGGTCCATTCTCCGATCGTGGGAACGTTCTACCGTGCTCCATCGCCGGACGCCGATAATTTCGTGCAAGTGGGATCACACGTCAACGCCGGCGATACGCTCTGTATCGTCGAGGCCATGAAGTTGATGAACGAGATCGAGAGCGATATGTCCGGAACGATCGTCAAGGTTCTGGTCGAGAACGCCCATCCGGTAGAGTACAATCAACCCATGTTCGTGATCAAGCCGGACTAATCAGAACGGGCGCACGATGATCAAGAAACTTCTTATTGCCAACCGTGGCGAGATCGCCCTGCGCATCATTCGCGCCGCAAAGGAACTCGGCATTAAGACCGTGGCCGTGTATTCGGAGGCAGATCGTGCCTCGCTGCATGTGCGATTTGCGGACGAGGCGGTGTGCATCGGACCCGCACAAGGCAAGCTTTCCTATCTGAACATCCCATCGCTCGTGGCGGCCGCCGAGGTCACCAACGCCGATGCCATCCATCCCGGCTACGGCTTCCTTGCCGAGAACGCAACGTTCGCCGAGATCTGTCACGACTGTAACATCACCTTCGTCGGACCACGTCCGGACGCCATCGTGTCGATGGGCAACAAGTCCATCGCCAAAGACACGATGAAGGCCGCCGGTGTGCCTGTTGTGCCCGGTTCCGAGGGTATCGTCGAGACCTTGGAAGATGCCAAGCGCGTTGCCGAAGAGGTGGGCTATCCGCTCATGCTCAAGGCAGTGGCAGGTGGCGGGGGCAAAGGGATGCGGTATGTTCCCGAGGCTTCGGAACTCGAGCGCGCCTATACGACAGCGCGCGGAGAAGCAGAAGCTGCATTCGGCAACGGCGACGTTTACCTTGAGAAGTTCATCGAAGAACCACGTCACATCGAGATCCAAGTGTTCGCCGATACCCACGGTAACGTGGTGCATTTGAACGAGCGCGAGTGTTCGATCCAACGCCGACATCAGAAGCTGATCGAAGAATCACCATCACCGATCATGACGCCGGAATTGCGCAAGGCCATGGGCGATGCGGCGGTGCGTGGTACGGCCAGCGTGAACTATGTGGGTGCGGGCACGATCGAGTTCCTTGTGGACAAGCATCGCAACTTCTATTTCATGGAGATGAACACCCGTATCCAGGTGGAACATCCTGTGACGGAACAGTCGATGAGCGTGGACCTTATCAAGGAACAACTTCTTGTGGCCGCCGGCGAGAAGCTCACACTCACGCAACGAGATCCGGTGTTGCATTCCATCGAATGCCGCATCAATGCAGAAGATCCAATGCACGACTTCCGTCCATCTCCCGGTAGGATCGAGTCGCTCAATTTTCCGGGCGGCCCCGGCATTCGTGTCGACTCGCACATCTACCAAGGCTATGTGATCCCGCCGTATTACGATTCCATGGTGGCCAAGCTCATCACGTTCGCACCAACACGCAACGAGGCCATTGCCAAGATGCGTCGCGCACTCGATGAGTTCATCATCGAAGGGATCCAGACCACGATCCCGTTCCACAAGAAAATGATGGAGAACCCCGACTTTATTGCCGGTGAGTTCGACACGAAATATCTCGACACCCACGATTGGAAAGCCTGACCATGAATTTCCCTGCAGACCTCAAGTACACCAAGGATCATGAGTGGATCCGCGTTGAAGGATCGATCGGCACGATCGGTGTGACCGACCATGCGCAAGGTGAACTTGGAGATGTGGTCTACGTCGACATTCCCGATGCATCGGCAACCGTTGCAAGTGGCGGCACCTTCGGAACGATCGAAGCCGTGAAGACCGTGGCCGATCTGTATGCACCGGTGAGCGGAACGATCACCGAAGTGAATGGCGACGTGAACAATGCACCGGAGTCGGTGAACAAGGATCCGTACGGCGCAGGCTGGTTGGTGAAGATGAATTTGAGCGACCTGTCGGAACTCGACGGCCTCATGGACGCCGAAGCGTACAAGGCACTGGTTGGTCAGTGATGCTTAGCGGACGGGGATCTTCCAGACGCCACCCATGGCGTCGAAGACCACCACAAGCTGTCCGCCAACCATCGACGCACCAATGGCCTTTGCGCCATAGTGCAAGGACGTGATCGGAGGCAAGGGCTCGAAGGCCATGCCACCATTGAACGTCGACACGTAGATGCGGTCCGGACCTCGAAGGTCCGTCAGATCTCGCACCGCCGCAATAACTCGATCTTGAACGACCATCAACAAGGAGCATACAACGTATGCTCCTTGTTGCGTTGTGCTCACTTGTGTGCGTCGCGTTACCGTCGACCGATCGGTGGTGAGCTCCACCCAGATGCGACCATCGTTGTCGCGCGTCGACGTGCATCGATACGTTGTATCGCCACGCATGAACGTTGCCGAGGCCATGTCCATCATCGACACCGTGCTGATCGACGGATCCTTGGACCTTGCCACCTTCCATGCACCCTTCTCGCGCACAACCGATACGATGGAGCCTTGCGATGTGGTGAACGAGCAGCCCACATCGGTGCAGCGCATATCACGTGGTACACAAACAGTATCTCCCGCGCGTGCTGCTGCATCGGAATACAACGTCGTGAGGCGTTGCCACGATGCACCTTGGTCGGCGCTTGCCCACAACGCTGCCGTTGTGGAATCGTTGCCGGCACTGGCTGCAAGGATCGTGTCGCGCACCATCCCCAAGGCAGCGATCTCTATCATGCCCATCCCGATTCCCGCAGGTGTGGTCCACGTTGTGCCGGCATTTGTCGACCGATAGAAGCCCGGCCGATCGCCCATGGCATTCCCACCCACATAGATCGCATCTCCGCGCGTGATCATGCATCGCGTGTTGAAGGGCAGTGTTGTCGAATCGTTTACCATTCCACCCACATGCAAGCGTTGCCATTGTGCAGAGGTACCGGTAGAGGCGGAAAGCATGAGGAAGGCCACGAGGGCGGGGAGGCGGAACGGCGGACGGAGTGCATTCATGACAGCGAATCTACGCATGTCCGTTCCTATCTTGTGACATGAGATCGATCATCCTACTTACGGCATGCATCATTGCAACAACATGCGTGCAAGCGCAGATCGGCATGGTGCCGACGCCTCGCATCGATACACTGCAGTGGCGCATCACGACCCGTGTGTTCGTATCGCCCACCGGTTCCGATTCCGCCGATGGATCGCAACAACGTCCGTTGCGCACCTTCGATGCGGCCTTGAAGGCCATACCGTTTCCCGAAACCGGCGACGTCTATGCCGAGATCGTGATGATGGAGGGCACGTATCGACAGCGGTGCGTGCAAATCATCGATCAGTTCACGAACGGTCGAGCACGGAAGAACATCAGCGTGCGCGGCCTTGGCACTGTGGTCTTGGACGGGAAAGGCCTGGTGTTCTCGGGAACGGACGGGATCGTCACGTTACGCGGGTCGCACATTGCGATCAGGAACATTCATACCATGCGCGGACCCTGTGCAGGGATCAGCGTGCTGGGGCCGGCCACGGATGTTCTGATCGACAGTTCGAGCATCGACACGTGCGTATCGCATGGACTCTACTTCTACAAGGTCGATCGCGGCATGATATCGCATTCATGGGCGCGGGAGGCGGCTGGGTCCGACATCGGCAAACCGGGACGTGCGTTCGGAAGTGCCATCAAACTGCTGTATTGCTCGAACATCATCGTACGCGGTTGTCGCAGCGAACACAATTGGGGCGAAGGCATTGGAGTGAATCGCGTGGAGCGATGCATCGTGGAAGACTGTTTGGTGAGCGACAACTTTGCTATTGGTATCTATCTGGACATGGCGGCCGTCACGGTCATCCGTAACAATCGCATCTACTATGACCCCAAGGATCGCTCTCACTGGGCCGCCGATGCACCGGCACCGGGCGTCGGGATCTGCAATGAACTGCATTGCGCCTTCAACACGAGCTGCGATGCGTTCAACGTTGGCGTTGATGATTGCAGGTATCTCTGTCAAGGGTTGGGTTGTGACTTCAAGGTGCGCATGACGGACAGTTGCTTCGTGTACAACAACGTGATCGTGCATTCAGGCGCCGGCCTCGATGTCTTCGAGCTGTTCAACATCGACTGTTATCGTACGGTCGAGTTCACGCACAACACCGTTGTTGGCGGCGGAGGTGTCTCGCGCAGTGCATTGTTGTGGATCAATCTTGCCATGCTCATTCGGGATGTGTCGATGCTGGTTGCGAACAACCTCTTCTTGCAGGACGATGGCAGTGCTGCGGCGGGGGGGATGATGTGCCGGTTCAACGACAACGACCTTACACCCGTACTGTCGCGCATCGAGCTTGCGAACAACGCTTGGAACCGTACGCCCGACTGTCCACTGGGTGGGCCCTCGCCCCGCGTGATCAATGCGCCGATCTCCGTCTTCGATACGTCCATGGTGGACATGCTCGACCCACGTCGGGGCACCGTCGACTATGGCACGGGAGCCCCGATATCGTATGTGACCACGGACATCTACGGTCGCCCCCGTGGCGCTCGACCAACCATCGGGGCCATGGAAGGGGGCACGGCGGCAGGGGTGCGGTCTGTGGCCTCGGCCGCCGTCGGCCTGCGGCCCCAGCCCGCCGGAGACCATGTGGAAGTGGTCGTTGAGGGGCCATCGGACGTGGTGATAGTCAATACACAGGGCGAGGTTGTTGGCTCGTACAGGGCCGACATGCCATTCCGTATCGACTGTACTCTATACCCGCCGGGCATATATCTCGTCCATATGGTCAGCGGACCATACCAACGCACCGAATGTCTTTGCATCATTCGATAACCAGCGTTGTGTTGGCTTGTATATGCTTTACCTACGGTGGATAAGTCTTAACACACAGGTAAAAAAATACTTTTGCATGCTCTGAAAATGTATTATGTTTGTCCCTGTAATGATGCACAGCTGTTGTTATCGACCAAGGCATGCAGCATAATTCTCTTCAGACTGCTTCGGGGAATCCGCAGCAATGGCGAAACGGAAAACCACAAGGGTAACACAGAGGATCCTGAAAAAGGACAAGCAGATCGCATCTGCCGTCCTTACGTTCAAGGATTATGCTCCGTCGAACCCGGATTTCACGCCTACCAGCTTGCGGGAAGCACTAGAGAAGATGGAAAAGGCATTATCAGCCGAAGCAAAGGCCGTCGAGGCCCTTGCCCGCGCCCGAGAAGAGGCGTTGGAGCTGGAGTGGCGATTCCACGAGCTTGTTCTTGGAGCCAAACGTCAGGTGATCGCACAGTACGGAGATGATTCTGACGAGATCACGACGCTTGGAATGAAGAAGAAGTCCGAACGTCGCTACGGACGCCCCCGGAAGGCCGACAAGGGGTCCGAGTCATAAAAGATGCACATGTCCGCAGCACGGCATGCAGCATAAAGAGGAAGACGCAGCTTTTTGTGGGAGGAAAGCCGCGAAATGGAAAAGGGTCACCGTATGGTGACCCTTTTTCAGTTGTAGGTAGGGGAGTGCTAAGGTATTGCTAAGGTGCATCGAGCTCGTGACGGCCATAGGTTGCTCTCATGAAACGCACCCGATACATACAATGGATGACGGTCATGTGCATGACTGTTATGTGTGGGTCAAGCTCGACCGCACAGTTCTCACCCTTACCGTGGCAATGGCATGCCACAAGCTCGATTGAATTGGATGAAGGGACGATCCTCGTGAGCCTTCAGAAAGGTGTGATACCTACCTATTACGGTCGCCCGATGTTCGAGACAAGCCACGTCATGCTTGCTTCCATGAGGCAGCACGCAACACTGGATACGCTCTCGTATTACGGTCAGTTTGAAACATGGCCTAGTGGCATGACGGATTCGAGGTACTGCTGCGGTGAATTGTATCGATTGAGCGACGACACTCTCGCATGGACGATGGCCGGAAATGTGGGAGAAGTGATGCCAACCTGGGGGGTCGAGGTGTACACACTTTCGCCATTCGCCAAACTCGAACCGCAATTGAGCAAGTTCCCGCATTTTGGTTCCGTTTCCTATTCCGCGAGTATGGCGATCATCTGCGGATGGGATAGCGTGGCCTACGGCCCGGTTCTCGATTCGCGTGTTCTCGGGAAAGGCTTGTTCAAGCAGTATCAGAGCCAGATAGGAAGCATGACATGGTACGTTCAATACTGCTCGGGAATGTCACACGAGATCGTTACACCAACTACCATCTTGCAAGGATTGAAGTTCTCCGATGATACGGCGATCATCGCCGCAGATTCGACAACCGTCTATTGGACAACAAATGAAGGAGCATCGTGGAATAAGAGTCCATCTCTGGGGCTTACCGGGTCCGACACGATCCTTGCCGCACATCGTTACATAGATGGTACGCTTGAAGCAGTGATCGCCGAGGAACCAACCACATCTACGATCGCTGTGCTGCAACCGGGGCAGGCAGTATGGCAGCGGTACGTTGTGCCCAGCAATGCCCGCAATCCTTATTCGAACCGGTACTCCCGGCCAGTGAGCATCGTAGGATCGACTCTCTCATCCGGGATCACGAGTATCGATTCTTCCATGTACATATGGGATCCCCTTATGTCGATCCATCAACCGACTGTTCAACCAATACCAACCGAGAACATTGTCGTCCAACGTGGTCAAGCGATCCACGTCGATCGCACCGCCGACGAGGTTGCGCTTCTTGACATTTGCGGCAGATCGATCGGCCCTCTGCGAACACTCAGCGGCGACATGCCCACTGATACTCTTGAGCCGGGCACATATGCGATGATGGTGGGAACACGGTATTGGAGAGCCGTGCTCATCATCCCGTAGCTCAATGAAAAAGGGTCACCGTATGGTGACCCTTTTTCAGTTTCTACAGATTCCGAGCGATCACGCCGTGGCTTCGACAGCGGCGTAGATCTCATCGTAGTTCGGCTCGACACCGGGATTTTCCGTCACGTGGACGTGAGCGATCTTACCCGTGGAATCGATCACGAACGTGGCGCGCGACGAGGACGTGTAGCCGGGCAAACCAGCGAAGTTCTCGAAGAGCACATCGTACGCTGTGATGGTGTTGAGCAAGTAGTCGGAACCGATCGGGAATTCCAAGCCATTGGCAACGGCGAATGCCTTGTTGGCGAATGGTTGGTCACGCGAAATGGCCACCACTTGGGCATTCATGCCGTTCAGGCGCTGAATGGCGGACTGGAAGGAGCAGACCTCTGCCTTGCAGACACCGGTGAAGGCGGCTGGAAAGAAGACCAACACCACTTTCTTCCCGCGATAGGAAGACAAGGTGAGCTTGTTCTTGTCCTGATCGAACAGTTCGAAATCAGGAGCGGTTGTGCCGACGGAGAGAGCCATAGAGATCCTAGGATAGTTACGAGTGACAAGTGACAGGTGAAACCCTTCCCGGCATCTTCCCGGCAGCTNNGCAGCTGCCGGGAAGATGCCGGGAGGATGCCGGGAAGAGAATCAAGATGGGTTGCGAAGATACGGCCTAGCTGACTTTCGAACCTTCTGCTATCTTTGCCACACGCATGATTGCTATCAAATTGTAATGGGGAACGAATGCTGTTCGTAAAGAAGAAGATCCATGAGTTGCAGGCCGAGGCGGCAGGGCATCATGGACTGAAGCGTACGCTGGGTCCTGTGAATCTGACGGCATTGGGCATCGGGGCCATCATTGGCGCTGGACTGTTCTCGATCACGGGTGGTGCCGCTGCCAACAATGCAGGTCCGGCCGTGACCATCTCTTTTGTGATCGCGGCCATTGCCTGTGCCTTCGCCGGCCTGTGCTACGCTGAATTCGCCTCGATGATCCCGGTGGCCGGAAGCGCCTACACGTATTCCTATGCGACCATGGGTGAATTCGTTGCCTGGATCATCGGTTGGGATCTTGTTCTTGAATACGCTGTCGGTGCCGCCACGGTGTCTATCAGTTGGTCTGCCTATCTCGTCAAGATCTTCGCCAAGGCGGGCGTGCAGATACCCATGGAGTGGGCCATCTCCCCATTCCAGGAGGCCGTCGTGAACGGACAGGCCGTCCATGGTATCATGAACCTGCCGGCCGTGCTCATCGTGGTGCTCATGTCGCTGCTGCTCATTCGCGGCACGCAGGAATCGGCACTCGTGAACGGCTTCATCGTCGGACTGAAAGTGGCCGTTGTACTGGTCTTCATCGCCCTTGGTTGGGGATACATCAATCCATCGAACTACGTGCCCTACATCCCTGAGAACACGGGCGTGTTCGGCGAGTACGGGTGGAGCGGCATCCTTCGAGCAGCAGGCGTGATCTTCTTTGCCTACATCGGATTCGATGCCGTGTCGACGGCCGCACAAGAAGCAAAGGACCCGAAGAAGGACATGCCCATCGGTATTCTTGCCTCTCTTGTCATCTGTACCGTCCTCTACATCCTCTTCGCCCACGTGATGACAGGCATGGCGAACTACACCGAGTTCAAGGGACACGACGGCATCGCACCGGTCGCTGTTGCCATCGAGCACACGCCGTATGAGTGGCTGAAGCAGGCCATCATGATCGCCATTCTTGCCGGCTACTCGTCGGTGATCATGGTCATGCTCATGGGTCAGTCGCGCGTCTTCTTCTCCATGAGTCAAGACGGTCTCCTGCCAAAGGTCTTCCATGAGGTCCACTCGAAGTTCGGCACGCCATGGAAGTCGAATCTGCTGTTCTGCGTGTTCGTGTCACTCTTTGCTGCCTTCGTTCCCGGAAGTGTGGTGGGCGAGATGACGAGTATCGGAACGCTCTTTGCCTTCAGTCTTGTATGTGCCGGTATCATCGTTCTTCGCAAAACACAGCCAGATCTTCCGCGCGCCTTCAAGACGCCGTTTGTTCCGTTGGTTCCAATCCTGGGCATCATCTGTTGCTTGGCCATGATGATCTCACTTCCGGGCGACACATGGCTGCGACTTGTGATCTGGCTCGCACTTGGATTCCTGATCTACTTCGGCTATAGCGCACGCAACTCCGTGCTTCGGAAACGAAGTGATGCGGGAACGCTGTAATGTCGTTCAAACGCGCGCTCGGATTATTCGACGCAACGATGCTCGTGGCCGGATCGATGATCGGCTCGGGCATCTTCATTGTGAGCGCGGACATTGCGCGGATCACGGCATCGCCCATGCTGCTGTTGGTGGTATGGGGGATCACAGGATTGATCACGATCACGGCCGCCCTCAGTTATGGTGAGCTTGCAGGGATGATGCCGGAGGCGGGTGGACAGTACGTCTACCTGCGCGAGGCATTCGGTCCACTTGCCGGCTTCCTCTACGGCTGGACGCTCTTCACCGTGATCCAGACCGGTACCATTGCCGCCGTGGCCATGGCCTTCGCCAAATACACGGGCCTGCTACAACCGTTCTTCGCAGAAGATCATCGCATCTTCTCCATCGGAACGTGGGGCGTGTCATGGGCGCAAGTCCTTGCCATTGCCACCATCCTGTTCCTCACCGCCGTCAATGCGCGTGGTGTGAGCGTGGGCAAGATCATTCAGAATGTGTTCACCAGCACTAAGGTCATCAGCGTTGTGGCCTTGGCACTCCTGGGCATCATCATCGGAAGGGGAAGCGATGCCTTCCACATGAACATGAGCGGCGTAACGGATCTCGTCCCTTCGGAACCGTTGGCACTGTTGCCCATGCTGGCCGTGGCCATGGTCGGTTCCATCTTCAGTAGCGATGCATGGAACAACATCACGTTCGCAGCGGCGGAAGTGAAGGACCCGAAGAAGACCATTCCCTTGAGTTTGCTGTACGGTGTGTTGTTGGTCACCGTGTTGTATCTGCTGGCCAACATCGCCTATCTGTGTCTGATGCCGTTGAACGAGATCGCTTCGGCGCAGAAAGACCGTGTTGGTGCGGCTGCGGCGCAGGTGATGTTCGGTCCACCCGGCGCCACCATCATGGCCATCCTCATCATGGTCTCGACGTTCGGTTGCAACAACGGTCTCATCCTCTCCGGCGCACGCGCGTACTATGCGATGGCGCTCGACAAGCTCTTCTTCAAGAAGGCCGGTGAACTCAGCGAAAAGCAGGTCCCTCGCAATGCCTTGTGGATCCAGGCTGCATGGGCTTCGGCCCTGTGTTTGTCGGGCACCTACGGCAACTTGCTCGACTATGTGGTAATGGCCGTGCTGCTCTTCTACATTGCCACCATTGCCGGCATCTTCCGTCTCCGCAAAACGCAACCCAACGCACCACGTCCCTACAAAGCCTTCGGTTATCCCGTCCTTCCCGCCCTCTACATCCTTGCCGCTACCTTCATCTGTGTCTCGTTGTTGATGTACAAGCAAGAGTACTCCTTGCCCGGCTTGGTGATCGTTCTGCTTGGTGTGCCGGTGTATTATGTGTGGGGTCGTAAGGCGGCGAGGGGGTGAGCACCATTTAACTGGTGCAGTGATTACAAAGCCAGTAGTATCCCTAGTGACATACATTTGCAATACGTTTCTGCTACGCAATGGTTCATTGTTTGGAGCAGTAGTCGCACGTGGGCAGATCTATAGATGACCATAGCATCCGTCACCTCTCAACAAGCATCATGGCATCGCAAGCGTTGGAATGTCTTCGTGTCAAGAACCACATAGTTTTTTCTGAATGCATATGTTGCAGTGATAGCCCCGAATCGCCAGCCAAGTGCGGTTGTATCCGCCAGTATGTGAATCAGAGGACACATTGAAACGCATTTTGGAAATATTCCACAGTCTATGGCCTGGCATAGAGGTCAACAGCGAGAGTACTAGTATCGAGAAGCGTTCACGTTTCTTTGCTGGCTGGGAGCTAGATTTCTACAACAGAGATGAACTGACCAAGTTCCTCCTCACTCATGGCACAAATGCTGCCGGGTTTGAGTTCTTTCGTGAACTGCAATCAGCGATGGTCTTTCTCATTGAAGGCGACAAAATCGTCCAAGCGCGAACACATTCGTTGGATATCACAGAGTCTGTTACACTAGATATTGCTCTTCCGCTTCAAGATTGGCCAGATAGAGAGGTGTTCCTCCTTGTGAAGGATTCAGATGGGAATCATTCAATTGGAGGGGAAAGGCCAACATCATTCTCACTTCCGCACCATGAATCACTACAATCCAACTTCATTTATCTAGGTTCACTCGACTGTACTGACCCTCGGTTTGAATGGATGAAACTTAAGAAGCTCCATATGGCGTATCCCGTGTATGAAGGTGCATTTAAGTTATTCTTGGACTATCAGGATCCTGATGCACCGGTCTTACTCAATCCCGAGGCGCTTACCTATTCATGGATCGATGATACTGTGAAGGGCACTGAGAGAGTTCAGTATTCGCTGCAGAGATACAGTTCAATTGAAGGCATCAAGGGGAAGGAGTTTGTGATGCGCGAGCAAGAGTATTTGATTTGTGGTGTCCCCCTGTGGTATCAATACCCTGAGATTCCAACGTGTCCCAAAAGTGGAAGAGTCATGAGATTTGTGATGGCCGTAAGTTCAGACATTAACATTGCCGTACAAGATGATCCGGAGATCGCAAACTTGCCATTTGATAATTACATGATCTTTGGTGACGAAGGGCACTTGTACGTTTTCTATGAACCTGAATCAAAAGTACTGTGTCTGAACGTCCAATTCTAAGTTCAGACAAGATCGAGAAAAGACTGTGTTTGCTAAGAAGTGGTATTGGCCTTTGTGTTAGTGTCTGTGAGAAGCCATCGGTGCGGTCAGGCCCTCCCTCCCTGCAACCTTTCCCTGAGCAGGTCGTACGTGGGCACCTCTTTGAACATACCTCGAATCAAGTATGAAGTACATTGCCGTTACACTTTGCGTTCTATTCCCATTTCTCCTTCAAGCTCAAGATAGCACCACCACTCGCTCGCAGACGGTTCGGGGAACCGTGCTGGATGCCGTTTCGAATGCACCATTGCAAGGTGTGACGGTTGCCGTGATGGAGGGCGAAAAGGCAACGCAAGGGGCGATCACCGATAAGACGGGATCGTTCAAGATCAAGAATGTACGGTTGGGTCGACGTGTTCTGCGGATCACGGCCATTGGCTACGAGCCCTACATCAACGACAATGTTCTCGTGACCGCCGGTAAGGAAGTGGTGCTGAACGTGCAACTCACCGAGCGATATTCTTCCACGGGAGAAGTGGCCGTCGTCTACGATCGGTCCAACGACGATGCCATCACGAACAACGAATTCACCACCGTGAGTGCGCGCGCCTTCAATCTCGAAGACACCAAACGATATGCCGGCGCTCTTGGCGATCCGTCGCGGATGGCGCAGAACTTTGCCGGTGTGGTGGGCGCGAACGATGCACGCAACGACATTGTGGTGCGCGGCAATTCTCCGTCGGGCATGCTGTGGCAACTCGAAGGCATGAACATTCCGAATCCGAATCACTTCGGATCGCTGTCCAGTACGGGCGGACCTGTGAGCATGCTGAACAACAACGTGCTCGACAAATCGGACTTCATGACGAGCGCCTTCCCATCCATGTACGGTAATGCTATCAGCGGCGCCTTCGACCTGCGCATGCGCGACGGGAACTCGGAGAAGTACGAGTTTCTCGGTCAGATCGGCTTCAATGGCTTTGAGGGCGGGGCGGAAGGACCGATGTGGGAGGGAAGTTCCTTCCTCGTCAACTATCGATACTCCACGCTCGGCGTGTTCAAAACGCTTGGCATCAACTTCGGAACGGGGAATGCCGTGCCCGATTATCAGGATCTCAACTTCAAGTTGAAGACGAAGATCGGTGAGCATGGAACGCTCACCTGGTTGGGAACCGGTGGTGCAAGCTCGGTGGTTCTGTTGGGGACGGAGATGGATACGACGAAGACGGATCTCTATGGACAGCAGAATCGCAATCAGTATGCGAAGTACAAGACGGGGTGGACCGGACTGTCGTACGATGATGTGCTTGGTGAGAACACGTTCTTCAAGGCCATGATCGGCGCCTCGGCAACGAAGGAGGACTATATCGGCGACAGTCTTGCACCGGTCACACGTGCAGTATTGCCGGATCAAGAGGCGAATTTCACGACGGTGAAGCTCACCGCTCTCTCGAATATCCGCCACAAGTTCGATGCACGCACGTCGCTGACGGCCGGCTTCATCGTCGATCGATCCACCTTCGATCTATACAACCGTGATAACATTGGCACGCCGTCTGAACGCGTGTACGTCGACATCAAGGACAACGCCACACTGTCGCAGGTGTATGCCCAACTCAAGATGCGACTCACCGAAGATCTTACGGTAAATGGCGGACTGCACGCCCAACACTATACCTACGGCAATGCCTTGGCCGTGGAACCACGCGTCGGGATCACGGCCTCGCTCTCACCAACGATGTCGATCAACGTTGGCTATGGCTTGCACTCACAGGCGCAGAATGTATACGTCTACAACGTGCAGACCGAACAGGCGGATGGAAGCGTGACGTTCACGAACAGAGATCTCGGCTTCACCAAGAGCCATCATGCCGTGCTCGGATACGACTGGTTCATGAGCGACGATATTCGTTTGCGTTTGGAAGGATACTATCAGTCGCTGTTCGACATTCCGGTAGAGCGCATGGCGTCGACCTATAGCGCCGTGAACACGGGCTCGGACTTCGGTCCAACCAACAAGGCCGATCTTGTGAACAATGGGACCGGACATAACGTTGGCGTTGAGCTCACGCTCGAGCACTTCTTCCGCAATGGCTTCTACTTCCTGCTCACGAGCTCGCTTTTCGACTCGCGCTACAAGGGCAGCGATGGTGTGGAACGCAACACAGCCTACAACACCAACTATGTGGTGAATGCGCTCGTCGGCAAGGAATTCCGTGTGAGCGAACGTGGCGTGTTCGCTGCCAACGTCAAGTTCAGTACGACGGGTGGACGGTATCTCACGCCCATCGACCTTGCCGCCTCGCAAGAAGCCGGCTATGCCATCTATGACAATGCCAATGCCTACTCACAGCGACAGAGTGCGTATCTGCGATTCGATGTGAAGCTGTCGTATCGTGTAGAGCTCGGCGCGTCGACGATGGAATTCGCCATCGATCTGCAGAACGTCACCAATCACAAGAACGTCTTCAGTCAGCAGTACGACCCACGCACCGGCACAGTGGTCACGCAGTATCAACAGGGCTTCTTCCCTGTGCCGACGTTCCGGTATACGTTCTGATCTGTTAGTGGACGACGGCAATGGTCCGCGTGATCACGCGACCGTGCTGCATCATGCGCACGATGTACCGTCCCGTTGCAACGTTGGACGTGTTCCACGTGATCGTGGACGAGCCTACACTCACATCGTCAAGCTGCCATGTTGCCAACGTCCGTCCGGCAACATCGTGTACGCTCACTGTCACGTCGCCGTGCGTAAGCGATGACGCTGTGATGACGACGTCGTTCGATGCGGGGTTCGGTGCAATGTCCATCGTGGTAGACGCATCGACATCCTCCGATGCCACATCCGTTGTGGTCACCGTTACCACCGCTGCCTTGCCTGCATCGTAGTATGTTCCGCTGGCCGTGCTGCGCAACTTGCAACTGCGGATCAGGTAGGTAAGGTCTCCCTCGTTGCTGAGCGAGTCGACGTATTGCGTTGTCGTGATCGGTTGCTTCGTGAGCAGTCTCGTGATGTTCTTGCGAATGCGATACACCACATACCCGTCGGACCCTCCCGCTGGTGCAAGCCACGTGAGCTTGACCATGTTGGGGTATTGCGTTGTTGCCGAAGCTTGTGCCGGCATTGGGATCACCGACATCTGTGCGCGCAATGTAGGGTCGCCCATCAGAGCGATGTGCACCATTTGATCGCCGCTTGTCTGCATGCTCGCCCCTTGCGACGTGTAGTACAGATGCGGGAAGTACGTGCCCACGCGGTTGATCTCGACGGTGGAGTTGAACTGCGAGATCACTGTGCTGTAGCCGATCGATTCGCCAAGGGCCATGTGATGCGTGTACCAGTGCGGACGTCCGGACCATGCGCATGTGAGTGCGCGTGGTGACGAGGCAAGAGGCGCACGCAAGAAGTTGTTCTTGGTGTTCCAGTCGCCAAAGTAGCTGCCAAAGAGCATCGTGAACACCGCGTTCACAGGCTTCGAGGCGAATGCCGATGTGCCGCCCACCCCACCGGCTGATGTGTCCGTGCCACCACCGCAACCATACGACCACAGATAGGTCTGCGGTCCACCAAGCGACCCAAAGAAATCGCCGGCCTTCACGCTGGTATCACTGCCGAACACCGACATGGTGCGCCAGCCACTCGATGCGAATGCCTCGGGATATCCGCTGGCGCCAAAGTTGTCGTCAACAAAACCGCCGGCACGCACATTCCACGTATTGGTGCGGAAGTCGTGGTCCTTCTTCAGGTATTGGTTCAGAAGCTCGACCTCTGTTGACGTGAATTGCGGCATATCGAAGAAGTCCACTCGACCAACGGCCAGCTTCGGTGCAAAGGCAATTCCCGATGCATCGAACTTCCCATCCTTGGGCACATTCACTTGCGCCGCACGCACGCCTGTTTTGTTCACGATATTGTCGCTGTACACACCTTCGGGATCGCCATAGATCACATCGGCAGGCCATGCACCCAGGTGGTCGGGATGTCCGTCCGGTGCGATCATGCCCGAATAGGCAACGGCCACATGACCGATGATGAACAACGTTGTCAGGTCTTGCGTGGGCTTGCGATACTCCTCCCGAATGATGTCGCGCACACGTCGTACGGCACCCGAATCGAACGTCTCGGCACGCGGCGCATAGCGCACGCTCACGATCCAACCTTCCGCTTCAAGGTCGGTGCGAAGGGTGGCAAGGCCCGAGGCAATGGCTGTCGCCATCGTTGTGTCCACAAGCAACAACACCCGACCTCGATCTACGCTTGGCACCTTGATGCCCGAATACAGGAAGCCCGTTGCATCGTACTCCTTGTACAGTGGCTTCTTCGTGGTTGTGTCGATCCCCACCTGCTGAATGCAATGCTTGACGATGCGATACTCATACCCCGTGCCCACCTTCACGTCCTCATCCGTGTAGCGCAGGGCCGTTGAATCCAACGTCACGAGCGCTGCTGCCGGGAAGGCCTGCTCCGTCTTCAGTTTTCGGAAGATCATGTAGGACTTCGCATACGGGTCCTGATTCCACCGAACGGTGATCGAGGGCTTGGGGCTCTCGCTCACCGTGGCCGAGGCAAGCACGGCAAGGTCGCGCGAGACCTGTGCTGTGGCGGTAGACGAGAGGATGAGGCCGAGCAGGACGAGGAGGACGGAACGGGACATGTGGGTTACCTATGCGTTTGACGTACGAAAAAATACACCGAAACCGCCCATTTCGTAACTTCTGCGGCAGTCGGCGGATATTGCCGTACCACCTAGCTGGATGCCCATGACCATTCGTTACGCACGCCTTGCGGCCTTGCTCCTTGCCGCCCTCACAGCGGCCTTGCCCCTTTCTGCGCAGTTCCCTGCCGCATGTGATGCAGGGGCCAAGAAAACATGCATTGGGAACGCCTTGTTCGCCCAGGTCACCGATGGCCGCGGTGCGCAGTATGTGGATGTGGAAACACAGCCCATCAAGGACAGACAGCAAGCACTCACCTTCGAGATGTGGATCAAGGCGGAACGGCAGCAAGGGAGTCGTGTGTATCTGGGTGGGTTGTGGGGACCGGCCGAAGACAACAACGATGTGTTCGTGTTGTACATCGACGTGAACAACGACCTTGTCTTCGAAGTGAGTGGTGATGGTACGAAGCTTGGTGCGGCCGACAATACCATCGTGCGTGTACCGAACGGTGTGAGCTACGGACAGTGGCAGCACGTAGCCGCCTTGTTCGATGGTGCATCGCAAACGGCATCGATCTATATCAATGGAGTGCTTGCCGGCGGTCCGGTACGCAACAACACCTATCCTACGCAGTATCTCCGTCCGCTTGAACGCAAAGACCTTCCAATGCAAGTGGGATCGTGCAATGCCTTGTCCAACGACATCGGGCGCAATCGTACGTTCAAGGGCTACATGGACGAGGTGATCTTGTGGGAGCGCGCACTGTCGCCCAGCGAGATCCAGTGCTGGAAGGACCGCTCGCTGAATGGCAACGAGAACGGCATTCGCATGTATTGGCGTTGCAACGAGGATGTGAACAATAACGTGTCGCCATTGTGCGACGCAACCGGCAACAACTTCCGCGGACTCCTGCGTTCCGGGATCACGAATCAGAGATCGGATCGTGCTCCAGCGCGTCCGGTGAAGGTGTCGCCAACCGTGATCGTTGACTCGCTGCAATGTGTGAACACGGCCACATGGACGGTGACGCTCACCGATACGGGCGTGTGCGGAAGCAGCTACAATGTTCGCATGCGTGGCATCGATGCGAACCGTTTCACCGTCACTCCAACAGGCACGATCACAGCGGCACCGGGTCAGCCGGTAACGATCACGGTGGTGTACAACGGCACGAACACCGGCGCTTTCCAAGACACGCTGGATATCAATCCTGTGGATCGATGCGGACCGACGATCCGCGTTCCGTTCAAGCTCGTTCGGAACACAGAGCTTGCCTACGACCGTAACAACATCTCCTACGACACGCTGTATGTAGGATGTAAAGAAACCAATTCGATGGACAGTACCATTCGGATCTGCAACAACACGCGCAGACTTGGTAGAGCGCGTCCGGTAACGATCTCGAGACTCTATAACGTCTTTCCGAAGCGCTTCTCCGTGATCGGCATTTCGCTGCCCATCGTGCTTGCACCCGATTCCTGCATCACGGTAACGATCCGCAGTCATGTACAGGATACGTCGGGTGATTATCTCGACACGTTGCGCATAGAGTCGAGTGATAGCTGCAACCCGATACTCTATGTAGCGCTGAAGGGTCGAACACAGGAAGTGATCTCGATCCGCAATTCGGCCGGGACGCGGCGCATCGATCAGATGAACTTCGAGCCCACGTGTCCGGGCGGTATCAGCAGTCCGCAATACTATGTGTGGAAGAATCTCTCAACGGCACCGGTCACCATTGACTCCATCGGTGTTCCGCCGGACTTCACGCATTACCGCATCACGCTGCCGAACGTGTTGCAACCCGCAACCGGCTATCAGCCCATTGCCATTCGATTCCGTCCGCGTAGTCCTGGCAATGTGACCGACTCCGTGGTGATCCGCGCCAAGATCCAAGGCTGCACCATTGAGAAGGTGATCAAGGTGACAGGGCGGGGAAGGGACAATCGTGTGCAGTGGAGCATACAAAGCCTCGACTTCGGCACGGTAACGGTCGGCCAGCAGAAGAACCTGAATGTGACGGCCTACAATCGCAGTGTCGACACGTTGCGCGTGAGCTTGTATGTGGAGCGTGGCGAAGCCTTTGCCCTGCTCGCCGGCACATCGCGCACGATCTTGCCGAACGATAGCGTGGTGATCCCGCTCACGTTCCGTCCGACCGATTCACTGAACTACGTCGACAAACTCTGTCTCTATGAGTTGAACTGCTACGTGGTGGATTGCATTGAACTCAAGGGCAAGGGCAACCTCGACATCTTCCGTTTCAATCCGCTCGTGATGGAACTCGAGAATGTCGTGGCCTGCCGCGATGCCTACGACTCTGTGTATATCGTCAACATCACGCCCGATCCGCAGACGATCACGAACGTGACGTTCATCGATCAGAGCGGTGGACGGTTGACGGCGGTGGAACCGCCAATGCCATGGTCGACGTTCACGATCCCGGGACGAGACTCGCTGAAGTTCAAGTTCAACTATCGGCCGAACGATCTCACGCGCGATCGAGCGGACCGCGGATACATCCGCTACAAGTCGCCATCGACGATCGATTGGCAGGTGCAGCTCATTGCCACCAGCGCCACGCCAAAGATCTTCGTCACGCAGCTCAGTGCCTTTGGCACGCTTGAAGTGGGCGACAAGAAGCAGATGACGGTGGTGATGGAGAACACGTCGACGTTGCCGGTGCAGCTCGATACCATCTTGATCGACCCGGGCTTCACCATCATCAGTCAGTCCAAGCCGACCCCGCTGTTGATGAATCCGCGCGACTCCCTCTCACTCATCGTGGAGTTCGCACCAACGGCCTCGCAATCGTATAGCGGCAACATCACGGCGGTGAGCAACACGCCGTGCAAGATCACATCGATGGGCTCGCTCACCGGACGTGGAGTGATCATCGAATTGGAGAATGCACTCAGTCTCATCAACTTCGGCTACATCCGTCCGTGCGAATGCACGGAGCGTATGCTGCCGTTGCTCAATGCCTCGCTCGTGCATCCGATGACGGTGGATTCCATCTGGATCGACTCGGCCGCCACACCAGGGGGGACGCCACAGTTCTATACGTGGACGTCGAAGTACTCGCCATCAGGAACGCTGCCGTTCACCATTCCGCCAGATTCACGCGATACGGTCATCCTTAAGTTCTGTCCGCGTACACCGGCCGAAGACAAGTACATCGACTGTCGGGCCATGATGCATGTGAAGGCGCGAGGCAGCGGATGGGCCAAGGAAACGCAGACCTTCCTGGCAGGGAAGCGATCGATCTCCTACAAGCCAACGCCGGTGGTGGCCGGCTTCCCGCCAACAGCTGTGGATACGCTGAGTCCGCCCCAAGTGGTGAAGATCAAGATCCCCGATGTGTTCACGAATCCTGCCCAAGATCAGATCGTGATCGACTCGGTGACGTTCGAGCCGGATGAGCGCGTCTTCGAAGTGATCTCTCCTCCGACCAGACCGTTCCCCATTGTGATCAACCCGGGCGACTCGGCCATGATCACCGTCAAGATCCGTCCGCGTGCACCTCGCACCTACAAGGCGCGCATGGTCTTGCATGTGAGCAACCCGTGTGCGGATAAGGACACCACCGTGCTCGTCACCGGCTCGGGCTATGCCCGCACGTTCGGCTTGAACTTCGCCTTCGATCCGACGCGTGTTGCGCCGGATACGTTGGCCTTCATCTCCTGCGACACACTCGTTGTGCCGGTCTATGCAACGCGGACGATCCAGGCCAGCGTGGTCGACATCATGTTCCGCCTTGGCTACGACACCACACAACTCCGCTTGCTCGACATTTCGTCGACGGCCTTGAACAGAACGTGTACGTCGTATTCAGGCGACATCACCTATACGCCGGCGCTTTCGGACTCTGCCTCGCCCTATGGTGGCACAGCCGTGCTGTGTAAGAATTTCTGTAAGGTGGATTCCCTCGAACCGTTCGTCGTGGCGCGCTTCGTGACCGTGTCGAACAATCGCGTGAACAGTACGATCACGGTCGACAGTATCAACTTCGACACCGAGGACGTGCTGTTGTACAAGAACATCGCCGGCAACGACGAAGCAACGGTCCTTGCACTCAAGTCGGAACTCGAGTTCCGATCGAATGTGCAGTTCGACAGTGTACGCATTCTAGAGTGTGTCGATCGTACGGTGAACATCTATAACGTGGGCGATGTGAAGCACACGGTGGACGACCTCCTCGATCTGCCGCAATTCGTCACGATCCTTTCCACCGTGCCGCCCTTAGGGGACACTGTTGCGCCGGGAGATTCCGTCGTGGCCACGCTTCGATTCTGTCCGCGTGCCGACAGCTCCTTCGACTCTTCCTTCTATGCCGTGAGCCTTTCGCCCTGCGAGACGCGCGACACCACTCGCATCGCCGGCGTGGGGTATGCACCGGACTTCGATGTGAACTTCGCTGCCATGCGCACGTTCTGGATCCCAGATTCCCTGGGTGGGACCATTGGAGATACGGTAATGGTGCCGATCATGGTGGAGAAGGACTTCCAGGCTGTCTATGGCGGAACAACGTATTGGTTGAACGGATTGAACTTCGATGTCGACCTGCAGTACGCACCACGATCGCTGAAGTATCTCTCGCTTGTAAACCCCGTTGAGCCGAACATGACGGTCACGCAAGTGGACGATACGCTGAAGATCCAGGTGCGCGGTGCCGACACGGTGAAGCAAGGTCGACTCGTCGACGTGCGATTCTTGGTGACCGTACCGGAGTTCTCGCAAACGGATCTGAAGGTGACGGCCTCGAACTTCACGACCGATTCGCTGATGTTCCTTACCGTGTTGCCACAGGGTCTCACCACGCCATTCGTCACGGCCGGCAAGTGCGATCTGACGGTCGTCGAGTTCTCAACGGTTGGAACGCCGCGTATGAGCGTGTTGCCGAACCCGGTGAGCGACGTGGGAACCTTGGTGTTCCGCATGCAGGAGACCGTGCCCGTAACGGCGGCCATCTACGATGGCAATGGAACACTTGTGCGAATGCTGCTCGATGGCTCCACCACGCTGCGTGGAGGCGAGTACGTGGTTCGATTCGCAACGTCGGAATTGCCAAGCGGCTCGTACCATGTTCGGCTTTCTGCCGGCATCTATGCCGAAACGAAGTCACTCATCATTGTGAAATAAGTGCAGCACACCGCAGATGTTGTTGTGATCGGTGGTGGTGCTGCAGGCCTGATGTGCGCAGCTGTGGCCGCGCGCACGGGGAAGAGCGTTGTGGTGGTGGAACACAATGCGGCCGTAGGGAAGAAGATCCGCATCAGTGGTGGAGGTCGGTGCAACTTCACGAATAGGGAGGTGACGTGGAAGAACTTCCTCTCTGCGAATCCCGACTTCTGTCGGTCGGCGCTCTCTCGCTACACACCGCTCGACTTCATCGACCTGATCGATGCCCATGGCATCGCATGGCATGAGAAGACCCTCGGTCAGCTCTTCTGCGACGGTTCTGCCCAGCAAGTGATCGACATGCTGCAGCGCGAATGCGCGCAGGTTCACGTGCGAACGATGTTGCATGCGAAGTGCACCGGCGTGCAACGATCAGATGTGTTCACCACGAACACGTCGGCGGGAGACATCACGTCGGCAGCCGTGGTCGTGGCCACGGGCGGACTTTCCATTCCGTCACTCGGTGCGTCCGATCTGGGCTATCGCATTGCCAGGCACTTCGACCTTCCGATCATCACGCCGGAGCCGGCATTGGTGCCGCTCACCTTTGACGACGCAACGGTCGAACACTTCCGCGCATTGAGTGGTGTGAGCGTCGACGCCATAGCACAAGCCCATGGTGTGTCGTTTCGCGAGAACGTGCTGTTCACGCATCGCGGACTCAGTGGTCCGGCCATCCTGCAGATCTCGTCGTATCTGCAACACGGTGAAGCCTTCACCCTCGACGTCTTGCCCGATGATCCCGGACATTCGTTGTTCGCCGATCATCAACGCGATCGACGCACCATTGCCACCGTTCTGGGACATCGTCTCACGAAGCGCTTCGCACAATACTGGCCCGACACGCGCCTTACCGGCATCGTCAATGAAACACCGCGTGCAGTGCTGGACGACATTGTGCATCAACTCCATGCATGGACGATCTTGCCCTCGGGTACAGAAGGGTTTGCGAAGGCGGAGGTGACGCGAGGCGGCGTGGATACGCATGCGCTGTCGGGGAAGACCATGGAGGCGCGCACGGTGCCCGGACTGTATTTCATCGGTGAAGTGGTGGACGTGACGGGGTGGCTTGGCGGCTATAACTTTCAGTGGGCCTGGTCGAGTGCCGTTGCCGCCGGAACCGCACTACAACAGGCCTGAGCGCCGCATACGACGTTCCACTGTACGATCGATGGCGCGAAGGATCTCCTCGCGCATCTCGTCCATGTGCGCACGTGTCCACCGAATGGTGTGGATCCACGATGTGTCGTCGTTCGACGCATAGCGCGTGAAAAGTATCTTTCCCGTTACTTCCTTCACATCGGCATAGGCCCGAAAACACATCCATGCATAGGCACACAGTTGTGTGCGATAGGCATTGGCCGCTGCCGTCCTGTCCGCCGGTGTTGCCACCGACGTCGTCTTCCAGTCCCACACTTCCATCGACGTCGTCCCCGTGGTCACACGCACATCCATGGTTCCAAGGATCACGATCCCGTCGATCTCCGATGCAATGGTCTGCTCATACGATGCCTCGGCAAGCGATGTAGCATGCGAACGTAGATGTGCTGTGGCAAGTACGCGTCGCACTTCTTGTTCGGCATGTGCTCCGAGGTCAGCCTGCAACAACGGATCGGCACGCAGCATGCGAAACGTCTCGTCCACGTCAAGCTGGGCTGCACTCCGAGGGAGCGTTCGTTGCAAGAATGCATGGACGGTCGTACCGAAGGTGGTTCCGCGATCCGTGTCGGTACTGTCCGAAGCATGATCTTCGAGTGCGCGTTGATCGAGCAGGTCGGTGACGTAGATGATGTCCACGCGCGGTCGCTCTTGTGGTCGTGCGTCGAGTGCGATCACATGGTCGTGTGTCGGCGGCTCGACATGCACCGCTCGCTGCACACCGTCATCATGCCACGGAACGATCGATCCCATGATGGTTTGCGTCGGCAATTCCTCTTCGAGCTGCACGCCATTGTCCGTGAGCATATCCATCAACAGTTTGCCAATGCCGTTCGATGCGCCTATGCCCTTCTTTGTCCGCGTATACGGAAGACTCACAATGCAATGGTCCTTTGCCCGCGTGAGTCCCACGTACAACAGTCGCTTATCCTCGGCACTCTCCTTTTCGTCGTTGATGAGCGTGTTCATCACATGAACGGAGTGCACGGGTCGTGCAAGCGGCTTCAGCGGTGACGACGGATCGAAGTCGTACTTCGGAAGCGAAAGCGACATCCCAAGTTGATCTGTCCACAACTCCGGTGGCTTTCGACCATCGGCATTGTTGATCCCGGCAAGGATCACCACGGGAAACTCCAGTCCCTTGGCCGCATGGAACGTCATGATCTGCACAGCTGATGCATCGGCATCGAATGCACCTTCGGCTTCTCGGTCGCGTGACGGCGGCACAGAAATGGCCGCGATCATATCACGCAACGTTGGCATGCCGCGACCACGCTCGTCGCGAAGAATGTCGAGCACCTTCTCGACGTTCGTGATGATCTGGTCGCGACGCGGATCGGTGGCAACATTGGCATACCACTGCGCTTCCTCAAGAGCACGACGTATGAAGTCGGTGGGCTGCAGTACATGCACATCATCGATGCAACGTTCGAGTAACGTACGCGTGCGTCCCGCCGCAACGCCCGTCCACAGTGAACCCGACGAAGCCTGCATGGCACGAAGGATCTCGGCATCGGACCAGCCGCAAAGGGGTGAGCGAAGAATGGTGGCAAGGGCCCGGTCGTCGGTCGGGTCCGTGGAGAAGGTGAGCAGTGCGCGGATATCGGCCACTTCCGGACGGGAGAAGAAGGAGCGACCACCGTGGACCTGAAACGGAACACCGGCGGCTCGTAATGCAGAGCTGAGCTCGTCAAAGAACGACGCCGTCCGTGTCAGGATGGCAATGTCGCCCGGTCTTGCTTCGATATGGTCGACCGCTCCGTTGACGATGTTGCAGATCATGTTGCTGATGTGCAACGCTTCGCCGGCATGCTTTGACTCCGTGCGATCGGTGAACAGCATGTGCATGGTGCCAAGGTTCACCGCATCGCCCACATCACGTCCTGCCACGAGCGGCTCGTAGCGCACGTCGTGGTCAGAGCGCAATGTGAAGCAGGCCTCGCAGACGCGGTTCACTGCCGTCGCAAGTCGTGGCGCCATGCGAAACGAATGACGTAGCGTGATCCTACCGGATGGAAGGCCGCGTCGTGCATTCGCAGCATCGATCTCCGTACAGGCCAGATCGAACAATCGCACATCGGCATCGCGAAATCCGTAGATGCTCTGCTTGGCATCGCCAACGATGAACAGGTTGGGCACATGCTCATCGACGTGTGTGGGATCGAGGTCCGGGACAAGAAGCCGCACTACCTCGTACTGCAACGGATTCGTGTCCTGAAACTCGTCGATCATCAGATAGCGGATGTTCTTTCGCACATCGGCACAGATATGTGGCTTCCGCAGCAGATCACGCGTGCGCACCATCATGTCGTCGAAATCCATGCCGCCTCGCTCCCGTTTCGCCGCTCCATAGAGCATTGCAGCATGTTCCGACATTTCGAGCAAGGTGTTGGCAAAGCGGAGTTGCCGATCGTCGGTCTGGTCGATGGCAAAGGATGCGAACTGCTTGAGTCGCTCGATGGACACACGAGCAGGGAGCACGTGAAGATGCTGACACCATGCCGGCCGCTTCAGCGGATGTCCATCGATGCGATAGGCCATCTTCAGCACATCGCAGACGTCTGTGAGGCGCGAACACACCTGTTCGGGCGAAATCGATGCAAGCTCCGTACGAAGTCGAGTTATGGTGCTTCGATAGGCCTGCGCCTTTGCATCGGCCACATCCCGCAACGATTGCTCGGCCAATAATGCAGCCACGTCCACGCAGTCCAGCGTGTATCGTGCGATCATCGAACGGATGATATCCACTTGACGCGCGGCCAGTGTTTCCGTGTCGACCGCACTGTCGAACCATGAACGCAACGTGAAGCGACGTTCTGTTGTTGACGTGAGGCGTTGGACGATCTCTTCCACTGCATTGATCGACAGTTCATCGAAGAGCTGGTGTGCTTCGTCACGACGTTGTGGCTCGTCGTGCAGCCACGAGCGGATGGCCTTGGTCACGGCATCGCGCATGAGCATGGCGGCCTCGCGCTCGGTCACCTCGCGCACATCGGTGTCGATACCGGCTTCGTCGGCATAGGTGCGCAACAGCGAAGAGCAGAACGCGTGGATGGTACTGATGCGTGCAGCGCCGATCGATCGGATGAGGTCGGACAGCCGTGCTGCCTCGCCACCATTCCCCGCTGCCTGCTTCCTCCGTACCAACTCTTCACGGATCTTGCGTCGCATTTCAGCGGCGGCCTTCGTGGTGAAGGTGATGGCCACTACGTTGCGCAGTTCGGTCTTCTTGTCGAGGAGGATGCTGATGTATCGCTCGGTGAGCACACTGGTCTTGCCGGACCCGGCATTGGCTGTCACCGCCAAATGTCGGTCCAGTGCGAGCGCTGCCTGTTGCTCAGAGGTGAACTGCATCGGCGTCGGCATTCGTGGGCATGATGATGCACGTGCTCCACAGGTCGGGCGCGCAGATCGACGCAGCGACGCGATCCAACTCGTCAAGTTGTACGGCGTCGATGAACGACAGCACCTTGTACGGATCTTCGGGCTCGCCGTCTTCGAGCATGCCCTTGCCCAACATCGTCATGCGTTGCGTGAGGGACTCGAGCGACATGATCTTGCTTGCGCGCAACTGTTCCTTGGCGCGAGCGAGCTCGGCCTTCTTTACGCCGGCATCGCAAAGGGCGCGCAATTCGCGACCCACCATGTCCTGTGCCTTTCGGAGCTTCCCTTCTTCCACACCCAAGTAGATGGCGAACACACCGCAATCGGCGAAGAGCTGCAACTGTGAGTACACGGAGTAGGCAAGGCCCTTCGATTCGCGGAGTCGCACATTCAGGCGTGACGTCATCCCGTCGCCAAGGATCACGTTCAAGATCTGCAGCGCCCATCGGTCCGCTGCCTGATGTCCTTGCGTGCGCACATGCCACAGTGCATGCGCTTGCTGTGTGCTGCGATGGATCGTCATGGCCGACGGGGCCACTTGCGGAGGCGTCGTGCGCTTGTACCGCGATGCATTGCGGTGCACACCGCCGAACAATTGCATGACCAGCGCTGTGAATGCCTCGGGGTCAACGTTGCCCGATACGCAGATCGTGATGGCACCGGCGTGATAGTGTTTGCGATGGAAGGACCGCACATCGTCGGCCGTGATCTTTGCAACGGAGTCCAGCGAGCCAACGATGGGGACGCCAAGCACATGCTTGCCGAACTGCTGTTGTTCGCCCACGTCGAAGATCAATTCTTCGGGCTCGTCCTCATACGACTTGATCTCTTCGGCAATGATCGTGCGCTCTTTCTCCACGTCGCCGTCCTTGAACAGCGGATGCAAGACCACATCGGCCAGTGTTCGGAACACTTGTGGCAGGTGCTTGCTCAGGGTGCGCACATAGTAGCACGTCTCTTCCTTGGTGGTGTAGGCATTGGCGTAGGCGCCAACGTTCTCGAACTCGCGCGCGATGCGTTGTGTGGTACGGTTGGCCGTTGCGCGGAACGACGTGTGCTCAACAAAGTGGGCCACCCCGGCTTCGTGGCGACGTTCGTCGCGCGTACCTGCACTGATCCAGATGCCAACGGCACAGGATTCGACGGAGGGGACAACGTCGCAGACAACGGCAATGCCGTTCGAGAGATGGGTGACGACGGGGGAGAAGATCGAACGCGAAGAAGTCATAGGCGACAATATACGCGCCTTCTCCTAGAAGGAATGGTTGCTGGTCACACTTCCTTGTGGCATTTTCGTGGTCACACCGAGGGACCGTATGAAACCGTTCTGGCGCCGACTGTTCACGTTCGACGACCTCATGGTCACATTGGGGGTTTGCGTGGCCGTGGGAATGCTCTTCGTCCTTCCGAAGAACTTCACGTTCCTGAGTCCTGTGGCGCAGGCATTGGGCGATCTCGACCTCACGGACATGGTCTTCACCGAATTCCGGGACGACTCGCATGTCTTCTTCGATTCCTCCATCGTGATCGTCAACATCGGTCGCCTTTCGCGCGAGGAGATCGCACAGGAGGTGCGCAACATCTCGCGACATCAGCCACGCGCCATCGGCATCGACGCCTTCTTCCGCGCACCCAAGGACCACATAGGCGACTCTCTCTTGGCCGACGCCTTCCGTCAGGCAGGGAACGTGGTGCTCGTCAGCAAAGTATCGTACAACACGGACGAGGAACACGACGAGGACCGTGCGGAGCAGGTGTTCGATACGCTCGAACTCAGTGCGCCGATGTTCGCATCGGCGGCCCGACACGGATTTGCGAATCTCGTGGTCGACCAACAGGAGGCATTCATGACGTGTCGGGAGGTGACGTTTGCGGAACGGTATCAAGGCGGCACGGAGGAGTCGTTCCCGCTTGTGATCGCCGGCATGGTCGATGACCGTGCCCATCGTGCGGCCCTTGAGCGCAAGAACGAGACCGAAGTGGTGAACTACCGCGGGAATCTTTCGTCGTTCTATTCCGTAGATGCAGATCTTGCCATCGACAGCACGGCAGATCTCTCCTTCCTTCGCGGCAAGATCGTACTCATGGGATATCTCGGTCCAACTTTCGCAGAGCGCTCTCTCGAAGATGCGTTCTTCACTCCGCTGAATCCGCAGTATGTGGGTCGGAGCTATCCCGACATGTACGGCATCGTCGTGCATGCCAACGTGCTCTCCATGATCCTGCGGGGCGATTACATCAACAAGATGAGCGTCTCCACGGGGATCACGATCGGTCTGCTCCTGCTCATCCTGAACGTGATGGTCTTTTCCTTCGTGTTCACGCATATCGAGAACTGGTACGACACCATCGCTCTTGTTCTGCAAGTGGGGCAATCGATCCTGATCTTCTATCTGTTGGTAACGGTCTTTGCCACCTACAACTACAAACTCTATCTCACTCCATCGCTCTTCGGTGTGGCCCTTGTGGGCACCGTTCACGATCTCTATCGCGATTCGATCAAGAAGCTCTTCCTGAGCGCTCGTGACAATCTCAAACGGCGATTTTCAACGAAGCAAAGGTCAACATGAGAACCACTCTTCTTCTTGTGCTTGTGGGACTCCTTTCCACCTTCTCCGCCCTTGCCGAGAACTCCGTGAAGGTGATCGCCGTGCGTGGTACGGTTTCGTCGACGCGTGGCGCGAAGCTCGCGATCGGTACCGTGCTTGCGTTAACGGACAAGATCACGGTGGGCAATGACGGCTATGTGGGATTGGTCCACACGAACGGACGTACGCTCGAGCTGCGCAAGGCCGGTACCTATGGTGTGCGCGACCTCGACAAGATGGCCACAAAGAAAAGCGGCAGCGTGAACTCAAAGTTTGCCACGTATGTGGTGAACGAGCTCACGGAAACCAAGGAGCCCATCGCCTTCCAAGACAAGCATCGGGCCAACATGCGCGTGACCGGTGCCGTGGAGCGCGCAGCCGGCGACGAGGTGAGCGTGATGGATACGCTTGCCAATGCCGTTGGAGGATTGGGAGATGCACAGCGACTTGCCGTCGTCGCCTATGGCAACGTATCGTCGAGTGCAACGATCATGGTGGTGATGCCGCGGTCGACGCGACTTCTGCGAGACACCGTACGCTTCTCGTGGCATCGCGATCCGAAAACGTCGGAGTATCGCGTGCGCATCATCGATCGCAATGAGAAGACGGTGTTCGAGCGCACCACGACAGACACCTTCATGATGGTCGATCTTCGGCAAGGCGGCATGGCAGAAGGGCAACTGCATCTGTGGCATGTGGAGCGCGCTTCGGACAAGAGCTTCCACTCTGACGATTACGGCTTGTTCCGTCTGACGGGTGCGGATCGACAGGCAACGGAAGCGGTGCTCAGCGACGTGGAATCCGACCTCGTCGATCCGGAGTCGAGCGTGAGCTCGCTGATCATGGCCACGGTCTACGAAGACCAAGGTCTGATCTACGATGCCTATATGGCCTTCGCTGATGCCATCGCCGCTAGTCCGTCCGTCCAGAACTACAAACGCATGTTCGCAGAGTTCCTGCGACGTCATGATCTCAATGCAGAAGCTTACGAGGTATATCAATGACCGACGTGCAACTCTGGCTGATCGCGGCCATCGTGCTCTTCATTCTTGAAGTGATCACGCCCGGCTTCGTGCTTGCGAATTTTGGCGTGGCAGGTCTTGCCGCGGGCATTGCGGCCTGGCTTGGGGCCTCGCTCACAGTGCAGGTGATCGTCTTCGTCGTGGTGTGCCTTGCCTCCTTCGTTACCCTTCGCCCAATCCTTCGACGGACGGTGTTGCGCGGGTCCAAGCAGACGCGAACGAATGTGGATGCGCTTGCCGGTCGCATGGGACGCGTAACGGATGCCATCCCGCAGGCGCCTGAGGCCGGTCGCGTTCAGGTTGACGGAGATAACTGGCGTGCCATGTCGGTACATGGCGCTCCCATCCTTGCCGGCTCGACGGTTCGCATCGTTCGTGTTGATTCCACCACTCTGATCGTAGAACAGATCTCATAATTCGGAGGCTCCATGTCAGTCGTCCTTGTCGTCCTTGTTGTCTTCGTTCTCGTCATCCTCGTCAAGGGTGTTCGCGTGATCCAGCAGGCCGAGACCATGATCATCGAACGTCTCGGTCGGTATCATCGCACGCTTGAAAGCGGGATCGCTGTGATCATTCCGTTCATCGACAAGCCGCGATCGATGGAGTGGCGCTATGTGAAGACAGATCCTACCGGAAAGCACGTCTATGTTTCCTTGCGCACGCCGCGCATCGATCTGCGCGAAAGCGTGTACGACTTCCCGCGTCAGAACGTGATCACAGCCGATAACGTGGCCATCGAGATCAATGCGCTGTTGTACTTCCAGCTGGTCGATCCGATGAAGGCCATGTATGAGATCGCCAACCTGCCCGATGCCATTCAGAAGCTCACGCAAACAACACTGCGAAACGTGATCGGAGAGCTTGCGTTGGACGAAACGCTCACGTCGCGCGATACGATCAACACCAAGCTGCGCGTGATCCTCGACGAGGCGGCGCATAAGTGGGGCGTGAAGGTGAATCGTGTGGAACTGCAGGACCTGATCCCGCCGCGCGATATTCAAGAGGCCATGGAAAAGCAGATGCGTGCGGAGCGCGACCGTCGTGCGGCCATTCTCACGGCAGAAGCAAGCAAGCGAAGCGCCATTCTCGAATCCGAAGGTTCACGCGAGAGCTCGGTGAACAAGGCGGAAGGCGAGAAGCGGTCGCAAGTGCTCCGTGCCGAAGGTGAAGCCGAAGCACGCGTGCGCGTTGCAACAGCCGAGGCCGAGGCCATCAAGGTGATCTCGTCGGCAGTGGCACAGGGCAAGGGCGATCCGGCGCAGTACCTGGTGGCCATCCGCTATATCGAGGCGATGAAGGAGATGGCAGCGAACGGACAGAAGGTCGTCTTCATGCCGTACGAAGCAAGCGGTGTGATGGGATCGCTCGGAGCGATCAAGCAGATGTTCGGCGAGAAAGAGTAACGCACTCAGCGCTGATGCTGAAAACAGTAGCCGCTTGGATCTGTGGTCCGGCGGCTACATCGTTTTCCGGAAGCCGTCGTGGCTTTGCATTGACGTGCCTCGGTGGTCTGCGGTGTTGGTGTTGTCGTTGAGTGTGGCGTCGACGTTGTTGCCGGCGGACGTTTCGTCACTCTGATATCCGTCACCGGATGCAGCTCCCAGGCCGTTCCGCGCCACACATGGGCATTGCCACTTTGGGCCGATTCATCTTCATGCATTGCATCGAAGAAGGCGTATCCCGTTACCGTCACCCACCGTCCAAGAAATGCATCGCGCAGTGCACGGTGCGACCAATCGATGCCGCGCTTGCGCATCTTCTCGCGAAACCGAGGCGTGACCTCGACGACAAGGATCTTGGTCTTGTCCAGCGAGTCCATGGGATCGAGCACGAGCTCGATGTGCGTGTCGCGATACCAGTGATCGGTATCCTTGCAGTTGCACGTCTCGATGGCGCCGATCTTCACCTCTTCGCAGTACGCCGTGATCCGTCCGACGTCTCCCTCGCGAAACGTTGTAGGTGTTGCATCGGCCACCATCATTGCATGGAAGGTGATCTTCGGATTGATGGCCGTGGTGTCGGCATCATCAGCGCGGTTCTTCTTCGCATTGAGTTCCTTGGCCCGCGTCTGCTTGGCATTGCCCTCGGGCGGACATCCGTGATACGTGCGCTGGGCCTGTACCGGCGTTAGGCCAATGAGGAAGGCGGCAAGGAGGAAGAGCATGGGAAGTGACGAGTGACGAGTGACAAGTGACGAGTGACGAGTGACGAGTCACGAGTGACGAGTTGATGCTATGGTAGTGTGGTTGAGACAACCGACCACGAGATCTCCTTGCCGGCCCACATCGGGACGACGTTGCCGTAACGCTGCGGGATCGTCATGGGTGTGCGTTCGAGTTCAACGGACTTGGGCGGAGGTGTGATCCGATAGATGCGCTGGGCGTTGTTGGACACGAAGGCTTGCAGTTTGTCGAGCGCACCGTGTCGATCGTAGAGTTCTGCCAGCAACGGCAATAGGATGGGAGCCGTGAAGACGCCGGCCGCGCAGCCTGGACATTCCTTTCTGTCGATGGGGTGCGGAGCCGAGTCACTACCGAGCATGAGCTTGGGATGCGCACTCAGAGCGGCTTCCAGCAATGCCAACCGATCTTCCGGTCGCTTTGCGATGGGCTTGCAGAAGAGATGCGGATCCATCAGTCCACCGACCACATCATCGAGCGTGATCACCAAGTGGTGCAGGGTGACCGTTGCATGCAGGTTTTCGAACTCGTCGAGCAGACGCACGGATTCGGCCGTGGTGATGTGTTCCATCGTGATACGCAAACGCGGATAACGTTCGGCGAGGTACCGATAGATCTCGCAGAACTCTCGCTCGCGATCCATCACGAAGCCATGGGTCTCGCCATGCACGAGCAACGGAATGTCGAGCTCCTGCATCATCGAATACATGTGATCCATGGCCGTGATCTCCTGCACACCGGCCTCGCTGTTCGTGGTGGCACCGGCGGGATACAGTTTGATACCGAGCATGTGCGGCTTGGCTGCCAGCAGTTCTGTTTCCGTGTAGTTGCGGAAGAACAGCGTCATGTACGGTTCGAAGGTGTGCGGCGCAACGGCCGATCGCACTTCATCCGTGTACCAGAGGAGTCGCTCGACGGAATTCACCGGTGGAACAAGATTCGGCATGATGACGCCGCCGGCAAAGTGCTCGGCACTGAGTGGCGCGACCTGCCGGAGCATCTCGTCCTGACGGAGGTGGACGTGCATGTCGAGCGGGGAGTTGAGCGTGATCTTCATCGTTGGGATCCGGGATACGAGGGAACGTCGTCAAGGCGTCGCATGGATCCGTCGGCATCCACCGCGGCTACCACGGCGGAACGGCCGTTCGTGAGAAAGATAATGGGGGCTTGAAGGGTCAGGTTGTACCAGGCAGATTGACGGAGCGTGTCTTCGGTGAGCGACACGGAAGGGGCCTTGCATTCCACCAAGAGGAATGGACGCATGTGCTCATCCATCCACACCACGTCGTAGCGCTGCAATGTGCCGCGTACCACACGTTCCACCGAACAACGCCCCAGCGGATATCGTTTATGGTCGACGAGCCAATGAATGCAGTGCTGCCGCACCCACTCCTCCGGCGTAAGCGCCACCTGTTGCTTTCGTACATCGTCGTAGATGCGAACGATGCCATCGCGCGTCGTGATCTTCGTTTCGAACGAAGGAAAGATCAGGGCGGGAAGGACCAGGGTTTCCGTTGGGTCGGCTGAGGTCATGGATCGAATTTACGCATATCGTATGGGCACCGATGTCATTTGTTCGACGTTACGGTTTTCAATCGGTCGGATGCAAAGATGGCGGCCGGTGAAATGACGGTCTCGTTCGTGGGGATATGCGCTCCATACCGCTCACGCAGTTTCGTTTTCACGGCATCGTGGGTCAGATCAAACTCACCAAGATATTCGAGTTTGCCGATCTCGATCCCCATTGCACGCTGATAGACCTTCCAGAGAAGTTCTGAGCAGTAAATGCGTTCGTCGGACCACTCGAAGGTGGCATCGTAGTTCCTTCCGATGAATCCTTCGCCGACCTTCTTCAAACGCTGGATAGCCGAAGATGTGAGTAGGGCTTCGTTAGCCAATCGTTTGATCACAAACGTTCCGCCTTGCCCCCTTGCGATCCATGTTTCCAGTGGTGTTCGTTGAACGGGTTGCACAGCTTCAAGCACGTAGAAGGAGCGACCTTCCTTGAAGATGATGCCGCAGTGGGAATACTCTGAACCGGTAGCAAGTTGGATGGCCTTGCTCTGACGTGAACGCGATGTTTGGAAGATCAGGTCGCCACTTTTGATCTCGCCGTGCTCAACCATGGTGCGAACATTGGTACGGGCATCTTCCAACGCACGGATCGGGGCATCGTACCGCCACTTGACGTAGAGACCGGCGATGAGCACAACGCCTATCACACCAAAGGTGATGATCCTCTTCTTCATGCGCATCATTGGCTACGATGACCCTTGGTCAACTTGACGCATATCGCGAACCTTCACCGTGAACATGTAGACGATGAAGATGAGGGCGACGGCATTGGCCCAGATGATGCTGATGTCCATTTTCAAAAGGCCGTAGGTGAGCCACAGGCAAGCGCCCGTGAGCATCAGGGAGAGCATGCCGATGGAGATCTGGTCCACCTTGCCGGTGGTCCACACCTTCATGGCCTGAGGAAGGAGGGCGAACGTGGAGCAACAGCCGGCAGCAAGGCCGAGGAGAGTGAGTCCTTCCATTAGGCGGACCGCATACGTTCGTATGCCTCCATGATCACGTCGGGATAGTTGGATACAACGGCACGTGCGCCGAGGGTGATCACCGTCCGGAGATCTTCGATGGTGTTCACGGTATAGACTCCAACCGGGATCAAGTGTGCATTCGCGTCCGCCATGCGTGCACGTGTGAGTTCGTGGATCGAACAACCGAATCCGTCGGCACCACAAGAAAAGACAACCTCGGAGGGTGGTCGATTGTCGTGCGGGACATTCAATGCAACGGTGTGCAATAGGGGGTCGATGTCCTTTACCAAGCGAAGAGCATCGTGATCGAACGACGAGAACACCATGTATTGTTCGTAGTCGAACCGCTTGATGGTCGCAACAAGGTCTGCAATGTCCTCGCGCGCCGTCTGCCGATCCGTGATGGGTTTGAGCTCGATGTTCAGGTACACGTGGTCGCGGAGCAGTGCCAATGCCTCTTCCAGCGACGGAACGCGTTCACCAGCGAATGATGGGTCGAACCACGCGCCGGCATCGAGCGAGCGTATCGTTTCGAACGTGGTGTTCTTCACCTGTCCGTGTCCGTTCGTTGTTCTGCCCAACACATGGTCGTGGAAGACGATCTGCTTTCGATCGCTGGTGAACTGCACATCAAGTTCGATCATGCGTGCACCCGAGGCTACGGCCAGTCGCAGCGCGGCAAGCGTGTTCTCTGGTGCATGACCGCTGGCACCGCGATGCGCGATCACGAAGAAGGGTGTTGCCCGCACGAAGTCCCGCATCGTCATCATGCGAACGTTCCTTCGGTCGGTCCTCGATATCCGCGGGCAAGGTCCGTTGCCATCATGCGTTTCTTTCCGGGTACTTGGATCTCGTCGAGAAGCAAACTACCGTTTTTACATCCTGCGAGAAAACGTCCGCCTGCGATGGACCATGTGCCGGGTGCAAGGCGTTCGGGTGTAAGCGAAGCGTGATAGATCTTGAGCACGTCGCCACTCCACATCGTCCACGCACAGGGCGATGGCGAAAGGCCATGGATGAAGTTCCTGACGGTATGCACGTCCTGTTGCCAGTCGATGACACTGGTCTCTCGAAACACCTTCGGCGCTGGCGAGGCGAGTCGGTCGTCTTGCGGTTGTGGTTGCGCGCGCTGCTCGATGAGCAACGTGCACGTCTCCACAGCGCATTCGGCAGCCAAGGGCATCAGCGCATGATACAGTTCGCCGGCCGTCATGCCGTCAACGATGGGCAGAGTTCGTTGTGTGATGATCGTGCCGGTGTCGACGACGTCGTTGAGCAGGAACGACGTGACGCCCGTAACGTGATCGCCCTGCATGATGGCATGATTGATCGGCGCTGCACCACGATAGGCAGGGAGCAAGGAGGCGTGGACGTTGAAGGATCCGAGTCGGGCCACTGAGTAGACCTCGCGTGGCAGGATCCGAAATGCGATCACGCAGAGAATGTCGGGCTGCAGCTCGCGGATCTGCGCTTGGAATGCAGGGTCTTTGAGCGACGTGGGTTGGAGAATGGTCTCGATGCCCAACTCGAGCGCCGCCACCTTCACATCGCTGGGTCGAAGTTCGAGGCCGCGCCCCTTGGGCTTGTCGGCAACGGTGACCACAGCGCGAACGCCATAGCGTGCATGAATGGCTCGCAGTGCGGGCACGGCGAACTCCGGCGTACCCATGAAGATGATCGTGGGTCGCTCAGCCATGCATGGTGGGCTTGTCGGTGCGCGCACGGATGATGGCCGCTTCGATCGCTCCGAACTCCTTCAAGCGCTGCTTCACGCGGTCGGCAGGGAAGTACTCGCGTGCAATGTCGGTGTACATGCGGTAATGACCGGCTTCCGAAGCGAGGAGGGAACGATAGAGCGTGCGCAGATCTTCTCGATCACAATGTTCGGCAAGGATCGAGAACCGCTCGCAGGAGCGCGCTTCGATGAAGGCGCCCACGATCAAGAGGTCGAGCATGCGATCCGGCTCGTTATGGGCCATGTGCGTATGCAGTTCCTTGACGTAGTCGTTGCCGGTGTCACGCGTGAGCGTGATGCCGCGCGATTCGAGCTCACGCACGACCAGTTCGAAATGTTCGATCTCCTCTTTGACGAGGTCGACCATTTCGTGCACCAACTTGAGGTGGCCGGGGTAGCGGTTGATCATGGAGAGACCGAAGGCCGCGGCCTTCTTCTCACAGTGGGCATGGTCGATCAGGATCAGGTCGTGATGGGCGTTGGCGACGTTGATCCAGGTGGGATTGGTTTCGCATTGGAGACAGAGCATGACGCAAAGATAGGCTCAATGCGGTATCATTCGGAGAAGCGTGCTCACGAGCGTGGCGAACTTCGCATCGTCGACCGCTGCCGTGGGGTTGCACCACGAGGCGCTCATCGAATACCAGTCGCCCTTGGCGTCGCGCAACAGATAGGTCATGTTGATCACGCCCGTCTCCGATCCGCCCTTGTACCCTGCATACACCCATTGCTTCTCGTCGATCTCGACACCGTGGTTGATGGACAGGATGCCGAGCAATGGTTTGCCGATCGTGCTGTTGGCAGCGTTGCGGATCCAGTCCATGGCCTTTGTGAGATCATGCGTGCTGGCGAACCACTCCACGGAATCGGCGCAGATGGGAACAGGTGCGAACGACACGTCATCGTTCGAAATGGAGAGCAGTTCCGTGGCGAGCATGGTGCGTCGTTGTTCTTCGACCAGACCATAGTAGCGACGTGCTCGTGCTCCCTTATCCGTGAACTTCAACAGGAACATCTCGCGCGTGCTCATGAAGGGCTTGTTGAGTTGCGGTTGACTATGTCCCATGGCCATTTGCATACGCTCGACATTCTCCCGGCCGACGTAGGCCAGAAGATGATCGGTCGCCGTATTGTCGCTCTGCGAGATCATCAAGCTCGCCAGCGAATGCAACGTGATCGGTGCATCGTCGGGCCAGTCCTGCAAATGTCCGCTCGGGAACGACTTCAACGAAGGCTTCAACGCCGTCACCGTCGACCACGAGAGAGAGTCCGATCCAAGCTTGCGTGCAAGCTCACCGAGGATATAGAGTTTGAAGCTAGACCCGATGGGAAGCATCATCTCGCCGTTGTGCTCGACGATGGGTTTGCCGGTGCCAAGCTTTTCGATGTAGAGCGAGGTCTTTCCCGGCAGCATCTTGAACTCGGCGACCACGGAATCGATGCTCGACGCTTCTCGAATGGGGTTGCGAAAGAAGAGTCCGCTGATGCGATGTGGAGGAGCATCTTCGATGGAAATGGAGATCGGCAAGAGATAGCCATTCTTCGTGCGCGCATTGGCCGTAGCGGCGAAGTCGCTTGTGCGCTTCGTGATCGTGACGCCAAGGCACGGACCGCAGATGCCCGTGAGTTGCTGGAGTCCGGCGGTGAGCTGGGCGTTGGAGACCTGTGCTTTGAAGCTAGCCGTGAAGAGCGTGTCGTAGGCGCTCGGTCGATCTCCGAACAGCGAACACACATCGGAGAGTCGACGCTCCAACGGACCCGCCAAGAACTGTGCACGACTCTCGATGCCACTGCAACAATAGATCGTGATGATGCCAACGATCAACAGTGTATGACGCATGCATTCCTCAGGATTGATACGGTCACAAAAATGGCATGATTCTTCCAATCCACCTTGCATGCCTTCGAACATTCCATCTCGTCCTACGCTTCTCCTTCGCAACATGAAACTGCTCCGTGCGATCCAGATCGTGCAGTCGTTCATGGTGACAATCTCCATCATTGTGGTGTTCTTTCAGCAGCGCGGACTGGGTTTGGCCGACGTGATGCTGTTGCAGGCCGTCTTCGCCGCCGTGATGGTGCTGGTCGAAGTGCCAAGTGGCTACTTCTCCGACGTGGTGGGCAGATGTCGCACGATGATCATCGGCAGCGTCTTCATTGTCCTTGGCTGGTGGTGCTATCCCTGGGCGAGCACGCTCTGGGCCTTCATTGGGGCGGAGACACTGCTTGCCATTGGCATCAGCTTTGTGTCGGGCACGGATGCTGCCATGCTGTACGATACGATGCTCGAGCTCGATACGGCACAATACAGTGTGAAGGCGGAAGGGAATCGACTGTCCGCCGGGAACTTCAGCGAGGCAGTTGCCAGCGTGGTTGGTGGCGCTCTTGCCGGGATCTCGCTGGTGTTGCCATTCTATGTGCAGGCATGTGTGGCCGTGATGATGGTGCCGCTGGCGCTGTTGCTGGTCGAGCCGGCCGTGCATGTCTCGCAAACGCGAGCGACGGGGATGCGGGATGTGCTGCATATCGTGCGCGATGTGACCGTGCACGATCGAACATTGCGGTGGGTGCTGATCACATCGTCGGTGCTGGGTTGCTCCACGCTCACGATGGTGTGGTTCGTGCAACCATGGTGGCAGGCATCGGGCGTACCGATCGCCGTGTTCGGTGTGCTGTGGGCCGCCTGCAATGCCATTGTTGGCGTGGCGGCCATGCGGGCGCACACCGTGGAACGACGTATCGGTGGCATGACGGTGATCACCTTGCTTGGCATTGGTGTGGTGATCTCCCTTGCAGTGTTGGGAATGTGGCAACACCTCTTCGCATTGCCGCTGCTTGCCGTGTTCTACATTGCCCGCGGTATGAGCAATCCCATCTTCACATCGGCCATCAATGCACGCGTGTCGAGCGATCGGCGTGCAACCGTGCTCTCGGTGCGACAGCTTGGTGTGCGAGCCATCTTCGTTGTGGTGGGACCGGTGGTGGGGATGATCGGTGACCGACATGGCCTGAGCACGGCGCTGCTGGTCACGTCCGCCTTCTTCGCCCTTGCGTTCGGTGGTGCCATTTGGCGATGGCGTGCCGCGCTGCGCACTAGCGGATCGTGAACGGGACGGAGGCGTAGTACTGACCTGCCTCGAGCACGGCAATGTAGGTGCCCGGTGCCTGATCGCTCAGGTCCACTTCCTGCTCCATGAGTCCACCCTCGGTGGAAGCCTGTCCAACGTCACGCACCTTGAAGACAAAGGCGTTCAAGATCGACAAATGCACGTTGGCCTGATCGGTGATGGAATACCGGATCACGAACTTTCGCGGTGCGCCATCCACGGGCAGTACGCTGATCTGCGGACGTTTCACGTCGCGCATCTCGGCTATGGCCGAGATGTAGGCAACACGCGTGTAGAAGTAGATGCGAGGCGGAAAGGTGGCGGAGTCCTCTTGCTCGCTCGTTGTATAGTATCCCGTATCGTCGGCATTCCATGCAATGGCCTCACCTTGCGGCTCGGGCATGTAGGTGACCTGTTCCGGCTGACGTCGCAACGTCTCCGAAAGCGGCTCGGCCCCTTGTCGCGTCCAGTGGTACACGTGGGTGTAGTTCTTGATGAGCACTTCTTGTCCGTTATGCGAGACGTCTCCGCCGGTGGCAAGGTAGAAGGGAAGCGTGGTCACGAACTGCAACGTGTCGATGCTATTGCTGTGTTGCGGGAACGGTGCGCGATAGACGCGCGATGCGCGCTCACGCTTCGTTACGATGTAGATGTCCAACGTGAGCGGATCGAGCAAGAGTGTTTCGGCATCGCGTGCTCCGTCGGGATACACGAACTCGAATCGCGTCGCCGCTTCGCTCGTGTCGCGCGTGAAGGCACACGTGCGCGTTGCCGCCGAATACTGCGAGGGGATGGGGTCTTCGTCCACGGGGACGCGATAGATCACCACCGACGAGGCCTTGGCATTGTTGTCGCCGATCTCGGCAATGTAGAAGTAGCGGTGCTTGGCATCGGGACCCGGTCCGTACGCAAGGTCTTCCCAATCGCGATTGGTCGCATTGGGAATGTAGAGGCGCTTGACGAGTGTGCCGTTCTGCATGAAGCCGTAGACGAAGGACGAGTCGCCCGAATCGTTGATGGCCCACAACAACGACGTGGGACCAGTGGTCATCACCAGACCCGACGCCTCGTTCAATGGTGGTGAGCAGAGGCGTCCGGTCTCGAACGGACCTGCAAAGGCCGGACCTTGTGCTCGTACCGAGCAGGCAAGGAGCACCAGCAGAATGATGATGTTAGCTGACGATGACATTGACGAGCTTTCCGGGGACGATCACTTTCTTCCGAAGCGTTGTTCCTTCCATGGCTGCGGCCAGCACGGGATGCGCAAATGCCAATGCTTCCATGGTAGCGGCATCGGCATCTGACGGTACCATCATCTTGCCGCGGATCTTGCTGTTCACTTGCAACACGATCTCCACTTCTGAGGTGACGAGTTTAGATTCGTCCACTTCGGGATAGGCGGACAAGAAGACGCTCGTCGTATGTCCAAGCACCGACCACAGCTCTTCGGCCACATGTGGTGCGAACGGTGCCAAGCACTGCACGAACTGTTCCATGGCCACACGCGGACGGATGGTGGCGGGCGTGAACTCGTTCACGAACACCATGAATTGTGCGATCGATGTATTGAAACTCAACGCATCGATGTCGACGCGTGTTTTCTTGATCGTCGTGTGCAGCACCAGATCTTGCTCCGGTGTACAGGGCACGGGTTGCACCGATTCGGACAGTGTGCCTTCTTCATTCACGATGAGTCGCCATGCGCGATTCAGGAAGCGCGAGATCCCGTCGAGTCCCTTCGTGTTCCAAGGCTTCGATGCTTCGAGCGGACCAAGGAACATCTCGTACAAGCGAAGTGCATCCGCACCATACTCGCGTACCACATCGTCGGGATTCACCACGTTGCCAAGCGACTTCGACATCTTCCGTCCATCCTCGCCCATGATCAGGCCCTGATGGAAGACGCGCTTGAATGGTTCGGTGGTGTGCACCAGACCATGATCGTACAACACCTTATGCCAGAAGCGTGCGTACAGCAAGTGCAGCACGGCATGCTCGCTCCCGCCCATGTACAGGTCGACGCCAGAATCTCCCATCCAATACGCCTCTTTGTCGGGCGCACAGAACGTTTCGTTGTTGTGCGGATCGCAGAACCGCAAGTAATACCAGCACGAGCCGGCCCATTGCGGCATGGTGTTCGTTTCGAACCGCGCATGCTTGCCTGTTTTCGCATCCGTAAAGCTCACCCACTCCGGCACCGTTGCCAACGGTGATTCGCCTGTGCCGGATGGTTTGAATTCCTTCACGGGTGGAAGGACGAGGGGAAGCTCGTCCTCGTCGAGCGCTCGCTTCGTCCCATCGTCGAAGAACATGATGGGGATCGGCTCGCCCCAATAGCGCTGTCGGGAGAACAACCAATCGCGCAGTTTGTATTGCACGCGCCGCGTACCGATGCCTTGAGCCTCGATCCATGTGGCGATCGTTTCCTTTGCTTCGGACGTGGCACGTCCGTTCAACGATACCTGCTCGTTCGCTGAGTGCACGTTCACACCGGCATCGGTGAAGGCCTCTTGCAGAATGTCGACAGTGGTTCCGTCTGACGGTGCTACCACTTGGAGGATGGGCAGTCCGAACTCGCGTGCAAAGGCATGGTCGCGCGCATCGTGTCCGGGCACGGCCATGATGGCCCCCGTTCCATAATGGGCCAGCACATAGTCGGCCACCCAGATCGGAACACGCTCTCCACTTGCCGGATTGATAGCATAGGCGCCGGTGAACACGCCGGTCTTGTCCTTTGCCAACTCCGTTCGCTCAAGATCGCTCTTCATCGATGCCGCATCACGATACAATGCAACATGGGCGCGCTGTTCAGCGCTTACGATCCACTCCACCAGCGGATGCTCGGGCGCGAGCACCAGATACGTGGCACCAAAGATCGTGTCGGGTCTGGTGGTGAACACAGAGATCGCATGCTCCGTCCCGTCAACATTGAAGCGCACTTCCGCGCCTTCGCTCTTGCCGATCCAATGACGTTGCATTTCAACCGTAGAGGTCGGCCAGTCAAGTCCGTCGAGATCGTTCAACAATCGTTCCGCATAGGCCGTGATGCGCAGCATCCATTGTCGCATTGGCCGCCGTTCCACCGTATAGCCCTTCTCCTTCCATTCATCCACCTCCTCGTTGGCAAGGACGGTGCCCAACGCTTCGCACCAATTCACAGGCGAATACGCAATGAAGGCCAAACGTTTTGCATCGATGTAGGCTTCACGGTCGAGCGGGTCGGTGATGGTGGCAGGGATGGGAAGTTCTGCAATGGGACGTGCACGTTGTTGCGCTTCATCGAACCACGAATTGTAGACCAGCAAGAACATCCACTGTGTCCATCGGTAATACGATGGATCGGTGGTGTTCACCTCTCTGCTCCAATCGTAGTTGAAGCCCAACATGTTCAGCTGTTTCTTGAATGTGGCGATGTTGGCCTCGGTGGCCATGGCAGGCGGAATGCCCGTGGTCATGGAGTACCGTTCGGTAGGCAGACCGAACGCATCGAAACCCATCGGATGCAATACGTTGTACCCGCACATACGCTTGAAACGCGCTACGATGTCCGTTGCCGTGTAGCCCTCGGGGTGTCCGATATGCAGGCCAGCGCCCGACGGATAGGGGAACATGTCGAGAACGTAATACTTGGGCTTCGAATGGTCGTCGTCAACACGATGGATGTGATGGTCGGCCCAGTACTGTTGCCATTTGGGATCGATCGTCGAGAACGGTACGTGCATGGGTGTTTTTACAGTGGTACAGAAGGTCGGTAAGATACGAACGGCGTATATTCGAGGCTCACTTTCCATCGCAGCGCATGCAATACGTAGCACTCGGCCGCACGGCCCTTCAGGTTTCCAAACTCTGTCTCGGCACCATGAACTTCGGTCAAGTGACGAGCGAGGCAGACTCCTTCTCCATCATGGATCGGGCCTTGGAGCACGGGATCAATTTCTTCGACACGGCCAACGTGTACGGCTATGAAAAGGGGCGCGGCACCACAGAGGAAGTCATCGGTCGATGGATGAAGCAGGGAGGAGGGCGGCGAGAGAAGATCGTCCTCGCTACAAAGGTCTACAGTTTCATGTCGGACCGAGTGAACGACCGCGGCCTGAGTGCCTATCATATCCGCAAGGCCTGTGAAGATTCGCTGCGTCGTCTACAGACGGACCACATCGATCTCTACCAAATGCACCACATCGATAAAAAGGCACCATGGGAAGAAGTGTATCAGGCCATGGAGCAGTTGGTGCGCGAGGGGAAGATCACGTATCTGGGGTCGAGCAACTTTGCCGGATGGAACATCGCCCAGGCCAATGAGATCGCGATGAAACGAAACTTCCTTGGACTGGTTTCTGAGCAAAGCGTGTACTCGTTGCGAAACCGACATATCGAACTCGAAGTGATCCCGTCCGCCCGCAACTACGGAATGGCACTCATCCCATGGAGTCCGCTTGCCGGTGGTCTGCTATGCGGCGTGTTCTCGGAGACCGATACGGTGCGCCGTCAACGTCCGGCCCTGCTCGCATCGGCAGAACGGCTCCGACCCAAAGTGGAAGCCTACGAAGCATTGTGTCGCGAGATCGGCGTGGACTATGCCGATGTTGCTTTGGCATGGGTGCTTTCGCGCAAGGACGTGACCTCGCCCATCATCGGTCCGCGTACGATGGAACAATTGGAAGCCAACGTGAAAGCGCTCGACGTGGTGCTCGATGAAGCAACACTGACGCGGTTGGACGAGATCTGGCCCGGACCTGGAGGCGAAGCGCCGGAAGCGTATGCGTGGTAGGGGAGATCCGAAGAGGAATACAGAATCAAGAATACAGAATGCAATGAAGAATAATGAAGAATCAAGAATGAAGAAGACAACGATCCTCCTCGCTTTGCTCCTTGCCGCCTTTGCAGGTCCTTCCCTCTATGCGCAGACCGTGGGCGTGCTCGTACAGGACTCTGCACGGATGTTTCCGGGGTACACCATCTTTGCGCCGCAGCAGGCGACGACGACGTATCTCATCGACAAGGACGGACAGGTGGTGCATACGTGGCCTGGGCGGTATCGCACCGGTCATGCTGTGCGTTTGCTGTCCGACGGTTCGATCATTCGTGCGGGAACGCCGAGCGTGAAGGACCCGCTTGCGGGTGGCGGTGCCGGTGGTTCATTGGATCGGTTCACGTGGGATGGAGAGCGCGTGTGGTCGTATCTCTACTACAGTGATAGCGGACGTCAGCATCACGATCTCGACATCATGCCCAACGGCAATGTGCTGTTCTCGGCATGGTATCCGGTGTCGCGTGCAACGGCGCTCGGTTTGGGACGCATCGACTCGCTGCTCACCGACACGACGTTGTGGTTCGAACGCATCATTGAGCTGCGCCCTATCGGTGCAGATAGCGGAGAGATCGTGTGGATGTGGGATGCACAACAGCACCTCATACAAGATGTCGACCCAGCAAAGCCTAACTATGGTGTGGTCAGCGAGCATCCCGAGCTCATCAACATCAACGCCGGAGGGACCAACAAGGGATGGTTGCACATGAATGCGATCGCCTACAATCCGGAGCGTGATGAAGTGATCGCAAGTCTGCATGGACTTGACGAGTTTATCGTGATCAAGCGGAGCACAGGTGCCATCGTGTATCGATGGGGGAATCCGATGAACTACGGTCGAGGCACGGCTGCGGATGAGAAGCTCTTCGGGCAGCACGATACAAAGTGGATCAAGACCGGCCTGCCGGGTGCGGGGCACATCACGGTGTTCAACAACGGTAACGGACGTCCGGGTGGAAATGCCACCGTGCTTGAAGAGCTCGTTCCACCGATCGATGCATCGGGCAACTATGTGCTCGAGAGCGGCAAGGCGTTCGGTCCAACCGAGGCTGTCTGGCAGTACGCCGGACAGCAAGGCGAGACCTTCTATGCACAGAACATCAGCGGCTGGTCACGTCAGCCCAACGGCAATGCCGTGATCTGTCTTGGACCGGTGGGCACCTTCCTCGAAGTGACGATGCAAGGCGATCTTGTGTGGAAGTATGTGAGTCCGGTGGGCTTGAACGGTATCGTCACGCAAGGACAGATCCCGATGAACTCCAATGTCTTCAAGATCTCGCGCATTCCGTTCGATCATCCTGCTCTTGTAGGACGTAATCTTGCCCCCATGGGCAAACTTGAAGACGGTCCGTTGAGCGTGTTCGAGGCGCCGATGCTCGAAGGTGTGCATATCGAACATGCACCCGGTGCAGAAGTGGCCCGGATCTCCGCCGACGTACAGCAACACCTTCAGATCTGCGCTTACGATGTGCTCGGCAGATTGCTTGAAGTGGTCTTCGATGGCGAGCTCGATCAGAGTGTTCGCACTGTTCGTGTTCCGAGAGGGACACAGATCCTTGTTGCAAAGGCACGACCGTGATCTTCATTCGCCTGATCGTTCTTGTTGCTTCGGTTGGCGTCTTGCATGCGCAGACGGTGGGTGTGCTCACGCACGACGCCTCGCGTACGCAGCCCGGCTATACGCTGTTCTCGCCAACGTTCACGACGACCACCTATCTCATCGATACGGATGGTCAGCTCGTTCACACATGGCCAAGCCAATACAAGAGCGGACTTGCAACGATGCTCCTTGATGATGGCGCCATTCTGCGTGCGGGCAAGCTCGCTGCCTCGGGTCCGATCATCAATGGTGCAGTTGGTGGTGGTGTGGTCGAGATCATCAACTGGGATGGATCCGTCCGATGGACATATCGACCAGGTCCGCTCGTCGGCACAACCCATCACGATGTCGAAGTGATGCCGAACGGCAACGTGATGCTGATGGCATGGTATTCGATCTCAATTGATTCTGCAAACAAACTCGGTCGACGAGACACAACGAAACGCGACACCTCGCTATGGTTTGAGCGCATTGTCGAAGTGCGACCCGTTGGTGCCGACAGTGGCGAGGTGGTCTGGGAGTGGGATGCGCGCGAGCATGTGATCCAGAACGCCGACCCGTTGGGGGCTAACTTTGGTGTGCTCTCGGAGCATCCGGAGCTTCTTGATATCAATGCAGGAACGAGCTATCCCGATTGGTTGCATTTGAATAGCGTACGCTATCATCCTGAACGCGACGAAGTGATGTTGAGCGTGCATGGGATCAATGAGATCATCGTGATCAAGCGCAGTACGGGAGCGATCGTTTATCGATGGGGCAATCCCAAGAACTATGGTCGTGGGACAAGCTCAGACCAGCAACTCTTCGGTCAGCACGATGCCCGTTGGATCCCGCGCGGCACGCCGGGCGAAGGCAACATCACGATCTTCAATAATGGTGTTCGACGTCCGGGCGGAAACTATTCTTCGCTCGACGAGATCGTGCCTACGCTCGACGCAACGGGTTCCTACATGCTCGGAGAAAGAGGCACCTACCTTCCTGACACGCTCACGTGGCGCTACGCGGCTCCGCCGGGAGATCGATTCGTGGCCCAGATCGTGAGTGGATGGACCCGTCAACCGAATGGCAATGCCCTTGCTTGTCTCGGCGATCAAGGCGTCTTCGTCGAGGTCACGCGAGACAGCACCGTGGTGTGGAAGTATGTGAGTCCGGTGGGCAAGGACCGCGTGGCCACACAAGGACAGATCCCGCTTGGCACGTCGGTCTTCAAGATCAACCGCTATCCCGCCAACCATCCTGCCTTTGTTGGCAAAGACCTCACACCCCGCGGAACACTGGAGTCCATCGCACTCGATGTCCGTGAAGGGTTGCAAGGCGGCACGGTGACGATCGATCATCTTCCCGGCATGACGCATGCCACCATTCGCTCCGATCGAGCGATCAACCTACAGCTCAATGCCTACGACGTTCTCGGTCGGTGGCTCGGTGTGGTGTATTCCGGAGAGCTCACGCCCGGTGCAATGCGCGTGGAAGTGCCGAGAGGAACGATGTTTATAAGAGAATGATTATGAGATGAATACAGAATAGAGAATACAGAATTCAATCATCGAATCGGACAATGCGGAGTGCATTCTGTATTCTGTATTCTGTATCTGACCTCTCATTGGTTCTTACAGTCGAATTCTCGCAATGCCGATCGTCACACTCAGCACCGGACTTTTATCAAACACGAACGTTGCGATGTCGCGCGATGAAAGCCCGAGTTCCCAGATGCCGTTGAAGAGGGAGAAGTTGACCGAGATCGGTACGAAGTAGCCGGCATTGCCGCCGCCACCGAAACCGCTGGAGATGCGGAGCCAGGGATACGGACGTACATCGAAGCCCGCTGCGACCACCGGTTCGCCCAGTGCACCGGCCTCTTGATTGAACGGGAACACGGCATCGAAGCCGAAGCGCCAGATGGACGAGTAGCGATAGGATGATCCAATGCGAACACGACTTGGTAGTGCCGCCTTTGAACCTTGCAGCCCTTCCCACTTGAAGAAGTTCCCTTGACCCGTGATCTTTGGTGCTTCCTTGAAAAGGTTGTAGCTGTTGAAGCCCGTCGAGGTGAGGCCGTTCAGAATGGTGTCTTGCGCTGTGAAGACATTGCCGCTCCACGTGATGGCGCCAAGGTCCACCACGGAACCGGAGATCGTGATCGCATCGCCGATCTTCACCGTGGCCCCAAGATCAAGTCCCCATCCCGTTCCCACGGGTTCGAAGGCATTGCCGGGGATGAAGGATGGCGTGGTGGCCTTGCCGTAACTAATGCCGAAGAACGGACTGAGAGCACTGGTCGCGCGCAGTTCACCGTTCTCCGTGTAGGCATTCAAGTAGGCATACCCCATCAAGTATCGTCCGCTTGCGCCGAGATAGACCTCGATCTCTCCGATGGTGGCAACATTGAGTCCATACGACAGACCCACATCGCGAAACCAGATCATCTGCAAGCGTGTGCCACCGAACAACTCCGAAAAGTAGAGTGGCTTCTTGGCATAGCCGACGGTGTCGCCCTTGTAGTCGAGTGCGAGAGAATCGAAGTAGGAGTAGTGTCGGCCCTCGAAGATGAGTCGCGACGCTGCTTCATTGAACGTGAACGTTCCCGCTGCTCGTTCGCGGACCGAGATGGCAATGCCGCCCCAATGGTCGGATTGATAGGCAGCACCAACGGCCATCACATCGGCACTGAAGCGCAGACCGTTATCGATGAATGCCTTGGCCGCAGCTTCTTTTTCTTCCGTGGTGAAGTTGGCCGCCGTCTTCTGCGTCAACGCATCCCACAGTTCGCCACGATGCAGTGCATCGCTTGATGCGCTCACACTTGACTCACCAACAGTGAATGCCCAACTGCGTTTGTTGCGCGAAATGCCGGTGGTGACGGGTGTGGCAAGACGATACACGTCTTCCGTTGGTACGAAGCCAAGGTTGGCAGGATTGACGCCGACACATTGATAATCTGTTGCCGTGCTGGTGATGAAGGCGCCAAAGCCGATACGACCCCAATCGCTCGCATCGGTCTGCGCCATGCAGGGAAGTGCCAACACGAACAACAGGAAATACTTCACGCGGCGCCCTTGATCATCGACGCAACGATCTCGGCGATCCGCACAGCCTCTGCACCATCGTCGGCCGTCACGGCCGCAACATCTCCCGTACGAATACTGTTCAGGAATGCACGCTGTTCGGCGGCAATCGCATTCGTCGCCGGGACGGCAGGTGTATCGAAGACGATCATGCGATCTCCGTGCTGCGTGCTGATGTTGCCAAGTGGGACCTGGTGCGACATATCGAAGTGCTGAGTATCGATCAGTCGATAGAGTTCCACCGATGGAGCCGCAAGATCCAGCGAGATGTAACTGTCCGCCTGGAACACACGCATCTTGCGCATGGGCTTGGCCGAGATGCGCGACGCCGTAAGATTGGCAACGCATCCGTTCTCGAACTCGATGCGAGCATTGCAAATGTCGGGAGTATCGGTGAGCACCGAGACACCCGTCGCACGCACGTCGGCAACAGCGCTCTTCGTGAGCCACAGGATCAGATCGATGTCGTGGATCATGAGATCGTGGATCACGCTCACATCGATGGCGCGCGGTTTGAATTGTGCAAGGCGGTGCGCCTCGATGAAGCGCGGCGCTACCTGCACCGATGCCAGCGCTTGAATGGCAGGATTGAAGCGCTCGACGTGACCTACCTGGACCACACGGTCAGACGCTGCGGCGAGACGCAACAGATCGGTGGCTTCGGCAACGGTAGAGGTGATGGGCTTTTCGATGAAGCAATGCAGTCCGCGCTCAAGGGCGGCCGTTGCATGGGCATGGTGCAGGGAGGTAGGGCTTGCAATGGTGACAGCGTCTACGTCGGGCATATCGTCGATCGACGGATACCACATCGCGCCGTGTTCGGCGGCCACGGCACGACCCTTGTGTTCATCCGGATCGACAACGGCCACAAGCGATGCGCCGTCCTGCTGTCCCCAAAGTTTTGCGTGAATGGAACCAAGATGACCGGTTCCGATGACGGCGATGCGAATCATGACCTTCCTGCGTAGTGAGACACAAATCTAACTCGCACGACTTCGTTACACCACGCGACTACTTCTTTGCCTTGGGATGGGCCTGCTTGTAGGCATCCTTCAATCGCTCCACGCTCACGTGCGTGTAGACCTGTGTGGTCGAGAGCGAGCTGTGACCGAGCATGTCGCTCACAGCCTTGAGGTCGGCTCCATTATCGAGCAGATGCGTTGCAAAGGAATGGCGGAGCACGTGCGGACTCTTTCGCTTGGCCTCGGTGATGGGGCCAAGGGCGCGACGGACGATGCGATAGGCCGAGGCCGAGGTGAGGCGACCACCACGATCACCAAGAAAGAGGGCCGACTCCGACGGATCGGGATGTAGTTGATGTCGCAACGCCGTGTACGATTCCACGGCCGTGATCGTGGCAGAGGTGACGGGAACGATACGCTGCTTCGAGCGCTTTCCGAGCACACGCACGGTACTCGCAGCAACATCGATATCACCAACGTTCAACTGAAGGGCTTCGCTGATCCGCAGTCCCGAACCATACAGCAACTCGCACAGCGCCTTGTTTCGCGCACCGGCCGGCGTACTCACGTCGAACGCAGGGAACAAGGCATCGATCTCGGAGCGTTGCAGGAAGGAGGGGAGTTTCTTGTCGGTCTTCGGACTGGCAACCAAGGCCGCAGGATTTTTCGAGAGCTCACCGCTGCGCACATAGAATTTGAACATGGACTTCACGGCGGCCAGCTTCATGCGCAATGATCGGCGCGCCAGTTCTCTGTCGTGCAGCCATCCCAAGAACGGCCGCACATCGTTCTCCGTGAGCTCTTCGAGCTCCGGCTCCGTGCCCCATGCCTCCGTACAGAACACCCTGAATTGATCAAGGGCAATGCGATAGGCCGTCACCGTGTGCTCGGAAGCATCGCGCTCGGTCTCGAGCGTGGAAAGGAACGTGGCGATGGCGTCCGCAAGCAGCATGTAGAACGTGGTAAAGTCTTATATTGCAAGGTCCTACGCAAAACTACACCACAACCATGGACATCCTCAACTATATCGACGGAACGCTCGTTGGACCGCGCTCGGATGCGTGGCTCGATAGCGTGGAACCTGCCACCGGAACGGTGCATGCGCGACTTCCGCGCAGCAATGCCGACGATGTGCAGGCAGCCGTCGAGGCGGCCGAGCGCGCCTTTCCGATGTGGAGCGCTCTCACGGCAGCACAACGGTCCGAGATCATGCTCGCCATTGCACGCGGCATCAAGGAACGTTTCGATGAACTCGCCGAGGCAGAGTCCATGGATCAAGGCAAGCCCGTGTGGTTGGCCAAGGCCATGGACATTCCGCGCGCCGTCGATAACATCTCCTTCTTCGCAACAGAGATCCTCCACACACATACGCGTGCCTTCGAGACCAACACATCGGTGATCAACTACACGCTCCGTCAACCGATCGGGGTGGTGGGATGCATCTCGCCGTGGAATCTCCCACTCTACTTGTTCACGTGGAAGATCGCACCGGCACTTGCTGCCGGGAATTGCGTGGTGGCAAAGCCCTCGGAACTCACGCCGCTCACGGCATTCCTGTTCTCGCAGATCTGCATCGATGCAGGGTTGCCACCGGGTGTGTTGAACATCGTGCACGGCCTCGGTGCTGAATGCGGCAAGGCCATCGTTGCGCATCCGAAGACGAAGGCCATCTCATTCACCGGGGGAACGGTGACGGGCGCCGACATTGCGCGCACGGCCGCTCCGATGTTCAAGAAACTGTCGCTCGAACTTGGCGGGAAGAATCCCACACTGGTCTTTGCTGATGTGGACGTGGACGCCGTTGCCAAAAAAGTAGCACGCGCATCGTTCACGAATCAAGGCGAGATCTGCCTCTGCGGCTCGCGCATCTTTGTGCAACGCCCCATCTACGACGCCTTCAAGCAAGCGCTGCTGCGCGAGATCGCCACCATCACGGTAGGAGATCCGCGCGAGACCACATCACGCAATGGCGCATTGGTCAGCGAACAGCATCTCGAGAAGGTGCTCTCCTACATCGACCTCGCACGCGCAGAAGGTGGCACGGTATTGTGTGGTGGTGAACGTGTCCATCTCGAAGGTCGTTGTGCCAATGGGTACTTCGTGGCACCAACGCTCATCGAGGGACTTGGAACGGAATGTCGTGTCAATCAAGAAGAGATCTTCGGTCCTGTGGCAACCATCATCCCCTTCGATACGGAAGACGAAGCCCTTCGCGGTGCGAACAGCACCACGTATGGACTTGCAGCATCGGTGTGGACGAACGACGTGTCGCGCGTGCACCGCGTTGCACGTCTTCTCGAAAGTGGCATCGTATGGGTGAACACATGGCTTGAGCGCGATCTGCGCACACCCTTTGGAGGTGTGAAGAGCAGTGGGGTAGGGCGGGAAGGCGGAGAGGAAGCATTGCGATTCTTTACGGAAGCAAAGAATGTCTGTATTCAATTCTGACAGAGCGGCCGAGCCCGTCGGGGCCTATCCGCATGCACGTCGTGTTGGCAACCTGTTGTTCCTGAGCGGCATCGGTCCGCGCGAGCGTGGACGTTCGGAGATCCCCGGCGTTGAACTCAATGCCGACGGGACCATCCGCTCGTACGACATCGTCGCACAAACACACAGTGTGTTCCGCAACATCCGGTTCATCCTGGAGGATTGCGGCTCGTCGTGGGAGAACATCGTCGACGTGCAAGTGTTCCTCACGAACATGAAGGACGATTTCAAACCGTTCAATGCCATCTATGCCGAACACTTCGGTCATGTCCAGGCATGCAGAACCACCGTCGAAGTGAACTGTTTACCAACGCCGATCGCCGTGGAGCTCAAGTGTATCGCAACCATCGACTGACCTTCATGCATCGATCGTTCTTCCTTGCCACCTTCCTCCTCCTTGTTGTACAGGCAACGTCGCAGCCCCAACTGCGGTACATGATCCCTGACATTGGTACGACGAAGTTCACCACATATGTGGAGTTCATCGGTGCGTACGATAAGCCGGGCGGGTTCGGAGCGGACTCGTTGTACTTGAACAACACGGGTGATAAGGTGCGTGTTCGCTGTGCGAACGATGCCGATACGAACAAGATCAAATTCGGTCCATGCGTGGTGAGCTGGAACGGACGGATGATCAGCTCGCATGTCTTCGTGATGCGCGATGTGATCCCGAATTCGGAAGACTGGGAAAAACTTGCGCCTGCCTATCGTATTCCCGTTGTGGTCGAAGTGAACGGTCAGCGTTCGAACGTCGACACGTTCTACATCGTGAAACCATGGCCACTCGGCGACATCACGAACAACGGCGAGCGTGTGCTTGGAAGCGGAAGTTTGGGCAAGCGCTCACGCAGGGGTGCGATGCTTGTCGACAGTTTGGTGTTGGCCGGTTCGGTGAACAATGTGCCGAGTCCGTACAACGTATCGACGGCCGACTGCGATCCGCGCACGCCGGGCAATCAAGGCTATCTACCGTTCACGCTGTTGTCCGTGGGACAAGTACGCGGACTCAATGGCGCGCAACTCCATGCCGATGCCAACGGATCCAATGGAGGTCCGGGCGGCGGTGGTGGTGGCGGTGGGTTCGAGAACTATCTCACCGGTGGTGCGGGAGGTACGAACGGTGGCGATGGATACACTGGCGGTGGCCCCGGTGGTGCGAACAACTCCATTGGAAGCAGCAATCGTCGCAAGCCGGGCGTTGGCTCCGGCGAAGAGATCCTCTCCGGCAATTCGAACACGCACGGTAGCGCTGCACTCAGCGGCGTGCTTGGTGGTGAAGCGCTCACGAGTTTTGAAAATGCAGGCGGCGGCACCGGACATCCGTTCGGCAGTGGTGGTGTTGGATGTTCCACCAAGAACTCCTGCGATCCCGACGGCGGATATGGTGGCGGCAGCGGATATCAAGAGGGCAGACGTGGAGCCGGTGGTGGATACGGCACATCAGGAAAAGCAGAGAACGGTGCAAAGGGAGGCGGCAAGGCCCATGGCAACATGGCCATGGTACCGCTTGCCGGAGGCAGTGGCGGTGCAAGCGGCAATCCCGGTGGTTTCGATCGCTCGGGTTCCGGTGGTGGCGGTGGCGGTGCGATGTCCGTGCATGCTCTGCGTCTCTCGAACTTCGATGCTTATGCGTACGGCCACTTCACGTCACGAGAAAGTGCTGCCGGTGGTGCGGGCTCAGGTGGTGGTATCATTCTAGGTTCACGTCTTGCCAATGGAGCATTCGGTGCCGTGAGCGCACAACCATTTCCGCAAGATCAAACGGGAACGTTGAATGGCGGCGATGGACGTCGGCGCTATGATGTGCGCGACGTGCCGATCGATGCACAGTATTACAACGGACCCGTTAGCGATACGCTGTCTGCTTCACTGCGCAGAATGAAACTCCTCGGCTATGGCAATGGCAACGACATCGTTGTGTTCTGGCGAGGCAAGGATGGAAGCTGGGAGGCAGGGGACACGATCTCGGGCTATGGCTCTTCGTGGGTGGCCGATGTGTTCTTCGCGAGCAAGGATTCGACATTCCTGATCTCGGTCGCACAACAGATCCCTTCTCCGTCCAACCTTCCGTTCGTCACCGAACCGTCATGGGTACTGTCGCAGTCGGCATCGAACATCATCCGTCTCTTCGGTCCTCCCGTGATCGATGCACCGTCAACGGTCCTATTCGACACGGCTGCGTGTCCGAACGCTGTGATCCGCGACACGATCTGGATCCGCAACTCCGGCGAGTCGCCGCTCGAGATCACGCAACCCACGATCACCGGTGCCCCGGGCTTTACGCTGGTGCAGCCGAGCGTCTTCCCCGATACCGTTGCGGCCTTCGATCAGAAGCCCTATATCGTAGAGTTCACGGCGCAAACGGGTCAGCTTGGTCCCATCAGCGCAACACTGTCCCTACCCAACAACGATACGATCGCCGGACATGATCCGTGGGTGATCACGCTGAACACCGAAGTACAGAAACGTGATGTGCAGTTCTATTGGCGCGGCATTGCCACACAAGACACGATCGACTATGGTGCGATCTGTTTGGGTGCGGGGCTTACAGAAGACATCACGATCAAGACCACGGGAACGATCACAACGACATTGGAAAGTATCCGTTCAACGAACGTTGGCGTGGTGATCGCAACGGGAACGTTGCCATTCGTGCTCGTTCCACCGGACGGAGTTCGCAACGTGCGCATCACGTGCACGGCAAAGCAACTTGGTCCCATCATCGTGCCCATCCACGTGCAACTGGCAGAGTGTTCGATCCCACGCACACTCTATGTGCGCTTCGAAGGTGTGCTCCCGAACATGTCGGTGATCGGAACAGGTCAGTTCGCAAGCACACGCGTCGGCGATACCAAAACGTTGACGGTGGAGGTGCGCAATGCGGGTACGAGCGATCTCGACATTCCATCGTTGCCATCGGTGGCTCCGCCATTCGCCATCATGCAGGCCATCCCGGCGCCACCAACGATGCTGAAGCCAGGCATGTCGATGATGCTGCAGCTATCGTACGCACCATCAGCAGTTGGTGATGACTCGGCCGTTCTTGCGATCGGCTCGATACCAACGGCGCGCAGTTGCGCCGATACGGCCTACGTCGTTCTCTCCGGCAAGGGCATTCAAAGCGCCGTCCAACTCTCGGCAACAAGTCTCGATCTTGGCGTGATCCAACGCTGCACACGCAAGCGCGATAGTGTGGTGGTGCGCAACAGCGGTTCGACCACGTTCAACGTGTTGTATCCGGCCTTCATCAACGGACCGGATGCGTCATCGTTCACGATGATCTATCAACCAACACAGGATGTGCCACTCGCTCCCGGCGAGACCGTATCGTTCGTGATCGAATACAATGCCTCCGGCGCATTGGACGGCGTCAAGTCTGCCATCGTGAGCATACGCACGGACGATCCTTCGTATCTGAGCATCGACGTGCCCGTGTCGGTACAGCAGGTGCCGTTGAACATCACCGGACCGGCCTTCGTCGACGTTGGTGTTACGCAGTTGAACACGCCGTTGCTCACGCAAGTATCGTATACGAATGCGTCCGGTGCTGATGTTCGCATCGTGGCCGTGCGTTCCACGTCACCGGATGTTGTGGTCACGCCGCAAGCGGTCACCATCGCCGATGCTGCAAGTCAGCAGTTCGATATCACCTACACGCCCACAACGTCCGGTCTTACGTCGGCCGAACTCTGGTTTATCTACGATGCGCCATGCAAGGACTCCTTCATGGTGGCCATGCAAGGCCAGGGTGTGAACGGCGTGGTGAATGCACCAACGGCCATCACCTTCGGCAATGTGAGTTGTGTTGTGAAGCAGGACTCCATCGTGTACACCAATGCAAGTACCGTTCCGATCTCGCTCATCGATGTGGCGGTGCAGGGAGTGGACGCGTCGCTCGTATCGGTGCTGAATCAGGCGGCCTTCCTGGCCTCGGCACTTGCTCCGGGAGAATCGCGTGCATTGCAGATCGCCTTCGATGCGCAGCAAACCGTAGACGGACAGAAGCGGGCCACCGTGGTGGTTCGCGCAACGATCAACAATGCCCCCACGGAACTCCGCACCGATGTCTTCGCAGAACGCCGCACGGAACTTCCCGGCGCACCGAATACCATTGCCTTTGGTGCCATCGACATAGCATCCACGTCGCAACAGCGACTCACGTTGTTCAACACCACATCGGCACCCATTCGAATCACCGGTGTGTCGCTCAAGGGCACATCGAACGGAGCCTTCGCCATCGTGGCCTCGGCACCGGTGGTGATCCAACCGGGAACAGGCTATGATGTGATCGTGAGCTTCTCTCCTGCCGCAGAACAGCAGTATCGCGATAGCATCGTGTTCACCATCGATCAGCCATGCGCAGATGAGCGCATCGTGCCGTTGCGTGGAAGCGGTCGCTTGAACATCCAAGTGGAGATCCGCATGCCGGATCTCGTCGCCGATCCACGTGCGAAGAACTTCGCCATTCCCGTCTCCGGCTACATCGTGTTGGGCGCACCGAATGCGACCAACATTCAGATCTCGCTGTCGATCAAGTACATCACGTCGACGTTCGTGGCGAAGTCGGTCGAAGGTGGCGTGATCACGCGCAACGAGAGCATTGGCGGTATCACGTATCTCGACATGGATGTTTCCGGATTGTCGTTCACGTCAACGCTTGATACGCTCTTTAACATCATCGGTGACGTGACGTTGGGAGATGTTGACAGTACGTCACTCGAAGTGGTGGATGCAACGCTGCAACTCGCAGGGTCGGTGCCCAACATCCGTCGATACGACGGATCGTTGATGCTCGAGATCTGTCGACAAGGTGACGACCGCTTGGTGCGCAGTGTTGGAGGACTCGTCCTTCGTGCCGATCCGAATCCGGCCACGTCGACCGTGTCCATCACCGCAGACGTGTTCGAACCCGGAGCGCATCGTATCGACATCGTGGACGTGACAGGACAGGTCGTGGCAACAACGTCGTGGTCGCATCGCACGGGCGATGCACCCTACCAGATGCCGCTCGATGTGGAGTCCGTATCCGCAGGCGCCTACCACGTGATCCTCACCACACCAACGCGCCGTCGGACGGCGCCGCTCCACATCATTCATTAAGCAACTGACCCTTCGGAACGTATGACACCATGGTATTCGGCGCGACGCATGTTCTTGGCACTACTTGTTGTGTGCCTTGGCTCGGGAACCCTCGTCGCTCAGCGTGATACGTTGATCTTGCGACACTACTTCGGTGCCTATGCGGGCGCAGCGATCACGATGCACAGCACATCGTTCGGACAGCTTCCCGGCATCCCGTCGTGCTGCATCGAATACACAGGGGCCACGGCCATTGCGCCGGCCTTGGGTGTCTTCTTCGAAGTACCATTGGCAGACATGTTCACGTTGCAAACGCGGTTGGGCTTCACCTCCTTGAGTGGCTCACTGCAGACCGATGAAGTGATCGGCAACGAACCTGTCCTCCGCGATGGACCGATCCCCGTGGGGGAGCGGCGCTCCATCACCGTCAACCACACACTCGATGCTACGCTGCCGCTCATCACGCTTGAGCCCACCGTCGGCATCAATCCCTTTGACAAGTTCTGGGTCTACGTTGGCGGTCGCGCCGGCTATCTGATCTCGTCCAACTTCGAACAGCGCGAAACGCTTGTGTCGCCCGATGGCTATGTCTTTGCCGCGAACGGATCCACCGTCCGCAACGAGATCTCAGGTGCTATCCCGAATGCCTCCAAGCTTCAACTGCACGCATCCATTGGCCTTGCCTACTCGCTGCCCTTGGGACCTTCCCTTGAACTCCTTCCCGAAGTGCGCTATCAGTTCCCGATCACGAAGATCTCTGATGTGCAGTGGAAGGTATCGCAGTTCCAAGTGGGTGCCATGGTGCGCTATGGATCGTACCGTCCGCGTGATCCCATCATCAAGCGCGATACGGTGTACCGTCGCGACACGTCCGTTGTGGCCAAGCCAACGATAGCGCAGGAGCGGATCTATTTGAAGAGCTCGGATGTGCAGGACGAATCGCGCACCGAAGACTGGGTGGAGTATCATACCATCACCATCCACGAATCGTATGTGCGCGAAGTGCCGCGTGTATTCGCGCCGGGACTGGCTGTGACGGCAACGATGCTCGATGCGCAAGGGCGTCCCGTACCGGTGACCAAGATCCGCATTGAAGAGACCGATGTGATCGAGACGTTCCCGTTGTTGCACCACATCTTCTTTACCGAGAACAGCAGCGATATCACGACCACGCAGCTCTCTCGTATCGATCCAGAAGACACGAAGGACTTCCGTGCAACGGAGCTGGTGCGCGATCAGCTCGACGTGTATAAGAACATGCTGAACATCGTGGGGAGTCGGATGCGCTCGAATCCGAAAGCAACCATCAAGTTGATCGGCTGTACGAGCAATACAGGTCCGGAAGCAAACAACAAGACCCTTGCGCGCGCTCGTGCAGAAGCGGTCCGCGACTATCTGTCAACGGTATGGGGCATCGACCCGGCGCGCATGTCGGTCGAGGCGCGGCTGCTTCCATCGAGTCCTGCCAACAATCAGTACGTCGAAGGACGTGAAGAGAACCAGCGCGTCGAGATCGAGTCGAACGATCCGCTCATTCTCGAAACGGTCGAGTTCAAGGACCGTGAGCGCGCCGTCACGCCAAAGCAGATCACCTTCGATCCTTCGGTGACGTCGTCGACCGATATCTCCAAGTGGTCACTCAACGTCACCCAGCAACAGCGCGCCCTTCGTGATGAGCAAGGCAGTGGCGTTCCGAACCGCACGCCGTGGAATCTCGACGTCGATCCAAAGCCGAACAGCGATCAGCCGGTGGTGGCAACGTATACGGTGTTCAACGATGCCGGACAGCAAAGCACGGCGCAGGTTCGTGTGCCGGTGGAAGTGGTCACGGCGAAGACCGGACGTTCGACCACGGAGCAAGGCAAGCTCATCGAGCGATATTCGCTCATCATGTTCGAGTACAACAGTGCCGAGCTGAACCAAGAGAACAAGGCCATTCTAGAGCGCGTGAAAAGTCGCGTTCAACCGGAAACGCGCGTGCGGATCCTCGGGTATGCAGACCGGACCGGAAATCCCGAATACAACCGCGAGCTTGCACGCAAGCGTTGTGTGGAAGTGCAGCGTAAGCTCGATCTTCCTGCCGGGCAAGTATCCCTGGAGCCCATCGGTTCGGATCGTCTGTTGTATCCGAACGACACCCCGTCAGGCCGCTCCTACTCTCGTACGGTGCAGATCGAGCTCGACACGCCGATCAAGTGAGACGGCCCAAGCGCGGATCACGGTAATGAGCGGTGACGTGGAGATCGCGGCAGTGGCCTGCGTCATCGTGCTGCCTTCGTTGCGTTCAACGATCCGTCCGATCGTACGCAGTAGGGCAATATCACCGGCCGAGAAGAAGTGCTTCGCCTCGCCTTTGCGCTGTGCAGATCGAATGCAGTACGGCACGTACTCTTCGTTCCCCATGGCATAGTGGATCATCACGTTCAGGATCAGGGCCTGACCATACCAGCGCGGCTGTTCCGTTCGCAATGCAGGATCGTTCAGCACTTCATTGATGAGCTGCAACGCCATTTGTGCTCTGTCGGCTGCAAGGTGAAGGGCGGCACGGTGAACGCCCCACACAGCCAGCATGCTGGGCGAAATACACGATCCGTCGGCATGCAGCTCAATGGCCCGTTCCGGCGTTCCATTATGAAGCGCCATGGCACATTGCGCAACCGTCTGTACGGTATCTAAGAGACGTCGCACTGCAAGCGGATGCGAGATCGATCTCATGTCAGAGATCAGATCGATCACATCACGCAAGGTCTCCCGATCCCGATGAAGCGATGCTTCGACGATCATATCTTGAAGAGTGTCGCACCACTCTCGACTATGGGAACGATACAGGTCGGGCACCGCACGGAGCGCCGCAACAATGGCCATCATCGCATTGCGCACGTCCGATGTTATTCCGTGTTGCACTGCAGCATGCATCGCTCGACGCAGCCACCGCACATGTGCCACGCGCGAGTGAATGGTCGAAAGGTCCACCTCTGCCATATCATGCTCCATCACCGCCCGCTGCGCAGTATGCAGTTCATGGATCATCGTCACGGCAAGCAGTTCACGATCCAGAATGGTACGAAGGTGCTTGGACTCATCCGGATACAGTCTGCGCTGCAACGCACACACTTCGAGCACGCGAACGGGCAGCTCATTCTCGACGGCAATGGCCAATGCTTTGCGCACATGACGTTCGGCAAAGCTCCGGCAACCTTTGTCTGCAAGGAACCGCGCCGCATCACATTCGCGCTGTACCACGTCATCCGGCATTCGGTCGAGTGACCATGTAGCGAGCGACGAGATGATCTCCTCGATCAGCGTATGTCGGATGACGGCAAGATGCTTGGCGGCCGGCGTTCCTTCGAAAGCCCGTCGCACCGCTGCTTCATCATAGGCTGGCAAGGCGTCGAGCACTTCATACATCCGCAGATAGTGCGGATCGGAAGCGTGCCTGCGTGCGTGAAGAGTAAAGAACCTCTTCTCGCTCGCCGTCAACGACTTGACGAGAGCGAAAACATCATCACGGCTGTCCATGATGGCTTCCTACAAAGTGTGTGTGTGTACCCGCCCTAACAACAACAGCATTTCTGAAAGGTTACGGTATCTTTGTGCATGCGAATTCTCCTCCTTCTTCTTTGCGGCATCCTTGGCGTATCGTGTACCAGGCACGGCATGCCTGAAGGAACGATGCGTCCCGCCAATGGGGGCATCTACTATGGTGGCATCTTTCGCGACAATGAGAATGGCGAGTTGCGCTCGCTCGATCCGGTTGGCGTGAACGATGCCTCGTCGGCCCACATCGCCACGAACATCTATGACAACCTTCTCACCTTCGATGCAGACTTGCAGTTACAACCCGAACTGGCCACGCGATGGGAGATCTCCGACGATGGAACGGTCTACACCTATCATCTGCGCACGGATGTGGTCTTTCACAACGATGCATGCTTTGCGAACGGCGTTGGTCGACGGATGACGGCGCACGACGTGAAGTACTCCTTCACGCGTGTCTGCGATTTCCGCGCGAACACCAAGGGGTACGACTATCTCAAGGCCAAGGTCGTTGGAGCCGATGCGTATTACGACGCTACGCGGGCCGTGTTCGAGTCGCACGGCGAGCCGGCAGTGAAGGGGGTCACAGGCTTTGAGGTGATCGACGATTCAACGTTCGCTATTCATCTCGTGAAGCCGTTTGCACCGTTCGAGCAGATCGTGGCATTGAATCAGATGTTCATCCATCCGCACGAAGCGGTCGAGAAGTACGGAGAGAACTTCTTCCAGCATCCGGTGGGAACAGGTCCGTTCAGCTTCGTGTCGTGGACGCCCGACCGATCGCTCGTGCTCACGCGCAATCCAAAGTACTGGCAGTTCGATGAGCATGGTAATCGACTTCCGTATCTCGACGGTATTCGATACTCGTTCATGCGCGACGACAAGATGCAGCTCCTCGAATTCAAAGCGGGCAATCTCGAAGAGTCGTTCCGGATCGCCAACGAGTACTTCGGTGATATCGTCGACGCGCAGAAACGACCCAAAGGTGCGTATGCACGCTATCAGCTCCCGCACAAGACGGCGCTCTCCACGCAGTACTATGGCATGTTGAACACCGATCCGGTCTTTCGCGATCCGCGTATCCGTCGTGCGTTCAACTATGCGATCGATAAGGACCGCATCATCAAGTATGTTCTACGCGGACAGGCATCGGGTCCGGCCGTGTTTGGCCTCGTCCCCCCTGCCATGCCCGGCTATGCTTCGAACGAGATCCGCGGCTATGCCTACGATCCCGTCAAGGCACGTCAGCTCCTCGCCGAAGCCGGTTATCCCGAGGGCAAAGGATTCCCCGAGGTGACGTTGCAGTTGAATGCCGGCGGGGGACGCAACGTGTCGATCGCCGAAACGATCCAGGGGATGCTGAAGGAGAATCTGAACATCGACATCAACCTGACGCAAGTGGAGTTCGCTCAACACCTCGATGCCATCGATGCCGGACGCGCTCCGTTCTATCGACTCGGTTGGATCGCCGACTATCCCGAGCCAGAATCGTTCTTGAATCTGTACTACGGCAAGCTTGTACCATCGGGCGGAGGTGTGAGTCCGATCAACTCCGTTCGATTCAAGAATGCCACGTTCGACTCGCTCTTCGAAGCGGCCCTGTCGACCACCGATCGTGCCGCGCGCATGAAGCTCTATCAACAGGCAGAACAGATCGCCATCAACGAAGCGCCAATGCTGCTCATCATGTATGACGAGGACTATCGGTTCCTTCAACCCTATGTGCGCAACTATCAGAACAACGCCATGGATCGGCGCATCTACAAGTACGTATGGTTCGACCCAAGCAAGTTCTCGTCCTAGGCGGCACGCGCTTCATCGGCAAGGCAGCCGTGGCATCGCTCGTGCGTGATGGTCATCACGTGACCATTGTGCATCGCGGCAACACGCCGAATACGAATGTCCATGTGCGCGAGATCCGAGCCGACCGCATGGATCGGGATGCCGTGTCGCGCATTGTGCGTGACGATCGCTACGATGTCCTGCTCGACATGATGCCGCTTGGCGAAGCGGACGTCGATACTGTCTGCTCCGCTATCGGCGACCACGTTCCGCATGTGGTTGCCATCAGCAGTATCGATGTGTATCACGCCATGGATGTGATCAACAAGCGGGTGATCGCCGAGGTGAACTACGAGCCGATCACGGAAACATCGAAGTTGCGCGAGCGACTCTATCCGTATCGCGACGTTCCCGGTATGCCGGCGTCGCTGCATGACTACGACAAGATCCTGGCAGAGCGCCGATTCCTCCAGAATGCCAGCGATGTTGGAACGGCATGTACGGTCATTCGACTTCCGGCCGTCTACGGCATCGACGATTATCAACGTCGTGTGCAGTCGTTGCTCGATGTGATGGATGGAACCGACACCATCGATCTCCCTCCAACCTTCGCATCGTTTCGCATGTCGCGCAGTTCCGTCAACAACGTCGGAGATGCCATCTGTCTTGCCTGCACACAGGAACACCCCGGCACATATGTGTTCGCCGAACCAACGGCCTTCACAGAGCTGCAATGGCATCAGATGGTAGCGAAGGCAGCAGGGTGGCAAGGCACCATCTCCGTAGATGCATCGCAAGAAGATGCGACCGACTTTGATGGACGTCAACACTGCGTTGTGGATGCATCCTTGTTTCGCACGATGTTCACGTACACGGAACGACAGTCCGTCGAAGACGCACTGCACGCCATTGTGCAGGCACGGCAGTGATCAATCAGCATCATCATCCGTCTCGATATCCGGAATGTGCGTGAAGGCAATGCGCATAGGAGCGCTGCTCAGCGCACCGTGCGCTCCTCCGATGTAGAGCGTGTTCTTGCCATACTTCGAATTCATTTTGTCGAGGGCGGCATTGAGTTTCTCGCGGGCCGGACCAGTATTCGCAAAGAGGGGAACGGTGATGGCGTCAACGGGGGAGAGTTTGTTCAACGACAGTGCAACGCTGATGGGTTGCGCGTCGGTGTGCGGACGTGCATCGAGCATGGCGTTCAACACAGCGGTGAACTGAATACTGTCTTGCGTTGGTGTGATGTCCATGTCGGCCTTCCATTTCTGTCCGTCGCGATACCGGATCCTCACCGCAAGGTTTGCTGCAAGCAATTCATACGACCGTAGTCGCATGGCCGCCTTCTGCAACAGACGATGCATCACGCCCGCCGCTCCGTCGCGTGTGCGGAGCGATGGCTCGAGGACGTGAGAATGACCAACCGTTGTCTTGTGTGTTTCGGTGACGGGTACATTCTCGCCTCGCAACCTTGCCCACATCCGTTCACCCTCGACCCCTCCCCATGCGGCGCGCAACTGGTCCTTGGTTGCGGCACATAACATCTCGACGGTATAGATGCCCTGCTTCCAAATGCGCTTGTGCATTTGCTTGCCGATACCGGTGATGTCTCGCAGTTCAAGATGATGCAGTGCCTGCGGAAGATCTTCTTGTTCGATCACCGTGAGTCCGTCGGGTTTCTGCATGTCGCTTGCCAGCTTGGCAATGAATGTGTTCGGTCCAATACCGATCGAGCATCGAAGTTCCGTTCCTACTGTTGATGCGATCTTCTGTTTGATCTCGAGCGCTGCGGCAACGGCGCGCTCACGGTCTTGCATGCGACCGGTCAGGTCGCAGACCATTTCGTCGATCGACATCACGCGTTGCACGTGCAGACAGGATTCGACGGCCTCGACGAGTCGGTGATGGTATTCGATGTACTTGCCGTGCTTGGCATGCACGAGAATGAGGTCCGGACACATCTTCTTTGCTTCGGCGATCACGGTGCCGGTGGTGACGCCGAACTTCTTTGCCTCGTACGATGCGGCAATGGCCACGGTCGTGTCGGCGATCACCGGCACAACGGCAATCGGTTTGCCGCGCAGTTCCTCATGCTCCTGTTGTTCCACTGAAGCGAAGTAGGAATTGAAGTCCACAAAGAGGGCGCGCAGTGCCATGCCGCAAATTACGATCGTCCTGAGCCCGATATCCCTTATATTTGGACTAAGTACAAACAAGCGAATTGATCCCCATGTCGCTCCGCATTGAAGATGCCCCCGTCAACACTCCCTGCAGGATCGTCAGCCTCGAGGGCGAGGCCGGCGCCATTCTGCGTGTGCAGGAACTCGGGATGACGCCCGGCACCACGTGCACCATCGTGCGCAAGGGCTTCCTCGGGGGACCGATGGAGCTGACCGTGAACCGCACCCACCTTGGGTTCCGTGCCTCCGGCAACCTGCAGATCTACGTCGAACTCCTCCATGCGGCCTGATCGCACCATTGCCGTTGTCGGCACCCCGAACACCGGAAAATCCACCCTCTTCAACGTCCTCACCGGACTCCAACAACACGTTGGCAACTATCCCGGTGTCACGGTCGAGCCGCTTCTGGGTACGGTCACACACGACGGCACATCCATCACGCTGATCGACCTGCCCGGAACGTATTCGTTGGCTTCGGTTTCAGAGGATGAGAAGATGACCGTGGATGTGCTCACCGGCGTGCATCCATCGATCCCGCGACCGAATGCCATCCTCTTCGTGATGAATGCAAGCAATCCCGAGAAGTGTCTTGTGCTCTACTCGCAGCTTGCCGCCCTTGGCCTTCCCATGCTTGTCTGCATCACTATGATCGATACGGTGAAGGCGGCAGGGGGCGGGTTCGACGACATTTCCATGTATCATGAGTTCGGTGTGCGCATCCTTCCCGTTGTGGGCTCGAAAGGTCTGGGCATCGGTGATGTGAAGGCCGCACTTGTGACAGAGCACGATGCACGCGTCCCCACGGTGGTGGTACCACCCGAGGCAACTATCGAAGAGCGGTTTATTTGGGCGCGCGATGTGGAACGTCGATTCTGGCATCATGGCAAGCAGGATCTGCGCACAGCGGCGCTCGACCGAGTGCTCCTGCATCCCATTCTTGGAACGGTGATCTTCATCGTCGTCATGGTGCTCTTCTTTCAGTCGATCTTCTGGTGGGCATCTCCGCTCATGGATGGCATCGATGCGGCCATGAGTGCCGTGCGTGAAGGCATCGCCACGTCGATGGGGGATACGTTGCTATCCTCCTTCATCAGCAACGGACTCATTGCCGGCGTAGGCAGCGTGATCGTCTTCTTGCCGCAGATCCTCATCTTGAATGTCTTCATCACCATCCTCGAAGAGTGCGGATACTTGGCGCGTGCGGCATTCTTGGTGGATCGGTTCATGGGACTGTTTGGTCTGCAAGGCAGATCGTTCATCCCATTGCTCGGATCGTTCGCCTGCGCCATCCCCGGCATCATGTCGGCGCGCATCATTCCCTCGTACCGCGATCGCATGGCCACCATCATGGCCACGCCGTTCATGACGTGTAGTGCACGACTTCCTGTGTATGCACTGCTCATCAGCGCCTGTATCCCGGCCACGCAGCTCTGGGGCGTGCTCTCGGTGCAAGGCGTGGTGCTCACGGCACTGTATGTGGCCGGTGCATTGAGTGGACTTCTCATTGCGTTGCTGCTCAAGCGCACGATGTTCAAAGGCGGCGTGGTCACCTTCCTCATGGAGTTTCCACCGTATCGTATGCCATCGTGGAAGAGTTTGTGGATCACGGTCTACAATCGCTCGAAGGACTTCTTGAAAACAGCAGGCACGGTGATCGTGGTGTTCTCGGTGATCTTGTGGGTGTTCACAGCACTTCCTCGCACAGAGATCCCTGCGAATACGCCACCACTGCAAGCAGCGCAGATGCAAATGGAAGGATCGTATGCGGCATCGGTGGGGAAGGCCATTCAACCACTCTTCGCACCGCTGGGATTCGATTGGAAGATCACGCTTGGCGTGTTGAGTTCGTATGCGGCGCGTGAAACGTTCGTGAGTGCGATGGGACAGATCTATGCGGCCGATGTGAGTGAGTCTGATGTGCCGCTGCGCACCGTGCTCCATACCACCATTCCCCTTGCCACCGGCCTTTCCATCCTTGCCTTCTACGTCTATGCCTTGCAATGCGTGAGCACCATGGCCATCATGAAGCGCGAAACGGGCTCGTGGAAATGGCCGGCCATTGCATTTGCGATGACGTTCGTTCTTGCCTATACTGCATCGTTCCTTGTGTTCACCATCGCACAATGATATGACAACTGCAGATGTTCGATCCGATAAGCCGAACCTCGACCTTGCGCGCGAGTTCACACGGGCCATCGGCATGCCCACCATGAACATTGGTCTGCTGATCGGCGTCGTAGGCGCAGTGCTGGTTCTTCTGCGCTCACCGCTCATGCATTGGTACATCCCTTACTACGGGCCCGTGCTTGTGATCTTTGGTGCCGCTGCCTACTTCCGCACGGAATCGATGTCGGGGAAGGCGGCGAGGTGGGGAGTGGTGGTGGCCTTTGGTACCGGTGGTGCCATCAGCATCTCGCATTGGGCGTCGCTCTTGCTCACGTCCGCACCGGTGACGGTTTCGCCGGAAACACTGAACTCCTTTGCCTTTTACTTGATGGCTGGTCCGGCCCTTCTTGTGCCCGCCGCCCTCGCACTCTTGCGTCCCGGATGGACGCCACTTATCGTCGTGCCGGCCATTCTCTCGCTTGCCACGGCATCCATGATCGGACATGGTGTGTTCGGCATGCAGTACATGCGTGAAGCGATGAACGCCACACCGGGGACAACGATGTTGGAAGGTGTGCTCGTGCTCGGCGTGGTCCTCTGCAGTGCGACCTTGTTGATGATCGCACTGCAGAGAGCGATGCGCATTCTGCGCCGCTAGATCTTGCTTGAAGAACCACCAATGAGTGCACCACCGGGAACGCCGCGTTGTTGCTGCGCGCGGGCGTTGTTCAACCGATAGGTGACGCTCAGTGTGACCAGCGGATAGTCACGCTGATTGAGGAGCTCGGTCGAGAATCCTTGCCCGTTCACCACACCACCGAAGCGTGCCGTATTGAATGGGTCGGTCCACGACAGACCCACGGTGAGTGCCCTGTCGAGAAACTGCTTGTTCAATGCCACGCTCATGAACGTGAACGCGTAGCGATATCCTTGCGGGATCACTTGCGGTGCGGTGTAGTCGAAGTTGAGTTGTCCGCGCACGTCAAAGGGTAATGTCGCAATGGCCGAGGCCTTGGCATTCCATCCGTGCCCGTAACTCTCAAAGTGCTGATCGAAGATGTCGCCGACAACGTCTTGCGCGTAGTAACTGACCTCCGTGTTCACTTTCAACCAATCCGTGGGTTCGAGATTGGCATACAGCGATGCGCCGTATGAGTCGGCATAGCCGAAGTTGTATGGACGTTCAAGAATGGTGGCCGGACCGACCTGCTCACGGAACCGCAGGTTGATGTGGTCGGTGGTGTGTCGATAGAACAACTCCGCATTGAGCACGGCCGACGGCATGGCATGCAAGTATCCAAGCTCGAAGGAGTTCGTGAACTCGGGGAGGAGAGCCGGGTTCCCGGTGCGCCAATTGAGTGAGTCGGACCGATCGAGGAAGGGATTGAGTTGCGTATCGTCGGGACGATTGATGCGCCGACTGTACGACCAATTCAGACTTCCTTCGTCGCTGAGTTGGTAACTCAATGCGAAACTCGGAAAGAGATTGCCATAGGAGCGCGCAAAGTTCTGCGAGCCGACGTTCCTGCCTTCATACATGTACACCGTGTACTCACCGCGCAGGCCGGCTTGCAACGAAAGGTCGCCGATCTTGTTGGCGTAGTTCACATATCCTGCATACACATTGTTGACGTGAACTGCTCCATTGGATGTTGTGGGGTCGAGCACCCATGCTCCGGTTGCGGCATCCTCGTTGGAGAATAGGAAGTCGGAATCGATGGTCTGCAGGAGCGCCTTGACCCCTGCCTCCACCACACTGCTATCGTGGATGGTCGTGCTGAGATCGGACTGCGCTTGAACATACATCGATGAGCCGTAGGTGCGTGCACGACGTCCGTACAGCGGCGATGAATTCTCCGACGTGCTCGTGACATCGAACGTTGTCGGAAACACCATGAGCATGGCCGTGAGTTTGTTCGTTGGCACATCGTCCGTAAAGGCATAGTCGATGGTCCCACCGCCGGAAACGAAGGCCGACTCGCTATGTTGATCGAGCGTGGCATTCGTGACCGCACCCGTTGAAGACGTGATGGTGCTATAGAATGGATCGGACGACGTGCCACCGGAATACTGAAGATCTCCTGTTATCGACATGCGATGGTGTTGCGACAGTGTGATCTCTGCTCCTGCCTTTCCAACCACGGATGTGTTCTGTGCAAGACTTCCACCGTCGCGATAGACGGAGAGTCCGTTGTCGAACCACGACTCGGCTCGCTTGTAGCGACGTCCGTTCGCTGTTGCGAGGTCGATCGATGCCAAGTAGTTCACCGATGCATCGCGATAGTTTCCACTGAGCTGCCCGCTGTAGTTGTCGAACAGTCCCAGATTCAGCATCGTGGTCCCGTTCAGCCCTTGCTCCCGCTCTTTGCGGAGCACGATGTTCAGGATACCAGCCTGACCTTCGGCATCATACTTCGAACCGGGATTCGAGATCACCTCCACGGTTTGCATTGCCGCAGCCGGTAGACTCTTCAGCACCATCGTCGGGTCGCCATAGGCGGTGATGGGCTTGTTGTCGACGTAGATGTTCACCGCTCCCGATCCGCGTACGGTAACGGCACCGTTCACATCGACATTCACAGAGGGCACTTGTCGCAGTACGTCCAGCGCATTGCCCCCGGCCGTTGTGAGCGACTTGTCGACATTGAAGACCTTCTTTCCCGGCGCGTACGTTATCTGATCTTTCTCTGCTACCACGGCCACTTCGTCGGTCGTATGCTCCGTTGGAGCGACCGGCACATCGTGCAGGTCGACCACATCGAGGTCGGGTGTGAAGGTGGCAGGGTCGACCGTTACAGTGTCGTACCCTGTATACGTGACGCGGATGGTGTGTTGTCCAAGCACCACCGATCCGATCTCGAACGTTCCCGTTCGTTGTGCGATCACACCGTGATCGATGCGTCCCGTTGCACGATCGATCACGGCAACGCTTGCGCTTGGCAACGGCTGTTGGCTGCGGGCATCGACAACGCGACCGCGAACGCGCACCGGAGCAGCAATGGAAGGAAGAACACTTGCAAGAACACCGACAACGCAAACAACTGTGCGTAGCATAACGAGCCCTCAAGAAAACGTGATCGAGGCGCTACGGCATGCACGCGCGAAGGTTTCACACGTTGGAAATTAAAGGAGGACGCCCGTCAACAGCATCGTGGCGATGGTGAAGTAGATCACGATACCGGTCACGTCGACGAGGGTCGCAACAAAGGGAGCGGACGATGTGGCGGGGTCGAGTCCCAGGCGCTTCATCAAGAAGGGGAGCATGGAACCGGTGATGGTTCCGAACATGACAACACCGATGAGCGAGAACCCCACGGTGAGTGCGACCAAGATGTAGTGATCTCCATACGTGCCGAAGACGGCATTCCATCCGATGATGCGGATCACGCCGAGGACGGCGAGGATCACGCCAAGACTCAGTCCGCTCACGAGTTCGCGACGCAACACGAACCACCACTCGTGCAATCCAACTTCTCCCAGGGCCATGGCGCGAACGATCAACGTTGCGGCCTGTGAGCCACTGTTCCCGCCACTCGAGATGATCAGCGGCAAGAACAACGTCAGGATGACGGCTCTGTCCAATTGGTGTTCAAAGAAGCCAAGTGCTGTGGCCGTGAGCAACTCACCAATGAAGAGCACCATCAACCAGATCGCACGCTTCCGGATCACCTCTTGCAATGGTGTCGCTGTGTACGGCTCTTCGAGCGCCTCCATACCACCAAACTTTTGGATCTCTTCCGTGGCCTGCTCTTCGGCTACATCGAGCACATCGTCGATGGTGATGATGCCCAGCAACTTGCGATCGGCATCAACAACGGGAATGGCGAACCGGTCGAGCTTCTTGAACAACTGCACGGCGGTCTCTTGATCGTCGGTCACGAGCAACGACTCTGCCTTGAAGTCCATGAGATCCTCGACAAGGGCATCGGGCGGCGAGAGGAGGATCTCTCGGATACGTATCTCGTCGATGAGCGTGCCATGCTCCGTCACATACAGCAGATTCAACGTTTCCGAATCTTTGCCATAGTTGCGAATGTGGTCCAGTGCCTGTTGCACGGTCCAATGTCGCTTGATGATCACATAGTCCGGCGTCATCAGACGACCAACGGAGTCCTCCGGATAGTTCAAGAGCGTGAGCGCAATGGCACGTTCTTCCGCAGAGAGGGAGTTGATCAGTTCCGAGACGACATTGCCCGGCAGGTCTTCGAAGAGTTGTGTACGGTCGTCGGGCGACATGTCGTTGAGGATCGTGGCCACTTCTTCCTTGGCCATATCATGCAACAGCTCCTGCTGCGTCTCGAGGTCGCAATACGAGAACGTCTCGGCAGCGATGTCCTTCGGCAAGAGGCGGAAGACCACGGCGCGCGACTCCTCACGCAGGTCGCTCACGAGCTCGGCCAGGTCCACAGGGGACCATTCCACGAAGACATCGCGGATCGTCGCGAAGTCGCGATGCGCAATGAGTTCTTCGATCTCGGGTGCGATGAGTTTGCCGTACATCCTGCGAAGATAACTCTTCCGTATGTTCGCCTACCGTCATCTCTTCTCAAAGGGGCACTATGATCCGTTCCGTCCTTGCCGCCCTCCTTGGCCTTGTGGTCTGCCTGAACACACAGGCGCAGACCTTTCTTACCTACAAGAACGTTGCCTACGACACGATCTCGGGAGTTGATGAGGGGCTCCTGTCGATGGATGTCTACGTCCCCAAGGGCGGCCGCATCGAACTTCCGGTGGTGATGTTTGTCCATGGAGGAGGGTGGCAGGGTGGCGATCGGTCCAAGGTCGACTCGCTCGCCAAGGCCTTCACCGATAGTGCCTGGGTGTTCGTGAGCCTGAACTACAGACTCGCTCCTGCCTGTCCACCATGCGACCCTACCTCGCCCTCGGCCGTGCGAGCTCCGTTACAGGCGCGCGACGTGGCCAAGGCCATTGCTGCGGTGAAGGCACGGATCGGTCGGTACAATGGTGATGGACGTCGGATCTGCTTGTTGGGCGATGAAGCGGGTGGACACCTGGCCCTGCTGGTCTGCACCAACGGCGAGTTCCTGCAAGCGGTGGGCGTGGATGCGTCAACGGTGCGCGCTCTGTGCTCGACGGGATCGCCGTTGTATGACGTGTCGCGAACGATCGAGAGCACGACGGGCGATGAACGATCGCTCTACGTGAATGCATTTGGGTCCGACCTCGCAGAGCAGCGGCGCGCCTCACCGATCGACCATCTGACCGAAGGGCATCGCTATCCTCCGATGCTATGCTACTCGGGTGATGCAGCAGCGTTGCGTGGACGTCTTGCAGCGTTCGCCGATAGTTGCGCAGCACATGAGCGTGCCATTATCACTGATGTGATCCCGAACATCGACTCCATTCGCGTGTTCTTTCGTGCCGCCGTGCCCCTTGCCCCTCTCTCCGTGCAAGATGATGTGACGGCGTTGCTCACGGTGCGACCGAATCCGGCGCATGATGTGATCACCATCGACGGAGTGGTGGCCAATAGCACGATCACCGTGCTCGATGTGTTGGGACGTGCACTCGGTTCCATGGAGCATGTTGACGGAAGTGTGCAGTTCCTTCTCCCACGCGGACTCCCATCGTCTGTTGTCTTTGTGCGGTATGAGCACAAGGCACGCGTTGTCGTTCAGCCGGTAATGATCGAGTAACGCTACTCGTAGCGAAGGGCCTCGATCGGGTCGAGCGAGGCGGCGCGGTAGGCAGGGTAGAGCCCGAAGACGATGCCGATGAAGGAACAGGCGATCACAGAGAAGATCACCCAGAACCACGGCACCGTGTAGGTGAGGAGAGGCATGCCGAGGTTGCGGATCACGAGCACGGCAGCAAAGCCCGAGAACATGCCGCCTGCCATTCCGATGAGTCCGCCGATCTGACTTAAGGTCACAGCCTCGATGAGGAACTGTCGAACGATCCATGAGCGGTGTGCGCCAAGTGCTTTGCGGACGCCGATCTCGCGTGTGCGTTCCTTGACGCTGACGAGCATCATGTTCATGATGCCAATGCCGGCCACGATGAGTGCGCCGAGACCGGAGACCACGGCGATGCCGGCGATGTAACTGCTCAGCATGCTGAATTGCGATGAGAGCGCTTCGTTCGTGTCCATCTCGAAGGAATTCTCTTCCCATGGTTTCACGCCACGCAAAGCGCGCATAACGCCGGTGGCCTCGTCCATTGTTGGTTGTAGTGCATCGCGTGCAATGGCCTTCACGGAAATGTCGACGCTCTTGTCCCAGGGCGACGAGTAGTACTTCACGAAGACGCTGATGGGGATCATCACGCGGTTGTCCTGACTTTGTCCTAGCATGCCGCCACGTTCTTCGAGCTCGCCGATCACTTCGAATTCCTGGTTTTTCACGGTGATGCGTTGGCCCACCGCCTCACGTCCGGGAAAGAGCTTTACCACGACGTCGTGTCCGATGATGGCAACGTTGCGGCCAAGGTCGACGTCGGCATCGGTGAACGCACGACCTGTTGTAACGGTTGCCGTGTTCACGACGAAGTACAACGCATCGGCACCAATGAGCGAGACATCGGGGTCGGTGCTCTCGAGGCCGGCCTTGATCACGACGCCGGGCGCGGTGTTGCTGATCGTGATCTGATTCGTGAGCGTCATCTTGTCGCGGAACATCACGGCCTGCTGATAGGTGATGTTCTTGCGCTTCTGATACTTCCGCCATCCGCCACCGAATTGAAAGCTTGGTGTGCGTTGGATCAGAAAGGAGTGTTCGCCAAGGTTGGCAAGTTGCGTCGACATCACGTCGCTCAACGAACCGACAACGCTCGTACTCGAGATGATGGCGAAGACGCCAAGACCAATGGAGAGCAATGTGAGTCCCGACCGGAGCTTTTGGGCACGGATGGCGTCGACGGCAAGAGCGATCGATTCAGAGATATGCATGGTCACTCAAAACGAAGTGCGTCGACGGGATTCATGAACGCTGCCTTGATGGCAGGGAAGATACCGGCTACCAATCCAACAAAGATCGATACGGCAATGGCAATGGCTAGCAGATCCAACGGTAGTAGCGGCGATACGGCTTCAATGGCTTCTATCTCGAGGATGTTCAAGAGGAAGAATCGGATGGAGAACACCACGATCTGCACGAGCGGAATGGCGATCAATGCGCCGGCAATGCAAAGGAGTGACGACTCCAGAAGGAACTGCATCAGGATGGAGGAGCGTCGTGCGCCGATGGCCTTTCGAATGCCGATCTCCTTTGTGCGCTCCGTTACGGAGACGAACATGATGTTCATGATGCCGATGGCGCCAACGACGAAGGACAGTGCCGTGAGGACGATGCCCACGACCCAGATACCGAGTCGAATCGCGGCAGCCTGAGAGTCGAACGCCTTCATCTCGTTGACGGAGAAATCGTCCGGCGCCCCCGGAGGTACATTGCGGATCTGCCGCATCACACCGACGGCCTCGTCGCGTACGAGATCGAGCATGCGCTCATTGCCCGCCTTGATCCCTACTTCGAAGTTTCGGTCTTGAAAACCGTAGACGCTCTTGAAAGCTTCTAGGGAGATGAAGGCCTGATTGTCGATGAAGTCCATGAACAGGAATCCGCGCTTGGCAATGGTGCCGATGATGCGGAAGGGAAAGCCCTTGATCTTGATCGTCTGTCCAACGGCATTGCCATCGGGGAAGAAGGTCTTTGCAACGCCATAGCCGATCACGGTGACGTTCGTGCCTTGCTGCTCTTCCATGGGATTGAAGAACCGGCCGGACTCGATCTCACCGGCCGGGGTCTGTCCGTAGAGCGACGTGGTTCCCATCACCGAGCAGTTCATGGACTTGTTGCCGACCATCACCGAGCCGCCCCAACGTCGCGCCAATGGCATGGCCAGTTCCGGCGCCTCGAGGCGGGCACACAGTGCCTCTGCTTGTTCGAAGGTGATGTCCTTTCGTGTCTCTGCCTTGCGCCATGAATGTCCGCCGGCCCAATCCCATTTGTCGACGTAGATCATGTCCTTGCCGATGATGCTGATGGTCTTCTCCCACACTGCATCGAGGCCTTTGATGAACACGCCCATGAGCACGACAAAGAAGATGCCGACAACGATACCGCTCGTGGTCAAGATCGATCGCATGAGGTTGGCTCGGACAGAGCTCACCGCAATGCGGAACGATTCAGCGATCTCAGAGGCTCTTGGCATCGTTGGGTTCGTCCGATTCAATGAGTCCGTCGCGCAATCGCACGATGCGATGCGTATGACGGGCAATGTCTTCTTCGTGCGTGACCACGATCACGGTGTTGCCTTGCTCCCACAATTGCTGGAACAGGGCCATGATCTCCTGACCTGTTTTCGAGTCGAGGTTTCCGGTCGGCTCATCGGCCAGGATGATGGAAGGTCGTGTGACCAGGGCACGTGCAATGGCCACGCGCTGGCGCTGGCCGCCAGACAGTTCGTTAGGCTTGTGCGACATGCGCGCCTCCAAGCCGACCGATGTGAGGGCTTCGATGGCGCGTTCCCGTCGGGCGTCGGCCGAGAGTCCGGCATAGATGAGCGGCAGCTCCACATTCTTCAGTGCCGAGGCGCGAGGAAGGAGGTTGAACGTCTGAAAGACAAAACCGATCTCCTTGTTGCGGATGTCGGCGAGCTCATCATCACTCAGTGTTCGCACATCCACACCATTGAAGAAGTACGAACCGCTCGATGGCGTGTCGAGACAGCCCAACATGTTCATGAGGGTGGACTTCCCGGATCCGGACGGACCCATGATGGCGATGTACTCATTCTTGCCGATCGTCACACTGACGTCGCGCAATGCTCGCACGACCTCATCGCCCATCGCATAGGAGCGCGAGATGTGTTCGATCTGGATGATGGCGTCGGACGTCATTGACGCATCTTCTTGAACCGTTCCTGACGGGCCGCATCATCTTCGATCTGGATCTTCGATCCTTCCTTCAGCACCTTGCTCACGGCCTGATACGGCGCGGTCACGATCACGTCGCCCACCTTGAGACCGCTCAGCACTTCGATGAAGCCCTGATCGCTGATCCCCGTTTCCACCGTGCGCATGTGCACGGAATTGTTCTTCGCTACAACGAACACTTGCGAGGTGGGGTGGATACGCTGCTTGCGTGCCTCGCTTGACCGGTCTTGCACGTTTGATCGCACGTCGGGCTGCGTCACAGCGGCATCGGCACGGACCGTCACAGCTTGGATCGGAACGCTCACAACGTTCGTCTTCGTTTCTGTTTCGATCTCCACATTGCACGACATACCCGGCCGCATGCGGTTCTCTTTGTCGAGGATGCGAATGCGGACCTGGAAATTCACCACTTCTTCTTGTGTTCCTTGTGCGGACACTTTCGCGCTGTGGCCGATCTCATAGACCACACCGCGCAACACCACGTCGCGCAGGGCATCCACCTTGATCCGCGCCGTATCGCCGATCTGGATCAAGGCAACGTCGTTCTCGTCCACGTCCACCCATGCATTCATCGTGTTCAGATCAGAGATGCGCATCATCTCCGTGCCCTGCATCGTGGCTGTTCCCACCATCTTCTCACCTTGTTCCACGGCGAGGTAGGTCACGGTGCCATCGATGGGAGAGAAGATCGTTGTGCGACTGGCCGAGGCCTGCGTCTGTTTGAGTGCACCGATGGAACGCTGATAGTCTGCCTGGGCAGCACGGTACCGACCGGCGGCCTGCTCGTAGGCGGCTGTCGACCGATCAAGTTCTTCCTTCGAGGCAAAGTTCTTTTTGTGCAGCTCCGTGATGCGCTTCAGGTCTGCGTCGGTTCGTTGCACTTCTGCCTGTGCGATGCTGATCTGCAGTTTCGAAGACTCGGCCGCGGCGCGCGTTTGATCGAGCTGCGTGTTCACGATATCCGGCTGGATCCGTGCAAGAAGTTGTCCCTTCTTCACATCATCCCCGTCGCGGACGCCAAGGAAGATGATCTCGCCGCTCGCCTCCGAAGAGACCTTGACCATCACTTCCGGCTGCAGACGGCCGATGGCGCTCACAGTTTGCGTGATGGTTCGTTTGCCAACGCGGTCCACGCTCACGAGTACCGGTCGTTCCTTCTTGTTCACCAGATAGACGGCCACAGCCGCCACAACGATGAAGGCAAGAACGATGAGTGTTATCCAAAGTCCCTTGCGGGATCGTTTTGACGCCATGATCAACGCTCTCTAAAAAGTCCGGTGGCAAATTCCACCAAGGTTCGTGCATCGTAATACGTGTAGACGGCACCAATGCGATTGATGCGCGCCGTGATGAGTTGGTTGTTCGCTGTCTGTACGTCGAGCAGTGTTGCGCTTCCAACGTTGAAACGCTCACGAGCCGCTTCGTAGTTCAATTCCGCAGCCTTGAGCGCACGCTCGGTCACCCCAAGTCCCTTCTCCGATGCGGCAAGATTGAGATAGCTGCTCTTCACCGTGGTGCGGATCTGCAGTTCAAGCTTCTGCCGGTCGATCTGATTTCTTGTGAGTGTGAGCGTAGCCGACTCGATGTTGGCATTCGTCTGGAACTTATCGAACAGTGGAACACGCAGTGTGAGTCCCACGAACATCTGACCTTGACGGTCGAAATCGGAGATCTCGGAATTGCGCCATGAATAACCACCATTCGCATTCACGGATGGCATGTAGGTAGAGCGTGCATTCGTGATACCGGCGGCAGCGGAGTTCACGCGCTGATCGGCCGCGGCAATGTCCGGACGTGATGCAAGTGCACGCATCACGGACGCTTCTTCCGTTCCGATGAATCGACGGTAGCCTTCAACATCCACCGCGGCTGCCTCACTTGGGATGGACGCTTCGGCGAACTCTGCCGGCATGGTCGGATTCAAGCACATCAGCTGCAAGAGCGTGGCCTTGGCATTGTCCACGTCGTTCTCTGCCTTGATGAGTGCCGACTCCTGGTTCGCCACTTCCGTCTCTTGCGAATACAGTTGTGTGATGGGGGACTTCCCGGCATCGTACATGGCCTTGACGCGCTCAAGCGTCGACCTGCTGAGGTCCAATTGATCACGACGTGCCTTCAGCAGTTGCATGTTCTGCAGAACGGTGAGGTATTGTCGCGTGACCTTGTACTGTGCTTCCAAACGCGTGTAGCGGAGATCGTTGTCGGCGGCGTTCAGATTGTTGCGTGCTGCATCATACTGCGCTTCTCTGCGAAGTCCGTCAAAGATCACCCAGTTCATACCGGCACTCATACTGTATGAGTTCGGCAACGGATTCCCGGCTACGGGAATACCGTTGATGAAGGAGATCTGCGGACGGAGATTGGTGAGCTGACGGGAATACGAAGCATTGATATCGGCCGACGGGAGGTAGTTCCCGAAGGCCTGCGTGAGCGAAGCCGATGCTGCCACTGTGGCCGCACTTGCCACCTTGATGTCGTAGTTGTTCTCGATCGTCAGCCGCAAACAATCGTCCAACGAATACACCGGCACGTCGCCGCGTACTTGGGCCATTGCCGATGTGCCGATCGTAATGATGCAAAGAGTGAGAAGGAGCCGCATCTTCATGACTTACGTAGGTGGATCCGACGTCGAGGGTCTTTCGACCGAAGCTCATCGAGTGAATAGTGCATCAGGATCAAGTGTTTCCCTTCCTCCTTGCCGCCGTTGCCAACCGTGATGGTATAGACGATCTCTGCCGTAGCGAACAAGTGATAGGGGACGCGAAATGCACGGTCCATGGTGAGTTTGCCATAACTGTTCACGGTGCCCATGTAGTGCATGGACATGCCATTCACATCAACATCGAACGCACCGACGCCCGACTGGGCGTACTGGACCTGATCGAACGAGCGACCGAGCGTGTCGGTCTTGTCGAGCACGCGGAACAACGATTGATAGCGATAGGCCGGTTCGGGTGCGCCGTTCTCGGGAATGAGCGTGGAGTCTTCGCGAAGCCAGGATTCATTCTGACGTCCGCACGACTGTCCAAGATCGACAACAAGCCACGGTTGCAACGGACCGCCGGTGTTCAAGGCAATGCGCGACGTGTCGTCCACCGTCGCATGAAGTCTGCGTCCAAGCGTGTCGATGAACAACGTGGCCGTGCGTCCCACCCATGGCGATGTGGTGCGTGTGGTCTTCGTTGTGTCCGATGTCTCCGTGCTCTTCGCGGAGAGCAATCGTTGACGAAGGCGATAGATGCCGCGTCGTGCATCCACGGAATCGCAGAACAACATCACGCGTTCCGTGCGGTCCTTCTGCAACACCGGCTTCGATGCGCCTTTCACACTGTCGAGTGCATGCACGGTATAGAACAGCGTGTCGCCAACCTTGAAGTGATAGCGAAAACACAAGGTGTCTTTACCAATGGGTGCCGGTTGATATCCGGACTGAGGATAGATCTGTGCCGAGAGGGGGAGGGCGGCAAGGAGAAGAAGGAGTGTACGGAGCAACAACCTCACTTCGACCCCACGCGCTGTACCGATGCCACCGTTTGCATTTGAAGAGGGATGATCATTGATGCTTGGCCTACCATTGCAAGTCGTGTGTCCATGTCGACGGTGGCAGAAGACAACACGGGCATTCCATCTGTTACATCCATGTAGGCCACGCCGTTGATCGATCCGCTCCCGTCGATGGTCATGTCGACGCCTGATTGTTGCACGGTGCCGAGCACCGACATCTTCGTGGATGTGCTCGAGATCACGGCGCAGTGATAGCCGAGGGTGTCGACCAATCGCTCGAAGCGCAACGTGAGGTCGGTAGCTGTGATCACGTTGCCGCTCATGGAGCGGCCACTCATCGTGTCGGTGGTGGACGTGGTCCAGGTCTCTCCCGGCGAGATCTCCTTCGAGGGATACACGAGCAGGAACCGTCGCATCCCGCTGAAGGCATTGTTGGAGATGGAGGCCATCACTGCCGACGCTTCCTTGCTCATCGACATGGATGTGGAGAGCACGGTTCCGTTCGGGGTGATTGTCACGTTCTCGACCGCACCTGCTAGGGCACTGAACACAAGCGTACTGTCCTTTCGCGGACTGATGCTCTCCAGCCCCGCCACCGAAGAGCGAATGCGTACGGTATCGTACACGCACGAAAGCGTGTACTGCTTCATGATGGCATCGGTGATGTTGATGCGGTACTTCGTGTCCACACTGATCTGTGTGGTAAGGTCCTGATCCATCACGGTCATCTCTTGCGTGACCTTCGACGTGTTCACGTACGCATACGATGAGCGCGGGGCGAGCTGATACTGCAGATAGATCTGTGCCGCTGCGGCGAGCGGACACAGAACACCTACACAGAGAAGAAGGATCGTACGATGCATAAGGGCGGCCTAGACGTTCAACTCGTACCCTTGTTTCATGGTCATCGGGTCGGCAGATCAGCCAATGGATTCGGCGCGCTTCTTCGCACGAGCACGCTGGGTGCTGTCGAGGATCTTCTTGCGAAGACGGATCGACACCGGCGTCACTTCCAAGAGCTCATCTTCTTCCAGGAATTCGATGCATTGTTCAAGCGAAAGATTGCGTGGCGTTTCCAGGCGAATGATACCATCCGAACCGCTTGCACGCATGTTCGTCAGGTGCTTGCTGCGGCAGGCGTTCACGCTCAGATCGTCTTCACGAGCGTTCTCGCCAACGATCATGCCTTCGTAGATCGGAGTGCCCGGTGCAACGAAGAGCACGCCGCGCTCCTGCACCATTTCGAGTGCATAGCCCGTGGCCAGACCTGTTTCCATGGAGACCAGTGCACCGCGTGCACGACCGGGAATGGCGCCCTTGTATGGCATGAAGGAGTCGAACGTGTGATTGAGCACACCTTCTCCGCGTGTTGCCGTCAAGAACTCCGTGCGGAATCCGATCAGACCGCGTGCGGGAACGAGGAACTCGGTGCGGACCTGACCGATGCCGGGGTTCATGGCCGTCATCTCGCCTCGCCGCCTTCCCAAGATCTCGATCACCGTGCCCACGTGTGCTTCGGATACGTCAACGGTCACATGCTCGATCGGTTCGATGAGCTTGTCGTTCTCGTCGCGACGGAAGAGCACTTCCGGACGTGAGACTGCGAATTCAAATCCTTCGCGACGCATGGTCTCGATCAGAATGGCCAATTGCAATTCGCCACGTGCCGATACCTTGAACGTATCGGGCGAGTCCGTGTCGGTCACGCGCAGCGAAACGTTGAGTCGCAATTCACGATAGAGGCGTTCGCGCAGCTTCGGTGTGGTCACGAACTTGCCTTCGCGGCCGGCAAGCGGCGACGTGTTCACCATGAAGTACATGGCGATCGTTGGCTCTTCGATGTTCACATAGGAGAGTGGTTCCGTGCGCGTGACATCGGCAATGGTCTCGCCGATGAAGACGTTCTCGAACCCGGAAAGGGCGATGATCTCGCCCGCCTCTGCTTCGTTCACTTCTGCACGACCCGTTCCTTCGAACGTGTACATCTTCGTGATACGAGCGGTCTCGCGCGTTCCGTCCGGCTTGATCAAGGCAACGTTGTCGCCGATCTTGGCACGTCCGTCGGCAATTCGACCAACAGCGATACGACCAACATAGTCGCTCCAGTCGAGCGCAGAAATGATCATGGCGAATGGTGCTTCGCGATCTACTTCGGGTGGTGGGATGTGTTCGAGGATGGCATTGAACAGCGGATCGAGTGTTTCGTTCGGATCGTCGAGCGACGTCTTCGAAATGCCCTGCTTCCCAATGGCATAGATCACAGGGAAGTCAAGCTGCTCGTACGATGCGCCAAGGTTGATGAAGAGCTCCATGACTTCGTCGAGCACTTCCATCGGACGTGCATCGCCGCGATCGATCTTGTTCACCACAACGATCGGCTGCAGACCCATGTCGAGCGCCTTGCGCAGCACGAAACGTGTTTGTGGCAGCGGTCCTTCGGCGGCGTCGACGAGGAGCAGCACTCCGTCCACGAGCGACAGAATACGTTCCACTTCGCCACCAAAGTCGGAGTGACCCGGTGTGTCGACGATGTTGATCTTCACACCCTTCCAATGCACAGAGGCATTCTTGGCAAGGATGGTAATGCCCTTCTCGCGCTCAAGGTCGTTCGAGTCCATCACGCGTTCAACCACTACTTGGTTGTCGCGGAAGGTACCGCTCTGACGGAGCATGGTATCCACGAGCGTGGTCTTGCCATGGTCAACGTGAGCAATGATTGCGATGTTTCGGATGTCGGTTCTCGTGTGAAATGCCATGTTGGGGTGGTATCTGTTGAAGTAAAGCCAACAAATATAAGGAATTAGCCCAACGTGACCCCAATCCGGTCAGCTCTCCGAGAACTCACCCTCCCAACGGGCCATCACGACACTTGCCAAACAATTGCCAAGCACGTTCACGCTGGTGCGAGCCATGTCCATGAGCTCGTCGATGCCGATGATCAGATAGATGGGTTCGATCGGCAGTCCGAACGATGCGGCCGTGCCCATGAGGATCACCAGCGATGCCCGCGGGATGCCCGCAACACCTTTGCTCGTGAGCATGAGCGTCAGGGCGATCACGATCTGTTGCGAGATCGGGAGATGGATGCCGGCGGCCTGGGCCACGAAGACCGTGGCAAGTGATAGATAGAGCGTGGTCCCGTCGAGATTGAACGAGTACCCTGTGGGTAGCACGAAGGCCACGATCTTTCGCGGCACACCCAACTTTTCCATGTTCTCCATGGCCTTCGGGAGGGCGGCCTCGGAGCTTGTGGTCGCAAAGGCAAGTGAGACAGGCTCTGCAACGGCACGAAGGAATTTTCGAAGGGGCACGCGTGATAACACGGCGATCGGTCCGAGCACACCTATCACGAAGACCACAAGGGCCAGGTAGAGCGTGCCCAACAATGCGAAGAGGTGGACGAGCACGCCAATGCCCATGTGACTCACCGTGTAGGCGATCGCAGCCCCAACGCCGAACGGTGCGATATACATCACCACCTTCGTGAACTTGAACATCACCTCGGCCAGCGATTCTGTGAAAGCCAGCATGGGGGCACGTTTCGGCTCGGGCACCATGGCCAGACCGATGGCGAAGAGCACGGAGAAGATGACGATCTGGAGGACCTGTCCTTCGGCCACCGACTTTGCAATGTTGTCCGGGAAGATGTGCAAGACCACGTCCTGCCACGTCTGCGCGGCCACCTTCGGCACTTCGACAGCAGGCATGAGCGCCATGTCCACGCCCACTCCTGCCTGGGTAAGGTTAATGGCGGCAAGGCCGATGAAGAGGGCAATGGTGGTCACCACTTCGAAGTAGAGGAGCGACTTCCATCCGAGGCGTCCCACCTGACGGAGATCGCTATGTCCGGCAATGCCCACGACCAGCGTGGCGAAGAGTAGAGGACCGACGATGGTCTTGATGAGCTTCAAGAAGATCTTGCTCATCACGTTCATGTTGGCGGCAATGGCCGGGAAGTCGTAGCCGAGTTCGATGCCGAGCAGCATGCTCAGCAAGATCCAGTTCGTGAGCGACCGGGCTCGGAAGGCAAGGAAGATCAGGACGGCAAGGATGGCAAGGCGGATGCCGCCGAACACTTCATTCGGGATGCCCAGCCAGTGCACTTCATTCGCATAGAACAAGGCGCCGTTGAGAAGGGCAAGCCCAAATTGGACGAACTGCATGGAGAGCCCCGTTCTGCGTTAGAAGTAGTTCGATTCGTCTCGCCAGCGAACGATCTTCCAGGGCACGTCGGCGCTCGGACGTTCGATGCGCAGATTCACTCGACCTTGCGCACGGATCACGTCGGTTGGTGAGAACGTGATCGAGAGATTGAATCCGCGAGAGATGTTCTGGCCGAGAGAATCACCATCGGCGACCACGATCTCATTCCATACGAGATCGAGTTGCTGCGAGGCATTGAACAGTCCTTGCGTGGCAAGCATGTCTTCGTCACGACCCCAGGTGACGTCGATCGCTTTGTCGTAATTCCGATAGACGAAGGAGAAGCTGCGGTCGAGAAGGCGACCGTAGGTGACCGTGTCCTTGAACACGTAGGCGAATCGGAAATTCTGGAACACCCCTTCCACCGTTCGCTGATCGCCCAAGATGGGCGCCGTTCCCTGCTCTGTGGAGAGAGCAGGGGCGAACGGATTCGTGCAAGCCGTGAAGGCGCAGCAACTGAGTGCCACGGCGACGGCAATGCGGAGGGATGCGGAACGCATCACGCTCCGAACAGCATCTTTCCAAGACCGAAGAACCATGAGAGTCCGGCAATGAACAACGTGAAGCCGGCAATGCCCATGATGGAGCCTTGTGATTCGCTGTGGACGGATGTTCCGCCGGCACCAAGGACGACGGCCATGATGCCATAGCCAATGCCAACGGCATGCCACGACCAATGCCACGAGAAGTGTACGCTGATACCGATGGCGATGATCACGAGACCCAGAACAAGGCCCAAGAATCGTGTTGCTGCGGAATCTCCGCCGTGTGCGTGTTCAGACATGGTTGATCCTATTCATGAAGATCCGGAAATATAGCAAGGAGGAGCCGATCCATCAGCGCAGATATACTTGATGCACCACGTAGATGCAGGAGTCTTCCACGTAGTGGATCCCTGCCGCCTTGCACCGCTCTGCCCCGTGGGCCGTGGTGATGCCGGCCTGCAGCCACACGCATCGCGGCGATCCGTGCACGCGGAAATGCTCGATGGCCTCGTCCACAATGGCGTCGCATTGATCGGACGGACGGAAGACATCGAGGATGTCGATGTCCATCTCCACGTCCGCTAGCCGCGGTACGCATGGAATGCCGGCCACCGAGGTCACACTCGGGTTGATACCCACGATGTCGTATCCGCTCTCGCGCATCAACAACGGAATGTCGTGGGCCGACTTGCCCGGCGTGTTCGAAAGGCCATAGACGGCAATGGTTCGCGCCGCCCGCAAGATATCCGCTGCTTCCATGATGGTTCCTTAGTTGGAAAGTTGCGCCTTGATCAAGGACCATGTGGCCTCGACCGTATCCGATGTGCGCTTGGCATCCTTCCACGACGAAATGCTCCACAGCCCCGACGATTCCGGTGTGATCGTGAGCACCATCGTGCCCGTGAGCGTGGTCGGGATCGACGCGATGCCGTGTTGCGCGACGAGCACGTAGTCGGTGACGTAGACGGTGGAGTCGGGCGACGAAAAGGCTGTGTTCGTGTTCACATATTCCAAGGATGGATTCGTGCCCTGCGGTAACCGCGACATGAGCGACAGAAATGCCTGGCGTTCGCTGGACAGACCCCATCCCGTGAAGAGCGAGGCATACCGTGCGCGCACTTCGGCGCTCGGTTCGAACACATACGGATACTTGCTCCGCGTGGTCGCATCGGCCAAGCACAGCATGAAGTTCTCCGTGTTCTTCTCGATCACGGCATTGCGCATGTTGGCAAGCACGGTGGAAGGTGCCGTGGGAGGGAGAAAGGAGGAACGGCCTGTGTCGGGCTCCTCGGGCGTGCGGGTCGCGCATGCCGTGCAGAGGAGGATCAGACAACAGCCGATCAGCGCTTGGCGATAATGATGCATCGTTCTGATGTGGCCTCGTCGAATGGGGCACCATGATAGGAGCCGCACGATCGCTGAATGGTGAGTCCGGCATCGGTCATCATGGTCACGAGTTCGTCGTGGGTATACAACCACACGCGTTCTTCGAAGGAGTATTCGCCGCGACATGGTTCGTTGATCGTGATGGTCTTGCGCACGAACGGTTCGTCGATGCGACGTTCCTGAATGATGGTCACGCCACCGATCATCGACACGGTCTCCGGGACAAGATGTTCCCGCACGCGACGTGCGTTGAAGAAGTCCATCACCACCATGCCGCCTTCCCGAACACTGTCGTGCATGGTCTTGATCACACCGGCGTTCTCTTCGTGAACGTCGAAATAGCCGAACGACGTGAAGAAGTTCACAATGGCATCGAAGGGGGCATGCGGATACGGACCGCGCATATCTCCCACCACGAACGTCGCATGATCGTTCGAATACAGATGTTTTGCGCGTTCGATCAGGAACGTGGATGCATCCAGTCCGGTGACCTCATAGCCATGCTCGGCAAGGGCCGATGCATGTCGACCATATCCGCAGCACAGGTCAAGGATGCGCGCGCCGCGCGGCAGGTCGGCAACGTGATGCACGAGTTCGATCGCCTCGGCGGCCTCTTCTTCGGTGCGGTGATGATACAGTCTGGGATACCATGGAGACTCGAACCACGATTCGAACCACGTCATACGGGAGTCCTTCCTTCGAGCGCACGCGCAAGCGTTGCGTCGTCTGCGAATTCGAGATCGCTTCCCATGGGAACGCCGCGTGCGATCCGGGTGACCGGAATGGCAAGGGGCGATACCATTTTGGCGATGTACTGCGTGGTCACTTCTCCTTCGACGTTCGGATTCAAGGCAAGGATGAGCTCGTGCACCTGCATGTTCAGGCGCGACAGAAGTTCGTGCAATCGAATGTCGTCCGGACCGATGCCGTCCAGTGGACTCAGTGCGCCATGGAGGACGTGATAGAGTCCGCGATAGTCATTCGTCTTCTCGATGGCCATCACGTCACTTGGTTGCTCGACCACACAGATCACACTGCGATCGCGCTTCTCGTGCGAGCAAATGGCGCACACCTCTCGGTCCGTGAACGTACAGCACACGCTGCACTCGCGCACGCCCGTTCGCATCTGCACCATTGCCGACGCGAACTGGTCGACGAACTCCTGGGGCTGTCGTAACAAATGGAAGGCCAACCGTCGTGCCGTTTTCTTCCCTATTGTTGGTAGGGTGGAAAGGAGCTCAACAACGTGTTCGATGGATTCGCTTGTGAATTGCATACCGTCAAAGTTACGGGTTGGTTCGCACGTTGTGCCGCAACATTTTTGCAGGGTGGCCGTTTACCACACCCGTCAATGTGACACTTTTACACTGTGAGGACCCCATGGGGATCTTTGATCGCATCTCGGATATCGTGAAATCCAATTTGAACGACATGTTGGATAAGGCCGAAGACCCGGAAAAGATGCTCAAGCAAATGGTGCTTGAGATGGAAGAAAGCGTGAACAAGGCAACGCTTGCCATTGCCAACGCCATTGCGAACGAAAAGGGACTGGAACGCAAGATCCAGAAGAACAACGAAGAAGCGGCCGAATGGAAGCAGCGCGCCGGGCAAGCCGTGCAAGCCGGTCGCGACGATCTGGCACGCGCCGCCCTCGAAAAGAAGACCATCTGCGAGCGCAACATCGCCGATCTCGAGCCATTGCATGCGCAAGCGGCGGCCACCACGGCCAAGATGCGCGAACAACTTGCACAACTCAAGTCCAAGCTCGACGAAGCACGTGCACGTCAGTCCACGCTGATCGCCCGTTCCCAAGCCGCCAAGGCACAGAAGACCATTGCACAGTCGTTTAGCGGTGTTGGCAGCGACGCCTTCTCCAAGTTCGACAAGTACGAAGGCAAGATCGAGAAGCTCGAGGCAGAAGCATCGGCCTTCGAGGAACTTGCCGGAGAGAACACCGACCTGGAAGCACAGTTCAAGAACTTGGGAACCGATCAGAAGATCGACGACGAGTTGGCGAAGCTGAAGGCAGAGATGGCAGGGAGCAAGTAATGGCAACGACCGAAGCCATCATTGCCCATACACAGAGCCGTGTTGATGCGATCATGCAGAAGGCGTTCCCGGATGCCATTCCGTTCGACAATGGGGCCTATGTGATCACGCACGGTTCTTCGTCGGTGATGATCATGGTTCGTCCGTACACCGAGACCGACACCATGGTAGAACTGCTTTCGCAAGTGGTGACGGGAGCCACCGTCACGCCGGAGTTGATGCACTTCTTGCTGCGCAAGAACGCAGAGCTCCACTTTGGTGCATTCAGTTTGCTCTTCGATGGAACGATCGTGTTCTCGTACTCCCTGCCGGGAACGAGCATCGATGCGAATGAGCTTGAGGCCGCGGTGACAAGCGTGGCCGTGATCGCCGATCACTACGACGATCACATCGTGCAGATGGCGGGCGGCAAGCGCCACGCCGATCTCGGTTAATTCTTGGCCGGCTGCACTCGGATCCGAATACAACGATTGAGGAATCGACCCTGAGGAGTTTCATCACTGAACTTCTCGGTGGTCGTTCCCGTCGTGAACTTGAACGAAGCCCCCGGCAATCCCTGAATGAACTTCTCGGTCACCTGACCGCGCTGCTCGGAGAGCGCCTTGTTGCGCGCATCGGATCCCAACACATCGGCACTGCCGTTGATGATGATCGTACTGTTGGCGGGCAGGCGCTCGCGCAACTGTCGTAGCAATGACTTCACATCCTCGGTCAACTCTGCGCTGTTATAGTCGAATCGAAGCACGGCCTCGAATCCATCGGCTTCGAGGGCCACTTGCTGACGGGCGATCGTGCGGAGATCGAGCAAGGTGTCGATAAGTGTGGTGGCCCCGCCACCCTGAGCCTTCGCCGTGATCCGCATGGTATCAGCCGTGGTGGCCACCGGGATCTCGAACGGGATCACCGTTTGTCCGGTGTACTTGATGGTCGTGTCCTTGACCGAGGCGATCGAAAGGTCGATCGGCGTGCCGTTCTTCATATTCGTGCGCACGTTCAGCAAGGCGTCGCCCTTCAATCGGGCGAATCGTTCCGCACTGACCCATTCCTGGACCTGTGCGTTGACCACGGTGATATCGGCGCGGCGATTCTCGATACGTCCTTCTGCAAAGTCCTGGTTGGACGGAACAGCCGGCATGACCGATCCCATCACGGAGATGCGACGGTCTTCCACACCAAGGTTCTTGAGCACGCTCTTCACGCTGTTGGCTCTTCGACGTGCAAGTACCGGACCTTCGGGTTCGGTCGAGGTACCACTCGTTGCTCCGTCGATCACCACTGTTGCATTCGGATTGTCGCGCAGGATCTTGGCAATGCGCGGGAGGATCTGATAATGCGCGGCAATGGCGTCGTTGTCGATCGAGTCGACGGCCGATGTGATATACCGCGCCGGAATATCGGCCGACGCAGAATCGAAGAACACGGCCGGCACGATCGGTACCGAGGCCTTGAGCTGATTGCCGGTGAGCACGGCACCCCGGAATCCCGAGAAGTTCATGTCGATGGACGGCGCAGCCGCAACAACTCCGGCCACGATCACAGGTGGCGGTGGGGGAGGCGGTTCTTCATACTCGATGCTGCCCATGCGAACGCCGAGTTCAAAGCGAACACCCCACGTCTTCCACGATGCGTCCGAGACCATGTTGTTGAAGAAGTAGTCGAACGAGACCTGCGGTGCAATGGCCCATCCATCGCTCAAGAGGATCTTGGATTCAACGGCGGCACTCATACCAAAGAGCACGGAGGACTTCGTGGTAATGTCGCCACTGGAGACCGTTCGCGATTGAACGCGCTGCCCATCAACAACGAGGTAGGCATTGTCGGGCTCGACGATGCTTTCCGTTTGCGTGTACGTGGCGCTGAGCGGGAAGGCGATGCGTGGACCGATGGCGATGCCAAGGGGACTCGTGCGTGTTTCACCAATGAGCGGTATGCGCAGATCGGGTTGGACTTCAATGCACGACCATGTGGCCGCCACGGAATGCTCCGTGGTCACGAGGACGTCACGATTGTTCGCAAGATCGCGCAGCAAGAACTGTCCGTTGTTCTTGAGCGTACCGTTCCTTCCCACATAGCTTGCTCCCAGGCCGAGTCCGAGCGTGGGCGAAAACGGGATCTCGGCAATGGCCGAGATGGATGGTCCGATGCCGCTTCCGCCGGTGAGCGCTCCGCAGTCAACGATCGTTCCCGTCTGCGTCAAGTTGGCCGTGTAGTTCGAAGCGACGATCCCACCCATGAGTCGGATGGCGAATGTCTCGGTCGCCCGCGGCGTTCCGCCCTGCCATTGTGCAGTGGCAGGGAGCAGGGCAGCAAGGAAGACCAGGAGGATTGTGCGCATGGCTTCGAAAATACACTCTAGAATCGAGCGACCATGCATGCCGCCACGCCGCCTTGCCGAGTGGGGACGAGCTGGAGTGTCAGATCGTCGTCGACGCTGAAGTCGTGCAAATGCGCGCCAACATAGGCGTCCACAGCAGCAAGGATGTACGTGAGGAGGAAGATCCCTCCCGAGAGGTCGCGGTTATCGCGGTAGTATTCCTTCTCGCGCTTTAACGAAGAGATCACACTTGACGCGGCCGAATCGGCAACGGCCTGGTCATACCTGTCCTGCGCGTCCTGATACTTGTTGTTGTTCCAAATGAAGAAGCCAGCACTGCCAAGGGCCACGCCACTGAACAACGGGACCTTCCAGTAGCTCTCTACATAGAGTTGCCCCAGTCCCGGAAAGAGCAACGACCATAACACGGCCGTGGTCGGGTCCTTCGTGAGGGCAACGCCGGTGGTCGCAGGCGTCGAATCTGCCACGACCACAGGGCCGGCAAAGTACGATGCCATGGTCTGCGGTGCATCGGTGTGCGCCGATAGCGGCACAGCAACGCACATCAGTACGAAGAGCACACCAGTGATGGAACGTCTTAGGGCAGACAAGCGATCACCTCGATCTCGACAAGGGCGTCCTTGGGCAGTCGTGCCACTTCGACGGCGGAACGTGCGGGCTTGTGGTCACCAAAGGCCGCTGCATACTCGGCATTCATCACCTGAAAGTCGTTCATCGATTTCAAGAACACGGTGGTCTTGACCACATCGCTCATCGTTGCACCTTGCGATGCAAGGATGTTCTTCACGTTCTCGAGCGCACGTTGTGTTTGCTCCTTCACACCGCCCGGGACCATGGTCCCGTCAGCAAGCAGACCGATCTGTCCGCTCGTGTACAGCATCGTGCCGGAACACACGGCAGCATGTGAGTAAGGTCCAATGGCGGCAGGGGCATCGGGGACGATGATGGTTCGTTGCATATGATTGGTACAAGAAAAGAGAGTTATAAGTGACAAGAAGAGAGTTACAAGTGACAAGTGACAAGTGACGAGTAGGAAGTGACGAGTTACGAGTGACAAGAGACGAGTGACGTTCATGCAGACCTCCGGACGAGAAGGGCGGCGCCAATGATGCCGGCATGATTCCGGAAGGTGGCGGGACGAACATCGAGCACGGCGGCGATGGTGGGGATGGCGCGTTGACGCATGTGCGTCGTGATCCGGTCGATGATGGACGGGAAGGCATCGGCGATGCCGCCGCCAATGATGATGGTGCCCATGCCAAGCAGTGCGCATGCGCTGCACAGGGCAAGGGCAATGTCTTCGGCAACAGCGTCGAGCACGGCAATGGCCGTTGCATTGTGCGATGCAACCTCTGCGGCGATCTCTTCGATGCTGGCCTCGATGCCGGTGGCCAGGATGTAGCGGTCTTGAATGCCTTGCCGCCCTGCATACTCCTCGACCGTGCCTGCGCGCCATTGATGACCGGTGACGGTGCTGCGATCCTGTCGGTCGATGATGATGTGGCCAACCTCGCCCGCACCACCGGTGGGTCCGCGCAGAATGTGTCGACCCATCACAATGGCCCCGCCGATGCCCGTGCCGAGCGTGATGTAGAGGAATGAGTTCACTTCGGCACCAGCGCCCGCATCGGCCTCGGCAATGGCGGCCACGTTCGCATCGTTGTCGACGGCGACGGTGCACTGCAAGCGTTGTGCAAGAATGTCGCGAAGCGGCACCACACCCCAGCCCACCATGTTGGGCGGATCGTGCACGGTGCCGTGCTGATCCACGACGCCCGGACATCCGATGCCCAGCGGCAGCGATCGTGTGCCGGCCAACTCGCGATACAAACGCTCAATGACATCGATCATCGCGTCGACGCCTTCATCGGCATGCGACGGAACGGTGCGCACATCGAACAGCTCGCCCTGTGCATCCACACAAGCGGCCTTGAGATGTGTACCACCGATATCGATGCCAATGGTCATGGACGTTGATCGCGTTTGATGATGAAGACCTCTTCGCCGGTGCGCACATAGCCGTACTTCTCGCGGGCAAGTCGCTCGATCTCTGTGGTGTCCGTGGCAAGGCGATGCATTTCGGCACGCAGCGAATCTTCGATATGACGTTCCGCTGCAATGCGAGCGTTCAGCGTGCCTTTGTCCGTCTCAAGTCCGAAGCGCGTGAACACACCATACGACGAGAAGAGCACGAAGAGCGCCACGATCACCGTCAGGATGCCGATCACCATGAGACGCTGTCGCGTCATGGTGGAACGTTGTTTGGTGACGGTTGAAGTTGCCATACCGCAAAGATAGGTGGCTCAGGCGCGCCAACAGTCCTTCACATGATCATCCACCATTCCAACGGCCTGCATGAAGGCATAGCAGATGGTGGAGCCAACGAACGTGAAGCCGCGCTTCTTCAGGTCCTTGCTCATCGCATCGCTCTCCGCCGAGGTGGTGGGGATGCTGCGAAGGGAGGCAGGGCGGTTCACGATGGGGACGTTGTCCACGAATCTCCAGAGATAGGCATCGAAGGAGCCGAACTCTTTCTGCACAGCCAGGAAGGCGCGTGCATTCTTGATGAAGCCGTGCACCTTGAGTCGGTTCCGCACGATGCCCGGGTCCTGCATGAGCTGGTCGAGTCGTTCCGGTGTGTAGGTGATCATGCGTTCTGCATCGAAACCATCGAAGACCTTGCGATAGTGGTCGCGCTTGCGCAGGATGGTGATCCAGCTCAGGCCTGCCTGCGCCCCTTCGAGACAGAGCATTTCGAAAAGATGTCGGTCGTCGTGCGACGGCCTGCCCCACTCCTCGTCATGATAGGCAACGTAGAGCGGATCGGTACCGCACCATGCACAACGTTTCTTGTCACGTTCCTTCATGATACTCTTCCCATGGACGTTCAGGCCATTTATGTTTCGGATAGCGACCGCGCATTTCCTTGCGCACGTCGGCGTACGAACCTCGCCAAAATCCGGCAAGGTCCTGCGTGACCTGTAGTGGTCGACCTGCCGGAGAGAGGAGATGGATGGTAAGGGGGAGTCGACCGTTGAGGACGGATGGAATTCCGTCAACACCGAAGAGGTCTTGCAAGCGCGCAGCCACAACAGGCTTCGATGGATCCGTGTAGTCGATGGCCACATTCCGTCCGCGCGGTAGTCGATAGGTGGTCGGCAATGCGCGATCGAGTTGCTGCCGTTGCTCCCACGTGAGCAGGCCATGGAGAATGGCGGCAAGGTCAAGGGATCGCACATCGCGCAATCGATGCATTCCCATGAGATGCGGAACAAGCCATTCATCCACTCGTGCGATGAGCGACGACATGTCCATGGCGGGAAGGTCGGTGAGCTGACCGATGGATCGGCAACACGTCACGCGTTCAATGAACTGCGTGCAATGCGACGTCCACGGTAGATCGCGCAGCGATCGTTGTGCAAGCACACGAGCCAGCTCCATGGCAATGTCGTGCTGCGGTGCATCGCGCAGGGGTTGTTCGGAGATGGTGAGCGCATCGAGCATGCGCACACGACGGGCGACAACGGCCTCGCGTCCTTCGTCGAAGGTGCAGGAGATCTTCGTTGTGAGATGGTCGGCAAAGATCGACTCGACCTCGGCGGCCGAAACGGCAACGGCAGCGCGGATCACGAGATCGTTCGACGTCCCGTCGACGTCGGCGATCGCAAGCCATGGCGATCGCTGCAAGGCATCATCACCGAAGAGCCGTGCTGTCCGTCCATGTCGTAGCTGATACAGTGCACTGCCCTCGCGTGAACGTTGTGCGATCCGGTCAGGATAAGCAAGGGCAATGCAACGCGCAACATCGGCTGCATCGTTCATGGCAGGTCCGTGCTGCCGCGTGCGCATGCGCACATGAAGGTGTTGTGCGCGAAGCTGTGCCGCGCGCACATCATGACGCGACGCGTCGGCATCGGCCATGCCGCGCAGCACGGCAAGTCTGCGCAAGAGATCGGCATCGGCCGATGTTCGCAGGATGTCCTTTTCACCAAGCAATGCCACGAGGTCGACGGCCGTTGCCGTGATCCCCATCGTGCCGGCCGTCGTGAGCATGTGTGCCATGCGAGGATGAAGGCCCATGGCGGCAAGGACCTTGCCGTGATCCGTGATGGTATTGTCGTCGGTGATCGCATCGAGATCTCGCAAGAGCTCGCGTGCTTGGTCAACGTGGGCTCGCGGCGGCTCATCCACCCAACGCAGTTCGTTCATCGATCGAATGCCCCACGAGGCGCATTCGAGTACGAGGGAGGCAAGGGCGGCACTGATGATCTCGGGCATGCGCCGCGTTGGCAAGAGGTCGTGCTCGGGTCGCGTCCACAAACGATAGCACACCCCATCGGCCGTGCGACCCGCACGACCGGCGCGTTGCGTGGCCGCGTCGTGTGAAACACTGACGGTGACAAGGCGCGTCATCCCGCTGCGCAGATCGAAGCGTGGTTCGCGCGACAGACCACTGTCGATCACGGAACGAACGCCATCGATGGTAAGGGAGGTCTCGGCAATGGATGTCGACAGGATCACGCGTCGTATACCGGCCTGTGCGGGACGCACGGCCAGGTCCTGTTCTTCGGCTGTTTGCAGTCCGTGCAGTTCATGGATCTCCACGCCTTGCGGGACGACGAGTCCTTCACGAACACGGCGTATCTCCTGCCGACCCGGCAGAAAGACCAGCACATCACCATCATCATGTTGCAACGCTTTGGAGATCGTCGTGCGCACGGTAGGGAAGAGGTCCTCGCGTCGGACCGACGTGGTCGCATAGTGCACATCAACGGAATGGGCCCGGCCAAGCGATCGCACAATATCGGCCTCCGTTGTGCCAAGTACTTCGGGCAGTCCTTCGAGATGCTGCAGCGTAGCGCTCATCACCAGCACCTTCAGGTCGGGACGCATCACGGAGCGCACCATCAACGTCAGCGCCAGCCCCACATCGGCCTGGAGCGATCGTTCATGGAACTCGTCGAAGATCACGAGCGACACGCCTTGCAGCGAGGGATCATCGTGGAGAAGTCGTTGCAATGTTCCTTCGGTGACCACTTCGATGCGCGTACGTGCGCTCACGGCGGTCTCGTTGCGCATGCGATATCCCACCGTCTCGCCAACGCGCTCACCAAGCAAGGCAGCCATCCGTCGAGCCGCCGCCTTGGCGGCAAGTCGACGCGGTTCCAGCATCAGCATCTTGCCGCCTTGCATCCATGCAGCCGACATCAACACGAGTGGCAACAAGGTCGTCTTTCCCGCGCCCGGCGGCGCTTCCACCATGCAAACGTGATGGAGCTGCAACCGCTCGGCGATCACATCGACCACATCGAGGATCGGTAAGGTGGGAAGAGTTGGAAGGGACATCGTGCAATTTATCGACGGCGACGGGTATCGGTGGCATTGCGACGCAACACGTCGAGCACGGCACGCCAGAGCACGTCGTAGGGGATGAGCTCGGCATCGTCATTCCCGGCCGGGATCGCAAATCGCAATCGATCATCGAAGTGTGCGCAAGCTCGCTCACATGCATCTGCATCGAATTCGTTCGTCGAAATCCGCATGAGCATCCGAAAGAACGTTGCCGTGCGTTGCGACGCGGCCCCCAACAAATGACGCTTCACATAGAGGCCGATGCTCTCGCGCAGTTCGACGATATCGGAGTATCGTTTGGCATTGAGGTAGTACAGAACCTTCGCATAGAGCAGTTGTGCATTCATGCCTTGCTTGTCGGCACCAACACTGGGTATGCGCCGCTCCACATTGTTCAGATAATATCTCGTCGACCCCAAGTGACGCTCGATCTCGGCAACATCGGAAGGGAACACTTGCGCTAGTGTCGAGACGGCCACTTCGCGAAACTTCCAGCGCTCTCGACGGGCAACCGTATAGGTCCGAGTGTGAAACCGTCGCGCTTCTGCACAGATCTCGGCAGCGAGGGGTAAGCGCGTTGCGCGCATGGCAAGATTGAAGAGGTACTCCAGGACGATGATCCACATGGCCGTGTTCTGTGCGAGAAGTGGGCGGACCGCCTCTGCACGTCGACGAGCACCGTCTAGGTCATTCAGTTTGGTGAGACACACCATGGCCCGTAGAACGAACTCGCCAAGCCGAGATGGGGACGAGAACTCGGGATGGGAGCGATAGTACTCCACCGCCTCGTCACACACGGCAAGTGCGCCGTGCCAGTCGTTCCGAAGTTGCATGGCGCGACCACGCAGGCGAAATGCCGTTGCGTGGAACACCCACCTGTCATAGTTCTTCCGAAGCGTTTCAGCCTTTCGGCCCATGTTCTCGATCTGTCGAATACTCGCGGGATGTGAAATGCGCTTGTTCGCCACGAGGGCCGTCGCAACATCTTCCCACCCTTCCGCCTCCAATTCAAGTGCTTCGAGATGGACGAGCGAACTGATCTGGGCTGAGACATGCTGGACATCACGCAGTTTCCCCTGGAGCGAGAGGAACATGCGGAGCTGAAAGAGACACATGATCTCGATGGAGGTGATCTGTGCCTTCCGCGCCCTCGCCAAGAGGCGTACGATCACATGTTGTGCCGGATGACGATATCCATAGGCGAGAAGTACTCGAGCGGCAAGCATATCCCGCATCGATCGAAATGTATCTGTCCATGGTCTCGAATCAAACGGTGGACCGACATCGATCGACACGGCAGCGGACAGCAGTTGCTCGAAGGCACGCGACAGTGCACGCTCATCATTACTCGAGAGCAGGTGTTGATCCGCCTCAGAAAGGAGCTTCTGTGTTGCTTTTCGCACGGCCGTGTTGGTCCCAAGAGCCCGTTCAATGGCCATCGAACCGTCCGCGGAACGATCGCGAACGAGCGTGAGCAGGTCGGAAATTGCCTGTTTGCGTGATGACGATGCCATGCCACAAAACTATTGAAAAATGAATGTCCGAGAATCGTCACAACTGACCCAAGACTCCTGAACCATTGTACGGAGTTTCGCAACAGAACGTACAACACAACTCGGAACAACAAAGGGGTTCAGCAATGGACGTACTTCTTGCAATACTGCTCTACCTGGGACTGCTGAGCACGCAACATTCGTATACACTCGATAATGTGAACTCGATCGCAACAACGAATAGTGGGACAGTTGTGATGGTGTCAGCCGACTCGACGCAAATGCGAACGGTGACAGAGGTCTATCTCACGCAGATATCATCCATAGAGATCGTTGATCGAGGTACCGGAAACTAAAGGTGACATACTGAATGCTGGGAGTACACACAGCAATGCTGCCGTTCGATGTCTTGTACGTTCCATTCCCCTCTTTCACAACTTTGAACGGCAGTAGGTTAGAAGAAAGTGGCCGACTCTCAATTAGGTATGAGAGTCGGCCATCTTTCGGAGAGGGTGTTCTTTCACGATGGCGGTATATTAGGATCTGAACATCGTATGTATCTGAAGAACAGTGAGCGCAAGTGTCAACAACGACTTTCTATCAACCGTGGGATCGATCGAGATCACGCACTCATCAGATCATAACACTCCTGCTTTTCGCCATTTGGTTGGGGAATGGACTGTTTTGTAAGGTCTTGGGTCTCGTGCCACGACACGAGCTGATCGTGGCACGGATCCTTGGTAACGAGTTCGCCCGACCGTTGACGCTTATGATCGGGATCCTGGAGATGGGGCTCGCACTTTGGATCCTTCGCGGTAAAGCGTGGAAGATCACTGCAGTTTTCCAGATGTCCGTTGTCGGGATCATGAATATCCTCGAGTTCGTCCTCGCACGAGATCTTCTCCTTTGGGGAGGAATGAACGCAGTGTTCGCATTGCTGTTGATCGTTGTGATCTATATCGATGCCTTTCATCTCCGATCAGGTCAACCGAGAACTTCTTAGGATGGCGCATTTCCTACGATCGCACCCCTTCCCGGTAGAAGCATTCTTCGAAACGTCCCTCGTTCTCACGTACGCTGTACCGTTCCATCGGCTCCAGCCACTGATCCCGCCGTGCTGCACCCTTGATACCTACGAAAACGAGTGGGCTTTTCTGGCTGTTGCCATGGTTCGGACCAAGCATCTACGTCCGCGAGGGTTCCCGCAGTGGTTGGGAAGTGATTTCTTCCTCGTTGGCTATCGGGTCTTTGTCCGCTATCGGAATGCGGCCGGAAGGGTCATGCGAGGCTTGTACATCTTGGGATCTGAAACGGATAGCTCCGTGATGCGATCGCTTGGTAATGTGTTCACAACCTACGCTTACACGAAGATCGACCTGCACGTCAAGCAACAAGGTGAAATGCTTGAGATCTCGTCTCATGACGGCGGCATCCATGTCGTGGCGGATGTATCGGATCGCGCCAACGTTCCACTACCTCCTGGTTCGCCCTTCCCGGATCATCGAACAGCTCGGCGATATCAGGGCCCCTTGCCGTTCACATTCTCGTATGATGATCGTTCAGGCGAGGTGTTGATCGTCAAAGGAGTGCGGAGCGGATGGGATCCGGCACCGATTCACATCATCGAGCATTCTTTTGAAAGGTTGGAGCAGCTTCACATTCCGGAGATGCGATTGGCGAGCGCCACCTTCCTTGAGAACATCCCATATCGGTGGGAAAAGGGCAAAAAAGAACGATGGATGCGATAAGAGGGGCACTTCAGGGATCGAGGAATGTCATTCGTTTCAATTGGCATTTCTATGTGTTCGCCGGGGCATGCGCATGTCTTCTCTTGCTCATTCGAGAGCAGGTGGAGCCGATGGTTCGCAGTGCTATCGATATTGTGTTGATCCTGACCATAGCCTCCACCTTCACATCCATGGCTGTTTCCTTGTACGTGTATGATCTCTCGGATCTCTACACACTCAAGTGGCTTGATCGTATCACGTTGGAGAAGGTCGATACGATCGTGTCGATCACGGCAGGATTTGACGAGTTCAGCACGTTGCTGAAAAGACGATTCTCTTCGTCGACCTTTGTGCACCTTGACATCTATGATGTTGAACGACACACCGAGCTGTCCATCCGTCGGGCACGGGCTGCATATCCGTTGCCCTCAGACGTACGGCATGTAGCGTCGACGTCGCTTCAACTCCCGGACGCTTCCATGGACGTTGCCTTCCTCTTGCTATCCGCACATGAGATCCGCAACACAGAGGAGCGACATGCATTGTTTCGAGAACTCGACAGGGTACTTTCGCCAAAAGGTCGTGTGATCGTCGTTGAGCATCTCCGTGACCTCGCAAATGGTCTGGCGTATTCGATCGGAGCTTTGCATTTTCATTCCGAATGTACATGGACGAGATCATTCGATGCTGCGTCTCTTTGTGTTGAGCAAGAACTGAAGATCACACCATTCATCACAACGTTTGTTCTACGGCACAATGGAACTACATCTTAGCATCATCGGCGTGATGTTCGTCGTTCTCGCGGTGGCACATGTTGGCTTCCCCAGGTATTTTCGTTGGAGCACAGAATTGCCGCGACTCAGCGTGATCAATCGCGAAATGATGGTCATTCATTTCGTCTTCATCGCCATCATTCTATTGCTCATGGGGCTGCTGTGTCTGACCTCCGCGAGCGATCTTGTGCACACAGAACTCGGACGCCGTGTGTCGCTTGGTATGGGGATCTTCTGGCTTGTGCGACTCGCCGTTCAATTCTTCGGGTACTCCTCCACATTGTGGAGAGGAAAGATGTTCGAGACCTCGATCCACATTGTGTTCGCTCTGTCGTGGGCGTACTTCAGTGTGGTGTTCCTGCTCATAGCACTCCATTGAATCACTTGAGCTTTGGTACCTTGCGCGATGAATAAGACAAAATACGTTCTTGGGTGTCTCTTCACGGTCCAGATCGGTGCAGAGTATGCATCGGTCAGTCGACAGGTAGCGTCGTGGCTCACGCCGTTGCTGCCGATAATGCTGTTGTTGTTGGTGAGTACCTGGTTCATCGTCAGCGGCCATACCGGTGAACGCGTCAAACTCAGTTCCGCAATGTTCTGGAAGTACTACGGGGCTAACTGCGTTGCCTGTGTGGTTGTTGCCTTTATCGTCGTTGGGATGACCAGATCACATCACGAGATCGTGAAGGTCAACGGTGTGGATGTCGACATTGCGATGTTGATGGAGGACATGACGAAGGTCATCCCGGATAGAGCGAAGCGACGAGAGTACTGTGTTTGCGTGGCGACTAAGATCACCGCCGATCGAGATCTCGTTCAGAAGTACAAGCATGACCTCGAGTCCGGAAAGATCACGGATGTCGCTGCGAAAGTATTGTCAGGTCAGGCCGCTCTATCGTCCGATCTCAACGATTGTATGTTCACTTCAGCGAGTGCCCTCGCGTGGACTCCTACGTTAGAGAAGGGCATCAGGCTAGGATTAGGAATGCAGATTCGGGAGTCGGACCGGACAGATGTTATTGACTCGAGTGCCTATTGCGATTGCTATGTCGACGAACTAAAGAAAATGCCGATCAAAGCATGGATGAGCACAGAATTCGCGCAGTCGCCAGAACGAGCGGTCATAGATTCGATATGCCGTGAAAAGGGTAGGTTGGATCCCCTTCGGTAGTACACCTTCACCCCTTCGCACTCTTCACTGTCGCAACGAGGATCTTCTTCAGCACCTTGATGTCGATGTCTTCGAGTTTGTTGATGTAGAGGCACCCGCCACCCGTCTTGTGTTTGCCCAACGACTTCAGTGCGTCTGCGTGGACATCAACGTTCATCACGTAGATCGTTAGGGCGGCTTTGCGAGGGGAGAAGCCGATGATGAACCATTCGACTTCACGACCTGACGTTGGACTTTTATAGATCATCTTTCCGAAGCCAACGATCGAACCACCCCACATTTTCGGTTCTTGCTTCGAAACGGTCTGCATCATCTTGAGGAGGAGGAAACTGTCGGCACGTTTCCGCTCGTCTTGAATGCCGTTGAGAAAGTCCTCGACACTTTCACTGTTCTCAGTGGTTTTTACCTTTGCGAGCTTACCCATTGGAGTTGCCGTTCATCCGTTTTTCGTGATCACCCAGTTCAATTCCGTTTCATAGTCTTCCGGACCTTGCGCTTCCATCGGACCTTTCACGTAGCGTTCCCAGAATCGATCGGCTGTTTCCAGGTTGGCTTCGGCCACCTTGCTCATCATCTCTTGCCATCCGCTTGAGAGTCCTTCGTACGGACCGCGATAGATGGCTCGGGCAACGGTGACGGCGGGGAGGATGCTTGGTTGGACGCGACCGGTAGGGGCGATTGCCTTGTTCACCGGTACGCCGATCTCGAAGTCGAAGGTGTCGGAAGGACGGCGGTGGTGGTAGGAGAAGAGCGGACCCGTTGGTTCGGCACCTTGACCGAGAACGGTGGCATAGAGCTCCTGTATGGCAGCGTCCATCACGTTCGGCATGTCTGGACCGCCCACGATCAAATGAATGGAGGCCGTGAGTTGCTCTTCGGTTTGTACGATCTCAATGTCGTTCATCACATGTAGGCTTCCATTGGTGGACAGGTACAGACGAGCACGCGGTCGCCGTGGGAATTGTTCACACGACCAACACTTGGCCAGAACTTACGGTCGCGTACCCATGGCAATGGATACACGGCCTGTTGACGTGTATAGGTGTGCGACCATTCATCGGCGATGGCCACGTATTGTGTGTGCGGTGCGTTCTTGAGCACGTTGTCGGTAGCGTGGGCCTGACCATTGCAGATGGCCTCCATCTCTGAACGGATGGAAATGAGCGCATCACAGAATCGGTCGAGCTCTGCCTTTGCTTCCGACTCCGTTGGCTCGATCATGAGCGTTCCCGCTACAGGGAACGACACGGTCGGCGCATGATAGCCATAGTCCATGAGGCGCTTTGCAATGTCCTCTACTTCGATCCCGCCACGTTGCTTGTAGTCCCGCATGTCGACGATCATCTCGTGCGCCACGCGACCGTTCGTGCCCACATAGAGGATCTTGAATTCTTGCTCGAGTCGCGTCTTGATATAGTTCGCATTCAGAATGGCCAGCTTCGTTGCCTGCGTAAGTCCATCGCCACCCATCATGGCAATGTAGGCATGCGAGATGAGCAGGATGGAGGCACTGCCCCACGGAGCCGCGCTGACGGCCGATGTGGGCATGGTGGCGTTGGCATTTGGGGCGATCACGGAGTGACCCGGCAAGTACGGTGCAAGATCGGCCACCACACCAATGGGGCCCATACCGGGGCCACCACCGCCGTGCGGAATGCAGAACGTTTTGTGCAGGTTCAAGTGACAGACATCGGCACCGATGTTGCGCGGACTCGTAAGACCAACTTGCGCATTCATGTTCGCGCCGTCCATGTACACACGTCCACCATGCTGATGGATGATGGCACATACTTCTTGGATGGACTCTTCGAACACGCCATGGGTGGAAGGGTAGGTGACCATGAGGGCGGCAAGGTTGGCGCTGTGTTGCTCGGCCTTGGCGCGCATATCGTCGACTACGATGTTGCCCTGATCGTCGCAGGCCACCACCACGACCTTCATGCCGGCCATGACGGCACTGGCAGGATTCGTTCCGTGAGCGGACGAGGGAATGAGCACCACATCGCGATGCGCTTCGTTGCGTGCGCGATGATAGGCGCGGATCACGAGCAGACCTGCATACTCACCTTGCGCGCCGGCATTGGGCTGGAGCGACATGGCATCGAAACCGGTGATCTCACAGAGCCATTGCTCGAGATCGCGGAAGATGCGCTGATAGCCTTGTGTTTGCGATGTAGGCGCGAACGGATGGATGCGATTGAACTCCGGCCAAGTGATCGGCATCATCTCTGCTGTGGCATTGAGCTTCATCGTGCACGATCCCAACGGGATCATGGAGTGGGCCAATGACAGGTCCTTGTTCTCGAGTCGCTTGATATACCGCAACATCTCGTGTTCGGCATGGAAGCTATTGAAGACGCTGTGCGTGAGATAGGCCGAGGTGCGACGGAGTGACTCTGGGAAGGAGCTCTTCGTGGCCGTGATCGACGTGTCGAGTGCGGCACGATCGATGGGTGCCAGACCTTGTGCTTGCAGGATGACGTTGACAAGAGCGAGGACATCGGAAGGCGACGTTGTTTCGTCGAGCGAGATGCCCACCGTGTTGGCGTCGATGGCGCGGAAGTTGATCCGTGCCGCCTCGGCCGCCGCATGCACAGCTGGTGCGTTGCAGGCCACGGTAAAGGTGTCGAAGAAGCTCGTCGTGTTCACCACCACGCCGGCATCGCGCAAGGTCATGGCCGCTGCACTTGCAAGGATGTGCACGCGCTCTGCGATATCACGCAGACCCTTCGGTCCGTGATACACTGCATACATGGCCGAGACGTTGGCAAGCAGTGCCTGCGCCGTGCAAATGTTCGATGTGGCCTTGTCGCGACGGATGTGTTGCTCGCGTGTTTGCAGTGCCATCCGGAAGGCGATGTTGTTCTGCGCATCCACGGAAACGCCAATGATCCGTCCGGGCATCGAACGCTTGAAGGCCTCGCGTGTGCTCATGAACCCTGCATGCGGTCCACCATACCCAAGCGGTACACCAAAGCGTTGTGCCGAGCCGACGGCAACATCGGCACCCCATTCACCGGGAGGGGTGAGCAGACAGAGCGACAAGAGGTCGCATCCTGCCGTGACGAGCGAACCGTTGGCATGAGCGCGTTCGCAGAACGCAGCATAGTCGCGCACGGAACCATCACCGGCCGGATACTGGATGTAGGCGCCGAAGACCTTGTTCGTGAAGGCATACGATTCCCACGAGCCCACTTCGATCTGAATGCCGAGTGGCTCTGCTCGTGTGAGCAACACGTCGAGCGTTTGCGGGAACACGTTCTCGTCCACGAACAAGACGTTCGCACCCGCATCGCTCAGCGCCTTCGCGCGCGAACCATACATCAAATGCATGGCCTCGGCCGCGGCCGTTGCTTCGTCGAGCAGCGATGCATTGGTGATCTCGAGTCCGGTCAGATCGATGACCATGGTCTGGAAGTTGAGGAGCGACTCAAGGCGTCCCTGGGCGATCTCTGCCTGATACGGCGTGTACTGTGTGTACCAGCCCGGATTCTCGACCACGTTGCGCAGGATCACCGGCGGCGTGAACGTGTCATAGTAGCCCATGCCGATGTAGCTCTTCGCGACAACGTTCTGTGCCGCAATGCCCTTGAGATGCTCAAGGTAATCTTCTTCTGTTTGTGCGGTCGGCAGATCCAATGGCGCCGAGAGCCGGATCTTCGACGGGACCGTTTCGCCGATCAGCTGATCGAGCGTCGAGGCATTGACGGTCCGCAACATCTGCTCGATCTCGGCAGGGTTCGGTCCAATGTGGCGGTGAACGAATCGATCATGGACGAGGCGTGGATGCGTGGGCATAGATGTGGGATTGGATGGTGATGCGACCAGCAAGAGAAGGCGAAAATACGAAGGAAGGCGGAAGGGTGTGATCCCGACCGCCTTCGCGTGTTGTGTTCGATGGAGAGCGTTTACTCCTTGCCGCGGTATTTGCAGCAGGAATGCAGCTTGTTGTAGGCTTCGTCCGTGGCCTTGATGTTTTCCACATCGTAGCCGGCATTCACGATGGCCTGCTTGATGTCGGGCAGCTTGGCCGTTGCATCGTCATAGACCACCGTAGCGATCTTCGTGTTCTTGTCCCAATCGCTAGAACGAACACCACTGACCGTGTTGGCCGCCTTTGTGATGGTCTTCTTGCACGAATTGCAGTTGCCCGAGACCTTGAAGGTGGCGGTTTGCTCTGCTGCCATCATGATGACGGGAGCAAGGAAGAAAAGCAGGAGAGTTTTCATACAAAACCTGAAGAGAGTGACGAGTGACAAGTGACGAGTGACAAGTCATACTGACGTAAATTAGAGGATAATGTTGAAACACACATTCCTCCTTGCCGCCTTCCTGGGACTTGCCGTGGTGTTACCGGGGCAGGATCTGGTGCGTCGGCAGTATGCGGTGCGGTGGACGGATGACCAGGTGTATGGCGTTGCCACGCGGTTTGACGGCGTGCCCGATACCCTGCGGATGAACATTGCCGAGCCGGTGGACGATGGGGTGCGACGCCGACCGATGGTGGTCTGGATCCATGGCGGTGCTTTTTTGCAGGGTGCGCGCACGGAAATGCGCGACCTGTGCGAGCGATGGGCGTCGCGAGGCTATGTGGCCGCTACCGTCTCCTACCGCCTTGGCTTCACCGCGCCGCCCTTACAACCCGCCCCCTATGCCTACGATGAAGCAGAGGTGCTTCGTGCAGCCTATCGCGCTTCGATCGATGTTCGCACGGCCATTGCCTGGGTGACCGCCCAACGGGCGACGGCATTGCGGCTCGACACGTCGCACATCGTCGTGGGCGGAACGAGCGCCGGTGGGATCACGGCGCTCCTCGTTGCCTATATGGACGACGATGAACGTCCCGATGCAACACGCGCCATCGGGGCAACCCAAGTGTTGCTCGACAAACGTGAGCGTCCCGATATGGGACCTGCTCCTGAGAAACCGCACATCGCCGCCGTTGTGAATTACTTCGGTGCGTTGGTCGACACGTCGATGATCGACGATGCCACAGATGTTCCGGTCTTCTCCTATCATCAGGAGAATGACCCTGTGGTGTCGAGCGATGCACGACGCGGACTGTGGGGACTGCCACTTGGCGTGGGCGATCACTATCCTGTGATCTATGGGACGAAACGCATTGCTCGACGGACAGCCACGTGTGGCTATCCATTGGATCACGTCGAGACCATCATCTATCCCGGTGCGGCTCACGAGCTGCATAACACAGCCCTCGTCGACTCCATGGCGGCGGTGTTTGTCGCACGACTCCTGACGCCGACCACGTTAGTGCATGCCGATGCAGCACCTGTGTCGTTCGACATTGCACCTCATCCCGTTGTCGACCTGTGCGAACTCTCCTGTGCGGTCGACGCTGACCGTGCACGCATCTACAATACCAACGGCACGCTTGCGTTAGAGGCCCGCGTGAACGAGCACACCATCGATTGTTCGCGACTTCTTCCAGGTATCTATGTCATCGAATTGAATGGCCACTTGCGGTCATTCGTGAAACAGTAAGGTCACTCCATGTCTCGTATCACCGGTATCGTTCTTGTACTTCTCGTCCTTGCGGCCGCCGCATGGTTCTTCATTGCACGATCGGGCAAGGAGGGTGGCGGGGCGGCAAGTGGTCCGAATGCTGGCGTCGGTCCGCGCGGCGCGGCCATTCCCATCCCCACCATCGATGCCATCACCATCACACCGAAGCCCTTCGAAGAATCGGTGAACCTCACCGGCTCCATCGTTGCCGATGAGCGCGTCGATCTTCGCAGCGAGATCAGCGGACGTGTGACGGCCATCAGTTTCCAAGAGGGAAGTCTGGTGAAGAAGGGACAAGTGTTGGTGCAGCTCTTCGATGCCGACCTGCGTGCACAACTGCAGAAGAGCACACAACAACTCAAGCTGGATCAAGATCGGTTGCATCGCTTCCAGCAGTTGCGCGCGGTGGATGGCGTGAGTCAGGAAGATCTCGAGAACGCACAGTCCAACGTCGAGATCCGCAAGGCCGAGGCCGATGTGCTCAAGGCACAGCTCATGCGCACGCAGATCGTGGCGCCCTTTAGTGGTCGGATCGGACTTCGCAACGTGAGCGTTGGAACGGTGCTCACACCGTCGATGACCATTGCCACGCTGGCCAACGAACAGACGTTGAATGTGGAGTGCTCTATTCCTGAGCGCTTTGCCGCTGTCGTGCATCCGGGAATGACGTTGGAGTTCCGCGTGCGTGGACGTGATACGGCATCGCACCGACATGCGACGATCTATGCGATGGAGCCGGCCATGGACGACCGAACTCGTTCGCTGCGGATCCGCGCGCGTTGCAAGGAACCGCAAGGCATTGTGGCCGGAATGTTCGCCGATGTGGCGCTGCCACTGCTCAAGGTAAGCGATGCGCTCCTTGTGCCATCTGAGTGCATCATCCCGGATAACAACGGTACGTTCGTCTTTCGCGTGCGCAATGGTCACGCAGAGAAGACGAAGGTGGAAACCGGCGGTCGATCGACGAACGATGTGCGGGTCACGAACGGACTCAACATCGGCGACACCGTGGTGACCACCGGACTTCTACTCGTCAAGCCCAACCTTCCCGTGAAGGTGCGTATCCGATGAACATCTCCACGCTTTCCATCAAACGTCCGGTGCTCGCCATCGTGATGAGCATCATCATCGTGCTCACCGGCGTCGTGGGCTATCTCTTCTTGGGTGTGCGCCAGTTCCCGGATGTCGATCCGCCGAACATCACCGTCACGTCGACCTATACGGGTGCCAATGCCGACGTGATCGAATCGCAGATCACGGAGCCGCTTGAAGAGTCGATCAACGGGATCGACGGGATCAAGAGCCTCACGTCGACGAGTTCCGATGGACGCTCGGCCATCACCGTTGAATTCGAACTCGGCGAAGATCTCGAGAAGGCCGCCAACGACGTGCGCGATCGCGTGTCGCGTGCCGTGAACAAACTGCCGCTCGATGCCGACCTGCCCATTGTGGCCAAGGCCGATGCGAACAGCAACGCCATTCTCGTGATGACGGTGGATAGTCCGAATCGGAACCTTGTGGACCTGACCGATATTGCCGTCAACCAATTCAAAGAACGACTGCAGACCATTCCGGGCGTTGGTGCCATCCAGGTGTGGGGTGAACGAAAGTTCGCCATGCGCATCGTGATGGACCCGAACAAACTCTCGGCCTATGGTCTCTCACCATCCGATGTGCGCACGGCCATTCAGCGCGAGAACGTCGAACTTCCCGCAGGAAAACTCGAAGGACGCAGCACGGAACTTTCGATCCGAACCGTTGGCCGACTCTCGACACCTGAAGAATTCGAAGACCTGATCTTGCGCGCCGGCACGTCCGATGCATCCGCAACGGCCGGAGGCGGTATCGTACGTCTGCGCGATGTGGCACGCGTCTACCTTGGCGCCGAGAACGAACGCACGATGCTGAAGAAGAACGGCGTTCCGATGGTCGGTCTTGCCGTGTCACCCTTGCCGGGTGCGAATCAAGTGGACATTGCCACGATCTTCTATCAGCGCCTTGCCGCCCTCAAAGCCTCTGCACCCAAAGACATCAAACTCGATGTGGCCTTCGATAACACGAAGTTCATTCGCAAGGCCGTAAGTGAAGTGGAAGAAACATTGCTGATCGCCTTCGGTTTGGTCGTCCTCATCATCTTCCTCTTCCTGCGCACATGGCGTGCAACGGTGATCCCTGTGGTGGCCATTCCCGTGTCGCTCATCTCGACGTTCTTCTTCATGTGGATCGCCGGATTCTCCATCAACGTGCTCACGCTCTTGGGGATCGTCCTGGCAACGGGTCTTGTGGTGGACGATGCCATCGTGGTGATGGAGAACATCTTCTCCAAGATCGAAGACGGCATGTCGCCGCGTGAGGCAGGGGAGAAGGGCAGTACGGAGATCTACTTTGCCATCATCAGTACCACGATCACATTGTCGGTGGTGTTCATTCCCATCATCTTCATGCCGGGACTGACGGGACGGTTGTTCCGCGAGTTCGGGTTGGTGGTGGCCATGAGCGTGCTCATCAGTGCCTTCGTGTCGCTCACGCTCACGCCGATGATGAGCACTCGTTTGCTCCGTCATGTCGAAACACAGAGCTGGCTCACACGCGTCACCGAGCCGTTCTTCCAATGGATGAATCGCGTCTATGAGCGCGGCGTGACAAAGGCCACGAACAAGCCGACCACGGCGCTGCTAGCATTTCTCGTGAGCGGACTCGTGATCGTTGTGGTCGGTCGACAATTGAAACAGGAACTTGCTCCGCTGGAAGATCGCAGCGCCATGTCGGTGAACGTCACGGCTCCCGAAGGATACACCTTCAATCGCATGAGCGATTTCCTCGACACGCTCAATGTGGCCGTGGCGCGACTTGCTCCTGAACGCAAAGCACTCATCACCGTCACATCGCCTACGTTCTTCTCCGGAGCCAACAACACGGGCGCAGGCCGCTTGCTGTTGGTCGATCCGGAAGAACGCAAGCGTTCCCAGATGGAGATCACCGCCATGCTCACGCAGAAGCTGCGATCGCTGTCGGAAGCGCGTACCATTCTCGCTCAAGAGCAGACCATCTCCACCGGTGCGCGTGCAGCATTGCCCGTGCAGTACGTGATCCAGGCCAACGATCTGCAAGATCTTCGCTCGGTGTTGCCGCGCTTCATGGATCTTGCACAGAAGAGTCCGGTGTTCAACATCGTCGACGTGAATCTGAAGTTCACGAAGCCGGAGCTGGATATCTCCATCGATCGTGCACGTGCACGCGAGGTGGGCGTGTCGGTAATGGACATTGGCGACGTGCTTCAGGCCGGCTTTGCAGGTCAGCGGTATGGCTACTTCATTCGTGACGGAAAACAATATCAAGTGATCGGTGAGATCGAACGGACCGGACGGAGCACGCCGGACGATCTGCGCATGATCATGGTCAAGACCAACAACGGCAGCATGCTTCCGATTGCCGATCTCGTGTCCCTACGTGAGCTCGCCGCCCCTCCGGCCCTCTATCGATACAACCGCTACGTGAGTGCTACGATCAGTGCGGGTCTTGCACCGGGGAAGACCATTGCCGACGGGATCGCCGTGATGGACGGGATCAAACAGCAACTGCTGGATGAACGCTTCTCGACGGCGCTCACAGGTCCGTCGCGCGACTACGCCGATAGCTCGTCGTCGCTACTCTATGCTTTTGCCTTGGCCCTTGTCTTCGTCTACCTCATCCTTGCCGCACAGTTCGAGAGCTTTGTCGATCCGCTCACGATCATGCTCACGGTGCCATTGGCCCTGGCCGGTGGAGTGCTCTCGCTCTGGCTCACGAATCAAACGCTGAACATCTTCTCCGAGATCGGCGCCATTGTGCTCATCGGCTTGGTGACGAAGAATGGAATTCTCATCGTGGAATTCGCCAATCAACGTCGTGAGGCAGGTGTTGCCTGGCACACGGCCGTTGTCGAGGCGGCCACGGCCCGCTTCCGACCGATCCTCATGACGTCGCTCGCCACCATCCTTGGTGCCTTGCCCATTGCCTTGTCGCTTGGTGCTTCATCGGAAAGTCGCATCGGCATGGGCGTGGTGGTCGTGGGGGGAATGATCCTTGCAACCGCACTCACGCTCTTTGTGATCCCGAGCGTCTATGTGTTGCTCTCGCGACTCAAGCGCAGTGGCTCCGGTATTCATGCGACCACGGCAGCCGTTGTCGTGCTGATGTTCGTCGCGGGGATGACAACAGCGACGTCGCAAACGACACTGTCACTCGACGATGCCGTTGGCATTGCCCTCCGCAACAACTACAACATCCAGATCGCCACGAAGGACTCTGCTGTTGCGCGTGCATCGGCAAAACAGGGCACGTCGGGCTTTCTTCCAACGCTTGGCATTGCCGCCGCCGGTACTCGCGGTGCGAACGACATCTATCAGAAAACGCTGAGCGGGGCCGTGACGGATCGGTCCGGTGCGGGCTTCACGAACGTGGCGGCGAATGCAACGTTGACGTGGACGTTATTCGACGGACTCAAGATGTTCGCCACGAATGACAAGCTCAAGGAGTTCGAGCGATCGGGCATGGAGATGGCACGGAGCAAGGTGGCAGGGTCGATCGCCGACGTGACCACGGCGTACTATGCTGTGGTGGCGAACTCGTATGTGTTGGCGACGAATCGACGTGGACAGGAGCTCGTTGACCAACGATATGTCATCGAGAAGAACCGTCACGACGTTGGCTCGGGTTCGGGCGTGGAGCTTGCGCAGGCAGAGGTCGATCGCAACAGCGTACGTCTGCAAGTGGTGCGTAGCGAAGTGGATGTGGCGAATGCGAAGAACACGCTCAATCGATTGTTGGCACGTCCCGTCGACCAAGTCTTCGACGTCGACACGGTGATGAGCCTTCCCACCATTCCGCCCTTGGATACCTTGCGACAAGATGTTGCCACGATGAATCCGGAACTCATTGCAGCGCAGCGCGACATGGCCGCTGCGTCGTTCCATGTGAAGGAAGTGGATGCTGCCTTCTATCCGAGGATCTCGGCCGTTGGCGGATACCAGTATGTGAACAACCAAGCCGATGCGGGATTCATTCTCCAGAATCGGACGAATGGCTGGACGGCCGGACTCCAACTCTCGATGAATCTCTTCAACGGTCTGTACGATGCGGCGGAATCAGAGAAGGCACGACTCGATCACGAACGTCAGCAACTGCAAGTGCGTGATGTATCGCTCGATCTGCAGACGAGATTGGTGCAAGCCTACCGACGGTATGAGCAAGGTCGTGCCATGCTCACCATCGAGCGCGAATCGTATGCAGCAGCCCAACGCAACGCGACCATCGCTGTTGAGAAACTCCGACTTGGGTCGATCACGTCGCTCGAAGTGCGACAAACACAGCAATCGCTTCTAGAGATCGGTGCGCAACTGGCACGCCTCGAATACGAGATCGCCGTTGCTGCCACAGAGATCTTGCGACTCAGCGGACGGATCGTTCGGTAACAGCGTTACGGTGCGAAAAGATCGTTGATGGTAACGGTGCGAACGCGACCGTACTTCTCAAGGGAATGCACATCGATGGAGTCGGACGAACCCATCACGACAAGCGTATAGGGTCGGTTCGCCATTCCCGTTGCATACACCTCGGCCACATCATTGAATGCCAGTGGCGGCAACTGCTTCCACGTATAGGCCGCTTGATCGGTGCTCAGACCGAAGCGCCGAGCACCCACATAGGAATCGATGATGCCCATGCGTGAGCGACGCTCCGTGGCAAGTCGCGCACGAATGGCGCTCTTCGCGGCCTGCAGTGCGGGATCGATGCGAGGGAGGGTGGTGAGCAGTTCTTGCATCGACGTGATGGCATCGTGCAGTTTGTCGGCCTGCGTTCCAACCGTGGCCATCACGGTGTAGGGCTCGTCGATCCGATATGGATTCTCAAGTCCGCCCGACGTTGAATACGCCAACGCCTTCTGCTCGCGAATGGTCTGGAAAACGATGCTTCCCATGCCGCCATCGAAATACTCGTTCAACAAGCGAATGCGCGGACTCAGCGTGCTGTCGAACCGCGGGAACGACCGCGCAAAGAAGGCAACATCGGCCGTCACTTGTTCATGGTCGAGGAAGATCACCTCTGCCGAATCCATGGGGCGCACAGGGAACGTCATGGCCGCAGGGATGCTTCGGAAGGTGGCAGGGGCACCGTGGACGGCAGCGATCGATTTCGCAACGGTTGGCGCATCATCCGGTCCCCAATAGTGCACTTCATGCGGATACGAGAGCAGACGGTGCACGATCGTTGACAACTGCGCATGCGTGAGACCATTGATCTCTGTCGTGGTCAGGTCGGTGGTGACAGCGTTGCGCGGACCGTATCGTGCGTAGGAGAGAAGTCCACGATAGTAGATCGTCGACTTGTCCTTGCGTGCATCCTCGCGCTCCTGCAGCAATCGTTGCTTGAAAGCTGCAAGCGATGCCTCGTTGCCGACGCACGTTGCAAGGATGTTCTCCATCAACTGCACACTTTGCTTGAAGTTGCTGCGAATGCCGCTCAGTGTGATGTAGCATCGGTCGGACGAAGCATACACGCCAAAGTCCATGCCCAGTGCATACATGCGCTGTTGAAGCGCCTCGTTGGTGAGGGCCGACGTGCTCATGAGATCGAGATAGTCCAGGGCGACCTTGAGGTATCGATCGTTCGCCGTTCCCATGGTGAGGTAGTACCGCAGCTCGAACAGATCGTTCATCGTGTTGCGAACGGCCAGCAGCGGGATGTTCGGTCGCACGGCAGCTCGCTGCATATCGGTGGTGTAGTCGAGGAATCGAGGTTCGATCGTACGTGCGGGAGCCGAGATGATGGCGCGTCCGAACGTTGACGTCGTGTCGCGGTTCAAGGGCACCGGCGTGATGGCCGGCTTCTCCACCTTGCTGATGTCCGTGCGATCTCCTTCGCGCTTGTTCACCACCACATAGTTCGAACGGAAGTACTCTTTGGCAATGCGCATCACGTCGGCCTTCGTCACCGCCGCAAGGGCGTCGGCATCATGCACCACGGACTCGAGAGGCATACCATGTTCAAAGGCTTGCAGGATGCGATACGCACGGCCTTCATTTCCCATCTCGCTCTGCATCTGTCGGATGCGAACATCCTGCACGATGGATCGCATGAGCTTATCATCGAATGCGCCCTTCTTCAAGAGCTCGATCTGATCGAGCAAATGTTTCGTCACATCTTCAAGCGATTCGCCCGGCATGGGAGAACCGCCGAGCTGTTCCAGCGAGAAGTCCGTCATCATGCGCAACGTCGCATACGGCTCACGCACTTTCTGCGTTTGCCCGAGGTTCAGATCGATCAGTCCGGCCGATGCATTCGCCAGGATCATGTCGCACATGCGCAGTGCGGGAATGTCCTTGTGCGCGGCACCCGGAAGACGGAAGGCAAGGGTGACGAATTCGGGATCGGGGCCGACGACGTTCTTCACGATGGGCGACGTGATCGGCGGTTGCTCACGCACACCAAAGTAGGGAACGGGTGCGGAGGGATGATCGCCGAAGGCCGCATCCACCCAAGCGATGGCACTATCGGGATCGAGATCGCCCACGAGGATCACGGCCATGTTGGCGGGCACGTACTGTCGCGAGAAGTACTCCTGGATCCGTCGCATCGATGGATTCTTCAAATGCTCCACGGTGCCCAGTGTGCTCTGCGTTCCATACGTGTGATCGGGGAAGAGTGCGCGCATGAGCGTATCATCTGCCAGTGAACCATCTTCGTTCAGCGAGAGATTCTTCTCTTCATACACGGCCTCGAGTTCGGTATGGAAGAGTCGGAGGACGCATTGCTTGAAGCGTTCGCCTTCGAGGGCGAGGAACGTCTTCAGGCGGTTGGCCGCCACATTGTTCACATACACCGTTGCATCGTTGGACGTGAAGGCATTCGTGCCCGTGCAGCCCAGAGACTGAGTGATCTTATCGTACTCGTTGGGAATGGCGTATTGCGCGGCCACGCCCGACATGGAATCGATCCGATGATACAGTGCCTTACGCGCGGATGAATCGGTGAGCGCTCGATACTCCTCGAACATGTCGGCGATCCGGTCCAGGTACGGTCGCTCCTTCGCATAGTTCAGCGTTCCAAACGTCGACGTGCCCTTGAACAACATGTGCTCCAGGTAGTGCGCCAACCCCGTGGCCTCGGGCGGATCGTTCTTGCTTCCCGCCCGCACGGCCGTCAGCGTCTGCACGCGTGGCTGCTCGGTGTTCACGCTGATGTAGACCCGAAGTCCGTTGTTCAGCGTGTAGAGCCGTGTACCCGTCCGGTCCCCGGCCACCGTCGTGGCATAGTAGGGCTGGGCAGGGACAAGGGAGGGAAGGAGGGCGGCAAGGCAGAGTGCTGCCACCATTCGAGCGATTGTTCGTGCTGTTCTCATGATGCGAAGATAGCGCATCGTAAATTGCGGCTTGCAGAGGAACTCACCTTACACAATCAACCCTACGACCATGAGCACTCGAATTGAACGCGACACGATGGGAGAGATCGGCGTCCCGTCCACAGCCTACTACGGCGCCCAAACGGCACGCTCCCTGATCCACTTCCGCATTGGCGAAGAGACCATGCCCGCAGAACTGATCGCGGCCATGGCCACGCTGAAGAAGGCGGCGGCGATGACGAATGCCGACCTGGGCGTGCTGGCCACCGAGAAGCGCGATCTGATCGTGCGTGCGGCCGACGAAGTGATCGCCGGCAAGCTTGCGGCCCACTTCCCGCTGTCGATCTGGCAAACAGGCTCGGGCACGCAAACGAACATGAACGTGAACGAGGTCATTTCCAATCGCGCCATCGAAATGGCCGGGGGAGAGCTTGGCAGCAAGAAGCCCGTCCATCCGAATGACGATGTGAACAAGTCACAGTCATCGAACGATACCTTCCCGACGGCAATGCACATTGCAGCGGCCATCTCGGTGAAGACGCGACTCATTCCCGCCGTTGAGCATCTTCGCAACACCTTGCATGCAAAGGCCGTGGAGTTCAAGGATGTGATCAAGAGCGGACGCACGCACTTGATGGATGCAACACCCATCACGCTTGGTCAGGAATTCTCCGGCTACGTCCAGCAGCTCACGAACGATATCAAGCGTCTGGAGCAAGGACTTGAAGGACTGTATGAGTTGGCGTTGGGCGGCACGGCGGTGGGGACCGGATTGAACACGCATCCCGAGTTCGCTGTGCGCAGTGCGGCAACGATCGCCTCGCTCACGGGCCTTCCCTTTGTGTCGGCGCCGAACAAGTTCGAAGCCCTTGCCGCCCACGATGCCCTCGTCTATGCCCATGGTGCCCTGAAGACCCTTGCCGCCTCGCTGATGAAGATCGCCAATGATGTGCGCTGGATGGCATCGGGTCCGCGTTGCGGTCTTGGCGAACTGAGCATTCCCGAGAACGAGCCCGGTTCATCCATCATGCCGGGCAAGGTGAATCCAACGCAGAGCGAGGCCATGACGATGGTGGCCGCACAAGTGATGGGGAACGATGTTGCCATCAACATCGGTGGCTCCTCGGGCAACTTCGAACTCAACGTGTTCAAGCCCGTGATCATCTACAACTTCCTGCAAAGCGCACGGTTGCTCGCTGACACCTGCGTGATGTTCGAAGAACACTGCGCGGCCGGCATCGAAGCGAACTATGAGCGACTTGAGCACTACAATCAGAACACGCTCATGCTGGTAACGGCGTTGAACACGCATATCGGCTACGACAATGCGGCCAAGATCGCCAAGACGGCGCATGCAAAGAAGAGCACGCTGAAGCAGGCCGCACTTGAATTGGAATTGCTCACCGAAGAGGAATTCGACAAGTGGGTACGTCCGGAGGACATGCTCGGACCGTCGGTATAAGCACCCACAGCATGAACACACAACATCACGTCGATCTTGCACAGCTCACCACGTTTCACGTCCACGCGACGGCCGAGACCGTGGTGAGCGTGCAAAGCACAGACGATGTGATCGCCGTTCTCCGGTCAGCACCCTCCAACGTTCGCATCCTTGGTGGAGGCAGTAACATCCTGGTCACCGGTGATGTGTCCGACGTCATCCTCAAGATGGAGATCATGGGTCGCGACGTGCTCCACGAAAACGAGAACACCGTCACCATTCGCTTTGGTGCCGGGGAGTCGTGGCATGACAGTGTTGCCTGGTGCGTCGACCAAGGATATGGCGGACTCGAGAACCTTGCCCTCATCCCCGGCACAGTTGGTGCCGCGCCCATGCAGAACATCGGTGCGTATGGCGTGGAACAGGAACGGTGCTTCGATCATTGCATTGGCATTGACCGGTCAACTCTTCAACCACACACGTATCGTGCAGAAGAGTGTGCCTTTGGGTATCGCGACAGTGTGTTCAAGCGTGCACTGCGCGACCGTGTGGTGATCACGCATGTGGCCTATACGTTATCGAAGCGACCGATCGTGCATTGCGACTATGCCGATGTGCGACAAGAGCTCGATGCGCATGCGATCACTGCTCCCACGATCGCCGATATCTTTCGCGCCGTGGTGACCATTCGCACACGCAAGCTTCCGGATCCGTCGCAGATCGGGAATGCAGGATCGTTCTTCAAGAATCCCGTCATCGCTGCCGATCATGCGGCTCGCCTCCATGCCGCCTTTCCTGCCATGCCATCGTATCCGCAGGAGGATGGACGTGTGAAGTTGCCGGCCGCATGGTTGATCGACCAGTGTGGTTGGAAAGGTCACCGTCGTGGTGATGCCGGTGTGCACGTCAATCAGGCCTTGGTGCTCGTCAACTACGGTGCGGCCACGGGCGAAGAGATCCACGTGCTTGCCACCGAGATCGAGCGCTCCGTCCGGGAGCGATTCGATGTGGCGTTGGAAACAGAGGTCAACCGGTGGTGATCACCGTTGCTTGATGGTGGCCGTACGGAAGACCTTCACCCATTGCTTGACCTCGCGAGGATTGAGGGTGGCACGGCGCACATCGCGGTGGACGATGTAGAGGGCGGCCTTGCCTTGCACCACGTAGTAGATCTGCGATTCCGCATGATGATCTTCACCCCACGATGCTGATTCGATACTGAAGATCACCCACGGACGTTCGTCCGTCACTCCACGATCGAGCAACGTCAAACGCGGATCGACAGCTTGTTTGCGTGCTTCTGCATGGATCACCTTCATGGCCGAGTCGGGATGTGCGCGATAGACGCGTTTCATCGACGTCATCATGCCCAGTTCCGTCCAGTTCTTTCCGATCTCGCGTTCGCGACGCAGAACGACGACCGACATGGTGCTATCGTCGCGTGAGTCCACCTGCTTCCACGGTCCATTGTCTTGCGGCCAATCGATCACCACTCCCTCGGTGACGGCCGCGGCTGTATCGCATCGTTCTTGTGCCAGAGCGGCTGCCTGCACATCGCCCATAGCGGCAGCACGCGCAAGGTCTGCACAGGCATCGGCCCGCGCACCAAGTGCATAGTAGGCCTGTCCGCGTAGCGCCAATGCATGCGGGAACATCAGGTTCCGCTCGAGCAACACGGTAAGGTCCGTCACACCCTTCGTCAGCTCCGTCGCTTTCACATAGCAGACGGCCCGCATGTACAAGGCCGAGTCGCTCTGCTGCAACTCCATCGCGCGCGTGAAGTCCTCGGCCGCCTTCATCGGATCGCAACACTCTGCCAGACAGGCCCCCCGATTGAAGTACGTATTGAACGTCCGCTTCCCGCCATCGATGGCCTTCGTATACAGCTCGGCCGCCTCTGCATACTTCATGGAATAGTGCAGCTTCAACGCAGCGGTCTCCAACGAGTCCGTGTTCTGCGCATGCATGGGAAGGAAGGCGAGGAGGAGGAGGAGGAGAGGCATGGGGAGGAAATGGGAAGAGGAATCAAGGATCAAGAATACATGATACAATACAGAATACATAATACAGAATGCAATCATGGAATGCCAAAATGCAGGATCATGGTCGGAGCCACACTTGTCACTCGTTACTTGTCCCTTGTCACTCAACTCGCCTTCCCAACGCCAACTCCACGATCATATCGCACTCCGCAACCGTGTGGAGGCGGTGGGCGATGATGAGGACGGTGACGCCATCGAACTCGGTGCGGATGGTGTGTTGAATGATGGCGTCGGTCTGCATGTCGACGCTGGCCGTTGCCTCGTCGAGCACGATGATGCGTGCTTGCGTGAGGATGGCGCGGGCCATGCAGAGCAGTTGACGTTGACCTTGACTGAAGTTCACGCCGTTCTCTGCCACGTTGGAGGAGAGACCACCGGGGAGTGACCGAAGATGGTCCGCCAATTGGACGCGCTCCAGGGCGCTCCACACCTGTTCATCCGTGCACTCATGGAACCGATCGAGGTTCGAGCGCACCGATCCAAGGAAGAGCGTTGGGTCCTGCGGAATGATGCCAATGCTCCGTCGAAGGATAGGAAGGGGAATGGTGGCAATGTCGACGCCCGAAATGAGGATGCGACCCTCTTCCGGTGTGACGAACCGGAACAGCGTTTGGAACAACGTGCTCTTGCCGCTTCCGGTGCGACCGACGATGCCGACCTTGGCACCGGCCGGTACGCTGAAGGAGATGTTGTGCAAGACGCGCGGAAGATGATCGGCATAGCGCACCGATACATTGTCGAAGACAATGCTTTCGCCAAGCGTAGATGATCCTTGCTGCCCTGCCTCCTTCTTCCATCCTTCGACGGACGGACCCGGTTCCGGTTCGAGCGTGGCGTAGTAGTTGAGTCGCTCGACCGACGTCATGCGCGACTCCACTTCGCTGAACGCACGAATGCACCAGTTGAGACTTGCCCAGAAACTCAAGGCATAGGTGAGCACAAGTCCTGCCATCCCTTGATGGATGAGGCCTTGATGCGCAAGAAGCACAATGCCGACGCTGGTGGCAATGGCGATCATGCCTCCGATCATCGGTACACGCACACTGAACCAGCGGTTCAGCATGATGGACGTCCAGAACATGTGGTGATAGTTCCACAGGATGTCGTAGAACGACGTCATGAAGGCCTCTTCACGTCCATAGCCATGGATGACGTCGAGTCCGGTGACGACCTCTTTGTACTGCGCATAACGCGGCGACCGTGCAATGCTCTCCATGCGCTTGGCCTCGCGTGCGGCACGACGGTAGTCGCGTTGCACACGATAGTACAACCACAATGCCGGTACGACAACGAGAAGGATCAACGGAAGAACGCTCAAGATCAGGACGAGCGAGCCGATGGTCTGTGCGATGGACTTGAACGATTGTTCGAAGTTCCACGACAGGTGATCGTCGACCGCTTCCATGTCGCGTGCGAATCGGTTGAGGATCCGTCCCATGGGCGTGGAATCGAAGAACCGCAAGGGCGCACCGAGCACGCCATGCAAGGCTGCATCGTGCAATCGAATGCCGGCGGATGCTGTACGACCGAGCCATACCATCTTCTCGCCAAAGGAGAAGAGCAGGACGGTGGTACCAAGCAGACCGTAGATGATGACGGCCATGAAGGGATCTACGGAATGACGATCCGTCCACGCACCCAACCACCACGTTTGCGCAATGGGCATGACCGTGACGGCCAAGACCATGGCAAGCATGAGCAGCAGGATGAAGGGCGAACGAATGCCATGACCGATCATGGCACGCAAGTACCGACGGTACACGGGCAACCCAACGGCGCCGGTCTCGCGATCTTCTTCTTCGGTGATGCGGCCGCTCTCCGTGTCCGACGTGCCCTGTGCCATGGTGGTATGGGCAACGTCAACACTGTCGGCCGACTTTTTGGGTTCTTCCTGCGTTGATGGTTCGGCATGATGTTCCGAACTCACGAAGTCGCGAAACGCTGCATCGGTGAGCACGAGCTCGCGATAGGAACCTTGCGCGCGTACAGCACCATGCTCCATCCAGACCACATGATCGAACTTGTCGAGGTGGGCAAGACGGTGCGTGACCACTACACGCGTGATGTTCTTCCACACACCGAAGAGCAGACGCTCCACGAGAATGTCCTCCGTGGCAACGTCGACGGCAGACAACGGATCGTCGAGCAGAACGAGGCCCGGTCGTTGCGCCACGGCACGAGCGATGGAGACACGTTGCTTCTGTCCGCCCGACAGATTCACACCGCGCTCACCGATCTCCGTTTGCAGTCCGGCCGACATCAAGGCAAGGTCTGGCTCGAGAGCCGAGGCATAGAGAATGTCTCGCAACGTCGACGGCCACGTTGCCGATGCACGCATCGAGTCATCACCGAAGACGATGTTCTCTTCCACGGTGGTGTTCAGAATGAAGGCCTCTTGCGGCACGTAGGCGATACGCGGACGTTGCGTGGTGCCCGTGATGGAGAACGAGCCGCTCCGCACGTCGTGCAGCCCGACAAGCGTCCGCAACAGCGTGCTCTTGCCCGATCCCACGGTGCCGATGATGGCAACGCTCGACCCGGCGCGCACGGAAAGATCGATCTGATGCAGGGCATCTTCCGACCCGTCGCGATAGCGATACGTTGCTTGCTGAAGTTCGATGCCGAGCGGTTCGAGAGGCGGCGAGAGCGGACGTTCGTCGATGGCATGCGTGGCCATGCTGAAGAATCCATGCAGTCGCGTTGTCGCCACACGAGCATGCTGAATGTTGGCCATCACGTGTGACATCACCCCGAACGGATCTTCCAACAGACCGAATAAGGCAAGGCATGCAAAAACCTTTGGTGCATCGAGTGTGTTGCCAAGCAACACGTAGGTGCCGAACCCGACCACGGCGATCAGCGTGGTCGTGCTCACATACAGTGCTGTGGCCGCCGCATCGGCACGGACGATCTTGACCTTGGTGGCCACTTCCTTCGACCGGACGGCGCGCACTTCGTCGTGGATGCTCTTCTCCCACGCATGATACTTGATCACGCGAATGCCATGCAGGACCTGCGACATCAACGTCACACGCTCGTCGCGCAATTCCATGAGCGTATGGTCGAGCGACCGGAATCGCTTTGCAATGGAACGGGAAAGCGGGGCGATCACCATGAGCGCGAACAGCGCCGAGAGTGAGGCGATCCCGAGATAGTAGGACAGCATCACCATCACGGCGATGATCATGGCGAACGACTGCATCAATTCGGGAATGAAGAAGGCCGCTTCGGCGATCGCATCCGTGTCGCTCGAGAGGTGATTCACCATGTCGCCTGTGTTGATGCGCGTGCGCTCACTACGTCGCAGCCGCAACGACTGCGTCATCACACGCGTGTTGATGCCGTTCGTGATGATACCGAAGGCCAACAGCGTTTGATAGTACCAGTGCTGAATAGCCACGGCACCGCTCATTCCGGCCGTCCCAAGGGCCACGGCAAGCAGCATGGCGCCAATGGGGATGGACGTTGCCAAGGCAGCATCGGGCAAGGCGGCAAGGACGGCATGGAGGAGCAATGGCGTGCTGAGCAGCAGGGCCAGTCGCAGCACCATGATGAACAGCAGCCTCCGCGCCGGACGTCCGGTGGCGAAGAAGACGCGCAGAATGAACGGTCGGAACGACGACGTGTCGAGCGTTGCGAACGCATCGGGCACTGATCGTGGGTTCAGAAGCGGGTGTGCTTCAAGCGCGTCGGACTCCTGCAAGGGTCGATGTCGACCGATGCGGATCAGCGGCGCTGCGCGGAGAAAAAAGAGTTGTCGTACGATGTCGAGCATTGTTGTGGTTGCAGTTCATGGATGAAGGAGAGTATTCCAACAGTGCCGTGGAACGCGAACCACAATGCCGAAGATTCAGCGGAGGGCGTGCATTCCCGACACTCCGAGATCGACGAGACAGTTCGTCATAAGGCCTCCGGAGAAATGGGTGTAGTGCAGCCGAGAAAGAATCAAATGGTGTGCCAAATGCTTTACGTCCACCGTGGCAGGAGCGGATCCGGTGGAAGGACGCTTGCATTGCTCTCGAGCCAAGGGAGTAGCTCGTCGAGCGATGTGCCGATGCGCACATGGGCGCGCGACTCTTTGGAGATGAGATCTTCGTGATGCATCACGTCGATCTGCTTTGCGAGGTGATCATAGAATCCGTCGACGTTCAACAGACCGATGGGTTTGTTGTGCAGTCCAAGCTGACGCCACGTGATGGCTTCGAAGAGCTCATCCATGGTCCCGAAACCACCCGGTAGTGCAAGGATGGCATGACAGCGCTCGAGCATCTTCATCTTGCGCTCATGCATGCTGTGCACTTCGATGAGCTCGGTGCACCATGGTAGTGCGACCTCGGTGGAATTCAGGAATTCCGGAATGATGCCCACCACGGTTCCGTTATGTTCGATGAGCCGTCGTGCCACGGCACCCATGATACCGATCCCGCCACCGCCATAGATCAACGTCATCCCTGCCTCGGCCATGCGATCGGCCAAGTTCTCGGCAACGCTGCGAAACCGTGCATCCGTGCCGCTGCGCGAGCCACAATACACAAGAAGGTTGATGGGGGAGGGAGGGAGCATGGTCACTTCCGCGGAATGAAGAGCTGTTGTTTGAGTCCGAAGCGTTTGACGACGTTCTTCTTGAGGTGGTCGATGGCCTCATCGACGTTGCTCGTGAACAAGATGAGCTTCCGATCTTCTTCGCTCACCGTTCCTCGAGCGATCATCACATCGAAGAGCTCCATGATGTCCTTGTAGTAGTCCTTGTCCATCACCACAACAGGGAAGTTCGTGATCTTCTTCGTTTGAATGAGCGTGACGGCCTCAAAGAACTCATCAAGGGTTCCGATGCCGCCGGGCAAGACCACGAAACCTAAGGAGTACTTGATGAGCATCACCTTGCGCACGAAGAAGTGATCGAACTCGATCATCACATCAAGATACGGGTTCTCGTGTTGCTCTTTCGGCAGCACGATGTTGCATCCGATGCTCGTGGCCCCTGCCTCCTTTGCTCCCTTGTTGGCCGCCTCCATCACCCCCGGACCACCACCGGTGATCACGGTGAATCCCATGTCGCCAAGCGCATAGCCCATGCGTCGCGCGAGCTCGTAGTAGGGATGGTCCTCTTTGAAGCGCGCAGAGCCGAAGACGGCAACGCACGGACCGACGAAGTGCAGCTTGCGAAAGCCGCGAATGAATTCCCTGCAAACGCGGACCACGAACCAGAACTCGGTGAGGCGGGAATGTGGTCCTTCGAGAAACTGCCGATCGTCGTTCGTCATAACGTGAGCGTGATGAGGAATGGAAGCATGGCCAAGGACAGCAAACAGGCAACGATGCGCATCACGATGCGCATTTGCTCACGCTGCAGTTCGTCGTCGGCAAGATCCGGACGGGTGATCTTGAGTCGTCCAAGTTGTTTGAAATTCTTCCAGGCAAACCAAATGATCGGCATGGTGAGAAGTGCAAGAATGATGTGTTGCATAGATCATGGAACGATGCTCACGCGAGTGGACGTGAGGAGCGTACTGCCCTCGCGAGCAAGAATGGTGTAGGTGCCGGCCGGAATGCCCGATGCATACCAGCGAACGGCAAGGTCTTCGTCTGCGAATTGATAGCCGTGATGCAGCGTGGCCACGGTTTGACCGAGCACGTCGACGACAACGATGTCGACGTTGCGCTCGCGACGTACTGCGGAGAGCGATACGACTGAGCTGCCGTGGACAGGATTCGGTGCCACACGGATCTGCTCGACCGTCGCTGCGCGCTCTGCATCATTCACACCGCTCACGGTTGGCGGCACGAACTCAAAGCCGGTGATCTTGTAGAGGTTGCCGGCAAAGTCGGCGATCCAGAAGTTGCCATCCGACCGATCGTACTCAACGCCACGTGCATTGATGAGCTGACCGCGTGAGATGAGCGGAATGCGCTGCTTCTCGGTTGACATGTCGGACGTGGAGAAGCTGATCAGATAACATTCCGTGAGCGCCCCACCGGAGGTAGGGAAGTAGGTACACGTTTGGAAGAGCCGACCCTTATCGTCGGTGGCAAGGCAGCGTGGTCCGTAGTTGTATTGATAGGGATTGGCCACCTCGGAGATGAGCTGTCCGTCTTCCTTCGACATGGTGTAGAGATGTCGACGTCCATCGCGCTCCCCCGCAACGAGGTTTCCGTTCACCAGCTCAAGTCCGGTCGGGTACGCCTTCGATGGTGATGGGAAGCTCCGAATGATGGCACCCGTTGTATCGAACACGATAACGATGCCACCCGAACCGTCTGACGATCCCATCTTGTGCACGTAGAGATGTCCCTTCTCGCGATCCATGGTGAGATCGGTGAAGAGACTGTCGCCCGCTGCTGCAGGAAGGTTGATGGACTTCTCGAGCAACAGCGTGGTTGCGTTGATCTTGTAGAGTTTACGCTCGTAGAAGCTTGTCGTCCACAGACCGTTCTTGCCATCCCATGCCAGACCGTACGGCACGTAGCCCACGGTTCCGCGCGCGATCACGGATCCTTGATCGATGAGCGAGATGGTGAACGTGCGACTTGTGCGCGTCTGTGTTGGCGTGGTCTGCGACGTGATCCGGATACGACCCCAGATCGTTGGATAGTTCGGCACCTTCCACATGAGTGCATCACCGACAACATCGCGGGCGATCTGCGTCCACGTGGTGCCGTCGTCCACACTGTACTCGACCGTAACGGGCGAGGTGAATCCGCTCCAAGCTACAACGGTCGAGAGCGAGCTCACGTAGACATCGCCACCCGTTGGTGCCGTGATCGTTGGATCGCTGATCTTATCGGTGCTGATGGAGACCTCCCACGTAGAACGACCATGCGTTGCTGCGCGAAGCACGTTGTACGTGTTGTGGATCTTCAGGTCGAGCACGGGCGAGCGCGGAAGACCTGTTCCATAGGGAACCCAACTCTTTGCACCGTCGAACGAAGCGAAGACGCCCACGTCCGTGCCGATGTACATGATGTTCTCATCCGATGGATGGAAGACCAGACAGTTCGCGGGCACATCCGGCATTCCCTGCCACATCGACGTCCACGTCTTCCCAAGGTCCGTTGTCTTGAAGAGGTTCGGCGTGCCATACGATGAATAACAGAGCCACATCGTGTTCGGTTGTGTGGGAGATCCCACGATATCGGCAACGGGCAAGGAGGGAAGGCCGTTCTGATTGACCTTCGTCCACGTCTCGCCTTGATCGGCCGAGACCGCTACTTCGCCGGCAAGCGTACCGGCCCATACATTGTCAGGATTCGCAGGATTGATACCGATGCTGGTGACCTGGTTCACGAACGGTGTTGCGAGCATTGTCCACGACTCACCTTGATCGAGCGAGAGGTAGACGTGGCGACGTCCGTGATAGAGCAGACCGAGTTCCGTTGGGTGAAGTTCGAGCGGCGCAACCCAGAGTCCTGCGTCGGCGGGGTCGATCCCGTCGACGATGCTCTTGCCCTGACCTGTTTTCAGATCGAGGCGGAACATGGCACCATTCGGTTGATTGCCATAGAGTGTGCTTGGATCGTGATCGAGCACGGTCACCATTCCGTCGCCACCAACAATGGCACGCCACTCATTGTCGCCCGAGTTGCCAAGTGTGTTGTTGTCCTGTGTTCCACCATACGTCTTGTATCGATCCGTGCGATCGATGTCGAACGAATAGAACTGCGTGATGGCAAGACCATTGTTGATCACCTTCCACGTTTGTCCGCCGTCTGTGCTTCTGCACATACCGCCATCATGACCGATGTAGACGATCTTCGGATCGGAAGGAGCGAAGGCAGCGCAATGCTGGTCAGGGTGGACGTTGCTTCCTCCTGCATACGAGTTGGTCGTGTTCATCCACGACGTGCCGTTGTTCGCCGTGCGCCATACATCGATACCGCCGACAAGGCAGATCTTCTCATCTGTTGGATGGGCCGTTGTGTAGATGTCGTAGAAGGCCTGACTGGCCGCCGGCGTACATGCTCCGGCAAAGAAGCATCCGCGTGAATCCGTATACGTTGCCGTCCACGATGCACCATGGTCCGTGCTACGCAGGATCTGCGCAAGGGAATTCACCGAGGCAAGACAGTAGAGATAGTCGGGGTTCTTTGGCGATTGTTGAATGCTCATCCGACCGAGCGTACCCACGATCCCTTGATTCCGCTGTACCCACGTAGCGCCACCATCAACGGATTGCAGAACGCCATCGGCCGTACAGATGAACCATTCGTTCTGATCAGAGGGATTGATCGACATGTCGTAGACCGATCCGGTATACATCTTCTTCCATGTTGCGCCTCGGTCCGTGCTCTTGTACACGCCATTGCCGGCATTCATGCACGAGGCCATGAGCAGATCACGATCCTTCGGGTGCGCGTAGATACGTGAGAACGAACCAACGTCCGTAAGTCCCACAACGTGCCACGTCTCACCGGCATCGGTACTGCGAAGCAGACCGCAACCGAGGAAGATGTTTCCTGCCGAGCCCGACACTTGTTCGCCCGTTCCGGCATAGATGATATTGGGATCCGTCGGGTCGAAGCACAGCGAGCCAAGCGCAATGGCATTGGCATCGTCCATCATGGGCTTCCATGTTTCGCCACCGTCGGTGGTCTTCCACACACCACCGGCTGCCGTGCCGATGTAGACAAGGTTCGGATCGGTCGGGTGCACGATGATGGCCTTGACGCGACCACCGATCTGCGTTGGACCGAATTGCTTCCACTCCGGTTGTGCAACAAGCATGTCCTCTGCGAATTTGGAACGTTCCATTCCGCGAGCTTGTTCGATGGCTTTGGCACGAATGTTGGCCGGTAGGTGCTGTCCGGGTTGGACGCGTCGACGTGCCATGTCGTCATAGCGCGCCATCGGATCGTCGCCATGTTGATCCAGCTGCGATTGCGCAGATGCCGACGTCCACGAGAGAGCGACGAACGAAAGCAAAACGAACCATGTCTTCATAGGGGACCCTTTGATACGGATGTGTCACAATATCGCTCTTTTTCCATGATCCTTGTGCTCGGCGCCGGGTACGGCGGCCTCGCCACAGCTGCACTCCTCGCCCATCGCGGGTACGAGGTGACCGTGCTCGAATCTCATGAAACACTGGGCGGGTGTGCAGGGTTCTTTCGGTCGGGACGGTATTCGTACGATGTGGGTGCGACCACGTTCTCCGGCGTGCTCGCCGATCAGCCCGTTGGCATGGTCTTCGGCGAACTGGGGATCACCCCGGCCTTGGTGCAACAGGATCCCGGCATGGTCATCCGCATGGGTGAGCGCGACATCACACGTCATGCAGGCAAGGAGGCATGGATCGAAGGCGTCTCACAGATGTTCCCACAGGGAGACCAACAGGGATTCTGGAACAGACTCTATGAGATCGAAGCTCGCATTTGGCCATTGATCCGGTCCTTTCCCTCCTTGCCGCCCTCCTCGCTGGTGGATTGGCTTCGTCTCGCTCATCCTCGCGGATGGAAGTATGCGTCGCTGGGAATGGGACTAATCACGTCGATGCGGTCACTGGCCGCCTCGTATGGTGTGGGGTCGGATGCTGCGTTCACCGCGTTCTTGAACGAGCAGTTATTGATCAGCACGCAGAGCACCATGGAGCGTGCGCCGTGGGTGACTGGTGCCATGGGACTGACGTATCCATCGCAGACCTACTACCCGCTTGGTGGCATGTACCGTCCGGCACTTCAGCTCATGCGTCACGTGCAACAACGTGGCGGCACGGTGCGATTTCGCGAGCGCGTTGTGAACATCGAGCGTGTTGGTGCACGCTATCGCGTACGCACGGACCGAGGCACGGAGTATCATGCGATGATGGTGATCTCAAGCATTCCCGTGTGGAACATGGCAGAGATCACGTCCGGACCGATGCAGCGCTACTTCGCTCACCATGCGCAGCGCAATACGCATGCATGGTGCGCCATTTCGGTGTACTTCGCGCTGGACGGACAGCCGGCGTTGCCGACCACGTATTATCAGATCCATCTCGATACGCCGCTGCCCTTCGTGCATGCGAACTCGTTGTTCATGACCGTATCGCCCGCGTATGACGATGAGAAGGCGCCGCGCGGACATTGCACCGTGACCGTGTCCACGCATGCACGCGCCGCCGATTGGGAAGGTCTCTCTCAGCATGCCTATCAAGAACAGAAGCGCATGGTGGAGCAGGCCATACTCGACGTGATCGATGCACGCATGCCCGAGTTCGCGGGCATGCAACGAATGCATGTGGAGAGTGGCATGCCATCAACATGGGTGCGATACACGAGTCGACACCGTGGCTACGTGGGCGGACTGCCACACGATATCGGCACACCGTTGCTGCGCATGCCGCCGAACAGAACACCGTTTGCCGGATTGTATCATGTTGGGGACACAGCCTTCCCGGGTCAGGGCACGCCCGCCGTGATGCTCGGTGCATGGAACGCGGCGTATCTTTGTACACTATGAGCGACGCCGTCAACACGATGTTCTCGAACATCGCCCCGAACTACGATCGTACGAATTCCGTGCTGTCTCTTGGAGTGCATCACATTTGGCGCTCGATCACCGTGCGCGAAAGTGGTGCGGCACCCGGCATGCATGTGCTCGACTGCGCAACAGGCACCGGAGATCTGGCCCTGGCATTTGCGCAGAAGGTAGGGAAGCAAGGTCGCGTGGTGGGAACAGACTTCAATGCCGACATGCTGTCGTTCGCCCCTGCGAAGTCGGCAAAGGCCGGCGTCGACATCACATGGGAAGTTGCCGATGCCATGGCCTTACCGTATGCAGATGCCTCTTTCGATGTTGCCAGCATTTCCTTTGGCATTCGCAATGTTGACGATCCCGTGGTCGCCCTATCAGAGATGGCACGTGTGGTCAAGCCCGGTGGTCGCATCGTTGTACTGGAGTTCGGTCAACCTCGCGGCATCCTTGGCACAACGTACCGGTTGTATTCCAAGCACGTGATCCCCGTGATCGGCGGGTTGCTCACCGGACATCGCGAAGCGTATGAATATCTTCCGTCGACCGCCGCTGCATTCCCATGCAGAGAGGCCTTCCTTGATCTGATGCGTGCCACGGGTCGATATGCCGATGTACGCTACCGCGAGCTCACAGGCGGCATTGCCTTCCTCTACGTTGGTGTCGTGCGATGATCGGTGTGTGGGTGCAGGCGTTACGACCGAAGACGTTGGTCGCCTCGATCGCACCCGTTGTCTTGGCCACGGCACTCGTGGGAATCGATCATGCCATTCATTGGTCAACGTTCGCACTCACACTCTTGTGTGCAATGCTCATTCAGATCGCTTCGAACTTCATCAACGAGATCGAAGATGCACGACGTGGTGCTGATACGGCAGCGCGCCTTGGACCGCAACGCGCTGTTGCTGCCGGACTGATCTCTGCACGCGCGATGCACGTTGCGTCGGTGGGTGTGATCCTTGCCGCCTTTTTCCTCGGTCTTCCCTTGGTAGCACGTGCAGGGTGGGAAGTGTTGGCCATTGGCGTGCTGTGCTTGACGATGTCGTGGATGTACACCGGAGGTCCGTTCCCGCTTGCGTATAAGGGACTCGGCGATCTGTTCGCCTTCCTTTTCTTTGGCGTGATCGCCGTCGTCGGTGCGTTCTACGTGCAAACGATGCACTGGGATGCCGAGGCCTTGTTGCTCTCCTGCATGCCGGGACTCTTCGCCGCCAACATCCTTGGCGTGAACAACATCCGTGATATCGAAACCGATGCTGTGGCGGGGAAACGCACAATGGCCGTACGTCTTGGTGCTACACCGGCACGCATCATCTACACCGTCTTCACGGTGATCGCTGTGGTCGTGGTGCCGTTCGCTTTCTTCCAGTTGCGAGGCGCGTGGTTCCTGCTTCCGTGGTGTGCCATCCCGATCGGCGTGTGGGTGGTGCAGGGTGTATGGCGCTCCACCGGTACCGCTCTCAATCGCTCTCTTGCTCTCACGGCATTGCTGTACATGATCTGCATGATCCTCACCGTGGTCGCCTGTGCGATCACGGCGCGGTGACCACCTTGACGTCCTTGTTGTAGAGCGAGATCTCGTCGACGTACTTGGCCAATGCCGTTAGTTCCTTTGGTGGTGACAGATCCCACGAGATCTTCTTGCGTTTGCCATGCATCACCACGGTCAACGTCGTCTTCGGTGCATCGGCCACGGGCGCCAAGTAGCTGTCGTCACGCGAGAACACATCAGCTTGCTCGACGCGCTCCACGAGCTGACATACCGTTTCACCGCTGATCATTCCTGTTCCCGTTCCCACGAACGGTGTGGCTGCGCGTGCTTCTACCGTGATCGTTCCGGCACCATCGATGCGTGCCGTGTAGTTCGGGCAGTTGCCCATGCAGGAACCGCGTGACACTTCGATGGTGAAGCTTGCTGCTGTGATGTCCTTTCCGCACGGAGGAACCTGCGCCGAACTACAACTCATGATGAGCGTTGCGGCGATCATGAGCGCGGCGTTGTGAATGCGAGTGATCGAGATCATGCGAGGGCCTTCGTTGGTTGCGTTGCGGTTCCTTAACACCATCGTTACAGACGGGTTACACGACGAAAATAGCTTTGCAATGTCCAATCACCATGAGGCATCCATGCAAAGAGTTCAACCCCGTACGATCCTGTTCATCATCATTCTCTGTGTACTGCGACTGCTTGTGCCGCTCGTCGCCAATGCCCAACCGGCCCAAGTGATGCAGTTCACCAGTCGGTACATCAACCGTCCGGCCGCACTGGACAAGGCTGCGTGCGAAAGTGTTGCGTATGACGCGGCCACCAAGACAGCCGTGTTCACCGATGCGAACGTGAACAAGATCTCGTTCGTGAACCTGGCGAATCCAACGGCTCCCGTGCTCGTGCGCGACGTGTTGTTGAGCGCCTACGGAGGCATGGTGAACAGTGTGGCCATCAAGAACGGACTCGTTGCCGTTGCCATCGAAGATGGAGTACTCCGTCAAAATCCCGGCAAGGTGTTGTTCTTCACCACGGCCGGTGTGTTCCAGAATGTGGTGATCGTTGGAGCGATCCCGGACCAAGTGACGTTCACGCCGGACGGATCGAAGCTCATTGTTTGCAATGAAGGAGAGCCAAGCAACGATTATTTGAACGACCCAGAGGGATCCGTCAGCATTGTATCGTTGAGTGGAGGTGTGATGAATGCCACGACACAGACCGTTGGATTCACGACACTCAATACGAAGCGCGACAGTCTGAAGGCTCTCGGTGTTCGATTTCTTGGACCCAACTCCGTCGCTCAGGATCTAGAGCCCGAATATGCAACGGTCACTGCTGATGGGAAGACCGCCTACGTGACCTTGCAAGAAGCGAATGCAATGGCAACGATCGACATCCCAACGGCAACGCTCACCAAGATCGTATCGTTTGGATACAAAGATCATTCAAAAGGCCTGCCGCGCGTCCAACAGTTCCCGCTTGCAAATCTTCCGATCCTAGGTCGCACAACCGGCGGACAAGACATTCGCATGGGTGGATTCAGCGGTCTGTGGTTTGAAGGATTCGCCGATGTTGCACAAACGAAGCTGCGATTCCTCACGCATCCCGACCGTGGACCGAATGCAGAGCCAACCGTTCTGCGCGGCTCGCCTCGCCGCCCCTTCGCCTTGCCGAACATGCAAGAGGAAGTGATCCGGTTCGAGCTCGACAAGACCACCGGTGCATACACCATTCTCGATCGCATTCCACTGTTCCGCACCGATGGCATAACGCCCATCTCGGGTCGACCGAACCTGCAAGCAGCAGGACAAGGCATGGCCTACACGGATGAGTATGGTGTGGACCTGTTTGGCAACGACATTCCGAACGATGCCTTTGGTGGCGACCTCGAAGGCATTGCCACCGACGCAAATGGTACGTGGTGGATGGTGGATGAATACCGTCCCGCCATCTATAACTTCCAAGCCAACGGCACACTCATCGCACGCTACATTCCGCAAGGGACGGCTGCGGCGGCCGGAGCGGCTGCGGGCACCTATGGCACCGAGATCCTGCCGGCCGTCTACGGTCAGCGCCGCTCCAATCGCGGCTTCGAGGCCGTTGCCATCGAAGGCACCAAGCTTTATGCCTTCATCCAAAGTCCGATCGACAATCCCGACGATCCCACGGACAAAGCATCGAAGGCCTCCACGTGGTGTCGAATCATCGAGTTCGATATCGTTACGAAAACCGTCACTGGCGAGTATCTCTATCCGATGTTCGAGAAAGCACTGAGTGCCGACAAGATCGGTGATGCTACGTCGCTCGGCAATGGCAAGTTCCTCGTGGTCGAGCGTGACGATGCAACGGGTCTCAAGGCCGTGAAGTACATCTGGGAGATCAACCTTCGAACGGCGTCGAACTTGTTGACCACGTCGTACACATTGCCGGTCGGTCGTTCACTCGAATCGCTCACCTTCGCAGAGCTTGCAGGCATGGGCATCCGTCCCGTGGCCAAGCGCAAGGCCGTCTACCTCCCGGGTGCAGGGTATGGAAACTTCGATAAGGTGGAAGGGCTGGCGAAGATCGATAACAACACATTCCTGCTCGTGAACGACAACGACTTCGGCATTGGTGGATCTGTTCTTCCAACGCCGCCGAACGGACTGGTGACGATCAATCCATCCAACATTCCCGTGATCGGATTGTTGACGTTCGACCGTCCGAACGGACTCGACCCAAGCGATCGCGATGGCGGCACGTTCATCGGCAATTGGCCCGTGTTCGGTACGTACATGCCGGATGCGATCAGCAACTTCACGGTGAACGGACAGACATTCCTCGTCACTGCGAACGAGGGAGATGCACGCGACTTCACCACACCACCCGATGAGTTTCGTATCAATGCTTCCACCGTGATCCTCGATCCGATCGCATTTCCTAATGCCGCAACGCTGAAAACAGATGCGCAACTCGGTCGCCTTCGCATCTCCGTACCATCGTGCGATCTCGATGGCGATGGAGATCTCGACGAGCTTCATGCGTATGGTGCACGTTCGTTCACGATCTGGAACACGGATGGCAACCAGATCTGGGATAGTGGTAGCGAGTTTGAAACGCGGATCGCCGCAACATATCCGGCGAACTTCAATGCGTCGCATGCGTCGAACACTGCCGATGCCCGAAGTCCGAACAAAGGACCGGAGCCAGAAGGCATCACTGTTGGAACGATCGGCGATAGCATCTATGTGTTCGTTGGCTTAGAGCGAATGGGGCATACGATGATGTACAACGTCACGAATCCGGTTGCTCCGCGATTCACAGACTACATCAACACGCGTGATCTTGCAGTGACGCCAAGCACGACGACGATCGACAATGGAACCGTTGGCGATCTAGGTCCCGAGGTCGTCGCCTTCATCCCATCATCGGAGAGCCCGAACGGGAACGATCTCCTCCTCACGGGTAATGAGGTTAGCGGAACCATGTCAGTGATGACCGTCCGTATCCCACGTCTTCGCTCGCAACCACCGGCAGCCATTGCTGCCTGTATCGGAGATGCGCTGCCGTTGCAAGTGACCGCCACCGGTCCGTCCCTTACGTATCAATGGCAATTCAATGGTGTCGACATCGTTGGGGCAACTGCCTCGACCTACACACCGCTCGTTACAACAACGGCACAAGCCGGCTCCTATCGTTGCAATGTGAGGGCGGCAGGGGGCATGGTGATCACATCATCTCCGACGCAGGTAAGTGTGTCGACGCGCACAACGATCATCCAAGAGCCTGTTGCCTTCACACAGATCGACGAGGGCACGGGATTGATCCTTCGTTGTGATGCGACGTCGACGGCCGGTGAGACCTATCAGTGGTACAAGGCAGGTGTAGCGCTTACTGACGGTGCATCGTATTCGGGCAGTCGCACGAAGGCCTTGAAGATCACGAGTGTGCAGTTCGCCGATACGTCGTCGGCGTACTATTGCGTCGTGACGGGTGGATGTTCTTCGGCGCGCACACGTAATGCTGCCGTCCTCATCCCTCGCATCCTTGTTTCCCTTCAACCACAGGGTGCTACTGTCTGTCCGGGCGACACGCTCGTGCTTCGAACGGCGGCAATGCCGAGTGGTGGCGACGTGTCGATCTCCTATCAATGGCGTCGAAATGGTGAGCCGCTTCGCGAGAGTAGCAGAGCCATCGGAGTGACCACACCAACATTGCGTTTGCAAGGGGTCACACAAGGTATGTCAGGAGAGTACACTTGCTTGTTCATCGGAAGTCCTTCACGGGAACCGTACTCAACGTCGGCGGCCCATGTGGAAGTGTCGGACGTTCCCGTGATCATCACACATCCGCAGGGCAATGATGGAAGCTCTGTTGTGTCGATCTGTGAGACAGCGAACAGAACATTCACTGTCGTTGCCGCAGGTCCTGTTGCAGGGTATCAGTGGCTTTTGAATGGACAGCCTATCGTCGGTGCAACTGACCCCTTCTACACAGCAACAACGGCCGGCGCATACTCGGTACAAGTGAAGGGTCGTTGCAACACGACCGTGGTCCGCTCTACATCTGTCGAGCTCACCGAGGTCTTGCATCCTGAGGTCCGCACGCAGCCCAAGGCTGTGTACAACGTCGAGATCGGGACATCACTCGCTCTTACAGTAACACTAAAGAGAGGTACTGCACCGATCCGATACCAATGGTACAAGAATGGATCGCCGATCGCGGGTGCTACCATGCCGACGTATGAACTGAAGACCATCGCACTCCAAGACGGCGGCACGTATCAATGTCGGGTTTCAAATAGCTGCGCAACGATCACCACGGACGGGTCGCTCCTCACGGTCCGCCAGCCGGTATCCGTGAGTGAGGAACAACGCGCCGCTTCCGCCGTGTGGATCGAACCGAATCCATTCGTCAACGAAGCCGTGGTGCACTTCACCATGCGCACGTCAGGTCGGGCACGCCTTACGCTTACCGATCTCCATGGTGGGGTCGTGGCCTCGCTGCTGGATGCCGACCTTGAAGCGGGTGCGCATACGGTGCAGATCCGTGCCAACGATGGGATGGCGGCAGGGATGTATGCCGTTCGCATCGAGCGGTTCGGCACCATCGAAACGCAGCCGGTGATCCTGGTGCGCTAAGGTCACGCGGATCCTGAACGCTTGCAACGGCAACATGTCTTTCACGACATGTTGCCGTTGCCGTATCTTGCGGTCATGAACAGAACCGACCTAAGCGCAGCGATCTACAACGTGGCCCACCTGACGGGCTCGTTCCTTTTACGAAGTGGGATCACGTCGAGCCATTACTTCGACAAGTATCAGTTCGAGTCGGACCCTCGCCTCCTTGCCGCCATTGCAGAGCAGCTTGCTCCCATGATCCCTCCGGGAACGGAAGTGCTGGCCGGACTTGAAATGGGCGGCCTTGCCATTGCAACGGCATTGTCGTTGCAATCGGGATTGCCCTGCGTGTTCGTGCGCAAAAAGGCAAAGGAATACGGCACGTGCAAGTTCGCCGAAGGTCCGTCCATCGAAGGCAAGAACGTCTGCATTGTGGAAGATGTGATCACGAGTGGCGGACAGGTGATCATCAGTGGTGGCGAGCTGCGCGACATCGGTGCGATGATCACCCATGTGGTCTGCGTGATCGATCGCGAGCAGGGTGGACGGGAGAAGCTGCGCGAAGCGGGCTTTGAACTCAACGCCCTGTTCACGGCTTCAGAACTCAAAGCGCATGCACCTTCTACGGATGAGCGCGCATGAAGATCATCACCTGGAACGTGAACGGCATCCGCGCTGTGACAAAGAAGGGCTTCCTCGATTGGGTCGCCGAAGTGAAGGCCGACATCATCGGTGTGCAAGAGATCAAGGCCGATCTTGATTCTGTCCCGACAGAAGTACTCAACCTCGACGGCTATCATACCTACTTCCATCCGTGCTCGATCAAGAAAGGCTATTCGGGCGTTGGTGTGCTCTCGCGTATTAAGCCCGACCGCGTGAACGACAAGATCGGCATTGAAGAGTTCGATCAGGAAGGGCGCATCCTCGAGCTCGACTACGGTGCCTTCGTCCTCTTCAACGTCTACTTCCCCAACGGTTCCTCAGATCACAAGCGTGTTCCGTACAAGATGCGCTTCTATGATGCGCTGTTCGCTCATTGTGATGCGCTGCGCAAGCAAGGCAGGGGAGTGATCGTGATGGGCGACTATAACACGGCCCATACCGAGATCGATCTTGCACGTCCAAAAGAGAATGCCAAGACCACCGGTTTTCTCCCCATTGAGCGTGCGAAGATCGACGAGCTCATTGCGGACGGATGGATCGATGCGTTTCGGGAGTATCATCCCGACGAGCCGGACCAGTACACGTATTGGGATCAGATCACCAGGGCGCGTGAACGCAACGTAGGTTGGCGCATCGACTATCATTTGATCACGCCGGATCTTCGGCCTGCGTTGAAGAACGGATTCATTCTTCCCGACGTGATGGGCAGCGATCACTGTCCGACCGGGATCGTGATCAATCCTTAGGTGTGCCCGCTTCATAGGCGGACCATAGATAGCCGGCTGCAGCCACGAAGACAAGATTCTTCACGATATACTGTCCGACCAGCGTGAACACGAACGGCGCTTGCGTATAGGCAAGGTCCGGTAGAAGGAACATGGGCAAGAACGTTCCCGCCATGTGCACGGCGAACATGGCCATGGCGATGCGCGTGTACTTCGGGAGCAGGAACATGATGCCAATGATCACTTCCCAGATCCCAAGGGCGGGAGAGATCACATCGTGCGGGAACACCGAAAGCGTGTGTTGCACCAAGCCGGTGGCCGGACTCAGTCCGAGCGGCTTGAGAATGCCGAACCAACCATAGACAATGGCAAAGGCGATACGCAAGGCCATGTTGTTGTGCCGGATCACAACATCGAGCATCGACTGCAGGAAGGCCGGAAGCGGAGTGCGTTTCATGAACGCGAAGTTACCGAATACGGTACGTACTATACCAGATCTCGACGGTGGCCTGTTGCGGTTTGTTGGGCTTGTCGGTGGTCGGCGTTTCGAAGTCACCCGTCATGGTCTTGGGCAATTGGAATGCGCCAACGTCGAAGCGCAGCTTCACGTAGGACGGGAGACAGTAGGCACGTGCGGCAACATCGTTGTAGACAAGTTCGGCCGTGATGGTGCCGCCCTTGCGTGTGGTCGACACGACCTTGCGGGGTGTCATTGCCGTGGTATCGATCCACACCGTGGCAACGGCAATGTCGCTCGATTCATTCGACGGGATCACCGTCACCTTGCGCATCATCACACCCTGGAACTTCTCCCGTCCGGCACTCACGGCAACATAGGGTTGCGACAACAGCTTGGCGGCCGTCAGGTCGGCGCCCTGCTTGGGGATCATGGCAAAGCCCGGCGCATCGATGGTGGTCTTGTCCGGCGCTTCGAAATGCACATGGGCCTTCGATTCCGGCACCTTCATGAACGACACGTCCACCTTGATGCGCATGTCGGCATCGTAGACCTTTGCGCCTTGCATCCTTGCCTTGATCGCCTCCATCAAGCGTTGTGCATCATCCTGCGCATGGAGTGTTGTGCCGGCGCACCACAGAAGGAGAAATGTTGGGAGGGTGGCAAGGCGGCTCATGTAAGAATGTCCTTTCGTTGCATGATCACGTGGGCAGCAATGAAGCAGGCTGCCATATGGGCGACGAGGATGGAGGCACTTGTGAAGACGCGCGGCCACGGCACCGGATCGTCGAACAGGAGTTTCCATCCCGTCATGTGATTCGTGAAGAGCATCGGACGGATCACGTCGAACATTGGCAGGTCGATGGCCGAGATGATCGTGAACACGATGATGACGGCCATGGTGGTCATGATGGGACCGATGGAATTCTCGACAAGGGACGAACACAAGAAGGCGATGCTGGCAACGGTCATCATCGACAGTGCGCTGAAGCCATAGGCAAGGGCAAAGCGCCACAGCGCATCATGCTCGGCGATGATCGTGATCTGCGATCGGATCACCACGATCTCACCCGTGCCCAGGAAGACCACACCAAGGCCCATGGCGAGGATAGCCATCCAGAGGATCATCATGTTCACGTAGAGCATGGAGGCAAGGTACTTGGCGGTGATCACCGTCGAGCGCTTCACGGGACGTGTGAAGATCAGTCGGTACGTGCCCGACGTGGCCTCGCCGGCAAGAATATCGCCACTGACGAGTGTGACAAGGAACGGGATGTGTATGTACAAGGCACCGAAGACGATGTAGGCCACGGTGTAGCCGTTCATCAGGTTGCCCTTGAAGTCGAAGGCCTGCGACAATGCTTGGGTGGCGAACGAGAAGTACTGATTGCCTTCCTTGCCCATGGCCAGTACGATAATGGGGATGAGAACTCCAACGGCGATGAAGCCGATGAACGTTCGCCATTTGCTAAAGACCTTGGCGAGTTCCACGCGGAGAGCGGCGAGCATCATACGGCCTCCGACGTAAGGGAGAGGAAGTAGTCTTCAAGACTGCGAACGGGGACAACGGAGTTGATCGTGACAGACGCTGAACTCAGATGCTGGATCACAGCGGCGATCTCCGCCTTTTCCAATTGCAGGATCACGGCATGTTCCGTCACCCCGGAGATCCGTCCGAGCCATGGCGTCGACGTCAGCGCTGCACGCACATCCTCACCGCGTTCCGTCTCGATCGTCACCTTCATCTTCCCTGCGTTCAAGAGGTCGTTCACGGATCCTTCCACAACGGCCTTGCCCTTGTTGATGATCACCATGCGGTTTGCGGTGAGCTCCACTTCGGGAAGGATATGGGACGAGAGGAGGATCGTCTTCTTATGATCGGCGCTCAGGGCAAGGATCAGGTCGCGCATGTCCTTCATCCCCTGCGGATCGAGTCCGGTGGTCGGCTCATCCAGCACGATCAGGTCCGGCTCGTGCAACAGCGCCTGTGCAATGCCCAGCCGCTGTTTCATGCCATGCGAATAGGTCTTCACCTTGCTTGTGGCTCGTTCGTCCAGGCTCACCATGCCAAGCACGCGCATGATGTTCGCGCGCGACACATCGGCACCGCTCAGACGACCAACCAATTCAAGGTTCTTGAAGGCGGAAAGGTAGTTGTAGAAGTCGGGACGTTCGACGATGGCGCCGATACGGCGGAGGATCGACTCGCGATGCTCGCGAAGGGACTGACCGAAGACGGAGATGCTGCCGCCCGTGGGGCGGATCAGCGACATCATCATACGGATCGTCGTGCTCTTGCCTGCACCGTTCGGTCCAAGGAATCCATACACGTCACCCTGCCGTACGGTCAGGTCCAGCCCATCCACGGCACGAAACGTCCCATAGTGTTTTTGCAGGCCGCGAAGTTCGATCACATTCATCATGCGGCCTATAACGTGTGAGCGGGGGAAATCGTTCGTGTTCGTTACGGCCGTATTGGAGCGTCTGGTAGGTGAAACGAATTTTAGCATGATCACATGATAGCATTTGGTTTGTTTGTTTGTGTGTATATATTCGTATGTAGAGATTAACGAGGGGGCGTAGCAATGCGCCAAATCGTGTGCAAGTAAGAAGTGGATACGTAAGGCCAAAATGGCCTGTACTCGTTTATATCATATTTACGAAAGGGGTACCTATGCGTACTCTCATCTGTATTCTCGCCCTCATTTTTGGGGTATCATTTGCGAATGCCCAGCCATGGGTAGGTCAAGAGCCGTGTCTTCCTGATTGCAACAATTCTGCTTGGGGTGCCGTCCAGAAGTGTACACTGACCGTAAACGGTAGTTGTACAGTGATTGTCGACTTTCGAACGCGTTTCGCCTGCAATACTTGGTACGATGTTTACATTGCGGGGTACGTCGTAGTTCCGTTCTCCTGTGGTCAGTCGAATCCTGCAGCATTCCATGCAGCGGTGACGAAAGCGTTGCTTGAATCCAATTGCACTGGCTTCCCGCCTGTGAATAATGGCGATTGCGTCGACAACTGGCGAGTATCGAAGGGATCTTGTTGGGTTCGAGATTTTGTTCTAGGTGTTGAGGGGATGCCTACTTCTGAAACTCCGACATTCTGGTATGCATGCACGACTCAGACATGTTGTCTTGAACGATACACGGTATGCAAGAACAACGGAGTGCGCCAAGCTACGTTCACAGGTGGAGAAGCTGAGCCATGCCCGCAAGGCACACCATCTAGTTGCTTCCCAGCTTGTAACACAATTTATCGCTGATACACATAGAGAAAGGAACAACGTCATGAAGAACATCAGCATTGTGTTAGCGTTATTGCTAGCATTGACCACAGTAGCCTGGAGTCAGTATGCAAGGCCGCTCAATTGCTATGCGGCAATGGTACAACTCACAGCGGAACGGTCCGCAACTTGGAGTGGTTCTCTTGCACCAGATGTGGTTCGCATCCACCAAGACGTGAACGGTGTCAAGTGGGAGATCAGTGATTATGGCAACGTCTGGAAAGTGGTGAATGATGATCGATCAAAGAGTCTTTCCGAGGACTTGGTGACAGTCAGTGGATCGGTCCTCCGATGGAGATCCTCACAGGCTGGTCAACGAGAGGCTAGAGTCTATTCATTGCAAGGCAGTCTCATTGCGACGCTGACAAGTCAAACCCAGGAGCTTACGTTACCAGCCTTTGGAGGCTCTGTGGCTGTTGTTGTGGTCATGTCAGGCGCGCAAGTGCACCATCAACTCCTATACATCAATCCATAGTTCAATTGAGGCACTGACTATGATCCGCCATACCGGAAAACTCTTCTTTACGTTGCTCCTTTCTATTCTTGGCCTCTTTCAAGTCTACGGTCAAACTCCTAATGTCTATCGTTGGGAGCAAATAGACAGTCAGTCATTCGTGCAGGATCTCTACGACTGCACATTTGTCAATGACAGCATTGTCTTGGCAGTCGGGGCGAGTGGCGTGGTTCGACGTGGAGTACCAAGTGGGAGTTTTCCGGTACTGGCAGGTCAGTTTGGTCGGCCTGCTCTACGGTCGATTTCATTTGATTCTCAGATGAGATTCGTCTGCGCTGGTGATTCTGGTCTTGTTGGATACTCGTCCGATTCTGGAAGGACCTGGAGATTCAATCAGCATCCAGAGATTGGGAACATCAAACAGATCATTGTCGTTTCATCCACGGCTTCTATTGCTGCTACTGATAAAGGCCTGTATCGAATTCTTGAGACAGGCGAGACGAGTAAACTCGTCGATGGGGTACTTGCGGGCGTCTCCATGCTCGCAAGCGGCATGATCACTGTTGGCTACCAGGATGGTCGCGTTGATGTTAGTGAAGACAACGGCAACACATGGGCAGAAGATTCTGGTCTTTCTTCGAGTTGGCCCATTGTGAAGGTTGTGAACGACGGGAACAGAAGCCTCGTTCTACACAAGCGATTTGTGACATGGCGGAATTCCATCGATGGTGTCGACACATCTTTCATTCCAAGCGACATACAGTTCATTTTCACCGGTCTTTCAGTTGACGGTTCACGCTGGTGGGCAACTGGAATGGAGGATGCCCTGGGACATGCCTATTCATTGGACAGCGGTCGGACGTGGAGCGTGAGCAATGGCTTTTTGATTCGAGCCAGCAACGCCATTTCAACAAGAAGAAACCGGCTGTTCGCGGTGGGTCAGCGAGGAACGTTTGTGTATGGATTGCAGGACTCGGCCGTGACGGCATCTTTTCGACTGAGTGGATTCCTTCCCGCTTCTGTCGAACAGCCTATTGGTCACGTCAAGGGAATTGGTTCCCTGAGTGACAGCATCTACGTTCTTCGAGAAAAACCTGTGATCAGCGTGGTCAGATATCATGGTACGGTTGACACTTTGTTCAAGGTGGCAGCTTCAAACGGAGTAGAGGCTCAAGCTTTGTGGATCCAGAGGTCGCGTGTAACCATGATATTGGATACAATTGGTTGGTTCGAGACAGCAAATGGATGGATCACCAAACGAAAGTTTCGGATTTGTACTCGAGGTCCTGAAGAATCAGCATTTTCGATCATCGATGCGCCAAACTGGGACCTTCACGTTACTACCTCGTTCGTGGATGCCGATGGGAGTGTTTTCGTCGGTTGCGAAGGACTCCCATATGTGTTTCGATACAACACGACGAGTGGTACACTCGATTCGCTCAAGAACATCCCATTAACATCCGTGAACTCAATTCTCGGGAATGATGGAGTTCTCCTACTTGTTGGGCGTGGCAGTGTCTCTACGTCCTTCGATCATGGAGATTCATGGGAGATCGTACAGACCCCGCTCCCTTGGACCCCGCATAATAGCTGCATGAGTAGTGCAGGGCGGCTATTCATCGCACGACTAGATGTCAACGGCAGCAACCGCCGCTTGCGTGTCTCAACGTCTGATGACCTTGGTCAGAGTTGGCAATCTAGAGTAGATCAGCAAATAGCTGGAGTAGTTCAATCTTTGGCCCACTTCGAGGCCGATGGGAAAGGTCGCGTCATTTGCAGTGGTCTTGGCAATACAATTCTTTTATCACTAGATAATGGCCAGAGTTTTCATGAAGTCGCAGCACCAACGGAGAACACGGGGACGATCTACGCTTCAACGTTCATCGGTGAAGAATCGATCGCCATTGGTGGAAATCAGGATGTGTTGATGCGCGGACGACTAGCGATCACAAGCTCAGTTGTTGAGCCTGACCCCTCTCTTGATGCTTCCCGCATGGATTTGATCGTCGTTTCTGTTACAGAGTACGACGTGCGTGGAAGAATGGTGGGCTCGTTTAGTTCGACAGAAGGATTCACCATCCATGACTACCTGACACGGACAAGAAACGCCTCATCGGGACAAACGTTCTTGCGGTGCGTTCGGGCCGATGGCGCTCAGATCGTCGTGTCAACGGTTCGCTAGCGTCGCTCTCTTCACTCAGAACGAGTACATCTCACCAAGTACACCTCGACTCTTCAGTCTCGTTTTTCGGCAGGTTACAGAAAAGAAACGGATCGCTTGAAGGCTGTGCCACGCTCTTCGAAGTTGGCGAACATGTCGAACGACTTGCAGGCTGGGGAGAAGAGGACGATGTCGCCTTGCTCGGCCAGTGATGCGGCGTCGCGAACGGCATCGTCCAGCGTGAGCGCCTTGATGCAGCGCTTTTCGGTACACCAATGGTTGAAGATGGGGTCGGCCTCTTCGCCGATGCAGACGATGGACTTCACGTTCGTCGACACAAGGTCGTCGAGTTGCGTGTAGTCATTATTGTCACCACGTCCGCCCGCGATCCATACGATCGGTCGGTCATAACTCGACAACGCATACCAGGCTGCATTGATATTGGTGGCCTTCGAATCGTTCACGTAGCGAACGCCATTCAGCGTACGCACGTTCTCGAGTCGGTGCTCAACACCGTTGAAGGATTGGAGAGAATCGCGTATGTCCTCGTTGCGCACTTCTAGCGCACGAGCTGCGAGAGCGGCTGCCATGGAATTGTACAGGTTATGTACTCCAGGCAGCCCGATTCGGCGGGCCGGCATGAGAACCTCCTCGATATGCTGTTCCGACACACGAAGGAAGACATCGTCCCCCCGGACGTACGCTCCAACAGTTTCTGAGCGTATGCTGAACAAGTTCAGCTTCCCTCGTGTGTGCGACGCACCCGCAGCTGCATGCGGATCATCGGCATTCAAAATTACAATATCGTCGGGGCCTTGGTTGGCGAAAATTTTCCACTTGGCCCGCACATACTGTTCAAAAGAGCCGTGATAGCTCAAGTGATCCGGTGTGATGTTGAGCAAAGCGCTCACATTTGGTTTGAAGTCAATGCACGTATCAAGTTGATAGCTACTCACTTCCGCAACAACAACATCGCTGGCGGCAAGGCTTCCTACCAAGGAGGAAAGGGGAGTACCAATGTTTCCACATGCAACGGCGCGTTGACCGGCTTGATTGAGAATGTAGGCCGTGAGTGCCGTTGTCGTTGTCTTGCCGTTCGTTCCCGTGATGGCAACGATCTTGTTAGTGATCTGCGATGCTGCGAACTCGAGCTCGCTGATGAGTCGAATGCCGCGCTCAGCAGCCGCGATGCGAATGACATTGGAGGGTGGGACACCGGGCGAGGTGACGATGAGGTCGGCCTGTAAGGCGCGTTCCGTATGCTCGCCGAACTCATGGGCGATGTCGAGTTCTTGCAGATGCTGTTGTGCGTCGACGGATCGTTCCGCCGGTTTGCTGTCGGTGACGAAGACAACGTCGCCATTACGCTGTGCAAGTGCCGCCGCGGCCAGTCCGCTCTTCGCGGCTCCAAGGATGGTGATCTTCATACCACAAACTTACCACAGCGTGGTCAGACCGGGGAGGGAGGCGAACTGTCTGTCATTGGAGAGAAGAACGAGGTTTTCAGAAAGAGCCTGTGCCGCTATCATTCGATCGAACGGATCATGGTGCTTCCACTCGAGTGCAGCAGCAAGAATCGCTTGATCGATCGTGAGATCGAGCGAATGGAAGTCATACGCTTGCAGAATTCTTTGAATATCCGCGATAAGTGGAGCTGCTTCGGGAAGCTTCCCTCGACGCAGTTTGAGCTGCATCTCGAACAGACTGATCGGCGAGACGAAGATCTGACTAGTACTCTTCTGTAGTACGCGTAGTGCTTGTTTTCCGAGGCGACCCGGATCGGTATCGTACCACAGAAGCGTGTGTGTATCAAGTAGGTAGCGTTTCACGGTCTTGGTTCAACGGATCGGTGGGTGAATCGAGATACGAGTTCAGCTCTTCTTCAGACATCGGCTCGAACAGACAGCTATCATCCGTAACCGTACCCGGAGGGATCTGATGAAGACCGATCGGACGCTCGGTTTTGGAACCAACCGCTTTGAGCTGCACGACGGGAGAGCCATGGCGGGCGATAAATACCTCTTCTCCGTTCAACACATCCTCCACCAATTGTGATAAGGTTGTTTTTGCGGCATGCATGTTGACGATCTTCATAAGCGGGTCCTCGAACAAAGGAAACGTGACACTAAACATCAATTCGTGTGTCTAGCTAAGCACGGGACAATATAGCTATCTCGAAGAATTCTTCAAACAACGATTCATTCTTCGGCCACCACGACGATCATGTCGTGCGCTTCAAAGCTGACGATGGAGCTTTTCGGTGCATTCAGTTCCACATGCCACTGTCCGTTGCGTTTGTACTTGCACCCAATGGCGATCTCGTTCTTTTGAATGGCAGCGTGGACGACGGTGGCCATGGTCACGGGGGTGTTCAATTGCACGTAGTCTGCGGCTGGACGGAGATAGAGCTCACTCCCGGCGGCATCAAAGAGATCGCGGAACACCTCGTAGAGGTCGGGGTTCTCGGCGATCTGCGTGAGCAACAGCGAGATGATGGTGTTGCTGATGATGAAGTCGTTCACTGAGTCCATCGAGGCCAGGGCGCGGTTCCGACCGTCGAGCATTTCAGTGACGACGTTCACGTCGGCCTGTGCACGTTGCGTGATATCCCGAACATGCAACAACGTGAGGAGCGTGGCCGCATCTGCTTCCTGAATGCCGATGGTCTCGTTGGCGAGGATGATGATGCTCGTGAACGATGGTACATTCAACGTATCGAGCACGGAACGGGTGACGGTGTTGCCCTTCGTGAACGAGATGGTGTAGTTGGATGCCGTGGCGCCGATGGTGTGGACGTTGGAGGATCGGTCGACGTTGTCCACCACGTGAATGGTGGTGCCGGCAGGCACATAGTTGTCGAGTTCTTGCAGGATGAACTGGCCGCGTTCATTCCAGCCGAGGACGAGGATGGACTCGGGTCGACTCGGCGTTGGTGGCGCGGTCGACAGAGCCTCGACGTTGATCGGTGGTGGTGGTGGTGCCGAAGGCAGCGAGGAGCGAAGGACAACAGTGTCGTCATCGGCTGAGAGCGCAATGATACTGTCGTCCGGTTGAAGGATCGTCGACATAGGCGGATTCACCTTCGTGGTCCCATCGGCGAACTTCACGCCCACTACGCTCGATGTTTCATAGGCCTGCAAGACGTCGGCAAAACTCTTGCCGACAAGGGATGGCTCATTCACTTCATAGAGCTCGTCGCCATCGAAGTCGAGCAGCTCGGTGTAGACGAGGGAGAGACCGGGCTGTCGACATGTCTGCGTGATGATCTGCGAGATCATCAGCTCACTTGGCAGAATGCGCGCTGCATTGCCGGCCACGAGGTTGGCAACATGCACGCTTGATTCTTCCTGCACGGTAGCCACGATCGGCCCCATGCCGCCTTCCTTCCTCAAATGCATCAGGGCAAGCAAGGTCTTGATGGTGAGGGCATCGTCGGCAACGCTGGCAGCGTCGCGCGTTTCCAGCACGATGATGCTCTTGGCAAGGTGCGGACGGACAATGGTCAGATCCGTCACGTCGATGGGCGATCCGCTTCGACATACGATCCGCGTGGTCATCGTATTCGGAATGCGTGCACGGATGGCATCTTCCATCATCACCTTGTCTTCATCGGCCATCACCACCACGCATGCAGAGCGCTTGTTCGCATTGGCAATGATGAGCTCATGCAACACGGAGAACACTTGTTCGCCCCAGCCGAGGACGAGGGTGTGACCGGTTTCGACAACGAGCGACTTGCCCTTGCGCAACCGCTCGATGGATTCTGCAAAGCCATTGGCCAGGATACCCACGAGCAACGAGAGAATGAAGACGCCGCCAAGACTGGCCACGAGCATGATCAATCGATACTGCCAAGTGCCATCGGAGTACGGCACGCCCGTGGGATCGAAGGTGTAGACGAAGATCGTCCACACGGTGTCCCATGCCGACGCATCGGGTCCGGGCGATACACGCGCAATGCTCATCACAAGCCACAACGCACCGGTCAGCACCACAAGGGCAAGTGCCAGTACCATGAGCAGCGCACGTGTGCCACGCGCAAAGATGTTATCGATGCGATAGCGAAGAAGGTCAAGCATGTTCACTCGAGGAGAAGGACCGAAGAAGGTACGGCCGCAATATCGCAATCGAGCACGGTATAGAGTCCTGTTGGGAGGGTGGCAAGGTCGGAAGCGAGTGTGATGCTGATGGTGCGACCCGTAACATCACAGAGGCGAAGGCTGCTGATGTCTGCTTGCTGCATGAGCCGTCGCATGGATGTGCGCGTCAATGCCATAGGCCGACATTCAGGTGTGCGCGGATCCTCACGAACGGACGTCACCGTGGGGATCTCGTAAACACCCTCTGTGGTGGCCACGAGTACGCCTGCCGTACCGCGTGACACCGACGACGGTTGTGCTGTCGGGGGGAGTTGTTCATCGGTTGACCATGTGCGACCGTCATCGGTGCTCACCATGACGCCACCAAGTGTGGCAACATAGAGTACGCCGGGTGCGGTCTCGATGATGTTGCCCGTGCAGGGTTGGAACGGACCGGAGTAGAATGCCGTGCCGGCGACCGACCACCTCAGACCGTTGTCGGTGGAACGCAAGACCTCTACGTTCGAGGCTGTGTAGTAGGACTCGGGTGCGTTCACATCGACAGGATGTGTCGAGTCTTCCACCATGAGCATGCTCGAGGCGATGAGCGTGCCGGACGTGGTGCGCATGCAGTGCATAACGTAAGAGCCGGTTGACGGAATGCTCACCGTGGTCCACGACTTCCCTTCATTCGTCGAGCGTAGAATGCCACCCCAGCGACGTTGCGTGGCCTCAGCCGAATCGCGATGCAAGAACGAGGTGCCTAACACGCTCAGCACAAGAGCGCCATCCCGTGCACGCGTCATCGACGACGGATAGCCGATCGTATCGGCCACGATGTTGGATGCCGTTGCAAGAAGCGTCGTGTCGAAGCGCGTTGTCGTTTGCAGTCGCACCACACCCTTGCTGCCGGTGGCCAGGATGGAGTCGTCGATGGTGGAGGCGAAGCACACGGGCACGCGCACAAGAGTATCGAGGAAGCGTCCATCACGTGTGAACCGGCGGATCACCGGACCGGGGAACACCAACGTCGAATTCCAGAGCGCAGGCAAGGGAGTGCCCGCTTCGCGCCAGGTACGGCCTTGGGGCGGAACGGCCGATGGCGACGTGATCATTGGGTCACCTTGGTTGAACACAACAAGAGGATGGGTCAGAACACCAGACATGTTCGTGTCTACACGGATCGCATTTCCAATGTCATCCAATGCATGCGTTTTGTCATGCTGATCCACCCAACTATAGATCATCCGTCGCAATGGGAGATGGTCGACCACTGGCGCAAGCAGTGAACCAAGCATGAGAATGGAAGGGGTCGTGTCATGAAGATCAACGATGTACTCACGAGTAGCACCGATCTGCAGCGTGAGGCCATACGTTCCGAAGCAGGAGGGTTGAAACTCACTCCTTGGGTCTGCGATCCCAAACTCGCCCGGTATCGATAGTGTGTTGACGATCGGTGTGGTCCGCAGCCCGATCTTATAGATGCGCAAAGAGTCTCGCACCGACTCTAGCCAGTAGGCAACGTCACTCGTGTGCCATGGATACACGGGTGATCTTCCCAGATCGAGAGCAACGGCATCTCTGATCGACATTCGATCGATGACGCCATACCATCCGGCTTCATCACAATACAACACGGCCCCACCATCGAGCGATTCAAGGTACCTTGGTCGGAGCGCACGATAGGCTCCTTCCACCAACATACTGTCTACAGGGACGAACGTGGTGTCACCAAGTCTCGACCGAAAGAGCCTCGAGGCACTCATGCAAAGGAGCGAATCCTCTCCATACCGGCGCCCTGCTCGGATCCTCATCGATGTGGTCCATGCGGGGTACAACGTGTCCGGCGATCCGCGGAACAACAATCGCCACCGATCGTTCCCGGTATTGGTTACCGTTACGGCCAGTGCCCCAGGGATCACGGTCGATGATGCGTCCTTGTATTGCTGCTTGCGCGTGGTCCATGTGCGTCCTCCGTCGAAGGACTGAGATCCTGAAAAGAGCTGGACAAATGGACCGTTCACGGACGTGATGGCCCTGCTTGCGGCATTGGGGATCGGACGGAGGACCACTCCGGAATCTGCTGACCATGAAAAGGCCTTGAACGACAACGACCACACCATCCCGAAGAATTGGCCTTCATAAGGAGTGCCCGACATGTAGTCGTTGGCAAGAAGCTGACCGGGCGTGACGAGCTTGGCTGCCGTTCGCTCCGGGATCGACATTCGAAGGAGCGTCGTTCGCGAAGCGAACGTCAGTACCCCACCAACAGTGTCGCAGGAAACGAGCTCGTCCGCATGATAGGAGCTCGCATTCGATGCGATGACCTGTCGATATCGGAGATATTCTTGCGCTTTGATCTCTCCGCACACAAGGAAGAGACAGAGGCAAAGGCAAAGGGGAAACGGAAGCACTAGCACAACAGATGGCATCATCGCCTTCATAGGGTCGCCTGCACATTATGAGATCACTGTACTCTCGACATCAATCCTGTACCGAGTTGTTCTAGGAGGTTGCGTGCCCCAGAGGGGGGAATGGCATGCAGATGGGCGAAGGCCTCGTTGCTGTAGCGTTCGACGAGAGCGCGCGCGTCGTCGAGTACGCCGAGTTCCGTGAGCATCGCCGTGACATCCGGAACACGCGTCGCATCGAGGCCATTCTGCGTAAAGAATTCGTCAACAAGTGAACGCCACGTCGTGTTGTCACCTCGCGTGCGCTCGTAAGCCGCTAACATAAGCCATGTGCGCTTTCCTTCGACAATGTCGCCACCGGTGGACTTGCCGAAACTTTCCGTTCCCACAAGATCGAGCAGATCATCCTGCAATTGAAACGCAATGCCGAGGTCGGCAGCGAACGTGCGAAGATGTTCTGTGGTGGGATCGTCGGCACCGGCAAGACGGGCTCCGATGGTGGCCGACATTTCCAGAAGTCGTGCCGTTTTCTTCGTGATCATGGTGAAGTATTCGTCGATGGTCACGTCAGTGCGCTGCATGAACGCAAGGTCGAGCGCCTGTCCGTCGCATACATCGATGAGTCCGGTAGAGAAGGCGGCGATCACGTCCATTCCATCGATGCGTCGGTCGTGGACGTGTTGCGTTGCTGTGCGCACAGATCGCTCCAACAACCGCATGCTGACACCCATGAGCACATCGCCCGAGAGGATGGCGGCACTTTCGCCGAATTGCGTGTGGACGGTGGCACGACCGCGACGCATGAGCGATCGGTCCATGATGTCGTCGTGCACGAGCGTGAAGTTGTGCAAGAGCTCGACGGCAACAGCCGCCGGCATGCAGTCGTCCGCATTGCCCCCTGCCGCCTCGCAACACAAGAGTGTGAGCACCGGACGGACGCGCTTCCCGCCGCCGTCCATGAGATATCGGACGGGATCGTAGAGCCAGGAGGGGTCGACATACGTTGCAAGTTCGTCACGAAGCGCTTGTTCAACGCGGGCAGTATACGAGGCGAGGTCAGATGCCATCATGTCTTTCGAAGGTGTGCAGTGCGAAGAGCGTCGATGGTTGGAGAACCCGACAAGAACATCCACTGTCGCACATGAAGTTCCCAGGTGTTCAGCAGCGCGATCACCGCCTCCGTGCCGCCTTCCATCACCGCCAACAAGAAGGGGCGCGCCGCTGCCGTGCAATGCGCACCGAGGGCGATGCTGAGCGCCACGTGCGTTCCGTTCGTGATGCCACCACTGGCAATGAGCGTGAAGGGCGTATGCTGCATGAGCGATGCACAGCCTTGCACACATTCGGCCGTGGGAATGCCCACATCCCAGAGATGCTGCACCGAGGTGGCATCGGGGTGACGGAGGATCTCGATGCCCGCCCACGATGTGCCACCGGCACCGGCCACGTCGATGATGCGCACACCTACATCGAGCAGACGTTGTGCGACAGCAGGAGAGATCCCGGCGCCAACTTCCTTGACAATGATGGGCACCGGACATGCCACCACAAGATCGGCAATGCCATTGAGCACGCCGGCGAACGACGGTTCGCCCTCCGGTTGGATGAGCTCTTGTAAGGCATTGATGTGCACGGTGAGCGCGTCAGCCTGTAAAAGATCGACCATGCGTAAGGCATCGCCAAGAGCCTGGCGACCATTGGTGCGCTTGATCTGTGCAGCTCCAATGTTGGCGATCACCGGCACCGATGGCGCATGCTCGCGCACAACGGTGTAGGTGGCGTGCAGTGATGCATCGGTGATGGCCTGACGCATCGACCCAACACAGATGGGAATGCCCACCACTTGGGCCGCATCGGCAAGCTGAGCATTGATGCGCTCGGCATCGGCATAGCCGCCCGTCATGCCGCTGATCATCAGCGGAAGCTCGATGGGCATGTCGAGAAACGTCGTTGCCGTGTTCACGTCAGCAAGGTCGAGCTCCGGCAGTGCATTGTATTCGAACTCATAGCGCTCAAGACCATTGGTCTTGGCAACGAAGCCGACGTTCTGCTGCGCAGCGAGGTTGACGTGTTCTTGTTTTCTCGATGGGATGTTGTGGGCGGACATGCCATGAATATACGGACGTCGACTGTGGTGCATGGTATGCGTGCGTCGGAGCGATCAGGTGGTGGCCTCGTAGTGCTGACCCGGCAGACGGCGCACGAGTCCGCGAAACTCAAGTCCCAACAGCGCCGCAAGCACGTCGCCATGGGCCAGTCCGGTGGCCGTTGCGATCGCATCGGCCGTGCGCGGACCGATGGCGCAAACACGCATGACGTCGAGCTCGACGGGCGTATAGGTCACGGGAGGGGCGAAGGGAAGCATGGCTTGACGGCGCAGACCGAGATCGTCCAGGAGCTGCTCGGCGGTTTGCAGACAGATGGCATGTCCTGTTCGGAGAAGCGCATTGGGTCCGGCACTTCGCGTCGACGTGACGGGTCCGGGCACGGCATACAACGGACGTCCCTGCTTCCGTGCGAACTCGGCAGAGATCATCGAACCGCCTTTCTCCGTGCTTTCCACAACGACAACGGCATCGCTCAGTGCCGTGATCACACGATTGCGCACGGGGAAGTAGCCGGGCATGGCCTTCAGGCCGCATCGATACTCGCTAACAACAGCGCCGCCATGATCGAGGATGCGCTCGGCAAGCCACAGTGCTGACGAGGGAGTGACGCGGTCGACGCCACAGGCGACCACGGCAATGGTATGTCCCCCCGCATCCAGCGTGGCCGTATGTGCGAACGTATCGATGCCCGTGGCAAGGCCGCTCACAATGGTCACGCCTACTTCGGCCCATGTGCGTACGAAGGACTCGGTCACTGGGCGACCGTATCCGTCGGTGCTCCGTCGTGTGCCCACCACGCCAATGCATGGAGCGGTGCGCAACGTGCCACGCACGAAGAGCAAGGCCGGCATGGGAAGCGCCGTGCGGAGTCCGCTGGGAAAGTCGACGTCGAACGGCGTCAGGATACGCGTTCCGCATCGCGCACATTGCTCGAGTAATGCGGCTGCTTGTGCACGCAGGGTCGACGCTGAGCGTGCATCGTTGCTGTCGAAGAGATCGTGCACTTCGTCGAGCGCGGATTCAAGATCGGAATGCGTTGCTGCATAGAGCACCACCTGTGCGGCCGAACAGGAGCGGACGTAGGAGAGTGCAACAATGTCGAGAAGGGGCCATGAGGTATGCATGGCAGAAGGGGACGTGCAAGCAGGGAACTGTGACAGGCAAAAAAAAGCCCGAGATCTCTCGGGCTTTCGCTGTGCTACCTAGGCTGCTTTTAGGTCGAATGGACTGCTAACGGACTTCTCGCCGAACCGTCGCAATAAAGCAACGATATCAGTTGGAGAGATATTCTCCTTTTGAAGGATCTGGCGAATATCTGAACGAGATGGCGAGGGCAATCTGGACAAGAGAAAAGCCCAAGCATCTTCAGAAGAATACTTGTGGTGTACGTCGGGAAAATCAGGAAGTGGAGTAATGGTGGATTGCGCGCGAAAAGCATCCGTATACTCAAATGTCCATGTCTTCCCATCGAAGCCTACACGGGCAACTTCAAGTTTGCCGTGTGTGAGTATCAAGTGCTCGTCAACAACAGATGTTGAATCTTCAACATTCTCCAGACCAACATCCTGCTTCAACCGTTGAAGAAGTGCACGTATCACGGTGGACTCCTAATAAAATTGAGAAAGGAGTGAATGACGATCGTGAAGAAGCTCGACAATTGCCTGAATCCTTACCGGACTGAGAGTCCTGCCAAACTCACGTTCTATCATCTCACAAACAAAAGTACGGTTTTGGTCCGAGAATGTTGTTGAAGCCCATCTTCGCGTTTCGTTATCGCAATTCCTCATCAAGTAGCTGAACATTTCTATGTGACTACAGTTTACTTCGGAGCCTGGTACACCCAACTCAGGTTTTGCTTCACGTATGTACTTCTCGCGTCTCAATCGTCCGTTCTCGCCGACAAACTTTCGCAGTAGGTCTCCATCTTTATGTCGCCAAAACAACCCGCGAGCTGTGTCATAAATGGGTGCAAATCGTGGAGCCATTGCATCGTCAATCCCACGCACAACACCCCAGTTGTACAGATGTCTGTCTAAGCAACCTGTCCATGCATCAAAGAGAAGAACTTTACTGAGCTCCCGAATGAGCTCTGATGCGTGATGCGGAAACACATGAGAGATGGCATTGAAAATGTCATCTATGTAGATAACAGATGAGGCTTGCTTCTTGTTGTGTTTTGTGATCGTTTCCACAAACGGACGATCCCCATCGAGATATGCCGTAAGAACCTCTGCTCCATGCATAAGCTGTTGCTTGCGATTTGGCGCAAACGCAGGGGGCACAAAGATGCGAGAAATCAACCGTAACTGTCCGCGGAGCACCGCCAAGGCTGTTTCTGCCATCTCTAATCCAAGTGTCTGTCCAATTCGTGTAAAGAGGTGTTCCGTAATTGATTCAATCGGATAGAAGCGCTCTCCAGTTTTTGCTATGAACGGAATCCAGCGTTGCTTGCTAGAACTGACTATTACCTCAGGTAAGAATTGACGGACCGACTCAACATAGATCTTCACAATCTGTTTTGGGGCTTTTCCGGTTACTTCTGGCCCAAATGCCACATAGTGTCGGTTCTTGACAACTGGGAACTTCGCAAGCGGAATATTTACATCTGCAAGTACAGTTAGTGCAACATGCCGGATACGTCTGTCTGCTCGGTGCTTCATCTTCCGAGCATCCGGAGTGTGTCGATGATCTGCGAGACGCGGTTTTTGCGTGCTCTCTTGAACTGTGAAGAAACAGTGTCAACCGTGACATCACTTCCAAACCGGTCGAGTAACCTTGAGATGGCTTGGACCTGCTCCACAAGGTCCGTGGGCCAAGGGAGCCGCTCCAATGTTGCTTGGCTCTCAAGTTTCTTGCCTGAAGCGTGTGTGATTCCCATTGATGCCTGTGTCGGTGCGTCCTTTGCCTTCCGCTGGAACTCTGGTCGAAGCCAGTGCACAACTCCGTTCTGTTCTTCTTGAAAGCGCTGGTGGTTCAGGTCTACAAGACGCTGTAGTAACTCATTCTCCGCGTCTATCTGCTCTGCGGACTTAAAGTCGCTCGTGCAGGTTGCTCCAGGCTTTCCAACGAGACGTGCGGCGAGATCGTCCCACCCATAGGCGTCGAAAACAAGCCTGTCTAGTTCATCATGATACTCACGAAGGATGTCAACAAGTCCATGTTCGTGGATGATCCGTTCCTTCGCTGTTAACGCAGTGCAGGACCTGCATGCCTCGACGACGTTGTAGATGTCGGTAATCGTGAGTGTGGGGTGGAGTTCCAATTGACGCTTTATATGCGTGTCAATGCGCTGTGCATACAACTCTATCGCCTCGTCAGGTTGACCCCGTTGAAGTGGAAAAGGGAACTTCTCAAAGCAGAGGGATTTGATGTAGCGTGGTGTGTTGCCCCCAAGATCGGAACCAATGGAAAGAGCCCACAGACAATGGATCCTCGACATAAGTGCGCCTAGCACCCATGAATCGCTCGAGGCAATATTGATCAAGGAGTCATCGGGCAAAATTGTATCTGCCATCAATTGAAAAACACGATGCTTCGCAGTTGCAGCTGTCGATACAAACTGCTCAAGACCTGACAACTGCCGACGGAGCTTTGGATTCGTTTCACCAAACAGCCACCAGTTACGCTTCCGAGAATCGCGGTTGTTCTGGTCTCGCTCGGGTTTCACCCGCTGAAGCACCCATTGATAGACTTCGGGGAACTTGATTCGTGCTTCGTCTTCAGACAGGCCAAAAAGATCAATGACGAGAACATCTCGCGGTCGAGCAGTAACATCCTTTCCATTACGGTACTCTCGTATATGATTCTCCAAACCCTGAACTCTGCCAAGGCCTAACTCGGCTGCCTGCAATCGAGTAACGATGAATCCTGCACCGAACAATTGTACACCGCGATTACTAACATCAAGGTTTGATCGTAGCTCGTGCGCTGCATTTAGATCAGCGCCTATGCGAAGATCCACATGGATCATACCTGAAGATCTATGAAGAATCGTACTAGATGAACCATCTTCATTAGGTTCTTCTTGAACAACGATTTCAAGAATGCCTGATTTGAATCCCGCTTCAGCAACTGTCATGGCAATCCTCACCGCTGCACCTTGTGCAGCGTCAACCCAAGGGTGGTCGGGAATGGCATAACAAATGGACACCGGTGGATCGGACGCAACGTGATGTGCTATGACGCGTCGATTGAAGACTTGTTTAATGCTATTCGTTGTAATGAAGCCAAAGCGTTCAATCTCATCATTACGAAGGAGTTCAGCAGCCTTATCCCACCAATACATAACATAGTCAGCCGATTCCGGAACGTTTTGATACACTGATCGTAGCGCTAAAGCGTAACCGTCACCGAGCGATTCTTTAATCCACTTGGCGCCTATGAATGGCGGATTGCCAATGACTATGTCTGCGCTAGGCCATGTGGATTGTCTTGGTCGAACATAACTGTAGATCTGCACTCGGGCATTCTCGTCTGGGACGAGCTTGCCTGTTACCGGATGCTCGACAAACGTCCTACCATCCCAACGAGTCTCGGCAGTTCCGTCACTTCGCATTGCTGGAATACGATTGTCCCATCCGAGCACGGCGTCCATGCAAGTGATGTTCCCGAAATCCTTGATGATCGGCTCTATGGGTCGAACGTCTCCATGTGTGCGCACATGCCACTGAAGATAGCCGATCCATAGAACGAGGTCCGCCATAGCGGCCGCCCTTGGATTTACTTCGATGCCAAGAAACTGGTGCGGGTCAACCGTTACACCGGCGAGATCAAACCTCGCCCGCTGCTCTCCAAGGTCCTCTAGGAAGAGCAAGACTTCTCCCTCGAGTCTTTTGAGGTGCTCGAGGGTCACGTATAAAAAGTTGCCGGAACCACAGGCTGGGTCAAGAATGCGAAGAGAACATAACCGATGGTGGAACAAGCGGACGTGTCGTAACGCTTCTGCGCGATCTCCTTCGGCAAGGGCTGTTAGAGCCGCCGTTCGTGCAAGATCCCATTCGGACCGCAGCGGACCAATGACAGTGGGCTGAACAAGTCGTTCAACGTAGGCGCGTGGCGTAAAATGCGCTCCGAGATTGTGTCGCTCCACAGGATCCAAGGCGCGTTCCAACAAGGTTCCGAAGATGGCAGGCTCAACGTCGCGCCAATCGCGGTTGCCAGCCTCGATCAACTTGTCGATGATGGGTGTTGTAAGTGTAAGAACGTCGCGCTCCTTGAACAGCCTACCATTGAATCTGCGAACATCTTCTCTGATAGATGTGCTGAAACCACCCTCATCCATGACGGTCCAAATCTCGCCGATCATCGACGCCAGCTGTTGAGGGCGTTCGCGCATCTGTTCGAGTAACGTCGTAAACGCACGTTTCGGAAACAGCCCGATGTCCTCCACAAAAAATGTGAACAGACAGCGTGTAAGAAATCGAGCAACGGACCCCGGCTCGTGTCCATCGAGTTCAAAGGAACGGGCGAGTGAGGCAAGAGTGAGAGCGATCTCCTTCGTAACTCGTGCAGAACGCCGCGATGGGTCAAGGCTATCCGGATCATTCCAGATCGCTCGTAGGAGTTCTTGTACGTCCGGCTTCTGAAGATCTTCAAGTCGAATGCGATGCGAAAGTGTGTCGGGGAACGGAACATAGGTGGCGCCCGTTCTCGTAAACTCACTAAAGATCTCGATCACGTTCCCTACGTCGACGACTAGCAAGAACGGTGGTCTTCCTTCAAGAGCCGGAAGCGACCTGGCATAGAGCTCGGCCTGACTTCTGGCGCGAAGCATGGCATCGCTGAATTTCGACCCATCTTCCGATGCTCTGATCTTCTTCGCTTCACAAACAAACGAGCCGCGTCGGTAGAAGTCGATAAAACCATGAGAGTGGCTGCCGGACCCAGAGTACATGGTCACCAAGCGCTCGAATACATAGGCATTCTCGGAGGTATCACTGGTCGCAGGTTCTGGTTTGTCTACACCCAGCAAGTCAGCAAGCTCAGTCAAGAACATCTGATAATTCGCCCGTTCGGTGCCCGACGCTGTCTTCCATCTTGATATGAATGTTTGGATCTCTGTCATGCCAATTCTGTTCTCATTCTGTTTGACGATTCGAACGACGACGGTGAACCCATAAAATAGGTGAAAACCAAAGGCCTGTAACTACAACGCCGTCATGCGTGCACGCACGGAGCGTTTGACGAGCTCGCGGATCTCTTCGTCGGGCAGGACCGTGCAGGCCGCATCCAGAGCCGATTCCAGGGATCGCTGGAACTGGTGGAGCTGTGGCAGGAGCATGTCGATGATGATCTCGTCCTTCGGGATCTCGATGGTGGCCTTGCCCAGCGAACAAAGAACGGCAATGATCTCTGCCTCTGCTTTGGATGAACAGTCGATGATCTCTTCGGTGCGACTGCCGCGGAGCAATCGCACGGCATGCGAGAACATGGTGCTCGTGACCTCTGCCTGGGTGTGATCCGGCACGATGATGGTGCGCGTTGCATCCGTTGGCAGTTGCTCGATCTCTTGCGTGTACCACGAGGAGAGCGGACGGAGCTTGTGACGGACCTCGAGATCGTAGATGATGGCGGCGGTGAGATGACGGAGGTTCGACGTTGGTTCAGTCCACCACATCATCACGCATCGATACATCCAGCGCTGTTCTTCCGGTGAGAGCGCCAACACGGAGTCCATGTAGTACGCATCGAGCCGACGTCGGTCCTTGCGCACAAGATCAGGGCGTGCACACTCGGCAACCGTTGTCCCGAGCTCGTCGGTGAGCGGTGTCATTGGACGTGACTGGAATTCGCGATGCTGCCGTGGCTGCGTGTCGCGCAGGATCTGCTGCGATGGAACAGGGAAGAGCGAGAGTTCGGTGACGGTGATGTCGATGTCGGTATGCGTACGTCGAAAGAGCTCTGCAAAGAACAGTCCCACCGTTGAATTCATCCACAGTGCCACAGCGTCGGCATGCGACGTGTCGTGCAGATGCACGCCCACACAACTGTCCGTGATGAAAGCATGCGACGTGTTGCGATGGGCCAGCCAGCGTCCGTCGTGTCGACGTGGGAAGATGATATCCGGCACACGCACATCGCCAAGATCGTACCATCGATCGCGACCGCGTAGTGTTGCCCGCGTATGCAGTCCGTCGCGCTCTGCCGCCTGAATGCGCGTGAACATGTTCGTTCCCTGCATCTCGCGTTGCGAGCCATGCACCAACAAGAGGCGGTGCGACGTGGACGGAGTGGTTGCAATGGAGTCGAACTCGTCGGCCGCAACGATCACCGTGTTGTCGACGGTGGCCCCCGACATCAACGTGCGCTGCCAATACTCCGGCTCAATGCCCTCGTGGGCGATCTGCTCCACGTCGGGCACAAAGAACTCATGGGCACCGGTGCGCAATCCGCTGGCCACCGTGGCCACGTCGCGCAGCGGACGGAGTTTCCCTTCCGCCTTGAGCAAGATGCGCGAGAGTACATCGGCTGGGATCAAAAGGTCCGACCACGTTCCGTGCGGCGTATCGGCAAGCGTGCGCAACGTGGTCTGCGCCACCACATGAACGACGGCTTCGTTGTTGTTCTTCCCGCGTTCCGATGCAGAGAGATAGCGCAGGAATGCATCGATGGATGCAAGACGTTTGGCGTCGCGCTCGCGCGGCGATTCACAAGGCAGGAAGAAGTTGGCGAACGGTGCGCGCACGTACACGAGCTTTGCGGGTGCCGATGATGTGTGCTCCTCGCCGCCTCGCATCCGTGCCACGATCACACACAGGGCCACATCGGGTTCGGAGAGTGGTTGCACATCGCTGACGAGGATCCACTCGATATCGAAGCGTGCCATGATGGCGTTGCGTACGCCGGCATAGCGCTGCTCGTGCAATGCTGTGGACGGAAGATAGAGGATGACCATCCCATCGTCGACGAGCGGGAGTCGCTCGAGCAGGAGGCGAAGGCGATGGCGTTCGGTGACGTCGTATCCGGAGATGCTGACGGTGGTCCATGGACGGTCCACACGTTCATGCTGTTCGATGAAGGTCACGGGTGACCGTTCATCAAGACGTCCGGTTGTGCGTAACTGCACCATACGTGCATCGTCAGCGGTGGGCGCATAGACGCGCACGGTGGGCTCGTCGAGACCGAGAGCATCGGCATGATGAAGCATGCGAAGGGCGGCAAGGCCGGTGGTGGTGCCGAGTTCGAGGAAGCGTACCGGTCCCGTACGCGAGGTCATGCGCAAGGCAAGGTCCACCACATCGAGGATCGGTGTCGGATGTTCCTTGATGCTGGAGCTCCACGTCAGATACCGATCGATGGCGCGATGCATGCCAACGGTGGGAATTCGCACGAGGTCCATGCGTTGCAGGAAGGCCACGAGATCTGCAAGCGATGCGCGGAAGAACTCGTCGCGAGCATGGAGGACGTGGACGTCGGACACGCGCGACGGGAACATGCGATGGCCTTTGTCGCGCGCATCACGCAGGAAGGCACCGACGATGTCGAGTAGGAGACGCGGACTTCGAAGTCCGTACGGCAACGTGAGTCGATCGAGCGTTTCCTCGTGTCGGAATTGCAAGAGGTCATACGCAAGTACCGATGTGACGAGGCGTACCACCGATGTACGCTGTTCCGTGGTGCCATGGGTACAGGCAATGAGATCTGAGGTGGTCCACTCTAAGCGCAAGGCCAACAGTTCATCGGCCGTGAGCGGCGGTGGTGGTGCTTGCGTCAGATAGGCACGCAGCACATCCACGATGCGCTGTCGGTGTTGCGGTGTTTGCGCCTCGGCAACGGAGAACACGGAACACAAGGGAAAGGCCGCCTCGATCTGTTCTTCGTCATACAAGCGCTTGACCACAGCCTCGGTACGGTAGACCACGCACTGACGGAGGTCGCACACGGCAAAGCGTGGTGCCTGCATGCGCGTGGCCACCGAGCGTGCCTTCTCGCGCAGCACATCGTCGTACGCATGGTGGTGTGGTGCGACCACTTCGAACAAGGTGTGAATGCTTGCATCGGCGTGACGTAACCGAATGAACGTTCCGTCAAGCGTAGATGGCTCGTCGATGGTCATGCTCAGTCCGCTTCGCTCCACCGCCTCGGTGAGACACTGCACCATGAGCGCTCGGGCCGATGCATGCGCATCGAAGGTCATGACCGATCCTCCAGCAGTGCCTGCACGCGAGCGATCAGTTCTGCAGCATGATGCTGATACGGAGCCTCGGCGATCACGCGCATGATGGGCTCCGTGTTCGATGCACGAATGTGGATCCATCGGTCCTGCCAAGCGCAATGCACGCCGTCGACGGTACTGATCTGCGCATCCGCAAAGGCATGCACACATCGGTCGAGCACCACCTGCACGCGCGAACGATCGGCCACGGCGAACTTCGTTTTGATCATGTGATAGGAGGGCATCGAGGCGGCAAGGTCGGCAAGGGTTGCCGCACGCATGCGCATGAGTGATGTGATGAGGGCGATGCCGACGAGGGAGTCGCGACCGAAGTGACAGGCAGGATAGATCACGCCGCCACTTCCTTCGCCGCCGATCACGGCATGTTCCTGTTGCATTCGTCGCACCACGTTGATCTCTCCCACGGCGGCACGCAACACGTGTGAACCGAAGGGAGCAGCAATGTCGTCGATCATGCGCGATGTGGAGTAGTTCACCACGGCAATGCCGCGCACTCCCATGGCGAAGACGGCCTCGGCCGCCAATGCCACGGTCTTCTCTTCACCGATGGCCATGCCGTTGTGATCGAAGAGCACAAGTCGGTCCGCATCCGGATCCACGGCAATACCAAGGTCCGCACCGTTCGCACGCACAGCCTCTCCGAGTGACTGCAAGTTCTCTGTTGTTGGCTCGGGCGCATGCGGGAAGATGCCCGTTCCATCGCAGGCCAGATCGATCACCTCGTATCCCAGTGCACGCAAGAGGCGCGGCACGATGAACGAGCCACTTGCATTCACGGCATCGACAACCACCTTGCCTGCCTTGCCGCCCTTCACAATGCCTTGCAGACCGAGCACGGCATCGATGTGTTGTTGTGCCGCGTTGTTCACGTGTTCGACGGCACCGTGTTGTTGGTCGGATGACAGCGTGAAGGCGCGCGCATCGGCGATGGCGAGCAGACGTGTGTTCTGTTCAGCGTCGAGGAAGACGCCATCTGCACCAAGGAACTTCAGGCCGTTCCATTCCGCAGGATTATGCGAAGCCGTGATACTGATGCCGCCAACAGCATCGCTGTGTTCGGTGATCAGTTGCACGGTGGGTGTTGGCACCATGTCGAGCACACGCACGGTACGTCCGCATGCACGAAGGGCGCCCACGACCACGTCGGCGATCCACACACCCGACGGACGTCCGTCGCGTCCCACCACGATCGGACCGGGAGGGAGCAAGGTGGAGAAGGCCGTTGCATGGTCGGCCACAACCGTTGGCGTAAGGCTGTTGCCAAGGGTGGCACGCAGACCCGAGATCGATCGAATTAGGCTCATGGTTCCTGTGTCATCAATGCTTCAATGTCTTCTGCACGGCGGGGAAGCGCGCCCGACATGTTCACCGGACCTTCGTCGGTGATCAGGATATCGTCTTCGATGCGCACGCCGATGTTCCACCACCGTTTATCGCAGGCACTTCCTTCGGGTATGTAGACGCCGGGCTCGACGGTGATCACGCTGTTCGTTTTCAGTGGACCGCTGGTGCCGGCATCGTGGACGTCGAGGCCAAGGTAGTGCGACGTGCCATGCATGAAATACTTCTTCACGTCGGCCACATCGGAGATGATGCCCAACTCCATCAACCGTCGCGCCACCACGTTCTTTGCCGCTTCGTGTGTTGCGCGAAACGGCGCGCCGGCGCGTGCTGCGGCAATGCCGCTGTCTTGCGCTTCGAGCACGATGGAGTAGATGGTGCGCTGATCTTGCGTGAACCGACCACTCATTGGGAACGTGCGCGTGATGTCGGCGGTGTAGCCGTGATACTCTGCGCCACAGTCGGCGAGGACCAATTCCTGTGCCGCCGTGCGACGTCGGTTGGCCGTGTAATGCAGGATGCAGGCATTGTACTTCGAGCCTACGATCGACGGATAGCCAACGTCTTCGGCACCACCACGTTTGAACTCATACTCCATCACGGCCTCGAGTTCATATTCCTTCATGCCCGGCCGTGCTGCCCGCATCGTGGCACGATGTCCGGCCATCGACACATCGATGGCCTTTTGCATGAGGCGCAATTCATCGGCATCCTTCACTTCGCGCAAGGCGGCAAGGATGGGCATCGTCATTTTGAATTCAAGCGTGGTGCGCAGTTTTTGCAGTTGCTTCTTCAGGTCCACATCCACATACAGGTTCTTGCCCACGAGGGGAACGCGAACGCTCTTGGTGGGGAGGGAGGGAAGGTAGAGCGTGTCGACCTCGGGAAGCCACTCTTTGAGGCGGTCCGGCAACGACGAGAAGGGAAGTGCGGTGTCGATGCCCAACATCGACATGGCCTCGTCGGGACCCATTTCCACACCCGTCCACTGTTCGCGCTCGCGCTTGCGTTCCCGCACAAACAGGATCTCGCGATAGACGTTGCCGTTCAACGTCACACCGTCGCGCAGCAGCACGAGTGCGGCATCGGGATACGGAAAGCCCGTCAGATACAGGAAGTTCGAGCTCTGGCGGAACTCATAGTCAACGTCATTCTGTCGGTTCCGCACATCAGCCGCCAGGATCACGGCCGCGCTGCGCGCCGGCATCGACTCCAGCACGCGCAACCGCCGCATGTGATAGGTGGCCGTCGGGATCCCGTCGGTATCGTGGATCTCCACGGCAAACTGCGCGGCCATGGGCGCAACGGTGCACAGGGCAAGGAGGGTGGCAAGGAGGAAACGCAGCATGTCCACAAAATACCGCTTCTTGTCCACGCATTCACACAGCCGCTGCGATGGTGGCCGCATCCACACGTCGAGCGCCGGCATCGAGCAGGGCCATGGCGCAAGCATTGAGCGTGGAGCCTGTGGTGAGGACGTCGTCGACGAGGAGGAGATGTCGACCGTGGATGGCCGTGCGGTCCATAACGCAAAAGGCATCCTGCACATTCCCGGCACGATGCGTTGCATCGAGTTGCGTCTGCGTGATCGTGTAGCGCGTGCGCACGAGCACGTCCGTGCAACACGGGATGCGAAGGATGTCGGCAACACCGGCGGCGATATGATCTGCCTGGTTGTAGCCGCGTTCACGACGTCGTGCAGCATGGATGGGAACAGGTATCACCATCGCATAGGCGCGCGCCTGCTCGGTATCCATCCATTCCACATGCCGCCCCACCTCCTTGCCAAGATCGTGAGCCAGACGTGTCCGCCCTTCATACTTGAGTGCGTGGACGGCATGGTCGATGGTAGAGCCGATCGTGATCGCAAAGCGCGCATGTACACAACCGAGCGCAATATCGTCGGCGTCGAAATGTCGCGCCAGCAAGGCAAAGAGCATGGAAGGCGGCGGGGCCGGAGGGTGTGCGTCGATCGCGGCATCGCTGATGCCGATGATGCGCGACGTGCCATAGCGAAGTGGCGTGCCGGAAAGAAGGCACCGTTGCGGAAAGAGAACGTCGTCGACGGCACGGAGGGTCTCCACCAGACCCCGTTGCACGACGCGACGGAGCCTGGGGAGGATCATCGTCAGGTCCTTGCTTCGATGTGAATGTCCGTTGCTTCAACCGAGAGTGCGGCGACCGGAGCGGAATGTGACATCTACAGGTTTGAGAATCGTTGTAGTTTGCTTTGGCCGTGTATCAAGAGCAAGTGCAGCGCGACGTGGTCGATGATCGACGTGTACCACGAGAGCTCCTGCGATTCCGGACAGTGAATTGGGTTGCGTTGTTATGGTTATGTCAAAGCGTTCTCGATGGTGTATGGTCGCATGCATCTTTGCACTGGGACTTTGGGCGACTCTCGGCGTGCGTGCACAGTTGTCAACCCGCACGACCGATCTGGGCTCTCCGTATGTCTATACGTTCAGTGCCGATGATCGTGTGTATGCGATCGCTTCCAATGGACACATCGTGACGTTGCAGAAGGATGCCGTGGATGCGTTTGGCTATCTGAAGGATGGCGACGGGAACATCATTTCCGACGTTCAGCGATGCCGACGTATTGGCACAGATTCGATCGCCTGCATCACAGTGCGCGGAGATGTTCACCTGTTCAACCATCGTTTGCAGATCCTAGCGAAGTACGAGCACGGATCGAATGAGCCTATTCAGGATATCGCCAAGATCTCGCCATCATTCTTTCTCGTCCTGACGCGTTCAGGTTCCTGCTATGCGATGAACAGTACAACGCAGATCAGGAACACAGAGCCCGTATGTTCAAATGCTATCCTCCTTTCACGAGCACGTTCTGGCTGTTTTGTCAGCATGATGGATCGCACTATCATGAAGGTATCCCAGAGCGTTGATGGGAGTTCGATGCTCATTGATACGATCTTGAGCGATGCTCCGGGCTGGGTCGTTGCCATGGAGATGGACAGTACGGAGGATCACGCTTTCCTTGCTACCCGCGATTCTTCGATGAACGCACTCTACGTGCTGAAACTCAGGGATCGGTCGCTTTCGCAGCTACTTCAGCATTCATTGCAACCGGTTCTTCTCCAACGGTTCGAAGACACGGTAATGGCTTGCTATGGCAAAGACATCTCTGTGCTTACGTATGAACAACTTGAAAAGCCGCGTAACTCCGATACAGCAGCGCTCTTGGAACTGTACACCCCGATCTCCTTTTGTACGCAGGGTGGGCGCGTCTTCGTTGTTGGTGATCATTCGCTCCTTATGAGCGTCGCGCAGGGTGAGCCTTGGAGCGTTATGTCGTACCTGCCAAGGAAGCCCCTCAATTCTTACACACACCTATCCACAACTGGCCAGCGATTGATCACACGACATTCGTATCACACCCTTCCGATACGGATGGGCAGGAATGAATTCGAATGGGAACCTGTCGCAACGGCTGGTACATGCACATTTCAAGGGTCATTCCGAGGTCAGCAGATATCGCCCAATGGTTCGATCGTGACCATGTGGAGTGGTTTTCCGAGTTGGACCACAACGGTCGGACCGAGCGCGTACGAATCGGATTGCATGCAGAGCGACTATGTACCAGATAGCTGGTGTTATCTCCAGGAAGATACTGCCATCGGATACTCGATGTTTGGTCAGTTTTTCACGCGTTCAGTGGATGCCGGGAGGACGTGGTCAAGGATAGGCACACTTGATGCAAATGGAGTGACCTTTCTAGGTTCCTCTGGAGACACTGTGTACGCCATGCTCGCGAACAATGCGGGGCTTGACACGAGCATCTACAAAACCTCACACTCACTAACGTTCGCCAAGCTCGTACGCGGAACGGTGGTGTACGATTCAGTGATGAAAGAGGTGGCAGAACTGAGGTCTTACAGGTGGCACCGTGGGGAATTGTACGCCGTCGTACGAAGTAATCGGAAAGCGGACGGAGATCTGCGGTCATTCTGCAAGATCTCGCTATCACCATGGAAGTCTGAGGTACTCTTCTCAATAGATTCCTTGGCATTTGGTGACTTCGATTTCATGGGTTCAACGGTTGTGTTCACGGCCGTACGTGGAAACGTGCTCACGTACGACCTCATGAGTTCGCAACCGCCGCACGTCATACGGGTTCTGAACAGTGAGACGTCCTTTGCATCGCACATTCGGTTCATACGGGATTCAGTCGCCATTGTCACTGTTGGAGGCGAGATACAACCGGGGCTTCAACGTATTGAGTTCTTCCAATCTCCCGCATCGGTTGAAGTTGAAGAAGCGAGTGCGCGTCCGCAGGTCACCGGAGTGCTATCCATTCGACCGAATCCGACCAACGAGTACGTGACCATTTCACTGGTGATCGCGAGTGAAGGTGACGTACATGACCTGCAGGTAACGATAGCCTCTGCATTGGGTACAACGGTTGAGTCGTTCCCATTGCATACTCGTGTCGGTACGAGCAACTCTGCAGGTGAACATACGTTGCAGATCTCAACGAAGGATCTCGATCCTGGGGTCTACATGATCAATGTGCGTTCCTCTCGAAACGCGCATTCAGTGCCACTGATCGTGCGTCACTGATCAGGTCCTTGCTTCGTTCACGAACTGAAGTCGCTGTGCCAGTTCCTGGGGGAGCGACGGGATGTACATGGCCGGGATCAAGAAGGAGTTCATGGCCGTGATGTCGTCGAACACGCGTTGCTTCATCGCCGTTTGCATCAAGTAGTCATGTCCGCTGGAACCGCCCGTGCCCACGCGCATGCCGATCATGCGACTGACCATGAGCGTGTGCCGGAAGCGCCACAGCGAGACAAGCTTGTCAAGCTCGGTGACGGCATCGATGAAGCGATAGGGGATCTGCAGCAGCGGCTCGTTGCGATAGGTTGCAATGAAGAGTACTGCATGGGTGGCGCGTTGTGACAATCTGCGCACGCCCGACGTGAGCATCTCCGAATAGCGTTGTTCGTCGAAGAGGCCATGGAAGCCGTCTTCAATACCGTCGATCTGTGCCAGTGCCTCGGCGGGATCGCGATGCTCTGCTTCGGCAAGCGTGCGCACCTCTGCGCGGTCACGATCGAGCATGTCGACGACGGCCTGACGGTACGCCTGCCAGAACGTGAAGCCACTGGCTTCCATGAACGGCATCTTCTCGAGCCACTTCTCGACAACAGTGAAGAGCGACGTCATCTGGCGCGCCTGCTCGATGATGGCCCTATCGCGCGGGTCCATGGCATCGGAATAGTGCTTTAGCACGCGCTTCTGCTCGGGCAATCCAAGCGCGATCTCCAGCACGCGGAACTGTGCACTTTGAAAACCGGAGGCAGGATTCAGGAAGGCGCGGAAGTCCATGAAGTCCGGCGGCGTCATCGTTTCCAGAATGGAGAACTGATTCGTGGCCAGTTCCATGATCTTGTTCACGCGTTGTAACCGCGCATGACATGTGGCCACGGCCGCCTCTGCCACGTAGGGAACGTTCAACGTGTCGATCACACTGCGCAATTCGAACATCACTTGCTTGAACCAGAGCTCAAAGGCCTGGTGGGTGACAATGAAGAGCATCTCGTCGTGCGCATGTTGACCGTGCTTGTCGCTCTCCAACGTTTGCGCGTCGAGGATCTTATCGAGTGCGAGGTAGTCCCGGTAGTAGGCCATGATCAACCCTTGATGTCACGTTTGCGGAAAACAGCCGACTGTGCAATGCGATCATGCAACGTCATGCGCGAATCGCTGAACACGAAGAAGAAGCCGATGAAGATCACGAAGCCCAAGACGCCACCGATGGTCTCGAGCACCTGGATGGTACCAATGAACGCTGCAAACTGTAGGATATCCTTGATGTGCTTCACGGCCCAGCGCTTTGCATAGAGCGAAAGATCGCCGCGCGTTCCATCTGACCGTGCGATCTGTAAGCCAAGCGTCATCTTGCCCGGCGACGTGCCCCACATCAACTCGATGAGGGAATAGGCAAAGGCGACCACAATGGAGGCGACAACGATGGTGCCGAAGAAGTCCATGATCATCGACATCTCGGAACCGCCAATGCCGAGCATCTTGTAGACGGAGAGTATTTGATCCAAATCCTCTTCTCCGAAGATGGACGGTTTGAGTCCCATGGTCATGAAGATCATGGCCACGATCACGGCAATGGCAATGGAGGCAAGCGCATCGATGAGGAAGGCGCCGAAGCGTGGACCGAATCCAACGCGCACATCTTCGATGGGCGGTACGTAATTCGGGTCTTGCAGTTGATAGGGGTCGTACTGTGTCATCGAAGAACCTCAGGGTTGCAGTTGTTGGAGGATCCGGAGAGCGATTTCGTATTTCTTGAATGGCGGCATCAGATACACACCCTGCACGCGGTCCCGCACGGTGCGCAGGAACTCCACGGCAATGTCGATGCCCACGGCCGTTGCTTGTTCGGTGCTTGTGCCTGCCTCGCGCATGCGATCGCGTACCCATGCAGGAATGGTCATGCCGGGCACTTCATAATGCAGGAACTCTGCATGGCGTAGCGTACGGAGTGGGATGATGCCCACCATGAAGGCAATGTCGATATGGCGAATGCGGTCAAGGAAGGTGGCAAGGACCTCTTCGTCGAAGATCGGTTGCGAGAACGCAACGTGCGCTCCCTCTGCGGCCTTCATGGCAAGCCGGTCGATCTCGCGCTCGAGATCTTCGGCAGCCGGATTGACGGCGCAACTGATGCAGAACTGCGTCGTGTCGCCAAGCGGATTGCCCACGAGATCTCTGCCGGTGTTCATGCGACCGAGTGCACGGACCAGTCCGATACTGTCCACATCGTACACGCTGGTCGCATACGGGAAGTCGCCGATATGCGTGGGGTCGCCCGTGACGGCAAGGATGTTGCGAAGGCCAAGACTGTACGCACCCAACACCTCGCTTTGCAGACCGACCATGTTGCGATCTCGACAGGCAAGGTGCGTGATGCACTCCATGTCGGTCTCTTGTTGCACGAGGTGCGAGATGGCAATGGGGCTCATGCGAAGTCGTGCGCGGGCACCATCGCTGATGTTCACGGCATCGATGCCGTGATCCTTGAGGAAGCGCGCCCCATCGATCACCGACGACATGTCGAGGCCACGCGGAATGTCAAGCTCCACCGTGCTCAAGAACCGGTTGCCGAGGCCACGATGGAACGCACTGCGCCGATCAACATCGACAGCGGTGGTCACTTCGACCGGTGCATGCTTGATGGAAACGGGAGCGCTGCCGATGGTGCATCCGCGCACGGCATCGGCAATGGCGCGGATATGCTCGACGCTGGCTCCGCCATCGGCGCCGATCACAGAGGCGCCGTGCTCTACGAGTCGACGTGCGGCCTCTGCCACATACTGCGGTTCGGCGTTGTACGTGGGAATGCCATCGATGATGGTCGGAATGCCGATGTCGGGCTGTGCACAGAGCGGCACAGTGCTCACCCGGAGCGACTCTACAATGGAGAGCATGCGTTGCGGACCAACCGTTCCGTTACTGCCAAGCACCGTCACTCCATGCGCCGTGATGCGCGTAGCAACATCACTCGGATACGAGCCGGCCAACACGCTCCCATCTTCGGGGAACGACTTCAGAGCGATCAGCGGCACGTCGGCGCTTAGCGCACGCACAGCATGAATGGCGATATCGAGTTCATCAAGATCGATGAACGACTTCAGCATGATCAGGTCTGCACCGGATGCAAGCAAGGCACCGATCTGTTCAGTGAAGCATTGATGAAGGTCGGAAGGGTCGAGGGGACCGAGGGGGCGCATGAAACGTCCCGTAGGACCCACCACGCCGGCCACGGCTGCCTTGCCTTGGGCGGACGTGCGTGCAAGCCACACTCCTTTGCGATTGAGCTCCTGCACACGGGCAGAGAGCATCGAGGATTCAAGGGCGTATCGATTCGAGTGCTGCGTGTTGCTCTGCAACAGCGTGACGCCCGCCTCGAGGAAGTCCGCATAGATCCGTTCCACCACGATCGGATGGGCAAGATTGTAGCGGTCGCATGGACGTTCGGAATAGCCGCGACGGGTGAGCTCGATCGACATCGAACCATCGGTGACGATGGGTTCTCGACCAAGGTGTTGCGAGAACAGGGTATAGCCGGCAGAAGGAGCAGAGGTCATGCGCGTCGCTGCTCCATCCATCCGTCGACGGTCAGTACAGAAGTTGGGAAGAGCACCATGAAGACACACATGGCGAACAGTCCGGTGTTCTTCAGCACCTTCATCCAGCTTACCTCCTCGCCACCCTTCGCCCCAAAGCAACCACAGTCGATCTGCAGTCCTTGCATCACGGCCCATGCCACGGCAATGGTGAACATCACCGTCATGGCGCCACAGAGTGCGGCATTCGTGCGCACCTTATAGCCGACGATGAGCATCAGTCCGCACAGCAGTTCCAACCACGGGATCACCAGAGCGAAGGCGTTCACCAATGATTCGGGCATCATGTGATAGTTGTTGATGGACGTTGCGAAGACGAGAGGATCGATGATCTTCTCGACGGCGGCAAATGCGAAGTAGCCGCCTATGAAGAGCCGGAACAAAAGCGTGATGTATGGCATGTCGGAAAATTACGTGATTCGGCACGGACCGTCGCTATATTCGCCCCATCACTCATCATCGTTAGTGGGGTTTTCCATGGATGATTCAACTGGTGTCTTGGCATTGATCATGGGGGCGCTTGCCTTCGTCGCGGTCTTTAGCCTTGTGTTTTGGCTTTACTTGGGCTTTTGTCTCGGACGGTTGTTCGAACGCGCCGGGAAGCCCATGTGGACGGGATTTGTGCCGATCTATAATTGGATGATCTGGGCCGAGATCACCGGCAGACCGAATTGGTGGGTGGCCGTGTGGATCGTCGCCTTTCTTGCGAGCTGGATCATGCCGTTCATCGGTACTCTTGCAGTGTGGGCTGTGCTGATCATCTCGAGCGTTGACCTTGCCAAGAGCTTTGGGAAGGACACGACCTTTGGCGTGCTCATGGGGATCTTCTTCCCGATCATGGCCGCGATCTTAGCGTTTGGCGATGATGCCTACGTCGGTCCGTCGGTAACGGCACAGCAGTAAAACAACAACGGCGACCCAATAGGGTCGCCGTTCTTCTATTGACGTGGTATGATGGTGCTACAACAAGATGGCATTCGAGATCCAACTGTAGAGCACCATGGCGATGACGATGCCGGAGAGGACGATGCCGGCGCGAGCGAGCAGTGTGCCACCCCGAATATCACGTCGTGTGCGCGGATCGATGGGCGTTGGTGCGGCAGTTGTTGCCTTGGCAAGACGGAGTGCATAGAGGCCACAGGCAAGCCCGGGAAGACCCCAGACAATACTGAGGACCACCGAACCATAGCCAAGCCAGACGATCTTCGTGGAGGGCTTCATTGCATTACTTGTTCGTTGCGAGTGCGCGCTCGATCTGGAGCGCGAGGTCTGCGTTATGCGCCTTCGTTATCTCGTCACCGCCCGACTTCTTCACACGCGCAAGGATGGTGGAAAGCGTGGCCCGACCAACGGCCCGCACGTCCGTGTTGTAGACGTTCGGTCCACGGAAGAAGAAGGCGAACGGGTCTGAGCTCAGCGAGGTTGGCGGTTCCGTTGTCTTGTCGATGAGTGCTTGCACAAAGGCACGCTGCAGTGCACGCGTATAGTAGTCCGGTGCCGCCTTGCCACCTTGCCCGAAGATGGCCTTATCGAGGTCTGCAAAGAGTTCACCAACACTGTAGGCTGCGGTACCGAGTTGCGCTTGTTGCGCGATGAGGCGGACGAGCTTGTCGTTCGACATCAGGCTGCGCATCATGGAGGTCTGCATGCCGGAGATGCGTTCGATGTTGCCGGTGGCGGAGAGAACGCCTACGATACGTGGTTCGAGCAGATAGGTGGGTGTGGCGAAGACGTTCTTGGCGATGAAATCGACGGCGGCCTTCTGTCGGTCCCGTGCAACAGGAGTGTATTGATTCCCCGCAACACCGAACACCTTGCGATCGATCTCCACACCGCCGGTGATGGAGGCAACGTGTCCCATTTCGAGACCCCACTGACCCAACACGTCGTTATACACGTCGCCAAGTTGCTCGAAGGAATCACCCTCTTTGTAGACAGCATCGTAGAGGTTGTTCACGGCGCGTTTGATGTTCTCGATGCCAAGTGTTCCGGACTTGAGCGCATCGTCGCCAAGGTCTTCCATTTGTGAGGTCGGGTCAACGGTCATCCACTGTTGCGCTCCGAAGCGCAAGGCCTTGTTCGTTTCTGCGGCACGTGCCCAACGATGGAGCGTGTCCTCTTCGGCATCGCTCGACGTTGCGCCGATGATGGGACGATAGCCCCACTTGGTGACGTGCAGATCGTACTCTCCGATGCGCGGATAGAAGTTCGTGACGCCATCACCGGGTTGGGCGATGTAGTTGTTGCGGGCATAGTCCATGATGGACGGAGCCGTGCCGTGGGTGGACGTGAAGGATGGTGACCGAAGCGAGTCGACAGGGTAGGCGTTTGATGCCTTCATGTTGTGCGGAAATCCGAGTGTATGTCCCACTTCATGTGTTGCAACAAAGGAGACGAGCTCACCAAGCACGGAGTCCGGAAGGGGAAGCTTGTGCGCGCGCGGATCGGCAACGGCCTGTGTGTAATACCATGCCGTGAGACGCTTGATGATGTTGTGGAACCATCCGATGTCGCTCTCCAGGATCTCGCCCGTGCGTGGGTCGTGGATCTGTGGACCGTAGGCATTCTCCACCGGCGACGGGTAATAGCGGATCACACTGTAGCGTGCGTCTTCGGGTGACCATGTGGAGTCTTGCTCCTTGGTCGGTGCATCGATGCAGCGAATGGCATTCTTGAAGCCTGCAGCAGCAAAGGCCTCGTTCCAGCGCTCCACGCCAAGGCGCAACCATTTGCGCCACTGTTGCGGAGTTGCGGGATCGAGATACCACGTGATGGGCTTGATGGGCTCCACGAGCTCGCCGCGAAGAAAGGCCGCTGTGTCCTTGGGTTCAAGGCGCCAGCGCAGAATGTATTGGCGCGTCACGGCCTCGGGCTCGGGTCTGCCATAGTCCGTTTGATACAAGGCAAAGAACCCAACCCGCGGATCGGCAAGACGCGGCGTCATGGGCTTCTCGGGCAACTGCACCATGGAGTGGTGCATGGTAAAGGACGCTGTACGTGTTTGCGGATTCTGCGGAGGCGCATCGGCCGAATACGTGATCACATTCTCCACTTCGATGTTCGTGGGGAAGCTCCGTGCATAGTCGATATAGGAGCGCTCTTTGTCGAGTCCGCCCATCTTCAACGACGAACGTGTTTCCTTACCCGGCGTGAGAATGCCCACGTCGCCCATGAACAGGTCCGTCACATCGATGATCACCGCCGTGGTGTCCTTGTTGTAGGCCTGGATCGGGAAGGCCTTGATGATCTCTTCGAAGTTCGACGCCTTGACGGCGCGTGCGATCGGAAGCGAGTCGGCTGCCACATTCTCATACGACACCGTACGCAACAGGACCTTATCGAACTTCCGCTCCCAGCGGATCACTTGCGTCCCTAGCTCCTCGCCGCCATACCCGATCTGCGGCGTCTTGGCGATGCGCGAGACCAGCAGGAGTTCTTTGCCGAGAAAGGACGTGGGGATCTCGTAATACAGCTTCTCATCCACACGGTGGACGATGAACAGACCGGAGTCCGAGACCGTTTCCTTGGTGATGACCTTGTCGTAGGTCTTGATCGATTTTTTCGGCGCGTCGCCGTCTTTATCCTTTGGCGGCATCGACGATGTTTGCGCCGACGAGCCACAGGCAGTGATCAGAGAGGCCGCTGCAAGCAGAAGGAAGGCGGAGGAAGACCGAACTAGCATGAATGTTCTCCAAGTGAGGCGTAGAATTTACAACGAGCAGAGCGATATCTTTGTCGAATGATCCCTTCCAACGGCCTGTGTGTGGGTCTCGATGTAGACCTTTCCAAGATCCCCCTCCACCTGCGCGGCCGTGCCGATGCCATCGTTGCCTTCAATGAGGCCATCATTGGCGCTACGAGGCATGTGGCCGCATGTTTCAAGATCAACCTGGCCTTTTACGAGCAATACGGCAGAGAAGGCATCGATGCCATGTATGCAACGCGTGAGCTGTGCGGCACGAGCTATGTGATCGCCGATGCGAAGCGGGGCGACATCGGCAATACGTCCGCCGCCTATGCCAAGGCGGTGTTCGACGATCTCAGGGCCGATGCAGTTACCGTTTCCCCATACATGGGTTCGGACTCCGTGGGACCTTTCCTTGCGGTGCCGAACAAAATGGTCTATGTGCTCGCACTCACATCGAATGCGGGCTCGCACGACTTCCAGCGATGCATGGTGGATGGAGAGCCGCTCTACGAGCGCGTGATGCGCACGGCGCTTGCATGGGAACGTCGGGCCGACATTGGCTTCGTCGTCGGTGCCACACATGCGGCCGAGCTCGCTGCCCTTCGCTCATCGTTCCCGGACGCACCCTTCTTGGTGCCGGGGGTAGGGTCGCAAGGCGGCGATGCGGCAACGATCCGCAGTGCCAATGGGACGGGACCTGCCGTGTACAACGTGTCGCGCGGTCTGCTCTACATCGACGCCACCGAAGACTTCGCCACGACCGTCCGCGTCGAGGCCGAGCGCCTCGCCGCCCTCCTCGCCTAACGTCACGTTGCTCCTCCCTATGTGCACTTCAATGGTTGGAGGTGTACCATGCAACATCACGTTCACGAACTACCCGAACGCATACTGCAGCGCGCCGTGCAGGCCATCCTTGCAGACCCGCATCGCATGTGGCGATGCAGTAATGGCGACGAGGTGCAGATCGTTGCGGCCGGACTGGTGAATGCGCACGATGGTCCGGACTTTCGCGACATGGCCGTGCTGCACAACGGTACCGTCTTCGTGGGGAATGGTGAGTTCCACCGCAAGGCCAGCGATTGGATGATGCACGATCATCATCACGACCGACGCTATGCCTCGCTGTTGGTGCATGTGGTGTTGGTCGATGATGCACCGGTGCCCGATGCGCGATGGACGATCGTGCTCGATCCGTCGGACCTATGGCGCGGCATTCGACTGCATCGCGAACGGTCCGCTGTTGCCACGGAACTTCCCGTCGAGGAACTGCAACACTTCGCGCTGTTGCGGTTGTTGCGCACGTCGGCCGAAGCACACGTCCACATCCGACGTGTCGGGACGGCAGGCGCTGTGCAGGCCATGGCATCGGCATGGCTGGACCGGTTGGGACGGAAACGACATCGACCGGTGGACGAGGGCGAGATCGCTGCCGTGCGCCTGAGCGTGTCGAGCTCGGCCATGGGGCGCATGGCGCAGGAGTTCACGAGCATTGCCATCGACGATGTGCTCGGAGCACTGGAGCGGGCTGAACGCGAACGCATCGCTCGCGAAGGTGCGGCCATGCGTCGCGAACTGCTCGTCAACGTCGTCCTTCCCATCTGCGTGGCCCGCGCAGGCAATGAGCAGCGCATCCGACTCTTTCAGTGGTATTGGAGTGCGAAGGCCGTTCACCCGTATGGTGTGCTGCGACGACGCTTCCCGCAGATCGCCCAGGATTATGTGTGGCAGCAGCAGGGCATGCTGGAGTTTCTGCGGGATCACAGTCGACAGGCGACCGTCTGTGCCGAGGTGATCCATGAATATGGCTTTGCTCGCACACTTGAATTCCTGCATGTGAGCGGGGGCTCCGTATCTTTGTAGCTCTTTCCAATACATGTTCAGGAGTTCGTCCGTGCCTCGATTTACGCTTGTGACCGGTGCCGGTGGAGAAATGGGTCATTCCATGCTGGAAGCATTTGCCCAACGTGGCGATCGTGCCGTGGTGGCCGTCGACCTCTCGGCACTGCAGCCCGAACAGGCGGCGCACTGCCATACGGTCTTGCAAGGCGATGTGTCCGATCCCGCCCTCGTCCAGCAACTCGAGCAGTTCGACTTCGAAGAGATCTATCACCTTGCCGCCTTGCTCTCCACCTCGGCCGAGAAGTTTCCCGAAAAGGCGCACAATGTGAATGTGAACGGGACCATGGGACTGCTCATGATGGCACGTCGTATCGGTCAGCGCACGGGCACGCCGGTAAAGTTCCTGTTCCCGAGCACGATCGCTGTGTACGGACTGCCGAGCATTGCCGCGAAGGCAGCGGCAGGACGTGTGACGGAGACGCAATTCTGTGAGCCGATCACCATGTACGGCATCAACAAATTGTACTGCGAACAACTGGGCTCGTATGTGAGTGATCACATGGGACAGCTCACCGAAGACATGTCCGTGAAGTACGTCGACTTCCGTGGTGTGCGCTTCCCCGGACTGATCAGCGCCTTCACGGTTCCTACCGGCGGAACGAGCGACTATGCTCCCGAGATGATCCACGCTGTTGCGCAAGGCAAGCCCTATGCATGCTTCGTGCGACCGGACACGCGCATTCCGTTCATGGCCATGCCCGACGGTGTGCGCGCCATCATGGAATTGGCCGATGCGCCGGCCACATCGCTCACGCGACGGATGTACAACATCGCTGCCTTTGCACCGAGCGCCGAGGAGATCGCCGCGCAAGTGATGAGTGCGTATCCCGATGCCGTGATCACGTATGCGCCGCACGAACGTCGTCAGGCCATCGTGGACTCGTGGTGCGCCGATGCCAACGATGATGCGGCTCGCGCGGATTGGGGATGGAAGCCTTTCTATGATATGGACACGGCCTTCAACGACTACTTGATCCCGAACATCGCCAACGTGTATGCGGGATAGCCGCCTCCCGAACCTGCTCGTCCACGAGCGGTCGCCATACCTTCTCCAACACGCCTATAATCCCGTGATGTGGCGTCCATGGTCGGACGCTGCCTTTGCCCTTGCACGCGTAGAGAACAAGCCGGTCTTCGTCTCTATTGGCTATGCCACCTGTCATTGGTGTCATGTAATGGAGCGCGAGAGCTTCGAGAACGACGATGTTGCCGCCTACCTCAACGAGCACTACATCTGTGTGAAGGTGGATAGGGAGGAACGGCCCGATATCGACGCCATCTACATGGATGTCTGTCAGGCCATGACGGGACACGGCGGGTGGCCACTCACCGTGATGATGGATGCCGACCAACGTCCGTTCTTCGCCGGCACCTACTTCCCGCGCGAGTCGCGCGGCGGACGTCTCGGATTTCTCGACCTCCTTTCGCGGTTGCACGACGTGTGGCAGAACGACCGTGCGCGTGTTGACGAAAGTGCGCGCGAGATCACGGCCATGGTGCGCGACCGCGCAGCGGCCGATCTGCGCGGCACGGTGGATGCATCGATCGAACAAGCAGTGGTGGATCATCATGTGCGCATGTTCGATGATGTGTACGGAGGTTTCGGTGCACAGCCGAAGTTCCCGTCACCACACCACCTTCTCTACCTGATGCGCTGCGCTGCGCATCGCACGGGTGATGCTCGCACCACGATCGTTTCCATGGTCACATCCACACTGGACGCAATGCGCGCGGGTGGACTCTTCGATCATGTTGGCTTCGGCTTCCATCGGTATTCAACAGATCGTGCATGGTTGGTACCGCATTTCGAGAAGATGCTCTACGATCAGGCAATGCTCATGATGGCCTATACGGAGGCATGGCAGATCACGGGCGATGATGCGTATCGTGTGGTGGTCGACGAGATCGTCACCTATGTGCAACGCGAGCTCGTGTCGACGGACGCTGCAACACGCGGTGCGTTCACATCGGCCCAGGATGCAGACAGTGATGGGGAAGAGGGGACGTACTATGTATGGTCCATGGAAGAACTGCGTTCACACGGAGCCTCCGACGAGATGCTTGCGAAGCTGGGTGTGAGGGCAGACGGGAACTTCCACGACGAGGCATCGGGTGCCGCTACGGGCATGAACATCCTGCACTGTGCGCCGGATCACCTCCGTTCGCTCATGCACGACGAGGAATGGCAAACGCTTCGCACAACACTCTTGCGAACACGCACGCAGCGGATCGCTCCGATCACCGACACGAAGGTGCTCGTGGATTGGAACGGTCTGATGATCGCCGCGTTGGCAAAGGCCGGACGGAGTTTCGATCGACCTTCCTACACGGCGCTCGCCATGCGTGCCTATGATGTGGTGCATACAGCTGCATCACATGTGTGCGGTGGACATTCAACGATACCGCTCATGCTCGACGATCGGGCAGCGTTGGCATGGGCTGCATTTGAACTGCATCAGACCACGGGAGATGAGACGTACCGACAGCATGTTGAGGAACGGTTGGATGAGATCGACCGCCATCACCACGACCCTGTCCACGGCGGCTACTGTACGTTGGCACATGAACATGCGACGTCGTTGATCGCCCGTCAGAAGCAGACCTATGATGGTGCCTATCCGAGTGGGACGAGCATCACGGCCTATGTGCAAGCGCGCATGGGACGCACTACTGACACCATCGACTCGGTGGCCGCACTTCTTCGTGATCATGCTCCCGGGCATTGCATGTTGTTGTGTGCATGGGATGTGACGCGTCGACCGTATCGGACCATCACGATCGGTGGACAGGATGCATCGATCCTTCGCGCCGTCCATGCCGCCTTTCTGCCCAACGTGACCCTTCGCTATGAGGCGTCCGAGCGACCGTTCGTGATGCTCTGCGAAGGCGAGTCCTGTCGGCTTCCCGTCCACGATCTTGACGCCGTGCAACAGTTGCTCGCGGAGGTGCGATGACGGCCTTCCTTGCGCTCTGCTTCGTGGTCTCGAACCTTGGCATCTTCCAGGTGTTCGCCATCGGCTCGATGGGGGTGACGCCGCTTGAGTTCACGATCATGCTCTTCATGCTTGCCGTGCCGTTCTGGATGGTGTGGACGGGAACGCCGTTGCGCATCCCGCGTGGACCTGAGATCACGGTGATGGTATTGCTCTTGGCTTCGATGACCGTGTCGACGATCTCGCCGGTATTCTATGCCGACTCCATTCGCATGGTGCAATCGTTCAAGACACTCTCGCACTTCATCTTCATGTGGTCGTTCGGTGTTGTGCTCTGGTGCATACCCGTCCGCCCGCGTGCATGGATCGACGCATTGCGTTTGCACTTGGCCGTCTCCATTGTCATCTGCTTGTTCGGTGCCTATCAGATCGTGGCGCGTGCATTGGATCTGCCGTTGGCGTGGATCGACATCACGAACACATCGTTCATCAAAGGGCAGATGCAGGACAATGAGCTCGGACAGCTCTCGCTGCAATTCGCCAATCTCTTTCGTGCCACATCCATCTTCAGTGAGCCATCGGCTTTGGCCACCTACAGCTCGATCAATCTCGCGTTGCTTGTGATCCCCATCTTCCGCGGAAGTGCCGGCATCTTGAAGACGCGTTGGGTGCAGATCCTTGCCATCGTATCGGCACTCATTGCCTTGCTCCTTGCCTTCTCGCTCACCGGACTCATGCTTACGGGTGCCGTGATGGTGTTGGCCATGGTGCTGTATCGGCAGGCGGCGTGGAAGCGGGTGGGCATGGTCGTTGCCATGTCGACGGTGGTGATCGTCATCGCAGACCGCATCGTGGAGAGCTATGCAGATGTGTCTGTGGTCGAGCTCTTTGCCATGCGTGTGGGATCCATCATCACCGGCAAGGCCAGTTCGGGCGAGTCGGGTACCATCGTTGGTGAGTCGCTCACACAGCGCACGGGCGACTATGCTGCCTCCATCGAAGTGTGGAAGGAATCGCCGCTGTTGGGCGTCGGCCCCGGCAACTTTGCCAACAGCAACTTCGGTCGCGCCTACAGCTCGCCCTATCCTGCCACCACCTACGGAACGGTGATCTCTGAAATGGGTGTGGTCGGGATCGCCGTCTTTTTGGTCTTTCTCCTCGTGTTGTTCGGTCGGCTCCTACTCTCGGAGCGACAGTGGACGCGCGACCATCTCGCCGATGGTTCCGACCTTGAGCGCCTTGCCCCCATTCTTCCCTTCATCCTGCTCATCACTATTTTTGTTTGTCTGAACGGTAATCTCCTCGTCTCTGCCTACTGGTGGTTGTTCTTCGCCTTTGTGCTGAATGTGCACACGGAACTCCGTCGGTCCATGGGAGAGGATACCTGCGTGACGGTGCGCATCGTGCGCACAGGTCTGCGAGACCGTTGGCGCGGAGCTCTACAATGGCTATGATCATCGACGGAAAGGCGATCGCGGAACAGATCCGCGACGAGGTACAGCGAGACGTTGCCGCGCTGCAAGCATCGAAGGGGATCACCCCGGGACTCTCGCTGCTGTTGGTGGGGGACGACCCTGCCTCGCAGGTCTACGTGCGCAACAAGGCCAAGATGTGCGAGCAGGTGGGCATTCGCAGCGAGATCGTGCGTCGCCCCGCGACCACATCGGAGGCGGAAGTACTCGAGCAGGTGCGTGCATGGAATGCCGACCCGACCGTGCACGGTATCCTCGTCCAATTGCCACTGCCAAAACACATCAACGAACACCGCGTGATCGAGGCCATTGCGCCGAGCAAGGATGTGGACGGATTCCATCCCGAGAACGCCGGTCGCCTTATGATCGGTCTGCCCGGCTTCGTACCGTGCACACCTGCCGGCATCATTGAACTGATCGCTCGAACCGGCGTCGACACGAACGGAGCCCATGCCGTGGTGGTCGGGAGAAGTAACATCGTCGGCAAGCCCATCGCCAACCTCCTCGCACAAAAACGTCCGCACGGCAATGCCACCGTCACGATGTGTCATACCGGCACGCGCGACCTGGCCTCGTTCACCCGTCAGGCCGACATTCTCATCGCCGCCGTCGGCGTGGCCCACATCATCACGGGCGACCATGTACGCGACGGTGTGGTGGTGATCGATGTTGGCATGAACCGCATCATGCTACCCGACGGGACCACCAAACTCACGGGCGACGTCGACTTTGCCAGCGTCGAGCCCAAGGCGCGTGCCATCACGCCCGTGCCGCGCGGCGTTGGCCCCATGACCATTGCCATGCTTCTGAAGAACACGGTGCTTGGCGCCAGCGGGGAGTTGTACTCGTGAAGCAACCTGAACTCGAGATCCTGTACAACGACGACGATATCGTCGTCGTGAACAAACCTGCCGGTCTGCTGGCCATTCCCGACCGGTTCGACACAACGCTTCCGAACGTCAAGGGGCTGCTCCGTGAACGGTATGGCGATATCTGGATCGTCCACCGGCTCGACCGCGGCACGTCGGGCGTGATGATCGCCGCTCATACGGCCGATGCCCATCGCGACCTCAACACGCAGTTCGAGCACCACACCACGCAGAAGCACTACCATGCCTTGCTCACGGGCGTGGTGGATCGCGACACGTTCACCATCGACATCCCCATCACGCAAGACCAACGGCGCAAAGGACTGATGAAGCCTTCGGCAAGGGGCAAGGAGGCACGGACGGATGTACGCGTGCTGGAACGTTTCCGTGTGGCCACGCTCGTGGAATGCAACCTGATCACCGGACGTCAGCACCAGATCCGCGTGCATTGCGGCGCCGTTGGATACCCGCTCTTGGTGGACTCCGACTATGGCAAATCCTCTGCCTTCCTCCTTTCCTCCATCAAGAAGCGATTCAACCTTTCCAAGGGTGCCGAGGAACGACCCATCATCGATCGGGTGACGTTGCATGCCTACTCGCTCACGTTCACGCATCCGACCACGAAGGAGACCATGACGGTCTCTGCACCATACCCCAAGGACTTCGCCGCGGCCATCCAAGTACTGAGAAAGTATGCCGCCCCCTATGCTTCGGTGTTCACGGACAGGATGTGAGTTGTATTTTCGCACCGACTTCTTTTCTACATCGAGGCGTGAATGGTCATCGTATTGTTCGGAGCACCAGGAGTTGGTAAGGGCACGCAGGCAGAGATCCTCGCCGAGAAGCTCGGCATTGCCCACATGTCCACCGGTGCCGCATTTCGGAGCGCCATTCAAGCGCAAACGCCCGTAGGCATCCTTGCACAGTCGTTCGTAAGTCAGGGCAAGCTTGTCCCGGACGACGTCGTGGCCAAGATCGTCGAAGAGTTCCTTGCCAAGCCCGAGTTCGCCAAGGGCTGTATCCTCGACGGCTTCCCCCGCACCCGGGCACAAGCCGAGGAATTGGACCGAATGCTTTCTGCCTCCGGTCGCACCATCGACCACGTGGTGAACATCAATGTGGATGACGAGACCATCATCACGCGACTCCTCCAGCGCGGACGTCAAGACGATCAAGAAGACGTGATCCGCCACCGCCTCGAGATCTACACCAACGAGACAGCCCCCCTCCTGGACTTCTACGGGAAGAAGGGGACCCTTACCTCCGTGCACGGCGTAGGCTCCGTGGACGAGGTCAACGAACGGATCCTCGCCGTTCTTTCCTGACCCTCGACCAGACTTGGCATAACAGTTGCTGTGTCCGTTTCCCCCAAGGGAATGCACATGCTATCCACAGTTCGTGGAAAACTGTATGACGAAGGTTGAGACGTTTTCTCGGTTCATCATAGTACTCGCTTTAATTGTCATGCCTTTACGGGCATCGGCACAGGTGAGCTCTGACCGTTTATCCGTGGGGATAATGGGCGGTGCTTCGAAGTATTATGGGGATTTCGCTGACGATCTGTTCGGTCTGAATGGTGAGATCTACATCGGGTACTCACCCCTCGAGCACCTCACGATCAGTGCCAACGCCTCGGTGAGCGAGCTCCAGTGGAAGGTAACGCCCTACATGTTGCAGAACCTTCCGGACTATTTCGGACCGAATGCCGGCATTGGCGGAACGTATCCGAACACGCTCACGACCATTGAAGAGCGGAACCGGACCCGAGCAACGTCCTACGACCTCCAGCTTGCCTTCAATATCCTGCCGTCAAGTTCCTTTATGCCCTACGTGGGTGCCGGCGTCGGCGCGCTGACGTGGTCGCCCACGAACTCGAACGAACACTCACCACTCCCGAACAACCTCAATCGCGTCTACGATCGCCTTGCGGTGAACATTCCCGTCTTCCTGGGAATGCACGTCTTCCTGACCGACGATCTCTCCATCAATGCCAAGGGAACCTATCGGTTCACATTCACACCCTACCTCGATGATGTGGACCTGGGTGCCTACGATAACTACGGCTCCATCTCCGCCGGCGTGGCCTTCCACTTCCTGGGTGATAATGACTGGGACGACGACGGTCTGGAGAATTCCGAAGAGCGCAACCGGGGGACAGATCCACGCAGTGCAGATACGGATGGCGACGGACTGAACGACTTCGTCGAAGTGAAGGCCTATTTGAGCGATCCGCTCAAGGTGGATTCGGACGTGGACAATCTGACCGACTTTGAAGAGGCCACGTACTTCAACTCGTCGCCCATCAAGAAGGATACGGATGGCGACGGTCTGCTCGACGACGAAGAGGCTGCCCGCAAGACCAATGCACGTGCGCTTGACACGGATGAAGATGGCGTGGCCGATGCCGAAGAGGTCTACACCTACTACACGAATCCCACCAATCCCGATACCGACGGCGACGGACTGATCGATGCCGACGAAGTGCGCAAGCACGGCACGTCACCACTCAAGGACGATACCGACGGCGATGGACTGACCGATGGATCGGAAGTGGTGGAGTACGGTTCGCATCCGCTGCTCCAAGACTCTGACGGAGATTGTTTGCGGGACGGCGAAGAAGCACTCGAGTATCACACCGACCCCACGAAGACCGATTCGGACAACGACCGTCTCTTTGATGGAGAAGAAGTGCTCCGCTTCAAGACCGATCCGCTACGTCCCGACACGGACTTTGACGGACTGACGGATGCAGACGAATTGAGCTGTCGATTCCAGACCAATCCGCTGAATCCTGACACGGATGGCGATGGCACGATCGATTCGAAGGACACGAAACCATCCGACAAATGCTGTGGCGACTGTGGCGGTATTCCGCCGTATGCCTCGGGTCCGGGCCGTGACTGTGGTTGCCGCGACTCCGGTCCGCAGATCCCTCCGGCCCCTGCCGCCCAGCCCCCTGCCTCGCAGCAACAGCGGAAGAAGTTCGCAAAGGACATTCGCTTCCGCCAGAACACGAGTGACTTCGACTTCAATCAGCCGGAGACCAAGAAGAATCTCGAAGAGCTTCTCTCCTATATGCAAGAGTCATGTCCGGACCTTCGCGTGATGATCGAAGGTCATGCCTCCGGCGAAGGCGACGTGGGCCGCAATAGGAAGCTCAGTGAAGAGCGCGCCCGCCGCGTCAAGGAATGGCTTCTCGAACAGGGCATCGAATCGCAGAAGATCACGGGCACCATGGGAATGGGCGCGCAGCAACCGCGTGCACCGGAACCCAAGGGCCGGGCCGCTGCTCGTATGTCGCGCGCGGAACGCGAGGCCATCCGAGCACAGAACCGTCGCATCGAAGTGGCCGTTCTCAAGGACTGTGAGAACTAGAAGCGCAGTCCGTACCAGACCACGTTGGGGAGAATGCGCACGGCCGGCGCCGGTAGGTGATACATGTGCAGGTAGCGGAACACATCCTTGAGCCACGACGGAATGCCCTCGATACGCTGCAGATTCCAGTCGAGCGAGAGGTAGAGGATGTGCTGCCCACCGCCGTTCCCATCAAGTCCCTGGACAGAGTGGCCCAACGCCAGGTTCAACCACGGCGGATACCATTGCTGCCAAGTGCGTGGCACAACATCATACACCGAAAGACTGTACCAGTGCGTTGTGCTTTCGTAGTCGTCGATGATGGAACCGTACCCACCTTGTCGGAACTTCTCGGAAGGGAAGTAGGAGATCTGGAGCTCCAGCGAGCGAAGCGCCGGGATGTAGTGCTGTAGGACTGGGATCGACGCCCCAACGGTATTGAAGATCATGTCGCCCGGCGAGAACCCATAGTTCGCACTGAACCCGTCACGCACCTCCACGTACGTTTGATAGCCAAGGGCAATGCCTGCTCCCGTCCAGATGGATGCGGCCGAATCCATGCCCGCCCAGCGGAATGCGCCCCCCAACGCTGTGGCCGAAGCGTAGGCGAAATACATGTGCCCGAGCTTGTCCGCCCCCAGCGCATACTTCCAATCCTGCTCCCAATTCACATGGAATTCCGACTTCTCACCCTTCCACCAGAAGTCGTTCACCAACACATGCCCGATCACGAACGCCGTTGCACCCACCCCAACGATGGCCCCTATCTTATAAGGGTTTACGTGCGTTGTGTCAACTGATGGGGATTCCTCGGTGCGTAACGTGTCAACAAGATGTGCGGAACTCAATTGAATTGACGTAAGGCATTGTAAACAAACAACTAAGATGACGTATGAACTTCTTTTCATGGAGCGTTCATTGGTTTCAAGGCAAAAAGGTGTGAAGTTGCTTGTCTTGTAGAACTCGAACAGTCCGGAGGAACCACAATGACGACAGCGATCTCGATGCGCACCCTCGTGCGACTGGTGATCTTTGCGTGCGTCTTCCTCGCCGTGATGTCTGTGAGTTTCCTGGTCGAAGCACGTGATCTTCCTGCAAGTGTACGAACCGACAACGCAGATACCGCCATTCGTGAGAACGTTCGCGAGGAACTCTACTTCCCGATGGATGAGATCACCGACGGATTGGCCTCGTGGTATGGTCGCGAATTCCACGGACGTCGCACGGCAAGTGGTCGCACCTACAACATGAACGAATACACGGCGGCACACCGCAACCTGCCGTTCGGCTCACTCATCCGTGTTGCCAATCCTGTGAACGGCAAGGTCATGCTCGTCGAGGTCACCGATCGCGGTCCGTTCGTTCGCAAGCGCGTGGTCGACCTTTCCTATGCCGCCGCCCAGCATCTGAAGATCTCCGTCAGCCCCGTGGAGCTCATGGCTCTTACGCCACGCACCATCCACGATTTCTACTGCGATAACGACTCCACCGTCCTGGCCATCGATGCCAACATGACGGTACGTGTGATCCCAACAGCAAAGTTGGAGACCACCACGCCCGCAACGACCTTCACGCGCGCCATGACGGGCCGCAACGCAACAGACGCCTACGTGGTGATCGTGCCACCGGATGCCTCGAACAAGGCCATGCGTTATGCGGTGGCGGAGCGCATCACTTCTGTGGTGCCGGACGTAGCCATTCGCTGATCGTCGAGACCACCGTCGGACTGATCGTCTCGTTCAGCATCGACATCTCTTCTACCGTACACGCCAAACACGTCTGAAACCAATGGTTCATCATTGGGAATCGGCGTATGGTCACCGATCTGCCCGCTGGCTGTTTGATCTTCGCAAAGGCCGGTTCGTGAACAGACGGGGGCACCTCCGGATCTTTCTCGGCGAACAGGGCCAGTACTCTGCAGGAGGAGGAGGGAAGCGAGGTGGGAAGGTCCAGTTCGTTCAATTCTGCAAGACGGGGCACCATCGTCGACCGCACATAGGCGTGTTGGTCTCCTTGCATGAAGGTGCGGAACCTACGATACTTGTCGATCGATGCTCCCTTTGACGCAATGAGTGCCTGATGATAGCGCTCGATGCGTTCGGCCGCACTGTCGGCATTCGGTGCAGTTCGCAGAATGGACCGCCATTCGTCGGCCATGTCGGTATACACCTTGATCACTGCTTTCGGCGTACGCCGCTCCTGCTCCTGCCATTTGATCTGTGCCTTCAAATGGTCCCAACCGTCGAGCGCCGGAGTTCCAAGAAGGATCAGTCCGGCAACACCCAACCGGGTGATGGCCGTATGCGCGGCAGTCACGCCTCCTTCGCCATGACCGAGAATGTAGACACTGTCGCGAGCGATGTATGCATTCGTTCGAAGCAGATCGACGGCCACTTCCAGGTCCGACACACGATCGGTCATGGTGGCGGTGCCATACGTGCCCGACAAGCCCATGCCCCGGTCGTCCAGTCGCAACGTGGCGATCCCTTGCCGCGCCAGCAAGTCGGCCAAAACCAGAAACGGATGATGTCCGGACACCTCAGCATTCCTATCATGCATACCGGCATCGCTCACAAGGATCACAGCCGGCCATGTATGCATAGTATCGGGCAACACGAGCTCACCACCCAGCACCACACCCCCGGCCCGATTCAGAAGTCGAATGGGTTTGCGGAGGTACGGAACAACGGGGCCGGGCTCCTGCACACGCTGGGCAGCCCGATCGATCTTGCGTGCGATGAACGACCACGTCTTGCCGCCCTGCTTCCATAGGCCTTCCAGATACATCTGGTCGCGATGGACCATGGCCTCGAACCGCATTGGTTCCGACGTGGAGATCATGGAGATCAGCGGATCTCGCACGAGGGTCGAGTCCATGCGCAAACCGTACAGACCGCGGTCCGGAATGTCGATATAGGTTTCGTGCGGACCTCCCGGATACGACGTGATATGCAGGATCACGGACCTCGCAGGTCGGTCGGGCGCGTTGAAGAGCGCCGTCCACGATCCGCTCAAGACCATGTCGGGAAGGCTCGGCTGGGCCCACACGGCAAGGGAGGGAAGGAGGGTGGCAAGGAGGCACAGAAGGGTGACGTTTCGTCTGTTCATAAGTGATTTCTTGATGTCGGTGTGAAACACGAAGTGCAATTTTGCGTCATTGGCCCCACACTTCCTATGGAGAATTGATGAAGATCCGTGTATTTCTCGCTGCCATGCTCCTCTCGACGATGGCATTCACCGCGCAGGCCATCACGCCTGACGAGATCATAACGAAGAGCATCGATGCTCAGGGCGGCCTTGCAAAGTTCAAGGCGCTCACATCCTATTCTGCCACGGGGACCATGGCCATGGCACAGATGCAGATGGATATGTCGTTCGCCTTGAAGGTGAAGCGCGGCGGTAAGATGCGTTTTGAGAACGAGGTGCAGGGCATGAAGTTCGTGACCGCCATCGACGGCTCCACCGGCTGGATGATCAATCCGATGACCGGAACAGGCAAAGCTGAAAAACTCCCCGACGAGAACGTCAAGGATATGAAGGACATGGCCGATATCGACGGTGACCTTGTCGGATATAAAGAAGACGGTTGGACCGTTGAGAATCTCGGATCGGTGGACGTCGAAGGTTCAACTGCCTATAAGCTCAAGTTCACGAAGGAGAAGGACACGAAGTTCGTCTATATCGATGCCGTGTCGTTCCTCGAACTCAAGCAAGAGAAGAAGTCATCGATGATGGGTCAGGAAATGGACGTCGAAACGATCTATTCCGACTATCAGAATGTTGGCGGGATCATGCGTCCGTTCCAAATGGAATTGCGCACGCAAGGAACCACGATCCAAACGATCACGCTCAAGAAGATCGAAACGAACATCGAGATCGCCGACTCGGTGTTCACGATGCCGAAGTAAGCCCCTCCATGAAGAACCTCTTTTCAGCAGCGCTGATCGTCGCCACGACGGTCAGCGCTGTTTCGCAATCGACCATGACGGGTGGTATGCTCGGCGGCATGCGCGCCCGTTCGATCGGTCCGGCGACCATGGGTGGGCGCATCGCCGACCTTGCCGTGGTCTCCTCCGATCCGAAGATCATCTACGTTGGTGCGGCAAGTGGCGGCGTGTGGAAGAGCACCAATGGTGGTGTGACCATGCAACCCGTGTTCGACGACTTCAATCAATCCATCGGTGCCATTGCCATCGACCAGGCCCGACCCGACACCGTGTGGGTGGGGACGGGCGAGTCGTGGACGCGCAACAGCACGTCCGTTGGTGATGGCGTGTATCGAAGCTATGATGGCGGCAAGACCTGGTCGTTCGTAGGTCTGCCCAAGAGCGAACGCATTGCCCGCATTCAGATCGACCCCAAGGATCCACGTCGCGTCTTCGTTGCCGTGACCGGCGCCTTGTGGTCCGACAGTAAGGACCGCGGCCTCTATCGCACCACCGACGGCGGTGCGACATGGGAGAACGTGCTCTTCACCAACGAGCGTAGCGGATGTGCGGACGTGGTGATGGATACCACCGATCCCAACGTGCTCTATGCGGCCATGTGGGAGTTCCGTCGAACACCATACTCCTTTGCATCGGGTGGACCCGGAAGTGGACTCTACCGTTCGGCCGACGGTGGAACAACATGGACGAAGCTCACGAACGGACTTCCGCAAGGCGATCTCGGTCGCATTGCCATCGATATCTCTCCGCTTGATCACACGTTGATCTATGCCAATGTCGAAGCGGCAGAGAGCGGCTTCTATCGCTCCACCGATGCCGGTGCCACGTGGGAACGTCGCAGTACCACGTCGGCCTCATCAGTACGTCCCTTCTATTTCTCCCGCATCGTTGCCGACCCGGTCGATAAGAATGTCATTCACAAGGCCGGACTCAACTATTATCGCTCTGCCGATGGCGGAGCATCGTTCGATGCATTGGGTGGCAGTTCGCACAGCGATCATCATGCGATGTGGATCGACAAGCGCGACAATGCACACATCCTAGATGCTACCGATGGCGGTCTCTATGAATCCTTCGATAAGGCGAAGCGATTCCGCCACCTTGCCAACCTTCCCATCTCGCAATTCTATCACGTGAGTCTCGACATGCGGGCCCCGTATTACGTCTACGGAGGCTTGCAGGACAACGGCTCGTGGTTCGCGCCCGTGCGCACGTCGGATGGCATTCACAATGCGGATTGGAAGAACGTTGGGTACGGCGACGGCTTTGCCGTCTTGCCCGACGCCACCGACGAGAACATCATCTTCTGGGAGTCGCAAGGTGGCGAGGCTCAACGCACCGACCTTCGCAACGGCGAGACCAAGAAGGTGCAACCTGTTGCTTCGCGAGAAGAAGGCAAGCTTCGCTTCAATTGGAACACGCCCATCGTGCGCAGTTCGGGCGATCCGTCGGTGATCTTCATTGGTTCACAATACCTGCATCGATCGTCGAACAGAGGCGATGCATGGAAGACCATTTCGCCCGACCTCACCACGAACGACAGTACGAAGCTCAAGCAAGATCAGAGTGGTGGACTTACCGTCGACAATTCCTCGGCCGAGAACCACTGCACCATCGTCACCATCGGCGATGCCGCCAAGGACGCCGATGTGATCTGGGTGGGAACCGACGATGGCAACATTCAAGTGACGCGGAACGGTGGATCGACGTGGACGAACGTGACCGCCAACGTTGGCGGCTTGCCGGCACACTCATGGGTGTCGTGCGTGGAAGCTTCACCAACGGACCCTGCTGTTGCCTATGCTACGTTCGACGGACATACGCGCGGAGACATGACACCGTACGTGTACAAGACCACCGATCATGGTGCAACGTGGACGTCGTTGGTGGCTGCATCTCCCGACGTGAAAGGCTATGCCAACGTGATCCGTCAAGATCCCGTTCGCGCAGAGCTTCTCTATCTGGGCACGGAGTATGGTCTCTATGTGAGCTTCGATGCCGGTGCGCATTGGCTCCCATTCCGCAACGCCATTCCGCCCGTGCCCGTGCGCGATCTGGCCGTGCATCCACGTGATCACGACCTTGTGATCGCAACACATGGTCGCGGCATCTATGTGCTCGACGATCTCACACCGTTGCGTGCCTTCGATCCGCAGAACATCTCGGCAGAAGTGACCATGCTGCCAAGTCGACCGGCTGTGCGTCGCATGGGCGTGATCTCGCAACGCTTCAGTGGCGACGGAGAGTTCGTGGGATCCACCACCGATGACGTGGCCACCATCTGGTACTTCCTCAAGGAGCGGCCACTCAAGGGCGCCACCGAGATCGTGATCAAGGATCCTGCCGGCACGGTGATCCGCAAACTGCCTGCATCGACGCGCAAAGGACTGAACAAGGTGGAATGGCCGCTGCGGTTGCCGCCGCCCATCACAGCAACAAGCGAAGTGGGCTTTGCCGGGGGATCGTTCTCGGGTCCACTCGCACCCGAAGGCACATACACCGTCGAGGTCCATCGCGCCGGTACGGTCTTCACGGGCACGTTCACCGTTGTCACCGATCCCATCTATCAACACTCGGATGCCGACCGTGCATCGCAGCAGGAGTTGGTCATGACGTTGTATCGATTGCAGACCGAGCTGGCCATCACGCAGGACATCGTGCTTCGCACACGTACGCGCCTCGACACCACGCTCGCACATTCCGAGGGTGTTCCCACCGGCACCATTGCCAGCATGCGTTCGCTACGCGACACATTGGATGCCATGAACAAGCAGTTCGTGAACACGAAGGTCGGGCTCATCACGGGTGAAGAGCAGTTGCGCGAGCAACTGTCGGGTCTCTACGGACAGGTGAACAACTACATGGGCAAACCCACGGCAACGCAACGCGATCACGCCGCCATCCTTGCCGAGCGTGTGGGCAGTGGCACGCGGTCCGTCGAGTCCATCCTTGCCTCCTTGCTCCCTCCCGTTAACGAGGCATTGAAGGCGGCAGGGAAGTCCGAGATCGCAGTGGAAACGCGCGAGCAAACAGAGAAGCGTCTGCGGAAATGATTGTAGGTTTGCACTGTCAGATCGACCACTGAAAAAGGAATGGGGACCGTGAATCGCACCGTCTATTACCTCGTGCTCATTGCATTTGCCGCCTTGATGACGCAAGGGTTCCAATGCGCCTCGTCGGAAATGTCAACGGCTCGCAAGGCCTATCAAGCGAAGAACTACGACAAGGCCAAGGAGTCGTTGCTCAAAGAATTGGAACTGCATCCGGAGAATTGCGAGGCACTCATCATGCTTGGCAAGACCTCGATGCGGATGAACGATTTCAAGGGCATGGCAGACGCCTATGCGAAGGCACGTGCATGTCCGGGCGTGAAGCCATCGGACGTTACCGAAATGTCGATCGATGCCTTCAATGCTTGGGTGGGCTTTTACAACGAAGGCATTACGAAGTACAACGACTTCGTGACCAACAAGCAGGATGTCGACCTTCGTGCCGCCGTCGTCGCACTGCAAGGTGCCATGACGGTCAAGCCCGAGTATTCGGAGCCACTCAACCTGATGGGGCAGTTGCATGAATCAACAGGTGATACGAACACGGCCATGACCACGTATCTCGCGTGGTGGAAACTCGAAGAGGCGGGCTTCAACATCATGCGGACCAAGCAGCTGTCGTTGGGATCCACGCGGCAGGAGGTCTTGAAGACCCTTGGCACACCGGTACAGCAAAAGCTCGACACGGCCACGAACGAACTCGTCTACAAGGACAAGTTCGATGTGGGCGGCAGGGATCTCTACATCTTCAGCACGCAGATGGGAAGTGCCGATGCCGTGGTGACGGGTTGGACCTACAACCTTCCCTCGTCCATTGCCGAGGCAGAGAAGTGGCGCGCACGGAATGTGTCGCTTGCGCCGGTCAAGGCCATGGCCTTCACGAACTATGCACGCGGCAAGAATGAAGATGCCCTTGGGCTCTGCAACATCGTCCAAGCTGCGAAGCCAAGCGATGTGGAGTTGATCCCGATGCGAACGCAATTGCTCCAGCAGTTGGGCAAGAGCGACGAAGCGCTCATGGAGATCAAACGTCTTGTGGACGCCGATGCGAAGAACGTTTCCACGCGCATGCAGTATGCCGCATTGCTCATGCAGCTTGAGCGCACCGACGAGGCCATGGTGCAGTACACGATCATTCTCGAGAACGAACCTGCGAACACCACGGCGCTCTTCAACCTTGCGGCTGCGTTCAAGAACAAGGCCAGCTTGTTGCAACGTGCAGAGCAGGAGAAAAAGGACAAGGACAAGAACTACAAGATCAACGAGAGCTATCTTGCCGATCTGAAAACATCGGCCGACTATTTCGAGCAGCTTCGGAAGAGTCCGCAATATGCCGACAACCTTACCGTCCTAGACCAGCTTGCGAACATCTATGAGGTCCGCAAGGAGCGCGCAAAGGTCAAGGCCATCATCATGGAATTGGAAGCGCTCGAGATGAAATATCAAACGAACAAAGACTACTACCGCGTGATGGAAGGTGTCTACGCTCGGAACAACATGATCGACAAAATGAAAGAAGCCACCGCCAAGGCGCAACAATTGAAGTAACCATTGGATCCATCATGGCCAACAACGACCAACAACCCCAACAGCAGATGACCATTGAACTCGGCGAAAAAGAGGCCGAAGGCATCTACTCCAACCTTGCCATCATTTCGCACTCGCCGGCTGAGTTCGTGATCGATTTCACGCGTATCCTGCCCGGCGTGCCCAAGGCCCGCGTGCATGCCCGTATCGTGATGACGCCACAGCATGCCAAGCTCCTCTTGCATGCCCTGGCCGAGAACGTGGGCAAGTTCGAGCAGCAGTATGGCGAGATCTCCGTGGACGGACAACTCCAACAGTACCCGAACGTCCAAGGGTCGGCAGGGATCAACTAAGACCCCCTCAAAAATTCAAGGGCGCGGGATCGCTTGTTATCCCGCGCCCTTTTGTATTTTTGTGGTCCTGCAAAACAACATCAGCACATTAGATCCGATCAGGTGAATGCATGAAGCGTACATATCAGCCTAGCAAGCGCAAGCGTCTCAACAAGCACGGCTTCCGCCTGCGCATGTCCACGAAGAACGGTCGCAAGATCCTCAACCGCCGTCGCGCAAAGGGTCGTGCTCGTATCGCCGTCTCGTCGCACCGTTAAGACACGGAACGGCCGGCCATGCACGTTCGGCCGATCAAGGGATTCGAGGCATTTTCCGACGCGTATCGGTCGGGACGCCGCGTATCCGCCGGGTTGCTTCTGCTTTCGGTGACGCTTCGCAGGAGGGCTCCACGAGAGGTCGACCCCGGCGTGGTCCTCATTGGCGTCACGGTTTCCAAACGAATGGCCAAGAAGGCCGTTGTTCGCAGTCGGATACGAAGGCTTCTTCGTGAGGCGCTTCGATCCGGTATCCGCCGGCATGCGTCGGAGATCGAACAGGCGACGATCGCCACCATTGTAGCCGTTGTCCGCAACGCTCCTTCCCACCCTGCCCTGATCACACTCGAAGACATCCAACCGCTGGTGGACCAACTTCTTCTACGGGTATTAGGCGAATGCAACACTCTGAGCACCGACGACCGTCCATCATAGCGTCAGCCGTGGGTCTGCTCATTCGCTTCTATCAAGTGGCCATCTCGCCACTCTTCCCGTCATCCTGCCGATTCACTCCTACGTGTTCTGAATACACCCTCCAGGCCGTGCGCATTCACGGCGTCTGGCGAGGGCTTTGTCTTGGCGTTCGCCGCATCGCAAAGTGCCATCCGTTCCATGCGGGCGGTATCGATCCCGTGCCTCCTGCGGACGCCCATCATTCTTGTTCCACGCATTGACCTTCTCATGGATCGCAACTCAACCATTGGTCTCATTCTCATCGGTCTCGTCGTCGCCGGCTGGGTCTTCTATCAAAGTACCATCAGTGTACGTGATGTGACCCCCGAGAAGACGGCGCAACACAAGGAGCAGCAAGATTCCGTGCGAACGGCGGTCACACCGTCGAAGCCGGTCCCGCCTTCCATCTCCTCGGCCATGCAGGGAGACGAGGACATCATCACGGTGGAGACCGATCTACTCCGTGTGCGGTTGAGTTCGTACGGCGGAACCATCCGCTCGTGGGTGCTGAAGAACTACAACGCTTGGTATGGTGCTCCGGTGGACCTCATCCATCCGGGCTCCCGCGAGTACGGATTCGATTTCCGATTGAAGAACGGTGCCAAGGTTGATGGCAAGGCCCTGAACTTCACATGGAAGAACAAGGGCACCTCCTTCCGCGTCAAGGGTTCCGACACGCTCACACTTTCGGCAACCGTGCTGGCAGATAGCGGTATCATCGAGCGCACGTACACCTTCACGGGCAACACATACGATGTGCGCACCACGATCACACTCGATCGGTTGGACGATGTGATCCCGTTCACGAACCGGTTTGTGAATCTCACGTGGAAGAACGGCATCCGGTATCAGGAAAAGAGTGCCGTCGAAGAGAGCAACAATGCCGTGGCCATCGTTTCGGCCGGTGGTTCGCATGAAGAGTACGATGCGAAGGAATTCAATACACCAACGCAGCAAAGCACGTCGGGTGCCATCGACTACGTGGCCACACGCAGCAAGTACTTTGCCGTGGCCCTCAAGCCCACGACCACCTTTGATGGAACGGTCTTCACCGAGGGTACGAAGTTCGGTGCGCCCAACGACGGCGTCGTGGAAGTGTATTCGATGTCGTACAAGCTGCCGTATCGCGGAGGCCGTCAGACCCATGCGATCACGCTGTTCGCCGGACCGATGAACTACGACATTCTGGCCTCCTACGGCCTTACCGATGTGATGAACTTCGGTTTCAAATGGATCGTCAAGCCGATCGGTGAGTACTTCATGTTGCCTGTGCTCAAGCTCATGCACAAGGGCATTGCGAACTGGGGTATTGCCATCATCGTGTTCTCCATCTTCATGAAGCTCCTGCTCTATCCGCTTTCCATCGGCCAGATGAAGAGCGCACAGAAGATGAAGCTCTTGGCTCCCGAAATGAATCGCATTCGTGAAAAGTACAAGGACGACCAGGCCTCGCAGCAGCAGGAGATGATGAAGCTGTATTCCGAGTACGGCATCAATCCCGCAGGCGGCTGCTTGCCGCTTCTGTTGCAGATGCCGTTCCTGTATGCCCTCTATGCCGTGTTGAACCTGAATGTGGAGCTCCGTCAGGCCAGCTTCCTGCCGGTCTGGCTCACAGACCTCAGCACGCCCGATGTGATCCTATCACTGCCGTTCAAGCTCCCGCTCTTCAACATCGACAAGTTCTCGGGGTTGGCCCTGCTCATGGGCGCCACGCTCTTCATCCAGCAGAAGCAGGCCGTCACAGACCCGCGCCAGAAGGCCATGGTCTACATGATGCCGGTGATGCTCACGCTCATGTTCTCGACGCTTCCGGCCGGGTTGAACCTCTACTACTTCATGTTCAATATCATGGGGATCGGCCAGCAGTTCTACATGAACAAGTTCTCGAAGAACATCCCGACGCTTGCCGACCTGAAAAAGGCCCCGAAAAAGGAGGGCTGGCTCCAGAAAAAGATGCGCGAAGCGCAGGAATTGGCCGCCCAGCAGGGTAGAACGATCCCCGGACAGCGTCCTCCCGGCAAGGAAGTGGGACGGCAGAATGGAGCGCCAGGGAAGAAGGGCGGTAAGAAATAGGCTGTGTAACAAAGTTCGGATGGCACGGTCAGACACTCCAGGCAGGCCCGAGAAGCGTGAAAAAAAGTCCACACTTGGCGTTGCACGAGTCGATGCTTCAAGTAAATTTGATGTTCATGTACCGAAGATCACGTTCAATTTTTTGTTTCCACCGAAGGAGCAGTGTATGAATGCTCGTCAACTCGTTCGCGGTCTGGTCGCCAGCTCGCTTGTAGTTGCTATGAGTGCCTCGATTCTTGTGGCACAGCCGGGTGCGTATAAGCGCTTGAAGCTCATTGAAGAGTTCAATAGCGCAACATGCGGTCCGTGCGTTCTTGCTACACCCGTCATGAATGGCGTCGTCGACATCAAGAAGGGTGTCGTCTCGATCCGCTATCACATGAACTATCCGGCACCTGGTGATCCGTTCAACGTGTCCAATCCAACGGACGCATCGACACGGCACACCTATTACAACATCTCGGGAATTCCGTTCGCTGCCATCCAAGGCACGAACACGCTCACGCCATCATTCTCGAATTCGGCTGCCGGTATCGTCGATGTGAACAATCGACTGAGCCAGGTAACGCCAACGACGCCAGTGATGATGACGGCCGTCCAAGACGGTCCGAACCTCAAGATCACGGTCAAGAGCGATATCGCCTTGAACGGTCACACGCTGCACTGCGTGATCGTGAACCGTTTCGTTTCGCTGCCAACGCTTCCAAGCACACTGCCGAACAGCAATGGCGAGTCGACGTTCGATGATGTGATGATGAAGATGTATCCAGATGCGAACGGTACGAAGATCAGCCTTGCCGCCGGCGAGACAAAGGTCTTCAACTTCCCGGCCGGACTGGGATCTGGTTCGCTGTGGCCAGACGGTAAGCAGTACATCATTGCCTTCGTGCAAACGGATGCAACGAAGGACGTGCTTCAAGCTGCAGTGTCCAACGATGGCAACACGCCAGTGGACTATGCTTACTTGAAGGCCACGAGCGTTGCTGTAACGATGAGCGACCTTTACAACAAGGTTGGTCGTGGTGAAACGATCGAGAAGGACATCACGCTGAAGAACAATGGTACAGCGGATGCAACGGTCACCCTGAACGTTACGAATGCAGCCACGCTGCAAACGAACAACGGTATGACGGCTGTGATCGAGCCAGCAACGCAGACCATCCCAGCCGGTGCAACGCAAACGGCAAAGCTCAAGGTCACGGGAACAGCGAATGCATCGACGTTCGCCGGTGTTGATGTTGGAATGTCGGCAGCAGATGCACTTGGTCGTACCGTCCCAACAACGTACTACCTGGTCGATGGCGCGAAGGTCATTTCGTGGTCCGGTGTTGGTAGCGGACAAGAGGTTCTGACGGCAGTTGGTGTGCAAGCATCGACCTACGGTCCGGATCATGCCTTTGTCCCATTCAATACGGAAGCCCTTGCCGCCTATCCACCGAACACGTTCGCAGCCAACGTCATCAATATGGATGGTGCATGGTTGAACTTCCGTGGTACGGTGCTCTCGCAAACACAGAGTATCCTCAATGCGAAGAAGGGTGTCTGGGTCAATGGGCAGGCGAACTTGTACGCAGCCTATGATCGCTATGGCACGAACTCGGCGTTCGCGGCCACGAAGACGTTCATGGAGAACACGGTCGGCGTACAGTACGATCACTTTGCATGGCGCGCGAACTTCGATGCGAACGGCAATCCTGTCTCGCTGATCGGCTTCACCGCCAAGGGTGTTGCCAAGGATCCAATTGGTGACGGACTTTCGCTTGCAATGAACAATGCGAACACGAACTGGCCATACTACACGCTCGGTACGGACGTGATGAAGAAGTCTGCAAGCTCACGCGCGAAGACGTTCTTGTATTACAGCGACCGTGCAGACTCCATTGCCGGTGTTCATACAGAGACCATCGCCGGTGGACGAATCGTGTACACAAGCGCCGGCCCCGAAGCCATGGCCACAAAGACAGAGCGTGATCGGTACACACAGAAGGTCCTCGACTGGTTGATCAACGGAACAACAGCGGCAGGCACCATCACGGTAAGCCAGTCCACACTGTCGTTCGGTTCGGTGGTCGTTGACGAGACGAAGGACATGACGGTTGACTTCACGAATACATCGGCTGTACCGGTGAAGCTTTCCGATCTCATCATCAGCGGAACCGATGGTTCGCAGTTCGACGTGATCGACGGTCGCCCGGACGCAGGTCCGATCACGATCGCACCAGGTGCGAAGCACACGCTCACAATACGCTTCGCTCCTACAGTGAAGAAGCCATCGTTCACGGCAACACTTACCGGTGAAACAGATGCCTCGGCGAATCCTGTGGTCAACCTTCGCGGTTCAAGCACGACCGTTAGTGTTGAAACAGAAGTTCTTTCCGAGTTCGGTGCGATCGGTATGCGCCTTGTTGGTTCCAACCCTGTGACGGACGCTACGGCGATCGAGCTCACAACGAATGGTGCGAACACGGGTGCTGTAACGGTCTCGATCGTTGATGCTGCTGGCCGCACGGTGAGCACGCTCTTCAACGGTGCCGCTACATCCGGCGCACAACGCCTCGCCCTGAACGGTGCAACGCTTGCAAATGGAACGTACTCAATCGTTGCTTCGAATGGCAGCGAGCGCGCTACGTTGACGGTTGTGGTCGCTCGCTAAGCGAACCCTATCGTCTGACATACTGAAAGGCCCGATGCAGCAACTGCTGCATCGGGCCTTTTCTTTTTGGCGGTGCTGGAGAGGTCTGTTCTATCGACGATACTGATACTTGGCACCCGCAGGAAGCGGCGTGCGAAGACGGAAATCACCAAAGCCCGACGTGTCTTCGAAGTTGAACTGAATACCGTTCGCCATGGTCCAACGAATGTACCGCGATGTTCCCGTCGAGCTACCATACCGCTCTGCTTGTGCCGGCTCGCCATAGATGATGAAGACCATGCCCATGTCGGTCAACCATCCGTCGGTGTACGACTTGTAGAGGGAGTTGGCCTTTTCAATGCGAGCGTAATAATCCTCGAACGCTTCGTTACGTGTGGTGTTCGACGTTGGGTCCAGCTTTTTCCAGAACTCTTCGAAACGCGTCTGCTTGTCGTTCTCCGTCGTACCCTCCTGGATGTAGTCCATGTCCGACTGCGTTGCAACATAGCGGAGCTGACGGATGGCCTTGGACAGATCGCTCACCACAGAACCAAAGGCGGACGGAGGGATCGTAAGCGTTCGTTGTTGCTTGGCAAGCACGGCCGTGGTGTCGAGCTTCTTTCCCGTGGCTTCGTACAGCGACACTCCAAGCGTATACGTACCGGGCATGGGATGCTTTGGCAGTGAGATCTTGAAGAACTGACGTCCGGTTCTCCCCGTGATGGTCTGGATCGGACCAGTACCTGATGAGAGCACGCGCCCGTCCTTCGCCGCAAGTTTCCATTGTACGGCCACCGTCTCCGGTGAGTCCTCAAGATAGATCTCGTAAAAGGCGAACAGCGAGGCGTCAGAGTTCCACACCACATCACCGATCAACGGCGTGATCGAGTAGCGCTCTCCGCGTTGCTCGATATCCGTGAGCAGCAGAATGCTGCTGATCGCCGGTAGCGATGTTGTGTAGTCGGGAATAGTGATCGTGCGTGTTTGCGAAAGTTCTTTTCGTGAGAACTGGTCGCGGACGTTGACCTCGATCTTATAGGTGCCGGGATTCAAACGGAAACGCGGTACCGAATGGTCCACGTTGCCCGTGCCACCTTGCGCCGTTGCATAGTCCTTTTCCGTTGCTGTTCGCGTGTAGGCTGTGTCGACGGAACGCCGGCCGGCCGAATCGCGAATGGCGATCCGTACATCGTACTTGGCAGCGTAGATCTGATCGTACTCCGTGAACTGAATGCTCTCGTAGGGGACGACGACGAAAACGTCGACGCGGGCACGAGGATCGATCATGCTCACGCGTGTCGATGCGACGTCGACGAGCAACGCCGTGTTTTGCAATTGCGGCTGTGCATGCACAGTGCCCGCAAGAGCGATGCCGGCGAGAAAGGACCGAAGGAGATGTTTCATGCGTGTTGCTGATTGAGCCGATCAGATCCGTACTTGCAGATTCCACACGTCGCGGGCTTGTTTCGCCAATTGTTCCCGATCGTCCGGATGAGCGATGTTGATGAGTGCTTCCGCACGATGACGGAGCGTCTTTGCGTGGAGATAGGCTACACCGTATTCGGTGACCACATAGTGTACGTGTGCTCGTGTGGTCACCACACCACCGCCGGGATTGCCCGCACAAGCGATGCGACTGATACCCTTGCTCGTGCGCGAGGGAAGGGCGATGATGGGCTTGCCACCTCGCGATAGAGCCGCGCCTCGAATGAAGTCCACCTGTCCACCCACACCACTGTATGGTCTCGTGCCAATGGAATCAGCGATCACCTGGCCGGTGAGGTCCACTTCGATGGCTGAGTTGATGGCCGTGAGCTTCGGATTGCGTTTGATCACTTCGGGATTGTTCACGTAGGCCACGTCGAGCATGGCGATCATCGGATTGTCGTGAATGAAGTTGTACAGCTTGCGCGTGCCCATCACGAACGTTGCCACGATCTTGTAGGGATGAATGGTCTTGAGTGCGCCTGTCACCACGCCTGCCTCGACGAGTTCCACCAGACCATCACTGAACATCTCGGTATGAACACCAAGGTCGCGATGGGAATGCAATTCACGAAGCACGGCGTCGGGAATGGCACCGATGCCCATTTGGATCGTAGCGCCATTGTCCACCAAGCCAGCCACATGACGTCCGATGCCACGCTCGATCTCGGTGAGTTCCGGTGGTGCCACTTCGGGGATCGGATCGTTCACCTCGACCATGTAGGTAAGTCGGCTCATGTGCACGAGGGCATCACCATGCGTGCGCGGCATGTTGGGATTCACTTGCGCGATCACCACTTCGGCGGAGTACAGCGCTTCGTGCGCCGCTTCCACCGTCACGCCAAGCGAACAGAATCCATGCTGGTCCGGAGGCGAAACGTGGATCAAGGCCACGTTGATATCGAGGATGTCGTTTCGAAAGAGATGCGGGATCTCAGAGAGGAACACCGGAGTGTAGTCGGCACGTCCTTCCTGCACGGCCTTGCGCATGTTCGGTCCGATGAACAGACAGTTCACACGGAACGACGCTGCATACTGCGGTTCTGCATAGGGTGCCGGACCTTCGGTATGCAGGTGGACGATCTCGACGTCGCGCAATCGGTCCGCCTGACGCACCAACTCACTGATCAGAGTTTGCGGGGCGGCGGCGACGCTGTGAAGGTAGATCCGGTATCCGGACTTGATGCTGGCAATGGCCTCTTCGGCAGTAACGTATCTGGACATGGACACAAAGATAGGGGATGTCGGCGCCTGACCGTATTTTGCAGCCGTTCGCTCACCATTCGATGTAGCCGCTCATGCAGTTCGAGAACGTTGCCTTCCTCGTCGTCCTCCTTGCCGCCCTCACCTACTTTGCGATGAGTGCACGTCGACTCGTTTCCTACCTCCGCGTGGCCAAGCCGCAGGTGCGATGGGATCGCATCCCGGAGCGACTGCAGAAGACCTTTGTGGTTGGATTCCTGCAGAGCAAGATCCTGCGTGACAAAGCAGCCGGTCCGCTGCATGCCATGATCTTCTGGGGCTTCGTCGTGCTTCTGGGCGCGGCCATCGAGATGATCCTCGAAGGGATCCATGAGGGCTGGTCGCTGAGTTTCCTTGGACCAGTGTATTCGGTGATCACGATCCTCACGGATGTCTTCTGTCTGCTGATCATCGTTGGCGTGGTGATGTCGCTGTACCGCCGGTATGGCGCCAAGGTGAAACGATTGCAGGTGGAAGGGGAGAAGGTGGAGGCCGGAATGATCCTGATCACGATCGGTTCGATCGTGACAGCCTTACTCGTGCAGAACGCACTCCGTCAGCACGTACATGGCGCTGACCTTGCATGGGCCGTCCGTCCGGTGGCATGGCCGCTTGGCAACGCGCTCTCCGCAGCACTTGGGGCAAGTGGGAGCAGTGTGCTGTTCACGGTGGCATGGTGGATGCATGCCGTGCTGATCCTTGCCTTCATGAACTACCTGCCATTCTCGAAGCACTTGCACGTGCTCACGTCGATCCCCAACGTGTTCTTCGGTCCGCTGGAGCCATCGAACCATCTCGAGAAGATCGACTTCGAAGCTGAGGGCGTGGAGACGTTCGGTGTGGTCGACATTGAAGACCTCACCTGGAAGTCGTTGCTCGACGGGTATACCTGTACGCATTGCGGTCGATGCACAAGTGTTTGTCCGGCCAATCAAACAGGCAAGGTCTTGGATCCGCGCGAGGTGATCATTGCCATCCATGACCGTACGATGGACAAGGCACCGTTGATCCTCAAGAAGAATGCCGGCCAAGAACTCACGAGCGACGAACAGGCGGTATGGGACAAGAAGCTCATTGGCGAGTATGTATCGCCGGATGCCCTATGGGCCTGCACCACGTGTGGTGCCTGTATGCAAGAATGTCCTGTGAACATCGAACACGTGCCTGCCATCGTTGGCATGCGACGTTCGATGGTGATGATGGAAAGCTCCTTCAATGACGAAGGAGCCTTGCTTCCCGACGTGTACAGCAACATGGAAACGAACTCCGTTCCATGGGGCGGCTTCGGTCAGGCCGATCGTGCGAACTGGGCAGAAGGCATGGGTATCAAGACAGCAGCAGAAGATGCATCGATGGATGTGTTGTTCTGGGTGGGTTGTGCAGGATCGTACGATGAGCGTGCAAAGAAGATCTCGCGATCGTTCGCAGAGCTGATGCAGATCGCCGGCGTCGACTTCCGCATTCTTGGCACCGAGGAGCATTGCACGGGAGATGTTGCGCGACGGACCGGCAATGAGTACTTGGCGGACATGCTCACGAAGACGAACATCGAGACCTTCGAACGCTATGGCGTGAAGACCATCGTGGCCACCTGTCCGCACTGCTTCAACACACTGAAGAACGAGTATCCGCAGTATGGCGGCAACTATGAAGTGATCCACCACACGCAGTACATCCGCTCGCTCATCGACTCCGGTCGGTTGGTGATCGACAAGACGTCGGCATCCGCCGAGGCCGTCACGTATCACGACTCGTGTTATCTCGGTCGATACAACGAAGAGTTCGAAGCGCCGCGTGCAGACCTGATGAACGTCCCCGGTTTGGAGATCATCGAAGCGCCACGTTCAAAGGATCGCGGCCTTTGTTGCGGTGCCGGTGGGGGACGCATGTTCATGGAAGAGCATGTTGGCGATCGCGTGAATGTAGTGCGGACCGACGAACTGCTTGCTACGGGTGCAACGACCATTGCCGTGAACTGTCCGTTCTGCACCACCATGATCACGGATGGTGTGAAGGCGGCAGACAAGGTGGACACCGTGCAAGTGAAGGACGTCTCGGAACTGCTCCTTGCCCACGTGCAACGCTAAGCGCTGCACGTCTTAGTGCAGGTTCATGCTGTGGGCGAGTTGCTTTGCCAGTTCTGACGTAAGCACGCGTCGGTCGAACGTGCGCACAAAGGCAGCATCGGCCTTGGGTTGCGAATTGGTGCGCCACTGATCGTACATCGTGGCAATGCTCTTCGTAATGGCGTTAACATCCGTGGGATCGGTGATCTGCGCCGCACCATAGCGCTCGGCGGCTTGGCGGAGCGAGCCATGGGGCAGGGAGGCAAGGACGGGCTTGCCGGTGCCGAAGTACTCGTAGAGTTTTCCGCTCGACACGGTGTCGGCATTCTTACCGTTGCCCACCATCATCCACAATGCATCGCTTGTACGAAGAAGGTCGATCGTATCGGCATGTGAACAGTAGCCATGATCGTGCACGATGGACTCAAGACCGAGTGAACGTGCGGTCTTCGCATGCTCATCGCGCAACAGTCCCGCAAAGTGCAATTCAAGCGATGCATCGGGGCGGTCCTTCAGGAATTGTGCCACGGCCTTGAACATGTACTTCGGCGTGACGAATTCGTAGAAGATCCCTGCATAGGTGAGCTTGAATGCCTGCGACCGAGTGGTGGCGGGCATTGGACGTCGGAAGTCCTCCGGATCGAATCCTTGCGAGATGATAACGACGTCGTCGAAAGGAAGGTGCGGATAGGTGTTGATCAAGCGTTCCTTGATCCGTCGATTCGTCACGATCACCTTCGCTGCATGCGTCAGGACATCGTACTCCAAGGTCTTGTGCAAGTGCGCATGCCATGGTGTCGGATAGAACGAGAACTGATTCCCATACCAGAGATCGCGATAGTCGACCACAAGCGGAATGCCCGTCTCTTGAGACAAGGCAGAGGCGGCCATCATGGCGGAAAAGGGCGGACCGCTCACGAAGATGGCATCCACATGCGTGGTGGCAACGATCTCTCGAGCGGTGATCAATGCCTGCTTCGCCCACGACCGTTTATTGTCGGGCACGAAGAACGTACTGCTCACACGATTCAAGAACTTGCGCACGAACTCTCGTGGCATCTTGATCGTGCCGGCATCCTTCAACAATGAGTTGGGATCCTTACCGCTGGTGCGATGGATCTCGATCGGACGTCCTTCGAAATCCTCGAGCATTGAAGCATCGTGCGCATAGTATGCCGTCGGTCCGGTGGTCACCACAATGGGACGCCACCCTTGCTCCGGCAGATACTTCACGAATTTCGAGACGCGTTGCACTCCACTCAGACCCATCGGAGGGAAGTAATACGCAAAGACGAGTACGGTATGTTGCTCCATGCCCCTTAAACGATCACGAGTTCGCGCGGGGCGGTGGTAAGAATATCGGCTCCGGATGGAGTGACCACAACATCGTCTTCGATTCGCATGCCGAACTTGCCGGGAAGGTAGATGCCCGGCTCGATGGTGATCACACAGTTCGTGGGAACCTCTTGCTTCGTGTTGGCCCACGAGATGCGAGGGTCTTCGTGTACTTCGTAGCCAAGGCCGTGTCCAAGCGAGTGCTTGAAGAAGTCACCATAGCCAGCCTTGGTGATCAGATCACGCGCAGCGGCATCGAGTGCTGCTGCATTCACGCCGCTCACAGCGGCATCGAGTGCCGAGAGATGGGCATCGTACAGGACGGCGAACACATCCACGACCTTCTTCGACGGCGTGCCAACGGCAAAGGTGCGTGTCATGTCGCTGTACATTCCGTTCCAGCAGCAGCCAAAGTCGACAGTGACAACGTCGCCACTCTTGATCACGGAAGAACTGGCACGACCATGCGGCATTGCACTACGAGCGGCGCCTACGACGATGATATCGAAGGCATCCTTCTCGCTGCCGAGCTGACGGGATGTAGAGGCGATGAACGTTGCCACTTCGAGCTCCGTTATGCCGGGCTTCACGAAGTTCAACAAGTGCTCATACGTGGTGCTGGCAAGTTGGGCCGCCACACTGATGTCCTTGATCTCGCCGGCGGTCTTCACCATGGTGATCCGTTCCACCAGTCCGCGCACTTCTTTCAGCGTGGCAGGACTCATGGCCTTCTTCATGGCCTTCAGTCCCGACACCATGGTGCGTGTCGGATCGAAGCCCACGGTCTTCCACTTCTTGGCAATGGTCCGTTGTGCGGCCGCTCCCCAGAAGTCGCGATCGATGATGGTCTTCAATCCGTCGAGCGCATACACTTCCTTCTGGACCTGCACAGCATAGAGGTCGTTCGTGAAGAAGTACAGATCTCGTTGCGAGATGATGCCCATGCCCATCGATCCGCTGAAGCCGAAGAGATAGCGCAGGTGTGGTGTGTGTGCGACGATCAGGGCATCGATCCCTGCCGCCTTCATTTCCTTGCGAACCGATGCGATGCGCTCGGTTGCCGCCTTGAGTTGTTGCTTCGTGGCCATGATGTTATCGTGTGTAGTAGTTGGGAGATTCCTTCGTGATGATCACATCATGCGGATGTGATTCACGAAGTCCGGCGGCCGTCATACGCACGAATTGCGCATGCTGTTGCATCTCTGCGATCGTTGCGCAGCCGCAGTATCCCATCGATGCACGCAGGCCACCGACGAGTTGATAGATCGTGTCGCTCACGTTGCCTTTGAATGGAACACGTCCTTCGATGCCTTCGGGAACGAGCTTTGCGATCTCGTCTTCCACGTCCTGGAAGTATCGGTCGGCAGAACCCTGACCCATGGCACCGAGCGAGCCCATGCCGCGATAGATCTTGTAGGCACGGCCTTCGAGGAGGACCTTCTCGCCCGGACTCTCTTCATGTCCGGCAAGCATGCCACCGAGCATCACGGTATCCGCACCGGCAGCGATGGCCTTGGCAAGATCACCGGTTTGCTTGATGCCTCCGTCGGCGATCACAGGAACACCGTGCTTGCGTGCTTCAGAGACGACGTTCATGATGGCCGTGATCTGCGGCACGCCTACACCGGCCACCACGCGCGTGGTGCAGATCGATCCCGGACCGATGCCCACCTTGAGTGCATCGGCTCCGGCCGCGATCAGTGCTGCGGCCGCTTCTGCTGTGGCGATGTTGCCAGCGATCACTTGCAGGTCGGGATAGCGTTGCTTGACGGCATGCACCATGTCGATCACGCCCTTGGTGTGACCATGGGCCGTGTCGACGATCACCACGTCCACGCCGGCTTCGACGAGGGCCGTCACGCGATCGAGTGTATCAGGTGCGATGCCAAGTGCGGCGCCAACGCGGAGGCGTCCTTGTTCATCCTTGGCCGCATTGGGATGTTTTTTCTTCTTCTGAATATCCTTCACCGTCATGAGTCCCACGAGCACACCATCATCGTCGATGATCGGAAGTTTCTCGATGCGATGTTGTTGCAGGATCACTTCGGCGTCTTCCATCGTGGTGCCAAGACGTGCCGTGATCAGATCACGCGACGTCATGATGCCGGCCACGGTCTCCGTGCTGTTGAGTGCGAAGCGCATGTCGCGATTGGTGACGATGCCAACAAGTTTGTTCGACGCGTCGACGACGGGGAAGCCACTCACCTTGTACTTGGCCATCAGCTCTTGTGCATCACGAACCGTGCGATCGCTGGTGAGTGTGATCGGCTTCCGGATCATGCCGCTCTCGGAGCGCTTCACCTTGTCGACCTCTTCGGCCTGTTTGTCGATCGGCATGTTCTTGTGAATGATGCCGATGCCGCCATCACGTGCGAGCGCGATGGACATGGCCGAGTCGGTGACCGTGTCCATGGCCGCCGAGATCACGGGGATATGAAGGGTGATCGTGCGCGTGAGTCTCGCACTGGTGTTCGCGTCCCTGGGAAGCGTTTCGGAATAGCGCGGCACAAGAAGGACATCATCAAATGTGATGCCTTCTCCGAGGATTTTCGCTACAGACATAGTGGGGAGGCCGAAGGATGGTCGAGAATCAACAAATATACGGGAATGGAAGAGTTGACGATATTGCGGGATGAAAAGAGCTGCTTCGATCTCGCTGCTATTGGTGCTGACGGTGTTCGTCGGCATGGTGCATGATGTGTTCGCACATCAGCAAACATGGGCCACACCACGGGTGCTGCGCACATCGGTGCGCTCACGCACGCTCACGATCACGGCTGAAGTGATGGTGCCGACGCCGTGCACGACGGTGGAAAAGAAGGTGACCCATCCCGGGAGTCGGGATCACGTGCTCTCCGTCTGGGGTGAAGCGCAAAAAGGGAACTGCGTCACGATGATCGCCTACGATACCGTGAACGTGTCCCTCAAACTTCGCGTTCGAGGGACACATTCGGTTGTGATCCAAGGGAGAAAGGCAGACGGAAGCGTGACGAAGGACTCGACGCTTACCGTGCGCGTGAAATGATCACGCGAGTTCGCTCTGCAGCTTGGCAGCGCGAAGGCGGGCTTCGGCCCAATGCATGGACTTGCGCGCATTGTCGCGCTCATGCCGGTCGGGATGCGAATCGGCAACGGAGCGTGCTTGCGCGAGGTCTGCCTCGGCAAGGTCGACGTTGATGTTCTTCGCTTCGACCAGTTCGTAGACAACGATGGAGACGTTGTTCTTCAGCACTTCCACGAATCCTTCTTTGGAGGCGAAGTACGTGATGTGGTTGTGCTCGTCTTCCACCTTCATCACGCCCGTATCCAGCGCCGAGATGATCGGCGCGTGGTCGAACAGGATCTGAAAAGGACTCTGTGATCCCGGGACGCTCACGGCAAGTGCCGTGCCCGAGAAGGCCGTTGTTGCCGGTGTGACGATGCTGACGTTGAGGATGTGTGCAGACATGGTGCGTTGGTCCCGTTATCCGTTCTGCGACTTCTTGTACGCTTCCAGCACTTCGTCCAACGTACCCTTGTAGCTGAAGAAGCCTTCCGGTACATCATCCACATCACCGTCGAGGATGGCCTTGAAGCCGGCGATCGTGTCGGCGATCTTGACGTAGCGACCAGGGAATCCTGTGAACTGCTCGGCCACATGGAATGGCTGCGAGAAGAAGCGCTGGATCTTGCGGGCGCGATACACCGTGAGCTTGTCTTCGTCGGAGAGTTCGTCCATACCAAGGATGGAGATGATGTCTTGCAGGTCCTTGTAGCCTTGCAGCATGAGCTTCACGCGCATGGCCGTCGTGTAATGATCTTCGCCGATGATGAGCGGATCGAGAATTCGCGACGAGGAATCAAGCGGATCCACAGCAGGATAGATACCCAACTCTGCGATCTGACGGCTCAACACCGTGGTCGCATCAAGGTGGGAGAAGGTGTTCGCCGGTGCAGGATCCGTCAAGTCATCGGCCGGAACGTACACGGCCTGTACCGACGTGATGGATCCTCGGTCCGTTGAAGCGATCCGCTCTTGGAGCTGACCCATTTCCGTGGCCAACGTTGGCTGGTATCCCACGGCCGACGGCATACGCCCGAGAAGTGCCGACACTTCAGAGCCGGCCTGCGTGAAGCGGAAGATGTTATCGACGAACAACAGCACGTCGCGACCTTCTTCATCGCGGAAGTACTCGGCCATCGTGAGCGCCGTAAGGGCCACACGGGCACGAGCTCCGGGAGGCTCGTTCATCTGACCGAACACCAGCGCCGTCTTGTCGATAACACCCGACTCCGTCATTTCGAGATAGAGGTCATTTCCTTCGCGCGTACGCTCACCAACACCGGCGAACACGGAGAAACCACCGTGCTGCTTCGCGATGTTGTGGATGAGCTCTTGAATGATCACGGTCTTACCAACACCGGCACCACCGAACAGACCGGTCTTTCCACCCTTCGTGAAGGGCTCGATCAGGTCGATCACCTTGATCCCGGTCTCGAACATTTCCTTTTGTGTGGAAAGGCTCTTAAAGTCAGGAGGCGTGCGGTGGATGGAGTAGTTCTTGTCCGACTTCAGTTCGCCCTTGCCGTCGATGGATGCACCAACGACGTTGATGAGGCGACCAAGGACGTTCGGTCCCACCGGAACCGTGATCGGTGCACCCGTGTCGAGCGCTTCCATCCCGCGAACGAGACCGTCCGTGGCATCGATGGCGATCGTACGAACACGATCTTCACCAAGGTGCTGCTGCACTTCGCATACGAGCATTTCGTCTGCGCCTGTTTCCACGTTCTTGCGCGGAATGTGCAGTGCATTCAAGACGGAGGGAATATGTCCGTCCGAGAATTCCACGTCCACGACTGGACCAATGACCTGTACGATGCGACCTTTGTTCATGCTTTCGGTTCCGATTTGTGTTCCACAGACTCGCAAAAATAGGGAAAAGGTCTGTACACCCTTTCGTAATTTTGCGCACTTGCACCTGCCCCAATCAATTTCAGGATAGAACATGTCTTCCTACATCGTTTCAGCCGCCCGTACCCCGATCGGTGCCTTCATGGGATCGCTGTCGGACCTTTCCGCCCCGCGCCTTGGAGCCGTAGCCATCAAGGCCGCTGTTGAGCGCGCCGCCCTGGCGCCCGACATGATCAGCGAAGTGATCATGGGCAACGTGATCACGGCCGCCGTTGGTCAGGCTCCCGCACGTCAGGCCGCCATCTTCGCCGGGTTGCCGACGAGTGTTCCCTGTATGACCATCAATAAGGTCTGCGGCTCCGGATTGAAGTCCGTGATGCTTGCCGACCAGGCCATTCGCTGCGGCGATGCCGAGGTGGTGGTGGCCGGTGGACAGGAGTCGATGACGAATGCTCCCTATGCCCTCCCCAAGGCCCGCGGCGGCTATAAGTACGGCAACGGCGAGATCATCGACACGCTCTTGCACGACGGACTGTTCGACGTCTACAACAAGTACGCCATGGGCGTGGCCGCAGAACTCTGCGCCACGGAGTGCAACATCACACGCGATATGCAGGATGCCTTCACCGTCGCCTCGTATCAGAAGGCCCTCGATGCACAGAAGAACGGCTACTTTGCCGACGAGATCGCATCCGTGATCGTGGCAGGGCGGAAGGGCGACGTGGTGGTGGATACCGACGAAGAACCATCGAAGGTGAACTTCGACAAGATCCCCACGCTGAAGCCCGCCTTTACGAAGGACGGAACCATCACGGCAGCGAATGCCTCCACGATCAACGATGGTGCGGCCGCCGTGGTGATCGCCTCTGAGCTCGCTCTTACCACGCACAACCTCGAGCCCATGGCCCGTATCGTCTCCCAGGCATCGTTCGCCCAGGATCCGGCATGGTTCACCACGGCACCGGTCGACGCCATTCGGAAGGTGGTGAGCAAGGCAGGATTGACGATGGATGATATCGATCTCTTCGAGATCAACGAGGCCTTTGCTGTGGTCACCTTGGCAGCGCAGGACAAGCTTGGTATCCCCGCAGAGAAGATCAATGTGCACGGTGGTGCCGTCGCCCTCGGACATCCCATTGGTGCATCGGGAGCTCGCCTCCTTACCACCCTTCTCTATGCCTTGAAGCGCCGCCAGAAGAAGTACGGTCTTGTAACGCTCTGCATTGGCGGTGGCGAAGCAAGTGCAATGATCATTGAACGCTTATAACACAACGGAGAACGAACGGATATGACACCACGCACGGTAACATTGATCGAGGGCGACGGAATTGGACCGGAGATCTGCGCATCGGTAGAGAAGGTATTTCAGGCAGCCGGCGTGCCCATCGTGTGGGAACGCGCCATCGCAGGGCTTGCAGCGATCGAACAGTTCGGCAACGGTGTTCCACCGGAGACGTTCGCCTCGATCAAGCGGAATAAGGTGGCGCTGAAGGGACCAACGACAACGCCGGTCGGTGGTGGACATAAGAGCGTGAACGTCACGATCCGCAAGTCGTTGGATCTCTATGCCAACGTCCGTCTTGCACGGTCCATGCCGGCTGTTCAAACGAAGTTCGACAACGTGAACATCCTTGTCGTCCGCGAGAACATCGAAGACACGTATGCCGGCATCGAGCACTGGCAGACACCGAACGTGGCACAGTGTCTGAAGCTGATCACGCGTGAAGGGTCGATGCATGCCATCCGCTATGCGTTCGAAGAGGCACGGAAGCTTGGCCGGAAGCGCGTGACGTGCGTGCACAAGGCCAACATTCACAAGATCACCGATGGACTCTGGTTGGAGGTCTTCCGTCAGGTGGCCGCTGAGTACACCGATATCGTGGCCGACGACATCATCGTCGACAATTGCTGTATGCAGCTTGCCACACGTCCGGAGCAGTTCGACGTCTTGGTCTTGCCGAATCTCTATGGCGACATCGTCAGCGATCTCTGCGCAGGGATCGTGGGTGGACTTGGCGTGGCGCCGGGCGGGAACATCGGCACGGAATATGCTGTCTTTGAAGCCGTGCACGGCTCAGCTCCCGATATCGCTGGCAAAGGACTTGCCAATCCGACAGCACTCTTGCTCTCCGGCATTCAAATGCTGCAGTACATGGGTCTGGTGGGATATGCAACGGCCATCCAGGACGCGCTTGCCAATACGCTTGCCTCTGGTGTTCGCACGCGCGACCTCGGCGGCATGGCAACCACGGAAAAGTTCACCGAGGCCATCATCGCCCATCTCCATCCGGTAACCGATACCGGTACGGTCGTGGTGACGAAGCCTTCCGTTGCCGGTTCTGCAGCAGCATCGACCGTCACGGAAGAGTGGGATCTTGTTGGGGCTGATGTGTTCGTGAAGTATGGAGACGGCATTCCGGCCATGCCCGAAAAGCTTGGAAAGTTCACGCTGAAACTCCAGTCGAATCGCGGTACGAAGGTCTGGCCACCGTCGGGCCTGTCGATCCTGCTTGTTGACCACTACCGTTGCCGGTATGTGTCTGCCGAGCCGGTCGAACACGCTGATGTACTCGAACTGCTCGCCGGAGTAACGGAAGCGGGCTTTTCGTGGATGCATGTTGAGCTCCTCCATCAAACGAAGAGCGGCGAAGCGCGGTATTCAAAAGCACAAGGCGAATAGTGACGGAGACTTCGACCAACGATGGAACAACGATGGCACGTCGGCCTTTCTGGCGACGTGCCATTTCGTTTGTGATACGATGGTCGTACCGTCTCGTCTTTTCTGCGACGATCTTCTTCGCCATTCTGATCGGCATTGCGCAAACCGATTCGTTCCGATCATGGCTTCGTACGGTGGTCATCGAACAAGTGAACGCCCAGTTGGTGGGATCGCTTGCCGTGGACGATGTGCGCATCGACATCTGGAAGGGCATCTATCTTGCGCATCCGCAACTTTATGCGCATGGCACCACGGTCCTCGAAGCAGATGCTGTATCCGTGACCTACGATATCGCTCCGCTGCTCCGCAATGTAGTGGCGATCAATTCCGTCCAGCTCGACCGTCCACGGATCAACGTGCTGCGTTCTGCAACAGATAGCGTGTGGAATGTCGCACGGATCGTCAAGCCGCCGGCCGACACCACGTCCTCACCTCCGCCCGATCTGCATATCTATGTTCGCGAGCTGAAGATCACGGATGGGACGATCGTGATCAACGATCGAACGCAACGCTGGGGCGATGGGACGCGCTTCGATCCGATGCACATGTCCATGCGACACGTCAACCTCTCGGCCACGGCTCGACTTGCTCTCAAGGCGCAAGACTATGAGGCGGCCATCAACCATCTGTCGTTCGAAGAGACCACGTCGCCGCTTACGGTACACGATCTCTCGTTGGCCGCTCATGTTTCGACGAGTGGGGTGAACCTGCAGGCATTGCACCTTCGCACGGCACGGTCCGACGTGAACCTGCGCGCACGTATCAACGACATCAACATCTTCGACGGATTCAACGACGACTCACTGCGCACGCATCCGGCCATTGGCTCGGTGGATGCCGATGTGGTGGATGCACAGGAAGTGCACTACTTCGTGCCCGACGTTGATATTCTCGGTCTCTACTCCGTGGATGCCGATCTGGTCTTTGGTGGCGAGACGTTGAACATCCGCAACCTTTCGCTCTCCGGCGACGATCTCGATCTCCATGGCGAAATGGATGCAATGAATCTCTCGGGCGCGAAACCATTGGCCGTGAACATCAAGGCCTTCAACACGCATGCGTCGTATTCCGATGTGCGCCGTCGACTTCGCTTCGTGCCACTACCTGAACTTCCGTTCTTGCGCCATGCCACCATCGAATCCGTGTGGTTGCGCGGTGTGCCGGATGACAGTTTGTGGTTCGAGGTCCATGCAAGCGATGCGCCCGGACGGATCGACGGCACCATGTCTGTCTACCTCAAGGGCCCACGCCTTGGCTACAACCTCGATGCCATGGTCCGCAATGGAGACCTGAGCGTCTTCAGTGCCGACTCTTCGCTATCGAGCAACATCAACGGACATGTGCGCGTGCAGGGCAAGGGCGTTACGCTGCAGGACGTAGAGGCTCGCGCCGATCTCGATCTCGAAGCCACGTCCGTGAACGGCACACGACTACGCTCGCTGTCGACCACCATACGCGGCAATGGCGCCGGACGTATCGATCTCGATTCGCTCAACGTTGTCTTTGCGAGTTTGAAGAAGGGGGAAGGCGGCGAGGATGTGGACGATGCGACGGTACGACAGACGGCAAGCGTGCGTGGTATGCTCAATGCGGCCGTTCCTGGTCATCTTGGCTACGACATGTCCGTTGCAGTTCAAGACCTGAACCTTGCCGCCCTGCTCCATGATGATCAGATGCCTTCGCGGTTGAGCTCTGATGTGACGATCCGCGGACATGATATCGAACTCGACAGTATGGAGGCGGAACTTCATGCGACGACCACGGAGTTCATGCTGAAGGACAGGGCCATGATGCCCTTCACCACCGACGTGGTGAACAAACGTCAAGATGGTCGACGTACCATCTCCTTCGATGCCAATTCGGTGCGTGGACGACATCCGATCCTGAGTGCTCGCGTCGACGGCGACTATGCTCCGTCGGCCTTGCTCGATGTGATCTCTGCGATGACGACAACGACAGCGGATCTCGTCGTGCGCTCCGTACGGCACGTGGCCGGACCGGCGCGACCCGTTCGCGTGTTCGCCAAGGAGATCCAACCGATGCAAGCCGCGTTCCGTGTTGTGGCCTACGACGTCTCACCTCTCGCCGTCTTCATTCCCGACGTGCATCTCATGTTCACCGGCTCGCTCAATGGTAGCATATCTGCGTCGGCCGGTGGGATCTCGTTCGCGCTGGACACGGCCAGTATTCGTGATCTTCGGATCGCATCGGATTCGCTTCTCATCACGGCAGATCCATTCGTGGCCAGCATTCATGCGCGGACGAACAACATTGTCTCGGTCCCGACGCTCGACAGTTTGAGCATTCATGCTACTTGCGATTCTGTATTGCAAGTGGGAACAACGAAACTGCTTTCTCCGACCATCGGTCTGTCGGTTGCGAACAACAAGGGCTCCCTTCGCGCATCAAGTGGTGTGAACGAGATGCACTTCGGCGTGGTGGCAGGGGTTGCATTGTACGACGAGATGCTGTCGCTCCAGCTGGATTCCATGGAGTTCACGCTCGATCCAACACGAAACCTCCTGTGGCGAACCACGCAGCCGTCCACGATCACGGCAAGCAACAAGGTGTACAACGTGCAGGGACTGGTGGCGCAACGACCGTTTGCAGAAACGATCACCATCACCGGTCTTCTGTCGGATTCCATCTTTGCGAACACCAACGTCGTGGTCGAGAACTTCAACCTTCGCGACATCCTCAAGTATGCACCGGCATTGACATCATCACCGCTCAAGCTCCTGCGTGGATTCATGACAAAGGCCACGGCCACCGTGAATGGTACGTGGAGAGATCCGGTGATCACACTCGATCTTGCCGCAAAGGATGTGTCCTACAACGCAGAGAAGATCGGTGCACTAAACGTATCGTTGAAACATGCCGAGCGCAACGTCACCGGCACGGCCACGATCACCAGTGGCGACAGTACCAAGCTCGTCGAAGCACTGAACCTGAAGATCAACACGGTGCCGCTCGATCTTGGTTTTGTGAACGTTCCGCAGCGCATGATCGACGGTCGTCCCATTGATATACAACTCCTCGCCAACAAGCTCTCCATGGCCGTCGTGGAGCCATTCTTACCGGCCATTGAGCGCCTGCGTGGACAGGCCGATGCGATGATCTCGGTGAAGGGTACGACGCCAAACGACGTGAAGTTCACCGGCAATGCCCGGTTCAAGAATGCGACGTTCATCGCCTCGTCCACCGGCATGTCGTACAATGCCGATGGTGTGATGCGCCTGGAAGGGGAGCAGTTGTTGATCGACACCATCGTTGCACGCAATCTTGCTCGCGATATCCTTCGCAAGGACAATAAGGGTATCGCCAATGCTACCGGTACCGTCACCTTCAACGGATTGAGTGTGGAGTCGGTGGACTTCACGGTCACCACGCCCGGTCTGGCCGTGATGAACATGCAGTCGGTGGCACGGAGCCCGGACGTCTACGGCGACGTCGTTGTGGCCAGCGGCAAGAGTCCGCTGCACTTCTACGGTCGACTCGATGCGCCGCATTTGGATGGAGATCTCATCGTGATCTACGGCGACGTGATCTTCCCGCAAGAGCGGTCGTCAACAAAGCGTCGCGTGACGTCGTTCACGTACATCTCACCCGACGACAGTTTGAACTATGCCTTCCCATCGCTGGAGGACCGAGTGCGGCCGCGTTCGCGTCAGGATACGACGCGTCGTGAGCCGGCAGATTCGTCTCAGATCGTGCGTGCATTGCAAAGCGCCTTCTCAGGTCCAAAGGCAGGATTCATGGACCTGTTGGAGTTCAACCTCAACGTTTACTTCAAGAGCAGATTCCTGCTGACGATGGTGTTGGGAGTAACGGAGATCCTGATCGCAGATCTGGAACTCAGCGATCCGCGCATTCCACTGGAGTTCACGGGTTCCTTTGGAAGCGGCACGAACATGCATGGGAAGATGAAGCTCAAGGAGGGCACGAGCACGTACAAGTTCTTCAAACCGTTCTCGGCTAGTGGGGAGCTGGACTTCAGTGCCGGCGGACTGACGAATCCATCGTTGAAGTTGCGTGCCGTCTACATTGGCAATCGAATGCTGCCGCCTCCCAAAGGCGGTCGTGAGGACTATCGTGTTGTGATCGATATCACGGGGACCAAGCAGTTACCAGAGGCAAAGTTCCGGTTGTTCCGCAACGACAAAGAGGTCGTTGGTACTGATTCGAACTATGTGAAGAGCGATGCGCTCATGCTCATCCTGCTGAATCGCACACAGGATGAATTGCAGCAGGGTGGACAGGGTAATGTTGTTGGAGAAGTGAATGCAAGCTTGTCCGCTGTGGCCACCAATGCCCTTGGTGAGATGTTGGCCGGTGTGGGCGGCGTGATCCAGAATGCACAGCTCGATGTTGGCTCTGACATCAGTCAGTCCAAGCTCACGCTCTCCGGTCAGCTCTTTGGCAACGTCACGTATCGATGGAGCGGCACGGTGTCCGACATCTCGGCGAACAACAACATCACCGTGATCCTGCCGCTGTCGGAACTCAACGAAGCCACGCTGCTCAAGTACCTTGAGCTCGAGCTGTCGCGTGCCGTGAGCAACACGGGGAACGTCACACGCTATCAGAAAGAGTGGGAAGTGAAGCTTGGTATTCGACTACCGTAGTATCCTTGCCGCCGTGCCGCCTTACAATTCCTTGAGCAGTTCGCGAGCGATCACGATGTGTTGGATCTCGCTCGTGCCTTCGTAGATCTCGGTGATCTTCGCATCGCGCAAGAGGCGTTCCACGATGTATTCGCGCACGTAGCCATAGCCACCGTGCACTTGAATGGCTTCGAGTGCTACATGCACGGCCGTGGTCGACGCAAGCAACTTCGCCTGTGCAGCCGCCTTGATGTAGTTCATGTGCTGATCCTTCATCCATGCGGCGCGATACACCATGTAGCGTGCAGCTTCCACGCGGGTTGCCATGTCGGCGATCTTCATCTGAATGGCCTGCAGATCGGCAATGGGTTTGCCGAAGGCCTTGCGTTCCGTAGCATACTTTGTGGCGAGTTCACTCCCGGCCTTGGCAATGCCGAGCGCTTGTGCAGCAATTCCGATACGTCCGCCGTTGAGTGACTCCATGGCGATCTTGAATCCAACACCTTCACCGCCGAGCACTTGATCATCGGGAACGAAGACGTTCGTGAGTCCGATCGAGCATGTGTCGCTGGAGCGGATGCCAAGCTTGTCTTCCTTGATGCCCGGCTCGAATCCTTCGGCTGTGCGTGGGACGATGAAGCACGTGATGCCCTTATGCTTCAGCTCGCGATTCGTTTGCGCCATCACAAGGTAGGTGCTGGCGGTTTGTCCGTTCGTGATCCAGTTCTTCGTTCCGTTCAACAACCATCCTCCATCCACCTTCGTGGCCGTGGTGTGTTGCGACGTTGCATCGGAGCCGGCTTCGGGTTCGGAAAGGCAGAAAGCGCCGTGGACCTGACCGGATGCAAGGGGACGCAGCCACTTGTCTTTTTGCGCATCGGTGGCATAGGTCTCAAGTCCCCAGCAGACCAGGGAGTTGTTCACCGACATGATCACACCACAGCTCGCATCCACGGCCGAGATCTCTTCCATGGCGATCACATAGCTCAGCGCATCAAGGCCCGAGCCACCCCATTCAGGGGAGACCATCATGCCGAGGAAGCCAAGCTCTCCAAGCTTCTTCGTGATCTCGTACGGGAACTCGCCGTTCTTATCGCGTTCGATGGCCGTTGGTGCGATCTCGTCCTGCGCGAATTGGCGGGCCGTGTCGCGGATCATTTCATGGGTTTCGGAGAACTGCAAGGAGAACATGGCGGTAGGGATGGTATTGGTGATGGGAATCCACAAAGTTACGAAGCGCTGACGGTTCCGAGGACGACGGCTTTCGATGCCCCGGTCACGGATGGGATGTTGCCAGGCAGACCGGCTAGGGATCGCCATCCGAGGTAGGCGAAGCACATGGCCTCTTTCGCGTCGGACGGAATGCCAACATCATCGCTGCGCAGAACGTTCACTGTCGGCAGGCGGTCGCGCAAGAGCTCCATCAAGAACGCATTGTGCGCCCCTCCACCGCTCACGATCACGTCGTCGGCCTTAGGCGCATAGCGTTGGATGTGATCGGCAATGCTCCAGGCCGTGCATTCCGTCATCGTCCGCACCAGATCTTCCATTGGCAGACTGGGATGTCCGTAGCGCTTCACCATGACGGCGGCATAGGCATCGTCGAACATCTCCCGACCGGTGGACTTCGGAGGCTCCATCGCATAGAACGGGTGCGACGTGAGCTCGTCGAACATCGAGGCGATCACGTTGCCGGCACGGGCAACATCGCCGTTCGTATCGAAGGCCTTGCCATAGGTCTTACGAATGGCGGCGTTGATCAGCACGTTGCCCGGGCCTGTATCGAAGGCCACAAGTGTATCCACCGAAGCCGTCGGAGGAAGGATCGTACAGTTCGCCATACCGCCAATGTTCAAGGCCACGCGCGTGCGGTTGGGATGCACCAACGTGTGCAGATCGAACATCGGCACCAGCGGCGCGCCTTGTCCGCCCACGACCACATCGGCCGTGCGTAGATCACCGATCACGGTACGGTTGAGCAGAGTGGCAAGGGCAGAGATGTTCGTTGCTTGCCAGGTACTTCCCATGGTGCGAGCACCAATGGCATGCGGCTGTGGTGCATGCCACATCGTCTGTCCATGCACGGACACAAGATCCACATCGGCGCGATCCACATTGTGTTCCTGCAACAACCGTTCAACGGCAGCGGCCATGTCGGCAGCGAGGGCGATCTCGAGGTCGCAGACCTCAGCAGCACGGATCGGTTCGGTGAGCACCGTCTGCACCAGCTCCAAGCAGGCATCCGAGTAGGGGAAGGTGGCAAAGGCATCGAGGACAACGGAATGTCGACCATTCTCAACGCCAATGGTGCACAGCGCCACATCGATCCCGTCCAGCGAGGTGCCCGTCATGATGCCAATGATACGGCGAGGTCGAGAGGTCCAGGTTGTGTGCGTCATCATGTTCATCGATCCATTCAAAAAAAAAACGCCGAACCATTCGGTCCGGCGTTCATCGTTAGCATCTTGTTCCCGACGTCGAGAGAGCAGACCGAGCGCTCGTTATGGTGTGACGAGATCGCTGCGGCGCACGTCGCCACTGTCCTTGCCAAGGTTGATCATCGTTGGGTGCGACTGGCTCTTGATCTTTTCTTGGATAAAGAGCAGGGCCTTCATGAGTGCTTCGGGACGTGGCGGACAGCCGGAGACGTAGGCGTCGACGGGAAGGAACTGGTCGATCCCTTGTACCACAGGATAGCTGCGGAACATGCCGCCCGTGCTCGTGCATACGCCCATGGCGATGCACCACTTCGGATCGGGCATCTGGTCCCAGATCTTGCGAACCACCCACGACATCTTGTATGTGACCGTACCGGCAACGATCATCAGATCGGCCTGACGTGGTGAGAACGAGAAACGTTCGGAACCGAAGCGCGATGCATCTGCACGCGGACCTCCGAAGGCCATCATCTCGATGGCGCAGCAGCTAATGCCCATGGGCATTGGCCACAGTGAGTTCGCTTGTGCCCACGTGATCAGCGACTCCACCGTGGTGATCACGAATCCGTCGCGTTGCAGTTGATCGTTCAATCCCATTTGAGTGCTCCCTTTTTCACAACGTAGAGATAGCCACTGAACAAGAGCACCATGAACAAGATCATGGCGGTGAAGCCATACATTCCCAGCGACTTGAATTGCACGGCCCATGGATACATGAACACCACTTCGATGTCGAAGAGGATGAACATCATCGCCACTAAATAGAACTTCACAGTGAATCGTTCCCGAGCGCTCTTCACAGGTTCCATGCCGGACTCGTACGTCGACAGCTTGGCACGCGTGCTACGCTTCGGTCCCAAGATCTCCGCCATGATGATGTTGGTGAGGCCGAAGATCGCGCCGATGGCGATCATGATGATCAGCGGAAGGTAGTGTACTAGCATGGGCTTCTCGTGTTGAACTCGACGAAATTACAACTCTGTCAGGATTTACGGACTATAAAGAGACTGCTCTCGTAGTCCTTGCTCTGCGACCGCTCCATGAACCGCAGACGTCCGCCAAACCCCACATCGGTATGATTGGTGTAGCGATGCCCCACCACCGTGCACCCCGCCGCCTTCATCACGGCATGGATCTCGGCCTCGGGCACCGGATTCATCTGCATATGATGGAAGGTGCCGATGCCGATCTTGGACAGCCGCTCGCGGATCCGCACCGTGCTCTTGATGCGCTGCAGCAGCGAGATCTGCCGAATGTCCTTGGTCGGGATCTGGAAGACCAGCGTCCCACCTGGCTTGAGCAGGCGTCCGAACTCGGCGATGTACTCCACCTGCTGCGGGTAGGGAATATGCTGCAGGACGATGCTGGTGTAGATGAAGGAGAAGCTGGAGGGCGGAAAGGGCAGGACGGTCGTGTCGTTCACACGGAACTGCACCGTGTCGGGCGCGGCATTGAGTGCCGTGGCCTTGGCGATCATGGTGGGGGACACATCGATCCCATGCACCGAGCGAAAGATCTTGCCAAGCGCCTGGGTAAGTCTGCCCACGCCGCATCCGAAATCGAGAGCGAGCTCATTGTCAACCGGCAGCGCCTTCAACTCCTTCAGCAGGTCGAACACCACGGAGATCTCATACCGACCGGCCTCGAAGAACTCTTCGTTGCCCCATTTGTTGCCTTGCTTTTCCGGACTGGTGAGAATGGCCCACATCGCATCGTGCTTGGCCAACCCTTCCCAGTCCTGATTTACCGATTGAAAGCTCATAGGCGGACAAAATACGGTTTGAGATCCATTCCTCTCTCTTCGAGGGGCGCCCTTTGTTCATTCCAGTCGGGGGGATCACCGCATGATGAGAACATTCCGAGCTACTGTGGAACGTGGGGATGAGAAGACCAGAAGGTAGGCACCGGGATTCAGCGAAAACGTGTCGAACGAGAACTGTGTGATACCTCCGTCGTGCGGACTCTGCTGGAAGACAGCCGTTAGATCTCGAACCTCTGCTCCGTGCGTGGTGTAAAGCCGTACCGTGGTGCCGGGCACGTCGTCCGGGTAGGCATGCTGAAGCCGACAGTTGATCTTGTCTGATGTTGGAACGGGCCAAATTCGATGAACGTACAAACTGATGATGTCCTCATTAACAGACGACGTAGTCTTATCTCGAACGGCAAGAACTTCTCGGTAGCCAGGGAAATACGTCACAGAGCCAGTACTGATGGATCTTGTGTAGATGTACGGAGGGATCCTTGCGATGAGATTTGTGTCTTCGGTTAGATGGGACCACTCATCAGTGGTTGTGAACTGTGTTTCACGTCCACCAAAAAGCAGCAACGAACCCACTGGACGTTTGACTGACCCAAGGTATCCATTGGCCTCTACCGTAGTGTCGCACGTTACCTGAAGTTCTCTTGTGCCTCTGTCAAAGATGGCAAACTGGATCCGCGTTCGATCGGCAAGCTCAGGTCCTGTCGAGCTTGAGAGAATCATGCTCGATTCGTTTACATGCTCGATCTTGGTCCATGCACCAGCAACCTTCACCTGTTCCAACTGCCGAAGGTCCGAATCGTAATGCAGGATCGTTGTTGTGGTACCCCATCCAGTCAACAAGAAGATGGACGTATCACCGCTAACCTGACAATCGCGAATGGTCTCTTGTGTCTTGACGAGCTCCCATGTTCGCCCATGATCTCGACCTACCGTGAACCCCCCAGAGAACGCGATAGTGGTTAAGTCACGGCTTCTCGCATAGATCCCATCATTGCCTTGGATTGTATCAAGACAGACCGTGTCTGCACTACTCTGGTAGGTCGACCTTTCACTATGAGATAGTCGGACGACCGCACTGTCATACTCCAAAACTCTGTCGGTCCAGATGTTTGCATTGTTACAGTACTTTGTCAACCACTCTTGCCGAAGGATCTTACCCTCGGAGTCGTATACAGTGTATTTCGTCTTGGGGCGCCATCTAACATCATCCCAAAAGAAACCACACATTCCCAACTCTCCGCTCGGAGTGCTGGAGATTCCGGTCCACGTATCGAAATTCATGGCCGGCCCAGGCAGTTTCTCAATAGAATAGCCCAAGCCTGATGCGCTCGTCAGGCGGCCTTTCGCGTTTGCAATTCCAAAGCCCAGGATCTCGTGTTGAGCGTTGACGGCGAGCATACCAAAAAGATCCTGCCAATCCGGCTTAGAATAGAGCAAGGAAGCTGAATCAAGGGACAGTTTGGTTGAGCAGCTCATAATGCACTTTGCATAGGTGGTGAAGTATCCCCACGTTGGTGCAGCGAGCAGATAGGTGATCGAGTCACGTATGATCACGTCGATAACGTAGAGATTTGCTAGGGTATCTAGCGGGACCACCGATCCGATACTCGGTGGAAGGAGTTGCTTCCATTGAGTAGTCCCATTCTCTAGGATCGCCGATCTTCGCGTTGTCGAAGCTAGGAGTCCATGTCCGGGGATGCTCCTAAGAAGCTTGACTTCGTTCGTGTCGATCCGACGCTTGTTGACGAGCGCATTCGATGTGCTCCAGATCTCTACTATTCCATCGAGCCGCCCGAGTGCAACGGTTGAATCATTTACTGCAATACACACGGTGATGTTCGGTGTAGGAACGGAAGAGACAGTTCCAAGAAGTACATCGGTGAGGATGTTCCTGATCTCGATCCTGTCGCGATAGCGAACGGCATACCGGCGATCCGTCTGCATGATGCTGATAACACCGCGAGGTAACACCGCAGAGGTCCACACACCGGGGCTTTGCGAACGGAACAACTCTCCACCTCTTGTTGTTGCGCACAGAACACCATCCACCCATTCGATCTGCTGAACGTCATTGATCGATGGAAGCTGTTCGAACGTGTCTCTTTTCAAGTCGGCGGAGATCCTGTCGATCTTGCCTACGCGACCGGCGAGCACAAGCTCGCCGGTCGTCGTAGCGCAACGAAAGTCGATATACTCTGCAGGCACAATGCTGAACTGCTTGAACGTGACACCTTGCCCCAATGCTGAACCAACATTCACGAAAAGGAATAGAATCATCAAGCCAGTTAAGGCATGATGCCATTTCGCGGATTGTAGATCACTGTTCATTGAGGGCAGCCCGCCGGCGAACATTGCGGACACTCTTGTGTTGGATCGCACGGGTCCTGACCACTGTAGCACTTTGTACCGTCGTTCGCAGTTGTCGATCGATCTACCGTTTCTCCAAACGAACCATCCAGACAACCAGTCGATCGCGAATTTCACACATCACTCCCTGAAAAGCGGTACATGGTTCCTCAGAAGGACCTTCCTTCAAAGGGTTTCACCTCGAATGTTGCCTTGTACGTTCCAGAGCGAGTGCTCGCGTCAATGATACAAATGCCATCAACCACCATGCAAGTAGAATTTCCTTGCCATATTTACCTATGCCCACACTACACACTTACGAAGCCGGCCCTGTGGCCACCATCGGATATCTTCTCGTCGACGCCGACCATGGCCTGGCCGTGGCCATCGATGCACCGCAGGGCGTCACCGATGCCATGCTCGATCAAGTGCGTGCAGACAACGTGCGCCTTGCCGCCCTGCTCCTTACCCATACCCATTGGGACCACACGGCCGATGCGTCGACGTTGGTGGCGGCAACCGGGTGCGATGTATATGTGCACGCCGCTGATGTGTACCGACTGACGGACCCGATGGCACATACCGTGTGGCCATTGCCGTTCACCATCGGTGCCGTTATGCCAACGCACGTGTTGCAAGGCGGCGAGGTGTTGCGCTTTGGTGCCATGCAGTTCGATGTGCTGGCAACACCCGGACATACAGAGGGCGGACTGTGTTTTGTCGACGCGGCACACCATCGCGTCTTCGTTGGCGATACGCTTTTCGCCGGCAGCGTAGGACGGTGCGATCTGCCGGGTGGCGACATGGATGTGTTGCTCGATTCCATACACGAGAAGTTATTCACACTGACCGACGATCTGATCGTGTATCCGGGGCATGGATCGGCCACAACACTAGGCACAGAGCGGGTTTCCAATCCATTCGTTCAATAAGCGCACCACATGAATTTGTTTTCATCCAAGCTTCATCATGGCAACACCGTGCTACCGATAGTTTCGCATGTCGCAATGATCGTCGTGGCAGTAGCAGCAACTGCCTGTTATTCATTCCGCGGCGGCTCGGTTCCAGATCATTTGAAAACGATCTCGATCGCATCAACGGTCGACCGTTCTGGATTCGGAAATCCGACCTACCGCGAAGTGTCGACCGAGACGTTGCTCCGCCGATTCCGCACCGACAATTCGCTTCAAGTGATCGAAGAGAATGGCGATGCACGACTTTCGCCGGTGATCGTACGCATCAAGGATCAGATCCTGAACGTGTCCGACGCCGACAGAGAAGGGCAGCGGAAGATCGTGGTGGCACTCGAGGTGGAGTTCTTCGACGCCGTCAAGAACAAACAGGTCTGGAAGCAAACGTTCGAACGCTTTGGCGTGTACGATGCGGCCAACGCCTCCACCGAACGGGACGAAGCTGTTCGAGAGGCGATCCGACAGATCGCAGACGATGTTCTCTTGCAATTGGTAACAGATTGGTGACCCTCCGGTGAATGGCCGGAGGAACCCCTTTGGCTTTTCATTTTGGAGGATCGATACGTATGGAAGACATGCTCCTGCTTTTGTACTTCCTTTCGTTGTGTGTGCTGTTCGCCTTTGGTCTGCACGGACTTGTGATGATCTACTACTATCACAAGGTCCAAAAGATCACCCACCACGAACCGATCGAATTGGGCACCGACGTGCCAATGGTGACGATCCAGTTGCCGGTCTTCAATGAAATGTATGTGGTGGACCGACTCGTGAAGTCCGTTTGCGCCATGGACTATCCGAAGGACCGCATGGAGATCCAGTTGCTCGACGATTCCACAGACGAATCGGTGGATGTGGGTCGGGCACTCGTGGCCGAGTATGCGGCACTGGGATACGATATCAAGCATATCCATCGCGTGGACCGCTCCGGGTATAAGGCTGGGGCACTGAAGGAAGGTCTCGAGAAGGCAAAGGGCGATTACGTTGCCATCTTCGATGCAGACTTCGTTCCAAAACCTGAATTCCTTCGCAAGACCTTGCCGTACTTCGTCGACAATAAGATCGGCATGGTACAGACACGTTGGGAGCATTTGAACGAAGAGTATTCGTTCCTTACGCGAGCACAAGCACTGGCGCTCGACGGTCACTTCGTGATCGAACAGCAGATCCGCCACAAGGCCGGCTTCTTCATCAACTTCAACGGCACGGCGGGTGTATGGAGAAAGTCGACGATCCTCGATGCCGGCAACTGGCACTCCGATACGTTGGCAGAAGATCTTGACCTTTCCTATCGCGCACAGCTGCGCGGTTGGAAGTTCGTGTTCTTGAACGACGTCACGTCACCGGCTGAACTTCCTGCCGACATCAACTCGCTCAAGACCCAACAGTTCCGGTGGACGAAGGGTGCTGTGGAAACGGCCATCAAGTTGTTGCCGCAAGTATGGCGCAGCAGCGTGGCCCTTAAGGTGAAGCTTGAATGCACAGTGCACCTTACGAGCAACATCGTCTTTCCGTTCATCATGCTGGTGGCCTTCCTCAACCTTCCGCTGGTGATCATCAAGAACACCACGGGTGGTTACGATACCTACTTCAACATGATGTCGATCTTCGTGCTCGCCTCGATCTCGACCTTCATGTTCTACATGTATGCGCAACGTGCCATCCACCTGGATTGGCGCCGTCGTCTGCTCCTCTTCCCGGTCTTCATGGCCGGCTCCATGGGACTTGCCGTGAACAACAGTCGCGCCGTCCTCGAAGCATTGGTAGGAAAGAAGACGGAGTTCAAGCGCACACCGAAGTTCCGTATCGAAGAAGCGAACGACGAATGGAGAAAGAAGAAGTACGTGCAGAAGAAGATCGGCTTCGCCGTTGTGCTGGAGCTTGGTTTGGCTGTCTACTTCGCCATCGGTATCGCAACGTCGATCAGCTACTCTGAGATCTCTGCTATTCCATTCCAGCTCATGTTCCTGATGGGCTTTGGTACGGTCGGCATTCTTTCACTCCGTCACGCAATGGGTCGATAACACATGAAGTTGGTCACGTTTCTCTCGAATGGTACTGAACGTCTGGGAGTGTTGGTCGGAGATCGCATTTTGGATGTAGAGCGCATCGCCACGATGCGCAGTGTGGTGTTGCCGTCGGATATCCTGTCGTTCCTTCGCATGGGCGACGCGGCCATGGAAACGTTGCGCAGTGTGCTTGCAGCACTGGGAAGCGATGGTGCGTCGGCCTCGTTCGATGTTGCAACAACAACGTTGTGCGCACCGGTGCCGCATCCAACGTCGATGCGCGATGGCTATGCCTTCAAGCAGCATGTGGAAGCGGCGCGGAGAAATCGTGGACTCGATATGATCCCCGAGTTCTACGACATTCCCATCTTCTACTTCACGAATCACCAGGCCGTCTACGGTCCGGGCGATATTCCCGTGATGCCCATGCACGAAGATCAACTCGACTTTGAACTCGAGTGCGCCATCGTCATCGGCAAGAAGGGACGCAACATTGCGGCCGCCGATGCCGACTCCTATATCGCCGGCTACATGGTGATGAACGATTGGAGTGCCCGTGCGCTACAGATGCAAGAGATGAAGCTCAACCTTGGTCCGGCCAAGGGCAAGGACTTCGCCACGTCGATCGGCCCATGGCTGGTCACGCGCGACGAACTTGCCGCGCGCCGTATCGAAACGCCACACGGCGAGACGTACGACATGCCGATGACGACAACGTTGAACGGTACCGAGATCTCACGCGGCAACGTGAAGGACATGACGTGGACGTTCGCACAGATCATCGAACGCGCCAGCTATGGCGTGACGTTGTATCCGGGCGATGTGATCGGTTCCGGCACGTGCGGAACCGGATGCTTCCTAGAACTGAACGGGAGCAAGGTCTACGATCCGGCGCTGTGGCTGAAGCCGGGCGATGTGGTCTCGTGCTCGATCGATGGACTTGGCGTCCTCACGAACACGGTCGTTCGCGAACAGGTCTGACGCTCTCTTACGGCACAAGGAACTTCACACTTCGAACCTTGCCGCCTTCCATGAATCGAATGAAATAGACGCCTGCCGGTAGCGAGCCTACCTGCAGGCGTTCTTCGTTTTGCATGGAACAGGTGCCCGATGCGAGACGAATCGACTGGAGGGAATAGACCGCCCACTCTTCCGGCTCTGCGGGAACCACGTCGCGATGGACGACGATGGAACCATCGTGATAGGCCGCGAGAAGGCCGCTGGTCGCGTCGGCGGCATCGTGGACCGACGTAGGCTCGTCGAGCACGAAGAAGCCGGCCTCAGATGCCAGGAAGAGTCGTTTTCCAACGGTGTCCCAGCGAATGGACCATGCGTTCTTGTTGATGCCGGGCGAAGTTTTGTCGACGGGGTGAACCCACGGGATCCCCTCGTACTTGGTCCACGTCACGCCACCATCGGTGGACATGGTCACAAGACTATCGCCATGGATGATCGTGTCGAGCGTGAACATGCGAAATCCGCCGGCGAACACTTCCTCGACGCCATTCTTGATGCGCACATCGACGGCCCAGAACGACGTGTCAACGTACGCCTGTTGGAACCACGATGCACCACCGTTCGTGGTCTTGAGCACTCCGCCGTTGCCTTGGATCGTTGCCTGATTGGAGATCGCAACAATGGCATAGCCGATCTGCGGATCGATGGGGTTGAAGACGATCTTGGGGATCTCTGCACTGGCGCGCAACGTGTCCTTGCCATTGATCGGAACCGTGCGCCACGTGGCACCGGAGTCGTCAGAACGATACATCACGCCGTTCAAGGCACCGATGAAAAGGATGTTCGCAGAGTCCGGTCGGATCTGAATGGTGCAAAGACGTGTCGACAATGTGTTGGGGATCGTGCCTTGCAACGCCCAGGTCTGACCGCAGTCTGTACTGCGGTACACTTCCTTGACGTTCACTTGTCCACGCGCACCGTAGATGATGTTCGGCTTCCACGGGTCTTCGACCATGGCCTCGGATACGAACCAGAACCGCCGATTCGTCGAGTCATTGTACACGCGCTCCCACGTTGCCCCCGAATTGTTCGAGCGGATCACGCCGTCGACGCTCCACCCGGCTGCGATCAACGCAGATGTGTCTTCTCGACATACGTGCATCGACGACACGGCATTGTCCACAGACTGCGCGCCGATCAGCACCGTATCGAACGACTGTCCGCCATCGAACGACCGATACACACGGTCGAACTTCCCACCAACATAGACCGTGTTCGCATTCTTCGGGTTCACGACCACGGTGTACGCACGCACGGGCAGGAGCAGCTTCCATTGCTGGGCAGTGCTCACAGAGCAGGAGAGGAGGAAGGCGGCAAGGAGAAGCATGCGTTGCATGGAGATCACCATTGGATGAGAGCCGAGGCCACATGTGCGCCGTCCGTCAAGCGCACAACGTAGAGACCGCTCGCAAGCGAAGGAGTTGCAAGGACGGCGGAACCTTGCTCATACATGGTCACAGAACCCGAAGCCACCAGCGAGCCGGTGAGGGTGGAGATGGCATAGGAACACCGACCGGAGAACTCCGTCGGCACGGTGGCCGCCAGGCCACGATCTGTATGACGAAGCTGTAGCTGTCCCACACCGGTCGCACTTGGTCCGTCGTGCACGGAGACCACCTGCGTCGACATGAAGGCGCCCGCTTCCGAACCCAACAGCAGGTAGGGGAATCCGCCCGCCATCGTCACACCGAACGACCACACATTTGCGCGCTTCTTGCCCACTTCATTCTCCGTCCACGGCACCGTACCCAAGCTTGCCCATTGCTGACCAGCATTGGGAGAGCGCATCACGATGGAGTCACCCTTCAAGGTTGCGCTCGAGCCGTCGCCCTGATAACCGCCCACGAAGATCTCTTCCGTCACGGCCGTGCGGTGCAGCTCCAGTGCATAGAGCGACGTGTCCATGAAGCGCATGCGCGCCCAGTTCACACCGTAATCCGTGGATGTGAAGATGCCGCTGTTCGATGTGTTCTCGACAAAGAGATTCGATGCCGTTGCATAGGCCAGTCCGGGTGTCACGAGACTCCACTTGATCACCATGGCATCGGCGTCAGGTTGTGCCGAGAGACGTCCGGTCCGCGTCCACGTGCGACCACCATTCACCGAACGATAGATGATCGATCCGCGACCGCCCGCTACGATGATGTTCGAACTGTCGGGAGTAGGGCAGACGGCAATGGTATTGCCGCGAGATCCAACCACCGTGTCCACGATGGCCAGCGAATCCCACGTACTGCCCTTGTTCACGCTTCGATACACGATGGGCGGCGAGGAGCGAAGGGCATAGACCGTATCCGTTGCGGTCGGATGGACGCACAAACTCGTCGTTCCGGTGAATTCGATGCGACGTCCGCTCGGGTCCTTGATAGAGTTCGACCACGTCTGTCCGGCATCCGTCGAACGGTCCAGTCCCGTGAACTCGGGTCCGCCCGCGAACATGATCGTCGTATCCGTTGGATGGATCACCAGCAAGGCCACACGCGACGTGCCGCTGATATCCTGAATGGAAAGCTCTTCCCACGTAAAGCCACCATCGCCCGACCGGAACATTGTTCGGGCGACGTTGCCAGCAAATACCGTAGTGGGATTCTGCGGGTTCACCGCAATTCCGTACACGGCCCGACCCGGGATCACGGGAGTCCATCCTTGCGCGAACGACGTGATGGAGGCTAGGATCAGGGCACAGCAAAGGTTGAAGCAACGGTTCATAGGATCCAAAAAAAAAGGGCAACACAAGTGTTGCCCTTAGTATAGGAAATTCGCGGATATGTTACTTCATCACGACCATGGTCTTCGTGATGCTCTTGCCGTTCACGGTCAGCGTGAAGTAATACGTGCCGTTCGAAAGGGTCGAAGGATCAACGCTCAGACCGTGGAGGCCGGCATCCATTTGACCGTTGTAGAGCGTGTTCACGCGGTTGCCCAGCATGTCGAAGAGAACGAGTGAAACGTTGCCTGCTACGTCGAGCGAGAACGTGATCTCTGCCACTTCCGTTGCTGGGTTCGGCTTTGCATTGTTGAGGGAGAAGCCAAGGTTTTCTGTGGTCTCTTCAACAGAGCTCGGGTTCAAGGCATTGAACGTACCGAAACGAACTGTCTGGGGCATGAAACGGTTCACGCTTGCACCGATGCCACCAAGCTCACGCTCCACAAAGGCATCCGGCCAACCGGCACTCTTCAATGGGTGCGTTGCACCAAGACGGTCGTTCGTCACACCCTGGTGATACATCACAGGAACCTTCGTGATGCTCGGTACGATGGCTGGGATCTTTGTACCCTTGTCGACCTTGGCATCATTCGTGATGTTCACGGCACCACCCCAATTGTCCGCATCGATGGCACGAACAGAGAAGTACAGGTCTGTGGTGAAGAGCGAATCCAGTGTGCCGTAGGTGTATGGCGGATTTGCACCGTACAGAATCGTCATCGGTGGCTCAACACCATACCGCATGGTTGTGTTCGCATCGACCCACTTGATGATCAGATGTGCGTTGTCGGCCGTCTTGGAGATCTGCAGTTCGTGACCCAATACGCTCGAAACGTATGGTACCCACTTACCTTGGCTCGTCGATGCCGTGTCGATCACTTGGAAGGTCAGCGGATTGAAATCATTCAGTTCTGCGACCTTGCGTACTGACCAAGCACCGTTCTTGTACTCTGCTTCGATCAGGTCAAGGCGGTCAAAGCGATTTTGGTCGTCCACGTGGCCGAGACGCATGATATAAGAGTACCGATCTGTACCGGTAACAACGAACCCTTCCGTACCGAACGGGTCGTAGATAGAGTTCTTAGGGCTCGAGAAATTCGCCGTTGCATACTCATCCAGCAGGGCCTTCGGCATCTTGTTCCACGGACCCCATGTTTGAGCTCCGTCCTTCGAAACGGCCACGCCTGGAACGCGTGCTGTTTCGTCCTCGATCCAAACATTGTCGACCGCTACATAGACGTTGCCGGCCGCATCTGCATCGGAGAGCATTTCGGAGTTGTACGTAAGGTTCGGTTCGCCGGCTCTCCAGTTGGAAAGAGCCCACTCATCGGGCAGCGAGCTCGATACGTCTTCGGCAACGAAGTTGAAGTAGAACTGTCCATAGGCACCGAACTGGCCCGTTCCGCCATTCGAGAGCGAGAGGCGTGAAGCGTGGAACACGCCAGCACGTGTACCAGTTACAGGGACCAATGCATCGAATCCGAAGATGTATCCGCCGCCATTATTTAAGTCCGGGGCAGTCATAGGCACTTCAAGAGGCGTCGGATCTGATAGCTTGAACAATGCAGGATTCCCTGAAAGGCTCCAATTACTAGATTTCAGATAGGAGTATCCCCACAAGCACCAGCCGAGGTCATCAGCCGATGTCACACCCTTGTTCACAAGGGCCAATGTTGGGAATGCACGGTAGTCGCCTGTTTTTTCGAAGATGTTCTTCGTCGTGAACGTGGAGCCACCATCTGTGGAGATGAACGCTTCGACCTTACCACCGGCAAGCTGATTGGAGGCGAACACGCGAGCGTTGTGGATGAGCATCAGTGTGTTCGTGCCCTTGTCGTACACGAACGTGCGATTCGTGTTGTACTGCTCCCAGGTAGGAAGGTAGTCGTTCGAATACATGTTCACATAGGTGATCGCCTGGCTTTGCTCGACGTTCTTCCCAACGAGCAACGAAGCAGATCGTTGGTCGGGATTCGCGAGCTCTGTTGAGCGTTGATGCTTTGCCAACGCCGTGGGCAAGCTTTCGAGCGACTGGGCGCTCAGGGTCGCTTGCGCCATGAGGGCGGCGAGGCCAAGAACGAAGAATCTATTCTTCATCGGAGAACTCCGGAAGGTAATTGTGGAATGAGAACTGCAAATGTACACAGGTGAAGCAACATCTCTCTAATTTTGTAGGCTGTTGCTGTTGGTGTGTCTGACTGGACCATCCTGCACCTTGTTACACAAGCCAGAACAACTATGACCGCTGAACGAATCTCGGCACTCATCGGACCCATCCTCGATCCGGATCTTGGCAGGTCGCTTGCCGACCTGCAGGCCATCGTCGCTGTTGAGGTGGACGGAGATGCCGTTACCATCAAGATCGACCTTGTGCAGCCCCTGCATTGGGTGGCACAGCGGCTCCATCACAACTGTCGGGCGGCCATCGAAGCGGAGTTCCCGTCGGCCAGCGTTACCGTCCTCGTGCGGGAACGCGGCGGCGAGGCCATGCGCCCTTCCACCCTTTCCGCCGTCAAGAACCTGATCGCCGTAGCCTCGGGCAAGGGTGGCGTGGGGAAGAGCACCGTGGCGGCCAATCTTGCCGCCGCCCTCGCACAACGGGGAGCGTCGGTGGGCCTCCTGGATGCTGATATCTACGGTCCGTCCCAACCCACGATGTACGGCATGAGCGATCAGACCATGCGCGCCGAAAAAGGCGAGGATGGAAAGATCATCGGCTACCCGAACGAGCAGTACGGCGTGAAGGTCGCTTCCATCGGCTTCGTGATGCAGCGCGATCAGGCGGCCATCCTGCGTGGACCGATGTTGGCGGGGTATTTTTCGACCTTGGTCGACCAGATCCAGTGGGGCGAATTGGACTTCCTGATCTTCGATCTTCCTCCGGGGACGGGCGACATTCAGCTGACGCTCACGCAACGCATTCCGCTCACCGGCGCTGTGGTCGTCACAACACCGCAAGAGATCGCTTTGGCCGACGTGCGGCGGAGCATTCAGATGTTCCGCAAGGTAAACGTCGACATCATCGGCGTGATCGAGAACATGAGCTACTTCGTTCCGCCCGACATGCCTGAGAAGAAGTATCACATCTTCGGTGAAGGCGGCGGGGCACGTGTGGCAGCCGAGTATGAGGTGCCGTTCCTGGGTGAAGTGCCGATCGATGTGCGCGTACGCCAAGGCGGCGACGATGGGTTCCCCTTCGTCCTCGATCCGGAAAGCGGCTCGCTGGGCGATGCCTTCCGCGGTCTTGCCTCGAACGTGATCTCCGAAGTGCGACGCATCAATGCGCGTACGTCTGCATCAACCGTGGAGATCTCGCTCTAACATGACGCTCATTGAACGCATTGAAGCAGCATTGGAAACGGCGCGACCGCATTTGGCCGTCGACGGCGGCAACGTGGAGTTCGTTCGCTACGAACCGGAGACCGGTGTGGTGGAGATCCGCTTTCTCGGCGCCTGTAAGAACTGCTCCATGTCGGCCATGACACTACGAGCCGGCATCGAACGAACGTTGAGAATGTCGGTGCAAGAAGTTCGTAGAGTCGAATCTGTTTCGTAAGTTTGTGTTCTTGATCGATTACTTGGGCGGTTAGCTCAGCTGGTTAGAGCATCTCGTTTACACCGAGAGGGTCGGGGGTTCGAATCCCTCATCGCCCACCCAAGTACATTCAGTGCCCTGCGAGCGTGGCGGAATTGGCAGACGCACTGGACTCAAAATCCAGCGGGGTCAAACCCGTGGGGGTTCGACTCCCCCCGCTCGCACGACGAAGGTTCAACGTCCGTATCTCATTCGAGATCCGGACGTTTTTTTTGCCCAGCAGTGCACGTGCTATCGCGCAACGCGAAGTTGTTGCGCCGTGGCCCCGAAGTAGACCGTGTACGTGCCCGGCGCAAGGGGTGTGGTGTCCACCGTCCACTCATCGCCGCCTTCAGGCACTTCACGCGACAGAACGGCCTGTCCCAACAGATCATAGATCACGACTCGTTTGCACGGCATTGCGGAGCGCATGCGCACGAACGTCGAACAGGGGTTGGGAGCAAGGAGGAAGGGCGGCGCGGCATCGTCGGCAACACTCGACACAATGCGTGGTAGTTCAACCAATGCACCGCCCGCGGGAAGCACGCACCAGAGTCCGAAGGATGGTCCTTGATGGTTCGCCTGCGGATCGAGAAAACCGCTTGCGAACAGGGTGAGCGCACGTCCGGCATAGGCAGGTAGATCGGCCGTGAACTGACCGATAGGCGCTCCCGCAGCCGTGTTGACGTTCACGACCGATGCATCGGCGGGAACCGTGATGTATTCTGATGCACTGCCGTAGGAAAGAGAGGTTGTCATGGTTTGCGCGCCCACCATCGCGTCGAAGGCCGGCGCATCGGTCACGCCGTGGATGATGCTGAGAGCGGTGGTCGATGGAGATGTCGACGTGTCGCGACGATTCTTGAACGTGGCCACCGTAAAGGCAATGTTCATGGCCTTCGGATCGGGGCTCGGTGCAAAGTCGGTGGGTTGATACACACCCGTGGCCACCGCATAGTGGCGTCCGATCGGAAGTCGAACGAGATAGGTGGCAAAGGCATCGTACACGGACGTGCTCTCGCGAAAGGCAAGCGAGATGGCATTGTCGACGTTGGCCGGCACATCGATCACGGCCGTTGCGGTGCGAAAGGTCAGATCGTCAACAGCGAGCACATCGTTGATATAGACATCAACGACAAATGCCGCAGGATCTGCGGCATTGTGGATGATCTGAAGCTGTGCGGTTTGCGAAGTCGCCGATGCGAACAATGCCACCAGCATCACGCTCACGAGGAGGGCGCGACGCAACGGTCAGAGCTTTCGGTGGACACTGGTGACAACACCCAGAATGCGGAAGTCGTCGTGCTCAGCAATGGTGTAGGGAGCGTACTTGCGATTCTCGGGCATGAGCATCACACGACCTTGATCGTCGTGATGAAGACGCTTCACGGTGAGCTCTCCGTTCAACCAAGACACGACCACGTGCCCGTTCCGTGCCTCCATGCTGGCATCGATCACCAACATGTCGCCAGCGAAGATGCGTGCGTCCTCCATACTATCACCCGTGGCCATCACGCTATAGGAGTCGCGCGGGTTCGGGATCCAATACGACGTGAAGTTGAGCTCGGTGCTTTCGCCCTGGGCAATGTCCGGACCTGTTCCGCACGGAGCACCGCCAAGGAAGAATCGAATGGTGGTGTTGTCGGCAGCGGCAAGTTTCGTGATCATGTTCCCCCCGGAAATGATGAACGGAAAAGATTATCGAAGGATGGCTCGAAGCGTGAGCGTATCGGCATTGTCACCGGTATAATCCACATCCATGATGGACGAACGAATGGAATCGTTGCGCGTGATGTAGAACACGGGAAGCGTCGTCACCACGAACTTGTCCATCATCGGATGCTTGTCCGACGAGGAGCGCATACTGTAGATGGTGATGCAACGCATCGGGATGTTGGCGGCCATGAGCGTCTTCATCACTTGCGGGAAGAGCTTCTGTGTGCCCTTGCAGGAGCATGTTGGCTTGACGTAGACCGTGACCTTGTGCGCATTCGTATCGAAGGATGTCTTGAGCTGGTTCACGATGGCCGGGTTGGGCGTGTAGATGCCCGTCTCGGATGGGAACCAGGCATAGCCGGCAGAAGAGTTCAGTTCCTGCACGGTCACCAACTGCGCATCCGTAGGAGGGACCTCCGAATTGCACGACCAAAGGCCGAGCACGGAGAGGGAGAAGGCGGCAAGGAGGATGAGGCGTTTCATGACAGGTTCTTTCCGATCGTGGATCTCGTGACGATCACCACTTCATCAAATTCACTTCGTCAACATAGACGGTTTGCTTATTGCGGAAGAGGGCAAGGACGATGGCCAAACCAACGGCCGCCTCGGCAGCCGCAACGGCCATGATGAAGAAGACGAACATCTGTCCGCCGATATTTCCGTTGTAGGCAGAGAACGACACCATCGTGAGGTTCACGGCGTTGAGCATGAGCTCGAGCGACATGAAGATGATGATGGCATTGCGACGTGTGATCACGCCGATGACGCCGGTGACGAAGAGCACCGCCGACAACATCAGATACCAGTCGAGAGGGATGGTAGTGGGCATCGATCGATTCCTTATTTCACATGACGCTTGGCAAGGATCACAGAGCCGATAAGGGCTGCCAAGAGGAGCAGGGAGACCGCTTCGAAGGGGAAGAGGTACGTGGTAAAGAGCGTTTGTCCGATGGATTCCGTGGTGCCGATGGTGAGTGCCTGTGGCGACATGGCATTCATGCCCGTTGGATGGGCGAGCAAGGTGATGATCACCTGAACTGCGAAGAGGGCTGCGATGAGCGTCCCCATCACACTGCGCAGACTACTGCGTTCCTGCAACCGATGCTCATTGCCAAGGTTGAGAAGCATCACCACGAAGACCACGAGCACCATGATGGCGCCGGCATAGACGAGAACCTGGACGGCCGCAACGAACTGTGCTTCCAGCGTCAGGTACAGACCAGACAGCATGAAGAAGTGCGCCACGAGCGACATGGCAGATGCGACCGGGTTCCGACGCGTGACCGTTAACACTGCGGATGCAACGGCACCCACGGCGAACAAGGCGAAGAGCAGTACGTGCATATCCATGGGAACAAATATACTACTATCCCTCAAACCGCTCCACGGTCTTGATACCCTTGATCTTTCGGAGTTTATCGAAGATCCGGGAGAGGTGGTCGACGTCCGTGACGTAGATGGTGATGAGACCCTCGAAGAGGCTGTCGTAGGCGTCGATGTTCACGCCGCGGATGTTCGTGTTGTCCACGGAGATCACGGCGCTGGTGATCTCGTTGAGCATGCCCGGACGGTCGTCTCCCGTCACCTTGATACCTGCCATGAACTCGCCCTTGCGCTGGCGGTTCCATTTGAGCTCGACCATGCGGGCCTTGACCTTTTCCTTGAGCTCCTCGACATTATGACACGAGGTGCGGTGCACCTTGATGCCGGACCCGATGGTGACGATCCCCACAACGTCGTCTCCCGGCACGGGATTGCAACACCGTGCATAGGAGAACATGATCTTGGCCGAGGGGATGTTGTCGCCTACGATATACACACCCTCGGAACGATCTCGGGCACTGTCTTGGAACTCCGTGAAGGTGTAAGGAGTGGGAGGGGGCAGCTCTGCCGCCGATGTACGCGACAGTTTTTCGAGGACCATCGTCGACGCTGTCTCGACCGTGAGCGTACCCGAACCGATGGCCGCGAAGAAGTCGGACCGACTGTCGTACTTGAGCGACGTGACGATGCGTTCGAGATCATCGTCGTTTACATGCAGGTCGAGTTTCTTTGCTCGCTTTTCCCAGGCCTCGCGCCCTTCCACCACCCGTGCCCTTCGCTCCTCGTTCAAGATGCGGCGGATGTGATTCTTCGCCTTATGCGTGATCACGATGCGCTCCCAATCGCGGTTGGGCGTTTGATTGCGCGACGTGAGGATCTCCACTTGGTCACCCGTGTTGAGCTTGTGATCGAGCGGGACGATCTTGCCGTTCACCTTTGCGCCAATGCAACGCGCGCCCACCTGCGAATGGATCTCGAAGGCAAAGTCGAGCGGTGTGGCGCCTTTGGGGAGAATGCGCAGCTCGCCCTTGGGCGTGAAGATGTAGATCTCGTCCTGGTACAGGTTGAGCTTGAAGCTCTCCATGAGCTGCTCGTGCGCCTGTTCACCCGCATTCTCGAACACGTCGCGTACCCAGTTCGCCCATTCCTCGAGATCGGTGCTATCGATCCAGGTGGCCGAGGCCCCCGTCTGTTCCTTATAGCGGAAGTGTGCGGCAACACCACGCTCGGCGAAGTCGTGCATGGCCCGCGTGCGGATCTGCACCTCCACACGCTTCCCGTCTGCAGAGATCACCGTGGTGTGTAGCGATTGATAGCCGTTCTTCTTCGGAATGGAGATGTAGTTCTTGAATCGCTCCGGTACGGGCGTATAGATCTCGCTCACGATACCGTAGGCAAGGAAGCAGTCGTTGTTGTCGTTGGTGTCGAGAATGATGCGAATGGCGAACAGGTCGTAGAGCTCGTCCAGGCGTTTGCCTTGCGTGACCATCTTCTTGTAGATGGAGTAGAGGTGCTTCGGACGACCGTTCACTTCGAAGCGGATATTGTGCTCGGTGAGCTTGGCCTCGATGGGTGCAGAGAACTTTCGGATGAAGGCCTCGCGGTCTTCGCGCGACGTGTTGAGCTCGCGTTTGAGTTCGTCGTAGGCCTGACGGTTCAGGGTCTTGAACGAGAGGTCTTCGAGCTCCCACTTGATGTTCCCCAGACCGAATCGGTGCGCGAACGGCGCATAGATCTCCATGGTCTCGCGGGCAAGGCGTTCCTGACGTTCGGTGGAAAGAACATCGATCGTCCGCATGTTGTGCAAACGATCGGCGAACTTGATCAGGATCACGCGCACATCGCTCACCATCGAGAGCAGGAGCTTGCGGTACGTTTCGGCTTGCGTGATCTCGCGACTCTTGAAGATGTCGGTGATCTTCGTGGCGCCGTCCACGATCTCTGCCACCTCGGAGCCGAACTCTTCCTGAATGTCCTTGAGCGAATACTCGGTGTCTTCCACCACATCGTGCAACAACGCGGCGACGACACTTACATCGTCGAGCGGAATTTCCTTACAGACGATGAGTGCAACCTGCAACGGATGCGTATAGTACGGCTCGCCCGATGCACGCACATCTTTCTTGTGTGCGTCCACGCAGAAGTGAAAGGCTCGCGTGATCAGGTCGATGTTGGCCTTCGGCAAGTAGGACGATGCCTCTCGCAAAAGGATATCGAGATCCACGTTCTGATCTACGCCAAATACGTGGTCATGTGCTTCTGAACCGGTCGCTGGTCGTTGTCCATTCGTTCGTGCCATAGACCGAATATAGAAAAGCCCGCTATCGTTTCACCAGTGTGATGTGTGCGCTTCGATCGGCCGTGCGTACGATCACGAAGTACGTGGCCGCCGAAAGTGTGGATCCGTCGATGTTCCACGATGTGGTACCGGAAGGGAGCGGACCTTGGTGAAGGGTGGCAAGGCGGCTTCCCGACAGGTCATAGAGGTCCACCGACACGTTGGTACGATCTTCCGAGTTGCGCAGACGAACGGTCGTTGCATCCGTGAAGGGATTCCCCGTCGACGTGAACACGAGGTCGCTGTTCTCATCCGTGTTCTCGGTCACACCCGTTGGGATCTCGCGCTTCGCACCCTCCAACCATGTGAGCGTGTTGCCGACAAGCGACGTGCGTTGTATATCGAGGAGAATGCGCGTCGGACTGATGCCAAGGATGGCCGTGCGCAGATAGTTGAACTCCGAACGTACCATGGGAATGCCGATGGCGTCCGTGCGAACGAGCACGGATGTTGCCGTACTGGAATTCACCGTGAACTTCACGCTCGGCACGAACTTCCCACCGCGATGGTGATCGAGACGGGGGAGCTGACAGTCGATGTCGACCATGCCGGCAGAGATCGGATCGCCGTTCTTGCCACGATACATGCGACGACCGTTATCGATGGCCTCGGCCCCGACCTCGGCACCACCAGGGCGCACACCGTAGAGATCGAAGAAGGCATTGGCACCGGGTTCTTCGCTTCGCAACAACAACGGATCGTCGGCAATGAGGAACGTTTCAATGGATCGCGCCGACAGCGAACGAAGGATGGCCTCGTCGGTGGCGGTGATCTCGCCAAACGAACCACTGTACCACAGCACGGTCTCGAGCGATGTGAGCGAATCCGCGATGCGATCGAAGAGATCTGAACGAACAGGCACGTAGGTGGTCCTGCCGGTGGCGCGCACAGCGTCGTTCGGATCGAACACCTCGGTAGGAGCGTCGTTCACGCACATGCGCTTCGTCGTCTGCACCACGGCAATGATGTTGGCCGAGAGAAGGGGAAGCGAGTCAACACCCGGGATGGTTGCGCGCAACGTGATCTCGTTGATGCCGCCGAGCGAATCGGATGCGATCGCGACGACGAGGTTCGTGTCGGCGCGTGGTGCGAGCGTGACCGTCGAGGAGATACTTGTCGACCACGACGATGCCGCACCAGTACCGGAGAGGGACAATGAGAACGTCCGCGCCGACGTGGAGGAGTTGTACAGTGTGACGTTCACACGTCGTGGAACACCGGGACGAACGTAGATGATCTCTTCCTCAGCCGTGAGCCTATCACCGCTCTGCGTGATAAGGTAGTTCACGGTGCCGAGTGCCTTGTCGACGAACCAGATGCGATGGTCGGGACCGACCGTGATGCCGTGCAGGGAGACCGCTCCGGTGGCAATGGTGCCGAGCAGTGTTGGTGTGGGCGTGGAGAGATCGTACACGTAGATCGTTCCTTTCACGCGATCACCAAGCAGCAATCGATTCTCGAACACGGCCATGCCCACAAGTTCTGCCGTGGGGATGGCGAAGAGCGAGTCGACGCGAGCACCTGCATAGATGCTGAATTCAGCAAGGTTCTCTTCACTTTCAGGAGGGGCCAAAGCAACGGTGTCGAACGAGCCCGATGTGATGTCGATGCGATGCACGGAGTTCGTTGCCGGGTCGATGTAGTACAAGAAGTTCGTTGCATGATCGATGGCGATATGTGCAGCACGGTCCAGAGGTGCACCACCGATCACGACGTCACGATATCGACGGATGATGCCGTCTCGGTGATCGGTCCCACCCACTTCATGCGGATCGCGAAAGTCATACCGCACGAGGTCGTGATAGAAATTGTCGAGCACCCAAAAGGCATTGCCTTGCTCATGCGTGATGCCAAGTCCTTGTGGACTTTGATGCAGCATGTCGAGATGGCTTGCCAAGAACTGTTCGCTCTCTTGATACTTCGAGGCGAAGATGCTCGTGTCGGCCGACCATAACGTTGGCCCCATGAACATGTACCGCGCATTGCCATTGCCCTCTTGCCCATTCTCCGCTGTGGCAAAGGCACCGTTCGTTCCAAAGTCCAAGGCCTGCGTGCGCCACATGAAGTGATAGGCTCGAGAATCCTTTTTCACGCGCACCACTTGCTGTGCGGTGCCCGCATTGTGAATGATGGCCATGGCATTGCCGTTCTTCGGTTGTTCCATCACCACCCAAAGATCGTTGGGATGCAGAATGCTGGTGTTGAAGTCGAGATCGAGTGGTGTGGTGATGCCTTGGTCCGGACCTGCCACGGTGATGAGAAAGGACTTGGTGCGAAGGTAGTGGTCGATGTGAGATGTGGAAGAAGCGACCGGTAGTGCCTCCGTCGTTCCCTGCGCCTCGACGGCCGCAGCAACGATGGCCTCGATATCCATGTAGGGTTGCTCTGTGTAGCGGGCGAAGTGCACGGTGTTGCGATACACCACCAGCGTGGCATGCAGATCGAGGTCCGTGCCGCCTTGCCGCCGTACCGCACCGATGACCGATGCGGCCTGTTCGTCCGTGTCGCTCATGACGGTGAAGACGCGAGGATCGAGATGTTGTGCCGACATCAAACGCTCGGCAATGCGAGGTGCATCCGTGCTGAAGGCCACCACGCGAATGTGATGTGCAGCAAGCGCATCGGCATGCTCATTCAGATACGTGAGTTGCCGCACACAGTGCGAGCACGTGTAGCCCAAGTAGCGCACGACGATGATCGGTCCGTCGGCCGAGAGATCGGCAAGCGAATGGTCATGCGTGCTCGTGTGGAGCGTGACCGTGGGCAGCGTTGTGCCAATGGTGAACGGCGACGTGTGCGACGTCGACGTATGGTCTTGTGCTCCAACACGGAACGTGAGCAGAACACAGAGGGCGATGGTTGCGATGCAGTGCTTCATAGGGCTGTAAAATAGCGTTATCGAGTACTTGTTCGACGGAGGACGACAATGGCATGGTCAGCCAGCGAGGCGGCGGGTCGCATACGGCGGAGGGCCTTGTCAACGCGCATGCTCCACGCCGCAGCCCTTGGCCATCGCGCAGACCATGCGCCGTGATGGGGCGGCGGCGTTAGAAGTCCGAGCGGTTCGGCATGTTCGAGCTTGAAGTACGGTTGTGCCATGCGCTCGATGGCGGCAACACTGTAGTACGTCGACGCGAACGAAACACCCTCAACGTTGGACGGAGCACCATCGCGGCGGAGTCGACGGAAGGCACGTCGCCCATGTCCGCGGAACAGGGCAGCGAACTCCCACAAACTATAGGGTGGCATGATCGACATCACAACGGTTCCATCGGGTGGCAGGAAGGTGGCAAGGTCGTGAAGGACAACATCCAGTTGGTCTGTACAGTTCAACCCGCCGAAGTTGCTGAACGCATGATCGAACGTTCGAGCTCCGAGCGAACGAAGATCCGTATACGAACATTGAAGTGGCTCGATGTCGTATGGCAGCATCTTGCTGCGCAGTTGTTCGACCATGCCGGGAGCAGCATCCGTCGGCGTGATGCGGATGCCGCGCGACGCAAATCGCTCTGCATCGATGCCCGTGCCGGCGTTGAGTTCGAGCACTGTATCGCCCGTTGTGAAATACTGGTCGGCCACATCATACACCCGCTGCCGCATCCATTGCACGATGGTGTTCTCGGTCTCCAAGGCATCGAACATCGGCGCCTGCGCGGTGAACGCTCGCGCTGCACGTTCTTCGTTCAGGGCATAGTAGGGAAGCAGGGCGGCACGTTTCCAGTGGTCGCGCATCCATCGTGAAGAGCGCAATGCGCGGCGTCCTTGTTCGCGACGCAACACCGTATGCACATGGCGTTGCAGTGTGCGATAGAAGTCGGCATCGTAGGTGTTCGTGAACATCATCATCAGCTCGTCGCTATCCGTCCAATTCGCTTTCTCGGTGAGCTCGTGTCGCACGCGTTCATACAAGGCCGTGCCGGGCAACGGATAGGTGACGCTCACACCGATCTCGTCGGGCGCAAGCTCGCGCACCATGGCAATGGTGGCCGCGATGTCGTCCATCGTCTCGTCGGGATATCCGAATTGCAGGAACAATGCCGGCGAGATGTTGTGCGCACGCAGTTGCGCCACGGCGCGACGGATCTCGTCGACAGTGATGCCTTTATCCATGGCATCGAGAATGCGTTGCGAGCCCGACTCGGCGCCCAACCACACGCGCTCGCATCCGGCGCGCGCAAGGTCGGCCACGGTGGCGTCGGAAAGCAAGAGATCGGCGCGCGATTGGATGGTGAACGGAATTCGAATGCCACGCTCTGTGAGAATGTCGGCAAAGGCCGCCACCCATCCGGGTTTCAGACCGAAGATGTCGTCGCAGAACCACAGATGTTCGGGTGCATACTGTTCATGCAGGAACGTCACTTCGTCGGCAATGCGTTGCGCACTGTGCGAAGTGTACCTTGTTCCATAGATGGGCTTTGCGCACCAGTTGCATTTGAACGGACATCCTCGTGTGGTGGCAACGTTCAACGAGAAACGTTTGCCATGTTGTTTGCGAAATGCACGATAGGCCTCAACATCCACGAGGTCCCAGGCCGGCATCGGCAGTTCGTCGAGCGTGCGCATCACATCGCGCGGAAGCGTTCGCATCACGGCGTCGTTGCGAAGAAGTGCAAGACCCGATACGTCATCAACAGGTCGGTTGGCATCGATGCGATCCAGGACCTCGAGCACCGTGCGTTCCGCTTCACCAATGATCACGGCATCGGCTCCGTTACGGAGATAGTGCTCGGCATGATCGGTGGCATCGCTGCTCCACATCACTGTTGCGCAACCATGGGCCTTGCCGCCTTGCAACAATTCGATGGCCACCTCGCGCATGTTCGTGAGGCACATCTTCGTGAGGTAGTTGAAGCCGTCGTCGTAGACCACCACCGTTTTCGGTCGCTCCCGCTCGAGCATGGCAGCGAATCCATCCGTCGACGTTGCGAGTTGGGTATCGAACAAGGCAACGCTTCTGCCCGATGCACGAATGCAGGCGGCAGCGAGAATGGTGGCAAGGGGAGGATAGGGGGCGCCGTCGTTCCATTGTTTCGGATCGCGGCGGAGCATGTAGGAGTGGGTGATGACCACATCAGCCATGCAACGTCTCCGACGTCACACGGGCCATGAGAAGTCGGAGTCGGGCTTGATAGGCGGACATCACGAGTCCGCGCACATCGTCGGGCTGATATTGCGCCGTGCCGGTCGTGAACGAGATGCCGCTACGATGCTGGCCATTCGTGCGCTTCCGCACGAAGCTCTGCCATCGCGAAAAGGCCCAGCGTTCCAGAGCATCTCCCACCGATCCACCGAGCATGGCCTCGATCATACGCTTGACCACCCATGTGCCGCGCGGCAGGGTGCGCGTGGGCAGTCCGCGCCATGCCGGGAAGTGGTCGAGCACCCACGGATTCGCACGGACGAAGGAGGCAAGGTCTCCGTTGTCCACCACCGGGATCAGCGTGGTGATCTCGGCGGCCGTGAAGAGATCGTGTTCCTTGACGGCCAGATTGCGTGCATCGATGATGTGGTTCACGCAGAAGTACTTCTTCGAATTCAAGAGGAAGATCTTCTTGAAGGCGATCAGCAGGGAGCGACATAGCCAGAGGCGACCCGGTGCCGTGATGATGAACCAGTCCACGTCGCCCGTCACATCCATGCTGCCCTTGGAGAGTGAGCCGGAGATACAGATACTGCGGGTGAAGGGGAAGAGTGCAAGGAGTCGCCCCATGCGCTGCGCGGCGGGCATCATGCGTCGGGAGCGGGCAACACGGTCTTCGCGCATCAACCACTGATGCGGATCGTTCGACATGGAGTACAGATCGTCCACGCGATAGATGGCGCCACTGGCTTCGAGCATGTTCAGAATGGCCCGACTCTCGTCGGCGCTCACGAACGGATAGCACCCGCTCTCGGCCACGTCTTCGGCGCTTACGGGCCAGCGGAACACGTCGGCATAGGCCAAGGTGTTCAACACGGACCGAATGGGACCGTGTTCGAAGGTGCGAGATCGTTCTTCGTGGACGTGCATCGATGTAATGACAATCGACTGCTCAGAATGTTCATATTGGTAAAAGTTACCGCTTCGTGATATTGCGCAACACGATTCCATCTACTCTTGTGGAGGTTCATCATGAGATCGATCTTAGCGTCCACGTTCATTGCCGCCCTCATTGTGAGTTCGTGTGGTGGCAAACTCGACGAAGCCAAGCAGGCCATGGACAATATCGAGAGCATTGCAAAGTCGGGCGACAACATGCAAGCCGTGCAGAATGCAGCCGAGAAGCGGCGCGCAGAGCGGCGCGAGCGCGGAGACACACTTGCCATGCCCTATGCGGAATTGCAGAAACTGCTTCCATCCGACATCTCCGGCTACAGTGCGAAAGAGCCTGAGGGATCCAATTCTGATATGCCCGGATTCTCCATGGGGCAGGCATCTCGTCGGTTCGAAAAGCCCGACGGATCCTACGTGACCGTCACGCTCACGGACTGGAATGCGTCCGAAGCAGGGTGGACGGGAGCTACGGCATTGTTTGCCTTGAAATACCGCACCGACAACTCGTCCGAGAACGCCGGATCGTTCCAAACGGACGATCCGTTGGTCAATGGCAGCGATCGGTTCGGCAAGCAGGACAAGAACGCCACGGTCACCTATGCCCTGGGAGCGCGATTCCTGCTGGTGGTTGAGGCCAATAACCAGTCGGATGTGAGCTTCGTGAAGAGCGTTGCCGAGCGCCTGGACCTGAAGAAGCTTGCTAAGATGTGACGCCGCAACAACATACGGCAACAACAAAAAAGGCGAGAAGCATGTGCTTCTCGCCTTTTTGTCCTTTTGGGAGGGTCTGTCGGGGCGGCGGGATTCGAACTCGCGACCTTCTGGTCCCAAACCAGACGCGCTAACCGGGCTGCGCTACGCCCCGAAGAGGACGCAACTTACAAAAAAGTCGCTTGCACACAGCATACTGAGGTCGTACTTTTGAAGAAATACATATTGGCTCACCGAAAAACACCCCGAGTTTGACTGACCTCATTTTCGTTGTGGTGGTGAAAGGTGAGAAGGGGAGTGCCCCCAGACGAGTGGTGACGTCTGGGGGTATCTCACATCTGGGGGGTCAGGCCGTCCTACGGGCTACATGCAATTTGATCCCCTTTTTGGTTGGATCCTTCTGCAGGAACGGCGTTTTGTTACCGGTCTATTCTGACCCATTTGACGTGACACTTTCCCGTCATTATCGACGTAACTGACGTGATATGATGGGGTTCCAGTATGCCATCTACTGTCATACTCGCCTTCCAAAAACGCAATTTGTTACGTGGCATTTTCGATGCATTTACCTGGGCCCCGCCTTTCGTAATTTGTACCATTCCACTTGAGGCCCCTATGGTTCGCTACATCCTTGCCGCCCTGCTCCTTTGCACGTCCCTCGCTCCATGCCTTGCCGGATCGGAGATCCCCGGACGTGCGCAGGAAAAGCCTATCGCCCTCGTCAAGGCCACGGTGCATACCGTGAGTGGCGGCACACTCACCAATGCTTCGGTGGTGTTCGACAAAGGACGTATCGTGAGCGTGGGGACGACGGTGGAGATCCCGGCCGGTGCCGAGGTGATCGACTGTTCCGGGAAGCACGTCTATCCCGGATTCATCGCGCCCATGGCAGGAACAGGACTCGTGGAGATCGATGCCATTCGTGCCACGCGAGACATCGTGGAGGTAGGCTCCTTCAATCCGAACGTTCGTGCCGAAGTGGCCTACAATCCCGATAGCGAGATCATCCCCACCATCCGATACAATGGCATCCTCCTTGCCAACGTATCACCACAAGGCGGCACCATCAGCGGCATGTCGTCGGTGATGCGCATGGACGGGTGGACGCGCGAGGACATTGCCGTGCGACCGACATCGGCGCTCGTGGTGAACTGGCCACAGATGGACGTGGTGAATGCACCATGGATGACGAAGAGCGCCGACGAGCAACGCAAGGAGATCGACAAGAATGTGCGCGAAGTGATCGACTATCTGTTGGCAGCTCGCGCCTATTCCGTGGCCGCTCGTGCCGGCGTTGATTCCACCAAGCGCGACATACGATTCGAGGCCATGCGTGCCGTGTTCGAAAAGGGACTTCCGCTTATGGTCGCGTGTGCATCGCAACGTCAGATCGAATCCGTGCTCGATATGCAGCGACAGCTTGGCCTTACGGTGATCCTCGTGGGCGCGCAAGACGCACCACGCTGTCTTACGCAGATCAAACGCGCCGGCGTGCCCATCGTCATCGGTCGTGTCCACGGTCTCCCACGTCGCGAAGAAGACGGCTACGATGCCACGTATACACTGCCCGCACTGCTGTCCGCACAAGGTATTCCGTTCGCGTATAGCGAGGGCGGACATTGGCAACAACGGAACCTTCCGTTCAATGCAGGAAGCTCCATTGCCTTTGGTTGTGCAGAGCTTGATGCGGAGAAGGGACTCACGTTGTGGCCGGCACAAATGCTGGGCATCGACTCCACGTATGGATCGCTCGAGGTTGGGAAGTCGGCCACGCTTTTCGTGAGCACCGGCAATGCCCTCGATGCACGCACGAACATTCTCACACATGCCTACATCGACGGACGTGCCGTAGATCTTTCCAATCGGCACACCAAGCTCACCACGAAGTACCGCGCGCGTTCGAAGCAGTGATCGCGAACGGAACGCTGCTCGATTCGACACCCGTCGCGATCCCGGCCACATCGCTTGCCATGTCGCGCCGGTCCATGTCGGCCGCCGACTTCGCAGCCTTCAGCGCCGTGGGTCTGCACGAGATCACGTACATGAGCAACGGTCTGCGCATCAAGGCCTGGCTTGCCTTGCCGCCTGCCGGCCCTGCCACCTTCCCGGCCATCATCTTCAATCGCGGTGGAAGCGGTCCACGCGGCGCGCTCACGGCCGAAGGCGCCATGCAGTATGCCGGACTCTATGCATCGTGGGGGTACGTCTGCATTGCCAGTAACTACCGAGGTGTGGGAGGGAGCGAAGGTGGCGAGGAGTGGGGAGCCGGAGATGTGGACGATGCCATGCATGTGCTGCCACTGTTGGAGTCGCTCGGCTATGTGGATGCAGATCGCATCGGTCTGATCGGCGGAAGTCGTGGCGGCATGATGGCCTTGATGATGCTCCGTCGCACACAACGCTTTCGCGCTGCCGCTACCATCTGCGCACCCACCATGATCCATGCCACAGATTCGGCGGCCTACATTCGCAAGACGATGGTGAAACATTTGGCAGCGGATGCAGACGTACAGCGAGAGGCCGAAGTTCGGTCTGCCGTGCTCTGGGCCCATGAACTTTCCAAGAGCACACCATTGTTGGTGATGCATGGCACCGGCGATAAACGTGTGTCGCCTGACCATGGACTGCACCTCGGACTTGCCTTACAAGCTGCGCATCATCCGTATCGGTTGATCATGTATGAGAATGCAGATCATGTGCTGGCCGGACGGCGACGAGAATCGAATACCGACCTGCGATGGTGGATGGACCACTTCGTACGAGATCGCGGACCGCTCCCACGAGTGGGTCCGCATGGAGCATAACCAATGATGAAGTTCGTGATCGCCCTTCTTGTGGCAACAGAGTTGTTCGCTCAAGGCAGCTTCCCTACAAAGCAGATCCCCACGGATTACGACGTGCTCACGTACGATCTGCAGTTCGATCTTGTGCATGCCTTGCAGACCACACGTGCACAACGCGGACGTCGTAAGGTGGAACCCAACGTCAACATCACGTTCAAACTCTTGCGCCCGGCCGATCATATCGCGTTGGATGCTAGCGATCTGGAGATCGATGCGGTGACGATGGATGATGGTGCTGTCGGGTTCGACACGCTCACACCGAATACACTGACGATCCGATTTGCGTCGACGCTGGATACAGGCGTGGTGCACAAGCTCACGATCCTGTATGCCATCCTGCATGACGATCGCGGCTTCAATGCACTTGCTCCCGAAGACGATACAGCCAAGAAGTTGCTCGAACCGCAAGTGTTCACGTTCTCCGAACCGGAAGATGCGCGGTGGTGGTTCCCATGTCACGACACGCCCAGCGATAAGGCGTTGTTCTCCGTGATGGTCCGTACGCCGAAGGGCTTTCGCTCTACGTCGAACGGTGTGCGCATCAGCGATCTTGTCGACTCTGACACCACACACGTCGAGCGGTGGCGTCAGACCGAACCCATGCCCACGTATCTCGTCGTCATGAATGCATCGCGCTATCTCGTGTACGAACAAGTGTATCGTCGAACGGCCACAGACACCGTGCCCATCAAGAGCTATCAGTGGGCCGCTGACTTCAAGAACGATTCCTTCGATGTGGTGGCAACGTTCGAGAATGTTCCGCGCATGTTCTCGACGTTGGAGCGATTGTTCGGTCGGTATCCCTTCTCCACCTACGGACACACCGCCATTGCTCCCGTGAACTTTGGTGGCATGGAGCATTCGAGCATGACGTCGATCGCACGCGTCTGGCTCAAGGCCAATGCAGAGATCGGTGTGGTGCATGAGATCGGACATCAATGGATCGGCGACCTTGTCACGTGCGCAACCTGGGCAGACCTCTGGATGAATGAAGGTGGCGCCTCCTTTGTGGAGGCACTGTGGATGGAGGAGTTGGCAGGGCGGAATGGCTATTTGGGTCGACTCATGCAGCGACGCGCACAGTACATGAAGAAGGGACTCAACGAGCCGCCCGTCTACGATCAACCCATGTGGGCACTCTTCAACGATGCCACCACGTATTGCAAGGCTTCATGGATCTATCACATGATCCGCCAGATGGTAGGAGACACAGTGTTCTTCAACAGCATGCGCACATACTTCACGGAGAATGCACGCAAGAGCCTGCAAACAGCGGATATGCTGGCGTTCTGGAAACGTCAGGTTCCCAACCCGCTCGTGCCGTGGGACACGTACTTCGACCAATGGCTTGTGAAACAGGGACATCCCGTGATGAGCATTGCCATCGTCAAGAACGATCACAAGAACGGACGCTTCGACTACACCTTTGTGGTGAATCAAACGCAGACGCGCGACAACGTCCCCGAGGCCTTCGTCTTTCCGTTGCGCGTTCGCATCGCACGTGGAGACAGCGTCCGCGAAGATCGCGTGCTCATTACACAGCGTACGCAATCGTTCATGATGTACAACACATTCGATGGCGACATCACCGTCGATCCGTATCAAGAGGTGCTTTGTCAGAAGGACACTGCTGTGACCACCGACGTTGTGGAGACCGGTGCCAATGACGGTCCGCGCCTCACCGTGATCGGCTCCTTACCACATGCGAGAGGAACGGAGCTGCAAGTGGTGTGCATGGGCATGTCGACAACCTCCACGCTCCGTCTGACCGACATGTCGGGCGCCCTCGTTGGCGAAGCAACGATGAGCCCCGACAACACCCTTGCCACCTTCAACACATCGGCACTTGCGCCAGGCGCGTACAACCTCAGTGTTCGCAGCAACGCCAGCACCATCTCCAGCACCATCGTCATCGCACCATGATCGATATCGCAGCACTTCGAAAAGAGTACAGTCGCGAGGAGCTCACAGAGTCCAGCGTCTCGTCGTCCCCCTTTGAGCAATTCTCGCGTTGGTTCGACGAGGCCATGGCCGCAGAGCTACCGGAGCCCACGGCCATGACGTTGGCAACCGTGTCGGAATCGGGTCAGCCGTCTGCACGCGTCGTGCTCCTCAAGGGTATCACGGATCGTGGCTTCATCTTCTATTCGAACTATGCAAGTCACAAGGGGCAAGACCTCGACGCCACACCGCTTGCAGCGTTGCTCTTCTTCTGGCCGGAACTCGAGCGACAGATCCGCATCGAAGGATGGGTCGAGCAGCTCACATCCGAAGAGTCGAATGCGTACTTCTCCACCCGTCCGCTTGCAAGTCAGATCGGCGCTTGGGCCTCAGAGCAAAGCAGCGTCGTACCATCCAAGGCCTTCCTCGAACAACGCTACGCCGAAATGCAACAACGCTTCGCCGATGGAACGGTGCCACTCCCACCAACATGGGGCGGCTACCGCGTCATCCCCGCCACCTTCGAATTCTGGCAAGGCCGTCCGTCACGCATGCACGATCGCATCCGGTATCGACGGAATGAAGAAGATGGGTGGGAGATAGAGAGATTAAGCCCGTGAGGTAGAGTTACGAGTTACGAGTTACGAGTTACGAGTTACGAGTGACAAGTGACGAGTTGTCGGGAGGTAGTAAGCACGACTCAGAATGCAGGGAACGACGACATGGAGAGTTTTCTGTTCTTCGCCGGAGTTATCGAACTCGGACTGTTAGGTCTTCCAATTGCAGCGTACACCATTGCTAAACGCCAACTCTTAAGCAGGAGACAGATTATCTGGCTGTGCAGTTTCGTTGCAGCAATCGGTTTGGGACGCATGTATGAGTTCAGTTTTCGTGGTGATGCCCTTGACATGATACTTCCGGTTGGGCTCTATCTGGCGTACTGTGTTCTTGTCTTCAACCTGCGTTACGTTCAACACAAGATCATTCGGAACGTGACGTTCGTTGTTGGCTGCATACCCATTGTAGTTGGCTATATCTCTGCAACGACAGCGGCTCTCGGCGTGCTCATGATCGGTGCTGAACTCGGGGCGACGAGAACTATTGACCTGCAAGAGAGTTTCTATTATCGAGAGTACTCGTACGGAAATGCAATTTCTGATGATGATGGTACGATCATTGAGCTGTATACCTCTCCAAGTTGGTTCCCGATCATCGAGAAGCGGCTCATCACAAAGAGGGTGAGTTCGCTCAAGTACAACACCGATAGTTTACGGGTGGCGCTTGATGTGCGTGAAGACTCATACGATCTTCAAATCAGATCCAACGACGGCCTACAGTTTGACACACTGATCGCCCGTTAAATGCACAGACAACGCTTCAACGGCACCTCACGCTCTCCTTCCGCGTAACTCGTTACTCGTCACTCGTCACTCGTCACTTGTCACTTGTCACTTGTCACTCGTAACTCGTCACTCAACTTCACGCTCTCAACCTCGGATCCGTCGCATCTCTCAGCGCATCGCCGATAAGGTTGAAGGCGCTGACGGTGATGAAGATCATGAGGCCGGGGAAGACGGCGAGCCACCACGAGTACGTGCTGGCGCGGGCGCGGAAGAGCACGGAGCCCCAGGTGACCACCGTTGGTGGAACACCAAAGCCAAGGAAGGAAAGGGCACTTTCGAAGAGGATGGCGCTCACGATACCAAAGGCTGCATAGATGAGCACAGGTGCGATGGCATTGGGCATCACATGACGAAAGATGATGCGACGTGTGGAGTAGCCAAGGGCCGTTGCTGCGCTCACGTAATCGAGTGTGCGCACGCGTAGCACTTCGCCACGCATGAAGCGTGCGATGTTCGTCCACCCCGTGAGACCGATGAGCATCATGATGAGCCAGAGAGATCCCACTTCCACCATGGCCACGATGGTGATGATGAGGAAGAAGCGCGGGAAGGTGATCATGATCTCGATGAGGCGTGAGATGGCAATGTCGACAGCACCACCGAAGAACCCACTGATCGCTCCCAAGACGATACCGATGGCTAGGGCAATGCCCATTGCAACGAAGCCGATGGACAGGGCGTAGCGGGATCCGTGGACGAGACCGGCGGCAACGTCACGACCGATATCATCCGTCCCCAACCAGTGCATGCGCGATGGCGCGCGGTCCTTGAGCGAGGCCAGGCGCTTATCTGTTGTCGACGGAGAATAGGGGATGGGCGGGAACACCGACCAATCATACGGGAGAGCACGCCATTCTGCACTCACGAACTCTGCATCCCAACGTGCAAGACCCATGCTCACGGCATACTCCTTGAACACCGGGAAGATCGTCGAGCCCTTATAGTGCGCCACGATGGGCTTGTCGTTGGCGATCAGATCGGCGAAGACGGCAATGCCGAAGATGACAACGACGACGTAGACGGAGATCATGCCGAAGGTGTTCTTCTTGAATTGACGTCGCACGAACTGCGAATAGGATTCGCCTTCATGTTCAGCGGTGGTCTCTGTGGTGCTCATGACTGCTTCTTCGAATACGATACGCGCGGATCGGCAAGACTGTACAACATGTCGCCAAGCAACATGCCCACCAGCGTGAGCACGGCCGACACGGTGAACACGGCCATGATCATCGGATAGTCGCGCGCAACGAGTGCCTTGTACGAAAGTTCGCCCATGCCCGGAATGCTGAAGATGGATTCGATGATCACCGACCCGCCGATGAGGTTCGGCACAAGGGCAGAGATGATGGTGATCAGCGGAATGAGGGCGTTCCGAAACGCATGACGCCAGATCACGGCGCGCTCGGCAAGTCCCTTTGCCCGTGCCGTGCGCACGAAGTCCATGCGCACCACTTCCAGCATCGACGAGCGCATCTGACGTGAGATGAAGGCGAAGTCGGCATAGACGTAGACCATCATGGGCAAGGCAAGGTGGGTTGCATAGTCCATGAAGCGTTTCCAGATGGACCAATTGCCATTGAAGGCCGGCGAACGCAAGCCGCCCGACGGGAACCAGGAGAAGTACTCCGGGTTGGCCAGGAACGTCACAGCCAAGGTCCCGATCCAGAACACCGGCAGCGAATACAAGGCGAAGAGCAGGAAGGTGGAAAGGCGATCGGCAAGCGTGCCTTGATGCGTGGCCGAGTACACGCCCATCGGAATGGCAACGGCATAGGCAATGATGATGGCGAGCAAACTCATCGTCAACGTCACGGGTACACGCTCGAGCATCTTGTCGAACACCGGTCTGTTGTCGAGGAAGGAGTTGCCGAAATCAGGTCGACCCGTGAACGTCCCGTGTTCATCGAATCCCAGCAGTCCGCTCGTCCAGATGGTGTACTGCTGCCACACGGGTTTGTCGAGATGCCACTGCTTCCGAATGAGCTCGACGGTCTTCTCGTTCAAAGTGGAGCGACCCGACATGCCGCCCTCACTGCCTTGACCGACCTTGGCGGCAACAGGGTCACCCGGCGCCAGGCGGCTGATGCCGAAGGAGATGAGCGTGATCACGAAAAGCGTTGGGATGAAGAGCAGGATGCGCTTCAGAATGTACTGCCACATGGCAGCGAAGATAGTCAGAAGCAGTCGATGTAGTGGCGTGCGCGCACCGATGTTCCGTCGCTCTCGATGGCCATCACGTCGAACCGACACTCCACCCCCGTCACATCGCGTAGGGCACACCATGCCTCGGCCACACGTCGGATGGTGCGCTGCTTCGACCACGTGACGGCTTCTTCGGGCAGTCCGTGTTGGGCCGACGTGCGCGACTTCACTTCGACGAAGACGATCGTCGACCCGTCGCGCATGATGAGATCGATCTCGCCGCGTTTCGAGAATCGAAAGTTCCGCTCGATCACCGTGTAGCCGATGCGCTGCAGAACGGTCACGGCGTGTTCCTCCCAGTAGCCTCCAACGCTTCTTCTGTTCATCGTGTGACCCTTGGTCGTAGTTTTGTGGTTCTATGATCGCTCAACTCACCGGTACACTTGCGTTCAAGTCGGGCACCGACATCGTCATCGATTGCGGTGGCGTTGGCTATGCCGTGAGCGTTCCGCTCTCCACGGCAGAACGTCTGCCATCTGTTGGGGAGCGTGCAACGGTGCTCACGATCCTGGCCGTGCGTGAAGACGCCATGCAACTCTTTGGGTTCTTCACGGCATCAGAACGTGACGCCTTCCGTGTAATCACGAACATTTCAGGCATCGGAGGACGGACCGCTCTTGGCATCCTTTCCGCCGTGCCCCTTGCCGAATTCCGCAATGCCATTCTTCGCAACGATCTGATCTCCCTGCAACGCCTTCCCGGCATCGGCAAGAAAACGGCCGAGCGGTTGGTGATCGAACTGCGCGATAAGATGGTGGGCCTTGTGCCCGATGCCGAGGCGGGATCGGCCTTGCCGCCTTCCACCCATACCGACGAGGCCTTGGCCGCCTTGCAATCACTGGGCTTCTCGCGGGCCGCCGCCGAAAAGGCCATCAAGGCCGTGCTCGCTGCCGACCCGACAGCGGCCACTTCGTCCGAAACATTGATCCGTACCGCACTCCGTCACGTAGGGTAACCATGCTGCTCGTCATTCCCGCCATCGATCTCACGCAAGGGCATTGTGCTCGATGTATTCTCGGTGAACCCGGAACGGAGGAGCTGTATCGCGATTTCTCGGCGCATCCTATCGACCTGGTGAAGCTGTGGCGACGGGAGAATGCGAAGTGCGTGCATGTGACGGACCTCGACAGTATCAACGGACATGATCACGTGTCGACCCTGCAGACCGTGATGGCCATGCAGCGTGCCGTCGACATTCCGATCCAGCTTGTTTCGTTGCAACGCAATGTGGACATCTACCGCAGCCTTCTCGAGGCTGGTGTCTATCGTGTTGCCATCCATGGTCTGGCCATCACCGATCCTGACGGCGTGCAAGAGCTCATCGAAGACTTCACGGCCAGTCGCGTGATCTTCGGCATTCGCGCCGATGAAGGGGATGTGGATTTTGGAGAGGAGATCGGTATGGTCACCGACGAGGAGTACATCCGTCAGGTGTACGAGCTCGGAGGACGGCGACTGATCTATACGGAGAAGAAGTGGGAGGGGGGCCTTACCGGACAGGATGCCGACACCATTCGGCGCGTTGCCGCTGTGTCGAAGATCCGCATCACCACGGCCGGTGGGATCGCCACGCCGCAGCAATTGTGGGACCTCGAGCAGTTCGTGCCGTTGGGAGTGGATAGCGTGGTCATCGGTCGCGCCCTCTACGAGAACCGTTTCCCATGTCAGCACATCTGGCGTCAGGCCGAGGCCCTCATCGAACCGCAGATCCATGCCAACGATGCCATGGGCGGACAGCAGAGCAGCATCAGCACGCTCTAACGGTCACCAACGATCAACGTTCGGGAAGTTCGTAGACCATGCCCACGTGAATGGCCGACGTGCTATAGCCTTGGTCGATGAACGTCCACGAGAACCGACCATGCACGTCGAGGTCCACCTGATCGCTCACCGGGAACAAGACCCCTGCACGAAACGCCGCCATGGGGCGCACTTCACCAAGTCCGTCCACCTTCTGATTCACGCCGCCGATCTCCGTGTTGATCGACAGGAAGCTCGCACCCGCATCCACGCCGATGAAGGGTGAGAAGCCATGCTTGATGAAGCGCCAGCGTGCCTTCAACTCAAGCTGATACACATCCATCGCATAGGCAGAGTAATCGTTCGTGTCGGCCATCCCCAACTGCGTTCGCGAATACGACGCGCCTGCACCGAACGTAAGATGCTTCGTGATCTCGCCCAGATAGGCGAGGGTGAAGCCAAGGTTCATCTTCTTGTCGGCACCCAGACTACGGGCCACCGGTCCGCCCGGTGCAACACCCGACAGGGAGAAGTTCACGAACTGTCCGGATCCGGCCCAGCCAAAGGCAGAGGGCAGGAACAGCAAGGCGGCGAGGAGGAGAGACTTCATGGTGCAAGAATACGAAGCAATGGGGTCAGATTTTGTAACTTCGCGACTGGAGAACAACAGGACGACCAATGCCACAGATCATCATCGACGGACAATACATCGAAGCGGCGCCGGGGAAGACCATCATCGAGGCCGCACTCGACAACGGTATCACGATCCCGCACTTCTGTTGGCATCCGGCGTTGACCGTGGCCGGCAATTGCCGGATGTGCTTGGTGCAAGTAGGCTCGCACAAAAAGGACACCGATGGTTCCTTGATGTTCGACCCCTCCGGCGCACCCGTTGTGAACTGGATCCCCAAAATGCAGATCGCCTGCGCCACTCCCGTGGCAGATGGAATGATCGTGGACACGGTGAGCAAGAAGACGGAAGAGACGCAAGAGTCCATCATGGAATTCCTGCTCATCAACCACCCGCTCGACTGTCCGATCTGCGACGAAGCAGGTCAGTGCAAGCTGCAGGAATACGCCTTCACGCACTCCGCCGGCAAGAGCCGCTTTGACGAACAGAAGAACCACAAGGACAAGCGCGTTCCACTTGGACCGCAGGTGATGTTCGATGGTGAGCGTTGCATTTCGTGCTCACGCTGCATTCGCTTTGCCGACGAGATCGCCAAGCAGCCTGTGCTCACCTTCGTCCGTCGCGGAGACAAGGTCACCATCGAGACCTTCGACAACACGCAGTTCGACTCTCCGTATTCGATGAACGTTATCGACATCTGTCCGGTTGGTGCCCTCACCAGCATGGACTTCCGCTTCAAGGCGCGCGTTTGGGAAATGTCGTTCACGGATTCCATCTGCAACGGTTGTGCACGCGGATGCAATGTGAAGCTTGGCGTGATGAACAACGAGTTGTTGCGCATCGAGCCACGCACGAACATGCATGTGAACACCTACTGGATGTGTGATCACGGTCGCCTTGCCCCAAAGGTCCTGGTCGAGAACGATCGCATCAGCGAACCGATGGTCCGTCGCAACGGCGTGCTCACGGGGACCACATGGGACGAAGCATTGCGCGAGGCGGCCACGCTTCTGCAAGGAGTGAAGGCACACGACGTTGCCATCCTTGGATCGGCCCATGCCTCGAACGAAGACAACTATGCACTGGCGAAGTTCGCCACGTCGGTGCTCAAGACACCGCACGTCGACTTCATCAAGCACAACGATCCAACGTTCGGCGATACGATGCTGAAGGTGAACGATGTGGCGGCGAACGGCATCGGCGCACACAGCGTTGGTATCCATCCTGCCTCAGGCGGCGCAACGAGCGATCAGCTCGCATCGAAGATCACGTCCGGTGCCATCAAGGCGCTCGTCGTGATGGCCGACGATGTGACCACGCAATCAACGCAACTCGCCGAGGCTGCCGCTTCACTCAGCGCCCTCATCGTGATCGCATCGAACGTCTCTGCCACGTCGCACATGGCGCATGTGGTGTTGCCCCTTTCCTCCTTTGCCGAATCGGAAGGAACCTTTACGAATACGATGCATCGTGTGCAGCACTTCGAGGCCGCCCTGGTCACGAAGGAGAATGAGCGCACGATGGGACTGAAGATGAGTCGGTGGGACAAGTTCGGCGCACCGAACGATCGGTGGACGCATGGCAGCCGTCGGAACTCTCGCAGCGGATGGCGCATTGTGCAACAGCTGGCCAATGCCATGGGCGCACAGTGGTCGTATGCGAACGCGGAGGCCGTGTTCGCCGATCTGGCCGGACACGTGGCCTTGTTCAACGGCATGACGTATGAATTGCTCGATCAATACCAGGGTCTCGTCCTTGGCAAGGCCGCCACACCGGAGCCGGTTGGTGTGATCTATGAGTCGCATGTTTTGAAACCAAATTGATCGTGTGGATGCTATGACTATGGAATGGACAAAGCTTCTGATCTGGGTGGCAAAGGGAGCGATCCTCGTGAACGCCATGCTCGTTTCGGCGGCCTACATGGTGTTGGCGGAACGGAAGATCGCCGCATGGATGCAGAATCGCGTGGGACCGAATCGCGTGGGTCCGTGGGGACTCTTTCAGTCGTTCGCCGACGTGATCAAGCTGAACTTGAAAGAAGATATTGTGCCCGCAGCGGCCCACTATCAGTTTCATGCGTTGGCACCGATCATCGCCATTGGCGTTGCGATCACGTTGTATGCCGTGATCCCGTTCGGTGACTATGTGATCATTGGCGGACACACCATTCAATTGGGAATGGCGCCGAACATGAACATCGCCTTGCTTGTGATCCTGGCCATGACGTCGGTGGCCGTCTACGGCATCACGTTGGCCGGTTGGTCGTCGAACAGCAAGTATTCGTTGCTTGGTGGCCTTCGCTCGGCAGCCCAGATGATCTCCTATGAACTGTCGATGGGTCTCTCGGTGGTCGGCGTGCTGATGCTCTCGAGTTCGTTGAACCTGAGCACCATCATTCGTTCACAAGCAGATCTGCAATGGAATCTCTTCTATCAACCGATCGGATTCTTGCTCTTCTTCATCAGTTCATTGGCCGAGTTGAATCGTGCACCGTTCGATCTTCCGGAAGCAGAGCCCGAGCTCGTTGGCGGATATCACACGGAATACACGGGAATGAAGTTCGGTACCTTGTATCTGGCAGAGTATGCCAACATCCTCTCGGCAAGTGCATTGATGACGGCGCTCTTCCTAGGTGGATGGGATGTGCCGTTCCTACCAAAGCTTCTTGGTCTGCAGCCTGGTTCCATTGAATTGGCCCTTCTGCAAGTGGGATCGTTCCTGACCAAGTCGTTCGCCCTTGTCTTCGTTGTGATCTGGGTCCGCTGGTCGCTTCCACGGTTCCGCTATGATCAGCTCATGACACTTGGTTGGAAGATCCTGTTGCCGATCGCCATGGCGAACATTGCGCTCACCGGCATTGGCATTCTTCTTTTCAAACACTAAGCATAACAGAACGAACGCTATGTCTGCTCAAAAAGCACCGACGAATGAAATGCAGCGACTGACCTTCTGGGAGCGGATCTACCTTCCTGAGATCGCACGCGGCATGGGATTGACGTTCAAGCAAATGTTCAAGCCAACGTTCACCCGGCAGTATCCCGAAGAGCGTTGGGAACCGGAAGGATCGTATCGCGGACGTCCGGTCCTCGTCATGGAAGAAGACGGAGAACGTTGCGTGGCCTGCGGTCTGTGCTCGCGCGTTTGTCCGGCCCTCGCCATCGAAGTTCGTGCCGGAGAGACAACGAAGGAGAAGGAGCGCTTCCCGGAACTCTTCGAGATCAACATGCTTCGCTGCATCTATTGCGGATTCTGTGAAGAGGTCTGTCCGGAAGAGGCCATCGTGATGAGCAAGGACTACGAACTCGTCTTCTCGTCACAAGCCGAAGGTGTCTTCGGCAAGGACAAGCTTCTTGTGCCGGTTGCGCAACTGCAGGAGCGGTTGGAGTTTTTGAGGCAATACCGTTGAGAGAAGGAAAAGCAGAAGGAAGAGAGAATTAAAAAAGAAGTAAGAAAGAAGAAAGAAAGAAGTAAGAGAGAAGTAAGAGAGAAGTAAGAAAGAAGTAAAAGAGAAGTTCGTTCAGAGATCACACGACGCCAGGTTTGCTTGCAGGCCTGGCGTTTTTCGTTATGTTCCGGTGTTCCAATATCATACTAAAGTGCGATGAATCATGATGAATCTCTCAACGGCCGCTACGCTCATATCATTCATGTTGACCCTATTTGCCATGAGCACGGTAGAAGTCACGGCTCAAACGGTGGCAATGCTCACGAGTTGTGAGCAAGGCATTTCGTTTATGTCGAACGCAGCAGCGTCAAGTGATGGAAGAGCCGTGATTGTCGGTGATCTCGGTCGAATTGGAACGATCGGCATGACAGACTCCACATTCACCTGGGAATGCTTGCCTGAACAGCCGTTCCTCTTTGACGCATGGATCTCCAATGATTCACTGATCGTCGTGGGAGCGAATGGGGCGGTGTGGTGGCGCGCAGGAGGTGGTTCATGGAAGAATGTGAGCATTCCAGACGGAGCGACGTGCAGATCGGTCGAGAAGTTCGGGCGAGAATTCTACGTTGGCACCGAATCGGGAGGGATCTGGAGGACAGAGGACATACGATCCGGAGTATGGACCAAGGACTACACCACGGACTCGTCAGTGTTGGACATGTGCGCGCATGATTCAACGTTGGTGGCGGTAGGCACGAACGGTGGCTTGTTCGTGAAGAGTGCATCCGGTGTCAACTGGGTCGACCGATCTTCTCCTGAAGTCGAAGCCAAGTACAGTTCGGTCCGTATTGCGGGGCCATACTTCATTGTTGGTGCTGACTCAGGACGCGTGATGCGGATAGACCGTCAGCAATTTACAATGTTCACGTCGCAGGTCTTTGCTCCGTCCAGATATAGTGAAATGCCTGACTTCCGCGGTCGTGCTGACAGGATCCTCTCGAGTTGCTTCACTTCCGATGGGCTTCTTGTGGTCTCGGGGTATTTCTATGACGGCCCACTTCCCGCTGTGGGTGTCTTTGTGAGTGCTGACACAGGTCGCACCTGGGCACGCCGCGCATTTTACGACCAGATCACGAAGCCGTCAGTCGTGAACGCAGAGTATGCACCACTTGTGTTCGCGACAGACTCAGTGCTCTCAGTTATCGCAGGTACACTCGGCTCGGCGATCGTACGGTATAGTTCGACCGATCATGGCGTACACTGGAAGTCAGTGCAAGCGACCAATTTCTTTCAACGTTTTGATGTACCGGGCGACTCCGTGCCTCACTATCAGGTTGGTGCATTGACGGGTATTGTGATCCAACGAGAATCGTCAGAGTATCTCACAACGGAATGCACATTCCCCACGCAGTACGAGGATCTCTCGTTGATCACGGCCGAGACCATTGTACGGCAATGGAAGAGAACAAACACCATTGACGTCAATGGAACAGTTGTGTCGAGGCTTCCGGGCCGATTCTACTATTTGTTGGAATGGGCTGGTCGCCTCTCTTTGCGCGGTGATTCCAATCGGATCGCCATAAGTTCCAACAACGGTCGATCATGGGAAGTGTCGACGTTGGATTTAGGAGTCATGACCGTTCCGAGCTCCCTTGCCTTTTTGGGCGAAGACCTCCTTGCGATCGGATACAACCGGTTGTATCATAGACTATCGAATTCAAGCACATGGTCGCACGTGCTCCTTCAAGGTCCTTTGGAAGAGCAACGATATCCCACAGGTGCGATCCAAGTAAACGATCAGGAAGTGGCGCTCTTAGTGAACGTTCGACGCGATACGCTGTTCGTCCGAACTGATCTTTATATCGCAACCACGTCTGGAGATACGGTCAAACTGGACTCTCTCTGTACGATACCTTCTGAAGCGATGAACACACCCTCGTTGTTCATGAGTGGTGATACTATCTCGATGATGATGCCGGTGCGATCGACGAACGGCCCAGGTGCTAGAATGATGCGCTGTGTGTATACGAGTAATGTGTGGCAATGCGACACGGCTCGGTTTGAGGTTGCTCCGGACAGGAAGATCCCGCTCAATGTTTCCGACCTGGCACTCACCGATCTAGAGTCGCGCTTGATCGGACTTCGCTTTGGTGGGGGCATGCTCCAGAGTACTGACGATGGCAGAACGTGGACTACTATTCCTTCCGTTCAGACCGGGTTCAGTGGATCAATGATCGCTGCGGCTTCAAAGGGAAGTGAATTGGTACTTGTCGGCAGTAAATATTACTTCGCATCGATTCAAGCCAAGAATGCAACGGATGTTCCGCAACGATCTGACGAACCGACAACCTCAAAGAGAATAGAGTTGTCATGTGATCCCTTTGTGGACGGTGTGGTGGGCCGCATGACAGTGTTCACGGCTCTCGGTACGATCATACAGGAAGTCGATGGGATACCAGAAGACGTGTATCGGACCAAGCTTAACGAACTGCCTGACGGACTGTACAATATCCACTTGAAAGGGACACACTGCACTACAGTCCTCACGGCACTTCAGTGCGGAGGAACGCTCTTCCATACAACCACATCAACGTCCCGCCTCCAAGCGCCATGATGACGGTGTTCTCGACTTCTTCGGTGAAGGGAAGGCCGAGAGTTTCGAGCAGACCGATGGGGGAGAGCCAGGCGCGGAGAGCGGCATAGAAAGCAGCGGCGATCGTGAGCACGAGAATGCGCTGTGGTGGTATGTCGGCGAGGGTACGTGGCGCAAGGAAGGCAAGCCAGATGTAGGCATAGCACGCCACATAGCCCGTTGCGGGAATGTGCAGCGTGAACCACACGCCGATGTGGAAGGCAAGGGCGACAAAGCAGATGAGGGCAAGGGAACGACGGCGCCACATGGCCACGATGAAGAGTGCCTCGAAGGCGACCGTGATCACATCGGCCATCTCCCAGAACCAGCCGGGAAGCGTGGTCACGGCCCATTGTGTGAGCAGTGCGGGTGACTGTTGAATGGTCATCGTCTCAACAGCATATCCATAGGCCGCATGCGTCTGCGGCTGCAACCATCCACCCACGATCTTGGGCATGGCAGCCGTGAAGAACTGGAATGCGAGGACCACCAGATAATACAGCGGTGCTCGCTTCCATGTGCCTTGCCACCCTACCACTGCAGGCAGAATGAAGTACGGCGTTGCATGATTGATCTTGCCGAACGAACTCTCAAGACCGAACCCGACTGCAAGCAACACGGACAGGGTAAGACCCGACCACCGCTCACCCTTGCCCCACAAGAACCACACAGCACATGCATACGTGGACCACAGCAGGAGCGTGGTCCATGCAAGCGATGGGATGCCCGTGAACAACATCATTGGGCCGAAGGGTGGCGTGAACATTCCGTCGGCAAGCGTCGACGTCCACCGAACATCAGGCACACCAACGGTAAGGATGAAGGCGGCAAGGAGGATGCGGAACGTGCTCATGGTGCACTCACCTCGACAATGTCGAACGGCACTGTGGCATCGGTCTCGAACCACTCCACGCGAATGCGTTGTGCCGTGGTGTGCGGACGGATGGCTTGCACGCGTGCGAACAGCCATGCGCGTGATGAGGCATCGATGTTGCCGTTGCGACGAAAGGAACGTTGCACGGCCGGGACAACAGAAGCGAACCAGGTGCGCATGGACCGACGGAGTTCTTTGAGCGTGTGATACAATCCACGTCCCTCGGCGCGCGCGATCACGGGCGACTCGCGCTCATGATAGAACGTAGTGCGCAAGAGCTCGATGGCATTCACGTTGCGCGTTTCGGCAAAGAGCTCTTGGGCCGAGAGGGTGTCGGACGTGTTGTTTGCGGAGACGACAATGACGAGCGGGATCTCCATCGCCACGGTGTCGCGCTCATCGGGCACGCGTGCAAAGCCCGGAAGAATGGGCGAGGGGAAGGGTTCCATCAACAGATACGTGCAGGCAAATCCGCAGACGAGCACAAACAAGAAACCCGCCATGCGCAAGCGCTCACGGCGGGTTCGAGGGATGGTTGCAAATGCTGTCATGCAGACGATGATTCACCTAACTCACGGAGCAATGCCTGTCGCTCGATCTCGAGCTGACGGATCCTGCGTTCAAGGGAATCCACTTCTTCGGGCATGGAGTCGATCTCGATGCGGAGCTTCGATGCTGCTTCATCCACAAGGTCGATGGCCTTATCGGGCAAGAATCTGTTGGTAATATACCGATTGCTGAGCTGTGCGGCTGCAACGATGGCGGCATCGGTGATGCGAACACCATGATGCACTTCATAGCGTTCTTTGAGTCCGCGAAGGATGGAGATGGTATCGTCCACACTGGGCTCGTCGACGTTGACCTTCTGGAACCGTCGTTCGAGCGCCGCATCTTTCTCGAGGTACTTCTGATACTCGTCGAGCGTGGTGGCACCAATGGCACGCAGATCGCCGCGCGCAAGGGCGGGCTTGAGGATGTTGGCGGCATCCATGGCGCCACCCGTGGCTCCGGCTCCAACAAGCGTATGCAGCTCATCGATGAAGAGGATGAACTCGCCATCACTGTCGGTGACCTCTTGGACAACGGCCTTTAGACGTTCTTCGAACTGACCGCGAAAACTCGTGCCCGCGATGAGCGCACCCATGTCGAGCGAATAGATGGTCTTGCTCTTCAGCGATTCCGGCACGTCGCCCGAAACGATGCGCTGCGCAATGCCCTCGACGATGGCCGTCTTGCCAACGCCCGGTTCTCCGATGAGCACGGGGTTGTTCTTGGTGCGACGGGAGAGCACTTGCAAGACGCGTCGGATCTCGTCTTCACGACCGATCACGGGATCGATCTTTCCTTTGCGTGCTTCTTCGTTCAAGTTGCGCGCATACTTCTGCAGCGACTGATACTTGTCTTCAGGGTTTTGGTCGGTGATCTTGCGGTCACCACGGATCTCGGCCAGCACTTTCATGATGGCATCGCGCGTGACACCTTGGTCCTTGAGTAGTTGTCCTGCCGACGTCCGTGATTCTGCCAAGGCCATGAGCGCGTGCTCCGTGCTCACGTATTCATCCTTCATGTCCTGCGCCTCTTTGAAGGCCGTTTGCATCACGGCATTCAGGTCGGAGGAGAGATGCGTGCCCGAAACACCTTGCACCTTCGGCAGGCGCTCCATGAGTTCGTTGACCTTGATCTTCAGAAAGTTCATCGACGCACCGGTCTTCTGCAGCAACGGCGGAACGATGCCCTGCGAATCCTGGATCAGGGCGGCAAGGAGGTGAATGGGCTCAAGCGCCTGGTTCTGATATCCGGAGGCGATCTCCTGAGCCTTTTGTACGGCCTCTTGGGCCTTCAGGGTGAGCTTGTTGATGTTCATAGCGTGCAGTGACGAATGAACCGTCGAACTAGTACGCGGTCCGGTGTGGGTTCTAGGGCAGGTCTGACAAATGCCGTACGACGTTCTCGAGCATGGTGGGCTCGATGCCGCTGGGACCCGTGAACGGATGGTCGAAGGCCAGGATCACGAGCAAGACGAAGGTGATCGATCCGGCGATCAACGAAAGGAAGAGGGAGTGTCGGAACGTGCCCTTCACTTCGAAGAGATAGAGGAAGACGACGACGATCATGCCACCAATGATGAGCAGACCCCACATCATGGGACGAATGCCTTCGCGTGAGGCCACCTGCCGACGTAGTCGTGCATCGCTGAGATCGTCGATCAGGTTGATCGAATGATCGAACCACACATACTCGCGCTGGGACACAGGTTGTTGCGCCAAGTAGAGACGCCACAGTGCATCTATGGAGGTGCGATCATCGCTGAGCTTTGCATGATGGCCCATCTGCGGCCATTCGTGTTCGATCACGGTGTGGGCGTATTGAAGGAGACCAGCGCGCATGGTCTTGCTCACGGAGTCGGGGAAGGCAAGACTGTGATGACCGAGGTCGAGGAGGACGCGTGCCTCGTCGTTCAAGGCATCGTGCACGGCCACGGACTTGTCGTACGACTTCAGGACCATGAATCCAAGGAGCACAGCATAGACCACGCCAACAACGCCATAGGCGAAGCCCGCCACATCATGACTATCGCGCAAGTTGCCAAGGATGGCGCGGCGTCGTACAAGATGAAGTCCACCGATGAAGACGGAGCAGACGATGGTGATCACAAGGCCCACGAGGATGGGCCACGGTATACTCAGAAGAACATGCGTCATGGTGCGATGATCACTTCATAGATGGTGAGTGCTTCGGAACGACCGCGAACGGTTTCCTCTCCAACGCGGCGGGTGACAAATTGCGACGGATGCTCCAATGCATCAAACGTTGCTCCGGTGATCAACACGGCAGCACTCGTGCTCTTGGTAAGATTCTCGACACGCGATGCGAGGTTGACGGTGTCGCCAATGGCCGTGGTGTCCATGCGGTGCGCCGAGCCCACCGTTCCCAACATCACTTCTCCGGTATGGAGGCCGATGCCCACCTCGATGGTTTCCAGGCCTTGCCGCCTTCGCTCCTCATTGTACCGTGCAATGCTGTGCTGCATGGAAATGGCGGCCTGGACGGCAGCGTCGGCGCCACCGGGGAAGAGGGCCATCACGGCATCGCCGATGTACTTGTCGATGAAGCCGCCGTTCGTGTACACGTCGGGCTCGATGTATTGCAGGTAGGTGTTCAGGAATCGGAAGTTATCGTCGACGTTCATGTGTTCGGACAACGACGTGAACCGTCGAATGTCGGCGAACATCACCGTCATCGTTCGACGCACGGCATCACCGAGCACAACGTCCACAACGGTGTGCTTCTCGAGAGATTCGAGGAACTCTGTTGGGACGAATCGTGCGAACGACGATGTGAGTTGTTGCTGCTCTCGGTAGAGTCGGGCATTCTCGAGCGACACGGCGATCTGACTGCTCAACATGTGCAGGATCTGCGTGCGATCGGGCGTGAATGCTTGCGAAGAGAGTGAGTTCTCCAGATACAGCACGCCCATCATCTTTCCCTGATGCAGAATAGGCATGCTGAGAATGGATAGCATCCCTGTGGCGCGCACATAGCGGTCGATACCGAATCGCAGATCCACCCGCGCATCATCCACGATCACCGTTTCACCCGTGCGCGCGGCTTCGAACACGGCGGGTACGCAATACTCTCGCACATCGGTGCTCTCGTCCGAGCGCGCCTCTGCTTGTACACTTGCGTCGCCTTGCTTGTCCACGAAGAGCAAGAGTGCTCTGTCCGCACCACCGATCTGCAGCACGATCGACACCATGCGTTGCACCAGATCTTCCAGGTGGATCTCGCTGGCAAGGGCATTCGCCGCGCGAAGGATACCGACGATGTCGACGACATCTGCTCCTTCTGCAAGCGTGGTGCCGAGGGAAACGGAGGAATGCACGGTGGGTGCACGCTCGGTAACGGACCGTCGCGGACGTAGTCGGTGGGCAGCATGGGTTGCGCCCCACGACTCGAACACCGACGCACTTCGCTCGCGATAATGTTCTGCAGCATCTGCATGACCGGATCGCGACGCAGCAACGGCAAGCCATTCAAGGGCCAAGGCCTCTACATGGGTGAACCCGCGCAATCGCGCATCGTCCACAGCTTCGTGCAGGACGTCCATTGCCTTGTGGTTCTCGCCATCTACGAGATGCACCAGTCCCTTCAGCACACGTGCGCGTGCAGTGAACGTCTCGGGGGATGAGCGTGCCCATCCGGCGAACTTCTTCGCAAGGCGTTTACCCAAGCGCACTGTTCGTCGATCCACGGGCTGTTGACCGCGAAGGGCCATTCCAAGGTAGGCGAGTGCGTTGAAGAACCAGATCTCGATACCGATCACCTGACCCATCAGACCTTGTTTGTACTTCTGCTGGATCTCCGCATACCGAATAGCACGTTCTTCGTCGGCATTGATCACGGCGTTCACACAGAGCGTTCCATACCATACGCCAAGACCTGTTGCGTTCTTGACCGCTTCGAGTGCCGCCACATAGGCATCCGAATCGAACTCGGCGTCGTTCAGATCGCGTTCGATGGCAGCACTTCCGGTCAGCCCCTTATGAAGCTGACTGAACATCAGGTAGTACGTGGATGCTGCGATCGGTAACGTCTCGACGCGTTGGTACACACGACGGAGCAACGCAAGCGATGCGCGTGCTTGTTGCTCAAGGGAAGGCAGCGAGGCACCAAGGAAGAAACGTGTTTGCAATGCAACACCCTCGCTGTAGGCCACATACAATTGATCGCCGGCGGCGAGCGCTGCTTCCGATGCTTGCTCCAGCGCCTGCAAACTGATGTGTGCATCGTGGGTCCAATGCGCGATCATGCATCCGTAGTTGAATAGCGATCGCGAACGTGCGCCCTGGTCCGAGAATCGATCGCTCAATGTGACCGAGAGCTTTCCGTAGGCCTCGCCGGTGGTGCGGATACCAAGGACCGACAAGATGACACCGTAGGTGGAATAGGCGTCGAACGTTGGGGACGCATGCCCATACCGCAACGTGATCTGTGCACGCAACATGAACACATACGTGAAGAGGTCGGTACTTGTGTAGTAGGCAGCAGCACTGAATCCATTGAGAATGGAGCTGATCAGGATCAGCCGTTCATCGGTAAGTACAGGACGCCATTCTGCCTCCGCTGTCGATCTTCTGCCTCGATAGTAGCGCGCCATGATGAGTGACCACACCACTTGCAGCGGACCTACCTTGCGAGGGAACTTCATACCAAGACCACGAAGCGCTTCGATCCCATCTTCGAGCACACTGTCGAATCTGCTGGCCACGTTATGCAGCTGCATACGCTGTTCGAGGATCCGACCGCGTTCCAATGGATCGGTGACCTCGGCCAACACCTGCTCGTATAGCGAGCGGGCGACAGGGTCGTTCCCTTGTGCACCTTCACATTCTGCAAGCAGGACGAGGATGGGAATGCGAAGCGACGCATCCACATCGATCCCTGTCATGAGAGCCGTGGCCGTCTCCAAATAGATGATGGCACTCTGGAAGGCAACGCTCTTCCGTGCAAGACGTGCTGCTGTTAAGCAGGCCTTGGCGGCCGCGATCCGCTCATGATGTTGTTCGAAGGCGGGAAGACCATATCGAATGTGTTCGGCAAAGACAAAGACGGCATCGGAATCGTCGTCGATGTTGTCTCCAAGGCCGGAACAAGCGTAGCGATAGTGGATCAACTCTCGCTCGGAGGTCGGGATCGATTCATACATGACCGTACGGATACGGTCGTGGACGAAGCGATACGAGTGATCACCATCATCGCTATAGACATCGGCGATGATGCCACCACGAATTCCATCGGCCACGGCACTGTCGATATCAACATCGTCTGTGGTCAGTACCACGGCAACGTCGGCCACGGTGAACGAATAGCCGGCAAACGATGCAACAACCAGGACCTTGCGTGATCGCTCGTCCATGGCCTCTAGACCTTGCGCCACGAGCTGATCGACGTTCGACGACGCTGCTGTTGGCGTCTGCGCACGCTCGTCCCACGTCCACATGTGTTGAGCACTATCGAACTTCAATGCACCGGTGCGATGCAAGTGTTCGATGTACTGACGGAGAACGAAGGGATTCCCATCCGTACTTGCAAAGACGGCACGCGTGAGTTGGTCGAGATCAGCCGCCGATCTGTGCAAACAGAGCTGCAGGAATTCGCCAACGTCTTCGCGCGTGAGGGGACCAAGATGAATTGTGCTGTGGTTCGTTGGAGCGAGCTTCGTGATCTCTGCTTCGCGACTGGTGGCGATCACCATCACGTGATCGCATTTCCCCGATGTGAGAAGGGTGGAGAGCAGCAGACGTGAGGCCGTATCGGCCCACTGAAGATCCTCGAGCACGACGATCACCGGATGGTCCTGCGTACCGATCGCCGACATCAATGCCGTCATCGCTACGTTGAATCGCGCTTCCGCGTCGACGGCGGCAAGGTTGGCAACGTCATCCTGCGTACCGATGATGGACTCGATCTCGGGGAGAATGGCGGCAAGAACACTTCCAAAGGACTCAAGCGCAGACTGCAGTCTGCTTCTCCACAGATCGATGACGTCGGGAGACTGACGGTGTACATGTCGCACCAGTTCGCGCAATGCTTGGACGAAGCCGGCAAAGGGAACGCCACGCTGCACTTCGTCGTACTTCCCGCGCACAACGAGAACACCTTCGGCGAGTCGCTCAACGCAGAACGCGTCGACCAGACCTGACTTGCCACTGCCGGCCGGACCATCGATCTCGACGTACGACATTCCGCCAAGCCGCATTGCATCGTAGATGCTTCGCATGCGATGCAGTTCGCGCGTTCGTCCAAGGATGATGTTGGGGATGGACAGTCTGTCGTACACATCGCGACTTCCAAGCACGATGCGTTGCAAGGCATCGTTGTCACGCAGTGCCGCTCGCACGGCACGGAGGTCGTGTGCCAGACCGAAGGCCGTCTGATACCGGTCATCCGGATTCTTTGCAAGAAGTCGCTCGACGATCGTACACAACACATCCGGGACGCCATCGACGATCTCACGAATGGGTGGCGGCGCCGTTGCAAGGTGGGCATGGAGCAGTTCAACAGAGTCGCTCGACTCGAAGGGGAGCCGACCGCAGATCATGCGATAAAGGATCACACCCAATGAGTAGAGATCTGCACGTTGATCGATACCACGATGCACACGTCCGGTTTGCTCCGGCGCGATATACCGAAGTGTTCCCTGAATGCTCACCGGAACCGGTAGATCACCATGTTCGGGGAGGTGGGCAGAAATGCCAAGATCGATGATGCTCACGCTTCCGTCGTGCGGACGAAGGACAACGTTCGATGGGGTGAGGTCCCGGTGGATGACGCGCTGCGAATGCAGGGCAGAAAGTGCATCTGCAATGAGGGCGGCAAGGCGGCAGGTTTCGTCAAGTCTCGGTGTGGTCGATGCCAGATGGTCTTCGAGAGTGAACGGACCTACATCTTCCATGACAAGGAAGAGCCATGGATCGTTCTTCAACACATCGTAGACATGCGCAACGCCGGGGATGTCGAGCTCTTTGCCGATCAGGTAATGATTGATGACCCGTGTCGCGATGGTCGGATCTTCGTCCGCATGCACGGCCTTCAAGATCACCGTCACGCCATCGGCTTGTCTGCGCGCTCGAAGCACGGTCATCATGGACGCCTGATGGACCTCTTCAAACGAATCATATCCGATCGGATACAGGATCGACATGGATGTTATCGAATTGGTTGCGGCACAGCTCTACCGCGGAGTCTATCTCTCGTGATCAGGAAGATGTACCACGCATCGAAAATGGCAATGACCACGCATGCAAGATGGATGAGATGATTGTCGGGATAGTGCAGGAACATGAAAATGGAATTCGTTCCCGTCCCAATGGCCTTCAGCCATGCCACCCACGGTGAGTAGTAGATGGTGTCGGCGAACTTCGTGTAGTCGAACACATACGACACGGAGATCACGGCGTTCAACAAGAACGCCGTTACCGCACCAATGGGTGTTTCGTATCCGGTTTCCTTGAAGGCGATATAGATCACTGCGTAGATGATCGTGATCACGATCGCATACAGCGTGAAGTTCTTCTTGAGCGCAGGAAGTTCCGTGTCTTTCTTCCCGTACTTCAGCAGTGCGCCGAAGATGAAGATGTCCAGGAAGAACCAGGCACGGTACGCGATCACGCAGACAGATCCCATGTCCGTCATATACATCCACGACCACACGAATTCCCATGCGAAGTTCCCGGTCCCTGCCACCGTGGGCATCTCGATGCTTCCATACTTCCAGATGTTGCGCATGATCACGGCATAGGCAACAACCCACAAGTAACATCCAACAACGAAGAGGACCATCTCGGTGAGAGTATAGTCCTGCATGTTGAACAATCCATGGTCCATGATGAATGCCTCTCGCGATTGATCAGGGGATATGCTTCAGTTCCGTTTCCAACAGAATGCGCACTTGCTTCTTGCCATTCCAGATCTCGACAAGGGAGATCATCACCATCTTGCTCAGGTAGCCGAAGATGGCACGTCCGATCGGACCCATATGCAGGAAGAGATTGCAGAGCCAGGTTAGGAATCGTTCGAGTCCTGTCCACTCATGCTTCTGCACATCCTTGTGCAACGGCACACCAAGCATGTTCAACATGCGCGTGTCCATGAGCTGATTCATCAGGTGGTTCGGCATGCCGCGCAGACGCTTGTCGAAGAGGACGTTCTCGAGAAAGACAGAGAGCGCACTTGTCAGCAGCTTGCCATCGTCCGACGCGCGGAACTGTCGTACATCAATATCATGCCACAGGTCGGCCGCATGGGCCATCGACGTGGGCAGGGCATGGTCGGCAATGCCCAGATAGTAGCCCACCACGCGCCAATGCGTGATGATGGCCTCTTCGTCTTCCGGTGCGACGTGGACGCCGAGCTTGCGCAGTCCCATCAACGCCACATAGGAAAAGGCGAGTAGGGTGCCCAGCTCATCTTCATGATTGATGGGCTTGCCATACGTGGCCTCGTCCCAGGTGCCCTTCTGCAATTGCATCAGGCGCACACCGGCATGGAAGAGGCGGATCTTCTTGATCACACGAATGGCACGTTTCGATTCGCTGTCCCAGTTCTTCGCGTCCATCACTTCGAGAATGAAGTGGGCTGTCTCGACCACACGGCGAACCAGAATGTCGATGCTCTGTTGATCGCCTTTGGCAAACGAACCGAGTCGACCCGTCGACGTGAGCACATGCGCACCCTTTGCGGCCGCATAGCATTCGGGCAAGGACTTGTGCAAGAGCGAGATCACATACATCGGACCGGCTTCATCGAACACCGCACAGGCGCGATCCATCTGCCGCCGCGTTACATCGGTGGCCCATGGTGGCATGGCATCGTTGTTGATGAAGTCCTTCGTGATCTGCGGAAGATCATCGATGTATGGCTGGTCCGACCAATTGATGGCGTCCAGTTCCTGCAAGAAGGCAAAGGTCTGCTGTGCATGCAGCACAGCACCAATGGCCTCTTCTCCGTATGTGTCCGTCGATGCGCGGATCGCATCCCACTCATGTTCTTGGAATGCCCGCAGCTGCTCCCCCATACAAGTACCCCGTTGTACGTTCTACGTGTAAGATAGCCGTATTTTTGTACATGCAGCTCTCCACAAAGAATCCCCGCTTCCGAGAGTCCATTCTCGGTCATCTCGAACGTCAAGAATTCATGAAACACATCGGCTGCACGCTCACCGTGATCGAGCTCGGTCATGTCGAGGCCGTCATCGAACTTGGCCTTGAGCATCAGCAGCAGATCGGCCTCGTCCACGGCGGAGTGACGGCCACCATTGCCGATGTGGCCGCAGGTTTTGCCGGCTTCACCCTCGTGGGTCCGGACGAGCACACCGTTACCGCCGAGATCAAGGTGAGCTACTTTGCCAAGGGCAGGGGAAGCAGACTTAGAGCGGTAGGCAGGGTGGTGAAGGCGGGAAGGTCCATGCATTTCTGCGAAGCGGATGTGTACTGCTCCGACGGGACCACCGAAGTGCTGATCGCACGCGCCACGACGACGATGGCCGTGATCCAATACACTAAATGAGCCGACTCACGTCGAAGCAGACCATGGAAAACAAACGCATCCTCTGGGTGGACGACGAGATCGCACTCCTGAAACCACACCTCATGCTGCTCGAGCAACGGGGCTACGATGTGGCCACGGCCACGAATGGCGAAGACGCCATCGAGCTCGTGCAAGAGAATCGATTCGATCTGATATTTCTTGACGAGACCATGGTGGGCATGTCCGGACTGGATACGCTTGTCGTCATCAAGGACATCGATCCCTCCGTCCCCGTTGTGATGGTCACCAAGAACGAGCAAGAGTCGCTCATGGAAGAGGCCATCGGTCGGAAGATCAACGACTACCTCACCAAACCCGTCAATCCGACGCAGATCCTTGCCGCCTGCAAGAAATTCCTCGAAGTGCGCCGTATCACGGAAGAGCGCATCACACAGGAGTTCCATCAGGACTATTCGTCCATCACACGCAAGCTGCTCGACCGCATGTCGTGGAGCGAATGGCTCGACGTGTACGTGAAGCTCGTCCAGCGCAGTGTGGACCTCGACAAGCATGCCGATGTGGGACTGGAGACCTCCTTGCGCGACCAGTGGCGTGAATGCAATGCCCACTTCGCCCGCTTTGTGGAGAATGAGTACATCGATTGGGTGGACGACAGGCACGGACCCGAAGAGGACAAACCGCTGATGTCACCACATCTTGTCGACCACTATCTCTATCCACGCCTGCAAAACGGTCGTCCGACGTTCTTCATCGTTGTCGACTGTATGCGTCTCGACCAGTGGATGATGATGGAAGAGTACATCCGTCCGCTCTTCAACATGCAGAAGGAGTACTACTGCGGCATTCTGCCAACGGCCACGCCGTATGCGCGCAATGCCATCTTCGCCGGACTCTATCCTACGGAGATCAACAAGCACTATCCTCAGTTCACCATCGATGAGCGCAGCACCGACGAGCATACGTTGAACAAACACGAGAAGGAGCTCCTGCAGCTGTATCTCAACCGCAAGCGCGTCAAACTCAAGACCGATCTTCAGTACATCAAGATCATCGATACGGACTTCGGCAAGAAGATCGAGGCCGACATCATGCGCTATGCGAAGAATCATCTCACGGCCATCGTCATCAATGCCGTCGACATGATCGCGCACTCTCGGTCCGACTATCCCATTCTCAAGGAGATCGCCCCCGACGAGGCCGCCTACCGTTCGCTCACGCGCTCCTGGTTCCTCCATTCCTCCTTCTATGGCATCCTCAAGGCCCTTTCCACCGTGCCCGACATTCAGATCGTGATCACCACGGACCACGGCAGTGTGCGATGTATGCGGGGCAGCAAGGTGATGGGGGACCGCGAGACCAGCACGAATCTTCGCTACAAGATCGGCAAGAACATCAAGGCCGATCCGCGCGAGGCCATGATGATCAAGGACCCTGCCGCCTTCCGGATCCCGGTCACCGGTATCAATACGGGCGTAGCGATCACCAAGGAAGACCGGTACTTCGTCTACCCCACGGACTATCACCACTACCTTTCACGGTATCGAGATAGTTTTCAGCATGGCGGCATCAGTTTGGAGGAAATGGTCCTTCCGGTGGTAATTTTGGAGCCGCGCTCCTGACCGGGGCGCGTCCTGTTCCACTTTTTAGGCATTCCATGGAGGCATTGCTCCTCCGTTCCAACAGCGAAGAAGAGACGATCGCCCTTGGCGTTGAATTCGCGGAACGACTCCGTGTTGGTGACGTGGTTGCGCTCTATGGCGACCTCGGTGCCGGCAAGACGGAGTTCATCAAAGGCATATGCGCCTATTTCCAGGTGGAAGATCTCGTCACGAGTCCCACCTTCACGATCATCAATCAATACAGCGGCGTGGCCGTCGACGGTTCTTCCCTGAAGATCTATCATGTGGATCTCTATCGGATCGAAACGGCCGAAGAACTTGCCGGCGTGGGCTTCGACGACATGGTGTTCTCGCACGATGCCATCAAGCTGATCGAGTGGTCGGAAAAGGCAGAGCATCTGCTTCCAACAGCACATTATTCGGTGCGCATCATGGCCGATGACGAGAACGACTCGCACCGGACCATCGAGATCACGGCACCAATGACAGACAAACAAGGACACGTCTCATGATGCACGTTGCACAGCGCATCTCGCGCCTCGGCACAGAAACAGCATTCGAAGTTCTCGTGCGCGCACGTGCACTCGAAGCACAAGGCAAGAACATCGTCCACCTCGAGATCGGCGAGCCCGATTTCGATACACCGCCCAATATCATCAAGGCGGCAAAGGACGCTCTCGATAACGGCTTCACGCACTACGGTCCGGCCGCCGGTCTGCCCGATGCAAAGCAAGCCATCGCCGACTACGTGAACAAGACGCGTGGCTACGATCTGTGGAAGCCCGAAGAAGTGGTGTTCACACCCGGTGCCAAGCCCATCATGTTCTTTGGCATGATGGCCGTGGTGGACGAGGGAGATGAAGTGATCTATCCCAATCCGGGATTCCCGATCTATGAATCGGTGATCAACTACTTGAACGCCGTGCCCGTGCCACTGCCGTTGCGTGAAGACCGCGAGTTCAGCTTCGACGTGGCCGACCTCGAAGCACGCATCACACCGAAGACGCGCATGCTCATTCTCAATACACCGCAAAACCCAACGGGTGGTGTGCTCACGCGTGAGCAATTGAAGCAGATCGCCGAACTCTGTATCAAGCACGATATCATCGTACTGAGCGATGAGATCTATTCGCAGGTCACCTACGGCGACTTCAAGCACACGTCCATCACTGAGTTCGAAGGCATGAAGGAACGCACGATGATCCTTGACGGATTCTCGAAGACGTTCGCCATGACGGGCTGGCGCATGGGATACGGTCTGTTCCCCGAGCACATTGCCAAGGTCGTCGCCAAGCTGCAAACGAACGTCACCTCGTGCACCTCATCGTTCTCGCAAATGGCCGGCATCGAAGCACTGAGCGATCGCACACTGCCATACGTGGCAGAGTTCCTCAAGGAATTCGAACACCGTCGCAACGTCATCGTCGACGGACTCAATCAGATCCCCGGCTTCCGCTGTCACCTTCCGCACGGTGCCTTCTACGTGTTCCCGAACATCGAGGGCACGGGCATGACGTCGCAAGAAGCGGCCGACTTCCTGCTCTACGAAGCAGGCGTTGCCTGCTTGAGCGGCACGGCCTTCGGCGCACACGGCGAAGGGTTCATTCGCTTCTCGTATGCGAACAGCATCGACAACATCAACGAAGCGCTCAACCGGATCGACACGAAGATCCGCGCACGCATGAAGTGATGCTCGCGTCGGCGCGTTCCACGAACGACTATGTTCAGCGGCTTGTCGAGGCTCTCTCGCAAGCCGCTGATCCGTTTCAGGCGCCCGACATGGAACGGTACATGCGCGATCAGTTCCGGTTCTTCGGTTTGAAAACACCGGAACGCACAAGCGTGCTCCGCACCTTCCTTGCCGAAGAGGGAATGCCACTCGATGTTCGCGGCACGGTGCGTGCATTGTGGGAACAAGACGCCCGCGAATGTCAGTACGTTGCCTGTGCACTGCTCCTGAAGTCGAAGAAGACACTGTCGATGGACGATGAGCCACTCTTCGAACACCTCATCACCGCGAAGAGTTGGTGGGACACGGTGGACTCCATTGCACCGAATGTTGCAGGAGCCGTTTCCTTGCAGGCCAAGGCCACGCGCCCACTCGCACTGCAATGGATCGAGAGCGACAACTTCTGGCTGCAACGCTCGGCCATTCTGTTGCAACTCAAGTACAAAGAACATACCGACGAGGCTCTCCTCTTCGACCTCGTTCTCCGTCGTGCATCGAGCACGGAGTTCTTTGTGCGCAAGGCGGCAGGGTGGGCATTGCGACAGTATGCCTATGTGCAGCCGCATCATGTCCATGCCTTCGTCACGCAACATCGCAGCGAACTCAGCGGACTCACCGTCCGCGAAGCACTGAAGCACGCATAACATGCACTCGATCACGTACACGCAGAGGTGAACATGCAGACCATTCTTGGCGCCGGTGGCGCAGTTGGAACAGAGCTCGCCCGCGAACTTGCGGCCTATACGGATGTTGTCCGCATCGTCGGACGCAACCCTCACCGTGTGAACCCATCGGACGAACTTGTTTCGGCAGACCTCTTGAATCCAGCTGCCGTGAGTGCAGCAGTTCAAGGCTCCGACGTGGTCTTTCTCTGCGTTGGTCTGGAGTACAAGCTCTCCGTATGGGAAGCACAATGGCCCGTGGTGATGCGCAATGTGATCGATGCATGTGCCGAGCATCATGCCAAGCTCGTCTTCATCGACAACGTCTACGTCTTCGGTGCCGACTCCGTGGCACACATCACAGAGTCCACACCACCCGCACCGACCAGTGCAAAAGGTGCGTTGCGATTGAAGCTCTTCCGCATGATCTTCGATGCCGTGGAAGCAGGACGCATTCAGGCCATCGTTGCACGGTGTGCCGACTTCTACGGTCCATCCGGCAAGAACAGCATGCTCTACGAAATGGTCGTCAAGAATCTTGTGGCGAAGAAGCAGGCAATGTGGCTTGCCAATGCCGACGTGAAGCACTCCTTCACCTACGCTCCCGATGCCGCCAAGGGTATGGCCATGCTCGGCAACGCCAACGATACCTATAATGCCGTGTGGAACCTTCCGACGCATGCCGAGGCGCTCACGGTGCGCACGTGGGAGCGGATGATCGCCGATGCACTCGGTGTTCCGTCGAAAGGCCTTCGTATCATCGGGCCCTTCCTCCTTACCATCCTTGGCATCTTCATTCCGGTGTTACGCGAGATGAAGGAGATGACGTATCAGTACGACCGGGACTACGTGTTCGATAGTTCGAAGTTCATTGCGCGATTTGCGTTCACGCCGACAACACCGAACGAGGGCATTGCGGCCATGATCACACATGCCCGTCGGGCTGCGTCATCGACTCAAGGTGGGTGAACACTTCGGTGCGTGCACCGAAGGCATCGCGAATACGGTCTTCGAGTTCTGTGGCGAGTGAATGCGCTTCCTGCATGGGCATGGCATCGTCCACTTGAAGATGCAGGTCGATATGCGGAACATGTCCGGCCAGCCGCAATCGCAGTCGATGGAATGAGCATCCGCGTTCCGAGCAGAACTGCGTGATCACATCGCGGGCGCGCGCTTCGATCACAGGATCGGCGCGGTCCATGAGTCCGTTCACGCTGATCATCATCAGGCCTGCGCCTGAGCGGATGATGTTGGCACCGAAGAGGATGGCCATCAGCGGATCGATGATCAGGTATCCAGTCCACATGGCCAGGAGCAGTCCTGCCACGGCACCCAAGCTCGTCCACACATCCGTCATCACATGCTCGCCATTGGCGCGCACGATCAGCGAGCTGTGCTTCTTGCCGCTGCGAATGAGATACCATCCGAGCACGCCGTTCGTGGCACCGCAGGCCGCGGTGATCCACATGCCCACGTCGAGTCGTTCCAGCTCGACGCCATTGATGATCTTCGTCACGGCCGTCACGATGATGACGATGGCGGCGATGCAGATCAGTCCGCCCTCCACCCCTGCCGACACGAAGTCGATCTTCTCATGTCCGTAATGATGTTCTGCATCGGGCGGCTTTCGTGTGATCCGCAGCGCATACCATGCAAACCACACGGCCACGATATGCACCACGGATTCGGCGGCATCGGAGAAGATCACCGAGGAGTGTGTGAGCAGGTAGGCGATCCACTTCGAGATCAACATGGCAACGCCCACTCCCAGCGACAGATTCATCGCAACCGAGAGTAGGCGTTGTTGTTCTCGTTCCGTCATGGTCTAGAAATTCAACGTCTTCAGGAACTCATCGTTCGACTTCGTGGAGCGCATTCTGTCCAGCAGCATCTCCATGGCCTCGATCGGCGAGTCTTCCGCCAGCACTTTGCGGAGGACGTAGACCTTGTTCAATGTCTCCGGCGTCAGCAGCAGATCTTCCTTCCGTGTTCCGGAGCGGTTCACGTCGATGGCCGGGTACACGCGCTTCTCTGCAAGCTTGCGTTCGAGGACCAACTCCATGTTGCCCGTTCCCTTGAACTCTTCGAAGATCACTTCATCCATACGCGAGTTCGTTTCCACGAGGGCCGTGGCAATGATCGTCAGCGAGCCGCCTTCTTCCACATTCCGTGCGGCGCCAAAGAAGCGTTTCGGTTTGTGAAGGGCGTTGGCATCCACACCGCCCGAAAGCAGTTTCCCCGAGTGGGGGATCACGGTGTTGTGGGCGCGAGCAAGGCGGGTGATCGAGTCGAGCAGGATCACCACGTCCTGACGTGCTTCCACAAGGCGCTTGGCCTTTTCGAGCACCATGTCGGACACCGCCACGTGGCGCTCTGGTGGCTCGTCGAACGTCGACGCGACCACTTCGGCATTCACCGAGCGTCGCATATCCGTCACTTCTTCCGGCCGTTCATCGATCAGCAGCACGATCAGCTTCACATCCGGGTGGTTGCGCACGATGGCGTTGGCGATCTTCTGCAGCAGGATCGTCTTTCCGGCCTTTGGGGGCGAGACGATCAGTCCGCGCTGTCCCTTCCCGATCGGCGAGACCAGGTCGATGATCCGCGTCGAATACTCACCGGGCGCCGTTTCCAGCTTCATCCGTTCTGTCGGGTACAGTGGCGTCAGGTTCTCGAACAACGTCCGATCCCGCATCACTTCCGGCAGCACATAATTGATGCTCTCCACCTTTAATAATGCAAAGAAGCGTTCGCCATCCTTCGGGGGACGGACGTAGCCCTTCACCGTATCGCCCGTGCGTAGTCCGAACCGCTTTACCTGCGACGGCGACACATAGATATCGTCGGGGGAGGGAAGGTAGTTGAACTCCGTAGAGCGCATGAAGCCGTACCCGTCGGGCAGCACTTCGATCACGCCGATCGAGGCCGTGATGCCCTCGCGGTGCGAATCGCGGATGGCACGCTGGTTCTCGGCCTCGATGATCTTGAAGATCAGCTCCTGCTTTCGCAGGTCCTGATAATCCGCAATGCCCAGAGTGGTTGCGATCGCCGTCAGCTCTGCGATCTTCATCTTCTGCAGGAGCGACATATCGAGGACCGGTGCGGACTCGGCTGCGGCGGCGTTCTCGCCTGCTGGTGATGGTGTTGATGGTGTGGCCGGCATGAATTCCTCTTGTGGATCGCTGGCCTGGCGCCGGTCGCGGGGACCGCGCCGATCGTTTCGGTGGCGTGGTGGCATAGATAGAAGCGTGGAAACGGAAAAGAGTGGAAGCTGTGCTGCTTCACTATCGAAAGGAAGGTTCACAAAGATGACGGATTTTCTCGTGACCGCAAAATCGAAATCTTCAGAAGGTTTTGGAGGGTGGCAGGGCAGAAAGTGGAAAACGTTGTGGATAACTTGTGAATCTCTCCATCTCATGTGGATATCACTCCAACACTGTTGTTTATATACCCTTACAGCTGTGTAAGGACTTCCACGTAAATCGCACTCCTTTCGGACCCTCCTCACCGTATTTCATTGACTTCTCGTACTTTCGTGGCCTGAAAGGTGAGAGGGGCTCACTTTTGTAACAGCATGGGGGTCTCATGTTTGACGTTTTCCGCGTCATGAGAACCGTGGCTTGTATTGGTGTCGTCCTCGTGGCGGCCACTCAATACTCGTACACGCAAACGCAGCTAGCCAGACAAGTTGTTGGCAGTGGTGGTACCATTGGTGCCAGCGCATCTTCACAGCTGCTTTCCGCAACCGTTGGACAAACCATCATCGGGATGGTGTCCAACAATTCCAACAAGCTCAGCCAAGGTTTTTGGCTGCCGCTCGAGAATCCCACGTCGGTAGACGAGGACCCTGGTCCGATCTCCGAAGGTGAGGTTTCGAACTATCCCAATCCGTTCTCCTCGTTCACGACCATTTCGATGCGTACACCGGCAACGGGTGCGGTATCGGTGCGTGTGTACGATGTGGTGGGCAATCTCCTTCGGGAATTGCGCATGGAGACGTCGGAGACCGGATCGCAAGAGATCGTATGGGATGGCCGAGACGAGACGGGCATGCCCGTAGCGACCGGAGCCTACCTCTATGAGGTACGCGGTACCAGTGCAACGGATGGTAAGCCATTCGTTCGCGTGAACCGCATGAATGTTGTCCGCTAATCCATGAAATCAAAATTTACGTTCAGTTTTATTTGGGGTAAGAACATGAAGACAATGGTACGCCGCAGCGTGCTTGTCGCTCTTCTGGTCGGCGCACTCGGTGCAACAGCACCGATCGGCGCGCAGATCCCGCGCCTGGTTTCATACCAGGGGTTGCTCACGCAACCAAGCGGACAGCCGATCGCAGACGGGAACTACAGTTTGGTCCTTCGTCTGTACGATGCACCAACCGGGGGCAATCTTGTGTACGAAGAGACACAAGTTGTTGCCGTAGGCAAGGGATTGTTCAATGTGATCATGGGTCAGACCACACCACTTTCCGGTGTGAACTTTGAGCAGTCGCTCTGGTTGGAGACCTCGATCGCGGGTGGTACACCATTCGCACCGCGTACGCGGTTGACGGTGGTACCCTATGCTATCCGCGCTGAACGCGCTGATAAGGCCGGCGGCCTCGAACCAGGTTCGACGGGCGCTGTTCTGTCGTTGAACGGTTTGCAAGGCGATGTGTTCGCACGTGGCCAGAACGGTATCTCGGTCTCGCAGAGTGGCGACACGGTCGTCATCGACGGATCGGCGATCGCCGGTGTGCTCACCGTCACCAATGCAGATGCCTCCATCGCCGTGGTGAACCCGAACGGACCAACAGTATCACTGTCGGTCGCCCCATTCGGCATCACCAACGATAAGCTTGCATCCAACGCTGTTGCCACGGGCAACATCCAGAACGGATCCATCACGCTGGCGAAGATCGCTCCCGGAGTGATCCCAACGTCGTTGCCACCAAGTGGCCCCGCCGGTGGAGATCTCACGGGTACGTATCCGAACCCAGTGATCGTCAACGGCGCAGTTACAACGCCGAAGATCCAAGACAATGCCATCACCACGCCGAAGATCGCAGCCGGTGCTGTCACGAACGTGAACATCGCCGACGGCGCTGTCAACACGGTCAAGATCGCTGACGGAAGCATCACGACATCCAAGATCGTCGACGGTTCGGTCACGGCATCCAAGCTGGCCAACACGGCAGTGGTCCCTGGTACGTACGGTTCCACCGTCACCGTACCACAGATCATCGTCGATCAACAAGGTCGTATCACGGGCGCAACGAACGTGGCCATTGGCGGAACAACGCCGATCGGTCCGGCCGGCGGCGACCTCACAGGTACGTATCCGGCACCAACGGTACGTCCGGGTGCGATCGACAACTCGAAGCTGGCCGTCGGAGCTGTTGGCAACACCAACCTCCAAGCCAACTCCGTGAACTCGTCGAACATCGTTGACGGATCGATCACTTTGGGCGACATTGCTCCCGGTGTGATCCCAACGACACTTCCGCCAACCGGTCCTGCCGGTGGTGTTCTCAGCGGAACATATCCGAATCCGAACTTGAGCAACCTTGCCGGTAATCAAGTGATGACGGCGATCAACGATCCGTCCACCTCGATCAAGATCAGCGACAACCGCCTCAACACCACGGGTGTTGTGAGTGGTACGTATGGTTCTGGTTCGACGGTGCCGGTCTTGACGGTCGACGCCTTCGGTCGCGTTACGGGCGCAAGCACGCAGCCGATCACGGCGGGCATCCCAACCGGTCCTGCCGGTGGAGATCTCGACGGAACCTATCCGAACCCAACGATCCGCGCAGGCGTGGTCACGAACTCCAAGCTCGCTCCTGGATCGGTCAGCAACCTGAACCTCCAGTCGAACTCGGTCAACTCGGCGAACATCGTCGACGGAACGATCACGGCAGGTGACATTGCACCGGGCGTGATCCCAACCACCTTGCCACCATCCGGTCCTGCCGGCGGTGCCTTGGCCGGTACGTATCCAAACCCGAACATCGCTGCAACGGCCGGCAATCAATTGCTTGCTGCCTTGAACAACGGCGCAACGGTCGGTACGCTCAACCAGACACTTATGAATACGTCGGGCGTGACGCCTGGCACGTACGGAACGGCCACGCAGATCCCAGTGATCAACGTCGACACGTACGGTCGTCTCACCTCGGTCACGCTGATCCCAGCGAACGGCGGTACACCAGGTGGTGTTGCCGGCGGTGACCTTGCAGGCACGTATCCGAACCCATTGTTGAACGTGACGCAAGGAACGGGCAATCGTATTGTCGACAATATTGAATTGTCGAACAACCCGAAGATCAACACGCCTGGTAATGTCGTCCGTCTTGACGGTTCGAATCGTCTGCCGGCAGCGAACGGTTCGCTCCTCACGAACTTGAATGCGAACGCCATCACGAGCGGCGTGCTTCCTGTTGCCTTCGGTGGTACGGGATCGAGCACGACACTCAACAACAATCGCTTCATGGTCTCGAGCGGCGGCGCCATCGTCGAGTCGACGCCACTTGCAGCCGGTCAGATCTTCATCGGAACGGGCGCAAGCACGCTTCCGGTGGCAGCTACGCTGACGGCAGGCACGGGTATCGCCATCACGAGCACGAGCGGTTCGATCACCATCGCGTCGACATCGGCCAAGATCTTGGCAGGTACGGCGAACGATCAAACGACACGTTGGGACAACCTGAACAGTCAGTGGGTGGCCAATGCGAACTTCCTTGCAACGGCAGCCGGTGACATTACGGCCAACGGTGCTGGAACGATCAACGGCAACTTCAACGCCAAGGGCAACTCGACCATCGGCACGAATGCCGGTACGAGCAACTCCATCGGTGCCGGTGCGAACACGACGAATGCGATCGGTTCGCCAACAGCCACGAACTGGGTCTACGGTACAACGAACATCAACACGAATGCAGACGGCACGGTCACGATCGGTAATCCGACCTCGACCACGCAGAACATTGTGTTGAATGCAAGCACGGGCGGTAACATCTTCCTGAACGGCATCCCAACGGACAATCCGAACAGCTTCCTGTTCCTGGATGGTCTGAACCGCGTCCGTCAGGCAAATGCAGCCGGTCTTGCACAAGAAGGTATCATCTGGCAGAACAACGCCTTCCGCCTTGGTGGCAACACGAGCACGGCAGTACCACTGCAATCCACGCGCTACATCAATACGGATAATCAGCAACTACTCTTCACACGCATCGGTGGCACGCAGAACATGCTGTCCATCCATGGTGGGTCAAACACCATCACGGCAACGGCCATCACGAACATCAATGCAACGGGTTCGTTCCTCACCACGATCGGCAATCCTTCGAGCAACACCGTCATCGGTGGTCTCTTGGATCCACGCGGTGACATCACGAACACGGCCGGCGATGTGGTGATCAAGGATCAAACGCAGATCATCGGACCACTCTTCGTCAACGTAGGCACGAACGACAATGTCGAGATCGGCAATCAAACCGGTGTCGCCAATCAGTCGGTCGGTATCAGCGTTGGTACGGGAGCAGGCGGTAATCTTCTTCTTCGCAACATCAAGACGGATCTTGCGCCAACATTCATGTTGACGGAGAACCCACTTGAGCAAGTACGTAAGAAGCTCTTGGCAGACATGGCCGACGAAGGTCTCCAGTATCAGAACGGTGCATTCCGTCTTGGTGCCGGCGCTTCTACGCCATCGGCCACATCGGCAAAGCCGTACCTCGAGAACCGCTACGTGAACTTGGATCAATACTCCATCTTCTTCACGGGCAACGGTCTGCCGGGTACGAACTTTGTTGAGTTCGACGGACAAAATGGCGGTGCACCGGTTGTGAACGTCATGTCGCTCACGAACGTGAACACCGGCGGAAACGCGAACACGAACATCGGTAATGCACTGAGCACCACCACGGTCCTTGGTGCAACGAATGTGAACATCTCGGGTGCTTCCACCACGACAATCGGCGCAAACGGCAATACCACTCGTCTCTTCTCGAGCGCGAACCAGATCGGTACGGGCGCCTACGGTACGGTCAACACGATCGGTACCACGGCCAATGCAACGAACAACGTCCTGGGTCTCACGAACGTGAACACCACGGGCAACGCTGCAACGAACATCGGGAACACGCTGAGCACGACAACCGTGGTCGGTCCAACGAACGTGAACATCACAGGCACTGACCTGACGACCATCGGTACGAACGGCAACACCACGCGGATGTTCTCGAGCACGAACAACATTGGTACGGGCCTCTACGCAACTGCCAACAACATTGGTACGTCGGCGAACGCAACGAACACGGTCCTCGGTACGACGAACGTGAACGCTGCCGGTGCTGCACCAACGAACATTGGTAACTCGGCAAGCACGACCACGGTGCTCGGACCAACGCTGGTGAACACCAGCGGTACGTCGAACACGCAGATCGGTACCGGTAACGGCGCCGGTGCAAATGTTGGTATCGGCATGGCCCCAGTGGCAGGTCGCGTTCTCGCGATCAGCGGTGTTGCTCAAACAGCCGCTGTTGCCACACCGGATGTGCGTATCGCACACTTGGGTGGTGCTTCGCTCACAACACCATACATCGACACACCGACAGAAGGTATCATGGTCGCCGACAATAGCGGCGACATGTTCAAGTGGGACGAAGGAACACTGATCGGTGCCTTCGCATGGTTGCGCAAGGGTAATACGGTGCTTGATGGAAACAACAAGCTCGGTACGCTCAACGCCATCGACCTCAACGTAGTCACGAACAACACTACACGCATGTACTTCTCCGGCGCAGCTGGTGAAGTTGGCGTGAACCAAAACAACGTTGCGAACACGGCCTTCGCCATCTTCGCTCCGAGCACGAACGGTCTCCGCGTAGATGGTGGCGTCAACGGTGCCATCATCGGTGGTACTGTCGTTCCAACTTCGGTTGGTTTGACGGTCAACTCGGCGATCAGTGGTATCGTCGTCAGTACGAATGCAGTGAATCCGGACCTGACCATCAACGAAGACGCGATCACACGCGCCGGTAACCTGGCCATATCGACCGGTGCAGCGAACACGACAACGATGAACGGTTCGCTTACGGTACAGCAGAATGGTTCCTTCGGTACAGCCGATGTGAACACCTTCGCTGTCCGCGGCGCAACAACGGTCAACACGGCAGGAAACGCGGCTACACAGATCGGTAACGGAACGGGTGCAAACGCCAGCCTTGGTGTCGGTATCGCTCCGGTCGCCAACCGTCTCCTCACGGTGAACGGTGTTGGTGGAACGATCAACACACGCATCCTCTCGCTCAGTGCCAACCACGCAACACCATACAATGTTGTGACGGATGGAGTGGTGATCGCCGACAATAACGGCGACATCCGCCGTCGTCCGGCATCTGACCTCATTGATGCCGACAATGGTGCTACGTACAATGAGACGGGCGTTGATGCAAAGGTTCGTCTTGGTACGCTTGCAGCCGGCAATGCCGCTGTGAACAAGCCACTCGCGAGCAATCGCTTCATCAACCTCGATGCTTCGACGTTGTCCTTCAACCGCGGTGCAGCAACAGACAACATGCTGTCGCTCAACGCAGCCACGAACACGATCGATGCCGACGGAACGGTGAACATCAACATCGCGCCGGCAGCAACCGGAACGAACATCGGTAATGCTCTTAGCACGAACACGATCCTTGGTACAACGAACGTGAACCGCACCGGAACGCAGCCAACGAACATTGGCAACACCGGTTCGACGACAACGATCGACGGACCAACGAACATCAACAACAACATCAACAGCAACACCCAGATCAACACCGGCACGAGCTCGGGAACGATCACACTGGGCAATGCTGGAGCCGGAGCCATCGCACTCACCTCGGGCGCAACGATCACTTCGCTTGCACCGAACGTGAACCTGAACAACTCGGGCACGGGCGCAACCACGATCGGTTCGCTTGCAACGGGTGGCGCAGTGTCGGTCGGTTCGAACTCGACGATCGCCATGAGCGCGACCACGTCGATCTCGGCCACATCGGCAAACGTGAACGTCAACACCTCGGGTACAGGCGCAACCACGATCGGTTCGCTTGCAACAGGCGGCGCGGTCGCGATCAACTCGCTCACTACGAACAACCGCTCGGCAGGTACGTCGATCACGGATGTTGCTCCAACGATCAACATCAACGCAACGGGAACGAACACCACGAACATCGGTGCTGTTGGCGCAACCAACACGATCGTCGGTAACACCACGATCAACGCAACCGGTGCCGGTACCACACAGATCGGAACGAGCGCAACGGCCGGTGCCGTCACCCTCGGTTCCACCGGTGGCGCCGTGAACGTCACGGCACAATCCCGCGCAGGCGGCGATGTGATCGTCGATGTTGACAATGCTGTGAACTCGGACCTTCGTATCAACGGACTGGCACTTGCAACGGGTACGGAAGACGTGCTCATGATCAAGGCCGGACCTGGTAACGAAGTTCGCCGCTTCAACGGTACGCCTGGTGTCGTGTTCGCCTACAAGACAGCGGATGAAACCGTTGTCAACAGCGCTGCTCTGCAAAATGATGATCACCTCTTCGTCAATCTTGGTGCGAACCAGATCTGGGAAGTTGAGATCGTTGTGAACTTCAGCGGTACGAACGCTCCATTCTCCAATCTCCGCGCCGGCTTCACCGGACCATCCCTCGCTGCAAGCGAAGCGATGTTGAGTGTGACGCAGGCAGGTTCGGCACTTGCACCATCGTCCATCGATGGTACAGTAGGTGCCGCTCTCACGCCACTGCCTGTTGACGGTGTTATCCCTGGCAATCGCGTCACTGCGATCTTCAAGGGCATGATCCGCACAGATGGTGCTGGTGGTTTGTTCCGATTCGTCTGGGCCCAAGACATCGCTGGGGGCGTCGGAATCGCAACAACGGTCCATAAGAACTCTTACCTCAAATGCACACGCGTGCAATAAGGAAGGAGGAACGGACCATGAAAAACCAACACAACACAAACAGCAGCAGCGGTCGGTTCACAACCGACACTCCCCAACGAGAGAACGAACAAACAACACGGAGCTTTACAATGCGCAACATGGGACGCGGACTTTTGCTCGGACTCTCCTTGAGCATTGCGACCTTCTCGGTCGCAACCGCTCAGACGGGTTCGTTGCAAGGCCGACGCGTGATCCTGAACGACGGGGGGTTGACGACGGGGACCTTCAATCGCATTCAGCTGAACACGCCGGCCGACGGGTCACTTACTGGCGATTATAATTTGATCTTGCCGCCATCGAACGGCGCTGTCGACAACATTCTGTTCGTCGAGAGCGTACCGAGTGCCGGTAATTCACAACTCAACTTCACGTCCGGAGATCAACTCTTCTGGAAGCTGAAGGGGAATAACACCACGTTCGTTGACGGAACCAACAACTTGTTGGGAACGCTTACAGCGGATCCGTTGAACATCATCACCGGCGGTACGATGCGCATTCGCGTCACCGCAGCCGGCAATGTTGGTATCGGCGCCGGCAATGCTCCATCGCAACTGTTCGCAGTAGGTGGCGGTGCAGGTGGTAACCTCACGATCGACAACTCGGGGAACCTCGTTACAGCAGGGAACCTCACGATCAATGGTACAGGCACGAACGCCATCGGTGTTGCCGCGACCACAAATACCATCCTTGGTACGACCACGGTAACGGGCAATGCCCTCGTGAACAACTCCGGCGCCTTCACAACAGGCATCGGAACGGGAACGAACACCGGTCTTGTCTCCATCGGTAACGGTGCAGGCGGCGGTATCACGGCTGACGCCGGTGCCGGCAATGTTGTCTTGAACAACATCCTCAGCGCAGTCCCTGCTCCAACGGACTATATGGTGTGGATGACGGCCGTTGGCAACAACGTACGTCGCACACTCCTCTCCGGTACAGCAGACCAAGGTCTGATGCACGAAGCAGGTCAGTATCGCTTGGGTAACAGCACTGACGGCAACACGCCGATCGTCTCGTCGCGTTTCGTACGTGTTGGTGCAGCGGGAACGCTCACCTTCAACACGGCAACGACAACGGCCCTTGTGATCAACAATGGCGGTCTGGTAGACCTCAACACGGTCGGTGGCGCGAACACGAACATCGGTACCACCGGTGCCGGTACGCTCGCCCTTCGTGGTGCATCGATCACAGGAACAGCTCCTGTTATGTCGTCAACGTCCACAACGTCGAACGACATCAACGCAGCAACGTTGACGTTGAACAGCACAGCGGGCTATAACACGAATGTTGGGAACGCAACGGGAACGTTCGGTCTCACGTCGACGCAACTCAACATCGCCAGCGCAACAGGGAACATCTCGGATGCTGTTGGTAATGTGGTGGTTGCAGACAACCTCGATGTCACGGGCACGGGCACGAACAACATCGGTGTTGCCGCCGCTACGAATACCATCCTTGGTACGACGGGTGTCACGGGTGCGACGACGATCAACAACTCGGGTGCCTTCACCACGGACATTGCCACAGGTACGAACACAGGTCTCGTCACCATCGGTAACAATGCCAACGGTGGCGGTGTAACGGTCAGCGCCGGTACAACGAACCTCGTGTTGAACAACATCACGATCGCAACACCAGCGGTAACGGACTATGCAGTATGGATGACGGCGGCAGGGAACAACGTTCGCCGTCAACTCCTTTCGGGTACGGCAGACCAAGGTCTGATGTACGAAGCAGGTCAGTACCGCCTCGGTCACAGCACAGACGGTAACAATCCGATCACCGGCGCGCGCTTCGTACGCGTAGGTGGTGGCGGAACGCTCACGTTCAATTCCGGTACAGCGAACATGTTGACGTTGAACAACAACGGCAACGTCGACGTAAGCACAACGGGTACGGGCGTGACGACGATCGGCAATGCCACAGGCGGAAACGTAAGCGTTCTGTCTGCCGGTACGATCGCAGCAACCGGTACAACGAACATCAACACAACAGGCAACGCTGTTACGACCATCGGTTCGCTTGCGAACACTGGTGGAACGAACATCCGCGCGAATGGAACAATCACGATCGACGTGAACAACGTTGCGAACAATGTTGTGATGAACAACATCGCAACGGGTGTGAACTCGAACGATGTCATGCTGATCAATGCCTCGAACCAAGTACGTCGCCTGGCATCCAACCAATTCGCTTGGTTGATCACAGGAAACGGTCACGTCGTCACCGACAACGTGAACAACTTGCTTGGTACGACCACGGCAGCAGACCTTCGCGTGATCACGAACAACGTAACACGCATGGTCGTGAACGGAACGGGTGGTCCGGTCGCCGTTGGTAACATCGGTATCGGTACATCGGCTGATGCAACGTATCGTTTGGCCATCGCGCCGAACGCAACAGGGAACGGTGTTCTTGTCACGGGCGCTCCTGTTACCGGTCTTCGCATCGAAGATCCAAGCGGCACGGGTATCTCGGTCGGCGCAGCTGGTGCACCAACCACCGGTATCATCGTTCAAGCAGGGACAACCGGTATGACCATCGGTTCGGTCACCGCTCCTACAGCACTCGGTCTGAGCGTTCGTACGGCAGGTGCTGCCAATGGTATCACGGTCGATCAAAGCGCCGGTTCCGACCTCGTGATCAACGAGTCGTCGATCAGCCGCACGGCCGCGAACATTGCCATCAACCCTGGTTCCGGAAACTTGGTCACCACGGACGGGAACGTTACCATCAGTGGTGCCAATACGAATACCATCGGTGTTGCAGGAACAACGAACAACATCACGGGTACACAGAATGTTGTCGGTCTGACCAACATCAACACGGGTGCTGGTACGGCAAACACCAACATCGGTAACACCGGTGCTGGCGCAGGAACGGTCACGATCGCATCCGGCGGTACCAATGCAACAACGATCGATGTTGGGAACACTGGCAACAACCTGATCCTCAACAACATCCTCAATGCCAATCCGATCCAAGACATTCTCTGGATCACGGCAACGAATCAAGTTCGTCGTGCGACGTTCACGAGCACAGCCGATGAAGGTCTGCAGTTCAATAACTCTGCATACCGTCTTGGTCACCTCGTCGACGGTTCCGCTCCGATCGTAAACCCACGCTTCGTACGTGTTGGTGGCGGCGGAACGCTTACCTTCAACACTGGAACAACGACAGCTCTCGTGATCAACAACGGCGGTCAGGTAGACCTGAACAACGTTGGTGGCGCGAACACGAACATCGGTACGACTGGTTCGGGCACGATCACACTTGGTGGTGCCACGATCAACGCAACAGCTCCAACGATGTCGTCGACGTCCACAACGTCGAACACCATCAATGCAGCAACGTTGACGTTGAACAACACAGCTGGCTACAACACAGCCATCGGCAATACGACGGGTACGTTCTCCTTGTCATCGGATCAATTCCGCGTGGCAGTGAACGGTGACCTTTCGGACAACGGTGGGAACGTGGTGGTCGCAGACAACCTCGACGTCACAGGTACCGGTACGAACAACATCGGTGTTCCACTTGCTACAAACATCATCCTTGGCTCGACGACGGTGACAGGCGCAACAGACATCAACGTCACCGGTGGTTCAGGCACGAACATCGGTACGGGTACCAACACCAATTCCGTCAATATTGGTAACAACGCTAATGGCGGCGGTATCTCGATGAGCGCAGGAACGACCAACATCACCATGACGAACATTGCGAACGACGCAACACCGCTCAGCATGCTCTCGCTCAATGCTTCGAACCAGGTCCGTTCAACGGCACTGTCGAACATGGCGAATCAAGGTCTGATGTACGAAGGTGGCGAGTTCCGTCTCGGTCACAGCACGAATGGTAGCAACGCCATCACATCGGCTCGCTTCGTTCGCGTTGGTGCAGCAGGCACGCTCACGTTCAACACGGCAACGACAACAGCACTCGTGATCAACAACGGTGGTCAGGTCGACCTGAACAACGTTGGTGGCGCGAACACGAACATCGGTACAACAGGTTCGGGCACGATCACACTTGGTGGTGCATCGATCAATGCAACGGCTCCAACGATGACGTCGACGTCCACAACGTCGAACACCATCAATGCAGCAACGTTGACGTTGAACAGCACAGCCGGCTATAACACGGCCGTTGGAAATGCAACAGGTACATTCGGCCTCACGTCGACGCAACTCAATGTCGCCTCTGCTTCTGGTGAGCTGAGCGACCTTGTTGGCGCCGTCACGGTGAACGATGTCGACGGCTTCGTTGTGAATTCGGGTGGTGCCGCTGATGTCACGATCACGGAAACAGCGATCACACGCGCCGGTGCATTCACGGTCGATCAAGGTGCCAACCTTCTTACCCTTGGTAATGTTGGTGGTACTGTCACGATCGGTGGTACAGCAGGTACGGCCAACATCACGGCAACATCGTTGTCGACGAACGTTGCTCCGGCCTTCACGCACCCGACGGACGGTATCGTGATCGCAAACGGTAGCGGCGTTCTTCGCCGTCGTCCGGTCACAGACCTGATCAACGCTTCGAACGGCGTGATCTACAACGAAACAGGTACGGATGCTGAAGTTCGTCTTGGTACACTGGCAGCAGGTACGGGCGCTCTCACGAACGCTCTTGCAGGTCCACGCTTTGTGAACCTGGGAACACTTGGTGTATTGTCCTTCAACCGCGGAGCCGGTACGAACAACATGCTGTCGCTGAACGGAGCAACGGGTGTCGTAACGATCGACGGAACAACGACGAACATCAACACGGGCGCCGGCAACAACACTGTTGTTGGCAACGCAACCGGAACGTTTGGTCTCACATCGACACAACTCAACATTGCTTCGGCATCGGGTGAGTTGTCCGATGCTGTTGGCGCTGTTACGGTCAACGACGCAGAAGGTCTTGTGATCAACACGGGTGTCCCAACGGATCTCGTGATCACGGAAACAACGATCTCTCGCGTCAATGCCGACATCAACATCAATCCGGGCGGTGGTAACATCGTGAACACGGATGGTTCGATGTATGTTGCTCGTAACCTTGTCGTTGATCAAACAACGAACCTTGGTAACGGCTCAGGTGCCGACAACACAACGATCGCAGCTGGTACGGGAACGATCACGCTGACCGGTACGACAAACATCAATACGACGGGTACTGCCACAACAACGATCGGCGACCTTGCCAATTCTGCTGCTGTGAATGTGCGCTCGCAAACTGCAGTCAACCTGCTGTCAGATGGTAACGTCAATATCCAAACGGGTGGTAATGGTGACGTCGTGATTGGCAACTCGCCCAATACACAGACCCTCACGATCAACGCCGACATTCGTGGTACAGGCCCGAACAGATTCGCAGAACGTGTACTTGTTAATGGTACAGGTGTGGCGGCATATACGATCGCAAACAACCTCGCTACGGCGAACAGTGTTGTGATCATCACGCTGGAGAACTATACGGGTGGTGGTATCCTCTCGTATCAACTCACAGCGCGCGCTGCCGGTAGCTTCACTGTTACTTTCTCGAACAACATTCTTGTTGGCGAGACAGTGGCTGTTCACTACATGATCATCAATCCGTAATCGCGGAACGAATCGATCAACGAACCACTAACCACGATTAACACACGGAACACGATCATGAAATTTCAAACACTCGCACTTACCACCGTCATCGGCCTTTCGGCCGTGACGGTGGGCATGGCGCAGGACGCGGCAACGCGTAGCTTGCTCCTGCGCGGTACGAACACGGTCACGGCCAACGTCGGTACACTTACCGTTCCGGCCCTTACCGCCCCACGTACCTATACCCTGCAAAACCAAGGTGGTACCGTTGCATTGCAGACACCGGCCGTACTTGGTACGAACCGCGTGATCCTTAGCGATGCATCCGGGAAGCTTGATAATGCTGCTGCAATGACTGATGGTCAGTTGCTTGTCGGTTCAACCGGTGCAGCACCTGTTCCGGCAACACCAACTGGCACTCGTGGTCTTGCGATCACACTGGGTGCCGGCTCCATCGACTTTGCACTGCCAACGGGTTCTTCGGATGCTCTCCTCCGCTATAATGGAACGAACTGGGTCTCCACAGGAGCAACGTTCACATCAGATGCTACAGGAAATACGGCAGCCCAAGGTGATCTCACACTTGGTGCACCGCTTTCAACAACGGGTGGCTCGCTGATCTTGAACGACAACGTGGCGGGCACGAGTTTCAATGGCACGATCCAAGCACCGAGCTTCACAGCCAATCGCACAATTGATATTCCAGACGCTTCTGGAACCATTCTGTTGAGCACCGGCGGTACAGCGAATCAACTGACACGTTGGGGTGCAGGCGGAACGTCTCTTGTCGACGCAAGCTTGTCCGACAATGGAACTGGTACACTTGCTCGTGCAGGGAACATTGCCATCAACCCGGGTACAGGGAATTTCCTGAGCACAGACGGTCACGCTAATATCGATGGTGACCTCACGGTTGGTACGAGTGCTTCCGTCATTGGTGGAACGATCTTCTTCAATGACAATACAGCGGGAGGCACCAATCAGGGGGCAATGTCAGGTCCAGTGCTCTACTCAGCAGCTCGCACGTACACGCTGCCTGATGCATCGGGTACGGTACTGTTGAGCACAGGCGGCACGGCAGGCCAGATGACCCGTTGGGGTGCAGGCGGAACATCGATCGTCGATGCCAGCTTGTCCGATAATGGAACTGGTACACTGGCACGTGCTGGTAACGTGGCGCTCAATACAGGTGCCGGCAACACGCTCTCAACCGATGCGAGCTTCCAGGTTGATGGATCGACGACACTCGGTAATGACAATACGGATTTTACGAGAATCCGTGGTGACATTGATCTGAACGTGACGAATACGGCAGGGAACACTGTCAACATCAACACGTCGGCAAATGCCAATACGACAAACATTGGTAATGCTTCAACAGTTGCGAATGTGACAGCGATCTACTCGAATAGTCTTGGTGCCGGTGTTTCCATCGCAAACGGAAATGCCGGAGCCGGAACTGGCCTTGCCATCACTGATGCCTTTACGAATGGATTGACCATCGGTACAGGCACTCCTCCTGTAGCCGGTATTCGCGTGAATGCAACAACGACCGGTATCGTTGTGAACACTGGTGCTGGTAACGATCTGACGATCAACCAAGACGCGCTCACGCGTAATGGTGACATCACGATCGACGTAACCAACGCCGCTGCCAACAACCTCGTGTTGAACAACATTCAAGTGTCGAACCCGATCCAAGACATTCTGTGGATCACGGCAACGAACCAAGTTCGTCGTGCTTCGTTCTCCGGTACGGCCAACGAAGGCATCGAGTTCAGCTCGTCTGCCTATCGCCTTGGTACAGCGACCGCTGGTAATGCTGCAGCAAACAATCCGTTGGTTTCAACGCGCTACGTCAACCTTGACGGACAGACCTTGTCGTTCAACCGTGGTGCCGCCACAGACAACATGCTGTCGTTGAATGGTACCACAGGTGTGCTTGCCACAGATGCCACCAGTGTGAACCTGAATAATAACGTGAATCTCGGTAATGGAATCACAGATGTCGTACGTGTCAACGGAACAGTAGCGGGATCTGAGAATCGCATCCTCGGCGCCGCCGCTACGAATACGTTCGCCGGACGCATCCACGTTACGGAAGCAGTTGATGGTGCTGGTCCCGGATTTACGATCTTGAACTCGCAGGTGACAGCGAATTCGACGATCATTGTGACAATCCAATCGAACACACCTGGGACAACGTTTACGGCCAATGTTTCTGCTATTGTGGCAGCGACATCGTTTGACGTGACCTTCTCGGGTGGCTTGGGTGTCGGTGACGATCTGTACATCAACTACATGATCATCAACCCGTAATCTTCCCGGAAACATTTCCACAGCCCGTTCGGCAAATGCCGGACGGGCTTTCTTTTTTTGCAGCATGCTGTATATTGAGTCCTCTTCCTCACTACGTACGAAGTCCCGAATATGAAGCACGTTGCTGCATCGATCGCTCTTGCCATTGCCCTTGCCACTCCGGCCCTTGCGCAAGACCTTCAGACACGTGACCTGCGATTGGTACGCGGCGGTGTATCCACATTGCTCCGCGGCTCCGCGAGCGGTGGAACGCTGACGTTGCCCCAGGGTGGGGGAACACTGCTTACGCGTGACTCGTTGCCTACCGTGGCCATTCTGTATGCCCCCACGGCGCCACAGGAGACGAACAACGTGAGCTTCTCCTACCTGTTCGACATTGCCTACGACCCCACCTTCGACGGAAGTGCATGCGGAGCACGGATCGAGTCGATCTCAACGGATAATCTCAACCCGCAATACGCCGACGGACTCACAGTGGTCGTCGAGGCAGCGCCAGCCGGTGGTGATGCAACAGGACTGTCGGTCCGCTCAACGGCGACCGCCGCCAGTACAAATACACTTGGCGAGTTCATCGGGTCAAATGGGTTGTTCGTGATCGATGGACGGAACATCTCCACCGACGATGCGTTGCCGACCCTCACACTCAAGGGCGCACAAAACAGCGTCACATCGTTCGCAACACTAGACTTTTCGAACTATGACGCCGGAAGTGGAACCGACCAACGACTTGTCAGCATTCAAGCTATTCGATCGGCCGCCAATTCTGCCGACCTTCGTTTCTTCACTGGTCAGTCCGGCACGCTCAACAGCACACCGACACTCACGCTTGAGCGGACAGGGAAAGCAGGCATCGCGACAGACATACCGAACGTCACACTTGATGTGAACGGCGACGTGGCCATGCGCTCCGACGGAACGAACCTTGCTCTCGCAGCGGGATCGCAAACGCTTGATGCAACAGGACGGAGCTTCATCGTTGTCACCGCAAACGCCGGCGGCACATCGGCCATCTCCACCATCACCGGTGGCTTCGATGGAAAGGTACTTGTGATCTACAATCGCGCCGACAATCTCACGTTCGTGGAAGACGCTGGCGCTGATGGAATTCTCACACTGTCGGGCGCCGACATCACAACCACTGGCGCAGGCTCTGCGACTCTTGTATATTCGTCCAATGCTGGACGTTGGATCGTCACCGGGTTCAGACCGTAACGGGACCACTACAATGCAAACACTCCTTCTCCTCCTTGCCGCCTTCATCACCACTGTCCACTGCTCGCATGCACAAGACGAACCACGTCCGGGTGTGCAGGCACCGGGCTTCTGGTTGATCTCGCCAACGAATCCAACAGCGGGTGCAATTGGATTGGAGTGTATGGCCAATATGACGGCCACGTATACGGTGGTGTTTCCGGAAGCGGCGCCAACGTTGGGTCAGTCGCTCGTGGTGACGCAGATCGATGAAGCATCGCATCGTGTGTACACGACATGGCAGACCGTTGGCGGCACAGCAACGAACGTTGTGCAGATGCTTGTTGACGCCGAGGTCGATCTTCCCGTGATCCCGCAGAACAGTACGCACATGATGATCCTCAATGTGCCCGGCGTCGAGCTTGGCTCTCTCGTCACGGTGCAACCCAACACCGACCTGCCCGATGGCATTGTGATCGGAAGCGCAAGGGTAGTGGAAGGCGGCAAGGTGGCGGTACGCGTGTTGAATGTTTCCGCTGCGGCCATTGATTGCGATGCAACACAGTGGAGCATCTCGTATTCACAACGAAAGCGCTCGATCAACTAAGAGATCGTTCTCGATTACGGCATTTGTGCAAAGATGCCGTTCCTTGAGCTTCGTCATATCAGTGTACACGGTGTCCCAAATATGTTGCGTCGCATGTGATGAGCAACATTTACCAAGGGGACCGGTATGCGACATACTTCAACCACGATCGTTGCACTGTTCGTTCTTGCATTGACGAACATAACGGCTCAAGATCTTCAAACGCGTCACCTTGTGATGCTCAATGGAACGGCAACAACGAGGTTGCAAGCACCGAGTTCGGGTGGACCGTTCACATTCTCGCTACCATCCACACCCACGAGCGGTTCGTTGATGGTCAATCCGACGCCATTGCTCAGTACGCATCCTATGCTCTATGGCGTGACAAGTGCACAGAACGCAGAAACGTCGTCGTCGCACTTTCTCTTTAACGTTGCCTACGATCCAACCACAACCGGTAGCACGCCGGGAGCTATGATCAGTTCGGCGGGGACGGGACCCGGGACGGCAACTGGTCTCACAGTATCAGCAACAGGTGGTGCGATGAACTATGCATTGCTCATCCCAAGTGGTGGTGGCAATGTTGGCATTGGTACGTCCACACCCGGATCGTTGCTCACCGTGGGCACGGTATTCACGGTCGATGCAGCCGGACCGGTCACGGTGCAAGGTGGCGGGGAATTGCGCCTGAATCGCGCAGACAATACAGTGTACAACGCGTTCACTACGGATGCAACGCAGGCTACGAACATCACCTATGTGATGCCCAAGACGATGGGATCTGTTGGCCAGTACTTGCGCATTGCTTCCATTGCCGGAAGTACTGCGAGCCTCGAATGGGTGACACCACCGGCAGCGCTTGGCCAAGGTGGTTCGTTTGGAACCGTCATTCTTCCCGCACTCGTTACCATTTCATCAGATGCATGTAGCGATGTTACAGGCTTGAACTTCACGGCGAATGCGAACACAGTGTACTGGGTAACGGTCACCTTCGAGATCGCAAAGAACAACGGAGGCACGAGTCCAACAGTGAATACATGTTTTTCTATTCCGGCGGGAGCCGTTTGGTCATTCAATACAACGGCAAATGTTTCCGGTTACGGTACTGGAGATGTATTGCTCTACACAGGTCTCACGGCTTCGCATCAGTTTGTACAGGTCACCGGATTCCTCAGCGTTGGAGCAACTGGTGGTACGTTCCAAGTTCGTCTTCGGAAAACAATTGCCGGTGATGCAGATGTTGACGTGATCGTTGATGGAACGCATATCGATTATCTCTAGGTAATACACTACGTAGAATTCCCGTATCACGCATGAAAGTGACAACGTTCATGTGCGTTATCGTAACGTAGAACTGACTACGTAAACTCATGTATTTTCACTCCGCTGCGTAGTTATGCTGAACCCCACGTAGGTGCACTCTGCCATATTGCCGCCCCTCGAACAGGTCTCACTGGGGTTTGGGGTAGGAAGCGCTATCGAGTTCACATACAATTTTCTGGGGGCTTTCATGATCCGTAGATACACGGTCATGTTGCTGTTGTTGGGGTTTGCAGGCACGATCTCCGTGGTTGCACAAGATCTTCAGACGCGACATCTTCGGATGATCAATAGTGGCAATGTGTCCACGATCACGGCACCCTCTTCGGGTGGGGCATACAATTTCGTCCTACCGCCATCCAACGGAACGTTGCTCATTGCAACGAATCCGTCGCTTGGTACGGCAGGGGTGATGTACAGCGTCACTGGTTCGCAAGATTCCGCAACGCCCGGACGTTGGCTCTTCAATCTCCAATACAACGCAAGTCCGACCCTCCAAGGCGCAACAGCTGCAGATGGCGGTCGGATACTCTCGAATGCCTTCCTCGACGCGAATGCCACAGGACTTACGCTCACAGCGCAAGCTGGAGCCACGAGCACTGCTCGAGGACTTGTTGCAAGTGCAACTGGTGGCGCAACGAACTACGCCATCGAGATCAACGGCGGTAGCCTTAAGATCAATTCTCTCGACGGACTGTTGTTCGGAACAAGTGGTGTGGTCTCGGCTGTTACGATCATTCCTTCGTCGGTTACGATTCCCGCAGGTCAGGTCACTGGGATCAATCAATACGCACTTGCCGTGGGCGGTGCGACCGGACTTGCCTCCTTGGCAACCGGTAACAGTGGTGACATTCTCGTAAGCGGTGGCGGTGGAGCAAATCCGTCGTTCACAAATCCCGCTACGGCCCTCGGTACGAGTGTTGTTTTGTACAATCAAACGGGCGCACAAACAACCGCAGCTGCAAACGGAACGGCCTATTTGTTCAACACCAGCTACTTGGGCGCAGGGAACACTGGAGCAGGCCTTGGCGGTGTGATCACGTCGACGCCAACCGGCGCAACAAATGCAAATGCAACAGGCTTGACGATCAATGCCGTACCAACCGGTACGGGCGTTGCACAAGGTATCGTTGTGAACACGGCAGCTGGTGCAGACCTCGTGATCAACGAAGATGCGATCACACGTGCCGGCAGTATTGCCATGAACGTTGGTGCAGGGAATAGGATCTCTACAGACGGTAACATTACTGCTGATGGAGATCTCACACTCGGAACTTCAGCCGTTGCTGGTGGATCTATTGTATGGAACGACAATACAGCGGGCGCTTCCTTCAACGGAACGATGCAAGGTCCAACGCTCTACACGGCAGCACGCACGTACACGCTTCCAGATGCTGATGGCACGTTCATGCTCTCAACAGGAGCTCTCGGCGCCAATCGATTCCTCTACAGCAATGCATCGGGTCAGGTTGCCTTTACCGGCGCACTTTCGGATGGTATGTTGCTGATCGGCGATGGTGCTGGAGCACCTGTTGCCGCGACATTGAGCGGTACTCGCGGTATCACGATTACGAATGGAGCCGGCGCGATCACGGTTGGCATGCCGACCGGCACATCAAATGCGACGCTCCGTTTCAATGGTACGAACTGGGTTGAAACAGGCTCGAACTTCACGATCGATGGATCGGGAAATACTGTCAACGCGGGCACGCTGAATGTGAACGGTGCTACGACGTTGGGCAACGGAGATGCTGGTGACTTCTTGACGATCAACACCGGTGTCGCTGCTGATCTCACCATCGCTGAAGATGCGATCACACGTGCCGGTAACTTGGCGATCAACGTTGGTGCAGCAAATACGCTGTCAACGAATGGCAATGCAAGTGCAGCTGGTGATCTCACGCTCGGCACAAGTGCCGTTGCAGGTGGTTCGATCGTGTGGAACGACAATACGGCAGGCGCTTCCTTCAACGGAACGATGCAAGGTCCAACGTTGTACACGGCAGCCCGCACGTATACATTGCCAGATGCAGATGGAACCTTTGTCCTTTCTTCCGGTGCGCTCGGCGCCAATCGATTCATCTACAGTAACGCATCCGGCGTTGTCACCTCAACCGGTGCACTTTCGGACGGTATGTTGCTCATCGGTGATGGTGCAGGTGCACCTGTTGCCGCAACATTGAGCGGTACACGCGGTATCACGATCACCAACGGAGCAGGAGCGATCACCATCGGCATGCCAACGGCAGTAACGACGGGAAGCGTGCTTCGCTACAATGGGACGAACTGGGTGGAAACGGGCGCAACCTTCACAGTTGATGGCTCAGGGAACACAGTCACACAAGGTGACGCAACATTCGGAACAGCGGGTTCGACAACGGGCGGTTCGCTGATCCTTCATGACAATGACGGTGGAACTGCCTTTACGGCATCCATTGTTGGACCAACGACACTTGGTTCAAACCAAACCTATACGTTGCCTGCAATTGGCGGAACGTTCTTGACCGATGCGAATGGTTGGGCGACGACTGGCAATGGTCACACAGTGACGGACGGTACGAACAACTTGATCGGTACAACCACGGCCGCACCGATTCGCTTGGTGACGGGTGTTGGTGGTACAACGCGCTTGACGATCTCGGCAACAGGCGACTTCACATTTGCCGGTACCGGTGGAACGTCGAATGTGACGATGACGAGCTTGAGCGGTGCCACGTTTGGTGCAGCACTTGGAGCAAACGAGGGTATCGTTGTCGCGAGCTCGACGGGAGTTCTTTCGAAGCGTAGTGTTGCCAATGTGATCGGTGGTGCAACGGTCCTCTACAACCAAACCGCGGCTCAAACGGCAGCAGTTTCGAACGGAACGTCGTACCTGTACAATGTTGCGTATGATGGAGCTGCAACGGGCGCGGCGCTTGGAGCAGTGATAACGTCAGATGCTGCGGGTGGTGTAGGTAATCGTGCTGCAACAGGTCTAACCGTGAACTCGCTTCCTGCAGGTACCGGCATTGTGCAAGGTATCGTGGTGAATACGAATGCAGTTGGCGCAGACCTCGTGATCAACGAAGATGCGATCACACGCGCAGGGAACATTGCCATCAATGTTGGTGCTGCTAACACGCTCTCGACCAATGGGAACCTAAGTGCCGATGGAGATCTTACGCTCGGCACGTCTGCTGTTGCGGGTGGTTCGATCGTATGGAACGACAACACGGCTGGCGCTTCATTCAATGGGACGATGCAAGGTCCAACGCTCTACACGGCAGCACGTACGTACACGCTTCCAGATGCAGATGGCACGTTCATGCTCTCAACAGGTGCTCTTGGTGCCAATCGCTTCCTCTACAGTAATGCATCGGGTCAGGTTGCCTTTACTGGCGCACTGTCGGATGGTATGTTGCTGATTGGTGATGGTGCAGGTGCACCTGTAGCTGCGACGCTGTCCGGTACGCGCGGCATCACGATCACCAATGGAGCCGGCGCGATCACGATCGGCATGCCAACGGCAGTAACGACGGGAAGCGTGCTCCGCTACAACGGAACGAATTGGGTGGAAACGGGCGCAACATTTACGGTGGACGGTTCGGGTAACACCGTCACGCAAGGTGATGCAACGTTTGGCACAGCTGGTTCGACAACGGGTGGATCGCTGGTCCTTCATGACAATGATGGTGGTACTGCGTTCACGGCTTCGATCGTTGGACCGACAACGCTTGCCTCGAACCAAACCTATACGCTTCCGGCAGTTGGCGGAACATTCCTGACCGATGCCAATGGTTGGGCAACAACAGGGAATGGTCATACAGTTACTGATGGAACGAACAACCTTCTTGGTACAACGACCGCAGCACCACTTCACTTGATCACGGGTGGTTCGGCCGCAGCGAATCGTCGCGTAACGATCACGGCAGCTGGTGACCTGCAAGTGAATTACAAGCTCATCCTGAGCACGCCATCGCCAGCACCGGGAGCGATCAGCGGCGCAGTCGGTGGTGCGTTGGCCATCTCGACATCGTTTGTGGACCAGAGCGTTACACCTGCGAATACGTCTGGTGCTGCCAAGAGCATCACACTGCCGGCCGGTACGAACGGACAAGTGGCATACCTGCGGATCTCCGTCATCAATGCGGGCGGCAATGCTGCGATCAACCTTGTGAACAGCGACGCTTCGACCATCGAGGCATTTGCCCAAGGCGCAGACTATGAGCGCGTACTGCACATGATCTACAAGACCAGCGGCACGGCCAAGTGGGTCGTTCTGTCGAATGTTGCACCGTAATTAATCCAAGAACAACAACAACTCAGGGTTCCTGAACACATGAAAACTTTGAAAACAATTGCTCTTGGATGCGCACTTCTGGCCACGACCGCCGGCATTGCGTCTGCGCAGAGCAACAGTACGGTCACGCGGGAATTGATCCTTAAGTCGAGTGGCGGGTATCGTAGCTTGCTCACCACTGGAGCACAAGCAAACGACATCAACTACACGATGCCAGCCACAACCCCATCGGCATCGCAAGTACTCACCGTGAATGCGGTTAGTGGGAACAACGTGACGTTGAATTGGTCTGCTGCTGGCGGTAACGCCGTTACGTACGGACCTGCCTCACAACAAGCAACGTTGACTCCGGTGACGACGCCGCTCTTCAATGTAGCCTATGCTGCGGGAGCAGGCAATGCAGCGGGTGCGTTGATCAGCTCCTCATCCACATCGGGAACAGCTCAAGGACTTGGCATTACTGCAGGATCTTCATCTGGAGCAGTGACTGGTGAGGCCATCACCGCGTCATCCGCATCGGGTGCAGCCAGTGGTTTAACAGTTTCCGCAACAGGTACCACGACCGTAGTCGGCGCCTCGTTCTCCGCTACTGGTGGAACAACGAACAACGCAGTGCTTGTTTCCGGTGGGAATGTATCAGTAACTGCGTCTGGTGGCAATGTAAGTTTGGGTCCAGCAGCTACTCCAGCAGAACTGCGTTTGTATGAACCTACTTCTGGAACGGAGTACTCCTCGTTCAAATCTGGTTCGATGGGTGCCAACGTAAACTATACGTTGCCAACTACGCTGCCAGTCGTCAATCAAAGCATGATCGTGACTGCTGTTGCGGGTTCCGACGTTACGTTAGGTTGGCCATCGTCTGGTGAAACCCAGGTAATGCGTATGAGGAGAACTCTAAACCTTGCTCATCCTCTTGGCAATGGTGCTGCAGCGTTTGTGACGGCGGGCAGCAATGTTGGAAACACTCCAATGTCCGCCACCGTTCTTGCGAATACAAGCTACCACATCTATATCATGTTTCTGATCACTGAAACGGGCGATGCAGGTGGAAACGATGCTTTCGTCAATGCACGGATAACGTTGCCTTCTGGAACTTTCAGTGGCTCGTTAACAGGCACAACGAATAACAATGGACACGCCATGCTCAGAGGTTATTCGTTAACAGTATCCAATACGCTACTTCAAACTCTGGAGGCGCAAGACGTACCAGGTGCTTCGGGTAACACGAGTGCCGTGGTCATTGATGGCTATGTGGATATTGGAGCAGCAGGCGGCACGCTTTCAGTACAGATTTCGAAAAACGGAAACGCCAACACTGACAATTACATTGTTGGAGCAGGATCATTTTTGATTCTTGAGCGCTAAACGTAGCAGTAGTTGGAAAAAAGAGCCGCACTCCTTCATTGGAGTGCGGCTTTCGTCTTTTTACGTACGCAGAACTATCTCTTTACGATCGTAGTGCGTTTATGGTGGGAACTACGTAACAGTGCGGTCTGTTATTCCCCGAAGTTTGTACGCTGTGAATGGAACGTCGAGACATTTTCTATCTATGAGTATCTCCCAGTGAAGAGGACTATCTCCTCATTCGTCGTTCTTGTTCTTGTAGCCGTTGGGCTGCAAGCCCAAGATCTATCGACCCGGAATATTATCTTCCGGAGTGGGGGGACGCGCTCAACAGTTACTCCGCCTTCATCGGGCGGACCGTACATCTTCACCTTGCCGCCTTCTGATGGTACCCTGCTTGTGAACCCGAATCCGAGCTTGGGAGGTGCCGGAATGGTGTATTCCACACCTGCCGCACAAGACACAGCAACGCAAAGCCGATATCTTTTCAATGTGCAGTATGGCAATGTTGCGGCAGGTCCGCTTGCAGCCATTGGTGCACGCATTTCATCGTCGTCCATCGGTCCAACCAATGCAACGGCGATGACGCTCGAAGCCATCGCCGGCGCGGGCGCTGTGTCGCGTGGCGTAACGATCTCTGCCAGTGGTGGAGGTACGAACGTTGCCATCGAGGTCACGAGCGGATCGATCGTCTCGAGTGGTGGCGTGCAACTCACGGCCCTGCCCGCAGGGTCGAACACCGACGACATTCTCACCATCGACGGAACAGGGAATGTGCGCCGCACCGCAGCCGCCACGGTTGTCGGCGGTGCAGCATGGCTCTTGGGCGGGAATGCGACCACGTCGACGCAGAACATCGGAACCACCTCGAACTTCGGCATGACGTTCATCACGAACAGTGTGCCGCATCTGACGATCACAAGTGCCGGTGCGATTATACAGGCGGCAAGTGCCGGACAGGTGACCTTCACCGGTAATGTGGACGCGAACAAGAACCTTGCCGTTGCCGGTGCTGCACGCTACACGCCACAAACGGCATCTGCCATTGCCGGTACGTCGGGCGGAACGATCACCTCCACGGCAACGTTCGTCAAACAGTCCGTGAGCAATAACACCAGCGGCTCCACCCAGACGGTGAAGTTGCCGGCCGGTGCGCTCGACGGACAGATGCTCTACCTTCGCCTTGCTGTGAACAACACGGGCGGTACAGGCAAGATCAATATTTCTAACGCCGATAACTCCCTCATCGAAGCAGTTCAACCCAATGCCACGGCAACACGCTTCTATACGCTGATGTATAGTAGCGATGATGCCAAGTGGATCTTGATCTCTTCGCTAACACCCTGATCAGAACATGAACACAACAAAATCAAACCATTCATTGGAGACGCTCATGAGCGTTCGTCACTCTTTCTCGAAGGTCCTTCTGGGGCTCTTCATTATCTCGGCACTCGCCACAACCGTCCAAGCCCAGTCTGACGTGAAGGCAGAAGTGAATTTCTTGAATGGCACGCGTGACTTCAAGGCACTCTTGAAGGCCGAGCCGACATTGTCGGCTGACCGTACGCTCTTGCTTCCTGATGCCAACGGTACTCTGATGCTGAATGCCAATCCCGGCATTGGCGGCACAGGTATGCTGTACGGCGTCACAGGTCCGCAGAACACGGCCCTCGTTGCGAACTATCTCTTCAACGTCCAATACGCAGCAGGCGCTGGTGCTGCAGCAGGTGCGTTGATCACGTCGGCATCCACGGGTGCCGGCGCCATGGGTCTTGATGTCGTTGCAACAGCCGGCGGCGGAACAGCCACAGCCTTGCGCCTTGCTTCGTCGGGTGGCGCGACCAATTATGCATTGGATGTGGTGACCGGTGGCATTCGTATTCAGTCGACACTTCCGACCACAACAACCGGAACGGACGGACTCGTCCTCGAGGGCGGCATCGTCAAGACCCGCACGATCACAACGGTCGACGCCGGTACAACGAACAACACGACGCTTCGCTGGGATGCAGGCACGTCAAAGTGGGTTGAAAATGCAAACGTGCTTGCCACAAGTGTGGGCGACATGACACTGAACTCGGCAACGATCAAGGCCACGTCGAATCAACTCATCCTTGGTACGACAACCACCACGACGATCAGCGCAACGGCTCCTGTCGCCTCGCGCACCTACACATTGCCGGATGTTGGCGCGAACGCATCGTTCGTGATGACGGAAGGCACACAGACGATCAATGGTGACAAGACGCTCAGTGGCGCAACGAGCCTTACGGGTGTTGCAACGGCCAAGGCCGGTGTGGCGATCCGCTATGAGAATCCGGCGGGCACGTTCTCTACAGGCTTCAAGGCCGGTGCACAAACAGCAGATCTGACGTACACGCTTCCTACAGTGGCAGCAACTGGCAATCAAGTCCTTCGCGCCAACAGCACAACACCAACGAACCTCGAGTGGGCAACGATCACATCTGTTGATGCCGGTACCACGAACAACACGACGCTTCGCTGGGATGCCGGTACGTCGAAGTGGGCAGAGAACACGAATGTGCTCGCAACGAGCGCAGGTGACATGACGTTGAACTCGGCAACGATCAAGGCCACAACGAACCAGCTCATCCTTGGTACAACGAACACGACAACGATCAACGCCGCTGCACCTGCAGCCAGCGCTGTCTACACGATCCCAGATGTTGGCACAACGGCATCCTTCGTGATGACAGCCGGTGCGCAAACGATCGCCGGCGCAAAGACGCTGTCGAGCGCACTGACGATCACGCCAACGACGAATCAACTTGTGTTGGGTACAACAAACACCACAACGATCAGTGCAACTGCTCCGGCAGCATCCCGCACGTACACGATCCCGGATGCCGGTGCAAATGCATCGTTCGTCATGACGGAAGGCACGCAGACGATCAATGGCGATAAGACACTGTCGGGCGCCACGAGCCTCACGGGTGTTGCAACGGCGAAGGCCGGTAATGCGATCCGCTTCGAGAATGCAGGCGGCACGGCATACACTGGCTTCAATGCAGCAGCAGGTCAAGCTTCGAACATCTCGTACACACTTCCTGCAGTTGCCGCCACAGGCAATCAAGTCCTTCGCGCCAACAGCACAACACCAACGAACCTTGAGTGGGCAACGATCACATCGGTTGACGCCGGTACCACGAACAACACGACGCTTCGCTGGGATGCCGGCACGTCGAAGTGGGCAGAGAACACGAACGTGCTTGCAACGAGCGCAGGTGACATGACGTTGAACTCGGCTACGATCAAGGCCGCGACGAACCAACTCATCCTTGGTACGACGAACACAACGACGATCAGCGCAACAGCACCAGCAGCATCCCGAACATATACGTTGCCTGATGTTGGTGCCAACGCTTCGTTCGTGATGACGGAAGGTGCACAAACGATCAATGGAGCCAAGACACTTTCAAGCGCACTGACGATCACACCAACGACGAATCAGTTGGTGTTGGGCACAACGAACACGACAACGATCAACGCCGCTGCACCAGCTGCAAGCGCAACGTATACGATCCCCGATGTTGGTACATCGGCATCGTTCGTGATGACGGCGGGAACACAGACCGTTGCCGGTGACAAGACGTTGTCGGGCTCAACCACGCTGTCCGGTGCCACAACTATCTCGGGTGCTGCTACGATCAAGAACACCACGGTGATCGAACCAACATCGCCAGCCAACATTGCGGGCACGACCGGTGGAACGATCGCCGTTGCTGCAACCTTCGTCAAGCAAACCGTAACAGCGAATACGAGTGGTTCGAATCAAAACGTCGATCTTCCTTCCGGCACGGCCGATGGACAGATCCTCTGTCTGCGACTCAACGTGACCAACGCCGCAGGCTCGAAGAAGATCTCCATTCGCAACAGCAATGGGTCGACCATCGAGACCATCAACACTGTTGACACGAAGCGCTTCTATCAACTCATGTACAGCACGGCCGACACACAGTGGATGATCTTGTCGTCGCAAGTGATCAACTAACATGAAGCACCTGTTCCGTCATATCACCCTTGTTGCAGCGCTCGGACTCACGGTCGGAGGCAATGCCTTCGTATACGCGCAGTCGGACGTAAAGAGCGACGTCTATGTCCTCGACCCCTCGAAGGCATTCAAGGCGCAGCTCGTGGCAACGTCGGGCATGACGGGCGATGTGGTGATCACAATGCCATCGCTGAGCGGGACGATGCTGCTCACAGGGACGGCAGGGGCGCAAGGCGGCATGGACCGATCGACGTACTTGTTCAACGTGCAGTACACTGCCGGCACAGGCAATGCACTTGGAGCGATCCTTACATCGACCACGCCAACCACGAACGCAAGTGCGAATGGGCTTGACATTCTGGCCACGGCCGATGGTACGGGAACAGCTACGGCGTTGAAGCTTCGCGCTACCGGCTCCACCGCCGATAATTACGCACTTGAGATCGCCGCCGGCGGCATCAAGATCTCGGCAACATTGCCAACGGCCGTCTCCTCATCACAACCCCTCGTCCTCGAAGGTGGCGTGGTGAAGATCGGTTCCGTGGGTACGCTCACCGGATCGGGCACGGCCAATACCATTCCCGTGTGGACGGGTGGCACAGCACTGGGTAACTCCATGCTGTCGCAGAACGGAGCAGGCACGGTGTTCACTGTGGGTGGACGTCAAGCGATCACCGCAACAACGAATCAACTGGTCCTCGGAAGCACGAACACCACGACGATCTCGGCCACGGCTCCTGCTGCCTCGCTCACCTACACCATTTCCGATGTTGGCGCCGATGCCGAATTCGTGATGACGGAAGGTGCGCAGACGGTGAATGGCGTGAAGACATTCGGATCCGCTCCGAATCTCTCGTCGCTCACGGCGCGCGGAGTGCTCACACTGGATGCGTCGAAGAACGTCGTATCGACAGCACTGACCGATGGACAGATCCTCATTGGAAGCACAGGCGCAACACCTGCTGCGGCAACGCTGACGGCGGGCTCGGGGATCACGATCACCAACGGAGCGGGAACGATCACGGTGGCGGCCATGAATCCGATGCCGGCGGGTACGACAAACAACGCCACGCTTCGCTACAATCTTGCAACAACGGCATGGGTCGAGAACACCAGTGTCCTTGCAACATCTGCCGGCGCATTGACGGCTGTGCGTGCAACGTTGCAAGGCACGACGAACCAACTCGTGCTTGGCGTGACGAACACTACCACGATCACGTCGCCCGCACCTGTGGCCGCACGCACGTACACGATCCCCGATGCAGGCGCGAACACGGAGTTCGTGATGGCGGCAGGGAATCAGTCGATCGGCGGAACGAAGACGTTCACCTCGGCCGTGAATCTCTCCTCGCAATCGGCCAACGCCATTCTCACTACAGATGCGTCGAAGAATGTTGCATCGACCACACTCGCGAACGGACAGCTTCTCATCGGCTCGACCGGTGCAGCTCCCGCGGCTGCCGCACTCACAGCAGGCTCTGGCATCACGATCACGAACGGTGCTGGATCGATCACGATCGCGGCGACGAATCCGATGCCGGCTGGAACAACAAACAATGCAACGCTGCGCTACAACAGCGGCACGTCGGCTTGGGTGGAGAACACAAGCGTGACGGCCACGTCGGCAGGCGTCGTGAGTGCGGCATCGATGGCACTCACGAACACGTCCAATCAGTTGGTGTTGGGCACGACGAACACAACCACGATCAGCGCCTCGGCGCCGAGTGCATCGCGCGTATACACGATCGCCGATCCGGGTGCGAGTGCCTCGTTCGTGATGACGGAAGGTGCACAGACGATCAATGGCAACAAGACGATCAGCGGGACAACGAACCTTTCCGCCCTCACCGCATCGCTTCCCTTGAAACTTGATGGTTCGAAGAACATCACGGCAGCGGCGATCGATCTTGCCTCTGCAACAGAAGTGACCGGTGCATTGCCGATCAACCGTGGCGGTACGAATTCGGCAACGGCGCTTGGCAACAACCGCATCATGGTATCGAGCGGTGGTGCGATCGTCGAAGCGGCAGCACTCACGAACGGACAGCTCCTCATCGGCTCCACTGGTGCGGCACCTGTGGCAGCAGCACTCACGGCCGGTAGTGGCATCACGATCACACCAGCGGCCGGATCGATCACGATCGCTGCGACGAATCCGATGCCTGCAGGTACGACTACCAACGCAACGCTGCGCTATAGTGGAACGGCATGGGTAGAGAACACCAATGTACTTTCGGCAAGTGGCGGTGCGTTGACTCTCGCGGCAACAACGAATCAACTGATCCTTGGTGCAGTAGCGGGACCCAACGTGACGATCACGGCACCGGCACCCGCGGCCTCACGCACCTACACGATCCCCGATGCAGGTGGCGCTGCATCGTTCGTGATGACGGCAGGTGCGCAGACGATCGCCGGTGTGAAGACCTTTAGCTCAGCACCGAACTTGTCATCTCTGAGTGCCTCGCTGCCTCTCAAACTTGATGGTTCGAAGAACATCACAGCAGCAGCGATCGATCTTACGTCAGCAACAGAAGTGACCGGTGCATTGCCGATCAACCGTGGCGGTACGAATTCGGCAACGGCGCTTGGCAACAACCGCATCATGGTGTCGAGCGGTGGTGCCATTGTTGAAGCAGCAGCGCTGACGAACGGCCAGCTTCTCATAGGGTCGACGGGTGCAGCACCAGTTGCCGCAACGCTCACGGCGGGATCGGGCATTACGATCACACCGGCAGCGGGATCGATCACGATCGCAGCCACGAATCCGATGCCGGCGGGGACGACCACAGATGCAACACTGCGCTACAGCGGTACGGCATGGGTCGAGAATACAAGCGTAAAGGCAACGGCGACAGGTGCTGTCAGTGCCGCAACGCTTGCACTCTCGGCCACATCGAATCAGATGGTGTTGGGCACGACGAACACGGCGACCATCAGCGCATCGGCGCCGAGTGCATCGCGCGTATACACGATCGCCGATCCGGGTGCGAATGCCTCGTTCGTGATGACGGAAGGTGCACAGACGATCAATGGCAACAAGACGATCAGCGGGACAACGAACCTTTCCGCCCTCACCGCATCGCTTCCCTTGAAACTCGATGGTTCGAAGAACATCACGGCGGCGGGGATCAATCTTGCGTCGGCCACTGAAGTACTCAACACCTTGCCGATCAATCGCGGTGGTACGAACTCGACGACGACATTGAACAACAACCGCATCATGGTGTCGAGTGGTGGTGCTATCGTCGAAGCAGCAGCGCTGACGAACGGCCAGCTTCTTATTGGGTCGACGGGTGCAGCACCGGTAGCAGCAACGCTCACGGCGGGGAGCGGCATCACGATCACGAACGGAGCCGGTACGATCTCCATTGCTTCGTCGGGTTGGTCGCTCACAGGAAATGCAGGTCTTACTGACAACACGAACAACTACCTTGGTACAACCGATGCTCAGCCCGTGTACTTTATCACCGGCACCGGTGGACCGAACAAGCGCATGACGATCGGGGCGACGGGGTTGATCGGAATGAACACAACGCCACTCGCATCCTATACGCTGGCGATCCAAGGCAACATGAAAATGGTCGACGCGACCACGTCGACCATTTCGGCGAATAAGGAACTGATCATGGAGCAGACCGGCGATACCTATGGTACGTCGCGTCTTCGACTCCAGCATCGCAATGGTTCCAATGGTGCCCTTTTCGAGACGGCAACCGGTTCGGTGGATCTTGTGGACTTTGGCTTCAAACCAGGTGCCGGTGTTCAATCGAACATTCGTCTCGAAGCGCGCACCGGAAGCATGATCAACGCTGCATCCAACACGACGGGCGAGTTCCAGTTCCTAATGGCGTCGACAACTACGCCGGTGTATGCGTTGACACTTGGTCAAGGTTCTGCGACGTTCAATGCGGGTGTTGTTGGTATCGGTGATCCGACCCCCGACGACAAATTCACGGTGGGAGCAACAAGTCAGTTTCGTGTAAGTGCTTCCGGTGACATCACGCGCATTCGCGATATCGCCTACACATGGCCTTCCGCGCATGCTGCGGGCATTCTCACAAACAACGGTAGTGGCACGCTGTCCTGGACGCCGGGAAGCGTTGTCCCAAGTGGCACCAGCACCGATCAAACGCTTCGCTGGAACGGAACTGCATGGGTTGCCAATTCCACGGTGACGGCGTCGTCGGTTGGTGTACTTACGGCAACATCGGCAGCATTGACGGCAGCAACGAATCAAGTAGTGCTGGGAACAACGAATACGGTCACGATCAATGCCGCGGCTCCGGTTGCATCGCGTGTCTATACCATTCCGGCCATGTCCAATGCAGCAGCATTCATCATGACGGAAGGTGCGGGGTTCACGTCGTATGCAACTGGCGACATTCTGTATGCAAGTTCTTCGAACACGTTGAGTAGGTTGGCCATCGGTGCTGACGGTCGGTACCTCACTTCGAGCGGCGGTGTACCGATCTGGTCGGCGGGATCACTCATGCAGTACGATGTGACGAGTGCACAATCAACATCGACCACAGCATCGAACTTCCTCTTCAACGTTCAATACGGCACCATTACCGGTGCTGCCACGGGCGCACGCATCGCAAGTGTGACCACGGCATCGAATTCAGGTGCAACGGGACTTGCGATCACGGCCATTGGGACGGGGACAAGCACAGCCACGGCCTTGTCACTCTCGGCAACGGGTTCCTCGACAAAGTATGCCCTTACGGTTGCCGATGGTTCGGGCTTCTCGGGATTCGGCACAACGGCGCCAACGCATGTTGTGCACGTTGTGAACACGGCTACCACCGATGAAGTGGCCGCTGTACTTGGCAATGCAAGCGGAAGCACGTCGAATCAAGCTATTGGCGTTTGGGGTGATGCCTCCTCCAGCGGTGCTTCGGCCGCGGGTACGATCGGCGTCCTGGCAACGGGTAGCGGAAATACGACAGCAGCGCAAACGAACATTGCACTGCAAGTGGCCGATGGGAATTTCACGATGGGACGCACGACCGAAACGGGGACAGGATATACGGTTGTTGAAGGAGCCACGGCTGGTACGACCTACACAGCAGAAGGCCCAAGTGGTGTGATCGAAGTGAACCTCGGGACCGTTGGAGGGTGGATCGATAATGCAAATACCTCTACCGATCGCATGAAGATGACGTCGATCACGCTGAACAATCGATACATCACCACGAACAGCATTGTGTTCTTCACGGTGATCGACAAGGTCAACAACTCCGGTGGTGACGATCCGGATCCCGAAGAGGGAATGTTCTCTGTCAACGGAGATGGTCGCGCGACCGGATCGATCGTCATGAGTATTGGCTATACACTTGCCAACGGCGTTGGTACCGGAGCTTGGGACAATGGCGACAAAATCCGCATCGGCTATATGATCGTGAACCCATCGAAGTAGTCTCACCGTATCGTTTTTTTGCGTACGTGGAACTATCTCTTTCCTCTGTGGTCGCATTATTGGTGTGAACTACGTAGCGCTCCTGACCCTGCATGCCCGATGTTTGTACTCTGTTCGTTGCTCGTCGAGCCCACAGCATTCAAACTCAACAGATCGGGTACGTGTGAAGAGGGTCATTTCCTCATCTGTCATTCTAGTTCTTGTAGCCGTTGGCTTGCAAGCGCAAGATCTGTCGACCCGGAATATTATCTTCCGGAGTGGGGGGACGCGCTCAACGGTTACTCCGCCGTCATCGGGCGGACCGTACATCTTCACCTTGCCGCCTTCTGATGGTACCCTGCTCGTGAACCCGAATCCGAGTTTGGGTGGTGCCGGTATGGTGTATTCCACACCTGCCGCACAAGACACAGCAACGCAAAGCCGATATCTTTTCAATGTGCAGTATGGCAATGTTGCAGCAGGTCCGCTTGCCGCCGTCGGAGCTCGTATCTCGTCATCATCGATCGGTCCGTCGAATGCAACAGCACTGACGCTCGAGGCCGTTGCCGGCGCCGGTGCCATATCGCGTGGACTGACCATTGCGGCCAGCGGTGGGGGAACGAACGTGGCCATCGAGATCACAAGCGGATCGATCGTCTCAAGCGGCGGTGTGCAGTTCACGGCATTGTCGGCCGGTGCGAATACGGACGACGTTGTGACGATCGACGTGTCGGGGAACATCCGTCGTACGACGGCCTCGACGGTTGTTGGTGGTGCGGCTTGGCTCTTGGGCGGGAATGCGACCACGTCGACGCAGAACATCGGCACCACCTCGAACTTCGGCATCACGTTCATCACGAATAGCGTGCCGCATCTGACGATCACGAATGCCGGTGCGATCACGCAAGCGGCCAGTGCCGGACAGGTAACATTCACCGGCAACGTGGATGCCAACAAGGATCTCGCCGTTGCAGGCGCAGCACGCTATCTGCCGCAAACAGCGTCGGCCATGAATGGCAGTGCGGGCGGAACGATCGTCTCTACGGCAACGTTCGTCAAACAGTCCGTGAGCAACAACACCAGTGGCGCACCGAAGGATGTGAAGCTCCCTACGAGCGGCACGGACGGACAGATCCTGTTCTTGCGCCTCAGCGTGGCGAACTCGGGTGGCACTGACAACATCCGTATTCTTAATGCAGACAATTCCCTGATCGAGACCTTGCCGGCCAACATCAACAGTACACGCTTCTATCAACTCATGTACAGCACAGCCGACACACAGTGGATGATCTTATCGTCGCAAGTGATCAACTAACATGAAGCACCTGTTTCGTCATATCACCCTTGTTGCAGCGCTCGGACTCACGGTCGGAGGCAATGCCTTCGTGCACGCGCAGTCGGACGTGAAGAGCGACGTCTATGTCCTCGACCCCTCGAAGGCATTCAAGGCGCAGCTCGTGGCAACGTCGGGTATGACGGGCGATGTGGTGATCACGATGCCGTCGCTGAGCGGGACGATGCTGCTCACAGGGACGGCAGGGGCGCAAGGCGGCATGGACCGATCGACGTACTTGTTCAACGTGCAGTACACGGCCGGCACCGGCAATGCACTTGGAGCGATCCTTACATCGACCACGCCGACCACGAATGCAAGTGCGAATGGACTTGACATACTGGCCACGGCCGATGGTACGGGAACAGCTACGGCGTTGAAGCTTCGCGCTACCGGCTCCACCGCCGATAATTACGCACTTGAGATCGCCGCCGGCGGCATCAAGATCTCGTCGACCCTACCAACGGCCGTCTCTTCCTCGCAACCCCTCGTTCTCGAAGGCGGCGTGGTGAAGATCGGATCTGTCGGCACACTCACGGGAGCGGGCACGGCGAACACGATCCCGGTATGGACGGGCGGCTCGGCCTTGGGCAATTCCATGCTCACGCAAAATGGTGCGGGCACGCTGCTGACGGTGGGTGGACGTGAAGCGATCACGGCAACAACGAATCAACTGGTCCTCGGCAGCACGAACACAACGACGATCTCGGCCACGGCTCCTGCTGCCTCGCTGATCTACACCATTGCCGATGTTGGTGCCGATGCCGAATTCGTGATGACGGAGGGTGCGCAGACGGTGAATGGGGTGAAGACATTCGGATCCGCTCCGAATCTCTCGTCGCTCACGGCGCGCGGAGTGCTCACGCTTGATGCGTCGAAGAATGTTGTATCGACAGCACTAACGAACGGCCAGATCCTCATCGGCTCTACGGGCGCAACAGCTACAGCAGCAACGCTGACGGCGGGCTCGGGGATCACGATCACCAACGGAGCGGGAACGATCACGGTGGCGGCCACGAATCCGATGCCGGCGGGGACGACAAACAACGCCACGCTTCGCTATAACAGCGGCACGTCGGCCTGGGTGGAGAACACGAGTGTTCTCGCAACATCTGCCGGTGCATTGACGGCAGTGCGTGCAACGCTCGAAGGCACGACGAACCAACTCGTGCTTGGCGTGACGAACACCACCACCATCACGTCACCCGCACCCGCAGCTGCACGCACGTATACGATCCCCGATGCAGGAGCGAACACAGAGTTCGTGATGGCGGCAGGCGCACAAACGATCAATGGAATCAAGACATTCGGTTCCGCGCCGAATTTTTCATCGCTTACGGCATCGCTTCCATTGAAACTCGATGCCTCCAAGAATGTCACGTCGGCAGCGATCGATCTCACATCTTCCACGGAGATCACGGGTGCACTTCCCATTAATCGCGGTGGTACGAACTCGGCATCGGCTTTGAACAACAATCGAATGATGGTGTCGAGCGGTGGTGCCATCGTTGAAACCGCGGCGCTCACGAACGGCCAGCTTCTTATTGGGTCGACAGGTGCGGCACCTGTGGCAGCCGCTCTCACGGCGGGTTCGGGGATCACCGTGACGAATGGTGCAGGAACGATCACGATCGCGGCTACGAATCCGATACCGACAGGAACGACAACGGATGCAACGCTACGTTACAGCGGCACGGCTTGGGTGGAGAACACCAATGTCCTTTCGGCAAGTGGCGGGGCACTCACACTTGCGGCGACAACGAACCAACTAACGCTTGGCGCTGTTGCGGGACCCAATACGTTGATCACGGCTCCTGCACCCGCAGCGTCGCGAACCTATACGATCCCTGATGCAGGGTCGAATGCATCGTTTGTGATGACAGATGGTACCCAGACGATCGCAGGTGCGAAGACGTTCTCAAGTGCGGTGACGATAACGCCTACAACAAATCAATTGGTGCTTGGCGTGACGAGGACCGTGACGATCAATGCCGTACAACCGGCAACAGCTTCCCGGATCTATACCATTCCAGATGCAGGCGCTGCCGCCTCGTTTGTCATGACTGCCAGTACTCAGACAATCGGAGGCGCAAAAACATTTTCAAGTGCCGTCGCAATCACGCCGACAACGAATCAGCTCGTTCTTGGAACAACGCGTACGGTAACGATCAACGCTGTGCAGCCAGCCACAGCATCGCGCGTATATACGATCCCGGATGCAGGAGCTGCAGCATCCTTCGTGATGACCGAGAGTGCACAGACGATCAATGGTGTGAAGACCTTTGGCTCAGCTCCGAATCTCTCAGCACTTACTGCAAGTGGCATCCTTGGGCTTGATGCATCGAAGAATATCACATCAACCGTGCTCACGAACGGCCAGCTTCTCATTGGATCCACTGGTGCAGCACCAGTTGCCGCAACGCTCACGGCGGGATCGGGCATTACGATCACACCGGCAGCGGGATCGATCACGATCGCAGCCACGAATCCGATGCCGGCGGGGACGACCACAGATGCAACACTGCGCTACAGCGGTACGGCATGGGTCGAGAATACAAGCGTAAAGGCAACGGCCACAGGTGCTGTCAGTGCCGCAACGCTTGCACTCTCGGCCACATCGAATCAGATGGTGTTGGGCACGACGAACACGGCGACCATCAGCGCATCGGCACCGAGTGCATCGCGCGTATACACGATCGCCGATCCGGGTGCGAATGCCTCGTTCGTGATGACGGAAGGTGCACAGACGATCAATGGCAACAAGACGGTCAGCGGGACAACGAACCTTTCCGCCCTCACGGCATCGCTTCCCTTGAAACTCGATGGTTCGAAGAACATCACAGCAGCCGCGATCGATCTTACCTCTGCAACAGAAGTGACCGGTGCATTGCCGATCAACCGTGGCGGTACGAATTCGGCAACGGCGCTTGGCAACAACCGCATTATGGTGTCGAGCGGTGGTGCCATTGTTGAAGCAGCAGCGCTGACGAACGGCCAGCTTCTCATTGGATCCACTGGTGCAGCACCAGTTGCCGCAACGCTCACGGCGGGATCGGGCATCACGATCACACCGGCAGCGGGATCGATCACGATCGCAGCTACGAATCCGATGCCGACGGGGACGACCACAGATGCAACACTGCGCTACAGCGGTACGGCATGGGTCGAGAACACAAGCGTGAAAGCAACAGCCACAGGTGCTATCAGTGCCGCAACGCTTGCACTCTCGGCCACATCGAATCAGATGGTGTTGGGCACGACGAACACGGCGACCATCAGCGCATCGGCACCGAGTGCATCGCGTATATACACGATCGCCGATCCGGGTGCGAATGCCTCGTTCGTGATGACGGAAGGTGCGCAAACGATCAATGGAGCGAAGTCCTTTGGTGGCGTAACGTCGTTTTCGAATTCTGCAACGGCGAAAGCAGGGAACGCGATCCGTTTCGAGAATCCTGCAGGGACGTTCTCGTCGGGATTTCAAGCAGGTGCACAAACGGTGAACATCAACTACACGTTGCCAACCGTAGCACCTACCGCAAGCCAGTTGTTACGAGCAAATGCAACGACACCAACAAATCTCGAATGGGCAACAGTTCCGACTGTCAACAACGGTACAACTTCAAACAGCACGTTGTTCTGGAATGGAACTGCCTGGACGGAAAACACGAATGTTCTCTCACCTTCAACGGGAAACATGAGTGTCAATACGCTTGCAGCACGGTCGACGACGAATCAATTGGTGCTTGGCACAACAACGACGACGACGATCAATGCAACGGCACCAACTGGCAGTGCTGTGTATTCGATCCCGGACGTTGGAGCAGCAGCATCGTTTGTCATGACGGCTGGCGCACAGACACTTGCGGGGATAAAGACCTTCTCGAGTGGTGTTCCGATTACGGCCACCACGAATCAACTTGTTCTGGGTACGTTGAACACAGCAACCATCAGTGCATCGGCGCCAGGCGCTTCGCGTGTGTATACGATCGCCGACCCCGGAGCGAATGCGTCGTTCGTGATGACGGAAGGTGCACAGACGGTCAACGGTGCAAAGACGTTGTCTTCCGCATTGACGATCGCGCCAACGACAAATCAACTTGTCCTCGGTACAACGAACACCGTTACGATCAATGCTGCTGCACCGACTGCCTCACGTGTCTACACCATTCCGGCAATGTCGAATGCATCGTCGTTCGTTATGACGGAAGGTGCAGGGTTCTCGAACTATGCCGTCGGCGATATCATTTACGCCAGCTCGGCCAACACTCTCAGCAAGCTCCCGATCGGAACGGCCGGTCAGGTTCTCACCGTTTCGGGAGGTGTTCCGGTTTGGACAACTCCAGTTGGCACGGTATTGTTGGATCGACGCACGTCGGCACTCACAGAAACAGCGGCAATCGGCACATTTACAACCGGTTTGTCCGTCACCGGAGTTGCGAACAAGGTGTACACGTTCGACGGCGTAATCGACATGAATCGGACCACCGATCTGACCTTTGACGTTCGATTCACAGCCCCTGCCGGGACAACGGTGATCTATTCGTTCGTTCGCGTCGAGCAAGGCACGGTCACAATGAACGAGACCCTCGTCAACAACTTCTTTGGTGGAACGCCTGCAGCCGGCGTGAACAACGCCTTCAACGTCAACCTGCCCGCTGCGATCAATAATGTGTATAGCAATTCGGGATACGACGAGAACGGTGAAGATGCTACGGCCCTCACGTACACGCTTACAGCATCCGCTACCAGGAATCGGTATATGGTGAAGGGATTGGTGATCATGGGAGGTACCGGGGGCACCGTTGGGCTCCAATTCAGTAAGAATGGCGGAGCCGTGGGCAATAATGTGACGATGAACAACGGTTCCTATATCATCCTTACCCAGACCAACTAGCGTCGAACGACTGAAATTGTACCCACCGGTCTGTTGAATACGTAGTTTTACCGAGAACAATTAGGCCAAAACCCACCGAAATTTGCTGTCCGAGCTACATGCATGGGCATTCGTCACCGTCGCGTATTAGGGATACGCGACACCAGGAGATGAAAGGTGAGCAGTAGTTGGGTTATTAGGGCGAGCGCTCATTTTATGAGAGTTCGCCCTTCTTTTTTGGGCAAGCCGTATCTTAGGCCTATGAAGATCGCAACCACAATGATCGCACTGTGCTGCTGCATGGTGCTGATGAGCGGACAGGGGAGTTCGCAACCGGCGCAGACACGGAAGCCGACACCAACGGTTCCGGCGCCAACCGTCCCACCAACGACCGTTCCGCAGTCGTCGCCGCTGTCACCCACCGACGTGAAGAAGACCCCCGTGAAGTCGTGGGAAGAGGCCATGGCCAATCCCGAAAAGGTGATCCGTCTCGACCTGTCCCGTCGCATGATGGAACAGCTCTCGCCCGACATCGTCAAGCTCGTCAACCTCGAAGAACTCTCCCTCACGGGCAACAAGCTCATGGCCCTGCCCAAGGAGATCTCCGGACTCAAGAAGCTCCGCACCATCGACCTCACCGGCAACCTCTTTGAAGAAGTGCCTTCCGTTCTTGCCGCCTTACCCGCCCTTGAAACGCTGAAACTCACACGCAATCGGCTCACCCGCATCGACATGACGGTGGGATGGCCTGCGCTGAAGGTGTGCGACCTTTCGCTCAATCCCTTGCGCGACATTCGCGGTCGCGTCTTCGCCATGCCCGTCTGCAAAGAGCTCGACCTCGAGGGCACAAGGCTGACGAAGGTTCCGGAAGGGATCAAGGGTCTGAAGGTGCTGGAAGTTCTGTCGCTCGCCAAGAACGCCATCGACACGTTGCCGGAGTGGCTGGGGGATATGCAGACGATCACATCGCTCGATCTTGACGATAATGCGCTGACGGAACTGCCCACGTGGATCGTCTCGCTGCCGTTGCAAACACTGGAAGCGCAGAAGAACAATCTCACCTCAGTTCCTGCCACGCTCTACACATTGCCCACGATCGAGACGCTCAAGCTCAGCTCCAACGAGCTCAAGGAGGTGCCGGCGCAGATGAACATGCCGGAGCTCAAGAACCTTGAATTGGATGACAACAAGATCACGTCGATCCCACCCACGATCGGCAATCAGCGCAAGCTCGAGCGACTCCGTCTCAAGAACAATCTGCTCACGACACTTCCGAAAGAGATCGGGAATTGCTCCGTTCTCACCGTGCTCGACGTGTCGGGCAACAAGCTGGAATCGTTGCCCATCAAGGAATTGGCGACGATCCCAACCCTCAAGACCCTTAGCATAGCGAATAAACGCAAGTAAGTTGTAATTTTGTGATCCTATGGCGGGCGTAGCTCAGTTGGTAGAGCCCCGGACTGTGAATCCGGTTGTCGCGGGTTCAAGCCCCGTCGCTCGCCCCAAGAACATGAATGGCCACGTTGGAAGATATTCCGGCGTGGCCTTTGTGTTTTGAGAAGGAAGAAAGAAGTAAAAGGGAAGTAAAATAGAAGTAAAATAGAAGGGACACTTCGTGGGACACTAGCGTGGTCACTTCGTGGGATCCTTGATTCCTTGATCCTTGATTAGCATTCTGTATTCTGTATTGCCTTCTGACCCCTCCAGCACCAATCGCTTACCTCAGACAAATCGTGTCTGCGGGAGATAACGTATAACGTTATGCGTTATATTTGTCTTGAACCAACGACGAGGCAATCTCTGTGCTATGATCCAAACATTCGCGAATAGAGGAACAGAAGACGTGTTCAACGGTGTGGACTCGCGCGCGGCCCGAAAAGTCTGTCCCGTTGCATTGTGGCCTGTGGCTGTTCGGAAATTGGATCTTTTAGCTGCGGCCGTCACGCTTGAGAGTTTGCGCATCCCGCCGGGAAACATGCTTGAGCGCCTGCGTGGTGATCGTCGAGGTCAGCATAGCATTCGCGTGAACGGGCAATACCGCATTTGTTTCAACTGGACATCCGAAGGCTTGCACGCCGTCGAGATCGTTGACTATCATTAGAAAGGAAGACCATGTCTCGCATTCCCACACATAGACAACCAACCCATCCGGGAGAGATCCTCTTGGAGGAGTTTCTGAAGCCGTTCGCGCTCACACAAACGGATCTCGCATCGCGTCTTGGCGTTTCCTATCCTCGTATCAATGAGCTGATCCACGGGAAGCGAGATATGACGCCCGATACGGCTCTCCGCCTAGAGCGTTTCTTTGGAGTAGAGGCTCAGTTCTGGCTGAATCTGCAGCAAGCATGGGACCTTTATCATGCCATGCACTCGCCGTCCGCCAAGAAAGTGCAGGAGATCACGCCGTGGAAGCGAGGAGTGGCGTGAAGAGAAGTAAAAGAGAAGGAAAAGAGAAGGAAAAGAGAAGGAAAAGAGAAGTAAAAGAGAAGTAAACAAGAAGTAAAAGTGAAGTAAGCGGTAATATGAGGTAGTTCCTACCACAACCTGAGTATGCTATGAAGGTACCTGCAATTGCGTTGCTCCTCATTCTGTCCGCCTCGACATGCGTGGCGGGTGAACGGAATCCTATCGTGACGGATCTGATGTCCATGAAGCCGTGTGTTGGGTACCTAGCAACTGCTTCCTGGGGGAAGACGATCGATGAGGTTGAAACGATGCTCCGGAGATCAGGCCAACCGGATTCCATCATGAGAAAGGGTGACATGTTACTGGCAGCGTTTGGTCGGAAGTCGAAAGATCAACCGATGGATTCTGCGAAGTATGTCATTTCTGCTTCGTTCAAGAACGGCATGTTCTCCGTTTCCTACATCGAGTACTTTGCAACGGAACAAGAGGCAAGCGCTGCGGTAAAGGCATGGAATGAGGAGGCAGGGCGCGGTTTTGTGCGCGAGAAAGGCCGCGAGAACGAATACTGGACCACCACGTGTCCCGACGGCACCAAGATCATTGCTCATGGCTTTGCACTCAAAGCTTCCGCTATGTTTTCAGTGTTGTTCGTGAAAAAGTGATGGGTTTTGTGTGTCACTTGTCACTCGTCACTTGTCACTCGTAACTCGTAACTTCATACCATGGTTCTCTTCATCCTCCACACCCACCTTCCCTACGTCCTCCACCACGGTGCGTGGCCGCATGGAAGCGACTGGTTGTGTGAGGCGACGGCGGAGTGTTATGTGCCGCTGCTGGACATGTGTGAGCGCCTGATGGAAGAAGGGATCCGTCCAGGGATCACGTTCGATGTTTCGCCGGTGCTGTGTGAACAGTTGACGCATCCCGACTTTGCCGACATCTTCGTGCAGTACTGCGAGGCCCATGCCGTGCTGGCAGAAGGGGATGTGGAGCAACTTCGAACGGATGGGGCACCGCAAGAGCAGATCGATCTGTGCACGTACTGGGCCGATTGGTATCGCGCTCGGTCCCGTCGATTCACCGAGGCCTATCACGGCAACATCGTGGCCGCCATGCGCGATCTGCAAGAGCGCGGTGCGATCGAGATCATGACGTGTGGCGCCACCCACGGCTATTTCCCGCTCCTTGCCGAAGACCGCAGCGTTCGCATGCAGGTACGCTTGGCCAAGGCCAACTACACGAAACATTTCGGTCGTGCTCCCCGCGGCATCTGGTTGCCGGAATGCGCCTACCGACCGGCCTATCCGTGGCGCACGCTGCTGCCCGTGGCAGCCTATAGCGTGGCGCGATGGCGCGCCGGTGTGGAACAGGTGTTGTTCGATGAACAGCTCGACTTCTTCGTGACCGACGAACCGGCACTCGAAAAGGCATCACCTGTTGGATTGCACACACCGGGCGGACGTGTCCACTACGATGAAACGTATGGGGCCGCGCGCGCACGACTGGACGAGCGCAGCGTCTACGATCTGTTCCGCGTGACCTCTGAAACACATGCACACAATGCCGTCTGCTTCACGCGCAACCTTCCGATGTCGATGCAGGTGTGGAGCGGCGACAGCGGCTATCCCGGCGACCCCGACTATCTGGACTTCCACAAGAAGTACTTCCGTTCGGCCATGCGCTATTGGCGTGTGACCGATGTGAAGGCCGACATGCAGTACAAGCAGTTCTACAATCCGACGTGGGCGGCGAACAAGGCACGCGTGCATGCAAAGCACTTTGTGAAGTCGCTGGCCGTGGCCCTCCTGCATCGCGAGTCGCATGCCTCGGGCCCTGCCACCATGTGCCTTCCCTTCGACACCGAACTGTTCGGACATTGGTGGTACGAAGGTCCACTCTTCCTCGAAGAAGTGCTCCGCGGTATCCATGCAACGGGCATCATTCACACGTCGACGGCGTCCGAACAACTCGACCGTGTGCAGCCCGACATGGAGATCGCCCTTCCCGAATCGTCATGGGGCGAGAATGCCCACCACGATGTGTGGATGAATCCCGCAACGCAGTGGACGTGGGAACGGGAGTATGCGCTGGAACATCGTATGTCGATGCTCTTCGACAAACACCCACCACAGCTTCTCGATGCCACCTCCGAGCGCATCATCAAGGCCGCCATGCGCGAGCTGCTGTTGGCCCAGGCCAGCGACTGGCAGTTCCTGATCAGCACGTTCAGTGCCAAGGACTATGCCACGATGCGCTTCCATAGTCATGCCGCCGACTGCGTCAAGCTCTGCGACATGGTGGAACGCTATTCGGTGCGCGGCTCGCTCACCAGTGACGACGAAACGGCCCTTGCCGAGATCGAGACGCGTGACGGGATCTTCTCGGAGCTGCAACTCGACTGGTGGTCGTAACTTTGTACATGGACCATTCCAACATCCCGCTCTACGTGGACCTGGACGGGACGCTCGTTGCGACCGACACCCTGTGGGAGTCGCTCGTCGTTGCTCTCCGGAATGACCCTCTCCTCCTTCTTCGCCTTCCCTTCCTCCTGCTGCGCGGCAAGGCCGCCTTCAAGGACCATGTGGCTGCGCATGCAACGATCGCCGTCGAGCTCCTACCGTACGATGCAGAACTGCTGACCTTCTTGCGCGAGGAACGCGAACGCGGACGGACCATCGTGCTTGCTACGGCGGCGCACTCCAGCATTGCACAAGCCGTGGCCGATCATGTGCAGGTGTTCTCCGATGTGCTTGCCACAACATCAACCGTCAATCTGAAAGGGTCGACGAAGGCGGAACGGATCCGACTGCATGCAGGTGGACCGTTCGCCTACATTGGCGACAACATTGCCGACGTGCCCATCTGGACCGCCGCATCGGAGTCGTTCGTTGCCGGTACGAACGGATCGCTTGTGAAGAAGGCCGGCACTGTCACGCGCACGTTCCTTCGACCAACAGCATCCATGCGCGACGTGGCCAAACAACTTCGACTGCATCAGTGGGTGAAGAACATCCTGCTCTTCATGCCTGTGCTGCTAGCGCACAAGTTCGCAGAGCCTGCACTCTTCCTGCAGGTCTTTGTGGCCTTTCTCACGTTCGGACTGTGCGCTTCTGCCGTGTACGTGTTGAACGACGTGATGGACATCGAAAGCGATCGCGCACATCCCACGAAGCAACGTCGACCCATGGCCAGCGGTCGCATCCCGCTGTCCTTCGCGCTGAGCGCCATACCACTGCTCTTCGGTGCTGCTGCGCTGTTAAGTGTGACAGTGTTGCCCGTGGCGTACTCATTGTGGTTGCTCACGTATGCCGTGCTCACGACGCTCTACACGTTCGTCTTCAAGCGCATGGAGATCGTCGACGTGCTCGTCCTCGCCGGACTGTACACATTACGCATCGAGGCCGGTGCGGCCGCAGCGAATGTTGTGGTCTCCCCATGGTTGCTGATGTTCTCGATGTTCCTCTTCACCTCGCTTGCCTTCTTGAAGCGCTACACCGAACTGCTCGACATGGCAGGGCGGGAACGGGCAAGCATGGCGGGAAGGGGATACACCATTGGTGACACGGAGATGATCCGCGTGTTGGGTCCGGCCATTGGCTACATCTCCATCCTCGTCATCACCCTCTACGTGAACAGTCCGGAAGTACGCGCCCTCTACCTGCATCCGCTGCGGCTCTGGTTGTTGGTGCCGTGCATGGTCTACTGGATCACACGCCTGTGGCTCATTGCCCATCGTGGCGGTATGCATGAAGATCCGATCCTCTTCACGGTGCGCGATCGTGCGAGCTACGTGGTGGGACTCATCGTTGTTGGAATCGTGATCGCGGCATCAGTGTGAGCACGACTCCTGCACCCGAGAGTTGGGGTCGGTATCCTGCCAGCACGCCCCACGATGTGATCACGCTTGCATGGCGCACGCAGATCGCCGATGCCATGCGCTCGAGCACACGCGTGCTTGCCTACGGTCTGGGCAGAAGCTATGGCGATGTCTGCCTGAACAACGATGGCACGCTCATCGTCACCTCCCATCTCGACCGATTCATTTCCTTCGATCCCGCAACGGGCGTGCTTCGTTGCGAAGCCGGTGTGAGCCTTGCCGCCATCATCGACCTTGTTGTCCCGCATGGATGGTTCCTGCCGGTGACACCGGGCACGAAGTACGTGACCATTGGCGGTGCCATTGCGAACGACGTGCATGGCAAGAACCATCATCTGCGCGGAACGTTCGGCTCGCATGTGCGCGCCTTTGAACTCGTGCGCAGCGACGGCTCGGTGCGCGAGTGCACACCGACGCAGCATGCAGATTGGTTTGCCGCAACGATCGGTGGACTTGGCCTGACGGGGATCATCTCGTGGGCAGAGATCCAGCTCATCCGAATCGGTGCACCCACGCTCGATGTGGAATCGATCAAGGCACGCTCTCTTGACGAGATGATCGCACATATGGTGGAGAGCGATGCATCGTGGGAATACACTGTGTCGTGGATCGATTGCACGCAAGGGGGAGATTCCGTTGGGAAAGGGAGCTTTATTCGAGGGAATTTTGAAGACGAATACAGAATCAAGAATTCAGAATCCAATCAGAGAATCAAGAATACAGAATCGAATATGCTTGTGCAGGTGCCGGTGGTGCCGCCGAATTGGTTGCTCAATCGCACGTCGATCAAAGCATTCAACACGCTGTACTATCACAAGCAGTTCAACAGATCGAAGCGCACGCGAACATCGATCGATCCGTTCTTCTATCCGCTCGACGTGGTGGGAGGCTGGAACAAACTCTATGGCAAGCGTGGGTTCTTGCAGTGGCAATGTGTGATCCCGTATGACGGAGATGCATCGGTGATGCATCACATCCTCACCGAGATCAAACGTGCGGGAATGGCGTCGTTCCTGGCCGTGCTGAAGATGTTCGGCGATAAGCCGTCGCCCGGACTTCTCTCGTTCCCACGTCCGGGTCTCACACTGGCGCTTGACTTCGGCAACGACGGTGTGCCGCTCATGCGCATGCTCGATACGCTCGATGCCATTGTGGCCGATGTTGGCGGACGGATCTATCCGGCAAAGGATGCCCACCTGTCGGCCGAGCATTTCCACACGATGTATCCCGAGGCTTCGCGCCTTGCCGCCTTTCTCGACCCTCATTGCACGTCCACCTTTTGGCAGCGCGTGCACACGAAAGTTCAACCATGAAGACCTCGTATCAATCCATCGTGATCATCGGCGCCACGTCGGCCATTGCGCAGGAATGCGCGCGACTGTGGGCCAAGAACGGCGCGCGATTCGTGCTCGTCGGTCGCAACGAAGATCACCTTCGCGCCATTGCGCAAGACCTCACCACGCGTGGTGCGCAGCACGTTGCCGTGTCGGTGGCCGACCTGCGTGCACGCGATGCACATCAGGCCATCGTGGATGCAAGCGTGGCCACGTTGCAGTTCATCGATGCCGTGCTGATCGCCCATGGCACGTTACCCGATCAGAAGGCATGCGAGGAAAGTGTGGATGCGACGATGGATGCACTGCTCACGAATGGCATCAGTGCCATCTCGCTCATGCATCGCTATGCAACGGTGATGGTAGGGCAGGAGGGCGGCGAGATCGGCGTGATCTCCAGTGTGGCAGGTGAGCGTGGACGGAGTTCCAACTATACCTACGGGGCGGCCAAGGCAGCGGTGACGACGTATGCATCGGGATTGCGGGCGCGATTGGTGGATACGGGCGTGCAGGTGACGACCATTCTTCCGGGCTTTGTCGATACGCCCATGACGGCCCACGTGCCAAAGGGCTTCCTCTTTGCCTCGGCCGCTTCGGTGGCCAAGCGCATCGTCAAGGCCATGGAGGCCCGACGTGATGTGGTCTATGTTCCGGGCTTCTGGAAGTGGATCATGCGCATCGTGCGCCTTGTGCCCGAAGGAGTGTTCAAGCGCTTGAAATTCTGATAAAAATCATGGCGGAACTACGGCCCGTCGGCTATATTTTGGGCGTTGTTCCGTATCCACTTTTTCATTCCGAGGGACCTATGAAACGTAGAGTACACCTGTTCGGCATTCTGGCCATCTGCATTGGCGCTTCGTTGTCCTTGATGCTCAATGGATGTGATGCCCTTACGAAGGCAACACAGATCGACGTACCGGTGGAGATCACGGTACCGATCGCAGGCACGGGCAACTTCGTTCCGAAGACCAGTTCGGATTGTCAGGATCTGTCGACGAACAAAGACGTGATGGACAACAAGGACAAGATCGACGGTGGTTCGGTATCGGAAGCGTGGATCTTGCTGAACACTGTCCAAAACCCTGTGTTCTCCAACCCATCCGTCAACATGACCAACGCAACATTCTCGAAGGTCTCGTTCTTCCTGACCTTCCCGCCGGAATTCGGCGATACGAAGCAGTATAAGCTTGGCGAATTCACGAACGTGAAGCTGTCGGACCTCATGGTTCCCGGCACAAGCGGAAAAGGCTATGCCATTCCTGTGAGCAGCGAAGTGAATGCCGCCATCGGCCTCATCAAGACACGTCTGCGCTTCTGCACCGTGTCCACCTACGGCACCTTCCAAGACGGAACCACGGCAACATCCACGAACGTCCTCGGTCAAGTGAAGTTCACGATCAAGTTCAAAGTGAACACGATCTAAACCGAAGAACGACGACCTTCAACGTCGAAATGTCACATTCGAACGCCCTGCTGTACTATAGGTACGGCAGGGCTTTTTAGTTTGCGATGCGACGCCGCTCAGTTCATCTGAAGCGAAGAAGGTCATTCGAGCGATCGCCGAAGGTAGATCCTTGAAGACCAAGCGAACCCCTGCTGTCATTAAGCTGGTGTTAGCCGAGTACCATCGGTCCACAAAGAAAGAACCCCTGTCTCGCTAGGCAAAACAGGGGTTCAAGATGGGTTGACGTTGAGCGTTTACGCCGGCGAGATACCGGGGGTGGCATCGGGTGGCATCATGGGTTGCGATGCTGCAGAGGCCTTGTTGCCTTGCTCCTTTTCCTTTGCCAAGGTGGCGCGGATCTGGTCGATGTTCTTCACCATGGGCGGAAGTTCGCCGCCGCTCATGAGGATGTCGAGTTCGGCGCCATCGAGGATCTCGCGTTCGACAAGGGCCTTCGACATCTTGTGCAGCATGTCGATGTTGTCGCGCATGAGTTGTTCGGCGCGTTGCTCGGCGTCGACGATGAGTTGACGGACCTCTGCATCGATCGAACGGGATGTTTCTTCGGAGTGGTCGGCGGGTTGACCGATGTCGCGACCAAGGAAGACCTCGTCATGCTTGGAGGCATAGTGCACCGGACCGAGCTTGTCGCTCATACCGAACTCACAGACCATCTTGCGTGCGATCGTACTGGCGCGCTCGAGATCGTTGCTGGCTCCGGTGGTGAGGATGTTGAAGACGACCTTTTCGGCAGCGCGACCGGCAAGCAGCAACACGATGCGTGTGGTGAGGTATTCCTTGCTCATCGAATGCGTGTCTTCGTTGGGAAGGTACGACGTGACGCCAAGCGCACGTCCGCGCGGAATGATCGTGACCTTGTGCACCGGATCGCTGTCCGGAAGAAGCTTTCCTGCAAGGGCGTGACCGATCTCGTGATAGGCCGTGGTCTCTTTCTCTTTGTCGCTGATGATCATGCTCTTGCGTTCCGCACCCATCATCACTTTGTCCTTGGCGTTCTCGAAGTCGAACATGGTCACATCAAGACTGTTGCGACGTGCGGCCAAGAGCGCGGCCTCGTTCACAAGGTTGGCAAGGTCTGCACCCGAGAAGCCGGGCGTGCCCTTGGCGATGACCTCGAGGTTGACGTCCTTGGCGATCGGCACTTTGCGTGTGTGCACCTTGAGAATGCCGAAGCGACCGTTCATGTCGGGACGGTCGACCACCACTTGACGGTCGAAGCGACCCGGACGCATGAGGGCAGGATCGAGCACATCGGCGCGGTTCGTGGCGGCAATGATGATGATGCCGAGGTTCTGTTCGAAGCCGTCCATCTCGACGAGCAATTGATTGAGCGTTTGCTCGCGCTCATCGTGTCCGCCACCCAAGCCTGCGCCGCGATGACGTCCAACGGCATCGATCTCGTCGATGAAGACGATACACGGTGCATGACGCTTTGCCTGCTCGAAGAGATCGCGGACGCGGCTCGCACCAACACCCACGAACATCTCGACGAAGTCGGCACCCGAGATGCTGAAGAACGGAACGCTGGCCTCGCCGGCCACAGCGCGTGCAAGCAGCGTCTTGCCGGTACCAGGAGGTCCCAACAGCAACACGCCCTTCGGGATCTTCCCACCCAGACGGGTGAACTTGCCGGGCTCGCGCAGGAATTCGATGATCTCGTGGAGTTCTTCCTTGGCCTCTTCGGCGCCGGCCACATCGGCGAACGTCACGTGGACGTTGCCTTCGGTCTGCAGACGCGCCTTGCTCTTGCCGAACGAGAAGATGTTCTTGCCGCCACCGCCACCCATCTGCATACGGCGCGTCACAAGGAGGAAGGCACCGATGAGAAGGATCCAGGGCAGCATGGAGATAAGGCTGACCCACCATGGCGAGTCGCCGCTCTCATACTGGAACGAAATGTTGTGTTCGCGCCAGAGCGCCTCGGTGTTCGAATCCACCACGCCGAGCATGGTGTGGAAGTTCTTCACGGAGACGGAGTTCTTGTCGCGCTGAATAGTGATGGGCTCCTTGAGCACACCGTGGAAGGAGAAGTCGTTCAGACTCGTCTTCTTGATCACGGCATACTGGATCCGGTTCTGCTTGACGCATTCCAGGTACTCGTTGTTGGTGAGTTCCCATTCCTGCCCTTGCTTTTGCATGAGCATCATGGACACCATGACGAGGCTGACAAGGATCCCTACCCAGATCAGGACGTTGCGGAGCACTCGCGATACGGTCAGGTCGTTATCGTCGTCGTCCTGTTGAGGTTTTGTCGGTCGTTGTTGCATGTTGTTGCCGTTGGCCATTGTGTTCTCCTGGTTCGACCCCGTTGACGTATGGGGTGGGGGATTATTCTTCGTCCTCGGAAACCACCCAAATACTGTCGAGGTTCCGTCCGTAGCCCGCATAGTCCATCCCGTAGCCCACGACGAAGTCGGCCGGGATCTCCTTGCCCACATAGTCCACGTTGAGTTCCTGATGGTGCTTCGAGGGCTTGCTCAGGAGGGCGGTGACCGTGACGCTGGCAGGGTTCATGCCGCCAAGCTGCTTGATGAGCTGGACGAGCGTGGTGCCGGTGTCGATGATGTCCTCGATGATCATGATGTGTCGTTCGCCCACATCGACGAGCGAGTCGTCCACCACCACGGTGCCGCTCGACGTCATACCCGAGCCATAGCTGGATGCGCGAAGCACTTCAACGGTCACCGGAATGTCGATGCGACGGACGAGATCGGCCGCGAAAATGAAGGCCCCCTTCAACACGACGAGCACCGTGAGTTCCTTGCCGGCGAAGTCCTTGTTGATGCGCCGCGCAATGGTGTTCACGAGGTCGTCGATCTCGGTCTTGGAGAGATAGGGTTTGAATGTTCGGTCGTGGACGCGAATACTGTTCATGAGATCCTACAAACGGTGACGTGCTGAGTGGTTGATTGAACTTTGACGCGATCGCTCAGGCGAACGCCGCAGAGCCAGACAATGCCCTGTGCATCGCTGAGCACGGTGGCCGACGACCTGTGTCGATGGTCCACCTTGGCATTGGTGAGAAGGTCGCTGACGAGAACATCGGCATCCATTCCGAACGGTCGCATGCGCTCGCCAGCGCGCCAGGGGCGCCAGGTGAGCGGACCCACCAGCGATCGGGCATCAATGTACGCCACGGAGCGGTCTGCATCAAGTCGAACGTCCAGTGCCGAGGCCGTCCGGATCGTGAGCGTCTGCGCGCCATTCATGTACACGCCGTCGTGATCGATCTCGATGGACTCCACCGCCGTGGCCGCCTCGGCATCGCCAAGCACGATCTGCTCGCGTTCACGCACGGCAATGAGCGATGCACGCAACGAGGCCTTGCTCCCGGTCTCGGCCGATACGAGGTCGTCAACGCGCTGCACCATCGTACGATCGGCCACTTCGCCCAACGCATGACGGAGCGCAACGCGGATCACTTCATGTCGGAGCGAGGGCGGCAGGGCGGCAAGCACATCAACATGCATGCGCGTTGTTGCCCCATCCACCACGATCGTGCGCGCCACATGGTCGCGCACCACTCCGTCGACGATGTCGCGGCTTTCGCGCAACAGCGCCGTGCTCGTGGCGATCGACGATGTGATGCCGGCACCGAAGACGTCGCGCAACACGGGCATCACGTTCTTGCGAACAGCATTGCGCAAAAAGGTCACATCATCATTGCTGGCATCCTCGCGCCACGTCCACTGTTCCGTCTGCGCAAGGTCGAGCAGTTCGCTGCGTCGCACCTCCAACAGCGGACGTGCAAGCACGAGTCCGCTCTTCAAGGTACGCGAGGGCGGCATGGCGGAAAGTCCATGCAGTCCGGAACCGCGAGCAACATGCAAGAGGAAGGTCTCTGCCTGATCATCCATCGTATGTGCCGTGCACACGATCTGTGCTCCTTCTACAAGGGCCACGGCTTCGAACACACCAAGACGGAGATGTCGTGCCGCCTCTTCAATGCTCATGCCATGCGTATGTGCATGCTGCATCACATCCACACGTTTGTGCACACAGGGCAGACCGAGGGCATCGGCCATGCTGACGACGAAGCGTTCATCATCATCGGAGGCGATGCCGCGCAAACCGTGATGCACATGCACCACGATCGGCGAGCATCGAAGCTCGTCGCGCACGGCAGCGATCATGTGCAGCATGGCCATCGAATCAAGTCCGCCACTTACCGCACACAGGATCGTGCGATCGGTGCAATGCAGTCGCTCAAGAGCAAGACGGACCGTGCGGACAACAGAATGATCGAGCGAGATCACGCAGGCACTCGCAGATCGAGATCGTCCGCATACTGCAGCATGCGTTCGGCGATCTCGTCGTACGATTCCGACGTGACCACGACTTGACGAACAGGGGAGTTGTTGGGCAGACCTTTTAGGTAGCCGCCATAGTGTTTGCGGAACTCGTGTATGGCGCGCTTCTGCGGCTTCGATTCCAATTCCAGGCGAAGGTGTTCCAAGCACACGTTGATGCGCTCGCGTGGACTGAAGGCCGGGAGCAACTCGCCGGTGTCGATGAGGTGTCGCGCACGACGGAAGATGAACGGATTGCCAATGGCCGCACGTCCGATCATCACAGCATCGGCGCCTGTGGTAGCGAAGGCGCGTTGCGCATCTTCGGGTGACTTCACATCGCCGTTCAAGATCACGGGGATCGACACGACTTCCTTGATCTTCGGGATCCACGTCCAGTCCGCATCGCCATCATGACCCATGTCGCGTGTGCGACAGTGCACCGTCAACGCTGCTGCGCCCGCATCTTCCATCATCTGCGCCACATCGGTGATCACGATGGAATCCTTCGACCAACCAAGACGCGTCTTCACGGTGACGGGAAGTTGCACGGCATCGACGATGGCGCGTGTGAGCTTGGCCATCAGTGGCGGATCTTTCAACAGTGCTGCACCGGCATTGCGTGCAACGACGTTCTTCACCCAGCATCCGAAGTTGATATCGATGAAGTCAGGTCCCGACTCTGCCGCACGAATGGCCGCATCGACCATCACGTTGATATCACCGCCGAAGATCTGGATCGACACCGGATGTTCTTCATCGGCGAGTCGCAACTTCTCGAGCGAGCGACGTGCATCGCGCACGAGACCTTCCGACGAGATGAACTCTGTATAGACAATGTCGGCCCCATACCGTTTGCAGATCACACGGAAGGGAAGGTCGGTCACATCCTCCATAGGAGCGAGGAGGACGCCGTTGTCGACGGAAGTGGTACCAATGCGCATAGGCCACAAAGATACGGCTCCTCGGGCCCTCCATCGGTCAGATGCATAATTCTCGACGTGTTTTTGTCGGAAACCATTACCACACCTCGATGTTGTTGGGGTATGACGACAAGCGGGACGGTCTTCAAAACTTTCGAGGTGTGTATGCGCTCATTGATCCTTACTTCGGCGATGGTCCTCGCCACAACGGTGCCCACCCTGGCACAGAGCATCATCGTGGCCGGCGTCGACAAACTGGCACCACAATTCACGCGCGTTGCGCAAACCTGCGGCAAGTGGCAGTACACGGCCACGGAGCGACGGAACAATCCGGACCCTCCAACGAATCCGCCGGCCGCCACCGATCAGGTCGATCGAGGATTGAAGAACGTTGCCCTCAGCGCCGATCCGCGGAACAAGAACGTTCGGCTCACACTTGTCACCGACTCCTTCTTCCCGAAGGACAACTCCTACAAGACCTTCGTCTTCGACGTGTCGCTCGTTGATCCTTCCAAGGATGGGTATGCAGTGATCATCATGACGGACTGGGCCGATAACATCTCCTTCGATACACTCACCATCCCTGCCACCTCGCCTGCCCTCTCCACAACAACCGTGGATCATGGTCTGGTGCGCATCGATCGGACCGATCGCAAGACGGTGACCATTTCGAACACAACCGGACAACCCCTGTCCATCACATCCATCGCCCTTGCGGGCGGATCGAGCTACCAAGTGGTGAGCGGAGGCTCTCCTCCGGCCTTTGTCTTACCAGTTGGTGGCTCGCGCGATGTGGTGGTCGAATTCAAACCCACGACAGCCGCCACGGGTGCGGTCAACGATCAACTCGTGATCACCTCGGCATGCTCTTCATCGAGCATCGCTCTCACCGGAACGGTAGGCATCCCGCGCATCAGTGTTGACGACTGGAACGTTGGCAATGTGGAACAGGGTGTGGAGGTCTGCAAGGAGGAAGGGCTCCGTGTGATGAACAACGGCAACTACAACGTCGTGGTCTCGAAGATCGCCTTCAGCGATCCATCGTTCACCCTCACCGATCCCACCGATCCACCCATGCCATTCACGATCGCCGGTGGTGCACAAGTGATGGTGAAGAAGGCATGCTATCGTAGCGCAGATATTGGTGCACACGTCGTGGATGTGACCATCTCATCGGATGCGTATGAAGGTGATTCCGTCAGTCGGTGGACAGCAACAGGCGTCACAACGGATGTGCAAGAAGATGATGCAACAGTGTATAGTGTTCGCTACGATCGCGCTTCGGATGCTTTCGCATTCCGCAATGCATCACCCGACGACGATATCCTCATCTTCGATGCCCGCGGTCTTGCTGTTGCCCAAGCCAATGGCTCTGTAAGCCGCATCGACGCTCGCTCTCTGAGCAGCGGCCTCTACCTCGTGGCACGACGCTCGCATGGTTCCACCACCACCGAGACACTAGCCATCACCCGCTAACAACGATTACCATTTTCTCACCTTATCTCCCCTCCAAGATCCCTTCATTCAGATCGCCCACTGGATGAAGGGGTTCTTTTTAATCGGAGGAGAATACATAATACAGAATACAGAATCCAATCATTGAATTCCCGAATACATGATCTCAGTCGGAAACACATAACGCTCAACTTCTCTTTTACTTCTCTTTTACTTCTCTTTTACTTCTCTTTTACTTCTTTTTTACTTCTGCTTTTACTTCCCACTCACTCTCTTCATATACAGTCCCGCCGCCACCCCCAATCCGCCAAGGTAGCCGATCCAGATGCCGGGGGCGCCGAGGCCGAGAGGGAAGGCGCAGATGTAGCTGACGGGCAGGGCGACGAGTCCGTAGGCAACGGTAGCGATGATGGTGGGCACACGCACATCGTTCACGCCGCGGAGGACGCCGAGGACAACCGTCTGCATACCATCGAAGATCTGGAACAGACCGGCGAAGATGAGCAGCTGTGCAGCAAGAGCGATGACCTGGGGATCCGACACGTAGAGATAGGGAAGCTGATGTCGAAGCGTGAGAAAGAGCGTGGCCGTGATCACGTTGTACACGAGCACAAGCACCATGGCCGCATACCCTGCCGCCTTCACGCCTTCCCGATCCCCCTTTCCGTGCAGTTGCGAGATGCGAATGGTGGCCGCGCTCGAAATTCCGAGCGCCACCATGAAGGTGAGGGAGGCAAGGCCGATGGCGATCTGATGGGCCGCCAGGGGAACGGCTCCCAGCCAGCCCATCATGACGGCGCCGGCCGCAAAGGCCATCACTTCGAGGATGATCTGGCCTGCAATGGGCAGTCCGGTGAAGAAGGCGCTGCGGAGCGCCTCGCGCAGACGGGCTCCGTCGAGCGACGACGTGCGCAGGGCCGAGCGGAGGCGGACGAAGAAGGGCGACCGAAGGAAGATCAGCCAGATGATGATGGCCATGAGGGCCCGCGCCAGGAAGGTCGCAAAGCCCGAGCCCTCCACACCCATGCGAGGCATGCCCAGGTTGCCATAGATGAACAGCCAGTTGAAGCCCAAGTTCAGGACGTTGGCCGCGACGGCCACGATCAGGGCCACGCGTGTGTTCGACATGGCTTCGGCTGTTTGCTTGAAGATGCCGAAGACCACGCGGGGGAGGAAGGACAAGACCAGCCAGACGTAGAAGGGACGAGCCACGAAGGCCACATCGGCAGGTGCGCCGAAGAGGGACAGGTGGGGCGTCAGGAAGAGCAGGGCGGCCACCAGGAGGATGGCCACGCTGAGGCTCACGATGGCGCCGGCCTTGACGTGGCGGGCCACTTCGGCCATGTCACGCCGACCGTATGCCGCGCCCGCCAACGGTGTGATGGCCACCGTGAAGCCGATGGCGAAGAGCATCACCACAATGGAAATGCTTGAGGCGAACGTCGTCGCCGCCAGCGGAACAGTGCCCAGTTTGCCCACCATAATGTTATCCACAAGCAGTGTGAGCATGTCGCTCACTTGCGAGGCGGCCACGGGCAGGGCAAGGCGGAGGGTGGGACGGATGTGTTCGCGCAATAGCATCGACAAATCTACTGCCATGCGCCCCATCATTTGTATTTTGCACCCTTGACCTCCGGATACTCCTTACACCCGCACTCAGTCGCTCCACATGGCCCGTCTCGGATTGTTCTCCAACGATGTCGGTATCGACCTTGGCACTGCCAACACCCTGATCTGGCAAAAAGGCAAGGGCATCGTTCTCAATGAGCCGTCGATCGTCGCATTCGATCGCACGACAAAACATATCATCGCTATCGGTCACGAAGCACAAGAGATGCTCGGTCGCACGCACCGAGAGATCAAAACGATCCGCCCGTTGAAGGATGGTGTGATCGCCGACTTCGAGATCGCCGAAGGAATGCTTCGCGCCTTCATTCGTAAACTTTCGTCGTCGTGGCAACCGGCCCGACGGATGGTGATCTGCGTTCCAAGCGGCATCACCGAAGTGGAGAAGCGCGCGGTGCGCGACAGTGCCGAGCATGCCGGCGCCAAGGAAGTGCACCTGATCGCCGAGCCGATGGCCGCTGCCATCGGTGTGGGACTGGATGTGCATGAACCAATGGGCAACATGATCGTCGACATCGGCGGTGGTACCACAGAGATCGCCGTGATCGCCCTGAGCGGTATCGTGGCCGACGAGTCCATTCGCATTGCCGGAGATGAGCTCACGAACTCCATCGTGAACTACTTCAAGCGTCAGCACAACATTCTCATCGGCGATCGGACGGCCGAGATCATCAAGGTAAATGTTGGAAGCGCCTATCCGCTCGAAGAAGAACTCGAGATCGAAGTGAAGGGTCGCGACATGGTGAGCGGTATCCCGAAGTCCATCGTGGTCTCGAGCGAAGAGATCCGCGATGCACTCAACGAGAACATCACCGTCATCGTCGAGGCCGTACTGAATCTGCTCGAGAAGACGCCGCCGGAACTTTCTGCCGACATCTTTGACCGCGGCATCATCCTCACGGGTGGTGGTGCGCTGCTGAAGGGACTGGACGAACGACTCCGCCGCGAAACATCGCTGCCCGTGCATGTTGCCGACGATCCGCTCACGGCCGTGGTGCGCGGTACCGGAAAGGTGCTCGAAGACCTGGCCGAGTACTCGAACGTCCTGATCAAATCGAAGCGCTACTAACGCGCCATGCAGCGATTCATCGAATTCGTTGTCCGCTTCAAGAACTACATCACGCTCGCTGCGTTGGTGGTGATCTGCTTTGCCTTCATGTCGTTCGGTAGCCTGTCGCAACTCGGCGGCTTCCGCGCCGTGATCGTTGGCTCGGTGGGGTGGATGCAATCGATGTTCTCCTGGATCCCGAATCCCGTTGCCTTGAAGAGCGAGAACCTCGCCTTGCGCGAGTTGAACATGCAGCTTTCCGTTGAGAGTGCGAAGAGCCGACAGGCCATGGTGGAGAATGCCACGCTGCGAAAGATGCTGGACCTGCCGAAGTATTCTGACTACGGACTGATCGCTGCCGATGTGGTGGGCAAGACCACAACGCAACTGCGCAACTATGCCACGATCAACAAGGGCAAGAAGGATGGCGTGGAGGAAGGGATGAGCGTGGTGACGGATGCAGGACTGGTGGGGTTGGTGATCGGCGTGTCCGACCACTATGCCGTGATCCAGTTGCTGCTCAATCGCGATACGCGCGTGGCCTCGAAGATCCAGCGCTCACGTGTGGACGGGATCATTGCCTGGGAAGGCGAGAACTTCCTCACACTGAAGAACATTCCGAAGTCGTATGATGTGCAAGCAGGCGATGCCGTGATCACCAGTTCGTTCTCATCGCGTTATCCGTCGAACATCGTCATCGGTCGCGTCACACAGGTCACCGAAGAGAACAACTCGCTCTTCCGACGGATCGTGGTGGACCCGGCGGTGAACTTCGCAACACTGGAACAGGTGTTCGTGGTCGAATATGTGGCCGATGCCGAGCGACTGTTGCTCGAACAACAAAGTGAAGAAGGAAGTAAACAGAGGTCGCATCGATGAGCGCGCTCAACATTCCGTTCGACAGGTCGATGTTCCAAACGAATCCGCCGCTGCGATTCGTGGCCTATGGCGTGGTGGCCATGCTCCTGAGCGTGATCCACGTGGTCTTCCTGCGCTTCGTTGCCGTGAGCTCCGTCACGCCCGATCTGCTGCTGATCCTGACGGTCTACATCGCTTTGGTCGAAGGTCAGTTCGTCGGTATGTTTGCCGGGTTCGCAAGCGGTATCCTGTTCGACGTGGTGTCGACCGATGTGCTGGGCAGCAATGCCCTTGCCAAGACCGTTGCCGCCTTTCTCGCCGGGTATTTTTTCAAGCAGGGGTTCTCGGTGCAGACGATCGGGAGTTATCGATTTCTGCTTATCGTGACGCTTTGCGGGGGAGTTCACAATCTGCTGTATTTCTTCTTCTATGTGAAGCCATTGCAGATCTCGTTCCCCATGTTCTTCATGACGTATGGCGTTGCGACAACGCTGTACACGACGGTGGCAGCGGTGTTCCCGATGCTCATCGTGAATCGTAGCAAGGAATGGTAGTCCATGTATCTCAGTAATCTCGAAATGGTCGGCTTCAAGAGCTTCGCCCACAAGACGGACCTCTCGTTCACCGACGGAGTGACGGCCATCGTTGGACCGAACGGATGCGGCAAGACGAACATCGTCGACGCCATCCGTTGGGTGCTCGGCGAGCAGAAGTCCTCGGCCCTGCGTGCCGACGGGATGGAGCAGGTGATCTTCAATGGCTCGAAAACGCGCAAGCCGCTCGGCATGGCCGAAGTGTCGCTCACGATCGAGAACAACAAGCAGATCCTTCCCACCGAATACTCGCAAGTGACGATCACACGACGCTTGTTCCGCAGTGGTGAATCGCAGTACCTGTTGAACAAGACGCAGTGCCGGTTGCGCGACATCATCGATCTCTTCATGGACACCGGAATGGGCTCCGATGCCTATAGCGTGATCGAGTTGAAGATGATCGAAACGATCTTGAGCGATAAGGCCGAAGAACGCCGACATCTCTTCGAAGAGGCCGCAGGGGTCACGAAGTACAAGTCACGACGTCGCGAAGCCGCCCGGAAGCTCGAGGCCGCACAACGCGATATCGCACGCGTGCAGGACATCGTGCGTGAAGTGCAGAAGACCGTGAACTCGTTGGCCCGTCAGGCCGAAAAGGCACGTCAACACCAAGAGCTTTCCACACAACTGCGTGCCCTCGACCAACTGCTGTTCTCGTTCGAATACCTCGAAGAGTATATCGCTCTCAAGCAGTTCGAAGCACAGATCATCGAGGTGCGCACACGGCGCGAGGCGGCCGAGGCCGAACTTGCACGACGTGAAGAAGCGCATGCGGCGGCCGAGCTCGAACAAACGGCAAAGGATGCAGAGTTGCGCGCAGCACTCGATGCAGAATCGAATCTGCGTGCTTCGCTTGGTGAAGCACAACAGCACGTCTCGTTGCTGGATGAACGTGCCAATGCCATTCAGCGAGCACTAGAGCGCCTTGAGCGCGAACACACCGAATCCGAACAATTGCAGTCGACCACGTCGCAACAACTGCAGACCGTGGGTGAGCGCCTCGAAGCGCTCCGCACGGAGACAACAGCAGCACGTGCCGATGTGGAAGAGAAGCGCGTGACGGTGGATCAGGCAACGCAGGCCATGATCGCGGCGCGCCAGGAAACGAATGCGCGTCGTGAGGCCTTGAACACGGCACGACAGCTCCTTGCAGAGCAACGCAATGCTGCCGACCGATTCCGCATTCAGAGCGATGGTCTGCAGCGCAGACTGCGCGACAACGAAGCACAACAACTGCAAGCAGAGGAACGGCTTCGGCATGTGACCGAACAGCTCGCCAAAGAACAAGCCGAGATCCCGGCCCTCGATGCACAACTCCAGGCGGCCGAACAGGCCCTGCATAGTGGCGAAGAACGTCAGTCGACGTTGCGCGCCGAGCAAGAGTCGCTCCAACAAGAGAGCGAGCACATGCGTGCACAGGCTGCGCATACGAAGGCATCGCTAGAGTTTCTGATCGGACTGGTCGACACCACGGAAAGCTCGAAGTTCCTGCTCTCGACGCCCGAGTGGACGCCGCAGGGTGAGAAGGTGACGTTGGCCGAAGTATTGAACACCGACAATGAATTACGCGTTGCCATCGAGGCAGCGCTTGGTGATGCAGCCCGTTACTTCGTGGTGAACACGAAGGACGAGGCAGCGCAGGCCATCGGCGCGCTCTCTCGCAACAACGTTGGCAAGGCCACCTTCCTCTGTCGCGATAGCATTCCAAGCCTTGCCGCCCCCGGCGCCTTGCCATCCGTGGATGGTGTTCGTGGATGGGCAAGCGAGTTGGTTCGCACCGATGATCAATTGCGCGGTGCCGTTCGCGGCATCCTGGGTAAGACCGCCGTGGTGGACACGGTGGAGCAGGCGTGGGCAGCCGTTGGTACGGGCGCATGTGATGCGGCCGTCACCTTGGCGGGTGAGATCGTGCGAGCAGCGGGTGCCATTCGTGGCGGATCCGGTTCGCGCACGGAAGGTGTGCGTGTTGGACGGAAGGAACGCATTGCCGAGCTCACGCAAGAACATGCCGTGCTTGAAGGTCGGCTCTCCGAGATCGAGGTCCGCGTGCGCGCCATCAAGGCCGAACTCGCCACCATCGATGTGCGCAAGCTTGCTGATGATGTGCGTCGCGTGGCCGTGGTGCGCAACGAACGCATGCAACGACTTGATGCCTTCCGTGGACGGATCGAGGATGTGAGCGGACAGCGCGACGTGCTGCATGCGGAAGCAGAGAAGTTCCGCGCAGAGTTGCAGGACCTCGCCACACAACACGATGAAGCACGAGCGTCGATCGACTCCATCGAAGCCGGTGTGGCCGATCTTGAGCGTGATGTGCATTCTGCACAAGCAGAGTTGCAGAACATCGAACATGGCTTGGCCGATGTGACGGCATCGTTCCGTGCGGCCGAGATCCGCTTGGTGCGGTTGACCGGCGATCTGCAGGCATTGGAGTCGGACAGGCATCGACTGACCGATGAGCGTTCGACCATCGAGTCACGTCGTGAACAACGCGAAACAGAACGCGAACAATTGCGCGCCGAGATCGAGACCACGCGTGGCGAACATGGAACGCGCGTAATGGAGGCATCGGCACTATCGGCATCGCTCGCCAATGCCCGTGCACAGCGCGAGTCGCTCGAGCTCTCGCTTCGCGAGGCACAAGCAGCCTTGCAGATGGCGGCAGAAGATGTGCGCAAGCAGCGCAAGGATGTGGATGTGACGACGGAGGCCATGCACGAGTCGGACCTTCGTTTCAACGAAGTGCGTCTGCGCATGGAGTCGCATGTGTTGCGCGCCACGGAGGAACTCGGCATCGAGATCCCCGAAGGCGAGCCCGTGCCACCGGAGACGGATATGAGTCCGGACGAGCTCCGCACACAAGTACAAGAACTGCGACGCAAGCTCACGAGCATGGGCAATGTGAACTTCCTTGCGTTGGAAGAGCATGAGCGTGAAGGCGAACGACTGGAATTCCTCACAAAGCAACTCACCGATCTGATCGACAGTGAGCGCACGTTGCAGGAGACGATCACCGAGATCAACCTCACGGCACGCGAGCAGTTCACGAACACCTTCGATCAGATCCGCACGAACTTCCGTGAGCTGTTCACTGTTCTGTTCAGTGAGGACGATGAGGCCGATCTGCAAATGATCGACGATGAAGATCCATTGGAATGCAAGATCGAGATCACAGCGAAGCCGCGCGGCAAACGTCCGCACAGTATCGAAATGCTCTCGGGCGGCGAGAAGACGTTGACGGCCATCGCCCTCCTGTTCGCCATCTACCTCGTGAAGCCGAGTCCGTTCTGCGTGCTCGACGAAGTCGATGCACCACTCGACGATGCCAACATCGATCGCTACTTGAAGATCATTCGTAAGTTCTCGGAACGCACACAGTTCCTGATGATCACGCACAATAAAAAGACGATGGAAGCGGCTGACACTCTCTACGGTGTTACCATGGAAGAAGCGGCCGTCTCGAAACTTGTCAGCGTTCAACTCTCCGGAAAGAACTGATGAAACACGCCATTGTGATCCTTGCCGCCCTGCTCCTTGCCATGCCCCTTGCGGCAGCGGGAGATGACCAACAAGAACAGATCGTGCTGGAAGAGACGCTCGACGTATCGTTCGGCCGCGTATGGGCCGGCGTGAAGAAGGCCATGGAGATCAAGGGCTGTGCAAAGCCCGAGGTGGAGAAGGTGATCGAACCGGCAGAAGAGGGTGGACAGTACAAGGGACTGTACAAGTCGGACTACTGCATTCTCGTGACCGGTGAAGATTCAACGAAGACGGTGATGGAGCGCTACGGCGAACTGCCGCGCATCCGCATGGGCATCTGGACCACCGGTCGTATCAAGTACTTCATCAACGTGAAGGAACTGGAGAACCGCAAGGCGAAGATCACGCTCAAGGCACAATTGAGCGGCTACGAAGAGTACATCACAAGTCAGGTCTACTTCTGGAATTCCAACGGAATTCTCGAGCGCGAAATGATGGCCCTGATCATCAAGATGGCGACGGAAGCGAAGACGTCGGAGTGAAGTCGTACTGCGCGACCTTCACGTCGAACTCCGTGCCCGGCGCATAGTCGGCGGCCATGGCCTCCAGCATCGGACGTGTGACGCGCACGGTCGCCCAGCATCCACCATGGAACTTGACCACCTCTGCTTCATAGAGGTCGGTCCCATTCATCGCAACGCGATACGTTTCGCCTGGTTCGAAGGAATCCTTCGGGAGTTTTTCGTGCACGGGTTTCATGGGCGTTCTACCAAGTGATCGTGGAATAATTGCAAGGCGGCGCGGCGTTGTGCGTGGGGGACGGACATCGTGGCCACGTCGGCCTCAGCGCCCGCGGTGACGGAGAAGTCGTTCTCCAAGTGTAGGGCACGCACGATGGCATCGGCCGCATGCAGCCATGCGCTGCGCGGCGCGAAGAGCGTGGTGATCATCTCTCCGTCGATGGTGATCAACGGACCTGTTTCTCCGATATCATTGGCGATCACGGTGTGGCCGCCATTCGGATGTTCGGCATGGGCAATGCGAATGGGAATGTTCTCGCGCTCGGCGGGTTCGATCATCGTCGGATACAACAACTTCACGCCATGATGCGCCGCCACGCGGGCCTGCGCATACGTCAGGTGCGACCGTACCACGGTGTGCTCGCAGAGCGTCGGGTCGGCACTTCGTACACCCTCCACATCCGTCCAGATCACGATCTCGCGCGCATGCAGCAGCGAGCCAAGGAACGAGGCCGTAAGGTTTGAACTTTCCTTGCCCATTGTTGTGGTGTCGCCATGCTCGGTACATCCCACAAAGCCCTGCGTGATCACCATGGAATGCGATGCGAAGAGCGGGAGCAAGCGGTGGTCCACGCCGACGCGGGTCTTCTCGACGTTCGGTTCGGCAGCACCAAAGGTATCGTCGGTGATGAGCACCTCGCGCACGTCCACGCGGGTGGACGGGATACCGGCCGCCTCCAGATGGGCATGCGATACGTGCAGGGAAAGAAATTCGCCGTAGGCCAGGAATCGGTCACGAATGCGTGCTGTTCGCTGGCGGGTGACCGACATGGCGCGCAGCAAGGACTGCAGTTCCTCGAAGCACTGGCGGAGCGTTTCCGCAAGGTCGGCCGGACAGGCAGAAGGGGGAGGGCACAAGGCGGAAAGGTCCTGCCGGAGCCGCTCCAGGGCCGACAGGGCATTGACAAGGTCGCCGTCGGCGGCCCGGGCCGACATGGCGTCGAGGTCGCGCGTGACCGTGGAAAAGGCCGAGACGACCACCAGGACGCGTTCGCCCGACAGGGCCCCCAGGATGGAGGCCATGCGCCGGAACCCCTGTTCGTCCCGCAGGACCGAGCCGCCGAATTTCATGATAAGCATAGACTGCGAAGTTACTATGCGACAACCATTTGCAGAATTCTTCCGCGTCCCGTATATTTGTCGTTCATAGCAATCACAACAACGCGGTTGGAGCCGTCATGGCAAAAGCACAAACATTCGGTGATAAGTCCAAAAAGGGCAAGGCGGAAACGAAAGTGAACGTCAAGGTCATCAAGGCATTCCGTAGCGACAAGGGTACGATCAAGTACATGGAGCGCTTCGTAAAGCTGGACGATATCGCACAAGTTGATAAGATCGATATCTCGAGGTAAGCAATGAAAAAGGGGATCCACCCTGCATACAAGACCATCGACGTCGTACAGACCGATGGCACGACTTTCCAGACACGTTCGTGCTACAAGGGCGATCGTATGGTCTTGGAAATCGATTCAAAGTCCCACCCATTCTTTACCGGTAAGAACCTTCTTATCGATACAGCTGGTCGTGTGGAACGTTTCAACAAGCGATTCGAAAAAACGAAGGCCATCAAGGATGCCAAGACCAAGTAACAACAACGCCCGTTCGGCTGCCGGCGGTTCTGCACCGCACAACCCGAACACGATCAATTCGCCATTCCGTCAAAAGCGGAATCAACCGAAGAAGCGCGTGAACCCGCTCAAGAAGTCGCGTCTTATCGACTATCTCGACGGCAAGTTCCTGAGCCGATTCACGAATGATCAAGGAAAGATCCTTCCACGTCGTATCACTGGTGTGACCGCGCTGCAACAACGCCGCCTGGCCCTTGCCATCAAGTACGCACGTCATCTGGCGATCTTGCCATTCGTGGCGCAAGACACCAGGTAAGAAATCGGAAGAGAATACAGAATACAGAATACAAAATGTGATCAGGGGATCTCGTGAAAACGGGATCCCTTGTTTCGTTGTGGTTGCGTCTATGAACCGTTGCGACGAGGTGGCGTTGGCAGGGCAGTAGGTGCGGCAGACTTGATGACAACTTCTCCAACGTCAAACGCGAGCGGAATATTCAGTTGACCTCAGGTGAAGTCAATTCAACGTCGTCGTGAACTTGCATATGTTTGGAGAAGTACACAGGGAGGGGGTGTGTTGCGCATGTACTTTTACGTACTCGGGCATCAGGATCAGACGCATAGCACTGGCGGCCTGCGGTCCAACGGCGCTGCACAGCAATCCATGAGGTCGTGTGTGCAGTTGGCTGTTGAGTTTATGGTTTACATGGAGGTACGACAACATGAATGTTCATCAGTTCAAGCGTTGTTCCGTAGGAAGAAGCAATGCCGTGTTTCTCCTACCGCTTGCGATCGCTCTAATCTGCGTCTTAACGATAGTATCCAGCACAAAGGCATCCGCTCAACATGCAGATACGTTGCTGGTAAGCTCACGAACTACTGTATTAGGGGTAGGTGGCACACTCAATACGCCGATAGCTCTGGATGATAGTGGACTCATCGTGGCTTTTTTACAAAAGCGCGGATTGTGTGCGTTCAACATTCGTGACATATCGGCCGAATGGATACCTACAACCCCTAGTCTCGCTTTCATGGATTATTTCTTTCCGGTCGCCTCCGACGGAGGTGTTGTAGCACGATTACGGTCTGATGATCTAGGGTACTGTGTGAAGGTAGATTCAAAGACCTCGGTAAAAGTCATAAGACCAACTGAAATGGCGGATCCAGATGGCTATCGAAAAAACTACACCCCATTGTTGAGCCTCCAAAATTCGCGATTATCGCTCGACCTTGGACAAACGTTCTTTACAATTGAACCGGAACAGGTAGGAAATGTGGTAGAACGAGAAACCACCCTTGGCGACAGCACGCTACTGTTCGAATCACTCACGAATCGACGCAGGTACGTTTGGTTGGCCTCTTCAAGCCCCCGGCTTTTGGCAACGCCCTTTACATTGAACAGTAGCTCAACCACGCGCATGTCCGCTCGCAGCGCACCACTAACGATCTATACTATTGTTCGACCAGACTTGAATAGTCGACGGTGGCAGCTCGCCACAGGATTGCTGGGAGATACAACGTTGTCCGTGATTGACACGTTGCTCGTTGATGGTACGAAACGTGGACTGCGTCCACAAATCGTAAGCAACATGTGGGCCGACAGTGTGTTCTATGTGGACTCGGCAGGTTGGCAGTGTATCGTTACACCAACTGGAGCTCATAATGTTGACTGCCCCATTCCGGTAGACGAGGTACGAGCTCAGCGCGAGTGGTTGTATGTGTTTTCATATGGCGCAGATTCAACACGCGTGGCTTTTACCAGCAGATCGCAATACCCAGAATGGACCACTTGGTCTGTGCATTCGGACTTTCGCCGCCAGCGTCATGAATATCATCCCCTTGCCGTTGAACTCTTTGGGCCTCACGGATTCTCGATGTCTCGCGCCAACCATAACTCAACGGTTTCTTCACCATTGTATCCGTATCCGGTGGCAGTGGGTGCCATGCTCTCGTCATTGAACAACCTGCAGCAACAGCGAATTCTTGGGACGTGGGTCGATGCGTCCGGTCTGCCAATGGCATTGGATGATTACGGACGCGTTCTGCGACGAGAAGTAACCCACCCTAACAAACCTACCTACGTTACCTATCCCGGCCTGCTGTTCGATGAGCGTACATCGGTCAATATGTTTATCGATGATCCGGACGGCACCCTCCCGTGGTTCGGCGTTCGCACACCCACGTCGTGGCAGATAGGGGGCAACGATACCCTTGTACATTGCGGCAGCGTTGTACGCCGCCTGCTAAGCCGCGGTGATGTGCAGGACACGGTCTGGCGCGGACTTGCGACGGCCTTTGCCCGCGTTGACTCCACCAAATGGTGCGTTGCCAACCACGATGCCCTATGGGTATGTACGGGTGCGGATACGACGCGCTACGATGTTTCCTCAGTTCGATCAGCTTCGGGCCTGCTGCCGGGTTATCCATCGTCGATCACGCCGTTGAACTCGGGCACGCGCTTTCTGGTGTCGTTTTACGGCACCATGCGTGCCGACAGCGACTTGGTGCCACAGCCTTACCGCCAGGGCGGTCTTGCCATGGTGGACGGCAAGGGTGAGCCCAGCGTGGTGCCGCTGCCGGAAGAGTGCGGCAGCTACGTCTATCCCGTGCATCGCCAAGCAGACGGCACGTTGTTGGCGTTGACGGCGCAGATGCGCGAAGACTCTTCGATGAGTGGGCGCCAGACGCCCATCTTGACGAACGTGCGCTACATTCGCTCCACCGATCAGGGGGCGTCGTGGACATCGTCGGCAACGCTGTTCTACACCGGCCCGTGGCTTCCGTGTACGGGCAAGATCATCGACCTCGGCGGCGGCTACCTGCTGGGCGTTATGCCGTCAACCATAGTGGTAAGCACCGACGGTGGCCGCACATGGAACTTCGACGATCGCGTACCGGCTTCCATGCGGGCCATCGACATCCAACGCTCGGGCAACGATTTACTTGTGGCTGCGCACGACGGCCTGTACCGTTTGAATACCATTACCAGCGTCGACGGCGATCAAGCGCCGCTGCGCGTGCGCCCCGACCCTGTGTCCATGAAGCGTGATGCGTTCCGTGCTCATGTATCCACGCTCGAATCTGCCACCGTCTACGACCTCGGTGGCCGCGTGCTGTGTACCTCGCAGGACTGTGAGTCTGTCGACAGAATGCCGTTGCACCTCGGCAGTGTGGTGATGGTGGTAAGCGCAACCGAGAGGAGGGTGTATCATGTGGAGTAAATGCAGCCTTGTTGTAGCGTTGGGTATGATTGCACTTGTGCTTTGCGGTGCCGTACCACTGGTTGATGTGTTAACAGTTGAGACCCGCCAGACCGTAGTAAGTACCACGCTGAACCTTGAGTTCTATAATGCCTATGCAAGTCGCGGCAACATCCAACGTTGTATCGTATCTGATGTGCGTGGAAGTGTTCTGATTGACTTTACATCTGAAGTGGACAAGCAGGGCAGGGGACGGCAGGACGTTCCGATCAACGTTTCGAGCTATGCCTCAGGATCCTACTATGCAGTGGTTTCGTGTGAAAACGAAACACTTACGTTGCCCTTTGCAGTGCTTCGATAGCGGAGTTCTCTGCTTGCAAGTCCGGAATGTTGATCGACCGGCCGCCGACGCTTTCATACCACTCGTTCCATGCAAAGGCAGGTGGTGCGTTTGTCGACGCTGTTGTCATTTCTTCGTCCACACCGTTGTGGTGGGATGGAAGTGCTTCCACGAATGCCAGTACTCCTGATAGGGCTGGATGCGCACGGTGGACGTGGCGGAGTCACGTCGAATGTCGACGAGGTCCGTGTACTGTCGCGGCAGCGTGATCACGATCTCATGTCCGTCGATCGAGTCCACCAAGAACGTGCTCGACGCAGAGCGCTCCACCAGGTCGCGCAACGGATAGGCCTTTGCCTTGCCGCCTTCCACGATGCCGATCACAATGGTACGGTCGTTCAATCCGGGGTCGGTATCGCCGTGACGGTAGGCATAGCCATGCGACCATTTGTAGCGGGTGCCCGTGGCCGCATCGGCCTGGAAGATGCTGATGGAGCGCGTTGTGGTGCGCGTGAGCATCTCGGCCATGGTGCATTGCGCAAAGGGCAGGTCGGTGAGGACGGATCCCTTGAGCGGTCCTTCCATGGCCTCACCCGTTGCCTGATACCACCAACTTCCCGTGGTGGCATCTTCGAACATGGCATTGTAGTGATTGGCACCAACAAGACGGAACGTCTCGCGCACACCGTTCACGATGGGCGAGTAGACGCGACCTGTGTGACACATGGTGCAGTAGGTAACGAGGACGGGAATGCCGCCGACGGTGTCCTGGATCTTGTGATGATGGGCCACAAGATCGAGCGGATATCCTGCAAGTTGATGATTGCATTCCACCCACAAGTAGACGGTCGTATCGCGTGCTGCAACATCTTCACCAACCAATGTTCGTTTCACCACCGATGGCTCGTTGAACATCGATTCTGCACTCATTTTCGTGCGCGTGATCACGTGAATGGCGGACATGAGCAGAATGAGAACAACGATGAGCACACGCGTGAACCAACGTGCGTTCTTCCACAGATACCATGTGCCAAGTCCAACACCGAGCACACCAAGAACGGTGATCGGCCAGTGCACTTGATACAGGAAGTAGGAAAAACCAACGGAATCGAACTCTTGCCATCCGGGGGCGATGGGCATGAGCGTGAGTGATAGAGCCACCGGAGCGAAGATGGCCACTGGCCATCCGAGGAGCAGGAAGTACCAGCGAAAGCGTTGCATAGATCTCTGAGGATTCTCTAGTAATACTTGCGACGATTGCGAACGTAGTCGACGAAGATGTTCTTGCCGAGTCCGTCGAGACCCGTGAAGAATGCTCGACCTTGATTCGATCTCGTCAGGTCTTCAACGAACTGCACAAGATACTGATCTTGTGCAACCATGAACGTTGCGATCGAGATGCCGTCACGTCTGCATGCCACGGCCTCGTCGAGGGTCTTGTTCACGATGCGTGGATCGAGACCCCAAGAGTTCTTATAGATGCGACCGTTCTCTTCCGTGAGGGCCGATGGTTTTCCGTCCGTGATCATGAAGATCTGTTTGTTGCCGCTGCGTGCACGACGCAATAGTTGACGCGACAGGCGGAGTCCGTCGCGCGTGTTCGTATGGAACGGACCCACTGTGATGTAGGGGATGTCGCGCACAGTAACGCGACGTGCCTCATCACCGAACAGCACCACTTCCAACGTGTCCTTCGGAAAACGCGTCTGGATCATCTCTGCCAAGGCCAAGGCCACTTGCTTGGCGGGCGTGATGCGGTCCTCGCCATACAGGATCATGGAATGAGAGATATCGATCATCAGCACCGTCGCGCACGACGTTTGATGTTCGGTCTCGTACACGCGGATATCGTCCTCGCGCAGGTCCACGCCCTCGATATCTCCTGTGCGCTTGAACAGGTTCGTCATCGTCTGCGTCACGTCGATGTTGGAAGCCTGATCGCCAAAGGCGAAGTCGCGCGTATCGGGCATGCGCTCGACGCCGGAGCCGTTCGAGGGGGCGTCGTGGTTGCCCACGTCCGACTTCTTGAGGGATCGGAAGATCTCGTTCAGGGCGTCGGTGCGCATCGTGCGCTCCGTTTTTGGGGTAGGGACCAGACGTCCGGCCTCGTCCTCGGCCACAAGACCGCGGTCCCGCAGTTCGCGGAGGAAGTCGTCCATGGACATGGTCGTCATCATCCCATGCTCGTCCTGCAGCTCCCGAAGCAGCTCCAGTGCTTGTTCTACGTCGCCCGACACGTGCAATAGCACGTACGTGAACAGGTTCAGCATGGCCTTCAATTCATCGTCGGCCGTGGTCGACGTGGGCATCCATCGAGAATACGCGATTTCCATTTGATTAATTGGTCTTCGATTCCGTAACTTTGTGGCTGTTTCGTTGGGCCGTCGCCAAGTGGTAAGGCAGCGGTTTTTGGTTCCGCCATTCGTTGGTTCGAATCCAGCCGGCCCAGCTTTTTGATCAGAGGACGAATCACGTGGATGCTGAGGTAAAGATCGTTTCCGGACGTTCGAATCCGGAGATCGCCGAACGGATCGCTCGTGCATCGCACCGAAGTCTCGCAAAAGTAGCCATTCAGAACTTCAGTGATGGTGAATTGTGGGTCAAGTACGAAGAGAACGTACGTGGTGTTGATCTCTACATCGTCCAATCGACGTTCGCCCCATCAGACAATTTGATGGAGCTGTTGCTTCTGATCGATGCGGCCAAGCGTGCTTCGGCCATGCGCATCACGGCTGTGATCCCGTATTTCGGCTATGCGCGACAAGATCGTAAGGATCAACCTCGCGTGGCCATCACAGCAAAGCTCGTCGCCAATCTGCTCACGCAGGCCGGCGCCAACCGCGTGATCACCATGGACCTCCACACGCCGCAGCTGCAAGGGTTCTTCGATATTCCGCTCGATCACTTGTATGCGTCGACGGTCACCGTCGATCATATTCGTGCATTGGGGCTCAAGAATGTGGCCGTTGCATCTCCGGATGTTGGCGGCGTGAAAACGGCTCGTGCCTATGCGAAGATGCTGGGTGACGCCGATCTTGTCGTTGTCGACAAGCGTCGTCCCAAGCATAACGTTGCCGAAGTGATGAACATCATTGGCGACGTGAAGGGCAAGAACGTGGTGATGGTGGACGATCTGATCGACACCGGCAGTACGTTCGTCCAGTGCGCAGAGGCATTGAAGGCGGCAGGGGCCGAGGCGATCGTAGGCGTCTGTACGCATCCCGTCTTCTCGGGGTCGGCCGTGCACAAGATCACGAGCAGTCCTGCCATCGAGCGCCTCTTCGTAACGGATACGATCCCGCTTCGAGAGCAACACGACAAGATCACCGTGATCAGTGTGGCAGAATTGTTCGCAGAGGCGATCATTCGAACACACGAAAATCAATCGATCAGTTCTCTGTTCGAGAACACTCCAGCGTAAATCCAAACTCTAAGGCTGACAACATGAGCGCGATCATTCTCAAAGCACAAAAGCGCGAGCCGGGCACGAAGACGGCAAAGTCGCTGCGCGCACAGGGCATCGTTCCCGGTGTGTACTATGCAAAGGGTCAAGACCCTATCCACTTCGGCGTGAACGCACTTGCCCTCCGCCCTGTTGTGTACACAGCAGAAGCAACGATGGTCAAGCTCGACATCGAAGGCAAGCAGCATAACTGCATCTTGAAGGACACGTCCTTCGATCCGGTAACGGACAAGCTCTTGCACATCGACTTCCTCGGTGTATTGGCCGGCGAGTCCCTGAAGATGGAGATCCCCTTGCACATCACCGGTACGGCCGTGGGTGTTCGCGAAGGCGGTATCCTCGAGCAGACGATCCACAAGGTGCACGCTATGGTCGATCCAACGGCCATGCCTGAGCACATCGACATCGATGTGACGAACCTGAAGCTGAACGGCGCGATCCATATCAGCGATGTGAACGTCCCGGGCGTGAAGATCACCGATCGTCCAGAGAACGTGATCATCGCCTGCCACCTTCCAAAGGTTGCTGCGGTGGAAGAAGAGACCGACAAGAAGAAGAAGTAAGAGCCTCGGCTCCGACGTTAACGAACAAAGGCCGTCCAATTGGACGGCCTTTGTTGTTTCAACCAGGTTGAGTGATAGGCAAAAAAAAACCCGGATAATTAGGGGTAATCCAGGTATGAGCATCTGGCGCGGCGCTCAGGGGAGAGAGTACCGCTCAACTCGCCTGCAATATAGCGGACGGAGGTGAGCTGTGCAAGCGTTACCGCTCGATCCAGCGATCATCACTGCGAATGATGTCGATGAGCGATGCCACGGCCTCGGCCGCAGGGATGTTGCGACGGACGATGTCCTGGCCGCGGTAGAGCGTGATTCGGTCCGGACCGGATCCCACATACCCGTAGTCAGCATCGGCCATCTCTCCGGGTCCGTTCACGATGCATCCCATGATACCGATCTTCACACCCTTGAGGTGATCGGTCTGCGCGCGAATGAGGGCCGTGGTCTCTTCGAGGTCGAAGAGGGTGCGACCGCAGGACGGACAGGAGATGTACTCCGTCTTGGTCATCCGCGTCCGTGCCGCCTGCAGAATGCCAAAGGCAAGTCGGTTGAGCGCCGCAAGATCGTCGGCATGCGGCTGCTGCCGCGCACTGCGCAACATCACACCGTCGCCGTAGCCTTCGACGAGCAGACCGCCGACATCCGTCGACGTGTATAATTGCAACGTATCGGCATCAGCCTCGGCACACGTGCGCTCGATGAGCACAGGGATGGTGAGGGAGGCAAGGCGCATGGAGGTGATGCAGGCGCGCATGGCCGACATCCATTGCGTGGCATCGGAATGCAAGAGGACGACCACTGTCGGATCCTGCTGAAGCGCCGCAAGCACGGCCGCTGTGGCCTCGTGCGGCGCCATGCGGACGATGTTGACCACGGAATGCAACGACCGCTCTGCGGCCGTGATGGCCTGCAGGTAAGCCGTGGCCGACATGAGTGGCACCTTGTAGAAGTTGTTCTCGAGCGTGCGCCATACATCGAGATCGACGATCTCGCGAATGCCGTTCGGTGCCATGAAGGGGAGTGGACGTGCACCCGTGTACACATAGTCGCAGCCCTGATCGCTCATGGCCCATTTGTCCGTGACGGCATCGTACCGATGACCAATGCAGTCGAGGTCTTCCATCGATGTGATGGAGGCGGCCGACAGATCGGCGATCACGCGCGGAACGAAATCATGTCCGAACGTGGCCACAGCATGCGTCTGTCTGCGGTGATAGACGTGCGGATAGAGGGGCGATGTGGGAATGTCGGCGTCGACTCTTGCCTCCTTGATCCTTGCCGCATACCTCTCCGCCAATGCACGGGCAACGGGGATCTCGGCTTCGGGTGCCTCGGTGAGGCTGACGCGGATCGTGTCGCCAAGACCGTCTTCGAGCAACGTGCCGATACCAACAGCCGACTTGACGCGACCGTCTTCGCCATCGCCTGCTTCGGTGACGCCGAGATGCAGCGGATAGGGCTTCAGTCCTTCTTCTTGGAGGCGCGACACAAGCAAACGATAGGCCTGCACCATGACGAGCGGATTGCTCGACTTCATGGAGAGAACGATGTTGTAGTAGTGCTCGTCTTCGGCGATGCGCAGGAATTCAAGGGCCGATTCGACCATGCCCACCGGACTGTCGCCATAGCGATTGACGATGCGGTCCGAGAGCGATCCGTGATTCGTGCCGATGCGCATGGCCGTGCCATACTCCTTGCAGATGCGCACCAATGGTGTGAAGCGTTCGCGAATGCGATCGAGTTCGGCAGCGTAGGAGGCATCGTCGTATTCGATGACGGCGAAGTTCTTTTTGTCGACGTAGTTGCCGGGATTCACGCGCACCTTTTCGACGATGCGAGCTGCGATCTCGGCGGCGTTGGGCGTGTAATGGATGTCGGCCACCAGTGGCGTCCGATAGCCGCGCTCACGCAGTCCGTTGCGAATGTGCTCGAGGTTCGTTGCCTCGCGCATGCTCGGAGCGGTGATGCGAACGAGCTCGCATCCGGCCTCGATCATACGGATGGATTGATCGATGGTGGCTTGCGTGTCCATCGTATTCGTTGTTGTCATCGACTGAATGCGAATGGGAACGCTGGATCCCATGATGAGATCGCCAATGGACACGTCGACGGTCGTACGCCGACGGTAGGTATCGCTCGACGTGCTGTACGGCGTCACAGTTGTTTGCTCACTTCAAAGAGGATCTTCTTTTCTTCTTCGGACAGATTGTGATAGCCACTCAGCGAGATCTTATCGAGGATGGCATCGATCTGCTCCTGCGACACGGCCTGTCCGTTCACGATGAAGCGCGACGGCGTGAAGGTGGATGCAGGCGTTGGAGTGGGTGTGCTCTCGAATCGGATCACGGGCGCCGGTTGTTGTTTGGGAACGTCGCGGAAGCGCACGTCCTGATACGGTTGCTCCGTCCACGTCTGTCGTTGCGGTCCACGCTGTTCGATCCACCGCCACAACGGTTCGCCGAACTTGATGAGCAGGAATCCTCCGAGCGCACCACCAAGGTGGGCGAAGTGGGCAACGCCATCACCCGAGCGCGAGATGCCCATCACAAGATCGAATCCCGCATAGAGCACCACAAAGATGCGCGCAGGGATCGGGAAGAAGAGCGGGAAGATCATCACGGGTCGTGTTGGGAACGTCATCCCGAAGGCCAGCAGCACGCCCATGATGGCACCACTGGCGCCAATGGTGGGCACGAAGGCCGCGTCGGTGAAGTAGCTCACGGCAAGGTGGACAAGGCCCGCGGCGACGCCGCTGGCAAGGTAGAAGGTGGCGAACTTCTTCGTGCCCCAGATGTTCTCGAGTTCCATGCCGAACATCCACAACGCGAACATGTTGAAGAAGATGTGTCCGAAGCCGCCATGCATGAACTGATACGTGATCAGTTGCCACGGCATCAAGAGTCCGCTCTGCACAGGCCAAAGCGCGAACCACTGCGTGAGCATGTCCTCGAGCGGGATACCGGCAAAGCGGAATCCGGAGTCGAAGAACATCTGGATGAAGAAGATGATCCCGTTCGACACGAACAGGAATTTGATGAAGGGCGGGAAGATGCGCATGGCGCCCTACGACGTGTGGAGGGAAGAGTTGTTGGAGGTTAGATGCGAAGAGCGTCGACGCCCGGGAGGACCTTGCCCTCGAGAAATTCGAGCGATGCACCGCCACCCGTCGACACGTGCGTCACGGCATGCGTGAGTCCGAACTGGGCGATGGCCGCTGCAGAGTCGCCGCCACCCACGATGGTGATGGCACCCTTCGCTGTCGCCTCGGCCATGGCCTCGGCAACGGCTCGCGTTCCTGCCTCGAAGTTGCTCATCTCGAACACTCCCATGGGTCCGTTCCACACCACCGTCCCTGCCTGCAGGATCTCATGTGTGAAGGAGGCTATGGTGGCCGGTCCGATGTCGAGGCCCATCCGGCCGGACGGGATCTCCGACGTCGACACCACAGCGCGCTCCGCATCGTTGCTGAACGCCGTGGCCGCCACCGTATCCGTGGGGATGAGGAGTCGCACACCACGCGCCTCAGCTTGCGCAAGAAGGTCGGCAGCCAATGCAAGTCGGTCTTCTTCCACGAGCGACGAGCCCACGTCGGCACCACGTGCCTTGAGGAACGTGAACATCATGCCGCCACCGATCAGAATGGTGTCGCACTTGGAGAGGAGCGACATGATCACGTCGATCTTACCCGAGATCTTCGAGCCGCCCATGACGGCCACGAGCGGACGTTTGGGAGCCGTGAGTGCCTCACCCAAATAGGCCAGCTCCTTTTGCATGAGAAGTCCTGCACACCGCTCTGCGAACAGCGACGCCACACCAGCTGTGCTGGCATGGGCGCGATGCGCCGTTCCGAAGGCATCGTTGCAATAGATATCGCCGTTCTTGGCCAGCTCTGCTGCGAAGGCCGCATCGTTGGCCTCTTCTTCAGCATGGAAGCGAAGGTTCTCCAACAGCACCACCGAGCCGCCCGTGGCAGCGTTGACGATGGACAAGGTCTCCGCACCGATACAGTCGGGCGCGAAGGCAACAGGAAGGTGCAAGAGGGAGGCAAGGCGCTCGGCAACCGGTGCCAGTGAATACGTCGTGTTGTGCTTGCCTTTTGGTCGACCCAAGTGCGACATCAACACCGCCACACCACCGCGATCGATGATGCTCCGGATCGTGGGAAGTGACTCCACGATCCGGGTATCGTCGGTGATCATCTGGGCTTCGTCCTGGGGGACGTTGAGATCGACGCGCGTGAGCACGCGCTTGCCGCTTACGTCAACGTCGGCAATGCTCCGTATCACGAACCCACCTTGACGACGAGTTCAGCGATGCGGTTCGAATAGCCCCACTCGTTGTCGTACCAGCCAACCACTTTCACGGTGGTGCCGGCCGACATGGTGAGCTTCGAATCGAAGATGCAGGAGTGGGGATTGCCAACAATGTCGGTACTCACCAGCGGATCCGTCGAATACTCGAGGATGCCCTTGAGCGGTCCGTCGGCAGCGGCCTTGAAGGCAGCATTGATCTCGTCCTTCGTTGCCGGTGTAGCAAGCACGGCCGTGAAGTCCGTGATACTTCCATCGGCCACCGGTACGCGGAATGCCATACCGTCGAGCTTGCCCTTCATCGCCGGGATCACTTCGCTCACGGCCTTGGCCGCACCTGTTGTGGTCGGGATGATGTTCACTGCTGCGGCACGTGCACGACGGAGGTCCTTGTGCGGAAGGTCGAGGATGTTCTGGTCGTTCGTGTAGGCGTGGACCGTTGTCATGTAGCCATGGACGATGCCGAACGTGTCGTTCAGGATCTTGACCATCGGTGCAAGACAGTTCGTGGTACACGATGCATTTGAAATGGTCTTCTCCGAACCGGTGAGTGTCTCTTCGTTCACACCGATCACCACGGATCCGTCCAGCGTATCCTTGGCCGGTGCGGTGAGCACCACCTTGCGTGCATGCTTGAGATGCTTCTCGAGATCGGCCTTGGCGGTGAACACACCAGTGGACTCGATCACCACGTCGAGGTCTGCCCACGGCAGATTCTCGATCTGCTTCTCCTTGGAGATCGTCACCAACTTGCCGTTCACAAGCAATCCGCCATCGGCCACCTCAACGGTACCTGCGAACTTGCCATGCATGGAATCATACTTGAGAAGATGTGCCAGCGTCGCTGCATCGGTCAGATCGTTGATGCCAACGATGTCGACGTTCATGCCACGCTGAATGAGCGTACGAAATACCAACCGACCGATACGGCCGAATCCATTGATCGCTACTCGAATTGCCATGGTTGTAGGGAAAATGAAGTGGGAAAAGGAAGACAAAGTTACGTCACTTGTCCCTCATACGTGACATCCTCCCGGCATCCTCCCGGCATCCTCCCGGCATCCTCCCGGCAGTTGCCCGGCATATGCCGGGCAACTGCCGGGAAGCTCGTAACTCGTCACTTGTACCTCGTCACTTTGCTCGGGTTTTTCTCCACATACTCCGCCCACGAGCTCCGCTTCGAGGTGCGGGACCTGCCGGAGGCGGGGGTGCCGCCGTTGAGGGCGTGACAGATCGCAACGGCAAGGGCGTCGGTGGCGTCGAAGAACTGCGGCGTTTCTTTGATCTTGAGCATCGTGCGCACCATGAAGCCCACTTGCTCCTTGGCGCTCCGTCCGCTGCCCGTGACGCTGCGCTTCACTTGCATCGGCGTGTATTCATGCGGTTCCATGCCGCCTTGCGCACATGCCAGCACAGCCACGCCACGCGCATGCGAGAGCTTGACCACGCTCACCACGTTCTTCGCATAGAACACCTGCTCCATGGCACAGGCATCAGGCTTCGAGCGCTCGATCACGCTACAAAGACGGGCATGGATGTCTTGAAGGCGGAAGGGGAACGAGGCCTGTTTCTTCTTGGCCTCGATCACGCCGTACTCGACGAGGGTGATGCGCGATCCTTCCACGTCGATCACGCCGTAACCGCAGACAACGCTGCCGGGGTCGATACCAAGGATCCTCATGTGTCGAACAACGCGTCGTCGACGTCGGCATTATTGTGAACGTTTTGTACGTCGTCGTTCTCCTCTAGCATGTCGATGAGTTTCGTGAGTTTCTTGACCACGGCCGCGTCAGTGACGGACACCATGGTGTTGGGTTCGTAGTCGTAGCGAGCTTCGGTCACGAGAAGGCCTTTCGACTGAAGGATGTTCTGACATTGTCCCAAGAGGTCAACGGCACAATGCACCACGGCACCCTCGTCCGTCATGCGCACATCGTCGGCTCCGGCCTCGAGGGCGAGTTCGATCAAAGCGTCCTCCGTGAGCGATGTCTGCAACGTCAGCGCACCCTTTCGCACGAAGTTCCACGCCACCGAATTCGTCTCGCCAAGATTTCCGTCGCACTTGCTGAACGTGGCGCGGAGTTCTGCAACGGTGCGGTGTGGTTTGTCGGTGGTGCATTCCACGATGAAGGCCACGCCGCCCGGACCGTATCCTTCGTAGCGCACATCTTCGTAGCTCACGCCCTCGAGTTCACCCGTGCCGCGTTGGATGGCGCGCTTGATGGTCTCGTTCGACATGCTCACGCCGCGGGCGGTGAGCATGGCCATGCGTAAACGTGGATTACTATCGGGATCCCCGCCGCCCAGCTTGGCTGCGACGATGATCTCCTTCGAGATGCGCGTGAAAAGCTTGCCGCGTCGGGCATCGGTGACCGCCTTGCGGTGCTTGATGTTCGCCCATTTACTATGTCCTGCCATGGTGCAAAGCTACGAAGACGGCGCTGCGTATATTTGGGCATCATTTACTTCGAGGTTCCCATGATCATGCGCTCAACGCTTCTTTCCGCCTTCCTCCTTGCTTCCGTCCTTCTTGCGTCGTGCGGTTCCTACACCGACGTGTACGACACGTGGGCCAACCCCAACTATGTTGGTCACAAGTGGAACAAGCTCGTTGTCGTGGCCATGGCAAAAGACCCGCTGAACAAGGTCAAGGTGGAATCCGAAGTCGTGAAGGCGCTGAAGGGGAAGGGCATCGATGCCGTTTCCATCTCCACGATCGTCAGCATCGAATCGTATGATGCGAACTCCGACGGTGTGATCGACGATCCGAATGCGATCTCGAAGCTGGTGCAGAAGATCAAGAGCGATGGCGTCGATGGAGCCATCATGATCACGCTGAAGGGCATCGACAAAAAGGAAACGTATAACCCGCCAACGGCCACAACGGTTCCAGTCGGCGGATACTATGGCGGATACTATGGTGCAGGTGGATATCCATACTACAATCACTATTACGCGTCGTATCAAACGGTCTACACGCCGGGCTCTACAACAACAACAACGTCCATCGTTCTCGAAACCAAACTCTACGACCTGACGGATGAGAAGGCAGATGCATGCTGGATCGGTCGTTCATCGACAACGGACCCAACTTCGGTGACGGACCTCGCACAAACGTTCAGCTCGGCCTTGGTGTATAAGATGTCGAGTGATGGAGTTTTGAATAAGAAGTGACGAGTTGAGTTACGAGTGACAAGTGACAAGTGACGAGTTGAGTTACAAGTGACGAGTTACAAGTGACAAGTGACACACATCTCACTTCGCAAGTGCGAGGAACTGCGCATAGGGTTCGACTTGCTGCATCACATCCTGACGTCCGATGACGATGAGTTCTTTGCGGGCGCGGGTGACGGCGACGTTGAACTTGCGGTCGATGATGGTGCCATTGTCGTGCAGGATGGACTGTGCTGAGCGCAGTTGTTGAGGTGTGTGACAGGCCAGACAGATGATGATGGTGTCGCGTTCGCTTCCTTGATATCGCTCGACCGTGTCGATGCTGACGGCATTGCGAATGTCGTCGGGCAAGAGCGAGCGGATGGCATTGATCTGCGTGCGGAACGGTGTGATGACGCCAATGGACGTGGGAGGCGCGTCCAACGCAAACCGCTCACGAAGGATGTCCGCCACCAAGGCGGCCTCGGCCATTGCAATAGTCGATGGTGGTTCGACGGGTGATGCGATGTAGCGCACACGCGGTGATGGTGATGGATCGTGTTGCCATGGACGGGCCGATTCGAGCTGACCGTGATAGACAAGCTCATTGGCGATGCGCTGAATGTCGTCGTGCATCCGCGCCTGCACCCGCAACGTGCCCACATGATCGGTCCACCCGTTGCGTGCTGCAACGCGCAAGAGTCGTTCGAAGAGCGACGTGCGAAGATCCGACAGACACAATGGCGAGAAGATGGTCGATCGAACGAACGTTCGTTCCTCACCCTGCAACACCACGGCAGGTAACTGCTTCTCATCGCCGATGAGCATGAACCGCCCCACGCGCGTGAGTATGCCACAGATCTGCGACTCCACAAGTTGCGATGCCTCGTCGATGATGGCCGTGGTGAACGTGACGATGGAGAACACCTCTGCATACGTTTGCAATGCAGCCACCGTCCCCACAACAATGCGCGCCGTTGGCAGTGCTTCGGCCATGATGTGATACATGTTGCTTCCGCCACCAACACGCACGTGGCCTGTACTTCCGATGGCATGGAGCACGGCAACGATCTCGTCCACGGCCCGATTGGTGCATGCCAACAGCAAGAGGCGCTCCGACGGATCGAGCAGGAGTTGTTCGACCAGCGTGCGGACAACGATGGAGGTCTTGCCCGTGCCGGGTGGACCCTGGATGAGGGCATAGTTGGTGGACGAAAGTGCCTTCTCGATCACAAGGCTCTGGGAGGGATGCAAGGTGGCAGGGAGGGCCGTCGCTACGAGAGGACGAGTGACCGGTCGTGCAAGACCGAGGATGAGCGATCGGGTCTGCGTTGATGCGGCAAGGAACGTGAAGAGCTCGCGATGCTGCGCGCGCAACAACGACTCGCTCACATCGGCCATGATGCGCCATCGTGCGATCCCTGCGATCTCCGAGGCATCGGTTTGCTTGTTGCGCAAACTCACGCGCACATGCTGTGCATCGAGCTCCACGATGGTGGCCTTGTAGACGTGGGACATGATACGGTCGGCATCGTCCTCGGTGGCAGAGAGCACGACAATGTCGCCACGTCGCAACGACGTGGGTGCATGATCGGTGGTGCGTAGCAACGTGAGATGCCATTGGACAAGATCGGACGTTGCGATGTCGAGCTGCAGGTCGACCAGTGCCCGATCGTCATCAATTGATGTTCGCAATGCATCTGCCTCGTTCTCGATGAACGATGTGAATGCTTGCACATACGTGCGCGACACCACATCGGCCTGTTGATAGAGGTCTTCGAATCGCTCTGCATCTCTGCGCTCATAGCTGGACCAACCAACATCGGTCGCACGAATGGATCGCAACGCTTGAAAATCCTTTTCGCGAAGTTGTCGTTGCAAACAGAGCACGTGGTTCCGTGCGTGCAGGATGCGTCGTTTGTGCTCCTCGCGCACATCCACCGCGCGCATCGTCACTCCAAGATCGTTCGCATAACAGACCATCGATGTGCCGCTGCGCTGCGGATCGGCCGATTCCAACAAGAGATCGTAGGCGGCCACCTGTGCGGCATACTGCGGATGCACGGCCATGGCGCCCGCAAGCGGTTTCGATGTCTTCAGCTCGATCACATCATGGCGGTGCGGATCACTGCTGTACGTGGTCATCACATCCAATCGCCCCTGCAATCCGAACGCCGCAGCAACGAACGACGGCTCGATCACCACGCCATCGCCCGGAAATGATTCGGCTGCTGCACGGAGATGCGGTATGGTGCGACGTGCTCGCTCCTTGAGGGTGTCGACGGCAGAGGTATCATGCGCATGCAGGGCCGCAATGGAGAGCGGACGTTGATCGAAGGCATCGGCAAGCAGGTGCTCATCGCTTCGCTGCGGGTCTTGCAACACCACGTCGAGCATGGAGTTGACGACCGAGCCGAAGATGATGTGCGGCGACACGTCCGTGGTGGGAAGGCGACGTAACAGAATGTGTCGCGGATCGATGCCACTGCTCGTGATGCAGGCCGCAACATCGGTCACATCGAGCAGCACATGCGGCTCGAGCACAAGGCGTGCATGATCGAGTGACCATGCCTCCTTTCCACCTATCGCTCCCTCGATCGCTCCATGCACACGCATATGTGCGCCAACCCATACCTGCGAGGCATAGGGAAGGTGGCGGGGAAGCGAGGCGAGGATGGTGCCGTGGTCGGAGGTGCGAAGCGTGTAGACGACGACGTCGCCGTGAACACGCACGTCTTCCACCACTCCCTCGAGTGTTGCAGCGTCGATCATGACGGGGAAGTTAACGGATGACGGTGGTATGGAAGGTCGACGGTCCGTGGTGGACCGAGATCCCGTAGGCACCGGACGGAAGTTCTGCGCAGGGGATCGTGACATTGTCCGTCCCCGCCGCCACCGTCGTGGTGAACATCGTGCGACCGAGTTGATCCGTGCAGGTGAGTGTCCATGCCGACGTGGGCACGTCGCTCATGCGCACGGTCATGTGGTCGGTCACCGGATTGGGCGACACCACAAGACCACTACCATTGGGCACCTCGTGCACCGCGCTCACAAGCACTTGCATGTTCGGGTTCTCGAGGACGACGATGCGATCGATGCCACCTTCGTCCGTGATCTGATGCAGGGCGATGTAGATGCGACCATCGTTGGCCGCAAGCACGTCGCGCGGACGTTCGGGAATGCCCTGATTGGCAAAGAGGACAATGTTACTGTCGGCCAGTGTGGTCACGTTCTGCGGATCGCGTGTGGCGTCCTTGTTCGCAATGGATCCATCGGCGGCAAGGTCCATCACCAAGAGTCGCTCGAGGCGATACGAGCCCACGAGCAGCTTGCGACCCCATTCTGGGATGGCGGGATGGGCATAGTAGGCAATGCCGGTGAAGAGGGCGTCGGCGGTGGTGCGCGGACAGGTGTTGGCGGACGTTGAGCTCGCGCAGTAGCCTTCGATATTGGGCCATCCGTAGTTCTTACCGGATGCAAGCACATTGATCTCGTCGCCGGCCTTGCTGCCCCATTCGGTGGCATAAATGGTGCCCTCAAGCTGGGCATCGAGGCGCGGAACGCGCACCATGCCCTGCACAGCGCGATGTCCACGCGTGTACACGTAGGAACGCGCCGCCGTTGGCGCAAGCGGGTCGTAGGACGGGTTGTCATCTGGCGCCGTCCCATCCGTGCGCAGTCGCAGCACCTTGCCACAGGTCGACGTCATCTCTTGCGGTGCCGGCGTGTCGAACGAGCCTGTTCCGAACAGCAAAGTGCCGTCGGGAAGGAGCAAGAGGGAGCATGGTTGCGAGGAGGGAACAGGATCGGTGCTGAGGAGGACAACGGGATCCGTCAGTCGCTCACCGGCATACGTCATGCGCGTCACATGCTGCGTTCCATCGTCGGTGGCATGGGCCAGGTAGAGATAGGGATGCGTTCCTGCAAAGTCCGGATCGACGACGATGCCATAGATCGCGCTGATCGTGGGTGAACCTTGGACGCTCGTGATCGAGAAGGGCTTTTGCAACACCACGCTCTTCGTTCCGGTGCGCGGATCGATGCGAAGGATCATGGCGGATTCAGATTCGGCAGCCCATAGCATTCCCGCCGGATCGATGGCCAGACCTGTCGGACGATGAACGTCGGCGGTGACCGTGCGAACGGTGAGTGCCGTGCCTCGGTGAAGCGAGATGGACTCTTGTGCTGGGAGCGGCATCGAAAGCAGTGCCACTGCGAGCAACGTACTTGGGCGAATCATTTCGCCTCCTCATAAGTGGTGTTACTGACTCCTGATATCCTTGATCCGGATCTGAGGAGTGGAAGTGCCATTGAACACATTCTCTTCGAGCGTGTAAACTAGTGAAAAAGGCTTTCCATTCGTGCAGTCGGCGATCTTGTGTCCAAGATTGAATCCAATGGCATCGATGGCGAAGTTCTTCTGCAAGGCCCGGAACTTCAGATGGTTGTTCCCAACGATCTTCACACCATTTGCAGAGATCACGTCCTGGGTGTGGAAAACCGGACGATGGTTGCTGTACCCGTACGGTGCAAAACGCGCCAACATCTTGAAGAAATGAGGTGTTAGCTCGTTCAGTTGAAGATTTGCATCGATCACGATCTCTGGTACTAACTGGTCGAGCGAAAGCCATTTCTGTGCAAAAAGGTCGACGCGGCGGGCCAGCTCAGGCACGTTGGCAACGGGCAGAGATAGACCGGCGGCATGCTTATGACCTCCGAACTCGATCAGAAGGTCTTCGCAGCTCTTCAAGGCGGCATGGATATCGAAATCCTTGATGGATCGAGCAGAACCTTTAGCGATCCCGTCGATGGTGGTGAGCATGACCGTGGGGAGGTGGTACTTTTCCACAAGGCGGGAAGCCACAATGCCGATCACACCGGCATGCCACTCACCTCCGTGTAGTACCAATGACTTACGGCCGCCTTCTGCTATCTGCTTCTCGGCCTCGGCCGTGGCCTCCTCAAAGGTGACCTCGTCGATGGCGCGTCGTTTCCGATTGTCGTGTTCAAGTTCCTGGGCGATGTGGAAAGCACCGAGTTCTGTGGGCTGGATCATCATTTCCACTGCACGCCGTGGGTCGCCGAGGCGGCCGGCCGCATTGATGCGCGGGGCCAGACCGAAGATGATGGACGAGTTGTTGATCGATCCGAGCGTGAGTCCGGCGCAGTCGATCAGTCCCTTCAGACCCGGACGGGGGAAGGAATTGAGCAGCTCCAGACCGAAGTACGAAAGGATGCGATTCTCACCCGACAGGGCCACGATATCGGCCGCCGAGGCAATGGCCACGAAGTCCAGGTAATTATGGGCAGCCTCGGGCTCGCCCCGACGCTCGCACACGGCTTGAATGAGCTTATAGGCCACACCGCATGCGGCAAGGTCCTTGAAGGGATAGGAACAACCCGGTTTGATCGGATCAAGGATGGTAAGGGCGGCAGGGAGTTCCTCTGCGGCCTGGTGGTGATCCACCACGATCACGTCGATACCAAGCTCGTTGGCATGACGTACGGCCTTGACGGCCGTAATGCCCACATCCACCGTGATGACCACGGTGGCACCTGCGGCATGGGCTCTATCCACGCTTCCCTCGGTAAAGCCGAAGCCTTCGTCGAGTCGATTCGGGATATGATAGTCCGCACGTGCACCAATGGTCTTCAGGAAGTGAAGGACCATGGCAGTGCTCGATGTGCCGTCCACGTCGTAATCACCGTGGACCCAGATCAGCTCTTTGTCTCGTATTGCCTTTTCGATCCTATCGACCGCCAGCTCCATTCCGTCCATGAGCCATGGCGAATGAAGGAGTTCCAGCCCGGGCTGGAAAAAGCGGTCGACCTCCTCGACAGTCGTAAGTCCTCTGCCAACAAGGACTTTCGAGATCGGGACGGGGAGATCAAGGGTTTCTGTTATTCTCTGGACGGCTGTTTCATCGAGTTGGTCTTTGAAGATCCACCGATAGTTCAAGAAAAACCTGGTATATTGAAAAACTGTCCGTAAAGTACTGAAAAGAAGAGACGTGTCAAAATTTTTCCACACTTTTTAGTGCCCGTGCCGACACGATCCCACGAGCAGCCGGACGCAGATCCCGAACTCGACGAGCAGTTTTCGGAAAAGACGCGTCACCGCGCCAAGAGTCGAAACCGGACTCGAACCATCATCAAACAAGAACGGGTGTTGCCACCCAATGCCCAGCGCGGCACGGTGATCACCGCCGCCGGTCCGAACTGGATCGTTGCCGTCGAACCCGACAAGGTTTTCCACATTTGCTCCGTTTCGGGTACCGTCGACTGTCCGCACATCGGCACGATCGTCGCTGTTGGGGATGTCGTGTGGATAACTCCGGAGACCGACCAAGGCGAACAGGGGACGATCGTGCGTGTCGAGGAGCGACGCACGGTGCTTTCTCGGAAGGCGGCAGGGCGCGTGCAGCGCGAACAGGTCTTCGTGGCCAATGTCGACCAGCTCTGCATCGTGATGTCCACAGCTCTTCCGATGTACAATAAGCGCTTGATCGATCGGTACTTGATCGCTGCCGACAAGGGCGATCTGCAGCCCATCATCTGCATCAATAAGATGGACCTGTTCCCGGAGGATGAAGACCGGCGCGACATCCGATCCGACTTCACAGCCTATCAACATCTGGGGATAACCTGTCACTTCGTGAGCGTGAAGCACTCTGAGGGCATCGACGAGCTTGCTGCCCAGCTTGTGGGGAGATCGACGTTGTTCAGCGGACCCAGTGGCGTAGGTAAGTCCAGTCTTATCAATGCACTGACCGATTCACGTCAAGTGGTTGGCGCCGTCTCCGACAAGTACTTCACCGGCAAGCACACCACGTCGGCCGCTATCTTGATCCCACTCGCCAACGGTGGGTCCATCATCGACTCGCCCGGCATCCGCGAACTCGCGATCTGGGAGCTTGGCGTCGAGGAGTTACCCTTTTACTTTGAAGAGTTTATGCCATTCGTCTCAGAATGTAGGTACGCTACATGTTCACACACGCACGAACCAGGATGCGGTGTGAAGAAGGCCGTGGAAGAAGGGAAGATCGACGAGGAGCGATACGTGAGCTACCTGAATATTCTCGAATCGATCAAGACGCCCGACCTTCGGGCATAAAAAATCCCTGCCGCCTTGCTATATTTGTGGCCCCACAAAAAGCTGCAGCACGGAGAGGTGCGAGAGTGGTTGAATCGGGCGGTCTCGAAAACCGTTATAGGAGCAATCCTATCGAGGGTTCGAATCCCTCCCTCTCCGCAAGCAGTCCATCAGGGGGGCGAGTGCTGAAATTGGCAGACAGGCGGGTCTCAGAAGCCCGTGTTCGAAAGGACGTGCGGGTTCAAGTCCCGCCTCGCCCACGCAAGAAGAGCGGTCATGTGACCGCTTTTTTTCGTTTGATCCCTATGTTCACATCACCAACCTGAAAGGTGATCATCATGGCAAAGTCTGCGACGAGTACGCCGGCCGAGCTGAAGGAGCTGAAAACCCTCGTCGGTGCGATGCGGGTCGAGCCCGGTGAAAAGGTCAAACTGAAGCAGTATCCCACGGCCTTCACGGGGACGACGCTCACGAAGGAAACGGCCATCCGCATCATGGACGAGGGGATCGAGCAAGTGTCGAGGTTGCAGGACGTGCTCTATGCCGACGATAAGCACTCGCTGCTCATCGTTCTCCAGGCCATGGACACGGCGGGGAAGGACGGGGCCATCAAGCACGTGATGTCGGGATTGAATCCGCAGGGGGTCAAGGTCACCTCCTTCAAACGTCCGTCCGACAATGAGCTGGACCACGACTTTCTGTGGCGACATTATCAGGCGCTCCCTGCTCGTGGTGAGATCGGCATTTTCAACCGCTCACACTATGAGAACGTTCTCGTCTCCAAGGTCCACCCCGAGATCGTTGCCTCTGAGAAACTCCCCGGGATCGATACCTCGAGACCCTTGCCGGAGTCCTTCTGGAAAGAACGGTATCACGTGATCAACGATTTCGAACGGATCCTGGTACGCAGTGGCACCATCGTGCTGAAGTTCTTCCTGCACCTTTCGAAGGAAGAACAGAAGCGTCGACTCCTTTCGCGTATCGACGATCAGGAAAAGAACTGGAAGTTCTCTGCGGCCGATGTGCATGAGCGCGAGTACTGGGAAGCGTATCAACACGCCTACGAAGATGCCATCACGGCCACGTCCACGAACCATGCGCCATGGTACATCATCCCAGCAGACGATAAATGGTGGAGTCGACTTGCCCTGACCACGGTGCTCCATAAGACCGTGGAAGATCTCGATCTGCGCTATCCAACTGTCAGCAAAGAACAACTGGCCATCCTTGCAGAAGCACGAACAAGACTGGTGAATGAATGAAACGAACGGCCTCCATGCTCCTCGTACTGGTGTGCGGCGCCATGATGCTTGCCGCACAGCAGCTCGACATCAAGGCACTGCTCAAACAAAGCGATAAGCGTTCCGCAAAGGATCGCGGTGTGGAGCTGGTGCAAAAAGGAAGGTTGGCCGAGGCCATTCCATTCCTTGAACAGTGGTTGCGTTCCGTGCCGGCCGATGCAGAGGCAGCACAAATGCTCGCCGGTTGCTATGCTGCAGCAGGACATCCGAGCGAAGCGAAGCAGGCGCAGGAACTTGCCACGGCCAATGGTATCACGGAACGCGAGAATGCCGCGAAGGACTTCCCGCTTCTGTTTCATAAGCAGGTCCGTTGGGGACGATCGAGGGTACTCTATCCTCCTGATATGAAGGCGGGGGAGACCTATCAGCTGATCCTGCTCTTGCATGGCAATGGACATTCACCCGAGATCATGCTCTCGTGGGCACGAAGTCTGAAGCTACGTGGCGTGATCTTCGTTTGTCCGGAAGCGCCGTATCTCAAGGTCAAGGAGTCCTTCTCCACACAGCGAGAAAAGTACTCGGCAGCGGGTGAGGTGCTCGGCATGGCCGACTCGCTCTTTGGATCGATCATCGATCTCTCGGCAGAATGGTATGAATCGGTCTGCCTCGACGCGCGCCGTCAGCTTCCCATCTCTGATGCCAAGGCCATCGTCGTGGGGTTCTCGCAGGGTGGATTCTACGCCAATGTTCTGTCGACGCGCTACCCCGACACCTTTTCCGCCCTCGTCTCCCTTTCCGCGAGCATGTATGCGGCCGGCAAGGTGGTCGATCGATACGATCGACTCAAGGAGGCGGGCATTGACGTTTTCCTGGCCCATGGAACGAAGGACGAGGTGGTTCCGTTTCAAACCGTGGAGCTGATAAAGGCTGCTATGGACCGTGCCGGCGTGAACGTGAAGTACGTGCCGTTCGAAGGCGGACATTGGCCCACGTCGGATCTCAACGAGAAGATCGTTGTCTTCATAAGAGAACACCTCAAGTAACGTATATTCGCGGAACGTTTTTTTGCCAGAGGAAGTGATGTCCCTGCCCGTTACCAATACAGCCACGATCGAACGCGTTCAAAAGCTTCGTCAGTCCAAGATCATTCGCGAAGTGATGGACAAGGATACGCTGGCAATGTTCGAGGATCCGCTCGAGAACGATATGATCCTGAACATGGGTCCGCAGCACCCTGCAACACACGGCGTGTTGCGCGTTCTGCTCCGACTCGATGGCGAGACCGTGGTGAAGTGCGTACCCGAACTAGGATATCTGCATCGCGGCTTCGAGAAGATCGCCGAGAGCTCCACGTATCATGAGTTCATTCCGCATACGGACCGACTGGATTATCTCTCTCCGCTGTCCAACAATGTTGGCATCGCCATGGCGATCGAGAAGGCGGCAGGGGTGGAAGTACCGGAGCGTGGTGTGTGGTTGCGCATGCTGGTGTGCGAACTTGCTCGTGTGAGCTCGCACTTGATCGCCATGGGCGCAACGGCCATGGACGTGGGCGCACTGACGTTGTTCTTGTGGACGTTCACGGAACGTGAGAAACTGTACGATCTGTTCGAGCGCCTCTGCGGTGCACGATTCACCACATCGTATGCACGCATCGGTGGCGTTGCCAACGATATTCCGGAAGATGTGCTTCGCGACATTCGTGCATGGCTTAATGCATTCCCCGACGAGATGGTGAGCTTCGAGAAGCTCGTCAATCGCAATCGCATCTTCGTGGAGCGTATGGCCGGCATTGGCTACATGCCGCCCGAAAAGGCCGTTCAATTGGGACTGACCGGACCAATGCTGCGCGGCTCGGGCATTGCGCGCGACCTCCGTCGCGATGAGCCGTATCTGGCATACAATGAACTCGACTTCAACGTGATCACCGGTAACGATGGCGACTGTTATACACGCTATATGTGTCGCGTTGCCGAAGTGAAGGAATCCGTGAAGATGATCCACCAGATCCTCGATCGCCTGCAAGTGATCCCGCGCGGTGGACATAAGGCGGACGATCCTCGCAACGTGATGCAGAGCAAGGCTTCGATCTATACGAGCATGGAAGAACTGATCAACGACTTCATGCTGATCAACTTCGGATGCATGCCGCCGAAGGGCGAAACGTACACGGCCATCGAAGCTCCGAAGGGTGAACTCGGGTTCTTCATCTCCAGCGATGGAACCGGACATCCGTGGAAGCTCAAGCTTCGCTCGCCTTCGTCGTCGAATCTTCAGGCGCTGAAGTACATGGCCGAAGGCTCCATGGTATCGGATGTAGTGGCCATTATCGGATCGATCGATCCGGTGATGGGCGAAGCCGATAAGTGAGTCGATTTGCCGAGTCCTGACACGATCACTCCCGAACGCGCGGCGCGTCTTGCCGCCGTGCTCCGCCGTCGCCAACCTACCCTCACGGTGGTCTTCGAGAACGTGCACGATCCGCACAACGTCAGTGCCGTGATCCGTTCATGCGATGCCGTTGGTGTGTTCGAGGCGCATGGCATCTATCATTCCGGTGAACACCTTCCATCGCTCGGCGAAAAGAGCAGTGCGAGTGCGCGCAAGTGGGTGGATCTGCACGTGCATGATTCTGTGGATGCCTGTTATGCGCAGCTACGCGCGCAGGGGATGACGATCCTCACCACGCACATGAGCAGCAACGCTGTGTCGCTCCACGACCTCGACCTCACGCAACCTGTTGCATTGGTGTTCGGCAACGAACACTCCGGCGTATCTGAAGAGGCTCTGTCCAAGGCAGATGGGAACTTCCTCATTCCGCAGGTGGGAGTGATCCAATCGCTCAACATCTCTGTTGCCTGTGCCGTGTCCCTCTATGAGGCCTTCCGTCAACGCACCGTTGCGGGGATGTACGACCGGCTCCAAATGACAGAGGACCGATTCGCATCGGTCCTCAAGCAATGGTATTCCAAGTAAACGCGTTCGATCAGGAACCGTAGAGCAGTGCACGTCGTAGCGCCACTTGCTGCGGTGTGGCCTTGGGATCGTCCTCGATCACGTGACGTTGTTCACGACTCACCATCACGGCCTTGCCGGTAAGGTCCACTTCCTGTCCGTTACGTAGCACGGTGATCGTGAGCTCATCTCCAACGCTCGGTCGCATGATGTTCGTCCAGAGCGACTCGTCATTCATGCTCGCAGTGCGACCGTTGATCTTCTTGAGTTCGTCGCCGGCTTGAACACCAAGAGGGTTCTCACCAACGGGACCGATGAGCATGCGCGGGTCGGTGCCATGCATCCGAAACTCAATGCCGTACCCGGGCACCGACACCATCTTCTTGGCCGTGTAGTTCCAACCGATCTTCTTCAAGACCTCGCCAACAGGGATGCGCTCTGCGTGCTCGATGTATCGATCGCAGAATGCGGCGATGGAGGGTGACGTGGCCTTCTCGATGATCTTCCACAGCTCGTCATCCTTGAACGGTTTGTCCGGACCGTACACGGCGGACAAGGATCGGATCAGGTCCAGGAGTCCGCGCTCACCCTTGCTCTCTTCCCTCAGTTGTATATCGAGTGCCAGCGCAACGATCGGTCCGTACTCATAGATGAGCGGGTAGACCTGTTGGTTCGCATCCGTCATCACGTTCTTCGAGAAGTCCGTAAGGGACAAGGCGGGAGGGAAGTAGGCCGCGGCGAAGAGCTTGCGAGACAACATGCGCTGGAGGTCGACCTCCGAGATCGCTGAATCGTGTATGCGCGCCATGTCGGAGAAGTACTCCGTCACGCCCTCATACAACCACAAGTGCTTTGACATCTTCGGTGCACGGAAATCGAAATTGGCGATCTCTTCACTGTGCAGATTCAATGGCTCGAGAATGTGCAGGAACTCATGTGTTGCCACATCGGCAACGCCTTGCGCCGCATTCTTCGCATGCCAGAAATAGAGCGAGCTGTAGTTGTGCTCGAGCGCTCCGAAGGCGGGACTGCGCACGTCGACGTTCTTGGTGCTGCCATCCCAACAATAGAAGAGGAAGGCATAGCGGTCCACCGGCATCGTCCCAAGGAAGCTCGCAATGCTCGTGGCAATGCGCTTGATGGGTTCAACGAGTTGTTGGGCGATCGAATGATCTGTCACATTCGCACAGGCGATCATGATGCGCGTTCCGGCAACGGTGAACGATGCCGTATCGGCCACAGCATAGATGATGGGATTGTCAACCAAGGCATCGTAGCTCGATGCCGAATACATGTCCAGCGTATCCGAGTACGACTTGATCTGCAGCGCCGACGCGCCATACAGATGCGGAGGCTTGATCACCGTCACCTGATAGATCAACTTCGACATCCCGTCGAGATAGCCGATGAATCCACACTGATTCATCACGAAGATGCTGTCGGCCTGAATGCTCGTCCCGGCCGGATGGAAGATCTGCGGGAACGTCGTGTCGTGATCGTCAAACGAGTCGTCCACCATGTAGTCCACACGTGCAAGCTTCTTCGCACCCGAGATCACGAACTGATGATCGGCACTGCGATGCACAGGCAATGGTGCACCACTGCTGTCCCAGGCCTTGAACTCACTGATATATCGCCACCACGACTGTGGTTCATACGTGCCCGGGATGGTGGCAGGGAAGACCATCACGGCAGAGTCTGCGCGAAGGGCGGGAAGGTTCATGTGGACGTGGACGCGATCGTTGTCGACGTGACGCAGATCGATGAGCACGCGATACATGCTTCGTTGGTACGAAGGATTCAGATCGTTCTTGATCGTTGCCGGCTGTTGTGCTGCGATCGATCCGATCCCAACAAAGGTGACGACGACGATGGTGAGGATACTACGCATGATGTTCATGGTACAAGATCAGAGATGAGTTCATAGAGTTTCGGCATCACGTGCCAAGCATCGCTGTAGGCACGAAGTTCGGTCAAACGGTCGAGATCGGGTTCTGGTATAGGTCCATCCGTTTTGGCTACACATTTCAGCATCACGTTCTTGGCCGTGTGTTCCAGCGCAATGAACTCTTCAAGTGATGCCTCATAGGCAAAGCACTGCACGATGTCACGTCGCATGGTATCGGTGAGCATGTCGCCCAACCGTTCCTTCACGATCCCATCGTCAAGCAAGGGTCGTGCAGATACGGGCACGAGGGAGCGCGAGAGTTGACGTTGGACGTAGTGATGACAGCATGGTGCCACCACCATGGTGCGTGCATGCGAGCGCAGACCAAGGGCTAGTGCTTCGTCCGTTGCCGTGTCGCAAGCATGCAATGCCAGCAACAGGTCCATTGGTCGCGGCTCCACCTGTGCGATCGACATGCAGGCGAAGGTGCATCGATCTTCCCATCCAAGCGTTCGCGCAACCGATGTGCAATGGTCGATCACATGCGGATTCGTGTCCACTCCATACACATGCACATCCACGCCGCGGGCCATGAGCACGGCACAGAGGGCGAAGCTCAAATAGGCCTTGCCGCATCCGGCATCGGTGATGGAGATCGTTGTTCCTGCAGTGGCAAGGCGGAATGGCGGCAAGTGCTCGATGATGGAGATCAGATGATTGAGCTGTCGGTACTTGTCGGCCATCGGCGCGAGGATCGTCCCGTCCACCGAGGCAAGGTCGAGCGCATGCAGGAGTTCATAAAATCGATCCACCGGTAACGGCACGCGTTTCGTTCGGTCTGCGACCACGCCATCCCAATCCTGTTTGCTCGGAGCATGTCGGGTGGTGGTGCTGCGCTTGGCGTTCCGTCGACATTGCAGATCGACGTCGGGAGTTTGCACGAGGAGCTGACCGAAACCCACGTCCCAGAGCCGTTGCGCGAGTTCTTCCATGCCGCCTTGCCACCGTTTCGTGAAGCTTTGGCGTTGCGTGAACGCATCCGTGCGTACCGTCCATCCATCGTCGGTGTGTTCTGCCGTCACCACGATGCGCTGCGGCATCGTGGGCGGACCGAACAAGGCGCTCAACTCCTCCGTCCACGCTTTCGACCATAACGGTCGCGACCACGTGCACACGACGCGGGGCGCGGTGGCGAGGGTGGGAACGATCTCGGCGGGAAGCGGAAGCGGCGAGTGTTGGGTCATAGGAAGGCGCAAGATACCTCCAACGGCCGACATTGGCGGAACGGGCTCCACGCCGTAACTTGCGGGTTATGACCTCACGCCAGATCCGCCAGTCCTTCCTTGACTTCTTTGCCGCCCGCGGTCACCGCATCGTGCCTTCTGCACCGGTGATCCCGCACGGCGATCCCACCCTCCTGTTCACGAATGCCGGCATGAACCAATTCAAGGACGTGTTCCTTGGAGTGGGCAAACGCGACTACACGCGTGCCGCCGATACGCAGAAGTGCATTCGCGTGAGCGGGAAACACAACGACCTTGAAGAGGTGGGATACGATACGTATCACCACACCTTCTTCGAAATGCTCGGCAACTGGAGCTTCGGAGATTACTACAAGGAAGAGGCCATTGCATGGTCGTGGGAACTCCTCACCGATGTGTGGAAGCTTCCCAAAGAGCGCCTGCATGCAACGGTGTATCAGACCGACGACGAGGCCTATGAGATCTGGAAGAAGTACCTGCCCGAGTCGCACATTCATCGCTTTGGTGATAAGGACAACTTCTGGGAAATGGGCGATACCGGTCCCTGCGGTCCATGTTCCGAGATCCACTTCGATCGCACGCCAGACCTGAGCGGAGGTCCGCTCGTTAATGCCGGCGTGCAAGAGGTGATCGAGATCTGGAACAACGTCTTCATTCAGTACAACCGTCGCGTCGACGGAGGCCTCGAAGAGCTTGCGTCCAAACACGTCGACACCGGCATGGGCTTCGAACGCGTCACCGCTGTGATGCAAGAGAAGTCGTCGAACTACGACACTGATGTCTTCCAGCCCATCATCAACGTCACCGTTGGTCTTTGCGGCAAACCCTACCGACAAGAACTCGACGATCCGGACGGCGTTGCGATGCGTGTGATCGCCGATCACATCCGCACGCTCACGTTCGCCATTGCCGATGGTGCCATCCCCGGCAACGAAGGACGCGGCTATGTCCTCCGTCGCATCCTCCGTCGCGCCGCACGTTATGCACGCAACCTCGGCCTCACCGAGCCCGTGCTCTACAAGCACGTGCAAGTGCTCTGCGATACGATGGGCGACGTCTTCCCGGAGATCGTTCAACAGCAAGCGCTGATCGAGCGCATCATCAAGGCCGAAGAAGAATCCTTCCTTGCCACCCTCGACCGTGGCCTCATCCGCTTCGAAGATGCAGCGGCAAAGGCAGAGGGCGGCATGGTCCAAGGCGCCGATGCCTTTGAACTCTACGACACCTTCGGATTTCCGATCGACCTGACGCAGTTGCTCGCACGCGAGCGCGGACTTCAGATCGATCTGAACGAATACGAACGACTCCTCGATGAGCAGCGTGCTCGCTCGCGTTCTGCACGCAAGGCCCATGTGGCCGAAGTGCAGATGGATTCCATCGATGCCGTGTCACGTTTCGACGGGTACGGGCACTTTGAGAACGAGGCGAAGATCCTGTACGTGCACAACAACCAGGTGGTGACCGATGTGACGCCGTTCTATGTGGAGATGGGCGGACAGGTTGCCGACACAGGCGTGTTGATCGTTGGCGGAACGGAGTATGTGGTGGAAGACGTGCGCAAGAATGGCGATGCCATTGTGCATGTGTGTGAACGCGCTGTCGAAGCGGCACCGGGCGAGTCCGCCGTGGTCCGCATCGACAGAGAACGACGCAAGGACATTGCACGCGAACACTCTGCCACACACCTTTTGCACGAAGCATTGCGACGCGTGCTCGGAACGCATGTGCAGCAAGCGGGATCGCTCGTGGCTCCGGACCACTTGCGATTCGACTTCTCGCATTTCGAGAAGGTACGGCAGGACGAATTGGAAGAGATCGAACGCATGGTGAATGAGAAGATCTTCCAGAGCATCGATGTGCAGACCGAGGAACTCTCGATCGAGAAGGCTCGATCGATCCCGGGTGCGAAGATGTTCTTTGGCGATAAGTATGGCGACAAGGTCCGCGTGGTGACCATCGACGAGAAGTTCTCGGTGGAGTTCTGTGGTGGCACGCATGTGCGCAACACCAGCGAGATCGGTTTGTTGAAGCTCATCTCCGAATCCAGCGTTGCTGCCGGTGTTCGTCGGATCGATGCCATTGCCGGCAGGTCGATCCCGAAGTATCTGCGCGACCTTGCGCAACAACGGGATGCGGCCACCAACGAAACGCTTGCCGTGCAGGAACGAGTACGTCAGCTTGAAAAGGAACTGGCAGGTCTTCGCACGCAGGAATTGGCCGCAGCCATTCCGGCACTCGTTAGCGCCGCACAGAACGTTGATGGCACGAAGGTGGCCGTTGGCGTTGTGAAGGCAGAAGATGGCGAACAATTGAAGTCGCTCGGCGACGAGTTGCGTTTGGCCCTCAAGCACCAGGGCATTGGCGTGCTCGCCGCAGAACTCGACGGAAAGGTACAGCTCGTCTGCGTGGTCACCGATGATCTCATCCCTCGTTTCAAGGCAGGGACCATCGTTGGTGCGATCGCAAAGGAACTTGGCGGAGGCGGGGGAGGGAAACCTCACCTTGCAACGGCGGGTGGACGCGACGTGGCACGTCTTGCCGACGTGTTGCAGCGCATCCCGCAGATCATCACGAACACACAATCATCCTAAGGGACACGGACATGGCGAATTCGTACGAAGCAGTGGGTACACTGCACGTGGTAATGGACACGCAACAAGTGAAGGACACGTTCCGCAAGCGCGACTTCGTGCTGGAGATGCAGGACGGAAATTATCCGCAGCATATCAAGTTCCAAGTGACGCAAGACCGCTGTCAGTTGCTCGACACCTTTAAGGTAGGTCAGCAAGTGAAGGTGCTCTTCAATCTTCGCGGACGTCCGTTCCAGAGCAAGACCGGCGAAACGGTCTACTTCACGAATCTCGAGGCATGGCGCATCGAACCTGCACAAGCGGGCACGGGTCCGGCCCAGGACTATTCGCAGATCCCACCGGCCGCAAGCGGACCGGCAACAGCCGACTTCGACGACGTTCCATTCTGATCGCATGCAAGAACGTATTCTGCTGATCGGTTCCGGCGGTCGTGAACATGCCATGGCCCGTGCGTTGCAACGCAGTGCGTCGTGCACGGCGCTCTTCATTGCTCCGGGCAATCCCGGCATGGCACAACATGGAACGCTCGTTGCACTCGAGATCGACAACGGCGATGCTGTGGCCGCATGGTGTTCAGAGCATGCCATCACACTTGTGGTGATCGGTCCGGAACAGCCATTGGCCGCAGGACTCTCGGACGTGTTGCGCTCCCATGGGCTCGCCGTCTTCGGTCCGTCCCAAGCCGCCGCACGCATCGAATCCTCCAAGGCCTTTGCCAAGGAGCTGATGGTGCGGTACGGTGTGCCCACCGCTGCGTATCGCCGATTCACCGGAGCACAACGCGACGAGGCCATCGACCATGTTCGGTCGCATGCCTTGCCCGTCGTCATCAAAGCAGATGGACTTGCCGCCGGAAAAGGTGTGGTGGTGGCCACGGAACGTGAAGAGGCCATCAGTGCCGTCGAAGACATGTTCGATGGCTCCTTCGGTGCAAGTGGTGCAGAGATCGTCGTCGAGGCCTTCCTCTCCGGCGAAGAAGCATCGCTCTTTGCTGTGAGTGATGGAACGAACTACATCGTTCTCGCAAGCGCACAGGATCACAAACGTATTGGCGACAACGACACCGGCAAGAACACCGGCGGTATGGGAGCGTATGCACCGGCACCGATCGTCACGGACGACGTGCTTGCGCGAGCACAGCGCGATGTGATCACACCGATGATCGATGCCATGCGTGCAGAGGGACATCCCTTTGTCGGATGTCTGTATGCAGGTCTCATGATCGATGCCGACGGATCCATCAACGTCGTCGAATTCAATTGTCGCTTCGGCGATCCCGAAACACAACCGGTGCTCAGCGTTTGTGATGGAGATGTGGCGGCGCTCTTCGCATCAGCCGCGCGTGGTGCCCTCGACCCTGCCACCCTCCGATCCATCTCCAAGAACGTTGCTTGTACTGTCGTCCTTGCCTCTGAAGGCTATCCCGACGGCTATGAAAAGGGCGTGCCCATTCACGGCATCGAACAAGCTGAGGCATTGGGCAACATCATCGTCTACCATGCGGGCACGGCCATCAAGGATGGCGAGTTCGTCACCAATGGCGGCAGGGTGCTCGGCGTCACGGCCATTGCGTCGACGCTTGGCGAGGCGCGTGCACGTGCCTACGAAGCCGTGGCATGCATTCAGTATCGCACCAAGATCTTTCGCACCGATATCGCCCTGAAGGGCATTCGCAGAGTGGAGCAAACCGTATGAAGGTCTGCGTGACCGGTGGTGCCGGCTTCATTGGATCGCACGTGGCCCAGGCCTATCTCGATGCCGGGCACGACGTGGTGATCATCGACGATCTCAGCACCGGCAAGCGCACGAACGTTCCGGGGAACGCGCGACTGATCGAGCTCAACATCACCGATCCGGCCGTTGCCGATGTGTTCGCGCAGGAGCGCTTCGATGTGTTGAACCATCATGCTGCGCACATGGAATTGCGGGTGAGCGTGCAAGATCCCGTCAAGGATGCGACGACGAACATCATCGGTTCCTTGCGACTGCTCGAGGCGGCACATCGAAATGGTGTCGGGCATGTGGTCTTCGCATCCAGTGGTGGAGCAGTGTATGGCGATCAATCGGTCTTCCCGGCCGACGAGTCGCATCCAACGCGCCCCATTTCTCCCTACGGTGTTTCAAAGCGATCGGTGGAGCTCTACCTGGACTATTACCAGGAGGTGCACGGCATGACGTCCACCATCCTCCGCTACACCAACGTCTACGGTCCTCGTCAGAACCCCTTCGGCGAAGCCGGCGTGATCGCCATCTTCCTGCAAAAGTGGATCGATGGAGCAACGGCCGTCATCAACGGCGATGGGGAACAGACACGCGACTACATTTACGTTGGCGACGTTGCGCGGGCCAATCTCTTTGTCACCGAGCAACGTCTGCGTGGTGCCTTCAACTGCTGCACGGGCATCGAAACATCGCTCAACGAACTCGTCGATCATTTGCGTCGATCCTACGGTGCGACGGCTCTTACACGTCACGGCGAGGGGAAGCCGGGCGATCTGCGCAGAAATGTTTGTTCCTTCGACAAGCTTCGCGCCACGTCCGGCTGGACGCCGACCATGGGCCTCAAAGAGGGAGTGCACCTCACTGCCGACTGGTTCTTGCACCGAAAGTGAACGTTTTTCCCTCGAGAAAACGTTCTCCACATCGACTGCCTGCACGCATCTCCATTTTCGTAAGTCTTCAGCACAGCGTATTTTCGGACGCTTTGCCGACGAATGTTCTTCACGACTCTCGAGGACGCAGATACATGCACGGTTCCCGCATGCGGGGCAATCTCCGCCCACTCCTCCTTGCACTCACCTTCATCGTGGTCGCGGCCACGATCACGGCGTGCAACATCCAAGGTTTCTTCACGAAGCTTGGTGACGACCCAACGTGGGTCGACCCGAACGCCGCAACGGCCACCGCAGCAGATGCAAGTGCCGGCGGACCGGGAAAAGCGGTCTACGGTAAGATCTGTGCATCCTGCCACCTCGGCACGGGCAAGGGCGTTCCCGGGAACAACATCCCACCTCTGGCAGGCTCGGCCTTCGCCCAAGGAGATGCCTCGGTTCCCATTCGCATCGTGCTTCACGGATTCAAGGGACCGATCCAGCGAGCCGGCGCAACGATCAACGGACAGATGGCGGCATGGAAGGACGTTTTGAGCGACCAAGAGATCGCCGACGTGCTCACCTACGTGCGCAGCAACTTTGGCAACTCCGGTGCAGCGGTCACGGTTGACGACGTCAAGGCCGTACGCGAGAAGACAGCGGGTCGAGCAGGCGCCTTCACCGAGGCCGAACTACAGCAGCCGCTGTGATCACCACTTCGAATGAGAACGAATCATTAAGGATCATGCAATGGATTTCCTGAAGGTTTTCGACATGCTGGCGTGGTTCCCCGAGAACATTAGTACGTTCGGTGGGGACCTCGATGCATTGTTCGCGATCATCTACTACATCTCGGTAGGGATCTTCTTCCTCACGTTCGGTATTCTCGGTTTCTTCCTTGTGAAGTATCGGTATCGTCCGGACCGTCGGGGATACAACTACCACGGGAACAACATCGTGGAGTTGACGTGGACGATCCTTCCGACCATCCTCTTTGCTGCCATCGGATTGTACTCCGACGAGATCTGGGAGCGCACGAAGTATTCGAAGCGTGTTCCAAAGGCCGACCTTGAGATCCTCGTCATGGGCAAGACCTTCGGATGGATGTTCCTCTATCCGGGTGCCGACGGAAAGTTCGGTCGCAATGCCCACAACGATCGCTCGGCACGCAGCCTGATCACACTCGACAATCCCTTCGGCATCGACTCCAACGATGTGTACGGCAAGGACGACTTCTTTGTCGAGAACCAATTCAAAGTGCCCGTCAACGCGAACATCGTGATGCGCGGCTCGTCCGTTGATGTGCTGCACAGCTTCTTCCTTCCGAACATGCGCGTGAAGCAGGATGTGGTGCCGGGAACGTGGATGAACATTTGGTTCAATTCCTTCAAGCCCGGTCATTACGAGATCGCCTGTGCAGAACTGTGCGGAACGGGACACGGCGGTATGCGCGGACAGTATGACGTGCTTTCAAAGACGGACTTCGACAAATGGTCGGACTCCAAGAACGCAGAGATGCTCGCAGCGCAGACACCTGCGCCGATGGCATCCGCGGAACCAGCTGTAGCAGATTCAACAAAGAAGTAAGGACCCATCACCATGAGTACAGCCGTAACGCATTCTTCGGAAGCCGAACACGCGGAACACGCAGAACATGCACACGACCATGGTCACGATCATGCCCATCATGATCTTCCATGGTACCGGAAGTATGTGTTCTCCACCGATCACAAGGTCATCGCCAAGCAGTTCATGCTTGCGTCGTTGATCTTCCTGTTCGTGGGTGGTGCCTTCGCCCTCTTCCTTCGCTGGCAGCTTGCCTATCCCGGACAACCGGTTCCGGTGATCGGCACCTTGCTTCCATCGCAGTGGGTGGACAATACGGGAGCCATTGCACAGGACTTCTACTATCAGCTCGTAACGATGCACGGTTCGATCATGATCTTCCTTGTCATCATCCCGCTTGCTGTGGGGATGTTCGGGAACTTCTGTATCCCTCTGATGCTGGGAACCGATGATATGGCCTTGCCGCGTCTCAATATGTGGTCCTTCTGGCTCGTACCGCCTGCCGGTGTGATCATCATGAGCGCCTTCTATGTGGACGGTGGCTATGCAGCCGCCGGATGGACATCGTATCCTCCACTGTCGGGCGTGATCAACAGCCCGACGTTCACCGTCAGCGGTCAGACCCTCTGGTTGATCGCCGTCTTCCTTATCGGATTCTCCTCCATCATGGGTGCCGTGAACTACGTGACCACGGTCTTGAACAAGCGCGCAAAGGGCATGAAGCTCTTCGATATGCCGCTCACCATCTGGGGTCTCTTCATCACGGCCATCATCATCACGCTCGGAACACCGGTACTTGCTGCGGCGATCGCCATGTTGTTCATGGACAACTTCTTCCATACGAGCTTCTTCCTTCCGGACAATCTCATCGCCCACACCCGTCACGGTATCGAAGCCGGTGCTGGTCAGCCGGTGTTGTGGCAGCACTTGTTCTGGTTCTATTCGCACCCGGCCGTGTACATCATGATCCTGCCCTTGATGGGCATCGTGTCTGATGTGATCGCCACGTTCTCGCGCAAGCCCATCTACGGCTACAAGGCCATGGTCTTCGCCATTGCGGGCATTGCCTTCCTTGGCTTCATCGTGTGGGGACACCACATGTTCCAGTCGGGGATGAATCCGCTGCTCGGAACAACGTTCATGTTGAGCACCATCGTGATCGCCGTTCCATCGTCGATCAAGGTCTTCAACTGGTTGGGAACACTGTGGCGCGGGAACATCAAGTTCACGACGGCCATGCTCAATGCACTTGCCTTCGTCTCGATGTTCATCATCGGTGGTCTGTCCGGCGTCTTCATGGCATCGGCACCGGTGGACATCTACATCCACGACACGTACTTCATCGTTGCCCACATCCACTACGTGCTCTTCGGTGGATCGCTCTTCGGGATCTTCGCCGGTATCTATTACTGGTATCCGAAGATGTATGGCAAGATGTTGAACGAAAGCCTCGGTCGCAAGCACTTCTACTGGTCGTTCGCCGCCTTCAACGCCACCTTCTTCCCGATGCACATCATCGGTCTTGGTGGACACATGCGGCGTATCCACGATCCAAGCATCTACGAATTCCTCAAGCCCATCGAAGGCTGGAACAAGTTCGTGACGATCGCCGCCATCATCCTCGGCTTCTCGCAGCTCTTCCTCGTGATCAACATTCTGTGGTCCTTGAAGTACGGCAAGAAGGCACCGCGTAATCCATGGCGTGCGAACACGCTTGAGTGGGCAGCGCCTCCGCATCCGGGACACGGCAACTTCGATCGCGACATCGTGGTGTATCGCGGACCGTATGAGTTCAGTGTTGAAGGTCGTGAGCTCGACTACTGGCCACAATGGGAGCCGGGCAAGTCGATCAGCGTTCATCATCACACGATCGTCGTCGACGAGAAGCAAGAAAGCAACGCCTTCGGTACGCATTGATCATGTCGACCCCTTCCAACGATCGGTCGAATGCATGGCTCCACCGCGTCAGCGTGGCGCTGTGCATTCTCACCTACGGACTCATCGTCTGGGGCGGTCATGTGAACACCACCCGTTCAGGGATGGCGTTCCCGGACTGGCCCACGTCGAACAGCGTGTCCATGGTGACGTACCGTCCGTCGGAATGGCTCTGGCAGCAGGATCGATTCTGGGAACACGGTCACCGACTCTTTGCCACCGTCGTGGGAATGGTCACCGTTGGCCTTGTCCTCCTCACGTTCCGCACTACGCCACGCGATCAGCGTTCCGGTTCGACCATCATTGCACTTGACGCCATCGTCGTGCTCATCGTGTCAACGGCCATTGTCGGACTGCAGCGCATGCCAACGGGCATCATGGAAGCTGTGATGTTCGGCCTTGCCGCCTTGCTCCTTACCTCGCTTTTCCGCGCCCTTCGCGCCACATCGCGTGCACGCGTCTTCTGGTTGGCCCAAGCGGCCTTCTTCGGCGTCTGCTTGCAAGGGTCGTTCGGAGGGTATACCGTTCGCAACAATCTGCCCGACTGGACATCGACCACGCACGGCATGCTCGCCGAGATCTTCTTCATGATCGCCATCGGATTGGCCATGAGCACTTCGCATGCATGGACGTCCATCACATCGGCCATCGAGGTGAAAGGCGGCAGGGCAGCACGGAACGTCGTCGTGACCACGTGGGTGCTCACCATCGTGCAGTTCCTCTTGGGGGCGCTCACCCGTCACACCGACAGTTGGGGCGTGAGCGTCACGTGGCCGGAATGGGGACCGACCAGCTTCTTGCCAACAGCGGCCGACATGGCGCATCTGCAAGTGGTCATCCATTTCCTGCACCGCACCATGGCCTATGGTGTTGCCGTTGCCGTGATCGCGCAATGGATCCTCATCATGCGTCAGCGTTCGCAGTTCAAACGACTCGTCGTGCCGACGGCCATCGCCTCGGTTCTCGTTATCTGGCAGATCCTTCTTGGTGTGATGATCTTGTTCACCTTCCGCAGCGAAGCATACACCACGGCCCATGTTGCCACGGGTGTTCTGCTCGTGGCCGTGAACACCATGATCATGTACACCATGCAACACTACTACCGTCCGGCGCCGGTGCACGGGAGGCTCGCCTATGAGTGAGCAGACCGTAGCAGCGACGATGCCGGCAACGGCAGGACTCGCACGACAGTATTACGAGCTCACGAAGCCAGGCATCTCGCAGATGGTGGCCTTGTCGACGCTTGCCGGATACTATCTGGCCATTCCAACGGCGCTCACCACGGCCGTTGCATCTGGTGCCATGTGGATGCACTTCGGTGCAACGATGCTTGGCACCATTGCCGTGTCGAGCGGAAGCTGCGTGATGAATCACATCGTCGAGCGCGAGCACGACGGAAAGATGAAGCGCACGGCGTCGCGACCGATCCCGTCCGGCATCATCAGCGTGCGCTCTGCTACGGCCTTCAGCATCATGCTCACCATGGTCGGTCTCGGACTCTTGGCCACCGTGAACATGCTCACGCTCGTGCTTGCCGTGATCACGTGGCTGTCGTATGTGGTGGTCTACACACCAATGAAGCGTCGCTCCTCGTTGGCCGTCATCGTTGGCGGCATTCCCGGTGCCTTGCCCTTTGCCGGTGGATGGACAGCCGTTCGCGGTACGTTCGACGCTCCGGCCATCGCGCTCTTCGCCATTCTCTTCTTCTGGCAGTTGCCGCACTTCTATGCACTGTCATGGATGTACCGCGCCGATTATCGGGCGGGTGGATTCGTGTTGCGTTCCATCGAAGATGACAGTGGTCGTGCACTCGGCATGCAGATGCTGATCACGGCCATCCTCACATGGGCAGCGGCCATCGTGCCAACGCTCTTGGGAGTAACGGGATGGATGTATGGCGTTGGTGCCATGCTCCTCAGCGCATGGTTGACGCTTGAATGTGTGATGTTCTTCAAGGATCACGATGCCAAGGCCGCACGGAGAGTGTTGCTCACATCGTATGCCTTCTTGATGGGCGTTTTCGTGTTGATGTTTCTTGATAAGCAATGAACAGTATCAGTACCATTTCGGGTGACATATGTCTTCAGCATTGAATCTGGCGCATGAGCCGGTGACAAAGATCCCCATGGGCAAGTTGGCCATGTGGGCCTTCCTTGCATCGGAACTCATGTTCTTCACGGGCTTCTTTGGTGCCTTCATTGTGTTGCGCAACAGCAACTACACGGTGTTCGGAGAGGGAAGTCATCACTTGAACGTGGCGATGGCACTGACGAACACCTTCATTCTGATCGGAAGCTCGCTCACCATGGCGCTCTCGATCCTGAATCTCGAGAAGGGCAACGTCAAGAACTTCCGCTTGTTCCTGGGTCTTACGATCCTTGGCGGCTTCGGCTTCTTGATCGTGAAGTACTTCGAGTACAGCGGCAAGTGGCACGACGGACTGTTCCCGGGTCAAGAACATCACACGCTGTTCTTCTCCTTCTACTTCCTGATGACGGGCTTCCACGCCTTGCACGTGATCGGCGGAGTGATCCCGATGATCTTCATGTGGCTGAAGTCGTTCACGAAGAGCGGCTACAACCATCCCGTGAAAGTGGAGACGCTCGGTCTCTACTGGCACTTTGTGGATCTCATGTGGATCTTCATTTTCCCGGCCCTCTATCTCATGATCCCGTATCATGCGGCAGCGGGTGCAGCGGTTCATCATTGATACGAAACAATTCCTTCACTCTTGTTGCTATCAGGAGTTCCTATGGGTCATGACCACGGCAATGTGATCAAGTCATACATGCAGGTGTTCTACGCACTGGCAGTGCTCACGCTGCTTACCGTTGGCGCTGCCATGTTGCCATTCCCACATGAGTGGGGAACACCAGGTGATATCCTACACGTATCGATCGGAGTTGCGATCGCTGTGGTCAAGGTGATCGCCGTGATGTGGGTGTTCATGCACCTGAAATTCGATCATCCGATGTTGCGATTCTTCGTCTATGTGCCGGTGTTCCTGTTCAGCGTGATGACGTTCGCCTTGAACTTCTTGGAGTCATGGGCATACACGCGCTAAGACCATTCGCCCTTGCCTCCCTGTTCATCCTTCTTATAGGGTGTGAGCAGCCAAAGGAGCAAGGCGGCGCGGATGCGTCGAACACGACGGTACAGTTGCGCGGTCCGATGCGCGACGTGCCGGAGTTTCACGGTGTGGATGAGCAGGGACGGCCCTTTGCGGCCACGTCGATGAAAGGTCGGTTCTGGTTGGCCTCGTTCTTTTTCACGTCATGCGAATCGGTGTGTCCGGCCTTGAACACGGTACAGGCAGAACTGCAGCGCGAGTTCGGGTCGACGATCCGATTCGTCTCGATCACGACCGATCCGGACAACGACACGCAGGAGCGACTACTTGCGTATGCGGAGCGGTTCGGAGCGCGGAAGGGGACGTGGACGTTCGTGCGGATGCCGACGGACAGTATGCGAGCGCTTGCTGTGCGGGGCTTCACCGTGATGGAGCCGACCGATCCGTCGATGCACAGCACGCGGTTTGTGTTGGTGGACGATCAGATGAGAATTCGAGACTATTTCGACAGCGCGGACACGGCGGAAGTGACGAGATTGAAAACTGTGTTGCGGGGACTTTGAACGTGGACGAATTGCCGGCAGTGAATGCCACTCTGAATGCGATCAGCACTGTGCTCTTGACGGTGGGGTTGCAGTTCATCAAGCGGCGGCAGATCGAGCGGCATCGGATGACCATGATCATTGCCTTCTGTGTGTCGATCGTGTTCTTGGCGTGCTACCTCCTCCACAAGTGGTGGTTGCACGAGTCGACGGGGTCGTGGAACACGCCGTTCAAGGGACAGGGGACATGGCGCATCGTGTACTTCAGCATTCTGATCACGCATGTGATCCTTGCGGCATCGGTTCCGTTCTTGGCGAGCATCACGTTGTTCCGCGGACTGAAACGAATGGATGCCCGGCACCGACGGATCGCCAAGATCACGTATCCGATCTGGCTCTATGTGTCGGTCACCGGGGTGTTGGTCTACTTCATGCTCTATCGGTGGTTCCTATGAAGATGAAACTGACGTTGTTGTTGCTTCCCCTCCTGTTGGTCTCGACGTCGGTGCTGCAGGCTTGTCCGAGCTGCTCCGACAACTTCACCAAGGGTTCGGCGAATGCATCGGTTGGCGACTCCTACTCCATGAGCGTGTTGTTCATGCTGGTAGTGCCGCTTTCCATCCTTTCTGCCTTCATCGTGGTCATTGTGCGTAAGATGCGCGCTGCTTCACGTTGAATAGGTGAACATCTTTTCGGATATTTGCGGGTCTTTTTTCAAAGGGTGGTGAATGTTCTCACGCCGATTCGACATGGGAGTGAAGGTTGGCGGGGCGGTTGCCGGAACGGTAGCGCTCTGCGTCTTCCTTATTGGGTATTTCGGAGTCCGCAATGACGTTGCTGATGTCGGCTACCGACCGCAGCAACCGGTTCCGTTCTCACACAAAGTGCACGCTGGGTACACGCAGATCAGCTGTCAGTACTGCCATGCGGGCGTCGAGGTCTCCGGACACTCGCCAGTCCCGTCGGTACAGACCTGTATGAACTGCCATACCGTTGTGCGCAATGAGAGTCCAAAGTTGAAGCTCGTGCGCGACAACTATGAGAAGGGAACGCCCATTGAATGGGTGCGGATCCACAAGGTGCCGGACTATGCGCACTTCAACCACTCGCGACACATCCGTGCGCAGATCGACTGTAAGTCGTGCCACGGACCTGTCGAAGAGATGGGCGTGGTCTCGCAATACAAGTCGCTCAGCATGGGCTGGTGCTTGGACTGCCACCGCAATCCGGAGCAACGCATCGTTGGTGCTCGTCCGATCTCCGGGATCTTCACGGGGATGAAGATCGATCAGAAGAACATGATGGACTCGACGTTCCTGTACAAGCCGTTGCGCGCTGCGCAGATCGCTGCCGTACAGCCCGTTGTCGTCCCGTCGTACGGTTTTGGTCAAAGTCCGGTGCCTGCACAACAGGTACACGGCATCCCGCAGCCCAAGCAGGCGGGAGTTGGACCCGAGAATTGCTCCTCGTGTCACTATTGATCGACCGATTTCAACACTTGAACATCATCTACTAGGCTACCGTATGAAACTCTGGAAGAGCATCGATGAACTTGCGGAGACGCGCGAAGGTGCGTCAGGAGAGTTCGTCGACGGCGTGACTGCCGCGCCTGTCTTCGATAGCAGTGTGAGCCGACGTGGCTTCATGGCCCTGGTGTCGGCATCGATGGCGCTCACAGCTGCTGCCTGCCGCAGGCCGGATCAGAAGCTTGTGCCAACGGTGAAGTCCCATCAGAACTTCATTCCCGGACTCCCGCAATACTATGCGTCGGTCTATTCGCATCGCAACGTGGCCTATGGTACGTTGATCAAGAGTCGCGAAGGACGTCCGATCAAGGTGAAGGGGAATGAACTTCATCCGAGCAACTGCGGAACGGCGAATGCAGAGATGCAGGCGTCGTTGCTGTCGTTGTACGATCCGGACCGCATGCGTCGTGCACGCGTGAACACTGCACCCACCTCGTACGAGAACGCCATCTCGCAACTGACGAAGGGCGTGACGGATGCGCAGGCTGCCGGAAAGAACGTCATCGTCTTCGTCGACGAGCATTGCTCTCCATCCTACGAAGCGCTGATGCGCGACGTCACGACGAACGTTCCGAACATGTCGTTCGTGACGCTTCCCGCCATCGTCTGCGATCATCAGGCACGCGCCAACAAGGCCGTGCTCGGCATCGATGGTGAACTTGTTGCCGACCTTGGAAAAGCAGAAGTGATCGTCAGCGTCGGATCCGACTTCCTTGGAACCGATAAACTGGCCCTGCATCACACCGGACGATTCGCCGCACGTCGTGCGCCGGAGCCCGGCTCGCCAACCATGAGCAAGGTGATCGTTGTCGAAGCGGCCTACACCCTCACGGGTGCCAATGCCGACGTGCGCGTAGCCTTGCATCCTTCCCAACATGACGCCTTCCTTGCCGTGCTCGAACAGAACGTGGTCTCGGGAACGCTCCTGGGTTCCGATCTGGCCGGCAGTGCCGATGCCGCCACCACGAAGGCCGCACGCGAAGCTGCTGCTGCTCTCAAGGGTGCGAACGGCGCAAGCATCGTCATGGTCGGTGATGCCTGCTCGCCACGCGCACATGCGATCGGTGTGAACATCAATCAAGCACTTGGCAACATCGGTGCCGGACGTCCGCTCGATCCTGCCTGTGTCTTGCCATACAGCGGCATCAAGGCCGAGGCGATCGAAGCCGCCGTTGCGGCCATGGAATCGGGTTCGGTGCATGTGGTGGTGTTCGACAATACCAACCCAGAATATTCGGCAGACCGTCGGTTCCGCGCGGCACTTGCGAAGGTTCCGGTGCGTGTTGCCTGCAATCTCTACGAAGACGAGACCTCGAAGAAGCTTTGTGCTGTGAGCCTTCCGGCCACGCACTGGCTCGAATCGTGGGGTGATGCGGTGTGCTACGACGGAACACTTTCCGTTCAGCAGCCCGCCATCGCTCCGTTGAACGAAGGCATGGCCTCGTTCCAGGACACGCTCATCACGGTGGCAAAGCGAGTGAACCCTGCCGCCTTTGGTGATGCTGTCACATCGTACTACGACTACATCATGGCTCGTTGGAATGCAACGCTCACGGCCGCCGGCGCAGGCGAGCGCGGTTGGAGCAAGACGTTGCAAGACGGGATCCTCAAGCCTTCTGCACCGGCCACTGCCACGGCGACGATGAACATTGCTGCCGGCAGTTCGCTTCCTGCGGGTACGGCGACCAAGGGACGTGTGATCGTCACGGTCCCGTCTCTTGCACTGTATGATGGCAAGTACTCCAACAACGGTTGGTTGCAAGAGCTCTCCGACCCGGTGACGAAGATCACATGGGACAATGTTGCGCTCATGAGCGCCAAGACGGCCGTTGCGCTTGGCGTTGCCGCGAGCACGGATGCCAAGGCCGTTGCCAAGGCCAACGAATCGGTCATCACGGTGACGACGAAGCATGGTGCAGTCGACCTGCCGGTATGGGTACAGGTTGGCATGGCCGACGATGTGATCGTCACGCAGCTTGGCTATGGAAAGACGGAAGGCGGAGCCGTCCATGCGAACGTTGGTGCGAACACGTATGCACTTGCCATGGCAGGGCACACCACATCGTATCAGCCCGTCGAGATCGCTGTGAAGAGCGGCGAACGTCATCGCATCGCCGTCACGCAGAACCATCACACGCTCGACGACGGTCGTGGCGAACGCCAGATCGCAAAGCAACTCACGTTGAACGACGTGAAGGGCGGCAAGGTGGAAGATCTGCATGAGCACTTCCCGCGCGAGGACGGCAGCAAGAACAACAACAAGTCCAAGCCACTGAGCATCGTGTCCGAGTACGAGTACAAGGGACACAAGTGGGGAATGGTCATCGATATGTCGTCGTGCACCGGTTGCTCCTCTTGTATCGTGGCCTGTCAGAGCGAGAACAACATTCCGGTTGTCGGCAAGGAGCAGGTGATGAAGGGTCGTGAAATGGCCTGGATCCGCTTGGACCGCTACTACACGGGCGATATGGAGAATCCGAACACGGTGGTGGAGCCCATGCTCTGTCAGCATTGCGAGAACGCACCGTGCGAGAACGTCTGTCCGGTTGCGGCCACCACGCACAGTCCGGAAGGTTTGAACGAGATGACGTACAACCGTTGCGTTGGTACACGGTACTGCTCGAACAACTGTCCGTACAAGGTCCGTCGCTTCAACTTCCTCAACTACAACACGGATCATCGCACACCGCTCGACCTTGCCTTCAATCCGGAGGTGACGGTTCGTATGCGCGGGATCATGGAGAAGTGCACGTTCTGCGTGCAGCGTCTTAACGAGGCGAAGTGGCATGCCAAGGACAACGGTCGTGCACGCGTGCTGGATGGCGAAGCCGTCACGGCATGTCAGGAAGCATGTCCGGCCGGCGCCATCATCTTCGGCGATATGAACGACCCCAAGAGTCGCGTTGCAAAGGCACGGGCCAGCGAGCGTGGCTTCACGGTCCTCGAAGAACTCAACGTACGTCCGAGCGTGACGTATCTGGCCAAGGTTCGCAACATCGCTGGGTCAATGGCAGGTGAAGCTGCCGGTCATCACTCTTAATTCGATAACTGAGCACTCGGAACAAAGGATCATCACATGAAGGTGCAAGAACAGGCGCCGATACGCGAGCCGCTCGTCTTGGGGAATCCCTCCCTACACGACATCACAGCACGTATCGCCAGCATCGTCGAATCGAAGATCTCGATGAAGTACCTGATGACCGTCGGATTCACCGGCGCGTTAGCAGCGTGGGGGCTCTTTGCTCTCTACTACACGATCACCACCGGTATCGGTGTATGGGGTCTGAACAATCCTGTTGGTTGGGGATGGGACATCACGAACTTCGTGTTCTGGATCGGTATCGGTCACGCCGGTACGCTGATCTCGGCCATTCTCTTCCTCTTCCGCCAGAAGTGGCGTACGGCCATCAATCGATCCGCAGAGGCGATGACGATCTTCGCCGTGATCTGTGCGTTGACGATGGTGCTGTCGCACACCGGACGTCCCTGGCTCTTCTATTGGCTCCTTCCGTATCCGAATCAGATGAACATGTGGGTGAACTTCCGTTCACCGCTAGCATGGGACGTGTTCGCCGTGAACACGTACTTCACCGTGTCGGCCCTGTTCTGGTTCGTCGGTCTGATCCCTGACCTTGCCACCCTACGCAACTACGTGAAGAGCGATCTCGCCAAGAAGATCTATGGCTTCCTCTCGCTGGGTTGGACGGGTTCGACACGTCACTGGCACCACTACGAGATCGCCTACATGATCTTGGCCGGTATCTCGACGCCACTGGTGCTTTCGGTACACTCCGTGGTTTCGTTCGACTTCACCGTGGGCATCATGCCCGGGTGGCACACGACGATCTTCCCGCCATACTTCGTTGCCGGTGCTATCTTCTCCGGCTTTGCCATGGTGATGACGCTGTTGGTGATCGCACGTGAAGTGCTGGATCTCAAGCAGTTCATCACGCTCAAGCACTTCGACAACATGAACAAGATCATGCTCGCTACGGGTATGATGGTGGGATACGCCTACGGCATGGAGTTCTTCATCGCCTGGTATTCCGGCAATCCGTATGAGTCGTGGGTCTTCATGAACCGACTCTTCGGTGACTATGCATGGGCCTACTGGACGATGGTCACGTGTAACGTGGTCTCGCCGCAGATCTTCTGGTTCAAGAAAGCGCGTCGCAACGTGCCGCTCATGTTCGTGATCTCGATCTTCATCAACATCGGTATGTGGTTCGAGCGATTCACGATCATTGCCACTTCGTTGCACCACGACTTCTTGCCGGCGTCGTGGGGCTACTATTCACCAACATGGGTGGAGATCTCCATCTTCATCGGTACGTTCGGTGTCTTCCTCACGCTCTTCCTGCTCTTCTCGAAGTTCGTACCGGTGATCGCGATCGCAGAAGTGAAGGGCATCATGCCGGGTGCACAACCATCCCATCACCACGATCATGAGCACGGCCACGCATCCCATGCAGCCGTGACGGAAGGAGCACACTGATGAGTACACCAGCAGGCGTTATCGGCGAATTCAAAGATGTGAACGTGATCATGACGGCCGCCCAGAAGATCAACGAGGCAGGGTATCGGAAGTGGGACATCCACACGCCGTATCCCGTGCACGGTCTGGACAAGGCCATGGGCATCAAGCGTTCGATCATCACCTACATCTCGTTCCTGGGATTGTGTGGCGGACTCTCCACGGCGCTCGGATTGCAGTGGTGGACGGGTGCCGTCGACTATAAGCTCAACATCGGAGGCAAGGGATTGTTCGATTGGCAATTCTCCATTCCGATCGACTTCGAATTGTCCATTCTCGGTACGGCCATCATGACGGTGATCGGACTCTTCGGTCTGTGTCAACTGCCCACATGGTATAACCGCTATCAGAACGACGAAAGCTTCAAGAAGGCCACCGATGACACGTTCGTGGTCACGATCGATTCGGACGACGATCGATTCTCAGCTGAGCAAACAGCAACCTTCTTGAAGGGTCTCGGTGCACAGAACGTGCATACCGTGACAGCATAACCATTGATCACTACGCAGAGATGGCGCAGAGCATGAGCGATACGAACAGAAAACTGCCGATCCTCTGGATCGTTCTCGGAGCAGCCGCTTCGGTCTTCATCGTCCTGGTACTTTGGGGGAAGATCACATGGTTCAGTGATCAAGCACCCGTGGAGTTCCTGCCGAACATGGACCACCAGTTCAAGGCCATTCCGCAATCGGGAAGCAAGTTCTTCTCCGATGGCAGAACACAACGTGACCCGATGGAGGGCACGGTGGCAAGGGGCTCGACGGTGTATCCGCTGGGCATGGGCGACGTGGACAAGGCCGAGAGCTTCAATGTGAATCCGCATCTTGAGAAGACGGAGTTCTTGATGTCGCGTGGACAGAATCGCTTCAACGTCTTCTGCTCCCCATGTCATGGCTATGATGCGAAGAGCAATTCGAAGGTGGTCGAGCGCGGACCCTGGCCAGGCATTCCCGATCTCACGCGCGAACAAACGGCCGCACTCTCCAATGCTCGCATCTTCCATATCGTAAGTGCCGGACAGAACTTGATGCCGAGCTATGCCGACAAGATCTCTCCAACAGATCGGTGGGCCATCATCTATTACTTGCGCACACTGCAAGGAGTAGAGGGAACAGACAGCAACGCTCCGACCGTGGCTGCTTCAAATTCTTCCACCACGGGCTCTGCTCAATAAGGCAAGAAGGGACGCATTATGTCACAATTGGTCAATCTTGGTTCCTCGCCGCTGATCGGTAAGATCCAGCGCTATGGCATGATCCTCACCGTTCTCGGTGCCGTTGGTCTTGGCGCTGCCTATGCTGTTGGTGGCGGACTTCAACGTATGATGGGAGACTACTTGTTGGGCTTCTGGTACTTCGCCGGTATCAGTGTGACCATGGTCTTCTTCTCCGCGTTGCAGTACCTGACACGCGCCGGCTGGAGCTCTTCCATCCGTCGTATCGCCGAGAACTTCGCAGGAATGGTGCCCTTCATGCTTGTAGGTTTCCTGCCGGTGATCATCAACCTGTTCTCGCATTCCTCGATCTATGAGTGGACGCATGAATCGGCCCTCACCGATCCGATCCTGATCCATAAGGCCGGGTATCTGAATACGCAGTTCCTGATCATCCGTCTTACGCTCTATGCACTGTTGTGGTTCGGCATGTATCGCGTGATCGTTGGGAACTCGATCAAGCAGGACACCATGCCGGGAGATCACAGACCAACCGAGAAGAACTGGACACTTGCGGCACCGATGGTGCTGATCTATGCGTTGTCGATCTCGTTCTGCTCGTTCGACCTGCTCATGTCGCTCGAGCCACACTGGTTCTCGACCATGTTCGGTGTCTATACGTTCGCAGGACACTTCGTTGCTGCCATCTCGGTGATCACGCTAATGACCGTTGCACTCTATCGCGGCGGTCACTTGAAGGGCTACATTCGCGACGAACACTTCCATGATCTTGGAAAACTGATGTTCGCCTTCAGTGTGTTCTGGACGTACATCGCCTTCTCGCAATACTTCATCATCTGGTATGCGAATCTTCCCGAAGAGACCGTGTACTTCACGGCACGTACCTCACACGGTTGGCAGTACATGGGCATCGCTCTGGTGATCATGCACTTCATCGTGCCCTTCATGGTCCTTCTCCGTCAGGACGTGAAGCGTAAGACGAACATCCTTGTCGCCGCTGCTATCATCATCCTGATCTCGCACTACATCGACCTTGCATGGATCATCTTGCCTGCCGTTGGCCATGTGAGCGGATCCGAAGGCATGATGTTCGGCTGGCAGGAACTGACGGGATGGATCTTCTTCGCCGGTCTCTTCATGATGCTTGCAGCGCGCGCCTACAAGAAGAACAGCGCAATGGCCGTGAACGACCCCGTCCTCGCTGAATCGAAGGAATACGTGGTCTGATCACACATCGCATCGAAAACAACAACGGCCCTGTTCCTTGCGGAACAGGGCCGTTTTCATGAACGGACATTCGTATGTCGACGTCAAGCCTTCGCCATTTTGTTATACACAAACCCCAACGAACCACCGGCAATGGCACCCGTGATCACATCCACTCCCATACCGATGCCGGCCATTTGAAGAGGGTAGTTCGCGAAGTACATGTACATGCTCATGTTGAAGATCGCGTCGATAACCAACGTTAGAATGATCCCGGCGATCACGGCATCCTTGATCGAAAAGGGACCGGGCTTACGCGTAAGAACATGGAGAAGATACCACGACCCAATGACGGTGGGTATGAACCAAAGTCCCATGTTCGGCTCCTGCCCGGCCGGATGCATCACGACCGAATACACGGAGAACGCTTCTTGTTCCATCTTTGCGAGAAGAAATCCGTGCACGAGGCCATTCCAAAGCCATTGCAATGCCGACGAGATCAAGATCGCCACGATAGCGGCCGTAGACTGCATAACCCCTCCAACAACTGTTGAAAAACAACCAACCTCAGGAACAAGACTAGCCATGGAAATGCAATTCGCAATGCCGTAGAACATCGTATTTTTGTGGTCTTATCGAGCTACTCACTCACCCCCAAGAATCCATGAATCAGCATCAGTTCGACGTTGTTGTAATCGGCTCCGGCCCCGGCGGCTATGTAGCGGCCATTCGTGCATCCCAACTTGGTCTGAAGGTGGCCTGCGTAGAACGCGACCGTCTCGGTGGCGTCTGCTTGAATTGGGGATGTATCCCATCGAAGGCCCTGCTGAAGAACGCAGAGTACATGAACTTCCTCAAGCATGCCGACGACTACGGATTCGGCATCAAGAACATCGAGATCGACTTCCCGAAGGTGATCGCCCGCTCGCGTGGCGTTGCCGATCGCATGAGCAATGGCGTGGCCTTCCTGTTCAAGAAGTACAAGGTCACGCAGATCAAGGGATGGGGCGCGTTGAAGAACGGCACCACGGTCGAAGTGAAGGATGAGAAGGGCACTGTCACCGACGTGATCACGGCCAAGAACATCATCATCGCCACCGGCGCACGTCCACGTCAGATCCCGGGCATCGAAGTGGATCGCGAGCGCGTGCTCACCTCCACCGAGGCCATGCTGCAAGAGAAGAAGCCCGAGACCATGATCATCATGGGCGCTGGCGCCATCGGTATCGAGTTCGCCTATTTCTACAACTCCTACGGAACGAAGGTGACGATCATCGAAATGATGAACCGTATCCTGCCCGTGGAGGACGAAGAGGTCTCGAAGGAACTCGCCCGCACGTACAACAAGGAAGGCATCACGTTGCTGACGGAGACGAAGGTGCTGAGCGCAAAGAAGAAGGGCAAGGGCGTGGAAGTGGTCATCGAGAAGAAGGATGGCACCAAGGAAACACTCACGGCCGACGTTGCTCTGAACTCCATCGGCGTTCAAGGGAACATCGAGAACATCGGTATCGAAGCGGCAGGCATTGTCGCAGAACGCGGATGGATCAAGATCAACAAGTATTGCCAGACCAACATTCCGAACGTCTATGCCATCGGCGACATTGCCGGTGCGCCATGGCTTGCCCACAAGGCCTCGGCCGAAGGCATCGTGGCCGCAGAACATCTTGCCGGACATCACACGGATGGCGTCGACTATGCCGGCATTCCGGGCTGTACCTACTGTCAACCACAGGTCGCCAGCATCGGTCTCACCGAAGCAAAGGCAAAAGAGGCCGGCTACGAGATCAAGGTCGGCAAGTTCCCGTTCACAGCGAACGGCAAGGCCCACGGTATCGGCAAGGCCCAAGGCTTCGTCAAGCTGATCTTCGATGCGAAGTATGGAGAGGTGCTCGGCGCACACATGATCGGACCGGACGTGACGGAAATGATCGGCGAGATCGGCATGGTCCGCGCTCTCGAAGGCACCGGAAAGTCCATCTTCAAGACCGTGCATGCGCACCCGACGCTGTCGGAGGCCATCATGGAAGCCGCAGCATTGGCCTACGACGAATGCGTGAACTTCTGACCCACGTGGACATGAACGTTCAAGAGTGGGGAACGATCGACTTTGAACAAGCATGGCATCGACAGCGAGAGCTGGTCGATGCCGTGTCGTTTCAGAACGAACCCAACACACTTGTCCTGTGCGAACATCCGGATGTGATCACACGCGGACGGACCACCGGCAGCGATGGCGTGCTGTTCACCGATGACGAACTGGCCATCCGTAACATCCGTTCGATCGCCATCGATCGCGGTGGCGAAGCCACCGTCCATTCACCCGGACAGCTTGTTGGCTACCCGATCTTTCATCTTGAGCGCCTCAAACCTGATCTGCATTGGTTCCTCCGCACCGTCGAACAGTGCATCATCGATGCCATCGCAGAATTCGGATTGAAGGGCGGCAGGGTAGAGGGGCGCACCGGTGTGTGGATCGATGGAGAACGAAAGATCTGCGCCATTGGCATTCACTGCAAACGGTGGGTGATCTACCACGGCTTCGCGCTGAACGTGAACAACGACCTCTCTGTCTTCGATGCCATCGTTCCCTGCGGTATTCGCGATGCCGGCGTGACGTCGATCTCCCGCGAGCTCGGTCACGATGTGCCCATGGCCGACGTGCGCGAGGCCGTTCTTCGGGCATTTCGACGCCATTTCGTCGACCCGCAGTTTTGAGCGAAATGGCTTAAGTCGTTGAAAAACATTGCATTGAACAGTGCTCTCGAGGCTGTGGATAAGTATGTGGATACCCCTATCCCGCTTTGTTTCATGGTCTTACAGATTTGCCGCAAAATTCCGTTTGACTAGTTCAGAGAGGGCATGTAAATTCGTAGAAGTTAGATCAAGCGGGAATAGCTCAGTTGGTAGAGCACAACCTTGCCAAGGTTGGGGTCGCGAGTTCGAGTCTCGTTTCCCGCTCGACGACGCAAGTCGTCACTTCCTCTTTATGCTGCATGCCTTGCCGTCTCATTCCCCCCTGATGGCGAGGCATTTTTTTTTGCGGTAACTTTCCGCGCGGAACAAGTACAATACAGCAGAGAGATTCCGTCTGTACAGCACATGCACCGTTCAACCTTGCAGCAGCATTCCACCTTCCGACAAACCATCATCACAGCGATCGTCACCTTGTGTTCGATCGCTTCGGTGTTGCATGCCGCGCCGTTGCCAAAAGGATTTCAGATCCTTCGTTCCGATGCGCGAGCCTTTGCGTTCACATATGCTCCAGTGATCGAATCGTGGGAGACGGTGCAGGACGGACCGACGACCATTCGCAAACCGGTCATCGAGAACGCGCGCGTCTTCCCTCGCCACCTTGCCCCTTCCGTCACGGAATGGGTCGTAGCGCATCAGATCGTTGTGCCGGGACCAACACAGTTCGCGTTCACACCACAGCCGAACATGACGGTGCGGTACGAAGGCATTGGTGGGACGACGCATTATGCGAGCATCCAGGTGGTAGTGGCAACCGATGACAACGGCACCATTCGCTCTGCTGCACCGGTCTCGTCGACCATCACCTACACGTCTGTCGTCGCGAATGCACCAACACTGCGCACGCGAGCGACCGAGGCAGTCCAAGAAGTGGAGCGCATCGGCAAGGCCTATCGCATCAGCATTCAACGTGATGGTGTCTATCGCATCTCTGCCGACGAACTCCGTCGCAATGGCATTGCGACCGATGCAGCGGCTGCTCGGACGATCAAGATCTTCGGTCGTGGCGGCATGGAGCTTCCTGAGCGAGTGACCCGGTCCGAGTTCGCTGCCATGCACGAGCAGGCCATCACTGTTCGTACGAATGGCGATGGAAGCGTGCGCGACGTGATCTTCTTTGGCGGCGGTCCATCCGGCTTCGTGATCTCGAAGGACTCGCTCGTTCGTCACTTCATCCACCACTACAGCAAGGTGAGCTCCTATGTGCTCACGGTAGGAGGAACGGATGGAAGGCGAGCAGAGATCGTTCCTGCGCCGAGCGGTACGGTGGTGAACACGCCAACGACCGGTGTTGGTACGATCATGTATGAAGAAGAAGTGGTGAATCCGTACAACAGCGGATCGGGTCGCCGCTGGTTCGGACGTTCCTTCGAGAATGGCGGGTCCATCACCATCAACACACTCCTTCCGGGATTGGTACGAAGCGGCATGGTGGACTATGTGTTCAGCGTTGTCTCGCGTTCGACCGAGCCGGGCACGATGACGATGACGGAGAACGGTCTGGCCGTAGCCCAACTCGGTCTGCAACCCAATGGCTATTACATGGACGCCTATGTGATGGGAACCACAGGGTCGATCGATGCGCCGGCCATTCCTGCCGATAATCGCAGCGTGTTGAAGTTCGCCTACAAGAGCAACGACCGGAGTTCGACGGCCCTGTTGGACTTCTTTGAGATCCAGTATCCTCGCAGCCTTGCCGCCATTGACAATTCCTTTGCCTTTGCAACAGGGAAGGGCCTTGCGGGTGTGACACAGTATGATGTGAATGGGTTCTCTGGTGACATCTTCGGCTACGACGTCACCGATCGCGTAGATCCCGTGCGTGTTGAGAACGTTGCCACTACCGGTGGCATGTTCAGTGTCCGTTGTGCCCTCAATGCGACCTCGCAACGACTCTACCATCTCAGTGCCGGACCGCAAGACGTGGCGCTGAGTGAACTGTCCATCGTGAACCTGCGGGCCGATGCACGGAACGTACCGCTCGTGATCGTGACGAACAGTGCACTTCGTAAGAGTGCCGACAGCATGTTGGCGTATCGCACGAAGAGCACCGGCATGAGGGGCGTGGTGGTGACGACGGAGGAGATCTTCAACGAATTCTCCTACGGTATTCAGGATCCAACGGCGATCCGGGACTTTCTGCAGTATGCGATTACAACCTGGACGGTCGCACCGAAGTATGTGTTCTTGTGGGGAGACGGTCACTTCGACTACAAGAACATCTCCTCAGCCGCGATCAACTATGTGATCCCGTATGAGTCCGACGAGCCCGATGGGAATACCAACGGACTGTACACCAATACCAAGGATGACTACTTCACGCGCCTCGTGGGCGACGATGCCATTCCGGAATTGGCCATCGGTCGGTTGCCCATCACGTCTGATGCCGTTGGCATGCAGATGATCGACAAGATCCGATCCTATGAGCAGCAAAGTGATGAGGGCGACTGGAGAACACGCATCACCATGATCGCGGACGATTCTCCGACTGGTGAAGGACAGGTTCCTGATGGCTCGCTACACTTGCGACAAAGCGAGACGCTCGCTACCAAGTACGTGCCGGAGACCTTCCAGGACAAGAAGATCTATCTGGTCGAGTACCCCACAGAGAATGTAGCGCGCGGACGTCGGAAGCCGGGTGTGACCGACGATATGCTGTCGACCACCAACACCACAGGCGAACTGATCCTCAACTGGATCGGTCACGGGAATCCGCGGGTATGGGCACACGAGAACATCTTCGTGCGCGAGACCACGGTGCCGATGATGACGAATGCCACGAAGAACTTCTTCTTGACCGCGGCCACGTGCGACTTTGCACGTTTCGATCTGCCCGACAATCAGTCCGGCGCCGAAGAGCTCGTGCTCTCGCAGATCGGCGGGGCGATCGGTGTGTTCAGTGCATCGCGTGTCGTGCTCTCGCAAAGCAATGCCGAGATCAATCAGTACTTCTATGCGAGCTTGTTCTCCCGCGAGGCCGATGGACGATTCCCGTTGCTCGGCGATGTGATGTTGAACGTCAAGAAACTGTACAACGACGACAATGCAGAGAAGTTCTTCCTGCTCGGTGACCCAACGATGCGCCTTCTGATCCCAGATCGAACGGTGACCATCGACACGATCAATCAGCAGGCGATGGGTGATTCCGTTGTGGTGAACCTGGAGTCAAAGGCCACGGTCACCGTCAAGGGCTTTGTCACGAAGCTCGGATCCAAGGACATCGACACATCGTTCAGCGGCGTGATCACCATTTCGCTCTACGACAGTCAGGTACAGCTCACCGTGACCGACGTTGACGGCACCGTCAGCAATTTCACCAAGCTTGGTGCAGGCCTGAATCGTAGCTCGTACAATGTCGCGCACGGTCGGTTCGAGGCAACGTTCGTCGTTCCCAAGGACATTGCCTTCTCGACCTCGCGTGCTACCCTCTACGGCTATGCGTCTTCCTCTACAGGAGAGCATGCCATGGGCATGACGTCGAATATCACCGTTGGAGGTGTGGCCGACGTGGAGTACGATGATTACGAAGGTCCGCAGATGTCGCTCTACATGGACAGTCGCCTCTTCAAGAGTGGCGACCTCGTCCGCCGAAATCCCATTCTGATCGTGGACCTGAACGACAAGACCGGTGTGAACACCACGGGCGTGGGGATCGGCCATAATCTTGAGGCCATGTTCGACGATGGGGAAGTGATCGAGAATTTGACGAACACCTTCTCCACGTCGCTCGACAACAGCAGGGCAGGAACGGCCGTTAAGCAGATCTTTGGTCTGGGACCGGGACTGCACACCGTTCGCGTTCGTGCGTGGGACGTGCTCAACTATTACTCTGAGCAGGAAACGCTCTTCCGGATCGAGTCCTCGAACGATGCCGCCATCGCCGAGGACCTCATGAACTACCCCAATCCGTTCAGCACATCGACGCTCATCACGTTCAAGCACAATCAGCCACAGCCGTTCGATGCCCAGGTGCGGATCTTCACGGTGAACGGGGACATGGTCTACAGTACCAACCTGCACATCGAAGAGCTGCAAACGGCCACGATCCAGTGGAATGCCCGAACGAACGATGGGATGTCGTTATCTTCTGGGGTCTACCTGTGTGTGGTCAACATGACGGGGGCCGATGGCTCCACTGCCATTCTTAGTGGCAGTATGACCCTCATTCGCTAAATTTGATTTCTACTACGCTTCACGAGGAACTCTATGATGTTGATGAAAAGGGGCGCGGCGGTTGCGACACTATTGGTCATGAGCGCTGCGTGCATGTACGGCCAGGCCGGCGGCTCGGCTGTTCCTTTTCTCTTGATCGCACCTGATGCTCGCGCAAGCGGCATGGGCGACGTTGGCACGGCCATCGCGGACAACGCCAATGCCGTGTATTGGAACACAGGGGGATTGGGCTTCCAGTCGTCACGCCAGATCTCGTTGGCGTTCTCGAAGTGGCTGCCGCAGTTCAATGCAGACCTGTTCTATTCCTACGGTACGTATTCCGATTACGTTGACGCCATCGATGGTACCATCGCCGGAACGATCACCTACATGAATCTCGGAGAGTTCACGCGTACGGCCGAAGATGGAAGTCAGCTGGGCAAGTTCCGTTCCAATGAGTTCTGTATCGGACTTTCCTATGGTACGCTCGTCTCGGACGACGTCGGTATGGGTATGCAGGTAAAGTACATCCAGTCGAACCTCGCGCCCGCCGGTATCGGTCAGGCCGGGGCAGGTGTCGGTATCTCGGCGGCCTTCGACATCGGTTTGCTCTGGAAGCCCGAGAAGCTCAGCATCTTTGGAGAGAATCTCGACAATACGTTCAGCTTTGGCGTCAACCTGCAGAACGTCGGTCCGAAGATGACCTACCTGAACGAGTCGGACCCGCTCCCCACCACCCTGCGTGTTGGTGTTGCCTTCAAGATCGTCGAAGATGAGTACAACGATCTCACGATCACATCGGATTTTGCCAAGCTCCTCGTCAAGCGCGACTCGCTGGGATCGGACCCGATCCCGACATCGTTCTTCACGTCGTGGGGTGTTGGTGGACCGCAGATCGGGATCGGAATGGAGTATATCTATGATCGGATCGTGTCGCTGCGCGGCGGATATTTCAGCGAGCCCAAGGCCGCCGGGAATCGCCAGTTCTTCACGCTCGGTGCGGGTGTGAAGTACGATCTGTTCGCCGTTGATTTCTCCTACATCCTGACGGTCGAAGACAATCACCCCTTGGCCAACACGTTGCGATTCTCGCTGCTCGTGGACTGGGGTCAGCTTAAGTGACCGAACGGCGCTCCTTGCGTCGCTTGAGATACCTCCAACCGAAGTACACCACCAGCGTCGTCACGATCAAGATCGTGACGACGTTTCCGTATGTGGCCAGCATACCTTCCACCGAGCGCCAGTTTGCCCCGAGCTGCTTACCGATGAGCACCATGATGCTGTTCCATGCAGCCGCACTCACAAGGCAATAGAGGGTGGTACGGAGGAAAGGCATCTTTGTGATGCCCGCAGCAAAGGAGATCACGGCGCGTGTGCCGGACAGGAAACGATTGGCGATGATGATGAGGCCATGATACCTGTTGAACCACCCTTCCACCTTCAAGAGCAGATCGACGGACAGGAAGGGGACGCGCTTCGATTCGATCAGGGCAGTTCCGTACCGACGTCCGATCCAGTACGCCGTGGCAAAGCCCGCCACGCTGCCCAAGGTGGCCGTGCCGATCATCGCTGTCATTCCCACCGTTCCCAAGCCCACCAGCGTTCCGAGGAACACCAGGATCACATCGCTGGGAGATGGGGGAAAGAGGTTCTCGATATAGGCCACGAGGAACGTGACAATGATCACGCCCCATACGGGAAGGCCTTGCAGGTATACCACGATCGATTCGATCATTGCGTCGTAATTTGCGTGTTCAATTCGAAATTCATGGAGCCCCGATGAAACCCTTCGTCAACGAACAGTACCACGATTTCACCAAGCCGGCCGTCGCCGCAAAACAACGTGCTGCGATCGACGCCGTACGTGCGAAGTTCGGGAAAGAATATCCCAATATCATCAACGGAAAAAAGATCCGCACCACGGCCAAGACACTGAGCACGAATCCTGCCGATCCGTCGGAGACCGTGGGCGTGTTCCAGAAGTCGGGCACGGACGATGCCGAGAAGGCAATGCGTGCTGCATTGAAGGCCTTTGAAACGTGGAAAGACGTTCCGATGGCGAAGCGCGCTACCTACCTGTTCAAAGCTGCGAATGTGATGCGCCGTCGTCGTCTCGAGATCAACGCATGGATGATCTCCGAAGTAGGCAAGAACTATCTCGAGGCCGATGCCGATACATGCGAGGCCATCGACTTCCTCGAGTATTACGGTCGTGAAGCGCTGCGCTATGCAGAACCGCAACCTGTTGTGGACCAGCCGGGCGAGAAGAACGAAGTGTTCTACATCCCACTGGGTGTTGGCGTGATCGTTCCACCCTGGAACTTTCCGTTCGCCATCCTTGCAGGTATGTCGGTAGCGGCCATCGTATGCGGTAACACCATCGTGTTGAAGCCATCCAGCGACTCGCCCATGATGGGCTGGCTCTTCACCGAGATCATGGAAGAAGTGGGTCTGCCGGCAGGTGTGCTGAACTTCCTCGTTGCAAGTGGTGCAGAAGCAGGCGACTATCTCGTGGGCCACCCGAAGACGCGATTCATCTCCTTCACGGGATCGATGGAGGTTGGCTTGCATGTCAACCAACTTGCAGCCACGCCACAACCCGGACAGATCTGGATCAAGCGCGTGGTGGCAGAGATGGGTGGCAAGGATGCCATCATCGTTGACAAGGAATGCAATGTTGATGAGGCCGTTGCCGGCGTCGCAGCAGCAGCCTTTGGTTTCCAGGGACAGAAGTGCTCGGCATGTTCACGCGCCATTGTGGACCAGGCCGTGTACGACGAATTCGTCACCAAGCTCAAGGTGGTGATGGATGCCTATAAGATCGGCGATCCGAAAGATGACGGTCGCGTTGGTCCGGTGGTGAGTGCTCGTGCAGAGAAGACCATCCTGAAGTACATCGAGATCGGCAAGAAGGAAGGCAAACTTCTCTCCGGCGGTTCGAAGGTGAAGGACAAACCTGGTTACTTCATCGAACCAACGGTCTTCGTGAATGTGAAGCCCACGGCACGCCTGATGCAGGAAGAGATCTTCGGTCCGGTCCTCGCCGTGTGCAAGGCCAAGGACTTCGATCATGCCCTGGAGATCGCCAACAACACCATCTATGGTCTGACCGGCGCGGTCTACACACGCAATGCCAAGAAGCTTGCACGCGCTCGCAATGAATTCCATTGCGGCAATCTGTATCTGAATCGGAAGTGCACCGGTGCCATGGTGGGTGGACATCCGTTTGGTGGATTCAATATGTCCGGCACCGACTCCAAGGCCGGTGGTCGCGACTATCTGGGACTCTTCTTGCAAGCCAAGACCGTAGCTCGGAAGATCTGACGTATGAGAAGGAACATCGTACTGCTGCTCGCGACCCTCGTCGCGAGCAGCGCTGCGTTCGCACAGAATGTGGCCTTGTTCGATGGAGTGTGGGTGCGGTCGGACATGATCGACGAACTCAAGCGAACCCATTCCGTCCACGCCGCCATGCAACCCCTTTCACAGCCCTCGCTCCCTCTTGCCATGGTGATCGACGTGCAGTCGGATTCCATTCGCACATGCACCATTGCTCGGTCATTCAACGATAGTGCGCACACGCAACTTCTTCGCGCTTCCATTCCCGGATTCGGTCTTCGATATGTACTGAACGATCGGTGGGTGTTGACGGCGGATTCGTTGAACGGACAGTACATCGCCCTCTACGACAAGACGAACGCTATCGAGAAGCCCTTCGTCTACGCACGCATCCCATCGAAGAATCGGTCGTTGCAGTTCGTGCTACAACGCATCGTGAACCTATCGGTGCTGGAAGGACGGTGGGTGGACACGCAGGGCGACGAGTATCGATTCTTTGCGGACCAGCATGCCGAGTGGCCAGCGGGGACGTTCCAGTATCGGCTCACGATCGACCCGAAGGGCCGACACCGACTTCAGATCACAGGCGGCAAGCTGTACACCTGGGAGTGTGAGGGGAACACCCTGAAACTCTACGTCCCTTCCGACAAGGGCCGAAAGGGACGTACGATCATCACACTGCAACGCCGCTGATCATTCTTCTTCTTGCGCGTGCTGCAGATACTCTTGGTGCAGTTTCGATTGGATCTGCGAAGGCACGGACACATACTCGGCGAATGATGCCGAGAACGCTGCTCTACCCGACGTCATGCTCCGCAATACGGTGGCATACTTGTCCACTTCCGCAAGCGGCATCCGTGCCTTGAGCACTTGATAATGTCCGTCGGAATCGATGCCCATGATCACGGCACGACGTACCGGCAGATCGCTCATCACATCGCCCACATGCTCTTCGGGCATCAAGACCTCGACGTCGTAGATCGGCTCCAGAAGCTGAGGATCTGCCTTGATGAAGCAATCCTTGAAGGCCATACGACCCGCTGTCTTAAAGGCGGCCTCGTTCGAGTCGACGGCATGCATCTTCCCGTCGAACACCGTCACGCGCACATCGCGCACATACGAACCGGTCACCGGTCCTTCCGTCATTTTCTCCATCACACCCTTGAGGATGGCCGGCAAGAAGCGTTGTTCGATCACACCACCAACGATGGCGTTGACGAAGACGAGCTTACCGCCCCATGGCAGATCGTGTTCTTCGGTGGCACGTACGGAGAGGCCAGCCGGTGCGGCAATGCCCTCATACCAGGGCTCAACGCGCATATGCACTTCGGCGAACTGACCCGCTCCACCGGATTGCTTCTTGTGCCGATACGAACCTTCCACCATGCGTTGAATCGTCTCGCGATACGGTACCTTCGGCGTTTCAAAGCTCACATCCAACTTGAAGCGATTGATCAGGCGATGCTTTGCCGTTTGCACGTGCATCTCGCCTTGTCCGTGTAGGAGCAACTGCTTGAGCTCCATGCTGTGCTCGATGAGCAACGTTGGGTCTTCTTCATGCAAGTGATGCAAGGCCATGCCGAGCTTGTCCTCTTCGCCCTTGCGATTGCTCACCACGGAGACGCGTACACGCGGGGAAGGGAATTGAATGGCGGGAAGGACCAGGTTGAGTCCTTTGTCGTGCAGCGTATTGTTCACGTGTGTGTTCTTCAGCTTGACCACGGCACCGATATCGCCGGCCTGCAGCTCGGATACTTCGGACCGCTTCTTACCGTTCACAACGAAGAGTTGCCCCAACCGTTCGGTCACTCCCGTTTGTTCGTTCACGAGGTCCATGCCATGGGCCACGGTGCCCGAATACACTCGGAAGAACGACATGTCGCCGACGTTCGGCTCACTTGCTGCCTTGAAGACAAAGATGCAGGTCTTGCCCTTCGGATCTGCCTTCAGTTCCGTGCCGCCTTCCGTTTTCACGGGTGGCATCTCGACGGGGGCGGGGACGACAACGTCGATGAACGTCATCAATCGACCGGCACCCATGTTCTTCTTCGCACTCGTACAGAACAGCGGGAAGATCTGGCGCTGGATGATGGTCTTGGTCAGTCCGTGACGCATCTCCTCTTCATCAAGTTCACCCTTGGCCAGATAGTGCTCCATGAGTGACTCGTCGTTCTCGGCAACGATCTCGATCAGCTCGTTGTGCAATTGCGCAGCACGCTCGCGTTCGGAATCGGGAATGGGCATCTTCTCCGGCTTACCGCCGTCTGCGCCGAACACGTAGGCCGTCATCTTCAGCACGTCGATGATGGTGTTGAATCCGACGCCCTCGGCAAAGGGATACTGGACCACGGTCACTTCACGACCGAAGCGTTCCTTCGCTTGCTCGACGGTGCGCCAGAAATCGCTCTGCTCGTGGTCGACCTTGTTGACCGTGAAGATCACCGGCGTTTCGAACTGCTTCGTGTACTTCCAGATGGTCTCGGTCCCGACCTCTACGCCATGGTGGGAATTCAAGACCATCAAGCCCGTGTCGACCACGCGCAAGGCGCTGATCACCTCGCCCACATAGTCGGAGAATCCCGGGGTATCGATGATGTTGATCTTATAGTCTCGCCATTCGGCGAACAGGGGAGTTCCAAAGACCGACGATCCGCGTTCTTGCTCGATATCGTGATAGTCACTGGCAGTGCTTCCTTCTTCTACGCTTCCGCGGCGCTGGATCTCGTTGGATTCGAACAGCATCGACTCGGCCAACGTCGTCTTCCCCGAACCGGCGTGGCCGAGGATCGCAATGTTGCGAATATGGTGGGCATCATACGTTTTCATGACCTCTCCGTGTACGGTGTATTTCGGACGTGAACATACGAAAATTCAAATGCGATGGACATGAGAAGTGTCATAGGCGCGAGGGGGCCCGGTCAAACGGGGAAAACCCAATCCACAAACGCACTTGCATGGAATCTCCCGACCCCGTATCTTTGCCTTCCTGAATTGAAGCATACGGAGCTACAGACGTGGTAAAAGAACTCAAACAGATCGAAACGATCACGAAGGCCGAAGCCTTCGAAATGCGTAAGGCCAAGGCAGGCGAACTCTCGCCAGAAATGCCTTCCTTCCGTCCCGGCGACACAGTGAAGATCGCTGTGCGTGTGATCGAAGGTGAAAAAGAGCGTATCCAGAATTTCCAAGGCGTCGTGATCGCACGTCGCGGCTCGGGAATGAACGAAACGTTCCGCGTACGCAAGATCTCGAATGGTGTTGGTGTTGAGCGGATCTTCCCGGTCCACTCCCCGATCATCCAGTCGATGACGGTCTTGAAGAGCGGTACGGTTCGTCGCGCCAAGCTCTACTATCTCCGTGGAATGTCGGAGAAGAAGATCCGTCAAAAACTGTCGTAAGGCGGTCGATCACGTTGAAGCTACAAAAGGGGACTCGCGACATCGTGAGTCCCTTTTTTCGTTCATCACCAGTTTTGTTTCGAAGGAGTTCGTGATGCCGCGTATTGGTGACACCGCACCCGACTTTTCTGCCACCACCACCATTGGCCCTCTTCAGTTCTCCGACTATGCCAACAACAGTTGGGTGGTCATGTTCTCGCACCCCGCCGATTTCACACCGGTGTGCACCACGGAGCTCTCTGAATTCGCCAAGGAACAGGCCTTCTTCGATGCCCACGACACGAAGCTCATCGGCATCAGTATCGACAGTATCCATTCCCATGTTGCCTGGGTGCAGAATGTGAAAGAGAAGCTTGGCGTGTCGATGCAGTTCCCCATTGTGGCCGACATTGGCATGAACGTCTCCCAGCTCTATGGAATGCTCCATCCGGGCGAAAGTGAGACCGCCACCGTCCGCGCTGTCTTCTTCATCGATCCCAAGCGCACCATCCGGTTGATCATGTACTATCCGCTCAACGTTGGTCGGAACATGGCAGAGATCAAACGCGTGCTCGTTGCCCTTCAAACAGCCGATGCCCACAAGTGCGCACTTCCCGTGAATTGGCTGGAAGGCCAGAAGGTGATCGTGCCGGCACCGAAGACATTGAAGGACATTGAAGAACGTGCGGCCATGGGATACGAGACCGTTGACTTCTACCTCATGAAACGCGATCTCTGAGACACACCATGAACGCTGCCATCATCACCATCGGCGATGAGTTACTGATCGGTCAGATCGTGAATTCAAATGCTGCCTTCATCGCCGAAGCGTGCACCGCCATCGGTTGCACCATCGTGGCGCTGTCCACCATCGGTGATGATGCACAGGCGTTGATCGATGAACTCGATCGACTGCGTGCGCAGGCACCGGTGTTGATCCTTACCGGTGGACTTGGTCCAACGCACGACGACATCACGAAGGCAGTGCTCACCTCGTATTTCCACGACACGCTTGTGGAAGATCACGAATGGCTCGAGCATCTGCGCGCTTGGATGAAGATGCGTGGCCGAGAACTCTCCGACCGGAATGCGCAGCAGGCCATGCTTCCTTCGACCTGTCGCAAACTCGATAATCCGTTGGGGACGGCACCCGGTATGCTCTTCGATCGCGACGGCATCGTTGTGATCTCGATGCCAGGCGTTCCTGACGAGATGAAGGGACTGATGCGACAGCACGTGATCCCGTATCTGCAGCGCATGCTCGAAGAACGCAACGAATCGTCGTGGGAGTATCGCACGCTGTATTCCACGGGGATCCCCGAAGCCTACCTGGCCGATCGTATCGGCGACCCTGCCACCTTCCTCCACGGCTGCAGCCTTGCCTTCCTTCCGAATGCCTTTGGCGTGCGCATGCGCATCGGGGCATATGGGCGGACGCAGGAGGAACGCGCGCATGAGCTCGACCGTATCGAGGCCTACCTGCAGGAGCGCGCAGGTCGGTGGATCTATGGCACCGGCAGCACATCGTTGGCAATGCGTGTTGGCGAGCTCCTGAAGGAGCAGGGCGGCACGGTGTCCGTGGCCGAGTCGTGCACAGGCGGAATGCTAGGTGCGGCCTTCACGGATGTTGCCGGCAGCAGCGCCTACTTCGAAGGCGGCATCCTGTCGTACAGCAATGCCGTGAAGGTTCGCGAGCTTGGCGTGTCGGCCGCCGACATTGCAACCTTCGGCGCCGTGAGCGACGTGGTCGCTCGCCAGATGTGCGATGGTGTACGCGCTCGCTTCGGGACCACTTATGGCATTGGGATCACGGGTGTGGCCGGACCGGATGGCGGCACGGAGGAGAAGCCCGTGGGCACGGTATGGATCGGGATCGCAGGACCAACAGGCACGGCCACGAAACAGCATCGATTCGGTCCCGACCGTCGGAACAATCGAGAACGCAGCGTTGCCGCCGCACTAGCTATGCTTTGGCGCATGATGCAGGGAGTGGACGACGATGTCTGAACCAGTGATCCTCGCCATCGAGACATCGTGTGATGATACGGCGGCATCGGTCTTGCGTGGACTCGATGTGTTGAGCAATGTGATCTCGTCGCAGGACATTCACGATCACTATGGTGGCATCGTTCCGGAGCTAGCCTCACGAGAACACGTGAAGGGCATTGCGCCCATCGTCCAAGCGGCGCTCCATGAAGCGAAGTGCACAACGGCCGACCTCGATGCCATTGCCGTCACCTATGGTCCTGGTCTCCCGGGGTCGCTCATCGTGGGCTCGCACTTCGCCAAGGGCCTGTCCATGCGTCTCGGCATTCCGATCTTTCCGGTGCATCACATCGAAGCGCACATGTATTCGGGACATCTTGAAGATCCATCGCTTGGGTTTCCTGCCATCTGTTTGGTGGTGAGTGGCGGACATACAAGCATCGTCTTGCTACGTTCTCTGAGCTCCTATGAAGTGTTGGGATCGACACGAGACGATGCTGCCGGTGAGGCGTTCGATAAAGTGGCGAAGCTCGTCGGACTGGGATACCCCGGAGGTCCGCATGTGGATCGACGTGCAAAGCTGGGTGACCCCGAGGCCATTGCGTTCCCGCGCGGACTCATGCACGATGGCACGTACAACTTCTCGTTCAGCGGACTGAAGACGTCGGTGCGCTACTATCTGCGCGATCATCCGGATGCGCCGATCAACGATGTGTGCGCATCGGTGCAACGTGCGATCGTTGATGTGTTGGTGAGCAAGACCATGAAGGCGGCACGCGAGCATGATGTGCGTGCTGTGGTCGTTGCCGGGGGAGTGAGTGCGAACTCCGAACTACGCGCTCGCATGTCGGCAGAGTGTGCTAAGCGATCGATCCGATCGGTGGCACCTCGCGCCGCGTATTGCGTGGACAACGCAGCGATGATCGGCTTCCTGGCCGCTCACCGCTATCGTGAAGGACATCGTCCGATGGACCACTCCTTCACGATAGCAGCGCATGCATTGCGTGCTGTCGACTAAATGTTCTTGACCTCGTCGACAACGCTCTTCACCACATCTTCCACGGAGCGCATCGCATCGTCGAGCGTTTCGCCAATGCGCTTTCCGACCTCGTCGGTGGACGCATTCAACGTTGGATACAACGGGAACTGACGGCAGAAGTGCTTCACGTCTTCCTTGACAGCCGCATACACGTCTGCATTTCCAACGTTCGTGATCACACGGTCGACCAACCGTGCGATGTGTCGCATATCATCTTCATCCATGCCGCGTGACGTCATGGCCGCCGTACCAAGTCGGATGCCCGACGTGACGAGGGGTGGTTGCGTATCGTTCGGCACGGCATTCTTGTTGCACGTGATGCCAGATGCATCCATGGCGATCTCGGCAGCCTTGCCGGTCACGTTCTTGTTGCGAAGATCGATGAGCATCAAGTGATTGTCGGTTCCACCGGAGATCACCTGGTAGTCCATCTTCATCATCTCGTCGGCAAAGGCAGAAGCGTTCTTGATCACTTGTTCCGTGTAGGTGCCGAAGGCATCCGTCAAGCATTCTCCGAAGGCCACGGCCTTGGCGGCGATCACGTGCATGAGCGGTCCACCCTGAATGCCGGGCATCACCCACGAGTCGATGAGTTCGCCCATCAGCTTGGTGCGGCCGCTCTTCGGTGCGACCTGACCGAATGGATTTTCAACATTCTTGCCCAGCATGATCAGACCTCCGCGCGGACCGCGCAAGGTCTTGTGCGTGGTGCTCGTCACCACGTCGCAATACTGCACCGGACTCATCAGCTTTCCTTTGGCGATCAGACCTGCAGGGTGTGCGATGTCGGCCATGAGGAAGGCACCAACAGAATCAGCGATCTGACGGAAAGCAGCGAAGTCGATCTCACGCGAGTATGCCGAAGCGCCCACGGTGATCATCTTCGGACGATGCTTCTTGGCAAGGTCCTCCACGGCATTGAAGTCGATGCGTTGCGTTACGGGATCGAGACCATAGCCGATGAAGTTGTAGAACTTGCCGGAGAAGTTCACCGGCGATCCATGCGTCAGGTGTCCACCTTGCGAAAGGTCCATGCCCAACACCGTATCGCCATGCTGCAGGTAGGTGAAGTAGACGGCCATGTTCGCACTTGATCCCGAGTGCGGTTGGACGTTCGCATACTCGGCACCGAACAACTCCTTCAACCGATCGATGGCCAACTGTTCAGCAACATCCACCCATTCGCATCCGCCGTAATACCGCTTTCCGGGATACCCTTCTGCATACTTGTTGGTGAGGATACTGCCTTGTGCTTCCATCACGGAGAGTGATGTGAAGTTCTCGCTGGCGATCAACTCGATCTTATCGCGTTGGCGTTCATACTCTCCCGCAAGTGCGTGGTAGAGTTCCGGGTCGGTATGCTTTACTGATGAATACATTCGTTCCTCACTTCACAAGTACAACGTTGCGCTGAACCAATTGTCCGTTCTGACGCAACCGAATGATATAGGATCCATTGGCAAGAGTCGATGTCGACGCGATGATCATTGGCGCCGATGCTGTGAACGTCGATGTGGAGACGACGGTTCCCACTTGATCGACGATGTCCATGCTCACGCTGTGACCGGTCCACGACAACGGGATCGACACGGTCATCACATCATGCACAGGGTTCGGCATCACGGTCACGGCAGCCGAGAAGGGTTCTTCCTGTACGGACGTCGGGAGTCCGATACACAACGTTTGTCCGGTCTCTGCATGCACGAAGCACGTCAGTCCGCCTGCGCCTTGCTGCCCTGATCCCTGCCACGAGATCGTCCAGAAGGGCGTGCCGGCGGGGAAGTCAAAGACAGCGTCGGCGGCCGTGCTCAAGACCGAGAATTGCGGAAGGCTATCGGGATTGGCCTTGTGATACGTGGCATAGTCTCCGTCCTTGCCAAGGGCCGTGAGAAGGGCGCTCCCTTGAAGGTAGGTGGCGGGCAGCTGGCCAAGGCCAAGGTCGCCCGGACCGAAGTCGCCGGGAGCCGTCCCCGCCGGTATGTCGATGGCGGTGCACGAGCCAAGCAGGCGAATGAACGGACTGATCAAGATCGTGTCTTTGCTGACGGAATGGAAGAGGTAGGCCCAGGCAGATGACTTCCCATCCGTGAGGTTCATTCCAATGTCGATAGTGGTGGTGGCCACCGGGATGCTTGCTTTGAATGTGGCGATACCGATGAGTTCTGCATCGGCTGCGATCTTCTTGGCCGCCGTGAGCGCAGAGGCTTGGCAATCCTTGGGCAAATAGCCGGCCACGAGCTGCGAAAACGCTGTTGACGAGGCCAAAATGAGCACGATCACGAACGAGAAAAGAACCTTCATGGGAAACCCTCGGAGAATAAGTGTTCAGCATCAAATCTACCGAAAATGGCGCCACCTCGTAACTTTGTAGCCTATGACAAAAAACGAATGGCTCGACGTTGCGCGAACGCTGATCGCTTCGCGCACAATGGACATCATCGAAGAGACGGATCTTGCACCATCGGGCAAGGTCACCTATCAATTCTCTGCACGCGGACATGAGCTTGCACAGATCATTCTTGGTCGTGCACTTCGGCACGGACATGATGGTGCCACCGTGTACTATCGATCACGTCCGTTCGTACTCGCCGCCGGCATGACCCTTGAAGAGGGCTTTGCAGGTCCGCTTGCACGCGCAGGTAGTCGCAACGGCGGACGTGACATCGGCGTGGTCCACCACTTGCCGAATCGGAACGGCGTCACCGTGTTGCCCGCCTCGGGCGATGTTGGTGCGCAGTACACACCGGCCATCGGATGGGCGCAAGCCATCAAGTATCGCACCACCGTGATGAACGATCCTTCGTGGTCCGGCGCCATCGCCGTTGCACTCGGTGGTGACGGCTCTGTGGCCACGAACGGTTTCTGGGCGGCGCTCACGATCGCCACCACGCAGAAACTTCCGATGATGTTCTTCATCGAGGACAATCAGTTCGGCATCTCCGTTCCGGGCTCGTTCCAAACACCGGGTGGGAACATCGCCGCCAACCTTGCCTCCTTTGCCAACCTTCGCATTGTCGAAGTGGATGGCAGTAATCCCGACGAAGCGGACCGGATGATCTCAAAGGCCATCGACCATGTGCGCGAAGGCCGCTCGCCTGTGCTGATGCGCGTGCGCGTGCCGCGGCTGTGCGGACACTCGGGGGCCGACAATCAATCGTACAAGACCAAGGAACAGCGCGCCGACGAAGAGGCGAGAGATCCGCTTGGAAAGCTCAAGGACTTCTTTGAGCGCAAGAAATACATGACATCCGAACAGTGGGACGAATTCGTTGCCAACGTGGAAGCAGACGTACGCGCCGCTGCCGACGCTGCTGTTGCGCAACCGGAACCCGAACCATCGGACGCCTTCGGTCATGTGTTCTTCGACGGAAAGCCCGCTCTCCACGGCGGGATGATGAGCGAAGGCATTGAGCCCTTGCCGGCAACAGGTGCGATGGAGGAGCAAGGCGGCAGGGTGAACCTGATCGAAGCCGTCAAGCGCACTCTCGACTACGAGCTTGCCAACAATCCGCGCGTCCTCGTCTTCGGTGAAGATGTTGGTGTGAAGGGTGGCGTGCATGGAGCGACCGTTGACCTGCAGATCAGGCATGGTGCGGATCGCGTCTTCGACACGTCGCTCAGCGAAGAGGGCATCATCGGTCGTGCCGTCGGAATGGCCATGGCCGGACTCGTTCCCGTTCCAGAGATCCAATTCCGTAAATACCTCGATCCCGCCACCGAACAGATCAACGATTGCGGCACGTTGCGTTGGCGTACAAATGGCGACTTCGCCGCACCGATGGTGTTGCGCATTCCCGTTGGATTCTCCAAGCGCACGGGCGATCCATGGCATAGCGTGAGCGGCGAGTCGATCTTCGCCCACACGATCGGTTGGCGTGTTGCCATGCCATCGAATGCACAAGATGCTGTGGGATTGTTGCGCACCGCGTTGCGCGGCAACGATCCGACGTTCTTCCTTGAACATCGTGCCATTCAGGACACGATGCCGGGTCGTGGTGTCTATCCCGGCGATCAATACGTGTTGCCGTTCGGCGTTGCGAACATCGTTCGCAGCGGATCGCGTGCAACGATCGTGTGTTGGGGAGAGATGGTCCACCGCGCCAAGGGAGTGGTCGAGGCCATGCAGGAGGACATCGAGATCATCGATCTGCGCACGATCGTGCCGTGGGATCGCGAGACCGTGGTGAACAGTGTTCGTCGCACATCGCGCTGTATGGTCTTGCACGAGGACACGATCACGTGCGGATTCGGTGCAGAGATCTCGTCGGAGATCATGAAGGAAGCCTTCACGCATCTCGACGCACCGGTGGTGCGCCTTGCCACGCCAGATGTTCCGATCCCGTACAACAAGGGCATGATGGATGTTGTGATCCCGAACACCACGGAGATCGAACAACAGCTCCGCGCACTGCTCGCATACTGACGTCGTGAAGAAGCTCGTTCTTCGCAAGGCCACACCGAACGCTCTCGCGGGAGGTGTGTATCGCATCAACTATGCCGAAGAATTGAATCCTGCACAGCTCGAAGCTGTGATGCATACGAACGGACCGGCCCTCGTCCTTGCCGGTGCCGGCACCGGCAAGACGCGTACGCTTGTGTATCGCGTTGCGCGGTTGGTCGAAGATGGCGTTCCACCCGAGAGCATCCTACTGCTCACGTTCACACGCAAGTCGGCATCGGAGATGATCCGACGTGCCTCTGCCTTGCTCGACGGACGGTGCGAGCGCGTCTCCGGAGGCACGTTCCATTCCTTTGCCCATGCCACTCTTCGGCGTTTTCCCTTTGTTCTGCAGCCCGATGCGGAGAACGGTGCGTCGGCATTCACCGTCATGGACCAGGCCGATGCCGAAGACGCCATGAACCTCGTGCGCGGAAAGTTCGACGTGGCCGCACTGAAGAAGCGCTTCCCGCAAAAGCATACACTGTACACGATGTATTCGTCGGCCGTGAACACAGCACGTTCACTGCATGACGTGATCGTGGACCAGTATCCGCAGTTCATCGAAGAGGAAGACCGTATCGGCGCTGTCATTCGCGCCTATGGTGCGTTCAAGCATGAGCATCGCCTTGTCGATTACGACGATCTCTTGCTGTCGCTCCTCGCCCTCACAAAGCACGACGAGATCGGTCCGCTCCTTCGCTCGTCGTATCGATTTGTGATGATCGATGAGTATCAGGACACGAACGTCCTGCAACACTCCATCATCAAAGGTCTCGTGGGTGACGAGGGAAATGTGATGGCGGTGGGTGACGATGCACAGAGCATCTACTCGTTCCGCGGTGCTGATGTGCGCAACATCCATGGCTTTCCCGATGCCTACGAGAACACGCGCCTCATTCGCCTCGAGCACAACTATCGCAGCACGCAGCAGATCTTGCATGTGTGCAATGCCGTCCTGCGCGATGCACCCATGATGTTCGAGAAGGAACTGTTCTCCGAGCGCACGGATGGGGACGAGCCCATGCTCATCTCCTGTCAGAATGAACGACAGCAAAGCTCCTTCGTTGTGCAGCAAATCCTGGAGTTGCATGAACATGGACTGCCGCTCAGCGAGATCAGTGTGCTGTTCCGCTCTGGCTTCTTGTCATTCGACCTCGAGATCGAACTCGGCAAGGCCAACATCCCGTTTCGAAAGTATGGCGGCATGAAGTTCACCGAGGCGGCGCATGTCAAGGACCTCCTCTCGCTCTTGCGCATCACGGTGAATCCACGCGATGGCATCTCATGGTTCCGTGCACTTCTGTTGCTGCAAGGTGTAGGGCAGAAGGTGGCAGGGACGGTGATCGATCAGTTGCTTGCTTCGGTCGATCCGATCAATGCGGCCGTGCCGACCGTGACGGGCAAGGCTCGCACGTCGGTGGATGAATTGTTGCGAGCCCTTCGCAGTGCCATGGCCTTGATACCATGTGGCGATCGAGCTGCTGTGCTGGCCTCGTGGTACAAGCCTATCCTCGAGCGGACGTATGATGACCATCCGAAGCGCTGGAAGGATATCGAGACCACGCTTGCCATCTGCGGTCGATATGCGACCACCGAATCGTTCCTCGCCGATGTGGCCTTGGATCCACCGCAGGATACGCTCGATGACATTGCACCGGATGATAAGGAGGACGACTTCGTGACCCTTTCCACCATTCACTCGGCAAAGGGTCTGGAATGGAATACGGTCTTCCTCATCTGGGTCAACGAAGGACGTATCCCGTCGGCGCGATCCGCCGAGTCCGAGGCAACGCTCGAAGAGGAGCGCCGACTCCTCTATGTGGCCTGTACAAGGGCCAAGGAACGCCTCTATATGACCTATCCGGCCGTGATGTTCGAATGGGAGCATTCCGACGTCCTGGGCAAGCCCAGTCGCTTCCTCGACGCCGTCTCCGAAGAGATCTGCCCGAAGTATCTGTTGACAGAAGGGTAAAAAACGGCAAAAACCCCTATCTTGGGGGTTGGAATAGGGGAACAATCCTTGATGATGCCTCCAACATTGCATGATCTTTCGACGGTCCTGACCGGTTCGGTCACGGATCGCGTAAGTCACGACTCCATCCGCAAGAGTCGCATGCGCGCAACGACGATCCTGATGCTCACGGATGCACTTGCCATGAGCGCAGCGATCTTTGGTGTGATAGGGGTGCGTGCGCTTTCGAGTCCCGATTCCATCCCCCTTGCCTCCTACATCCCCGTGATCATTGCCGTTCTGGTGATGAATGCCATCGTCTCCGCATGGCGTGGCATCTATCCGGGATACGGAATGTGCGCCATTGCCGAGCTACGCACCACCTTCTACTCGCTCACGGGTGTCTTTGCCGCCGTCATCATGGTGTCGTTCTTCACCCGCGGCGTTCTCCCGTACTCTCGGTCCATCCTCTTCATGGCGTGGCTCCTTGGCCTTCCCGTGTTGGCCGCCACACGCATGCTCGTGCGCCGATGGCTCTCGCGCAAGCCGTGGTATGGCATTCCGGTGTTGATCGTCGGAGAGAACACCCTTGCCAAGCGGATCGTGGATTCGCTGCGCAACAATCTGCACATCGGCCTACGACCAATGGTCATCATCGAGCCGAACGAATCTTCGGCCGAGTATGGCTACTATCAGGGCGTTCCTGTGATCGGCGGCGAGCGCGCCATCGGTCCACTCTCCCGACGCTACGGCCTCACACACGGCATCGTGGCATTGCCACATGTGACGTCGGAACAACTCTCCCGACTCATCGAAGGTCCGTGCCGCAACTTCTCCCACATCACGTTTGTGGGCGACCACGTGCATCCGTCTGTGGTTTGGATCTCCAACGTGGCCAACGACCCTGTGATGAGCGCCGAGCTGGAACAACGACTACGTCAGCCCGCCTTGGCATCGAAGAAGCGATTGTTCGATCTTGTCTTCACGATCCCTCTGCTCATCCTCACTGCACCATTCATGGCCGCCATCGGGATCCTGATCAAACTCTCGTCCACCGGACCGATCATGTACCGCCAAAAGCGAGTGGGCTATCGTGGTGAACTCTTCAACCTGCTCAAGTTCCGGACGATGGTGAGCGATGCCGACAGAAGTCTCGAGGACATCCTCGACGAACGTCCCGAGTATCGCGAGGAATGGGAACGGTACCACAAGCTCAAGAACGATCCCCGCGTCACGCGCATCGGACAGTGGTTGCGGAAGTACTCGCTCGATGAACTGCCACAGATCTGGAATGTGATCCGGGGCGACATGTCGCTCGTGGGATCGCGACCGGTGCTACCGTCGGAAGTGGCCGACGTAAGTGAAGGTGCACGCGAGATGTACTTGTCCATGTACTGGAGCACGAAACCCGGACTGAGCGGTCTCTGGCAAGTGACCGTGCGCAACGAAGCAGAGTTCGAGTCGCGCATCCATATCGATCTGTACTACATGCGCAACTGGTCGCTCTTCCTCGATTTCTACATCATCCTACGCACCATCGGCGTTGTGCTTTCAGGCAGGGGAGCCTACTAAGAACCCATCGCATGAAGCACGGTCGGACGATCCTCTTTCTTACTCCCCGCTACCCGTGGCCGCTCATCGGTGGAGACCGCGTCAAGGCCTATCATCTACTACGTCATCTTGCAGCGCAGCACAACGTCATTCTCGTGACGTTCAATCACGGAGACCACCCAACACCGGAACAGCGCGCCGCCATCGAAGGGCTGGGCGTTGAAGTGCATGCCGTACCGCTTGCGCCACTCCATGCCGCCCTTGCTTCCGCTCGTACCTTCACGACCGATCTGCCGTTGGAGATCACGTTCTATACGCGACCGGACTTTCGTGCCATCGTCGACAACCTCGTAGCTCATCGCGGTATCGATCTCGGTATCTCGTTCTTCATGCGAACGGCCGAGTATTTGCGACCCTATCCTGCATTGCCGAAGATCCTGATCGCCGAAGACTGTCGCGTCGAATATCAAACCCGTTCCACCGAGGCCGCACGGTCGCCCATCCAGAAACTCGTGCGGTGGTGGGAGACACGACAACTCCTGCGTTATGAACCGGTGGTGATCGAAGAGTTCGATGTGACAACGTTCGTGAGTCCGGAAGACATCACCGCGTCCACCGGCTTGAATGAACGAGCCACGTATGCGCTCGTCACGAACGGTGTCGACATGGATCGCTTTGCCTTTCACGAGGGACATGCCGAGCGTCACGGTCTTCTCTTCGCGGGCAAGCTCGACGTGCTGGCCAACCATCTCATGGCCACCACGATCATCCGTCGCATCCTTCCTTCGGTGCGCGAGGCCGTGCCGAACACCACGCTCACCATTGCCGGCGCAGGTCCGCGCAGAGCCCTCCGCGCGCTCGCCACGACCGGCATTCGCATCGATGCCGATGTGCCGGACCTTGTCCCGTACTTCCATCGCGCCGCCGTCTTCGTCCATCCGCATCATGGTGGCTCGGGCATTCAGAACAAGGTGCTCGAGGCTATGGCCACGGGCTGTCCTGTGGTCACCACGCCCAGCGGCCTGCAAGGCATCGAGGCAACGCATGGCGTCCACGCCATGATCGGCACCACACCGGAAGAACTGGCCGCGCACGTGATCACGATCCTGCGTGATGAAGACCTGCGTGCAACGTTGGCGCGCAATGCGCGACAGCTCATGGTGGACACGCATTCTTGGTCGCATGTGTTCGAGCAGATGGACGGTGTAATCGCCTCTGTCCTTCCGACCACGACCCCCGTCGACATTCCGACCCCTGCCACCCCGCAACCCTCCGCATCATGAAACCCGCCCTCTTTCTCGATCGTGATGGCATCATCAACGTGCGCATCATGGATGGCTATGTGCGGAATACGGATGAGTTCATTCTGCTTGCGGATGTGCTTCCGATCCTGCGTGCTGCGCATGAGGCAGGGTATCTGCTCGTGCTCATCACCAATCAGCAAGGGGTAGGGAAAGGCATCATGGGGCAAGGCGATCTCGACCTTGTCCATGGTCATATGCAAGTGCAACTTGCGGAACGTTTGGGCTTCGGACTTGATGCCATGTACGTCTGCACCGACCTCGCCGGAACCGGCAGTACTCGCCGGAAACCGGAGCCCGGCATGCTGCTCGAGGCGCAGCGCGACCTCTCCATCGACCTTGCCAGATCGTGGTTCCTTGGCGATAGTATCACGGACCATCAGGCAGGTCAGGCTGCCGGAGTACGTACGATCCTTGTCGGTAGCTTTCCCCCCGACGCGGCCACCATCGTGGTTCCAACGCTGGCCGACGTGCCCCTTGGGCTCTTTCAAACGCATTCCTGACGTCAGGTTCGACGTCCCATTCCTCATCTTCGGGGCGTTGAAACTTCCCGAACAATACTACGTACACACGCCCGTCGTCGGTGACCATTTGCATAGTAAATGACCATTGGTCATATTTGTGACCGTTAGTCAGGCGCTTCCGAACCGAAGAACAAGATCAATTACAACTTGAAGGACCGAATCCATGGCCAAACGCACTCTTGCGTTGTCGCTATTACTCCTTGTGATGGGCATGATGGGGTTGCAGGCTGCGCCGCATATCCTCACGCTCGACGAGGCGATCGACATCGCACTTCAGAAGAACAAGAACGTACAGATCGCACGGTACGGCATCGATAAGGCCGATGCGCAGGTGAGTGAGGCGTTGGGCAATGCACTGCCATCGCTGAACCTCTCCGCACAATACACGCGCAACATCCAATTGCCGGTGATCTTCTTCCCGAATCCCTCCGACCCCGCCGCCGGCGTGGTACCGTTCCGGATCGGTCTCGACAATCAGTACTCGGCCGGACTCGGTCTGACGCAGATCCTCTTCAATTCCGCCGTCTTCACCGGTATCGGTGCATCGCAGATCTACTATCGTGCAGCACAACAACGCTATAACAGTGTTGTTGCCACCACCATTGCAGAGACCAAGAAGAGCTTCTACCGAGCTATGCTCGCTCAAGCCTACGACACGATCTCGGTGAGCACGCTCCGCAACGGCGAGAACAACCTGAAGAACATCAAAGCATTGTTCGACGAAGGTCTTGTGGCGGAGTATGACTACATCCGTGCGCAGGTGCTCGTCGACAATATCAAGCCAACGGTCACGGAATCGCATGCACAGTTCAACAACGCATTGAATGCACTCCAAACGCAGATCGGTGCAGATGCACTGGATTCCATTGGTGTGTCGGGCAGTTTCATCGAGGCCATTCAGGCCATTCCGGATGAATCGGAAGCACTGTCGCTGGCCTTCAAGAACAACTTCGAACTCAAGGCCGCCCAATTGGCCGTCGAAGTGCAGGACGAGTTCACCAAGGTCTATCGCTCGGATTACTATCCAACGCTCTCGGCCTTTGGGAACTATAACAACATTGGTCAAAGCGACTCCTTCAAGAACTTCCTCTCCGCCACAACATCGAACGTCGGTCTGTCGCTTTCATGGAACATCTTCAACGGACTCAAGACAAATGCAAAGGTCGAGCAGTCCAAGGCCGACTACGAAAGCGCACGCACTCAGTACGCGCAACTGAAGGACTACGTCAAGCTGCAGATGCTCACGGTGATGAACAACCTTCGTTCGGCCGTGCAGCGCATCGAAGCACAGACGTCGACGGTCCAGCAAGCGTCGCGCGGATATGATATCGCTCTCATTCGCTACCGCGAGGGAACGGGCAATCTTCTCGAGATCAACGATGCGGAACTCGCCTTTGCTCGCGCAAAGGTGAATCGCGTACAGTCCATTCACGACTACTATGCAGCGCGCGCCGACTACGAGAAGCTCATCGCCGGATTCGATCCCAAGTATTTCTTGCAGGTGAAGTAAGATGGGAGTCCGCGAACGCAGAGAGAAAGAACGCGAGCAGCGACGCCAGGACATCCTGACGTCGGCCCGTGCCGTCTTCCTCAAGCATGGCTTCGAGCAGACCTCGATGGACCGGATCGCGCAAGCCGCCGAGCTCGCAAAGGGAACCCTCTATCTGTACTTCAAGAACAGAGAGGAACTCCTGATGGCCCTTATCGGTGACGACTTCGAGGAATTGCTGGAGATGATCGAACAGACCGTGAAAAGAAAGGAACCGTCCGATAAGAAACTCTTGCATTGTACGACGGCCTTCTATCGATTCTCGCAAGACAATCAATTCTTCTATCAGCTCATGACGCAGTTGCACTTCAAACCGGAGTGTCTGATGAATCAGCCGAGCACGGCCACGATCACGCAGTTCCAGGAACAGAACGAGCGACTGATGGCCTTGCTCTCGCAGGTGTTGCAAGAGGGCGTCGACACGAAGGTCTTCCAGCTCGATCATCCCATCCACTACGTCGTCATGCAGTTGACGGTGGCCATGAAGGGAACGATGGTCGTTCTCAAGAACAACATGATCCCCGTGACGCTCAAACGTCCATCCGATGAGAAGATCATTCATGACGTTGCAACACTTCTGATCAAGGGGCTCAGACGTCAACAAGCACAATGAACACGAACAACGCGAACTCACTAACAACTACAAGGGTACACATCCCCATGCGAATCATACTACTCACGGGCATTGCCGCAGCACTCACGCTGATGTCGTGCTCCAAGGAAGGCGACCTTCCGAAAGACAAGCTCCTTGAACAACTCAAGAAGGAGCGCACGGCCATCGACGAGAAGATCTCCGTGCTAGAACGGGATCTTGGCAAGGCGGCAGGGACCAACGAAGGTATACCCGTGTCGACGATCACAACGTCGCAGCGCGACTTCGAGCACGTCATCGACGTCAAGGGGTCTGTCGACTCCCGCAGCAGCGTGATGGTCACGGCAAAGATGGCCGGTACCATTGCCAAGCTCACGGTCTCGAATGGACAGATGGTGAAGAAGGGTCAGCTCCTTGTCGAACTCGATGCCGAGATCACGAAGCGCGGGATCGACGAAGTGAAGACACAACTCGACTTCGCGACCACGTTGTACGAGAAGCAACAGCGCATCTATGAGCAAAAGGCCGGAAGCGAAGTACAGTTCCTCTCTGCCAAGAATCAGAAGGAATCGCTGGAGCGCCGCCTTTCCTCCCTGATGGAGCAACTTGAACTCTCGCGCATCTATGCGCCAACGTCCGGGTACATCGACAACCTCGTTCCGAAGCTTGGCGAGAACATCGCACCCGGTATGCCGATCCTCACGGTCGTGAACACATCGGACATGCGGGTGATCGCAGACCTGGCCGAATCCTACATCAACAGCGTCAATGTTGGCGATCGCGCAACGATCATCTTTGGAGAGTCGGGCGACACGTTGAAGGCCACGGTGGGCATTGTCTCGAAGAACGTGAACGTGGTGAACCGTACGATCCGTGTCGAGATCCCGATCCGATCGACCCTGGCCTCGATCCGTCCGAACATGACGTGCAACGTGCTGATCAACGACGTGACCATTCCGAAGGCGATCACGTTGCCACTCACGGCCGTTCTGCGCGAGAATGATGCTACCTACTGCTATACCGTTGATGTAAAGGGTCATGTTGTCCGTCGCGACATCAAAGTGGGCCAGATCTCCGGCTCGCTTGTTGAAGTGGTGAGCGGCCTGCAGGTGGGCGAGAACGTCATTGTGAAGGGCATGCTCGATGTGGCTGCTGGTCAACACGTACGAGTGATCCAATAAGGAACAGCCATGCAACACCACAAATCATTTCCCATCACTGCGTGGGCCGTCGACAACAAGGTCACGGTCTACGTGCTCACGCTGATCGTCTCGATCATCGGTATCGTCTCCTATGTGCGATTGCCGAAGGAGCAGTTCCCGGACATCGTCGTCCCTACGATCTCGATCGTGACGATCAATGCCGGTACGTCGCCAACCGACGTCGAGAACCTGATCACGCGAAAGATCGAAAAGCAAGTGAAGAGCGTTTCCGATGTGAAGCGCGTCATCTCGAAGTCCATTCAAAATGCCTCCATCATCACGGTGGAGTTCACCACGAAGGTCAAGCCGGCCTTGGCGAAGCAACGGGTGACCGATGCCGTCGACAAGGCTCGCGCCGAGCTTCCAAACAACCTGACGAAGGAGCCGGAGGTCCAGGAAGTGGACTTCTCGGAGTTCCCGATCATGGCCATCAACATCGCCGGGAATGTCGGTCTCGACGTCCTCAAGAAGTACGGCGAAGATCTGCAGGACAAGATCGAAGGATTGAAGGAGATCCGTCGGGTCGATATCATTGGCGCACTGACCAAGGAAGTCCGCGTGGACGTGGATCCCTACCGCCTTCAAGCCCTTGGACTTTCCTTCGATGATGTGTCCCGTGCCATCGGCTCGGAGAACGTGAACATCTCTGGTGGTGACGTGGTCTCCGGCGGCGTGCGTTGGAACCTGCAAGTGAGCGGTGAGTTCACCGATCCCGAGCAGATCAATCGCATTGTTGTGAAGTCGGGTCGCGGCAACACCGTCTACGTGCGCGACGTTGCCAACGTTATGTACACGAACGAAGAACAACAGAGCTTTGCCCGTCTGAACGGGAAGAGCGTTGTGACGTTGTCGGTGCTGAAGAAGGCTGGAGAGAACCTCATCAATGCCTCCGATCAGATCCAGGACATCATCAAGGAATACAAGGCCAAGAAGCTGCCGCCGAACATCGATGTGGTGATCACGAACGATCAGTCGCAGGCAACGCGGATCAACCTTGCAGACCTTATCAACTCCATCATCATCGGATTCTTGCTGGTGACGGCCGTGCTCATGTTCTTCATGGGAGTGCAGAATGCGCTCTTCATCGGACTGGCCACGCCTCTTTCCTCCTTCCTGGCCTTCATCGTGATGCCCGGACTTGGATTCACCTTCAACATCGTGGTGACGTTCGCCTTCCTCCTTGCACTCGGTATCATCGTTGACGATGCCATTGTGGTGATCGAGAACACGCACCGACTGCACGTCAAGGAGAAGATCGATGTGAAGACGGCGGCCAAGTACGCGGCCGCAGAAGTGTTCGCACCGGTGGTGGCAGGAACGCTCACAACGCTGGCGCCATTCTTCCCGCTGCTGTTCTGGCCGGGTCTGGTGGGCGAGTTCATGCGCTACCTACCGGCCGTGCTGATCATCACGCTCACGGCATCGCTCATCGTTGCGTATATCATGAATCCGGTGTTCGCCGTCGACTTCATGGACAAGCCGGTCCGTGGTATCACGATGCGTCGTCTGATCACGCGTCTGATCATGGGTGCTCTGATCGTTCTTCTTGGCATTGCCACGAGCATGATCTGGGTCGCATCGCTCACCGTGTTCACGATCGCCTTCTGGTTACTCAATCACTACTTCATCACACCAAAGCTCATCATCCCGTTCCAGGAACGCGGGCTTCCGTGGGTGATGGAGAAGTATCGTGCAACGCTACGCTATGTGTTGTATGGACGTCGACCCATCTATGTGGTAACGGGCATCGTCGTCTTGCTCTTCACGACCTTCGGACTGATGTCGGTCTTCGCACCAGAAGTGGTCTTCTTCCCATCGGCCGAGCCGAACTACGCCTACATCTATGTGCAGACGCCGATCGGAACCGATGCAGTGGAAACAGACTCGTTGCTCCGCATTGTGGAGAAGCGCGTGTCCAACGTGCTCGGAGAGAACAATCCGCTTGTGAAGTCCGTGATCTCCAACGTGGGTATCGGAGCGGGAGATCCGCAACAACCGGATCGTACCGTGACGCCGCATAAGGGTAAGGTGACCGTTGCCTTTGTGGAATTCCAGTACCGTCATGGTGCGCTCACCAGCACGTATCTCACCAAGTTCCGCGAAGCGTTGAAGGACATTCCCGGAGCCGAGATCGTGGTGAACAAGGAGAGCAATGGTCCACCGACCGGGAAAGAGATCAACATCGAGTTGAGCGGAGACGACTTCGACTCGCTCGTTGCGATCTCCTCACGCGTGAAGCTGTTGCTCGTCGACAGTTTGCGCATCCCCGGGATCGAAAAGCTCAAGAGCGATCTTGAGCGCAGTAAGCCGGAGATCCTCGTGAAGGTCGATCGCGAGAAGGCGAACCGCGAAGGTATCTCGTCGGCCCAGATCGGTATGGCATTGCGCAACGAGCTCTACGGAGCCGAGGCCACCAAGTACCGTGAAGGTGAAGATGAGTACAAGGTCCAATTGCGCGTGAAGGAGGATATGCGGAAGAACGTCGATGCCTTGCTCGACATTCCGCTGACGTTCCGCGAAATGAGCAGTGGCAACTTCCGTCAAGTGCCGATCTCGTCGGTAGCAAAGGTCGAGTACCACTCCACATTCGCCGGTATCAACCGCAAGAACAACAAACGTGTGGTGACGCTCTCGTCCAACGTGCTCCAAGGCTTCAATGCGAACCAGATCAATGCTTCGATCAAGAAGGCGCTCGATCGCATGGACCTGCCTGAAGGCTATGAGATCAAGCAGACCGGTGCACAGGAAGATCAGAAGGAGACCTCGGACTTCCTTGGCCTAGCCTTCGGTATTGCTGCCATGTTGATCTTCTTCATCATGGTGACTCAGTTCAACTCGGTTGCCAAGCCGTTGCTGATCATGTCGACCGTGTTGTTCTCTGTGATCGGCGTGCTCCTTGGCTTCATGCTCTTCCGATTGACGTTCTCCATCGCTATCACGGGGGTCGGTATCATTGCCCTCGGTGGTATCGTGGTACGAAACGGTATCGTGCTGGTGGACTTCACGGACGTGCTCAAGAAGCAAGGCTGGAAGACCCGTCGGGCCATCATCGAAGGGGGAGCCATCCGCTTCAACCCGGTGATCCTGACGGCCGGTGCAACGATCCTCGGCTTGATCCCCTTGGCCGTTGGCTTCAACATCGACTTCTTCGAGATGTTGAACCTGCGCAATCCGCACATCCACTTTGGAAGCGATAGCGTTGCCTTCTGGGGACCGCTGGCCTACTCGATCATCTTCGGACTCAGCTTTGCCACGTTCTTGACGTTGGTGGTGGTACCGTGTATGTATCTGATCCTGTATCGGGTACAACTGCGGATCAGCCGACGCAAGCACCGTCGACAATTGCGCGAAGGACTCATGACATCATCGCATTGATGCACCAATGCACACAAGAAAAAAGCCCGTCAACGTTCGCGTTGACGGGCTTTTGTGTGTTGTGGGGTCGATCACTGTTTCTTGAACTGCATCGACGCACTGTTCATGCAGTACCGCTGTCCGGTCGGCTTCGGTCCATCGTCGAACAAATGTCCAAGGTGAGCATCGCATTTGGCGCAGCGCACCTCGATGCGCTCCATCATGAGCGAGTGGTCCGAGACGAGCTTCACATTGTCCTTGGAGACGGCATCAAAGAACGACGGCCATCCCGTTCCGCTGTCGAACTTCGTGTCCGATGCGAACAATGCTGTGCCACAGCACTTGCAGTAGTACATGCCTTTGTCGTGATTGTCCCAATAGGCATTGGCGAAGGCGCGTTCCGTGCCTGCTTGGCGCGCAATGCGATACTCTTCGGGCGTGAGTTCCTTCTTCCATTCTTCTTCTGATTTGATCACTTTGTCGACCATCGTGGTCTCCTTTGTTCGTGGATCGTAGATCTTGATCTTTGACGGCCCTGCCGCCTTCTGCGGCGGGTTCCCGCCGCAGGCCATCCCAACTGCTGCAACAAAGAGCAGGGGAAGTACCCATCGTGATGTCATGGTCACATCCTGAAAGTTGGTCGAACTGGTGGTGCCGGCCCGTCGCCCTTGTATCGAACGTGTTCGAGGAACAGACCCGATGGCGGCGCTGTGGTCGTGGCCGGTATCGTGGTGGACGTGCGAAGCATCTGCGTTATTTGAGCGGGCGACATGGCCCCGCGTCCTGCCTCGACGATGATGCCCACCATCTGACGGACCATCTTCCACAGGAAGTGAGAGCCCTGGATGCGAAGCACGATGAGATCGCCGAACTCGTGGAGCGAGCATTCCTGCATCTCCACCGTGGTGGACTTCTCTTCGGGGTCGTCCTTGGTGAACGAGCGGAAATCATGAAATCCCTCGAAGGCCGCACAGGCAGCGCGCATTGCGTCGGCACTGAGCGTGTCCTTCACCCACCATACATAGCGTTTTCCGAACGAGGTGCGACGGCGGCTGATCTGATACAGATACGTGCGTGACGTGGCATCATGGCGAGCATGGAACTTGGGTTCGACCTTGACGATGTCGATCACATTCACATCAGCCGGCAGCTTGTCGTTCACCTTCATACGCAGAATATGCGGTGCGAGCTGTGTGCGCGCCTCGATATGTGCCACTTGCATGAGGGCGTGAACACCGGCATCGGTGCGCCCGGAGCCCATGAGCTCGAAGTCACGCGATCCCAGTGCATCGGCAAATGCGCCGATCAATTCGCCCTGGACGGTCCGAGCGTTCTTTTGCACTTGCCATCCGGAATAGCGTGTGCCTTCGTATTCGAGGGTTATTTTGAAGCGAGCCATGTCGCAAATTAGGCAATGAGGAGCCTCACCGATGAACGAACGTATGATGTTGTTGTATGCGTTGGGTCGATATCGAGAGCGATATCCCGAAGAGGCCGACATGGTGGATCGGCTAGTAGCCTTCGTGGAGAGGGAGCCGAACTGCTTTGAGCGGACCACGGTGGAAGGACATATCACGGGTTCGGCGTGGATCGTCGATCCCACGGGGACGCGTGTTCTGCTGACGCATCATCGAAAGCTCGACAAATGGCTGCAACTGGGCGGACATGCCGATGGTGATCCCGATGTGCTGGCGGTGGCCATCCGTGAGGCGCGGGAAGAGTCCGGCGTCGACGAAGTAGCACCAATGTCGACGGAGATCTTCGACGTCGATATTCACGTGATCCCGGCTCGCGGCACCGAACCGGAACATTTTCACTACGATGTGCGGTTTGTTCTACGAGCAGCACACACCGATCACATTGTGAGCGACGAGTCGCACGACCTTGCATGGGTTCCAATCTCCAAGATCGCCGATTACACCACGGAAGGATCCATGCTTCGCATGGCACACAAACATGTACAGTTACTCTCGAACAGTCCGCATTGACGCTCCGATCGACCGTGTCTTTCATTTTCACGATGACACGTCGAACCTCCTTCGCATCACGCCACCCAACACGTCGGTGAGCGTGCTCGCAAGCGGCAACCCCGGCGTTGGCAACGAGATCACGCTGCGTGTGACGCAGTTCGGCATCTTCACGTCGACGTGGAAGGTTCGCATCACCGAGTATGTTGCGCCGTTCCGCTTCACCGATGAGCAGGTGCGCGGTCCGTTTCGCACATGGATCCAGCGAAGGGAATTCAAGGAGGTGGAGGGCGGCACGGAGCTTACCGATTCCGTGGACTATGCACTGCCGTTCGGCATCTTCGGTGCACTAGCTCATACTCTGTTCGTTCGGCGGCAGATCTCGTCGATGTTCGCCTACCGACAACAATGCACGAAAGAACTACTGGAGGCGTGATCGCGCATCGCGCACGATGCGACGTACATCGTCGATCGACGTTGCGTCATAGCATCGAACGATCATGTCTTCGATGATCGGCTCTGCATCGAGCAAGGTGGCCGATGTTGCCACAGGCACAGACTCTTTCAATGTGTCGAAGAACCCAAACCACGGGATTCCATCCTCCGAATGGTCCACCCAGTATCTATCGATCTCCTGAACGGACAGACCGGCGTCAACCACCGAATCGGTAAACATATTGGCAATGCCCCTCGACGCTAGGAATCGCGCAAGCGCATGCCCGAGTTTCTTGTTGGTACTTTTCTTCGTTGCGCAAAGAACGTCACCATTCAAGATCGAGACCGTCGGCTCGACCCTGTACGACGTAATACCTTGTTCCTTTGCCATGCCCATGATCCACGACCCGGTGTACATCTGATATACCTCACCACGAAGAAAACTTTGATCGAGGTCACGAGATGGTACGATCAACGCATGGTCGTGCGCCACTAGACGCAGTGAGTCGAGCGCATAGACAAGCTTTTCGTCCATGTCTGACTGTAGTGGCATGCGCGTATAGAACTGCGGCGCGCCCCACCTCCACAAGAGAGGCAACGTTCTTTTTATGACGTTATGTGGATCCGTTGCGCAGAGTCCCCATTTGTAGGTTGGATGTGATCCCGTCCACTGCACAAGTGCCCGTGCATTCACGAACCAGGGGATCGCATACGGACCGAACTGAATATCCGTATCGACACCACTACTGATCGTATCCAGGACACCGGCCTCCGCGAATTCTGCGAGCCAATCAGATCCGAGGTGAAGCACATCCGGTTGTGTGCCTGCATTGAAGGCGAGATGCAGTTTTGATTTGCCGTCTGACCACTGGAGTGCCGTGAGTTCAACATGGACTCCCGGATGCGTCTCCTCAAAGCGTCTCACGATCGCTTCAAGTGCCTTGCGTTGTGCGGGTTCTGACCAAAAGTGCCAGAATCGAATCGTCGATTGACCTTCATTGTTGTCCTTCGTGCATCCCAACACGAAGCAGCACAGACAGCACATGAGCACAAGCCGCATCATCATCGTGCAACCGTGGCCACCACTTTGCGTGGTGATGCATGGGCAGGGTCCTTCATGAACGGACCTCGTTGCACTGGCTGATCTTGCACGGGCTTCGTTGAATCTGCCAGGGACGCGCCATTCGGCGTCATGCCCACCTTCGTGTACAGCGTGTCGCGCTTCACATCAACAGGCCACTTCTTCAAGAAGAAATAGTCAAGCATCTTGCGCACGATCGGTCCGGCCGTTGCCGCACCAAATCCGCCTTCTTCCGCTGTGACGACAATGGCAATGGTCGGGTTGACCTTTGGTGCGAAACAGACGAACCACGATTGGTCCTTGCCGCCTGTTTGTGCCGTTCCTGTCTTACCGCATACTTCCACTTCGGGCATGTCGACCACACGACCTGTTCCCGCGACCACTACTTGACGCATGGCCTCTTTCACCATCTGGAAGTACTTCTGCTCCACGGGCAACTTGCGCGAGTAGTAGGAGAGGAGTTGTTTCTTCTTCAGGACCTTGTTGTACGTGGCACGCACGGCATGTGGTTGATACAACGTGCCCTCGTTCGCAATAGCGCCGATATAGGCCACCATCTGCAACGGCGTCACATTCACTTCACCTTGTCCGATGCCCCAGTTCATCAAGGCATAGTTCGTCCACCCGCGCACACCGTAGCGCTTGTTCATCCACTCACGCGTTGGAAGAATGCCCTTGGCCTCTTCTGTCACGTCGGCGCGCGTCTTCTGTCCGAATCCGAACTGCGTGCCGTAGTATCCGAATTTGTCCACGCCGAGCTTCAGACCGAGTTGATAGAAGTAGGCATTGCAAGAATGCTGCATGGCCTCGGTCATGTTGATCGGTCCGTGTACACCGCCGTGACACTTCGCGAATCGTCCACCATAGGAATATCCGCCGTTGCACATCAATCGGGTCTTGTCCGTGATCAACCCTTCCTGCAAACAGGCCAGGGCCATGAAGGGTTTGAAGGTGGAGCCGGGAGAGTAGTTGGACTGACTTACGCGATTCAGCAGCGGGATCTGCGGATCGTCGTGCAATTCACCGTAGTAGGTGCGCGCCGTCTTCCCGGCGAACTTGCGAAGGTCGTAGTCGGGCTTGCTCACATAGCACAGGATCTCACCCGTCGACGGATCGATGGCCACCGCGCCGCCTCGCCGCCCTGTCATCAACTTTTCGGTGAGCTCTTGCAGACCGGCATCGAGTCCGAGGTAGAGATCGTCGCCTTCGAGTGATTGCAGATCGCTCATTCCATCGTTGAAGCTCGATACGCGTTGACCGCTTTTGTTCACGGCAACGAATTGATAGCCTTTGGTGCCACGCACGAAGGGCTCGTAGGATTTCTCAAGTCCGGACTGTCCCGTCATGTCACCCGGCTCATACGCATCACCGAGCGCTTTGAGTTGGGCCTCGCTCACTTCGCGCGCATAACCGAACAGGTGGGCACCATTCCCTTCGAATGCATAAAGTCGTTTCGGATCGATGATCACAGCAACGCCGGGCAATGCATCCGATTGTTCCTCGATGGCACTGATCACATCGAACCCGACATCGCGTGCATACACAAGCTTGAGTGGTGCGAACTTGTTGTTGGCCGCGGCCTTGCGCACTTCTTGCCAGATGAGCGAGTCGGGCACACCGATGATGTGCGAGAGCCGCGTACACGATGCATCGGTGAACTCGTAGGGCGTGATGGTGACCGTGAAGCCCGGAGCATTTTGCACGATGTAGCGTCCGTTCCGATCGATCATGTTCCCACGGAACGGTTCCACCTTCAATTGCTTGATCGCCTGCGTTTCGGCCTTCAATCGATAGACGTTTCCCTGAATGATCTGGAGATAGCCGAGTCGACCGATATAGAGCACGGCCATGCCGAGCACGAGATAGGTAAGGATGCGCTGACGATTTGGTGAGCCGAATTGGGCATCACCGGCGAACTGGGTCATAAGGATCTAGGAGCGGTGCGCTTGAGACAGTGATCGTGGGTGATCGACGTGCAGGCGAAGACGAATGCAAACATAACATTCCCAAATCGCTGGTCGAAGAAGCCCGTCATGAAAATGGTAACGTACAACGCGGGCAAGAAGGCGGCCGTGGCCGCGGCAACGGATCGGTAGATGTTCGTGGCAGGATCTCGACGCAGACGCAAGGCATCGCCAATGGTATACGTCCCGTGGACGAGCAGGATGGCCACCATGAGCAGTGCCAGCGGTATGCCGAGTTTGAAGATGAGCCCCACGTAGCCGAAGTGAATGAACGACGTTGTGAAGTGCTGCTTGTCCAGCGGAGAATACGTCAGAAAGGTAGCGCGGAGGCCGTTGCCACCAAGGGGTGACTCTTTCGTGGCGGCCCATGCTGCCTGCGCTTCGACCACCCGTGTTTCGAACGAATAGTCGCCGCCGCTCAACTGCGTGGACGAGGCGAAGCGGGCCTTGACGATGCGCAGACCGATATCGGCCAGCTTCGGATTGTAGACGCTGAGTCCACCCACGGCGATCACGGACAAGGCAATGCCGGCGGCCACGAGCTGGACGCGCTGACGCATGGAAAGGAAGACCATGACAATGGCCGCGCAGACAAAGAAGAAGGCCCATAACGTCCGTGTGAACGTGAGGACCAGGGCGGCCACTTGAATGCCGATGATGCCGAACAGGACGAGCTTGTGACGCCACCGCACGGCAAAGATGAAGAGTATGCAGAAGACGATGGCGACAAGGAAGATGGGACCAAGCAAGACACTGCGCGATGCCGTGAGCTGGAACGCATAGACCAATCCGGTTGCCATGCGTTGCTTGTACAGATACATCGAATAGAGAGCCTGTCCAACAGCGCTAATGGCCGACAAGGTCATGAACTGCTTGAGTCCGCGCTCATCACCGAAGTACTCGCGGATGGGGAAGTAGTACAGGATGAGGAAGAACAAGGCCCATTCGGAGAGCCAACCGACAGGGTCGACATGGTTCATCATGGCGACGACGATGTTCAACGAGGAAAGGGCGATGAACAGCAGGATGAGGAAGTCCATCCATGTGCGAACGAGCGGACGTGGGTCGGCGGCAATGCGCCACACGATCCACACCGTGATCGAGAGCGTGAAGAGTCCGCCCATGGCGAGCTCCTGCGCGCTCAGGCCTTTCCCCGAATCGGTCAGGAAGATCGGCAACGAGAGCAGGAATGTTGCTAGCCACACTTTCGGCCACTTGATCATGGCCACGATGAAGCCAAGCGCAAGTGCGACAAGCAGGGGAATGAATGGACCGATCTGCGTCACGAATTGATCTGTGCCTTGAGCGTGCGGTAGGCAAAGGAAAGAAGGATGATCAGCACGGAGAGGATCCCGGCGCCAACACCGGTACCGGCGGCGATGAGGGAACGACGTGGACGGGCCTTCTTTTCGGAAACCAGCGGTGGATCCACGACGAGCAGACTTGGTGCGCTCTTCTGTTGGTCGAGACGCATTTGCTCCAGCGTCGGCATCATGAAGGCCTTGACCTTCATCGATGCCTCATACTCGGCATACATCTTCATGTATCGCGCACCAACACCGGCGGCATCAGACAAGGCAAAGTTCCCGGCGAATCCTGGCTTGTTCTGCATGTCCTGGAATTGCGTGCGAAGGCTGGCCACCATGGAGCGTTGCGCTTGGACCTGCGGATCAGACGCGCCGTAGTTGGCCTCGAGCAAACCAAGGATCGTCTCTTGTTTCATGATGTTGGCCTGCACTTCCGTGATCGCCGTGGCCGAGGCTTTGGCCTGATCCAGCGGCGAGAACATCATGTACTTCTTGGAATAGGCGGACAGAGAGTCGGCCAAAGCGAACATCGTCGAATCCATCAGTCGCATGCGATTCTCGAGATACGCAGTGGCCTTGACGGCCTCTTCGCGTGCGATGCGATTGGAGAGGGCATTGGCATAGGAGACGAACGTGGTGCACATCTCTGCCGCCTTCACTGGGTCCTGATCGTAGATGGTGATCTCGTAGTTGCCCTCATTATGCAGGTTGATCTCGAGGTTGCCCTCGAACTCATCGCGCTGCTCCTGGGCCGTGGCCTTCTCCAACTTGTACTCGGAGACGAGATCGAAGCGCTTGATCATGGAGTCGCGCAAGGACCGTGCGTAGAGGATGACGATGAAGTCGTAGGCATCACCACTTTTTCCTGTCATCTTTGTAAGACCGATGTCCTTGAGCGTCGACGAAAGTCCGCCAAGGGCACCGCCGAGCGCCGACTGATCGGCCTTCGGAGGAACACAGTTCACAGTGGAACGGAAGTACGATGGCAACGTGAGCGCATAGGCATAGGCACCAACGGCTGCCACGATGCTCACGGCCACGATGATCCACTTTTTACGAAAGAGCAGCGCAATGATCTGCGCACTCGGAAATGGTTGTTCGGACATGGGTACAAAGATACGTTACACGAGGTCGTGGATTCTGCCGTCTGCCGCGGTTTGTGACGCAGGGATGGAGACTTTATGATAGTGGGCGTGAATGCGCGGACGTTGCTCTCCGGAAAGCTGGACGGGATCGGCTGGTATGCCTATGAGACGATCAAGCGGCTGACGGCCTCGCACCCGGATGTTTCGTTCGTCCTGTTCTTCGATCGCCCGGTCCATGCGGAGTTCAACTTCGGTCCCAACGTCCGCACCGTTGTCTTCGGTCCGCCCACCCGTCACCCCTTCCTTTGGTACCTCTGGTTCGAACTGCGGCTCCCTGCCGCCCTCCGAGCCCATCACTGCGACGTGTTCTATTCCCCCGAAGGCCTCGTTCCATCACGTCCGCCCGTTCCCATGGTCTCGGTGCTCCACGACATGGGCTACGAGGCCGTGCCCGAACAGGTGGACCCACTGGTGTTGCGGTATTATCGACGGTTCTTTCCGCGTGGTGCGCGAGCGGCTGCGAGGCTTGTGACCGTGTCGGACTTTGCACGGGCCGATATTGCGATGCGCACCGGGATCCAGACCTCGTCGATCACCGTGGCGCCCAACGCCCCACGTCCGATCTTTCGCGATCCGGTACATACCACCCCTCCGCCTTCCTACCTCTTGTTCGTGGGCACCATTCAACCGCGCAAGAACGTGGTGCGCCTGCTCAAGGCGTTCGACGTTATGAAGACCACAACGGGCTCTGCTGTGCAATTGGTCGTGGCAGGGCGGCGAGGCTGGAAGGATGCCGATGTAGACGCCGCGCTTGCAAGCATGACGCATGCAGGCGATGTGTGGTTCACCGGTTATGTGACCGATGAAGAGCTCGTGGCCTTGTACAAGGGAGCGCGTGCCGTGGTGCAGGTGCCGCTGTTCGAGGGTTTTGGTGTCCCGGTGATCGAGGCCATGGCCGTGGGAACGCCCGTGATCGCCTCGAATGTCTCGTCACTTCCGGAAGTGGCAGGCTCTGCGGCACTTCTTGTCGACCCGCTCGATGTGTCGGCGATCGCGCATGCGATGGAGCGCATTATCACGGATGATCAACTCTGTGATGAGCTGCGTGCAAAGGGGATCCGTCAAGCGGCCACGTATTCGTGGGATCGTACAGCAGAGATCCTTTGGCAGTGCATCACGGACGTGGTGCGGGGAGCACGCTGAGCCACGTTGCATAGATCTGTTCGGCGATATGCTTGTTCGTGTACATCGTGCGTACACGATCAACGCCTTTTTCGCTCAACGTCTGCAACAAGGTCCGATCATCATGCAACTGACGGATCGCTGATGCCAAGGCTTCGGCATCGCCTTCCGGCGTGATAATGCCTGCCTCGCCCACCACATGCGGGATCTCGCCCGAGTCGGAGCCGATCACGGGGACACCGCATGCCATGGCCTCGGGGATGACGCGACCGAACTGTTCCTTCCAGTGCGGATACGTGAGCGACGGAACGGCCAAGACATCAAAACATGCAAGGATCTGCGGTACTTCGCGCACGGGAACGCCGTTCACGATGCGGATCCGATCGGCCACGCCACGCTCGGAAGCGCGCTGCATCACGGCCTCGGCATACTCGCCGCTACCAAGGATCACGCACTGTACGTCCGGTCGATCGACGCGAGCGATGGCATCGACGAGCACATCGAGACCCTTCATCTTCAACAAACGTCCGGCAAAGCCAACGACGAAGCCCGACATGCCGTGCGCGGCACGCAAGGCATCTCGGTTCTCAGGTCGGTGATACGTCTGCGGATCGATCCCATACTGCGGAATGATGGGCATGGGGCCTTCGAAGCCACGACGTCGCAGATCTGCCTCTGCCTCATGCGTCCCCGAGATGATGGCATCGAAATGTGGAATGGTCGTGAGTTGCGATAACGTGAAGAAGATGGTCTTCGGATGCCACATGGGCCAGTGTTCAAGCGGGAATGGCATGTTGCGCCATGTGAAGCAGACCATGGCCGGTGTACGCTTGAGGCGCAAGGCATGTCGCACCACCTGCACGGTCACCACACTCTCGGGCTCGGCCTCGATATGCACAAGGTCCGGCTTCACTTCGCGAAACACCGATCGCAGGTCTCGGAAGAAGAAACGATTGTAGTGTCCTTTGTTCGCCATCGGCGCGGGACGGGTGATCACCGTATACGATCCGTCTCCGAGGTGTGCCGCAACCACACGTCCGCCCTCTTTGAAGTGTGTTGGTAGCAACACAAAGAGCTCAACATCGGGCATGGCGGCAAGGTAGCGGAGCTTGTCTTGATAGACGTCAACAACAGAGGAAAACGAAACGAAGAGGATACGCATGATGGCGGCGAATATACGGGGGGTTATATTCATGTGCTCTATGCAGCCGTCATCACCACTGAACCTTGGGTTTGCATGCGCTTGGGACGCCGACAGACGTCGCACGTGGTCGCACACTCCGTTGTCGCTCTTCGAGGCCTTGCAGCGAAGAGCGGATGTGCGTGTTGTGGATGTGCCCATGCACGTATCACCATTGGCGATCGCTGTGGCACGCCTTCTCTACATTCGACGACTCCATGGTCGCTTCGTGAGTGGTTGGCGCTATAGTCCACTGAGTGCTGCAGCGCATGAGCGCGCCTTCGTGAAAGCGGTGCAACGTGCACCGGGACTTGATGCCGTGCTCTCCATTGGTGAACATGGCATTGCGACGGCACCCACGTTCTTCTACCAGGATCACAGCTTCTCGCACGCTGTTGCCACCATGCGAGAGTCGGGTATGGTCTTGCCGTCATTCGAGTCCTACTCGGAAGAGATGTTGCAAACACGTGTTGCACGCGAGCGAGCCTCGTTTCGAAAGGCTGCCGGTGTGATCTCGATGAGTGCGTGGAATGCTCGATTCCTCGTTGAACGCGGATTGGTGAAGGAAGATCGCGTCCACGTGGTCCCACCCGGCATTCACGTTGCCGTGGCTCCTCCAACTGCAGAGCGAGCTCTCCCAAGAGGGGAGAGATCAGAACGCCGTGTGGTCTTCATCGGTCGTGACTGGCATCGCAAGGCAGGTGACGTCGTCCTTCGCGCCATTCGAGCCTTGCTTCCCTCTGCACCCTTCCCCATACGATTCATCGTGGCCGGTCCGCAAGAATGGCCGGAAGATGGCAGCATTCCTGAATGGGTGGACTTTCTCGGCGATGCCTCGCATGAGCGCTTGCGGGCAGAACTCGCAACGGCAGATGTGTTCGCCATGCCGTCGCGCTTCGAAGCGTACGGTATCGCTCCGCTGGAAGCGCTTGCAGCAGGTGTACCGGTGTTGGCGCGCAATGCCTATGCCATGGCCGAGTATGTACGTCATGGCGACAATGGCATGCTCATCGAATCGGATGATGCCGACGCCTGTGCAGCCGCACTGCTGCACATCCTGACGGATGATGCGATGCGTCGTCGTGTTGCCGAGCAGGCATCGGACGTAGCAGCGTATTACTCGTGGGACCGTGCCGCGGCCGACATTGTTCGTATCACGTCGGGTGTACGATGAAGATCCTCGTCATCCTCCCGCGCATTCCGGTCCCTGCACGCGATGGTGGTGCGATCGTCATGCTCGAGTCACTCGAGGCCATGCATGCCGCCGGTGTTGACATCACCATCCTCGCACTCAATACATCGAAGCATCGTGCCGACGTTGCAACGCTTCGACATCTCTGTACCAACATCGTCGCTGTCGACGTCGAGACGCATCCCACACCGTTTGGTGCCATTCGCAATCTGCTCATGCCACGTCGTTCCGTGATCGATCGTTCGATCCGTCACTCGTACTGGCTGGAACGGTTCATTACGCCTGCTACGCTTGCGGCGGCCGTGAGTGCGGCAGAGACGTACGGACCGTTCGACATCATGCATTGCGAACAGCTCTTCACGCTGGAACTCGGTCTGCATGTTCGTACAGAGCTCACGTTGAAGAAGCGACCTGTTCCGCTCGTCATCTATCGTTCGCACAACGTCGAGTATCGGATCCAGGAACGCATGTCCGTTGAGCGTGGTCGCTCGAGCATCGAGCGATGGTATCGCACGCTGCTTGCACGAAGAACGAAACGGTTCGAAGAAGAAGCGCTGCTGTTATCGGATGCGTGTGCTACGCTCTCGGAGGATGATGCAGATGTGTATCGCGGCATCGATCCTAGTGGCGCGATCGAGTCGGTTCCGCCCGGGATCAGCATACCATCGGATGCGATGCTGGCGTCGGCACAGCGACGCGCCGACACGATCTGTCTGCTCGCCAGTATGGAATGGGCACCGAATGTCGAAGGCACGTTGTGGTTCGTACGACAGGTCATGCCCTTGATCCTACAACAGCGTCCGTCAGCCGTGGTGCACATTGCGGGACGGAATCCCGGGACGGCGATCACCGGACTGCACAATGGATCGAACGTCATCGTGCATGGAGAGATCGAGGATCCGCTGGCGTTCCGCCTCGACGCGGCCGTGAGCATCGTGCCGCTCTTCAGTGGAAGCGGCGTTCGCATCAAGATCCTTGAAGCGCTTGGTGCCGCATGTCCGCTGGTGACGACAACGATCGGTGCTGAAGGCTTGCCCGTGCTCGATGGCACGCATGTGCGGATCGCCGATGATGCGGCGAGCTTTGCGAACGCCTGTTGCGAATTGCTTGCACAGCGAGATGAAGCGACAGCGCTGGGAGAACGCGGTAGGGAATTGATCCGGCGATCCTTCACATGGACGGCACGGATGGATGAGTTGCTGTCGTTCTACAAGCGCGTGCTCACGCCATAGCCTGCAGCGCCGTGATCTGATCGCGCAATTGGGCAGCGCGCTCGAAGTCCAGATCCCGTGCGGCCTTCTTCATTTCCACGAACATCTGTTCGACCATCTCTGCACGCTGGTCGCTCGTGAGATATTTCGCCATCGGCTCTGCAGCACGCTTCATCTTGGACTGTTCGGCTTCGGCACGACGTGCGAGGCGATTGCCTTGCATGTCGGCAACGGACGTTGATTCCAGGATCTCTTCGATCGACTTGTAGACCGTTGTCGGATTGATGCCACGCTCGGCATTGTACTCCTCTTGGAGTTGTCGACGTCGATTCGTCTCATCCATCACGGCTCGCATGCTTGCCGTGATTTTGTCGGCATAGAAGATCACAAGTCCGTTCGAATTCCGTGCGGTTCGGCCCGCTGTCTGCATCAGCGAGCGTTCACTGCGCAGGAACCCTTCTTTGTCGGCATCCAGGATGGCCACGAGCGACACTTCCGGCATATCCAGTCCTTCGCGCAACAGGTTCACACCGATCAGCACATCGAAGTTGCCGAGGCGAAGGTTGCGAATGATGTCGACACGTTCCAGCGAATCCACGTCACTGTGAATGTAGGCTACGCTGATCTTCAGGTTATGGAGATAGTCGGTCAGGTCCTCGGCCATGCGTTTCGTGAGCGTTGTCACCAACACGCGCTCCTTCTTCTCGGTGCGTGCGCGGATCTCGCCAATGAGATCGTCGATCTGATTCGCCACCGGACGTACATCGATCTTCGGATCCAACAATCCCGTTGGACGGATCACTTGTTCCACAACAACGCCCATGCACTTCTCCAGCTCATACGGTCCGGGCGTCGCACTCACATAGATCGCCTGGTTCACCATGCCCTCGAACTCCTCGAAGCGCATCGGACGGTTCTCCAAGGCGGAAGGGAGGCGGAATCCGTGCTCCACCAACGTCATCTTGCGAGCGCGATCACCGTTGTACATGCCGCGTACCTGCGGCAATGTCACGTGACTCTCGTCGACCACAAGCAAGTAATCCTCAGGGAAGTAGTCGAACAAACAGGCCGGTCGATCGCCGGGCTGTCGACCTGTCATATGCATCGAATAGTTCTCGATGCCCGAACAGTAGCCTACTTCCTTCATCATCTCCAGATCGAAGAGCGTGCGTTGTTCAAGACGTTGTGCTTCGAGATAGCGCTCATTCGCACGCAACTCCTTCAACCGATCGATGAGTTCTTCCTTGATGTTGATCATGGCCTTGGCCATGTTCTCTGCCGACGTCACGAACAGACGTGCAGGAGTGAGCGTCACAAAACCACAACGCTCGATCAGGGTCCCGTCCACCCGATTGATCCACGATACCTTTTCGATCTCGTCGCCGAAGAACTCGATGCGGATCGCACGGTCCTCTTCGTATGCCGGTACGATGTCCACCACGTCACCACGCACTCGGAACGTCCCACGCTGGAACTCGAAGTCATTGCGTGAATAGTGGATGTTCGTCAAGCGATACAGCAACGTCTGTCGCGTGATCTGCATGCCTTCCTGGATCGTGAACAACTGCGCCGCGAATTCCTCGCGCGTGCCGATCCCGTAGATGCACGATACGGAGGCGACGACGATCACATCCCGTCGACCTTCGACCAAGGCACTTGTTGCACGCAAGCGAAGGCGATCGATCTCGTCGTTGATGGCGAAGTCCTTCTCGATGAACACGTCCGTCGAAGGAACATAGGCCTCGGGTTGGTAGTAGTCGTAGTACGAGATGAAGAACTCGACGGCATTCTCGGGAAAGAACGACTTGAATTCGCCGTATAACTGGGCCGCAAGGGTCTTGTTAGGCGAGATCACCAGGGTGGGGCGGTTGATCTCCTTGATCACATTCGAGATCGTGAACGTCTTTCCGGAACCGGTCACCCCCAGCAAGGTTTGATGCTTCTCACCCGCATGGATGGCAGAGAGCAGTTCAGCAATGGCCCGAGGCTGGTCACCGTCGGGCTGATACTTCGTGTGAAGGGCGAATTGAGACATTCTAGGCGCTAAAATTGACCATAACCTTAAAAAGTAACGATTTTGATTGACCTGAGGGTCATGAAATCCTTATTTTTGCACTCTTTTTTCTCGGCCACGTAAGGATACCCCATGAAGTTGTCAGAATTCAAATTCACCGTACCTAAAAATGCTGTAGCGAAGTTCCCAGCCGATCCTCGTGAGAGCGCCAAGTTGATGGTCATCAACAAGGAAACCGGTGAGATCGAAGACAAGCACTTCAAGGATATCGTCAACTACATGGACAAGGGCGATGTGATCGTGGTCAACGAGACCAAGGTCTTTCCGGCCCGTCTGTTCGGCAAGAAGGAAAAGACGAATGCCAAGATCGAAGTGATGTTGCTGCGCGAGCTGAAGGCCCAAGAGCGCATCTGGGACGTGCTCGTCGAGCCCGCCCGCAAGGTCCGCATCGGCAACAAGATCTACTTCGACAACAACAAGTTCTATTGCGAGATCATCGACAACACCACGTCGCGTGGTCGCACGGTGCGCTTCTCGTATGACGGCGACCTGCACAAGGTGATCGAGCGCATCGGCCAAATGCCGCTACCCGAGTACATCAAGCGCGAGCCGACAGAGCACGATAAGGAGACCTATCAGTGCGTGTTCGCCAACGACAGCAAGGTCGGCTCCATCGCACCGCCCACGGCCGGTCTGCACTTCTCGGAGAAGATCTTGAAGGCGGCAGAGAAGAAAGGCGTGAAGATCGCCAAGGTCACCCTCAACATCGGTCAAGGGATCTTCGAGCAGATCGAAGTGGAGGACCTCACCAAGCACCGCATGTATTCCGAGTACTTCGAGATCACGAAGGACTCTGCTGACGTGATCAACAAGGCCCTCAAGGCCAAGAAGAACGTCTATGCCGTTGGCAGCAGCGTTGTTCGTGCCCTTGAGTCCAGCGTGCTCACGAGCGGCATCGTCAAGCCGAATAAGGGATGGACGGACAAGTTCATCCACCCTCCGTACGAATTCAAGATCGCCAATCGATTCATCACGAACCTTCACCTTCCCGCCTCGCCGGCCCTCCTCCTTGCCACTGCCTATCTGGGCAACAAGGAGACGCTGTTCAAGGCCTATAAGCGCGCCATGAAGAGCGACTATCGCTTCTTTGCCTATGGCGACGCCATGATGATCATATGAGCTACGACACCCTGAAGAAGATCATGCACACGGTCACGGACCTTGGGCAAGCGGCAGCCGTGCTAGGCTGGGATCAAGAGACCTACATGCCGGATGGTGCTGTGATCGGACGATCCGAACAGCTTGCTACGCTGTCGTCCCTGATCCATACGTTCATGACGAACGATGCGGCAAAGGCCGCCGTTGCTGCTGTGAAGCCGCAACTGGCCACCATGCCCGAGCGTGAGCGTCGTGTGGCCGAGATGTTCATTCGCGATCACGATCGCGCCGTGCAACTCCCGGCAGAACTCGTCGAGGAACAGTCGCGTGTGGCCTCGCTTGCGCAGGATGCATGGAAGCGTGCCAAGGATGCATCGGACTTCAGCATCTTCGCGCCCTTGCTGCAACGCACGGTCGAACTCAAGCGTCAGGAAGTATCCTATCTCGGCGCCTGCGCCCATCCCTACGATCTGCTGCTCGATCAATACGAGCCGGGTCTGACGGTGGACGTGATCACGCCGATCTTCGATCGCTTGCGCGTGGGAACAACGGCGCTGCTGGCCAAGATCCAGCCCAACCTTGCACAGGCCAATGACGATGTGCTGCATCGTTCGTACGACACGTCGACGCAACTTGACGTGGCCCGCGAGATCGTGCAGGCACTTGGATTCGACATGCACATCGGTCGTGTCGATCTCTCGGCGCATCCGTTCTGCACATCGTTCGGTGCAACGGACGTGCGACTGACGACGCGCATTCGCGAGAACGATCTGCGTTCCTGTCTGTTCGGACTCATTCACGAGGCCGGCCACGGTATGTATGAGCAGGGGATCGGCGAAGACCTGGCGCGCACTCCAAGTGCACAAGGTGCGAGCATGGGCATCCACGAATCACAGTCGCTCTTCTGGGAGAATGTGATCGCACGCAGTGAGGCATTCTGGACGTGGGCCTTCCCGCGCCTCCGTGCCGCCTTCCCGACGCAGCTTGCCGACCAGACCGCAGAATCGTTCTTCAAGGCCATCAACAAGATGGCACCATCGATGAACCGCGTCGAGAGCGATGAGCTCACGTACAACCTGCACATCATCTTGCGCTTCGAGATCGAACGTGACCTTGTGGCGGGCGTGATCGAGGTCGCCGATATTCCTCGCATCTGGAATGAGAAGATGCAGGCCTCGCTGGGCATCACACCGCCGAACGATGCCGAAGGATGTTTGCAGGATGTGCACTGGTCCTTCGGTGGGATCGGCTACTTCCCATCGTACACACTTGGCAAGCTCTATGCGGCCATGGAGTGGAATGCGTTGAAGGTGGCCATGCCCGACGTGACGGAGCAGATCGCTCGCGGGAACTTTGCACCGATCCGTGCATGGTTGCGCGAGAACATCCACCAGTACGGCCGTACGGAATTGCCGACGGAGATCATCAAGCGCATCACTGGACGGGAGCTCACGGAAGTGGACTTCCTGGACTATGTGGGCGCACGAGCGGCACGCGTGTACGGCTTCTAAGCATGGCAGCATTCGGAAGGACCGTCGAGCAACTCCTCACCTCGCTTACGCTTGATGTGACGTTGCCCGACGGTTTTTCTGTGTTAGACCCATACCGTTCTGACGATGTGCGTTCGGTGATCCACCAGTTCTGTGCGACGTACTACACAGGAACGCATGCACGGCTTTCTGTGTGGGGCATCAATCCCGGCAGGTTCGGTGCAGGTGTGACGGGACTATCGTTCACGGATCCGTATGCACTCACGCATCAATTGGGATTGAAGTCCACTTTGACGGGACGACGGGAGCCATCGGCAGAGTTCATCTCGTCGGTGATCGATGCGTATGGCGGACCCAAGGCATTCTATCGCGACATCTTCATGTCGGCGCTCAGTCCACTCGGCTTCGTCAAAGACGGAAAGAACATCAACTTCTACGACGATGCACGGTTGAAGACAGACATCGTCCCGTTCGTGCTCGACTCGATGCGGACGATGATCAAGGCCGGTTTGCGGACCGATGCGACGGTCCTTCTTGGATCAGGCGCATTGAAAACGTTCTTCGAAAAGCACATTCGCCCGCACATCCGTTTCGACACCGTGGTCTATCTCGATCATCCCCGTTATGTGATGCAGTACCGCAGGCGGGAGATGGAGCGCTACGTACAGGAGTATGTGCGCACGCTCCAGCGATTCACAGCCGAGCCGTGAACGCACCTTCACTTTTCGCTTTGGTGATTTTCGACTGAAAGCGTAAGTTTGTGATCTCCTGCCAATGTAGCTCAGCTGGTAGAGCAGCTCATTCGTAATGAGCAGGTCACCGGTTCAAGTCCGGTCATTGGCTCCAGGAAAAAGACGGCCCGTTCGAACTTCGAGCGGGCCGTTTTCGTTTTCATGGGCTGTTGGAGGGTCACTCGTCGTGGGCACCGGGAGCGGCAGGGGAGGCGACGCCTCGAAGTTCCGGATGCATCACCTGTCCGCCCAGATAGGCCACCCGCGACATCACCGAGAACGAGAACAGCGAGATCAGCAGGATGACGATGGACCACCGATGAAGTGTGGTGGGACGCTTGTTGGTAAGGATCAAGGCGGCAAGGGCAATGGTGCCCGCAATGCTCATCACGATGATGCCCGCCTCGCCCGCCTCTTCGTGTTCGTGGATCACAGCGCGCTCGACCCCTGGGAAGTGCTCCACGCGCTCCTCTGCAGGCTCGCCCGTGAAGTAGGTGGGAAGCGTGACCAGAGCGGAGATGACCAAAACGACCATGCCGAATCGTTTGAACGTGTCGCTCTTTCTGAGAAGGGCCCAAGCGATGACGCAGGCCGCCGTGAAGGTGCCGATCAACGGGACGTGGTTGAGCATGAGGTGGACGTGGGCAAGGTCCATGGCGAACTCCAATTGAATGCGTTGGTTCGAGAACTGTGCGAAGCTAGCAATACGGGTGGAATGCCTGTGTGAGATTCGTCATGAGCGACAACAATGGTAGTTTGCAGACCATGAAAACCATCCTTGTCATCGTCGCCCTTTCGGCATTCCTTCTGAGTTCTTGCAGTCGCACCAAGGTCCTCGGAACACCCCCGTCCACGACCACCGTGCTCACGGTGTCGCAGGCGCTCGATCCGCGCTCCTTCGGGCGAACGGTGACGATCAAAGGGACCGTCCGCAATGTCTGTCAGGAGGAAGGCTGCTGGATGGTGATCACGGACGGTTCGAATTCGTTGCGGATGACATTCAAACAAGAGGCATTTACCGTCCCACTGTCACTTCTGGGAGAGGTGGTCGTAGAAGGCGTCGTGCAGGAAGAACTCGTTGACGAGGAAACCGCACGGGACATCGGTCCCACCATCGGTCTGACGGATGCAACTGTGCAGGCGATGCGTGGCGATCAACGCATTCCATTGATGACGACCACGGGTATCGAGTACACAGAATGACCTCAACGTTCCTCTCTCCGACAGATCAACAGAAACGGACGCTCACGACGATCTTCGTCATCACCGGCATCGTCCTCCTCGTGGCACGCATGGTCGTGGTCACCTTTTGGGCCGTGTATGGTGGGCATACCCTTACCGACACGTTCATGGTCGAGGTATTGCTCACGGTGGCCAGCGACCTGATCCTGGTCTGTGTGATCGGCGTTGTCTTCCTTACCTACACGAAACGTACCGGAAAAGAGGTCTCCTATGAGGTCCTCGCCGGCGCACTGACGACGTATGCCATCAGTGCCTTGGCCTTGCTCTTGCTGGGAGCATTGTTGCCAAGTGATGTTGTCGAAGGTGTGCCGACGAACATCACCACCGTCGTCACGTCCCACATCCTTGCCCTTGGCACCTTCATCGTATCGATCGGTCTTGCGGGCTTCCTCGCATGGTTCATGCAGATGCGCCGACATGAGCGCACGGGTCGGTATCTGATCCTGCTCATGATCATTCTGTTCGGCGTTTGGTTGCTGTCGGCCCTTGGTTCTGTGGCCAGCGTCTTCAGTGGTCTGAGCATCACGCTCGTCGTGATCGGCAGCATTGTCATGCTCATGAGCATCAAGCGCCTGAACTGGCTTGCCACGCTCACCATGGACAAGAAGATCCGATTGCTGTGGCTGACAACATGTGCGGCCTTTGCTGCCGGACTCCTTGCCAGTTGGCATGCCTTCAATGGTGATGCCTTCGTGACGCAGTCAGCGGCCATGTTCGTTCGCAGCGGGGCCATTCTTCCCGGTGCCATCAATCTCTTCGGCTTCGTGTTCTTTGCACGTCTCTTCTTTGCCGTCCTTGCCTCCCTGCCCAATAGCGGCATCGTCGACCGGCGGTCGAGCGAAGTGGAGTCGCTCGCCCATCTGACACGCATGATGGCGGAAACAGCCGATGTCGACACGCTGCTCTCTTCGGTGACGCAGTTCGCCTTGCAAGTATGCAGAGCACATGGGGCATGGTGCGAGTTGTACGACGACGACGGATCGATCCGTGTGGTCGCCTCGAAGAACGTCCACGCCGACTATGTGCGAGTACTGCATCGCGACCGTGCGCTTCACCGGATGTTCATGGACAATGCACGTCCGGCCTTGATCGATTCGCTCCCCGATATACTTGGTGCCGACGCAACGTTGCCGATCCGTTCGGTGATCACGGTGCCGCTCATCCGCGAGCATCGTCGGACGGGCACGCTCGTGATGTTCAGCACGATCGAGTATGGATTCGAGGCCGATGATCTGCGATTGCTCACGGCCTTCGGTGATACGATCTCGATCGCATTGGACCAGACACGGTTGATGGAAATGGCCATCGAGAAGGAACGTCTGCAGAAGGAATTCGATGTGGCTCGACGGATCCAATCCTCGTTGCTTCCCATCTCCGCGCCCGACATTCCCTCCTTGGGCCTTGCCGCCATCACCATCCCTGCGGAAGAGATCGGTGGGGATTACTACGACTACGTACGCTTCGCAAATGGACGTCCCGGTGTTATCATTGCCGATGTGTCAGGGAAGGGGATCCCGGCGGCACTCTACATGGCCACGCTCAAAGGTGTTGTCCTCGCAGAGATGCGTTCGTCGAATGGTCCGGCCGATCTCCTCCGCCGAGTGAATGCAGCATTGATGGGATCGATGGAGAAGCAGACCTACATCACGATGACGGCCGTCGACTACGATGTCGCAACGATGACCATGCGCATGGCCCGTGCGGGGCATACGCCGCTGCTGTTGCGGTCGGGCTCGACCATTCGGACGTATACACCGAAGGGCATTGCCATTGGCCTCGTGGCACCGGCCACGTTCGATCGGGTGACGGAAGAGATCGAGTTTCCGGTGGAGTCGCACGACATCATCATGCTCACCACCGACGGCGTCAATGAGCGACGCGATGCGGCGCTCGGGGAGATCGGGATCGAACCGGTCTGCGAGATGCTGGCGAACATCGGGACGACAACAGCCTCGACGGTGATCACCAAGACCCTCGAGCTCTTGCACATGCATGGAAACGGGACAGACCAACACGACGATATCACCATTGTATCGATGGTCGTGAACGGGGTTGCTGAAACCACCGTTGACGACGAACGTATACGACCGATCTACGGAGTTCTCTCATGAATCAATTCACGGCATTGACGCAACAGGACGAACGTGGGATCTGTTGCATCGACCTTGCTGGATATCTTGATGCACACACGGCCACGGAACTCGAATCGATCATGAGTGCGGCCATCACCAATGGATGTCGACGCATCGTGGTGAACTTCGCAGACCTCGAATACATCAGTAGTGCCGGTCTAGGAGTGTTTATGGTCTTTATCGAATCGATCCGTTCCGACGGTGGCGATATCAAGTTGGCGGCGATGAAGCCGAAGGTGTTCACGGTCTTCGACCTGCTCGGATTTCCCGTGCTGTTCGAGATCTATCCGACCGTGGAAGAAGCAAAACAGGCATTTCCGAGTCTGGAGGCATGACGTTCAACGCCTCCCATAGTGGCACGATCAACGTGCCGGCAACCACGGACCATCTTCATGAGATCCGCGAATTCCTGCGCGAGCGCATCCGCGCCGCAGGATTCAGCGAGTTCGAAGAGAATGGTATCGTGCTTGCCGTCGACGAAGCCTGTTCGAACCTGATCCGGCATGCCTATCACAACGACCCCACGCAGAGTGTGGAAGTGTCCTTGGCCATCGAATCGGATGCTGTTACCGTCCGCATCTGCGATACGGCCACACCATTCGATCCGAGCAGTGCAGAGGTCCCGGATATGCCCACGTATCTGCAAGAACGTCGAAACGGTGGTCTTGGCATTCTGATCATGCGCCGTGTGATGGACATGATCGACTACGTTCCGTGCGGCCCCACCTCGAACAGAAACATGCTCGTCCTGACGAAGCGTCGTACTGCGTAATTTAGCCCCCTATGAAGTTCGCTCTTATGCTCGGTGGAGTTGGCCTAGGCCTGCTGCTGGGCTTCCTTCCGTCGCTGCGTGCGCCGAAGCCGCGATGGTGGATCGTTCTCACGCTCTTGAGCGTGACGGTGACCGTGATCGCGGCCATCGCACCTCCGATCGGCGGTACCCTCACGGACGTGATCATGGCCTCGCGTGCCGACTCGTCCAAGGTTGTTCCATTCTATTGCGTGGTGGTCGACGACTCGACCTTGCGCGATGCACGCATCGACGACCTTACCGTCGCCCTTGAGGGCGGGGGAGTTCGTGATCTCGCCGGTCACCATGTGATCATCAACGTGACACGCGGACAGCACGATCGCATCGTGCGCAGTGTTGGCGAACGAGCGGTCTCGAGCGTTGATCCGGCCGTGACGTTGCCCTACATCATGGGGCTCGAAGAGCGTGCTCGGATCATCTTCTTCCATGTGCCCATGTCGTGGGTTGCCTTGTGCGCCTACATGATCAGCATGATCTTCGGCATCCGCTACCTTCGGTCGCGCGATCTGAACCTCGACGCCATGTCAGCCGCCGCCGCCAGTCTCGGCACCCTCTATTGCGTCCTGGCCACCGTTACCGGCGCCGTGTGGGCAAAGTTCAACTGGGGATCGTTCTGGAACTGGGACCCGCGCGAAAGCTCGATCTTGGTCCTCCTGCTCATCTACGCCGCCTACTTCCTCTTGCGCAACAGCATTGCCGATGCCGAACGTCGCGCTCGATTGAGCAGTGTGTACAGCATTGTAGCCTTTGTGACCGTTCCGTTCTTGATGTTCGTGCTACCTCGCCTCCTTCCGGGTCTTCATCCCGGAAGTTCGGACGACACGAATGCAGGTCCGCTCCTGAGTCCGAAGTCCGATGCGATCAACCCCACCAAACAAGTGCTCTTCGCACTCTCGCTGTTCTCGTTCACTCTCGTCTATTTCTGGTTGACGAATCTGCGCTATCGCACGTCGATCGCAGAGCGGACCATCAAGGAGGATCAAGCATGATGGATTTCCTCACACAGAACCCAACGTATGTGGTCCTTGCAACGGCGCTGATCATTTGGGCGGGCATTGCATGGTATCTCACACGCATCGAGCATCGACTCCGCACCCTTGAACGATCGATCGGATCCAAACGATGAACAAGCGCTATTTGATCGGCGGCATCATTGCCCTGGCCTGCGTGGTCATCGGGATCTTCTCGCTCTCGTCATCTTCCATCGAGTACGCCAACCTTGGCAAGGCCGAACAACTCGGGAAGACCGTACAGGTGGTAGGGCATTGGGTGAAGGAGGAAGGGTCGAAGTACAACAGCGCAACCAATGAATTCACGTTCGTGATGCGTGATGAGAACAATGCTGTGATCCCGGTGGTGCTGCACGGACCCAAGCCGAACAATTTCGAGATCGCCGAGAGCATCGTTGTCAAAGGACGCGTGGAGAACGGCAGATTCGTTGCCACGGATTGTTTGACAAAATGTCCGTCCAAGTACGAAGGCAATGCCGGCGATCTGAAGCGAGGCACGTAGGTCCCATGCTGCGCACGCTCATCATCATCGCCGCCGTCATCTGTATCCCGCTCGGGATCTATGTGGCCTCAACGTACGGCTCCCTGGAAGAGGTCACCTTCACGCAGGCCGCCGCAAAGGCCGAGTCTGCCACCGAAGGCGATCAGGCACCAAAGGTGCTCGTTCGTGTCACCATCGTCAACCCGCTCGATACCGATCAGGAGGATGGTGGGGAACAAGCTCCCATCCTTGCACGCGATGCGACCGGGAAAGAGTTCCACATTTCCTATACCGGTTCAACGCCCACCACACCGTTCACTGCGGGACAGGAGCTTCGCTTCGTAGGACACGTCCATGGTGGTCTTGCCGGGTACTTCCACGCTACGCAGGTATATCAATGATCGGCCAGATCGTCATTCACGTGTTGTTGGGCCTTGCCGCCCTTACAAGCCTTCTCTTCTTTGCAGGCTATAAACGCGACGACGTGATGCCAACTGCACGCGTGCTGTATCAAGTGCTCACGTTCGGATTGCTAGCGGCCATCGGTATGCTGGTGATCAACGTCGTGCAGCACCGTTTCGAGTACACGTACGTGCAGAGCTATTCCTCTCGCGAACTCCCGTTGCATTTGCTCATCGCCTCGTTCTATTCCGGACAAGAGGGAAGCTTCCTGTTGTGGACGACGCTCGTGGCGCTGATCGGTCTTGCACTTATGCCCTATGCGCGCAAGCATCGCTATGAAGCACAGGTGATGAGCTTCTACGGACTTATCCTCACCTTCCTTGCCTTGCTGCTTGTTGCGAAGAATCCCTTTGCCTTTGTGTGGGAGACGTATGCACGCGACGGAATCGCCAACGGATTCATTCCGGCGAACGGGCGTGGATTGAATCCACTGTTGCACAACGCATGGATCACGATCCACCCACCGATCCTCTTCACGGGCTTTGCATCGATGAGCGTGAGCTTTGCCTTTGCCATGGCCGGATTGGTGCGCAAGGACTATCATCGGTGGATCAACATCGCTCTTCCGTGGACGCTCTTCGGGACGGCCGTGCTTGGCTTCGGTATCATGCTCGGCGGCTTCTGGGCCTATGAAACACTGGGCTGGGGCGGCTTCTGGGGATGGGATCCGGTCGAGAACTCATCGCTGATCCCATGGCTGGTCTCTGTTGCGCTCGTGCATACGATGCTCGTTCAGAAACGCACGCACGGACTTGTGAAGACGAACATGGTGCTCGCCGTGACGGCCTTCGTCATGGTCTTGTACTCCACGTTCCTCACGCGAAGCGGAGTGTTGGGCGACACGTCCGTGCACTCCTTCGTCGACCCCGGCAAGTTCGCCTTCTGGATCCTGCTCGCCTTCATGCTCACCTTCAGTGTGCTTGGTGCGGTGTTGATCTTGAAGAGACGTGCCGACATGAACATTCGACGTGAAGAGTTCAGCGTGACGACGCGTGAGTTCATGCTGTCGATCGGTGGTGCCCTCATCATGGCCAGCGCCATCTTCGTGACCATCGGCACATCGTGGCCCGTGATCATGGAAGTGATCGGTCAACCCAAGGTTGCCGTCAACATCGACTTCTACAACAAGGTCCATGCGATCCTGTTGCCACTGATCTTGATCACCAATGCATTGGCCCTGATCGTGCAGTGGCGTTCCACTCCACGGCATCTCTTGCAGAACCGCATTCTCTGGGCCGTTGCCATTTCTGTCGGCACGACCATCATCACCGTGGTGCTCGGCATCCGCGATGCCCTCTCCGTGACGTTGGCCTTCTGTGCATGGTTCTCCCTCGTGGTGAACGTGCAAATGGGATGGTCCTTCATGCGCAAGAGTCCGTCCATGATGGGCGCCTACATCTCGCACGTCGGCATTGCCATACTGGTCTTTGGTGTGATCACGTCGTCGCTCTACACAGAGATGCACCACGTCATCATGGAGATCGGCAAGCCGGTGAAGGTGGCAGGGATGACGGTGACGTTCAATGGCAAGGAACAGATCGAATTGCAGTTCAAGGACAGAGAGAAGTTCGCCTATTCGGTGACCGTGGAACGCAATGGTGAAACGGCCGTGCTTCATCCGATCTTGTACTTTAGTGACTTCAATCGTCGAATGAGTCCCTTCCTCGAACCGGGCATTCGCTGGGGCATCTTGAACGATCTCTACGTGTCGCCGAAGGCCACGGAGTATGAGAACGTCTTCCACAAGACAACGGTCCAACGTGGCTCCACGTTCGTGATGCCACTTGATACAACGATCTCGTTGCAACTTGAGCGATTCACGATGCCAATGGAAGAAGGGCAGACCCCCGATGGTCGCATGCAGATGGCCGCCATGCTATCGGTGCCGTCACAGAGCGCTCCAGCACCGTCCTTCAAGGCGCTCACGCGCATTGGGACCGGAGCCGGCGGACCGTCATTCGATCCTGTCTGGACAACCATCCCGGGTACGCATTACGATGTGGCCCTCACACGCATCGAGCGCAACAACGCAGATCCGACAAAGTCGAAAGGCGAGTTCGCCTTCCGCGACGGAACGAAGCCAACGCCCGTTCCGAAGGAGATCTTCACGATCGAACTCTCGGTGAAGCCTCTCATCTCCCTTGTGTGGATCGGTGTGATCACCATGGTGCTGGGCTTCTTCTTCTCCATCGTACGTTGGTCACGAATGGCGAGAGTGCAAGATGGAAGTCCCTCGTAGCACGCTGATCGATCGAGCCTTTCTCTGCGCTGACAAAGCTGCGGGGCAGTTGCTCCTTGAACGTCGTTCCCAAACCACAGACGATGAAATGACGGAGGAAGAGATCCTCCTCTGCACTGCGCTTCGTGCCTTCTATGGTAACGATAATCAGTTGGCCTTGGACACGCTTACAGTCCTGCTAGAACGAACGGACATGCAGGCAGCGCTGTATCACGTGCACGCTGTGGTGATGAAGACCATCGTGCTCCCGCGACTCCATCTCATTGAAGATGGACTCCGTCTTCTCGCATCGATCGAACAAGATGACCATCGACCGATCGAGAAACTTGCCATAGCGTGGAGGCGTGGGGCACTGTATCGGACGCTTGGTCGACTGCCCGACGCAATGTTGGCGTTCACAGCGGCACACGATCGAGCAACAGAACTAGGGCTCCTCGAAGTGGCTGCCTATATCCATGCCGATATGGCATCGGTGACATCGGCAATGGGGGATGATATCAAGGCCGTGATGATGTATGAACGTTCGCTTCTCTCATTGCCTTTGAATGCGTCGACGCGGGAGTTTGTGACGAAGATCAGAATGAACTTGGCGTCGGTCTATCAAGGCCTTGGACGTGATGCAGAAGCCCTGCGTGAATATGAAACGTATCAACGCGAGAATGGCGGAACTGGAGACCCTCAATTCAATGCCATCGTACAACTCAATAAAGCGATCGCACAGCGTAATCTTGGTCTCGCAGCTGATGCAGGCGAGAGTTATCAGGCCGTGCTTCGATTTGCCGACGACAACGACCATGTCGAGTTGCAGATCCGAGCGCTGATCGGGTTGGCCTATGTGTGCGAAGCGATCGGCGACCTGGACCGCGGCGCCACCTTTGCCAACGACGCCGTTCGTCGAGCTGCTGCTGCCGAGGCACAACCACTCATGGGAGAGGCACTGGCCGCAGTCGCGTCGCTGGAAAAGCAACAAGGAAACTTGCCACAAGCCATCAGCACATTGCAACGCGTCCTTCGGCTCTTTGTGGACGCGTCGAACATTCGTCGCGCTGTTCAGATCGGGGCCATGCTCGTGGACTGGCTCGTCGAAGACGAGCGATATCGAGAGGCTGTTGAGATCCAGAAGGAATGCGGTCGTCTTCAAGCATCCGTTGTCGAACGTGAGATGGAACACACCATCCAGATCACGAAGGCGCGTGCTCAGCTTGAGAGCGATCGTGAGCAACTCCGTACGCGTGAAGAAGAACGAACGAGAGTGCTTCAATCTGTACTCCCGATCCATATCGCCGATCGCCTCATGAATGGCGAAACGCACATCGCCGACCGCATCCCTGACGTAACGATCCTCTTCGCCGACATCGTTGGCTTCACGACGCTTGCCGCAGAAACGGAACCGGAAGATCTGATCACGATGCTGGAAGATCTCTTCCGCGCCTTTGACTCCGTATGTGCCCAGCACAACTGCGAACGCATCAAGACCATTGGCGATTCCTACATGGCCATTAGCAAGACGGGGAACGATGCATCCCGTCAAACGGAAGATCTTGTGCGAGTTGCGCTCGACATCATGCGAGGCGCTGTACCCCTCCCGATCGATCCCTCGAGACTTCGGATCGGCATTCATTGCGGTGCGGTGATCGCCGGTGTGATGAGCGGGGACCGGCTTTCCTACGACGTGTGGGGAGACACGGTGAACGTTGCCGCGAGGATGGAACAATACTCGTTACCGGGCAGGATCCTCTGCACCACCGAGGTAGCGCAGAGGATCTCTGACATTCCGGACATTGTCGTCATGCAGCGCGAACCCATTGACGTCCGTGGGAAAGGTCCCATGGTGACGTATTGGGTGTCCTCGCTACGACCTTGATCATGGCTTTGGTTTGTCTGCTTCGGGAGTGACCATGTTCACTTGGATCGGCTGATCACCAACAACACCATTTACCGGTGGGTTAAAGGACTGACCACCAAGACCAGTTGTAAACGAAACACCGGTCACCTGGCATGTAGATCTTGCCGCCATGGTAGTACCGGTGATGTTGCCGCTGGCCGTCGTACCGGTAATGATGGTCGTGTCCAACCCAAAGACGGTGGTCGTGGTTCCGGTCGTCACAGCAATGCTCGCAGGAAGCGGCTGTCTGAGCGTGGTGAAGGTCGTGTCGTGCGACGGACACTTCACCGTAAAGAAGATCACGAACACCGCTAATCCTGCGGTGACGAGAAAACGCTGGACCTTGTTCTTCATCGAAACACCCCTCATAGATGAAAAAAGAGTAGAGAACCCGTGGGTCAATCTAGCAACTTTTACGCTTCACCCTATGGTAGAAGGAGTTCCCGCTTCACTTCGATCCACATACCCTCGGTCACGAGATCGAGCGATACTCCTGCCACACGAACGCGGAGCAGACGTAGCGTCGGATAGCCCACAGCCGCCGTCATCTTGCGCACTTGGCGGTTCTTGCCCTCGGTGAGTTCCAATTCGATCCATGTGGTCGGGATACTCTTGCGCTCTCGGATAGGAGGGATGCGAGGTGGCACGTCGGGTTGCGGTTCCAGGATCCGCGCTGTACACGGACGCGTTCGATAGCCGCCGATCTCCACGCCGCCCTTCAACCTTGCCAATGCTTCCGGAGTTGGAACGCCCTCTACTTGTGCCCAGTATGTGCGCGCATGACCTTGCGTTGGGTCGAGGATGGCCGACGTGAGATCACGTTCATTGCTCAGCAAGAGAAGACCTTCGGAGTCGGCATCAAGTCGGCCGATCGGATAGACCTCCGGCGGAAAGGCAAAGTCGGCAAGCGTTCGATAGGCACTCCCGCGTTCCGGCGTGAACTGCGAGAGGACGCCGTACGGCTTGTAAAAGGCAATGATCATTCTTGCAATGCGATGCGGTGAACCACATGGCTCGTCGTGCGACGCTCGATGGCGAACCACAGTCCGGCGGGAACACCGTGCTGGCGTAACAGCACTGCCACGTCACGAGATGCAGCCGGTGGTTCCACCGAGAATGTCGTGAAGGCGCGACCGGTAACGTCGACGACGTCGATCATCATGGACTGCATGGCAACATCCGGATCGAAGAGACGAGCAGCCGTATCGCGACAGATCTTCGAGAGTGTGATCGCGCCGTTGTCGACGTCGGTAACGATGTCCATCGAATCGCCGGCAGCATCATACCACGATGTCGAGCGCAAATACACCGAGTCCATACTTGTATTCCCAAGAACGATCCGTCCGGGGAGCCGATACAACGTATCGCCGATCTTCAGTGTGTCGAAGTTGACGTCGATCGGGAGCAGTAGTGTGTCCGATCGAGTGTGACGACCTTCCACAGGAAGCGGAATGAACTGCGTGGCATTCCATGCGAGTTCGCCCTTCATGGTGTGAATGCCCAAGGCAAAGAACGATGCGGAATCGCTCACGCCTTGATACGTCACCACAATGGCCGCACTGTCACCCGGGGCGGCCGTCGTATCGTGCACGACGAGTTGAACGCGAGGGATACGCAGTCGCTCGAAGGCCATGCCGCCAATGTAGCCGTACGACTCTGCAACACCATAGCCATAGATGTAGACGCCGAAGCCGGTGGGACACGTCAGCGTGTGAGGACCTCGTTGCACGCTCACATGCGTGTACGAATAGCTGGTGCCTGCAACCGGCACAAAGGTCGACGCGGGCTGGATCCCATCGATCCGTACCGCATTGGTGTCGGCCGTGCGAACGATCAGCGTGATCAAGTGTTGGGTGTAGTAGGGTGACCTATCATCGGGTTCGATGTTGATCACCGTGTACGTGTTGAGGAACTGCTCCGTGGGCGGATTCAGGAACATCGACGGATCGCCATTGGCCGCACCAGCTCGCTGCGATGTTCGCAGATAGGATGCAACGAGGATCGGCTTGTCGGCCTCCACCACCTTCGGATCGGAAAGGATGCCCTCGTAGTACTGTCCGGACGACAACGTTAAGCGCTGTGTAGCGTTGATCGTGATCGACGTGTTGTTCTCGGCAGCAATGATGCGGTAGCGTGGCCCATCTGTTGGGCCCATGAGTTGTTGATCGTTTGCCGGCTTTGGCGGAATGATGATGGAGTTCAAGCCCCACGTCGACGTGGGCGGCATCTGCTCGATCAAACAATCTCGCGATGCATTGTTCTCATCCAAGCGTGGTAGTTCCGTGCGCACGACACCTGCGATCACGGCCACGGGCTTCGTGGCACTCACACGTGACCCGGTAAGATCGTCGTTCAAGATCCCTTGTCGTATCTCGGCCTGCACGAGGTACACTTGACCGGCCTGGAGAGTGATGGTCTTCTCCTTCCACGTTCCCGTGGGAGATCTTCCGGCCGAATTCGTAATGGTCACGCGCGTGTTGTTCTGAGTGGCGATCACGCAGAACTGACTCGGATAGTCACGCGTGATCCCAAAGCCTCCGCCTCGCAAGCGCCCGTACTCGCCGTCGGAAGAGTAACACAGCACGATATGGTCCGTGCCGAGCACGTCGGTCGGATAGACAAGCCATGCATCGGTGCTCGTCTGCTCACGCGCTTCCGCGTAGACCGTCACTTCTTCATTCGACACCACATGCATGGAGTAACGCACGGCTGTTTCTTCATCGTTCTGACGTCGCAGATTGTAGTCGTATCCGTCCAGCTCGAGGTCTTGGTATGCGATCGAGAGGCGATACTCAGCGTTGGCGGTTGCGATCGAGAACGGCACGTTGATCGTCTGTCCGCGTCGGTTCACATACGTGATGGTGCCCGTCGTTGGCTGTTCTGCCGTGACGAAGACGATCAGCGTTCCGACACTGAACGAATGCGCATTCGGCATGAAGGCGATCCAGAAATCCTTCCCCTTGCTGTCCTTCAACGGAGCCGACGCCAATGGGAGGGTGGCAAGGAGAAGAAGGACGATGATGGAGAGTCGACGCGTCATGACGCCTATGGACGATAGTGTGCGATCACTCGCTCGCAAAGATCTTGCATCTCACGGCTGGACCGTTCCCATGTGAAGGTGCTGGCCCAACGCAGTGCGCCTGCAGACAGGCGTTCGCGTTCCGGGCGATCCACCAATACGCGGACGATATGCGCGGCGAGGACGTCGATGTTGCCATAGGGATACAGCAGACCGGATTCACCATCGCGCACAGAGTCTCGCAGACCCGGAACATCTGCAGAGATCACCGGCGTACCACAGGCATTGGCTTCGATGTTGGTGATGCCCCAGCCTTCTTTGATCGACGTGTTGACAACGACGTGAGCTTGGGACAACAATTCCACTTTCTGTGCATCGGTTACAAAGCCAAAGAAACGCACGTGGTCTTGCAGTCCAAGCATCGACACGAGTCGCTCCAATTCGTCCCTTCCATCGCCGGTTCCCAGAATATGCACCTGTACGGTAGGAATGGTCTTTACGACCATGGCGACGGCACGAAGCAAGTGGTCGACCGATTTGTAGCGCTTGAGTCGACCGAAATACGCGATCGTCGGACGTGCATCCTTCTCGCCCACCTTCATCGGGAAGTGCGTATGGTCGATGGCATTGTGGATGACGGTGAGGTTCGCAGCAGGGATGCCGCGTTCGATACACTCTTTCCGCGTTGAGTCGGAAACAACACAGATAGGGGTGTTCCGATAAACGCGCCCGATCTTGTCCTCGAAATACTTCACATAGAGTCCGGCAAGCCGGCCGGCCTCGTGAAAGATGCTGGTGCCAAAGAAGTGATGCACGATGGCCAACAACGGTCTCTTCACGAACCGCGGTGTGAAGAACGGGATCTTGTTGATGTCATCGATCACGATATCGAACCGTTCGTTCGCGAACCGTTTCTTGTAGGCGCCCCGCACGGTCCAGTTGAACGTTGCGCGCGAACCATGGCGAATGACCGTGATCCCGTCCAACACTTCGGTCTCCGGAGCACCGGGATAGGCACAACAGTAGAGCGTGACCTCGTGGCCACGCTCTACCATGCGCGAAAAGATCTCATGCAGGTGTACTTCCGCACCGCCCGCTTGCGGATGCGTGCGATCCTGCCAGTTCAGAACGAGCAGTCGCATTATTTCTTCGGTGTCTCGACAAGAACTTCTACTGTTCGTGAGTAGAAGCGACCTTCCGGTGTATCGTTGTTATAGAGCGGAGCACGTTCACCAACGCCCGTGGCCTGCGACTCAGGCAAGCCGAGCGCGCGTGCGACCGTTGATGCGCGTGACTGGCTCAGACGTTGATTGTAATCATCCGATCCGCTCCGATCCGTATAGCCGATCACCTTCACTTGCGATGTTGGTTGAATGTTCGCCTTGATCTGGTTCACGAAGGCAGCATTTGCGGGCGTGAGGTCTGACTTGTCGAAGCCGAACAGGATCAGCGAATAACGATCCACGGCCTTGTCCGCCATGCCGCCTTGCTTCTTCGATGCGAGCGTGACCGCTTCCACTTGGATCTTCTTCGACTCCGAAGGAATGACCAGTCCGGCCGAATCGCGTGCGACGAACAAGTAGCCGAGCTTCTCAACGTCGCTCGGGATGGCGAGCTGTGCTTCGTCGATGCGCCAATCCACCGATGCCGGTACAGGGTCGCCGGCATGGAAGGTCTTGATGATGCGATCATCCGCTGTGACGAAGATCGTCCACGACTTCACCGGAACACGAGGTGTAACGGCAGGTGCGAAGCGAAGACCGGCCGGCGTGAACGAACGCATCGTGTCGCGCGACATGATCGGCGCGAGGATCGCATCGCTGGTGGCTGAGATCTCCACACGACGATTCTCTGCCTGACCATCAAGCTCGGCAGAGTTCGAGGCCTGCTCCGGAAGCAGTCGTGTTGCGGTTTGGACGCGTGCTGGGGCGACGCCCCATTTGTCGACGAGGTAGGAGCGAACCGCATTCACCCGTGCTTGCGCCAATGCCGTGTTGTTCAATTCTGCATCCGTGTTGTCAACACAACCGGTGAGCGTGATCGTTGCATTCGCATCATCCTGCATGCGCTTGCCGATGATGTTGAGCACGTGATGGTAAGTGATCATGGCATCGAGATTGTAGAAGTTCTCGATGGCGAACACGTCGCGTTGATCCTGATTGAGCTCGGTATACCGGGCCGGGATCTCCGACGAATTCTTGTCGAAGAACACGTAGGGCAACACCGGACGGACCCGCGTCGATGAGAACTCTTCCATTCTGATGCGTTCGGCCGGAAGACGTTCGCCAGTTGTGCCGATACCGCTGGCCGTGATGTCGGATGTGAACGGAACCGATGCCGACACGGTCTTTGGTGGTGTGATGGCCGTTGCGAAGTTGTAGAGTTCGATGTCGGAAAGCGTATCCTCGACCTCGGGCGGAATGAACGATAGTGCCAAACCGGCACGGATCTGATGGGCATTCCACGACAGCCCGCTCACCACCGGAATGGGTGAATACGTGAAGAGCACTTCGGGTGTGAGGAAGATCGTTCGATCGGCATTCAAGGCAAGTTCATACGATGCGCCCACCGTGATGCCTACGGCAACGGACGAGGCATTCTTGATATCGCCGCTCGATGCGTTGCGCATGCGCGATCCGCCAACGAACGTTGCGTTGGCCGGCGTCTCCAGTACTTCCTTCTGATCGTAGGTCGCACTGAACACATAGCCCGCCGTCAGTCCACCGCGAACCATGAACTCCGGCGAGACGTGATAGGCCAAGAGTGGCTCTACACTGATCTGACCGAATGAACCATTGAGGTCGTGACGGATCGTTGCATTGGTGGTGGATCCATCCGCCAACGCAACGGGCTTGGACTCCGTCTGCGAAAAGTCCACGCCATAGGAACCGTAGTGCAAACGCATATACAGAGCGAGATCCTTGTTGAATGGTTGCTCATACTGCAGACCCGCGAAGAAGCCCGTTCCCATGGTGGTCTGGAATTCCGGACAGCAATTGGCCACATCAGGCAGTTGCGTGAAGGAAGCGGCATGAATGCCAAGAGCGTAGTCAAAGAACAGACCGATACGCGGACGGAGCAATGGGTCGTTCGGGACTTGTGCAACGGTCGTTGTGGCAACGATCAGGAACAGTGCAGATGCGAAGTGGGGAAGTCGTGTCATGGTTCTCATGGTTACTTAGCTCTCTCGAATCGTACACTCTTGTGCTCTGTTGGCGTGGTCATCTGCAGGAAGTACACTCCGGCAGGGAGTTGCGAGACATTCATCGGAACGCGATACGAGCCGGGAGCAAGGGAACGTTGGACGAGGGTGGCAAGGGTTCGTCCTTGCATGTCGACGAGTTCCACAGTGGTCATACCCTTCTCCACCACTTCCATGTCAAGCACGGTCGCACCGGTTGACGGTTGTGGTGAGGCGACGATGCCTGCGGCATTTGGCTGCAGCTGGAAGAGTCGCACGCCACCTTGCGTGCATAGATCGTCGAGGATCACTCCACCTTGGCGTACCAATACACGCATCGTGTCGATCTCGGTGAAGTTGGCCACGTTGATCACCGACATCGTGTCGTTGCCCCACGTGGTCGAGAATTGCAATGTCATGGCCAGAGAGTCCGAGCCCTCGGGGATCGGGATCACCACGGGAATACGACGGATCTTTCCGGTAGAGTCCAACTGACCCATGGGCAATGAACCGCTCGGTTGGAGGATGGAGGCATTGACGAGCAGATCGGCGTGGATGATGCGAACAGTTGTCCGATCCAAGTGCTGCTTGTTCGTCACATACAGCGGGACCGAGACGATGGCACCCGTGTGCGAACGGATCGTGTCCATGCGAAGTGTCACACTTACAACGGCATTCACGAAGGCCGTCAGTTGCAGCGTATCCCGTCTGCCACATGCCGTGTCCTGTGTTGTGAACACAAAGGATGTCGTGTACACACTTCCTTCCTTGCCGCCCTTGAACCGTATCGTCACTTCCGACTGTTGGTTGGGTTGGACGATGTCCGGCGTGATCTTCTCGATCACGAAATCACCGAGATCGATCGGTGTCTTGGGCCAACGCAGGATGATGGATCCTCGGTTGATCAGGTACACCGTCTCCACCGGAGTTTCGCCCTGCGCTACATCTGCATAGGTCACAGAAGAACGAGAGAGTTCGAAGGCGACGGAGTCTTTTCGGCCAACAAGGGTGACAGCCGTGAGTCCGTTCGATGCATTGATGGCATTCGAGCTGAACACCACACGAGCGCTCTTCGCGCCGATCGACTTCGGCGCGAAGATCACGCGGAACTGCACGCTCTTGCTTGCCTCGACTTCGATGGGGAAGGTGAGCGGTGCGCCAACGCGTTCAAGCGTATAGTCAACGGCATCGGTTCCATCGATGATCCCACTGTAGAGGATGAGTGTCGAGTTACCGATGTTGGTCACGTTAAAGGTCTCTGCCACCGGATCGCTGCTACACACATCGAGCGGGAAGACCACCGGTGCAACGGTTTGGAACCGTGCGTCGCCGGTACCTTCTCCGTAGAGATGCACGGTCACCGTGCGATCGTCCGTTGAGGTGATCACCAGATCTGCAGCAGCACGTCCGTTTTGCGATGGTGCGAATCGAACCACAATGGTCTGCGTGCCATTGTTCGAAACCGTGAACGGTGCGCCACCACTGACGATGGAGAACTGTGCTTGATCGGGTCCGACAATGGCCGTTGACTTCACTTGCACCGGACTCGTGACGCCGATGGGCAATGCCACGCGAACATTCGTGTCGATCTGTGCAAGGTTGGCGATGCGGCGACCGTAGTCGATCACCGAGATCACGTTCAGCACCGGAAGCTTGCCGGTACCGCGAACAGTAAGGGTGCGCGGACCTGTTCCCGTTTGCAACAACAGTGTCGTCGAACGGTCACCAACCTGCGTTGGTTGGAAGGTGAGTGTGAGCGACGATGTAGCGCCGGGAGCGACGGTCACCGGAAACACCGGCGAGATGATATTGAAGTCGCCTTGGTCGCCAGTCGTGAAGCGTGCGCCCTGTACTACGATCGGCGTTGCGCCGGTATTCCGGAACACAACGGCTGTTTGTCGGGCACTACCGCCAACTTCAATGGCCGGCGTGAACTCCACGTCTTGCGTTGTTGCCGTCGATCCCTGGATCTCGAACACTGCATCGCTCTTGTCTTCATCCAGTCGGATGCCCGAGATGTTCCAGACACGTGCTGTGAAGTCCGTGGATGACGTGATGACCTTGTCGCCGGCGGAGTTGTACCGTGCACTGTAGACGAGTCCGGTGTGTCCGGCCAAGGCATTGAGTTCATTCAGTGTATTGGTCTCGAAGAACTTTGCCGTACCATCTCCCGAGCCTGTCAACACCTGCCCGCCGCCGCGATTGAATTGAACCGAGAGCAACGAACCCGTCATGGCTGGTGTGGATCCCGTCTGCGTGCCATTCGAGGCATCCCACCGACGGAGCATGAGGTCTGCACCACCGGAGACCACCACTTGACCGTTCACGTTCACATCGGCACTGTAGACCGGTCCAACGTGTCCGACGAAGGAGCGCTTGATGGCAAGGTCACCCGTTGCTTCGCGCAAACGAACCGTGTTGCCTTCGCACGTGACGAGCTGCGTTCCGTCTTGTGATACTCGCACCGAATAGACGATGGCGCCATCGGTGGTCGGAACATTCTGAACGATGGTGAAGGAGGCAGGGTCGATGATGATAATGCCTGCATCCGAAGAGACATAGAGCGAATCCCCATTCGCATTGAAAGCCACGGACCAGGCACGACCCGTCACCGGCACGGCACCAAGTTGTGTTCCCGTTGTGGGGTCCCAGAAACGGACCGTACCATCGTGACTTGCGCTGGCGATCATGTTCGCCGAAGGGTGGACGGCAAGACCCCATACCCAGTCGGAATGTCCGGTCATCACGCGCCGTTGCAGACCTGTTTCTGCATCCCATACGCGCACCGTTCCATCGTGTCCGCCCGTATAGGCCGTCTTACTGTCGTTCGAAAGTGCGGCTGTGTAGATGGGCTTCTCAGAACCGGAAAGGACGATGATATCAGAGGGGTCGAGCAGTGTGCGTTGAATGCGAATGAGCGCCTTCTTCGTGGCATTGGGTCCGGGCGTGTAGACGTATTCATTTCCGGACGCCGCTTCCGTGATCGAACTCCACGTTGCGCCATCGTCTTCAGAGCCATCGATGCGCACGATGTCTTGCGGCAACGTACCGGTCCATCGGATCAGCGTGTCGATCCCGGCAACATACTTCTCGCCGCCATTCGGGGAGAGCACCTTCAGGTTGTTGTCCTTGTTCCGGAAACCGCCGCGTACATAGAGCACGGTCGTGTCGCACGCGTCGGCAGAGACAAAGGTGATCGTTCCGAACTGTCCGCTACTGTCGGTTGGTGTGAACTTGACCTTTACTTCTTGGCTGGCGCCGGGGACCATGTCCACCGGTCCTGTTGGCAGCGTTACCGCGAAGCGCGGATTCGAACTGGTGTAGGCGGTCACCCGCGCAAAACCGTTGCGGACGGTGAGGATCACCGACTTCGTGACGGTCTGCGGGGGAGCAACTTCACCAAAGGCAATTCCGGGTTCACTGAGTTCGAGAACGATACGTGAACCGATCGGCGCGGGTATGGTGAAGGATCGTGTGGTGGACGCATGCTTCACCTCGATCGTACGCTCCAACGCACACGAAGGTGTGGACGTCCAGACGGCCGCGCATGGTTGAACGCCTCGCGCATGGGCAACGAATGCCCACGCATAGGCCTTGATGTCGTCATCACTTATGAGGCCGTCGATCCATGCACCACCGGTGCTGTCGCAGAGTTCGCGCAGTTGTGCAGAGATCGGAAGGTTGATCCCTACCACGTAGACCTTGATGGCATACTGCTTTGCGACCTTGCGTGCCAGAGCCGCATCGAACGACGGGTTTCCGCTCACGAAGATCACGAGTGCGCGGAAGTTCCGTGCATTCTTGAGCTGTGCGAAGGCACCCAACGGCGCATTGTGAAAGAGGGAGTCGATGTTGATCGCAGTGCCATTCGTGCCTGCGGTGATCGCCGAGACGCGTGACGCGTATTGCGTTTTGTTGACCGTGAGCCCCTGTTCGAGGGAGGGAGCTTGATTGAACGAGATCAGCCCCAGTTCATCGGTCTGACCGACCACGCCGGAGATCACAGACGCTGCGCCGGCCTTCGCCTTTGTGAGCGTTTCACTGGATCGGTCCACGGCCACCATGATGGAGGCAGGCGTGCTCTGTCCGTTCCCACACGTTGTGGTCACGGTCATGTTCGCACCGTTCTCCTTCACCGTCACCTCTTTTGCGCCAAGCGCAACAAAGGCTCCCTGAGCGTCGAAGTTGTAACACTCCGCTGTCATCGTGGGGTAGGCGGTGGTAACGAGGCGCGGCACAACGAAGGCCTGTGCCCAACTGTCCAGTGTTGCAACGCCCAACAGGACGATGAACAGGACCACTACTGCAAAACGAGGTCGATGCTTCATAAGGCCTTCTTTCAATTCTACATAGTCGTACGGCACGCAAAAGACCGAACAATATGCGAAAAGTTAAGGCCTTTATTTGATAGGAGTTTCCACAGTTACGGTAACAGTTCTGTTATAGGCCCTCCCTTCCGGAAGGGTGTTCGGATAGAGTGGTCGCTGCTCACCAAGTCCTTGTGCTGACGTGGGAGGCAGACCGAGCGACCTGGCCGTTTCGGTGGCGCGATTTCGTGAGAGTTCCTCGTTGTAGGACTCCGTACCAAGAACGTCCGTATAGCCGTTGATCTTCACCGTCGAGCTCGGCGTGATGCGATCCTTGATCAGTCGCACGATGCCACTGTTCTGGCCCTTCACGCTCGCATCGTTGAAGTCGAAGAGGATCAAGCTGTATCGGTCGATCTCTCGGTCTTCGATGCGCTCCACACGCTTCTTTTGAATGGTGAGCTGACGTACCGGAACCTTCGCGGGAAGCGAGATCAAGAGGCCGCCGCTCGAATCCTCTATGGTCAGCCGAGCTTCCACGGGAGACTCTGTGCGCGGTACGAGGGTGCGTTCCGACGTCACTCGCCAGTCCACGCTTAGGGGTACGGTCGTGCTGCCAACGAGTGCCGACGACGTGGAATAGAGGTTCTTTCCGTCTTGCGTGATGTCGATGTTCCACCGCCTCACACCAGCCTGGGCCTTCGACTCGGTGTAGACGCGAAGGGCAGGCGGATTGGCCGTCCGTACGGTGTCGGTGGTTCGAACCGGCATGAGGATGGCCTCATTGTTGGACTCGATCTCCACACGTCTGTTCTCTTCCGATGCGATCTGCACATCGGCCGCAGCGCTCGAGCGCGTTGGCTTTGACGGCAACGTGCGAGCCATGATGGAGATCCGATCTGCACTGATGCCCCACACTGATGTGAGGTAGGTGCGCACCGCCTCGGCACGCTTGCGCGCAAGGTCGTTGCCACGATCCGATCCGTCTTCCGATGTACATCCCGTCAACGTGATGCTGGCCGCCGGCGTGGCGCTGAGCCGCTTGCCGATGATGTTCAACATCGTGTGATAGGTGTCCATGGTCGTCGTCGAATACAAACCGTCTTCGCTGAAGGACGACGTGGACGATGGTGCGAGGACCACGTACCGATCGGGAATGCGGGCAGATCCTTCGTCGAAGTAGACATGGTTCAAGAGCGGACGGAGGTCACTGGCGATCACCTCTTCGATGCGAATGGTCACATCGGGTGCTTCCTTGCCGCCTTCCTCCACTCCGACCATGCGGACCGAACCGGCAAGCAACGGACGTATGGGGGGTGGTGGCGGTGGGGGGATGGTATCGCGGACGGGTGGTGCAACAACTGCCGCGGGGACGGGCGACCAGGCCAGTCCGAGTCCGGCACTGAGTTGGTGGACGTTCCAGTTCACCGACGACGTGACGCCGGTCAGCGCGTACTGATAGGTGAACTCGGGCGCTAGGAACAAGGAATGGTCGGCATTAAGTGGCAGTACATAACGTGCCCCGATGCTCAGAGTGGCGCGGATCGACGAGGCATCGGGAATGGCTCCGCCTGTGTCCACCCACGTGCGCCCCGCGCCGAGATAGGCACCAAAGTCCTCGGGCTGTGTGAGCACTTCGGTTTGACGGAACGTGGACGTGGTCACGAATCCAAGACGCAGGCCGCCCATAAGATCCAGCCCGCCCACTGCTCGCCATGCCACCATGGGCTGAATACCGATGCTGGAGAGCGTGGCCGTGAGCTCGTGGTGAAACGTCGCATCGACGACCTTGGGGTTGTTCGTGTCGCGAAGATCGGCCACGAAGGAGCGTTCATCGTCTTGCAGGACGCCACTCTCGGTGGTATAGGTGAGGCGCGTGAGCAATCGTAGCGACGGCGAGAGCGGGAAGCCGACCCATGCGCCCAGTCCCGGGCCACTACCGGAACCCGTTGTGAATTCCGGACAGCACGAAGGATAGGAGCCAAGTTTCTTGAAGTCTCCCGTATGCTGATTCATGAGCCATTGACCCATGATGCCATACTCGGGACGTGCGTCTTGTGCATGGACAGGAAGAAGGCCTGCGGAAAGGAGCAGGGCGGCGAGGACGCTAAGGAGTCGTTGCTTCATAGGTGGCGCAATATACTTGGTCAAGAGGTACATGCTTCGAATTCCATAGGGTGCATGTCGCTCAATAACGTGACACGTCGGGATCGGTTACCGGACAGAGGTCGCGGATCGGACAGACATCGCACTTCGGTCGACGGGCGATGCACGTGCGTCGACCGTGCGTGATGATCAGCCGATCGAAGTCGTTCCATTGTTCCTTGGGAACGATATCCATCAAGGCGAACTCGATCTTCACCGCATCGGTGGTCTGCACAAATCCCAAGAGATTTGCGATGCGCGTCACATGCGTGTCCACCGTCAGCGCCGGAATGTCGAAGCAATTGCTCAAGACACAGTTTGCCGTCTTCCGTCCCACTCCTGGTAGGGTGATGAGCTCCTCGATGGTGCGTGGCACCTCACCATGATATCGTTCGATGAGAGCCGCACAGCATGCGCGAATGTTCTTGGCCTTGTTCTTGTAGAATCCCGTCGATCGGATGTCGACCTCCAATTCTTCTTGCGGTGTTGCCACATAATCGGCCGGACCGTGATACTTGGCGAACAGATCTCGCGTGACGATGTTGACGCGCTCGTCGGTGCACTGTGCAGAGAGGATGGTGGCAATGAGCAGTTCGAAGGGCGAGGTGAAGTCCAATCCGACACGCGCATCGGGATAGGCCTCCGCCAATCGTGTCAGGATCTTGGTGACACGCTCTGTGTGTTGCATATGGAGTCCGGTGTGTCGCGATAGTATTTGTACGAAGGATGATCGGTGCGAGCGATCGAGATGCCGGCACGCATCGCACGTTCGTAGAGGAGTGCATCATCGGCATAGTCCACGGCATCGAAGCCACCCAGACGGAGCACCGTGTCCTTGCGGATCACGAAGGTGCCGCCGATCACGCAGTCCTTCAGATGGATCTGACGTGATGGCTCGTTCTTGTCGGGCACATACGGTTCACCGATGATCTCCACGCCACCATGCAGGAACTCCACCGTCGGAAACTCGAGGAACATCTGCTTGCGTGCCGAAAGGTGGTCCCACCGATACGCATCGTCGGAATCCAGGAACGTCACGAACAGACCGGCCGCCGCGAGGACGCCGGCATTGCGTGAGCGGGGAATACCTCGATTGGAGTGATACACCGACCGTATTTGAGAGTGTGCCTCTGCGTACCTTTGTATGACCTGCCACGTGGAATCCGTGCTTCCATCATCAACGATCACCGCCTCCCAATCGCGTTCCGATTGGTCAAGGAGAGAATCGAGCGCACGAGGAAGCAAGGATGCACGATTATAGGTGCAGATGATCACAGAGAAGAACGGTCGCACAACCTTGTGTACAAGCGGTAGAACTGGCGAAGACGCCGAAGAGGTGGTAATGTCTGACATGATGGATGGCCTGGAAGAAGAACAAAGATACATGGACAAACTGTCCATGTGGACGGCCTGTGGTATGAATTCCATTGTGCTCGACAAAGAGCAGATGGATGCCCTTGAGCGGTATCACAACGAATTGCTGTATTGGAACGAGCGGATCAACATGATCTCGCGCAAGGACACGATGCATATCTGGGACCGACATATCCTGCACTCGCTTGCGATGCTGAAGTATGTGAAACTCCCTCCGAAGGCGCGTGTGCTCGATATCGGCACCGGTGGCGGACTACCGGGAATCCCGCTCAAGATCGCCCGTCCGGACATCCACATGCTCATGGTGGACTCGATCCGCAAGAAGATCACGTGCACGGAGATGTTCGCGCAACACACCGGACTGAAGGACGTGCAGGCGCGCTGCTGTCGCGTTGAAGATCTCTGGGCCGAGAAGCACTACCGACAGCACTTCGACGTTATCGTCTCTCGGGCCGTTGCTCGCGTGTCGGTGCTTCTGGACTGGGCCCTTCCGCTCATGCGACCCTCGGCCGTCTGTTATTTCTTGAAAGGTGGCGATCTGCAGGAAGAGATCTCGGAGGCGCTCCAGACGCATCCTGGTCTTACCGTGCAAGAGGTCAAGATCGATCTATTGGGAGCGCCGTGGTTCAAGCAAGAAGACAAGAAGATCGTTGTGTGTACGATGTGATGACCGTATCCTTCCTTGTTCGTGGTTCGATCGTCCTGATGGCCCTCATCGCCCTCAGTACGTCCGTGCGCGCACAAATGCGCGTGATCCAGCCAGGACGTCCGCCCGCCACGTCGCAGGTCCGCCCACCCGCCGCTCAACAGGAACCACCCGGCTCATCGAGCGCCATTCGTTTGGCGCGTGTGAAGTATGGTGGCGGGGGAGACTGGTACAACGATCCGAGCGCCGAGGTGAATCTCCTGAACTATGTGCGCACGCATACCAACATCAGTGTCGATGCTTCCTATGAGTTCGTCGACCTTGCAACGGACAATCTGTTCCTGTATCCGCTCATCTTCATGACCGGACATGGAACAGTGAACTTCAGTCCACAGGAAGTGAAGCGCCTGCGTTCCTATCTGGAGAACGGTGGATTTCTCTACATCGACGACGATTACGGAATGGATGCATCCATTCGCAAGGAACTGAAGAAGGTCTTCCCAGAGCAGGATCTTGTGGAACTGCCGTTCTCGCATCCGCTGTATTCAGCGCACTTCTCGTTCCCGAACGGACTTCCCAAGATCCACGAACACGATAACAAAGCGCCCCAAGGGTTGGGACTCTTCATTGGAACGCGCCTTTGCGTCTTCTACACCGTCGAGACAAATCCCAGCGACGGATGGGCCGATCCCGAGGTCCACAACGACGCCCCCGAAAAACGCGAAGCATCATTGAAGATCGGAACGAACATCATTGTCTATGCCCTCACCCATTAACAGCACCTACGAATCGATCACGGCACGGCTCACCGCCACGCGCCGAAAAGAAGAACTCCTGCATCTTGCCGGTGGTCTCCTCTCGACGCTTGCCGTTGCATCCGCTCTGTGGTTGCTCTTCACGGTGATCGAGTTCTGGGTGCACGGCTCCACACAGCTTCGCACCATCCTGTTCACCGTGTGGGCGATCGCATCGGGCATGGCCGGCATTGGTTGGTTGCTTCCCGGTGTGCTTCGACTTGTTGGTGTTCGCGCATCGTACTCGATCGACGAGATGGCGTTGCGCGTTGGAAAGGTCTATGACGATGTTGGCGATATGCTGTGCAACGTGCTTCAATTGCACGTGCACGATGGTGCCGGCGCATTGTCACAGGCTGCCTTCTCCTCTGTGGCCGCAACGGCGGCCACCAAGGACTTCGACGCGGTAATCGAACGGCAGAACCTCCGTCGGTCGATCCTGCTCTTCCTTGCCGCCATCATCCTTGCCGGCGGCTGCATCGGCGGTCTTCCCGATCATCTCGGTGCTGCATCCGTTCGGTTGTGGCAGTACGATCGTTCCTTCGTGCCTCCTGCACCCTACCACCTTACCATCTCGCCTCGCTCGGCCTCGGTCATGCGCGGTTCCACATCCCGCATCATTGTCACCGCACACGGCGCCGCCCCGTCATCGATCACGCTCTTCGTGAAGGAGGCAGGGAAGGAACGGTTCGATCCGTACACGATCGCACGTGATACGGCGAACACGTATCAGTATCTGCTCCCGTCGCAAACGGCCAGTGTGGAATTCTATGCTGTTGGTGCATGGCTCGATGCCGGTGTGTATTCGGACACGGGTCGCATTCTCGTCATCGACCGTCCATTGATCCGTTCCCTGCGTGGCCGCGTGATCGCGCCATCGTACACCGGACTGGCACCGTCCGAGATCACCGATGATCATGCCGACGTGACGGCGCTCAGTGGTTCGATCGCCGATCTGACGATGACGTCGAACAAGGACCTGAAGAGCGCCGAGATCGTGCTCGTCAAGCGCAATGCCGATACGGTCGCTGCTGATACCGTGCGCATTCCGATGACGGTGCGTGGCTCGTCAGCATCGGCATCGTTCAATGTGCAGTTCACCGGTACCTATGCCATTCGATGTGTCGATCGAGAAGGACAGCAGAATGCCGATCCCATCGAGCATAAGATCGTCGTGCTCTCCGATGGACTTCCATCCATTAGCATGGTGCAACCACGGCAGGATGCCGAGGTCGATCAGAAGGCGTTGTTGCCGGTGAGCGTAGCGATCTCGGATGACTATGGATTCTCGTGGCTCAAGTTGAAGTATCGCTTGGTGAAGTCACGGTATGCGCAGCCCGAAGAGGTCTATCACGACATCGACCTTGCGATCAATGCCAACGGAAGCACCGTGGTCGAAGTGCCGTACGTATGGGACCTCGGCAAGGCCGGGATCTCGCCGGAAGATGTGTTCGAGTTCTATCTGGAAGTGGCGGACAATGATCGGATCCACGGACCCAAGACGGCACGCACGTCTCCGTTGAAGGTACGCCTGCCATCGCTTGACGAAGTGTTCGCCGAGACCGACAAGACGCAGGACCAAGTGCAGAAGGATCTCAAGGAAGTTGCCAAGGAGGCGGAAGAGATCAAGAAAGAGGCAGAGCAACTGCAACGCGAGATGCAGAAGGAACAGGCGCAACAGAAGCAGAGCGTTGACTGGAAGGAAAAGAAGCAGGCAGAGGAGTTGCTGAAGCGACAGGAAGAGCTTGCGAAGAAGATGGAAGATGTTGCGCAGAAGCTCGAGGACATGACGCAGAAACTTGAGCAGAACAAGGCCATCTCTCCCGAGACGCTGCAGAAGTACATGGAACTTCAGAAGCTAATGAAGGAGGTCCGCACACCGGAGCTCCAGCGCATGCAGGAAGAGATGAAGAAGGCCATGGAGCAGATGACGCCTGAGCAATTGAAAGAGGCGATGAAGAACTTCAAGTTCGATGAAGAGCAATTCAAGAAGCAGATCGAGCGCACGATGAATCTGCTCAAGCGCATGCAGGCAGAGCAGAAAGCAGACGAGCTCACGAAGCGGGCAGAGGAACTTGCACGTCGACAAGAGGAACTGCGCAAGCAGACCGAGAACACCAGTCCGCAGAACAAGGAAACACGTAAGGACCTTGCCAAGCAACAAGAGCAGTTGCAGAACGACATGGAGAAGCTGGCCCAAGAGACCAACGATCTGGAGAAGCTCATGAAAGAGCTCGGCGACATGCCGATGGATCAGATGGACAAGGCAAAGCAGGAACTCGCGCAGGAACAGACGAAGAGCGAGATGGAGCAGTCCGAGAAGAGCATGGAACAGGGCGACATGCAGCAGTCGGCCAAGTCGCAGCAGAACGCCTCCAAGAATCTTCAACGGTTTGCACAACAGATGAAGAACCTCAAGCGCGAGATGAAACGCAACTCGTCGAAAGAGGCCATGCGACAGATGCAGCGCAACATCGACGACATGTTGCAGTTGTCCAAGGAGCAAGAAGCTCTGCGCGATCAGATGCAATCCATGGATCCGAACTCATCGCAGTTCCCGCAGATGGCACAGCGTCAGCAAAAGCTGCAAGAGTCCATGCAGAACATTGCCAATAGCATGATGCAGTTAGGACAGAAATCCACAAGTGTCACGCCGGACATGGCGCAGGACATGGGAGATGCCTTGCAGTCCATGAAGGATGCCATGCAGCAGATGCAGGATCGGAACGGTCAAATGTCGGCACGCGAACAAGGCGAGGCAATGAGCAGCATGAACAGCGCCGTCTCTCGCATGCAGGACGCATTGGGCCAGATGATGCAAGGCGAAGGGCAGGGGCAAGGCGGCCAAGGACAGAATCCGGGCATGGGCAAGGGCAGCGGCAAGAGTCCGTTCCAACGCCTTGGTGAACTGGCCGGAGATCAGCAATCGATCAATGAAGGGTCGGGGAAGGTCGGTCAGAACGGCCAACCGTTGAACGATCAACAACGCGCCGAGATCGGTCGATTGGCATCGCAACAGGGTCGTGCCCTCAAGGCCATGGAAGAACTGGAAAAAGAACAACGTGAAGCAAGCGGAACACGCAAGCCGATCGGAGATCTTTCGAAGATCACCGAAGACATGCGCGAAGTGCTCACCGATATGCAGTCAGGCTCGATCACGCCGGAGACCAAGCTTCGTCAGGAACGCATTCTCTCGCGCTTGCTCAATGCGTCGCGCAGTGTGAACGATCGGGACTATGAGAAGCAGCGCGAGTCGAAGTCGGGAACCGATGTGTCGCGCAAGAGCCCGGGCGCATTGGACCTCGACGATGTGGAACGTCGACAATCGATGCGTCAACTCATGAACACGCTGCGCGAAGGCTACACGAAGGACTATGAGAATCTGATCAGGGCCTACTTCGAGTCACTGCAACAGCAATCCATACCATCCGGACGATAGTACATGGGGAAGCTTCTCTTGTGGACGTTGATCCAAGCGATCTTTGGGGTCGGTGGGACGGCCCTGCTCACGCACACACTGCATGGCAAGGGCGTGTCGGTCGCATCGCTCACGGAAAGCGCTCTGTCATGGCAGGGAATGGTGGGCATCGTCCTCATGTTCGGATCGTTCCTCACCATGGGCTATGTGCTGTCGTTCGCGAAACTCTCGTCCTACATCCCGATCAGTACGGCACTCACGTTCTTGCTCACATTGATCGTGACAACGACGATCCAAAAAGAAGAGCTGACCATTCAGATCATCGGCGGCATGGTGCTCATCGCCGCCGGGATCATGCTGGCGAGTTGGTCACGATCTGCACTGTAGCAGCCGCCTGCATCGCCGTCGCGCGCAATGCCGAGATGTCGGCCGTCGTTGGACCATAGGCCAACGCAACTCCCATACGTCGATAGCGTCGCGTCGTTGGCTTCCCAAAGATCCGAACCTCGACGCATGTTTGCTCGAGCGCGCGATCGATCCCGAGATAGTCGAATCCCTCGTCAAAGATGTCCTGTGCCAGGATCACGGCCGATGCTGCATGTCGCTCCAGTGTGATCGAAGGGATCGGATAGCCGAGCACGGCACGTGCATGCAGTTCGAACTCGGAGAGGTTTTGTGATCGGGCAAGGGTGACCATGCCGGTATCGTGTGGACGTGGTGAAAGCTCGCTGAAGTAGACGTCGTCCGCTGTGAGAAAGAACTCCACACCCCAAATGCCGGAGCCTCCCAGTGCACGCGTCACGAGATCGGCCATTGCCTCTGCCTTTGTTAAAAGCGCTGGAGCAACGGTATGCGGCTGCCAGCTCTCTTGATAATCGCCGCGCTCTTGACGGTGTCCGATGGGTGGACAGAACAGCGTGGGACCGTTCTGTTGCGTCACGGTGAGCAGTGTGATCTCGGATTCGAACGGAATGAACTCTTCCACGATCACTTCGGCAATGTCACCGCGTGATCCTTCCAGCGCATAGGTCCACGAAGAATGGATGTCTGCGGCAGAGCGGACGACACTTTGTCCTTTCCCGCTGCTTGACATCAAGGGCTTGACCACACAGGGAATGCCAACAGCATCAACAGCGTCGACGAATTCTTGCTCTGTGGTTGCATAGGCGTAGCGTGCTGTCTTGACGCCAAGCTCTTGCGCCGCGAGATCGCGAATGGCCTTTCGATTCATCGTCATGTTGGCAGCACGTGCGCTGGGAACGACGTGGATCCACTGCTCTTCATACGTGAAGAGGCGCTCGGTTCGAATGGCCTCGATCTCGGGTACGATGATGTCCGGTTGCACATCGCTCACAACGGCATCGAGTTCCGACCCGTTGAGCATGTTCACGATGCGTCGCTCGTCGGCCACTTGCATGGCAGGAGCATTGTCATACGAATCACAGGCAACGACGAAATGTCCGTAGCGTTTCACAGCGATCACGAACTCTTTCCCGAGTTCTCCGGAGCCAAGCAGAAGGATGCGTTTCATGCTGGCAAACATACAAAAGGTCGTGCCCTTAGAAGGCGCCGGACGCGTCCACGTCGACCGTTACACGAACACTGCTATGGGCATACTTTGCCTGATAGGTATCGAGTGCGGCTTGAAGATGTGCTCGGCAATACTTGCCACTCGGATCTGCGGTCTTGTCGTTCTTGATCACGATCACTTGCCGGAATCGATTGCGCATGCGCGGGATGGGCGGTGCTACCGGATCAAGTCGTGCGAAATGATCCGTTGCAGCAGGAAGAAGTTGTGCCAGCACTGATGCGTGCTGGGCAACGGTTGATTCGTCAAGACCAGAACATTCCACCACAATGAATCGCGTATAGGGAGGGTAGTGTGCCTCGCGCCGCGAGGTAAGTTCAACACGATACCATGGTTCGAGTTGAAGATGCACGGAGGCTTGAATGGCGGCATGGTCCGGCGATGACGTTTGGATGATCACTTCGCCAGGTCGTGCTCCGGTGCGACCGGATCGACCGGCCACTTGCGTGAGCAACTGTACGGTGCGTTCACCCGCGCGAAAGTCACTGTGATGCAATTGCGCATCGGCATTGATCACACCCACCAGCGTCACCCGTCCGATGTCGAGTCCCTTGGCGATCATCTGCGTTCCAATGAGCACATCGATCTCGCCTTGTGCGAATCGTTGCAGGATCGCACGGTGTGAACCCTTTCGTTGCGTGGAGTCGATGTCCATGCGATGGACCACAGCTTGCACGTCACGCCCTTGCAGGTACGACACCAACTCCTCTTCCACACGCTGCGTCCCGCTCCCTGCCTCCTTCAGATCCACACTTCCACACACCAGACACATCGTGCGTGCCGGTTCTGCATACCCGCAGTAGTGACATCGAAGCGCGAACGAAGCCTTGTGATAGGTGAGTGCAACATCGCAGTTCTTGCACATGGGCACATCGCCGCAATCCATGCATTGCAGTTGCGATGCAAAGCCACGTCGATTCAAGAAGAGGATCGTTCCTTCCTTGCGTTCGATACGCTCTTGGATGGATTCGAGCAGATCGCGTGTGTAGGAACCGTGGAGCTGACCTGACTTGCGTGCCTCTCGCAGGTCGACCACGCGCACCTTGGGCATGGCGGCACCATCGGCACGATGCGTGAGCTGCAACCGTGTGATCTTGCCATTGTCGGCCGCAAAGCGCGTCTCGACCGATGGTGTGGCCGTTCCCAAGACCACCACGCATTGTTCGAGCGATGCTCGCATCATGGCCGCGTCACGACCATGATAGCGCGGTGCGGGATCGTCCTGTTTGTACGATGGCTCGTGTTCTTCGTCGACGATGATCAGTCCGCAACGCTCAAGGGGAGCGAAGAGGGCGCTGCGTGGACCGATGACGAGCGGCCGTTCACCATTGCGAATAGCCCTCCACGTGTCCGTACGTTCACCCACGCCCATGCGCGAATGCAACACGGCCACGCGATCTCCGAAGACGATCCGAAAACGATCCATGAGTTGCGGGGTGAGCGAGATCTCCGGAACAAGAAGCAATGCCGATCTACCTTGCTCCAAGGCATGAGCGATCGCACGCTGATAGACGATCGTCTTGCCAGAGCCTGTGACGCCATCCAGCAAGAACGGTCGGTACGTGCCCGAGCGCATTCCTTCGATGATGGCATCGACGGCCACAGCCTGCTCTGCTGTGAGCTCCACGGTGGATTCGTCCTTGCTGCTTCCGATCACCGTTGCATGCGTTTCCGTTCGTTGCACGACCACGTCGCGTAGTTCTGCGAAGCCGCGCTTGATCAGTCCGTCGAGTGCCGACGCCGACGCGCCCGTCTCCGAAAGGAGTGCCGTGCGCAACACCGGACCATGTCCGGCATGTCGTGCCAGATAGAGCTGACCAAGCAGAACCGATTGCTTAGGGGCTTTTGCATCGAGCAGGTCGAAGGCCTCGCGCAATGCCGTCTCCATGGAGGCAAGCGATTCCGAGATCATCACGCCCACCTGGGTCTTCGGTGCATGCTGCTCGTCGACGGAATTCGTGATCCGCACCCACCCCGCATGCTGCAATGCCTGCAACTGGTCTGCAATGGTGGTGCTTTTGAGCTTCTGTTGGAGATAGGCCACGCTCACGTCGCCCGAATGTCGCACCAGTGTTCCCAACAACGCGGCGCGCTTCGGGGCCCGACGTCCCATCGTGGAAAGGTCTTCCTCGGTGACGTCCCGCAAGAGTTCGACACGCACGACGCTTTGCGGCGTTAGTCCGCTGGGCAGCGCTGCCTGGATGGCCTCGCCCCACGAACACATGTAGTATTCGGCGAGGAAACGGGTCAGGTCCAGGATGGAAGGCGGCAAGGCGGCAACATCGTCCAGAACTTCGATCACCTGCTTCACGTCGGCCACGGGTTCCACATCACAGGCCACGACCACACCCGTCATCACACGCTTTCCGAACGGCACGAGCACCCGGGCCCCACGTGGGGCCGGAGGTCGGTCTGCGGCCATCACATACGTGAAGAGGCGGCGGACGGGAATGGGGAGAGCGATGGAGTAATACAAAGTGACGAGTGACGAGTGACGAGTGACAAGTGGCAAGATACGAGACAAGAAGAGGACGGGTGAATCGTCAGGCCGCTATCTTTGAGAGGACGTTCCATGCAGAAAGCCATTCAACAAGTGTTCGCGGCCATGATGATGGCCTTTTCCGCACATCCGCTTGCCGCCCTGAACGGACAGGCGGACGATGTTTCGTTGTCCCGTCAGAACGCCATCACACGGTCCGTGCGAACATGCTCGCCTGCTATAGTGGGCATCAATGTGACCGAAACGCGACAAGTGGAGTATCAGGATCCGTTCGGAATGGATCAGTACTTCTCGCAGTTCTTCGGTCAGCGACAGCCGTACCGCGAACAATACACCGTCAAGGGCCTGGGTTCGGGCTTCCTGATCTCGAGTGACGGCTATATCGTCACGAACGACCACGTGGCGGGGAATGCAACGAAGATCGTGGTGACGATGACGGACGGAAAGGAGTATCCGGCCAAGATCATCGGCACGGATCGAACGGCCGACGTGGCGCTGTTGAAGATCGAGGCCTCGGGCCTTCCCTCCTTGCGCCTTGCCAATAGCGACGATGTAGTGGTAGGAGAATGGGCGATCGCCTTCGGGAATCCGTTCGGTCTGTTCGACATCAATGCCAAGCCCACGGTGACCGTTGGCGTGGTGAGCAACATGGGTGTGAATTTCACGCAACCGGATGAGCGTGGTGAAGAACGCGTGTATCGAGGTATGTTGCAGACGGATGCGGCGATCTCTTCCGGGAATTCCGGAGGTCCGCTGGTGAACAGCAACGGGGAAGTCATCGGCATGAACACGGTGATCTATTCCACAGCGCAGAGTTCACGAGGTGCTGGTTCGATCGGCATTGGCTTTGCGATCCCGATCAATCGTGTGAAACGTATCATCGATCGATTCAAGTCCGACGGCGTGATCAATCGGGATTTCTGGACGGGCATGGTGGTCCGCTCGATCGACGAACGCGTTGCCAAGTACTACGGTCTGTCCGTGAAGACGGGCGTGATCGTGGAGCGCGTGATCAACGACTCTCCGGCCGATGCGGCCGGGATCGAGCCGGGTGACGTGATCGTGGAAGTGGATGGTCTGCGCATCCATCGCGACGAGGATGTGAACGTTGCCATCCTCGATGGCGAAGTCGGAAAGAGCATTGCCTTGAAGGTACGTCGGGGAGAAGCAGAGAAGAGCGTGACGATGATCTTGAAACAACGACCTCGGAGTGGTGGTGTCAGAAACTGAACAGCGAAGCGTTCTACGAGCGCAAGACCTTGTCAAGACCTATAAGGGGCGCACCGTGGTGCGCGGTTCCACGATCACCGTGCATCAAGGGGAATGCGTCGGGTTGTTGGGGCCGAACGGTGCCGGGAAGACCACGACGTTCTACATGATCGTTGGCATGGTGAAGCCCAACAAGGGACGCGTGTTCCTGAATGACGAAGAGATCACGTCGACGGCCATGTACAAGCGTGCGCGCAAAGGTATCGCCTATCTCCCGCAAGAGGCCAGCATCTTCCGTCGGATGACGGTGGAACAGAACATCATGGCCGTGCTACAATTGCGGCGCATGAAGAGCGCCGACCGAAAGGCCAAACTCGAATCACTGCTCGAAGAATTCGGCATCACGCATATCCGCAAGAGCAAGGGCTTCATGCTCTCGGGCGGTGAACGACGCCGTTGCGAGATCGCACGCGCACTCGCGTCGGATCCCAAGTTCGTATTGCTCGACGAGCCCTTTGCCGGCATCGATCCGCTGGCCGTGGAAGAGATCATGCACATCGTGCTTCGGTTGACGAAGCGCGGCATTGGTGTGTTGATCACCGATCACAACGTGCACGAGACATTGTCCATCACAGACCGTGCCTATATCCTGATCGACGGACAGATGTTCATCAATGGCACGGCGGAAGAGATCGCCGCCAACCCCGAAGTGCGCAAGCGGTATCTGGGTGAGACATTCACCCTTGAGCGTTACTGAAACTTGATCTCGGCCTGCAGCACGATCGAACGTGTTGGTGCAAGATTGGCAATGATCTCGGTGTAATAATAGTCGAGCAGATTCTTTGCGTTGAGCGTTAGCCTGATCGGCAAGGACGTCCATGACCGCATGTCGTGGATCAATCGCGCGTCCACGATATGGGCCGGAACACGTGCATCGACGTTGGGGATCACATTCAGATCGATGATGCACTGATCGATGCGCTCCACACGATTCAGGAAGCGATACTCCATCTGCACATCAAAGAGCTTCGACACCGTCCACGATGCTCGACTATACCAGATGATGTTGTTCCGATACTTCAACGTGGCCTGTTCAATGAGATCGCGCGGAAGCATGGCCGTGAGTCCGGTTTCCAAACCAAGTCCCTTGGCCAGCATCACCCTGCCTGTGAGTTCGGCACCCAGGATTCGTGCTCGCGTGATGTTCTGGAACTGGATCTGTGCCGAGAGCGATCCGCATGGGAGCAGTGGCTCGATCAGGTTGTAGAGTTCGTTGTCGAAAACGGCAAGGTCGAGTTCGAAGGGCACCGATCCACTTGAGCCGGAATAGTGCGCGCCAACTTCGAAGGAGAGTGAGGACTCTGAGCGAAGTCCAAGATTCTGTTCGACAAGGAACGGACCATATCGAATGTTGGCATAGCGTTCGGCGATCGTCGGAGCCCGGAAGCCACGTCCTGCCGACGCACGCATCGTCAGTGCATCGGTGGATTTCCACGTCACACCGACCTTTGGACTTAGCTCGAGTTCCGACGAGAGGGTCTTCGTTTGCTCAAGGTCGATCCGCAATCCGGCCGTGATGATGAGTCGGTCGAGTGGTGTGTATTCGGCTTGACCGTATCCCGAGCCGATGTACTGGATCTGTGAGCCGTACACGGTACTGCTCACAACGTTGGCTCGTGCCACGATGCCCGTGGTCAACACCAATGGTTCAGCAAGCCGTGATGTGAGCTGCGCTTCGATGTTGCCGCTCCATGCCGTTGACGAGTTCGAGTCCAAGACCACGTTGTCGATGAAGTTCTCATACCGCGTACGATAGATGACCGGACGTATGATGAGCGACGTGGTGGACGACAGTACCTGGAACCACTCCACGCCGGCTGCAAGCTTCGTGGATCGCAGCTTCTCGGAAGGGTTCTGCGATGGCGGTGGGAAGGTAGCGCGGGGCAAGGATTCCCAGTAAATGTAGTTCTGCTTCTCTTCGTTGGCATAGAGCCCGAAGAGCTTCATCGATGCGTTCTCAGAGATCTGATATCCGAACTTCGTATACAGGAATCCGCGCGTTCCCTGATCGAACGACCTGTACGAATCGTCGTTGCGAATGCCGCCACTGATGTTCACCGAGAGGTCCTGGAACTTGCGTGCATAGCGGACATCGGCTCCCCATTGTGCGGGCATGGTTTGCCGATACTGCCACTCATCATAGCGAGGAAGGGTATATAACCCACCATACGTCCGCAACGACAACTCACCGGCTGCCGTTGGTTCTTTCGTGATCATGCTCACCACACCACCCAAGGCACCCGTGCCGTACAGCGCACTACCTGCACCCTTGATCACTTCCATGCGCTCCACATCGGCCACGGGCATCACATCGAACTTCACATCGCCGTTATCGCCGGAGAGCAGCGGGAATCCATCGAGGAGGACCATTGTGCGCGAGCCTACGCCAAAGGCAAAGCCCGACGAGCCGCGAATGTTGATCTGATCGCGTGCGACCGTGACGCCACTCACATACTTCAATGACTCGTCGATGCGCGTGATGTTGCGCTGTTGCAGGTCTTCGGCCTTGACGATCGACACGCTCACGGGAACGTCTTGCACTGCTTGCACACGCTTGCTTGCCGAGATCACCACGTCCTGCGTCTGGATCGCTGACGGCATCATGGTGAAGACGATGTCCTTGTTCTCGTTCTCGCGGACGTAGAATGTGCCACGATACATCTCGTATCCGACAAGCGATGCCACCACGACCACCTTGCCCGTGGGGATGTTCTTGATCCGGAACTTCCCGTTCTTATCGGAGATCGCGCCGGACTGTGTTCCGTCGATACGCACGGTCACCCCCATGAGCATCGAGCCGGTGGTTCGATCACTGATGAGCCCAGACAGGACACCGGTGTCGGCATGTGCTCCGATGGTTGCTGCAACCACAAGGATGAACGCGACGAGATACTTCATTCGAATGGTTGCGGAGGAAGGTTGGAAAAGTCGACCACGAACGGGATCACCACAGTTTGTTCTGGCGCCACGGTCACTGCGGAAGGTTGCAGCGGATCGTTCACCACGGAATGCACGGCGATCATCTTCCAGTCCTTGAAGAAGTCCGGTCCGGTCCGCAACGCCACCACCACATACAGAAACGTCTTCGGTGCTCCCGTCACGGCAATGCTGTACGGCACCGACCCTTTGAATCGTGGGAGCGAGTCGCTGATGCTGGCCTTCTGTTGAAACACAGCACTGATCACATCCGAGGGTTTGAGCGGCTTCGTCAAGAACGCGGCAGCTCGCATCTCGTATGCGGAATCTTGTGGCCATGCCGCCTCGCCACCTTCCACATTCACGGTGCCTGTGATGCCCGTGAAGGGCGGAATGGAGGTAGGGTCGAGACCGCCGCATCCGGAGAGCAGCGCCACAGCGCAGATGAAGAGCGCGAGGGAGAGAAGCGATGGACAGGACGGGAAACGAAGCATGCGTTAGTGAAGAACGATGATCGGCACACGTTGTGCCGAATGTGGTGTGGTGAGAAGGAGCATGTATCGACCGTTGGCAAGCGGACGTACGTCGAGGACGAGGCTGTGGAGGCCGCCCTGCAGTTCGTCGGTGCAGAGTTGACGGACAGTTGCTCCACGTGCGTCGACCAACGTGATGCTCACACGCTCACCATCCCGCACAACATAGGAAACGCTTTGTTCGTTCGCCGCAGGTTGTGGATAGATGGAGAGAATAGTGATGGGCAGATCGGGCGTTGGCTCGCGCACAGAGACGGGGTCGATGGGTGGTGCGAGTGGTGCAGGATCGTCGGCCTTGCCGCGCGGTGTCTCAACGGACGAGATCCACATCCTCGATGAATCGAGCTGTATGCCATAGCTATGATCGAATCGTTGTGCAGTGGTGCGAAGGAGGACCGTGTCGACGAAGTAGTAGTCTGCCTGTGCCGCCGTTGGACCGAACGTGAGCACATAGTAGCCATGGTCGGTGATGTTCATGGCGCGGAGTGACGGATTGTTCTTCGATAACGTACTGTCGAGCGTCACAACCAGTGCATTCGTGAAGGGCTTCGTGAGCGGAACACTTTGAAAATTCTCGTCGAAGTTCGGCGCGGAGATCGATGTGCCAACGAATTCGTTCGCCCACACATTGTTCAAGCAGAACTGCGTGTGAAAGTCGCCCGTGGCAAAGACCACATTCTTGATCACATTGGTGGTGATGTGGTCGATGAGGGCGTTGCGTTGACGTGGATAGTCGTTCCAGTTATCGTTCACGAATCCAAGACGCATTGCATTCTCGAGGGCTGGCAACTGCGTTTTGAACAAGGGGATAAAGGCGGAAGGGATCTGACGCCACAGCGTAGCCGTATCGATGGGAAGCGGTTGAATGGGGGAGAACAGCACCTGATTGCCAATGAGCTTCCAACGAGATGTGCTCGTGCGAAGTCCGTCCTGCAACCACGTGAACTGCGCTTCGCTCATGATCGTATGATCGGCACTGTTGATACTGTCGGCGCTTTGCGATTGTTTGCTGCGACCGTCCTGACGGGTGTCCAGCATGAAGAGGTCGACGTTGGGTCCCCACGTGAACCGACGGTAGATCGCATTGTTCGGTTGTTCCCGCGTTGGGAGCCATTCCATGCACACACGTTTGGAAATGGCCTTGCGTACCGTCCATTCACCTTCGGTGGCCGGTGTATGATTCTCGGCACCACCATCCCATGCATCGTTCGCACTCTCGTGATCGTCCCACACGTGAATGATCGACACTTGTTGATGCAGACGACGGAGATCGGGGTCCAGACGATACTGCGAGTACCGTGTGCGATAGTCGGTGAGTGTTACGGCTTCGTTCGATGGTTCATGCGGTCGACCGAGCAACAGACCGGTTGCGCCGGCATACGACGAGGAGTCGGCACTGTACTCGTAGATGTAATCTCCAAGATGCAGCATGGCATCGAGGTCGTTGCGCTGTGCAAGCGCCGCATAGGCATTGAAATAGCCGGCAGGGTAGTTGGCGCACGAGACAACGGCCAGACGCAATTCACGTCCGTCCATGCTGAACATCGTTCGTACACGTCCCGTGAGCGATCGTTTGCCGTAGGCGACAAAGCCATAATAGTAGGTGGTGCCGGGCTGGAGTCCGTCCACGTCGACCTTGACGGTGAAGTCGCGCTCGGCCGTTGCGGACGTTGTACCGCGACGGACGACGGAGCGAAGCGCCGTGTCGGTGGCCACCATCCAGTCGACGGCAACGAGCGTATCTCCCGGGTCGGGCGTTGCACGTGTCCAGATGATCGCTCGGTCGGATAACGGATCGCCGCTGGCGACCCCGTGATAGAAGGGACGGAGTGCGGGATCCACGGTGGTCACTTCTTGACGTCGCGAGTCTGCAGATTCATACCAGGCCCGACGAACATCTTGTGCCGAGAGGACCATGGGAACGAGGAAGAGAAGGAAGAGCATCATAGTGCCGTAATTTAGCGGAATGATCGGACTGCTCACACCTGATGATGTTCGTACGATCGATCGATCGTGCGATGTCGACCTCTCCATTCCGCCTATTGTGCTGATGGAGAACGCCTCGCGGTCGGCCGCAGACATTCTTTCCAGCCTCCTTCCCACCGTACCGCCCTCATCGATCCTTGTGGTGTGTGGGGCAGGTAACAACGGTGGCGATGGATTTGCTGTGGCACGAATGCTCTCCTTCGACCACTCCGTGCAAGTGCTGTGGATGGGCGAGGAGCAGAAGATGTCCGATGCGACACGGTCGAATCTTCATGCCGCACAGCGCATGCTCTCTGTCGTCCACGTCGACGAACAAGGCGCGCTGGATCTGATCGTCAAGAAGAAATGGGATGTCGTGATCGATGCGCTCATCGGCGTGGGTGGAGGTGCCGAACTGCATGGTCCTGTGATCGACGTGCTCGATCTGCTGCATCGCGCCGATGCGTTGAAGGTGGCCATCGATGTGCCCACCGGACTCGATGCGCTCACGGGTGATGCCCACCGCTCCTGCTTTCATGCTCATCACACGATCACGATGGCCGGACCGAAGCCCGGTCTCTATCGCAACGATGGACCGTCTGTACGTGGCACCATCCATGTTGCGGCCATTGGTGCGCCGCAGGAGCTGCTGCGAAAGAACGCCTCGTCGTGGATCCTCACGCGCGACGATGTGCGCACCATTCTTCCAACACGAAAACGCAATACGTCGAAGCATGACTACGGTCGTGTGGTCGTCATCGCAGGCTCGCGTCCCATGCGTGGTGCCGCGGCGCTTGCATCGCATGCCGCCATCTCATCGGGCGCAGGCATCGTCGATCTCGTCACGCCTGTCCTGCATCCGCTCACTGCGCGTGAAGTGATGACGCTGGTGGTGCCCGCAACGACGGCAGGCACGATCGCCAAGGAAGCGCGCAGTATGATCGAAGAGAAGCTTGCCCGTGCGACCGTCGTTGCCGTTGGACCCGGCATTGGTACGGACCCCGAGACCATCGAATTACTCACGTCGCTCATCGATGCATTGGATCCCGCCATTCCTGTGGTGATCGATGCCGATGCATTGCTGATCGTGCCCTATCTGCATCGCGCACTGCATAACGTGATCCTCACGCCGCATCTTGGCGAGTTCGCTCGACTGCTCGCAAAGAGCAAGGATGCGATCGCACGACGCACGGTGGAGTACGCAAGGGGATTTGCCAAGGAGCATGGATGCATCCTCCATGTGAAGGATGTTCCATCCATCACGACCAATGGAACGCAGTGCTATTACACTGTGAACGGGAATCCCGGTATGGCAACGGCAGGCAGTGGTGACGTACTCACCGGCGTGATCGCTGCGCTGTGTGCACAAGGTGTGAAGCCCTTCAAGGCCGCAGCATTGGGATCGTATCTGCATGCAAGTGCGGGCGATCACTATGCATCTGTCGCATCGATGGAAACGCTCACGGCATCGGACCTCATCGCCTCGCTCCGTTACGTCTTTCCCGCATGACGCCCGTGATCAGGTATGGGCCTGTGATCGTGGCCAGTATCGGTCTGTTCTTGCTCTCGCATCAACCGAATCTCCGCCCACCCGAACTTGGGTTCGAATGGCAGGACAAACTCTATCATGCCATTGCCTATGCATGCTATGGAGGCACGATCGCATGGGCCTTGCGTGTTACAGCTGTTCAACGTGCTGCATGGATCCTCGTGGCCGGCGCATTGTTCGCGGCCAGTGATGAATGGCATCAGTCCTTTGTGCAGGGACGGTTCGCAGAAGTGGCCGACTTCCTGGCCGATGTGATCGGCCTGCTTTGCACGGCTGCCATCACTTGGGGATGGAGTGTTCTTCGTCGATCAAGTGCTCATCGCGAACATCGTCGGTAGTGTCCTTCTCCGCTGCATGATCGTCCACGGTCGGCGCACCGCCCTTATAGGAGAACGAGGCAAGGGTAATGGCGGCAAGGTTCTCGGTTGCTTTATAGGACCCAACGTTTGGTCCGTTCGAAATGATGCTGAAGACCAACGGTTCACCATCCAACGTGGTAACGTAGCCGGCAAGCGCACTCGTGTTGCGGAGTGTTCCCGTCTTTGCCCGCACATTCCCGGCGGCGGGTGTGCCGCTCATCCGTCTGCGCAATGTTCCGTCCACCGACGCGATCGACAGAGTTTGCTTGAAGGCGTCGGCCCATCGTTGTTTGGAGATGGCCTGCAACAATCGCATCTCGGTGAGGGCGCTCACTTTGTTCCTGCGCGAAAGACCACTGCCGTCGTTGAACACACAACCGTCGTGCGGTACATGCATCGAGTCGAGCACGTCGATGAGTCCACGCTTGGCACGTGCGGCCGTATTCGCATTGTCATTGCAGAGACCGCCAACGATCTTGAAGCAATGCTCTGCGTAGAAGTTGTCGGAGCGTTTATTGACGACGCTGGCAAAGTCGACGAATGGACGTCGGAACGACGTGATCGTCGAGCACTTCGCCGGCGCGGCCTTGCGTCCGTAGGTCCCGTCGATATCGATGCCACCGGCTCGCAAGCGAACGCGAAATGTTCCGGCCGCGGCCGTTATCGGATCCGTCATCACAAAGTACTTGGCAAACGAACGATGTGCGCCGGGAGTGCCGCGGACGATGAACTGCTGTGCGCCATTGGCCAACGAGGCAGACGAGATCGACACACGTCCTCCACCACGGCGGGCACGACGTCCGCGGTGACGTGGTGCGGGTACGGGTGGTACATCGCCATAGCGCTGTACATCAAGTCCCCATCCACCCTGCACGTCGGCATGTCCGCGTGAACGTTTCTTGATAGGAGGTGCTTTCTTTTTCGGTACCGTCTTCTTTGGCGTTGCATGCCCACGAACACGAGCGGACTTCTTCATGCGCATTGGTACTGGTGCAGGCCGCACGGCCGTTCGTGATCGTTTTGATGTGATCGTCGGCTTCGTCGCCGCGACTCGCGCGGGTGCCCCTGCGATGCGACCGATGATGAAGGCATCACTTGCCGGAACAGTCTGCACGAACGTAGAGCCATTCGAGGCACCCTGCACGAGGACGGCCACCGTGTTGTTGTTCACACCCAGAGCCGTCACTGGTGGCATGCCCTGCACCGTCTCGCCATCGCCGCTGTAGACGGCACGTTGTGTCACGTTATCGAAGAAGGAGCCGTCTCCGTACACATTGCCTGTGATCCGGCGGATCCCGAGTTGATGCACCTTATCGGCGAGCTCTTCGAGATCGTTCACACTCAGCATGGCGTCGCCGTGCCCGACGAGATAGAGATCGCCATTCAACGTTCCATTCGCATCGATCGAACCGTCGATCATCACATCGGTGTTGAGTGTTGCTTGGTCTCCCATCATGCGGAAGACCGACGATGTGGAGAAGAGTTTTGTGGTTGATGCCGGTGTGAGTGGCATGGAACCATTGCGATCGTAGAGGATGACGTTGCGTTTCAGCGAGGCCACGACAACGGATACGTTCGCGCCACGGGATCGAGAGAAGATCGCATCCAAGCGTTGGCGCAATTGGTCGATGGCGCGCGTGCTGTCGTACTGCGATAGGAAGGGGAGCGACTGTGGTCGCGGTGTACTACGGGTCGAATCTCCTGCCTGCACAACGGAACACGTTGTGGCGAGGGAGATCGCGATGGATATGACGAATGCTATCGTCCGGTGGAAGGTCAACGGGCGTCCTCAGTTGCTGCTACCGGCAAAACTACGAGATGCCGAGGTGTCGTCCCACTGTTTCTACCAAATGCGCATCCTGTCCATCGAACCACGTGATACGCTCATCACGTTTGAACCACGTGAGCTGTCGCTTCGCATAGTTGCGCGTGGCCTGTTGCATATGGGCCAAGGCAGCATCGGCAGACATCGTGCCCCGTAGGAAGGCAATGGCTTCTGTATAGCCGACGGTCTGCAACGCTTGCGTGAACGGCGAGATGCCAGCATCGAGCACACGTTGTGTCTCAGCAACGAGGCCATCCTGCCACATCTGCTCGCAGCGCCGATCGATGCGAGCATACAATGCCGTGCGATCGAGCGTCACGCCAACATAGGTGACATCGTAAGGCGGCGGAGTGATCACCGTATCCCATGTGGATGAGAACGGACGACCGGTGCTGTGATAGAACTCCAACGCTCTGACCACACGAACGGGATTTTTATCGGCATACCGTTGCGCTGCTCTCGGATCCACGCGGACGAGTTCATCATACAGTCCGTCCTTGCCCTCGATCAGCAATCGTTCTTGCAGTGCCTCACGCACGGAGGGTTCGGGAGCGACGACGTCGTGCGAGAATCCATCGAGGGCTGCGCGGAGATAGAGACCGGACCCACCCACCACGAAGGGGGTCACAGACGGAGGCATGTGATCGATGGCAATGCGTGCATCGCGCGCATATTCGGCAGCACTATATGCCTCGTCCGGGTCGAGGGTGTCGATGCAATGATGGGTGCAGGCGGCACGCTCATGTGCTGTTGGTTTTGCCGTGCCGATGTCGAGCATACGATAGACCTGACGAGCATCGGCACTGACGACCTCGACGGGTAGAAGGGAGGCAAGGCGTACGGCAAGCGAGGTCTTTCCGGCGGCCGTGGGACCCACGATGGCGATCACTCGACGGAGCGCACTCATTCTCCTTGCCACCCTTGCCGCCCGATCAGCGGGACGAAACGGAAGGGGCCAAGGTCCTCGGCCGACCAATCTTCGGGTCCGGTGCGCGTGACGCGATACAGCGATTGCTCATCGCGTTCGCCGACGGGAACAACGAGGCGACCTCCGATGGCGAGTTGCTTGGCGAGTGCCTCGGGTACATCGGGTGCACCGGCGGTCACGATGATGCCGTCATATGGCGCATGTTCCGTCCACCCGATGGTCCCATCGCCCACACGACAGTGCACAATGTATCCGAGCTGCTCGAGGGTGTGACGTGCACGTCGCGAGAGCACGTCGTGTCGTTCGATCGTATAGACCTCACATCCGAGGGCAGCGAGAACGGCGGCCTGATAGCCGCTCCCGGTGCCGATCTCAAGCACCTTGCTTCCGCGACCTACGCGCAGGGACTGCGTCATAAAGGCGACCGTGTATGGCTGCGAGATCGTCTGGCGCGCATCGATCGGAAGCGCCGAGTCTTCATAGGCGCGCTGTTTCATGGCCGGTGAAACGAAGAGTTCGCGATTCACGGAGGCCATGGCCTGGAGGACAGCTTCGTCCGTGATGCCTCTCGACCGAAAGCTTTGAATGAGGGACTGTCGTTGTTGTTCGTACGGTGAGATCATGAAGAGGCCAATGCCGTGAGTTTTTCGAGAAGCACGTCTTTGAGGATGGCCTCGGGAACATCGAGTTGCAGTTCGCCTTGATAGGCAATGCTGATGCCGCCCGTCTCTTCGGAGACGATCACGGCGACAACATCCGCTTGTTCCGAGAGACCAAGTCCTGCACGATGTCGCGTGCCGAGATTACGATGTCCGATCTTCTGCTGGGAGCTCAGTGGCAGCACGCAGCGAGCGGCGATGATCGTGCGATCGTCGATCACCACAGCACCATCATGCAAGGGCGAGCGGGGATTGAAGATCGACTCAAGGAGTTCCGAAGAGACCGTGGCCTGTAGTTGAATGCCGGTTTCCACCACGATCTTGATGTGTTCCGCGCGAGAGAAGATGATGAGTGCGCCAGTGTGCTTTGCCGACATGTCGAGCATTGACTCGACCACATCGTCCACCATGCGGGTGTTGCGTGTGCGGACGAAGAATCGAAAGATGCGTGTCTGCGTCAGTAAGAGCAGGACGCGACGGAGTTCGGGTTGAAAGAGGATGATGAAGGCGATGAGACCGATGTCGGTCAATCGACGCAACATCCAGTTCAACGTTTTCAGTCCGGCACTCTCCGTGATGAACGACAGACCGAGCAGTAAAACCAACGCCACCAGCACTTGGATGGCCGCTGTGTCGCGCAAGGATCGATAGATCAGGAAGAACAGGATGGCGATGGCCGTGATGTCGAGCAGGTCCACCCACGACACCGACACGAATCCAATGCGAAAGATCTCCGTCATGACGGCGGATTCTCACCTCGTCTGCGAACATCGTCGAGCTCGTAGGCATTGATGATCTCCATCACGAGTCGATGTCGCATCACGTCCGATCGATCGAACTGTACGAACTCGATGCCCTTGATCCCGTCGAACAATTCGTGGACACCGGACAGACCGGATTCCGTCTTCCGCGGCAGGTCCACCTGCGACGCGTCACCCGTGACGATGACCTTCGAGTTCTTGCCCATACGGGTCAGGAACATCTTCATCTGGATCTTCGTGGAGTTCTGCGCCTCATCGAGAATGATGAACGAGTTGTTCAGCGTGCGTCCGCGCATATAGGCCAGCGGGATGATCTCGATGATCCGCTTTTCGATCATGCTCTTGAGTTTGTCAGGACTTACCATCTCACCCAATGCATCAAGCAAGGGACGGAGATACGGATCTACTTTCTCGGACAGGTCGCCCGGAAGGAAGCCAAGTGATTCGCCGGCTTCAACGGCGGGACGTGACAGGATGATGCGGGAGATCTCGTTGGCGCGCAACGCACCAAGGGCCATGGCAACAGCAAGGTAGGTCTTTCCTGTTCCGGCCGGACCGAGGCAGAAGACAAGGTCGTTTGCCTGGACCTTCTTGTAATACTCCATCTGCTTCGGTGTGCGAGCACGGATCACTTCCTTCTTTGCCCAGAGGATCACGCTGTCGAGATCCTCCGTCGGCACTTGATTCTGCACACCGGCTCGACCGCCATCCACGAGATCGACGATCATCGACACATCGGTGAAGGCAAGCTTGCCATTCCGTTGCAGTGTGTAGATCATCTCGTTGAAGATCATCTCGATCTTCTTCACCTCGGCCGGTTCGCCGCGCAAGACGATCGTGTCGCCACGGACCGTGATGGCCGTGTCGAACTTGTTCTCGATCAATTGAAGATTGCCTTCTAACACGCCGAGGAGTTCGGCTGGGTCTACGTCCGGGAGTTTGATCTTCTTTTCGACGATCTGCATGCGAAGGGGGAATGGTGGAGTGGAAGGACGGAAACTATAAAAAAAAGGGCGCACAATGTGCGCCCTTCGTTGGTCGATGTTGCGTTGCGCTTACTTGCCGGCTTCGCTTGCCTTCTTTTCGGTAGCGGGTGCAGGGGTCGTGGACGGAGCCATCGTTTCTGCAGCGGCAGCAGCAGCGGCTGCGTGCTTCTTGCGCCAGTAGGAGCGTTCTGCCTTCATTTCCTCTGTGGTCTTTGGACCGGCTGGGGGAACCGACAATACCCAACCTGGTTGGATCACGTCAGGATTCTTGATCTGGTCCGTGTTGGCTTGCCAGATCTTCGGCCACTGGAATGGATCGGCATAGATCTCTGCGCGACCGGCGATGTTCCACAAGCAGTCTCTGTTCTCTGCCCATGTACCGACGGTGTAGCCCTTGATCTTCTTCTCGCGGTACAGACCCTTGATGTCGCGATGGAGCGAGATCATGCGATCGTAGAATTCCGGCAGGAGCGCAACGCGCTCTTTTGCCAGGTCATTGAGTTGTTGTTCGAGGGCGCGCACTTCTTCTTGACGGTCTGCGAGTTGATCGTCGTTCAGGCGCTGCATTTCACGCACGCGACCTTCGAGTTGACCAAGACGTTGACGGAAGTTGGCAACATCTGCTTCCGTTGCACCGAGCATGGAATAGATGTCGTCGTTGCAGCGCTTGAGGTTCTGTACGGTCGCGGCAAGATCGTTCTCGGTCTTCGAGATGTCGGCCTTGATACCGTCAAGCTTTGCTTGAAGCGTAGCATTTGCATTCTTCCACTGAAGAATGCGGGCATCTGCTTCATCACAGGTGAGTTCTTCATCTGCCTTGGTGGCAGGTGGTGGGGGATTCTTGTCCTGGGCCATTGCTGGCGCGAGGACTCCCAAGAGCATAAGGATCAGGAGGAGATTTTTCATTGTTCGTTTCTCGAGTTGTTGGCGATCGTGTTACTTCTTCTTCTTAGTCGGCGCCGGTACTACCGGAGCAGGCGGAACGGCATTGGGATCCCAATCGCCCCATGCGTTTGGCCATACACTAAGCTTGTCCTGAACGAATGCCTTCTTCTCGTTGCAACGACGAACTTCGCCTTCGCGAGAGCTCAGTTCGTTGGCGATCCGACTCTTGTCCCCTTCGGCCTTTGTGATGTCAGCGTTCAGCTGCTTGTCACTGGCGCGTAATGTCTTGATCATGGACAGTTGTTCGTCCTTGATCTTACATGTGCATGAAGACAGGACCAACATCGCGCCAAGCGCCATGCTCGCTACTGTCCCAATGCGAACGTTAGGAAACCGCATATACCCTCCTTGTGATTCAACAGCCATATTTCTTTCCTTCCTCAAATATGAACGAGGCCTTTTACTACGGTATCGTTCATACGGTTCCAAATATAACATTCGCGGCCCTTCGGTCGGGCTTGGTAAGTTTGCACAAGAACCATGTTTACTGGATACTTGAACAACAACGCCCATGAGTGAACTACTGCCGAAGGCCTACACCCCCACCGAATCCGAACACCGTTGGTATGCCCAATGGGAAGGTCTGAAGGACTTTTCTTCCCACCCTGACCCCTCCCGCCAACCCTTTTCAGTGCTCATGCCGCCACCGAACGTGACAGGCATCCTCCATTTCGGTCACGTGCTGAACAACACGCTTCAAGACATCTATACGCGGTGGAATCGCTTGCTCGGCAATGAAGCCTGCTGGTTCCCCGGACTGGACCATGCCGGGATCGCAACACAAACGAAGGTGGAGCAGGAACTTCGCAAGGAAGGGAAGACACGGTACGACCTGGGGCGGGATGCCTTCGTCGACCGCGTTTGGACCTGGAAAGAGAAGTACGGTGGCATCATTTTCAAGCAGATGCGCGCCCTGGGCGTGTCGCCGGACTGGGACCGTACGCTGTTCACCATGGATGAGAGCGCTTCCGAGGCCGTTCGTGATGTGTTCATCACACTGTTCGACGAAGGCCTGATCTACCGCGGAAAACGCATCATCAATTGGTCACCCGTGGCACAAAGCGCCTTGAGCGACGAAGAAGTGCTGTTCCGCGAAGTGAAGGAGCACATCTACTCCCTTCGATATCGACTTGAAGATGGAAGCGGGGCCCTCCTCGTGGCCACGGTACGACCCGAGACGATCTTTGCTGATGTGGCCGTGGCGGTCAATCCTTCAGATGAACGCTACAAGCACTTGATAGGTAAGAACGTTATCGTGCCTATCGGTGGCCAGGTCATCCCCATTATTGCCGACGACTACGCCGATCCCGAGTTCGGGACGGGCTGCGTGAAGGTCACTCCTGCACACGATCCGAACGACTTTGAGATCGGGATCCGCCATGGGTTGGCGATGCCGTCGTGCATCAATGCCGACGCAACATTGAATGAGCTGGCGGGAGAGTTCTCAGGACTCGACCGATTCGTGGCACGACGGAAGGTCGTGGCCGCACTCGAGGCTGCAGAGCTCATGGAAACGATCGAGGACTACACGCATAACGTTGGATTCTCCGAACGTGGCGGAGAGGTCGTTGAGCCCTATCTGAGCGATCAGTGGTTCGTGAACATGAAGCCGCTCGCCGCACCTGCCTTGAAGGTGGTGTTGGATGGCGAGATCACCTTCTTCCCCGACCATTGGGTGCGCGTCTACGAGCACTGGATGACGAACATCCGTGATTGGTGCATCAGTCGACAACTGTGGTGGGGACATCGCATTCCCGTCTACTACACAGAGGATGGAAGGTTCACGGCGGCAAGGTCCGAGGCCGAGGCACGCACGAAGTTGGGCATTTCGGAGAATGAGACATTGCGTCAGGATCCCGACGTGCTCGATACATGGTTCTCGTCGTGGCTGTGGCCGATGACAACGATGGGCTGGCGTGGACCATTGAATGACAACCCCACGTCGGCCGAGGCATCGAACGCCTTGATGTCGTTCTACCTGCCGACGAACCTGCTGGTGACCGCCCCGGAGATCATCTTCTTCTGGGTGGCCCGGATGATCATGGCCACGCTGAAATACAAGCAGACGATCCCATTCAAGACCGTCTATTTCACATCGATCATTCGCGATATCAAGGGACGGAAACTGTCCAAGTCGCTTGGCAATTCCCCCGACCCATTGGACATCGTGGAGAAGTACGGCGCAGATGCAGTTCGCTTCACGATGATCTATCTCTCGCCTCTCGGACAGGACGTGCGCATGGAGGTGGATGAGAAGACGCAGGACATCGCCACGATGGAGATCGGTCGAAACTTCGCGAACAAGATCTGGAATGCAGCGCGATTCCTGCAAATGAAGAAGGCCGACATTGCTGTCGATGCGAGCATCGATGCCACGGCCACACTTGCCGAATCGGAATTGACAACGGCAGATCGTTGGATCCGGTCCCGATACAACACCACGCTGCGATCTGTGTCGCAAGCGCTCGAGAATTACAAGATCACAGACTACGGCAAGCTGTTGTATGACTTCGTGTGGCGCGACTTCTGCGACTGGTATGTGGAGGTGGTCAAGGTCCAGTATGCGAACAACGACAACGCTGCATATCGGACCCGCCTCATGAACTATGCCTTTGGCATCTTCGAAGGAACGTTGAAGGTGCTGCATCCCGTGATGCCCTTCCTTACCGAAGAGCTTTGGCACGGGATCTACGGCATGGATGAAACGCAGACGATCGATCGCAGTGCGCCACCGATCGCACGGCCAGAACATATCGAGCCCACGACGGAGGCGACGTTCGATCTGCTACAGAACATTGTGGAAAGTGTACGTCGGCAACGCAACGAGATGCTCATCCCGCCAAGCGAACGACTCCCGTTGCATATCTCGTCCCAGCCCGATCTCGTGTCGTTCTTCGAAGAGCAACGCAACATCATCACCACGTTCTGTCGCGTGCAGGAGTTGGTGATCGGTTCGGGACTCACCAAGCCGTCGGGTTCCGTTGCCGATGTGGTGCGTGGTGTTGAGATGTTCCTTCTCATGGAAGGGAAGATCGACTTCGCCAAGGAGCGTGCACGATTGGAGAAGGAGCTCACGCGATTGAAGACGCAAGTGGTGAGCATTGAGAAGAAGCTCGGCAACGAAGGATTCGTGCGTGGTGCGAAGCCTGAGGTGATCGAGAACGAACGACAGAAACTCGTGGACTTCGGCACCACGATCATCAAGATCGAGAACAATCTGGCATCACTGCAATGAACAACGCCTTCATCGTCGACCCGATCCGTACACCTGTTGGAAAGTATGGCGGAGTGCTGAGCAGCGTCCGCCCTGACGACATGGCCGCGCAGATACTGGCGAACCTTGTCGAACGCACCGGCATCCCTGCTGAAGCGATCGACGACGTGATCTTGGGATGCGCCAATCAAGCGGGTGAAGACAATCGCAACATCGCGCGCATGTCGCTCTTGCTCGCCGGATATCCGAACACGGTTCCCGGAGTAACTGTGAACCGCCTTTGTGCTTCATCGCTCGAGGCGGTGATCCAGGCAAGTCGTGCCGTGTGGAGTGGCGATGCCGACATCATGGTGGCGGGGGGTGTGGAAAGCATGAGTCGCGCTCCTTATGCATTGCCCAAGAACGTGAGTGGTGCAGCGATGTTCGGGAATCTGACGGCCTACGACACGGCACTTGGTTGGCGATTCCCAAATCCGAAGATGGAGACCCTCTTCCCTTTGGAAGTGATGGGAGAAACAGGCGAGAACGTCGCTGAGCGATGGAACATCACTCGCGAAGATCAGGACGCATTCGGAATGCGCTCGCATGTTCGCGCCGTTGCTGCGCAGGAGGCCGGGCTCTATGCCGACGAGATCGTTCCGGTGACCATTCCGTCGAAGAAGGGCGACCCGGTCGTGGTTCGCGTCGACGAAAGTCCGCGCCGCGACACGTCCCTTGAACGCCTTGCCGCCCTCAAGCCTGCCTTTCGTAAAGGTGGAACGGTCACGGCAGGGAATTCATCGTCGCTGAACGACGGAGCCGCTGCGATGTTGGTGATGAGCGAGCAGGCTGTGAAGGACCATGGTTGCACGCCGCTGGTGCGGGTGATCGGAACGGGTGCGGTTGGCGTTGATCCGCGCATCATGGGCATTGGGCCGGTCGGTGCCATCCGAAAGGCCTGTGCGAAGGTCGGGATCTCCGTCGCCGATCTGGACCTGGTGGAGATCAACGAGGCCTTTGCCGCCCAAAGTTTGGCCAGCGTCCGCGAGTTGGGACTCGACATCGAACGTGTCAATGTGAATGGTGGAGCCATCGCCATCGGTCATCCGCTTGGAATGAGCGGTGCTCGGATCCTGGGGCATTTGAGTCGAGAAATGGTCCGTCGGGGCGCTCGCTACGGTGCCGCAGCGCTCTGTATCGGGGTGGGCCAGGGACTTGCCGTGGTTGTCGAAAGCGTTTGAACGGGGCGATTGCGTAACTCCCAATGAAAAAGGGTAGTTATACGCAATAATGAAACCACGCGCATCGCACAGATTTGTACCATGGCGCGTACACCAATCAATTCCGCAACAACGACGATCTGTTTGATCGACGACGACGAGATCAATCGATTCGTCATGGCGAAGACCATTCGCGTCAGTGGGATCGATGCAAACGTCGTGACGTTCGCAAACGGTCGCGAAGCAATGCTTTTCTTCCTCGAGCATGCTTCCACACCATCGATGTTACCGGATCTCGTGTTTCTTGACATCAACATGCCCCTGATGAACGGATGGCAATTCTTGGAAGAGTTCGAGCGGCTGCATCGATTGCTCACGAAGGACATCGCCATCTACATGGTCAGCTCTTCGGTCGACGATCGCGATCTGCAACGTTCGCGCACCTACAAGCATGTTGCGGACTACATCGAGAAACCACTCACCGCCGAAAAGATCTCTGAGCTCTTGCACGTTACGAAGGCATAATTGAAGACAGCCCTCTTGTGGCAGGGAGCGGCCAGACGATATTGGATCGTTGCCGGGTTCTTCGCCGCGAATATGGTTCTCGCCTTGTCCATGCACGCTCTGCTTTCAGCGTGGCCGGCAATCGAATTCCTCGTCGACATTCTCTTGATCGTGATCGCTACCGTTACGGTCAACCTTGTGATGAGAAGCAGCGCTGCGCGCTTGCGTGCGAGTACGGAGCAGCTCGGTGAAGTGCTTACAAACGTGTCCGCCCTGATCAACAACACAATGAATCCGATCTGGAGCATCGACACATCCATGCGTGTTGTCACGGCAAATGTGGCGTTCCAGCAACTTGTGGAGCATTCCACCGGCCGGCCCTTTGAGCCAGGCGAATCAGGCATCCTCACTTCATTCGGTCCTGCTTCGAACGAACTGTTCCGTGGATACTATACTCGCGTGCTCCAAGGCGAACGGTTCACTATCGAGAACAGTGGGATCGATCCTCGCACCGGTGTCGTGTACCACGGTGCCTTTAGCTTCACGCCCATTGTGGTGAATGACGAGGTGGTCGGAGCCGCGATCTTTGCACAGGACATTGGGGAACGCGTACGCCACGAGCGGGAACTTCTTTCATCCGTCAGCCGCTACGAGACGCTGATGAATGCCGTGAGCGACATTGTATGGGAGTGGACCAATGACACCGATAGCGTTCAATGGAGTCCGGTACTTCGTACCAACTACGGCTACAACGACCTGCAGACCAACGGAACATGGTGGATCGATCGTGTGCACCAAGACGAACGGGAAATGGTACTGCATACCCTTGAGCGCACGATCCAGGAACGAGTGCCGCTCTTCACCATGGAGTACCGCTTCGCCGGTGCGGACGGGATGTGGCATTGGGTGAGCGACCGCGCCCTTGTTCAGTATGACGACGCCGGCGCGCCCGTACGTCTGATCGGAGTGATGCAGGACATCGATTCGCTCAAGGCGGCACGACAGCGACTCGAAGAGAAGATCACGACGCTGCGCGAGATCGCTCGCTTCAGCTCGCACAACGTGCGAGGTCCGCTCACCAACATCATCGGATTGTTGCGGCTCTACAATACAGCAGTACCGGCCGACCCTTCCAATGTGGAAGTGGTCGAAAAGCTGATGCAAACGGTCAACGATCTCGACAAGGCCATCAGGGAAATGGTCGAAAGCACCTACGATCGAGAAGAGACTTTGTAAGGCAGCAAGGAGCAGGGCGTAGATTCTTATATTTGCCACACTACGTTCACTGGTACCACATCGCCATGTACACAGCTCCACACATCGTTCTCCCGCAGATCCCCAACCTCCATCGGATCGACACCTATCTTGCCAATGGCGGGTATGCTGCCTATCGCAAGGCCCTGTCGATGACGCCGGACCAGGTCATCGACGAAGTGAAGCGCTCCGGCCTTCGCGGACGCGGTGGCGCCTGCTTCCCAACGGGACTGAAGTGGAGCTTCATGCCGAAGGGGAATGACAAGCCAAAGTACTTGGCCATCAACGGTGATGAGTCCGAGCCCGGTTCATTCAAGGATCGCCAGATCTTCGAATCCAACCCGCACCAACTGATCGAGGGTATCCTGATCGCAGGGTACGCCATGGGTGTGAAGCAGGCCTTCATCTACATCCGCGGTGAGTATCACAAGTGGGTGAACATGATGGAAGATGCCGTTCGTGAAGCTTACGACAAGGGCTACGTGGGTGAGCGCATGAAGCAGACGTTTGGTGGCGACTACACGATCGACATCGTCGTTCACAAGGGTGCCGGTGCCTATATCTGCGGTGAAGAAACGTCGCTCATGAATTCGCTGGAAGGAGATCGGGCGTACCCACGATTCAAGCCGCCATTCCCGGCCAACAAGGGCCTTTGGGGAATGCCAACAACGATCAATAATGTCGAGACCATTGCCACCGTTCCCGCCATCCTGAGCATGGGCGCGGACGCCTACAGCAAGATCGGTGCGCCGGGACATGCCGGTACGATCCTCTATGGTGTGTCCGGACATGTGAACAAGCCCGGAGTGTACGAGCTGCCCACGGGTGCCTTGCTCACCGACATCATCCAGAACGTCTGTGGTGGTGTTCCCGGCAACAAGAAGGTCAAGGCGGTGATCCCTGGTGGCTCGTCGATGCCGCCACTGCGCGGAGATGAGATCGAAGGCGTGCGCATGGACGAGGAATCCCTCAAAGTCTTGGGTACGCACATCGGTACCGCCGGCATCATGGTGATGGACGAGGACACGGACATTGTGAAGGTCACCCTTCGTATCGCTCGCTTCTATCATCACGAATCGTGCGGACAGTGCACACCATGTCGTGAGGGTTGCGGATGGATGGAAAAGGTATTGCACCGCATCGAGCATGGCGATGCAACGTCATCCGATATCGATCTGCTCTTGAACGTCGCCTCGAACATCGAAGGCAATACAATCTGTGCTCTTGGCGACGCTGCCGCATGGCCTGTTCGCGGCTTCATCTTGAAGTTCCGCGAAGAGTTCGAAGCCCGCTGTAAGCCACAACGGAATTACATTTCACTCAACGTGGTCCATGGTCGGCGTGCTACCGCAGACACGCTGACACGCTCGTACTGACACATGAAGATGTTCCTTGCGACCATGGTCCTCGCATTCCTGCCCATGGTAGCGTCGGCCATGATCGCCGATACGACCGTGCTTGACACGATCCGCATGGGTCCCACGAATGTGGACATCACGGCCGTGAATCTTGTGAAGGTTGCGCGTCCGGCCCAACTCGACGATCCGCGTATCACATCGCAAGATGTTCGTTGGTTCGGACTGTGGAGACTCGTCGACTCGAACTCGCGCATCATCTATACGGTTGTACCCGAGCAGGGCTATTCTCCCTCGAACGATATTGCAAGCGTACCTCGCAAGTGGACTCGCATCGATGATCTCACCATCGGCGATCTCGGAAAGCAACTCATCTTTGAGCTGTTCCTTGAAGATGCACAACGGAAAGTGGCTCCGATCATCTTGGGTGTGATCGGACCATTTCGACTGTCGGACTATGTGTCGTCCGGTCCGCTCCCCTCGACCATTCGTCTGTCCAACGTCGACGGAACGACCGTGATCGAATGCACCCTGGATTGGGAGTGATGTGGAACAGCGCATTGGTATCATCGGCGGGAGCTTCAATCCGATCCATATCGCGCACCTGATCATTGCGGACAGGTTCGTTGAGCAGCAATCGCTCGACGTATGCTATTTCGTTCCTGCCTTTCAGTCGCCCTTCAAGAGCGGCGACACAACACCCAGCGCCACTCCCGAACAACGCATGGCCATGGTGCATGCAGCGGCCGTCCAAAACAGTTCGTTTCGAGTGTCGGATGCAGAGATCTCTCGAGGTGGTGTGTCGTATACCATCGACACGATCGAGCATTTCCAAACGATCCATCCCGGCGCCCAGCTCTTCCTTTTGATCGGCAGCGATCAGGCCATTGAGTTCGTACGATGGAAAGACTGGCAGAGCATCCTTCGCGCATCCACGCTCTGCATCGTACGCCGCCCCTTCCTCCTTACCCCAGAGCAGGAATGGAGACTCACGGAGAATCTTACGGTGGATGGGCGGATACCCATTTGGGTGAACGCACCACTGCTGGAGATCTCCTCCACAGAGATCCGTAAACGCGTGCGCGATCACCAAACGATCAACTATCTCACGGTCAAGGCCGTGCGCGATTACATCGAGGAACACGGTCTGTATCGAGGACCATCTGCATGATGCGATGGGTGGTCAATATCGTTTTGATCGTCGTTGCCATCGGCATGGTCTTCCCATTGTTCTATATGCTCGTGCTTTCGACACGAGAGTACCCGGAGCAGTACACCACGTTCCGTGAGATCCTTGCTGCGCCTACGATCACGTCGAACTACATCGACACGTGGAGGTCCGACAACTTTCTGCTCTACTTCGCGAACTCATTCTTCGTGGCCATCTGCGTTACGGCAGGGAATGTGCTGTTCTGTCTGTTCGTGGGCTATGCCTTTGCACGAAAGATCTTTCGTGGTAAGACCGTGCTGTTCGCCACCATCCTTGGTGTGCTCATCATTCCACCGCAAGTGATCATGATCCCGCTGTACCGTCTGATGGCGGAGTTGGGATGGATCAATACGTACTGGGCTCTTATCATCCCGTGGCTCGTCACGCCATTCGGAGTTTTTCTCGTTCGTCAGTACATCGAGAATCTGCCAACAGGAATCGAGGATGCGGCAAGGTTGGATGGGGCAGGGGAATGGTACATCATCTTGCGGATCGTGATGCCGCTTGCGCGACCCGTGCTAACCGTACTTGCTATCTATGTGTTCCTCAGCAACTGGAACTCCTTCCTGTTCCCGTTCTTGTTCACGAATGACGAGGCACACCGTACACTGCCGGTTGGTCTTGCGTTCTATCTCGGAAAGCAAAGCATCGATTGGGGACACTTGATGGCAGGAGCGAGCATTTCTGCTCTCCCGATCCTTATTCTGTTCGTCGTCTTTCAAAAGCGGATCATCGAAGGCCTCACGGCCGGAGCACTAAAAGAGTAACATTCCTAGATTTGCGCCATGAACACACTTCTCTCTGCGGTCTTACCGCAACGCATTGTCGGTCGCACGTCGACCACTGTCGCTTTGATCTCACTTGGTGCCGTTCTGATCGCGGCCATGACGCAGGTACGCATTCCGCTTCCCTTCACGCCGGTACCGATCACGGGACAGACGTTTGCCGTGATCCTTTGGGCCATGGTGGCAGGGAGAACGATCGGCGCCGCTTCTGTTGCAACGTATCTCGTTGCCGGTGCTCTCGGAGCTCCTGTCTTTTCCGGCTTTGCATCGATCACGGCACTATGGGGTCCAACGAGCGGCTATCTCTTGGGATTCCTGCCGGCGGCCTTCGTTGCCGGTACGATCGTTGAGAACATGACAACGTCATCCTCCATCGTGCGTGCAGCGCAATACGCGATCACAACATGTCTTGCCATTGTCATCATCCATGTCTGCGGGGCAGCTGTTCTCGCAACGTTCGTTGGTGTTGGCAATGTGTGGTCGATGGGTGTTGCACCGTTCCTCATTGTTGATGTGGTCAAGACCGTTGCCATTACTTCGATCCTCATGAGTGTTCGGAGGAAATGAGCAGTATGGAGTTTGCAGACATGAAGATCCTCGCTCGACTTGTGGCCGACGAGGTGGAGAAACGACATTCGGCCGACCTAGCGCCGAAGTGGGAACACGGGGTGGTGGTGTTCGTGCCACATGTTCCCGGCATGAAGCAACACGAGATCTCGATGGACAAGTTCATGCACAAAGTGGTCATGATGCGAGATAATCTGCGGGTGTTGGAGCAACAGATCAATGCGAATTCAAAGCTGACAGATGGTGAGAAGGTGAAGTTGCAGTCGTATATCACTCGCATCTACGGCTCGATGACGTCGTTCAATTTCATGTTCGCGTACGACGAAGACCACTTCAAAGGCGCAGGGGAGTAACATATGAAGAGGCTCATAGCCGTCCTCATGATCGTCGTGGCCGTCTCTCGTTCTTGGGCGATGGGCACAGACGAAGGGCCGATGCAGTTCCCACGAGCCCTACCCTCAGGAGCCCTGCGATTGAACGCAGGTATGGCACTGGGGAAGGTGCCAAAGGACATCGTCGAGGAGATGGACACATTCCGGTGGCCACTGTTTGAGCTTGATGCGTTCATCGGTCTTCCGAAGAACTTCATGATCGAGGCCACCCTGAACACGCAAGTGATCACGAATCACATTCGCATCGGTCCGAAGTGGGTGATCAATGCGCAAACGGTGTCTGATGCTTTTGGAAACGGCGACGCCAGCGACTCGACAACTGCTCCCGCCACGGCCTTGGGCGTTCAATTGAACCGCTTCTCTGCCATGGTAGGGATCGACGGTGCGTACATGTTCGGATTCATGAACTCCGGTGCGTTCGACAATACCGTCAAGGCAGCCTTCCTGTATCCGAATGCATCGCTCGGATTTCGCTTTGGCGATGTCACACTCACTGCAAAGGGCGAGCTCAACATTCTCATGTCGTACACGCTCACGGCAGAGAGCGTTGTTACCTCAAGCAGTGGTTCGATGTTCAATGGAGGCTCTCTTGCTCTCTACCTCGAGCAGCCGCTCTGGAAAGATCAATACCTGCAGATCGGATTCAAGCAGAACTTCGTTCAGTTCTATTATCCGTCGTGGCTACTATTCCCTACGTTCGACCGGTATTACTGGGTTCCGGAGTTTGTGATCGGGTTCCGACTATGAAAACACGTTTCCTTTCTGTCCTTGCCGCCCTTGCTCTTCTTCTCTCGTCATGCGAGAATGCCGAGAGCATCCTCATACCACGATTCGGTGAGAACGGCTTCATTGGGCAAACCTATCCGTTAACGGACGCACGCTCTGCGCGACTCGAAGGCGTGTATTCGGTTGAGAGTGGCGCCGGTGTGTTCGGTGATAGCGTTGTAGTGAAGTGGACAGGCAAGTCGTTGTCCATCTTCACCGGCGTCCAGGTCGGCTACATGATCCTGCAAGGCGGATACCTTGATTCCGTAGGCTTCTTCGAGGGTTTTTGGCGGAAGCAGGCGAACAATTCCACGGGTCTCGTACGATGCATCATTCCGAAGGATCATGGTGGACGATGGTTGATCGCCGATTCGACCACGCCGGCATCGAACCGTCTTGAACTCCGTGGGAGCTTTGGATATGATCAGAATTCTCCTACGGAACCATTGCTGTTGCGCTACGCACGGCCGATCAATCCCGCAACACTTGCTGCGCCATTCCTGATCGTTGCGCACCGTGGTGGAGGACGCACCTCCGACGGCATCCCGCGTAGTGAGAACACATCTGAGATGTTGAGTCTTGCACAGATGTACGGCGCCAATGGTGTGGAGATCGATGTGCGCTTGTCGAAGGACGGGATCCCATTCCTGTATCACGACTCCGGGATCAACCCGCGCCTCGTGCGAAAGGGGACGTTGATCGGTGCAACAGAAGAGTACACCTATGATCAGCTCCGAACGCAATGCACGTTGATCCGTGGCGAGAAGATGCCAACACTACAAGAAGCATTGGATACCATCGTTGAGCGCACGAATCTTCGTGCGGTATGGCTCGACACGAAGTCAGAGAACATGGGCATCATCGCGAAGATGGTACCGATCATCAATGCGGCCAACGAGAAGGCGAAGGCATTGGGTCGTGTGGTGAGCATCGGTATCGGTATGCCCACGCAAGCGGTGTATGACGAGTTCATGGCCTATCCTGGTCATGAGAACATTCTCTCGCTCTGTGAACTTTCGCCCGACATGGTTCGTGCTGCGAACAGCAAGGCATGGGGTCCGCGTTGGACACAAGGCACGCAGAACGCAGAAGTCGCCCAAATGCATGCGGAAGGTCGCATCGCCATTTGCTGGACGCTCGACGATCAACAATTCATTCAGCAGTTCTTGCGCGAGGGATCGTTCGATGGATTCCTTACGAATTACCCGCAGGCTGTTTCCTTCTACCATTACATGCGATGACCATGCGTACACTCCCTGTTGTTGTTGCTTGCTTGGTGCTTGGTCATGCCACGGCTCATGCCGAGGTGAAGGACACGCTGTATCGCCTTACCGGAATGTTCGCCGGTGGGATGACGTATTGCTCGTCACAATTCGATGACGTGCCAACGGGGTTGAATCGGGTGGGCTTCTTTGGTGTGGCGAGGATGCTCTGGCATCCGGAACACTATGTGGCCGTTGGTGGCGAGGTAGGACTTACGAATCTGTATTCCATCGAACGTACGGACGTGAACATGGCCGGAGATCCCGTGCACATTCGCAGCGTTCTGAACGGATTCCCGCTTATGATCAATGTGACCATGACCCCTGCGCGGAATCTGAACCTGATCTTGGGATTCGGTGTCATGATCATGCGTTCGAACGTTGAACAGGAGGGGTCACCAACGGTGAGCGTGGGCTCGACCAGTACAGTGGGCATGCTGGGCATCAACTACATGTTCCCTGTGGGAGAACGGTCGTCCATCGGGGCCGAGATCAACTACATGATCATCGACCGATACGACGACAAGCTTTTCCGATTCGGACTGGTCTATGCCTATGACATCGCACGGTACTGATCGCTCGCAAACATGCTTCAAAAAAAAAGCCCGATCGAATGATCGGGCTTTTTCGTGATGCGGAACCGACGGGGCTCGAACCCGCGACCTCTGCCTTGACAGGGCAGCGCTCTAACCAGCTGAGCTACGATTCCGTCTCTTCGTCAATGTTGTGGACCCAAGCGGGATCGAACCGCTGACCTCTTGAATGCCATCCAAGCGCTCTCCCAGCTGAGCTATGGGCCCGGTTGCTTTCAGACGGATTTCAAAAATAGGGGAAGTCGCTGTCTTTGCCAAATGGATTTTCGCAAAGAGTGTCGCGAACACCGACGTATATTTCACTACACACCACGGTTTCACTTGTTCTCAAAGGGGTCCGCATGAGGGTCTTGTCACTTCTTTTTGTCTTTCTGCTGCTGCAGAGCTTGGCCATTGCTCAAGGTCTTTCGCTTCAGGCAAGTGCAGGATGGGGGCCATTCATACCGAACGTCACACGAATGAACACGTTCACGGTTGCCAACATTCCTTCCGATGAAGTGGTGCAGTCAGCCGTTTTTGAGATAACGGGAGGAAACCAGGCGTCGGCGCAGGCGCGTGTGGCCTATCAAGCGGGCACGTCGCTGACGTTCACAACGAACATGGCCGGCCTGCCGTTCTTCTCGAAATTGTCTGTCAATGTGACGACCCTTACCGGTAGTGGCGCTGAACAGCAGTACGCCCTGAATGCCACCATCCGTATGGGTGGAGGTGGTCCCACTGTCAACAGCACAACAGGCATGCGTGCGCTCATTGTGGGCCAGCCCGCACAGCATCGCTATGTAGCATCGGGTTTTCCTCCATCGACCTCGCGCGTTGCCTTGCATTTGCTTCGTGAAAATGGAACGGTGATCGACTCCGTGGTCCGCACCGGCACAGCCATCGACACGGCATCCATTCTGTATTCCACATCGGCACACAAGAAGATGACAACCCTTTCGATCACGTATACAACTCCGACCACGACGAGCGCCGGATTTCGAACAACGATGGTGTTGGCCGACTCTGTTCCGCTTCCCGTTGTTCGCGCATCGCTCGGATGGGGTCCGTTCCAACAAGGGGTTGGTGCCGTCAATGAGTTCGTTGTGAAGGGTCTTGGCTCATCCTGCAGGTCTATCCGTTGGTGGATCGATGCCACCGGTCGATATGGGATGATCTATGGCCTCGATTCAGGAAGTGCCCCATACAGTATGGTGGTAGATAGCGTGAACTTCACCTCCAACATGGGCATTGCGCTACAGAATGCAGTCCTTCATGTGGTGGCCTATTACGGATCTCCGACAACGGATTCCGCCCGTACTGACTATCCGATCCAGATCGTGCCACAGAACTATGGACCGCACTTCTTCACGTCCTTCACAGCACCACTCGGACTCGGACAGGCCGGGATCGACACGGTGAGCGTCGACAGTCTCCCTGTTCGCGCAGCGCATGTGCGACTCACGCTTATCGATCAGTGGGGTGGACTCTATAACCAACGCAATGCCTATCCCACGTTTGACACCTATGTGGATACAGCGCGCATTGTCTTCGATCAGAGCACGCTTCCGCTCTACACCACTACCGTACGGTGCGAGGTGTATCGCGACTACGAGGTCTTGCCGATCGAATACGACTATTACTTCGATGTTCGAGATACTTCCTTGCCATACTTGTTCGCGAACTCGTGGGGACCGTTCGTCCAAACTGACTCGGCCTACATCGTGCTTGGCGCAAAGTGGATGCGACCCATCGGCACGGCAACAGATACGATCATCGGTCAGTTCTCCATTCGTGATTCCGTTGCCGATACCGTTATCGCACGAAGTGTCTTCGTGCCTCTGAAAGGTGTGGGCTACGACAGTACGGTCTTCTGGCTCGATACGAATGGAACGCGCCCGCTGATCATCACGGGAGGATTCCCGCTCAAGGTGGAAGCGCGCTTTACACGCTACGCTATACGTGGTACGGATACTGTTCAACTTGAATTCACCAGACATCCTATCTCGATGTTGCCACAGCCGGGAGTGCTCACAGCGTCGCAAGGCTATGGTCCGTTCACGGCTGGACGTGATTCGATGAACACCTTCAGGATCACGAACCTTCCTCCGGGTACACGTGAGGTAGAGTTCCGCGTGACGGGCACGCACAATCCCGCCGCCGTGGACTCCATGCTGGTTCGTCCAACAGGAACCGGTACCCTCGATTCCGCTGTTTTCACAACGAACATGGGCTGGCTGCCGGTCAACGCACGCTTGCACGTGAATGTGCGGTACGATGGTGGACCCGACAATGGAGTGCAGCTCGATCGGTTCATCTACACCATTCCCGACACGCTTGCAGCAACCTCGACAGCAGGCTTCGGACCATTGGACTTCTCATGGTCGTACCTGCCGCGATCCGGCAGCACACAGTCCGATATCTCCGGTGTGACCCCGATCCCTACCATCTTCACGATCAAGCGCATGCCGGCACAGACGCTTCGTGTTGCCGTCTTCACCAAGGACGACAACGGTGCGCTCATCGACTCAGTTCTGGTTCCACTCACGCCGTATCAGATCCGGTTCAACAAGGATCAAACGCTTTCGATACCGTTCACCTTCAGACAGTTCAATACCTCGACGCTCACGTTCATCCTGTATACCGACGGTGGTCCTGGCCTGGGTATCACCTATCCGCTGAACATCGAAGTGAAGAATCCGCACCTCGAGTTCGATGCGTATAAGGTCTTCACAACCAATGCGTCGGTACGCGACACATCGGCACTGCTCCAGGGAAGTACGAATATTCTCGATTTGAATTTGAATCTGGGTACTGGACCCAACGCGCAGCCTTTGTATTCGATGCTCGCCCCTTATCATATGGATTCGGTGCGGTATCGATTCCGTGATTGCAATGGTTCGGTGGACGATAGTTTGTACGGCGTGACCGCTGTTTCGGGAGCACAAACGAACGTGATCAACGATCAGCACTATGCGATCACGCCGTTGCCTATCACAGCACGGACGGTGGAGGTCAATGTCTACTCAAACTCTTTGCATTTCCCCAAGTCGGGCTTCACGTTCGTCGATAGTATCAATGTCGTCCCCAATCCGCTTGTCGACACGTTGTACGGCCGATTGTATCCATCCTTCCGTGCAACCGATACCACGACCGGGAAGATGATGCAAACATTCACGCTCACGCACCTGCATAACGTGGACAGCGTGACCAACATCCGATGGCTGAATCCATCGGGTGCAACCGTTGGAACGATCTCCACACAGGTTCCGAAGAACGACTCCGTACGATTGACATACGACATGAACTCGTTCGGCAACACGCCGGCCACACTGCGACTCATCGGCACGTTCGTGTATCATCGTTGCTCAGATGTTTCAAAGCGAGACATTCTTCTCGATACTGCCGTGATCACAACGCAATTCGCTGCTCCTCCACAGAAGAACTTCATCTGGTCGTCGCTTGGATGGGGACCCTTCCGTCAAGGTAAGAGCGCGTCGACGAGGTTCCTTCTCACCTTCCAACCTTCGCAGTTCATCCCGAGTGCACAGCACGATTCCACCGACCAGATCGTAATGGTTCTGTCGCTTCACGATTCGAACGATGTGCAGTTGGACTCCGCACCGGTGGTCTTCACACGGAACTACACGGCAGCACCGCTGCCCGATACATGTCAGTTCCGTTCGGGATACAAGCAACTTGGCGGACTTCCTTTGGGTTCGTTCGTGAATGTTGCCGTGTCGTGGAACAAGCGCACACAGGCCGGTACGGTGAAACGGCAGCAATGGAACTACAAGTTCCCGGTCACGATGCTTCCATTCCCACCACAGCCCTTGCATAGCGATAGGGGATGGGGTCCGTTTGAGCAGAGCGTTGCTGCCGGCGGATATCAAGGTATCACGGTCATGCCGTCCATCATCAATGTGCAGGACTCCGTGCAATCCACGATCATGAAGACCGTGGCTGCGCGATGGATCGATCAAAGCGGAACACAGGTGGGCTCGTCTGCCTATACGATGAACATTGCCGATCGTCGCATCGTCCCGGATCCAAAGGATCCGACCGTGACGGATACCATCGATACATGGAAGGCCGCACCGTACGATCCCGCACAGGTTGGTTGGCCGAGCATCGCTCGTGATGCACGTGAGCTGGACATGGTCATCGACTACACGTTCAATGGACTGGCCAAGCCTTCTGCGCATCAAACGCAGGTCGTATCCATCACACCGCGTGCGGACTGGATCAATGGAACACAGATCACGGCCGACTCGAATGTGAATGGCTCCATTTATCTGACGTCGCTCATTCCATTGCCAACGCCAGGTTTCGAGAAAACATTGCCGCTCATTGGCTCGTTGCCCATGAGCACTGCAAGTGCCGATGGCGGAAGCGGTCCGTTGGAACTCAAGGTCAACGTCATCTATACGCCGTCGAACGGACAGTTCGCCTTCGACCCGAACTCGTCCTACAACAACGCGGGCTTTACCTGGAACTCGAACATAAGTACAGAGCTCTTGACAGGTAGCAGGACGGCGTATGTGAATCAAGGTGATACACTTCATGGATTCAAAGCTGAGCAAGACTTCGTGAGCGATACAGCCGGCCCGAACAGAGAGATGGCCATTCGGCAACTCATTTCGGCCAACCTATCCGGGAATCTTCTCGGGCCCTACACCATTATCAAAGAGGCGCTACACATCATCGAGTCCGGCCTCACGATCGTGAGTCCAGCACCGACGTTAGCGTTGTGGGTTGGCAGCGAGCAATACTACACGTTGAATCTTGGCACCGATGGTACCGGCGTACTGAAGTATGCCGGTGAACTTCCGGACTCGAAAGAGCACGCCGAAGAATTCAAGAACAAGTACCAGACCGGTTTGGCGAATAGCTTCTCATCGACGCTTTCGCGTGGTATGGAGGTGAGCATTGCCGGCTTCTTTGGTGCCGGTGTCTCGATCGATGATCAAACGATCATCGGCTGGGGCAAGACCTATTCTGGTGGTGTCACGTCGATCGTCGAACGGAACTGGCCGTCAGCATCGGCACAACGCACGTACGTCACGGTGGACCTCGATCTGATGTTCGGTCTGATCCATATCGACCTCTATCATGGATTGCTCAATGCCTCGTACGATCCGGACCTCATGCCATCGTTCTACACATTTCCGGAGATCAAATCGTCGATCTTCATCTCTGCAATGGAACGAAGCAAGCAGAGCGACCAGGTCCAGGCAGCACAGATGTCCTACCGTCCGCTCCCACCGGAAACACCGTACTACTATGCACGTCCGGATGTGGTCGCCACATCGAAGCGACTGAGCATGGTGTGGCTTGAACATGCACGGGCAGGACAGAAGAGTTCGTTGATGATCGGATCGCTCGATACGCTCACGAATTCCTTTGGTGCAACAGAAACGTTGCTGACCAATCGAAACGGTATGCACGATGCTGCCATGACCATTCTCAACGACGATGGCGATGCCGTGATCACATGGAATCAGAGTCGTTTCAATGCCTCGAATGCACCGGCATCGCTTTCCGTACCGGAACTGCTGCATGCGGAAGATGTACACGTGGGTATCTACGATGCGAAGTCCGGTACGCTCACACAGGACATGGTGGTCACGGACGATATGAGCTCGGCAATGTCCGGACGTATCGATGGTACGACAAAGGTCGTGTCGTTGGCGAACGGCACATCTGCCATGATCGTATGGCCAGCCCAAACGCCAACGTCCGGTGAAAGCGATATCTATGGCGTGCTGCTGAAGAAGACCGGCTCTGTTTGGTCTATGCAGCCCGTTCAACCGATCGGTACCACGAGCGGGTATGAACGAGATCTGCATCTGGTGCGCGTTGCCGACAACGACGTGCTTGCCGTATGGATCAACGAGCGGTCCATCGATGTAGGGCAGTCCAGTCTCATGTATGCCCGTTGGAATGGCACCACATGGTCCACTCCGATGGTGATCCTCGCACCAGGGACGAATCGACAGTTCAACGAGATCACGATGTCGGCCTATAACGGTGGTGCCGTCCTTGCACTATCCACCTACGATCGTCGCGGTCAGTCCACACCGAGCTACAAGCTGCATGAATTGTGGTATTCGAACGGACAATGGAGCTCGCCATCGGTGATGGACGAAGCGAAGGAGGATCACGTCATCCGCCGTCTTGCATCGGCCGTTTCCGAGAACGGACACGTAGTGGTCCTTGCCGAAACGGAGTCCGATGTTGCGCCTGATGGAAGAACATCGCACGGACTGTTGGCCTTTGTCAAGAATCAACCGGGCTCCGGTGGTTCTTGGAAGGTGCACAAGAATCCTGCAGCGCTGTGTGATACGAACGATCAAGTGTGGCACATGGACGCGTCCTTCGGACCAAAGGGCTATCTCTACCTGACCACACAAGAGCTCGATACCGTGCAAGCCAACGTGCAGTCGTATGCGAACGGCATTCAGATCGGCGCGGCGCGTACGAATTCAGTGTTGCGGTCGGCGGTCGTGAACGACGATCTCTCGATCACGCCACGTCCGCTTGGTGGACAACCAACCGACGTGCAGGAAGAGCACCTCGAGCACATGCTTCGCTATAAAGCGGAGATGTATCCGGCCTATCCGGATCCCGCCAGCGGCTCGGCCATCACGATCCCGTTCGTCCTCCAGATGCCAACGCATGTGGATCTCACGATCGTCGACGTCACAGGGCGGATCGTCCAGGTGATCTCGCAAGGGGAGATGGCGGAAGGGCAGTATGCCCTGAATGTTCCGATCGGAACGTTGCAGCAAGGATTGTATAGAGTACGTCTCGTAACGAGCACGGGTCAGACGCTGACCATGCCGTTCACGATCGTGCGGTAACGGTCATTGGATGAACTGCAGATCGCACCACCGACGGTATTTGCCGTCTGCGTTCGCGAACAGTTCATCATGCGCACCTGATTCGACGATGCGACCACTATCGAACACATAGATACGGTCGCATCGTCGGACGGTACTGAGTCGGTGTGCAATGATGATGGTCGTGCGATGCTCCATCAGGCGCTCAAGCGCCTCGGAGATCAAACGTTCGGAATCGGCGTCCAACGAACTCGTCGCCTCATCCAGGATCAGGATGGGAGGATTTTTCAAGAGTGCTCGCGCGATGGCAATGCGTTGACGTTGTCCTCCACTCAACTTGATCCCACGCTCACCAACACGAGCCTGCATCCCTTCGGGGAATCGCTCGATGAATTCCATGGCATTGGCAGCTCGTGCAGCGGCGACCACTTCTTCTTCCGTGGCGTCGATCTTTCCGTAGCGGATGTTCTCGTCGATGGTCCCACCAAAGAGCACGATGTCTTGCGGTACGATGCCGATGTTCAAGCGCACTTGTGCCAATGATAGTGCGTGAGCATCCGTCCAATCGTAGGAAATGGTTCCCTGCGTCGGATCATATAGTCGTTGAATGAGGGCGGCCGTCGTGCTCTTGCCGGCACCGCTCGACCCGACAAAGGCAACACGCTCTCCCGGTGCGATCTGTAACGAGACGTTGTCGATCACCGTGGTGTCGGCACGCTCCGGATAGGAGAACGAGACGTGATCGAGTTGCACGGATGTGAGTCGGATCCGCGGTGCGTCTTCACCAAGTTCTTCGACCGGCGCCTGCATCAATTCACGCATGCGCACCGATGCTCCGAGTGATTTCTGGATCTGACCGAACTGTTCGGCCACACTTCCCAGTGCACCACCGACGAACATGGCATACATCAGGAACGACAGCAACTGGCCCATGGTCACGGCGCCACTCATCACAAGGCCGGCACCATAGAGGATCACGCCGGCGATACCACCAAAGATGGTGAAGATGATGAACGTTACGAAAATGGCTCGAAGCCGTGCGCCCGAAATGGCAAGACGTACGTTCTCGTCGATCGTGGCGTGATAGCGCTTCGTCTCGTAGCCTTCTTGCACATAGGTCTTCACGGCTGAGATCGACTGCAACGTCTCTTCGACGATGGTCGATGAGCGCGCAAGTGCGTCCTGTGTTTTCGTCGACAGTGCACGGATCTTTCGTCCCATGTACAGTGCGACCACAACGATCACCGGAAGGGCGACAAGGATCGGTACTGTCAGTTGTACACTCGTGCTGATGATGATGGCTATGCTTCCGATCAGGAAGATGATCTGCCGCAAGATCTGCATCACCGAGAATGAGAATGTTTCCTGGATCTGCGTGAGATCGCTTGAGAGTCGTGACGACAGTTCGCCAATGCGACGCTCTGTGAGCACCGTGAGCGGCAGTCGAATGATGTGGTCGAACAGATCGGTGCGCAATGCGGCGATCACGCGTTCTGTTGTGCGAGCCATGGTAACGGAGACGAAGTAGCCGATGACGGCCTGGACGATGAGAAGACCCAAGAACGAGAGGCCCACTGTGTAGAGCTGATCGGAGCTGCCACTCTTGGTGACCGTATCGATCAGGTCACCCGTCAACCGTGGGAACAGCAGACTGATGGCACTGGCCGGAAGCATGAAGAGCAGTGCAACGATCGTTCGTCCCGCATACGGTCGGTAATAGCCAAGGAGAAAGGCAAGTTGCTTGCGAGCGGTCTCGGAGTCGATGCGCGTCTTCTCTTCCGCTGTCGTTCGGTCGCGTCGTGACTTGGCCATATCAGAACGCCTTTCCGCCGAACATGGGGATCACGGCACCACTGATCGCACACTGTGCATCGCAGAGATGCACGATGGTTGCGGCAATGTCCTCGGGACGTACCCACGCATGTTCCTCGCCGCCTTGCGCCCATGCCAGATTTGCCGGCGTGCGAATGATACTTGGAAGGATGGCATTTGCGCGGATGTTCGTGGTGCGCCCTTCTTCGGCAATGCTCTGTGCGAGCGAGACCAGGGCCGCCTTCGACGCCGAATAGGCACTTCTGTTGGCAATGGGATGCAGCACGCTTTGGGCACCGATCACTACGACGGATCCGCCGCCGTTGCGCTCAAGGACAGGAAGGGCGTGACGGAACAGATTGAAGGCCGTGACCACATTCAACGAGAACATGCGATCGACATCGGAGGCTGTGGTCTGTGCAACACTCTTCCCGGCAACGATGCCACCGGCGAGATGGACGATGGCGGCAAGGTCGGCAGGGAGGTTGGCACAGGCGGCCGCTGTGCTGCTGTCGCTGGTAAGGTCGACGTCCGGACGTTGGAGCGATAGGACGTTCCACCCTGCTTCACGCATGACGTGGTGGACCACCGAACCGAGATCTCCGGTGGCGCCCGAAAGGAGGACAGATGGCATGATGGTCACCGAACGAGGAGTGGACGACTTGTGATGGCCGTTGCGGTCGCGATGGAAACAACATACCATCCCGGCACCAGCGAAGGCAGGCCAACGACGGTTCGGCCATTGGAATATTCTAGCACGGTGATACCGTCGATGCGATCGCCCGTGACGGTCGAGAGGGAGATACTATGTGGTTGTTCGTCAATTCCCGAGACCTCGATGCGACGTATGGAGCGGTCGACGGGCATCGGCGCAATGACCATGCTCGACGACGTTTCCTCGAAGGCAGGAACGTCGGTGAGTCCGTGCTGCATTGTGCCGCCACACGGCGTCCACACGCCATTACGCGCCAACAGGAAGGTCGTGTCGGCAGGATACCGGCCGACGATGGTCGAGTCCATCGTCGAGATCTCGTAACGCACTTCCACCGTATCCGATGCGGCGAAGACCGACGACGGTAGGACGAACGACACGGTCGATGTTGCCGATGCTTGTGCATTGAGCCGCGGGCCGTTGAGCACGCGCAAGGTGACGGTGACGTTCGTGTTCGTGAAGAGTGTCGATGTGAGGCGCAACGATGTGCCTTCTTGCGAGACAAACGGTGGCGCAAGGCACGGACCGATCAGCGCGGCTGCCTGTGCGACATCGGGGCGTCCAAAGCCCATCACGGTATCTTTGCTCGGATACAGCGTGCCGCTTTGGAACAATGCCTTGCGGATCTCATAGGAATGTGCTGTTGGGTGCAGGCTCTTCAGAAGTGCACAGCAGCCTGCGATCTGTGGTGCCGACATCGACGTGCCGCCGGTATAGATGAAGCCGCCACCGGCAACGCCACTGATCACCCCAACGCCCATGGCCATGATGTCGGGCTTGACACGTCCATCGGCCGTTGGACCAACCGACGATGAACGCGCTGCTGTGTCGCCGCCCTGCAGCACATTCCCAACACTGATCACACTGTCGGCATCAGCCGGCGTGATGAGCGTGCGTGGACGTTGCCCGTCGTTCCCCGCAGCCGTGACGCAAACCACACCATAGGCGACGGCCCTGTTCACCGCCTGTGCAGCGAACGTCGACTTCCCATCGAACAGATCGTACGGTGTGACCGCCTGTGCCGAGTCGAAGTATCGATAGCCGATCGACGATGTGACCACGTCAGCACCAATGCGCTCGAGCCATTCCATGGCCACTGCATAATTGTCCTCTTCGCGACGGAACTCACCGCGCATGTCCTCGGACTTTGCCAACAAGAACGACGCGCCGGGAGCAACGCCAATGAGGGTGTCTGGCGTAAGGCCTGCGATCAACGACATCACGATGGTGCCGTGCCCATCTTGATTCGACACATCATTGGAATCGTTGGCCGTGATAGAGTCTCCGTAGACCACATCGTACTCACCAAGAACGCGTGCATTGCGGAAGGTGGCATTCGAGCGCCACCGAAATCCGTTGTCGATGATGCCTACGACAACGCCCTGACCAAAGACACCTGCCTCGTGAAGTGTCGGAGTATTGAGCAACACGTTCTGCTGCAGGGACAGACCGTAGCGCATCGGAGAACAGTCATCGAAGTGTGCACCGAGTCGATCGATCGATCGGTCGGGTTCGGACGGCAACACGTAGGAAACGTCGGCCGTTCGCTGCACTGCTCGAACGAACGAAAAGGAACGCAATGTGACGGCCGTGGCCGAGTCGATATCGGCGAGTACACAATTACGCCACCGACTTGCCGTGAACGGGGTGATGCCACGTTGTCGTAGGGAATCGAGATAGGGAGCGTAGAGCTGTACGTCGTCATAACCCACCACTGGGTCCACCCCATGCATGGTCCGCCGAGCGATAGTACGTGGTGCGAATTGTCGGAGGGTCTGCAGATAGAGTGCCGTTCCCGGAGCGTACGGTTGCGGACCTTTGTCGGTGAAGGTGATCCGGTACGTCTCCTGCTGTGCCAATGCGCTTCCGACGGCAAGCATGATCGACACCAGAAGGGCGAGTGGCTTTTCGTAGTTTTGACGTTTCGTATTCAACATTCGGATCAACTGCATATGAATGTGTCGGGAGAAAGTGCCTGGTTCGACCGTTCGTCGTGGTCGGTGATCGAAGTGCGTGGGAACGACCGATTCGACCTGTTGAATCGACTCACCACGAACGACCTTTCATCCATGCCGGTCGGGAGCGGGAAACAGACCGTTGTTCTCACGGACAAGGCACGGATCATCGACGTGGTGACGGTGTGTTCGTTACAGGACCATGCGCTCATGATCGCATCTCCCGGCATGGCATCAAAGATCCAGCAATGGCTACGAACATACACCATCATGGATGATGTTCGAACGAAGGACGTATCCGAGGCAACCGGACTTCTTGAGGTCCTGGGGCCGCGAGCTGCCGACGTCGTACGTGCCCTTACGGATACAGACCCTTCCGCCTTGCCCCTTTCCCATACCATAGAAGCCCATTTCGGTTCGGAACCGATCAGGATCGTTCGCATGCCATCGGTGATGGAAACATCGTACTTGATCATTGCGCCACTCGACGTGGTGGGATCGATCCGCGCAACGCTCGAGGATTCTGCTGATGCCATTCCCATGCTGATGGAATCGGAGATGGCCTATTTGCGCGTCCTCAACGGAGCGGGTGAACAAGGGCATGAATGGACGGAGGCATACAATCCGCTCGAGGCGGGACTACTGCATCTGACGAGTTTCACCAAGGGGTGCTACATCGGACAGGAGGTCGTTGCGCGACTCGACAGTTACAACAAGGTCAAACAACGCGTACTTGGCTTCTCGTCGGAAGGGAGCATGGAGGAAGGGCAGGAAGTGGTGGTGGACGGCGTCGTGGTCGGATCGATCACCACGGTCGTGCCCTCACGTCGGTCAGGAACGATCGCACTGGGCTTCATCCGTGGGGAACATGCCCATCCCGGATCAACGGTCCATGTGCGTAAGGATGGCGCAGAGTTCGAGGCCACGATCCACCTTCTTCCGATGCAGGACTGATATGAGCGTGGTCTTCATCACCGGTGGTGGGCGGCGACTTGGTCGCGCCATGGCTCTCGGCTTTGCCGAGCGTGGCTATGACGTGGGCATCACGTTCCATACATCGGCGGATGAGGCGAAGTCGACCGTGGACGCCATCCGTGCCATGGGTCGGCGTTCGCATGCCGTGCAAGCCGATGTTGCGAACGACGCAGCGCTGCAGGCCGCATTCGAGGCCCTTGTCGCCGAACTCGGTATCCCCGACGTCGTGGTCTCCAATGCAGGTGTCTTTCCAGATGCGAATGCCCACGCGAATGCGAAGGATGTGCGATCGGCCATCGACGTGAATACGCTCCCGCTGGTGACACTGGCGCGATGCATCGAACGTCACCCTTTGGTCGGCACTCCACGCCTTGTTGCGATCAGCTCCTTGGGCGGAATGGAGATCTGGAAGGACAGACTTGCGTATAATGTTTCAAAGTCGGCCCTGAACACCGCTGTCCGCTCCCTTGCACGGTCCTTGGCCCCACACGTGACGGTGAATGCCGTTGCTCCCGGTGCGATCGAGCAGCCGTCGGAGCGTACGGAAGCGGACAAAGGACTGACCCACCTCGAACGCATTCCGATGCGTCGGTACGGCACGGCCGCCGACGTGTTCGAAGCCGTTTGGTTCTTTTCCACCACGACCACCTATATCACCGGCCAGATCATCAGTGTCGACGGTGGATACGGTCTCGTTCGATAACAACAGGTAGATCAACTATGGCACCACGAACGCCAGCAAAGAAGAAGGATGTTGATGCGCCACCGCATGGAAAGCGCGCACCAAAGGCCTATAGCAACAAAGAGTTTCTGATGAGCAAGGATGCACGGTTGTTACGCATCATGGCCGAGTACATGCATCCGGACCATCAGTTCAAGAAGCACTCAGTGCATCATACGGTGATCTTCTTTGGGTCGGCCCGTATCAAGAGCCGTGAACAATACGACAAGATCATCGACGATCTGTTGGAGACCCGAGCACGGTCCTCACGCGAACACCGCGAGCGCATTCGACTCGCCCTTGCCAAGGTGCGGAAGGAACGCGTGATGGCGCAGTATTACCATGCTGCCGAAGACCTCTCGCGTCGCGTCACGGAATGGGCCATGACCTTGCCGCCCTCCCAGCGATTCGTGATCTGCAGTGGCGGTGGGCCGGGCATCATGGAAGCAGCGAACAAGGGTGCGATGGAGGCAGGGGGCTTGTCGATCGGATTGAACATCTCGCTTCCCTTCGAGCAGTATCCGAATCCCTACATCTCCGATGCACTGAACTTCGAGTTCCACTACTTCTTCATGCGCAAGTACTGGTTCGCCTATTTCGCAAAGGCGCTTGTGATCTTTCCGGGTGGCTTCGGAACGTTGGACGAGCTCATGGAGTTGCTCACACTTGTGCAGACCGAGAAGATCAAGAAGGAAATGCCCATCATCGTGTATGGCGAGAAGTTCTGGAAGAAGGTCATCAATTTCGATCATCTCGTTCGCACGGGCATGATCTCTGCGGAAGACCTGAACGTCCTTCACTTCGTGAATTCACCCGCCGAGGCATTCCGTGTACTCAAGAAACGACTGATCGATATTCATGACCTTGACTGACCAGGATATCGACATCTGTTTTCGATTGGCGGACGATCCTGATGAGACCGTGTCGGAGGCCGTCATCGATCGGCTCTTCTCGGCAGGTCCGGGCATCATTCCACGACTGGATGCGTTCATTCGTACCGTCGAAAGTCCGGTGGCGCGCGAACACTGCACAACCGTCCTTCGTCGGTTTCGCATTGAACCGCTCATGGACCTCATCGAACAGATCCGTGAGGCACGAGCCACCGGAACCGATATCGATCTCGAGAATGGCGTCGTGCTCTTGAACATGTTCGGTCGACCATGCGACGATGTGAGCACGGTGCGAACGTATCTGGATTCCTTGGCCCTTCGATGCCATGCCGCCTTCATCAAGCACTTCCCAGCGAACGATTTGACACAGGTGATGAGTCTGCATCAGATCCTCTTCGAAGAAGAGGGTTTTCATGGTGCCGAGCATCGGTATTACGATCCCGACAGTAGTTATCTCACGTCGGTGATCCGCAATCGAACGGGCATCCCCATCGCGTTGAGTGTACTCTACCTTTTGTTGGCAGATCGCATCGGATTGGAGATGAAGGGGATCGGAATGCCGATGCACTTCTTGGTCTACAGTCCAGTGCTCGACGTCTTTCCGGACCCGTTCCATGGTGGCATCTTCCTTACGCACGATGAGTGTAAGGCCTTCGTTGCCCGATCGGGCATCACGTTCAACGATGCCATGATCCGGCCCATCGATCATTGCACGATCGTCGAGCGTATGGTCCGCAACCTGGCCTATGCCCACGGTTCCGTACTTGACCTCTGGGAGGCTCAGGCACTCGGCACATTCCTTCGTGAGATCTCCGGAGGAGATCGATCGTGAAGCAACGGGCCGTCCTTGTGCAAACCTCCGATCTGAACGTCCTTTCCACGGTCGGCGCTCACTCCAATGCATCTTCTGTGCATGTGCAGTGTGCGCCCACGATCGACCTCTTATGTGCGAAGGTACGCGACCATGCGGAGAGTGACCTCTGCGTGATCATTGATGATGAAGGTGCCGACATTCGTCCACTGATCGAGCTTCTTACAGCACGATCACGTTCGGCAGTGCTGATCGCACTTGTCGAACATCCGTATCCAGACATTGTTCAACAACAACGCCTACAAGGCATCACGCATGTGATCAAGCGAGATTCGCTACCGGATCTGCTTGCATCGATCACGAAGGAAGTACCATGAGATCGTTCTTACTGTTCGTCGCATCGCTCGTCGTTGCTCATCATCTGTCAGCCGGTACCACGAACATCTTGCCAATGCAACCCATGGAAAAGGGAAGCATCACCATAGAGTTCAAGCCCGACCAGACGGATGGGTGGATCGGGGCATCTCCGCTGCATGCCGTGGTCTACGTCTTCCGAGAAGAGGACGAGGCACCATGGGCCTTGGAGTTGCCCATGAAGAAACAGGGTGACCGATGGGAAGCGTCCTACACGATCCCGGAGCGAGCGGTCTACATCATGGCCAAGGTCGGAACGGGGAAGCGGTACGACACGAACAAGGAGATGTTCACGACCGTCCTTGTGCATGGTGCGAATGGAGTACCGGTGCGCGGAGCCAACTTCCGTGCTGGGATGGCGGCCTTTGGCAAGCTCCCCGAAAACTGTCGCCGCAAGGAGGACATGGCCGAAGCAACCGAGTTCTTCGAGAACGAAGTGAAGGCACACCCGCGCAATATCACGGCGCGGATCAACCTCGATCTCATTCGCGTGAGTCTGGGCACGATGACGCAGGAAGAAGCTACAAGCGAATTCCGCGAGCTCACAGCCGGTTACAAGCAGGCGGCATCGGGATTCGAGGCCGTTGCTGTATCACAAGCGTTGACGATGATCGGTGACGGGACACGTGCAGCTCTGATCTCTCGTGATGCTGCACAGCGGTTCCCAACAAGCATGATCGCCGAGCAGGTCTCGCTCGAAGCGCTTCAGTCCGCCGGTAATGCCGAAGAGTTTGTGAAGAAGTGTACGGACCATCTGGAGAAGTTCCCGGCCACAGTGATGCGCGACAACATCGTGAACGCCGTCGTGAACTCGGCACAAAAGGCCAACCAACTGCACATCCTTGTTCCGTTCCTCGAGCGCGTGAAGAACCTGCCGGCAAGCGCCTATTTCGAATCAGTGAATTACATGGGTGCTGTCGATACACTTCGACCGAAGGCCCTGGAGTTCATCGACCTTGGCATCGTTGCGGCGACCTCCCAGAAGGACACACGGAAGCCGATCTTCGTCGGCCCATCTGAATGGAATGAGAGTCAACGCATTCAACACAGCAAACTGCTCTTCGTACGCGGCGCCATTCTCAATGCCCAGGGGAAGAAGCAGGAAGCCGCAACGGCGTTGGAAAGCTCCTTGAACATCGGTGGGGCGGATTCTGAGAAGAATGCCTACGACCTCTATGTTGTGATCATCAAGGCGAACGGAGATAATGCAGCGACGTTGCGCGCCGCTGAACGTGCGATCTCCGAAGGCGCCACAACGCAGAACGTTGTCGCCACCTATCGCGAACTACAACGAGCAGCGGGGAAGGACTCTGTTACGATCGAGCGCGACCTCGCTGACCTAAAGAAGAAGAGCTATGCGGTCGCCGCAGAACGCTTGAGCAAGGAAATGCTCCAACGTTCCGGCGTCGATGGAGAACTGACGTCGCTCGACGGGAAGAAAGTGAAGCTTTCCGATCTCAAGGGGAAGGTCGTCTTTGTTGACTACTGGGCAACATGGTGCGGTCCATGCAAGATGTCGTTCCCTGGCTTGCAAAAGCTCTATGAGAAGTATCGCTCAAATCCCCGAGTGGCCATCATGGCCGTGAACGTGTGGGAGCGTGAGAAGGACCGTATCCAGCACGTCAAGAAGTTCCTCGAGGCAAATCCTTCACTGCAATTCCCCGTCTACTTCGACCTCACGGATGCTGTGGTGGCAAAGTATGGTGTGACGGGAATTCCGACGAAGTTCATTCTCGATCCGGAAGGCCGGATCCAGTTCAAGGAAGTGGGCTACACATCAGAAGAGCAGTTCTTGGAAGATGTCTCCATGAAGATCGAGATGCTCTTGGCGCAATGATCGCTGCATACTCGGGTTGACGGAACATCTGCAATGGCAGCGCTGTAGAAGCGCTTCCGTATCGAGAACACTTCCAACTTCATTACAGGATCATCATGACACCTTTGTGCCGTGTTGCTATCGTTGCGCTTACTTTCTGGGGATGCCTTGTCACGACGTCGTTTGCACAAGGTCCAAAGGGCAAGGAATTTGGATTCGGAATCGTGATCGGTGAGCCTCTTGGCGTTACCGTGAAATATTGGACCTCCAAAGAAAATGCACTTCAGGGAAGCATCGGTGGCTCCTACTTCGGTGCTCCGCGTGTACAGGTGGATTATCTCTGGCATATCAATGCCTTCAATTCGTCGATCGTGAAACTCATTGCCGGCCCGGGTCTTGGCATCGGTTTCGGACATGAGGGAAGTGGCATCTGGTACAAGGAGAATGGCAAGCACGACAAATGGTATTACCGTCCGAACGATGGGATCGGTGTTGGCGTGCGCGTGATCACCGGGATCAACATCATTCCACGCAACACACCGGTGGAGATCTTCCTTGAACTCGGCCCGAACATCGGAATTGCCCCCGGATTCGGTGTTGCTCTTGATGCAGGTGTCGGGATCCGCTTCTACCCGTAGGCGCACTGTAGACGTGACGTCCTTACGACGTCACGTGCTCAGATCGATGCATGGAGCGATAGATGAGTCCGCCTCCAAGTGCAATGAGCACAACCGGCCAGAGTACATCGATGTCGATCCACGGCATCAGTTCGTTCACGAATGCGAACACGCCGATCACCACGAGACCTATGCCGAACCAGAAGGCCGGAGAGCGATGACGCGTCGTCGGATCGACGCTCATTGGTTCATGTGACCGCTGCATCTCCATGTGCCACGGCCGACGTGGCATCAAGATCATGAGAAGGATGTAGGCAAGGATGCCAAGACCGTCAGCGAAGGTGGCAAGGACAAAGGCAACACGAACGATCACAGGATCGACGTTCAGATACGATGCCAGTCCTGAGCACACTCCTCCGAGGAGATTGTTCGTAGTGGAACGGTAGAGACGATGTGACATGAGGACCTCCGTTGAAGAAACAATGGAGGCGGCACTACGCAGTGAGGAGCGACGGTGTTACAGTGTGTCGGAATTCAATCCGTGAACAAGCATCCCGTGGAGCCTGTCCATGGATCCGTGTTGTAGCGTGCTCCCATGAGGGCTCCGCGTCCGGTGCGTGCGAGCGACATCACCGGCAGTGGCAAGTGGTTGCGGTCCGGCCAGATGAGCATGACACGGATCTCCACCTTGTTCTTACCGTATGGCGTGGCGATGCACTCTGCGTAGGTGACCTTTTCCTGCAAGATCCAAAGGTGACGCTGTGAATGCGGGATCGCATCGATATCAGCGACGGTAGGCGAGACGATCACACCTTTCCCGGCGAACGAGTAGAGGGGCTTGAGCACGAACCGGTCAAGGTCATCAGGGATGGACGTGATCGCGTTCAGAAATCTCGTTGATGGAACGGTCTGGTGCGAGAGGTACGGCATCGAGTACTTGCTGATGCGGAAGTACCAGTTCGGATGTCCGGCCCATTCCACATCAAGGTCGTCGGTCCACTTGAATTGTAGGTTCGCCCCAACATCCTCGAGTTCGTCAATGATGGCCCGGTTGAAGATGCGACGCAGACGGAATGGTTGGCGCACGCCATCGTCCACCCAAACCTCACGACCACGCGGAGTGAGGTGACGGATGTCCACCGTCTGCAGTCCGATCAATCGTTCCATCTCGACAAAGTCAGGACGGGTCTTTTGATGCGTCGGGTCCCATTCGACCAGAGCGCATGCAGATGGTTCGTGGGAACCGAAGATCGAAGTACGGAGAATGTCACAATAGCGTTCATCCGTGAGCGAACTGAAGAATGGCGTCATGCCATCCAGTTCATAGGCATCGCGCATACGTGACGCATAGAGGTATTGATAGCCGAGCAATGACGGAAATCCTTGAAGCTCGATCAGACGCGGCATGTAGCCTCCGTTGCCGTCGTCGCAAACAGCAAAGTCGACGACACTGAAGAGTGGCCTTGCCGTTTCATTCGGTACCGTGTGCGCGGCATCAAGCGTTGGAGCCGTTTGTGCCAGGTATTCAGGTGTGGTGCACTGACGGATGATCTCGACGGCGGCGTCTTCGAGTTGACGTCGAAATGCACCGCTCACGAAGATGGGCATCTCGCAAACGCGATACTGGATCTCCATTCCGAGTTCGGCATTGAGATCGGACTTGAACGCTGTATAGCGCTCATCGGTGACCTTCGCAATGAAGGCCTCTTGAAGGTCAGGACGCATGGTGTTGATACCGAACAACGCCGGCAGTGATAGTTGCGATCACGTTGGTGGAACGGAGTTCCTCTGCGCTACATGTGCGAATATCGCGGTCGAGAATGACGATGTCGGCATCGTTGCCTTCTTCAAGTCTTCCACGTCGATAGGCCATGTCGACCGTCTCATGTGCACCGATCGTGTAGGCATGCAATGCCTCTTCGCGCGAGATCCGCTCGGGACCCATGCGCTCCGTGAAGGCAATGATGCCATCGAGGGGACCTGGCTCTTCGATCGGGAAGTCCGATCCTGCACCAATGCGTGTTCCGGCATCCAGCAGTGACCGCCAGCGGTACGCATCGGCTTGGCGGTCCGCACCGAGTCGTGCAAGGGCCATGCTTGCATCGCTCACCTGCATCGTTGGCTGCACACAAGCGAACACGTCCAGTGCTGCAAAACGCGGCACGTCGGAACTGTGTACATGTTGGGCGTGCTCGATGCGGAAGATCACATCCTTGCCACCCTCCAGAGCCCTGGCCCGTTCGTAGGCGTCGAGAACATTTCTGTTCGCAGCGTCGCCGATGGCGTGGATGGCCACGATCCACCAGCCGGCATCGATGGCGCGTTGGATGCGTTCGACCATGGCATCAACGCTCAAGAGCTCGATGCCATGTGTGTCGGGTCTGTCTGCATATGGTTCCAGCAACAGTGCACCTCGTGAACCGATGGCACCGTCGGCATACATCTTCACACCGCACACACGCAAGAACTCACCACCAGCGGGAAGAAGTCCCGCTTCGTCCCATTCATGGTGCTGTGCGCGCAAGAACGACTGCACACGGATCGGCAACGTGCCCGCCTCTGCCAGTTCTCGCAGGGGCTCGAGCCACGCTGGGTCCACATCCATATCGTGCACCTCTGTGATACCGCGAGCGCTGCATTCACGAGCAGCAGCCAGGAGCATCGATCGTATCTCTTCGTGCGTTGGGGCGGGCATGGTCTTGAAGATCACGTCCATTTCGTCATCGATCAGTACGGAGCTATCGTCAGCGTCCAGACCGCAGGCTCGTCGCGCTTCGGCATTGATCCATGCTGCATGTCCGTCGATGCGCATGGCAACAACGGGTGTACCGGCAAATGCCGTATGCAGAAGTGCGAAGGCGGCAGGGGAGCGATCGGTCCAGAGTTCTTCGTTCCAGCCCATGCCAACGACCCATCCACCGAACGTGGACGTAGGCGTGGCGAGCCGTTGCACGCATTCCTCTGCACTCGTTGCCGTATGCAAGGAGACACTAGTGAGGCGTTTGCCAAGGCCGTAGAGATGGCAGTGATTGTCGACAAATCCGGGATAGGCAACACATCCCGGGAACGTATGCGTGCTGGTCTCTGTTCTCACCACCACGCCGTCCGCCGAAGGCAGGACACGACGGATGCGACCGCGCTCTACGTGAAGTTCAACGCTCATGGGCTGTTACGGGCGAAGTCGGGTGGAGTCGATCTCGTTCAAGTATTTGACCTTGGCAACAAGTTGCTCCTTGGTCTCGACGTTGTTCGGATCGGGCAAGCAGCAATCCACCGGACAGACCGCCGCACATTGAGGCTCATCGTGGAATGTCTCGCACTCCGTACACTTGTCAGGCGCGATGTAGTAGAATTCCGTTGAAAAGAAATCTCCCTTGAATCCGCCTGGTGATACACTGTCGTGATGCGTTTCTCCCGCCAAACTCCATTCCGCACCCGCCTCATAGATGGCAGTGTTCGGACATTCCGGTTCGCAAGCTCCGCAGTTGATACAGTCGGACGTAATGTAAATGGCCATTGGGTTCCTCGTTCTCTAGAAGAGCAAAACTACGACGGATTGCAACAATGTCGTGGGCAATTCGTACCATACGTTTCTATGCCAGTACTCCTTTTCCTGCTCGTCGTTTTCGCCTCGACCCTCTCAGCAGCCCCGAAAAAACCGCCAACAGCGCCGGACCCCACGCTTGGGAGCATTTCCGGTTTTGTGGAGGATTCCGTCACGAAGGAAACCATTGTTGGTGCCACGCTCAGTATCAAGGGCACCAAGCTGGGGGCATACAGCAACAAGAGTGGCTACTTCTCGATCTCCAATGTTCCCATTGGGGAGCGAACGCTCGTCGTGAGTGTGATCGGCTATCAGCGCAAGGAGATCAAGCTTGTCTTCCGTGAAGGCGAGGCCCTGAAGATGCGGATCCCGCTGGTCTCCGCATCGGTGGATGTGCAAGAGGTGGAGATCACAGCGCGCCGGGAAGACGACCGACGCCAGATCAACATCAGCTCGGTGAACATCCCTATGCAGCAGGTCTCGCAGATGCGCATTGGCGGTGAGTCCGATATCTTCCGTGCACTGCAGATGCTCCCCGGTGTGCTCACGTCATCACAGATCTCCAGTGGTCTCTACATCCGAGGCGGATCTCCGGACCAGAACCTCGTCCTGCTCGATGGGATGACGGTCTACAACCCCACCCACTTGTTCGGATTCATCGGAGCCTTCAACTCCGAGGCCATCAAGGATGTCGAGCTGATCAAGGGCGGATTCCCTGCTGAGTATGGTGGACGCATGTCGGCCGTGCTCAACGTCACGCAAAAGGATGGAAATCGCGACAAGGTGGAAGGGATGGCGGGCGTCGGTGTGATCTCTGCCAAGGCCTCCGTTCAAGGACCGGTAGGGAACGGATCGTGGTTCATCGGCGCCCGCACGAGTTACTTCGACCTGATCACAGGACTGCTACCGAAAGATCCTGTGAATCCGATCCCCGACTATAACTTCTACGATGTGAATGCGAAGATCACACAGGACTTCGGCGCCGACGATAAGGTCTCGCTCAGCGGTTTTCTCACGAAGGACAAGTTGAGTCTGTCGCAGCCCGGACTTGATTTCTCCGTCGGCATCGGCAACCTTGCCGGCTCATTGCGATGGTCGCACATCTTTGGTGACAATCTTTTCAGCGTTGCAACCTTGAGTGCCAGTCGATACAACAACGGCTTCGATGGCAACAATGGCGGATTCATCTTCGGTATCACGAATTCGATCAAAGACTACAGTGCCAAGCTCGCTCTCGAATGGTATGTGAACGAGAAGCTCACGGTGAAGACCGGATATGAAGGTACCGTGTACAATTTCACGTACGATCAGAATTTCAGCGGACAGCAGACGAGCAACGTTGTCGACACAAGCAACAACGCCGTACAGGTGCTCGACGTGTGGGACAATGTGCATTCGGCCTTCGGACAATTGAACTATCAGTTCACCGATGCATTGTCGGCCCAAGTCGGTATCCGCGGGAACTACTGGTCGAAGAGCGGACTTGCCACCGTCGATCCGCGTGCTGCGTTGAGCTATGTGGTGAACGACAACGTGACCGTGAAAGCGGCATGGGGTATCTATCACCAGTATCTGCGCCTTGCCTCCCTGCCGGACTTCTCCTTCTTCGATACATGGTTGCCCACGGACAATACCGTGCCGGCCGGACGTGCAGACCACTACATCCTTTCAGTGCAAACACGACCTTCGGAGTCGTTCGACCTGAATGTTGATGTGTACTACAAGAACCTCTACAACATCAACGAATTGAACACAACGCAAACGCAGTCGAAGACGGTGGGCCAGGTGTTCTATATCGGGAACGGCACGGCCTATGGAGCCGAGATCTTTCTGCAAAAGAAGATCGGTCGGTTCACCGGGTGGGCCGGTTACGCACTTGGTTTTGTTCAGGCACAGTTCGATAGCGTGAATCGCGGTGCGGAGTTCCGTCCGAAGTACGACCGCCGACACGATCTGAAGTTCACGGCCATGTATAAGCTGAACGATCGATGGGAGCTCGGTGCTTCCTTCTTCTTCCAGTCGGGTCAGTCCTATACCGGCGCCACATCGCAGTTCCGCGGTTCGCTTCCCGGGCTGGAGAACGGACGTGGGATGATCGTCCCATCGCAACGATGGGGACTGCGACTTCCTCCGTCGCATCAGCTGAATTTGAATGTGAATTACAACACGACACTGTTCGATCTGCCGTTCAAGATCATGATCGACGTGTACAACGTCTACTCACGTCGCGATATCTGGTTCCGATATTACGACACGAACAAGCCGGTTCCCGAGGTCACGGATGTGCGACTTCTCCCGATTCTCCCAACCGTATCGTGTGAAGTGAGGTTCTGATCATGCGACACTCTCTTATCCTTGCCGTCATGTTGTTGGGAACCCTCCTCGTGGGATGTGGTGACCCTATTCCGCAGGACTATACACCCGAGATCGTTGTAGAGGCCTATCTCTTTGTGGACGAGCCCATCCGTGGTGTGCGCGTGTATACGTCGCAATCGTTGGCCGACTCGTTTCAGTTCAGCCGTGCCATGATCCGTTCGGCAGAAGTCACCATCACAAGCCCTGATGGTGTGATCCCGCTGCGCTTTGTAGATGATAGTCTGGGTGGACGGTTCGACGCCATCGACACCAGCATTCGAGTGAAGCCTACGACGAAGTACGAGTTGCTCGTGAAGGCCTCCGGCCAAACGTTGACGAGCACGACGATCACACCGAATCGTTTCGCATGGGTCACGCCACCCAAGCCGGAGCTTCTCTACCCCGGCTTTGGCAGCGAGACGGCCTATCAGGACTCGCTCATTATTCGTTGGTCGCTTGATGCAGGTGTCAAGCAGTGGTTGATCTCGGTCACGTGCGAGGACACTTCCGGATACGGTCAGTATCTCACACCACCAACATCCGACACCAACCGGCGTATTCGCGACGAGGAGCGGGATGATGGAACGGCGTTTGAGTTCGAGACCACGCGGATGTTCTTCATCCAGTTCAACCAGTCGCCAACCGCTTGGCAGGCCTTCAAGTGGTACGGAAAGCATAGAGTCGAGATCTATGCACCGGATCCGAATCTGTTCAATTGGTTCAAAGCCACACGTTTGAGTGGAGCGAGCTACAACCCCTTGCTTGGAAGTATCAAGGGGGGCATTGGCGTCTTCGGTTCGGCGTATCGCATCTCCTCGCCGACCTTTCTCTTCAAAGAAGTGAAGAAGTAGTCCTACTTCTTACTGAACGAGGCGAGGCGCATGCAGACCATGTCCTGCATGTTCTGCGCCATCGAGACCGGGGCAAGGAAGTTGTTGATCATAATGGCAAAGGCCAGCGGCTCGCCATCGCGTGTCGTAACATATCCGGCCAGTGTGGACACGCCATTCATCGTCCCTGTTTTTGCTCGCACCACGTGCTCGGCGCGCGTGTCTCGCATGCGACGTTGCAGTGTTCCAGGTTCGCCGGGTTCGGCGAGAGAGGCACGAAATGCTGCAGCCGACGGACTACGGAACATGGAAGCAAGAAGTGTCGTGATCTGACGTGGCGTGCATAGATTGAAGCGCGACAGCCCGGATCCGTCAACGATCGTGATATCCTGCGAAGAGATCCCTTCGCGTTGCAAACGCATCTTCACTTCTTCGATCCCGCGTGTGAACGAGCCCTCGCCACCGGCAATGCCGCCTATGGTCTTGAGCAAGGCTTCGGCACCGAGATTGTTCGAATAGCGGTTGATGACGTTCACGATCTCCGACATTGGAGCAGAAGTGTGCGTTGCGATCTTCGTGCAGCGTTCATAGGCAACGGTATCGGTCCAATCATCAACGTCAAGCACCGCGCCGCGAAAACGAATACCTCGACGTTGAATCGCCGTACGCAAAAGATTCAGTGCATACAGTGTAGGATTGTCGACGCTCACCGATACACGAGCCGTATCTTGTGTTGCCGCCACCACCGTACCGGTAAGATCGATCACGTTTGATCGAAAATCACGCTGCGGCGTGATCGATGTCGAACCCGTCGAATCAACCACACGCAGTCCATTCACGATGCGTACATAGTCGTTCTCGGGACTCAATCGGATCTGCGGCACATCCGAGGTCGCATACGGAGAGAGAACACTCACTCGAACGGAATTGTCGGCGATGTTCAGTCCCGAGACCTGCGGCGCGTAACTGTACACAAGGTCGTCCCACGACCAGCCTGCAGCATACTCCACATCGTCGAACACATCGTCATCACCAATGATCGACCCCTTGATGCTGCGAATGCCGAGGGAGTCCAGGATCAGTGCCCATCGGTCCATCACGGCCGTCGGATCGATACCGAACGCCTGACTCATCGTCGGGTCTCCGCTTCCGCGCACAATGATGTTCCCGTTGAACTCACCGTTCGTTTGCAAATCACCATCGAGATACAACGATGTGCTGTATCGATGGTCAGCACCAAGCGTGGAGAGGGCCGTTGCCGTCGTGAACAGTTTTTGCAGGGAGGCAGGGATGAAGTACTTGTCTTCGTTCTTGCGATAGAGTATCTCGCCCGTTTCGAGCGACACAACGGCAACGCCAACATGTGCACCATTCCATTCTGGAGCTGTAGCAAGGGTTTCGAGATCAGCCCGCAGTTCACGCAATGGGCTTGGTCGTACGATTCGCTTCTCGGTGCGCATTGTGTCTGCACCGGGCACCACTTTGCCGGGCGATTGACCGAACAACGTCGACGCACTCAAAGCGAGAATACCGATCATGGAGCACCGGACGATCATGATCGATCTCCGAGCAATTGGTCGACGATGCGCTCGATCCGCAGCCCTGCCGCCTTTCCACATTGCTCCATCACAATGTCGGCGCATGCCCTTAGGTCTTCGTGTGTGGCGCCAATGCGCAGAGCACCGCGCACGTGTGAGTAGAGCTGCTGATCGCGTCCGAGCGCGGCGAGCACGGCAACATTGCAAAGTTCACGTCGGATGGTGTCGAGTTGCGGACGTGCCAAGGTCTTCCCATATCCTTCGATGATCATCCATTGTGCAAGATCGGGAGAGACCGTGCCGAGTCGTTGGATCATGCGTTCGTACACACCTTCGTAGATGCGTTCACACAGAGCCGCACCACGTTCTTGAAACATCTGTTGATCGAACGGTGCTGCCGGTGGCCATGCGATCGTGCCGAGGATCGCTGTGCATTCTTCGTCGAGGATGAGAAGGGCATCGAGGGCGGCAGGGAAGCCTGCGAAGAGATAGGCCTGTAACAACGCCTCGTACATGAGCATGGCATCGTCCGATGTGCGAACGAAGAGTGAGATCGCTGTGCGAAGCTGGGCAACGTGTTGCGTGACGGCGGCAACCGAGGCCATGATCAGTGCATCGGTCGTGGGCAATGGATCCGTGCGGTAGGCATGTCCGGTCTCGTGCGCGAGAGCGTGCAGCTGTTGCAAGAGTGAGGCTGTTGCTCTGCCACGATGACTCATGGCATTCTTTTCCTGTGGATCGAACTCTGCGAACGACCGTGCATGTCCATCGGGAATGAAGAGGGGATCGTAGCCGAACCCTTGGGCACCACGTTCTTCACGCGAGATCGTACCGTGCACGATGCCCTCGTCAAAGAGCACGCGGACACCATCCATGTAACACAACACACAACGGAACTGCGCCTGACGGTCTGCATCGGGTGTTGTGGTCAGGGCTGCGAGGAGTTTCCTTCGGTTCTCTGCATCGGTCGCATGCTCGCCCGCATAGCGAGCGCTGATCACGCCGGGAGCGCCATGCAAGGCCTTCACTTCCAGTCCGCTGTCGTCGGCCAGTACGGCCATGCCGGTGTGTTCGAAAACAGCCAATGCCTTGAGCATCGCATTCTCTTCGAATGTGGAACCGGTCTCGTCGACGTGGTACTCCGGCCATACATCGGTCACCGGAATGATGTTGATGTCAAGTCCATGTGCCTCGAGAATGGCCCGCAATTCATCCACCTTATGTTGATTGGAGGTGGCCAGGACGATCGTTGATGGGATCATAGAAGTGGTTGCGACGCGAGCACGTCTTCGAGTGCTGTACAAAGGAGATCGATGTCGTGGATCGTGTAGGGACCGCATGTGCCAATGCGAAGAATGCGACCGGCCAACCGATCCTGTCCACCGGCAACAACGATCTGATGTTGTTCCCATAGTTGTCGGCGGAGGTGATCAGCATGCGGATGTTCAACGGCTGTCACGGCATTCGATGTGCTTTCACCAAAGAGCGTCAGCCCCATCGCTCGCAGTCGTGAGCGAAGATGGTCTGCCACGTCTTGATGCTTCTTCCATGTGGCTTCCATGCCAACGTTCAGGATCGATACAAGAGCCACATCCAGTCCGGCAACAAGCGTCACCGGCGGTGTCCATGCGAACAGATGTTCGTGATAGTGCTTTAAAACAACGGAAAGGTCGAGCGTGTAGGCGCGAGGCGGGAGAGATCCGAGTCGACGCTGTGCCCGCTCGCTGAGCGAAACGCAGGCAAGACCGGGTGGACAGCAGAGACCTTTCTGAATGCCGGTGATCACGACGTCAAGGTCCCATGCATCGGTCTCGACAGGATGGACGGCCATACTGGTGACGGCATCCACACAGATCAGGGCCTGCGGTGCGTGCTCGCGGATCACCGACGCGATCGCACGAAGGTCGAGGGTGACGCCCGTCGAGGTCTCACTGTGCGTGATCCACACGGCCTTGGGCGTGCGCATGGATGTGAGGGTGGCCGCAACTTGCTCACTGGTGATCGTCTTTCCCCAGTCGACCACGATCTCATCTACCGTGCAGCCATACCGCCGAAGGATCGTCGAGCACCGTTCGGCAAAGCGACCGTTGTTCAACACCAGCACGCTGTCACCCGATGCGTGCAACGATGCAACGGCAGCTTCGATCCCTGTCATGGCACTTCCTGCGAGGACAACGACGGGCGCCTGTGTTCGATACACACGAGCCAACGCATCCCACACGCGCAGCGAAGTTTCTTTGAAGGCGGCAGAACGATGGTAGAGAGGTTGCGCGGCACAGGCGTGCACAACATTGTCGGGAACGGGGACCGGTCCGGGTGTGAACAGCCGTTGCGTCGACCCGATCATCACGGCCTCGTGAGTTCGTAACACAGTAATGCCGCAGCAATGGCGGCGTTCAACGATTCCACGCCGTTCCCACCGGGAATGGTCACGCGGTGCGTGCACGAATGCAACAACTCGTCATCCACACCATGCGCTTCCGAACCGATGATGAGCGTGAACCGTCGCAGGTCTCTGCATTGGTCCGGTGCGATGCCGCCATGGGCCACAGCGGCGATGATAGGACCGTCCTTCACTTGGTTGAGCACCGATGGAAGATCGGCCCTGCGATGGATGTTCATGCGTGCCAAGGCACCGGCCGTAGCACGGACCACCTTTGCATTGTAGACGTCGGCCGTGCCATGCCCCAACACCACATCCGTACACCCGAACCATGCCGCCGTGCGAATGATGGTTCCAACGTTACCAGGATCGGCCACAGCATCCAGCATCACCACTTTGTCGCCCATGGCCCGATCATGCAAGTAGGGAAAGGCGGCAAGGATGTCTTGCGGAGAGATCGCATCGGTGATATGGTCGACGTCCTTTGCCGTACCGATGTAGACCTCAGCTCCAAGGTCAGCCATATGCTCGGCAAGACGCAACGCTTGCGCAGAGGCATCGCCGCGAACGACGACGAAGCGTGGGATCACATGTGCATGTGCGAGGTCCTGACAGCAGTGCAGACCTTCGGCAACAAAGAGGCGATGTTCTTCGCGGTGACCACTTCGCTGGAGGTCACGGAACAGTTTGCGTATCTTTTGCGAAAGAGTCGGGAAGTTGTATTGAGGTGTCACGAGGGCAAAGATACCACATGAAAAGTCCAGTGAAGGAACTGCTCCGAGCAAAGCGCGACGGAGCTTCGTGGAGCAACGAGGAAATGGAACAGTTCGTGCACGGCATCGTGCACGGACACGTGAGTCTTGCCCAATGCGGGGCCTTTCTCATGGCCGCATGCACACGAGGTCTCGCAGCAGAGGAAGTTGCGGCGCTCACGATGTCCATGGCGGCAAACGGAGCCCACATCCCCAAGCACGTGAGCACTCGGCCCGCGATCGACAAGCATAGTACGGGTGGTGTGGGCGACAAGGTCTCGCTCTTGCTCACGCCGTTGGCCGTGGCCTGCGGACTGGCCGTTCCGATGATCAGCGGAAGAGGACTTGGTCATACCGGCGGCACCGTGGATAAACTGGAGAGTGTTCCCGGGTATCGCACCATCCTACCGATGTCGCAGCTCATCGACCTGCTACGCACACAGCACTTCTTCATGGCGGGTCAGTCGGAAGACCTCGCACCGGCAGACCGGACGCTCTATCATGTTCGTGACGTCACGGGCACGGTTGAGAATGTCGGACTGATCACGTCGAGCATTCTCAGCAAGAAGTTCGCCGAGGGACTCGACGGACTCGTGATGGACATGAAGGTGGGCGGCGCTGCATTCATGTCCACCCTCGACGGTGCACAGGAGCTTGCCCGATCGATGCGATCCGTGTGTGCCATTGCAGGACTCCCATGCACCTTCGTCTTCACGCGCATGGACGGCATCCTTGGACGCACGGTTGGAAATGCACTGGAGGTGGAAGAGGCCGCCCTCGCACTGCAAGGTATCGACGTAGCAGCGGATCTTGAAGAGGTGACCGTAGAGCTTGTTGCTCGGATGTTGCAACTCGGATTCAACGGTTCGATCGAAGAGCATCGTGCGACCGTCCGCGCCGTCTGGTCGCAAGGCAAGGGATATGACGTGTTCGAGCAAATGCTGCACGCACAAGGCGGGACGTGGCCATATGTCGATGAGGGGCCTATCTTCAAGCAGGACGTTGTGGCAACGACGGAAGGCACCTTGGTGCCCATCGACGGTCGATCGGTCGCTGTTGCCTGTTTACATGCGGGTGCCGGACGACTTCGCGAGACCGACACCATCGACCCACGTGCGGGGATCACGTTCTTGAAACGCGATGGCGATGTGGTGCATGCGGGCGATGTGCTTGCCACGGTCCAGGCCTCAAGCGAGCAGAAATGTGCAGCGTTGCATTCGGCCATGCAGCAACATCTCCAAACGACAACGGCCCCTGCAATGCAGAGGCCGTCAATGATCATCGATGTATGGGAGCCGAGTTAGAAGGCCTTGGAGAGGGCCTGCACGAATTGATCCTTCGTGAGCATACCGACGATCTTGTTGATCACATTGCCTTGGCGGTCGATGATGAACGTTGCCGGGATCGCCGACACGCCACCATAGGCTTCTGAGATCTGAAGATTGTCGATCACGATCGGATAGGTGATACCGACCTTTTCGACGTAGTTGCGAACGGCGGCTGCCTTTTCACGATCATCCACCGACACGCCCATCACGATCACACCCTTGGATGCCATTTCTTTCGAGATCTCGATCAGATCAGGGATCTCGCGCTTACAAGGTCCGCACCACGTGGCCCAGATGTTCAACAGGACAACCTTGCCGGAGGTGAAGTCTGCGAACGATACGGTTCGGTCTCCATCCTTCCAGGTGAAGTTGACCGCCTTGCCCTTCACCGGCTTGCTCACGGTCTCCACCATCACGACCTTGCTTGCACCCGGTTGTGGGGCCACGCGTCCCTTTTCGGTTGCTGTGGACGTACCAACCAGAAGTGCTAGGCCGGCAAGCAGGGATAGGGTCTTCTTCATTACAATGCCTCGAGGGTAAAGAGTGCAGACATGTCTTGTGTGCGAAGGTCGGAGACGGCCAGACACACGACGTTATTGCTTTTCCAAACAAACAACGTGCCAGTACCCGGGCGCTCTTCCCAATGCCATTTCCCCGTGTTCAGGTCGTTGGTGATCACGGTATCAAGCGAGGCGATCCGGGCATCGATCGATGCCTGATCGGCCTCGAACAAGTATACGGTATGGTCGCCAATTTCATAGACAAGGTGAGCGTAGGCATGTCCATTGTCCGTCGATACCACGCCGCCCTTCAACTCTGCCTTGACAGACGGGAAGAACACGGGGTAGTCGACGCCGGAACCGGCAAAGAAGGCGCGGAGTGCGGTGGTGTCGGACGTGGTCTTGACCAACGAAAGGTCGCCCTTGACCACGCTCGAGAAGTTCGCATAGGCCAGCTGGTGCAGGTCCACAGGGGGGGCACCGCCGGAGTTGCGCGAAACGGCAAAGGTCACAAAGGCAAGGGCGGCCAAGGCAGCAGGGATGGCAACGATCGGTCGTTTGAACCAGGCGAGGAGGGAGGAGAACACGTTCTCCGTTGGGGTCACCGGTTTCGGTCCTGTTGCTTCAGCCAGGGACAGACGGATCCGGCGCTCGACATCCAACGGCACCGAGGCCCGCAGTGTGTCTCGTCGTGCTCGAAGCATCCGTGCGACGGCATCGTCGATCTGTTGCTCTCGTTCGTTGCCCATGGGCATCTCATCTGGTACGTTCATGTTCATATCTCTGCTCCTTCTTCCGTGGATTCGAAGTCACGCTTGGATACGCTAAAGCCGCGCTTTGCAGCGTATTCGGCCAATCGTACGGCAAGCATTTTTCGCGCACGGTGCAGACGTGAACGGACCGTCCCAATGGGACAGTCTATGAACTCGGCGATCTCTTCGTAGGTCAGTTCTTCGATATCGCAAAGAATGATCACTGTGCGAAACTCATCCGGAAGATCCTGAATTGCCGCCGTGACCTCGTCGTCGAGCGCATTGTCGAAGATCTGTTCTTCGAGGACGGAGGTTTCGATCTCTGAGGACCGTACCGACTCGAAGAACTCTTCGACGACGTCGTACTCCACAACGTCAGGACCCTTCGACGTCTTTCGATATCGATTGATATACGAGTTCTTAAGGATTCGGAACAACCAGGCCTTGCAGTTGGTTCCCCGTTCGAACGAAGAAAAGAACCGATAGGCCTTGAGGTAGGTCTCTTGGACGAGATCGGCTGCTTCGTCCGGATCGCGGGTCATGCGAAGGGCAAAGTTGTACAGTGCCCCCATATGGGGCACTGCTTCTCGTTCAAATTCCTGCCGGAGTCGATCCTCGTCGGACATGGTTATTTCCAGTTCCGGAGCATATCGGTAAGGAGGCGTACGCCAACACCCGTGCCGCCCTTGGGCATATAGGATGTGGCTTTCGGCAGGAGTGCCGTACCGGCGATATCCAGGTGAACCCATGGATACGTCACGAAGTGCTTCAAGAAGAGCGCCGCCGTGATGGTACCTGCGCCGCGACCGCCGGAATTCTTGATGTCGGCATAGTCGCTGGAAATGAGCTCCTCGTACTCGTCGTACAGTGGCAGTTCGCAGACATACTCATGCGTGCGCTTGGCGGACTCTTTCAGACGGGTCTTCATTTTCTCGTCGGTACCCATCATTCCTGTGGTCACGTTACCAAGGGCGATCACGCAAGCACCAGTGAGGGTGGCAAGGTCCACCACTGCCTGTGGCTCGTATCGATCTGCATAGCACAGGGCATCGGCAAGGATCAGTCGGCCTTCTGCATCGGTATTGTCGATCTCGGCGGTCTTGCCGTTCATGAACGTGAGAATGTCGCCCGGGACCATGGCCGTACCGCTTGGCATGTTCTCTGTAGAGGGAACAAGACCGATCACGTTCACTTTGAGCTTCAGGCGTGCGATCGTGTTCATCGTGCCGATCACCGAGGCCGCTCCGTGCATGTCTCCCTTCATATCGGACATACCGGCTGCCGGCTTGATCGAGATCCCGCCCGTATCGAACGTGATGCCCTTGCCGACGAGGACGATGGGCTTGTCGCTCTTACGTCCGCCATTGTATTCCATGACGATGAAGACCGGCGGACGGACGCTTCCGGCGTTCACGCCGAGAAGTCCACCCATCTTCAGCGATTCGATCTTCTTCTTGTCAAGCACCGTGGTCTTGAAGCCGGCCTTCTTGCCGATCTCGACAGCGCGGTTCCCAAGGATCTCAGGATAGAGTTCGTTGTTGGGAGCATTGGCAAGGTCGCGGGCGATGGTCACACCGTCAACGATGCTTTCTGCGATGGCCACGCCTTGGGAAGCCGCCTTCAGTTGCGTCTTGTCGGTGACCATGATCGTGAACTTGGTGACCAGCGTTCCGTTCGGGCTCTTCTTCGTGATGTACTTGTCGTACTTGTACTGGCTGAGCATTGCACCTTCTGCAATGGCCTGTGCAACATCGTTCACGCTCTTTCCGCGGAGCGATGGAACCTCGAAGGCAACATGCGTGCAATGATGGGCGGCGGCGCGCTTGGCGGCGGCGGCAGCGGCCTGACGGACCGTCTCCAGGGAAAGTCCCGTGAGCGTTCCAAGTCCGCTGAAGATCAGACGCTTGGCTTCCATTGCCGAGCCTGTGTAGGCAGTTGCAGTGGTGTTCTTCTTCCCCGTGAAGTCGCCGGACTCCAAGAGGGGAGCTGCATGGGGCAACTCAGCCGAAAGTTTCTTGGTCTCGAGTTTGAACGACTTCTCGTCCTCGGCCAGAAAAACGACAACGGCATCGGCCTTTGCAGTATGGCGTGAGCCAGCGATACAGGAAACGGACATGGGACACCTACAGAAATCAGTGAATCAACGGATGCTACATGAAAGGGCAAAAGTACGGATTTCTCGGTCGCAGGGGCTTATTGGGGAGTGAGGATGGTGTAAAGGCGGAACGACACGTCCGGTCGGCGACGCACCGGTAGCCGCACATAACCACCCTTGAGCCAAAGCTGCACCTGGTCGCTGTAATGCGCATCGAGGGGCTGCCCGGACGATCCCCCGGGAACGACGCTGTACTGGACGGTGTCGCGCAGATCGTTGATGATCCGCATCGAGGCGTACACTCGGGTGGTGAACGGCGTGTTGAGCCGTGATTCCGTGTTATTGATCGTTGTTGCGTTCCCGCCGATCTCGAACGGACCTTGGTCCATCACCGGGCGCATGAGCGGATGCTTGCCGAAGGGATGCGAAAAGGTGATGCTGTGGATCGCCCCATATCTCCACTGGAGGGGAGGCTCGGCCTCGAACGTGGTGTTCAACGAACGGACAGCTTCGATGAAGCTTCGAATGGCGATCCAGTTGACGTCTTCCGTGGCCCGCGTTCGAATGTCGTCGAACAACACGGACGATGAATCGGTGATCATCTCCATGATCCGACGTGTGGGGATGTTCGACGTGAACGTATAGTCCATGAAGAGTTGTTCGCCCAGTTCATCTTCGAAGGTGTTCCAGATCATGCGATCAAAGAACGCCGCGTAGATGGATGCCGCGGGTTCGACGGTGGAGAACGATCCATCCCACTTCTTCAGGATGGACAGAGCTTCGCGCTCCATCGTTCCATAGCGTGAATGCCCGCGCTGCAGAATGGGAAGCATGATACGCATGAATTGTTGCGCATAGGGCGACACAACATCCTGCTGCATCACCTGTGCATCGCGCACCGTGTACTCTCGGTAGAGGAAGAGCTGATCGATGATGCGTTCCACTCTCGACGAAGATTCCCACAGCGACGAGATGAATGGTGTATTGGCACGCATCGTGCGATTGTTCGCAGAGGCCACGAAGTGATGCGATGGATCGCGCAGCGATCCGAGATCTTTCAGGAGCTGCGTGCCTTGCCAATCGAAAGAGGCGTCCCAACCGGGATTGAGGAAGTGCGGATCCGTTTTCGTTCGAATGGGGATCCTGCCGGCCACGATCGTTCCGATCGTACCGTCGATGCATCCCACACTGATGTTCAAGCTCGGCGTTGCCCACGTGTTGAGCGCTCGGTCAACGTCGGCATAGGTACGCGCCTGGTTGATGCGATACATGGCGAGGATCTCGTCACTACGCTCTTGCGCGATCCACCGATAGGTGAGACATGTGTTGTGCTGTACCGATGGTGCGTTGGGAATGGCCACGTCTGACAGCACGGCCGAACGCTTCGTGTATCGGATGTCGAAGAGGGAGTCCGGCTTGTCCTTGATGCGGATCGTATCGCGACGATAGCGGAACTTCGTGCGTCGCCCATCAGCATCGAAGTAGTAGTTCGCATTTGAACTGTCGACGTGTTCGGTGAAGTAATCCACGTCGTCCACCATCACGTTCGAGAAGCCCCATGCCACCTTATCATTCCTTCCGGAGAAGACCATGGGGACGCCGGGAATGCTCATGCCGATGACGTTGATGGACGGACAGGACAGGTGGATCTGATACCATTGCGATGGGAGCGAGATGGAAAGGTGCGGGTCGTTGGCCACAATGGCACCCTCTTTTCCGAGACTCACGGCCCAGCAGTTACTGCCGATGGAACTACCGTTGATGCCAAGCTTTTCGCGAACAGAGCGTACGAGACGCGTAAGATCGCGCATCGCCTCTGTGCTCGCTGTTGATGGGAGGCTCGATGCGGTTGCCACACTATCGGAGGGACGTATGGACCGTTTACTATCCTGAAGGATCGAGTCCAACACGCACGGCGCATTGGCAGGATAGCCGGCAATGTACTGTCGAGCCACTGCTTCGGTACGCTGTGCCGCGATCTGCGCAAAGGTCACATCGGTATAGAAGGCGAAGCTGAGCTGGAAGGAGAGCACGCGACCCACAATGAGACAGTCCTCCTCTGTCCATGCATCGGGCACATATCCGAGCGCATCGAATTCAAACGGAAGGTCACCACGCTGCTGTTCCAAATATGTGTTCACGCCGGAAGCGTAGGCAGAGAGAACAGCTCTTGATTGCTTGCTGCTTTGCTGTAATTGTCGCCGTGCAATGGAGGCGATGTCGAGCGTGCGCATGAACTTGTCGATGTCGACCGCTTCTTTGCCGAGCACGGCCGCTAGCGTCCCACGTCCGATGCGACGCATGAAGTCCATCTGCCACAATCGATCTTGTGCATGAGCGAATCCCTGCGCCGCGAACAGATCGTTCTCGTTCCGAGCCGTTATATGTGGTACACCAAAGGAATTGCGAAAGATGCGCGTTGTATCGTTCACGGGAGCCGTGAGCTCTGTGTATGGCTTCGGATGCGACCGTGTGGCGATCTTCACGGCGAAGAACACGAAGCACACGATCAACACGAGCACTGTCACGATAAGTCCGATCGTACCCTGAACCCACGACCGCCAACGATGAATCAAAGCCATCCCATATCCTGATACCAGTTCACGGTTTCACGAATGCCTTCTTCGAGCGAGACCTCTTGTCGGTATCCAAGCTCCGTGCGCGCCTTCTCCGTACTGCATGTCCAATAGCGTTGGATCATGTCGATGCCCTTCTCGTAATCGAGAACCGGTGGCTTTGCGCTCATCTTACCAACAAAGCCCGAGATGCCGGCGATGCCAAGGACCAAGGCATGCGGAAGATGAATGGGAAGAAGACGTTTCTTGCCGAGCATCTCGCCGGCAAGCTTGCTCACTTCTCGCCAAGTATAGAACTCGTCACTCGAGATGTTGTAGGTCTGTCCGATCGCATGATGCGACTCGGCTGCATCGGCAATGCCGCGTGCAAGGTCACGTACGTGGACGAGCGAGACCTTCTTTGCATCGAAGCCGATGAGCGGCATGAGGCCGCGGTTGACGGTCTGGAAGAACGTGAGGATGGCCGAGTCGCGCTGACCGTACACGGCGGGCGGACGGATGATCGTGGACGGCACCTCGTTCATCGATGCATGCACGACCTCTTCGGCGGCCTTCTTCGTGCGACCGTAGGCCGTGATCGGACGCATGGGCATGTCCTCCGTGATGGGGTGGGCCTCGTCGACCGATGGACCGCTCACTGCAAGAGAACTGATATGGACGTACCGTTTGATGCCGGGATCGAAACGCTTGATCGCATCGAGCAGATTTGCCGTGGCGTCGCGATTACCTTTCAGAAACTCCGCCTCATTCCTTGCCGCCGTTAACCCTGCCACATGGATCACCATGTCGACACCGGTCACGGCCGCCTTCAGCGAATCTGCATCATAGAGCGAACCATCCACACATTCGGCGGGCTTGTTCTTCATCCACTGGTGATTGCTCGTTGCGCGTGCAACATAGCGCACGGCGTAGCCGCGCTGGATCATCGCGTCGGCCACATGACTTCCAACAAATCCGGTCGCACCGGTGATGAGAACTTTCACGCTGCTGCCTTTGAAGATGTCGTTGTTATCGAGTGATCATCACGGGCACGGTCGCATGACGCAGACCGTGGTCCATGGTGACGTAGTAAAGTCCGGTGGCAAGGGTCTCCAACGGAAGGTCGATGGTGTGCACGCCCGGAGTGACCATGCGCGTTTGTGGCGCCACGACAATGGAGCCGTTCGTGTTGCGCAAGGTGATCGACACCGGATCGTTGGTGATCGTCGTCACCTCGACCACAGCGAGATCCGAATGCATCGAGAGGATGCGCACGCTTGATCGTGCACCAATACCCGCTTGCAGCGATGAGAACGCACACGAGCCGGTGAGCACGAGGAGCCCCGGTTCACCAACGACGAGAATGCCCGAGGCGATGGCGCTATCAACTACAATGGGCGTCGATGTCGCATCGCCAACGTAGGTCTGTGCGCGTACGATGAACAGCGGATCCGATGCGACAATGGGAGTTGTCGATGTGAGCGTGAATCGAGCCTTGCCCAGCACCGTCTCTTGCACAACGCCGCTCACAGTGGTCGTGGGACCGCCGGTGATGGAGAGTGGGCGCATCAACGATGGATTATACTGGACATACACGTTCATCGATCGCACATCGGCCGAGGCAATGTCGGTAACGGTGGAAAGGCGGAAGGGCACATCGACCAATGAACCGCTGACGGCCGTGAGGTCCTTGGGCACCGAGATCGTCACACCTGTGATCACGCCGGGAGCCGACGTGGTTCCTGTGATCGAAATGGTGTCGGCCTGAGCACACGGGGCAGAGATGATGCTACGAAGTTCTCCCACGTCCGTGCGTTGCGCTCCGGCATAGGAGTATTCGATGGTGTAGACAACACTGTCGCCGGGTGCAATGGTGGCGGGGAGGACCGGTTGCGTCGAGGTGACTCGGAACGGTGGCAACACGCCTTGCGGTGGCTCCACACGAATGGGATCGCTTCCTGTGTTCACGACCTTGGCTGTGCGTGTCGAGGTCTGTCCGAGAGCAATGGTTCCCATGTTCACGATGATGGGACTGATGAAATGGGCCGGCATGGCCGCACTGCCACTCACATCGAGGGTGAGAACATCGCCACATGGGTCCATCGTGAACGTGATCGTTGCGGAATGTGAACCGTCTGCTGTTGGGGCATAGGTGACCGTAAAGGGCAGTGTGCCTTGAACAACAGTTCCCGGCGTAACGTCGACGGAGAACATCGGGTCGGAGACCGTGATCGATCGAATGGTGGCACGACCCGACTTCGCTGCTCCGACATCGATCGAGAACGAACTACTGCGTGTTGGTACGGTCTCGCATCGGAACACGCGACCAAGCGTTCCCGTGGTGGGCGAAAGCGATGGACGTGTGTCGGAGATGTCACCTTGGATGATCAACGGAATGGAGATCGCACACGTGTCGGCAATGAGCATTGCATTGATCGTGAAGGCGCCCGGTGCCGTTGGTGTGGTGATGGTGACGGGGATCACCTGCGACGTTCCTGCGTCGACGGCCACAGGTCCACCTGCGAAGACAACGTTGGCGTCGGCGGAGCGGACGACGACATTCACGTTCCCGGTGTTCTGAACGGTGATGGTCGTGTCGAACGTGTTCTTACAACTGAGCAATTGCGGGAGCTGCAACGTGTCTGATGCGAGTGCAACAGCCGGTTGGAACGTTGCTGCCACGAGTCCCGAGCGCAACGTGTCGGTGCATGTTGAGGACGAGAAGGGGAAGGCGATCTCTTGGATCACAGCGCTGTTCGAGAAGGCGCCGAGTGGACGGTATTGCACGGTGATCGACTTGCTCGTATTGGGCGTGAGCACCACAGGGAAGTCCTGTGTGAGCAGATAAAAGGGCGGAGTAAGTGCCGGTGCCTTCACCGTGACGTCCACCGAGCCGCTGTTCGTGATGGTGAACGTGGAGTCCACTCGCAATGTCGAAACGGCACCGCAGGCCACGTACGTGCCAAAGTCGATGCCTGCACGATCGACGGCAATGGACGACTTGGTCTTGGTGCCCGTCACGCGTACCAACACTTTCTGATCGCAAGGCTGAATGGTGAACACGGCATTGCCGGTCGATCCACCTGCCTTTGTGGGAGTGAATCGGATCCGTACGATTTGACGCTGTCCGGGAACGAGCGTGAAACCGGGAGGCGGGTCGGAGAGTGCGTATCCGTCAGGGAAAGAGGCAGACGACATGATCACCGTTTCGCTGCCATTGTTCGTCAGGTCAAACGACAACGTCTTACTTGTCTCGCATTCATCCAATGCGCCGAAGTCCAACGAAGACGGAGTAGCACTGACGCGAACGTCGTAGAGCGACACGCGAACAAGTGGTGAAACGGCCGGACATCCGGTGGCCGACGCCGTGCGCACTTGATAACTCCCCGCTTGCGTGACCGTATAGCTCTTCCCGCTGGCCCCTGCGATCGTCACTCCGTCGCGAAGCCACTGGAATGCAGGTGCATCACGATCGGCCGTGATCACCACCGATCCACCGGCGCAGATCTTTTGAGGCGTGGATGGTGTGACGTTGATGACGGATGCCGGCAAGTAGGTGATCGTCACCACGTCGGACTCTGCTGTGCATCCGCCGCTTGCCTTGATCGTGAGCTTGTATGATCCCGCCTCGCTTACAACAATGCGAGTAGGCGTTGGTGTTGGCGGCATGGGCTGACCGTTCAACGTCCACTCATACGATTCCGCAACGGCCGTGGTGGAAAGCACCACGGTATCACCCGGACAGATCTGTAGCGTCGACGCACTGATCACGGGCTTCGACGGCTGACTCTTCGTGATGCGCGCACTGCTGGCCACTTGCCCTTCGTTGTATTGTCTGCCGCGCGCCATCTCCGTTGTGACCGTTCCAAGTCGGACATCGTGTTTGTAGCGATACGGGACGACGCGATACGTGTACTGTCCGCCACACACAATGTTCGATGAATCCGCGTACTGATTTCCCGCTGCATTCGGTTGTACGGCGATCACAAACGGTCCGTTCGCTCCAATGCGTTGTCCCACCGTATAGATCGTTCCGTCGAGAATGTTGCTGTTCGTGAACCCGGCAAAGTCTGTCGTGTCACGCAGGATCATCACTCCCGTGAGACTGTCTTGCGGATACGTATCGACAAGCGGCGTCCACGAGATCACATGCTTTGTTGCTGTCTGCGAAACGATCGTCACAGCAGGCGGTCCGCTCCATTCCGGCTCGCGCCACTCGCGCCACAATAAGTGATTGCGATTCACCATGCCTCCAGCCTCTTTGGCCGGCTCGATCTTGTTCGGAAGACCTTTCGTCACACGCGAGGAAGCCCCGCCAGCGTCCAGATTCATACTTGTCGAGTCAGTCCCGACACCCGCATCATACGCAGCGATGCTTCTCCCAACAACAGACGCAGAATTGTTGTTGTTCAGGGTGCTGACCTTGTGGTTGACCTTTGGACGTGCACTTGCATCATAGGACGATCCTGGGATGAACCGATGACCGAGACCATGCACATGGACGGAGTCCGGTCGGAGCACTTCGATGTAATCTCCATCTTGTGCAATGTTCAAAGCGCTAAGCTCCCACGTACCGCCACTGAACAGGACGGGGTCGAAATAGGTTTGATTCCGCGCTGCTATCTCCATGTAGCCGTCGCTGGGATCTACATCCGTTGGTACACCGGTTGGCATTTCTCGGTGATTGATCACGATGATCGTACCCTCGCGAACATTTCGAAAGACCGGAAGGTCCTTGAAACGAACGCCACCCTGCCTCGTGTCCTGCGCACTATTGTTGTCGTGCACGATGTAGCCCACGATGTTCATATTGTCCTTCACCACAACGATCTCTGTCCACTCGTTGTACACGATGGGATCAGGTTCGTTCTTGTACTCACTCACGACGATATCCTGTGCAACAGTGTACGTCGTGCAGGAAAGAGCAATGAAGGCGGCGAGGGAGAGGATCCGATGCATCATGCAGACTCCAGTGAGCAGTGTTCCGGCGATCTATAAAAAAGGGGAGCATGCCCGTGGCATACTCCCCTTGGCACGGATCGTGCAATTTACTTGATGATGACGAGCTGCTGTACATGTCGATCTGTACCGATCGACGTCACGAGCAAATACGTACCGGTGGCAAGTGTCGAAGCATCGATGTCGAAGTGAACGGCACCCTCGAGGACCACACCATTTGCCAATGTTTCGACCACCATGCCGGCCGTGTTCGTCAAAACAATGGAGACGCGGCTAGGAGCCGGCACATTCACATTGAACGAAGCGGACGAGAAGGCTGGATTTGGAACGACGCGTTCAACGATCGCACCGCCGGCCATCACATCTTCGTTCACACTGCTCACGACAGGAGCCACTGTGACCGTCGAGGTGTCGGAGATCTGATCTCCGCACTCAGCGCGAAGGCGTACCCAGTACTTGCCGGCATCCGATGCCGTGGCATTGGCCTTGGTGTAGACCGGCGCAACTTCACCGTTGAGAGCGGTACCATCCTTGAACCATTGATACTGGACCGTTCCCTCGCCGGCGCCGAGTACCGTCAGCGTGAGTGTTTCGTTCGTCTTCACTTCCAGCGTAGCGGCTGGTTGTTGCGTGAATGCCGTGCGGGCCTTTGCTGTTACCGAAGCCGGGTTCGACTGTGCCGTGCCGCAAGCTGTGCTCACAACGCAATAGTAGATGCCCTGGCGTGCTTCCGTGAAATCTGGGATCGACAATGTGGCCGACGTTTGACCGGCGATCGCTGTGTTGTTCGCATACCACTGATAGGTGATCGTGCCGGCTCCAACCGCCGAAACATTCATCGTCAGGGTCGTACCTGGGCAGACGCTTGTTGCCGCAGGTTGTGCGCTGATCGTTGGAGCGCTAGCAAGCGAGACAACGACCGTGTCGTGGCTCATCGATGACTCATCGCCGGCAAAGCTTGCCATCAGAATGTACGTGCCTTGATCGGCAGGGAGCATGTTCTTGATCTTCAGAACGCCCGTGTTGGTGCCTTCGTACTTGTCACCGTCCATGATCACACTGCCGTTCAACGTCCACTGCACATCGAGTGGGACACCGGCCGGATTGCTGTAGACCTGACCTTGGATGACAGCATTCTGTCCGATACAGGCGTTGACCGTTGATTGTGGGATGTCTGCGTAGACACCGATCGTCAGCAGGCGAATGTCCTTCGTGGTGACCGTACCGCAGACGCCAACAACAACACAGTTGTAGTCAGCCGCAACATCTGCAGCCGTCACGTTATTGATCGTGAGGGTGCTGCTGTTCGTTCCGGTGATGTTGCCGTTGTCAGAGATCGGATTCGTTCCGCGACGCCATTGGAAGGTGGCATCGTTCGGGTTCTCGACCGTGATGGCGATCTCTGCACGCTGACCGATCGTTACGTTGACGACCCGTGGTTGATCGACCACTTGGATCGGACGTGCAACACGGATGGTTGCTTCGTTAGAGAAGATCGTGCCACACGTGCCATACGTTTCGATACGGCAGGTGTAGGAACCAGATGCATCCCAACCGGCGTTCTTGATCGAAAGGATGGGTGAGTTCGCACCTGAAATATCACGACCGTCCTTCATCCACTGCATCCGGCGTACCGAACCGCTGGTGAGCGTGACGAGCACATAGTCCTGGCCAAGGCAGAGATTCGATGAAACGGGTTGCTGTACAACGGCTGGCTTGGTCGCGATCGTGAACCGACCGGATGTTGCCGAGATGTCCGTGCGCTCAACGCCCGTGATGCGGATAAGGCAGTTGTTGGAGTAGTCGATAGGGAGAACGGTCCAGTTGAACGATCCGCTGGCTGCAGGAACCGTTGCCACTTGGATCCAGTTCACTCCGTTGTTCGACGAGAACTCGATGAGCACGTTGTTGGTGCCGCGTGCCGTGAAGTTGATGCGCTGCGAGTTCAGACCGCAAAGCGTGTCGTTCAGAACAGGAGTTGCGATCGTGATGCGAGGGGTTTGAAGGTAGATCGGCGACGTTGAACCGCCTGTTGCTCCAACTGTGTTCACACCATTCCATACACCATTCGTGGAGGTACGGAAGTAGACGATGGCGCCCGTTCTCCAATCACGCTCTTCGATCCGGCGAACGCCGTTCGGCAATGTGTTGGGGATGAAGGTTGCCCACGACGTTGGTGAACCATCAAGTGCAGCGTACCACGAATAGGCGCCCGTAAGGGTGGTGCCATCATCTTGAACGATGGCCGTGCTGATCGGGCGTGTCGAGACCGTCGGTGTTTCAACATCGTACAAGCAGACGATGTTCTTTGGGGTGAGCTGACTTTGAATGTCGGCGATACCCGTGCCACGCGTTGTCTCAGGTCCGAGCTGCAACGTGGTGGATGTTTGCGCGAGCTGATAGCGTGTGACCAAGCGACCGATGTTGTCGGTGAGCGAGATGCGCCAGTAAACGGTCTGCAGTTCCTGGAAGGCCACGTTCGTCGACGTGGTCAGGTTGATCCACAATGTCTTTGTTGTTTGACCGGGAGCCGTGGTGAACGTGGAGTACGCACCATCGGTGGACGTGGACTTCGACGTGTTGTAGCTGTACGTGTTCGCGTCGTTGGTGTAGTGGATGTTGAAACCACCGCCCGTTGATGTGAGGATCTGATCTGTTGCCAATCCTGTGTTGAATCGATACAGCGTGTTCGGCTGGAGATTCGAGAAGGTCACAAGAGCGAAGTTGGGAAGATTCGCAGAGGAACCTGCACCATCACGTCCGTGGACATACTGTGGAACGATGGTCGTCGTAAGCGTTGGTGTTGCCCATACCGTGACCGTGGCCAAGGTGTTCGAGGCAACGTTCGGTCCCGACACCTGGAACACATACGTACCGGGAAGGTCCACGCTCACATCGTCGAACGTCGACGTGCCCTGGAAGGGAACAACGCTGCTGGTGAGTGTCACATTCCCTGGACCGCTGACCTTCGTGAACGTGATCGGTCCGGAGTAGGTAGCATCGATCGTACCGTCAGGACGGATGGCATCGACCGTGAAGGCCGGGAAGGGTGAATTTGCCCATCCGACGTTCTGGAAGTTCGTTGGACGTAGTTGGCTTGCACCCTGCTGGATCGTGAAGGGATTGCTGTCGCCAAAGGCCAGTGCATCTCCTGCCGTGCGGGTAGCACGGATCACCACGCCTGCTTCTGCAACGTTGTAGTTCACATTCGTCAGGGTGACCGAGCTTGCTCCTGCAGGGATCGTACCGGTGAGCACTCCGCTCAATGTGCCGGTACCTGTGACGCGCGAAAGCGTGAAGCTTGTGGCCGTTGCCACGAACATCGGATTGCCAAGAGCGTCCGTGGAGCGCACGGTCACGCTGAACGGAGAGCTCGTCGAAGGCGACGATGGGCTGATGGCCGTGATGGAGAACTTCGTTGGTGTGCCGATCGAAGACGTCGATGTAGCAGAGATCTCGTCCAAGCTCATTTCAGGACGACTGCCCGAACCGCTGATGTAGTTGTACACCCAGCGAACTTCGACCACTGGCTGGTTCTCCGCCGCAATTGGAAGCAGCGTCGAGAAGGACTGCGTGGTACCGATGGCACCGACCAAGTACTCCGTTGGGAGACCGTTCTGAAGAACGTCTGTCCACGTCCCGCCTGTACCGATTCGATATTGGAACCGCAGCGAATAGGTACGACCCAATGTCGCTACCGTACCAGCGGTCCAGTTCACGGTCACATTCGCACGGTTCTGCGTATTGAGCGCCAACACGGCAGCACCCACCCACATTCCCGTACAAGTTGGCGTTCCACCGGACGTGATGAAGCTGAACCCTGCTGCACCTTTACCGGCTATACGCGGGCCACTGGTGCTGTTGTACACACAACTCCACGTGCCCGTTGGAGCATCTGCCATGGTCACATCGGGTGTGCTCGTGGACTTCGTGTAGGTATGGAACGTCATGTTCGCAGGGTAGGTGCCTGCTGCATTCGTTGCATCCCACTGTGTGAACGAATACGTCCCGCCACTCAGGTTGAATGGTGTCGGGCTGGATTGTGCAGATACCAGAATGGCACTGACGGTCATCAGAAGTGCCACGGCGACACTGCGTACGGAAGCTCGAGTCATAGGTCTCGTAACTCGTTAATAGGACAAGGGGTTCATGGCGAATCAGCAACAAAGGTACGGAATGGACGACCTTTGCCCAACGAAGAATTATGCACGCGAAGAGCTGTTATCAAACCATGAACTGGGCGAAATTCGATGTGAGCCAGCTATTCGCTGTCTCCACGATATCGGCCAATGTGCCCGGTTTGAAGGGGGAACGCAGATTCCCTGCCTCCACGATCCCTAAAAAGGTCTTGCTGCCACCGATATCGCAGATGCGGAGGTAGTCGGCAAAAGCGAGGTCACGATCCTCTTGCGAGCGCTTCCAGAACTGGAGCGCACAGGTTTGGGCCAGTGCGTAGTCGATGTAGTAGAAGGGTGATTCGAAGATGTGGCGCTGCATCTGCCATGCCGTTCCCAGCGCAGCATACGGGATATCGGCGCTGGTGCGCCAGGGCATATAGGTCTCTTCCAGTGACTTCCAGAACGCATTCCGCTCGGCGGGAGTGGCGTTGGGATTGGCATACACCCAGTGCTGGAAATGGTCGACGGCACAACCGTAGGGAAGGAAGAGAAGGGCCCCTTGCAGATGGTAGAAGCGGAACTTATCGGTCTGCTCTTCAAAGAAGTACTTCATCCAGGGCCAAGTCAGGAACTCCATACCCATGGAGTGCACTTCACAGGCCTCGGCTGTTGGCCAACGGTACTCGGGTACATCGTAGCCCCGACTGCGATAGGCCTGGAAGGCATGTCCCGCTTCGTGCGTGAGCACTTCCACGTCGTGCGTGGTCTGGTTGAAGTTCGCGAAGATGAAGGGGAGACCATAGCTGGGGAACGACGTGCAATACCCGCCGGTGGCCTTGTTGTCGCGCGTCTTGAGGTCCATAAGGTCCTTCTCGAGCATGAGCTGGAAGAACTCATTGGTCTCCGGGGAGAGTTCGGCATACATCTTCGTGGCCTGCGCCACGATGAAGTCGTGATCTCCGTGCGCGATGGGGTTGCCGTCGGAGAATTGCAGCTTCTCGTCGTAGAGCGAGATGGCATCCACGCCGATGCGCCGTGCCTGTGCTGCTCGGAACTTCTGGACGAGCGGAACCACGTGTTCGATCACTTGTGAACGGAACGTCTCGACATCGGCGGCGTTGTAGTCGAGTCGACCAAACTCCACGTAGCGATACTCGATGTAGGACGGAAATCCAAGGGCCTTCGCCTTCTCCGTCCGCAACTTCACGAGACGATCGTAGATGGCATCGATGTCTGCCCGATTCTGCTCCAGGAATCCGTAAATGCCGTGCGTTGCCGCACGGCGTACATCACGGTCGAGCGAGATCATCAGCGAACCGATGGACGAGAGGTTGTAGGTGGTCCCATTGACGTCGATCTTGGCCGACGCCGTGATCTCATTGTACTTGTTGCAGAGTTCGGATTCCTCGATCAGCAGATCCTTGATCTCCGGCGAGAACGTGCGTTCATGCTGCTCAAGCTGACGGAAGAACAGCTCACCAAAGCGTTGGTCGAGCGCGCTGCGGTGCGGCGACGCCAACACCTTCTCGGAAACGGCCTTGTTCCACTCCGCCAACGTTGGACTGCACTTGTCGTAAAAGTCCTTTTCTGCCTTGTTGGTAGGGTCGGCCACATTCTGCGTGTAGTGTACTTCCGCAAGCCCCTGCGTGGTCGAGATCTCGGTGCGCAAGGTGTTCCAACGCTCGATCGCGGCAAGATGACCTGTGGCGGAGGGATCGGAATCGAAGGCGGCAAGGATCGATTGATACGATGTGCTCAGTGCGTCAAGGTCGAGGCGGGTATACGGAATATCTGCGAATGAGGTTGGCATGGAGCCCATGTATTCTCCGGTACAAAACGGTGATCGAATGCAGTGCTATGCTCACGCATCGCCACGTAAACGGCGGATGCGATCGCGAGTTTCAGGGATCAGGATCGAGCGAGGATACTGCGCTAACAAGATCGAGAGTGTCTGAATGGCCCCGGTCCGGTCGCCAACCTTTTCTTGCAGGGTGGCCGACATGAACAGAGCCTTATCCCCAAAAATACTATCCGGAACGCGGTCGAGGATCGTGGAAAGTTGTTTCATGGCCTCGCCGGCCCCTCCAGAGAGGAGGAATTGTTCGGCGGCCTGATATCGACAACGGTCTCGCAGATCGGCATCGCGGGTACTGTCAGCCGCCTGTGCGAACAGGGTGGCCGCCTCGCGATGGGCTCGCTGCAGGGCACGAAACTCGGCTCTCGCAAAGATCCGTACGGCCGACGTGTCTCGGTCCGCCAACTCGATGATGAGCATGCGCTCAAGCGCATCGTTTGTGGCAGCACTTCCGGGTCGCTCGGCTGCTCGCCGGTAGTAGACAAGGGCAGAATCCAAGGCCCCCTCGTAGAAGCGAATGTCACCAAGGCGAACCAAGGCCAGATCGCGCTGATCGGACAGGTTCGACTGCGTAAAGGTGGCAACCGAAGCAAGGGTCGAGGCGGCAAGGTCCGTCCGGTCGAGCACGAGATAGAGGGTGGCAAGGTAGAGGGCACCATCAGCAGCCGATGTGGTTCCACGGTATTGATTGGTGAGCCGCATCAACATCTCGCGTGCACCATCCACGTCGTGCAAGTATTCATCGGTGACCAATGCCATGTGATACAAGGCCTCGGCCGCCAAGGGATGCTGAGGATACGAGGTGATGATGGACCGATATTGTTCAACGATGGCCTTGGCCTGCTGATCGTTCAGCTGTGGCTGCGTTCGCAGCGTTTGCTCCATCACACGGGCATAGCCATACAGACCGGAGAGCTTGAAACGCTCGAACGACCGTGTGTTGATGATCGTGGTATAGGCTTTCTGCGCTACTTCCAGATTCCCCTCGCGACGCATCGCATCGGCAAAGAGGAGCAATTCTTGTCCGTTCGTGCGCAGTGCCTCATCAAGTTTCATCGTTTGCACGACGGCCTTGTCCCATTGCTTTGTCTCTCGATAGTACCAGGCCCGAAGTCGGAACATGGGTGGCGTATCGTCTGCGCTCTCAAGAACGGTGCCCACGTAGGCCTTGGCTGTATCGTTCAGCATGAAGGTGGAGAGTCGACCCTGGACGACACCCTGATTGTCGGATTCTTCGTAGACCGACATGGTCTCACGGATCCCGTTGCGATAGTCACCAACGGCCGCATACAAACTGCTGAGCGGCACGCAGTACGCCGTTGCGACGCCCGATGCCGCACGTGCTTTTTGATAGGAAGCGATGGCGCGCTGGAAGAGCAGGAGCCCCGCCTGCGACTCGGCGATCACGGCATACGTGTTCTCTTCGTCCGCAGCACCGATACGTGCGGCCGCCTCCCATGCGCGATCGGCATGGGCTTGATCGCCCGCTCGCCATGCCACCTGTGCTTCGAGTACGGACAGATCGAACGTTGGCTGCGTCGACATGCGCTGTTCGATGAGGGGCAGCAACGACGTGTACTGTTGCAGTGCCATGAGTGTTCGCACCACGCCTTCGAAGTAGCGTTGCTCGTTGGGCCGCTTGGCATAGAGCTCTTGGTAGAGTCGACTCGCATTGCGCATATCGCCTGTGCGCTCATAGGTCTGTGCGAGCTTGTAGGACTCACTCAGCACTTCCTGTTGCGCCCGCATTGGTACGCCAATGCAGATGAGCAGACAAGCAATGATGGTGATCCATCGGATCATAGGGTCGGATCTTCCTCTGCGAGCAAGGGAAGGATGGAGGTCTGGATGGGCTCGCTCGGGATCGCAACGCTGCCATCGAGGCCGATCACCACGTCGATCTCCGTTCGAAGACCCAACGTATCCGGGATGTACACGCCCGGCTCAATGGAGAACGATGAGCCGGGAAGGATGCGTCGCGTGTCGTGCGTTTCGAAATCGTCCATGTTCGTGCCCGGACCATGTACCTCGTCGGTGATGTTATGTCCGGTGCGGTGGATGAAGAGCGGACCGTTGCCGTGTGATTCGATCACGCTACGACATGCACGGTCCACCTCGTACCCGAAGAGCGGCTGACCCGATGCGAAGCGCTCGCGAACAAGGCGAACAGCTGCGTCTCGACCGGCAACGATCACGCCGAACAACCGCTCGGTCTCTTCCGGGATCGTGTCGCCCGTATAGCCTACCCACGTGATGTCGGCATAGATGCTACCCGGAGCCGACGACCGCACCCATGCGTCGATGAGGACGACCATGTTCCGTTCGATGCGCGACGATTGAACGAAGGTGGGGGCATAATGCGGACTGGCGGCATTTGGTCCGATGGCCACGATGGGTGCATGATCGCAGACGAGGTTGTGGATCTCGAAATCACGTAGTAGGTGTTGTTGTACGTCGTACTCCGTGATCACGTCACCGTTCTGCAGTTTTGCCCTTATCAACCGGAATGCATTCATGACGGCACGACGGAGCAATGCAGCGGTGATGGCGTTCCCGGCGATCTGATCTTCGTTGAGCACGGATGTGAACTCTTGCAGCAGGTCTGCCGACGAGACCACGGATGGAACGAACGACTTCAACCATTCCACCGTGCCGCCATCCACCTTGGAGATCACGGGTAGTTCACCCATGGGAGAGTATTCGATGGCGACCGTATTGAATCCGGCAAGTGCCGATCGCACGGCCTCATCCCATGAACGATGCGTGGCGTAGACGATGGTGCTATCGGTGCGCACGTGTTCAAGCGGTAGTTGTTCCATGGTGTGCACGATCTTGACCGTGCGCCCTTTTGCAGGGATGACGATCATCCACCGACGCGTGCAATGCGCATCGGGGGCGAGTCTGAGCATACTCCACGCAAGCGTGTTGCTACCGCGAAAATCAAAAAGGACCCAAGCGTCAAGTCCAGAAGCGCGCACGGCGGCTTGCATCCGATCGAGTTGATCTCTCATGTGTGGTTGATGGTGAACAGAACAGTTGAAAAAATGGCATCAATGGCAACAGAGGGAATGACCTGCTCATGTTCTACACGAGCACGCGCATTGGCAATGCGCTCGCGCGACGATGGGTCGGCGATCACGAGGTCCACGAGTCGGTCGCGCAATGCGTGATCGAACCACGTGACACGCTGTGCTGTGCGACGTTGTTCGCAGGTGGTGGAGCGCGACGGATGGAAGAATCGATCGACGATCTCGGCCACATCGTCCATGCCTCGATCTTGAACGGCACTTACGGCACAGACCGTGGTCCGCCATTGTGCTTGCGATGGCAGCATTAGCCGCAGTGCCGATGTGTATTGCGCTGTGGCGCGACTCGTGGCTTCGGTATCGATGTCTGCCTTGGTGACGATGACGGCATCGGCCACTTCCATCACACCACGCTTGATCGCTTGCACGTCGTCGCCGGCAGTGGGGAGGACCAGCAGAAGGAACATGTCCACCATGTCCGCTACATCGATCTCACTCTGACCGACACCCACGGTCTCGACAATGATGGTATCGTATCCCGCTGCTTCACAGAGCAGGATGGATTCGCGTGTGGTGGCCGTGGCCCCGCCAAGGGCGAGACGGGAGGGGGATGGACGGACGAAGGCATTGTCGTGCACGGAAAGGTGCTGCATGCGCACTTTGTCGCCCAAGATGCTACCGCCAGAGCGCTTACTTGTTGGGTCGACGGCGAGCACGGCCACACGATGTCCGGCAGCGATCTGTTGCAAACCGAACGTTTCGATGAACGTGCTCTTTCCAACGCCGGGAGAGCCCGTGATGCCGATGCGTCGTGTCGTGGTCGGAGTTGGTGACTGAAGCTCGGCCAACAATGCATGGGCCAGGGTGCGATCTGCCGCCGTGCTGCTCTCCACAATTGAAAGTCCCCGCGCAAGTGCGCGGCGGTCTCCCGACCTGATGGCAGTGGCCAACGAACTCGCAGCGGCAGGGTCCATGTCGCTCACTCCACCGTCACGCTTTTCGCAAGGTTCCGCGGCATGTCCACGTTGCACCCGCGCTCGACAGCGATGTAGTAGGCCAGGAGCTGCAAGGGGATCGACGCCAGGACGGGTGTGAGGATCGGCAGGGTCTCCGGTATGCGGATCACGTGGTCGGCCACAGCGTCGATGGACGTATCGTCCTCGCTGGCAATAGCGATCACCGTTCCGTTCCGAGCACGCACTTCCTGAATGTTCGAGATCACTTTGTCGTAGATCTCATCCTTCGGTGCAATAAAGACCACGGGCATGTTCTCGTCGATCAAGGCGATCGGTCCATGCTTCATTTCGGCGGCGGGATAGCCCTCTGCATGGATGTAGGAGATCTCCTTGAGCTTGAGCGCTCCTTCGAGTGCAGCAGGGAAGTTCACCCCACGTCCGAGGTACAGGAAGTTCGTTGCCTTCGCATATGCGAGCGCTATGGCTTGGACGGCCGGACCTTGCTCCAGACAGCGATGGATCAGGGACGGAAGGGCGGCAAGGCCGGCGGCGATCTCTTTGCCGGTACGAGCATCAAGGTCGCGCATGCGACCCATGTAGAGGGCGAATTGCGTGAGCACGCACAGTTGCGATGTGAAGGCCTTGGTGGAGGCGACGCCGATCTCGGGACCTGCATGCAAGTAGACACCTGCATCGGTCTCTCTGGCGATCGTGCTTCCCACCACGTTCACAAAGCCGATGACCGTTGCGCCTTTGCGCTTCGCTTCGCGGATGGCCGCCAGCGTGTCAGCCGTTTCACCGCTCTGCGAGATGGCAATGACGATGTCGTCGGAGTAGATGATCGGATCCCGATATCGGAACTCGCTTGCATACTCCACTTCGACAGGGATCTTGGCCAACTGCTCGATGATATACTCGCCGGCAAGCCCTGCATGCCAGCTCGTTCCGCAAGCTGTGATGATGATCCGACGCGCATGCTTGAGCTTGTCGGCCACTGCCTGCAGTCCTCCAAGGCGCACGTTGCCTTCGTCGACGAGGAGTCGACCACGAAAGCCGTCATGAAACGTGTTCGGCTGCTCGTAGATCTCCTTGAGCATGAAGTGGTCAAAGCCACTTTTCTCGATGGCATCGAGTTCGAACTCGATCTGCTCGACAACGCTGTGCGTCTCTTCGTTGTGAATGGTCTTGGTGTGGAAACCGTCGTGCCGCGTGACAATGGCCATCTCGTTCTCGTGCAGGTAGACCACCTGACGGGTATGGGAGATCACGGCCGAGGCGTCGCTGGCGATGACGTATTCATTCTGGCCGACGCCAAGGAGGAGCGGACTTCCTCTGCGGGCCGCGATCAGCATGTCCGGATCGTGCGCGCTCATCACGACCACGCCGAACGTGCCCTCGACTTCGGACAGGGCAGTGCGAACGGCAAGTTCGAAGTCGTGAAGTTGATCGTAGAGCATGCCGATGAAAACGGCAAGTACTTCGGAGTCCGTGTCGCTTACGAAAGCATATCCTGCATGCAGGAGTTTCTTCTTGATCGTGAGGTAGTTCTCGATGATGCCGTTGTGGACAAGGGCGATGGCCCCTGATGCATCGCTGTGCGGGTGAGCGTTCACATCGTTCGGAACGCCGTGCGTGGCCCATCGTGTATGTCCAATGCCGATGGTACCGGTCATGGCAGCAACGTCGACCTCGCGCTCCATCTCTGCCACCTTGCCGGCCTTCTTCCCTATGTGCAGCGTACCATCCTGCAGGATGCAAAGACCTGCGGAATCATATCCACGATACTCCATACGCTTCAGGCCACTCAAACAAATGGGAGCGGCCTGTTGGGGTCCGATATATCCGACGATTCCACACATAGGGGCAAATCTACGATAAAGGGTGATGGAGAGTCCCGGTCATCGATAGATCGGAACATTCTGTTTTGTGATCTGGAGGTCTCGCAACATGTCGCCGTCGGCGGCGAACCGAAGGAAGAAACCGCGATTCGCACCCGTGGGCACCCAGTTGAGGGAGAGATTCCAACAATCCAGTTTTTTGGAGATGTCGATCACCGGTGTGTTCACGGTTCCCGTGATTAGGTCGATCGAGGCACGGCCGGACAGCCTCAACGTTTGAGTAAGGCTGATATTGGCGCTCATCGAGATCAAGAGGGATTGCAACGTGTAGTCGGGATTGACGCGAGAAAGGTTGTAACTGAGATTCACATCGGCATCCCATGGAATGATCACGGGCGAATAGCCGGGCGTCCGATCCGCATAGATGTCGAGTTCTTGTTCGACGTAGTTGAGTCGACGTTCAAAGCGCGCACCAAGGTCGTTGTGTGCGGAGTCTTTCTTCGTCGTGTCCGTGGCTGTCGTGCGTTGACCGAACGAGACGCCTGATGAAGAGAATCGCGTACCCAATTGAAAACTCACGGTCTTCAGTCGTGCAAGTCCTTGGCCGTTCGACAGCAGGGTCTGACCAATATCTCGCCATTCGGTCTTGCCCGTTGCCGCATTTGCCACTTGGGCCTGATCGTAGATACTGAAGGAAAAGTTCGACGAAAAGGCAACGATGTCTAGCACCGGAGTTCGAACATTGAGAAAGATGTCGCTCATGCGCATGGAGTCTGCGACCATGTTGTAGGATCCACTGGCAGAGAACGTGAGCACTTCGAGGCGCTTCGCCGGTGTGGAGTCTGTGCCTGCCCCCTTCACTTCGAATCGGTTCAAGAGATTCATCGAGAGATTGAGCTGACGTCGTGACGAGGCGATGGATGAGAGGGCATTGTTGGCGTAGTAGCTGTAGATCACTTCCTTGTTGGTGATCGGCGAGATGTACCGACCGTAGAATCCGTCGCTCGTGCCAGACTGATCCGGAACGAAGGTTAGGCCGATCGAGGGTTGCAGGGTGTGACGGAAGGCCTCGATCCCGAAGAGTCGGGGATGACCCGTTGCATACAGGAACGTACTTGCACTCACACCAACGGAATAGGTGTATTCGCGGAAGAAGCCTTTCTCGCGTTGCGTGACGATGGTACTGTCCGCTGCGTTCACCGACTGTGTGTAGCGCTGGAAGTACCAGTTCTCGGAATACGAAACGGTTGGCTGCAGCGTAACGAAGCCGAGCCTCGGCGTTACCGTGATCGATGGTCGTAACTCAACACCACCATTTTCGGAGAACTGAAAGGTGTCGTTCACCGTGGCACGGGTGGAACTCGTCGTATAGCGGCCGTTCGCGCGAAAACTCACCGCGAGGTCGCTGAGCCAATGCGTCGGATCGATCAGGCCGCGAAGGGGAGCGAAGTTCGGGATGGCATAGGAGACCACCGGACTTTGCGTGATGGAGTTGGTGGAGAGATTCTGATCGCGATTGTACCCGGCGTTGAACGTATGTCCGTTCCAGAATGTGCGCTGATACGAGACGTTCGTGCGCGCATTCTGACGGAGGCGATCGCTCACGTTGATCGAGGTGTTCTGATAGAACGAGGTAGACTGGAAATTCAGCGATGCAACGAAGAACTCTTTCGGTCGCAACGATTGATTGTGCGTCCACTGCACCTGATAGTCTCGCGTAAACCCGGCATCGGGATCGTCTCGCGTCATACCGCCCTTGAGTTCGAAATGTCCGTCCATCACGTCCCGTATGGAGTATCGACTGTTGTTGTACAGAACGATGCCCCCCTTCGAGCTCAGGTCTGCGAGGAACTCGGTGTCGAAGTAATCGCTGACGGCCCAGTAGTAGCCGATCTTCTGCAACGTAAGTCCGCGACTACTGCTGAGCACCGGAACAGGTAGTACGAATCCGCTCTGACGTCCGCGCTGCGTGCTGAAGTACATCCCGATGGGAAGGGCGAACACCGGGATGTCCTCGACGTAGAACACGATCGGGTCGAGGTAGACCTTGTCGTTCAAGACGGCCTTCATCTGGGGCGATGAAAAATAGAAGTGCGGATGCGGGGCAGAACATGTGGTGAAGCAGCCGTTCTCGACGTAGACGGTGTTCTCATCAACGCGCTTGATGGCCGAGCCGTAATAGAACCCGCCCTGAATGGCGGTCTCACCCATGGTCACCTTGCCTTTGCGCGTGTTCAGGTTGAACAGGATGGATTCACCGGCATACTCTTCGCCGTTGTCCTTGAAGATCGGCGTACCGGTGGTGACGCCGTTCGAATCGGTCACACCGTTTGCTTTCAGCAACGACTCGTCGAAGAGGATCTCGATGACCTCTGCCTTCAACGTTTGGGTTCGATTGACGACGTCTGCCTTTCCGCGTAGGCGCATGGAGCGTTTGGTGACGTCAAAGTGGACGGAGTCGCGGGCCGTGAACACGATCACGGTATCAGACCCGCCGGTGCGGACGGTATCAACCTGTTGTGCATGCGCGGCGACCGTCCCCAACAGGACGTATGCCATGATCGCGACCAACAGTGCGCATCTCACCGGAACGAGGTCCGTTTGAAGGAGGAGGGGATGCCGATAGCGAGCGGCTCGGTGATCGGATGATTCACATGGGCCGATGTCATACGGAAGGCCATCGTCTGCCGTTTGTCGTCAACGGCCACGTCAACAGCATATGAGAAGGGATGATCATCGACCATATGGAAGTCCGCATACGTGACATTCACCTTGAGCACACCATGCTCATCCTTGCTCTGATACTGCCGTAGTGTCGTGCGCACGGTATCGACGAGCACGAATTCCGTCAGCCCATCGTGCTTGCTCACATAGAGTACGGTACTGTCGTTGCGAACGCTGTGCACACTGAAGCGCGACACATCACCGGGTACTTGACCTTTGAAGAGGGCGAACAGGTCGGTGATCGTGATCCCGAATGGCATTGCCGTGGCAACGGTCGGAGCATCGTTCCTTCCGTCGAACACCTGCTGCATGAGATAGTTCACGAACACGAACGAGTCGCGCGTTGCATAGAGCTTTGCCGCCGTGATGCCGAACGGACCGTTCATCGTGATATTGAAGGAGTCGCGGTTGGCGATAACGGCAGAGAATGGAACACCCTGAATGTTCTGTTCACCCATGGCACTAACCGTGCCCTCGCAGTGGATGGACTCCATGCCCTTTCCAAGGTCCTGCAGAAGGGAATCCACCGAGCGTGCAGAGAGGGTGGTCACGCACAGGGCAAGTACAAACGGCCAGAACATTCTCATTACCTGCAAAATTCGCTCCTAATTTGATGTGGTGCATGAAAAACTTTGTTCCCGTAGCTTCGTCATGGGGAACCTTTGGTGTTTGACCACAGGTTCTGACGATTGTCTCGACTTTCAACCGGAGAAGCTCTCATGGTCTATGTCACGCGAAAAGCACATTTCTCTGCTTCTCACCGCCTGTTCAATCCCACGTTCTCGAACGAGCAGAACGAGGCGACGTTCGACAAATGCAACAATTATTTCGGGCACGGACATAACTACGTGCTCGAAGTAACGGTGAAGGGTCTTCCCGACCCGGCCACGGGGTATGTGATCGACCTGAGAAAGCTACGTGACCTGTTGGACGAGGTGGTGATCGACAAAGTGGACCACAAGCACCTCAATTTCGACGTCGACTTCCTGCGTGGCGTGATCCCGACGGTCGAGAATCTTGCCGTTCTCTTCTGGCAACAGCTTGAACACCGATTGCCGAGCGGGAAACTCCATGCGATCAAGTTGTTCGAGTCGGATCAGAACTTCTGTGAATATTATGGCGAACCCGTTTCGATCCCGCGCTATGCAGCGGTGGCCGAACATCACGAAAGGGTAGTGGTATGAGATCAGATCGCAGTAAACCAATGTTACTGGATCTCGATGATGAAGAGCTTCGACACAATCTTCTCCGTCAGGGACTCCTGTATCCGAAAACGAATGCCGAAGGACATGAGCTTTTCGACGCGAACGGCAATCGCCAGATCCCGACCGAAGAACGGGAACGTATGGTTGAGCAACTGGAGAAGAAGTTCTCGGAGATCTTCGACATCCTTCGCATCGATCGGAACGATCCCAATTCGACCGACACACCGTTCCGCCTTGCGAAGATGTGGGTGAACGAGCTCTTCGACGGACGCTTCTCTGAAGCCCCACGCATCACGGTGTTCCCGAACCGCAAAGAGGTGGACGAGTTGGTGATCAGCAAGGGGATCAAGGTGATGAGCGTGTGCTCGCACCATTGGCAGGCCATCAGTGGCGACTGTGCCATTGGCTATGTTCCCAACGACAAGGTCATCGGCCTTTCGAAGCTCACGAGAGTGGTGGAATGGTTCTCACGTCGCGGACAGATCCAGGAAGAACTCGGGGAGCAGATCGCCGACTATTTGACGGAACTGCTGGATCCTCTGGCTGTGGGCGTGGTGATCAAGAGCAAGCACTACTGCATGATCGCGCGAGGTGTCGAGGCCAACGAACAGGCAGAGATGGTCACGAGTGTGATGCGTGGCGAATTGGCCACGAATCAGGCCTTGCGGAATGAATTCTTGAAGCTCATCACGGAACGGTCGTAAGTTTGGCCCTTGTGGCCACCCCCCTTCCTTCAGATCGATACGAACGACCGTACTGGACGGAGAGCCGCGTCGTTGCCGGTGTCGACGAGGCCGGTCGTGGTGCTCTCGCCGGGCCTGTGGTCGCAGCAGCGGTGATCCTCGATCCCGCCGCCATTCCGCCAGGCCTTGCCGATTCAAAGGTCCTATCTGCCACGACGCGCGAACGCCTCGCGCCCGAGATCGAACGTCAGGCCTTGGCTTGGCACGTCTGCATCGTCGACGTGGAGCGCATCGAGGCCGTGAACATCCTGCAGGCCACGTTCGATGCAATGCATGGGGCCATCGACGGGCTTGCCATGGAGCCCTTCCACCTTTTCATCGACGGGAATCGATTCCGCCCTCATCGTCTGCCACATACCACGATCGTATCCGGCGATGGCCTGAGCGTGAGCATTGCCGCCGCATCGATCCTTGCAAAGGTCCATCGGGACCGATTGATGCACGACCTTGCGCGCACGTTCCCGGTGTATGGTTTCGAACAGCACAAAGGCTATGGAACGCTCCGGCACCGAGCCATGATCCGCGAGCACGGGCCCTGCGCCCTTCATCGACCGTCGTTCTTGCGAAAGATCTAACGTGCAACTCCACCTTCATGCTTGGGATGTTGCCGTGATCTTGGTCTCGCTCCTGCTCGTGGCCGGAGCCGGCTGGTGGGGTGCACGACGTGCCGTGCGCAGCGAGACGGACTACGTGCTCGCCGGCAGAACACTCACCTTGCCGCTCTTCATCTGTACCCTCATCGCAACGTGGTACGGTGCCATCCTTGGCGTTGGTGAGTTCGTGCAACGCTATGGCGTCGCCACCATCTTGTGCTTTGGCGTGCCATACTACATCGCCGCCATCATCTATGCCCTTACGCTGAGCGGTACCATCCGCCGATCACGATCCATCTCCATCCCGGAACAATTCAAGGGAGTGTATGGCGGCAAGGCATCGTCGATCGCCTCGGTGGTGATGCTCGCCATCACCGTGCCGGCCGCCTACATGCTCATGATCGCCTCGTTCGTGCAAAGCATCAGCGGATGGGACTTCCTCCCGTCGCTCATTGTGAGCGCCGTTGTATCGATGGCCTATGTGTATAAGGGCGGACTGCGCAGCGACGTGTATGCAAACGTGGTGCAGACCGTGCTCATGTATGCGGGGTTCATTGTGCTGTTGGTGTTCGCGATGAAGATGTTCGGCAGTGTAGACACGATGCTCACCGTGATCCCGCCTTCGCATCGGACCATTCCCGGCAATGCGTCGTGGATGTTCATTCTTGGATGGTGGGTGGTAGCGTTGCAAACGTTCATCGATCCGAACTTCCACCTCCGGTCAGCGGCCGCGGCCACACCGTCCATCGCACGAAAGGGAATGCTCATGAGCGTGGCAGGGTGGATGATCTTCGACCTGCTGACGATCAGTACCGGACTCTATGCCGTTGCCTACACGCCGGTTGGAAGCGCCGTCGACACGTACATCGCCTTGTCCGCGACCGTGTTACCCGTTGCCTGGAAGGGACTCTTTGCTGCCGGCGTCATCGCCGCCGTGATGTCAACGCTTGACGGATATGCACTTGTCAGTGCTACGATCATTGGTCGGTCCATCATCGATCCCATGCGGCGAACACCATCCGTTCATTCCATCCGTCATGGCCTTCTTGTGTCGACCGTGCTCAGCTGTCTGGCCGCATGGCTTGTTCCATCCGTGGTCGATCTCTTGTTCAATACGGCCTCGCTGGCCTTGCCGCCCTTGCTGCTTCCCATGATCCTTTCGTATACTCGATACGCACCACGCGTGCGCACGGCCATCGTTCCGCTCATGCTTGTCCCACTCGGCATTTCTGTGAGCATCATGGTCCTCATGCACGTGCTGTCGGTCGCATCGCAGTGGGACGCATCGCTCCCGCTCTGGGGCGGACTTGGCGTCAGTGCCACCGCTGTCGCCCTTCTTCTCTTTACCAACCGCAACGCATGACACCACTCAATCATCGATTCTGGACGGCATCGAACATCGTCAGTCTTGTGCGTGCTGTCCTCACGGTTCCCGTGGTGTGGTTTCTACTGCACGACCAGCCCATCGTGGCCATGATGCTCTGCTTTGCTGCATCCGGCACGGATTGGCTGGATGGTTGGATCGCGCGCAAGACCAATACTGTAAGCGAATGGGGCAAGGTGCTGGATCCCATGGCCGATAAGATCCTCGTCGGAGCCGTGGTCGTCGTGCTTCTGTGGCAGGACCGACTTCCGCTGTGGTTCGTGGCCTGCGTGGTGGCGCGCGATGTGATCATCGTGCTCGGAGGGATCTGGGCCCGACGGTATCAAACCGAGATCCTCCCGTCGCTGTGGTCCGGAAAGTTCGCCGTTTCCGCCATTGCCCTCACAGGCGTCGTGGCCATGGTCACCACCGGACCGGCCGTCTTCTGGCTGATCGTCCTCAGCAGCATGCTGATGGTCGTATCTTTGTGGTCTTACGGAAAGAGACTCTATGGGATTGTTCGATAAGATCAAGAAAACCTTCGACCGATTGTCGGAGGGATTGACGAAAACGCGCGACACGTTCGTGAGCAAGCTGCGCGCCGTGCTGTTTGCCGGACGAAAGATCGACGCCGCATTGCTGGCCGAGATCGAAGAGATCCTGATCACAAGCGATGTTGGCGTGTCGACGTCGGAAAAGCTCATCGAGCGGCTCAAGGTGCGGGTACGCGATGAGAAGCTCGAAGACGCATCCGTGATCACGGAGATCCTCAAGCAAGAGATCCAGGCCTTGCTCGCCACATCTCCGTCGGCAGCGAACGATGCCACCTTCGGGATCGATGCGGCGAACAAGCCGCACGTGATCATGGTAATCGGCGTGAACGGCGTTGGCAAGACCACCACTATCGGAAAGTTGGCGCATAACTATAAGGCGGCAGGGAAAAAGGTGCTGATCGGCGCAGCCGACACCTTCCGCGCCGCAGCCAATGAACAATTGGAAGTGTGGGCATCGCGAGCAGGCGTCGACATCATTCAGCAGCAACAGGGAGCAGATCCCGCCGCTGTGGCCTACGATACGTTGAAGGCCGCCGTTAGCAGAGGCGTGGATGTGGTGATCATCGACACAGCCGGACGTCTGCATAACAAGCAAGGACTGATGCAAGAGCTGGAAAAGATCGGTCGCGTGATGAAGAAGATCAAGGCCGATGTACCGAACGACATCTTCTTGGTCCTCGATGCGACCACGGGTCAGAACGCTCTGCAACAAGCACGAGAGTTCACGAAGGTGGCACCGATCACCGGACTGATCCTGACAAAGCTCGATGGTACGGCGAAGGGCGGCGCAGTGCTTGCCATTGCCGATGCGCTGAGCATGCCGGTACGCTACATCGGAGTTGGCGAGAAGATCGACGATCTGCAAGTGTTCTCACCATCCACGTTCGTAGAGGCACTCTTCGAGGAACGTGCAACGGTTCATGAGTCAGCATCCTAACGCGCCGAAGCAGTACGGACGCCGGATCTTTGTTGCGATGACGTTCATTGCAGGAGCCTACTTGTTCCTGCAGTTCCGTGCCTGTATGCAAGAGGCGCAGATGTCGCTCGAAGGCGCATCCGCTCTTGCTGATACAACGATCACCACGCAGATCATCAATCGGAAGGTGTATGAACCGCCCCGCGATTCTGTGTTGACCATGGCGCAGATCCAGTTCGAACTGGATGTGCTGCGTGCACTCGACTCTGTGGATCAACGGTATGGACCAACAGCAGAGCACATCGCCACGTTATTCAATCGACATGTACGATCGGCAAGCGAGTATACCTGGATCCGTACGATCACACTGTGCGCACTGCGTGCCGGCATCGGGAACGAAGAGTGGTCGGAGATGAAGGTCGACGCAGCGCATCGACGTCAACTGCGCTCCTTCCTCGACACCGTTGCACTGCCAACAGTGAGTGACTCTGTCCTCGTGGCAAATCAGGCCAAGCTGCAGATGTTCATTCCAACCTTTGCCCTCCGCTCCGGCGTGATCGCAACACATCGTGATGTTGACATCGTTGCCACCTCCGATCCTGTGAAACGATGACGGTGTTCGTACCGATCGCCACGGTCATCTATGCGGCGACGATGTCGCTTGGCATCCTTGCCGCGACCACATCTCGTCGATTCGGTCGACTCCATCACGTGGCCTTCTTCACTACGTGCGCAACATCGCTCCTGGCCACGGTCACAACACCATCGTGGTACTTGGCAGGAACGTTGTGCTGCCTTGCCGCCATGCCATTCTGTCCCTCGCGCCTTCTCCGTCATCGGATCGTTGGAAGTATGGGACTCGTTTTTCTGGTAATGGCGTTGATCTGAGACAGTGTTGTTATCGGAGCACGCGCAGGGGGACGGTTGTTCGATCTGCACCCGACTCCATCGTGCACGTATACGCGCCACTTGCATGTGTGCGAGCATCCCACGTGAAGCGATGCGAGCCCGCGTCAAGTGCACCATCGTGCAGCGTTGCGACAAGCGAGCCATGCTCATCGAAGATGCGAAGACGAACGACCTTGGGAGTGCCGACATTCACGACGAGCGTTGCCGTATTCGAGATCGGATTCGGATAGGCCGTACAGGCGAGTGCATCGTTCGATGTCGCGTCGGCATTCCCTGCAACCGATGTCGTCACCGCAAAGCCATTGAGATATCGAAGGATCTCGTTCGCCAACGGCTGAAGGCTTGCCGTATCATTCGCCATGATCACCACGCCGGTGCGTTTCCCGGTCTGAGGGTGTGAGGCAAAGGCAATGAAGCTCACCGAACCAACAACGGCACCATCTTTCCATGTGGTGCGGAACGACGGATCTTCGGCGGCATGCAGTGAGCCTTGTTGCCATACGAGTCCGACACTGTCGATCGATGCCGGTTGCAAGCACTTATCGTTGTTCTGACGACGCATGATGCGTACGGAATCAAGCGCGCCGGGCATGATCTCCGGGCGGAAGCCCATCATGAACTCGAGGTACTTCGTCATGTCGGCGATCGATGAATACAACCCACCGGCCGCATAGAACGCAGGCCACGTTGGCTTGTGGAAACTCACGGAATCATTGCCAACGTAGGGGATCACGCGACGGGAGAGTTGTTCCTCATTCAGATCGATGCGGGTGTCGGGCATGCCGATCACATCGCACACTTGGTTCGTGAGCATCGTGGCGACGTTGGTCTCCAAGTGGTGGGTGAGTGCAACACCGAGCATGGACACACCAAGGTTCGAATACTCGTAACACGTTCCTGGTGCGCGCGGAAGATCGAAGTTGTTCACCTTCGTATACATCTCTTCGTAGGTGAGAGAATCGCGGGCACCTTGCGGATAGTTCTCGGGGAAGCTTGATGTATGTGTGGCAAGATCGATGAGTCGGATCGGGATCCAGATCGAACCAACGGAAGATCCATGTGCTTGTACACCGTTGGGCACGAGGCCATTCAACGTGTCTTCGAGGTGCAGGGACTGACCGGGCTGGATCAGCTTCGCAAGGACAAGGGCCGTAAAGGTCTTTGTCACGGATCCGATATGGTAGAGCGACAGTGTGTCCGGACGTGGTGCATCCGCCGCATGCCGCGTCTTTCCGTACGTGTAGTAGGATCGCTTCGGCACACCAACGTTCTCTTCGTGCACCACTCCTACCACAACACCGGCGTTGTGCTTGTTGACGTAGGGCGTGACGATCCGGTTCACCTGTGCGCGGAGCGAATCTTCATTGATCTGCGCCTGAAGTGACAGGGTGGAAAGGACGAGGGTACAGGCAAGAACAGCAGTACGGAATCGATGCATGTGGCTCTAAAGCGAACAGAATGTTATCGACGCAATTCGGCGGACATGGATGAAAATAGCATGTTCTGAATGTTCTCTGCCGCCAGCATGTCGTGCGGGAAGCCGAGTACAATGGCCGAAACGGAGTTCAATCGCTCCATCTGCGTTGCAGAGAGCACCACATCAAGGCATTGGAGGTTGTCTTCCAGTTGTGCAACGGAACGAACTCCAAGGATCGGAATGGCGCCGGGTTGCTTTTGACGGATCCAAGCGAGAGCGACCTGCGGAGATGTGCAACCGATTTCGGATGCAATAGCGGCCACTTCAGTGGCAATGGCAAGGTTGGATCCGCTGAGACGAAGCGACTCGGGTTTCAGTCGCGCGCCGGCCACCGACGTCGACGTGAGATACTTGCCGCTCAAGACGCCCGCACCAAGCGGAGACCACGGCGCCACCGCCATGCCATAGGCAGCGGCCATCGGCAGAAGTTCGCGTTCCGCATCACGTCGCACGAGAGAGTATTCGATTTGCAACCCAACGTACTGCGACCATCCGCGTAGGTCAGCCAACGTATTGCTCTTCGCAACGATCCAGGCCGGCGTGTCGCTCACACCGATGTGCAGGATCTTGCCACTGCGCACAAGATCATCAAGGGCACGCATCACTTCCTCTTCCGGTGTGGTGAAGTCCCATGCATGCAACCAGTACACATCAATGTAGTCCGTCTTCAACCGACGTAACGATGCCTCGACACTGCGCACCATGTTCTTCTTGTGATTGCCTGCCGCGTTCAGGTCGCCCAACCGCGTTTGCAACGAATACTTCGTTGCCACCACGAAATGGTCCCGATCCGAGGCAATGCAATCGCCCACATAGATCTCGCTCGTGCCTTCCGTGTAGCGATTGGCCGTATCGATGAAGGTGCCGCCGGCCTCGGCGAACCGATCGAAGATCGCACGCGACGTTTCGAGATCGGCCCCGTAGCCCCATTCCGTTCCAAAGGTCATGGTTCCGAGTGCCAATTCCGAAACACGAAGGCCACTTCGTCCAAAAAGTTGATATCGCATCTGTACCTCGTGAGTAGATTCGCCTCGGCGAATCTACCATACACTTGGCGAACACATGCGCTACGTCTCCTTTGCGATGGCCACCATCTTCGTTGCCTTCGCTACGCTCCAGTACAACGATCCCGATCCGTACATCTGGATACCCGCCTATGGTTTGGTGGCGCTGTTGTCGTATCTCCATGCGTTCCGTCGACCGGTCCCGGCAACGAGCACGCTCATCACGGCCATTGCATTCTTGAGCTGGGCCATCGTGTCGTATACACAAACAACAGGACGGTGGTGGGATGGCGAGGTGGAACGGGAAACAGGTGGATTGGTGATCTGTGCGGTGTGGAGTTTGATACTATGGTGGAGAAGTAAAAGAGAAGTAAAAGAGAAGTAAGAGAGAAGTAAATGAGAAGTACAAAAGAAGTGACAAGTGACAAGTGACGAGTGACAAGTGGTGAGTGCGATGAGAAATATCTAGTGCAGAGTGTCACGTTCGGATGGATGCGGGTCCCGTAGGGGGGTACACGCATGCAGGAGGCGGACGATGATGATGAAGCAGACCATGGTTGGACTACTGATGCTCATGGCATCGAGCGGGGCCGTGGCACAACTCCCACACACGATCAGCTATCAGGCGATGGCAACGCGCAATGGTGCGCCGTTGCAAGGGTCACATCGCGTGACAGTGCGGTGGTACGACGGGGTCGCTGCTACGGAGGTGCGCTTTGAGGAATCGTACGATGCCGACTTCATTGATGGCGTGGTAGCACTCAGTCTTGGTGAACAGCACGGACTTCCCATGGAGCTGTTGGCCGAGGGAACGGTCTACCTGGGCATCCTCGTCGACGATGACGAAGAGATGTTCCCACGCACTGCACTCACGAGCGTGCCGTATGCACTCAATGCCGAGCATGCTGCAACGGCCACAGCTCTTGACCGAGAAGTGTCGGGTGTGGTCACGAGCGTGAACGAGGTGGCAGGAAATGTTCGCTTGGTAGGTGATGAGAACACACGCATCACGAAGAACGGCAACACACTCACCATTTCGGCCACGCCGCCTTCACGACCCTTGATCAATGGTGTTGTCACACCTGACGGTCGTTCGAGCACCTTTACAGTAGCAGCACCGGCGCCGTTAACGCTTCGCTCGCGCATCACGGCAGTGGTGATCTCGCAAAGCGGTGAGAGCATCGGGTGTTGCGTTTCGAAGATCGACGAGATGGCAGGCACGTTCACGATCACAACGGCAGCCATCCTACTTCCCACAGAACGAATCCATTGGTTCCTGCTATCAGAGTAGGAGACTCACTTTCATTCTTTCACGGTTTACATGGAGGAGATCCTATGAAGAGGATCATGCGAACAACATGGACAGTGTTGATCTTGACGGCAAGTGCTGTCGTTCTGTCGAAAGCTCAGTCCACCACGACGGGCACCTTGAACTTGCGCAACGGACAGCCGGCCACGGTGTCGCTGACACTTCCGACCACCGGTGTCACGGGCTACAAGATGGAGCTTCCTGCCACCATCGGTGCACAGGGAGAAGCTCTCACGGTTTCCAGCGTGAGCGGTACCACGGCAACGCTTGGCTGGACGAGCATGCCGTACTGGTCACTCTCGGGTTCATCGATCACCACGGGTGGAACGGGCGTGGGTCAGCAGTACATCGGTACGAGCAATTCGCAGGACCTTGTGCTTGCGGCGAATGCAGGTGAGCGTTTGCGCATTGTGGGCACGGCCGGACCCACGCAGGGATACGTGGGTATTGGAACGGCAACACCGAAGGCCAGCCTTGATGTGCAGGGAGATGTGCTGCTGTCGAATTACGGTAGCGCATCGCTATTGAAGTTCCAGGAGCCGACGGCGGACGGATCGAACACGACGTCCTTCAAGGCACAAGCACAAGCTGCAGACATCACCTATACCTTGCCGGCAACACCTCCATCGGCCGACGGACAAGTGATGACGGCCACCACCGGCGGCGTGATGTCGTGGACGTCGCCAACGAATGCCATTGGGAAGGGGCGCTATACACCGGTGACCGGTGAGCACATTCATGTGATCAACACCACACCGTATGATGTCAAGCTTGGCGATGTGGTGCTCGTGACGGTGATGAATGCGCCCGGCACAACGATCAGTGCCAGCGTCACCGCTATCGATGAAACAGCCAACACGATCACGGTCGAGACATCAACGACGTTGGGACCAACAGAGCGCTTGCTCTGGATCGTCATGGGCATGTGATGAAGTGGTGTGTCGCACATATCGCCATCGTGTGTTGCGTGGTGCAGACAAGTGGACAGTCGTTCGGAGCCCGCGCACTGCGGTCGCGGCAACCGATGCAGTTCCTTGTCGGTGCAGATCCGCAAGTAGTGGCCATGCAGTTGAGTACGGCCGGTGATGTGCAGTTGCCACTCCGACTTGGGGTTGGGAGTGGCGTAGGAGCTGCACTCAACGAGCGCATGCGCATTGCCTCGATCGATGCGGGGAATGGCAACGGACTGGTGGTCGACATGATCGGCACACAGGCATCCAATGGCATCGTGGTGAAGAACATTGGAATGAGTGGCACAGAGAACGCGGGAATTGTCATCCAGTCGGCGTCGAACGGCTCCGGTACCGGCCTACGCTTGGGCGGTCCTCCCGACGCTCAGCGTCCGACGCTAGGAACCGGGATCGACATCACGGGCGGAACGGGGATCCGATACAACGCACTGTCAGCAGGAACCGCTACAGCGCTTGATATTGGCGGGACCGTTCCGCCGTCCCGCGGGATCGATGTGACCACGTCGGGAAGCGACAATGTTGGTGGATTCTTTCGGACCAACATGTTGGGCGCCGCTCTGGTCGGTAGCTCGCAATCATCGGCCTATGCCGACCCGCCGCTTCGAGCCCGTGTTGGTGTGCGAGGGCATGCTGCGTCGAACAGCGCCGCCGCTTCCGACGATATCGTTGGAGTGCTTGGCACCGTGACGCGTGGTGGCAACGGCGGATCGCAAACACAGAGCATGGCCGTGAAGGCCATCGCGGAGGCGACGGCCACAGCGCAAGCGGGATTGGTCGAAGCCTTGCATGGTGAAGTGACAACGTCGGCTACCGGCAACTACGGAGCGATCGCTGCGCATCTCGTCGCACCATCGCTTCCCAACAGCTTCGGGCTGGTCGTGAGTGGAGGTGCTTCGGTGGTCCTTGGATGCAGCGACGATGAACGTCCGCCCGGACTGTCGACCACCATGATGAATGCTCTTGGAGTTTCCAATACGTCCACGACGTACATGCATCATGCACGCACGTCGGGAGGAATGTCGACACGCAATTTCTCGATGCGTGGGAGCACTCTTCCCGATCTCGTTGCCGGTATGCATCACAACGTGGATATCGGTACCTACAGCGTGATCAGAGTATGGAGCACCGCACCGGGGTCGGTGATCACGGGATTCAGTGGCGGGGAAGACGGAAAGGTGCTCCTCATCGTGAATCGCGGTGCTCCCCTCACGCTCGTGCACGAGGGTATCGGATCACAGGCCATCAATCGGATCACGTCGATGACCGGTGACGATGTGACCACTGTGAATGATGGAACTTTTCTTCTTTGGTACGATGCATCGTGGCAACGATGGATCATTGTGGCACAGCAACTATGAGAACAACATCGACCATCCTTTTGCTCGGCTTCATCATGCTTGCCGGCATTGCCGATGCGCAGGCCACCGACCTCCGTGGTCGCATCAATCAGTATGCGGCCGTGAGCTCGTTCGATACCTGCCGCAACACTGTGCGCATCACGCCCGTGGCTTGGTTGAAGAAGGGCGATCGTATCATGCTGTTGCAAATGAAAGGGGTGCATGTCGACACGTCACGCACAGATCGCACGGGAGCGATCAACGATGTTGCCAACGCAGGTCTTTGGGAGTTGTGTACCGTCGATACGGTAATGGGCGGCACGGTCCGATTGACGCATCGCCCGATCCATCGATACTCCACAACAGACGGCGTGCAACTGATCAAGGTGGCGCGATCAACGTCGGCGGACGTGACCGGCCTTGTGACGGCACAAGCATGGAATGGAACCTCCGGTGGCGTGATCGCCATCGAATGTACCGACACCCTGCGTCTCCACGCATCATTGGACGCAGGCGGGATGGGATATCGCGGCGGTGCCGTGAGTCTCAACACGCTGGACACGGCCGAGACGAGTTGGGCAACTCGCGATGACGCAGGTCTCGGTGGACGCAAGGGAGAGGGAAGTGCGGCGGCAGTGCGAGCACTTGGAGCTGGGCGCTCACCATGGTCGAGCGGCGGTGGTGGAGGCAATGCACGGAACGGAGGAGGTGGAGGAGGCGGGAACGGTGGAGAAGGCGGCATGGGCGGGACACAGCCGTCGACCTTGTTCCCCACCGACGTGCGTGGACGTGGTGGGTATGCTTTGGCAACGAACGACCCACATCGACTCTTCCTTGGAGGTGGCGGAGGGGGAGGACATCAGAACGACTTCAAAGGATCGGCAGGTGCGGCCGGTGGTGGCATCATCGTCGTCATCGCCTCGGTTGTGATCGTCGACAGCGGTGTCGTACTTGACGCTCGCGGCGCAACGGCCCGCAACGCACTGGAGGATGGAGCCGGTGGCGGTGGAGCCGGCGGTTCGATCGCTTTCTTCGCATCAACGATCGTGGGCACAGCGCAATGTGTTGTCGATGGTGGAGATGGCGGCGAGAACAACGGAACGAACGGTTGTTATGCTCCGGGTGGTGGAGGGGGAGGTGGACGTGTGATCACGTCGATCCCCGTTGCCGCATCGGTCCTTGGCGGATCTGCCGGAATGGCTCGAGATGTCACGTGTTCGAGCGATGTACGTCATGGTGCGAGCTCTGGAACGGATGGGGTCCGGTTGCAAATGTCGGATCTGCCAATGTCGACGTCGACCTTTGTCGTCCCGCGCATCGTCACCCCCGACACAACCGTTTGCGGAAGGTCAAAAGCCCTTGTGCGTGCAATGGGCGGTGCACAGTATGACTGGTGGGTGAACGATGCACTCCAACCGTTGAATGCACCCGAGATCGAGGTGACGCCAACGAAGAAGCGCAATCAGGTGATCTGTGCCATCATGACCAACGACGGTTGCGTGTTTCGGGATACGATGCGAGTGGATACCACATCGTGTGCAGAGCCCACCAGTGATGTGGGGTTTCGCATCGACGATGTGCGTGGACGTCCGGGCGACAGCGTCGATGTGGTCATCCATGTGTCCACACGCGACAGCATCCGCTATCCGGCGACCATTCGATTTCGATTGATGACCCGAGCGTCGGTCTTGGTCCCGCAGCGCGACGCATCGACCGGTTCGCAGCTATCGCGCGCATGGCGATGGATGTGGATGCAGATGCCGACGTACGCAGGATTGACTGACACGGTGCTTCGCATTCCAATGATGGTCACCTTGGGTGATGACGAACGAAGCATGATCACGATCGACTCGTTCACCGTCGACGATGCTCGTGTGATCCCTCGCCTTGGCAGGTTCGGGATCTGCTCACTCGATGTTTGCATGGAGGCCGGGCCACGCTTGTTCGACCCGTCCGCCGGAACACTGATGCAACGACGGGGGAGAAGTCTTGTTCTGGATGGAACGTCGTCCCGACAAGTGACGGTACGTGCATTTGATGTCGGAGGCCGACAGTATCCGCAGTGCATCATGACGAACACGCCGTGTGAACTACACATCTCCGATCTCTTCTGCGATGCCTCGACGTTCTATGGATGGGTGGTGCTCACGATCGACGATCACGACATGGTTGTTCCATGGTTCAACCTCCCATGATCATCGTGCCGTGTTACGATAGTAGACGAAGGGCACACCGGCGATCACCCAGGCGTCTTGCATGGCGCCCGGTACATTGCCCGGACCGTAGGCCGTGTTGGCCACGATCACATCCATGTCGCCATCGTGATCGAAGTCCGCTGCATCGAAGACGAGCCACCGTCCGGCATTGAACTTCGCCATTCTACTGGGCATGAAGGTTCCGTCTGCACGATGCTCCCAATACATCAATGCTTCTTCCGGTGTTAACGAGAAGTTGGCAAAGTAGGCCAACGACACAACGTCAAGATCACCATCGAGATCGAAGTCGTTCACCACAGCACCATAGCATCCGTTCACCGGCAGGAACACCGATTCCTGGAAGTGCATGTTGCCATCACCAAGGAAGATGTGCACGCCGTGATAGGGCTTGTAGGGTGGGCTTGAGTAATCGCCATTGTCACCGTTCGTGAGAACGATGTCCATATGTCCGTCGTTGTTATAGTCGAGAATGTTGAAGAACGATGAACCGAACGCCGGATGCACCGTGATCAACTCACGTTTCTCGAACCGGCCCTTTCCCTTGTTGATGAAGCCAACGAGTCCCTCACGCGCCTGCGCCGTGAGGGCGATCACGTCCGGTCGACCGTCCTTATTCAGGTCTGCGACCACCGTACGGATCGTACCGGGCTGCTCGAGCAAGAGCGTGTACTTGTGCTTTCCTTTTGGAAGGAGTTCATAGTAACCGAGCCGACCAAGAAGATTCCCGTATTCGCTGATGAGAAGATCCTTCTTTCCATCTCCGTTCAGGTCGTACTGGTTCAAATGCACGGGACGGCGCAAGGAGTCAAGCAGTCGCTCCGTCTTCGCTGTCGAGTCCTTGTTCCACGTAAATCGATACAACCCTCCGGCCGCCGAATCATGCGGAAGGAGATTGGCCATGTCGGTGGCATACCATTGTCCACCGTCGATCACCACACTGGAAGGTGGTCCTTGCATCGGCAGCAGCGCCTTTCGTTCACCGTTCGCATCGCATACCACAAGGCGGTTCTGACTCGCATCACCAAGGATGATCGCTTGAAGGGCCGGGTCGAGTCGTACGTGTGTGAAGAGGGGGGTCAGAGCTCGCCAGGGTGCCGGCTTTGCCTCGAATTGTGGCGTTTCAGGACCGATGGGAGGGCGAGGAGCATTCGGGAGTGTGGCAGGTGCGTTCTCGATGTAGTAGTTGGCGATCTTGAACCACGTATCCTCCGACATGAGAGGTGGACGGTTGTAGATGTGTCGCACACTTGGATCGAGCGCTGCAAGGGCCTCGGCGGTGAGCGTGTCCAACCCCATTGCCGTGCGCATCGTAGGGAAGACGTTCTGGATCCAGGTGGACTTGTCGAGAACCGATGGATCGGGAAGAACATGACACGTCTGACAGTACTGCGTCGCCAGTTGCTTTGGCGATAACTCCGCGCTGTCCAAACCACCACGTTGCACATTGTCGCTCCGTGATGGTAGGCCTTGCGTGGTTGCCGCATAGGAGAACAGTGCGGCGATGATCACGAGACCGAGAAGCGTTGTTCTGGTGTTCATAGTCCGCAGCGTTTGAAAATGACGTCGACATTCTTGCCCATTCTACTTCCATCGAACAAGGCATCAAGTTCATCGTCCGAAAGTCGTGCGGTCACGTCGGCATCGGTCGCAAGCATCGTGCGGAGCGGTGTCTTCGTCTCCCACGTCTTCATGGCATTCCGTTGCACGAGTGCATAGGCATCTTCGCGCGTCATTCCCTTACGTACGAGTTCGAGCATCACCGTTTGCGAGAATGGCAGACCATGCGTGATCTCGAAGTTCTTCTTCATGTTCTCTGGATAGACGAGGAGCTTCTCCATCATACCAACGGCCAAGTAGAGCATGTAATGCAAGGTGATGGTGGAGTCCGGACAGATCACACGCTCAACACTGGAATGCGAGATATCGCGCTCATGCCACAGGGCATTGTTCTCAATGGCCGTCATGGCATTACCGCGCAACAAGCGCGCAAGACCGCAAAGGCGCTCGCTGATAATAGGATTGCGTTTGTGCGGCATCGCAGAGGATCCCTTCTGTCCGGGCGAGAAGTACTCTTCCGCTTCGCGAACTTCTGTCCGCTGCAGGTGACGGATCTCGATGGCGATCTTCTCGAGTGACGAGCCAATGACGGCCAACGTGGTCAGATACTCCGCATGTCGATCGCGCTGCATCACTTGTGTGCTCACCGGTGCAGGCTTCAGACCGAGCTTCTCGCACACATACTCTTCCACATCGGGAGAAAGATGTTCGAACGTTCCCACAGCACCAGAGATCATGCCGAAGGCGATCCCGTCGATGGCATGTTGCAGTCGATCGATGTTCCGCTTGCACTCTTCATACCACAGCGCAAGCTTCAGTCCGAACGTCACAGGCTCTGCATGAATGCCATGCGTACGACCGATGCAAATGGTGTACTTGAACTCTTGAGCTCTTTTTGCGAGGACGTCGCGCAGGGCAATGAGATTCTTCATGAGCAGCTCGCCCGCCTGCTTGAGTTGGACGGCTAAGCAGGTGTCGAGCACGTCGCTCGACGTCATGCCCATATGGATGAAGCGTGATGCGGGCCCGACGTATTCGGCAACATTCGTCGTGAAAGCGATCACATCGTGCTTCGTCACTTCCTCGATCTCGAGAATGCGTTTCACATCGAAGCGTGCCTTCTCGCGGATCTCGCGCACAGCTTCGACGGGGATGACACCAAGGTTCGCCTGTGCTTCACAGGCGAGGATCTCGATCTCCAGCCAAATACCAAATCGGTTCTCGTCGCTCCAGATGGCTCCCATTTCGGGTCGCGTGTATCGTTCGATCATTGTTGTTCGGTGGTGTAGTGGTCAATATCCGCGTGGAATGAATTCTTGTTCGTAGTCGGGAATGGCCGTGAGCACGTCGTCGAATCTCCCCGCATTGATGCGTACCATGGCGGCACGCATCACGAAGCGCGGACTGAGTCGTGTAAGGCCGGAGATGGCGGCAGGGGAAAAGGCAGGAGCACCGGGACCGCTGAGCATGGTGCGTTCCGAAATGCGTGCGGCAACGATGTCTGTGGTGACAAGCTCGACGTCGTGCAATGGTCGCACATCCAGGTCGAAGCACTGCACGTAGTGGAGATCACGATGCGAGGCCACTACGGACAGGATCTCCTTGCTCCCTGCCGCCTTGGCCACCTCTTGGGCTGCGCTCGCACAGGCCTCGAGCGTTGGCACGGCAACGAACCGTATCCGTCCATCAAAACACAGTCCCTTTGCGAAGGCCATGCCGATGCGAAGACCGGTGAAGGAGCCGGGTCCGGAAGAGAGGGCGCATACGGAGACATCGTCCAGTGTGGAATCCACGGCATCGAGCAGATGCTGTACATTCGATGCAAGCATGGCATCGTGCAAGTGCGGTGCGAACAACGAGAACTCACCAAGTAGCGTCGTTCCATTGGAGATGGCCACACCGCATGTGGAGCCCGTGGTCTCGATGGCGAGAATGAGACTCATGATGCACTCTCCTCTGCGGCGATCGTATGGTCGTTCAGCACACGCACGAACTCTTGCAAGACGGTCAGTGCCTCCGATGCACGAGCCAGCTGTACTTCGACGAAGAGGCGTTTCTCCTTTTGAATGAAGCGAGCGTTCTTCATCGAAGTGATCACGGGCAGAAGGGCCGGGAAGGCTTGTTCGTAGTAGACCTTGTCCGTCTCGGACGGGAATTCCATGAGCAGCTTCGTGTCCTTGAGATTCACGCGCACGAGACCCAAGGGAAGGGCCGCGATCCGCAGACGTACAGCATACAAGAGTGCGTCGGCCTCCGGAGGGAGCTCGCCAAAGCGATCGCGCATCTCTGCGAACACCGCTGTGATCTCGTCTTCCGTGTGTGCATTGTAGAGCTTGCGATAGAACTCATACCGATCCGTATCGGTGGGGATGTAGGACTTTGGAAGCAGTGCGTCGCTGTCGAGTTCGATGGCGAGATCTTCGTTGATGAACGACGGACGGGCATGCTTGGTCCCGGCGAAGAGTTGTGCGAACTCTTCATGACGGAGTTCTGTGACAGCCTCTTCGAGGATCTTCTGATACAATTCGAATCCCATCTCCACGATGAAGCCGCTCTGCTCGCCACCCAAAAGGTTCCCAGCGCCGCGGATCTCGAGATCGCGCATGGCAAGCTGGAAGCCACTTCCGAGGTCGGTGAACTCTTCGAGGGCCTGCAGGCGACGGAGGGCAACACGTGTGAGCGTGTGTGGTGGCGGGATGACGAGATAGCAGTAGGCTTGAATGTTGGAGCGACCGACGCGACCTCGCAGCTGATAGAGCTCGGCCAGACCGAAGTTGTCGGCATTGATGACGATCATCGTGTTGGCGTTCGGGATGTCGAGGCCCGACTCGATGATCTTCGTGGCGATCAGCACATCGAACGTGCGCTCGAGGAATCCCTCCATCACGTTCTCGAGCTGTTCGGTCTCCATCTGTCCGTGGGCGATGGCAATACGAAGCGATGGCACGAGCATCTTGATGCGCATCAAGAGCTTCTCCATGTCTCCAATGCGATCGGTCACGACAAAGGCCTGGCCGCCGCGTTCCAGTTCGAGCATGAGCGCCTCTCGCAGCACATCGTCGTCCCACTGCAGGATCTCGGTACGAATGGGCAGTCGGTTGCGTGGTGGCGTCTCGATCACACTCAAATCTCGAGCGCCCATGAGCGAGAAGTTGAGCGTTCGCGGGATCGGCGTTGCCGTGAGCGTGAGCGTGTCGATACTTGCTCGGATGGCGCGGAGCTTCTCCTTTGCCGCCACACCGAAACGTTGTTCTTCGTCGATCACAAGGAGTCCGAGTTGCTTGAACTGCACGTCCTTGCTGAGCAGCCTGTGCGTGCCGATCACAATGTCGACGTCGCCCGTGGCAAGTTTCTCGATGATCACCTTTTGTTCGGCCTTGGAGCGGAATCGCGACAGCACCTCGATGCGAACGGGATAGCGCTGCAGTCGATCATGGAAGGTCACGAAGTGCTGTTGTGCAAGGATCGTGGTCGGCACGAGCACGGCAACTTGCTTCCCGGCTTGGGCGGCCTTGAACGCCGCTCGTACGGCGATCTCCGTTTTCCCAAAGCCCACATCACCGCAGACCAGTCGATCCATGGGCGTCGCCTGTTCCATGTCGGTCTTCACTTCGGCCGTCGACCGCGCCTGATCGGGCGTGTCCTCGTACTGGAAGGAAGCCTCGAACTCTTTCTGCCACACCGTGTCGGCAGGGAAGGCAAAACCGGGTTGTGATTTACGCTTCGCGTAGAGCTTGATAAGGTCGCGTGCAATGTCCTTGAGATGCTTCTTGGCCTTTGCCTTCTTGCGTTCCCATTCGGCGGAGCCGAGCTTGCTCAACTTTGGCTCTGAACCTTCTTCGGCCGCGAACTTGCTCAGCTTATGCACATAGTTCATGTGCACGTACAAGGCATCGCCGCCGGCAAACAGAAGCTTGACGCATTCTTGTTGCGAACCGCCGATGGAGATGGTGTGCAGACCATCGAATTGTCCAACGCCTTTATCGGCGTGCACCACATGGTCACCACGATGCAGTTGTTGCAGTTCTCGGATCGTGATGCCACGCTCGGACCGACGTTGACGTGCTTGTGCGCGTTGACGGTTGAAGATCTGATGCTCGGCCAACACCACCAGGCGTTCCGATGCCCAGAGGAATCCCTCGCTGAGTGAATGACTGATCCACCACATTCTGTCGACAGCGCGATGATACGAGAGCGCTCGTGCTTCGTCCTCCTCTTCCGTTTGCTCGGCCATGTTCTCGAAGAGGTCGCGAATACGCTTGGTATGCGTGGCACCGTCGGCACCAAGGGCCACCGTCATGCCCTTCTCATATTGCTGCGAACAGAATCGGATCGCGGCTTCGATCGAGGCGGAGAACGTTGGTTGTGGTGCTGTCAGCACGGACACATCCTCATCGCCCAACGCATTCACATGCAATTGCTTCCAAGCTGTGAACCGAGACGCAGGATCGTCCTCTTCCGTGATGGCATGAAGGGCGGCAAGGACGGCATCGGGTTCATCGAAGACGAGGACGGCGTCGGTTGGCAGGTGTTCCATGATCGACGACGTCACGGAATCATCATCGTTATGATAGACGCGCGCAAGGAACGTGAGCTCGGGATGTTCGCGCATCGAGCGTTGCGACATGGGCTCGAACTCGCGAAGCGATTCGATGGTGTTGCCCCAGAACTCGATGCGGATGGGATTGTCCCACCCGTTGGGGAAGACGTCGATGATGCCACCGCGCACAGCAAGATCGCCCGGACGTGACACGTAGTCGGTCCGCTCGAAGCCATTCAACAAGAGCGACGTCACGAACTCCTCGAACGGACGCTCATCTCCTTTGCGAAGCACGATGGTCGCATCATGCAACGACATTTTCGAGGGCAATGAAAGTGTCAGCGTCTGTGCCGTGGCGATCAGGATGCGATCGCTGGCTTCGTTCAATCGTGCGAGGGCGTCAACATGACCATGGTGGACGATGCCGCCGGCCGAGAGGACGCTTTGCTTGGGAGGCATGCGCAACACACTGATACGATCTTCGCCCACGAGGGCGCGCAGGTCATGCGTCCACAGATCACATGCCGCATCGTCGGCCACGATCACCACGAAGGGCACGGCGCCCATTTGCCAGATCGTTCCCGTGAAGATGGAACGAGATGAGCCGACAAGTGTCTTTACACGTACCGGCGACTGGGCGCGCGTGAGCAGATCCGCCGTTCGAAGGACGTCGGCGGATCGTTGAAGCGGTTCGAGCACCTTGAGATAGTCTGGACGTACTGCGTGCACGGACACGCAAAATACGACGTTTGAATTTCCCGTAGGTTTGTAGCGATGTATCGGATCAAATACTTTCTTGGCGCCATGGTGGCGATCTTCAGTCTGGTCTACCTGACGTTCGGTGTGATCGGTTGGATGCGAGCAACGTCCACGTCGTCCGAGATCGTGATCTGCTTTGCCCTTGCCTCCCTTCACCTTGCCTGCGGGGTCTGGCTCCTTCTTTCGAGCATGTCGGAGGAACGACGCGAACGCCGTAGATTGGAAATGGTGACGTCGCATTTGATCGACGTGCAAGGGGGGAAGGTGCGCGTGAGCGATGTTGCCCGCTATGCAGAAGTGCACGAGGACGATGCACGCGAGTTTCTCGAGAAGCGGGCTCAGCACGAGGTGAGCTACCTGCATCGCGGACGGAACGGACGGGATCTGTTCTACTTCGGTCAGCAGTTCTGGAACAACTGAACTGCCATTCTCCTTACTTGAGCTTCTTGAGCTGTTCCTCGGTTCGCATGGAATCGATGTACTGGCGCATGGCATTCATCCGGTCCATCTTCCGATCGTACCGCTCGCACATACCGCCACGCATGATGGCAATGAAGAAGGCTGCGCAGAACAGGATCGTCAGCAGGGTGAGCACCGGTCGGTGGTTGCGCTTTGGTGCAGGGTCTGTCATACCGGCGTTCGAAAGGCGATCGCGCACCATTCCGTCTCGTTGAGACGTTCGATCTCCGTGCAGCCGTGCTCGGTGAAGGCACCCACGATGTCGTCGGCATCGTACTTGAGGATCCCACTGATGATGATCACGCCACCCGGCGTGGTCGCCTTGACGAAGGCACCGGAATAGGGGATGACGAGGTGACGGTAGAGATTGGCTGCGATCCCGTCCACCTGCGGAAGTTCCTTCTGATGCAGATCGATCTGCTCCAGCACCACGCCATCGGCAACGTTGTTGCGGTCGATGTTCTCGCGGGCGTTTAAGACCGACCATTCGTTGTTGTCGAAGGCATAGACCGAGGATGCACCGAGCTTTCGTGCTAAGATGGCCAGCACGCCCGTGCCTGTGCCCACGTCCATCCACGCCTCGCCCGGACGTACATAGCGCTCAAGCAACTGACACATCATCCGTGTGGTCGCATGATGTCCGGTCCCGAACGACATCTTCGGCGTGATCACGAGTGTGAGCGGCGCATCGAATTCCTCGGCTCGCCATTCGGGAACGATCACGATACGTTCGTTCACCACAACAGGCTCAATGCCGCGTTCCCACTCTTCGTTCCAGTTCTTGTCCTCTTCGATCTTCACGGCCTGCACGCTGGCGGACACGCCCACGTCGGCACATTCGGCCACGATGCTCTCGCGATAATGGTCCACCCAGTCATTCTGGTCGAAGGTGACGGTGAGCTGGTCCATCGACTCCTCGACACCGACAATGGGATACGTGGAGAGCACGCCCATGGTGAGATCGAAATGCTCTTCGGGGACGGCGAGCGACACCATGATGTATCGTGTTGGCATGAGAGAATGCGGGAGTACGTGAGAGACGATGTAACTTCGTGCAGACACCAAAACTACGGAAGCATGATGAGGGAGCAAGGTATGGAAGGCTTGAAGGAGATCCGGCTCCTCGTGATGGATGTAGACGGGACATTGACCGACGGTGCCATGTACTACGGCCCCGATGGCGAGGTGATGAAGCGCTTCATGACCAGAGACGGTATGGGGATCACGCTCCTGCACAAGGCCGGGATCCTGACGGCCATCATCACGAGCGAGGACACGTCGATCGTTCGAGCTCGGGCTCAGAAGTTGAAGATCGAACACGTTCGCATGGGCGTCCACGACAAGTCCACGGCATTGCGTTTACTGGCCACGGACCTCGCAATACCGCTCCAGCACATTGCGTATATTGGTGATGACGTGAACGACCTGCATGTGATGAAGATCTGTGGTGTCTCTGCTTGTCCGTCCGACGCCGTCGAGGCCATCCGAAACACTGCGAACATCATCTGCACGTCAAGTGGCGGGAATGGCGCGGTCCGTGAATTCGCCGAGGCCATCCTTCTCGCACAGAACAAACCGATCACGCTCGAAGAACAATGGTAACACAGTCTCCGGAGTCTACGATGGAATCGAACAACAGCTCCTATTTCAAGGGCTTTCTTCTCGGTGCAGTTGTGGGCGGAGCCGTTGGTGCCGTCACAGCATTGCTCTTGGCACCGAAGAGCGGACGCGAACTACGCGACGACATCGCCACCAAGGGCGAAGACCTCTACAACAAGGCACAGGGCTACTTTCAAAAAGGTGAGAACGCCGTGGAAGAAGCCACGGAGGATTTCATGAATGAAGGTCGCATGCGTGCCGAACGTATCGTGAACACGGCCCGTGTGCAGGCAGACCATCTGATGTCGAACGCCGAGCAGGTGCTGCGCGATGCGAAGTCGCGTGCACAAAGTGTGAAGGACAGTGTTCAACACGGCGCACAAAAGGTATCGGATGCAGCAAAGGCCGGAGCAGATGCCTTCCGTTCGGAGTTGTCATAAGTATGGATCCCGTACTGCTCATCTTTGGATGTATCGCGCTTGGCGCTGTGACGATCCTGTGCATTGCGGCAACGGTGGTCTTGTTGCGAACGCGATCCCACGTTGAGCGTGTGGTCGTGAGCGTCGAGTCCATGCAAACGGACGTGGCCCAATTGCAACAGCAACTGGAACCCGTTCTCGAACGCACGGCCATCGTGTTGAGCGATGTGCAACGCATTGTAGAGAATGCCGACAAGAAGCTCGATCAGCTCAGCGGTGGTATCGAGACGTTCGCATCGATCGCAAAGGACGTGAAGGACCTCGAGTCGATGGTAATCGGCAAGATGCGCGGACCACTGGAGGACATCACGAGTCTTGTTGCAGGCGCCGTTCGCGGCGTGTCCGCCTTCACAAAGAAGATCGTCAGCTAGGCATCACTTCTTCTTGGACAGAACGCGCTCCACGTCCACGCTATACGTGCGGATGAGATCGCGGATCTGCGTGTAGTCAACATCGCTCGATCGCGTGAGTCCCTCAACACTGGCGATCTCCTTAAGCGACGCTTTCCCGGCCGGAGTGGCCGAATATGCCAGCAAGGCATTCAGGATCTTGTCACGCAGTGCGGGCGGAAATCCGTCCCGCACGACCACGGGATCGTTCGGGATCTCGTCGGTGAGCTGAATGATCTTGATCTTCGAGAAGACATCCGGAAACTGCTGGCGCACACGCGCACGTGCATCGAGGATCTCCCCGGTCTTCGTATCCGGCGGTGAGTAATAGGTGGCACCTGCATCCACCTGACGTTGATAGATCATCGTCACCACATTGTCGTGTTTATTGGCGAACACCTCTTCGCCAGGTTGTATGCCGTTCTTGGACAGCAGGGCCTTGGGATAGATGTAGCCACTTGTCGATGACGGGTCGACAAAGGCCATGCGACGTCCGCGCAGGTCCTGCAAGCTCGAGATGCCCGCCTCTGCATGGGCAATGATCTGTCCGCGATAGCTGAGCTCTCCATTCCGCCGTACCACCTTCATCAACGCATGTGCATTGTACTTGGAATTGGCCAGCAGGTACGAGAATGTGTTCATGATGGCCAGGTCTGCCTGTCCGGCCCCAAATGCCTCTACGACGGCGATGAAATTCGACGGCACGCTGGAACGGAAATACAATCCCGTTTGCTCGTGCAGATACTGCATGAGCGCTTCACCATTCGTTGACACTTTTTGTGCGTCCACCGACGGCGTCAACAAGAACTGGATGGGACGGTGCTTGGAGCCCAAGGATCGGTCTTCCAGCAACGGTCGAATGGTAAGCCACGCAAGGGCGGCAAGGAGCAGGGGAAGGTAGAATTTGGCGTAGCGCATGGTGTGGTAGGGGAGTCGGTCTTTTCTATCCCGACGCGATTCGGTAGTTTTGCCTTTCTACAGCCAAAATAGCTGAAATCCAACTCTAAGAGGAAGTAATGAACATTCATGAGTATCAGGCAAAGGAACTGCTGCGTGCACTCGGTGTACCGGTGTTGCGAGGCACGGCGGTGTTTTCGGCATCCGATGCCGGCGTCGTTGCCTTTAACAATTTCGTGGCACAAGGTGTATCGGCCATCGTGGTGAAGTCGCAGATCCATGCAGGTGGACGTGGAAAAGGCACCATGCATGATCCAGTGACGAACGAGCCCATCATGGTTGACGGGAAGCAACTTCGTGGCGTTTCCGTGATCACCAGCGGCAACCTTGCCGATCGTGCCTATCAGACCGCAAAGAGAATGATCGATAACAAGCTGGTCACGGTGCAAACCGGACCCGAAGGCAAGATCGTCCGCCGCGTTCTCATCGAAGAAGGCTGCAACATCGCCCACGAATACTACTGCTCGATCCTGCTCGACCGTCAAACGTCGACGAACGTCATCATGGTGTCCACCGAAGGCGGTATGGATATCGAACAAGTGGCCGAGGAAACACCTGAGAAGTTGATCCGCGAACACATCGATCCGGTCACCGGCTTGCAAGGGTTCCAAGCACGTCGCCTTGCGTTTGCGCTTGGCCTAAGTGGCAACTCTTTCAAGAGCTTCGTGAAGTTCATTCATAAGCTGTACGATGCCTATGTGGTCATGGACTGCAGCATGCTCGAGATCAATCCGCTAGTGGCCGACGATAAGGGCGACTTCATTGCTCTTGACGCCAAGGTGAATTTCGACGACAATGCCATCTACCGTCATCCAGAGTACCTGGAACTGCGTGATATCGAAGAAGAGGATCCGCTAGAGGTGGAAGCCGGCAAGTTCAACCTGAACTACATCAAGCTCGACGGAAATGTGGGCTGCATGGTGAATGGTGCAGGGTTGGCCATGGGCACCATGGATATCATTCAGTTGGCCGGCGGCAAGCCAGCGAACTTCCTTGACGTGGGTGGCGGGGCGAATGTCGAGCGCATTGCGAATGCGTTCCGCATCATGATGAGCGACCCGAACGTCGAGGCCGTCCTCATCAACATCTTTGGCGGTATCGTCCGTTGCGACCGTGTTGCCAACGGAATTCTCGAAGCCCTCAAGGTCGTCAACGTCAACGTTCCCGTGATCGTACGTCTCGATGGAACCAATGCCGAAGAAGCCCGGACGATCCTCATCAAGTCGGGTCTTAACTTCTTGGTAGCTGCCACATTACAGGATGCTGCTGAGAAAGTCACTGAAGCATTGGGTGTTTCTGCCTGATGTATAATCTACATTATGTAAACCAACAACTGTCACGGAATTCCCCCTCATGAAGCAGTCCAAGATCCTCGATAGCTCAGCGCTTGCGTTGATCGCCGTGCTGGCACTTAGCCGACTGATCCCGCACTGGCCGAACTTCACGCCGGTGGCGGCGATGGCATTGTTCGGTGGCGCGATGTTCACCACGAAGCGTGCGGCCTTCTTGGTACCACTGCTGGCCATGGTCGTGAGTGACCTTGCCTTGGGTGCCTTGTTCGGCATGGACTATGCCTTCCACGGTACACAGCCCGTTGTCTATCTGTGCATGGCAGCAACCGTTGGTCTGGGGATGCTGTTCAAGGGTTCCAAGGCCTGGCAGACCACCATCCTTGGTGGTACTGTGGCGTCGGTGCTGTTCTTCCTCGGAACGAACACGGCCGTCTGGGCCGGCGGGACGATGTACACGCAAGACCTGGCTGGACTGATCACATGCTATGCAGCGGGATTGGCCTTCTACGACGGAACGAATTTCTTCTTGAACTCGCTCGCCTCCACGTGGTTGTTCACGGGCTTGCTCATGGCCTCCATGGCCGTGGTCCGCAAGCGCACCGTGGCGACCATTCGCTAAGCGCAACGCGTTCAATGTGAACGAACAGCCGCATTCGAGTTCATCTCGAGTGCGGCTTTTTTTTGATGTCATAGAACGATCATAGATCAAGGGGGCGCGTGGGAGTGTGTTACGTATTGTGGATGAAGTGAGCTTTCTCGTTTTTGCCATGGAGTACATGCTCCGGTTGTGGACGTGCGTGGAGAACCCGGCCTTTGCCTCTCCTCTCATGGGTCGCCTTCGGTATGCACGCACGCCCATGGCCATCATCGACTTGTTGGCCTTTTTACCGGGTATGGTGCGGGTCGCTGATCTGCGTATGGTTCGCATCCTTCGGCTCTTTCGACTACTTCGAGCGCTCAAGGCAGTGCGGTACATTGCGGCCCTCGTGATGATCCGCGAGGTGATCCGAGAACGCCGTGATGAACTTGTGATGACCCTTGTCTTCATGCTCTTCATGCTGGTGATGATCTCCGCCGTGATGTATGAAGTGGAGCATGATGCGCAGCCGACTGCATTCAGTAGCATCCCTGCCACGATGTGGTGGGGCATCGCCTCGCTCACCACCATGGGCTATGGCGATATCTATCCGATCACGTCGGTCGGCAAGCTGCTTGCAGGAGTGTTCGCACTTCTCGGCATCGGCGTGTTCGCGATTCCAACAGGGATCCTTGCTTCAGGATTTTCGGATAAGCTTGCTTCGTTGCGCGTGTCACGCCTAACTTCGTCCGAACGCTGCCCGACGTGTGGCAAGTGACCTTCATCTTCATTGTACGGGGACACAGGCGATGAAACGACGCATGATGGCTCTCCTTCTGTTCGCAACGACAACGTTGGCAACGTTTGCGCAAGACACCACCACGACAGCTCCCCCGCCTCCTCCCCCGGCATCGTCGTCAACCTCCGTTGCCACCTCCACCATGGGCTTCAAAGGCGGCATTGGAGGTGCCATGTATGCCGGTGATGAAAGCACAGCGAAGGGGGGATTCAGTTGGAATGTCGGTTTGGTCTATCAGTTCTCGGGCGAAAGTGCCTTTGCTGTGGGCTTCCAGCCGGAGTTGCTGTTTTTGCAGGAAGTGATCACGAATGAGTATACCCTACTGGGACAGAGCACGGCCACAGCGGAAACGCGATTCACGCATGTGCGCGTGCCGCTGAACCTGAAGTTGGCGCTTGGGAGCAAGGACGTGATCCAGCCCGGTCTGATGGCCGGACTCTATGGTGACTACTGCTTCTCGGGGACGACGGTGATGAACAACACATCGGGGACCATTGGGAACCTTGCCGGTTTCGGGTATGGAGCGGTGCTCGGCGTCGACGTGCGTATGCTGCGCTTCCTCTGCGTCGACGTGAAATTCTACTATGCGCTCTCGAATGTGCTCAAGGACGATCCCGTGAACACGCGCATCAATTCACTCATGGCCTCGGTCACCTTCTTGTTCTAATGCGCATGATGTCGGTGAAAATCATCCGACATTTGACGCCATGCCGGCTTGCCTTGCGGTGAGAATCCATCCGGACCTTCGTTCTCCATCTCAGGGTCGGTGAAGACCTTCCACCAGAAGATCCCACCGAACCATGACTGATGATACGTTTGCTCGGCAAGCAGACGATAGGCTTGCACCTGCTCTTCGTATCGGACGGCACGAGGCCGGTGTTCGGGCCACTCCCACGGACTGAACATGGCGCGCTCCACGCTGCGAAAACCCGCTTCCGTGAACGCGATCTTCTTGTGCCCGTTCTTTTTAGAAAGGTGTTGCAAGGCGGCAAGGATGGGCTTCCATCCATTGCGCACCGACTTGTCGGTTGGCGCCGGTGCATTACTGAGCGAGGGATAGATGTTCACGCCGATCACATCGAGCGCATCCCAGAAGCGAATGTTCGATGCCTCGTCGATCCCGTGCGACGCATAGGTGAGTTTGCCGTGATAGATGCTCCTGCTCTCCTTGATGAGCGAGCGCCATGCGCGTTCATCCGTGGATAGATGCGGAAGCTCTAGTCCGATGCATACCATACCGGCACCACCGGCTTCTGCCTGACGCATGATGTCGAGCAACCATGTGCGATACGATGCGAAAAAGGCTGCACGCGACGCAGTGTCGTCATGCCGGATCACTCCGGTCCACTCCTGCTTGTGCCAGAAGTCCTTCGACCACAGGTACGGCTTGACGAGTACCTTCATGCCCTTTGCGGTGATCATCCGAATGGCGCTGGCATAGTCGCGACGGGAGAACCACGTCCACTTCACGTCGGTGCTCTGTGTCGAGTCGAGAAAGCCGCACGGCGTGATGGCCACCCACGTCACGCCGGCACGATGAAGACTGTCGCACAGACGTGCGCAGGCATCGGACGTATAGTCCGGAAAATCGTCGGCAATGGTCACCCCTTTCATCACCACATCTTCGTGCTGTGGTGCGCATGCACACAGGATGATGCACACGAAGCACAGCACGAATGTGCGGATCATGCGAGCTCGTTGATGCCGGTGACCGTTGTGTACTTGATCACGTGCTTCTTCTCGGGATGTCTGCGCGCATAGATCACATTGCATGCGATGGCCGCTTCGTGGAATCCGCAAAGGATGAGTTTGAGTTTGTTCGGATACTCGGAGATATCACCCACGGCATAGATGCCGGGCACAGAGGTCTCATACGTGCTGTTGTCAACGATAACAGCGTTCTTCTCGATGTTCAATCCCCATTGTGCGATGGGACCGAGCTTTGGCGACAGACCGAACAACGGTATGTAGTGGTCGGTGGCGATACGCTCGGTGCTTTCGTCATTGTGCGTGATCGTGACGCCCTCGAGTGCCGTGCCGCCATCCAACCCTGTGACTTGTGCATCGGTGATCATCGTGATCTTGCCAGCCGCGGCCAGGGCATTGGCCTTCTCGACGCTGTCGGGAGCTGCGCGGAATTGTTGACTGCGATGGATGAGCGTGACCTCGGAGGCGATGTCGGCCAAGACGATGGTCCAATCCAAGGCCGAGTCTCCCCCACCACCGATCACCACGCGTTTACCGCGAAACTCTTCAGGGTCCTTGATCACATAGTCCACGCCCTTGTACTCGAAGTCTGCAAGGTTGGCGATCGTGGGTTTGCGTGGCTCGAAGCATCCAAGGCCTCCGGCCAGGATCACGTTCGTGCCTTCGATCACCGTGCCGCGTGTTGTCGTGAGTCGGAATCGACCGTCTTCTAGGCGCTCAAGTTGTTCGGCGCGTTCGCCAAGCGTGAACGTTGGATGGAACGGTGCGCCTTGCTTCATGAGATTGTCGACCAGCTCACCGGCGAGCACGCTCGGAAATCCCGGAATGTCGTAGATGGGCTTTTTCGGATAGATCTCGGCACACTGACCGCCGGGCACGCCGAGGTAGTCCACAAGGTGGCAGTGCATCTTGAGCAATCCTGCCTCGAAGATGGTGAAGAGTCCGCACGGGCCGGCTCCGATGACGATAAGGTCTGTTTGATGCGTGGTGTTCATGGTATTACAAAGATACGGTGCCTCGTACGTCGCGCCACGACAGGCCTCGACGTACTTCAATGATCCAACACGTGCCTCCAACAAGGAGCGACACACCATAGTTCACAACCCAGGCGAGAATGCCAAAGGCAAGTCCCTCGTCGGGTGTTGCATGATAGATGCGGACAAGAGCCAACTGTGCAAAGCCTTGATAGATGCCCAATGCTCCCGGCGTTGGTGCAATGGTCACGCCAATGGAGATGATCACCAGGAGCACGGCAGCATCACCGATGGAGAACGACATGGGCATGGAGAACGTGATCGACTGAAGGGTGAGCCACAGCGGGAAGATGTAGAGGGCCCATATGACCACGGACTCCACAGCGAGCCGAAGCCACAAGGATGGTGCCTTGATCACCGCCACGCCTTCGTGCACATTGGCATAGATGCGCGAAGCGAATGCTCCAACACGGGCATTCATCCGCGTCAACACACGGTCGATCACCCACTGTCCGGCCGGTGTGAAGATCATGCTCGATGCCACCACAACGATCAGGACCACGGGAAGGACCAAGGTGGTAAGGATGAGCTGTGGACTGAATTGCGGAATGGCTTGCGTCACGTGATCGCGCTCGACCACTACCACGAGGACGATGCCGATGAGCAACGTGAACACGTCGAGCACACGCTCGACCACCACACTGCTCACTGCCGTGCTCATGGGAATGCGTTCACGACGCGAGAACACCCACGGACGCAGGATCTCTCCCACGCGAGGAACGATGGTGTTCGCCGCATAGCCGATCATGATGGAAGAAAAGCCCGTCCACATGCTCACGTTCGGTTGACGTGGTGCGAGTAACGTCTTCCATCGACGTGCACGCATCAGATGCGAGGCAAGGATGATCGGTATGCTTGCGAGGAGTGGCAACGCTGCGGCATGCGACATGATGGCCATCATCTGGTCGATATTCGCCAGACTCAACACATACCAGAGTGCGGCGACAACGACGACAACGCCGATGAGGATGCGAATGACCGTGCGAGCGTTCATGCGCTCTTTCCGGAAGCCGCCCGTCGACGCGGAACGGCAATGCCATGCTCTTCAAAGAAGGCACGCAAGGCAACACCCGTGTGACTGCCAGGAACCGTGGCAACGGTCTTCGGAGTGCCCGTTGCAATGATGGCCCCGCCACCTTCCCCACCCTCCGGACCGAGATCGATGATCCAGTCCGCGGCGGCCATGACGTGGACGTTGTGTTCGATCACGATGAGCGTGTGACCTTTTTTGACGAGCTGGTCGAAGGCCGCGAGGAGTGCGGCCGTATCGTGAATGTGCAAGCCGGTGGTGGGCTCGTCGAAGATGAAGACGATGGGACCGTCCGAGTCCACATCGAGTTGTGCGGCAAGCTTGATACGCTGCGCTTCGCCACCCGATAGGTGCGACGATGGCTGTCCGAGCCGGATGTAGCCGAGTCCGACGGCCTGCAACACATTGAGCTTCTGCACGATCTTCGGGACCGATTCAAAAAGTGTTGCCGCTTCATCAACGGTCATGGCCAGCACGTCGACGATGGACTTGTTCTTGTACAAGATCATGGAAGCATCGCGTTTGTACCGCGTACCGCCACACACTTCGCACGGAAGTTCGATGTCGGGCAAGAACTGCATCTCAATGGTCACCGTGCCTTCGCCTTCGCATACATCGCACCGTCCGCCGGCAACGTTGAACGAGAAGTGGCCGGCCTTCCAGCCCATCTGCTTTGCTGCTTGCGTTTGCGCGAACGTATCGCGGATGAGGTCGAAGACCTTAGTGTAGGTGGCCGGCGTGGAGCGCGTGGAACGACCGATCGGTGTTTGATCGATCATCTCGACGGTCTTGATGAACTCAATGCCCTCGATACGCTCACACGATCCCACTTCGCCTGTGTATCCACCTTGCACGCGCTTCAATCCGGCGTACAGCACATCGTGAATGAGGGAGCTCTTTCCCGAGCCCGACACACCCGTGACCACCGTCATGCATCCAAGCGGAATGTGCACGTCCTGACCTTTCAGGTTGTGGTGCATGGGATGGATGATGGACAGTTGTTTGCCGTTGCCTTTGCGATACGTGGTGCGTACATCGACCACACGTTTGCGCGTGAGGTAGTCTGCGGTGAGCGACGAGCCGTTCTCGACCATGTCCGTGAACGCGCCGCTATAGACCACTTCCCCACCGAACTCGCCGGCGGCCGGACCAATGTCGATCACATGATCGGCGGTGCGGATCACGTCGAGATCGTGCTCCACGAGCACAACCGTGTTGCCAAGGTTGCGCAGTCGCTGCAGAATGTTGAGCAGTCGATACGTATCGCGCGGATGCAGTCCGATGCTCGGTTCGTCGAGCACATAGAGTGTTCCAACGAGGGCGCTGCCAAGCGAGGTGGCAAGGTTGATGCGTTGCGATTCCCCGCCCGAAAGCGTGTGCGAGAGCCGATCGAGCGTGAGATAGTCGAGTCCGATGTCGACAAGGAGTCGCAGACGTCGACGGAGTTCCGACAGGATCTGTCCGACGATCTGCTCCTCATGCTCGGTGAGTTCGATAGAGTCGAAGTGATCGGCCGCCTCGCGTAACGTGAGGTTCACCACATGCGGAATGTTCAATCCTGCAACGAAGACCTGTCGGGCTGCCGTGCGCAATCGCGAACCATGACATGCATGACATTTCGTGTAGCCACGGAACCGACTCAACATCACGCGATAGTGTGTCTTGTACGACTTCTCTTCGAGCATCTTGAAGAAGGCATGCAGACCGATATAGTCGCCAATGCCGTCCCACAACAGATCGACTTGCTCTTGCGTGAACGAGCCGACGGGCTTGTCCACCGGAAGCCCGTGATGCGGTGCCTCTCGCAGCAGTTCGCGCAAGTAGGCTCCGAAGACATCGCCGCGGAACGGTGCCAAGGCACCACGACGGAGAGAGAGACTTTTGTCGGGGATCACCAGGTGTTCGTCGATACCAACGCTGCGACCGAATCCCTGACATGTAGGACATGCGCCGAACGGATTGTTGAACGAGAAGAGTCGTGGTTCCGGCTCGATGTATTGTGTTTGCGTGCGTGCGCTTTCGAAGCGCGACGAGAAGTAATGGTCGACGCCCGTCGTGATGTCGCGGATCACCATGCGACCGTTGCCTGCCTCGAAGGCCGTCTCGACCGAATCCGTCAATCGACTCCGCACTTCATCATCGGCACGGACGATCACACGATCGACCAGGACGAAGATGTCCACCTTGTCCGGCAGCAGATCGATCGAGGCGATCTCGGTGACCTCTGTACTGTCACCCAAGACCATGCGCGAAAATCCGCGCGCGGCAAGTCCTTCACGAACGTCCTTGGTGGATGCATGCTCCTTCGGGAGCACGTACATCACATACAACCGACTTCCTTCGGGAAGCGCCATCATGGCGTCGACCACGGACTGCGCGGAGTCCTTTCGGATCAGTTCGCCGGTGTCCTTGTCGATCACGATGCCCACACGTCCGTACAGCAGACGTAGGTAGTCGTAGATCTCTGTGGTGGTGCCAACGGTGGAGCGAGGGTTCTTGGAGAAGGCCTGTTGTTCGATGGCCACGGCCGGAGGAAGGCCGGAAATGGAGTCCACGTCCGGCTTGTTCATGCGGTCCAGGAACTGCCGTGCATAGGCGCTCAGGGACTCCACAAAGCGGCGTTGTCCCTCGGCATAGAGCGTGTCGAATGCCAGAGACGACTTCCCCGACCCGCTCACGCCGGTGATCACCGTAAGGGCATTGCGGGGAATGTCGACATCGACATTCCGGAGATTGTTCACGCGGGCACCGCGTATGGCGATGACCTTCAGGGGTACAGACATGCGGCCGGTTGGATTTGGGTCAAGAAGCAAATTTAAGGGTTTCGCCGTTCCGCCCCTCCAACCGAATGAATCCACACGACTTGCGTGATCCAAACCAAAGTCGTATATTGCTTGTTCTTGAGAAAAACGCATCTGAATTTGGAGCAAAAGACATGGCACGTCGTTGTGATTTGACCGGCACTTCGGTCCAGTACGGAAACAATGTTTCGCATGCGAACAACAAGACCCGTCGCCGCTGGTTGCCAAACCTGCAGAAGAAGCGCGTATGGGTTGCCGAAGAAGGTAAGTTCGTGACGGTGAAGGTCACAGCAAGCGCACTGAAGACGCTTGACAAGATCGGCTACACTGCCATGAAGAAGCGCCTCGATTCGAAGTGATCCGCTGAACATCTCTTAAAAGGTCGCCCTTGGGCGGCCTTTTTTCGTTTCCGCCACATAATTTCTCACGGCGTTACGAGTCTTTACCAGATCATGATGGCCCTGCCCCCCACCACCCTATCCGTTCGTGTTGGCCTCTGCATTTGCATGGGCTGGTACGCCGTGGTGTGGACGTCAGCACAGGGGACGGCCGATAGTGCACAGATGCATCGCAAGGCCACAGAGTACTTCATCAATGGCAGCACGATGCAGATACAGGGGAATCGGCATGCCGAGGCCATCCTGGAATTCCAGCAAGCGTTGCGCTATGATTCAAGTGCCGCGACGCTTCGTGCCATGGCACAGAGCTATGCTGCCATTCGCAAGTTCGATCTTGCCCTCGAGGCCGTCCAGGCCGCTGTCCGCATCGATACGCTCCATGCCGAGTCGTGGGAGTTGATGGCCGAGATCTATGTGACGCAAGGACGGTATGACGAGGCCATGTCGGCCTATGAACGCCTTCGCGACCTCCACCCTACCAAGCAGCAGCTCTACACGCTCGGTCGCATGTACGAACCGCGCGATCCCGACAAGGCCATTGCCGTGTTCGAACAGCTCGTGACGATGCAGCCCGACGAAGGGGTGTATCGGCGCTTGGCGGACCTGTATGCGCGCACGCGCCGCCCGGACCAGCGCACGTGGACGATGGAGCGCGCGATGAAGCTCGATCCCGACGATGCAGACCTTGCTGCCGAGCTTGCGGCCGTCTACGTGGCAACGTCGCACATGGATGGACTCGACAGTATCCTCACGCGCTGGAACGAAGCATCGGTCACAGGTGGGAGCGAGCAAGTATGGCTTGCCGCCATCACGGCCTTTCTTGAAGATTCACTCACGACGACGACGAAGTCCACGGCAGCTCAGGCCGTACTGCAGAAAGCTTCCCTCCGTGATGCTCGGCAGTGGCGGGTCTTCATTGCTGCGGGTGCACTTGCCCTTCGCATCAACGAGTCGTCGCGTGCCTTTGCCTTGTTCTCGGCGGCGATCAAGGCAGCACGCGGTATTGCCGATGCGCCGTTGGGTGCGGCGCAGTCCTACATGTCGTTCGATCGGATGCAGGATGCCTACGACATTCTCTCGCGTTCGCTTGTGCTCTTCCCCTACGATCCGCGCTTCCACTACATGATGGGCTTCTGCAAACAACAGCTGGACCGTGATGCAGAGGCATCGCAGTTGTATCGACGTGCCATCGGGATCGACTCCACGTATCTCGATGCATGGATCCAGTTGGGCGTGGTGTACGATGCACTGGATCAGATGGACTCGTCGGACATGGCCTACGACCGTGCCTTGCTGCTCGATCCCGACAATCATCTGGTGAACAACAACTACGCCTACTCGCTGTCGGTGCGCAACAAAGACCTCCAACGTGCGCGTTCCATGTCGTGGCGAGCCCTGCAACAGTATCCTGCGAATCCTGCCTACCTCGACACGTATGCATGGGTGCTCTATCAGCTTGGCGAGTACGACAAGGCACGCACCTATCTCGAACGCTGCATCGCTCGTGGTGGTGGCAATGCCACGCACTACGAACACTTGGGTGATGTGTTCGAGCAGCTCGGTCTTATCGACGAAGCTGTGCGCGCATGGCAGGAATCACAGCGCCGCGATCCCGAACGCACGACCCTGCAATCAAAACTTTCCAAGTATCGTTGACCAAAGGAAGCATCATGTTCGAATCCATCGATCAACAAGACTACGAGATCCTCATTCGCAAGCGCGGCGACGGCGACTACGCATCCTACTGTCCGCAACTGGCCCACATGATCAAGGGATCGGAGCACGTGGAAGTGGAAGATGCCATGAAGGCCTTTGTCCTCGACCACATCGCCAAGATCAAGGAACGTTCAGCACAGAACCAGAACTGATGTTGTCCTATCCTCGCGCACGACGTTTCGAAAATCCGGTGATGATCGCCGCCATCATCAGTGTGGCCGTCGTCGGTCCGTTCGTTCCGCTCGGCATCCGCGCCGTGGTCTTTCTCCCTGTTGTGGTGGCCTTGTACGTTGCCATGAGCATCGACCTCCGCTATGGCGGCACCACGGTGTCCATTGCGGCCGTTGGCTTCGGACTTTGTCTTGCCGCTCTCTCCATCACGGAGACAACGGATCCGGCGCGAAGTCTTGACCTTGTCTTTGCCACCGTTCCGGTGATGGGCATCCTCATCCACGAATGGATGCGTCGTGTGGGCTTCGGTCGACCAATGCGCACCCTTGTCCCCGCCGCCCTTGCGGCCCTTGCCTGTCTTCCTGCATTCGATGCCGTGATGGCGGCCGCTGCTACGGCAATGATGTGTGGTGTTCGTGAATTTCGTGCGGTGCGTCACGGTGCGTGAACGTCTGCTCGCTCGGTGGTGGTTCCGCATCCTTGTCACCCTTGGAGGAACAGCCGTCGTTGGCGCTGCCGTCCTTCCCTTCGTGCACGATCCGTTGCTTGCACAATGCACGTTGTATGGTGCCCTTACGGCATTGATGATCGGTATGGAGGCAGGGCGGAAAGGGTCGGTATGGTATACGTGCGGACTCTATGTTGGTGAGACCACGGCACGTGAGATGCTGTGGGGCACGGCCGTTGCTCTTGCTTCCCTTGCAGTGATCGCTCTCGCTGCATTGGCCATCGGTGGAACGTTCGTTCCCGCTCCCGCGTCTGCACGTCCGCTCGTGGGCATCATCGCCACGATCATCGTCGCGGCCGTTGGTGAAGAGATCCTGTTTCGTGGAACCATCTTTCTTGCTATCGAAGAACGGTTCGGCGGAACGGCTGCCGTGTTGCTCACGTCGCTGCTCTTCGCTGCGGCGCATGCGGGCAATCCCGACGTGTCGGTACTTGCCTTGGTGAACGTCTTCTTTGCCGGCGTGTTGATGGGCACCATGCTCATGCGTTCGTCATCGTTGTGGCCTTCCATCTTCTTCCACATCGTGTGGAATCTTCTCGTCGCACTTTGCTTTGGAGATGTGTCGGGAAACGATCTTGGCGGTGGATGGGTCGTCCTCGATCTCTCGCATGCGGCGTCATCGCTTCAATGGTTGGTGAGCGGTTCCTTTGGTGTAGAAGAAGGACTGCTCACGACGTTCTTGCTGGTTGGCGCAACCATCATCGTGGCACGTCGCATTCCCGGTTCTGCCTATGTTGTGGCAGCACGGTATCGTCGGTCCCATCTTGAGGCACTTACTATAACAGCATCATGAAACGCGCTCCCCTCCTCCGTTCCACCCTCATTGCCCTCATGATGTTCATGGGGTGGACCGTTCCCTCGTCGGCACAATGGATCATCCTTCAGCACGATGCCGACAGTGCCATGCAGAAGGGCATCGACTACATCTATAACGTGCGCTTCGACAGTGCCCATGCCTGCTTCGAATACGTGAAGAAGTTGTATCCCGAACATCCGGCCGGCTACTTCATGGATGCCATGGTGGAATGGTGGAAGATCAACCTGAATCGCAATGTGTATTCGAATGACGAGTGGTTCCTGCAGAAGATCGAGAAAGTGCTGGAGGTCTGCGATCGGTCGCTCGAGGCCGATCCGAAGAATCTCATGGGTCTGTTCTTCAAGGGCGGAGCTCTCGGATTTCGCGGACGGTTCTATGCAACGCGCGAGAGCATGATCAAGGCGGCGAACGACGGAAAGGATGCGCTGGATCTGCTCGAGGAATGTCAGCGCATCGCTCCCAACAATCACGACATCATGCTGGGCACCGGCCTGTACAACTACTTTGCCATTGCCTTGCCCGAGAAGTATCCGGTGCTCAGTCCGATCATGACGTTCTTCCGCTCCGGCGACAAAGCGCTTGGCATCCTGCAATTGCAGGCCGCTGCACGACAAGCTCGCTATGCTCGCGTCGAAGCACAGGTGGTGCTGTTGCAGGTGTACTACGAGTGGGAGAAGGACTATCAAAAGGCCGTGGTCATTGCCAGGGAGTTGAACAAGAAGTATCCGAACAATCCCTACTTCCATTCGTTTTTCGGTCGCGTACTGGTTGTAACAGGTCCGCTCGACACCATGGAGATCCTCTGGCGCGACGTCCTGAACCGCTGCATTGCAAAGCAGTATGGTTATGTGACAAATACTGCACGTGAGGCACTGTACTATATCGGCATGGCGCTCATGATGAAGCAGGACCTGCCCATGGCACTGAAGTACTTCTACAAGGCCGACGAAGCCAGTCGCGTTCTGGATCAAGACCCCTCTGGTTTCATGATTAAGACCAATTTGAAGATCGGTCAGATCTACGACCTGCAGGGCAAGCGCGAGCTTGCGATCAAACAGTACGACAAGGTGCTCGGCTGGAGCGACTATGGCGGCTCCCATGCCGATGCAGAACGCTTCAAGGCAACGCCGTACCGCTAGCCAAGCTTCCGTATTTTCGTGCATGGCACCAACCCTCGACCTTTGGATCAAGCTTGCACAACGTGAGCTGAAAGACCGACCTCTCGACGCGCTTACCACGATGTCGGCCGAAGGGATCCCCATCAAGCCCGTGTATACATCGGCCGACCTTGAGGCCATGGGCTATCAAGAGTCCCTTCCGGGTCTCGCGCCCTATGTGCGAGGTCCGTACGCAACGATGTACACCAATCGACCGTGGACCATCCGCCAGTATGCGGGGTTCTCCACGGCGGAAGAGTCCAATGCGTTCTATCGGAAGGCCTTGGCGGGTGGACAGAAGGGACTGAGCGTTGCCTTCGATCTGGCCACGCACCGCGGCTACGACAGCGATCATCCGCGCGTTGTTGGCGATGTTGGCAAGGCCGGTGTAGCCATCGATAGCGTCGAGGACATGAAGATCCTCTTCGATGGAATTCCCCTCGACGTGATGAGCGTGTCGATGACGATGAACGGTGCCGTGATCCCCATCCTGGCCATGTTCATCGTTGCGGCCGAAGAACAAGGCGTCCGTCAGGAGCAGTTGAGCGGCACCATCCAGAACGACATCCTCAAAGAGTTCATGGTGCGCAACACGTACATCTATCCGCCGACGCCGTCGATGCGGATCGTGGCCGACATCATCGAGCACACCAGTCGGTCGATGCCCAAGTTCAACTCCATCTCGATCAGTGGCTATCACATGCACGAGGCCGGAGCGACGGCGGTGCAAGAGCTGGGCTATACCATTGCCGACGGAATGGAGTACGTGCGCACGGCCATGGAACGCGGCATGCCGGTGGACGAGTTCGCACCACGTCTGTCGTTCTTCTTTGCCATCGGCATGAACTTCTTCATGGAAGTGGCCAAGCTTCGCGCTGCACGTGTGCTGTGGCACACCGTCATGCAGTCGTTCAATGCCCAGAAGCAGAGCTCCCTGCTCTTGCGCACGCACTGTCAGACCTCGGGTTGGAGCCTTGCCGCCCAAGACCCCTACAACAACGTCATCCGCACCACCATCGAGGCCATGGCGGCCGTGCTCGGCGGAACACAGTCGTTGCACACCAACTCGTTCGACGAGGCACTCGGTCTACCCACCGAAGCCTCGGCACGCATCGCTCGCAACACACAGCTCATCATCGCAGAAGAATCCCAGATCACACGCGTGGCCGATCCGCTCGGTGGTTCCTACTATGTGGAATCGCTCACTGCGTCGCTGATCAAGGAAGCCTCTGCCGTGATCGCCGAAGTGGAATCGCATGGCGGCATGACAAAGGCCATCCAGGCCGGCATTCCCAAGATGCGCATCGAAGAAAGTGCAGCACGACGTCAAGCGCATATCGATCAGGGCAAGGAAGTGATCGTCGGCGTGAACAAGTATCAACTTGCCGACGAGCCCGAGATCGACGTGCTGATGATCGACAACACGGCCGTCCGCGAACAGCAAGTGGCGCGCCTTGCCGCCACACGCGCATCGCGCGATCAGGCGCGCGTGACGGAGACGTTGGCGCGCATGACGGAGGCCGCACGGTCCGGCAATGGCAATCTTCTCGAGTTGGCCATCGATGCGGCACGCGCGCGTGCAACGGTTGGCGAGATCAGCGATGCGATGGCAACGGTCTTCACACGATACGAGGCACATGCAGTGGCGATCGAAGGTGTCTATGGCGCACAGTATGCGAGCGATCCCGAGTTCGCATCCGTGCATGCAGAGGTGGAAGCCTTTGCAACGAAGCACGGACGACGTCCGCGCATTCTTGTCTCGAAGCTCGGACAGGACGGACATGACCGCGGTGCAAAGGTCATTGCAACATCCTTTGCCGATATCGGATTCGACGTCGACATCGGTCCGCTCTTTGCCACTCCCGAAGAGGCTGCACGTCAGGCCATCGATAACGACGTACACGTCATCGGCGTGTCCAGTCAGGCCGCCGGTCACCTCACGCTCATCCCTGCCCTCCTTGCCGCCCTCCGTGCCCAAGGCGCAGAGGACATCATTGTGGTCGTTGGTGGCGTGATCCCGCCGAAGGATCACCAACGCCTCTACGACATGGGAGTGAAGGCCGTCTTCGGTCCGGGCACGAACATCCTCAAGGCCGCACGCGAAGTACTGCATCAGATCACGTCGCCGTCGTGATCGGCGCCGGTATCGACATCGGCACCAACACCATCCTCATGGTGATCGGTGAGCACATGGCCGATGGATCGTGGCGTACGATCGACGACGTGCATTCCATTGCACGTCTTGGCGAAGGCGTCGACGCAACCGGTGTGATCTCCGACGATGCCATTGTGCGTGCATCCGAGATCCTGTCACAGTATCGACGTCGCTGCGACGAATGCGGCGTCCACCGTCTGCGCGCCGTTGCCACCAGTGCCATGCGCGATGCGCGCAACAGCGCCATCGTTCGCACCACGCTCAGCGAGATCATCGGCACAGAGATCGAGGTCATCGAAGGAGGCGAGGAGGCACGGCTGACGTTTCGCGGAACGGTGCGCGGCGACCAACCGAGCATGGCCATCGATATCGGTGGCGGGTCGACGGAGATCGTCTGCGGTCATGGATCGACGGTCGCTGATTCCGTCAGCATGAACATCGGTGCCGTGCGCTTGACGGAGCGATACTTCGCCCACCGTCCCCCACCGTCCGACGTCATGGCCGAGGCCATTGCATACATCGATGACACGCTCCGTCCGTACGACCAACGCTTCGCCGCATCAGGTCGCGCCGTTTTCGCCGCGGCCGGAACGCCCACGGCCTTGGCAACGCTCGACCTGCATCTCGATGTTTTCGATGCTGCGCGCATCGACGGACACCTCCTCACCGCTCAAACCGTCCACCGCCTCGCCTCCATGCTCGTTGGCATGGATCGTGAGCAGTTGCGGCAGTTACCTGCCGTTCACCCGAAGCGCATCGACATTCTCCCGGCGGGCGCATTGTTGCTGGACAGAATGATGCAATGCTTCGGGATCGATACCGTGATCGTGAGCACATGCGGTGTGCGATATGGCGTACTATTTTCACTGGGCGACGGCGGATAGCATTCAGTACACCGGGAGATGAAGATGAAACTTCCCTCGTTTCGAGATCTACAGATGCACACGACGCGGACGATGCGTCGTTTCCCCCTTGAGATCCTCATTGCCGTTGTGGGCTCGATGGCAGCGGTCATGCTTGCTCTCGAGATCCCGCTGTACACGACGACCGATCCGTTGTCCCTGCGCGTGTATTCGCGCATCATCCTTGGCTGCATCATCCTTCTGAGTACGACGCTCTCTCTCTCGCTTACACGTGAAGCCGGAAAGATCACGTGGCCGGTTCAGGTTGGCACCGTTGTTACGGCTGCAGCAGCGGTCACGTGGTACATGTGGGTGTTCTCGTTCACAACGTGGGACGAACTGCAATGTGGTGTGATCATACTCGCCGTTCACCTACTGGTTGCATTGAGTGCGATGTGGCGACGTGATCGGCTGGAGTTCTGGGATTTGAACAAGGCACTGTTCTTACGAACACTCACGGCTGGATTGTTCACGGTGGTGCTTGGGAGCGGACTGAATCTTGCCCTCTTCGCCTTGAACGAGCTGTTCGGTCTTGATGTGAACGGATCGTGGTATGGCGCGTTGTGGGCTGTCCTGCTCGGGTTGTTCAACACATGGTTCGTCCTCGGCGGCATTCCCCTTCCTCCGTCGGATGATGCTGAGCGTACTACACCGTCGTTCCCGCGCGGACTCCGGATCTTCGTCCAATACGTGCTGCTCCCGTTAGTGCTCGTCTTTCTCTGCATCCTCTATGCCTATGGCATCAAGGTGTTGTTCTTCACGCAGCTCAACGGGTCTGTGGCCTACTTCATCGATACATTGGCCGTTGTGGGAACCCTCTCCTTCCTCTTGCTCTATCCGCTGCGCAACGATGCAGAGCATGCATGGATCCACTTCTATGCCTCGTGGTTCGGTCGGCTCATGCTACCGCTCTGCGTCTTGCTCTGGATCGCCTTGATCGTGCGCGTACAAACCTATGGCATCACGGAACAACGGTATCTGGGCCTTGCTCTTGCCGTGGTCCTGACCGTGTTGGCACTGTATCTGGCCATCGTTCGCAACCCCGATCTTCGCATCATCCCTGCTGCCTTGCTCCTTGCCTGCATCGTCTCGGTGAGCGGTCCCATTGGGATGCTGCAGGTTGCCTATCGAAGTCAGACCCAACGCGCGGAAGACGTGTTGCGCGCCGGTGGTGTGGTGCACGATGGGCGGTACGACATTGCCAAGGCACAACAGCTTTCGGAGCAGGACAAGCGCATCGTGCAGTCGACGCTACGCTACCTCACCACGTATGAATCGAACAGTCGCATGGACACATGGCTCGCATCCATTCATGCAGACCGGATGCCCGATCGTGACTCCGTGAAGATCGAGGTCTATATGGGTGTGTGGACGGAGGTCGATCTGGAGGAATCCGGCGCGTTTGCGATCGGTGACGGCAGTACCTCGAGGACGGCGCATGCTGTTTCACACATGAAGGGTGCATCGATCACGCCGTTTGCACTGAACTGGAATCAGCCGGTATCGCGGAGCGAAGACACGTTGCGACTTGAACACAACGGCACGTGGCTCTTCGAGATACTGCGTTCGAAAGGTACAATGTGGCGGTTGCAAGATCCCACTGGACGAGCTGATACGTTCGATCTCGCCAAGGTTCTCGCTCAGATCAGTGACCGGTCAGATACAACAACAATCAGTGTGAATCTGCAAAGCGACAAGTTCCCCGACTACAACGTTGCCCTGGTCTTGTCGCGTCTCAATGGGAGAACATCGAACGGAACATGGGAAGAGGTTTTTGCGAGAGGTGTTCTCGTCACGACGCCGAAATGACAACACAAGTAGCTGTCTGTGGCGTCTAGGTATTGGGTAGCAACGAAACTACTCCGTTGATTCGGCCAAGGGTCTTGTGCCGCCAGATAGCGATGACGTTCGTGTCCGCATGCGTTTCGTCGGGGTTGTTCTCCAAGAGACGCCGTTTGATGTCATACGCTTTCGCGAGCTCGTTTATGAGGCCCTTGTCGTTCTGATCTGAAGGTAGGAATGTCTCGTCGAAGCCACCACAATTTGTTAATGCACTGATGCTGAAATCCTTGTCGAGGAGGTCATATCCAATGAACTCAAATCCCTCTCGTTCGATCACGCTACACTCTTGGCCTGGCTCGATGACGACAGTCAAGAGATTGAATTCCACTGTGGTGCTCACGCGTTTGAGCACATAGTCAAGGGAAGTGTAGAAGCCTGTCTGAAGACTATCATAAAGATCTGTGTGTTCGTTCTCGACCGTGTGAATGTAGTTCCAATCATCCGCACTATCATAGTCTGGCTCAACGATATCCCCGTTGAGAGGTCCGTCAAGGGAAACAAGTTCTTTCAAGTGCGTCAATCTGGACCACTGTATGTATCCTTGCCATGACGAGTACTCTTCGTTATAGGTGGCTCTTGCTGCGTAGAGGAATGTCATGGATCAACTCTGAAATGGTCCTGTTTGTCTAGACACTTGTGATAGTCAATTGTTTGTTCGAATTGAATGCTCGCTCGAAATGAACGGGCGTCGAATAGCCGATTGTTGAGTGCAGCCGTGAACGATTGTACTCGTTCTCAATATACTGCAGTGCTTCCGTTCTGACGTGATCTACATCTTTGAAGGTGATCTCGTCGAATGCTTCGATCTTCAGTGTGGCAAAGAACGATTCCATTGGAGCGTTGTCCCAGGGGTCTCCTTTACGACTGATGCTGGCTATGCCGCCAAAGCCGCGGAGAATGTCCCGATACACTTCTGCGGCATACTGAGATCCACGGTCTGTATGGACGAGAACGTTCTTGGGATACTTCCTCAGTCGCATAGCGCGTTTGAGTGCAGTGATCGTCAGTTCCTGCGTCATTGTGTCCGCGACGTGCCAACCGACAACACGACGTGAGAACAGATCAAGTACGACAGCCAAGTACACGAAGCCTGCGCTTGTTGGTATGTAGGTGAGATCCGCGCACCATTTCTGATTCGGCATGGCCGCTTGGAAGTCACGGTTCAAGTGGTTCGGCGCGGTTCGATGCGAATGGTTGCTGTCGGTGGTCGTCACACGTTGATTCGGTGTGCGCTTTGCCACGATGCCTTATTCTCGCATGAGTCGCCGAAGGAGGTGACGCCCAACACGTATTCCAGCATCGTTCAGTGACTTGCAGAGGCGTCTACTCCCACTAGCACGTCGCGACTTACTGTAATGGTTGCGCATCTCTAATACGATGGTGCGGTGCCTATCCTTTTCGTGCTCGGCGAGCGCTATACCCATGCATAGTAGCCGCTCGGATGCACCTCCAGAACCGCGCACATCACGCTCACCGGCCACTCTCGCTTGTGTCGATGGATGAACATATGCGTCATTCCTTTGTCGGTGTCGCGTCGAAGATCGAATCCGCTTTTCTAGGATGGCAGCCTCTATCTCTGCGCGCTCCGCAAGCTTCTTCATCGCTCGCAGTTCTGCACGCAACTCCTCATTCGACTGATGCCCTAGTGAACTCTTCACAGCAGGTTCATTCTTCAGCGGTACAGCATCTCCACCGCGATATCAAGCTCTTGCGCTACTGCCGCCGCTGTGTTTCTGGCATCCAGTCGCCGCAGAGCATTCGCCTTGAATGCTTCATCAAAGACTCTTCGCTCTCTTGCCATGGTCGTCTCCAATTGGTCAGTTGTTCAAAACACTGACTATCCAGAGTGTCTACATCAAGAGGACCAGTTCATCTGTCGTTGGCGTTGCTTCTCATTTCTTGTTAGTCGATTCCTTCGTGGGCTCATAGTTCCCTTTCAGTACCTCCCTTATGTCTGCCTGAAGTTTAGCGAAGTTGATATCCTCTGTATACGTATATGCGTAGAACGTACCGCTAACTTCGTTTGTCGCAGTGTCAAGCTGCTTAGATAGTACATAATCGATCCCATTTGACGGGTCGATATTATGAAACATAAGTACGTGAAGTCTGTAAAGCGGGTCTTTATCAGAGCCATCTGGATTTGTGCTATAAACGAAATAGATGATTTTGGAGAAACTTCTGCCAAATCTGTTTTTTGGTAACTCCTCATACCTTTCATATCCCCAGACATTCTTGTCCTCCCATTTGAAAAAAGTGAAGTTGAAAGATTCGTCGAGACCTTTAGGAAGCCGCTTGTCTTTGTATGCTTTGTAGAGAACGCTTTTGTACCTTGTTGCACTATCTATCTGTCCTAATCCAAAGTATGAGACTACAATATTCTTAGTCATCAAGATTTCTCTGCTCGCATAATTAGCACCAAAGTATGGCTTCCCCTTTTCTATAAGTTTAAGTGCTTCGAGTCCGTAATGCAACGATTTGTCAAACACCTCATTCATTCTGTTTTGCTTTTCTAGTTCAGTTGTAGCACCAACGTAACACCAAAGGATTTTGCTGTATAGACTGTCTCTAGCGTCACATTTAGGTTCGATTTCTCCAAGAATGGCGTAAGCAGCCAAATAATTGTTGGCTGTAAGTAAACTGTCTGCCGTTTGATACTTTCTTATGATATCAGTTTGTCCGAAAGCCATTGTAGACATGGAAATGAATAAGATTGTCAGTGTTGTTTTCATTATCTCTGGTCTCTATGCATGAACGAACTTCGAATGATGAATATACCGAGGTTCCTTTTGAGGCTCCTCATAAAAAAAACGGCGTCCCCGAGGGAACGCCGTTGTGCATGGTCGTCGATGAACAAAGGTCTTACTTCGACTTCGCCCAGCTGATGTTCTCGTTTGCAAGGAGGCGTTGTGCATCGGCATGACCGAGGCCTGCTGCCTTCTTGAACTCTTCGATGGCCTTGTCGCGCTGGTTGGCGCGCAGGTACATATGGGCAAGGTTGTTGTGAGCGACGGCGAAGTTCGGGTCGATCTCAATGGCCTTCATGAAGGCTGCGGCTGCAGCTTGAAGGTTGTTCTGCACCGTGAAGCCAAGACCGTTCTGGTTGTAGGCTTCGGCGTTGTTGCCCTTTTGTGCTTCGCACGATGCGATCTCGAAATAGCTCTGGGCAAAGTTGGGGTCCTGCTCCAGTGATTTTTTGAACTCCGTCAATGCAGAGGCACAATCACCCCTCTTCGCGTACGTGCTACCAAGGTTGTAGTGGACTTGTGGATACACTGACTGCTTTTCGAGCGCCTTCTTGAAGGATGCAATGGCCTTGTCGAACTCACTTTTGTTCGTATAGATCACGCCTTGGTTGTTGTAGCCCAGCGCAGAGTCCGGCTTTAGGGCAATGGCCTTGTCGATGGCAGTGAGAGCTTTGTCGTACTCCTTGTGCATGGCATAAACATTACTCAACGCATAGAGTGCTTCCAGATTCTCCGGTTGCGCTTCGGTCGCCTTCAAGTAGTAAGCGATCGCGCTGTCGATATTGTTCGCCGTTGCCCAGATGCGGGCCATCAGCATGTATGCTTCGGCATTCTTGCTGTCCGACGCGATGGCCTTCGTTGCATAGTCCTTGGCCTTGTCGACGTTCTTGAGATTCAAGTACACATCGCCGCGAAATGTCATTTCTTCCGACGATGGACCTTGCTTGTTGCACGACGCAAGGACGAGACCTGCCGTCAGTGCGATTACCATGATGCGAGTACTACGCATTCCAAACCCCTGTTTCAATTGAACATGTACCATCATTTGATGTCTGAAAATGCCTCGGTGAGGAGGGCTTCTTGTTGACGTTCGTGAACCTTGGCAGAACCTGTGGCCGGACTTGCCGCTGCGGCACGCCCTACATAGGAGAGTCGTTGCGTTGGACGGAGCACATCAAGGATGGATGGCTGCACATGCAACCATGCGCCCGAGTTCTTGGGCTCTTCCTGACACCACACGATCTCCGTCGCATTCGGATACGATGCCAACACCTCGCTCATCTTCTCGGTATGGAACGGATAGATCTGCTCCAGGCGTACCAATGCCACATGCATGGCCTGCATGTCCTTGCGCTTCTTGGCGAGTTCGTTGTGCACCTTTCCGGTGCTGATCACCACACGCGTGATCGTCGACGGATCTGTGACCGTTGCGTCGTTGATGATCTCTTGATACGACCCTTGCGTGAGCTCCTCGACGGTCGACGTGAACGTGCGCAGGTATCCCTTCGGCGTCATGATCACCATTGGCTTCCGCCATGCCGCCTTCACCTGGCGTCGCACAGCATGGAAGTAATTCGCCGGCGAGGTGAAGTTGCAGACCATCATGTTGTCCTGCGCGCAGAGCTGCAGGAATCGCTCAAGACGTGCGCTGCTGTGCTCCGGACCCTGTCCGTCGTACCCGTGCGGTAAGAGCATCATGATGTTCGAACGCTGTCCCCACTTCTCTTCGGCACTGCTGATGAACTGGTCGATGATGATCTGGGCGCCATTGGCAAAGTCGCCGAACTGCGCCTCCCATGCCGTGATCCCGTTCTTCGCCACCGTGCTGTAGCCATATTCGAAGCCGAGTACAGCGTATTCGCTGAGCGGCGAGTCGTGAATATGGAAGCGTGCTGTGGCGCCGGGCAAGGCGGCAAGGGGCACATACTCTGTTTCGTTCACGATGTCGGTGTGCACGGCCTGACGGTGGTTGAAGGTACCGCGACCCGTGTCCTGTCCGGTGATGCGAACGGTATGTCCTTCCAGCAACAACGATCCGAAGGCAAGTGCCTCGGCCGTTCCCCACTGCACATGTCCGTCGGCAAAGGATGCCCGACGTTTCTCCATCTCGGACTTCACCTTTGCATGGATGTTGAATCCATCATGCACGGAGCAGATGGTCTCCATGATGTGGTCAAGGGTCGGCTTCTCAACCGCCGTTGCCACAGGCGAGAACAAATTGAATTCCTGCGTTGCCACCGGAACACCCTTCGAAGTGGCCCGATTCTCAAAGGCCGCCACGAGCACGGCCTGCTCTTCTGCCGAAATGGCCTCGAGCGTTTCTTCGGCGGCGACCTTTTCGGTGACGAGTCGCTGACGGTAGGACTTGCTGACCGAGACCATGTTCTTGATCTTCTTGTAGAGCAACGGCTGCGTTGCCGTGGGATCGTCCTGCTCGTTGTGACCGTACTTGCGGTAACAGTACATGTCGATCACCACATCGTCCTTGAAGGTCTGGCGGTAGGCAAAGGCGAACTCTGCGGCCGCGCGACATGCCTCGGGATCATCGCCGTTCACATGCAGGATAGGTACCTGCAACATCTTGGCAATGCCCGTTGCATAGGGCGTGGAGCGGGAGTCTTCGGGCGATGTGGTGAAGCCGATCTGGTTGTTGATCACCACGTGGATGGAACCACCGGTGTGGTATCCGCGCAGACGGGCCATGTTGAACGTTTCGGGGACCACGCCCTGACCTGCCATGGCAGCGTCGCCGTGGATCAGAATGGGCAGGACAAGCGAGTTGGTCGCATCACCGCTTTCGTCCGTGAGTGCTCGCGCCATCCCTTCGACCACGGGGTTGACAGCCTCGAGGTGACTCGGATTGGGCGCCAATACCATTGGAAGTTGTTTCTTCGATGAAGAGACATAGGTGCCTTTTGCACCAAGGTGATACTTCACGTCACCTGAACCTTGATACGAGTCCGGATCGGCCATTCCTTCGAACTCGTTGAACAGTTTCTCCAGCGGCTTGCCCATCATATTGACGAGCACATTCAGTCGGCCTCGGTGTGCCATGCCGACAACGGCTCCGGAAAGATCGTGATTGGCCGCATTGTCAAGGATCTGTTGCAAGATGATGACGGTGGACTCGCCGCCTTCCAGACTGAATCGTTTCGACCCGAGGAACTTCGTGTGCAGGAAGTTCTCGAGGAGCTCCACCTTCGTGAGCTCGCGATAGGTCTCAAGTTTCTGTTGTGCCGAGAGGGCCATCTTCAAGCGAGTGCCCTCGACGCGGCTCAGAACCCACGACTTCTTGTCCGGGTCCTGCATGTGCATGTACTCGATGCCGATCTTATCACAGTACGTCTCGCGCAATAGGTCGAGGATCGTGCGCAGTGTGGCGCGCTTCACGCCGCCAAAACCACCGGTGTCGAACTCTCTGTCCAGGTCCCAGATCGTAAGGTCGTAGAACGACGGGTCGAGTTCCGGATAGTGATAGGCCTCTTGTCCGAGCGGATTGATATCGGCAAGCAAATGACCGCGCACGCGGAAGGCGTGGATCATCTGCAGGACGCGTGCCTCTTTGTCGACGATCTCCGGTTGGTCTGCGGCGAGGAACGGATTCGACCCGCGATCGATGCTCCAGCGGATGGGCTCGAAGTGCACGTCGATCGACGCATAGATCTGGTCGTAGAAGCGATGCTCTCCCAGCAGGAGCTGGTGCATGTATTGCAGGAACTCGCCCGACTCGGCGCCCTGGATGACGCGGTGGTCATACGTGGACGTGATGGTGACGACCTTGCTGACGGCAAGGGTGGCAAGCACATCGGGTGACATGGCCTGAAACTCTGCCGGATACTCGATCGAACCGGCGGCAATGATCGTCCCCTGTCCGTCCATGAGTCGCGGTACCGACATCACGGTGCCGATCATACCCGGATTCGTGAGCGTGACCGTGGCACCCATCAGATCTTCCGGCGTGAGCTTGTTCGTGCGTGCCTTGGCGATGAGGGCATCGTAGGCGCGAGCGAATTCTGCGAACGTAAGCGATTGGGCATCCTTGATGCTCGGAACGAGCAACACACGCGATCCGTCGCGACGGGTGGTGTCGACAGCCAGTCCAAGATTGATCGAGCCGCGTTGCACCTTCACATGGATGCCGTCGTGCAGTCCGTACGTGTTGTTCATGTTCTCCACTTGCTCCACGGCCTTGACGATGGCCCAGGCGAGGATGTGGGTGAACGACAGTTTCGGCGCGCGCTTGCTTGCAAGCACGTTGTTGAGGATGCGACGGTTCTCTTCGAGGGCCTTGACGGGAACGGAACGCACAGATGTTGCCGTGGGCACATCGAGCGAGGCCATCATGTTCTCGGCGATCTTGCCACCGATGCTCGACAATGGTACGAGCGTATCGTTCGGACCAAGGAAGGGCAACTTTGTCGTTGCCGATGCTGCCGGACGGGGCATAGCTGCCGTAGGGGCGCTTGGAGCGGACGCCGTGCGTTGCGTCACGCCGTCGTTGGCAACGGTCGGAGCCTCCGGGGTGTAGGAGGCGAAGAAGGTTTGCCACTCGGGTGGCACTGAGTCTTGATCGCGCAAGTATTCGAAGTAGAGCTCATCGACGTATGCGCTGTTCATCGACATCATGTCTGGGGTCTTTCTGGTCTAAAGAGACAATCTTGTAAAATTACCGAATCCCTATGAATCCCACGCCCCTTCCCGCCGCGCCGCCCTCCCGCCGATGCGAATGGTAGCGGGGGTCAATCATGGTACAGGTGGGGTCGGCAACGATGTGCGAGGCCGGAATGCCCGTGCCCTCGAGAGCGGAGCGAATGGCCGCGTGGTTGTCAAAGAACGTGGTCCCGTCATCGGTTCGGCGGATGTGGTCGGGGAAGAAGGCCGCTACGTCGTCCCCTACCTCGTATCGGTCCACCGAGGCACAAGGCGAGAGGAAGGCGGCAAGGTGGCAAGGGTCGGACCCGTAGGCCTCCGACATCGCCTGCACGGCCGCGGCAACGATGTTGGCCTGCGTCCCCCGCCAGCCTGAGTGGACGGCGGCGACGGCCTGATGGTCTGCATCATAGAGCAGCACGGCGCAACAGTCGGCAATGGTCGCACACAGGACGATACCCGGCACGTTTGTGATCAGCGCGTCGGCCTCGGGCGGAGGAATGCAATGGTCGATGCGAACGACCGTGGCGCCATGCACCTGTCGCATGAATTGCAGTTGGTCGGGCTCTGCGCCGATCTCAAGGGCCAGCGCCGCGCGTGAGGCGCCCACGAGGGCCACGGAGACGCCGTTGGAGGTTGAGAACGTGAGGCCGGGCAATGGGAAACGGTCGCGATTGGTCTGCGTGACCCCGCTACGGAGGCGAGGGTCGGTGAAAGCTGGTGTGATCTCGATCGCTGACATACAAGCTCGACCGTTGGACAGTGGGACGTGATAGCGTTGCAATGAACTGGTGGAGCGCAATATCGCGGATGGCCGCATCATTCCGACGTCCGACGATGCGCACCAACGTCCGCTCTCGGGGCAACGGATAGACGTGGACGATGCAATCCTCCCGCACGAACGTTGCCACGGTGCGATCGGTTCCCGTCCTCGGAACGACGAAGAGGAGTCCAATGGCGAGGGCCAGCGCGGTCGATCGACCAACGACGTGCTTCCATGCCGACGTGCCACCCACCCACCACGTCCCAATGGCGATGAGGACAGCGACGATGATGGCGGCCGTCGCATCAACGTCGGGTCGGAACATTGCCGCACCTCGCGTCAACATGTCGGCCACCTCCAAGCACCACGAGGCGCACAGTCCGTACAACGGCGCCACCACCGGGGCCACGACGGTGCATGCGAGGGCGAGCAGGGTGAAGACCATTCCGGCCGACATGAGCGGGACCACAACGAGGTTCACCAGCGGCGAAACGAGCGACACCGTTTCAAATGTCAGCGCGGCCGGGATGGCAATGGCCGCATTGGCCGCCACCGGCACGCAGATGGCCGCGGCTAGTGCGCGTTTCCAGCGTGCGCGTCGGAGCGTGCACCGCTGACACATGGCAAGGAGGCGTGGCGGCAAGACGATGAGTCCGAGCGTGGCCCATGCGGAGAGCTGGAAGCTCACCGACGTGATCATGGTCGGCGTTATGCAGAGCATCACAAGCATCGTAAGGGCCCAGATGTTGAGGCCGTCGACCCGACGTTGCGCATGCCGCCCGCCAATGGCAGCAATGCCCATCACGGCAGCTCGTACGGCCGGGGGCTCTGCCCCGGTGAACACCACATAGGCGGCGATGAGCACGGCGGCGATCACGAGTCGCACCATCGACGTGCGAAGGCGTGCAAGCATGAGCAACAGGATGGCAAGGATCAAAGCCACATGTGATCCGCTCACACTGAGCATGTGCGCCGTTCCCGCCGCAGCGTAGGCGGAACGTCGGTCGTACGAGATCTGTGTCCGATCTCCGGTGATGAGGGCCATGGCAATGGGTGCAACGCTCGTGTCCACGACCGTGCGTATGGCCTCGTTCACGGCGCGCCGTGCCGTACCGAGCCAACGATGCCATGAAGAAACGGCGAAGCCGGGATGCACATCGGAAGCGCGGGCCCTAGCCGACCATTGCACGCCCATCGAGGCGAGCACAGCCTCTTCGTTCGGCTCCGTGGGCAGGTGGAACGGTGTTGGAATGCGAGCCATGCCATCCACGACAACGGTCGAACCAACGGTGAGCGATGCGCGGATCGGATCCACCTGCGATACGCGCACCAACACATCGGTGTCGCGCATCGGCGGCAGATCCTGTCGATCCACCTCTCCATGGATCTGCAAGCGCATCGGACGTTCTCGCATGCCGACGATCACCCCTTCGATGCGGGCAGGAACCCAGGGCGGATAGCGGTGTGGTGTGGGAAGCTGTGATTGCGACATCAACAGACCCAACATCATGCCCGTGCCCACACCCCCAAGCGTCCGCGCCGTATCCCAAGATCCACGACGTGCGGTCCACACACCAACGGCAGCAAGGACCATGGCAGAGAGGGGGAACAACAAAGGAGCCAATGGTCCCATTCGTGGTGCAACAGACCCCGCAGCGAGCATGGTCGCGATCACAAGGATCAACAGGCGAAGGGCGGGAGGAGGCGTGGGGAGCATACCGAGGAAGTGACAAGTGATGAGTGACATGTGACAAGCACGAAGTGACAAGTGACAAGTGACGAGTGACAAGTGATCACTGGCGAGTGGAAAACTTCCCTCCCTGCCGCCCTGCCCAATCAGTAATTTGTCACGCTGTGGACGGTTGTCTGCACTATGACCTCGCAACGATATGTTCCAATCTTTCCAGTGTACCCATCATGAGTTCTGAAGCAAAGACCGACGTCAAATCCGGCAAAGCAGCCGGTACGATCGGCAGTACGAACGACGCACGCAGCAAAGCGGCGCAATTGGCCATCGACCAGATCGAAAAGCAGTTCGGCAAAGGGTCGATCATGCGACTGAGCGACACGAACGTTGTGCAGATCGATGCGATCTCCACAGGGTGTTTGTCGCTGGATGCGGCCATTGGGATCGGCGGCGTGCCGCGCGGTCGGATCATCGAGATCTACGGACCGGAATCGTCCGGAAAGACGACGGTGTGTTTGCAAGTGATCGCCGAAGCGCAGAAGGCCGGCGGACTTGCGGCATTCGTCGACACGGAACATGCCCTGGATGTGAACTATGCGCAGCGATTGGGAGTGGACCTGAACAATCTCCTTCTGTCGCAACCCGAGTTCGGCGAGCAGGCACTTGAGATCGTTGAAACGCTCGTGCGTTCCGGCGCGATCGACGTGGTGATCGTTGACTCCGTGGCCGCTCTTACACCACGCGTCGAGATCGAAGGCGACATGGGTGACGCACAGATGGGCTCGCAAGCACGCTTGATGAGTCAGGCCATGCGTAAGCTGAATGCGGCGATCGGTCGCTCGAACACGACCGTGATCTTCACGAACCAGTTGCGCTCGAAGATCGGTGTGATCTACGGCAATCCCGAAACAACGACGGGTGGAAATGCACTGAAGTACTATGCTTCGGTGCGGATCGATGTACGTCGGAAGGATGTGATCAAGGACGGTACCGAGATCGTTGGGAACCGCGTGCGGGCCAAGATCGTGAAGAACAAGGTGGCGCCGCCCTTCAAGGAGGCCGAATTCGACATCATGTACAACGAAGGTATCTCGAAGCTGGGCGACATGATCGACGTGGCCGTTGAAAGCGGTGTGATCACGAAGTCCGGCTCGTGGTTCTCGTTCCAGGAAGAGCGTGTGCAAGGTCGAGATGGTATGCGCAAGCTTCTGACAGATACGCCGGAGCTGCAAGCCGCCCTTGAATCGGAAGTACGCGCACTGCTGCACATGCCACCGAAGGTGAAGAACGGAGTTGAGTCGACATCGAAAAGCTCGAAGAAAGAGTAACCTCCGCCCCCGGCATCATCACGGCGATCCGACGCACCAAACGCACAGCGGAACGGTGTTCGATCTACGTGGATGATGTGTTCTTCGCGGCATGTTCTATCGACATTGCCACGTCGCTCGGATTACGAAAAGGCATTCCACTTACGCCGGACCTTGCTGCGACCTTACGCGGCGAGGACCGGCGTATGTCGTTACGACAGAAGGCCTATGGATACGTGACGTATAAGCCACGCACCGAACGACAGGTGCGCGACCACTACCGCTCGCTCGACTACACTGCCGAAGAGATCGATGGTGTGGTGGAGTGGCTCTACGAGTTCCGATTGCTCGACGATCGACTCTTCGCTGAGCGCTTCGTGGCGGCATCAAAAGAACAACGGCCGATGTCGCGCCGCGCCATGGCGCAGAAACTTACCCAGAAAGGCGTGCCCGCCGATGTGATCGATACCGTGCTCGCCAACGACGTCGACGATGATGCCGACCGAGCGGCCGCCCTGGCCGTAGCGCACAAGAAGCTCCGCATGATGAAGGCAGACCTTTCCGACAAGGAACGCGTCGACAAGCTCATCCGCTTCCTGCAGTATCGCGGCTATCCCTGGCCCGTGATCAAAGACGTGCTCACGTCGCTCCCTTCGTAACTTTGAGGATGCGCTTCCCACTTGCGACGTTGTGCCTGTCACTCGTCACACTTCATACGTCACTTCTCTGCCAGCCCAACGGCTGTTCCAAGACTCGCCTGCCCGAGACGGTGAATCGGTTCCAACCGACAACGATGCCCGTGCTCGCTTGGGATGGTGCGTCGTTGTATGTGGACCGGAAGCTGCATCCCGAGAACGTCGAGGGCGCGAACGATCCCGACGATGTATGGGTCAGTCGCAAAGGATCGAACGGACAATGGATGGAAGTACGGCAGGAAAAGATCTCCACGTTCCGCGCCCCTGATGTGATCTTCTCTATGTCGAGTGATGGACGTCGTGCCCTGATGCATGGTCCGTTCATCATCCGTGGTCGCGATACCACCCGTTGTTTCGGCATTGCTACACGAGCACATCGCGATTCCCTCTTCTCGACCATCACACCCATCGTCCTGCCCAATGTTCCACGCGTGGCACGAAACTTCTACGGACACATGGATGATGCCGGTACGTTGATCGTACTGGCCATCGAGCGTGGTGATGCATATGGCGATCTGGATCTCTACGTGGCACGTCGCTGCGGCACGGTGTGGTCCGAACCCATGAACCTTGGTCCAACGGTGAACACAGCGGGCTTCGAAGGCGCGCCACATCTGGCACCGGATGGTGTGACGTTGTACTATGCGTCGAATGGACTCGATGACAGGCGTGGCAAGACGGATCTCTATGTCACCCGTCGACTCGACGATACATGGACGAACTGGTCCACTCCCGTGAACCTCGGTCCCTGCATCAACAGCTCGGAAGAAGAGAAGGCCTTCTGTTTGTTGCCCAACGGTCGTGAAGCTCTCATCGTATCGTGGGACGCCGATGCCGAACGGCAAGGCATCTACCGTGTGGACCTTCCGGAGTCGGCACGACCTCGCCCGTATTGCGTGTTCACCGGTGTGGTGCAGGATGCCTACAACAAGGAGCGGGTCGTCCCATCGGCCATTGCCGTACGCGACACGTCACACACGGACACGTGCACGACGCTGCATCTACCCACGGCCATCGATGGATCCTTCAGCATCGTCCTTCCGCAGCAGCATCACTATGCTGTGAGTGCAACGGCGCCGCAGTATGTGCGTGCACATCAAGTACTGGGCATTCGCACACTCGACACCATCTCGCCTCTCCACCTTACGATCTCTCTGTTCGACACACGACGTCCGCTTGCATCGCTCTACTTCGAGCGCGGTTCATTCCGTATCTCCGATTCGTCCGTGGCCGCGCTTCGCGCACTTGCCACCACGTACGGGATGCGGGCCGTGAACTTCGATGTAGCGGGCTATGCCGACATGCTCGGTTCCGTGCCATTCAACAAGGTCCTATCCGAACAACGAGCAGAATCCGTTGCGGCAACCCTTGCCACCTTCGGCATCGATCCCGCTCGTGTAACGGCACGAGGGAAGGGTATCGAGGCGGTAGGGATGACGGTGAGCGGTTCACGTGAGAATCCCCTCTCACGTCGCGTGGACATCTTTCCTGCAGAGAGCACGATCATCTTCAAGTAGCAGGCGCGGCGCGATCACGCGCACGACACAACATGTGTCCACGACTGTTCGGCGCGCGACGGACGTTGCTCCGTCACCACGATCCTACATGATGTCCCCGCCTTCACCGGTGCATGATGCACAAGGTGTGTGGCGTCACGATATGTGGCGTTCGCATTGTCATCAACACGAAACGTAACGGACTCCCCTTCCAGGATCTCTCGGTTCAGCGAGAGCGTGAGCGTGAGCAGGCCATCGTTCGATTCCACCGTCACATCGCGTGCGATCACATCGGCCACATGCATGGCCGACATACCAAAGGACACCGGAATGGTGTAGGAACCGCCATGGTCGGAGGTATGGGCAAGCTCATAGAGTGTTCGATCCAAGTCGACCGGAGGTTGGAGTCCAACGGTGGAATAGATCGTGCGAAGATGATACCGGAAGAGCACATCGAAATCGTACTTGTTCGGAGCCTGATGTCGGGGCTCATACCACCAGAACCAGTCGGATCCTTCGGCAATGAGCAATGCCTCGCGTGCGGCGGCATGGGCAGGATCCGTCGGTGACACCATGGCCCTTGCTTGCGCAAGCAGTTCCCATGCAAGGTTCTTCTCCGGTGAGCCGATCCAGATATCGAAGTTGCCATCGATCCACGAGCCGGCCACGATCGAGGTGCGGGGCGACATGAACGTACGATGCGGTGCTGCCGTGGCCTCGGCACACGTGACGGTGACGAAGCGGTCGTCCGTGCTCAGTGCTTGCAGAAGCGCACGAACGAACGGCGCGCCATTGTCGACGTAGAACTCCCAACAATTCTCTCCATCGAGAATGATGGGAACCACAGCATGATCGAGCGATTCTTCTCCATGCTGTTGCACGATATCCCGTTTGCGTTCTTCGAGTCGCGCCAAGAGATCTCGTGCAGCCGCCGCTGCATCCCAGCGTTGATACTCGAAGCCGATGGCATCGCTCAACGTATGATCGCGAAACAACATGCCTACATCACCGTGCGGTGTTCGCACTGTCCACGGGAAGTACGTGGACGTTGGATGATACATGTCGCCAAGCGTATGTCGGAGCACGGCCTCATCCGTGGCCGCCCACTGGATGCCGTGCGCGCTCATGATGCCAATGGCCTCGGTGCTCACGGATCCTTCAGCAGGCCACATTCCTTGTGGGCTGTGTTCGAACGTGGAATGGAACATGTCGATGGCACGACGCACATGTTCATGAGCATCGCTGGATGCGCGGAACGGTGTGGAGGGTAGCGACATGGTCGGTCGCGCTTCATGCGCTACATCCGTGTTGCAAAGCAATGGAAGGATGGGATGCATGTATGGCGTTACGCTCATCTCGATCTGACCTGCATCGTGGAGTCGGCGCATCGTTGGCACCATGGCGTCCATAAGGCGACGGTGTTCTGCAAGCAACGCTTGCTTGTCGGCCTCCGTGAACCCTGCCGCCTTTCGAAAGAGCCTTGCCACCTCTTCGATGCGACGGGAGACCGGACCGATCCACGTGAGCAGGTACCACACTTGCAGGTCGAGCCAGTCCTGCGTCGAGAATGCATGCCAGCGTCTTGTGCGAATGGCATCGGCAAGCGCTGCATAGCGTGGATACGGAGCGATCATGTGCTCGTGGTTGCACAACACGAAGAGTCGTGCGATGGAGCGCTTCTCCTCATCGCTGAGCGTTGCCGCCGGTAGCATCGTGAGCTCCTGCACGCCATCCTGCACTCCATGTGCATACTCCGAGAGTTGCATGAGCAATGAGGGAACAACGTTCACGGTGTGCTTCACCTGCGGGAACTCTTCAAAGAGCAGCAACAGATCGGTATAGTCTTTCACGGCATGCAGCCGTACCCACGGAAGGATGAATGAATCACCCATCCGGTAGTACGGCTGATGTTGATGCCAAAGGAAGGAAAGGCGGAGAGGTCTCATGCCCTCAATTTACAGACGGCGACCGCCCTTGAGAGCATTCACGTAGTAGAGATACTGTCCGGTGCCGTCGTCATTCAGGATCGACTTGCCATAGGTATCGAGCGTGAACGTGGGTCCGCGGTTCTCCGACTTGCGACTGTGAATGAATCGCAGGTTGCCATTCTGGTCGGCGCCGATGAACATGCCCACGTGATCGATGCGACCGATCTCTGCCGAGCTCGACGAATCGGCATCGAAGAACACCAGGTCACCGATGCGGAAGTTCGTGGCAGGAAGACCAACGAGTGTGCCCGGTCCGCTGCCATAGATCTCGAAGGCCTTGCGTGGCATCGACGTGTTCGGCGAGGCGGGATCGGGGTTGTAGCACATCGGCACTTGCGAGCGATACCCCCACACCATGCGCATGTAGCCGGAGCAATCCAGACAGTTGACGCGGTTCGCATCGTAGCCATCCGTCCACGATGTGACCACACGTCCGAGCGACACGCTGTAGTGCGGTGTGTACGTCCAGTTCACTTGCAGATAGTCGTTGAAGTCCGAACCTTCTGTCGTGGCCGTTGGTCCATAGTTCGCATTCTTCGCGCCGGCCTGCAAGTACTCAGAGGCGATCGACAGGATATCATCGGTGCCGTTCGTATTCACGTTGTTGGCAAGGTTCGTGGAAAGCCACGTTGTGTCGACGGTTCCATTGAAGGCCGTGGCAAGCGCACGTACCCATGTGCTGTGTGTGACGGTGATGTTGTTCTCCGAGAAGGTGCGTTGTTCGCCGCTCATCGTCACGGTGCGACTGTTGAGCGTGTAGGTGGCGAGCCATGCATTTGTGAAGGCATTGGTCACGGTGGTCAAGGCTCCATCGGTGGTCATCTTGAACCGACCGCAGATCACGACCGTGCTTTGGATCTGGGCTCCCTTTTGTGTGGAGCGCTGTGCGGGTGCATTCGGGGCCATGGGATGGTCCGAACATGCGGTAAGGGAAAGGGCGGCGAGGCCGGCCACGAGAAGCGTGCGAAGTGTGAACATGAATGTCCTCGGAAATGAATGATGATGAATGATGATGAGTGAACCGTTGTCGTGCGAACTTCGGGGTGAGCACTCACCACCCACTAACCAGCGACTAACCGCCGGAACATCACCTTGCTTCCCTGCCCCTTTTTTGTGAAGTTGCATGCTTGGTCGCTCCACCGCGGAGCGTTGAGTTGAACGCAGAAAGGGCACGGCATGCGCGGGGGGCTATTCATCATCCTGATATGTATCCATGTGACGCTGACGTCGGCCGCACCGGTACAGACGCTTCGCCTTACGACGCGCGACGTTCTCGGAGCAGCGGGAGTCGACCTGGCCAGCGCACTGGAATACACAACACAGGACCGACCCGAGTTCGCGCGAGGCACCGATTCGCTTGCGTCGTGGAGGCCCGTCGGACAGCCCGAGCACATGCAGGGATATGTCCTCAAGGAATGGAATGGCATCGGCTGGTTGCGGGGTCGGTTCACGCTCGACCATAGCCTGTGGCATCAGAGTCTCTCCTTGGTGATCGCCCAGTTCGGTGCATCCGACATCTACATCGACGGTCACCACGTGCGTTCCGTCGGAACGATCGACCCAACGGGTCGCCACCGCCGAGACCACAATCCCCAGCACGAGATCGTTCCCATCGATCCCTTCCTCGACCGTACCGATGCGTCAAAGGTGCACGTGATCGCCATCCGACTGCAGGCCGACGATGTGAGCATGGAGAAGGACACGGCAGGCGTTCAGATCGGCTTTGGCATTCGCATGGGCAGTACGGCGGACGTGGCCAGCGAAATGCTCGAACGCGTGGACGTGTTCGATCGCACGACGCTCGTTCCCTTCGGAATGGTGCTCGCGCTCGGTCTGCTGCACTTGTTGTTCTTCCTCTTCGATCGAAAGCAACGCGTCCATCTGTTGTATACGGCCTTTACGTTGGTCTTCAGCGGCATCTTCGTGTCGTGGCACATCCTTGCTGGCACGACCGACCCTACCGTCACGCTCAACGTCAGTCGCATGCTTGGTATCCTGTGGATCGTCATCATCTGGGTGGTGCTCTTGCTCATCGCCATGATGTTCTACGGTCGCCTCACCAAGGCCCGCGTCATCGTCAGCTCGGTGATCACGCTTCTCACGGTGGCTACGGCCTTTTTGATCCCGGGAGGCGGCACGGCGGCATGGGCGGGTTTGGTGGTGTTGGCCACCATCGACGTGAGCCGGTTGACGATCAAGGCCATGATCCAGCGGCAGGCCGGTGCGTGGATCGTCGGACTCGGTCTGTTGCTCTTCACGTGCTACATGTTGGCCTGGTTCTTCGGTCAGTACATGGGATTGCTTGAACTCTCCCAAACCGCATGGCGAGTCGTGACGGTGAGTGGACTCGTGAGCATGCCGGTGAGCATGTCGATCTTCCTTGCACGACGTGTTGGCGAGATCTCGAGCGAGCGACTCTCGCATGAGCGACGTGCGGCGGCCGAAGAAGTGCTTCGCAAGCAGATCGAGATCGAGCATGGACGGAAGACGCGCGAACTCGAAGAGGCGCGACGCCTGCAAGACGCCATGCGCCCTGCCAACATGCCGCCCCTTGTCCACCTTCAAACAGCCGTTGCCATGCGCTCGGCAACGGAGGTGGGTGGAGACTACTTCGACTACATCCGACACTCCGACGAGAAGATCACCGTTGCCATTGGTGATGCAACAGGTCATGGCATGAAGGCTTCCGTCCTCGTCACGGCAACAAAATGTCACTTCCTCATGTACGGCGCAACGGAGAACCACGAGACCATCATGCGCAACACGTCGGAAGGTCTCCGCAAGCTTCACATGCATGGTATGTACATGTGCATGGGCCTCCTGACGATCGATGGCATGAAGGCGCAATTCACGTCGGCCGGCATTCCCCCACTGCTGCATTATCGAACAGCCTCGAACGATGTGGTACGTCACACCGTCAAGGCGTTGCCGTTAGGAAGTCCCATGATCCCGGCCTATCCCAGCATTGTGACCGATCTCGCACCGGGCGATGTGCTCGTTCTGCTCACGGACGGACTCCCTGAACTGTTCAATGCGCAGCGACAGACACCGGGATATGAGATCATCGAAGAGATCATGCTGGCTCATGCATCACGCACGGCCTTGGAGATCGGCAACGAGCTCGTCCTGATGAGCGAGCGTTGGTTGGACGGACATGATGCATCTGACGATATCACATTCGCAGTGATCAAGGTGGTCTAACATGCAAGCTATCCTCCTGTCCGTCCTGTTCCTGTCGTTCCTCTCGGCATGTTCCACAGGGTTCGATCCGAATGAATGCAGGGCGCCGAAGATTGTTTGGGGGTACGATTCACATTTCGAGAGACCCGAGATCGCCTCACTGGCTTTTGCGCAACAACTACGGTCACAAACGGGCGTGGTATGCACCTATGTTGGCATCAGAGTGTCGGATACATCCTTTGGACAACGGTATCGCTTTGTCCGTGTTCCAACGGGCGAAACGATCTGGTCATTCGATCCTGACGTACTCCTTCGTTCCGGCGAATATCCCCGTGCATGTGGCTGTGTCTGTGTGGATGATGCCACGTTCCTCCTATCGTGTTCATTTGGCACGACCATGCGCTATTACTTCCTAACCCCGGCGACGCAACGCATTCATGAGGTTCAGTTCGCGGGCATTGCAGGTCGTGCGTGGAAGAATGAGCGGGACGGCATTGTCGAGGATCCATTGATCACGTTACCCGATGGGCGACGGTGCATGATGCTTGAATCAGGAACACTTCTTGTCGATGTGGAAACAGGCCGGATAGTTGACTCCGCCAATACCCTCCCGGGTCAAGGAAAGAACTATATCTCGACATCGGTGGACGGCAAGCGGATTTTATCTTGGTCACCTGGCTACAGCAACAAAGATCAGTTGTTCATCAACGACGTTCGGATCGACAGTAAGCTCTTCGTGACATCACACGACGATGTTGCACTTCGCGCGGATGGCATGCAATTGGCATCCATCCGCTACATGAACGTTGCACCACAAGATGCAGAGTCCGATGTTCATGTTATCATCGAACGATGGGACTGTTCTGATCTTGCGTCCATTCGACGCATCGCATCCGTCGACGTGACAGCAGCAACTTGTCGCTATGCACGGGGAATGCCCATTGCTATTACGCCCGACGGAAATGTGATCACTACGGCTTATAGAACCGCTGATCTGTCCGGCTATGACATTATCACGATCAATGCAACCGACAATACGGTTCGTGCGTTTCGGTAGCTGACGGTATGTTGCGAACTGGTAACACGCAGAGGTGAGACCACTGCCGTAGTTTACCGCAATGACAACGCATCGTAAATACAATGTTCTCTTTCTGTGCTCCGATAACGCTGTGCGAAGTCAACTTGCGGAAGGATTTGCAAGTGCCCTCCTTGCCGACCTTGTGGTTTCGTATTCGGCCGGGGTCGAGCGTGGTGAGATCGATCCGTTGGTCGCCGACGTGTTACGGGAACATGGTGGCAATATGACGTCACTGTTTGCGCAACGTCTTACGGATCTTCCCATGGTGGCCTACGACGTCGTCGTCACGCTCGACGATGCCGTGCGACATGTGGCCGCAACGATCACCGGCACACCACTCACGATCCACCATCACTTTGCCGACCTTCGCGATGTGGCCCCAACTCCTTCCTACGAAGACCGCCGTCGCGCCATCGCCATGCTTGCCCTCAACATCAAGGACATGGTCGCCGACCTCCCCCGCTACCTTGCCGCCCTACCGGTGGAACAGCATTGACCACAAACGACAACGGCCATCATAATGACGGCCGTTGGGTCTCTTGAGAGTGGAGATGCCGGGAGTCGAACCCGGGTCCGAAGCGGAATCACCGAAGCATGCTACCTGCGTAGTCGATGTTTGGGTTTAACAATGGCGGCACCCATCGACAGGTCGCTCATTGCGATCATCAGTGTTGTCTCGCGCTACGCCCTAATGCACAGCTTCACGCCAGACTGTCTTTGAGCGTCACTGGTACAGAAGACGACAGTCAATCATCTGTATCAATGGCATGGGTACCTAATTAGGCAGCCATGCGATAACCGAAGTTATCTGCATGTGTTTGTTCGCCAGTTGTATTAACGAGCTCCACCAGCGTAGCTCGGCAAGCGTCTTCGAGATCATCTCGCCCCGTCGAGACCGGTACATCCCCAATTGAAGAAATCGGAAGAGAATACAAAATACAGAATACAGAATTCAATCTGGTACAATTATAGAATTGTCACTTCTCACTTTACTTGTCACTTGTCACTTGTCACTTGTCACTTGTAACTCGTCACTCAACTCGTCACTCGTCACTTGTCACTAATCACTTTCTTAACTTCTTCCATAAACCACTGCGGCGTACTCGTGGCCCCACTGATCCCCACCGTTTCGGCGCCCTCGAACCATTCGTCCTTGAGCTCCGAGATGTCTTCAATGAAGTAGGTGCGCGGATTCGCGGCCTTGGCAACATCGTAGAGCACCTTTCCGTTCGACGAGGCACGACCTGCCACAAAGATGATGACGTCGTTGGCGGCGGCATAGGCGGCGAGGAGGTGTTCACGACCGGAGACCTGACCGCAAATGGTGTCCTTGGCGTGGAACTCCGTGGCGATCTCCTCCATCGTGTCGACGATGAGTTCCTTGATCCGCACCTGCAAGGCATCGCGAATGGCCTGGAACGTCGGTCGGTCCATCGTCGTCTGTGAGAACAGCACGGTCTTGCGTGCAAGGTCGATCTGGGCAAGAGCTTCGTCGACGTTCTTGATCACGATGCATTCGTCGTTACAGACGCCGCGCACACCGAGCACTTCGGCATGGTCCTTCTTTCCGAAGACCACCACTTGATAGCCCTGATCGTAGAATTTGCGCACACGTTCTTGGAGCTTCGTGACCACCGGACAGGTTGCGTCGACGATCTCGATGCCGCATTCCCAGGCCTTGCGATACGTGCTCGGCGGCTCGCCGTGTGCACGAATGATCACCTTGGCACCACGGTGTGCAAGGGAATCGAAGTCGTCCACCGACACCGTCTTCAACCCCTTTGCCTCGAGTCGCTCGATCTCTTTGGGGTTGTGAATGATATGTCCAAGTACGTACACGTTCCGCTCGGTACGTTCCTTGACCAACTGATCTTCGGCGATCTGAACGGTGCGTACAACGCCCCAACAAAAGCCGCTGTGTTGATCGATCGTGACCTTCATGATGCACCATTGTATGCGTGAACGAGCGACAGGATCGACTCCACTTGCTGATCGATGGTGAGCGCCGTCGTGTCGATCTCCGCGGCCCCATCGGCCTTGGTGAGCGGACTGTCGCTGCGTTCCGAATCGATCTTATCGCGTTCCATGATCTGGCGACGAACGTCGTGTTCGTCCACCTCGAACCCTTGTAACCGTGCCTCGAGCAATCGACGTCGTACGCGCTCTTCCACGTCGGCGATCAAGTAGACCTTCACTTCAGCACGCGGGAACACCACGGTGCCGATGTCACGGCCGTCCATGACCACGCCGCCTTGCTCCCCGATCTCTCGTTGCATGCGTACCATGGCACGACGCACAACAGGCATGGCGCTGATCGTGCTCACCAGGTTCGTGACCTCGGGATTTCGGAGTTGGTCGGTAACATCACGGCCATTGACGTACGTGCGCTGACCTTGGTCTGTGTGCGCCAACCGAATGTCGGTATGCGCGATCAGGTCCCGAATGGCCTCGTCCGTGATCTCCGTATGCGCCTGCACGGCCACCAACGTCACCGCACGATACATGGCACCCGTATCGATGTAGATGTAGCCCAGGCGTTCGGCAACGCGACGTGCAGTGGTGGATTTTCCGGCACCGGCCGGACCGTCGATGGCAACGATAATGGGTGTGGGCATAGCCACAAAGATACGTCACGCGCCCGAAGACGTCCGCTCCAACTTCCGTGCGATGATGTGATACACCACAAGTCCGGCTCCGCTGAACAGGAGCAAGGAAGAAAGCACAATGTGCTCGGGAGCATGATCTCCTAGATTCGTTGTGTTCACCAAGATACTGCCGACGATCAGGCCGAGGCCGGCACCGGTGGCCAAGAGGCCGAAGCGCATGGAGGCATACTTCTTTGGGTTCTCGTCACTCCGCTCCACAAGGAGCGATGGGTCCATCCCCTTCTCGATCATGGCCAGACGGATCTGTCGGTTCGACTCACCACGGCGCCATAGGATGACCACCAGTCCAATGATGGCAATGATGGGGATCGTGAGGGCCACGAACGGGAGGTAGCGATGCTCGGTATCGTTTCCGCGCAAGGTCTGCATATGAAGTTGTGCCTCGTTCTCGGCCCTGAGCGAATCCAGGACGAACTGTTGATACGTGGAGTCGGTGGCAAGTCGTACCTCGCGAGAAACAACCGTCGTATCGGCCAGAGCGGTGGAGGTGATCAGGAGCAAACAGGCAAGGCGAAGAGGGATGGACATTGCAGACCTCGTAATGGCGTGATACTTGATTCATGGGTTTCGACAGAAATACCGTCGTAGGGTTTCACTGAAACCCTGTGGACGTTCTGCTGTCTAAGTTGCCGCATGCAGTACGATCCGGACGCAACCACACTTCAGCTGATCCGCAACGGGATGACGGATGCCTATGCGCAGATCGTTCAGCGATATGCCGCGCGGGCACTTTCGCTTGCGTCCAGATTCGTTCGTGATCAGCAAGCTGCCGAGGACGTTGTCCAAGATGCCTTCGTGCGTGCCTATACGGCCCTTCCGTCGTTCCATGGCGATGCACTGTTCTCGACATGGTTCTATCGCATCGTCTATAATACGGCCATGAATGCGGTGCAGCGACAGCGACGTCAGCCCGAGCTCACCGAGATCGACGAAGACAGTCTTGCCGTGTGGACGGATACTGATATGTTCGCTCAACTCGAGGCTGCCGAGCTCGATGGTTTGATCCGCGAGGCCATGGATGCCATTCCCCCGCTCTATGCCGTGGTCCTGGACCTGTTCTATGTGCAGGATCGGCGATACGACGAGATCGTGGCGATCACGGGCATGCCGCTCGGAACCGTGAAGACACGTCTGAATCGAGGGCGAGCGTTACTTCGTTCTGAATTGTTGCAACGTTGTCCGGAATTGTTTTCGGAGAGAACATCATGACGCATATTCCTTCTAACGATGAACATCCCGATGGCGAGCGCCTTCTACGGTCGTCGCTGCAACGCGCTCTCTTGAAGCCCGCCCCCGAATCGATCGCTCGTGCCGTCCAAGCTCGCCTTGCCGCCCTTCCAACACCATCCCCTTGGCTTCGAGGATTGATGCGCTATGGCGGCGTGGTCGGTGTGACGGTCCTCCTTGCCGCCGTGATCATGGTTGTGGTGATCGGTGAGCCGACGTCGGCGACCCCGTCGGTCGCCATGCCCGATCGAACCTTCACGAGTGTACTGCATGAGATCGCATTGGTCCCCACACCGGTCTCGGCCACGACGGTCTGTATCATTGTCTTTTTGCTGTACGGCTTCTTGTCGACGGAACTGTCACGTCGGTGAGCATGGATAGCGTGTATATTTGCGCCCATGCCACCATTGATCTCTGCAGAGCATCTCTCCTTTGAGTATCCGAACGGATTCAAGGCCCTCAAGAACGTTTCCTTCACCGTTGAACCGGGCGAGTTCCTGGTGGTGATCGGATTGAGCGGCTCGGGCAAGAGTACCCTGATGCGCACGATCAATCGGTTGCTGGAGCCGACGTCGGGGACATTGACCTTTCACGGCAGCGATGTGACGCATATCGAGGGCGATGCCTTACGTCGGCATCGACAGAAGATCGGCATGATCTTCCAGCACTTCAACTTGATCAAGCGACACAGCGTTCTCCGCAACACGCTCTACGGAGCGCTCGGACAGCTTTCGTCCATGCAGTCGATGCTCGGACACTTCTCTCCTGACCTCTGCGAAAAAGCGCTGCGCAATCTCGACATCGTGGGCATTCGCGAAAAGGCGGATCAACGTGCGGATTCATTGAGCGGTGGACAGCAACAACGCGTCGCCATCGCACGTGCGCTGATGCAAGACCCGATGCTCCTCTTGGCCGACGAACCAGTGGCCTCGCTCGATCCTGCCACCTCGCATTCCGTGATGAAGTATCTCGATCGCATCAACAAGGAGTTCGGCACGACGGTGGTGTGCAACCTGCACTTCCTCTCGCTTGTGCGACAGTATGCCACGCGCGTGATCGCGCTTAAGGCCGGTGAGATCGTCTTCGAAGGACAACCGTCCGAGATCACCGAACAGTGGTTCAAAGAGATCTATGGCGACGATGCCACCGAGGTGGAGATCCGATGAAACGTCACCTTCTTCGCCTTGGCATCGATGTGTTCTTCGGCGCCTACATCGCCACCATCATCGATCGGATCCTCATCCCGCGCGTGATCCTCGATAATGTGACCACACCGTTCGACGGCATGCATCAAGCGCTCGTGATCGGACTTGCCCTTGTCCTTGCCGTGCTCGGAAGCGTGACGTCGGCCTCGGTCGGTCGCCTCATCCTCGACGGCTCCGTGTCGGGCTCGTGGCAACGCACCGTGGCCATGAACATCGCATGGATCAGCTTCACGCTCACGGTCCTCGCCGGCTGGGTGGTCACGGGCATCTCTCCGTCGGCCCTCTTCAACGGACAAGGTCTGGAAGGAGCAGGGCGGATCTTCAAGGCCCTGTTCACGCCGAACACCGACATCATCGGTTCCGCACTGCTGGCCATGGTCGAGACCATCTACCTTGCCTTCATGGCAACGGCCATTGCCGTGCCCTTCTCGTTCGCGCTGAGCTTCTTTGCAGCGCGCAACCTCATGGACCACGGTGCCATCCCACGCACGATCTACGTTGCCATTCGCTTCGTCACGAACTTCACGCGCTCCATCGAGCCGCTCATCTGGGCCATCATCTTCTCGGTATGGGTGGGTATCGGTCCGTTCGCCGGCATGCTGGCCCTGGTGGTGCATACCATCTCGTCGCTGACAAAGCAATACAGCGAGCAGATCGAAGATGTCGATACCGGACCCATGGAGGCCATCTCGGCCACCGGTGCCTCGCGCACACAAGTGGTCTGGTTCTCCGTTGTCCCCCAATGCGTGATCCCATTCCTCAGCTTCACCATCTATCGCTGGGACATCAACGTTCGTATGGCCACCGTCATCGGTCTCGTCGGCGGCGGCGGGATCGGTACCATGCTCATCCAGTATCAAGGCCTGGCGCAGTGGCGCGAGGTCGGCACGATCGTCATCCTGATTGCCCTCGTGGTCTGGATCATGGACGTGATCTCCGCACGCATCCGCGAAGCACTGAAATGATCGTTCGACACGAAGTGCGGACGCATCACTCCGAAGAAGAGATACGCTCCTTCATTGACAATCACTTGCTCCCACTACCTGAAGTGCAGTTGATGATGTCTTCCGCCAAGTGGGACGGTTCCGTGTTGCATGTTGGCTCTGCCTTCGGCTCCGGAACGCTCACCATTGCGCCCGGTGCGCTCGACATTGTGATGGAACTCACACCTTTCGGCATGGCTGTTCGAGGGCGCATCGAGGAGGGACTTGCGAAGGCGGCAAGGATGTTGAATGCGCATAGGTCGTAGCCGCAAAAGCTTGTAGATTGCGGTCTCCACGTTGACATTTCACGCGGGTGCCACGCACCCATCGTCGGACCTCCCATGCCCGAATTCGTCCATCTCCACAATCACACGCATTTCTCACTGCTCGACGCAGCTTGTACGCCGGAAACACTGATCGGGGCAGCGGTCAAGGACGGACAGAAGGCGCTTGCGCTGACCGATCACGGCGTGATGTTCGGCTGCTTTGAATTCTACAAGAAGGCAAAGAAGGCAGGCATCAAGCCCATCATCGGATGCGAGGTCTACATTGCCGTTGGCAAGCGACAAGATCGCGTCAAGGTGCAAGACGCCGGGAAGCTGCGTAACTACTATCACTTGGTGCTGCTGGCCAAGAACGAACAGGGCTATCGCAATCTTGTCAAGCTCACGTCGCTCGGTCACACCGAAGGCTATTACTACAAGCCACGGATCGACTTTGAGCTGCTCAAGGAGTATCACGAAGGACTCATCGCCACCTCGGCCTGTCTTGCCGGTCCCATCAACGCTCCCATGCTTGCCGGTGATACAGAGACAGCCTACAAGAACGCTCGATTCTTGAAGGAGGTGTTCGGCGACGACTTCTACATCGAGCTGCAGGATCACGGTCTGCCCGAAGACAAGCACGTGCTGGAATTCGCACCACGTATGGCGCGCGAGCTCGGCATCAAGCTTGTCGTCACGAACGATGCGCACTATGTGAGCAAAGAACATGCCGTCCCCCACAACGTGTTGCTCAACATCAACAAGGATGCGGCGCTTGCACGGAGCGGACAGTTCAACGTGAAAGAAGATCTGCGGTACAAGGTGCCGGAGATGTACCTGAAGACGCAGAAGCAGATGGTGGATCTCTTCAAGGAGTACTCGGAAGGCATCGAGAGCACGCTCGAGATCGCCGAGAAGGTGAATCTCAAGATCCCCACGGATCTGCAGATGCCGCAGTTCCCCATTCCGTCCGATTCGCAAGCACTCACGCTGGATGATTACTTGGACGAGATCACGATGCGCGGACTTGAGATGCGCTATCCTGTGCTCTCGGCCGAGATCCTCGACCGTGCGAACTTCGAGCTCAACGTCATCAAGCGCATGGGCTATGCGGGATACTTCCTGATCGTGCAGGACTTCATTCGTGCCGCTCGCAACATGGGTGTGCGTGTGGGACCTGGTCGTGGCTCTGCCGCCGGCTCCATCGTGGCCTACGCCCTCGAGATCACGAACATCGATCCGCTCAAGTACGATCTGCTCTTCGAGCGATTCCTGAATCCTGATCGTGTGTCGATGCCTGATATCGACATCGACTTTTCGGACGACAAGCGTGAGCTCGTGATCGACTACGTCAAGAAGAAGTACGGCGAGGATTCTGTTGCACAGATCATCACCTTCGGAACACTTTCGTCGCGCGCTGTGCTCAAGGATGTCGGTCGTGTGCTCGGCATCGACCTTGCCACCATCAATTCCATCACCGACAAGATCCCCGTCAACATGGGGAAGGTGAAGCCACTCAAGGAGGCCATCGAGCTTCCCGAGTTGCGATGGGTGAAGGACAGCGACGATCCGAAGATCAAGGACCTGATCGAATACTCGCTGGTGTTGGAAGGATTCGCGCGCAACTCGTCGATGCATGCGGCCGGTGTGGTGATCGCGCCGGGCCCCATTTCAGACTTCGTACCGGTGTTCAAGACGCCGCAGTCCGAGCCGGCAACGCAGTACAACATGAAGGACCTCGAAGAGGCCGGTCTGCTCAAGATGGACTTCCTTGGACTGCGCACGCTCTCCATCATCGATAACACGATCGAACTCATCAAGCGGAATCATGGCGTCGACATCGATATCGAGGCCATCGATTTCTATGATCCGGCCACGTATGAAATGATCGGACGCGGACAGACCTTGGCCGTCTTCCAGTTCGAATCCGAGCCGATGCAGAACGCCTTGCGGAAGCTGCAACCGAATCAGCTTGAAGACCTGATCGCCATGAACGCGCTGTACCGACCTGGTCCTATGGATAACATCCCGGACTTCATCGATCGCAAACAAGGACGTCAGGCCATTGAGTATCTGCATCCCGTCATGAAGCCGGTGCTCGAGAAAACGTATGGCGTGATCGTCTACCAAGAGCAGGTGATGCAGCTCGTGCGCGATGTGGCGGGCTTCACGCTTGCGCAATCCGACGTGATGCGTCGAGCGATGGGCAAGAAGGACGAGAAGTTGATGAACGAGCAGAAGGCCCTGTTCGTTGAAGGCGCACTGCAACACACTCAGATCGCCAAGGAACTTGCCGAAGAGATCTTCGACTTGATCCTGAAGTTCGCTTCGTACGGCTTCAACAAGAGTCACTCTGCCGCCTACGCCTATCTGGCCTTTCAAACGGCATGGCTGAAGGCGCATTACACCGCCGAGTTCCTTGCGGCCAACATGACGGCGGAATTGAATTCGCAAGACAAGATCGTGTTGCTCATCGAAGAGGCGAAGCGCTTCGGTCTTACGCTCTTGCCGCCCGATGTGAATCGTTCGATGGCAACGTTCACGACGGATCATGGCGTGATCTACTTCGGCATGGCCGGGATCAAAGGTGTTGGGATCGGCGCCGTGGAGGCCATCGTGGCGGCGCGCGAAGAACGTCCGTTCACGTCGCTGTTCGACTTCGCCGCACGCGTCGACATGAAGGTGCTGAACAAGCGCGTGCTCGAAGCACTCGTGTGTTCGGGAGCGTTCGACTCGCTGCACACCGGACATCGTGCACAACTCTTCTCGGCCATCGAGCCGGCGCTCGAGTATGCACGCGTGGTGCAAGGTGGCGGTATGTCGACGATGGAGAGTTTGTTCGGCGAGGCCGACACCGTGCGTCCTTCCGAGCCTTCCCTCCCCACCGTTCCTGAATGGCCCGAACGCGAACGTCTCAAACAGGAACGGGCCTATCTGAACTTCTACGTGTCCGGTCACCCGCTTCAAGCCCATGCCCTGGCCGTGTCCAGTTACAGCACGCTTCTCTTGCACAAGCTCGATCCCGAACAGTCGGGGAAGACCGTGCGGTTGTGCGGCATCGTGTCGGATATCCGTACACGTCTGGACAAGCGTGAGAACACGATCGCCTTCATCAAGGTGGAGCAATACACCGGATCGTGCGAGACCGTGTTCTGGAGCGACAAGTACAAACAGTTCGGCGAACTCCTGCAACCGGATGCCGTGCTCGTCTTCATCGGCAAGTGTGAGATCAATGGCGAGAACGTCAAGATCATCGTCGACGATGTGCTCACGCTTGAGTCAGCCGCCAAACGATTGGTGAAAGGCTACGTGGTGCGACTGATGCCCGAGGCCGTTACTCACGAGCAACTGCAACAGCTCAAGACGAAGTGCAATGGCGGCATGGCCATGGAGACGCTCACCTTCCAAGTGGCGCGACCCGATGGACCGGTCACCTATGAGTCGATGATCAAGATCGGCGTATCCGACGAGATGACGTCGTTCCTTCGTACCACCTTTGGTGAGCCGAACGTTCGGTTCGCCACCTGATCCGGAGTCAACGTGGAGCGTGCACTGAGTGCCATTGGCATCATCGTCATCATCGCCATGGTCTGGGCCCTTTCATCGGACCGACGTCGCTTCCCTGTTCGGATCGTACTGTGGGGACTTGCCTTGCAGGTGATCCTTGCCGCCCTCCTCATTTCCTTTCCACCCGGCGTACAGTTCTTTCAATGGCTGGGTGCAGGTGTGACGGCGTTCTTGGGATTTGCCGATGTCGGTGCACAGTTCCTGTTCGGAAAACTTGCGGCCGACGATCAGGCACCGGCCTTTGGGTTTCAGTTCGCGCTGACGATCCTGCCCATCATCGTCTTCTTCTCGTCCGTGATCGCCGTGCTGTATCACTACAACGTGATGCAGCGCATCGTGCGCTCGATGGCATGGGTGCTAGAGAAGACAATGCGGACCACGGCCGTTGAATCTCTTTCGGCGGCGGCGAATGTCTTCCTCGGTCAAACCGAAGCTCCCCTTCTCGTCCGACACTACATTCCAACGGCAACAGCCTCGGAGATCTTTGCCATCATGGTTGGCGGCTTTGCCACCATTGCAGGGTCGACAATGGGCGTCTACATCGCCATGGGCATTCCTGCGCCGGACCTGATGATCGCATCCTTGCTGGCGGCACCTGGCGGACTTGCTCTCGCCAAGATCGCCATGCCGCCCGATCGTGATAATGCATTGCGCGTGACGCGCATCGATCCGATCATTCCTTCGGGCAATATCATCGACGCTCTGGCCTATGGCGCACTGGACGGATTCAAACTTGCCGTGAATGTGTTGGTGGTGTTGTTGGCATTTGTGAGTGTGGTGGCCCTTGTCGACGCCGGACTGCATGCGGCCGACGGATGGCTCACATCGATCGGATTTCCCTATCTGCCTACATCACTGCGCGAGCTCTTCGGATGGATCTTCCTGCCCTTCGCGTATCTGGTGGGCATTCCAAGCAACGAGGCACAAACGTTCGCCTCACTGCTCGGCACGAAGATCTCGCTCACGGAGTTCATTGCCTATGCCGATCTCTCGGCCATGATCAAGGCCGGAACGATCTCACATAGAACGGCCACGCTGGCAGCGATCGCATTGTGCGGATTCGCCAACGTGGCCTCGATCGGTATTCAGATCGGTGGGTTCAGCATCATGGCGCCGGACCGACGCGCCGATGTTGCGCGTTATGGCTTCAAGGCCATGATCGTTGGAGCCCTTGCCAACCTGATGGCGGCCTGCATGGCCGGTATCTTCCTTTAGTCCATCGGATCATCAAGGCGCGGTCCCTTGTTCTTTCCACCGCGCATTTGCTGAATGATCATCTTCGTGAGCTGATCCACGAACAAGGCCTCGAACGCAAGGTAGCGTGCGTATTGCGCTGTGGTGAGCACCTTCTTGGCGCCGTCATGTCGTGCATTGATGGCCGCTTCGAAATCACGCAAGGCCTTGTCGAGCTTCTCCGTACTGCTCTTCAACTCCGCCTCTGATGCGCTGCCTTCGGAAGCCCTCCACAGGTCACGTGCGATGGAGTTCACGGCATCTTTCGACTCCATTACCTTCTTCTGCAACGGATTGTAGGTGCCGAAGAACTTCTCCACTTGCTCGCCCTGTAGGTTCAGTACGTCGATGAGCTTCATCTTGCGAATGTCCTCGATGCGCTGGCGCATCTTCTCGCGACCTTCTCCGGGTCCGCCCATGCCGGGAGGTGGACCTCCCATGGGTTGTGCGAGAAGGGTGGACGCCATGCAGCACATGACAATGGCAAGGATCAACAGGTTAGAACGCGTCTTCATTGTTCACACTCATGGATAGTAGTCGGAGATCTTGTGACGTCAGCTCGAACATCGTCGGCTGGTCTTCTTGGATCGATGCGGACAGTCCGTTCACGAACTGTTCGCCATACATCTCTGAAAGAAGCTGCTCATCCGTGACCGCGGCCGATGCGCGCGGAGTGTTGCGAGCTGCTTTGCGAACGGATGCACCCGGTGTCGTTGAGACACTTGGAATCGAGCTGATGGCCGGCGCATCGGGAACGGTTGCAGATGCCACCGACGGTGACGGTGTGGTTTGGACGGACGGTGGAGTGGACGTCCACGGAGCGATGAGCACGACCACGGCAGCCGCAACAGGCAGAGCGGCCGCAAGGACCTTCCATGCCGGGAACCGACGACGTTGTTGCATACGCGCAAGCACGTCCACGCTCAGCGTTCGCGTTGCACGATCGATCGATGCCTGATAGGCCGTGCGATCGAAGGCGCTTTCGATGATCCGCAGATCGTCACGCAGTTCTTGTTCATCCATGATCTTCTCTCCATTGATCGTAGAGGTCGGTGTCTTTGATCATCACAGCGAGCTTCTTCACCGCATGATGATAGTTGGCCTTCAGAGCGCCTACACTTGTGCCCACCATGTCGCTGATCTCTTCGTACGACAGTTCGTCGAAGTATCGCAAACAGAAGGTCTCGCGTTGTTTCTCGGGCAAGGCTTCGAGAAAGGTGGCAAGGCGGGAATGGAAGTCGAGGTTGAGCACATGCTGCTCAGGAGAAACGTGTGACCCTGCCACCTCGCGCTCATCCTCATGATTGCCGATCCGGAACCAGCTCTGCAGCTTCTTCTTGCGGCGCATGTTCGAACACACGTTGATCGTGATCCGATACAACCATGTTTGCAGAGCACTCTCTCCCTTGAATCCATCGATGCTCTGCAGAGCTCTGATGAAGACCTCTTGCGAAGCATCTTGTGCATCTTCGGGTGAATTGAGTTGACGGAGGGCAACAGAGTAGACGAAGCGCTGGTTCCGTCGCACGAAGGCCGTGGCAGCACGTTCGCGGCTCCCACGTTTGAACTCCTCGAGGATCCGTGCGTCTGTGTCCAATGTCAAGGGATAGGTACTCACGCTAGTTGCCCATTCTGAAGACCGCTTAGGGTGCCTCTGTCGGCAACAAGTTTAACGATACCGGACCTTATACCCGCGCCGTGAGCCACCGGCCCCGACGCTTGACGATCGTGGCCACTACGGTGAGCACCACATAGCCGATCACGAGGGCGAACCAGATGCCCTGCTGACCAAAGCCGGCATAGCGAGATAGGACGTAGGCCAACGGGAGCTGCACGCCAAGGATACTGCCCGCCGTGATGCCCATGCTTGTAAAGGCCGCACCGGCACCACTCACCACGCGGACGGTTGCAACGCCGATGGCGAAGAACAGATAACCGAACACCGAGATGTGCAGATAGTTCGTGGCCTCAGAGATCGTTGCCGGCGTGTGCGTGTAGAGTCCGATGAACTGCGCACCGAACAGATAGATCACCACGCCAAGAGTGACGATCACCACGCTCAACTGCTTCACGGCCGAGCGATGATAGAGATGGATGCGGTCCACCTTCCCGGCGCCAAGATTCTGTCCGGTGGCCACTTCCACGGCCATGCCCGTTGCGAACACGAACATGAAGACGATCATGTCCATGTACAGTCCAAGCGTATATCCCGCCACCACACTCGTCCCGAAGGCGCCGGCGATGACGAAGATGCCCATGCGATTGAGTGAGACCGACAGCATTTGCAGTGAAGCAGGAAATCCTTGCTTGCCGATGCGATTCAACAACGATGGGTCGAGCTTGAAGTTCTTGAAGTTGAGACGGATCCCGGCTTTCCCTGCTCCAACGGCCCAGATACTGAAGGCAGCACCGAGGATCTGCGACAGGGCCGTGGCAAGTCCGGCCCCCGCCATTTCCATGCGAGGGAAGGGACCGATGCCAAAGATGAGGAAGGGGGCGATAACGGCGTTGACCACCGTCGTCATAAGCAAGATGATCATCGGATAGACACTGTTCCCGGTGGAACGCACCACACTGGAGATCTGGAAGTTCACCAGATTGGCCGTGAGGCCAAGGAAGAGCATCGACATGTATTGCACGGCATACGTGGCAACGTTGGGGGCCAGACCGAACCGTTGCGGAATGTAGGGCATCAGGATGTAGAGGATCGTTGTGACCACGGCACCGAGCATCACCATGCCAACAAGAGCCTGCGTCGCTGTCCTCCCTGCCTCCATGACGTTCCCCTCTCCCATGCGACGTGCCACGATGATGCCCGTGCCAACACCAAAGCCGCTGCCAAGCGTGAACACGAAGAAGGCCACCTGATCGCTGGAGCCAATGGCGGCGATGGCTGCATCGCCAAGGCGACTGACGTAGAAGCGATCGATGAGGGAATACAGGAGCTGCACCAAGAAGCTAAAGGCCATCGGAATGGCGAAGGATCGAAGGGATGAATCGATGGGATCGTTGAGGAGATCAACGCGTAGCGTACGTGCAGCGGACATAACGGACTAGATGAGTTTCAAATGAACGGCGCATGAACGAATGATAACCGTGTTTGTTGCAAGAAGGTTGCGATGTTCGTAGCATGATGACGGTGATGCTTCTGCTGTTGGCGGCGTTCTACGCCGCACGACTTGGCTTCTTTTACCTTGGTTCGTTCCGACAGCGAGCTCTGCATTCCGTTGATACCACCACGCTGCGTGTGAGTGTCATCGTTCCCGCGCGCAACGAAGAGCGCAATCTACCACGATGTATCGAGGCACTGCAACGTGCCAACTATCCCGCCGACAAGGTGGAGTTCATCATCGTGAACGATCGGTCGACCGATTCCACGGCTTCCGTTGCCGAACAGCTCACCTCCGGCGATGCACACTTCCGCATCGTGCACAAGACCGATGCGTCGGTACATGCGAATCTTCGAGGCAAGCCTGGTGCGATCCAGGAAGGGATCGACCGTGCAACGGGCGATGTGATCCTGTGCACCGACGCAGATTGCAGCATCCATCCGAACTGGATCTCCGCTATGGCCGCACCCTTTGGTGACCCTTCTGTGGGCATGGTCTGCGGATTTACAACGATCAAGCCAACGGGCCTCTTCGCCATTCTTCAGGACGTGGAGTGGATGTATTCGCAGGCCATGGCAAAAGGTGGCGTGGGCAACAACGTGCCGCTTGGATGTTATGGCAATAACATGGCCATTCGCAGGTCGACGTATGATGCCGTTGGTGGCTATGCCGCCATTCCGTTCAGCATCACGGAAGACCTCGCATTGTTGCAACACATTGCCGATCACGGGAAGCACGTGATCTATCAATGCACGCACGAAGCAACGGTCGAGACGCTTCCCTGCACCACACTGCACGAGTATCTCACGCAGCGCCAACGGTGGGCACGCGGCGGAACAGCGCTTGGAAGTCGTGCGCTGATCTTCGTGCTCTCGTCCGTGGCCGTCTGGGTGGGGATCGTCACGTCGGTGGTACAGCACAACATGCTCTGGCTGTCGATCTTCGTGGTCTTGCGCGTGGTCGGAGATTCCGTGCTCGTAGGCATTGCCGCTGTGCGAATGCGCCGGTATGCCTTGCTGCCCTTCATCCTTCCTTCGATCATCATGCTCATGATGACGGAACTGTCGGCACCATTCCTGTCGCTCAGAAAGAACGTCACGTGGAAGGGGCAGGTCTTTCAGACGTAGGTCGACTGCATGCTTCGAGCAAGGCGGCGACGGGTTCGTAGTGCACACCCAGAACCCGCGAGAGTGCGATCTCGCACGTGGTGTTCGCCGCATAGTATCCGTTCGAAGCCATCGTGAGCACTTCTGCACGTTCCTGTAAAAGCGCAGCTTCCGGCAACTCCGGATGCAGGATGCCTCGATCTCCCGCCATACCACAACACGATGCCGTGATCGGAATGGTCACCCTGTCGGCACATGCTTCGGCGATCGCACGCATGAGCGGTGTGAGGCGTAGCTTCTCCACGCCGCAACCGGGATGCAGGACCACATGGTCACGACGCGTTGTGATGGTCAGCCGTGGGAGGATGTGCTCTGCGAGAAATCGAATGGGGTCGATGGTGTTCGGTTGGTCGACCATCGACGTGGCACACGTCGACGAGTCCGTAACGACAAGCGTGTTCGGTCCAGCATGCCGTTGCACGAAGTCGTGCAGGGATCGTTCGCAACCATGCGCGGCATCAGGGAATCCCTTTGATGCGAACAGATGCCCGCAACATTCGGAGGCCGATCCCTCGGGAATCGATACCGTGAATCCAGCACGTTCGGAGAGTGTTCGCAAGAGGTCGATCACATTGAGTGTTGAGGAGGTCGAGCCGAGCCATCGTGCGCCGCACGATGGGAACAAGAGCACATCGGCAGTGTCGGCGTTGCGCTCGCGAATGGACGTTGACGATGCGCCATTGAGTGCGGGGACGAAGAAATGGGCCACGGATGTTGCGAGACGCGCCGCAGTGTTCACAACGCCGAACGAGCCCGCAGCGCGGGTTGCAGCGTTGTTCACCCATGTTCCATGTGTGTCGTGACGGAGGCGCTTGATGAGGAGTCCTGTGTCGATACCCACCGGACAGACCGTTGCACAGATACCATCCACCGCACAGGTCTGCACGCCATCGTAGTCGAAGTCCTCGGCCACGACAGCGAGTTCGTCGGAATGGGGACGTGCTTGCAATTCACGGCGGACAACAATGCGCTGTCGTGGTGTGAGCGTGAGCGATCTGCTTGGACAAACATGTTCACAGAATCCGCACTCGATGCAGTGATCGGTCTCCGGATCCACCACGGGCACTTTCTTGATGTTGCGTACGTGGGCGTGAACGTCGTCGTCGAGGATCACGCCGGGATTCAAGATCCCGTGCGGATCCACGAGAGATTTCAATCGCTGCATGAAAGCATACGCCTCGCTTCCCCACTCCTTCTCAACGTAGGGTGTCATGTTCCGGCCTGTGCCGTGTTCTGCTTTGAGCGATCCCTGATACGTGTCGACAACGATGGCAGCGATATCATCCATGAACTCGCCATACTGCTTCACATCGGCAACCGTGGTGAACTGTTGATTCACGACAAAGTGAATGTTGCCATCCTTGGCATGACCGAAGATGATGGCCTCTCGATAGCCATGCTTCTCAAAACATGCTTGCACGTCATGCACCAGTGAGGCAAGGTGGTGAGGCGGCACGGCAATGTCTTCGTTGATCATCGTACTGCCCGGGGGCCGCATAGCACCAATGGTCGGCATTAGTCCCTTGCGGATCTTCCACAACGCCAATTGTTCATCGGCATCCTGCGTCCACGCGGCTGGCACGGTCAGCGGCATCGACGCCGTGAGTGCTTCGGCAAGAAGTCGATGCTGATCGCGTTGTTCGTTCGATGTCGCCTGAAACTCCACAAGCAGGGCGGCACCATCATGCATGCCCACACTGCGCAAGGACGCGGCATCCATCAGTTCGATGGCTGCTGCACCGGCATCACGCAAGACGTCCACCTGTGCACAGGCATCGGCAACGGAGTGGAAACGCAACAAGGACGTGAGCTTGAAGGCCGCGTCGACAACGGTATTGAAGACCACCTCTTCGACAAAACCGAGCGTGCCTTCGGAGCCGATCATGAGCTTGCCGAGAATGCGAGCGGGCTCATCTTCGTCGAGGAATGCATTGAGTGAATAGCCAATGGTGTTCTTGATCCGATACTTGCGACGGATGCGAGCGACGAGCGCTTCGTCGGCGCGGATCTCGTCGCGCAGTTGTGCGATACCGCGTGCGATCGGCGACGGTCCGTTCGACCATGCACGACACGATGCCTCATCGCTTGTGTCGATGCGCGTTCCATCGGTGAGCAGATACGTGATCGATGCAACGGTGTGATAGGAGTTCTGCTCGGTGCCGCAGCACATGCCGGATGCATTGTTGGCAACGATGCCACCGATCATGCAGGCCATGATCGATGCTGGGTCCGGACCGATCTTCCGTCCATACGGACGCAGATAGGCATTGGCATGGGCACCGATCACGCCGGGCTGGACGCGCAAACGTGCGCCGTCGTCTTCGATCGACCATTGTTTGAAGTGCCGACCAACGTCGACGATCACGCCATCCGTCACGGCCTGACCGCTCAAGGAGGTACCGGCTGTGCGAAACGTCACGTGGTGTTGATAGGCATGGCACCATTCGAACAGTGCGCGGACATCAGCCGCAGAACGCGGACGTACCACGGCGATCGGCGTCATGGCATACAGACTTGCGTCGCGAGAATAAGCAATGCGATCGATCAGTCGTGTGGAGACCGTCGTTGGAGGAAGGATGCGCTGAAGTTCTGAGATCATGCGCAATGATACGCTAGACCTGGAAGACCCCGGTCTTCAATTCCGGGATCGAGGCCTGATGCGATGCCACGGCGATCCCTCGCGAGATCATGTCGCGCGTGTGCGTGGGAGCAAGGATACCGTCCACCCACAGGCGGGATGCCGCATAGAGTGGCGTTGTCGTTGCATCGTAGTGTGCCTGGATCTCTTTCAGCATGGCGTCTTGCTGCTCTTGGGTGAGCGGCGTGCCTTGTTGCTTTTCGAGGGCGGCCACACGGATCGTGAGCATCGTCTTCGATGCTTGCGATCCTCCCATCACGGCGATCTGCGCCGTGGGCCATGCATAGATCAGTCGCGGATCGTAGGCCTTGCCACACATGGCATAGTTTCCGGCACCGTAGGAATTACCAAGGATGACGGTGAACTTTGGCACGACACTGTTGGAGACGGCATTCACGAGCTTAGCGCCATCCTTGATGATGCCGCCTTGTTCACTGCGTGTACCCACCATGAAGCCGGTGACGTCCTGAAGGAATACCAGCGGAATACCACGTTGATTGCAATTCAGAATGAAGCGCGCGGCCTTGTCGGCGCTATCGCTGTAGATCACGCCGCCAACCTGCATCTCGCCGGTGGCACTGCGAACGATCTCGCGATTGTTGGCAACGATGCCAACAGACCAACCATCGATGCGACCATAGCCGCAGATGATGGTCTTGCCATAGTTGGCCTTGTACTCGTCGAATTCGCTTCCGTCGAGCAATCGACCGAGGATCTGATACGTGCTGTAGGGCTTGCTGCGCTCGGCCGGCATGATGCCATAGATCTCGTCGGCATCGAAGAGTGGCGCCTTGGGCTCGACACGCGAGAAGATGTTGTGCTGCCCTTTTGTCGGCGAGAACTTGTCGACAAGGGATCGGATGGTGGCAATGGCCTCTTCGTCCGACTCCACCTTGTAGTCGACCACTCCGCTCACGGACGAGTGCATCGTGGCACCACCCAGTGGTTCGATGGTGGTCTTCTCGCCAATGGCCGCTTCTACCAGAGCCGGACCGGCAAGGAAGACGCTCCCGCTGCCATTCACGATGAGCGACTCGTCGCACATGATCGGCAAATAGGCACCACCGGCAACACAGGGTCCCATGATCGCGGCGATCTGCGGAACACCCATGGCGCTGAGCATGGCATTGTTGCGGAACTGACGTCCGAAATGTTCTTTATCGGGGAAGATCTCGTCCTGCATCGGAAGGAAGACACCGGCAGAGTCGACGAGATAGATGATGGGGAGACGGTTCTCCAGGGCGATCTCTTGCGCCCGCATGTTCTTCTTGGCCGTCATCGGGAACCATGCACCGGCCTTGACGGTGGCATCGTTGGCAACGATCACGCATTCGCGACCGCAGATGATGCCGATCCCCGAGACCACGCCGGCGGATGGCGCTCCGCCAACATCGGCATACATATCCTGGGCTGTGAACAGGCCTAGTTCGAGAAAGCCGGATCCTTCATCGATCAGCGCATTGATGCGCTCGCGTGCCGTGAGCTTGCCTTTGGCCTTATGTCGCTCGATGGCTTTCTTGCCACCGCCGAGCATCGTCTGTTCGCCCTTTGCATCGATGATGCGCATGAGCTGACGATTCGCATCGTAATTGCGTTCGTAGTTGAAATCGTGCTCTACTGCGGATCCAACGATGCGGGCCATTACTTCTGTTGTTGTGCTGGCGGCTGTTGCGTCGTTGGCTGTGGTGCTTGCACTGGAGCGGCAGTGTTCGTCGGGATCTCTGCACCAACCGTGGATGGCGCCTTCGTCACGATCTCTGCCTCCAAGAAGAACTTGTTGATGGCAATGGCCATCAGCGCCACGAAGATGGCAAGTCCCATGGTGATGCTCTGCAGGATGTTGCGCGAGTTACGCACACCAAGCAGGTTGGTCATCTGTCCACCGAACCCACCCATACCGGACACCATGTCGGCCTTTCCAGGCTGAATGAGGACGGCAAGGATCAACAGTACGGCAGCGAATACCGTCAAAAGAGTCAAAATGATGAGCATGGTCGAAGGGCCTTCAATGGATTCTGCAAGCCTCGAAAATACGGAAGAGTGGTCACGTCGCCAAACACTTACAGACCCAGGCGCCATGCTCGGTCGCGGGGAAGCGAATTCGTATCGAACCAGTGCAGGAAGAGGTCGTACTTCTTTTCGTTGACGCGGAACCAGGCATTCATTTCCCGATAATCGCCAAAACTGATCACCCAGTACAAGTACTCCCGCAGATAACCGCTTGTAGCAAGGGTCTTGTGCCAGGTAAGGATATCGTTCGGATACAACGTGTCATACCCCTTGGCCACCCAGGCCTGGGTGACCTTCTCTTGCAGTTCCACAAGCTGGGCCATGGTGAGACGCTTCAATGTCCCCTCTTTCGGGATCAGATACTGTCCGGTCACGGCCGTCATGTATTCGAAGGCCATGGGGAACGACATCGACGTGGGGCCGGCCGGACCCGGCGCTTCGAGCAGGGCATCGGATGCGAGATTGATGGGATCCACCGTATCGCCGAAGGCCAGTCCCGCATTCCATGTCTCGAAGATCATCTTGCTGATCTCCTTCGTGCGCTTCGAGCCACGCTCGAGGTTCATGAATGCCTCGCCATAGATGAGCGTCCAGATCTTGTTCTTCGTGTCGGCATTCACCTTGGCGATCCAATAGTAGTTCGTCGGAAAGCGCGGTTCCGCCTTCGTGCCCTTCACCCACCATGCAATGGCATCGTCCATGCGACGTTCAATGAGTGCCGCGGCGCCCATTTCGTAATGGAGCCGACCGGATCTGGGATAGGCCGCAAGACCTTCCGTGTAATAACGCATCGACACGGAGGAGTCACCTAACAGGTCGTGAATGTTGCCCATGAGCTGATAGCCGCGGTCGAACAGGGCCGTGTCCTTGTAGATGGGAGTGAGCTGTTCGAGCGCCTTCGCATAGTCCTTTTTCATCACGTAGCAGATGATGCGCTCGTACTTGTATTCGACCTTCGATGGGTCGAGTTCAATGGCCGTGTTCCAGTTCTCGAGCGCCTGATCGGGTCGGTCGAGGTCCATGTTGGCAATGGCACTCTGCACGGCCACTTGCAATGGCGTGGTCGCTGGCTGTGCCACCGCAGAGGCGAGGGAAAGCAAGGCGGCAAGGATGAGGATGAAGAACTTCACGTATTTTTCTGAACTCTGCATGAATGCAACCAACAAAGATAACGCGATGAAGCACTGCTTGATGATCTTCCTATGTGTGGTCGGACTGATCGATGCAACCACGACGTTGGCCTATGACACGACGGCCAAGTCGTTATTGTGGCGCATCACCGCGGCAAATGGTGCCACATCGTATGTGATGGGAACGATCCACGTGGGCGACTCGGCCGTCTTCCGTCAGCGCGATTCCGTATTGCTCGCCCTGAAGGCCTCGCGACGGATGTATGCCGAGATCGATCTCGACTCGGCTGCAGGTCAGCTCCTTGCCGATCCAACGATCATGATGCTCGGAGGTGGGAAGACGCTGCGCGACCTCTATAAGCCGGCAGAGTACGATATGATCATGACGGCGCTTCGCAAGAAGCTGGGACCCATGGCCGCTGCCGCCGATCGGATGAAACCATCCATGATCGTTGCGTTGCTTGCACAAGAAGAACTGGGCAATGAGCCCGGCATGATCGGCATGGACCAATTCCTGTGGCAGACCGCAACGCGGGTCGGTGTTGAACGTCGCGGCGTGGAATCGGCACGAGAACAATTGACGATCCTGGATTCCATGCCTCCTTCCGTCCTTCTCGACTTCCTCAAGAATGACCATGAGCAAGATTCGATGTTCCAGCAACTCATCACGCTCTATGCCACCGAAGACCTTGCAGCCGTGGGCATGCTCATGAAGGAGATGGATGATTGGGGGACGTTCGGCATGACGATCAACGACAACAGGAATGAGCGCATGGTGGAACGACTCCGTCAGGAGTTCGCCAGGGGTGGCATCATGCTGGCAGTGGGTGCCTTGCACCTGCCAGGACCGAATGGAGTGCTGAGTCGACTTGAACGCGCCGGCTATCGAGTAACGCCCGTGTTGGGAGGCAAGCGCCTGAACTTGCTTACCTGGCAATGATCAATGTTATCTCAATTGGAAGAGGATCGGGATCCGGACCCAACACAATGAGGGTTTCGAATTCACATATGCTGGTGTGAACCTTGTTTTCATCACTGCCTGAACTGCTGCGTCGTTCAGATGCGGAGAAGCTGATTCCACGATCTTAACCTTTAGCACACTTCCCGTTTTGCTCAACAGGAGAGAAACGAACACCCTTCCCTCGATGGCATTTCGTCGAGCAGCTTCAGGGTACGTAACAGCTCGTTGTAGTTCGTTGAAGTCGAATGATGGTTGTTGTTCCACTGGCACCCATGCAGGATCATCCTTCGTTTCGGGTTCGACGGACGATTCTGGAATCAGGGAATCATAACAAGATCGAGACCGCGGTTCATCAAATGTCGGTGACCGAGTTGGTTCCGAAATGTGGTAGTCACAGACAACTATCGTTGAATCACTCAAAGGGGGTCTATTGAAGATCGTGTTATTGGCAAGCCACTCTTCGAAAGAGTTCTTCGGAAGCACATCACGAGACCACCCAAAGGCTCCCGGCTTCTTAAAGAATCGTACGTGGTACGTCGTGGCAATAGCGGGTTGCACCGGTGGATCCGCGAAGTAACTCGGAAATCCTACCTCTGCGGACGTAGACGATGAGGTGACGCTCACACACCACTGTTGGGCCGACATTTGAATGGCACATAGTGATACGATGCACCCAGTGATCAATCCACGTACGGACATGCGACGGTTGCTCCTGATCGTTTCGTGGTCATCTGCGGGACCAACTGTGCGCACTCGGCGCGAGCCATGGGGCAGCGTGTGCGGAAGCCGCAGCCACTGGGCTTGTTCAATGGTGTTGGAATGTCGCCCTCGAGAACGATCCGCCCCTTGTTCTTCGACGTTGGGTCTGGCTCAGGAACGGCCGAGATCAAGGCCTTCGAGTAGGGATGCGTTGGTGTGAAGTAGACATCGTCGGCCGATCCGATCTCCACCATGTTGCCCAAGTACATCACAGCGATGCGCTTGCAGATATGGTAGACAACAGAGAGATCGTGGGCGATGAAGAGGTAGGACAGACCGAACTCCTTTTGCAGATCGTCCATGAGGTTGATCACCTGCGCTTGGACCGACACGTCGAGCGCCGACACGGGCTCGTCGCACACGATGAGTTCAGGATTGGTGGCAAGGGCGCGTGCGATACCAATGCGCTGACGCTGGCCGCCTGAGAACTCATGCGGGAATCGAAGTGCATACTCGGGTTGAAGGCCGACCTTCTCGAGGAGCCACAACACTTTGTCGTCCACTTCCTTCTTCGACATCGTGGGCTTATGGATCTCAAGAGGCTCGGCGATGATCTGCTTCACCGACATGCGCTGATTCAACGATGAATACGGGTCTTGGAAGATCATCTGGATCTTCTCGCGAAACGGCTTCATCTGTCCGCGACCCAATGACAGCAGATTCGTCTTCGTCCCCTTGTCGTCGAAGTAATTGATCTCGCCTTCTAGGGTCACATCCGGCGACACGTGACGAAGAACATTCACAATGGCACGGCCGACCGTTGTCTTGCCGCAACCCGACTCGCCCACCAATCCGAGGGTCTCTCCACGATGGATCGTGAACGAGACGCCATCCACCGCTTTCACATCGTTCACCCGACGTTGGAACACACCACCGTAGACCGGGAAGTGTACCTTCAGATCTTTGATCTCCAGCAAGGGCTTCCCGCTCATGACGTTGCTCCTTGCGGCTGAACGAAGTGGCATCGAACAAAGTGATTCGCTGTGATCTCGATCAATGGTGGCTCCGTTGTTTCACACACATCCTGCTTACTCGCACAGCGCGTGCAGAACTTGCATCCGATCGGCAGGTTCATGATGCTGGGCACGTTGCCGGGAATGGCGGCAAGGCGCTCGTGTTTGGACTTGTCTTTGAGCGGACGTGGGATGGAGGCCAACAGTCCCTTCGTGTACGGATGCAACGGTGTTTCGAAGAGGTCGGTGACCGAGGCCACTTCCTGGATCTTGCCACCATACATCACGATCACGCGGTTGCATGTTTCGGCAACAACGGCAAGGTCGTGCGTGATGAGCACAATGGCAGCTTCTTCGCGCTTGGTCTTGAGTTCCAGCATCAAATCGATGATCTGTGCCTGGATCGTCACATCAAGTGCCGTTGTCGGCTCGTCGGCGATGAGCAGCGATGGATTACATGCCAAGGCAATGGCGATCATCACGCGCTGGCGCATCCCACCGGAGAACTGGTGCGGATAATCGTCGATACGCTTTTCGGGATCGGGAATACCAACGGCACGAAGCATGTCGATCGCACGCACCCTTGCCTCCTTGGCCGAGATCTTGTCGTGTGTCTGGATCACCTCTGCGATCTGCATGCCCACACGGAAGACAGGATTGAGCGACGTCATGGGCTCTTGGAAGATCATGGCGATCTCTTTGCCACGAATGCGATACATCTCTTCGTAGGACAACTTTACGATGTCCGTTCCCTTGAAGAGGATCTCGCCACCCATGATCCGACCCGGTGGATCGGGAATGAGCTTCATGAGTGAGAGTGCCGTGACGGATTTTCCGGAGCCGGATTCGCCAACGATGCCAAGGACCTCGCCCTTGTAAATGGTGAAGGTCACACCATCGACGGCCTTGGCCCACGTTCCTTCGATGTTGAAGTACGTCTTGAGGTCGTTGACTTGCAGGAGTGGTTCGTTGGTCATTAGCGCAGTCGGGAGAATACTTTCGGATCGAATGCCTCACGCACGCCTTCACCAATGAAGACAACGAGCGTGAGCGTAACGAACATCGCACCCATCGGTACGACGACGAGCCAATACTTCGTGAGGTTGGCAAGACCAACGCCGATCATCTGTCCCCACGACGGTGTGGGCGGTGCGAGTCCGAAGCCCAGGAAGTCCAACGACACAAGCGCCGAGATCGACGCAACAAGGGCGAATGGGAAGAAGGTGATCACCGGCACGAGCGTGTTCGGGAAGATGTGCTTGAGGATGATCTTCCATGTTGGTACGCCGATGCTCACGGCTGCAGCCACATAGTCCTTGGACTTCTCACGATAGAACTGCGCACGCATTTGCGTGGCAATGCTGAGCCATGCGAAGATGGTGAGCATCGTCACGAGCAACATGAAGCTCGGCTCGATCATGCTCACGACGATGATGATCAGGAAGAGGAACGGTAGCGATCCCCAGATCTCCATGAAGCGTTGGATCAAGACGTCAATCCATCCGCCAAAGAAGCCCATGATGGCACCGATCGGAATACCCAACAGATATTCGAGCAGCGCTACGAGCAATGCAAAGGAGAGCGATACTTTGAAGCCATAGGCCATGCGCGATAGCACGTCGCGACCGCGATCGTCTGTTCCGAATGGACGCAGATAGCCATTCCCATCAGCGCCAAATGGCTCAATGAACTTCTCATTGCCGGCAAGTGTGATGTCTTCGTTCGGACCGAACGGATAGATGGGCATCAAGACCCAATTGTCGCCATTCTGCTGTTCGTAGAACGCATCCAGTTTTCGGTAATCGCAATCCCCTTCTTCACCGACCAGACCGAACTCCTTGCCGGCATGGTAGGTCGATGGGGCCCATGCATCCACCGGTATCAACGATGCGACCCAATCGCGAACGGCCGGGAAGTACGTGTTGCCGTTGTAATGGACCACAATGGCCTTGCCGTTGATCAGCAACGGAAGAAGGAAAGAGATGGCAAAGGCGGAAAGGAGGATGACCAGCGAATAGTATCCGCGTCGAAGTGTTTTGAACTTCTTCCAACGTCGTTGAAACAACGTCTGCGATGTTGTTGGTGTACTCATGTTGCGTTAGCGGAAGCGAATGCGCGGGTCGACCAGCGCGAGCATGAAGTCAGAAATGATGGAGCCGATCAGTGTGATGATCACGTTGATCACCGTAAAGGCAAAGAAGACGTTCGAATCTCGATACACGATGGCATCGAACGACAGTTTGCCGATCCCTTCGATGTTGAAGGCCACTTCGATCAGATAGTTGCTGGCGAGGAAGATAGAGATCACTCCACCGATGGTTGCCATGAGCGGAATGATGGAGTTCCGCATGCCATGCATCCAGATAACACGTTGTTCACGCAGACCCTTTGCATAGGCCGTACGGATGTAGTCCTGTCCGAGCGTATCAAGCAAGGAGTTCTTCATCAACAACGTCAGAGATGCGAAACCACCGATGGTGTAGGCAATGGTCGGCAGGATGAAGTACCACATGCGGTCACCGATCTTCTCGATGAGCGACAACGTGTCGTAGTCGTTGGACTGGAAACCGCCGGTCGGAAAGATCTGCAAGAAACTTCCTCCACCGAGCAACACCAAGAGCACAGCACCAACCGCCCATCCCGGCATGGAATACGCAATGAGCACAGCACTAGACGATGCGGCATCGAACATACTTCCATGCCGTAGTGCCTTTTGGACACCAAGGTAGAAGCACACCACATAGCTCAGCACGAAGCCGATCAATCCGAACTGCGTCGAGATATGGATCCGCTCTGCGATCAATTCGGTGACAGGTTTGCGATACTGGAACGATCTGCCGAAGTCGAGCGTGAACAGTCCGGATCGCTCCTTGCGATACACCCACACACTGTTCTCGGTCTTCGATGGATCGACGCTCCACTCGGAGAGCACCTTCGTAGTGTCGACGGCATCATACACGGTAAGCGTACCCGATGCATTCGGTTTGGCGATCACGCGTAGGCCGGCACCAACGTTGCGTGGCTCGCCGATCTTGGTGAGATAGTCGTCTACCGGACGTGGGATCAATCCTAACCAGATCATATAGCGCTTCCACACGGGCTCGTTCACCTGGTGGTAGCGTTGGAGAGCTTCAAGTTGACTAGGCGGAATGGTCATGCCTTCCGCTCCAAGCGCGGATCCGCCGCCCTCGGACCCTCCGCCTTTCTTCAAGGCATTCATCTGTTGCTCGTAGGCTCCTCCCGGTGCGTATTGCACAATGAAGAACACGACGATGGTACAACCGAAGAACGTTGGAATGGCAAGAAGGAGTCGTCGAATGAAGTACTGCAGCATAGGTTACTTCTTGTATTCCTTCCAGAACTTCATCTCGATCACGTCCTTTGGACCCTCGAGAGGCTTCTTGTTCTTACGTGCTTCTTCGAGAGCAGCCACCTTGTCGGCATCATACCACCAGGAGCCGGCGATGGTGCGATAGACGTAGGAGAGCTGACCGGTCTTTGGCAATCCGTAGGCAGGCATGCCGAACTTGTTCCAGTGGGCAACGCGGATACCCTTTGGATTCCACCAGAAGCCGGACATGTAGGTGTTGTAGGCAATACCGTCGATCTCGCGAACGATATCGCGCTGACCGTTGATCGAGAACGTAGAATCATAGGCATCGAGAAGCTCGTCCACGCGAGCGTTCTTGAAGCCTTGGATGTTGTTGTTGTCGTTCTTATCGGCCAACGTGCTCTTCAGCGACGTCTCTGGATTCGGTGTCACCAAGCCAGAATATCCAAAGGCGAAGACACTGAAGTTCCGTTCGTCGATGTTCTTGATGATGGCATTCCAATCCATGAACTTCAAGCGAAGGTCGATACCAACCTTACGGAGTTCCTGCTGGTATGGCGTAAGGAAACGCTCGAGTGGCTTCTGGATCGGAAGGTCGATCACGAACGGCTTGCCGTTCTTCGTGAGGATACCATCAGAATTACGCGTCTTCCAACCCGCTTCGGCGAGAAGCTTCTGCGCCATTTCCGGATCGTACTTCATCGGCGGGTTCGTCGGATTGGCGAAGATCGAGTTCGGATAGTAGGTGTCGTAGGATTCGTACTCGTTGTAGAGCAGCTTCTCGATCAGTTGTTGACGTGGGAAGCACATCATGAGGGCCTTGCGAATGCGCATGTCGTCGAACGGCGGCTTACGCATGTTGAAGGTGATACCCTGTGTGCCCATCGGACCGTCGGTGAAGATCCGTCGACGTTGGACATAACCGTTGGCGATGGCATCGTACTTCGTGTCGTTGACCCACTTCTCTGTTGTCGACATGGTGAAGCGGAAGACATCCGTCTCCCCTGCCTTGAACTTCTCGTACTCGAGTTCCGGATTGTCCTTGACCACCACATAGTTGATCTTGTCGAAGTTCCCGCTCGATTTGTTCAGGATCTCGTCCTTGGCCCAGTAGTCGTCGCGACGTGTGAGCGAGTAGGACTGTCCGGACTTGATGTCTGATTGCAGGACAATGTACTCACCCGTTCCAAGCGGCATGTTGGTGTTGAACTTCTCCAGGAATTCCGTTCCGGTGAGGCTACCGATCTCCTTCGACGAGAAGATCAACATCGAGGAACCGAAGTACAGCAGATTGCGGAAGTTCACGGTCTTGGCTTGCACTTCAACGATGTACTTCGACTTTGCCACCGGTTGCTCGAACTTTCCGTACACAAGCGCAGCGGAAGGTTCAAGGAGTGAAGGGTCCGTCATGAGCTTCCACGTTGCCACAACATCTTCGGCGACCACCGGACTACCATCGCTGAAGCGAGCACGCGGATCGATGCGGAATGTGAAGGTCTTCTTGTCGGCACTGATCTTCCAATGTGATGCAAGGGATGGAGCTGTTTCGAGGGTGATGGGGTGCTGGCTGACAAGCGCCTCATACACCATGGCCTTGATATCGAAGATCTGAGCGAGCGACGAACCTTGTCCTTCCGGACGGAACGTTGCCGGGAATGCCGTTTCTGTGAAGGTGATCTGTCCACCGGTCTTCGCATTCGGATCGGTGAAGAGCTTGATGTCCTCTTCCGTTGGCGTGTACGTTACAAATCCAAGTTGTTCTGCCACTTTCTCGAAGCCGTTTCCACCAAGCGTATCAGGAACGCTGGGGTCTGCTCCCGGCGGAGTGTCTATCTTGTGCCAGGTGTTCTTGATGTTCAAGTTTGCGCTTGCGTTTTGTGCTCGCCGTTTACAGCCGGTGGAAAGGAGTGAAACACAACAAAGGCCGACCACAAGGGTGATCCAGACACGTGAACGCAATCTTGACGTCATAACAGCTCCTGAAATGAAACACGGCGTTTCGTAATACGAACTGGCAAATATACATTCGCGGTATGAAAACCATTTACCCTGCCGACCTCGCCCACCGTGAACGCCATCAATTCCTGCTGAGCGGAGTGGCCCCACGCCCGATAGCCCTCGTTTCCAGCATGGATTCCCAAGGGAACCACAACCTGAGTCCGTTCTCGTTTTTCAATGCCTATTCATCCAAACCGCCGATCCTTGCCATCGGGCCTGCCATTGCGGCCAAGACCGGAAAGGCCAAGGACACGTGGCTGAACATCCTCGAAACGGGCGAATGCGTGGTGAATACCGTATCGTACGCAATGGTCGAGAGCATGAACCTCGCTTCGTGTGAGTATGAGAAGGGCGTGGACGAGTTCGAGAAGAGCGGACTGTCGAAGGTGCCTTCCGTGCTCGTAGCTCCCCCGCGAGTGCAAGAGTCGGCCTATCAGATGGAATGCAAGCTGATGCAGAACATCGAGCTTCGCCGCGACCTTGGCGGAAATGGGAACATCATGCTTCTGGAAGTGGTGTGCTTCCACGTGGCGGACTCCGTATTGGTCGACGGGAAGGTGGATCCTCGACGCATGGACCTTGTGGCTCGCATGGGCTATGACTACTACTGTCGTGCCGATGTCAACAGCATCTTCGAAGTGCAAAAGCCGCGGTGGAACGGGATCGGCGTGGATGCGCTGCCCCATCATATTCGGGAGAGTACGGTGTTGACCGGCAACGACCTGGCAAAACTCGCCGGCGTGCAGGTGTTGCCAATGCTCGATGGATCGTTCCCGCGATTCGATCGCGAGTTCCGTGCCGACTCTGTGGAGATCGAACTTGCCAACAACGATCCGGAAGCGGCGCTGTATGTGCTGCTCGCCTTGCAACGCACACATGACCGTGCACAACTGCAACGCATCGCCAAGGCATTCCTAGCCCTCGACAAGATCGAAGAGGCATGGCAGACCTTGCTTCTGGAAGGATAGGCAAGGCGGCAAGGTCAGCGCAAGATCTGCAGCAACTGCGTGCGCTGCTGTTGCTCGTTCACGAGCGAAAGCACATAGACGCCGGGCACAAGATGGGCCACGGAGATGGTTGGTGTGGTCGCCATTGTTTCCAACACTACACGCCCCTGCAGATCTCGCACGAACACGGTGGTTCCGGACGGTGATACCGTCAATCGGAGTTGGTCGTTCACAGGATTGGGAGTGAACAACATCGTGGTCTCGGAGTTGGACACTTCATCGACATGCGTCGTGATCTCTCCGCTTTTGTAGATGCCATTTCCATAGGTACCGGCATAGGCAACAAGCTTCTTCGAGGCAGGTGTCGCTGTGGCGAGTTCTATCGTGCGCACCACCACGTTGCTTGGCATGCCGTCGTTCCATTGTTCCCAACCGTCACCCCAGTTCGTCGTGATCCACACGCCCGTCGCATCTCCGGCTGCGATCAGTGTGCGATCTTCCGATGGATGTTCGACGATCTGCCAGATGCGAGCGTTCTTCGGTCCACGCAACGCATGCCACGTCTTTCCGGTATCGAGTGAACGATAGATGCCCGAACCAACGGTGACGTTGCCAACGATGCTGTCGGTACCGCAATAGACCACATGGGCGTTGAAGGCCGACGGAGTGACGCAGAGAATGCGCTTGCCCTCGAGTCCGCTCGTATCCTTCCGCCATGTCACCCCTCCATCCTTCGAAACGAAGACGCCGGCAAGGTGACGTGCATCACCGGCCATGAACATCAGCGACGTGTCGGCTTTAGAGATGGCGATGGATCGCGATTGCACCGGGATGTCGACCACACGATTGAAGGTACGTCCGGTATCCATCGACACTTGAATGCCTTCGCTGGTATTGCTGGCTGCTGCATAGACTTTGTACGGAGCAACAGAAGGAGCGGCGATCAGTTGTTCGAAGGTGACAGTACTGTTGTCGGGTGTCGTGGACCATGTTGCTCCCCCGTCGAGAGAGCGCACTGTGCCTCCTTGCGCAGAGAATGGCCGCGCAACAGCGGCGATCCACGTTTGTTCGGCACCGCGAACACGAAGGATATCACGGACGGAGAATCCCTTCAGGCTGGGTGCGGAGAACGTCATTCCCCCGTCGACGCTGATCTGATATCCTTCACCGGAGTAGTATTCCATCGGCTGGTTCACATCCTCGTAGAGCGGCGGCGCCGAGTCGGCACAAACGATCACGGTGTTCTCATTCCAAACCTTGATGCGATGCACATACGGTGCTGTTGCGCCGAGTGCGCGCCAGGTCTGTGCCTCACTCACCGTGGACGCACATGCTGCCAATGCGAGAAACAGGAGAACACGTGTGATCATGCCGACGCTCCGGAAGATTCTACCATGCACAAGACGACACCCTTTTCAACTGCAACGCCATCGCCAACGGAAATGTTCTTGATCGTGCCATTCAGCGGACACTTGATGGCATTCTCCATCTTCATCGCCTCGAGCGTGAAGAGCACATCGCCTTTGCGCACCGTTGCACCGTCGGCAACATTCACAGATTTGATCAGGCCCGGCATCGGTGCCGAGATCTTCACCGTGCGTGCATGCGATGCAGCACTCGAAACGAGCATGGAGAGCAGCTCTTGATGATGCTCTCGATACACTTCCACGTCGTACCGATAGCCGTTCAGATCCACATGGACGGTCGATACGCCATCGCTCGTGAGCACCACCGGAAAGGTGCGCCCATCGACGGTGGCGGAGAAGATGTTCGGTCGGTCCGTTGCAACAAGGTTCACCGTGACGTCATCACTGACGGCCACATTTGAAGCGTGAAGTTCAACGGCTTGCAAGTGGCCTTGATGGCCGGTATGGACAATGAAGCGCATGGGCAAAGATACGGAGCGGGTGCCGAGGAACTATGGTCGGCACGTGAGTAAATACAGCCGATCGTTGAACTGTCCGGTGGTCTGAAATGCATTGCTCTTGCGCACGTAGACGGCATCTGCCACACGGTCGCACATCTTTCCAAGCTTGTAGCCGGAACGCTCGATATCCCACATGACGATGGACGTCGACGTGCTATACGCAAGGACGGGCTCTGTCGGATGCACGGCAATGGCGGCACCAACGGAGACCTTCGACGACATGCGATAGCGACGTCCGTTCAAGCTGATGTAGTCGTCGCCATCCCGGCTCAGATACGCCATCGTTGCGCCATTGGTGGTGAAGACGATCTGTCCGGTCTCCAGTCCGGCCGGATAATCGGCCGCAGCATAGAAGACGCTCCGCGCAAGATTTCGAATGCCGTAATAGGCCACAAGTGCGTCGAACGGATGCAACACAAGCTGTGAGATGTTGTCGCAGGGCGGACCGAACCATGGTTCCACCATCTCGTCCGAGTAGGTGCATGCGAACATCGATCCACCGGCCCGTTCACAAATGAAGCCCACGGCTGTACCGGCCCGATTCACTTGCAGCGATCGAATGCCCTGCACATTCGAGACAATGCTGCGGGTGCCAATGTTCACCGACGTGGATGGTCCGTTCTGCATGGAGTAGACCGGACTACCATCCGACCACATACCGGCGAGGACGATCCGATCTGCTGTCTGCCCTTCGGTGCCATCAAGCACGATCGCTTGGACAGCGCCACGCTGACCCACATAGGCGAGATGCACGCCATCGGGGTCGGTGGTGTAATGGCCCACCGGAAAGAGCACCTGCACCGACGTGGTGCCATTCGAGAACGTGATCAAGGAATCTCGTCGTGTGACCATACAGAGCACCGGTGCACGCGGTGCGAAGAACAACGAGATGATGGCCGTGCCGTTTACAGAAATGGCCTTGCCCGGTGTAAGGATCCGCACGACGGTGTTGATGGTTGCCGCTGCGGCCCACGTCGATCCGTCGTTGGCAAAGACAGGCTTGCCGATCTCCGAGTACGGACCGAATCGTTTTCCATCGACATACAAATGGTAGAACGACGTATATGGTTGTGTGATGGCCCACCAATGTCCGGTGGAATCCACGCCATGGTCCACAAGGTGCTCGTCACCGGGCAAGACCTGCAGCTCTTCACAGTTCTGCGCCAACACTGTAGTGCAAGCGGCAAGGAACACGAAGGTGGCAAGGAGGAAGGTCTTAGAGAGGGACATAGGTCCGTTGTTCGGTGACAACACATGTGAGCGACACATCGTGCGCTTCGACAGCGATCTGTTGGAGCTTCTGACATTCATAGGCGAGTCCGATCGATACGGCCGATGTGTTCGAGAGGAAAGCATCGTAGTACCCTTTGCCGTAACCAAGACGATGACAGTGCACATCGAACCCAACAACGGGTACGATGATGGCGCATTCGGCATTCCATCGTTCATCAGTACTGGCAACAAGGTCGGCGCCTTCTACCACGGGTTCTTCTACTCCAAACGCACCGCGCTGCCATTTCGTGTCGCGATCTACGCGCACATGCACAAGGTCCAGTGAGTCCGGTCGAACCACCGGCACATACACCTCTTTTCCGATCCCCCATGCATAGTCGAAGAAGTGGTTGGTGAGAACTTCAGTGCCGAACGATCGGTACACATGCACACGTCGGGCCAGTTGAAACGGCCGCAACTTGTGTGCACGTTCAAAGATGATCATGTCCCACAATGCACGATCGTCGTCGGAGATCTCAGACCGGCGTTGCAGTACTTCGCTGCGTAGTTCTTGTTTAGGCTCTGTCACGCCGCTTCCTTTCTCGACATCCACAGATCGGGAACGACGATACCGACGAAGAGGACGGATGCACCGATCGCCTCGCGCACCGTCCACTCCTCGTGTAAGACCACATAGGCGATGGCCGCTGCTGCCAACGGTTCCACGGCATAGATGAGTCCTGCTCGCACGGGATGCGTGAACTGTTGAAATCGTGTTTGGATCCATGTGGTGACCACCGAGGCCAGAATGCCACAATAGAGGACGGCCCACATCAACGACGTTGATGGTTCCAGATGCATGGCATCGACCCCGGAGAACGGGAGTGCCACAAGAGCAAGGATGATCGTCACAAGGAACTGCATGATCACCAGTGCGTTCTGTTTCTGTGGTTCGGAGCGGAGCTCACGCGTCCACAGATCGATGTACGTGAGGTAGACCGACCAGATCATGGCGCTGATCAGCGTGAGCACATCACCCACGTTCACGCCTGCAGATTCAGGAGCCGTGAAGATCCACAGGCCAATGATCACAATGGTCACACTCAGCCATTGATGGCCACGAACCGGTGAGCCTTCAATGATGCGATATCCAAAGGGTACGAAGACCACCATCGTGCCGGTGATGAAGGCAGAGGCCGATGCCGAGGTCGACTCGAGGCCAACGGTCTGCAACAGGAAGCCACTCCCGAACAGCACACCGAGGATCGAGCCTCGAAGCATCAATGATCGGTCCCACCCGCGTAGAGCCTTGGGCCACAGCATGCAGGCTACGACAGCGGCCAATGCGAATCGAAGCACGACGAACAGCGCGGGCGACGTTGTCGTCATCGCCTCTTTCACGAGCACGAACGTGCCACCCCACAAGCAGGTGATCATCAACAGCAACGTCTCGGCGGTCCGTCGTGGAACGACCGTCACACCATCTCCGCTGCATAGGTATAGAATCGCACGGCCGCCTTCATGCCGGCATAGAAATTTCCCAGGTCGAAATGCTCATCCGGGGAATGGGCGTTCTCGTTGTTCAGTCCGAATCCCATCAGCACGGTTGGCGATCGCAGTACGGTGTCGAACAGCAGCACCACAGGGATCGAACCACCTTCTCGTGCAAAACGGCATCTCTCGTTGAATGTCTCTTCGAGGGCGCGCACGGCCGCATGCATGGCCGGCGTGGAGCGAGGAACGATGACGGGGTCGGCGCCGTGCAGATCTGTCACCGTGACGGTCACGCCCGGGGGCGCTACACGATGGATGTGTGCCGTGATCTTCTTCGTGATGTCCTCGTACGATTGATGTGGAACCAATCGCATGCTCACCTTTGCCATGGCTCGCGCGGGAAGCACCGTCTTGGCCCCTTCCCCCGTGAACCCTCCCACCATGCCATTCACATCCAACGTGGGACGTGCACCAAGTCGTTCAATGGTCGTGAAGCCTTGTTCGCCGAACAATTCCTTGACGTTGACATCCTTGAGAAGTCGTTCATCGCTATAGCCCAAGGCCGCAAGGCTTGCACGTTCTTCATCGTCGAGCGGGAGGACGTTATCGTAGAAGCCTTCGATCTGAACATGACCATGCTCGTCCTTGAGCGAGGCAAGGATCGTGACCAAGGCATTCAGTGGATTCTGCACGGCACCGCCATAGGATCCGCTATGCAGATCGCGATTGGGTCCTTGCACATCGATCTGCACATAGCAGAGTCCGCGTAGACCGTAAACGAGCGACGGAATGCCGGGAGCGAACATCGACGTGTCGCTCACCACGATGCAATTGCACGATAGCAGGTCGGTATGGGATGCAACGAACGGAGCAAGGTTCGGACTGCCGATCTCCTCTTCCCCTTCGATGATCATCTTCACGTTCACGGGAAGTGACCCGTCGACGGCAAGCATGGCCTCGATGGCCTTGATATGCAGGAAGACCTGGCCCTTATCGTCCGTGGCCCCGCGAGCATAGATCTTGTTGTCGCGAATGGTAGGGCTGAAGGGCGGCGCGGACCAAAGGTCGATGGGATCGACGGGTTGCACATCATAGTGTCCGTAGAACAGCACCGTTGGCTTCTTGGCACCGGCACGCAGATCTTCTGCATAGACGATCGGATGACCGTCTGTGTCGTAGACGCGAACCGTGGGCATACCGATGCGTAGCAGATGTGCCTCGAGCCACGAGGCGCAAGAGCGGACGTCGGCGGCACGATCAGGGTCGGTGCTCACGCTTGCAATGGACAAAAGTTCTTGGAGCTCTGTGAGCTGTTGCTCCCGGTGGGAGTCGAGGTAGGATAGCACGTCGTTCATGACGTCAAAGATACCACGGAAGGAACCAGAACTTGGACAGTGACGTAGGATATGCGATGTTTGGCCAACGTCGGCTCACGCATCGGGGTACTTCATGGATCTTACGCTTCCTGCAATTCTCGGTCACATCGGCTATCTCCTGCTGATCATCGCTTCACTCGTGCGCGTCATCCTGCCGCTGCGCGTCCTGGCGATCGGTTCAGGACTCTTTGCCATGGCGTCCAGTTTGATGTATGGGACGCAGGACTGGCCATGGGAACTCGTCTTCGCCAGCGTGAACATCTATCAGACCATCGTGATCATCCGTGAGAGAAGCATGGCACGGCTCACACCCGAAGAAGAAACGCTTCGACAGAAGATGTTCGGTCAGCTTTCGATCGTGGATTTCCACCGCATGATCCGCACGGGAAGCTGGGTGAGCGTCGAGGCCGGCGAAGAGGTCACCAAACAAGGTCATCCCGTGGTACGCATCGTCCTGCTCACAGACGGTGCCGCCTCTGTCACGATCGATTCGGAAGTCGTGGCCTATCTCAAACAGGGGGATTTCATCGGAGAGATGGCCTTTGTCTCGGGCAATCCTGCCTCGGCCACCGTGGAAACGATCACGCCGTCGCGCTACCTCATGTGGAGGTTTGCAGACCTCAAGGCCCTGCTGGCAAAACACCCGGACATTCAGTCGGCCCTTCAGTCGGTGTTCAATCGGAATCTCATCGACAAGCTTTCTCGGGACGGGACCCAAGAAAATGCAGAACAGTTCTAAATCGAATATTTGTGTACATTTACGGATTATTCTGGACCACCATAGATGGCCATGACCGAATCGCCGGTAGTCAAGCCGCTCTCTCTTTCCAACGAGGGCGAACTTGAAATAGTCTTTATCGGAACAGGCAATGCCTTCGCCCAACGCCTGTTTCAAACCAACTTCCTTTTGATAAAGGGAGATACGCACGTGCTCGTGGATTTCGGGATGACCGGACCGCAGGCACTCCGCGAGGTGGCCGGACTTGATTGCACGGACATTCGCACGATCCTTCCTACGCACAGCCATGCCGATCATATCGGTGGTGTCGAATACCTCACACTGATCAACCGCTACGTTGCTGTTGCCGCTCTCGGCAGGGCCAAGCTGAACATGATCATCCATGATGAGTATCGACCTGTTCTGTGGGAAATGTCGCTCCGTGGCGGTCTGGAGTTCAACGAGGAAAGTCACGACGGACAGCGTCTTGATTTTGCCGATCTCTACAATGAGCATCCTCTGGAAGTTCTCAGCAACGGTCCACGTCGGATCTTGCGCACGAACTATGGCGGCATCAACATCGAGCTTTTCCATACGAATCACATCCCCGGCGAGGCCACCACTCCGGCCGATGCCTTCATCACGTACGGACTGATGGTGGACGATCGGGTCTTCATCTCCGGTGATACGAAGTTCGACCGTGAGCTCATCGACCTCTATGCAGACCGTGCAGAGGTGATGTTCCATGATGCGGCCTTCACATACAATCCCGTGCACGCATCAACGCCGGAACTCCGTACACTTCCCGAGCATATTCGGAAGAAGATGTATCTGATGCACTATCCGGACTCGTTCGAGAGTCACGACGTGTCGGACTTTGCCGGTTACGCTCAACAAGGCGTGCGATACCGTTTCCCTTAACGGACCCGTTCTTCAAGTGAACGTCGATAGACCTCTTCGTACATCGGAACGATCAGGTCGATATCATACTGTTGTACTGCCCTTTTGCGAGCATTCGCTCGAAATGCTGCCAGCTTCTTTGGTGTGGTGAGCAATTCCACACAATAGCGCGCCATGCGTTGCACATCGCCAAGCTCTGCGATGTAGCCACATTCACCATGTCCGACCACTTCCGGCACGCCGCCAATGTTCGTGGCGATCACCGGTACTTCGCAGCTCATGGCTTCGAGGGCGGAAAGGCCGAAGGACTCGCTCTGACTTGGAAGCAGGAAGATGTCGGCAATGGAGAGGATCTCCGGCAATGCCGATTGCTTGCCAAGAAACTTCACGTGATCCCACAGTCCGAGCTCACGCACAAGTCGTTCTGCATCGGATCGCTCCGGACCGTCACCAACGAAGACGAGTTTCGCCGGCACGGTCTTTCGCACTTCCTCGAGGATCCGCACACAGTCCTGCACGCGTTTCACCGGACGGAAATTCGACACGTGCATCAACACGAACTCATCGTCGATATGGAGTTGCTTCTGGAGTTGCGTGCACTCCACACGCTTGTACAGATCCGTGTCGACGAAGTTCGGGATCACCGTGATCGGTGTCTCCGGATTGAAATTCTGGCGCGTCTTCTCTTGCAGGAATCCCGACACGGCCGTCACCACATCGGAGCGTTCGAGTGCGAACTTGATGATGGGATGGAAGTTCGGTTCGAGTCCTACCAGCGTGATATCCGTACCATGCAACGTTGTGATGAGCGATAACGGATTGGAACCTTGCATGATCTCCTTCGCAAGATATCCGCTCACTGCATGCGGGATAGCATAGTGTACGTGAAGGACCTCGAGATTTTCATATTTTGCTACATCGATGATCTTTCCGGCAAGCGACAGCGTGTACTGGTTGAATTCGAACAACGGATACGCCGGTGTCTCCACTTCATGATAGAAGATGTTGTCTTGATATCGATCGAGACGCATGGGGAGTGCGTACGAAATGAAGTGGACACTATGCCCTTTTCGCGCCAACGCCTGCCCTAGTTCCGTTGCCAACACACCGCTTCCACCATAGGTGGGATAGCACACCATTCCGATTCTCATGACGCTCCTTCTGTTCGTACTCCATGACAACTGATCTTACAGGCTCGCCCGATGCGTACTGGACCGTCGTTGGAGAAACGAGGACCGAAATTACCATCAAAAAGTCAGTTTTTATTGGCTGTCTCTTCCACGTAGCATCAAAGGCAGATGCGCTTGCCCATGTTGCATCGCTTCGCGCGGAGCACTATGACGCAGCACATCACTGTTACGCGTATCGATTAGGTCACGACGGACAAGATTTCCGCACTGCCGACGATGGAGAGCCATCCGGAACAGCCGGTAAGCCGATCCTGTTCTGTTTGCAGCGGGCCAACGTCAGCGATGTGCTCTGTGTGGTCGTTCGGTTCTTCGGAGGGGTGAAGCTTGGGACAGGTGGACTTGCACGTGCTTATGCAGAAGCGGCACAGTCTGCACTGGAGATTTGCGAGCGACGATCGATCGAGCGCATGCGCAAGGTTTCGGTGTTCTGCACCTACGATGATGTCTCACGCATGACGTCGCTGCTTGATGACGTTGGTGCTATCTACACGCCGATCTATTCCGATGCCGTGATCTTCGAGGCAGAGGTTCCGCTTTCGGCCGTCGATCACGTGATCGCGCAGGTGTCCGAGCGTACGAACGGACGTGCCGGCTACACCTTGCCGCCTTCGGAAGAATGAAGGACGATCAAAAGTCCATGCCAAGGGAGTACAGATAGATCGGCTCCGACATGCCGCCCCATGGCTGGTGCCGCCATGCGATATCGAAACGGAATGGCAGTCCCAATAGCACAGACCGGATCCCTACACCCGTGCTGTACAGCCACTGATCTGTGAAGACCGTCTTGACCGATGGTGTGCTTGGTCGGTTAAGTTCTCCCGTAGCACGTCCGATGTCGAAGAACACCTGGCCTTGCAGACCTTGGAACAATGCGGGCAACGGACCTGCCTGGATAGCGAACAGCAAAGGGAATCGAAACTCCACGTTCGCTTGGGCGAACCGCGATCCCGATTGCTCGTTGATGGCATACCCGCGAAGCGGCCACACGGGTCGTGTGAAGGCAAAATCCTCCGGTTCGACGAACGGCCATCCGTTCGCACTGAAGCTTCGATTGAACCAATTGTCGACACCACCAATGAAGAACTTTTGCGGATCTGGTCCGGTACTGTATCCCCCTGAACCACGCAGAGCGATGGTGTAGTTGTTGCCGAGACCGATGTAGTGTCGAATGTCCGTGCGAAGCGTCACAAAGCCAAGACCATTCGTGGACGAGAGCTTGGGCGAGGCTTCTACTGTGGTGTTCCATCGCGTCCCATCGCTTGGTGCCCACAGACCGTTCAGAGTATTGTCGTAGACGTACGACAGCGTTGGCACGATCACGAACCTCCCAACACTTGGTTCCTGCGGAATGTCGAGATTCTCGCGCGCCATGGCGATCGTGCTGAGCCCAACATCAAAACGCGAGTACCGACTGAACGGATACGATGCCGTTCCTGTGGCACCGTAGTTGCGCATTCTGTACAGGTATGTCGACCGACCGCTGGAGATGTAGGTATAGCCGGCATTGTGGAAACCGGCGATACTGTAGTCCACGATCTTCGGAAGGTAATTGTACTGGACGTAGAGGTTGCTATTGGAGAGGTCGAGATAGAGATTCGCGGCAACGTAGATGGAGTGATCACCAAGCATATCGGAGAAGAGCATCTGGATCACACCCTGCGCTCCATACCAGTTACTATACCCGGCAGAGCCAGTGATCACATCGGGTGTGAATGTCACACGATAGTCTTTCGCTGTTCCTGTTGACGACGTGACCTTGTTCTTCGATGGTCCGGTCTCGCTGATCTTGACGTTCTCGTTGGGCTTCACCATGGACTGACGACTGAAGTCGATATCGTATTCACCATAGCTCTCCACAGAATCTTTGGGTGTTGCATCCTTGGTGGTGACAATGCTTGCAAGCGATGCACGCTCGTCCCGTTCCTGCCTACGGTACTTCGTGAGCGGAAGCGTATCGCGTTCCTTTTGTTCGAACGGGAACTTGAGCATGAAGATATCATAGCCAACGCGGTTCTGCGATGCAAACGCAAGCTTCGTACCGTCCTTTGACAAGCTGATCTGACTGATCTCCTGCAACGAATTCGTTCGAGCATGTCGCTCGTTCGTCGCCAAGTTCAACTCCCACAGATTGCCGATACCATTGTAATCCGCAACGTAGAGGATGGTCTTATGGTCGGGCGCCACGGCGATCGAGTACTTCCCTACCGTTGGATCGTCGGTAATGCGTTCGATCACTTGCGTGTTCACATTCACACGATAGATGTCGCGCTGGGACACATCGTGTTCCCACATCGAGAAGTTCTCTGTGGTCTGCTCACCACTTGTGTACTGACCTCGATCGGAAATGAAGTAGAGCCAGTCTCCATCTGGACTCCAAACGGGTTCCATGTCGGAGAAGATGTCGTGCGTGAGCGACGTGACGGTCTTGCGCTTGAGGTCATAGACAAAGATGTCGGACTGTGCCTCTCCCGGCGCCGCATCAAAGGCCAGTGTTGTTCCGTCCGGTGACCATTGCACGCCACCGATGGTCTTGTAGCCGAGATCGATCTTGTCGTAGTTGCCGGTCTTCACGTCGATGATGAAGATCACGTCCTCGCCGCCGGACTTCGCGCCAACGGCAAGCTTCGTTCCTTGCGGATTCCACGAGATACCGGGTGTCAGAAGATTCAGTTCTTCGAAGTCGACGGCACGGGCACTGCTGCGCAAGCGCCTGGTCTTCTTTGTGGCAATGTCCATCACGTACAGCGAGAACACATCATCGCGATCGGAGATGAAGGCCACCCTCTCGCCATCGGGCGAGAGAGCGGGCGAGGTGTTGTAGAAGTTGTTCTCTTTCTGGTGATTGGAGAGACGCGTCGAAAAGTCTTCCACGTACTCGTATCGGTCCACGTCCGGGAAGTAGAATTTCTTGAGGTCCTTCGCCCACTGCTCCGACATCTCTTCATACGTCATTCCAAAGGCAGCCTTGAACGTTTGATTCACATCGCCAATGGAACGGAATCGATTGAAGACCTCGCCAACCTTCCCCTTGCCATACTTCTCTGAGATGTACCACCAGAAGGACTGACCACCGCGATAGGCGAAGTAGCCATTCAATTGATAGAGACCCTTCAGGTACTCGCTCACGGCAACATCGCGCATGAACTCATCGGTCTTCACATCGAGTCCACCCGTGCTCTCCCACTCTGCAAACCCTTCATTCATCCACAACGGGATCATGGCCTTTGCGTTGTTGTTGATCAGCGATTGAATGGAGCCACCGTAGAACATGTCGTTCAACACAGCGTGGACCAACTCGTGATGGATCACGTGCTTGAACTTCTGGTAGTCGCCTTCGAAGGGAATGACGATGCGGTTCTTGAACAGCTCCGTCACACCGCCGATCCCCTCGCTCATGTATTCGTCGAGGACGTTGGTCTGCTGGAACTGATTATGCGAATTGTAGACGATGAAGACGATACGCTTGGTGATCGTATAGCTCAAGGTTGATTGAATGGAGGCAAGGGCCTTCTCGGCTTGGTTTGCCGTGTAGCGTGCGACGTAGTCACCGCCTTGATGGAAGTAGATATCGAAGTTCGATGTCTGGTAATACTTCCAGTTGAACTCTTGATACTGGACCTTGTTCTTGCCAAACGGAAGTTGTCCGGATGAGAACTGCGCCTGCACGGGGAGTGCAACGGCGCACGAACACAGCAGTACGAGGATGACAAGGTTCTTCAGCATAGAGGTGATGGTCAGAGGTCCTGCGTGTTTGACGGGAGAAGTCGGAACGAAGTTACTGTCGGCGACGTCGCTCTTTCTTCTTCGCGAGCAGATCGATCCCCGCCTTTGCTGCCTTCTGTTCCGCATCCTTCTTGTTGCGACCGGTACCAACGCCGATACATGTGGAGTCGACGTAGACCTCGACGGTGAATTCCTTTTCGTGGTCCGGTCCTTCTTCGCGAATGACGACGTACTTCGGTGCTGCGTGTCCACGCGATTGCACGTCTTCCAACAACAGGCTCTTGAAGTTCGTGTCCTGCACCAGCGACTCGTTCACCATGATGGGCAGCATGGAGTTCACAATGAACTTGCGCACCTCGTCGAATCCCAAATCGAGATAGATGGCGGCAATGATGGCCTCGAGTGCATCGGCCAGCATACTGTCGTTGCCACGTTGCAACGACTGGTTGGCGGAATAGCTGAGAAGGAGGAAGGACTCAAGGTGGAGGGTGCGTGCGCAGATGGCAAGCGACTTCTTGTTGACGAGCCATGAGCGCATCTTCGTGAGTTCGCCTTCCAGCACTTGTCGATTGTTGTAGAACAAGTACTCGGCCGTGACCATACCAAGGATGGCATCGCCCAGGAATTCAAGACGCTCGTTCGACCGATAGTCGGGCGAATTCAGCACCTGCAGGTAGGAGCGATGTGTAAGGGCCTGCTCGTAGAAGGCGGGATTCTTGATCTCGAGATCAAGCGCCGCACTAAGATCTTTCACGCGTGCCGGTGTAAGGATCTCGGCCGTTGGAAAGAGTTCCTTGGTGATCGCCGGATCGACGGAACCACGCGCAGAGGTCAACTTCAGGAAGTTGACGTACAGGGTGCGAACAATGTCTTTCACGTTACTCTTGGAAAGCTTTGAAGCATAACGTCGCGTTATGCCCACCGAATCCGAACGTGTTGCTCAACGCGGCACGGATCGGACGGTGCTTCGGACCATTCTGCACATAATCCAGATCGCAGTCGGGATCGGGTGTGGAGTAATTGATCGTGGGAGGTGCAATGCTGTTCTTGATGGCAAGCACCGTAGCAATGGCCTCGACAGCACCGGCAGCACCAAGAAGATGGCCGGTCATCGACTTCGTCGAACTGACGCTCAGAGTGTTCGCATGATCACCGAAGACCGTACGAATGGCGGCGGATTCCGACTTGTCGTTGAAGGGCGTCGACGTGCCGTGTGCATTGATATAGTCGATATCGGTTGGTTGGAGTCCTGCATCTTCCAGTGCAAGGCGCATGGAGCGCACGGCACCTTCACCACCGGGAGCCGGCTGCGTGATGTGGAAGGCATCGTCGGTAAGACCGATACCGCAGATCTCGGCATAGATGGTGGCACCACGGTTCATCGCATGCTCAAGGGTCTCGAGCACGAGCATCCCGCCACCTTCACCCATCACGAATCCATCGCGTTCCTTGTCGAACGGACGGCTTGCCGTGGAAGGAGAATCGTTGCGCGTTGAGAGCGCCTTCATGGCGTTGAATCCGCCAATGCCCATGGGGCAGATCACGGCTTCAGAACCACCGGCAAGGATCACTTCGGCGTTGCCGCGCTGCAAGAGCATGAAGGCATCACCGATGGAGTGCGACGACGTGGCACAGGCCGACACCGTCGCATAGTTCGGTCCCTTGAGACCATAACGAATGGCGATATGCCCTGCGGCAATATCGCTGATGAGCATGGGTACGAAGAACGGAGAGATCCGATCCGGTACACCACCGCGCTCATACAGGTTCTGTTGCTGATGATGATACGTCCACATGCCACCAATGCCCGAGCCGAAGACAACTCCAACCCGCTCACGATCGGTCTTCTCGAAGTCGATGCCGCTGTCTTCTACGGCCATCACGGCCGCCGACATTGCGAACTGCGCAAAGAGGTCCATTCGCTGAACCTCCTTGCGAGAGATCACCAACAACGGATCGTAATTCTTGACCTCAGCCGCGAAGCGCGTTTCAAACTGCGCCGCGTCAAAGCGGGTGATCGGAGCGCCGCCACTGCGGCCTTCCATCATGCCCTGCCAGAATTCGTCCTTTGAATTCCCGATCGGCGTAACGGCGCCGACGCCGGTGACAACAATGCGTGGAACGTGATTCCGCGGCATAGAGACCTGGTGGTAATGAGACGGAATTAAGAAGCGCTCTTGGACTCGATGTACGATACGGCGTCACCAACGGTCTGGATCTTTTCGGCATCCGAATCATCGATGGTCATGTTGAATGCGCGCTCGAATTCCATGATGAGCTCAACCGTGTCGAGCGAGTCGGCACCGAGGTCATTCGTGAAGGAAGCTTCCGGCGTGATCTGAGATTCTTCAACGCCAAGCTTGTTGACGATGATCTCTGTTACCTTTTGCGCCACTGCTGACATAGTACGTCCTCGAAACAAAAAATGATGAAATGTCCTGATCGATCACATTGCCAATCCGCCATCTACATTGAGGACTTGCCCCGTGATGTAGGATGACCGATCGGAGAGGAAGAAGGAAACGACACTTGCGATCTCCTCGGCGGTCGCAGACCGTTTGAGAGGGATCGAGTCCGAAAAGGCCTTTTTCTGATCTTCTGTCAACTTGTCCGTCATGTCGGTCTCGACATAGCCCGGAGCAATACAATTTACTAAAATGTTACGAGACGCAAGTTCGCGCGCCAGCGAGCGTGTGAGCCCTACAAGGCCGGCCTTGGCCGAGCTGTAGTTCACCTGACCGGCGTTGCCGCCAAGTCCAACAATACTACCGATGTTGACGATCCGACCCGTGCGCTGCGACATCATGGGACGTGCCACGGCGCGGCATGCATAGAACACGCCCGTAAGATTCGTTTGGAGGACGTCGTTCCAGTCCTTCGAGCTCATGCGCATGATCAGGCCATCGCGCGTGATGCCGGCATTGTTCACGAGTCCATCGATCCGTCCGGCCTGTTGGACCACATGGTCCACAAAGGCCTTCACGGCATCCTCGTTGGCAACATCGACGCTTTGATAGTGGACCGTGCCGCCGCGCTCGGCCACGTCGGCCGTGATCGCCTGGGCTCGCTCAGCATTGGCGTTGTAGGTACTGTAGACAGTTGCTCCTTCGGCCGCAAGCGTGCGAACGATGGATTCACCAATGCCGCGGGAGCCGCCCGTGACGACGAAGACCTTGCCGGTGTGATCAAATGCTGCCATGGTGTGCTCCTATGCAGATTGAAGTGCTTGAACATCGGCAAGAGTGTCGATGCCGTCGATGGTCGTGGCCGTGATGGTGCGCTTGACGAGACCTTGGAGGACCTTGCCCGGACCGATCTCGGTGTAGTGCGTGATGCCGGCCGCTTGCATGGCGAGCAAGGTGTTCGTCCACTGCACGGGGGACGTGAGCTGTGCAATGGCCGCCTCGCGAAGGGCCGCTCCGTCGCGTTCTGCACGCGCATGCACGTTCGTGTACACGTCGACAGATGCATCGTTGAATGACGTTGCGCGCATTTGTTCGGCCAATGGTGCTTGTGCTTCGGCAAGAAGCGGAGAATGGAAAGCACCGCTCACTTGGAGTTCTTTCACGATCTTGGCCCCTGCCTCCTTGAACCGTGGCATACATGCACGGACATACTCGGCCGATCCAGAGATGACGACCTGACCTGGCGAATTGAAATTCGCTGCAACGATCACATTACCATCCACGCCGTTGAGCTCTTCGCAGAGCGCGCGAACGGCATCATCGTCCATGCCCACGATGGCTGCCATCGTACCGGGGATCTTGAGTCCCGCGTCGAACATCAGTTGGGCGCGCAGTTGGACGAGGCGGAGGGCGTCGTCGAACGAGAGGACACCGGCCGCATAGAGGGCAGAGTACTCACCGAGGGAGTGACCCGCAACGGCGTTCATGTGCAAGACAGAACGAAGGTGGTCGACCAATACAGCCTCATGCACAAAAAGTGCCGGCTGCGTATAGCGCGTTTCCTTGAGCGACTCTTCCGGACCGTTGAACATGATATCGCTCAACGCATAGCCGAGCACATCGTTCGCATGATCGATCAGTGTGCGAATGGAAGGAACCGATGCGTGAAGGTCCTTGGCCATGCCCACGTACTGCGAGCCTTGACCTGAAAACAGAAGTGCTCTCATTGCTTCTTCTCCAAACTCCAACGAACAAGCACAGCACCCCAGGTATACCCGGCTCCGAAGCTTGCGAGGACAAGATTGTCGCCCTTGTTCAGCTTTCCTTGTGCGTACAGTTCGCTCAAACAAATGGGAATGGTGCCGGCAGTGGTGTTCCCGTAGCGATCGATGTTGACCATGACCTTGTCTTTGCTGAGACCCATGCGCGCTGCCGTCGCATCGATGATGCGGAGATTCGCTTGATGCGGGATCAACCATGCCACATCGTCGGCCGTGAGTTTGTTGCGCTCCATGAGTTCGTAGCTCACGTCGGCCATGCCCTTGACGGCAGACTTGAAAACGGTCTGTCCTTCTTGATACACAAAGTGTTCGCGATTCGTCACGGTCTCGATGGTCGGCGGATTCAAACTTCCGCCGGCCTTCTGATAGAGGAACTGTTCGCCGTTGCCATCCATGCGAAGGATGCTGTCGACCACGCCATAATCGTCCGACTCCCCCGCCTCGAGGATCACGCAACCGCCACCGTCTCCGAAGAGCACGGCCGTGGTTCGGTCTTCCATGTTGAGGATGGCGCTCATCTTATCGCCGCCGCAGACGAGAACCCGCTTGACGGAGCCGGATTCGACCATCTTGGCACCGGTGACCAGGCCATACAGAAATCCGGAGCATGCTCCGGCAAGATCAAAGCCCCATGCGTTCAGGGCACCGATCTTGCGTTGCAGGATGGCAGCGCTGGAGGGGAAGATGCGGTCGGGAGTAACGGTGCAAAGGATGATGAGATCCAGGTCCATGGCCGTGATGCCGCGCTGTGCCAGCGCGCGCTCGACGGCGGGAACGAGGATGTCCGTGACGCCGCCCTCGCTCGCGAAATGTCGCTCCACGATCCCGGTGCGCGTTCGGATCCACTCGTCGTTCGTATCGATCTTGTCTTCGAACCAATGGTTGTCGACCACATTGTCCGGAACATTATGGGCAATGGCCGTGATGACAGCTTTCATTGAAGCGCTCTTTCGATGTGACCATTCACGTCGCGTTGAACCACTTCAACGGCACGCTTGATCATGTTGGCAATGGCCTTCGGACTTGAAGAGCCGTGACCGATGATGACAACGCCGTTCACACCAAGCAGTGGAACGCCGCCGTACTCTTGATAATCCATGTCGCGCAGCACTGTGCGCAACACCGGTGCAATGGCCGCAACGGCCAGTTTTTGCAGGATGCCGCGATCGGCATACCGACGGATCTTCTCTTTGAGAAAACTGAGGATGCTCTCGGCGAACTTGAGCACGATGTTACCTTCGAATCCATCGCAGACGACAACGTCGTTCTCGCCCGACAGGATGTCGCGTCCCTCGACGTTGCCCACGAAGTTGATGGGCAGGGCCTTCATGAGTTCATGGGCTGCCCTTGCCACCTCTGTCCCCTTCGTGTCTTCCTCGCCTACATTGAGCAGGCCCACACGTGGACGTTCGATGCCGAGCATGAGGCGTGTGTACACCTCGCCCATCACGGCATAGTCTGCCAGGTACTTTGGTTTGGAATCGACGTTGGCGCCAACGTCCACAAGGAGCGTCGGACGTCCGGTCTTCGTTGGGAAGAACGAGCCGATGGTAGGTCGGCTCACGCCTTTGATGCGACCGCACAACATCGTGGCCGTGGCCATCACGGCGCCGGTATTACCACCGGAAACGAACGCATCCGCCTGATGGTCTCGCACCATTGCAAGACCAACATAGAGCGATGAGTTCTGACGTTGTTTGATGATCGAGGAGGGTTCGTCGTCCATGGTCACCACATCGGGTGCATGGACGATACGGACTCCGCTCGTCACTCCCTCTTTCGTCAACAGGGGCTGCAATTCCTTTTGACGACCGACAAGGATGAGTTCCAACTCCCCGCCGAGTTCTTTGCACGCTGCAAGCGCGCCAAGGATCTCGTTCCGAGGAGCATGGTCGCCACCCATTGCATCTAACACGACCCGTACGGGCATAGTGATCAGTCGACGGAGAGGATCTTGCGACCGTTATAGTATCCGCAGCTATGGCAGACGATGTGTGGTTGCTTTGTCGCGCTGCAGTTGGGGCAAGACGACAATGCAGGCACAGATGCCTTGTAGTGTGTCCGGCGCTTGGCACCGCGTGACTTGGAATGACGGCGTTTTGGATTTGGCATGTCGGTCTCCGATGATCAAATGTCTTTCAGTTTTCGTAGTGCTGCCCATTGGTCGTGTGCCACGTCCGGCTGGGGAGCTTCAGCATCACGGCCTTCCAGTTCAGGAAAGAGCTCCGTGAGTTCCTTGTCTCTGTACTTCGGAGCAACGCGGCGCATCGGCAGATGAACCATGAGCTCCTGGCGAACTTCGTCGGTGATATCGATCACCGTTGCGTCATCCCGAATGGGGATCACTTGTCCGTCGTCGTTCCGTTCCGTGTCCATGTTCGCATAGAACTGCTGCGAATCCGCAACATATTCCTGCATCTCGTCCACTGTGATCTGCTCGTCGAATTCTTCGAGGGACCTGTCACAGACCAATCGAGCTGTGGCTGATGCCGTCCATTCCACGTCGTACCGACGGTTGCGTTTCTGCATGCGTCCTTCAACGTGAACCGTACCGATGAATTCCGAACTCAGCAGCGGGATGTCGGAAACCGGAACGTCGAAGTCGAACAGATGGACCCCGTCGTGCAGTCCCTGGATGTCGAGGTGGATCATGATAGGCCCAAGCCCAAGGCACAGAACAAGGTTACAAACTTACGGAAGGTGGGGAAAACCACAAAATGCTTAGGGAATGGCCTTGAGATTCTCTTTGGCCGTGGCGTTCGAGGGGTCGAGTTCGAGCACCTTCTTGTAGGTCTTCTTGGCCGAGTCCATCTCCCCCAGTCCCTGATGGGAAATGGCCAGATAGAGGGTCAGGCCCACGCTCTTGGGGTCGAGTTCCAGCCCCTTCTGACAGCGTTCCTTGATATCTGCCCACTTCTTCGTCTTGAGGTCCTGTGCATTGAGCTTCATCATGGCCGCCGTGGCCGTGCGCTTATCGTCGGCCGTGGCCGTTGGCGCCTGACCGATGGTGATGGCCTGCAGATAGAGCTCGCGGGCCTTGGCGTCGTCGCCCTTGATGGAGTAGGTCTCGGCGACCCGGGTCATGAAGTAGCCATTGTTCGGGGCGAGCTGCAAGGCCAGTTGATACTCGGCCAAGGCAGAATCCACCAAACTGTCGGCGAAGAAGTTGTTCCCGATGAAGGCGTGGATACGCGCGTCGTTGGAGTCCTTACAGTTGGCCAGGCGTTGACGGAAGATGTCCGTAGAGGCCTTCGTCTTGCCCTTGCCCATCAAGAGCAATCCATAGCGGAACATGAAGCCGCATTGCTTGGGGTCCTTGGCGGCAGCATCGTTCATCACCGTGATGGCCGTTGCCGTATCACCCGATACCACAAGAGCGGCACCATAGTACCAGACATCCAGTGGTTCCATGGAGTTCGATCCGGCAATGGTCTTATAGAGATCTGCCGAGCGTTTGAAGTTCTTGGCGAAGAAGTTGCATCGCGCCATTTGCAACGACGCCTTGCCGCGTACGGAATCGATCTGTGCGGCCGCATCTTCGAGATGTCGTTGTGCACTGTCGCACTGACGTTGCTCGTAGTAGCTATTGCCCAGATACCACGATGCCAATGGATTCCCGGTGCCGACCGGACGGAGCTCGCGATACTTCACAAGGGTCTTGGTCGCATCGGCATACCGAGCCGAGAGGTAGTAGATCTTGCCCTGCTCGAAGAACGACTGTGCATTCTTGGGATCGAGGCGCGACACAGTGCCCCACTCCAACAAACACCGCTTGAACAATTCGTTGGCGAGGTCCTGATCCGATTCACGATTCGCCAGCTTCCAGTAACACTGTGCAAGCTTGATATGGGCATCAAGCAACGTACTGTCCAATCGAACGGCCGTCTGATAATTCTGTCGTGCCAGATCGTACACCGGCTGCTTGCCGTACTTGAAGTACAGATTGCCAAGGGTGACGTAGGCGAGGGCATCGTTCTCGTGTTTGTTCTTGGCCGTCGTGGCAACGAGCTCGGCGGCTTGGATCGAGTCAAGAGCAATGAGAGCGTCCACCAGCAGATTGCTTGATGCAAGCTCGTCGTTCTTGCGAATGCTCTTGCGAAGTGCATCGGCTGCTTCGAGGTTCTTCCCCATCTCCATCAAAGCCACGGCATACATACGCGCGTACGCCGGAACGTTCTTGTCCTCCTCATACAGCCGCGTGGCATAGACCAAGGCGGTGTCGTGGATGTCGAGCTCAAGGTAGACCTGTGTGGCAACGGCAAGGACGTTCACATCGCTCGGTGCCTTCTCCACGGCCTGACGGATGAGGTCGCGCGCGGCGGCGAAGTCCTTCTCGTTCACATAGGCCTTTGCGCGTTCGAACGGACTCTGCGCATGGAGCACGGTCATGCCACAAAGGGCGAAGGTGACAACGAGGAAAAGAGTGGTGCGTTTCATGGAGTGTTATTCGGTGATGTTCAATTCGATCTTTGCATGCGCAGGCACAATGCCTGCATCAAGGAATGTTCGCTGTGCCTTTCCGTCCCGTGCCAGGAACTGCATGATGCCGGTGGGAATGCTGTACTGACTGACGGCATCCTTCAACATCATGTAGATCGGAACGGGATACGGATACATACCCTGGACAACGTAACCTTGATGAACATGCTGGGGATAGACGCGAGCGCCGCTCGTATCGTTGAATCCGATGCGCAACATCTTGAAGGCCGTGTCGCGAACCAGTTGAGAAAGCAGACCCACACCGATACGTCCGGGTTGCGCCAATACGGCCTCGCGCGCCGCCGAATGCAATGTGGTCTCGATCATGCGTGCCGTCGGCATCTGTCCGTGCAAGACCACGTTGACGAGGTTGCCGTAGACGGATGAGTTCACACCGGGAACCACGAAGACAGGAGGTGTGGAAAGGCGGAGAGGAGCAAGGTCCACCTTGCCGCCCTTCAATAGGTCCTTGATCTGTTGGTCGTTCAACGTATCGGTCGGGAACGACCGAAGGGTGTAGAAGACGAGTGCGTCGGTGGCGAGAAGTGTGCGAGGGAAGTCGGCTCCCCTGCTCTTCAGCGCCGTTTGCTCGTCCGGCAGCAGGTCGCGTGCGACGATGATCCCGCGTGCGTTCGTTGCAAAGAGTTCCGACGTTGCCGTGCGAGCATCCACGGGCTTGAAGGTCACGTGGGCCTTGGGCGTCAGCGAATCGTAGATGGCCTTCGATGCACGCAGCATATCATGGATCGCACTGTCCACCAAGATGGTGGCCGTGCCGCTCAGGACGGTCTCGTGGTCTTGACGTGCTTCCTCGTTCGAGCACGAGGTGCCGAACACTGCGATCAGAATCGCTGCGAGGAGGGACAAGGAGTTACGCATCGTCATCTTCCTGGACATCGTGATATCGCCGCAATGCGGCGCGATACGTGAATATTCGATACACGCCATACAACACGACGAGTGAGCCCAGTATCCATTTGATGTTGGCGTCGAGCCTATCAAAAGGAGAAATGCCGCCAAGGATGGCCATTCCCATGAGAATGACCAGGATCCTGGCGGCATAGTTCACATATGTCATGGTGCGTTGTATTACCGAAGTTGGAAGCGCAATGGAATGCGGACCCAACACATGACGGGATTACCGTTTTGAATTCCAGGTGTGAAGGACGTTGCCAAGACCGCCTTGACGGCGGCATCGTTCAGGAGCTCATGCTCTGAGTCCACGATTTGCGTCTTCATCACTTTGCCATCCTTGCCGATGAGTGCGGCCACAAGCACCACACCCTCGATGCCATTTCGCCGAGCCATGTCCGGATACTTTACACTCTTTTGAAGAGCAGCGTAATCAAAATTGGGCTCCTTCTCAACAGCAATGAACTCATCCACGTCAGGCTCTGCTTCGCGTGTTTGCACGTTCACGTTGCCATTGCCCATGTCGGCGAATCCCCCGTTGTCGTTCCCGTCGCCACCAACCGACGAAGCACGATTCACTTCATCCACATTGGCAAAGTCCTTTGCATCGGGAGCCAACAACGCATCCGGCACAGGAACCGGCGTACCGGCACGTGCAGCCGGACCGGTGTTCACCATGGTCTCGGCGGGCGGTGGAGGTGGCGGCGCATCGTCACTGGAGGGAGGAGGTGCGAGCGACTCGAGGCTCACGCGCGTCATCCTGACCTTCGGGATCGGAACGCGCATCCGTTCGGCAATGATCTGAGAGACCACATAGCCTAGCAACAACAACAAGAGAACGGACGACGTGACGATGAAGGCACGAACGGTGTTCTTGTTGATGATGATCTTGAGCTCGGGTGCTCCGTACTTCAGGCCTTGAAGCCCATCTGATGCGATCGTTGTCATAGGCTTCCGATCTCCGTTTCGTCCTTCGGATCCATCGGCGCCACCGTGAACTTGCGTTCGCGTTTATTGATGCCCATGCCGCGGAGTCCGTTGATGATGTCGTTCTCGCATTGATTGATCTCGTCGAACACGCTGATGAACAGGCCGTATGGCACATTCCGAGCGGTCTTCAACACAACAATGCATCGATTCTTCAAGTTCACGTTCTGCTCGACCACCACTTTGTGGAGTTCCTTGATCGTGACAACGGCCGGCTGATCCAGACCCATGTTGTAGAACACCTTACCGTCTGCTCGCACACGGATCGTCAACAACTCGGACTGCTTCACTTCGATCGGAACATCCAATTGCGGAGGAACGGACATTTCCATCGTCTGCGGCGTGATCATGGACGTGGTCAACATGAAGAACGTCAACAGAAGAAAGGTGATGTCCACGAGCGGCGTCATGTCGAGTCGGAAGCCTAGGCGCTTCTTCCCCTTGCGTTTTCCGGCTTTCCCGCGGCGTTGTTTTCCTCCGCCACCGAGTGCCTCGCCACCACCAGCCATGCGTTACCTCAAATCTTGATTGCTAGAGAACAGGGCTTACATACCCTGCTTTTTGTCCGTCACGAAGTTGAACGTCGTCGCACGATTGCGACGCATCACCTCCATGGCGTTCTCGATCCACTGGAATCGAACTCGCTTGTCGGCATCAACGGCGAACTTTGCCGCACCATTGATGCCACGACCTGCAAGAACGGCCTTGCTCAACCACACAGTGTCCTTGATCGCGAACTGCGCATTCGTGAGCTCTGCTCCCGGATACTTCTGTTCGACCATGAACTTTGCAAGGGCGTCACGATCCTTTTCACTGACCATCGACACGAAATAGGCCGTGTCCTTGGCTGTGGAGTCGATCCCGATCTTGATCATGAACAGATCCTTCTCGGGCAGCTTCGTCGAGTCCACCGTGGACTTCGGTCGCTTGACCTCGTACTTCGTTTCGCTTTCCGACTCGCTCTTGAACTTTGCCGTGAACATGAAGAACGTCAGCAGGAGGAACGTGATGTCCACCAGCGGCGTCATGTCCAACACAAAGCCAACACGTTTCTTATGGATCTTCGACATAGGTTTCCCTCGTGGTTACGTGTGGCTTAGTGCTTCGTGCCAGTCTTTACCGCGAGCGTTTCCATGAGGTCGAGGATCGTCTCGTCCATGGTGTACGTGAAGTTGTCAACCTTTGTCGTGAAGAAGTTGTAGGCGATGATCGAGACCACAGCGGCGATAAGTCCACCGGCCGTGTTGTAGAGAGCTTCCGAGATACCGATCGACAGCGATTGAGCCGACACGGAACCACCGGCACCCAGTGCAGCGAACGAACGGATCATTCCGAGCGTCGTTCCGAGCAGACCGATCATCGTCGATACCGAGGCCACCGTCGAGAGGATCACCAGGTTCTTCTCGAGCAACGGTGTTTCAAGGTTCATGTTCTCGTCGATCACGCGTTGCACTTCTGCAAGCTTCTGATCCGACTCCATGTTCGCATCGTTCTCAACGGATTGGAAACGATCGACCGCTGCACGCAACACGTTGGCAAGCGAGCCACGTTGTGCGTCACAGGCCTTGATCGCCTCTGCATAGTTCCCCTTGCGAACATGGTCCACAACGGCCTTGCCAAAAGGAAGCATCGCGCCCGTGCCCGAGGCCTTGCCGATCGACAAGAAGCGCTCGATAGCATAGGTAAGGGCCAACAGAACACAACCGATCAGTGCTCCTACGAGAAATCCACCTGTGTAGATCGTTCCCAGGGCATTGATCGGAACAAGCTTCTCCACATCCGAGAAGTTGTTCTTGTTACCGAGCAGCAAGTAGTACAGCGCAAAGGCCGTTGCCATACAAGCGACGAAGACAACCAGATTAAAACGGTTCTTCATGCGACACCTAAAATTGAAGAAGTGGTATTAGACGTTTGACACATTCAGTTCAGACAACGCAGCCTGGACCGTTGCATAGAGAGAGAAGATCAAGTGCATTTTGGTTACGGTGAACACATCGCTCATCGCTTCGTTCATCCCCGCCAATGCCATCGTTCCGCCCGTTCTTGCAAAAGCAGCGTGCGCAGAGAGCAACACTCCGATCATCGATGAGTTCGCGAACCGAACGTCCGTGAAATCCACGATCACCCTTCTGCCCTGCTCCCTTGCCAGATCGGTCAACAGATCTCGGACGGCGTCGGTCTCTTCCCCGCCGATGAATTGCCCGCGGAGGGAAACGACCGTACACGGCCCTACTTCTTGTACCTCTATCTGCTCTTGGTCCATGAGAGGCCAAAACTACGAAAAAAGGTTCGCTGTAACGATACGGGGGATGGAGGCAAGGTCGAGTATTACGGATGTTTCATATCCGCGCGATGTGAAGATCTCTTGAACTTCCTCCGACTGACCCTGGGCTACCTCCATGAAGATCCGTCCGTGTGGCGCGAGGAGTTCTTTCCCGACGTCTGCCAGGCGTACGTAGAAGGCCGTGCCATCCCCATCGTCGGTGAGAGCCATGTGCGGCTCGAAGTCCCGTACCTCTGCCTGCAAGGTGGGAACCTCGGAGGAAGGGATGTAGGGAGGATTCATGGAGATGAGTGAGAAGTGACGAGTGACGAGTGACGAGTTGAGTGACGAGTGACGAGTGACAAGTGACAAGTTTTCGAAGAAGTCGAGGTGGAGGAAGTGTATGTGGTCGAGCGCACCGTGGTGTTCGGCGTTGCGGCTGGCAACGTCGAGGGCGGCGTGCGACTTGTCGATGGCCGTCCACTGCGTGCCGGGGTGATACTTCAGACAGGCGATGGGAATACATCCGGTGCCGGTGCCGATGTCGAGGGCGTTGACGGGGGCATCGAACGTTTTGAGAAAACGAACGGCACGTTCGACAAGGATCTCCGTCTCCGGACGCGGGATGAGCACGTCGGGTGTGACGTCGAAGGCAAGACCGTAGAAGTCGGCCTTGCCCAGGATGTACTGCAATGGCTCGCGCTTCACACGACGTTCGATCATGTGTCGCAGAGCCGCAAGCTCGTCCTTCGTGAGCGGTTGCTCGAAGTTCGTGTACAACTGCAGACGTGTGCACTGCAGCACGGAGCTCAGCATGAGTTCCATGGTGAGCCGCGGACTATCGATGTCCTTTGCCGCGAAGTAGTCGGTGCCCCACCGTAGCAGGTCCATCACCGTCCAGATCCGTTCAAGCGCCGGCGCTTTTCGCATAGTATTCCTGCAGCGAGACCGCCGTGAACGTTTCGTCTCGAAGGGCGATGATGCCGCTGAGCGATGCCTCGGCCGCCGCGAGCGTGGTGAAGAACGGCACCTTGTACTTCATGGCCGTCTGCCCCATGATGAACTCATCGTGACGGGCCGTTTCGCCGAGTGGTGTGTTGATCACGATCTGTACTTCCCCACTGGCGATCTGGTCCACGATACTTGGTCGCCCTTCATAGTGCTTCAAGGCAAGCGTCACATCCATGCCGTGTTCCTGCAAGAACTGCGCCGTTCCCCGCGTGGCATAGATGGAGAAACCAAGGTCGGCATAGCCACGTGCGATCTCGAGAGCGCGCGGCGACTTGTCGTGCGAGCTCAGCGAGATGAAGACGTTGCCGGTGGTGGGCAAGGTGTTCCCGGAAGAGATGTGCGATTTGACGATGGCACGACCGAAAGAACTGTCCATGCCCATCACTTCGCCCGTAGAGCGCATTTCCGGACCGAGGAAGACGTTCACCCGTGGGAACTTGATGAAGGGGAAGACGGATTCCTTGATGGCCACTCTGTCCATATTGGGGTTGAAGGCCGGCACGTTCATCTCGTTGAGCTTGCCACCCACCATCACCTGTGTTGCGATCTGTGCGAGCTTCACGCCTGTTGCCTTCGAGACGAACGGCACGGTGCGCGATGCACGCGGATTGACCTCGAGGACGTAGACCTTGTCGCCTTGAATGGCGAACTGAATGTTCAAGAGTCCCACCACTAAGAGCTCGCGGGCAAGCTCTCGTGTATAGGCCTGCATGGTGGACATCTGTTCGTTGGTGATGTTGTAAGGAGGAAGCACACACGACGAATCGCCCGAGTGCACGCCGGCCTCTTCGATGTGTTGCATCATACCACCGATCACCGTGGTCGTGCCATCGCTGACGGCATCGACGTCGAACTCGAAGGCGTTCTCAAGAAAGTGGTCGATGAGCACAGCACGCGATGGATCTTGCGCAAGAGCATTCTTCATGTACTCGCGCAGCGAGTCTTCGCGGTAGCAGATCTGCATGGCGCGACCGCCGAGGACGTAGGATGGACGCACAAGCACGGGATAGCCGATCCGCTCTGCGATCACCACGGCCTCGTCTTCGCTGAGCGCTGTGCCCCATGGTGGACATGGAATGCCCAGCTTGTCGATGAGCGTTCCGAAGCGTTGACGGTCTTCGGCAAGATCGATGCCTTCGGGCGACGTGCCGATGAGCGGTACGCCGGCCTCGTAGAGACGCTGTGCAAGTTTCAACGGCGTCTGTCCACCGAACGTCACCACCACACCGTCCGGACGTTCGAGCTCGATGATGTTCATCACGTCTTCGAACGTGAGGGGTTCGAAGTAGAGCTTGTTGGTGGTGTCGTAATCCGTCGACACGGTCTCGGGATTACAGTTGATCATGATGGCCTCGTATCCGAGGGCACGCAAGGCGAACACACCTTGCACACAACAGTAGTCGAACTCGATCCCTTGTCCGATGCGATTCGGTCCACTGCCAAGAATGATCACCTTCTTTGATGCTGACGGCTTGGCCTCGTTCTCTTGACCGTAGGTGGAGTAGTGATACGGCGTCTCCGATTCGAACTCGGCAGCGCAGGTGTCGACGGTCTTGTAGACCGGAATGACGCCAATTGCTTTACGATGAGCGCGGACAGCGTCTTCGGTGGTTCCCATCATCAAGGCCAACTGCACATCACTAAAGCCATAGCTCTTGAGCATGCGCATCGTGGTCGCGTCCACCGACGTGATGTCCTTGCCACCCTCCCGTGACTTGATCACGTCTTGTGCTGCTTCGACGATCTGCGAACATTGATCGATGAACCATGGATCGAACTTCGTGAGCTGATGGATCTCTTCGGCAGAGATGCCGAAGCGCAGTGCATCGCAGAGGTCGAAGATCGACGTGCTGGTGCGGATGCGCAGACGTTGACGGAGTGGAGCGAGCTCGAACTCATCGTGCTGTTCCAGATCGCAGAGTCCGGGGGCATCGTAGCCGAAGCCGTAGCGCTTCTGCTCAAGGCTGCGCAAACATTTCTGCAGCGCTTCCTTGAAGGTCCGACCGAAGGCCATGGCCTCGCCAACGCTCTTCATCTGGATGCCGAGTGAATTGTCGGACTCGCGGAACTTCTCGAAGTCCCAACGCGGCACTTTCACCACCACATAGTCGATGGATGGTTCGAAGCAGGCCGGGGTCTTCTTCGTGATATCGTTCAGGATCTCGTCGAGCGCATAGCCAACGGCCAGCTTGGCCGCGATCTTGGCAATGGGAAATCCGGTGGCCTTCGAGGCAAGGGCAGAACTACGCGACACGCGCGGATTCATTTCGATGATGATCTGACGTCCGGTGGACGGTTGAATGGCGAACTGGATGTTGGAACCGCCGGTCTCCACGCCGATCTCGCGAATGATCTTCAGCGCGGAATCCCGCATGTGCTGATACTCACGGTCGGTGAGCGTCTGCGCCGGTGCAACGGTGATCGAATCACCCGTGTGCACACCCATGGGATCGAAGTTCTCGATGGAGCAGATGATGACGACGTTGTCCTTCGAGTCGCGCATCACTTCGAGTTCGTATTCCTTCCAGCCGATGAGACTCTCTTCGACGAGGACGCGATGGATGGGACTTTGCACGAGTCCGTTGCGGAGCATCTCGCGATACTCTTCCATGTTGTAGGCAATGCCGCCGCCGGCTCCACCCATGGTGAAGGACGGACGGATGATCACGGGGAAGCCGGTGATCTCGATCATCTTCATGCCATCCTCGAACTCATGCACGAAGCCGCCGCGTGGCATGTCCATGCCGATCTTCTTCATGGCCTCGAGGAACAGTTCGCGGTCTTCCGCCTTGTGGATGGACTCGATGTTCGAGCCGATGAGCTGCACATTGTACTTTGCCAGAATGCCTGCCTCGTGCAGTTGCACAGCGGCATTCAAGGCCACCTGTCCACCCATGGTGGGAAGGATGGCATCGGGCCGTTCCTTCTTGATCACCTCTTCGATGAACTGTGGCGAGATGGGCTCCACATACGTTGCATCGGCAACGTCGGGATCCGTCATGATCGTTGCCGGATTGCTGTTGATCAGCACAACGCGATAGCCTTCCTCTTTGAGCACCTTACAGGCCTGGGTGCCGGAGTAGTCGAACTCGCAGGCCTGGCCAATGATGATCGGACCGGAACCGATCACAAGAATGCAGTGAAGATCGTCGCGACGTGGCATGGATGTTCCTAAAGTGCGTTTCGTTGTTGAAGGATGGAGTGAAGGATCGTCATGCGCATGGCCACACCATGCGTCACTTGTCTGCGGATAAGGGAGCGTTCCGAGGCGGCAACGTCTTCGTCGATCTCGACGCCGTAGTTCACCGGACCCGGATGGATGATCGTGACATTGGGTGCTTTGCGCATTCGTTCAGTGGTCATGGCAAAGCGCTCACGGTACACGTCCAACGATGGGACAACGTCAGCCGTGATGCGCTCGCGCTGAATGCGTAACAGAGAGATGACGGTGGCCCACTCGCAGGCACCGTCGAGCGAATCGAATCGAGGCATGGTGGCGAACCGCTCGTCGTCCGGCATGAGTGACTCGGGCGCACAGATCGCGAACTCGGCACCGAGCTTCTGCAACACGTCCACTTGCGACCGTGCCACACGACTGTGTCGCACATCACCAACGATGCAGATGCGCTGTCCGTGCAACGAACCAAGTCGCTCCCGCAAGGCACTTGCATCGAGCAAGCCCTGCGTTGGGTGACAATTCGTTCCGTCTCCGGCATTCACCACGCTCATCGATGTGAAGGAGGAGATGGATTCGCCAATGCCGTTCTGCGCATGACGTAAGACGAGCACGTCGAATCCCATAGCGTCGATGGTCTGCACTGTATCGAGAAACGTCTCGCCCTTTCCTTCGCTGCTCGTGGACGGATCGAAGATCACCGTGCGCGCACCCATGCGGTGTGCGGCGGTCTCGAACGACAAGCGCGTGCGTGTGGACGATTCGTAGAATGCCAACACGATGCGCGCTTCGATGCCGGAAGAAAGCGAGAAGGTGGATGGCGGAAGGGAGGCAAGGCCCGTTGGCGTGAGAAAACGAGATGCCCGATCGATCAACGACTCGATCTCGGTTGCCGTAAGCGGTACAGTTGTGAGGAAGTGGGGCGTCCGCATGAATACAAAGGTAGGGCAAAAAAAAGCCCGCCAAAGGCGGGCTTTTCATTTCGACAAGATTACTTCTTCTTTCCCTTGGCTGCTGCCTTCTTCGGAGCGGCCTTCTTGGAGGCTGCTGCCTTTGGAGCACCGGCCTTCTTTTCGCCGTTCGCGATCATCTTCAGTTCCTTACCGGCGCTGAACTTTGGCACCTTACGCGCAGCGATCTTGATCGTCTCGCCTGTGCGTGGGTTCTTGCCCTTACGAGCAGCACGCTTAGAAACACTGAACGTTCCGAAACCAACGAGCGACACACTTCCGCCGCCGCCAAGTTCCTTCTTCACTGCATCCAACGTTGCTGCCAACGCTGTGTCTGCTTGCGCCTTCGAGAGGCCAACAGAGGATGCGATCTTTTCGACCAGCTCTGCACGATTCATAGTGAATCCCCACAAAAAGATGTTGATAAAACATTCTTGCAGCTCGAAAATATCAAGTGTTCATCAGGGTATGCAAGGAAGAGTTATCCACAAAGCTTGGATTCATGCACTTCTCAGGCCGACGGGGTATGGGAGATCGTGTGGGGATGCGGTCCGTGCGGAGGTCGGAACGACGTCGGTTTTCCACCGATCAGTGTCGCATTCCAAGGACGATCGTGGCCAACACAGTTTGCCCGATCAGCCCCAAATGCAGTACCAGAGCCGTTGTTAGGGCAGCGACCACATCGTCGGCCATCACGGCCCACCACTCCGTGCGAGCGTTGATAACGTTCATGGGCCACGGTTTTCGAATGTCGAAGAGCCGGAACAAGGCCACACTTCCGGCCCACCACCACCATCCGAGATAGGCGTACGGAAGTATGAGGATCATCGACATTCCGAGTGCTTCGTCGATCACCACATGCGACGGATCGTTCCCCCACCGCTGTTGCGATGTGCGCACGGCATAGGGCGAAACGATGGCAAAGACGAGAGAAGCAGCGAGATAGCCGATGCGCACGGCGTCCTGCGAGAGCGGGAACAACACGGCCGGAAGTGCCACGATGAGCGAGCACCATGATCCCGGCGCAAGCGGCAACAGACCGATGCCACCAACGGTGGCAAGCTGTCCGGCCAGACCCAGTTGGGTCCAGCGCACGGCGGGCGTGGCGGCGTTATCCACGACGGAAGAGCCGTCGGTTGACGACAACATATTCGAGGAACGTATAGAGCGTGAAGAGCGTGATCACAAGGATCACACCGTACGTGGACGGCGAATACAGCACGGCACGTACTGCATCACGATCGACAGAGATGAACGACGTGTGCAGCAACCACAGCAGGGCCAAGGCATACACGATGAAGCACATCTGTACAAAGGTCTTCCACTTGGCCGTTCGCGACGTGTGAAAGTGGTGTTCACGCGATGTGGCAATGCTTCGCAAGACCGTGGTGCCGAAGTCGCGGACGATGATGACGATGACCATCCACAATGGCATCACGTCCACCATCCAGAAAGCGATCCATGCCGATGTGGTCAGGACCTTGTCGGCAAGCGGGTCCAGATACTGTCCGATCTCCGACTCCTCATTCAAGGCGCGCGCCGTGAGTCCGTCGAAGTAATCAGTGAGCGCCCCCACGAGAAACAGGACGATGGCGGCATCCATGCCCCATGGACGTCCGCTCAGAATGCAGACGAGGAAGATCGGTGCAATGAAGAACCGCGACAGCGTGAGAATGTTGGCAACCGTATACGTCATTGCATCTGCGCTCCCGCCGCTGCCACGATGGCCGCAAAGGCGTCGGCCTTGAGCGAGGCGCCACCGACCAATGCTCCATACACGTCGGCGCCCGCAAAGAGCGTTGCAGCATTCTCGGCCGTCACACTTCCGCCATACAGAATGGGAACATGCACACCGGCCTTCGCCAACAATGCCGCAATGGTGGCATGCACCTCTTGCGCTTGCTCAGCAGTGGCGGCCCGACCTGTGCCGATGGCCCACACCGGTTCATAGGCCACGATGCATTGTTGCATGCGTTCTGCTCCCACGATCTGCAGGATGGTCTCGAGCTGTGTGGTGATCACCTGCGTGGTGATGTTCGCCTCGCGTTCGTCGAGGGTCTCGCCCACGCAGACAATGGGCACAAGGCCTTCGGCAAGGGCGGCAAGGACCTTGGAGGCGATCAACGTGTCGGTTTCGTGATGGTAGCGTCGACGTTCGCTATGGCCAACGATCACGTGCGAGCATCCAACAGCACGGATCATGGAAGCGCTTACATCGCCCGTGAAGGCGCCGTGATGTTCGTGGTGACAGTCTTGTGCACCAACGTGCACGGATGTATCGGCGGTAACGGCGACGACGGCGTCGAGCGATGTGAAGGGCGGACAGATCACCACGTCAGCCGTAGGTGCCGTGCCACCCTGCTTCCCTACCAACGTCACCACCTCTGCGGCCAGGGCTGCGGCCTCGGCGGCCGTCGTGTGCATTTTCCAGTTGCCGGCGACGATCATGTGTTTCATCGGTGCACTCCTCGAACGCGGAAGATCCGGTAGTTGGTAAGGTATTGATCGGACTCGAAGCCCTGTCCTTCGATGGTCTCCTTGGGCGAGACGATCTTCACGTACTCGGTGGAGTAGAGTTTGGCCCGTTGATTATCCCAATTGAGTCGCGTGGTCGTGAGCGAGGTGCGAGAACTGTCGCTCCACACATACACATGTCCGATGGCCGTCATGTTCTTGGTGCGATCATCGATCAGTGCACTGTCGGACGTGAGACGGGCCAATCGTTGCTGTGACGTTTGCGAATAGAAGTCCACGATCACCGTATCGCCCATGGTGGTCTCCTGCTTCTCGTCCCACACACGCGCAACGGCCGACTGCAACACGGCCTTGCGGTTGGCAGAATCCAGGAACGTCACATGCACATTGTAGGAGATGTGCGAAGGTTGTTTGTCGAGCGGGTCTTCCTTCACCGACGGTTGCTGGGCACCATTCGAGCAAGCCATCAATGCAGCCAATGTGCAGCGGAACGTGAACGCCATGGTTCTCATCGTGCTGCGCCCCAGATGCCGAGCACGCGGTCCAGGAACATCTCCATGCGGTCCAACGGCAGTTGTGTTGCGGCATCGCTCAAGGCATGGGCAGGATCGGGATGCGTTTCCACGAACAGTCCGTTCACGCCAACAGCCACGGCAGCGCAGGCCAGCGGGAGGATGTACTGTGGCTGTCCGCCCGACTGTGCGCCCACGCTCGGACGTTGCACGGAATGCGTGGCGTCGAAGATCACAGGATAGCCGGTTGCCTTCATGTCGACCAGTCCGCGATAGTCCACCACCAGATCATGATACCCGAATGTTGTCCCGCGTTCCGTGAGCCAGATCTGATCGTTTCCGGCGGCGGCGACCTTGGCGGCGGCCTTCGGCATGTCGTCGGGCGCCATGAACTGTGCTTTTTTAATGTTGACCACTTTGCCCGTTCGGGCTGCCGCTTCGAGCAAGGAGGTCTGTCGACTCAAGAACGCCGGCACCTGCAATACATCCACGTACTGCGCGGCAAGGGCAGCTTCGGCCTCGGTGTGAAAGTCGGTGAGCAACGCTACACCAAATTCTTCGCGGATCGTTGCAAGGTGTTGCAATGCAAGCTCATCGCCAATGCCCTGAAACGAGTTCGCACTCGTGCGATTGGCCTTGCGATACGAGCTCTTGAACACGTACTGCACGGGAAGGTCGCGCGTTGCCGTGAGCATGGCATCGGCCACGGTGCGCAAAAGGTCGAGCGATTCGACCACGCACGGACCGGCGATCAGGAGAAGTCGAGAAGGGTCGAGGTTCATGTTGTTCCGATGGTGTGAGGCTTCAAATTATCATGCTTCGTACATTTGTTCGTGCGGCATGCAGCCGCCGCGCAGCAAAAGAGGAAGAATGGCACGACCGGATCATATCTCCATTCGTCGCGTTCCCCCGCAAGATCGGCAAACGCCGCTCGATAACGAGCCGGCCCCGCCGCCGCGTGGACAACGGACGATCAAACAGAACAACGACCTTATTGGCAGGTATCGCATCATTGCCGTGTTGATCGCGGTGAGTGCGGCCTTGTTATTGATCGCCCTCCTCTCGTACACCGCCAAGGACGAAGCCAACGCAGAGCTCACCATGCGCGACGTGATGGGCGTGATGCGAGGTGATGATGCCCTGCGTGTGAAGTTCGAGACCACGCACAATTGGCTCGGTCTGCTGGGCGCCGTGCTCTCGCACTGGTTCTACCATGCCACCATCGGCATCTGGTCGCTCTGCTTCCCCGTGCTCATGTTCTTCTGGGCCTATGCCCTCTACACCACACAACGCATCAACGCCGTGCTCACGCGCAAGAGCATTGCCACCATCACCTTTGGCGTGGCCCTTGCCTCCTTGCTGGGCACATTGCAGACCGTGTCCTGGATGCCCGCCCTTCCGCCCGAGGCCAGTGGTGCCATCGGACAGTTCTTTGCCGGCGTCATCACACAGCTCATCGGTGCCATCGGCTCGGTGATCGTCATGCTCGTGTCCATGGGCTTCGTGCTTGTCTTCGGATTCAACGTCGACCTCGGACAGACGGCCCTCAAGGCCCGCCTTGGTTGGGCTTCGGTGAAAGACCGCATGGCCACAAGGTCGATGGAGGGTGGCGAGGAGGATGAGGAGATCGACGTGGATGGCGCGGACGACGAGATGGATAGCGTCGCACCACCATTGCAAACGGCTACCGGCATGAGTGGTTGGTTCAAGGCCCTGCGACCGAAAGGCGCCGTCGAACTTCGTTCGACGGATGATGACGATGCCATGGCCGCCATTCAGCAGGCACCAAAGAACGTCGAGCCGACTCCCACCACCGGAACCGTTCCAAGTGGTGCGCTCAGTGGCAGTGTGCGCATCCTGCGTCCGAAGCCGCGCGTGGATGAGGCAACGGATGAACGTGCAAGTGCACAGCAAGAGCGCGATGTCCCGCACGGACCCGAGAGCGTGAACCTGAGCGACGTGGAGCGACGCCTTGCCACCTTGCATCCCGACCGTTCCATCAAGGTCCGCCGTCCCACTGAACATGTGGAAGAAGAAGAGCTCCCGCTCTTTGCGCAAGCACCGCGCGATGACGAGGATGAGGACGACGAGCAAGACGATCAGCGTGGCGTGACGATCACGCGACCGCTCACGCTCACCGTGCAAGAGTCCGACAAAGAACCCGAAGTGACGATGCGCAGCTCCTTGCTGTACGATGAAGAGATCAAGTACAAGTCGCCCAAGATCGACCTGCTCGTCCCTGCCGATGAGCACTCGGGCATCGATGACGATGAGCTCAAGGACAAGGCTCGCATCCTGCAGGAGAAGCTCGAAACGTTCCGCATCAAGATCGAGAATCTGACAGTGCAGCCCGGACCGGTGGTCACGCAGTACGAGTTCGTGCCGGCGGCCGGTATCAAGGTGTCGCAGATCGAATCGTTGGCCGACGACATAGCCCTGGCCCTCAAGGCGCAAGGTGTTCGCATCATTGCGCCGATCCCCGGTCGAGGCACGGTCGGCATCGAGATCCCCAACCTCAATCCCGCTGTGGTCCGCTTCAGCGAGATCATCAAGAGTCCCAAGTATCACAATCCCGAGATCCGCCTGCCCATTGCCATGGGCAAGACCGTCGTGGGCGAAGTGTACTGTGCCGATCTGACGAAGATGCCGCACTTGCTCATTGCCGGCGCAACCGGCAAAGGAAAGTCGGTGGGCATCAACACCATCATCGCCTCGCTGTTGTACAAGATGCATCCGCGCGATCTCAAGTTCGTGATCATCGATCCGAAGCGTGTGGAGATGACGTTGTACACGGCGTTGAAGAACCACTTCATGGCCGTCTCGCCCGACATCACCGAGACCATCATCACGGAGCCGTCGAACGCTGTGCTCGTGCTGAAGAGCGTTGTCGAAGAGATGCAGCAGCGCTATAGCATTTTGGCAGCGGCAGGACAGCGGAACATCGCCGACTTCAATCGCAAGGCCAAGGACGGATCGTTGAAGCCCAAGAGCGGCTTTGCGTTCACGCCCATGCCGTACATCGTGGTGATCATCGACGAATTGGCCGACCTCATGATGACGGCCTCGAAAGAGGTCGAAGAGCCCATCGTCCGTCTCGCGCAGCTTGCACGGGCAGTGGGCATTCACTGCGTGGTGGCTACACAACGTCCGAGCGTCGACGTGGTCACGGGTCTCATCAAGGCCAACTTCCCTGCGCGTATCGCCTATCAAACAGCGTCGCGCATCGACTCGCGAACCATCCTCGATGCAAGTGGTGCAGAACATTTGATCGGTAATGGCGACATGCTCTTCAATCCGGGGAACATGACGAAGCCCATCCGCATGCAGAATGCCTTCATCAGTACGGAAGAGGTCGAGCAGATCTGCGAATGGATCGGCAAACAGAAGGGCTTCTCCTCGCCCTACATCCTTCCCAGCGTTGCCACGAAGCGCGGTCCCGGTGGTGGTGGTGACGACGATCGGGACGTGCTCTTCGAAGATGCCGCGCGCATCTTCATCCAGTTGCAGCAGGCTTCGGTCTCAACGTTGCAACGTCGCCTCAAGGTCGGCTATGCACGCGCAGCACGTATCGTGGACGAGCTCGAGATGGCCGGCATCGTCGGTCCGCCCGACGGCTCCAAGGGCCGTATCGTCCTGCTGCAGAGCGAATCAGAACTAGAGGCCTACTTGTAAGCCCCGTTGCCGTATTTTTGACGGTTATGACCGAAATCACCTCCATCATCGTCAAAGGTGCCCGGGAGCACAATCTCAAGAACGTGTCGATCGAGATCCCGCGCGACCAGCTCGTGGTGGTCACAGGACTGAGCGGTTCCGGCAAGTCCAGTCTCGCCTTCGACACGATCTATGCAGAAGGACAGCGCCGTTACGTCGAGTGCATGAGCAGCTATGCACGGCAGTTCCTTGGTGTGATGAAGAAGCCCGATGTGGACGTGATCGAAGGTCTCTCCCCCGCCATTTCCATCGAACAGAAGTCCATCGGTTCCAGTCCCCGTTCCACCGTTGGCACCGTCACCGAGATCTACGACTATCTCCGTCTGCTCTATGCCAAGGTCGGCATCCAGTATTGCGTGGATTGCAAGATCCCCGTGCAGCAGCAGACCGTAGAGCAGATCGTCGATGCCATTCTCTCGCTTCCGTTAGGAAGCAAGTTGCAGGTGTTGGCTCCAATGGTGAAAGGGCGGAAGGGACACTATCGTGAGCTCTTCGACCAGTTCCGACGTCAAGGTTTCCTGCGTGTGCGCGTGGACGGAGAATTGCGCGAGATCACGGAAGGCATGCAGCTCGCCCGCTACAAGGTGCACAACATCGATCTCGTGGTGGATCGATGCACGGTCGACCCGGAGTCGCGCCGTCGCGTTACCGAAAGTGTCGAGGCCGCCCTGCACATGGGTGAGGCCGGCGTGAACGTGTTGCACGAGCATGCCCCCGACGAGTGGCGCGATCTCTACTTCAGTACCAGCTATTCCTGTCCGTCCTGCGGTCGGTCCTACGAGACCCCGGCACCGAACATGTTCTCGTTCAACTCGCCGTTCGGCGCCTGTAGCGCTTGCGAAGGTCTGGGGGTGACGTGGGATTTCGATCTGGACCTTGTGATCCCCGAAGGATCGAAGAGCATTGGTGCAGGCGGTATCGCACCGCTTGGACGTAAACGCGACACGTGGCTGTGGCGACAAGTGGAATCGTTCTGCGATGCGCGCAAGATCCCGCTCGACGTCCCCCTGCACTCGCTCACGGCGGAGCAGAAGGATGCCGTGCTCTACGGCACGGAAGCAAGTTCGGTGAGCGTGCAGTATGGCACGAACAAGAACACATCCTATAGTCACAAGTACATTGGTGTTCTTCCAAGTCTGCGTCATCAATACGATCAGTCCGCCACACCCTCCATTCGAAAGTCCATCGAGAAGTATTTCTCGAGCATCCCCTGCAGAACCTGCAAGGGTGCGCGTTTGAAGGAAGAGCACCTCTTCGTGCTCATCGCCGATACCAACATCCATGGTGCGACCACTATGGACATCATCGATGCAGAAGCGTTCTTCGCAACCTTGCTCGAGAAGCTCACGGCACGACAGCGCATCATCGCAACGCTCATCCTCAAAGAGATCACCACACGTCTTCGATTCTTGCGCGATGTGGGACTCACCTATCTCACGCTCGATCGAAGCGCTCGAACACTCTCTGGTGGCGAGTCGCAACGCATTCGACTTGCATCGCAGATCGGGTCGCAGTTGGTGGGCGTGACGTATGTGCTCGACGAGCCGAGCATCGGACTGCATCAACACGATAATCGAAAGCTCATCGACTCGCTGAAGGCATTGCGCGATCTCGGTAACTCCATTGTGGTGGTGGAGCACGATCGCGAGATGATCGAAGAGGCCGATCATGTGATCGACATCGGTCCGGGCGCCGGTGTGCACGGCGGCGAGATCATCGCCACCTTCCACCCTTCCAACGTCCGCACCATGGGCGATGTGATCACCGATCGGTCGCTCACGTTGCAGTACCTCATCGGCACGAAGCACTTCGACATTCCCGCCGTCCGTCGCACCGGCAGTGGGAAGACGTTGCAGCTGCATGGCGCACGCGGCAACAATCTGAAGAACGTCGATCTCACGATCCCGCTGGGCACGTTCGTCTGTGTGACCGGAATGAGCGGATCCGGCAAGAGCACGCTGGTGAACGACACGCTGTATCCCATCCTTGCGCGACATTTCTACGATGCAGAAGTGGTGCCGCTTCCGTACGACAAGATCGAAGGACTGCCGAACATCGACAAGGTGATCGAGATCGATCAAACGCCCATCGGTCGCACACCGCGCAGTAATCCCGCTACCTATACCGGACTCTTCACGCAGATCCGCGACTTCTTCACCATGTTGCCCGAAGCCAAGATCCGCGGCTATAAGGCCGGACGGTTCTCGTTCAATGTGAGCGGAGGCCGATGCGAGGAATGCGAGGGGGCAGGGATCCGCAAGATCGAGATGAACTTCCTGCCCGATGTGTACGTGCCGTGCGATACATGCAATGGCAAGCGATACAATGCGGAGACGTTGGCCGTGCGGTTCAAGGGCAAGTCGATCGCCGATGTGCTCGACATGACCGTCGAAGAGGCCGTGGAGCTCTTTGTCGATATTCCGAAGATCAAGCACAAGCTCCAGACGCTCATGGATGTGGGCCTCACCTACATCACGCTTGGGCAGCAGGCACCAACGCTTTCGGGCGGCGAAGCCCAGCGTGTGAAGCTCGCTACCGAACTCTCGAAGACGGGAACGGGAAAGACGTTGTATTTGTTGGATGAGCCGACCACAGGATTGCATTTCGAAGACATTGCCGTGTTGCTGCGACTTCTCTCGAAACTCGTGGACAAAGGCAATACGGTGGTGGTGATCGAACACAATCTCGATGTGGTCACCTATGCCGATCATGTGATCGACCTTGGGCCCGGAGGCGGACGCGATGGCGGACGCATCGTGGCAACGGGGACACCCGAACAAATAGCGAACATTGCAGATAGCATCACCGGTCAGTATGTGCGGAGTACGCTGCGCGGGTAAATTTGCAGGACAACTATGAATGAAACACCGCCGTACAACGGTCTCCTTACCAGTATTCTCGATGCGCTCAACGATCTGCTTCCGGCGAAGCACAATGTAGATGTTGCCCTGCGTGCACGAGACCTGCTCTCCCGTCACTCCGTCACACCGGAAACTGCGCTCGATCATATGCTGTCCATTCTGTCCGATGCCGGACTCGAATGCGAGGTCGTGAACATCGGCTCGGGAGCAGCACCCGACGGTGCTTTCGTGGTCACCGCGGAACACCTTCTCATGCGGAGCTCGGCAACGGCTCCCTGCATGGCCTTCGATGGTCGTGCCTTGATCATTCGCGGGTCGTTGACGTCATTCCTCTCGGAGGGCGCTGAAAAGCCATCTCTACGCACATCGACGCCGCATCCTGATGCAGAACATCGTCATGCCGAGTCGTTCTCAGACCTCTGGCCGTACCTACGTTCGATCTTGCGCGAAGAACGCACCGACATCTGGGTGGTGATCGGGTACTCGGTGCTTTCCAGCTTGTTAGCACTCGTCGTCCCTGTGACGGCCCAGGCCATCGTGAACTCTGTGGCACTCGGCGTCTTCAACAAGCAGCTCATCGTGCTCTGCTCACTGGTCTTTTTGGGTCTGCTCGCCTCCGGCGTGCTGGCGGTTCTCGAACGGTGGGTGATCGAACTGATCCAGCGCCGGATCTTCGTGCATGCTTCGTTCGATATCATGCATCGCCTCCCTTCCATTCGCCTTGCCGCCTTACGCGAACAGTATGCACCGGAACTCGTGAATCGCTTCTTTGATGTGATCACCATTCAGAAGTCGCTCGGTAAGTTCATGCTCGAAGGGATCAATGCGGCCCTCGTACTGCTGGTTGGCATGATCGTCCTTGCGATCTATCATCCGTTCTTCCTGTTGTACGACATTGTGCTCATCGGATTTCTGCCGCTCCTGGTCTACGGTTTGGGACGTGGTGGGATCCACACGGCCATCGAGGCCAGCAAGCGCAAGTACGAAACGGCATCATGGCTCGAAGAGATCGCACGAGCACAGTTGGCCGTGAAACTCACCGGTGCACGTTCCTTTGCCTTCGACCGATTGGACACGATCGCAGCGGCCTATGTGCACGACCGACGTCGACACTTCGTGATCTTGTCCCGTCAGATCTTTGGCTCGATGTTCTTCAAGTCGGTGGCCACGGTTGGTGTACTGGGTCTGGGCGGCATGCTCGTGATCGATCAACAGATGTCGCTCGGTCAACTCGTTGCTGCCGAGATCGTCATCATCATGATCTTGAACGCCGTCGAGAAGCTCATCGGTCAACTCGACCTTTATTACGATCTCATGGCCGCCATTGGGAAGGTGTCCAACATCTCGGACAAGCCACTTGAAGACGTGGGCGGTATTCCCGTCCCGTCGTTGCCGAACGGCGGACACATTCGCATTCGCGATGTGTGGTTCACCTATGAGCATGCCCATCAACCCGCATTGCGTGGTGCCTCGCTCGACGTACCATCCGGTTGTCGGATCAGTCTCATTGGCGCCAGCGGAAGCGGCAAGACCACGCTCCTGCATTCCATCCTTGGGTTGGAGACGATGCAACGCGGACTCATTACCGTGAATGAGGTAGATGTTCGCAGTGCCGATCTTGCGTCGCTGCGCTCTCGCGTAGCCCTGGTCTCTCCGCTCGATCAACTCGTCGACGGTACCATCGAAGAGAACATCATGTTGGGACGCTCAGCCTCGCATGCCGATCTGCAATGGGCCATGCGAATGGTCTGTCTGCAATCGGATGTGGATGCATTGCCCGACGGACTACGGACGGCACTGCGTGCTGATGGATTGACCATTTCGTTCGGGATGCAACGACGCATCCTCTTCGCACGCATGATCCTGCACCGACCGGAGATCTTGCTGCTTGATGAGGCCTTCGACGGTATTGAAGAGGCAACAAAACAGCGCATGCTTTCGGAGATCTTCGCCCACTCGTCGTGGACCATCGTCAACGTCTCGCATGACGAAGATGTGGTCCGCAGAACACAAGCCGTCTACGCCCTGCAGGACGGATGCATTCATCTCGTCGACGGAGGTCTCCATGACTGATCACCGCCGACTCTCGCTCCAAATGGTGAGCACACCACGCTCGCATCGAACCCTCGTGGCCACCATTGGTGTGCTCGTGATCGGCACGGCGCTGTTCCTTGCCTTTGTGCCGTGGGTGCAGACCGTCCATGGGTCCGGAAAAGTAACGTCGTTCGTGCCCGATGCACGACCGCAGACATTGGAGAGCGCCATCAGCGGTCGCATCGTACGATGGTTCGTCCACGAAGGACAGCAAGTCCGTCGTGGCGATACGATCGTCGTGCTCTCCGACATCAACGTGAACTTCTTCGACCGGTCACTGCTGGACAAACTGCAGACGCTACGAGATCGAACGTTCTTGGCCCAAGAACAATCCATCGAAGTTTCCATTCAACGTCGCAAACAATCCGAGCAACGTCTGGCACAAACGCGAGCCCGCCTCGAGAATGTGATCGTCGAGCTCAGCACGGCGCGTACACGCTATGCACGTGCCGACACGCTCTTCCGACAAGACCTTGTTTCGAAGCGCGATGTTGAAACAGCAACGCTCAATCTGCAGCGTGCCCTGGCCGATTCCGTGTCCATGGCCGCCGCCATCAACTCTGCCATGCAGGATGTGGATGCCTTTCGAGCAGAAGAAGAGCGCGTGATCAACCAGGCCTTTGTGACCATGCAAGAGGCCGAAGTACGCTTGGCCAATGCAAAAGGTCGCGTTGGCGCGAGCACCGTGATCGCTCCATTGGATGGCGTGATCGTACGCATTGCAAAAGCAGGCGCCGGACAGACCGTCAAGGAAGGCGAACAATTGGCTGTTGTCGTCCCAAGCACGGACGATCAGGCCGTCGAGGTCTTCGTCACCGGCATGGATGCAGCACTCGTCGATCCGGGTCGACGCGTCTCCCTCCAATTCGCCGGCTTCCCTGCCTTCCAGGTCTCCGGCTGGCGCGACGTGAACGTTGGCATCTTCCATGGCATCGTCCGTGTGGTCGACGCCGTCGACGACGGTGCCGGTGGCTTCCGACTGTTGATCGTTCCCGACTCCGCATCCCGTCCATGGCCTTCCTCGAAGTTCCTTCGTCAAGGCACCGAAGCCTCCGGATGGATCATGCTCAACGAGGTTTCCGTGGGCTATGAAATCTGGCGACAGCTCATGGGCTTCCCGCCACAGTTCCCTGTTCCAGCGTCGAACAAGAAGAAGGCCGACAAAGGCGGCAAGGAGGACAAGAAGTGAGATCGCTGTTCCCCCTTCTGATCCTTGCCACCTTCCCTGCTCTGCGGCTTGATGCGCAGAACGTGCTCACGTTGCGCGACTTCCTGCAGCAGGTGGAACTCACGCATCCGTCGTTGCGCTCGTCCTCGTTCGAGCCTGATCTGGCAGAGGCCGAGATCCGCAATTCGTTGGGACGCTTCGATCCGAAGCTCGACGTGCAGTACACCTACAAGGACAAGGATGGCGTCGACAAACTCAACGTGCTCAATGGTGCGCTCGAGTTGCCGCTCGACATGGTCTTCGGTCCAAAGCTCAAGGCCACGTATTCGCGCGGTATCGGTACCGACGTGAATCCGCAAACGGCCACGAGTTTGAGTGGTGAGGCGGGTCTTGGCATTTCGTTGCCGTTGTTCCAAGGGATCTTCACCGACACGCGACGGAATCAGTTGCGCAAGGCCATGCTTCGTCCGGACCTTGCCACAGCGCAGTTCCGCATGGAGCGCAATGCGTTGTTGCGCACGGCAGCGTTGCGGTACTGGGACTGGGCAGAGGCCGTGGCCGCTGTTGCCGTGGCCGATACCGTGTACCGCTTGATACAAGCGCGGGCCACGATGACGGCACGTCGTGCACGCAGCGGAGAGACCTCGGCCATCGATACCGTCGAAGTGTTGCAAGAAGTGGCACGTCGCAGGGGCGAACTCCTGCGCGCCAAGCGCATGGCCGAACAAGCAGCCGTAGACGTGAGCGTGTTCCTGTGGACGGGTACGGGCGAACCACGTCCGCTCACCGGCGATCCTGAACCACTACCGTTGCGGGCCGACACCACGTCACTCGCCACCGTCTCCGTTGCTGCGGCCTATCTGCAACGTCCCGAAGTGCGTCGCACCGACATGCTCCAGCAGACCGCCCGCTTGGACAGCGGATTGGCACGAGAGTATCTCCGACCGTTCGTCGAACTCGAGGGCGCACTGCTCTCGTACGACGTTGCAAAGAGCCTTGCCCCGAACTACAAGGTGGGACTCACCATTTCGCAACCCTTGCTCTTCCGTAGTGCCAGTGCCCAGGCAGAGGTTGCCGAGATCACGGTACGCCGTGCCGATCTCCAGCGTGCCATCGTCGAGCGCTTTGTGGCGGCCGACGTGGCCAACAGCATCATTGCCGTGCGTCGGGCCACCGAGCGCATGGAAGCTGCCTCCGAAGAGGTCAGCCTGGCCGAACAAATGGTCGTGGCCGAGCGCCGCAAGTTCGAGGCCGGTGAGTCATCATTGCTCACCATCAACCTGCGCGAACGCTTCTATGCAGAGGCATTGTTGCGTCAACTCTCGGCACGTGCAGACTGGGCTCGCTCCCTTGTCTCCCTTTCATGGTCAACGGGCACTATCTAGTCCGTTCCCTTTCGTAATTTTGCCGTTCTACGACCACGTCAACTCAATTCAGAGGACTGCATGAACATTCTTGTTTGCATCAGCCAAGTACCGGACACGACGACGAAGATCGCCGTTGGACCGGACGGCAAGTCCATGGCAGCACAGGGAGTCAAATTCATTCTCAATCCGTACGACGAATTCACCATCGAAGCCGGTCTTCGATTGAAGGAATCGCTCGGTGGTACAGTGACGGCCCTTACGGTAGGTGCCGATTCCTCCAAGGACGTTCTGCGCACGGCATTGGCCATGGGTGCAGACTCCGCCATTCTCGTCAAGGACGATGTGCGCGCCGACTCCTACACCGTTGCGGCCAACATCGTGGCAGCGGCCAAGGAACTCGCTCCCGACGTGGTGCTGTTCGGACGTCAGAGCATCGACTTCGATTCCTTCCAGACATCGGCCCTCGTGGCAGAGATGCTGGAGTGGCCATCCATCCACATCGTCTCCAAGCTCGAGATCGACGGCACCACCGTCAAGGCTGAATGCGATATCGAAGGCGGCAAGGAGATCGTCGAGACCACACTGCCGTGCGTGATCAGCACACAAAAGGGATTGAACGATCCGCGCTATCCAAAGCTTCCGGACATCATGAAGGCAAAATCGAAGCCCATCACCGAGCGTGCGGCGGAAGCCGTATCTGCCCGCGTAGAAACGCTCTCGATGTCGTTGCCCGACACCAAGCGCTTGAACAAGATCCTCGGCGAAACGGACGCCGACATTGATGAACTCGTCCGTCTCCTCCACGAAGAAGCGAAAATGATCTAATGAAACACATCCTTGTCGTTCTCGAACCAAGCGGCGCCGGACTCAAGCGCTCGTCGTATGAAGTGATCACCGCTGCGCGTAGCGTAGCGAACGGCGCGCCCATCACAGGCATTGCCGTGAATGCCACGCCGGAGCAGATCCAAAGCGCCGGTGCCTACGGACTCACCTCCTGTCTGAGCGCATCGGCCACCGATGCTGCCCATACTATTGCCGAAGCCGCCACAAAGGTCGGTGCCGATGTCGTGCTCGCCTCTGCGACCACGGCCGGAAAGAACATCGCTCCACGCGTTGCTGTGAAGCTGCAAGCAGGTCTGTTGGCCGATTGCGTTGAACTCACCGCACAAGGCGAAGCCGTGCGTCCGATCTATGCAGGAAAGGCGCGCATCTCGGTTCGTCCAACCACGCCGATCGCCGTGTACACCCTGCGCCCGAACGTCTTCACGGCAAAGAAGGACGCGGATGGAACCGTGACCATCGAGAACTTTGCACCATCGGCCACAACACGTCGTGGTGTGACGGTCACCTCGGTGATCAAGAACGATGGCGTGCTCGACGTTGCCGAAGCCGATATGATCGTGTCGGGCGGACGTGGGCTCAAGGGTCCGGAGAACTTCCATCTTGTCGAAGAATTGGCCAAGAGTCTTGGTGCTGCCGTTGGTGCTTCACGCGCCGTGGTGGATGCCGGCTGGAGACCACACTCACAGCAAGTCGGTCAAACCGGTAAGACCGTGAGCCCGAACCTGTATGTGGCCTGCGGCATCAGTGGTGCCGTCCAGCATCTTGCTGGCATGTCGTCAAGCAAGGTGATCGTGGCCATCAACAAGGACAAGGAAGCTCCGATCTTCACGGTTGCCGATTACGGGTTGGTGGGCGATGTCTTCACCATTCTTCCCAAGCTCACGGCTCGCATTTCCGCAGTCACGGGCAAGTAAGTAATATTGCACCATGAACAAGGTTCAAGTAGACATCTTGGGGCTCTCCGTCAGTCAGGCAAGTACAGGCGCCTACGCGCTGATCTTGCGTGAGATCGATGGCGTACGTCGACTCCCCATCGTGATCGGCGTTCCGGAAGCACAGGCCATTGCCAATGAGCTCGAAGGCATCAAGCCCCAGCGTCCGATGACGCACGATCTGCTGCGCAATGTGATCGAGTCGTTGGGCGGACAACTGCGCGACGTCTCCATCAGCAGCCTGAAGGACGGCACGTTCTACGCCACCTTGCATTTCGAGTTCTCTGACCTCGAAGTGGATGCTCGACCAAGCGATGCCATTGCCCTTGCGATCCGCTGCGGCGTTCCGATGTACGTTGCCGAAGAGATCATCGCAGAAGCAGGATTCACGCCGGATGTCGACGAGGCCGAAGAGGAATTCGGAGAGACGCACGAAGAGGAAGCCGACGAAGAGAACGAGATCGAACGTCTGCGTGCCTCGTCGGAAGAATCGGAATCGGAACAGGAAGCACCGCCCAAGACCATGTCGTTGCGGGATCGGCTCCATGCCTCCCTTGACCTTGCCATCAAGAACGAAGAGTATGAGAAAGCGGCGCAGATCCGCGACCAGCTCAATCAACTCGGAGAGTAATTCGTATATTTGTAGCCCTTCGGGCCGGAGTAGCTCAGGTGGTTAGAGCAATGGAATCATAATNNGGGTTCAAGTCCCTCCTCCGGTACCACGCATGAATTGCCCTTGTCGTTTTACGTCAAGGGCTTTTTCATTTGTGCCAAGGCCCGCTCTTCTGCAGGGATGCGCACCAAGAGAAGCACGGCGGCATTGAGGATGGTGGCTGCAAGGCACGTCCACCATGCACCAAGGACCAACGGCACGGCGGCCAGTTCGATCGCAACGGCCACGTAGTTGGGATGTGCAAGGAATCGATACGGTCCGCGCGCAACACGTGCATCCCCCGGCACCACGATGATGCGCGTGTTCCATGCCGAACCCAATGTTGCAATGGCCCAATAGCGCAACGCTTCGGCCACAACGAATCCGCACAGGCCGACGACGCTCCATGCAGTGAACGGAAAGCCGCGCACTGCGCCCTCTGCATTCATCGCAAGAAGCCAGAGCACGTGCAGGACGATGAACATCCAGTAGTGATCCGCTCCCACTTCGATACCGCCGTGTGCCATGGCGCGTGCGCGATTACGCGCAGCGAGACGCAACTCCAGGATGCGTTGCATGGCAATGACAAGGAAGAGGAAGGCGGCAAGGATCATGGCCACTCCAGCAGACAGAACTCTGCTGCAAAGCCAGGGCCCAGCGCAAGACAACAACCAAGGGTGCCGCTGGCATGCACGCGTTGCAGCTCGCGCTCCAGCACGAACAACACCGACGCACTGCTGATGTTCCCCACCTCGCGCAACACATCCTTTGCCGTGTTCACATTCGATGCCGGAACGGCAAGTACCTCGGCATAGGCATCGAGCACCTTGGCGCCGCCCGGATGGGCAACGAAGGTGGACAGGCGTTGCACGTCGGCATGCGTGTGTGCAAGAAATCTCGCGAAGACATTGGCCATGTTGCTGCGCACGAAGTCCGGAATGTCGCGCGAGAACCGAACGCTCAAACCCGTGTCCACCACATCCCATCCCATGATGTCGGCCGTGTTCGGAAAGAGCTCTGAATATCCTTCGCCAACGATCGGTCCGTCACCGCTTGCAGAGATCACCACGGCCGCGGCGCCATCACCAAAGATGCTCGCTGCGACGATGTTGCTCTTCGTTGGTTCGTTACGTTGGAACGTCACACTGCAGATCTCCGCTGCGATAAGCAAGACCGGTGCTCCGTTGCGTGCACGACAGAGTTCGGCAGCGCGCGCCAGGCCGACCACACCGCCGGCACATCCAAGTCCAACCACGGGAATGCGCGATGTTGTTGGTGCACACTGCAGACGTTGCATCACGGCCGCTTCGATGCTCGGTGTGGCAATGCCGGTGGTCGACACGAAGATCACGGCGCTGATGTCGGCCGCGCTGCATCCGCTTGCCGCAAGGGCGCGTGTTGCGGCCTCGGTGGCAAGGTCGGTGGCCGACGTGCGATAGACCTCGTTGCAGTCGGCAAATCCATGCGGCTCTGCATACCACGAGATCGGACGGACGAATCGACGTGTGTGAATGTGATCGTGATCGAAGACCTGAAGGATGCGCTCGATGTGCGGACCGTGTGCAGCGAAGACCGTGCGGACAACGTTGCGCACATCATCTTGTCGCACAACATGCTCGGGTAATGCCGTGCCGATGCCGGCGATGCGAGCCTGGATCATACGGTCGACCGTGGAGATGCGTCGGGCTCGGGTGTTGCACACGTGTTGCGAAATGCAAGCTGCGACAACCGTTTGCGCTGATCGCTCTTCCAATCGATGCGATTGCGTTTGGCATCCTGCGGCACATATCCCAATCGGTAGAGCGCCATGAGTTCAAGTCCGTCCGGCACACGGAGCAACTCTTTCAATTCCTGCCATGCTTCGGGGATCTCCATGGGTGTGGAGATGAACTGTATGCCCATGCCGAGTTCTTGTGTGAGCAGCCAGATGTGCTCGATGGCCATGCCCATGCTGAGCTGACAGTAGAAGCCGCTCAAGGCATCGGGAATGTACTCTTCCTTATCGAGCATAACAGCAAGGATGAGCGGACTTCCCTCGATGAGCTTTCGATTGTCCTCGCCCAGCATCGACGGCACGCCAAGCTTCGACATGAGCGAGAGCACGGTATCAGAGAACACCTGCTTGATGAAGGGCTTCAGCATCATCGGCAACTGATCGATCAGAATGCCATCCCGCCTTGCCTCCATCTCCTCCTCAGAGAATCGGAAGTACTTCTTGTAGCGCTGGAAGAACGTGCCTCGCTCCATGAGCTGTTGCATCGTCCGACCGCCGATCGTGGCGATCTGCGAACGAACAGATGGATCGTCGATCAGAATGAAGCGCCATGGCTGTGAATTGAAGTGACTGGGAGCTCTGCCCGCCGCTTCGATCAGCAAATGCTGATGTTCGAGAGAGACCGGTCGCTGCTCGAACGGTCCGTTCGTTGTTCGTCGTTGTCGAATCGCATCGATGAGTTCCATAGCGTCCTTCTTATTCCTTCTCCGCATACATGGCGTCGATCACGTCGCGGTATGCGAGTTCAACGGCCTTGCGTTTGATCTTCAGTGTTGGCGTGAGCAATCCGTTCTCCACCGTGCAGGGCGTCGTGAGGATGGCGAACCGACGTGCACGTTCGTACTTCGGGAGTTCGCGTTGTCGAACATCAAGGTCGCGTTGGATCGCATCGCGCAGGGCATCAGGCCCGATGCCGAGTGCCTTGACCTGTTCTATGTCCGGCACGATCAACGCCGTGCAGTACTCGCGCGCATCGCCGATCAGGATCACCTGGTCGATGAGCGGACTCTCGGCAAGCAATGCCTCGATGGGTTGCGGTGCGATGTTCTTTCCTCCACTGCTCACAAAGAGATGTTTCTTGCGATCCGTGATGCGAAGATGTCCGCGTTCATTGAATGCTCCGATATCTCCCGTATGCAAGTACCCTTCTGCATCGATGGACTCGTGCGTTGCAACGTCGTTCTTCCAGTATCCTTTCATGATGCTCGGTCCGCGTGCAAGGATCTCTCCATCGGCAGCTATGGCGATCTCCACATTGGGCAACGGCGTGCCGACGGTTCCGAGCTCTTGTTCTCCCAATCGGTTCACGCAGAGCACCGGTGAGGATTCGGTGAGCCCGTATCCTTCGATGATCTCCAGACCCATCATCATGTAGAACGCGCCCACATCCACTGAGAGTGCGGCGCCTCCACTCACAAAGAACCGAATTCGACCACCGGTTCGTTCCCGAACCTTGGCGAACACGAGTTTGTCGGCAAGGGTGTGTTGCGCACGAAGCCATGCAGAGCGTTCACCACGGAACCAACGCATGCCGACGTCGGAGGCCCAGGCAAAGACCTTGCGTTGCAGCGTGCTCTGTTTCTCCACGTTGCTGAGCACGCGCATTTTGATGCGCTCGAACAGTCGTGGCACGCTCGTCATCACGGTCGGTCGGATCTCGCGTAGATTCTCGGACACACTTTCGATGCTCTCGGCAAAGTAGGTGGACGAGCCGGCGATGAAGGCGCAGTAGTAGCCTGCCATGCGTTCGTAGGAATGACAGAGCGGTAGGAACGACAGGAGTGTGTCCGATTCGTTGAGGTCAAAGGAGGCAAGGGCGCCCGACACGTTGGCCGTGATGTTGCGATGCGTGAGCATCACGCCCTTGGGGTCACCGGTGGTCCCGCTGGTGTAGATCAGCGTGAGCACATCGTCGGGCTTGACGTGTGTGGCAAGGTCGATGAACTTCTGTCGACGGGTTGTCGCATCGAACGCCTTCCTTCCCTTCTCCATCACGTCGCTGAAATGCACAACGCCGTCTTGCAACTCGACGTCGTCGTTCATCACGATGATCGTGCGCAGCGATGGAATGTCGGCACGCACTTTCAAGAGTTTGTTCAACTGGAATAGGTTCGACACGATCACGGCGGCCGCTTCGCAGTTGTGGTAGATGTAGGCCACTTGCGGACCCGTGAGCGTCGGGAAGATGGGAACGTCGATCACTCCGAGGGCGGCAAGGGCGAAGTCGGCGATCGGCCATTCCACCCGGTTCTCGCTCACGATGCCAACGCGTTCACCCACACTGACGCCAAGGAGCATCATGCCCATGGCAAAGCACTCCACATCTTCTCGCAAAGCGGCATGGGTAATGGTATGCCATTTCCCGTGTGCCTTCCGTCCATAGCAGATCTTGTCGGGTTGCGTGGCGAATTTGTCGCACACGGCCAGGAAATTCGCGGGGATCGTCGACTCCACCATACTGCGGTCTCCCTTTGTTTGTCAGACGTGGATCTTGAACACGATCTTGCGAACGACGTTGGCCGGTGGCTGCGGTGCATGCGCATCGTCGGGGAAAAAGACAGCGGCCATGCCGGCAGACAGATGGAGTCGTGTCTGCGCAGTGTCGGCCATGAAGATCAGGTCGGTCTCTGCATCATACGGTTGGTCCACCGTGGTACACGAAGAGAGCGGACGCCAGAGCACGTCGAACGCTCCGTGGACTGCGAGTTGTAGATCGATGTAGCGGCGATGTGCCTCGAGCAGCGGACGTGCATCGCGTGCATGATCATCGGCAACAATGGCAAAGAGACGGTCGCCGTCGATCTCCACCCTACCGGGTTCCAATGCGTCAAGATCCGTCGAAGCGAGGAACTGATGAATACGCTCGAACCACGGCAAATGCGCGAACGATGCAGTGTTGGTGATGGCGTCGACGATCATGAGCGACGTTGCTCGCGAAGGAGGGTGATGATCTCGTCAAGCTGTCGTTCGATGCCGGCCAGCGACGTGGTCGACGTGGACGTGGTTGGATGACCCTGTCTGCGAAGTGCATCCCGCGCTGCAAGGATCTGATCGCGGAACGTGTGCGCATTGATGATGCCCACCAAGCTCATGGCATGTGACTGACGCTCGCTGTAGCCGGCCGTCTCGAAGCGGAGCATGGCCAGATCGAAGCGACGAAGGATCGGTCCTTCGATGAAGGTCACGTCTTGAATGTTCTCGAGCGGAATGGTCTTCTCCACTTCCACGATGATGCCCTTGCGGAAGCGCACGGCATGGTCATCGAGCGTGCATTGCAGCTTCTGGAAATAGTGGCGTGCCCACCACTGCCCCACGCCGCAGAACCAGATCACGGCCAGCGGAAGACCGATCACGGTGATGGCCATGGCGAAGCCGATGCGCAGGACCAGATACGGTCGGATCAGCTGGTTGAAGGTGACGGTGATGGGCGCAGGGGCAGTTCTCTGTTGATCAGGAATCATGGCGTGACAACCTTTGCGAGATCGATACGAACCGGAACGATATTCGGTCGACTTGATACTTTCGTGAAGAACATCAACGTGTGCTCATCAACCCAGGAAAGACCGAACCACGATGCTTTAGCATCGATATTCGCGACGTTTGTCGGCCGTGACACTACCCCGGTCAAAAGGTCGAGAGTCGCGACATAGAGCGCTCCATTAACATGATCTCTCCAGAGCAACGGGCACGAGCCTTTCGACTCAGTTCCAACGATGACCCGACCGTCATCCGGCGTACCGTCATTCATAACATGGTTGGCATCCGCGTCGACAGGATCACGAGCCAAGAAACTGTGCCACCGGATCTTGCCATCATTTCCGATCAAGACCAGCATCGTCTTTCTTGCCGAATACGACTGAAGGCCCTGCTCCAGCGAAGTCGCGGTCATGATCGCATCGTGGCGATACATCGTTGGAAACGCCGGTGTCAACGGAGTCATGTAGTGCCATGTCGGTGGATACATCGGTCTCCAGTATCCGGAGCTGGACATCTGCACCGCCTCTTCCAATACGAGCATCGTTCCGTTCGATACTTGATAGACGCCGTGCGGTCGAGCTCGTTTCCATGAGATCACATCGTCGAGATTCTCACGTTCCTCTTCGCCAAACACATGGCTCCATTTCAGCCTCCAGGTCGCATCGAACATTTCGTAGTGTGATAGTGATTGCATGCCTTCACCTTGCGTGAACGCTACCGTAAACAACTGAAGCACGGTGTCTTGAATGCCCAAATACGGTGTGATCTGTTCCACTTTCTCGTCAGAAAAGACATCCTTGATGGGCGTGCGAAACTGCCGCACGTCTTTTCCACGTACCACAGCTGTTTCAATGAACCGTCCAGGTGTGGAACTCGGACGATCGTCGATGGTGTCGCGAATGGAAACGACAGCATACGTAGACATCGCACCATCAACAAGTTCAGAGGTCTTGAGCAGCCTTCGGCTTACAGGCAATCTGAATGACGGTGAATGAGTTCCTTGCGTACCGGGGAACAATCGGTAGTTCTGCCATTGATACTCTTTACCGTTCGTATCAACAGTATCATGCATTGGATCGACAGAGCGGAGTACGCCGTGGGTCAATCGAAGGTCCGACACAGTGTTGACACCGTCCTTCGCAGAAAGGCGTACAACAGATGTCAAATCTGAGATCAATGCACCTGTGGTCGCAGTATAGTTCTGTCGCTGAATCTCCGACGAGTCTCCCTTCTTGGAGATGAAGTAGAGAGATAGCTCATTGTTTCGTACGCCCATCACGATCCGTGCTTTGGGATCGGGAACAATGCTCCGTCGACTCCATACGAGCTGTAACGTTGCGTCGATCGCTGACAACGTTAAAGAGTCTTCTGACGTCTGAGTACACGTAATGTATACCGCGCGATCTGCCTTGACCACCATTGGAGGTTTATCCACGTCCTGGATCGGTTGCGTTGTCTCCGAACCAACAGTACAAGCGGGATGGAGTGAAACAGGAACGTGATAGACGATCCCCCCACCGCAGCCAGTTACGATCACAAGAACAACAAGGAAGAAGATTCGCTGCATACACCAACTCAACGATCGTTACAAGAGAGAGTTCACCAGAGTGAATATACGCACCGTCCCTTACTCAAAGAACGACCACGTAACGCTCAGCCGGATGTTCTGCTGCATGAAGGGGGCCATGGCCACGGTGTAGAAGGGCTGACCGAAGATGTTCTCGAAGGAGAGACGCACATTGGCATTGCCAAGGTTGGCTACAAGCCATGCATCGAGGCCGTTGCTGATCGTCCCCTGCTGCACGGTTGGCTGGATATACGTCCACGTAAGAGGCATATGCTGGAGTCCGCGCATCGACGAAAGGAGTCCGCCTCGCACACCAAGCACCACCCAGTTCGAACCCACGCGATACGTGTAGCTTACGCTGAGACTTCCGCTCACGATCGGGAACCGATCGTCGGCCGAGCCTTGCAATTGCGATGTCGAAACGCGTGCGACAGGTTCAACGTCGAGCTCCCACAAACGGAACAGCGCATGTACATACCCACCGTAGACGTTGGACGTGGTGCCGTTGATGGTCTTCGTGGCCACCGGAATGCCGGCCGTGTCGACGATGGCCGAGGTGATCAACGGATTGTCGGTGATGCGCGCATAGAGTCCCATCGAGAACGTCGTGGGTCGCACGGTCGGACGTGGTCCGTGTGGTGCAATGCGTTGCGCAAAGTCCAGGAACAACAATCCCGAACGCTCCGGTAGGAGCCCCGGTCCTTCTGTTGGCGTGGGTGCTCGCTGTGCCGTGGAGGCATCAGCGGTGATGGTGGTCGCAGAGTCTGCGCGCCAGACGATACCTGCCCCGCCACCATTCAGGAACACGCCATACTGCGACGTGATGCGAGCTGATGCCTTGAGGTCAAGGGCCGGTTGAAGGCGAAGGGTGGCATGGCCAAAGGCGGACGTAGAGACGTTGTCGATGGATCGCGCAATGGGATTGTCGGAGAGCAACGTGTAGTCGGCAGATGCTCCCACGCGCAACGTCAGGATGGAAAGGCGTTGTTCGAGACGAACCGTTGCACCTTCCGTATGCGAGTGCAACGTATAGCCGCTACTGTCCCACATGCGGTTCATGGCATTGAGCGTTCCATAGGCTGTGGCCGTGAGGACGGATGAGGTGTCGGCGGCAAGGAGTTGTGTGAAGGTGAGTGTGAGATCATGTCGACGTGAATCGTCGCGCAACGCCGCATAGACCGGTTGCGCAACACCTTCGTTGTCGAACTGCGTGTTGGTGTTCGCATTGATCCCTCCCCACAGGTCGGTGCTGAGCGACGAGAGGTGGTAGTTCAACGACACGGTCGACATGCTGCTGATCGACCAACGAACGGCGCTGCGAACGTTCCATACATCGTACTTCGTGCGTGCATAGCGACCGTTCGCACCGGCACGTCGAACGCCGAACATCACGTTCACGTTGGGAGCCACGTTCTGCGTGAGCTCCACGTCGGCCGCAATGTAGTCTCCCCCTGCCTGATGATACCAGAGTTTGGAGAACGGACTTCCGGTGTTGTGCTGCACGTCTTGCAGATTCAAGGCAACCGTGCTCATCGTGGCGCCGAGTGCAACGGCATCGGTGCCGAGATAGAGTTCGGCGCGGTCGTAGCCTTCGGGGGCAAGTTGTTCGAGGTGCAGGGTGCCGGACCACACGTCAACGAGGGAGCGACCGTTCTCGCTCACGGCAATGTCTACCGGCATGGCCCCGGCAATGCTCATGCTGTTGTGCTGACCGAGTCCACCGGCCGACATGGGGATCCACGGCGTCGAGGATGTCACGATCTCCGGCAACGAATAGTACTGGATCTTGCGGATGTCGCGCTTCGTGATGTCCGTGAATGGACGGAGCGGAATGATGCCAAGGCGACCGTGCGAAGCCAGCGGTGTGTAGAGCGTGTCGACCGATGTACTGTCCTGTGCGCGACCAATGATCGTTGCACCAAGGAGTATCAAAACACAACAGGCAGGTCGAAGACCTGCCCGTTGTGTGATCGTTCTGATGAATCGCTCGGCCATGCGAAAGCTCTTAGTTGGACGTTGGTTCCGTCGTCGCCTCGCCGCCTTCTGTTGTGCCTTCTTCGTCGTCGTCATCGTCGCGGGTGACCGTTGTGATGTCGGCGATCTTATCGCCCTCTTCCAAGCGGATGAGGCGAACACCTTGTGTGACGCGTCCGAGCGTGCGGATGTCCTTGACGGGCTGACGGATGAGGATGCCGTTCGTGGTGATCACGACGAGGTCTTCCAGATCGGTCACGGCCAGGATGGCGCAGATCTTTCCGGTCTTCTCCGTGATGTTCATCGATGTGACGCCCTTGGCACCACGCTTGGTGATGCGGAAGTCGTCGACCTTCGTGCGCTTGCCATAGCCGCGCGAGCCCACGACGATCACTTGCGCATCGCCATGACGCACGGCAACGAGCGAGATCACCTCGGCATCGTTCTCGAGCGAGATACCGCGCACACCGGCGGCGGCACGACCCATGGAGCGAACGTCGGATTCATGGAAGTGGACGGCAAGTCCGCTGCTCGAGCCAATGAGGATCTCATTGTTTCCGTCGGTGAGACGAACGCCGATGAGCTTGTCGTTCTCGTCAAGATTGATGGCGATGATACCGTTCGAGCGCACATTGGCGAAGTCGCTTACCGGCGTCTTCTTCACCGTTCCCTGCTTCGTTGCGAAGAAGATGAACTGGTCGTCGCGCTCGAAGTCCGTGACCGTCAAGTAGGCGTTCACGGTCTCATCGCTCGGCTTTTGAATGACATTGGCAATGGAGCGACCCTTGGCGTTCCGACTTCCTTCGGGGATGTCGTAGACCTTGACGCGATACACACGACCCTTGTCCGTGAAGCACAACAGGTAGTGGTGCGTGGAGGCGCGGAACACGGTCTCCACCCAATCATCCTCATACGTGCCCGCACCGGCAACACCGCGGCCGCCCTTGTGCTGGCGACGGTAGGTGCTCACGGGTGTGCGCTTGATGAAGCCGTTGTGCGAGATCGTGACGATCACTTCCTCGTTGGCCACGAAGTCTTCAAGCGTGAAGTCCTTGGCATCGTACACCACTTGTGTGCGACGCTCATCGCCATGCTTCAACGCAAGTTCACGGAGTTCATCACCGATGATCATCATCTGCAGTTCCTTGCTGGCAAGAATGGCGCGCAGACGTTCGATGAGTTCGATCACTTCGCGATACTCGGCTTGGATCTTCTCGCGCTCGAGGCCGGTAAGGCGCTGCAGACGCATATCGAGAATGGCCTTGGCCTGGATCTCGCTCAGTCCGAACTTCGATTGCAGGTTCGCCGATGCATCGGCCGTATCCTTCGACTTCTTGATGGTCTGGATCACTTCGTCGATGTTATCGAGCGCAATGATGAAGCCTTCCAAGATGTGGGCGCGCTTCTCGGCGGCCGTCAGGTCGAATTGCGTCCGGCGGACGATCACTTCCACGCGGTGACCGATGAAGGCCTCCATCATTTCCTTGAGCGTTAGGATCCGCGGACGTCCCTTGACCAGTGCAAGCATGATCACACCAAAGGTGACCTGCATCTGCGTGTGCTTGTAGAGGTTGTTCAGCACCACCATCGGCACACCGTCGCGCTTGAGCTCGATCACGATGCGCATTCCGTCGCGGTCCGACTCATCGCGAATGTCGCTGATGTCTTCGAGCGTCTTGGCCTTGACGAGGTCTGCGATCTTCTCGATCAAGCCGGCCTTGCCCACTTGATACGGAAGCTCGGTGATGATGATGGCCTCTTTCGTCTTACCGGATTCGATGCTGGCCTTTGCGCGCACCTGGATCTTTCCACGTCCCGTGGTGTAGGCATTGCGCACACCTTCGTAGCCGTAGATGATACCGCCCGTTGGGAAGTCCGGCGCCGTCACATACTTGAGCAGTTCTTCATTCGTGATGTTCGGATCGGAGATCACGGCCTGAATGCCGTTCACGATCTCGCGCAGGTTGTGCGGCGGGATGTTCGTGGCCATACCAACGGCGATCCCATTGGCACCGTTCACCAACAACGTTGGCAACACGGTTGGCATCACCGATGGTTCTTCGAGCGAGTCGTCGAAGTTTGGACGGAAGTCCACGGTGTTCTTATCGATGTCTCGCACCACTTCCATGGCGAGCGACGAGAGGCGCGCCTCTGTATATCGCATAGCGGCCGGAGAATCTCCGTCCACCGAACCGAAGTTCCCTTGACCATCGACGAGCATTGCTCGCATGGACCAATGCTGGGCCAAACGGACCATGGCATCGTACACGGAACTATCGCCGTGGGGGTGGTACTTACCGAGCACCTCTCCAACGATACGCGCACTCTTCTTGTACGGACGGTTGGGCGTCATGCCCAATTCGTACATGGCGTAGAGCACGCGGCGGTGAACAGGTTTGAGTCCGTCCCGTGCATCCGGAAGGGCACGGGATACGATCACGGACATGGAATAGTCGAGATACGAGTCTCGCATCTCGTCTTCCATCAAGACGGGCAGAATTCGTTCGTTCTGGTGGGCCATACTACGCTAGATGTGTACAGGAGTGAACCTGCAAATCTACGGAATTCCGAGGTTGTTTCCGCGAGGGAAGATGAACCTAAGTACCTATCGAATGAGGACGATAGAGCCCACAACCGCAGACGCCCCGGACGGATCGTCCGCCGAGAAGCGCCAAACGTAGATACCGCTGGCAAGCGACTCGCCGCCTTCTCCCCTTCCATCCCATGGTACGACGGACGAGCCCATGGCCACGGACGTTCGGAGTGTTCGAACAAGGCCACCGGAAAGGTCGAAGATGGTGATGGTGGCAGGGACGGAAGGCAGGTCCGATGCTAGGTTGACGCGGAACGTGACGGCGTCTGTGAACGGATTGGGCGAAGGGATGACGGTCTTGAGCGTGGTGCGATCGGTGGTGAAGAGCGCCAGCTCCAGGGTATCGGCATTGCCGCTTGCATCCACGCCACGCACGATGATGTTGTTCTGGTCGATGTCCAACGGATAGCGGAACACCATGGCAGCACGCACATCGGCTGCACCATACCGACGCATGGCCGTGTCGGTTGGCAGGAAGTCGAACTCCGTGGTGTTCGATGCACGAATGCGATCGCCGTTGATGAAGACCGTGAGTCGTGTACTGTCGTTGATGGCAAGCTTGCTGTTGTCGTGCAGCAGCACTTCAATGAACGGCTCGCGCAACACCATCATACCATTGGTGGCCACTACGCCGTCCACACGTACTTCAAGCGTTGGCGGTACGCCATCGTCACCAACGCGATAGACGGCCGAGGCCGTGTTGTTGAATCGATACAACTCCGTGCGGTCTTGCGCAGCGTTCACATGAGTGGTGAAGGTGGACGTGCTGTTCAGCAGTGTCGAGGGAATGTTGACCGATGCCTGCCGTGAGGCATTGGCATCGAGCGCATCGAGCGTGATGGTCTGCTCGAACTTCGGCTCGGTCTGCCCCTCGCCGATCCCTGTGATGGACGCGGCAACGGTCGACGCTGCAAAGGAACGATAGACGTTGCGCACGGATGCTGTCAGTACCGACGTGTCGCCACGCAACACCGAGTCAGGCACGATCTGCATCGTGTCGATCATCCACTCGTCGGCAGGCGCATACACCGAACGCATGCCCGTGATGCGAACGGCCATTGATGCCCAATCGATGAAGGGCACCGTGGTTACGCTGCGCACATAGGCAACATCGGTGCGTGGTGTTGCAGGTGTCCACATACCAACACCGCCACGCAAAGAGTCGAACACGATGGTCTCGCCCGTGTTGGTGCGTGCTTCGAAGACGGTCATGGCAGAGTCGTGACCGATGCCGTCGACGGAGAACTGGTGCCATGCGCGAGACGGACCGATCCATGGCGATGCGATGACGGAGGAGTTCGCCACATAGTCGAGCGTGGAGTCGATCACCACCATGGAGTCCGGCGCACGCTTGTAGCGCTCGGTGACCGATCCGATGGCCCGACCCATGATACCGACCATGGCCCACGATGCATTGCGAGACAGCGAGTCGGCATAGAACGAACCATACGTCTTGAGTACGGCGATCAAGGAATCGAGGTCCTTCTGCACTTCAAAGCCCGAGATGGATTCATCGGCCAAGGCAATGAGGACGCGCTCATCAGCGGCAATGGAATCGCGCAGGAAAGAGATGCACTCTTGCGTGAAGCCGTTATGTCCGGTCTCGGGCGGTGCGGGATACTCATAGGTGTCGTACCGACGTACAGCGCGTGGCAATGTATCGTGTGCACCAACGACGACGATGTTCACACCACGTGCGAACGGACTGCTGATGTAGTTGTTCTGTCCGATACGGATCTCGATGATGCGTTGCTTCTCAAGATCGGATGTCTGTATCCCGGACGAGCGCATGAAGAGCGACTTCGTCTCGCGCAACATGCCGATGCCGTCGGGTAGACGTTCCGTGCCAAGCGACGGTGCGGCGATCACATCGGCGGCTGTGGTGCGCGTGTTCACCGTGCTCGTGAAGGGCGGCGTGGCGGCATGGAACGGGACGATCAGCATGGCCGACGTGTCGGTGCCGTTGCTGTATCGTGCATGCATGTAGTGCTGCGATGTGTCGAATTGGACGGATGGACGCCAGTCGATGATCGATCCATCCACCGTGATCTCCGATGGTGTTGAGCGCGCAACGGTCGTTGCGGGCGTGAGGAGTCGACTCTCCTTGCTCACAAAGAACTCATACGAACGATCAGGAGACGGCGGCAACGGATCGAGCACTCGAAACACAGCGTCGGCCGTTGGCATCACCCAATAGGATTGCGGCTCCACGGGCAGCATGGATCGCGGCACCACTTGAAAGGACATCGATAGCGTGTTGTTCGCGGCACGCTCACCGATCATCAACGTGTCCGGATCGATACGGATCGTCAGTGCATGTTCTCCCACACGATCCGCAATGTCGAGCGTGCATCGCAACACGGTGTTGCGACACAGGCCATCAAGAGCGAACACGCGAATCGTGTCGACAAGGTTGTTGTACGTGCGGATGATACGCACGGCAAGTGCCGTTGTCGTGCCCGTACCGGCATTCTGAACGTTCATCGTTATGAGCACCGAGTCGTCGTCCACCGTGATCTGCGGATCGCCCGTGCGATCGGTGATCGACACGTCCTGTCCACGCAGATATCCGTCCGGCACCGTATCCATGCGAATGGTGCTCATCGGATCGCCAAGGATGCATTGCTGCATGGCCGTGTTGATCCCCTCTTGCACACCGTCGACGGCGAATTGTGTCTTCGTGCGGTAGACGATATCGCCCATGGTGCGAGAACCGGTCTTCATCGCATCCTGGAATCCGTAGTGCAGATTCGCAACGGTCTGCTTATACGTCCATCCCGTGCCCCCTACCGCCCCCACAAATCCATTCCGTGGTTCGATGAGGTAGGTCGCGTTCTTGCAGGTGCTGCTGGGGGTGCTGTAGGCGCCGGTCTGACATGCATACGTGGCCATCATGCCGCACTTACCCGCGTTGTTGAGCTCGTTGGCATTCCATCCCGGGATGTCGAAGAGCTCTGTTGCACCGTGACCGAGATAGTTCATCCACGTGACGCCAAGATTGATGCCTTGCTTGATGCGATAACCGGCCGTGGTCACGTCGTCGGACTTGCAGGCCGTGATCGTGTCGATGCAGAGCGGCGGACCCGTGAGCGTGTACCCGGTACCGAATGGATCTTCAAGCAGGTCTTTGTACATGCTGCAAAATCCTTCGTCCTCGGTACCGCCACCAACGAACATCACGCGACGCATCCACGGTGCGGCTTGCAGCGTGTCGTGCTCGATGATCTTATCGACCATGCTCCGTGCTTCGTCCGACGTGAGACTAGGTAGTCGACCTACTTGCAGTTCCGGATACGCAACGTCGTCACCTGTGAGCAAACCAAACCAGTAGTCGGAGCTCGGACGTCCGTACGTTGGCACTTGATCCGGTCGGTTCGATTGCAGATTGCCACGCTTGATCGCCAAGCGTGCATCGAACGTTGCATTGCCAATGAGCAAGAGCGTATGCGGATGCGGAAACGTCCACGTAGCATAGGCGTGCTGAAGAAATGCCTTGACGGCCTCGGGTGAACGATGTCCTGCACCGAACTCGTCAAGGATATCGTCGACGTCGATCACGGCAACGCGCACGTTGTTGTGCGAGCGACGATGCGCAGCAAGTCTGTTGGCCTCGGCCATCGACGTGGAGTGGGCGATGTAGATCACATCGGCCTGGTCGGTGATGGACCGAAGGTTGCGCAAGTGGACCGGCGCAACGATGGCGCGCTCAAGCGATGCATTGTCCTGCAACACGAGTGTGCGTTGTGCTCCTCGTGCAACGGTGGCAACGGCATTGCGATGGGCACCTGACGTATGCGCGAGGAAGGTCGACGTGGAGATGCGTGCCTCCGAGGCAGCTTCGGTGATCGTTGTCGTGCGCGATGGCTCCCCGATGATGAGCGTGGCAATGAAGGATGCATCACCCTTGTCCTGCACACCCATCGTGGCAAGTGTTGCACGCAGTGCGTCGTTCATACCACCACGCGCGCTGAGCACACTGCCGGCTGCACCTGCGGGAAGCGCACGAAGCCATGCATCGAGCGTTGCGGCATCGTTGGTCTGGATCTGCTGGATGGCACCGTTCGCATGCATCATGGCCGCAAAGCCGCTGACGATGGTCCATGTTCGTGCACTGTCGTTGACGACGATCGAAGCATCGGATGTGATCACCGTTGCCGTTCCTTCCCACGTGCGTGGCGTGGCCGGTACGATGCCGGCGCGCACGGTCGTGCCTTGCTGTCGTGCATCGAAGACGGAGAGTGTCGACGTGGTCGTATCGAGCACATAGAGACGTGCGCCCGACATGCCGGTGACGTCGAAACGCGAGGCTCGATCGGCACTCTCCGAGATCGATGCAATGAGTCCGCCCTGATAGAGATAGGGCTTGACCTCGCCATCGATGCGGTAATGGTCGAGACAGACCTGCGAGAGATAGGAGGCCGTGTCCGACATGTTTGGTCGACCAACGGCATAGAGTCCGAAATGACTTTGTCCGGCCGCGATCACATTCGTGCCAAGCACCAGAATGCTATCGAAGCGCTTGCCTTCTGTTTCGGTGATCACGGGTTGATGACCGTTCACCACGAGCGCCGTCCGGTGTTCGGGCTTGTAATTGGCAGAGCTCGTGATGCTCACGAACTGTGCCGTCACCTGCATCAACGATCCGTCCGCCGGCGTGATCACTTCGTCGTGATGCAACGTATCGTGTGTGCGCGCATTCATGAAGGTCCAGTAGAACCCTTCGGCCATCACCCAATCAGAGTTGTATTCGCCACGATCTTCATCGGGCGCATTGCCCAAGTGGTAGTAGCCTGTGTCGAGTTCCACGTGACGGTGCATCGTGAGTCGGTCGATCGATCGCGGCTGCGGGTCCGATGGCACGCCCAACGTGTATCGCTTCGTCCCACCCGTGCTCAGGAAGAACACACTCACAGTATCGTAGAGGTTGAACCATGTGGTATCGCCTTGAGAGCGACGTCCGAGGAAGAACACGGTGTCGGTACTGTTGAATCGTCCATCGCCATTGGCATCGACGATGCCGATGGGTTGTTCGATGCCTTTGTACCACAGTGCAAGATCGGCTGTTGCCACGTCGACAAGACCCGGCTGACGTGGCGCTATATCAGAAGCCGTCACAAAGGCCAGCCCATCCCGCGACGTGGTCAGTCGCACATACGGTCGCGTCGGATCGTACCACAGTGCCGGGTCCACCGCTCCTTGCACGGCCTCGGCCACCTTTCTCCGTCCCCCGTCCGGAGAGCGCATGGTTGGATTGACGAGAGGCGGAAGATAGTCCGGCATGCGAAGGCGCTGGGAAGGCGGCGCGGCGGCAAGGGCTTGGGAGAACGTAATGACGAGGTCGGCACTGTCGACGATACGCAATTCCCCGTTGTGGTAGTCCCACGGAACGTAGCGAACGGTGGCCACACTCTGTCCGGCGAACTTCCCGGCACGCTGGACAGTAAGGGATGGCCCGAAGGCGTCGGGGTTCCCGGCCAGTGCCTGACGTGCAACGGAACGCGTGGCGCCGCGGACGGTGAGCTTCCCTGCCACCTCGCCCTCATCAGGCACGGCAACGGTCCACACAAGGGCGTCGACAACGCTTGCGGACGCTGTTGGTCGACGTACGGCATCCAGTCCACTCAGCCGTGCATGCACGCCCGCCGCATGCGGCTCACCGTAGGCGCCTGAGGCCAGGCGACCGACGGCAATGCGCACGCCATGCGAGGTGCTCTCCACGTCGGCACGTTGCGCCATGCCCACGTTGGCACTGCACAACAGACATCCGATCAGCAGAAGGTGGAAGCGTCGAAACCGTGGAGCCATGTACGATCCAGAAAAAAAAACGCCGTGATACGAGAGGTACCACGGCGTAATGACTGTTCTATTGACGTGTCGTTACTGGTTCGACTTGCCGAACGACTGCTGCATGGCGATGATGATCTTTTCGGCCACCTTGTCGGAGACGACCTTCTTGACGTTGTCGTCGCTGGACAGGGCTTCGGAGATCGCCTCTTCCACCTTGCGCTTGATGATCTCTGACGTCTCGCCCACAAGAGCATCGGCAAGAGCGTGCATGTCCTGGCTGACGTCCTTCATGGTGTCGAGCTGACCCTTGTTGGCGTCTTCCATCTTCTTCATCATCTTGTCCATCCGCTCTTCTTCTTCGGTGTAGATCAGACCGAAGGCGAGAAGGGCAAGCATCGTTCCTTCAAGGGAAATGGAGGCAAGGATGAGCGACGGACGAGTTGGCGGGATGAACTTCAGACCACGAACACCGATGATCACGATCAGGATAGCAGCACCGAAGTAGGCCATCCCTGTTACGTTGTTCGAGTACTTTTCCGTGAAGTGGTGCGACATGTAGAGACGCAGACCATCAAGGAGCTTGGAGCGGTTGTGGCTCCACATGATACCACCACGCGTATCATCGATCTCCTTCATCACGAAGTCGGAGAAGAATTCCTTGATACGAAGGGCAAGTACTTCGTTGCGGAAGAGCACGATGTCGATGTCCGGCGTGAACACCTCTTCAAAGCGAAGGATGCGCTTGCCGTGTTGCTGGGCCACATCTTCGTCGTCCGTGGCCGTACGCGTCCACACCAGCTTGAATGACGAACGCACCTGATGCGCTTCGAGTCCGGCCAGTTGCGAATCCGGCATCGTCAGCAGATCGACGATCTCGTCGCTGAATCCGGTCTGCAGACGGATCTTGGCCTTGGTGTGCCAGATCTCGCGCTCTACCTTGCTGGCCATGTAGCCCAGGTTGGATGGGAGGAAGAACGACACGAAAATGGCGAGGGTGAAACCGACGGCAATGGCCAATACCGAGAAGCCGATCGGTGGTTCGAGGATGATGGCCGACTCACCGAGTCCGCCTTCACCGTTCGCCTTCACGACCCATTCACCGGCTGCCTTCGTGAAACCGTCGTCCTTTTCGGAGCGATGCTTGTTCGAGAAGTCGAAGATGTAATCGGTCTTGATGTACATCTTCAGCTTTGCATCGGCCGGGAGAGCTCCGCTGAACTTGTCCGTGACCACAGCAAAGGTGTGCGGTTGCACTTCCTTGAAGTTCTCACGGAGTTTCTCATCGTGCGGGGCGAACAGCGAGAGCACTGCGCCCTGAACTGCTCGTGGGAGCACGAATGAATACACGCCGTAGGAAAACGCCACCACCAGTACGAGGAATAGCAAGGTGACTTGCATTCCGGGCTTTTGTTGGTGTCCGTTCGCTTGGTTCGACATCTGCCTCTCCTGTCCGATTGGATAAATGATTCTTTATGCTGCAATGGCCCAATATAAAAAAGGACGGTGGAGCAGAAAAAGGTATTGTGGACCTAAATTTGTGGACCATGTATACACCACGCTTCCACGTCTCGCCCGATCACGTCCACGAAGAGCTTCGAAAACACCAACTTGTTGATGGTTTCGACCACGTGATCGACCTTTCTCGCTCGCACGGCACCTATTTCGTCGAGGCTCGCTCGGGCAAGGAATACCTCGATTTCTTCACCTGCATCGCCTCCATGCCCATTGGCATGAACCACCCGAAGATGGTCGACGACGACTTCGTCCGCTATCTGGGCCATGCCGCCTTGAACAAGCCCTCCAACTCCGACATCTATACGGCCGAGCAGGCCACGTTCGTGAAGACGTTCTTCGCCCTCGGCGTGCCGGCTCACTTCAAGTACTCGTTCTTCATCGACGGCGGGACGCTGGCCGTGGAGAATGCCTTGAAGGTGGCCTTCGACTGGAAGGTCCGCCACAACTTCCGCAAGGGCTATCGCTCGGAAAAAGGTCACCAGGTGATCCATTTCGACCATGCCTTCCACGGACGTAGCGGCTACGCCATGTCGCTCACGAACACGGATCCATCGAAAACGGCCCTGTTCCCGCAGTTCAAGTGGCCCCGCATCTCCTCGCCCTACCTCCGCTTTCCGATCACGGATGCCGTGATGGAAGACGTGATCCGACGCGAGCATCTGGCCATCAATCAGATCAAGATGGCCTTCCAGGAGAACCGCGACGATATTGCCTGCATCATCCTGGAGCCGATCCAGGGCGAGGGTGGCGACAATCATTTCCGACCGGAATTCCTGCGCGCCTTGCGTACCCTGGCCGATGAGAACGAGGCGCTGCTGATCTTCGACGAAGTGCAGACCGGCGTGGGCATCACGGGCTCGATGTGGGCACATGAGGGTCTGGGTGTGCATCCCGATATCATGACGTTCGGCAAGAAGATGCAGACATGCGGCATCCTCGTGAGCGCGCGCGTGGACGATGTTCCCGAGAACGTCTTCCATACGAGCTCGCGCATAAATTCCACGTGGGGTGGGAATCTTGTCGACATGGTCCGCTCCACCCGCTACCTGGAGATCATCGACGAGGAAAAGCTCGTCCAGAATGCTGCCGTTGTGGGTGCGCATCTACAGGCACATCTTCAGCGCCTTGCCAATGAGCGACCGCACCAGGTCTCGAATCCACGCGGCATGGGCTTGTTCTGCGCGTTCGACCTTCCCACCAAGGAAGACCGTGCACACTTCCTTGCCAAGGCCTATGACATGGGTCTTCTCATGGTCGGTTGCGGTGCCACGGCCGTGCGCTTCCGTCCGCCGCTGAATGCATCAGCATCGGAGATCGATGCCGGCATCGACATCATCGGCAACGTCCTGAACTCGATCTAGGCGAACAGCTCGTCGGCACGTTGGATCACGTCGGCCACCACGGTGGCCAGTACTCCGTCGCGGACGCGTGCGCCGGCGGCATAGACGTGTCCCCCACCGCCGTAAACGGCTGCCAGATCTCGCACATACGTCGTTCCCTTGCTACGAAAGCTCAGCTTCACCGTGTCCTCGAGCTGAATGGCGAGCAGACCCATTTCCACCCCTTCCACACTCAGGGTATGGTGGACGAAGCCCTCGGTATCGTCCATGGTACAGCCTTGGGCACGGATCTCGTCCATCGTGAGCGCCATCACACACAGCTTGCCATTGCAATGGGAGGTGAGGGAGGCAAGGGCATTGCCCAAGAGGCGCAGTCGACCAAAGGTGCTGGTGTTATAGATGAGCTCATAGGCCTTCACATTATCGGCGCCGCAGTCCAGCAGTTCGGCCACGGCAAGATGGACGCGGGCATCGGTGCGCGGGAAGCGGAAGTTCCCTGTATCCGTCATGATGCCCACGTAGAGCGCCTGGGCCACGGACGTGGAGAACCGGGGCACGGCATCGCCGGCCCAATCGGCCAAGACCTCATACAGCATCGAACAGGTCGACGGGGCCTCGACATCGCTCAGCATCACGTCGGCAAAGGCGTCGGGTTTGACGTGATGGTCGATCATCACCTTCCGCCCTGCCGCCTTGGCAATGGCCTCGCCCAACAGGTCCAGTCGTTTCAGCGTGTTCAGGTCGAGCACGAAGATAGTGTCGGCCTGGGCCAGGAGTCTGTCGTGTCCCAGGGTGGACGGGTGGTAGACCTCCATCCGGTCGGCCCCGGGGATCCACTGCAGATTCTCGGGCATGGGGCCGGGAAGGAGAACGGTGGCATGGACACCCCGTTCGGTGAGGGCGCCCCAGAGGGCGGCGGCAGAGCCGATGGCATCGCCGTCGGGGTTGATATGCGTGGTGATCACGCAGTGCTGCGTTGCGTCGAGAACAGATCGAATGGTCATGGTCTCAAAGCTACGGTGTTTTCGCATTCGACTCTTCGGTCTATCTTTGCCGAATGCGTCTGAATCCGAACATGTCGTGGCGACAGTCTGGTGTGATCATCATGTTGGTGATCGCCGGGCTCGTGGCATTCGGCATCATAGTCGACCAGATCGTTCTCCCCTGGTTCACCTCCACACGTTCGGTGGCCGCTGTGCCGAACGTTGTCGGCAAGGATGTGAACGAGGCGCGTCTGATCCTGGAGCAGGCCGGCCTCGTGGTGCAAGAGCCCAAGGAACAGTTCAGTGCCAAGGTCGAAAAGGGCATCGTGATGAGTCAGCTGCCGGCGGCGAACTCCGATGTGAAAGAAGGACGCAACGTCTACCTGACCATCTCGAAGGGCTATGAAACGGTCCGCATGCCGTCGATCACGAACATGTCGTTGCGCGATGCGCGCCTGATGCTCATGCGGTCGGGTCTGAGTGTGGGCGATGTGGCCTATGAGAATCACGACAGTATTCCTGCGAACCGCATTCTCTTTCAGTCCGTCCCAGCGGGCAAGGACGTTCCCTACGGATCCAACACCGACGTGGTCATCAGTCAAGGACCGGGTGGTCTGCGCGTTCCCGACGTGGTGGGCTTCTCCTTCGAAGAGGCGCAAGCGCGCATTGTTGGACTTGGACTGCGTGTTGGCGAAGTGCGCTATGAAAGCAGTGGCGCCTTCGATGCGAATACGGTATTGGGCACGTTCCCACCGGCTGACAGTGTGGTGGGCAAAGGCGCCTTCATCGTTGTGCGCGTGGTGAAATGAGCGCTACTGCAACGCTCGTCATCATGCGGCATGGCAAGGCGGATCCATCCTCACCTTCCGGTCGCGACCGCGACCGTCCCCTGCTCCCGCATGGGGTCGAGAACACGATCCTCTGTGCAGCAGCGTTGGAGCGAATGTTCGATGCGTCGATCCGCATCGTGAGTTCCGAGTATGTACGGGCACGACAGACAGCCGAGACGATGCTGAAGACCTGGCATCGGAAGTCGTCGGAGCTCATCGTTGACAAGACCTTCAATTCCGATGCCCCGATCGATCCCATGATCGATGCCTTACGGGGATATCTGGATCAGCCGACCATCATCGTGTCGCACATGCCGCAAGTGGCGGAAATGGTCGAGATCATCACGGCGTCGACGACGTCGTTCCTCTTCAAACCCGGCGCCTTTGCAGTGATCGATCTGGAGAATATCGCCCGTCTGCGCGGAAGCATCTCCACCTTCCTCACTCCATCCACGATACGACGCGTTCTTCAGGCTCACGAAGCCAGATAGCATCGTCGTCTTCGACCACGGTGTAGACGTCGAGGCGTTGCCGACCGGAGACGGACGGAGCGTGTTGACCGAAGATCCCCACAAAACATCCGTCACTCAAACGAAACGTCCACCCATGCATCGGACACCGCACCGTGTCGTGCTCCACATGTCCTTGGGCGATCATCGATGCGCGTTTATGCGGACAGCTATTGCTCACGGCTCGTAGTGCACCCTTGATGCGGAAGAGCGCGATCTCGTGATCGAGATCATAGTCCACCACAAAGCCCTTGCCTTCAATCACATCGGTGCTCTTGCAGATCTGCACGTAGACGTGTCCGTCGATCGTGCGTTTCCGTCGCTCCCCCATTGGCATCATCACAAGGCGATCTCCGGCGCACCGAACGGTGTGATCGTCTGCTCATCGCTCAACTGCGGTCCTTTCTGTCCCATCACGATGCGTGCTGCCTGACGGAGCGCGTCGTGCTCGAACACAACGAGCCACTCTTCGTCAACGATGCGTGGCAACAGGAGCTTCTTCTCCTGAATGGATGTGAGCGGGAAGTTGTCGTAGCCCATCACATAGGGCACGGCGATATGTCCACCCGTTGGCATCACATCGGCCGGAAAGAACACCGTCTGCGAGCCATCGGAGATGCGCACGCTCTGCATGGCCTTGGTGTGGCCATTGTGCAATTCAACATGCACATGCGGCAGCACTTCGCCCGGACCATCGAGCAATTGCAACACGCCGTGTTCTTGCAACGGCAGGAAGAACTCCGTCATGAACGATGCGCGATCTTTCTCGGTGGGATGCAATGCCCAGTTCCAGTGTTCGGCCTGTACATAGTAGCGAGCGTTCGTGAATGCCGGCATGTACGTCTCGTCAACGCGTTGCACGCTTCCGCCCGTGTGGTCGAAGTGCAGGTGCGTGAGCACCACATCCGTCACATCTTCCGGGGTGACACCCAAGCGCGCCATCGATGCCTGCAACGTCACGCGTGAAAAGTCCATGCCGTAGATCTTCTGCAGCTTTTCGGGCATCAGCGGTGTGTTGCCCGTGTCGACCAGGATCGTCCGCTCCGCACTGCGCAACAGCAAGCAACGCGCCATCATCGGAATGCGGTTCAGGGCATCGGCCGGTGCGTAGGCGCGCTCCCACAAGGTTTTCGGGACAACGCCGAACATGGCGCCGCCATCGAGTCCGAAATGTCCGGACTCCAGAATGTCGAGTGTATAGGGTCCAATGTTCATCTCGCAAAGATACGGCTGCGGTTACATCGAGCGTGTTGACATTGAAGCACGTACTTTCTCAAACGCACGCTCGACAGACATCACCTTTCCCTCGGCCATCTCACGTTTGCCTTGTGCGATCAATGCAAGCATTGCCGTTGTCTCTTCCATTTCAGAAGTCGGCGATGTATCGTTGATCAGGGGATCGATCTCTTTTGTGGTTTTCATGTAGAAATGTTGTCCTTGGTTCGTTTTCAATATCACTCCTGCCTCGTACCGTCCGAATCGCCAAAAATGCATTCCGTTACAACCGCATTACTGACGTTCCTTTAAGATGCCCTCCAACAGAAGAACATCATCGCCTTTCAATTGCTCATCCAGATGGTTCTCCCCGATCCAATACAATCTGTAGATCCAGCCACGTTTGAATGGGACGACCATGGTTCGGTAAGAAGAAAAGACGGGTTCAGACTTCTGCACGGAGTCGGCAACACAATGATGCTGCTCATCGTTGTGCATGATCGTATCATCATAGCAGGCAAGTTGATCCTTTGAAAGGACCTGGCCGAAGACAGTATCCCCAACAGATCTACCTTTCAGATAGTCTTGGCCCATATGGAAAACGTTGGTTGATGGAGGCAGCATGCCATGTTCCAATACATAGGTCTTGATCAACGTTTCGAGTTGAGGCGCAAAGACAATGGCCTCTGCGTACTTAGGCCTCCAGCAGCCGAGCCACAAACCTGGCTTGTGATCCTTGATGTGCTCACGTTCATACGATATCTCATAGGCATTCGTGTCACGCAGGACATACGTTGTGGTGAACGTGATCCCGAACGGCCGTTCTTCCTTGCAGGAAACAACGCAAAGGATCACGGTCATAACAACGACGAAGTTCCATGCAATGAAACGATGTTTCACTTCGTTCTTTCGAGTCGATGTTTGTGAAGGGAGGCTCGAAGCTATCGCACGGTTACATCGACACGATCCGGAAGTCCACGCGACGGTTCTTCTGTCGGTCCGCTGCGGCCGTACTCGTCGTGAGCGGACGTGACTTTCCGAACCCTTCCGCCGTGCATCGATCCTTTGCAATACCATGCTGGACAAGGTAGGCCATCACAGCATCAGCGCGGGATTGCGACAGTGCTTTGTTGTGCACGTCGGTTCCACGATCATCGGTATGACCTTCGATAACGATGCGCATCGTGGGCACGGAGGTGAGCATGGTGATAAGACGACGGAGTTCGGTCTCGCTTTGTGGACGTAATGCCGACTTATCCGTATCGAAAAAGAGGTTGTTCAATCGGATCGTCGAGCCCACTTCGATGGGCTCGAGATAGAGATCTCGTTCGATCTCTTGATAGGTCGTGATCGAGGGTAGGTCGATGTTCTCGCTCACCGGGAAGAAGCCGCTCTTCTCGGCATAGAATCCGTACGACCGACCGGCCGTGAGCACCATGGAATAGGCACCCTGACTTGGCTCGCTTACGGCCGAACCGATGTTCTTGTTCGTGAGAAGATCCTCGTACTTGATGTCCACGGCCAACGGCGCCTTTGTGCGGGCATGGTAGACATGACCCTTGACGATCACCACGGGTTCGGGCAAGAGCTGGACCGACGTAGCATCGCGCGGCAACGAGATGCGAACGATACCATCGTTGATGCCATCGCTGGAATTCATGTAGGCATACTTACCCGACGGATGAATGCAGAAGTAGGAGTCCCAGTTGGGTGTGTTCACATACGGGCCCATGTTCACGCGTGGTGACCAGTGCAACCACGTATCATCGAGTCGCTTCGATACATAGATGTCATCACTGCCATATGTTTGATGCTGGGAAGAGTAGTATAGCGTCCTCCCATCGGCTGCCAGGAAGGGAGCGCTTTCATGTGTAGAGGAGTTCACAGCCGGACCAAGGTTCTGCAGCGGACCGTATGATCCGTCGGCTTGACGGAAGCTCACGTACAGATCTTTCTGACCGTTCGTATTGCCCTCGATCTCTCGTGTGAGGATCATGACGGACCGATCGGCCGTCATGCACTCTTCGCGAGTACCGGCCTTGTTCTGATACGGCGGAGCAACGATGGCCGTGGGCACGCTCCAACCCGTGCTGGTGCGTCGGCTCGTCGAGAATCCCCCTCCATCCGTGCTGCCATCGGCCTTGTACCGTCCCCACAACAACAGATCGTTTCCGTCTTGCGATACAGAGATCACATTGTTCGGTGCCGTGTTGTTGATCGGCACGCCCATGCGCTTGCCTTGCGACCATGTGGAATCTGTGAGGGCACTAGCTTCCCATGCATCATCGCCCGTTGCTGGATCGGTGATCACGTAGTAGAGGTATTGTCCGTTCGGCGACATCACCGGATAGCGCGACGATGCACCCTTCAGCTCATTCACGATCTTCTTCTGTGCCTTCAGGAAGGCACCTTCGATGATGGGCATCGGACGTTCGGTGAATTCCGCATCGAACGATTCAAAGCGCCCCTTCACGGTGTTCGAGATCAGGATACCCACAGCGTCGACCTTTGTCTTGATCGGATCGTAGGATCCCTCCAGCGCATGGTCTTCCACCACGGTACCATTCACGAGAAAGACGATCCGTCCATTGGCGGCCCGTACGGTGAGCACATTCACCTGTCCGTTCGGTTTCACGCAGTCGCACGGACGATCGAGTTGATTGTTCGGACCCGGCGCCGAGATCGTCAGCCATTTGTTTCCATTCTCCGTCCACCGCCCCGTCCACGTTGACCTGTTCCCGCCCGACACCTTGAACATGAAGAACTCACCATCCGACACGACCATGATGCCGAGTCCTTCGAACGTCGGTGCCTTCTCGATCACCACGCTCGTACTCACCGACCATGCCTTTGTCCCGTCGATGGGCTTATAGGCCAACGTCCAGAAGTTCGAGCCGTTCTTGCACTCCACCTGCATGGCGCCACGCTCATACGTTCGCACGAGGTTGTTGTCGTTGTTCACATGCGCAAACGACCAATATCTGGGCTGCGCATCGAACGTCTCCTGGATCTTCCGCACGGCCTGTGCACGTGTGGTATGCGTGGTACACAAGAACACAATAAGGACGAGAAGGATCGATCTCATGGCAAGGCGGCAAGGTGAATGGAACAAGATCAGACTGCAATAATCGGCAATCGTTCTCTTCTGTAACGCCTGTTTTGATCAACATCATTCCAACAACGGGGTACAACGATGATCGTTCACACGGTTCGGTGCTGTTTCATCCTGTTCATTGCGCTCTTCGGATTGGCGAGCTGCACTCCATCTGAAAAGAGCGACCGGTCGGTTTTCTTCTCTACCCATGATCCCGCATCGGAGGAGTACCGCTCAGAGCTCGCGCGACAGTTGCGGACCACTGATGGTTCTTCGGTGACCTATACGTTCGAACGGTATGCGAAGATCGACGGTAACGATCATATCGTCGTCGACATTGTTACGGACGATTTTCAAGCCACGGCCACCATGCGCGTCGAGTCGTGGGATGGGCTCGAAGGCATCCGCAACACCCGCGGTCAAGGGTATGCGGGAGCTGAACTCAAAGACCTCACTTTCGAAGTTCGAAACGGTGGGTCGGGCACAGAATTCATCTACGCTGGTGTTGGAGCCATCGTCGACTAGCACGCCTCTCCCTAGTCGTCGAACACGAACACCGGCTCGTGATAGTAGCGAACCTTCTTGCGCATGATCTTTGCCGTGAGCCATTGGTCCAGCCAGAGGTTGGCGGCGTCCGTGGGGGTGTCGATCGTTAACAGATCCAGCGCCACGTTCACGTTCAGGGCACGACCCGGGATGACGTGACGGGTGATGCCGGCCGGGAGCAGGTCGGCATTGCGTGCGAACCCGACGATGTCGGCTGGAGCCCACGTCGGGAAGAGCACCACGGCAGGCACTTTTTGCGATCGCTGCAGGGTCTCAATGAGGTCGCCTTGGACGATCCGATAGATCTCTCCGAATCCTCCGTAGCGCGCCACCAGGTGACGTAAGGCGGCAGGTTCCGTGCCCTCGTCGGCACATTCCAATACATGGACCACATCGTTCTCCTCGACCACGGCGGCCAGGTAGCGACGTTCGGAGAGACCGATCTGGGCTTCGTTCAGCGACACCACCGACGTCGTGGCGCCCGGGATCGAGCCCATGGAGCCGAGCACGGCCGCGGCCGCCCTCTCGCCCAGCATATGGTACCAAGCGTGCAGCGCCACGTCGGTACCGGGATAGTCCACCACCTGCACCATCACATGCTTCACGCCCAGCTCGCGCAGGGCCGTGGTGCGCGTGGCACCGTCCAGCACCACCATCGTTTCCTTGCCACCCTCCCCCTCCTGATGAATGCCCACAATGGGCGGATTGCGCAGCACGTTGGAGTTGATCACGGCATTGCGGAGCCGGGTCACGCGCTCGGGATCCGTCTCCTCGTGGAGCAGGAGCTCGTCGGCGCGGACCATGCGCAAATGCAGGTGTCGGGTGTCGATCGCAGTAGTGGCCATAGGTCCCAAATATAGGGCTTGGGTTCCTGTGGCTAACTTCCATTGGCAGAAGAATGTCCGCCCTTCGTATCTTCGTCGTTCTTACTGAAACCGACAGGAGTTTGCCTGCCCATGGGTGCTATCACAAGAATCCGCCAGATCAGCCCGTATTTTCTGGCAGTGTTCGCCGTTCTGTTCATCGTGTTCATGGTGTTGCAAGACTCGTCTTGCACCTCCTTCCGCACGAGTCAAAAGACCCCCGACAAGATCGTCGTGGGTGAAGTGAATGGTGAAAAGATCTATCAGAACGTGTACGAAACACGTGTCAAGGAAGCCATCGACCAGCAAAAGGGTCAGAACCCCGATGCCGAGATCGACGACGAGCAGATCCGCACGCAGATCTTCGATCAGATGGTCGACGAGATCTTGCGCAAGCAAGAGGCGGACCGCCTTGGTCTGACCGTGACGAAGAAAGAGATCCTTGACGTGATGCTCTACAATCCGCCCGATTTTCTGACGCAAGGGTTCAAGGATAGCCTTGGACGCTTCAACCGTCAGGCCTATCTGGACCTCGTCACCAATCCCGATGCTCTTGCCGAGCGCTATACGGCAGCGGGAAGGCCAGAGGAGGAAGGGCGGCAAGCTGTGGAGACACTGAAGCGTCAGCTCTTGCAGATCGAAGACTACATGCGCGTGTCGAAGCTTGAAGAAGCCTTGCGCACAGCGGTGGGAGCCACGGCCTCGATCACAACGCCGGCCTTTGCCGAAGCGCAATATCGGTCGGACAATACCTTCGCTGCCGTCAAGTATGCCTTCCTCGATGCGGACAGAGTTCCCGATGCAGGGTTCACGGTGTCGGAAGACGAGATCCGCACCTACTACGACAAGAACAAGGAATACCTGGAGCAGAAGCCTGCCCGCAAGATCAAGTACATGACGTTCCCGCTGGTCCCGTCCACGAAGGACACCCAGGCCGCACAAAAGCGTAGTGCCGATCTGCAGCGCCTGTTGGCAACAGCGCCGACAACGGCTGCACGCGACTCGATCTTCACCATCGAAATGAGCAGCAAGAGCGGCACCACGGTTCCGTTCAAGACGATGAACGAAGTGGACCCAATGGCCACCACCGTGCTGGCATCGCTGGCACAGGGCGATGTGTTCGGTCCGCTCAACACGGTCGAGGGCATGAAGTACTACCGCCTCGATGGACGTCGTGAGGGCACGAACCCCGTCACCAAGGCTTCGCACATCCTGATCCCGTTCGGCGCCAACAAGGACTCAGCAAAGATCCAAGCGACCTCCGTCATGGCCCGTGCAAAGAAGGGTGAGGACTTCGGTGCATTGGCACGCGAATTCTCGAAGGATCCGGGCTCGGCCGCACAAGGCGGAGACCTTGGCTACTTTGGTAAGGGTCGCATGGTGAAGGAATTCGAAGACGCCGCCCTCGGCGCCGCCGTTGGTTCCGTGGTCGGTCCGGTGGAAACACAGTACGGCTACCACATCATCAAGGTCACCGACAAGCAGACCACAGAACTGAGCTGGTCCGAGATCACGATCAAGCCTACCCTCTCGGGAGCTACGAAGCAGCGCATCTTGGCCGATGCTTCCATGGCCGTGAAGGACATGGAAGAGGGCAAGAACATCGACGACATCGCCAAGAACCTCAAACGCCAGGTCACCGAGACCCAATTCTTCGAAGAGCGCACGCCGATCCTCGGTTCGCGCGAGCTCACTCGTTGGGCCTTCGACAATGAAAAGGGCGCCGCCCACAAAACAGAGATCAAGAACATGGGTTGGGTCGTTGCGCAGATCACGGACACACGTGCTGCTGGCATCAAGCCGATGGAGGACGTGAAGGACATGATCATTGCCAAGCTCAAGGGTCGCAAGAAGGTCGCAAGCCTGAAGTCGGCTGCCGAGTCCCTGGCACAGCAACTGAAGTCGGCCGGTTCGGTCGACGCAGCCTCGACACTGAACCCAATGGCCATCGTCTCGGAAATGCCCCAAGTGCGCGACAATGGTGCACTGCAGGCCGTGAATGGCGAGTACGACGTTGCCAATGCAATGATCAAGGCTCCTGTTGGACAAGTGATCGGACCGATCAAGGGCAACCGCGGTTGGTTCATCTTCATCTCCAGCTCGAATGCCAAGGCAGACATGGCCCAGTTCGCCAAGGACAAGCAGGCCATCATGCAGAACTCTGCTGCACGCAGCCGTCAGACGACGTATTATAGCTGGATCGCCAAGGTCCGCGAGAATGCGACCATCGTCGACAATCGTGGCAAGCAGCAAGACTAACATCACCGATCGAGAGCAGAAGGCCTATGCCTTCTGCTCCGATCTGGCCCGTGCGCATTACGAGAACTTTCCCGTGGGAAGTGCTCTTTTGCCAAGAACGATCCGACCGTATATTGCAGCCGTGTATGCCTTTGCGCGTACTGCAGATGATATCGCCGACGAGGCAGACGCCCTAGGCGGGCACACCACACCCGCTGCACGTCACGCAGCCCTCGACGCATTAGAGCGCTCCCTTTTGCTTGCTGCAGATGGGAGCGCTTCTGATGAAGAGCCCATCTTCATTGCCCTCGCCCACACCTTTGCCAATACCGAGCTCGACGTGCAGCCGTTCCTGCGGTTGCTCGAGGCGTTCCATATGGACGTCAACTTCACCCGTCCCCAAACCTGGGACGATGTGCTGCACTACTGCTCGCGTTCTGCCGATCCTGTGGGTGAGATCATCCTCCGCCTCACCGGCGAATGCACACCCGAAGCGTTGCAGGCCAGTAACGATGTGTGCACGGCCCTGCAGCTCACGAACTTCTGGCAAGACCTCAGTCGTGACCTCCCTGCGGGCCGCGTCTACCTTCCCCCTTCCGTCTCACTTGCCGACGCCATCGAGCGGACGCAAGCGCTGTTCGTGAGCGGCTCGCGCGTTGGTGACCTGGTGCGATCGTGGCGCCTCCGCCTCGAGCTCCGGCTCATCATCACGGCGGGCAATGCTATGCTGTCACGTTGCAGAGCAATGCGCGATCAACTTTCGGAACGCAGACCGGCACTCGTCACATCTGACTATTTTGCACTCCTTGGTTCGGTCATCACCGGCCACTGGCGCCTCTATGAGCACACACGCCTTCACCGATAGCGAAGATCTGACGAGCCTGTCCGCCGACGGCACGTCGAATCTCTCCTACTCCTTCTCCTTCCTCCCGAAGGAGGAGCGGCAGGCCATTCATACGGTGTATGCGTTCTGTCGGCGCATGGACGACATCGTCGACAACGGACCCTCCAACGATTCCGTGACCATTGCCCGCAAGCGTGACCGACTGGAATGGTGGCGCAGCGAGATCGAGCGCGTCTATGCGGGCGAGACCCCGCATACCACGCTGGCGCCCTTGGCCGACGTAATCGCGCGCTTTTCCCTGCCCAAGCAATACCTGCTCACGCTCATCGATGGTGTGGAGCGCGACCTTGTGCAACGGCGCTATGCGACCTTCGCCGACCTCAAGGAATACTGCTATTCGGTGGCCAGTGTTGTGGGACTCATCTCCATCGAGATCTTCGGGTATAAGCACGAAGAGACCCGACAGTATGCGATCAATCTTGGCTATGCCTTGCAGCTCACGAACATCTTGCGCGATATCAAGCAGGATAAGGACCGCGGCTATATCTATCTGCCGCTCGACGAGCTCAAGCGCTTCCATGTGAGTGAAGAGGATATCATCAACGAGGTCTACAACGAGCGCTTCCGCAACCTGATGGAGTTTCAAACGCAGCGTGCGCGCGAGTATTACCATCGAGCTCGCACCATGCTCCGTCCGGATGAGCGCCTTACCATGGTGGCCGCCGAGATCATGGATGCCATCTACTATCGATTACTCGAAAAGATCGAACTGCACGACTACAACGTCTACCGCAAACGCATTCGTGTGAACGCTGTGCACAAGACCATCACAGCTCTTCGCATCTGGGTGGGTAGCAAGCTCTTCGTAAAACGCATCAAGCAGGGCTGAACCTGCAGGCTCAATAGATCGTGGTCTGCCACGCCAACGACAACGTGGTGAAATTCGCACCGCCGCGTACAATGGCTCCTGTACTTGCTGCCAGCTTGATCGAATTCCCCGCTACCACCGGCACCACGAGCGTTCCACCAACGCGGACGTTGTTCTGTTCATCCGGTAGCAAAACGCCGTTCACCGTCGACCGACCGCCCACATAGTACGTTGCATCGAACGCCACCCACAAGGCCGGCTGCACCGTATAGCTCACATGGGCCTGGATCACGGGCATCGTGTTCTGTTTGCGCTCCGATGTTCCGGGATAGTAGGCATCGTTCGTGGTAAAGAACCACACGCCTGCGTACACATCGAGCAAGACGCGCTCACCGAACGGTTGGGAGAACGCCAGTTCAGGCTTCAGTGCCCATCGGTTGTTCCCAATGTTGATCAGCTTGTCGGGCTCATACATGCCCGTGGGCGCCTGCACCATCACACTGGCACCGAGCACCGTGTTGTGTTCCTGCGGTTTGAAGTTCGCACGCTCTGTCGCTGGTGCACCATAGAACAAGGTGGAGAGGCGGACGCGGAGATCACCAAAGCCGCCCTTCTCTCCATACATGTCGTTGCTCAACACCGTCCCCGATGCAAGGCCCCACACATACGACTGCGACGCAAGCACCTGTGCTGTCTGTCCGAACAGCGAGAACGTATGTCCAACGGCCAGCGTGGCACCACGCATCACGGCCTGCAGATTCTGGATCGGAGCCGTGGGATCCGTCACCACGCTTCCATCTGAATACGAGAACCCTGCAACCAGCACCGTCATATCCACCGGCACCTTGGCATAGGCCCTCGGATCAAGGTCCTGTGCATGCAATGCAAGGCCTCCAAGGCATAGCAAGGCGGCAAGGATGATGACGATGATGGCACGTCGCATGCGAGAATTTACCACGATTCCCTATTTTCGCTTTGATGAGTTTCGCTTCTGAACACCACGCACGAAGAACCATGACCTTTACGTCCGACGAACTCGCCACGATCGCCACCCTCAAGGCACAGTATCCGCATCCGAAGGCGGCCATTATGCCGGTGCTCTACATGGCACAAAAGAAGTGGGGCTGGATCTCGGACGATGTGGTGCGCACCGTGGCCGATGTGATGGAGCTCCCCACGTCGCACGTCAAGGGCGTTGCCTCGTTCTACACCATGTACTTCAAGAAGCCCATGGGCAAGCACCACATTCAAGTATGCACGAATGTGAGCTGCATGTTGCGAGGCGGCGAGGCCATCTACGATCACGTGAAGCAACGCTTCGGCATCGGTCATAACGAAGCCACAGCCGACGGAACCATCTCGCTCGAAGAGGTGGAATGCATGGGCGCCTGTGGTGGCGCACCAATGATCGCCATCAACGAAGACTTCTACGAGAATGTCTCCCTTGCCACGGTCGACGCTGTCATCGACGGGCATGTGAAGAAGGCGTGACCCCCATCAAGAACATCTTCGATCCAGCGGTGGTGCAAGAGCTTATCGCACGCATCGAGTCGCTCACGCCGACCACCCAACCCGTCTGGGGAACCATGCATGTGGCGCAAATGCTCGCCCACTGCAACGTCACCTACGAAATGGTGTACGAGAACAAGCATCCCAGGCCCAATGTTCTGATGCGCTTCATCCTTACGAAGTTCATCAAGCCGGCAGTCGTTGGCGACAAGCCGTATCCCAAGAGCAGTCGCACCGCTCCCGCATTCGTCATCAAGACCGACAAGATCTTTGCTGACGAGAAAGCGCGTCTCCTTGGCTATCTCAACACCACTGCAGCACACGGCCCCTCCTTCTTCGAAGGCAAGGAATCGCTCTCCTTTGGCAAGCTCACAAGTGCAGAGTGGAATGCCATGTTCTACAAGCACCTCGACCATCACCTCCGTCAGTTCGGCGCGTAGTTGTATAGTGCTGCCATCGCACTTCGGTGTTGCGATAGACTCTCCATCCTCCAACAACAACCGCTGCACTACCGGCAAGTAGGATCAGCGTCAGAAGCATCGTTGTTTCGTTCATCTTCGTCTCCCCTGTGGTTGGCTGTTCGTTCGATCTCTCGAATGCAACCTAGGAGATGCAGCAGCTGCGCGCACCTTAGCAGAACCTTAACAATGGATACGTCGATAACACGATGCGTCTTAAGCAAGACACGACTCACTCCATTTCCAGCTTCAGGATCACATTCTCTAGGCCATCGTGGAAATATGATATCCGCACATGGGCTCCAGAACGTATCGCACCGCCATGGGAAGCGGGAGTGTTGTAACCATACATTGGATCATTCGGAGAGAACGCGAACGGGACATCCTGTACGGTGAAGCGTTCTGTATCATGGCCTTTTATGGGCATGGGGTGATACTGTTCAACGCTGCCCTCGACAATGCGATATTGCCCGTTCTCATACACAGTTTTTGTAACGTCGTAGCTGTGCAGTGTTTGGTAGATCATCCCTGATGAGACAATAGCGGTGACCAACGTGAGAATGGCAAAAGCATACATACCGATTGTTCGCTTGCGAGGATCTATGACCATCGTTGCGGTACTCTTCATACCGTATTTGTAAAACACGAAGGCTCCCATGCTCATGACAACAAAGATCAATGGGAACAACATCACGAAGTAGCTGGGCTGACGGTCTGCAAAATCGTATACGATCTGTGAGTAGTGCATATTTACAAGTCTCCAAAGTCGGTCCAAAGTTCTCAGTGTGAATGACCATTGCACAGAAAGATATCGAGAAATACAACGGTTATTCCGCATACCGCTCTTACTCTTAGCACATTGTTCGTTCGAGTTACGTGTCGATGCCTGGCATTGTACGGATATCATCTCGACCAGCTGAGATCAGGATCACAACAAGACAACCGACGGCCAGCATGTACCGGAATGTGAGCGCGTGGACAAGCCACGACATGTTTGATGTCGCCATCGCATGCAGCATGGCGTCGTTGGGCTTCGGGATCGCGAACGCTAACAGTGCCAGGCAGAGTAGCCACACATCCCGTCGAGGTGCTGTTGCTTCGCCGAGCACCGTGATGACAGCTATGATCGTGAGTGGCAGACAGAAGATGTAGGTGTATTCCCATCCGTATGACGAGAGGATAGGGATCATCGCCAAGATGCAGACGGACAGAGTGATCACATGATGCGTCTGCCGCCAACTTGCCATAGCAATGATGGATGATATGGCGAGGATACCAACGGACTGGAGCGTGTGCACCCAACCGGGAATGGCCACGAATGCCGTGGTCGCCAGATCCGTCGATGTTGTACTCAACCGCGCATAGGCTCCGATGAGCGACTGGTTGAGCGGGTTGAGTCCTGTATAGGATGAGAGTGATGGAAAGACGTTTGTAGCATACGTCCGGTACAACTCGATCGGGATCCATGGCAAGGCACCGATCATCACGACCAAACTCAACACCACTGGCCCGACCATCGTTGCCAGAGCCTGCCCCACGTCGACCATGGAATGCGTACGTCGCGCCTGTGCAACGAGCATGGGAACGATGGGTACGAGCATGATCACAGCGTAGACCTTGAGCCATGTTCCAACAACAATGCAGAGGGCGGCAAGGATCGGACGACGTTGCAATGTCAAGAGCACCGATAGCATACAACACAAGCACAGGAACGCATTTACCTGCCCGTGCTTCGCATCCTGCCACACCGGCGCGAAGCACAACCATGTGGCGACCGCAAGGATGATGTGCGTTCTGCGGAGAGGTTTGTGCCTAAGGCGTTGTAGGAGCAGCAGACTCACGAACGTCAGCGCCAGACTGGACACAAGGCTGAAGGACGAGGCCGTGATGTATGAAGCAGTACGACCCATTGGGGCAAGCAGCATGAAGGGCAGCACGGCGGGCGGAGGATAGTTGAATGTTCCCCCACTCTCATACGTACTCGTCGCGTCAGTGTAGAGCTGCTCGGCATGCTCGGCACACCGAAGAGCCGCCTGATGATAGACGTCGTGGTCAGTGTAGGGCGGATGTCCGTTCACCATGGCCAGTTCGTAGTGCACGACAAGATACGCGCCACACAGAAGGCCGATGCATATCGCACCAATGACATAGATCGATCGAACAGTTCGGGTCTGCATTGCGGTATCCTTGATGGTGTGACCGCATGCAACCTCGACACTTTCGACCTCCATTTCGCCTTAGCAAAACCTTAGCAGTCCGATCAGATCGGTGCGACTGTGCACTCAATTGTCGATCCCTATTTTCGTGTCTTTTTAAGCAGGATATCCGACAATCTCATCGGTGAAGTCCAGTCGATTTGAAGTGCCCCTGAGCATGTTGCGCTCAATCATGTCGTGTTACGTAGATGATCGCACTTCGCACCAATTGATCTCTCGTTTGGAGTCGCAAACCATACGCTCCTTTGATCACCGCAGGGCTGAATTCCAAGGAACCGTCTTGTTCAATGATACCCGACTGTACGACCACGCCAAGCATTGAGATGAGCTCATACCGTAGATCGGCGCAAGGAAACGATGCACGCAACACCACCCGATCCACACATGGATTCGGTGACACCGAAAGTGAAGGTAACTCGATCGTTGGCGGTACACTGGTCATTGGTTCGCCGATGAGAACGAGATTGTCGTACCAGGCATACAGGATCAATTGCCCTCGCGAGTTGAGCCTCATGTCCGTTATAAAGCAATCGTACGACCGCGGAAGGGAGTATTGAGCTGTGTCATAGAAGGCCCGATTCGGTTCCGTCCGATTGACAAAACTGTAGATCGTCGGATACGTTTTAGCCGTGTCTCGACGTTCTAGAAATCCACCTCCAGCATACAACGTGCCGTTCGCGTCCACAACAAGCCGGTGGAGCCATAGTTGGGGGTCGGCGACGTATTCAAACGGAATGTATGCAACACCACGATCTTCGCCAGTGCGCGTGTCAAAGTAGCGAATGGCGTACTCGCTCTCTAGTGGAGGAGATTCCTGGCTATACTCTTCATCGAGAACGACTAAGGTGGTGTCGTCATAGAGGATGAGATCATTCAATATTCCTTGGCCGTTAAATCTCCTCCATCGTACGCTTCCAAATCCACCGAAACTCGTATCGACAAGGCCGTTCCTGTCGAGCTTTACGATCGATTTCATCGTGCCAAGGAATTGTTCTCCTTTGTGATAGAGAAGCACCCTATCGCATCGAGATGATATGTATGGTTCAACCTCAACTACACCACGCTCGGATACTCGTACGAGAACGCATCGTTTCGTCGTGTCATCTACAACCTTTGTACAAGCGAGAGATACGTTGTGTCCGGTGGCGGCGCCCTCATACTTTCCGCACGTAAGTGTACTATCAAGTCGAACAAACCCGTTGTCACCATAGGTACGGTCAATCGCACCGTCTTCTCGAAGGCGTGTGAACACAGCCGTGGGACCAACGCTTACGATCAAAACGATCGCACCTTGGTCATCACAAAACACCCCGTGTAGCGGTCCATGCGGTCTGGAGTCAAATGGTATGATCGCAATGCCCTCGTTTCCAAACGACGGATCATGCATACCGTTCGGAAGCACACGTTCAAGAACAAACGAGAACATTGAGTCGGGCACCACACGTCCGATGCGGACGAGGATCATCCGATCGAACCGATCAAGTACCAGTCGAGCCGTCGGCGACTGCCATCCGGAATCCTTGATATCTATACCGGAACGAAGTTTGAGCTGCACTTGACTGCTATCATCCCACTGTGCATGAACAGAAACGAACGATAAACAGAAGAAAAGTGTGAGGATAGAAACAATTGGCGTATTCATGGCGCACAACATACTGCAATTGCCATGCGTTTGCAATGTACATTTGCCGTATGCACTCCTTTGATTTTCTTGACGAGCTCGTCCTTCTCTGCGTAGCGGCAACGATCATCATCGTGTTGTTCCGTCGACTTCGCATGCCGCCCATCATCGGGCTCATCGTCACCGGTTTGATCCTCGGTCCGAGTGGTGTTGGCATTGTCCAAGAAAGTGCCGTGATGTCGTCCATTGCCGAGCTTGGTGTGGTGATGTTGCTCTTCACCATCGGACTGGAATTCTCCATCACCGATCTTGCATAGCTTCGATCCATCGTCCTCGTCGGTGGTCCGTTCCAAGTGCTCGCCTCGACCATCGTCATCGGCACGGGCGCCTATCTTGCATCGCATTGGTCGGGAGGCAGCATTTCCTTCAACGGGGCCGTGCTCGTGGGAATGGCCATGGCACTCAGTTCGACGGCCATCTGTACAAAACTTCTTAAAGAACGCGGTGAGCTTACCGAGCCGCACGGTTGCGCCGTCGTGGGCATTCTCATCTTTCAGGACATTGCCGTGGTGCCGATGATGATCGTCGTCACTCTCCTTGTCCCCTCCTCCTCCATCGAAGTTGGCGAGATCGCTCTTCGCATCGGCATGCTCATCGGCGTCACGGGTGCCATGCTGTTTGGTCTGCGGTTCCTCCTCCCACGCATCATCCATGTGGTCACGCGCGACACGGCACCGGAAGTGGTCGTGCTCGGCGGATTGGCGTTGTGTTTTGGTGCGGCATGGATCACGAGCACGGCAGGACTCTCCATGGCGCTTGGTGCCTTCATTGCCGGTGTGGCCATTGCGGGCAGTGATGATGGTCATGCCATCGGCAAGGTAATGGAGCCCATGCGTGATGCCTTCACCAGTGTCTTCTTCCTCTCGATCGGTCTGCTGGTGAACGTCTCGTGGACGTGGCTCCCCTACAACATCTTCACGGCCGTTCTTGTGTTGGCGGCCAATGCCATCGTCGTCATGCTCATCCTTCGTTCGCTCAAGCAAGGGGTGCGCACATCCGTCATGGCCGGCATCATCCTCGCCCAGGTCGGCGAGTTCTCCTTCGTCCTCGCCTCCGCCGGTCTCTCCTACGGCGTCATCAATGCCGCTGACTATCAGAACATGCTCGTCTCCATCATCTTCACCATGATCGTCACACCAACGCTCATCGCCCTCGCCCCACGCGTTGCGGAGCGGGTCCAGCCGGCGAGTTGAGCATTGCTATTGTCGAACCTACAGATCGATCCCGATCATGACGCGCCACGTCCACGCACTGATCACACGAGGCGAGTCTGAGGGATCCTCGGGATTCTTTCCATCGTTGAGTTCCACCTCATTCAGATCTGCGTTCGGCTGCACAGCCGGTTTCGTGAAGCTCTTGCCGATGAGATTGCCGTTCTGATATCCGCCGAGCATCGAGATGCTGAGTGGACTTGATGGGATTCGCGCTGTAAGGCCGGCCTGCGCGCGTGCACCGATTCGGACCGCCGGGTTGACCGTGGTGATGAACGTGCCGATCGGGTACGTGACGCTGAGTTCGCCAGAATACACATTCACCTGTGCAGCCACATCACCAACAACGTTGAGCCACGATGTGATGGGAACGATGACGATCTGTCCTCCCACCTCGCCGCCATACCGGTTCAAGGAACCCTTGGTCGTGAACCCGAACGTTGCGCCTTCACTGCGCCAGAGGTCGGCGGATGCACCAACGAACCATGACAAGCGTTCAGTGACGGAGCGCTGCAATCGCAGATCGAAGCCAAGTGCCAGTGTTGGGTCACCAAACGGATACGTTCGCACGATGTAATCGTCCGAGGCATCCATGATCACTTGCGACGGACTCCCCTTCATCGACTCGGAGGCAGCAAAGTTTGTCCCTGCCCCTCCGTACAACGTCCACCGCGGCATGAACTCCTGCTCCTGCGCTTGCACATTGATGGCCATTGCCATGACACACAAGCTCGTGATCACTGCGATCTGATGCATAGAACCCCATATGATGTTGTTGAAGTATACCGACGTTTCAACAACGCAAAGGAAGAATCTCTATTTTATGAACGCAAGAATCGAGCTCTATTACGACGATCAACGAGGTTAGCGATGCTTGAGGAGGAAGATGGAGAACATGCGGATCATGCAGAATCAAAGCTAACGTCGTTTGTATTGGTGAAGCAAGTACTGCTCCTGTTCGCGTGGTTACTGTTGTTCATATGGAGCATCTACGATGCATACAACCATGGACCTGCAAGGAGGAGGTATGAGGGTCTCCCAAAGTATATGAAGGACGAGCTCAAACAACGGTTCAACCAAGAGCGACACGATTCACTCATGAAGGCTAATGAGACCTATCGAATCGCCTATGAGCGGGAACAGCAGGAGCTGCAGGCGACATGGGAGGAGCATCAACGTCGCAAGCTAGGAAGGTCGTTTGAGCACGTGATGTCGAACATGCCGGGAATCGCGATCGATCCGCATGATTGCAGAGATCTCAAAGGGGGCATCCTGGAGTATTCACGCGGCGGCCAGCGGTTCAGGTTTGTCGGAGATCTTGAGAACCTGTCAACTGTCGAGTATCACTGCAACGTCAGTGGTGGAATGTACCCGGCCCACGCGCAGTTCCTGCATGTACTCTTTGTCAATATCCTCGGTCTCCAAGCTGCCAAGGAGGCCGAAGCCGCACTACAACACGTTCTCGAAGGTGGTTCGACACAGCAGGTCGTCGCAGTTGCCGAGCGACACGTCGCCATCACCGTGTCGCGTCAATCCGGCGAGCTCACAGTCGTGTTCGCCCGTTGATCGGTGCACGTTGCAACGTTGATAGGGCAACCCACGATCTAGTTCTTCATCATGACGGTGTACAATTCGCTGTTGACGCTCACCATGTACATCCCTACCGGAAGCATGCTCACGTCGACGTGCAGTTGCGAAGACGCAGCAGGAATGCGCATCACTTCTCTTCCGTCCACAGATGTAATGACCACATCCTGACGTTCCCTATCGCGTGGTACCACCACCGTGATCACGTCCGATGCGGGATTGGGATAGACGGAAAGGTGTTGGGTGGGCGGCAAGGTGGCAAGGGGCACATCCGTCGACATGACGGACTCGAGCGCGCCCATGTCGTGATGCGTGGCTCGCGCCTTCACCTGCGTGGGGTGTACATACATGAAGGCAGGATCGAGCTCGATGTCGTGCATCGTACCCACCGGCACGGCTATACCACGTGCAGGGGCATCATCGCGCAGACGGTAGTCGAGCGCTGCAGCGTTCATGAACTTCGCATCGGCAATGTTCACCGAACGGGCATTGTGCAGTGTGTCGAGCGTATCGGCCGTACCGATCAGCAATGTTCCCGTCCCCGCAATGATATTGTTTACCATCATGACGCGCTTCGTAGCTGCATCCGTGCGCAGGAACGTAGCAGCACTCCGTTCATTCACGATCGTATTCGAGGCGATCACCAGCGTGTTGTTCACCGTGTCCGACAGTCCTTCCAGTCCATAACCGATCACATTGCCATTCTCAGTCTGCGCACCATGTTGGATGATATTGCCGATCACATACGACTCACCGCCGTTGGGGAGATCGATGTTCCGACTTCCCGTCCCCTCTTCCGTTGTGATCCGGTTGAAGGCAATGTAGTTGAACAGCGCGCGCGACTTCACCTCATGTCCCACCACCGTCCCATGCGTGTAGTTGCCATAGTACAGGAAGCGCGCTACATGTCCGATGTAGATGGCGTGCGATAGTCCGTCCCCGGCACCGCTCTGCTCGAACACGCAGCGCACCACTTCGATCGTGCTTTGTGTATTGGCGCCGGCAAGAATGCCATCCTGATTCCGACGGAAGGCACAGTCCATCACCGTGATATTCGTCCCCTCCACCCTGATCCCTGCCCCATTGTTATCGGGCACAGCACAATCACGAAAGTCGATGCCCTGGATCCAGCAATCATTCCCCTTCACCACCCAAATAGCCTTCTGCTCAAAGGCCTTCCCTGCCGCCTTCAACACCACCGGTCCGTTCGCATAGATCTGCAAGTGGTTGGGTCGCCACGCGCAGACATCGCCCTCGTACACGGCCGAATCGATCACGACGACGTCAGAATCCTTCACCATCGCACTCACCGAGCTCGGCGTCTTGTAGGTGCGGGATGGACCGACGTTGAAGGTGGTGGCGAGGAGAGAGAAGGAATTGAGAAGGAAGAAAGAAGTAAAAGCAGAAGTGAACGCGGAAGTAAGAGCAGAAGTAAGAGCAGAAGGAAGAGCAGAAGGAAACGAGAAGTGTGAGGGTGGTCTCATGTCGGGGCGTCCGAGATAGGTGGAACTGGCGGCGGCCGGTCAAACTTACACATGCATCGGATGCTCAGGCAAGCAGTGTCGTCCAGCATGTGCTTTTGGATTATGGACAGGCGGGAGCTAAGTTCACGAGCGGCTCTCGAGCCATATCGTCGATCTGAACGGTCCTGATGAGGGTACATCCTTGGTAACGAGTACTTCAAGCACCGTAAGCATGTATTGTGCCCCTCAATATGTAAAGGGAGGTACTGTTCTCGGTTGTAGCCGTTATGAAGCAGTACGCGGCAGGTCAAGGATCACGGTCGTTGTCTCGTTGTTTCTGTTTCTTGTAGTGAATTGCTTCTCCCAGAGTATTCCTGTTCCAGCAGACTATTCACTCATCGACACAGCATCCGGGGATTTGGACAACGATGGAGTTGATGAACTTGTCGTTGCCTATAATACAAGCAGCAATGCAGATGTGATCGACGATGGCGTCCCAAGGGAATTGGTCATTTACAAACAGAAGCATGCAGAATGGACGGTCTGGCAGAGGTCAGCGAGCGCACTTATGGGCAGTCGTGACGGTGGAATGATGGGAGACCCATTTGGCGACCTCTCAATTGAGAAAGGTTTGTTGAGTGTCTCTCATGATGGTGGGAGTAGCTGGAAGTGGTCCCACATTGACAAGTATCGCTTTAACGGCAAGGCTTTCATATTGATAGGATATGTTAGTCACTACGGTAAGCTCTGTGAATATTGGGAGCAAGTCGATTTCTATCTTGCGACAGGCAAGTTGATATATCATAAGGAGTTCGAGAGTTGTGATGGCGGGGTCCAGGTAGTGTACAAAAGACAGAACGAAACGTTCTTCAGAAAGGGCATCATCATTACGTTGCAGGATCGATCGCAAGAGGAAGTAAAGATCATAAGCCCGAAGTACGGATATGCGATCTATATCCCGACACGCTCGAAGTAACAACGACCATGTAGTAGAATCGCAAACAAGTTTATGAAACTAACGAACTTCACTATCGACATCGGCGGCATCGGATTGTTGGTGAACGACAAGTACCTCGACTTGCACAACAACTATGACTTCAGGAGTGACCATTATGATGCCACATCCAATACATTTGAGATCATATGGACGCGATCACATGAAGAATGGGCCAACGAGGATACTGCAGCGTTCAAGATCGTTTTCAACGACGTCAGCAATTTGATAATACGCGAGCGAGATAGTTCTTTGCCTTTTACCGACGATCGTTGCCTACACTCTATCGGTTTTGAATCAACCGATCGCCGCGACGACCATGACAGTAATGTATTGATTGCAGACGGAATGGACGCTGACGATCTGAACATTGTGTTTCATAATGATCGATCTATCAAGATCAATAGCAGAAGTGCTGACTTCATTGAGTTGCAGGAAGAGGTGATCTATGTTCCTATGCGAAACGAAGGAACTTCTGTCTGGCGACCAATGTGGGCAGATAGAATGGATGATGGGACCTATAGGGTCAAGTCATTCCCGGGATACGACCCGAATGACGAAGAACTTGAGTTTGTTACTGGCGATATCGTAGTTTGTGAAGTACGTCAATTGTCTGGGGGGAAGGTATTGGTTGCAACCGGTCGATTGCCATAATGGGACACAGACCACAGACAAGAAAGCAAGCCTGGATATTGCACAAGCACAGGACCCCCTTCATCAACTACACAACCACAGCCATGAACAACACGAACACGCGATCGACACTTCATTTGGGAAATGCTATGGCAGTTCTTCTTGGCGTTGCCATTCTGTTACTGCATACCTCCTGCACGAAGCAAGCGCCCGCCCCTCTTGGCCCCATCGACGATTGGAGGGTGGTGGGTAGTCAGAATAGCAGTTATGAATTTGGTATCGACAAAAGCGTGGCACAGGAGGGAAAGGCTTCCGCTTCCATCAGATCGATCAAGGATACGATCAATGGCTTCGGGGCGTTCATGCAAACATGCCAGCCGGGCCAGTATCTCGGCCACCGTGTACGCATGACAGGGTTTGTGAAGACAACGAATGTGTCCGGTTATGCATCGCAATGGTTCCGCGTTGATTGCGATACGGTCATGGTATCCTTCGACAATATGCATGACGGTGGGTCTGACAGATCCATCAAAGGGACCTCCGATTGGGCGCGTTATGCGATCGTGTTGGATGTCCCGCCAAATGCAACGTCGCTATCATATGGTGCGTTGTTGAGTGGGACGGGTCAAATATGGTTCGACAATGTCGCCTTCGAGATCGTCGACACGACTGTTTCGACAACAGGTATATTCATACCCTCCCACGAACAGCATGTGAGAAAAGAGAACAGCGCTTTCACAAGGCCGTTGAACCTTGACTTTGAGAAATGAGATAGGCGCAGTGAGACATAGAGAATTCTCTTGCGCAACCGTCTGGTTGCACGTATATTAGCAACCGATTGGTTGCAATAATGATCGTCAATAAGTATGCGTCGAGACATCTTTCAAGCCATTGCCGATCCTACGAGGCGTGCCATCCTCGTGCTCCTCACCGTGCAGGCCATGACGCCGAATGCCATTGCCGAGCACTTTCAGAGCACGCGACAGGCAGTTTCAAAGCACCTTCGCATCCTCGCAGAGTGCGACCTCGTACGTCAAGAGCAACGTGGTCGGGAGATCTACTTCTCACTCGAGATCGACAGAATGAAAGAGTTGGACAAATGGTTGGAACAATTCAAGAAGATCTGGGAAACGAACTTTAGGCAACTCGATACCCTACTCGTCACCATGCAGAGGAAGAAGAAATGAAGGACCTCCTGTTTGATTTCACCGTCGACAAGGCGAACAACGTCGTCCACATCACAAGAGAGTTCGCCGCACCGTGTGCACTTGTGTGGGCCGCGTTCACAACGCAGGAGTTCCTCGACCAATGGTGGGCGCCACAGCCCTTGCTTTCCAAGACCATTTCCATGGACTTCAGCGTCGGCGGACAGCGATTCTACGCCATGGTGCAACCCGACGGTCAAGAGCACTTCGGAATTCAACAGTTCACTTCCATCACGCCCATGACCAACCTCACGTGGTTGTCCTCCTTCGCCGACAAGGATGGGAACATCAATTCGGACTTCCCTACTTCTGTGTGGGATCTGACGTTCACTGAAGAGAACGGTACAACACGTGTCGCCATTGCGATCCAACACAAGACCCTTGCAGACATCGAAATGCACATCCGAATGGGCTTCAAGGACGGATTCACGATGACCCTCGATCATCTGGATCAATTGCTCAGCGCACACTGAGCACTCTGGCACTCTTCAGAAACACTGCATGTTGCCTGTCCCATCAACCGTCGAGATGATCCTAAGCAAGGCCCTCGGCCGAGAAATTGACCAACGATGGATCGATTGGGCAGTTGAAATGATGTCAGCCGGCTACGATGGAACCCACTTGGCAATACTTGCCGGCGAGTGCGAGCCGTTCAATCAGTTCTCGCTGCAAGCTCTCACCGACAAGGTCATGGCGGAGTTGATGTTCGATTACTCGGATAAAGCTCGGGCGATCGAGAACTATGTCCGCTCACGTATTGCAAGCGCGTTTCGTGGTGAGGTCGGAACGACGGCTGTACTCCTAGAGCTGCGCGACCTCCATCTTGAGATCGGCGACGACAGCCCGTTGGAGGATCTCTTCTTGCTTGCATGCGCGAAAGAGGACCTCGACGCAAGTGGAATGCAATGGTATTGGAATGGTGCGACGACAGACAATATCGACGGCATCATCGAGGCGGACTTCAGATCCTGGATGTCAGCACATCCCAGCGACAAGTGATATACTCTCGTTCATTTGGTTCTGATCGCAAACAAACGGGGAATGGCAAGGGCGCGACATCGTTGAACCGCCACAGTGTTTACCATTGATGTCGTATTTTACCAAGCAGTACTGAGCTACGTAATACTCGCATGTTCCACCTGAACGACAATGTGCTCAGATTTGCATTGTTCTACGATATGAAACGCGAGATCTATGATTTGGATCCACGGTGGACCATTGTTAGAAGTCAGTATCCTCTTGCCTCTTGAAACGGGCAGGATACCGTTCGCGAAGAATGTTGTTGAGAAGCTGCGATCAATGACGCCAAGTGTTTCCTTCGCGATCACGGAGTCGGAGTTACAAGAGAAGATCAACGAGTTCAATGTTGGATATCCGTTCGACGACAATGATCAAGAGTCACCGATCTGTCATCGACTTGAAGTACCAGCGTATGTTGCCTTGGACGAACCCCGTAAAGCGGTTATACACCTGGGCCAGATCTCCGACACACTTGTAACGATTGACTTCTCGTTCTTCGGCGCCGAGGAGGATCAGCTAGAAAACGATCAGAGAGGCGTTTCAGAAGAACATGTTCCGTTTTTCAAGCACCTTCTCGATCGGCTGTATGAAATGTTCCACTTTGTAGTAGGGACGATCGGCCACGAAACGACTGTCACCGCAGTATTCGACACCAGTGAGGGTTGGCCAAGTGATGCATACGATCTTCACAACATTGATTTGCAGTTCATACAAGGCGACTCTCGATTCATCTACGTCATTGTTAACAAAGAGTACATTGATGCTCACGACATTCGTGGAATGGTAACAGTCGGTCTGAAGCAGACAATGGAGACAGAACAACTACGACGATAACACGATGATACTCCTTGCTATATATTTGAACATCGTGTATGACTTCGTGATCGAGATAATGGACAGGATCACGTCGTATCGGATAGCCTTTGCTGTGAGGATTATGCAGAGATCGACCATAATCTCGACGTTGACGATTCTTTCCATGGTACTGGCTGTGAGCTTTTCCTCATCCTGCCAGATCCACGTTCTGTTGACGCGCGAGCAAGCTGTGCGAAAAGCGGAGCAGTTCATTGTCGACAATGGATACACTGATGCGCCAGCGAACAGATCCAGACTGGCGTACGAGTTGTTAGACCAGTACGAGCGTGATCTTGATAGCATTCTTATCCCCAAACGGAATACGCTGCAGAGAAAGGCCTTTTGTATCAGCGAGGATAGTGCTAGCTGGCACGTTGGATTTTTATCTCGGGACGTTGACATTCGTTCACTTGATTCAGCACTGAAACTGACCGATCTATCTGGGCGGGCTGTCATCGTGAAGAAGGACGGTAGTGATGTCAGAATGGCTCATAAAGAGCCTCGCTTCTCTGTATTCGAGAAGCTCTGAGGTCACCTCACCCTACTTGTGATCTTCCCTCCCTTTGCCATGTAACCCTCCCTCCGTAATATGGTGTACGGTTGCGGTGCTGCGTTCGGCAACGTCAGCGTTGGCGCCTCATATCACATAGCAAGTATCGCTCAGGAGACATCATGGACACGATGAAGCACGGTACATGCCCCGTACAACACGGTGCGAACACGGAAACACAGCATTCTGTGTTGCATTGGTGGCCACAGACGCTGAACCTCGATATTCTCCATCAGCACGATACCAAAACGGATCCGCACGGAAAGGAATTCTCCTATGCGGAAGCGTTCAAGACGCTTGATCTTGAAGCACTGAAACGCGACCTAACAACGCTCATGACGGACAGTCAAGACTGGTGGCCTGCCGACTGGGGTCATTACGGTGGTTTGATGATCCGCATGGCCTGGCATAGTGCCGGGACGTATCGCACGGCTGACGGACGTGGCGGAAGCAATACCGGCAACCAACGATTCGCTCCCCTGAACAGTTGGCCCGACAATGTGAACCTCGATAAGGCACGCAGACTCTTGTGGCCAGTGAAGAAGAAGTACGGCAACAAGATCTCGTGGGCCGACCTGTTTATCCTCGCAGGCAACGTGGCGTATGAATCGATGGGATTCAAAACGTTTGGATTCGCGGGGGGCAGAGAAGATATCTGGCATCCCGAAAAGGACGTGTACTGGGGCGGAGAAACAGCATGGCTTGGAAAGTCTCGGTACGCACACAGTTCGGAGACCGATTCTCTGGAAGAGCCATTGGCCGCCGTGCAAATGGGCTTGATCTACGTCAATCCGGAAGGTGTTGACGGAGTATCGGATCCGTTGAAAACGGCAAATGATGTGCGAACGACGTTCAGACGGATGGCCATGAACGACGAAGAAACCGTTGCACTGGTCGCCGGCGGACATACCGTTGGGAAAGCACATGGAAATGGTTCTGCGTCCACGTTAGGTCCAGAACCTGAAGGGGCCGGTGTGGAAACGCAAGGTCTTGGGTGGATGAACTCGAACGGGACCGGCAACGCCGCCGACACGGTGTCAAGCGGGTTGGAGGGGGCATGGAGCTCGACGCCGAACAAGTGGAATCATACGTACTTCCATTTGTTGCTGAGCTATGACTGGGCGTTGACGAAGAGTCCCGCCGGTGCATCGCAGTGGGAGCCCGTGAACATCAAGGAAGAAGACAAGCCTTTTGATGCCCACGTTGCAGGGGTTCGCAGGAATCCGATCATGACCGATGCGGACATGGCCATGAAGATGGATCCAGAGTATCGGAAGATCTCCGAGAAGTTCTACAACGACCCAACGTATTTCGAAGAGGTGTTCGCACGTGCCTGGTTCAAGTTGACGCATCGCGATCTCGGTCCGCGAAGCAGGTACCTTGGTGCTGATGCGCCGAACGTCGATCTGATCTGGCAGGACCCTATTCCATCCGTCAGCTACACGCTTACGGATGCAGAGATCGAAGAACTGAAAGCCCGTCTCCTCAATTGCGGTTTGACCCAAACAGAGTTGATCACCACGGCATGGGACAGTGCACGCACGTTCCGTTGTTCTGATTACCGTGGCGGTGCCAATGGTGCAAGAATTCGCCTTGCACCACAAAAGGTCTGGGAAGGCAATGAACCGGAACGTCTTGATCGCGTGCTCAACACCCTCTCGGAACTCCAGCAAGGACTATCGAAGAGAGTGAGCATCGCGGACCTTATCGTGCTTGGCGGTAGTGCGGCCATTGAACAGGCAGCGCGCAAGGCAGGTGTGCAGGTTACGGTTCCGTTCGCCGCGGGACGTGGAGATGCAAGCCAAGAGATGACCGATGCGGAATCGTTCAACGTGCTTGAGCCCATTCACGACGGATACCGTAACTGGCTGAAGAAGGATTATTCGGTAGCGCCGGAAGAGCTGCTGCTCGACAGAACACAGCTCATGGGACTTACCGCACACGAAATGACAGCGTTGATCGGTGGCATGCGTGTTCTCGGAACGAATCATGCCGGAACGAACCATGGCGTCTTCACAGATCGAGTAGGCGTCCTCAGCAACGACTTCTTCGTCAACATCACGGACATGCAGTACGCGTGGAAACGCGTTGCTGACAATGTGTTTCATCTGGTCGACAGAACAAGCGGCACCACACGATGGACGGCAACGCGCGTGGATCTTGTGTTCGGCTCGAACTCAGTCCTGCGTTCGTATTCCGAGTTCTATGCGCAAGACGACAACAAGGAAGCATTTGTCAACAACTTCGTCCGCGCTTGGGTGAAGGTGATGAATGCAGACCGGTATGATCTGAAACGATAAATTCTGGCACCGACAATCCTATGAAACTACTCTGGTTCGCCTTGCTAGCGATCGCATGCGTTGCGTGTGCACCACGCGTATCAACCACGCTGACAAAGACCTACCCTGCTCTGGATACCAGACAGGAAGTCTCTGTGCTCGGACTCAAAGAGGAAGTACCCCCTAACGCCATTGTACTAGGAACCGTGCGAGTGAGTGACACAGGGTTCTCCATTGATTGTGGTTGGGACGCCGTCATCGAAAAGGCAAAGATCGCCGCCAGAAAGGCGGGAGGGAATATGATCAAGATCACGGATCACACTCCGCCACATGTTCTGCTTAGCACGTGCGATATGATCAGTGCGCAGATCCTATGGGTTGATACGTCGACACCCTCCAAGACCAAGCAAGATGAAAGTACGAGTGAATAGCGTGGTCCGTCTTGCTCACCTCCTCAGCATCACATGCTTGCTGGCCGGATTGCTTTTGACGGCCTATCTGCACGGCCAAATGACTCTGAATGAAAATCATAGTGCGAGTAGTCCGAGTAGAAGTCTGAACGATTCGCTTAAGGGGTTTCTAGATAGTATGCATCTTGTGGAACGGACACCGGGTGATTATACCCCATTATCATTCCTAGATCTAGTAGACGCAGGAAAATGGAAGGACACAATAATTACAACTGTATCCATGAGTGGCGGCTTTCCTGCTGATTGGGTGAAACGATCGGACATTGATACATTGATGGTATTAGTGAAATCGAAAAGAAAATGCTATTGCACTATGAATCCATTGTCATCTTACCTTCCGAAATATGACAGTGCTGACGTTGGAGGGTATGCTATTGTATTTGTTAATTCATTTCGATGTAAGACTCCGGTTGCGATGGGACTCAACAACTGTCCAAAGACAGACACCCAATCGGTCAGAGAGATCATCGAGTGGTATGAGGGTTTTAGGAAAACTGAGTAATGTTCGTTCGCCGCTCTCTGTGGAACGCCGTCGGCAACACTCGTAAACAACATTTCATGCAGACAACATCACATTCACCATGACAAAGAGTAGAACGATCTGGCTGGCTTGCATTCTTCTGATACTTGGGCTGACAGCATACAACTTGTATCCAGAAGAGAAACTAGGACCCAGCATCCAAGTTGATAGGATCGTTGTCTACAAATCGAAGAGGCAGTTGATAGCGTACACCAACGGTCAGCTGGTCAAGACCTATAGAGTGTCACTCGGCAGGCAACCGTTCGGCGCTAAAGAGGTCGAAGGAGACATGAAAACGCCCGAAGGACTGTACTTCATCAACGACAAGAATCCGAATAGCGGGTACCATAAGAACTTAGGCATTTCCTACCCGAACAACGACGACATTGAGCATGCGAAACGCCTTAGCAAGCCAGCCGGTGGAGACGTCAAGATACATGGACTTCGAAACAATACCGGGTTCATAGGTAAGTATCACCGCTGGTATGACTGGACTTTGGGATGCATCGCAGTAACAGATGAAGAAATGGACGAACTGTACGACGCAGTGCAGATCGGGACACAGATCGAGATATATCCATGACGGAGAAGACTCATCTACACGTCACACAGGCTGTTCATACTGTATGCTGATGGGACAACATTCCTATGAAGCAGCTTCGTCTGATGCGCATCGAATCATCTTTATCTACCGTGGACTACCGCTTTCAATTCAGATGAACTATCTTCGCTGTTTCTGAGCCATGCACAATGAGCAACAACATGAAGACGCAGTTGATGGTGATACTGTTGGTCACAATGGGATCAATGAGTTGCAATGTTCAGAATGGAGCATCTGGACGGGATACCATTGTAACGGAGATTCCACGACAGACATCATCGTTGCCAGGATCAGAACTCAACGAGCTTGATAGTGTTGACATTGACTTTCAGTTCTACGGGGACTGCTACGCATACAGTAGCGATAAGAATGCTGTTGCATCTAATGGAGAGAGCCATTCCGATAACCTGCCCCGAAAGGTTGATAGGTCATTCCCGAGGAAAGGACTGTATATGGTGATCAATGAAAATGAGCGCTGTCCGATTGATAGTACGTTGCTTGGTTGCAAACTGTATCTCGTAAACACTACCGACTCACTCGTGAAAATGGAAGCGAGTGATAGCAGGCTTTACATTGTAGCAGAAGCCCTAGATGGCCGAAATGTCTGGTCACCGATCTCCTATCTTCCTTCAAGCTTCTGTGGCAATAGTTACCATACGGTCGCGTTAGACAAAGATGAGTATTGGAGCTTTGACATCCCTGTATTTAAGGGAACGATCAAGACGAAGCTGCGCTACACCTTGACAATCGACAAGCGCCGTAAGATCAGCTCAAACGAAGTGGTAGCATATCTCAACAAGGGGCAGTTCAACGTAGGGCACGTACATGAGTATCGAAGCAATAACATCATGGACCCCTATCAGAATAGATAGTCCACAACTGCCATAGATTCGTCGGTCGGAGAGAGCAACGTAGTGCGAGGAGTAAGCTATGAACTACAACTTCTCTACCCCCTCACCTCCTCAGCATCACCTGCAACACCGTTGTTCTGCTGTCCGCCTCGACCACGCGTACGACGTAGGTACCTGGAGGTAAGGAACTGCCGTGAAGGCGGATCGAGGTGACGTCGATCGAGACCATGCCATTGACAGACCGACCGTACACATCGAACAACTGCACTGTGGGCTGCAGCAGCTCGCGATCGAAGGAGAGCGTTGTTGATGTGGTGAACGGATTCGGCACCACGCTGACACTTGCATCTGCAGTGGATGGAACGCTGGTTGGTGCCGCTACCGACGGGTTGTTGTAGCGAGCAATGGCAATGCGTCCTTGCGTACCGTCGTGACTCTGTCCGGCAACGAGGATCTTCCCATCGAACTGCATGGCAATTGCGCGTCCCCCATCATCGCTGTTTCCGAAGTCTGTCGAGACAGATCCGGTGTCACCGAACGTGCGATCGACCGAGCCATTCGGTAGATAACGCATGAGGGCGAAGTCCGTCTTGCTACCAAAATTCCGCAACCCCGCAACAACGATCTTGTCGTCGCTTTGAAGCGCAACAGTACTGGCTTCGCCCTGGTCTGTACCGGTGCCGTAATCCGAGGTGACAATGCCGTTCACACCGAAGTCCGGATCGAGCTGTCCGTCCTGCGTATACCGCGTAACAAGCACGTCATGTATGAGACTGCTTGTGCGACCCACGATGATCGGTTTCCCGTCTCGTTGCACTGCCAACCCAAAGCCCCATTCATTGAACGATCCCACGCTTGCATGACGGTACTTCCCTGCAAGACCGAATGCGCCATTGAGTGCACCGCTCGCCTTATACTTCACAATGGCAACATCGGAGTTCGATCCAAGAGGCGAACTCGTGCCCGCAACGATGATATCGTCCGGACCTGCGATCCCGATCCCATACGCCATATCGGATCCGGTTGAGAACTGCGTCGTCACGATACCACTCGAGCCAAACGTCGGATCGAGCTCACCATTCTCCTTGTAGCGGACCACGGCCATCACGTAGTCCTGTCCGGACTGACCGTACCCTGCCGCCATGATCCTTCCCTCTGCATCGAGCGTCACAGCATGGGCTGCTGAATAGCCGCTACCAACCGGCGTCTGCACAATTCCGGTGCCGTTGAAGGTCTTATCAAGGTCGCCGGTCTTGTCGTTGTATCGCGCCACCGTCAGCACCTCTCGCTCTCCCAAAACACTCAGTCCCGCAACAACGATCGCACCGTCGGTCTGGATCGTCACGGCACGTGCCTTTGCATCACTTGCACCGATCGCGGTGATCGTCACGCCATTCGTGCCGAACGACGCATCCGGAGCGCCATTCAACAGATAGCGCGCAACAAAGATGCAGTAGCGGTCTTCTTGATAGGTTTGCCCAACAACAACGATCCGTCGGTCCCGCTGCATGGCGATCCCATAGGCGGCATCATCAAAGGTCCCAAGCGTGGTGATCACGCGTCCATCGCCGTCGAAGGTCGGGTCCAACGTCCCGTCCTGACACCAAACCAAACCACGTCCGACAAGCATGACACATGCGCATGCAATGATGATGGCGTATCTGCGATCCATAGCGGCTGCCCCGATCAAGAGTACAAGGATGTATGGTGGAACGGGCGAAGATAATAGGAGGAACCGTCGTCTCCGATGCATTTTCTTAACATTGTGCTGTCCGTATCAATGCCGGTATGACATTCAGACACGAGGCGAGCGCAATGCGACATGACATGACGGTGAAGATGCTCCTTCCACTCTGCGTTGTTGCCATCAGTGTACTTGTTCCCCTATCTCTGTTCTCGCAACGTATAGCAGCGGGGGGACGGCACTCGCTTGCCATTTGTGCAGATAGCACCGTCCGCTCCTGGGGGTACAACGGCTACGGTCAGCTCGGCAACGGTACCAAGGTAGAACAACACACGTCCGTACCGGTGTTCGGTCTCACGGGAGTCACTCAGGTTGCTGGAGGATTGTTTCACTCTCTGTTCGTCAAGAGCGATGGCACCGTATGGGCTTGTGGTCGGAACCCATTGGGTCCGTTGGGTGATGGCACATCCGTCGACAGGACAACACCGGTTCAGGTACAAGGACTCAGCGGGATCGTTCATGTTGCCGGAGGCGGTGAGCATTCTCTGTTCGCAAGAAGTGACGGAACAGCTTGGGCCTGTGGGGCAAATGCATCAGGACAATTGGGTGACGGCACCAACGCCAACAGAACAAGTGTGGTGCAGGTGCAAGGTCTTACGGGGATCATTCAGGTGGCTGCAGGAGCCGAGTTCTCGCTCTTTCTCCAAGATGATGGAACAGTGTGGGCTTGTGGCAATAACAGCTATGGTCAGTTTGGCAACGGGACGACCACGTCGAGCAAGGTACCAGTGAAAGTGGGAGGCCTGTCTTCGATCGTGCAGATATCGGCCGGCGAATGGCATTCCCTCTTTGTGATGAAGGATGGGTCTGTGTATACCTCCGGAAGAAATCAGTATGGACAGTTAGGCGATGGGACGACGATCGACAGATCCACGGCGTCGCCAGTCTCTGCGCTATCAGATATTGTTCAAGCCGAAGCAGGGGGCATTCATTCTGTGTTCGTACGAAGCGATGGGACGGTATGGGCTTGTGGACTGAACAGCGGCGGAAACAACAATGGGCAGTTAGGAGACGGAACTGTGGTGGACAGATCCACTCCTGTTATGGTCCTTCCCTCCTGGGGTCCCGGTCGGATCGTACATGCCGAAGCAACCCGCGAGCATTCGCTGTATGAAAAGGACAATGGCGAAGTGTGGGCAAGCGGAAGGAACAACTACGGTCAGTTGGGGTATGGTGCCTTCACCACTGCCAACTCCTCTACCTCTGTTCTTGCAAGCACCGTGTGTTCAGTTGTCACGGTAGCCGTGCGCGATCCAAAGCCATATCCCACAGAGATGTTGGTGTATCCTCATCCCTTATCGAGTGAGGCTGTGCTACGAGGTGAGCATCCGTTTGAGAATGCCGTGCTCACGATCACCAATTCATACGGACAGATCATCAAGCAGATGAACAATGTCTGCGGAGAGACTATATTGCTTCACCGTGATGACATCATCAGCGGACTATACTTCGTTCGCATCACGCAGCACGACACGATCGTTGCATCGTGTCGGTTGGTCGTAGCGGACTGATACAACTTGCCAGCAAAGATGGTATCGATGGTCATCGAACGGCTACATTTTGTAGAGTGTAGATTTAGGAGTTACATTCGTCTACATATGAAGACAATACACTTTGACCATAGCCTCTTCGATACTGAGAGAAGTTATCTACAAGACCTCATTGGCAAAGACCTTTGCCATATTGGCTCTAACTCAATCGCTATCGATCCCTCGCATCCAGAGTTGTGGAGTTTCCACAAATGGATAGAAATAGCAAACTGGAGTAACACAACGACTCTACGTCTGGAGTATTCATATGGCGATACATACAATGGGAACGATTTCATTGAACTGAGAATTGAATCAATTGAACGAGAACGACGAGCACTGAATGCGGACGTTAGCTTTGGAGGCGCAAGCAAGTTTACAATTCAGAAGATTGAAACATATGGTTACGAATGGGATAGTACTGGACGGTACGGAGGTCCAGACATACTGAAAGAGAATCTACTGCACGATGAGCAGTACAACGAGATAGCGACAATAGAAAACTCACTCCTACTCTACGGAGCAAATGGAAGGCGGATATGGATCGAGTGTGAATGTCCTACATTAGACCTCATCGTATCAATGGATGAGGAGTACATACGCACGAAACTCGGTCTTTCCTTACCAGAAGCCAATGGAAGGGTAAATAGAAAGCGAGTGTTTCAATGAGAGCGTTTGCAATGAGACTATTCGACAAATTCAGACGGACAGAGGGGTCGATCATCAACAAAGAGAATCGACTCGAATATGTGCTGCGAATCGCTGCGACAGACCCCACATTTCGACCTGAACTGTACGAACGACTTCTTTCAGATACGCTTGTTGTCTTGACGGCTGAGATGAACAAGACCGGCGAATCAAAGATCTATGAACGAGGCGCGGAAGTAGATCTCGTTTCGCTCCCAGACGGAAAGATCCCGGTGTTCACATCAACAGAGAGAATTTATGACAAGGGTGTCATACGCGAAGAGGTTCAGACATTGCAACTGAAGGGAGAGGACTTATTCCATCTTGCAGCAGGGGCGACGTTCGTTATCAATCCATACTCAGACCATGGGAAGTACTTGCTTCCGAATGAAATAGAAAGAATGCTCGAGCGCACACCATCGAATGGTGGTCACGAGAAGATCGTTGTTGATCGTGAGACATGTGTTCATCTAAGTCATCCCGCTCACTATCCGACGGACATTGTTGACGTACTCATACAAGTGTTTGAGGGTACGCCGTACGTTACGAGGGCATGGGTGGGATGGATCTTCAATCCCTCCTCTGGTGAATCACCACACTACATCTTTGCCCTCGACGTTGAGAGCGATTATCGGATCATCGCTCATAAGGTGGGCTCCACTGCAACACGAATGCTCGGTCCTCAAGAGTTTGTGGATGTCATTCAGATCGACAACAATGGCGGAATCAGCGACTACTTCCTGAAGCGTTCGACGCCATTTTACGAACGATAGGACAACACCCTATGTTCACCGCATCGTGGAACGTACGCACCTAATGAAAGCATCGTAACATCGATGCATTGTGAGGTACGTGTTTCCATGATCCTCTCCACCTCACTTCCCTGCATGTCCATAATGCTCACATCGGAACCACTTCGGTCATTCCGCTTGCAGAACGGCCGTATCGAGTTACATTCCCTCTTCTTCATAGATCACGTCAGTTAAGAACCACGCCATGCACTACCCCAAGACCGTCGTTACCGTGTTCGGCATCGTTGCCTTTCTGACCCTCTGTTCAGGGGTTGTGCGACACGATGTGAAAGAGTCGAAGTATCTCACGTTGGCACGGCAGAAGCAATTCGAATGTGTTGGACAGATACGGAAGGACACATCGGTGAGTGGTTCCTGTGTCCTGATCGGCGATCGGTATGTCCTGTCAGCTGCACACGTGTTCATCGATAGCGACACAAGAGCGGACACGATCAAGATGAGTGGTCAGACGATCATTTCCTACACGCCCGTGAACACAAGGGTGACGGATGTATCGACGATCATCGTGGTGATCGGCGGACAGAAGATCAAGGCAAAACGGTTGGTGCTGCATCCGAACTATCTCGACAGTGCAACGAACGGCTCGTGTGACCTTGCGTTGATCGAGTTAGAACGGCCGGTGACGCGAGTATCATCGGCAGCACTCAATGCACGGTATGATGAGTTCCATTCTGTCGTCGTTGGCGTTGGGTACGGAGCGTCTGGACCGGCCCACAAACCGGACCTCGTTGGACTGTTCGGCAAGAAGATCGCTGGTGAGAATGTGATCGACAGTCTAGGTGGACTCAAGTACCTTGATCGTGAAACGTTGTTGATGTGCGACTTCGATCATCCAACAAATGCTGAGTGCAATCGAATAGGTAGCGCCACTCCAAGGCCTTTGGAGTATGTATGTGCTGGCGGCGACAGTGGGGGCGGACTCTTCAGACAACGCGATGGAACATGGGAACTGATCGGCATCTGTTCCGGCAGTAATCTCGATGTAGACAGGCTCATGAAGACCGGGTACTACGGTCAACAGATGCAATGGACACGAGTATCGGCGTTCAGGGACTGGGTCAACGCACAGATGCATTAACATGGCTCCCTTACGGAAGGAATGAACAAGATGACCTTCGGGCAAGAACTCCTGCAAGAACTGACGTTAGAAGCGGCCGTAACGCGACGCTACTTGGTCAGCCTTGGCGAATGTCAGCGACGAAGAGTTCTCGGAGGAGTGGTCGATGACCCATGGTGACGACGTGCTGTTCACGCTTCCCAAACGACAAGTCGCACGCATGTTCTGCATGAACCACTTCGTTCATCACCGTGCACAACTTGGTGTGTACTTGCGTTCCGTGGGTGTTCCTGTTCCGGCAACGTACGGTCCATCTGCGGATGATGAAGATGTACTGCTCATTCGACCGTACCCTGTAAATCGTTGAATACTCAACGAATACCAACTTGAGTTCAGCGATGGCTCTCCCCCACTTCAACCTCGATAAGCTCTACTTCGACTGCATCGATGAGCATGGGAACTGCTTTATCCTGTACTGGGCGGAGCTGCGGGTGTCGGTGCTGCGGCTGGTGTATTCCGGCAGCATTGTTTCCGGTGCCGATGGAACGGCGGTGGAACGTTCGTCATTCAAGGGGCTTCCGAGACCGATCGTCGCTGACGACATGCAGTTCATCAATGATCGACTGAAGATCCGCGGTGCATGGCAACGGGTGGATGCTCCGATCTCCATCCTTCTGTACACGGATGCATGCGGACGTGAAGTGCGTTGGAACTGTCATCATCCGAAGACTCGGACGACGATCGAGGTTGACGGCAAGACGTATCGCGGCTTGGGCTACGTTGAAACGCTGTCACTACCGGTGAAACCATGGCTGTTGCCCATCGATGAGTTGAGATGGGGACGGTTTCTCTCTGAGCGCCATACGATCGTCTGGATCAATTGGAAGGGCAGCAACCCGGTGAACCACCTCATCTGCAACGGCATCATGTATGACGACGCCGTCTTCGAAGAGGACAGGATCCTGTTCGACGGCGGAACATCGGTCCTGCAGTTCCACACGAAGACCATCGTCCGCAAGGGAAAGCTCTCGAATCTGCTGGCGAAGATGCCGTGGTTGAAGGTCATCTTCCATGGTCGGATATTGAACACCATTGAGGTCAAGTTCAAGGCGCCGACGTCGCTGTCGAGAGGCGCCGATACGCTCGACACAGGCTGGTCACTCTTTGAGATCGTCACGTGGGCGAAATGAAGGAAGTTGCATGAGATCGATCATCGGCAAAATGCTCTATGGCAGCATGTTCATTGCCATCCTTCCCGCCCTCCTCACCCTATGGGCGCGCGCCACAGCATCGTTGATCAACCTGCCCGTGCCATCGAACGATGTGGTTGCGATCGGTGTCATCGTGCTTGGTTCGCTGCTCGTTCTTGGAGGCATGCACAACCTGTGGTTCTACGGCAAGGGCCTGCCCATGAATGCCTTTCCGCCGAAGCACTTTGTGACGAATGGCGTGTATGCCATCACGAAGAACCCCATCTATGTAGGCACCGTGCTGTTGAGCTTTGGTATTGCTACCCTGCTCGGATCGGCCTCCGGGTTCTGGCTGGTCAGTCCGTTGTTTACATGCATGATCGTGGCGTATACGGTTGGTTTCGAGAACGAGCGGACAGAACACGTCTTCGGAAAGCAGCACTACAGGCCGTTCTTGTCGCTGCCCGAGGCAACGGACGAGGCGCTCACGTTCCGAGACCGATCGGCCACGTTCCTCCTTGCCTACCTCCCATGGCTACTCGTCTATGAAGCATTCGTCTTCATCGGTGCACCGCACGATGCCATCGTTTCGAACCTGCCCTTCGAAGCGCAATTGCCGGTGATAGAGGCGTCGACGATCTTCTACGTTGCCACGTATGCGTTCGCTGTGGTGGTCCCCTTCATCGTCCGCACAGCGAAGGTCCTACGTCAGTTCGAGATCGACGTCTGGATGGCCACGGCATTGGCGGCACTACTATACTTCGTGGTGCCCTTCGTCGTACGACAGCAGGCGTTCACGCCGCACACTATCCTTGGCGATGTTCTTCTGTTGGACCGTTCGTATGACGGCATCAGCGCCGCCTTCCCCGCCTTTCACGTCATCTGGGCCTTCCTTGCCGCACGGTATGTGAGCACGACGTATCGTCGCCAAACGTGGCTGTGGTACGGGATCGCGGTGATGATCTCCATCAGTTGCGTGACCACGGGCAATCACTCCATCGTCGATGTGCTTGCAGGTGTGGTGGTCTTCATCGTGGTGTCGACGCGGACGCAGATCTGGACGGGCATCCGAGCCATCACCGAGCGGATCGCCAACAGTTGGAAGGAGTGGAGATTCGGTCCCGTGCGCGTGATCGATCACGGACTGTATGCAGGCGCAGCCGGCTTCGTGGGGACCTTGATCGTCGGCACATTGTTGGGTCGCGAGCACGCTGCTGTTGGCTTCGTGATCGGAGCATGCGGCATTGTGGGGGCGGCTCTGTGGGCGCAGTTCATCGAGGGTTCGCCGAAGCTGCAACGTCCGTATGGATACTATGGCAGCGTGGTGGGCGTGGTGCTTGGAAGCACTGTGATCTCGTTGCTGTTCGGACTCGACCTTGTTGTGGTACTTGCTGCGTTTTCCATTGCCGCACCGTGGATCCAGATGCTTGGACGGTTGCGCTGTCTGGTGCAGGGGTGCTGTCACGGACGTCCGTCACCCGCCGACGTGGGCATTCGCTTCACGCATCCTACGTCGAGAGTGAACAAGATCTCCGGTCTGCTCGGCACGGCACTGTATCCAACGCAATTGTATTCCATGGCAACCAACCTCGTGATCGGTCTCATCGTGATCCGATTGACCGTGTTTGACATGTCGGCCACCTTCATCATCGGCATGTACCTGCTGCTCAGCGGGATCGGTCGGTTCGTCGAAGAATCGTACCGAGGCGAAGCGCAAACGCCCTCCTGGGCCGGAATGCGCGTCTACCAATGGATCGCCATCATCACGATCGTTGTCGGAGCGGGCGTGACGTGCATTCCTTCTGCCTCCAGGACCACCTTCGATCTCTCCATGTCGTCGTTGTTGTGGGCTGCCGCAATGGGCGTTGTGGCCACCGTTGCGTATGGCGTGGACTTCCCAACCTCAGATCGACGTTTTGCTCGACTGACGAGTGAGTAAGATCAGGAAGTAAATGGGAAGTAAAGCAAGAAGTAAAAGCAGAAGTAAAAGGAGAAGTACGACTCGTGATTCCATCTAAACTGTCGTTGACAGCAGCAACACGTTCATGAGGAAAAGAGTGAAGATCTTTGTCTCAGATCAGAGCAAACGGTTCGACGTTCTTTTGAATGAACACACGTCCTTGAGCATGATCCCCTACGAGCGAGAACGATTACGTGAGCGCGTCGACACCCTTGTTTGCACGACCACGAAGCGCCTGCACGAGCTCGATCTGGACTTCCTCTTCGACTATCGGTTGTTTCCGGAGAACGTCTTAACCTCCGGATGTGCATGGCGTCGGGAAGGTCGGACGATGCAAGTTGGAGACACGATCCTTCAACAGATCAACATTCCGCCACTACAACGTTTCTCGCTCAGAATTCTCGTTGCCACACGCGTCTGCGAGGTTGTGGACCTCCCCTACCGCAAGAGCTTCAGCTATGAAACCCTCGAGGGTCACGTTGAGAGAGTCGTCGCTCGACCCTATCAAGCATATTGCACCCAGCGCGCCCTACGATCCATGCAACAACACATTGACCTACAATGATCACTTCCTTGCTCATCGCCTACGGGGCATTCAGTTCTATCATGCACGGATCGTGGTACGAGCGTGAATACATCGATGACGTACGGCGAACGCATTCGCTCTATGCTTCACGTCACTCGTTGGCTGGCATCGTTGAGCTCGACATTGACACAGCGAACATTGTTGGTGACTCGCTCGAAGTTGGTGCGCCCGGCATCCACGAGGGCTTCAGTTTCATGATCACTTTCAAGCGCGGCCACACAACGAATGCGGTCCCAACGAACCTTGGTGATCTCTACCAGGATGATCACCACTACGAACTTGGATATGTTCTCTCGAAGCATGATACGACGCTCATCCTCTATCACTATGACGAACGGTACGTCCTCGTGCAAGAGACGAAGTACAAGCGCGTTCCATCAGGAACCATGAGCGCCTTGCAGTTCACGGTGAACAAGACATTGTTCTCCGGCAGGTACAATGTGGTCGATAGTTCAGGGAAACAACGGCCGATCAACGGTGCTATGCCTTTGAGATTCGAGGCCACACGATTCGCTTGTACAACACCACGGAGGACGACGACCGTGTCGTGGTGATGCGCAAGAAGGCCATGTATACATTCGTGCGACGACGGATGCACTAAAGGGCAGATCACATCCGTACCACCACGTTCCCCTTCTTCCTTCCCCTATCAACGTAGCGGTGGGCTTCTACGATGTCGTCCAACTTGTAGGTCCTGTCGATGGTGGCGATGAGGGTGCCCTGCTAGAACATCTGCTTCAAGAGGCGGAGTCTACACATTGAACTGACGTGCATTGTAGGTGCCAAAGGCATCGAAAATGTTGCTGTGGTAGTCGACGCTAATGTACTCGACGTTATCAGGAATCATCAACGTCATTGCAATGTTCATCGTATCAATAACGTCTTGGAAAGAAGTGGGGTGGGCGTTAATTTCGTGCATGGTAAGCTGCAACAATGGCAATTATGCTAAGCGTAGTGAACTGGCTCCGCCACCAACGATAACAACGAACATCAAGGAAACGATGAAGCGACATCTGGCTCTGCTACTGACAATACATCTAACGACGACTGTTTACGCGCAAGGCACAGACACTCTTTCTTTTATCCAATCGAAGCGAATGTCTGACGAAGATCTTTCGAAGAAACGAGAAGGAACATTTGTCACCGGTCTTCCGGACATTTCTTCTGACCCGGTAACGGGTTTTGGCTTTGGTGTTCGAACAAATATCTACTGGAATGGCGAGAAGACGAACCCGTTGTTCGCGTACACACCGTACCTGGTGAAGTTGAAAGCAAATGCGGCATACTATACCTCGAACGCAAGAGAAATCGTTTTATCACTCGATGTGCCATACTACAAGGGAACCCGTTGGCGGTTCAAGGTCGACGCGAAGGCTCAGCAGAATCCTGCCAACTTGTACTTTGGATCGTCAGAGGCGACTCTAGGAGAACTGAGACTTCCGTCTACTCCAAACGGTGGACCGACGTACTCAACGTATTCATCGTATGACGTCGCGAGAAAGACCTTGCGAGCCGGCGGAGATGGCGAAGCAAGTGTTGTGACAGATGCACTGTCAAACAGATTCAAAGAAACAGAGTATATGCTCAACCTGAAAGCCGATTACGCGTTGGGTGCGACGGGCGTGTGGAGAATCATGGGCGGATATGAGATTCAACATTTAAGATACGAAACGTTTGAAGGAACGGAAGCCGAAGCGATCGATCCGATTACAGGAAACGAGACCTCCGCACCGAATGGAACATCGCTGCTACGACGCGATTATCTACAGGGTCTCATATCCGGTCTTCACGGTGGATGGGTATCTATTATTCAAACAGCGCTTATGTTTGATACTAGAGATTATGAACCTGACCCAACCCGAGGCGTGTATCTAGAGATCGCGAATGAGTTCTCAAACCCGATCATTGGCTCACAGTTCGAATTCAACAAATTGTTCATCCAAGGTCGGATGTATACAAAAATCCCTGTTGGACCTAGGACGGTGTTGTGTAGTCGCATCGGTATTGGAAACATCTTCGGCAGTAATGCACCGTTCTTCGAGTATCAAGACCAATGGAGTCCTGACGGAAGTGTGAACGCACTCGGAGGAAGACAATCACTACGTGGATATCGAGCAAATCGATTTCTGGCCCGTTCACTGGCATTTGTCAATGTTGAACTCCGTGTACGATTGGCCGAGGTTCTGTTTGGACAACAGCATTTTGCATTTGGCGTGGCACCGTTCTTTGACGCCGGCACGGTTAGAGACGATTGGCGCACCTTGAACTTTCACGATGTCAAGCTATCAATCGGCGCTGGTCTGCGGATCGCGTGGAATCAATCAACGATCATTTCATGCGACTACGGTGTATCGCGCGAAGACAGGCTCTTCTACTTTGGTATTGGCCAAGCCTTCTAGTACCTCAATGTCCCACGTCAAGGCCTGATCCTCACCACCACGTTCCCCTTCTTCCTTCCCGTATCAACATAGCGGTGGGCTTCTACGATGTCGTCCATCTTGTAGGTTCTGTCGATGGTGGCGATGAGGGTGCCCTGCTCGAACATCTCCTTCAAGAGGCGGAGCTGGTGCATGTTCTCGGAGGCGTAGCCGGCACTTACACTGACGAACACGCCGTTGTCATTCAAGAGTGCCTTGAACTGACGTGCGTTGTAGGTACCAATGGCATCGAAGATGATGTCGTACTTCTCTGTCCGTCGGGTGATGTCTTCTTCGTCATAGTGCACAATGCCGTCGACGCCAAGCAAGGCGGCGAGGTCATGTCCTTCAGAGCTGCAGACGGCAGTGACGTGGGTGTGATGATGTTTGGCGATCTGCGCAGCAGCCGATCCGACGGACCCGGTGGCACCGAGGATCAACACGCATGGGTGTGACCGTTCGGCGATCTTCGCCTTCTCGAGGAAATGGATCGCCGTCTGTCCGCCAAAGATGATCGACGCGGCCTCTTCGAACGACGCATTCACAGGCATCTCCAGCACGTTGCTGTTCTGACCGACGGCAATGAACTCGGCATACGTGCCGAAGGCGAATCCCGTCATCCCAAAGACCTTGTCGCCAACGTTGAAGCGGGTGACGTTCTTCCCCACTTCCTCCACGATGCCCGCATACACGGTCCCAAGGATGGACTTGCGCGGTCGAGTGATGCCCACCACCACTTGCATGGCCACCCGCATGATCCCCTTCACATCAAGGCTGCGTACCCGTACATCTCCGGAGTTCACCGCCGTGGCAACGATCTTGACGAGGATCTGATCGTCCTTGGGAATCGGTGTTGCGACCTCGTGGATCTGCAGCACTTCGGGTGGACCGTACTTCGTGCAAACAATGGCCTTCATACTACTCCTGCTGGTTTGTGTGATGTTGCGGTGCTCGCCTACGTTCCGGAGGCATAAACGTTTCAGAAGAACATGCGTGCCCTCCCTCAATGCCGAAACTAATGGTGCACATGAACGTGGAGTTCGTATGCAAATTTCCTTTGTCGCCGTCATGCTGACGGTTTCCATTCTCGCCTCGCGAACCTTAGCGCAGGCGCAACCTTCCACGAAAGATCGCCAGATCCGGATCACGAAGGAGTTCATTGCCGCCTACAACCATCAGAACTTCGACCGGATGAATGATGTGTTTCTTCGAAGGACCGACCTTTCCGACGAAGAGCGCACGACGATCCGGCAAGGCATTGTGAGTCAGTTCTCTGCCCTGTACAAGGAATACGGCAAGGCAACGGTCACATCCGTCGATGCTGAAACCCTGAACACGATCGTCCTGAAACTGGTCTACAGGAAGGATCCACGAGAGAACATGTCTCTGATCTTCGTCTTTGACGATAGCTGCATCGTGCAAGGATTCGGATTCACGGACCCGGACTTCGTGTTTCCCGTGGCAACGCGAACGAAGCCGGATCGGAAGGTGGCACGGCGGCAAGTGCGCGAGCTCGACAAGTTGCTCGCAACGATCGTTACCGATCAGCATTTCAACGGCGCGGTGTTGGCGATCGACAGGGGCACGACCATCTACAAGAAGTGTTTCGGTCGTACCAACGTCACCGAGGAGACTTCCCTGAACGACAGCTCCTTGTTTGAACTCGCTTCGTGTAGCAAACAGTTCACAGCCATGGCCATTATGATCCTTGCGGAACAGGGCAAACTGAACTACACAGATTCGCTGCAACGGTTCATCCCCGAGCTTCCGTATCGAAACATCACCATTGAGAACTTGTTAACGCATACGTCGGGTCTGCCCGACTACATGGAACTGTTCGCAGAACATTGGGACAGGCGTCGGTTCGCCACCAATGCCGACGTGATCGAACTCCTGAAAACCCACTCGCCTCCTCTCTTGTTTCAACCGGGTGCGAAGTTCCGGTACAGCAATACCGGGTATGCACTTCTTTCCAGCATCATCGAGCGAGCGAGCGGCTCAGACTACGCCACCTGTCTCCACGAACTGATCTTCAAGCCTTGCGGCATGCGCAACTCACGCGTGTACAATACACGCAGAAGCAAGGGCGAGACCCTTCGCAACTACGCCTTTGGATACACCTACTCGGATAGCCTGGAGAAGTATGTGCTCCCAGACTCGACGTCGGAGCACGGGTACGTCACCTATCTCGATGCGATCACCGGAGACGGCTGCGTGAACTCCACCATCGACGATCTCGAACGATGGGAAGCCGCCCTGCAGAACAACGTGCTGGTATCCAGGGAAACGCTATCGCGAGCATACACGAGCTCCATTCTCACGAGTGGGAAGGAGTCGAGGTATGGGTACGGCGTCTTCCTTCAGAACAGACCACACGCTGAGTTCACCGTCTACCATTCGGGGAGCTGGCCGGGATACAAAACGTTCATCCTACGGTTCCCACGCTTGAGGTCGGCACTGGCCATCCTCTCGAACAACGACTACCCGAACGTCGTGTGGCTCGGGAATAGGATCGCTCGCATCCTAGCAGAAGAGCACGCCTACAAGCGATAGTGGATCTCATCTCGTACCTTTGCCATACAACGATGGACGGAAGGTCAGTTCGATGAGCAGGATCATTGCCGGTATCAACAGTAAAATGAACAAACTACTGCTTCGCCTCCTTTGGGTGCTCACGCTCTGTATCGCATTCCCTGTGCATGGTGTTGGACAGGTCACTATTTGCGGTGACCGACAGTCCTATCATCCCGTTGATATCAAAGCACTGCAGGTACGAGATAGTTTGCGTCAGGCCGGTATCGACACGATCGTCGTGTATCGACACTGGATCGGGACAAACGGCTTCAACGGCTATGGAAAGGTCATCTGGCTTGAGAACGGTCGATGCCTTCAATACAAGTACGAACTTGTACGCAAGAACGGCACGTATGGTGATATCCTCGTGACCTCTTCCATTGTTCGAAGCGACTCGCTCCTACGATTCTTCTTTGAGAAGCATGTTGAATCTGTCTCCTCGAATCCGACAAAGCAAGGATTTGTGCTCGATCATGATTCGGAACATTATGTCGACGTCTGGTATCAAGGCATTCGTTACTGCTACATCATCAAAGGCATGCTCGTTGATGAGAACCCCGACGATCTCAGGGCATCGTTTGTGAACATGCTACGTGATTTCAATGTGTCGAGTATCAAGGCGTCAGAGAGCTTCATTGGTGGATTTCCGACACCCGATCCGGACAGCACAACAAGGAAACAGAAATGAGCAGGATCATCGCCGGTATCAACATGACGCTGGATGGCGTGGGCGACCACACGGCCGTGCTGCCGGATGCAGAGGTGCACGATCACTATACGGAACTGCTGTCGAACGCCGGCGCCATCCTCTATGGCAGGATCACGTATGCGCTGATGCAGTACTGGCAGCCGATGGTGGCTGCGCCGACGGGTGTGCGATCGATGGACGACTTCGCACGTGCCATCGATGTCCTGCCGAAGATCGTGTTCTCGCGCACACTGCGCGACACGGCATGGCACAGTGCCACGCTTGCAGAGCGTTCGCTCGTCGACGAAGTACGGTACCACAAACAACAACCTGGCAAGGACGTGCTCGTGGGCAGTCGGAGCCTCATCATGCAACTCCTCGACCTCGGTCTCATCGACGAGCTCCAGCTCATGGTCCACCCTGTGATCGCCGGAAGCGGCGGGTTACTCTTTACCGACATCACGCATCGAACGCTTCTCACCCTTGTCCGCACGCAGACCTTTGGTAGTGGTGCCGTGTTGTTATGCTATGCGCCAGCAACCCATGCTACGACGTTGACCGATCACGAGCACGACGCGTGATGACGACCACGACCTACACCGTCGATGGCATGTGCTGCGCCGACGAAGTGGCCGCCGTGGAACGCGCGCTGCGTGGGCGTTCCGATGTGGTGTCGTTCCGGGCCGATCTGATCGCGGGGACCGTGGTCGTGCAGCATGACGACGGCATCGACCCCTCCGGCGTCATCAGCGCCCTTGCCGGCGTGGGCCTGCGTGCAAGCGTGCGGAACACCAGCGCACCCATTGCGGCCGCCGTGCAACGCGGACATGTCGTTGCCACGGTGCTGTCGGGTGTGTTGACCATCACGGCCTTGCTCTGTTTGTGGACCCAAAGCGGTCCTCCCCTCCTCCTTCCCATCCTTGCTACAGGTGCCATGCTCTCGGGCGCATGGTACGTGGTTCCCAAGGCCATCCGCGCCGTGCGCTCTGCAACGCTCGACATGAACGTGCTCATGACCACGGCAATCCTTGGTGCGGCCTTCATTGGCGAGTGGACGGAAGGCGCGACGGTGGCATGGTTGTTCGCCCTGTCGGAATTGCTCGAGGCGTTGAGTGTTGGTCGTGCCCGACGTGCCATGCATGCCCTGCTGCAGATCACACCACTTACGGCCACCATCCTCGATGGCGAGGTGTTGCGCGACGTGCCCGTGGAATCCGTTGCCGTGGGTACCACCGTCATCGTGCGCTCCGGTATGCGTGTGCCGCTGGATGGTGTGGTGGTGGGTGGACGTTCCGATGTGGACCAAGCGTCGATCACCGGAGAGTCCATGCCCGTGACGCGCACCGTGGGCGATGCCGTCTATGCAGGGTCCATTGCCACGGACGGACGGATCGATGTGGAGGTCACGCAGACGTCGCAGCATTCCATGGTGGCACGCATTGCAGAACATGTGGCCGCCGCACAGGCGCAACGATCGCCATCGCAACGCTTTGTGGATTCCTTTGCGCGCATCTACACGCCCATCACGTTCTGTGTGGCCCTTGCTGTGCTGCTTGTTCCGCCGTTGCTCTTCGACGGTGCATGGCATGTGTGGATCTATCGGTCACTCGTTCTCCTCGTCATCGCCTGTCCGTGCGCCCTAGTGATCGCCACGCCTGTGGCCGTGGTCTCCGGACTAACGGCCATGGCACGTCGCGGTGTGCTCGTCAAGAGCGGCCGTGTGCTCGAAGAGATCGGTCGGGTGCGGGCCGTGGCCGTGGACAAGACGGGCACGATCACTACGGGCATGCCCATGGTGGTGCGTGTGGAGCCGATGGAGGCGTGGACGGAGGGCGATGTGCTGACCATGGCCGCCAGCATCAATGTGAACTCCACGCATCCCATGGCATTGGCCATTGTGGCCGCGGCGCATGGACGTGGCGTGGAACGCAGGTCCATCGAGCACTATCGCGCGCATGACGGACGTGGGGCCGAGGCCGTGATGGACGGACGTCGGTGCTTCGTGGGCAACCTGCGTCTGGCCATGGATCTCGGTGCCGATGCACCCACGCTTGCGCAGGTAGCCGATGCCGTTGCTTCGATCGAATCTGCCGGTGCGTCGGCCATCATCACCGGTCATGTAGATGATGATGGTGGTGCTCATTATTTGAGGGTGGCAGGGATCATCGTCGTGGCCGACGTGATCCGCGAGCATGCAGCCGCGTCCGTGCAGGCATTGCGCGATGTGGGTGTGCGTGCCGTGGTGATGCTCAGTGGTGACAACACCATCGTCACCGAACAGATCGGTCATCAGGCCGGCGTCGACGCGGCCTATGGCGCCCTGCTCCCCATGGACAAGGCAGAGCGGGTGCGGGCGCTTGTGGTCGAGCACGGACATGTGGCCATGGTCGGCGACGGCATCAACGACGCCCCTGCCATGGCAACGGCCAATGTGGGTATTGTGATGGGACGCATCGGATCCGATGCCGCCATCGAAACGGCCGACATTGCCCTAGCCAACGACGATCTCCGCGCCATTGCCCACACCATTCGCTTGGGTCGGCGCACGCTGCACACCATTCGCACCAACATCATCGTGGCCCTTGCCGTCAAGGCCATCTTCCTCGTCCTCGCCATTGCCGGCATGGCCACGCTCTGGCTTGCCATTGCCGCCGACACGGGCGTTACGCTCGTCGTTATCCTCTATGCATTACGGTTGCTTCGTGGGGAGCGTGGGGAATAACGGCTCGTACAAAGCACCGTTCGTCACCGTTGGATGAGGATCTTGCGCACGCCACGATCGAACACCACCAAGTACAATCCGGATGTACCAACCTCTTCTTCGGTGGCTGCCACTCTTCGTCCGAAAAGATCATAGACGCCCAGCGACGTTTGATCTGCTTCGTTCTTCACGATCGGCGGCTCGGCCACACTCACAAGTCCGCTCATATCAAGGGACGCTGTATAATAGGTTGTCGTCACGAACAAACGTTGTTCATTGTCGTCAAAGGCAATGTCACGGATCGGATTTCTCGCGAAATCAATGAGGTCAGACGTCAACGATGTGAATCGTGATGAAGTACCATTGCGATGCACGTCGATGATCAGTTGTGCATTGGTGGCCCCTTCAATGCGAGCCGTGATGATCGTGCCCGTATGCGTGAGTGTTGACATCGTCTGTGCGGAGTCGACGAAGGACTCCCAGGTACGTCCACCATCGTGGGTCCACACTCTTGTGCGCATGTCGGTCAGTAGACCGTGATCTTTCTTTGTGATCATCCGTGGCCCAGACTGCAGCGAGAGCGTTGGCATCGGGAGTTCGATCCATGTGGCAGGATCTCCATCGAGCGTACGCCACAGCGTACCACGATGTGTGATGGCTACAAGATCTCGTCCGTTGAACGCCATCAGATATTGAAGGTCATCTTTGCAGAGAAGTGTGCGGATGGGACTATTGCCGGAGAGCCACACAACCTGCCGCGATCCGCAATCCTGATCAAGCGCATAGAGAACCGTAAAGTAGGAGGCATCATCATTGGGGTAGAATCCACTTGACCCGATGTTTGGAAAGAACACGTCCCATTTGAAGATGGAGTCTCTCGGACGAATATGGACTGGATACTGATCGGAAGCAGTCAGCCAGAAATCGTCAATGCTGGTTCCTCCGGCCGGGACGATCCAAGGCCTACTGCCAGAGTGTAGGATCGTGTTGGGGCCGAATGCACATGTTGTCCACTGCCCTCCCGAAGGATGGACGAGGACCGTTGCCCCCTCTGTTGCGATCAGACCATCGTCCACGGCGTAAAGATGCCGAGCACTCCGCTCACGAAGTCCCAAATGTTCAGCGGCAATATGTGCCGTACCGACAAACAAGATGGAATCTGCCTGCCCAACGACAACAAGACTGTCGCTTGCAGTAACATTCCATCCGATGCGTGTTCCCTTCAGCAAAGTGGCGATCTTCACGACATCACGGTCGAAGCGCGTGAGGACTCCACGATCGACAGCAACGATCACATTCGTGTCGGACACCAGATGAAAACGTGCATACACTGAGGTCAACGAATCGCCATAGGCGATCCACGACGTGAAGAGATCGTTGGAGACGAGGATCCCTCGGTCAGCGTGCAGCGCAATGCGAGTACGATCACGGTCGACGTAGTACGATACACCACCACGCAGCAATTGGTCGCCCAGTTCGATCACCGTAGGAACTCCGTCGTAGCGAAAACGGATCACCTTCGACCGACTAAAAGCAAGCACCGAACCGTCGTTACAGGGAATGAGGTCTGAATACGCATGTTCTCCACCTAGATCCACGGTATCCGTTCGGATCTCGTCAAGCGATGGCCATTGCTTCCACACACATCGCGCTGTTGTCTCTCCGTCAACGCGTATGGCACCCACAACACTATCGAAGACAACAACCTGATAGGCGTGGAACACGCCAGACTCGAGGGAAAACGAATTGGTCAGCGGCTGAAATCGGACGGTTCCCTCCGGTACATGAGCAACAACCAGACCATTGGGATGCTCGGTCATGTCTCGCGAAAGCACCATGCTCTTCGACGGTGCACCGAGTGATGCCCATGAATGTGTTGATGCATCAAACACGTACAGTCCGTCATACGACTGCAGATAGACACGGCCGCTCAGGATCTTGACGTTCCCAACGTAGGGCGGCAGACCGAGTCTCTCTACGCGAAGTTGGGGTTGCGCAGACGCTCGCTCGCAGACGAGCGCTAGTGTTAAGAGGAAAATGATCCACATTTCCGTTGTCCTCCGAAGTGAGAGCAGGCAACCACGACGCACGCGCGAAGAAGATACACGTCCGCCCGCCGTCTACCAAACAGGACGAGGAATGTCGCATGATCAGCGACGGGGTCACCCGGCACCCTCGACAAACGTGACAACGTCATGGTAACGGAGGTCGTATCTTCGCCACACATTATCCTTGCATCATCCGTGAACATCGATCTCTTCCTCGAAGGCGCCCTCATCGGTCTGCTCATTGCCGCGCCCGTGGGTCCTATTGGCGTGTTATGCATCAAGCGAAGTCTTGCGCAGGGACCGATCTCCGGTCTTGTAACCGGTCTGGTCGCCGCCACGGCCGATGCCTGCTACGGCGCCGTTGCCGCCTTCGGTCTCACGTTCATCTCCACGTTCGTCCTGCAATGGCAGATCGTGATCCAGATGCTCGGCATCGTCTTCCTTGTGTACCTCGGCGTAACGACGTTTCGGGAGAAGCCGGCCACCGAGGCACGTGGCACCATCAGCGGACGTGGGTTGGTGCTCGACTATGTGGGCACCGTCTTCCTCACGCTCACGAATCCGACCACCATCGTCTCCTTCATCGCCATCTTCGCCGGCATCGGCATCACTGCGGCCGCAACGTATGCGGGCGCCGGGACGCTCGTCCTTGGCGTCTTCCTCGGCTCCGCCCTCTGGTGGATCATCCTCAGCAACGGCGTGGGTCTCTTGCGTGCACGCATCGACCACCGTGTGCTCGGTTGGATCAACAAACTCTCCGGCGCCATCATCCTCGGATTTGCCCTCGTCCTAACGTTCCGTGTGCTGATGCAATAAAGGAAGCAAATGTCGTTCCCCACTCTACGAGAAACAATGATGCCATGTCACTACAACGTATGAACACCGGCTACAGAGCATTTCCAGAGTATTTTACTCATCCACGTTTGAACAAACAACTAACCGAGGATGAGTTTAAGAGTTTGCAAACGAGCCTCATGCAAGTTGCCGATAGTCTCTGCCCAAGTCACATACAAACCAAGGTACATTACGTTGCCTCTGGGGAACATCGAGGATACATTGTTGAGGTTATCTTGGTAAGCGGAGTGTTCTTCATCGAGACACCATGCACCTTTACTCCAACGATGGGTATGGATGGTGTGGATGGAAATCTTGCACAAGATGCTGAGAATTGGATCATTGCCGAGGATTTAGGTCAAACATCCGCAAGGGTACGATCTATCTTTGGCTCGAATGATAGGATTCGCAGTTCTGAATATCTGAAGTTGTTTGGATTTCCGTTCCATCTGATCGCCGACAGCACATCACAGAGCAGTTCTACGACGGATATCCCGATTGATCAAGACGATGTGAAAAAGAAGCCATGGTGGAAACGATGGTAGTCACAACATCCCGGATCGATACAACGCTACGAACAGCAGGTATGCGTCGTACGTTACCTCCGGTCGTACGTCACGTGTTGAACACGATATGGTATCAGATGATCCTGCTCACGACGTTGTCAGTTGTTCTTGGGTGCAACTCCTCTGCGCACGACGGGAGCTACGTTCTGACGAAAAAGGAACGAGCAATATGCTCTTCGATGCAGATCGATACATCGCTTATCAAGGACATACGGGACTACAACGCAAATGAAATTGAACCGTTTCACTACTCTCTCGCAAAGAAAGTAACCAAAGATACATTGATCGAGATAGACCCCATACACTTGAATGGTCTGGTCATTCAGGAGAAGAATTCGAGATCGTATGAATTAGTATTCGCCTTGAAGAATAGATTCATGCGAAAGGGATACACGATATTCCTTCTCGAGAACAACTTCAATTCTGGCAATTCGCCTGACTACGTTGGCGTTCTTCCTACGACCGACAAATTCACCGTTCTTAAGCATATTGGAACTGATGGCGTTAACTGGGACATTTCTAATGACAGTCTTTTGAAGATCATCAAACGCTTTGACGATAGATACTCTCTCGAACTCATTGGTGCTTCAGGTGAATGGTGTGAGTTCATCATTCACAAGGAGCCTAACGACTGGATGGAGTTTGCGAAGGATGTGTACAACGTGTGTCCAGATGTGGTTGAACAGGGAGCAGGCTCTATAGAAGCGTTGGCCAACGAATATAAAATGACACGACGATTGTATCTATGGTGGGACTAGTGTCTTGTGTATGTTGCCAACTCCCTTTGGGCACCGCGCCTAGAATCGAATCTCTACGAGTGCGCGCATTACATGCATGAATGAGACAAGCACCGCCCTGCCGAAACGCCGTGACTAGCATTGTAGAACTTAAGGCTGCTTGGACAAGATGCACATGAGAGGTAAGTTGCCGTTTGGCAGAAAGCCACCATTTCGGTACGCATATAGACTGTATTGGAACGGACGCATTGGAGTTAGTAGTCATGACAACACCAGATGAACACAAAAGCAAAAATTGAGATCCTCAAGGGCGACATCACAAAAGTGACGGTAGACGCATTGGTAAACGCTGCGAACACCTCTCTTTTGGGAGGTGGCGGGGTGGATGGAGCCATACATCGAGCTGGTGGGCAGGCTATCTTGGACGACTGCAGAAAGATAATCGCGCGACAGGGTGGCTGTAAACCGGGACAGGCTGTGATAACCACGGCAGGAAACTTGAATGCAAGACATGTTATTCATACTGTTGGACCAGTGTGGAATGGCGGACGTATGGATGAGCATGTGAAGCTCGCCGAGTGCTACACAAACTCGTTGCAATTGGCGGTCGACAACAACTGTAGGACAATAGCATTTCCTTGCATCAGCACAGGTGTGTATAGATATCCGGCTGATGCTGCTGCTGAAGTTGCCGTTGATACAGTTTGGGAGTTTGTTTCCCACTCCAAAAAGATTGATAACGTTATATTCGTATGCTTCGATGACGTCAACTTCAACGCCGTAAACGCTCAGTTTAATCGTAAGGGACAATGCGTTTAGTGTTGATGCAGACGATTTCATTGAGTTCAAACGTGGCAAGATTGACACGTCACGATGTATGATCTCTCAGATTGGGATACTACCGATGCAACTACGTTCCTCCTTCGTGACTTTACTGCGATCAGCCCCATTGTTGCTGATGCTTACAGTGATGTTGGTAGCCTGCTCAAAAGATGTAGCGCCAACCGGACCAACAGATTCCAAAGTGAATGTTAGCGGACGTATTGAAAACCCGCTCGGGTTAGAGTTGCCATCTACCACAAAGCTCATTGTTGTGTGGTCTATCTCAACCGGTAGTCCTGATCGTAGCTACATCTACGTCCCTTCATCTCCCACACGTACAAAAGATAGTTTCGGTTTTTGGATTCCCGATTCACTCGCTGATATCGCGTGCAACACACGCGGAACGAACCCATCAGATTCGCTATATATGCGTGGTGGTGTTGGCTTCATTGTTCTTGTTGATGACCCTGATGCGCTCTTGAAAGACGGCCTCGTTCTGTCGGGACCGAGTGGCGATTCTGTTCTCACACACAGGACCTTTCTCAAGGGGGCTGTTGACAATTCTGCGCTTATCTACCGCAAAGGATCCTCAAAAGCCGTTTCTGCGTGGCGTCCATGGCTCGACACATTTCCGAAGGGCTTTACGCTAGGCAGAGGAGTTCCTATGGATGTTGGTTTTGACATCTTTGTCCCCTATGCAACCAGTGAGAAGCCGGTGCTCCGGATTGACACGTCGGCGAAGTCGTTCACCTTCCCTAACTGGACATAAGACCGGCAGACTGAACTTCTCGAGTATTCATAGACAGGTAGGTTCGAATCGTTGTTGTACAACGATGGTGTCTAGCTTAACGGGACCATTGAATTCTTCATGTATGTCAGAGGTTGTCAGAATATTTTGCATAAAGTACGGGAAACATTCTCCGTAAGTCATCGCTTTCTTCTTCCCATTCAATTCCTGTCGTGTCATAGTTTTCTTCAAAGGGGCATGGCATTTCTTGTCCAGTTAGTTCTTGAAACACTGTCGTAGGAACGTAACCCAAACCTTCCCATTCAACTTCTACTATTTCGTCAGTTGGCACTTCCACAAGACTTTCAGGGTCATTGATTGTCTTATAGTAGAAGTCTTTCCCTTGTCCGATTACCCACTCTCTAAAATCGTTAAAGCTGTCGTCCCCACAACCACCTTGAATAACATAGATAGCACCCCAAAGCTCCCACGTGTTTGCCTGGCCTCTGAAAAATCTAAAACTGTTTCCAAACAGTACTATCTCGTCTGGTGTCAATTGTCGAAGTTCATTCGCTAACTCTTCAATTTGCAATTCATAGTCGCTCTTTGATTTGTCTTTGGAAGACTTGATAATGTTCCAAAACACTTCTTCGTCCATTAGTTTGTCGGAAGAAGTAAAGCTTGTGTTTTTAGGTGGCTCTTCATTTGAAGTTCTCTTTGTCCCACCAAACAGTTTGTCAAATAGTCCCATGTTGTACGTGTATTCTGTTATTGAATGGGTTTGTTTTAGTGTCGAGTCGTCTTACAATGACGGCTCACTCGCGTTTAGCGAACATGTTCATTGATCTTCAAAATGACTGCGGATGTTCGGAAGTGCATGGTTGCTTACGTGCGTGTAGAATGTCGCGGTCTTAGTACACGTGTTCCTGAGCAACCAGTTGAATATACCGATGGTCCGTGCCTATATCCAAGATTCACGTCCCGCATTAGCACTTCGCATGCGTACTCTCCCCCACCACCGGACGTCCCTCCCTGCGCTCTACAAAACACTGCTCCGCGAAGCTGAACACATAGTACTCGTCGTAGGTGGTGCGAAAATGAAAGAACATGGCACGCCAAAACGATGCAGCCACGGCCAAGAGCACGTCGGCCGGATGGTCCGCATCGAGCAGGTTCGCCGGTACGTCCAGCTTCTTGTACGGCTCCACACCAAACCACCCTACCACAATGACGGGCTGCGTATACCAGCGCTCATGCTCTATCCATAGATGCGGCACGAAGTCCCGCCGCGCACGCCGCTCCTCGTCTGCATCCGCACGCATCCGATGAAGCGTTGTGGCGTGCGCCGCATCAAACACGTCGGCATGATTGACGCCAACAAGAGCAGAAGCTCGGAGGGTGGCAAGGAAGGAACCGTCAGACAGATCACTCATCATCACTCCAACGAAAGAACGTAGCGGAATATTCGTCACTTCTTCACTCTTAAGCTCGACGAGCATCGAAGCGGCACGGCTCTCGAACTCAGCGTATCGCTTTGCATCGATCATCTCTGCCGGTGGCAGCGCGAACCAAGCATAGATCTCGGGCTCTTCCATTGCCAGTAGTTCCTTGAGCATCTGCGGGTGCTTCTCCAACTGCTGGCGATAGCGTCTGACCGTGTTACGGCTAATGCACAGCACGCGTGCTGTCTCTTTGATGGAGACATCACGCTGAAAAAGCAAGATCAGTTCTTTGAATTTGTTCATTGCAATTGGCTTGCCTTCCACTTGGTCTCCGTGTATCGTGAGACCAATAATCAGCCAATTGTCCTACACTCCCACACAAGGGGGTCATTATCTGCCGGAATGTCACACCACTCCACGCTGCGAAGGCGGGGGGGGGCAGCATGCTCCGGAATCTACAACACATACTCGGACAGCCTGCAGAAGTATGTGCTACCAGACTCGACAGAGGAGTTCGGCTACATCACGCAAATGGATGCGATCACTGGAGACGGCACCGTCAATTCAACCCTCACCGATCTTGAACGGTGGGAGTCCGCCCTTCAGAACAACGTGCTCGTAACGAAGGAAACACTAGCAAGAGCGTACAGCAGCTACACTCTCACAAGTGGAAAGTCATCCAAGTACGGATATGGGGTGTTTCTTCAGGACAAACCGGACTCAGAGTCTACGGTCTACCATTCAGAGAGCTGGCCAGGATACAAAACGTTCATCCTTCGATTCCCACGCATGAAGTCGGCGCTCGCCATCCTATCCAACAACGATTATCCGAACATCGGGTGGCTCGGTAACAAGATCGCTCTCCTACTTATGAAGTAGGGAGGCAAGGTTACAAGGATTGACGGCAATTGTCTGGCATGATAGGACTCTTTCACATAGCCACTTGGAAATATCACAGGCGCAATCTACTTTCGGGTAGTGACGAGGGGCAGCTCTTCTTTCGGATAGTATGAATCTCAATTCATGTCCTAGGAGAACGAGTCATTCTAGTACCCCTTCATTCACAATTGTTGCCCAATCTATTGAATGTACCAGCCCCCTATTGTTAG
>JAFDZT010000001.1 GCA_018266735.1 Bacteroidota bacterium | reverse complement strand
CAACTAATTAGGGGGCTAGAATATATTGTTGGACCTGGAGTGGCGTGTTAGTCAGTTCGGAAAGGCCCGTTCTTGATTGCAAGCAGCTTTGCTTAGTAATCCAGCACGAGAATCTGACGATGAGATATCCAGAGTGGTCAATTGGGTTTACCAATGGTCACGCGAGTGGTCGAGTATTTGCCAACTACAATAACGCAGCCGATGATATGCGTTCGAGCTGTTACTACTATGATGCGAAGGAGATGAAGTCCTTGGACACGTTTGTTGTTGTGACGAGGAATCGAGTTGGCGATACTGCATATTCACGGATTGGGCGAGTGGTGTTTGGAATCCGCGGTGAAAACGACGGAAACAGGAACGCGATAATCGGCGCGTATGGGGAGTAAGAATCAGAATCTAAGTGATACGAAACGCTGTATCGTTTCGATCCCCGCACATACTTCACAATCTAAAGTGTCGATGCCCAAGACGACCGATCACACTTGTGCAGAAGACCGATAAACACTGGTTTGAGTACATTGCGACCCTGGCTAAATCTAGCCATTGTATTGCTTTTTGATCTTCGAATAGTTTCTGTAGATACGCTTGAACAAGCATAGTCGCTGTCATCTCACGTCAACATCCTAATGATCTCCGCATGCTGCGGATACGCTTCGAGGAGTGACTCGCGATCAGCGAGTTCGAAATCTGCGAACGTGAAGGCTGGTGCCACCATGGCACTAACGAGGACGTGATCACCCTCGCACGTGGCACCGAACCAAGTGCCGGCTGGGAGAACACGTACGTAGGAGTCGGCGAGGCCGGGCGGCCCGACCCTCGTTGTAGAGTACACGCCATCGGCATCGATCATGTGCATCACCGCCACGCCGCCCTCATGCCAATACCAGATCTCGTCCTTCGCAAGTCGATGGAAATGCGAGACGTCGGTGCTTGTCAGCAGAAACCAGATGGACGTGACGGCATCGGTGCGGAAGTACTCGCGATAGAATCCACCTTCAGGGTGCGGAAGGAGTTGCAAGGTGTCGACGAGGGCGGGAAGGGACATAGGCGTTTCATAGTATTTTGGCGTCAATCTAGGGGTGAGCAGATCAACAGGCAAGGGGCATTGACATGAAGACATTCATTGGTCGACTCGGCATGGGCGTTGCGATCGTGGGGATCGTGATCTTGGCAAGTATGCACCAGGCTGTGCCGACAACCGGACAGGAAGCTGTTCCGAAGGCCGACACCACGCCGACCGTTAGTGTGAAGACACTGCAGAAGCCGGGGTTTGTGACGGTGAAGGTGAACGCTGATTCGTCGACGAAGATCAGCTTGATGAAGTACCGGATCGAAGGCACGGTACTGTCGACGAAGATCACCGGCATCGTGATCGACTCCGGTGCAACAATGATGATGATGAAGGTAACACCCTATGGTACCTTCCCGCCCTTCCAAGGCTCGCTCCCTGCACCGGGTATTGCCGATCAGCCGATCCAAGTGGTGATCATGAGCAACTAGGACGTACCCAGTACGTTTGCATCAACCCTTTGCCGTGAATGTTGATGGGTTCACGCGCCTCGAGCGTGAAGTCCCCGTGTTCCCGTAGCACGAACGCAACCTCTTCCGTGCAGTGGATCTCGCCCGGCATCGAGCGTTGTTCCATGCGTGCCGCAACGTTCACCGCATCTCCCCAGATGTCATACGAAAGACGCGCGCCACTCATCACACCGGCAACCACCGGACCGCGGTGAATGCCAATGCGCAGTTGCGACGTTGCCAGTGGCAGATCAGCACTGCCGCTCATGATGTCGAGTGCGACACGCGTCATGCGCACCGTATGGTCTGCCACAATTGCCGACACACCACAGATGGCCATGTAGGAATCTCCGATGGTCTTGAGTCGCTCACATCCATGTTGGTGCGCGATCTCGTCGAGCTTGGAGAAGAGCTCCTCTAGCAACGAGACAAGCGACTCTGCATCCATCTGCGATGCAAGTCGTGTGAAGCCCACGATATCGGCAAAGAGAATGGTCACATCGTCGATCGTATCGGCGATGTGTGTCTCGCCCGACATCAGACGCTCGGCGATATGCTGCGGCAACACGGCATGCAGGATCTTGTTGCGTTCTTCGTCGCGATGTCGGATGGTCTCGCGTTCCACGTCGAGCCGGGATCGAACCGACGTGAGTTCAACCGTCCGCTCGATCTCTTTCTCATACACGGCACGCTGTAGCTCTGCACATCGACGTTGCACGGTGTAGGCTTCTTGAAAGCGATGCGCTTCGGCAAGCCACTGCACGAGCTCGGTGCCGAAGTTGACGGCACTGTTGTTGTCGGCGATCTCCAACGTCCACTCGAATGCCGCCCGCAGTCCTTCGATGGCCTCGTCGATCTTTCCCTCTGCATGATCGACGGCTGCAATGGCCGATCGGGTCTCTGCCACAAGCGAGCGAACATCATGACGTTGTGCAAGCTCCACAGCCTCGATGGCAGCTGCACGGGCGTTGTCGTGTGCGTTGCGTTTCAACCATAGGTCCGACAGTCCGAGCAAGGCGCGAATGTGCACCATGGTGGAGGCATCGGCTTCGGCCTGCTGTTCGACGGCGCGATAGGCCTCGAGGGCCTCGTCCAATCGGTCGAGCCGTTTGAGAGCGATGGCTCTGTTCAAACTGATGGGCAGTGCATACGATGGAGTGGTGCGTACAAGGTCGAGGTCGAGCAGGGCATCGTACTCCCGCAATGCGTCGGCATTCCGATCGATTCCCTGATACAACGATGCAAGGTTGATGCGGATCACCATGCAGTCGGTCTCAAACCGTTGCGCAGCATGCAACGTGAGCAGCGAACGTTCATAGAGAGCGATCGACCGAACCACATCGCCCGTTGCCGACGTGGCCGTTGCAATGTCTGCGGAGATCCGCGCTGCACACTCGGATCGTCCCGTGTCTTCTGCCAGCGTGAGCGCCGCATGCAGCTCCGAGAGCGCCTCCGGGTACCGTCGCCGTTGAATGTGCGACTTGCCCACGCTCCAGGAGATCGCCAACCGCTCAACGTCCGTACATGCCTCACTCTGCGCGCGCATCCCGTCGATGAGTCGCTCCGCCTCGTCGTCGCGCCGAGCGCGGAACAGGCATTTGGCAAGGAGCATGGTGGCATGGATACGATAGGCCGTGGAAGGACCATCAACAGCAACGGCATAGGTCGGTGCGAGGGTCTCGATGGCACCGTCAACGTCATTCTCGATCAGGAGGGCCAAGGCCGCCACAATGGGTCCAAGACCCGATCCTTCCACGATCCCGGACGTTGTCGTATGTTTCTCCACGAGGGCTTTGCGCGCCCACAGTTCATCGAAAAGGGTAGCGCGTTCGAGCAGGTCGATCAGAGCAGTTGCCATGGCCGACAATCTAACACATGCGTGTGATTGGTTTTTACTATGTTCGGTGTAACGGGTTGTGTTCTCTCATCATCGAAGGGGTTTTACGCATGAAGTCTCTCTACAAGCGACTTGTCGCCGTTCTTGGGGCCACGGGCATCTGTGTGATGTTGATGGTTGGTTGCGGTGGCCAGAAGCCCGCAGAAGAGGTAAAGACCGGAGGAGCGGTTATTGATAGTATGGGCGGCGGCAACTCGTACAACTTCACGACCGTTCCACAACCTGGAACGTTGTCGTATCCAACGGATACGAGAGCCAACAAGATCGATCTGAGTGTATGGATCGTAAGTGGCACCGCCCCGAATCCCGGTGCCTTGGCCCCTAACACCATCGTGAATGTCACGAGCATGAGTCCGGTACCCGGAAAAACGGGACTTCCTCCAAAGCCAGCGTTGCCGTTAAGTGCCATCACCGATCAGCCAGTGCAGGTCACTTCAGACGATACGACGTCAGTTGCGAAACCGAAGTAAGCCAATAGGTCGTCATGAGCCCCTTGCCTTGAATGTCGAGGGGCTCTCTTTGTTCTAGACTGAACTCGCTCATGTTGCTGAGTGCCGCAGCCACTGCATCCGAGCACAAGATCTGACCCGGTCGCGAGTTCTCCTCCATACGTGCCGCCACGTTCACGGTATCACCCCAGATATCGTACGACAGTCTCGTGCCACGCATCACGCCGGCGATCACATGGCCGGTATGAATTCCAATACGGAGTTGTGATGATGGGATCGGTCGGTCCATCGTTTCGTGCATGATGGCCGCGGCCATTCTGCACATGCGTACCACATGATCGGTCGAACCACAAATGGCCATATACGAATCGCCAATGGTCTTCAATCGCTCGCAGCCAAAGGTCTCGGCCACTGCATCGAACGACGTGAACAGCGATTCGAGCATGGTGACCAATGACCGTGGGTCTATGGCCGACGCCATGCTCGTGAATCCGACAATGTCGGCGAACATGATCGTCACGCTCTCGAGATGATCGGCGATGCGTGTTTCTCCCGACATCATCCGCTCTGCAATGCTCTCGGGCATCACGGCATGGAGGATCCGATTACGCTCCTCATCCCGTTGCAGAATGGCCGCACGTTCCATCTCCAGTGTCGTGCGCACGGCTGAGAGTTCCGTTGTTCGCTCGATCTCCTTCTCGTAGATGGATCGCTCCAGCTGCGAACATTTCATCTGGATCTCATAGGCCTCTTCATACCGATCGCTTTTCGCCAACCACGTTGTCAGTTCTGAACCGTACAGGATGGCACTCTTACTATCATGCACTCCGAGCATGAGATCGAACGCGCTCTTCAGCCGTTCGATGGCTGTGGGTATACGATCGCTGGCCGCTTCGATCGATGCCTTCGTTGCCTGGAGCTCGGCATAGAGTGGTGTGCGTTCTCGTTGATGCGCAAGGGCAATGGCCTCATCAATGGAGGCATGGGCCTGCTCAAGGAGTGAGTGCAACAAGTGGAGGTCGGCCATGCCCATTAAGGCACGCATTTGAAACTCGATGTGGGAGTTCATACGAGCAACATTCAGGCACATCTCGTAGCAGGCAGCCGATGCATCGAATTGCCGAAGACTCTTGAAGGCAATTGCCATGTTCAATCGGATCGGCATGACGAGCTGGTCGTTCTCTGCAATGGAGGGACGAAGCAGCAGCGCTTCGTAGATGTCGAGCGCATCACGCATTCGTCCAACTTGCTGGAGCACCGATGCCAAATTGATACGCATCCTATTGCATTCTATCTCAAAGCCCGCTTGATTCACGAGCGCAAGAAGTGCCTTCTCAAACATGCCAATGGCCTTGACGGAATCACCGGTGCGGAGGGTGACCGTGGCCATTTCATTGTAGATCCGAGGCTCTACGGCAGAGAGCCCAAGTTCGACTGAGAGTGCATGCGCTTGTGTGAGCACCTTCATCGACTCTTGATACTCTCCTTCATAAAGTAGCGCAACACCAAGACGGTGAAGAAGCGCTACGCGCATTTCTGCCATCACACCCTGGCTGGCCTCAAGCGTACGCTCAACGATCAAGATGGACTCGCGCCAGCGCTGTCGAATGCCCAAGGCACGCGCCAGCACGATCGCAGCGTGTACAGCATAGGGCCGCTCATCATCATCGACAGCGTCGGTCAACAGTGATATCACGTTGTCGAAATCACGCTGTGCATAGAGGCAGAGGGCGTCGTACAGGTATTCGGCGGACGTAAGGGATCCACGATCCAGCAGGGTAGGCCACAGCTCGATCAATTGCTTGCGGGCCCGTTCTTCCCAGAACAGGACAGCTCGATCGAGAAGTGCGTCGAGGTCGGTCACGGTTGATCGCTGAAGTGGAAGGTGTTCGAATATACACGGACCGAGCTATTAAACCTGTGACGAAGATGTCGTATCTATGTGCGTTGCCCAATCATCACCGGAGCCTTCATGCACCCGTTGCTTCGCCCTCTGTCGATCCTTCTGTTCCTTGCCGCCTCGACCGCCTCCCTTGCCCAAACGAATCCCGCCATCACGTCGTGGTTGATCAATACCACGAATGTGAAGGGACGTCACTACGTGAAGGGTTCAGCCACGCCTGTGCAAGACACGATGCTGGCGAATGTGATGCTGGTGCGGTACTCAGACAACAACGTCTACATCGATGCCAATGGGATCCCTGCTTATGTGATCGGTCCGTACCTCGACGGAAATCCCTCCACGGCCGTGGGCCGGAAGTATCTGTTCAAGCTGCCGCTCGCACCACGCGAGAACACGGGGACGAAGACCACGGTCGGACTCGGACACATCGGTGTGCTGATCAATGGTGTGCCTGTCTACAACTATGCCGATGCGCGTTCCTATAACAATGGCGGTGTGTGGCATCAGAATGCGATTCATTTTGAGCGGGCAGGATTTGATTGCGCAAAGGGCCATCCCGCGCCGATCTCTATGGGACCTCCGTCGGGTGGTTCGACGCCCGGACAGTATCATCACCACCAAGATCCATCGGCGTTCAACATCTCCAAGGTGGTGCTCTCCGATGTGTGCGATATGTATCTGGCGGATGGACTCTACGTTCCCGACAGTACCACACACGGTCCACTGATAAGCTATGCCTTCGATGGATTCCCGATCTATGGTGCCTATGGTTGGGTGAATGTGAATGGAACGAATGTTGTGAAGCGCATGGTGCCGAGCTATCAGTTGCGCGCGATCACCGATCGGACAACGCTTCCCGATGGAACAGTGCTCACGGGCGCACAGGTGGGACCATCGCTCGCAACACAACCGCTCGGTGCCTATGCCGAGGACTTCATCTTCGTTCCCAATTCGGGTGATCTCGACGTGCATAACGGACGGTTCTGCATCACTCCCGAATACCCGCAAGGCACGTATGCCTACTTCGCAACGATCGATGCCAACGGCAACTCAGCATTCCCGTACATGATCGGACCAACGTATTACGGCGTGGTCACAACGGAGAACTTCCCTCGACAAGGTCCCGGCGCAACATCGCCAACGCAAGTGGTGGTGAATGAATCGGTGACCACCTATGTGCCGAACAGCACCACGCCGACGGTGACGTTCACGTCGACACCCGTGACCACCGGCAAGACCGGCACGGCGTATTCGTATCGCGCAACGGCACAGAACAACGTTGGCGCACCTATCGTGTACTCGCTCACGTCGTCGCCAACGGGGATGACGATCGACGCCACCACGGGACAGGTTTCGTGGCCGCAGCCGGTTGCCGGTACGCATGCCGTGAGCATACAGGCAAAGATCACGCAAGGTGGCAAGGATCACTCGGCAAGACAGAACTATGCATTGGTGATCACGAGCGACACCACTGTGTCCGTGAACGAGGACGTGCGACCACTTGACGTAACGGTCTTCCCGAATCCCGCCCATGATGTTCTCGTGGTGCAGGTCACCAAGCCCATGACAACGTCTGCTACGATCGATCTCATCGACCTCTCCGGCACGACTGTACGCACAGCAATGATCCAGCAAGGCAGCACAATGTGCTATCTCGATGTGCGCACGATCTACTCCGGCAGCTACACGCTTCGTGTCTCACAAGACGGTCGGTGGTGGAATGTGCCTGTGATCGTTGCCGAGTGATCAGGAGGAGATCCGCATATGTCTTGCTTCCTTCGATGGTGCTTGCCCTTGGTCGTCGCATGCTTCGTCTCGCCTGCGCTCATGGCACAGTTCCGACCGTTGCCGGTGTACTATGTGATCAACGACCTGCTGGCCATCGATGCGAACACGGTGGTCTTCTCGGCAACCGTTGATTCGTGGGCATCGAGTCCAACAGGACAGAGCGGTTGGGTCCAGAGTGCCTTGATCGGGACCGTGCATGATGCGTTTGTGATCGACACCCTTGGCATGTTCGGAGATGACTTCTTCTATGGGTATTCCGCAAGTGGAATGTCCGGGAACAGTGTGCTTCGTGTGAACGATACATTGATCGCCGTGGCAACGTATGGTATGACAGATGCCGAGGAGTTTGTCGACATCTACTACTACAGCATCGATCCGTTCAAGATGGTTGGATTGGGCGGTGGACGTGGTACGCACCGGGATCTTGACGTGGTCTCCGTCTGTGCGGACGGCGGATTTGTCTTTGGCACCGACGTTCTTCTCCGCAGTAATAACATTGGAGCCTCTGCCCGCGACACCGTGGCAGTGCTCACGATGCTTGACGTCGGGTACGACCATGTGCTTGCAACCGACAGCACGCATACACATCTGTTTGTTGTTGGATGCGATAGCACGCAACGAGAGATCCCCGCGCCGGATGCGCCACTGCTGCTGCTGCAGTATGGCGACGATGATCAGATCATCGGTCGACGAGATCGAACCATCGTATGGTCAACGAACGAAGGCCTCACCTGGCAAGCATCAACACCGGTTCCCTGCGGTCCGTCCGATTCCATTTCTGCTTTTCATCGAACCGCCGACGGATCCATCGTCGTCGCGGCGGGAGATGGTACTGCGCTGACACAGATCTACATCATGGATCCAGATCAGGGAACGTGGTCACGCGTTCCTCTTGCCACACATCGGTATGTCGATCGCATCACAGGCACGACACTCCGATCCGTAACGCTCACCACGAACACGGCATCAACCGATAGGGTTGGAGTTCGATCGACACTCTACCGGTGGGATCCGACGATGTCCGCACCGACCGATGCTACCGCGACCACGCAATGGTCGAACGTTGCCATCCGGCTTGGAGAGCCACTCTCCGTGCCGTTGCTGCAGGGCACGGTGAATATCTATCGAAGCACAGGGGAACGTGTTGCGAGTGAAGAGGTGCAAGGTGGGATGGTGTCGACCGCAGCCTGCGTGCGCGGACTGTATCTCGTCGACGTGACTACAACACAACACATGTTGGTCATGATCTACTGATCGGCCTTGCTTCCCTGCCGCCCTATCGTTGCCGTGCACGCAAATAGATCCAGACAAGTGGGACAACGCCTCCAAGGGTGAAGATGGAACCGCCAACGATGCGCATCCATGTGAAGGACTGGAACCCTGCACTGTCCACAAAGGCTGCACTGCGCGCATACCAGAGTCCACGTTCGACCACCGTGGCGAGTTGCCAGATGCCAACGGGAAAGAGATCGAGGATGACCATCAGGAAGAGACCGATGTTGATGGACCAGAAGATCGTGCGCATCGATCGCGGCGTCCACGTATCTGCACGCACGAGTAGCTTGCTACAGAACACCACGGCCGCAATGGCAAGGTTGCCATAGACGCCCATGAGGGCCGCATGTCCGTGATTGACGGTAAGGTAGGTGCCATGCTCGTAGTAGTTGGCCAGCGGCAGGTTGATGATAAAGCCCATCACACCTGCACCAAAGAAGTTCCAGAAGTTCACGCCGAGCAAGAAGAGGAAGACATCGTGAAAGCCGAACTCGGCATGCTGTCCGGTGGTCTCTCGATGCTCCGTCGCCATCACGCGCGGCAGTTTTGAGAACCGCCATGCTTCAAGCGTGAGCAGAACAAGCGGGATCACTTGCAGTGTCGAGAACACCGACCCCAATGCCATGGTGGCAACGGGCTTTGCGTTCCAGTAGAAGTTGTGCGAGATGCCGAGCAGACCTGAACCTAGGAACAACAGGGTGGCAAGGTAGACAACACGCAAGGTGGCCTTGACGCTGACGAGACCCATGAGCACCATGAAGTAGCCGATGAGGACGGTGGTGAACACTTCGAAGAAGGCCTCGGCCCACATGTGGATCACACACCAGCGCCAGAAGTCGGCGATGACGAAGTTCGTCGTTGGCTGTGCCACAAAGCCGGACATGAGAAGGATGACGATGCTCGTGGTGGCATAGACCATCCAGTTGGGAAGAGCCCATGGTTGCTTGAGCGAGATGACGGGACGGAGTCCTTTGTACAACGTGAAGGCCCACAGGATGAGGACAATGGCAAGCAGGATCTGCCATACCTTGCCGAGTTCGACGAATTCCCATCCTTGATGACCGAGCCAGTACCACATGGTGCCGAGAAGTCCGTGCGGACCCATGAAGACGCCCACCATCATCCCTGCCACCAAGAGCACCGTGATCCAGAACAACACCTGCACACGAAGATGCTGTGATCGTGATTGCTCGGGTTGGATCATGGGCATCACGAACAACGATCCACCGATCCAGCATGCACTGATCCACAACACGGAAAGTTGAATGTGCCAACTGCGCGTGATCGTGATGGGTAGCGTCTGCGAGAGATCGATACCGAAGAAGTGCACGAAGCCAACGAAGTCGTGCACGGTGAGAATGCCCGACAGTACTTGTACGCCGAACAAGAGAATGGCCACGACGAAGAACTTGTACGTCTTGCGCTGCAAGGCATGCGGCGTATACGTGGCCACATCGGCCGACGTCATGAACGGTCGTGCATTGGCCGTGAAGGCCGCGTCTTCGAGCTTGTCGAGTTTTCCGTGATAGTAGAGCACGGCACCAAGTCCGAGGATCAAGGCAAGTGATCCGATGAAGGTCCAGATCACCACCGCCGACGTTGGCGTGTTACCGGCGTCGGGATCGTACGGCCAGTTGTGCGTGTAGCTATAGGTCTCGCCCGGCCGGTCGACACCACAGACCCATGCGCCCCAGAAGAAGAAGGCCGCGATCTCGTGTCGCTCGTTCTCCGTCATTCCGGTGGTGAGCGATGGGAAGGCGATGTGTGCGGTAAGATCGCGCGCGGCCTGTGCCTGCGCGGCAGAGAGGCGGACGGTGTTCGTTGCCGCATCGTAGCGATTGCGCTTGATCTCTGCACGCACTACGTCGGGTGGAAGCACCTTCATCATGCTCGTGGCAACGGCATGCAAGGCTTCGGCGGTGAAGTCGGCGCCGCGAAGCGCACCATCGCCGAACATCGTGCCGTAGTCCATCAATCCGTAGCGCTGGAACACCAACTGACCGCGCAAGATCTCGTCGTGCGAGATCACCACGGCCCCATCCTCGGCAACGTACGTTGGAATGGGTGGCGCTTCGGTGTAGGTGTGCACACCGATCATCACCACACCTGCAATGCTCACGATCACGATGATCGAAAGTGGAAGCCACCAGTGTTGTGGATTCAACAACGACGGGAGAAATGCACGCTTGCTCATGACCGCACCCGGATGGTTGCAGAGATATTTCGGACAACTTTGTCCGAATACTACTGCAATCTACGGTGCTGTCGGCGATTTCCGTTCGGGAAGGGTGGCAAGGAGGTCGACAACGGCCTGCAGAGCCATCATCGGAGAGGTGGAGTACTTTTCGAAGACCACGGTACCGCGGTCCACGACAAGAAAGGCATGCAGCTCGGTCACGCTTCCATCTGCCTCGGTGATGGTGGTACCAAGTGCTCGTGAGCAACGACTCGCACTATCGTTGCACATGGTGATCAACGTGGAATCGAGATGATACTCGGTGATCGTTTCGCGACATTTTTCCAGCGGGTCTTCCGAGAACACGACGACGTGGGCGTTCGATGTCTTGAAGGTCGTGGCGAGTCCATTGATCTGCACGATCTGCTCCATGCAATGCGAACAGATGGCACCAAGGAATCGAATGGCGATCACCGGTCGTGCATGCGACATCTGCATCACATCCACATGCTCACCGTTGACGTTCGTGACCGATGGCAACGACACACTGCTTCGCTGCGCCGTGCTCGAAAGCACGGCCAGCGAAAGCAGGATCGATATCACAACAATGGAACGTCTCATCGAACGAGGACGAGCATGTCGGTCTCACGGAAGGCATTGCCATCGTCCACACGCAGATAGTACGTGCCGGCTGCGAATGCCGACACATCCAGTGGCAACAGCGTGGTCGAAACAGATTCGATGCGCTGCGAGAACACCGTCTTGCCTGTGACATCACATAGCGAGATGTTCATCGAACGACCTTGCAAGAAGTCGGGCACGCGCACAGAGATGCGTTCGATGCGACCGATGATGGGATTCGGGAAGGCCATCGGCGGTGCGTCCCAAGGACGGTCGTGGACAGACGTGGAGGCAGGGAGAATTTCGATGAGGTTCATCATGCCCCAGTCTTCATGCGGGAGATAGTGACAGTGCATCACGGTCTTCCCGTCGTAGTCCACAAATCGCATGCGGATCTTGTACGTGCTCATCGTATCGAGCAGCAACACGTCGTGCCAGACCGGTGGATCGATCTTCACACCGTTGCGCTCGATCACTTGGAACTCGTTCACGTGAATGTGGAACGGATGCGTTGCCGTGCTTGTATTCTGGATCGTCCACTCCTCTGCCGTGCCCACTTGCACGGTCATGTTCACCACATCGTGGTTGAACGGTGCATTGTTGATCGTAAAGGAACGCGTCACAAGCGACGAGTCGGTACCGATGTTCGACAGGTCACCAATGTTGAAGACCACCGTCTTCGTTCCCGTGATCTCGTCGTCCTTGATCGTTCCTTCCGGTACGGCACGCGGCAGACGTGATGGCATCTGCATGGCCGGGACGATGGGATCTCCTGCAACGACCATCGTGATCAACACGCGTCGTTCAACAACAGCAAGATTGCGATCTTTCGTGGTGAGCTCCATCACATACGTGCCCGCTTCTGTTGGCGCCGTCACCAACACATCGGCACGCGCACCGGTCGGCACAAAGGCATGTTGAACAGGCAAAGCGGCAGGGAAGTACAATCCGTCGTTCGCGATCTCCTGATGCGTCAGCACCGTTGTATCCGTGCCAACGATGCGCAACCAGCGCACATCGGCATTCAATTCGAACGTGGCATTGATCATGCGCCAGCGTTGGATCTCGCCCGGACGGAAGGTGACCGTTGCCGAGAGCATGCCGTTCACGAGGATGGGTGTTTCAATACCGGGGAAGGGCGAGAAGGCCGTGGCCGAGGTAAGGCGAGGGGGGTAGAGAAGGGTCTTCGCAGCCGAATCATACGTGAAGGTGGAGAAGATCATGATCCGATCCTTGATGGCAAGCAGCTTCGGATCGGTGAGCGTGGTGTCTTCCTCATCTTCGATGATGATGGCTCCAGCAAGACCGCTGATCACCTGTCCGTACGTCGACGTGTGATGATGCGGATGATACCAGTACGTACCGCAGGCATGATCGTCCGGCAGTTGAATGTGGAACTGGAAGTCGGTGCCCGGTTGGATGGCCAGGAGCACGTTGTCCGAGCTGTCCTTCGGAGAAACATTCAGTCCGTGCACGTGCAGATTCGTCGTGTTCAACTTCTGCGGATAGTTGCCCTCGTCGGCACTGTCTTGATCCGGATTCGGCGGCAGTTGATTCTGAAGCAGCACGCGCATCAGATCTCCGGCCTTGATCCTCCACGTCGGACCTGGACAGCCTTCGTTGTACAACCGCGATGTGATCGTCGTGGTGCCGAACGTGATCGGAGAGATCTTCATGGTGAGGGTATCGGTGAGGACCTTGTCCACCGAGCGAACCTCCAATGGCTGCACGAGCTCGGGCTGTGCAGAGAGCACCGTCGCCAAGAGCAGTGAAAGAGCGACGACAGCGTACGAACGTACTTGCATAGCGATCCCCGAAATGCGTGAGTATCGTGTGATCACCCCTGAACACACGTAGGCAAACATACTATCAATGGCACTTCACAGCCATATTGCAGTATTCGCTCACTGTCATCAAGGGACATGCATGACATCAACGCACCATCTTCGGTCCGTGCTCGGCGCAATGCTCATCGTTGTGACCATCTTGACCGGCACGGGATGCTCCACCACGGACCCTGCCACCACGACACTTCGCACACGAAAGAACGTGCTCTCGCTCTCGGCACAGGAACGTGCCGACTTCGTGTACGCCCTCAAGAAGATGAAGACGGTGAAGTCGCCGTATGACTCATCCATGAACTACTACGACCAGTTCGTGTATTGGCATTTGAAGGCCTTCTACTGCATGGGTGGCGACATGAGCGGTATGTACCCTGCCCATCAGAACCCGGGCTTCCTGCCGTGGCATCGCGTCTACCTCGATCTCTTTGAGCAGGCCTTGCGTTCTGTGAGCGGCAAGGATGTGACGATCCCATATTGGGATTGGACGCAGCCGTCGAGCGTGAGCACGGTCTTCGCTGCCGACTTCATGGGAGGCGATGGCGATCCGTCGCAAGGGTATGCCGTAACGTCGGGTCCGTTCCAAAAGGACTCGTTCCAAGTGCGCATCTTCGACACCGACGATATCGATTCGATCTTCGACGACGTCGACACGGACCCGAATCCTGTGCCCTATCTCGTGCGCGCCTTCACGAAGTTCAAGGATAGCAGTGTCGTGCTTCCCAATGCTGCAGAGATGGAACAGACGTTGAACATCGCCACATACGACTCTGCACCGTGGAACAGCTCCGTCGACTCAGCCTTGAGTTTCCGCAATGCACTCGAAGGGTGGAGAGGGACGCGAGGCGATACGTGCGAAGATGGCCTCATGGACGTGATCCCAACCCCGGCACGAAGAAGTCAGCAACACAACGTGGTCCACATCTGGGTCGGCGGCGTGGTGCCGAGTGGCGGCAAGGTGATCGCCGGTAACATGACGCAGGCTTCGTCTCCCAACGATCCGGTGTTCTGGATCCACCATGCCAACATCGATCGACTGTGGAGCGCATGGATGAAGCGACACGGTAGAACCTACGTGCCGGTATCAGGTGGACCGATGGGCGCCAACCTCAACGATGTGATGGCACCCTTCTCCTTCAAGACCGATGGCAAGAACACACCCGCAAGCGTAACGGATGAGTCGGTGTTGGGATACAAGTATGAAGTACTCCCATGAGCTCCTTCACCATATTCCTTCTCTGTTGTTGCACCTCCACCTTCATGTTCGCCCAGGGCTATAATGCCTTGTGGATCCCTGACACGTTGAGCGGGAACACGATCACGCTCACGGCGAAACAGGGCTCCATGATGTGGTGGGGCAGCACGATGACGATGACGGCAGGATTCAATGCCGAACAGACAGGACGTGCGTTCTGGGGACCGACCATCATTCTGCGCAAGGGAGACTCCGTGCACATGGTGGTGAAGAATGAACTCGAGGACACGACCACCGTGCACTGGCATGGCATGCATTTGCCGGCCGTGATGGATGGAGGTCCGCATCAACCGATCCCGCCGGGAACAACGTGGAGTCCGTACTGGAAGGTCGACAACCATGCCGCCACCTACTGGTATCATCCGCACCTGCACATGATGGCACAAGAGCAATTGCTGATGGGGCTTGGCGGAATGATGATCGTGCGCGATGACGAGGAAGCAGCGCTTGCACTTCCGCGCACGTATGGTGTGGACGACATACCGCTTGCCTTGAGCGATCGCGCTGTGGATGCGAGCAAGCAGATCAAGGTCAAGCCGTATGGAGATTCGATGCAAGTGAACGGAGTATTCCGCGCCGAGTGGAACGCGCCGTCGCAAGTGGTGCGATTCCGCATCTTGAATGCATCGACAGAACGCTCCTACAATCTTGGCTTCAGCGATCAGCGCTCGTTCCATGTGATCGCAAGCGATGGTGGTCTTCTCGCAAAGCCCGTCACGCTCGATCGCTATCTGCTTTCGTCGGGCGAGCGCATCGAGATCCTCGTCGATCTTTCGAAGGATGCAGGCAAGGATCTCTTTCTCAAGGCATTCAATTCCGTGCTTGCACAGAATGTGCCGGGCGGTGACAGAATTCCGGTGGAGCCATTCGTGAACGCCCTTGCGCGCATCGATTTCAATATCATGCACATCGTTGTCGGCGCTCCAACATCGGATCCCATCACAGCCATCCCTGCAGCACTCGTTACAGTGCAGGCGCTCAAGGAATCGGATGCCGTTCGTACACGCGCACTCACGATCTCGGATACGAACATTGCCGGCAACGCAGGTGTATCGTTCCTGATCAATCATCGATTGTTCGATGAGAACTTCATTGACTACAACGTTCCACTCGGTTCCACCGAGATCTGGTCGATCGCGAACTCCGGCAACTTCAGTCACCCCTTCCACATTCACGATGTGGAATTCAATGTGCTGTCGCGCAAGGGTGTGGCTCCGCCCGAAGCCGAGCGAGGCTGGAAGGATGTGGTGCTCGTGAATGCAAAGGAGACCGTGCGGTTCATCGCGCGTTTCGCCGACTTTGCCGATGCTCAACATCCCTACATGTTCCATTGCCATATCGCATTGCATGAAGATGAGGGCATGATGGGTCAGTTCGTCGTTGTCGACACGATCGCGACCACGTCGGTATCGGAACAACGGTCCGCCGACGGCACCACATCCATGTATCCCGTGCCCGCATCATCGCACGTCACGATCACGTCGACCACTCCCTTCACGCATGTCACGATACGCTCCATGCTCGGAGAAATGGTCGCCGATCACACCGTTGCATCGACAATGTCCGAGACCTTTCGCCTTGCCTCCTTGCCATCGGCAACCTATGTGGTGCAGCTCGATGGACAGAGACCATCGCTACTTGTGGTGAACAAATGATCGAAAGCCCGCGCGCGTGATCATTGCAGGAAGACGTCGACGCTCACGACCGCTTCGGTACGAGCCGAGATGTTCGGATCGACATCGATGATGGACGTGTCGTCCAGCGTCGACACACGCCGCAGATCGAACCCGATACGCGCCCATTCGTTCGGTCGGAACTGAATGGAACCCGTCACACCGGCAGCATTCAGTTGTGTGATCGGTAGCGGCGCATGATATCGATCGTTCGCCATGATCCCATGCGGATCCAGGATGATCTCTCCACGAATGCCTAGGGCAAGGGTGGGAAGCACGTTGTGAAAGATGGTGAGCTGCGCACTCGTCATCGGATACGTCGCGTGATCAGCCGTCGGAAGCTCTGCGCCCACGTTGAACTCTGCAAGTGCATGCACATCGTCGGTGGTGTACTCTGCATAGATGTTCGTGTACGATTGGAACTGTGTGCCGCGTGAGAGTGGCTCGTCGCTCAACATCGAGTTCGCATACACCGACAACGTGGAATCAGGTCGCCAGATCATGCTCGCACAGAACGCCGGGATCGTCCCCTCATACTGAAAGCCACTGTACGATGTGAGCACGTCGGCATGCACCGTCACCGTTGACGAGACATCCCAATACAGTTTTGCGCCCGCAAAGAAGTTCGGATCGAAGAAACCAGAAATGCTGATGATGCCCATGGCATTCTGGAACGGGATCATCGATTCCACACCAAGATGGGAGATGAAGGCACCCGCCTCGAGTCGTACATCGTCGCGCAGATGCAGGCCCAGCCACGCTTCCTGGACATATGGGAATGCCGGCTGCCAGACCACCGTTGGTACGTCTCCGGCCTGTAGCGTGAGCGCGCCGTACAGGATGCCATACGTGCCGGTGAGCGACCCTGCGATCATGTTCCCACCAATGCCCGATCGTGGAGCTGTGGTCACGAGATCGTGAAAGGGCTGCGACCCTTCATCAGACGAATAGGCCGATGCATATCCGCTGGCCGTAAGCCACCATTGCACGCCGGTCGAGTCCCCCGCACGAACATGCACGGCGACCACGAAGATCAAGATGAAGGTCTTCCACATCGCAGGAAGGTACGTGATTTCGAGCGAAGATGCTTAAACCCGATATTGCCGCCGTCGGTCGTAGCCGGCCGTCCCATAACCACGAATTCGAAAGAGCCGATATGAAGGTGCTCATTCTCCTTGCATGCATGATCAGTGTTTCGCTGAACGCACAACAGATCGACTTCACGTCCATCGACAAGATGTTGCAAGACTCAGCGCGCGCTATTGGAGGGTTACAGGGCAAGAGTTCCACGGTGTTCGTGGATCGGGCAGGGATCGTGCATGTTCGGTCGACAGGCGCGTTCGGAGCGGACAGTGTGGTCCCCATCGCTTCATCGAGCAAGTGGATGTCGGGCGCTGTGATCATGTCGCTCGTCGACAAGGGCTCACTTTCTCTCGACGATACCTGCGGCAAGTTCCTTCCGCGCTTCACGGGTGCAAAGGCCTCGATCACCATTCGACAGCTCATGAGCCATACGAGCGGATTTCCGGGCAACTCCAAGTACGAATCGGATCGGACGCTCACACTTGCGCAGGCTGTTGACTCGATCGGTATGCGGGTCGATCTCGTTGGCGCACCGGGCGCCGGTTTCCGGTATGGTGGCGTGTCGATGCAAGTGGCCGGACGTATTGCCGAGATCGTCAGTGGCATGTCGTGGGACACACTCTTCACGCGCACCATTGCACGTCCGCTCGGTATGCTCCGCACCAACTACGACGGCTTCGGTCCAACAGACAATCCGATGATCGCCGGTGGCGCTCGCTCCTGTGCCAACGACTATGCACGATTCATCATGATGCTCTTGCGAGGCGGCGAGGTGGCAGGGCAACGCATCTTGAGCGAAGAGACCATTCAAACGATGTGCGCAGATCAGACCCGTGGTGCCGCCATCGTGAGTTCTCCGTTCGATGCGTTTGCGACAATCGACCCGAAGATGGCGGCGAGCAAATATGGGATCGGGAACTGGGTGGAAACACCAACGATGGCAGTCGGTGTCATCGATGACAACTCTTCACTCGGTGCGTTCGGCTTTTCACCGTGGATCGACCGGAATCGCATGATCGGTGGCGCTATCGTTGTGCGCTCCACCACGCAGAACGTAGCACCAACCTACTTCGCCGTGAAGAAGCATCTCCGCACGGCCATCGACACGATGGCAACGCCAACGAGATACACGGTGACCGTGGAGAATGGATACGGATCAGGATCGTTCACTCCCGGAGACACCGTACACGTGTTCGCGCGAAAGATGGCGGACGATGAAGTGTTCGGCGAGTGGTCGAACAATGCGAACCTTGCCATGGAAGGTCGTACCGAGTGGCATGCAACATTCGTGATGCCAACAGCCGATGTGAAGGTGATGGCAACCTATCGGTCCATTCCGCCGTTCTCCCTTCGATACGAATCGATACAAGCTGTGGAGCGATCGAAGAACGTGTACTCGTACTTCCCGGCAACAACACGTGGCGTGGTGTTGCTGTATCACGGGACAGGTGGGAGTGCACGTGGCTGGCTACCGACGAATGCCGATAACTACATGCTCGTGAAGGACCTCGTGGCGGACTCGTTCGCCGTGATCATCACGGAGAGTGAAGAGACCACGTTGAGTGAAGACCTCAATGGCGATGGAAAGCTCCGTTGGTATGTGAGTGCTCCGGTGATGGACTCGAGCATCGACTACCGCAACCTGCGTGCGATCATCGACACGATGATCGGTCGTGGCGTCATGTCGGCCTCGACACCACTCTTCGGCGTTGGCATGAGCAACGGTGGCGCCTTTTCGATCCCGGCCGGCGTTGTCCTTGGCATGCGCGCGGCCGTGAGTTACTGTGCGCAGGGTCGGCAGACACAGATGCTCACGATCACGATGCCAGTGATGTGGTGCATGGCGCAGAATGATGACAATGAGCAGGTCGGTCCCACAGGGAATGCCAATGCTCTCGAGAATTCACGCACGTTGGCACGTCGCGGGATCGATACACGCTATCTCCTTCATGGACCGTACCCCATCGTTCCAGAGCACTTTGTGCGGTTTGGTGCATCGGTCCTTGCATCGCAGAGAATGGTCACCGAGCTCGATACGAACGGATGTCTGGATGAACGACGGATGCTTCGATTCACGAGTGATTCGATCGCTGCGATCATTCAAGCAGATCCAACACGATTCCCATTCCTCGTCTCGCAAAGTCAACTTTCGATCTTGCAACTGCGCGATGCTCTTTCCGTGGCCTATGCACAGCATCACTTCTTTGCCGATCTGGATCGTGCGACCATCGACTTTCTGAGGCGTCACAGTGGAACGTCAAGTGATGTTGTCGAGGCAGAGATCATGCACCTGCAGATCGTGCCGCAACCGGCGTCGGATCATGTGACCATTCTCTCGGATGCACCGGTCTCTTCTGTGGTGATCTCCGACATCACGGGTCGCGTGCTCATCTCCATCGACCACCCACAGCCGGCGGAGCACCTTGCCACCTCGCACCTTTCCGCGGGCACCTATCTTGTACGAGCGACCACATCCACCACTTCCGTCGTGCGACTTCTGCAGATCGTTCGGTAAGTTCACCTTCATGAGAACAGTTGTGATCCTTGCATGGATGGTCATCCTTGCTGTAGGTCTGCATGCGCAGGACCGACGGCATGAAGGTATGGTCATGGTTCCCGGTCGTACGTTCACGATGGGATCGACAGGTGTTGGTGAACCACGCAACGAGAAGCCGGCACATCGCGTGACGGTTTCGTCGTTCTGGATGGATGCAACCGAAGTGACCAATGCGCAGTTCGCTGCCTTCGTGGCGGCAACGAAGTATGTGACGGTGGCGGAACGACCGGTGGACTGGGAAGTATTGCGAACACAAGTGCCGGCCGGCACACCACGTCCGCCCGACTCCGTGCTCCAACCCGGATCGCTTGTCTTTCGTATGCCTCCGGAAGGAACGCCCACCACGGATGTGAGTGCGTGGTGGGAATGGACGATCGGAGCGAACTGGAAACATCCGGAAGGACCGGGCAGCAACATCGACGCACGCATGGACCACCCGGTGGTCCATATCGCGTATGACGATGCCGAAGCCTATGCGCGATGGGCAGGGAAGCGGCTGCCAACCGAGGCGGAATGGGAACTCGCCGCACTTGCGGGCGCAGAGGATGCTCGGTTCACGTGGGGCGATCGACTCCCCACCGAGGCAGACTCAGTGGCCAACATCTGGCAAGGTTCGTTCCCGTGGAAGAACACGCAACGTGATGGCTATATCACCACAGCACCGGTGCGCTCGTATCGTCCCAATGCATTGGGTCTCTACGACATGGCCGGAAATGTATGGGAATGGTGCTCGGACCTCTATCGCGCCGATGCCTATGAGGCGGCCGCACGTACGTCGAAGCGCACGCCCGTCGATCCCACCGGCCCCACCACCAGTTGGGATCCCAACGAAGAGGTCGCAACGATCACCAAGCACGTCATCCGCGGCGGCTCGTACCTCTGTCATGTCTCCTACTGCGAATCCTATCGCGTCCGCGCTCGCCGCGGTGAATCCCCCGACACGGGCATGGGACACTTGGGCTTCCGCTGCGTCGTAAGACACTAGCGTGGGACACTTCGTGGGACACTAGCGTGCGACACGGGAGTGCGACACGGAGTGCGACACGGAGTGCGACACGGTGTGCGACACTAGCGTGGGACACTTCGTGGGACACTAGCGTGGGACACTAGCGTGGGACACTAGCGTGGGACACTAGCGTGCGACACTTGTCACTCGTCACTTGTCACTTGTAACTCAACTCACCACTTGTCACACGTAACTCAACTCACTTCTCGATCTTCACCTTTCCCGGTTCGAATTCCACGCCACCCTTCATGTCGCGTAGCTTACGAACATAGAAGTTGAGACCTTCGATCTCGCCCCAACCGAGGAAGATGTCGGGAGCGCCTTGGATGAGGCGCTGACCTGAAACAACGCGCTGACCTTGGTTCTCGTAGGCGGACTTCCGCACATTGGGCTTGAGCACGGATGGTTGTGCTTCCTTGAGTTGCAGGAAGATCACCCGACAACGTGTGCCCACACTCCCAACACCAACGACCTTTCGTGCAACGTCAACAATACGATATCGCTTCAAGAGGATCTTCCGATCGTCAGCCAACGAGCTGATGTAAGAATGCAAGAAAATGGAGATTGCCTCAGAGATCGGCATGCCCGTCTTTGTTTCGGTCTCGTGCACAATGAACGGCGCCTCATCGGCGCCCAAGAACCGACCGCTCTACACGATGCTGGCAACCAACCGTTTCAGATCCCATTCGAACGGACCTGGAATGGTCTCGTCGAAATCGTTGATACCGAACACAAGATCGCGTTCGGCAGAAATGAACGCGCCAAAGTTCGCAACGTCCATATCACCGCATACTTGCGCGTTTGATCCCCACTGGACGTCCGCTGGCACCAAGGTCTGAGGCCATGACGGCGGCGCTTCCACGGAGGAAGGCGAAGCGAGACGTGAGCATCCGTGTGATGAAGTGGTGTAAGAGCTTTTTACGCATGAGAACACCTTTGCGTGAACGGTCGATCCTACGAGTGTTCAGTGCCGGGAGCTATGAGTTTTGTCAGCCGATCCTGGTTATATTTTCGGTCAAGTACCAGACAGAACAAGCCAAGGCAACAGGCAATGGAACCAACCCTCGTCGACATTCTGGACCGACTCAAACGAGAAGGGTATACGGAAGATCTCAATCTCCGCACGAATTGTTTGGAGTGTACAGCGCACGCCGTGAAGATGTATCATGATGAGTTCAAGATCGATTCCGTGATACGACTGGAAGGCGCGTCCGACCCTGCCGACGAGGTGATCGTCTATGCGATCTCCTCCGAGAAGCATGGCATCAAAGGTGTGCTTGTGAATGCCTATGGCATGTATTCTGAACCCCTCGCCGACGAATTGGCGGCGGCGCTGTCGTTGTGATCACCACCTATCTTTGCATATGAAACATCTCCTTCTCCTTGCCACCGTTCTCATCCTTGCTTCATGCAAGGACGATGGTACGGGTCCCGAAGTCCTTCCCGCAGGCGCTGTGCGCATCGGCACGCAGGTATGGACATCCAAGAACTTGAACGTGAGTCGCTTCCGCAACGGCGACAGCATCTTGTATGTGACCAATGCGAAGGATTGGGTGGCGGCAGGGAAGAGTGGTACGCCGGCGTATTGTTATACAGACGATCTCGCATCGAACGATACGCTCTATGGCAAGCTGTATAACTGGTTCGCTGTGAACGATCCGCGCGGACTTGCGCCCGCCGGATGGCATGTAGCGTCAGATGCGGAGTGGCAGACATTGGTCGACTATGCCGGTGTGAATCCAGGACTGAAGCTCAAGAACGTGACAGGCTGGGTCGGCTGGGCCGGCGGCGGCGCCGGCACCAACGAGTTCGGCTTCTCTGCTCTCCCCGCCGGATATCGCGGCAAGGCCGGCGCCTTCTATCTCGTTGGCGTCTACGGTGAGTTCTGGACCTCCACCAAGGAAGACTCCGTTACCGCAAAGCAACGCTTCGTCTATTGCAACGACTCGCTTGTCTACGCCGTGTACAACGAGATGGACAGGGGGTTGTCGGTGCGGTTGGTGAAAGACTGAATTGAGTTACAAGTGACGAGTGACAAGTTACGAGTTGACACTTCGTGCAGTTTATCCAGCACTTGTCACTTGTCACTTGTCACTCGTAACTCGTAACTCAACTCGTCACTCGTAACTTGTCACTTGTAACTCGTCACTGTTTCCCACATCCCATGGATCATCCCTTCGGGATCCGTGAAGTAGGCCACGAAGCCCATGTCGCCGACGGCCATTTTGGGAACGACGACCTTGCCGCCATTGGCTTCGACCAGGGGAGCGGTCTCATCAATAGAGGTGACGTTGATGACGTTGACGAGGGGTTGTGAGGGGTCGTTGCGCTTCATGATGGCGCCCTCAATGCCCATCTCGTCCTCCGGTCCTGACTTCGTCATGTAGTAGTCTGAACCTTCCCACGACTGGAACGACCAGCCAAAGACCTTGGAAAAGAAATCCATCTTCTTCTGCGGATCCTCTGCGGGGATCTCAAAGTGAACGACCTTGGACATACCTACCCTCATAGAACATGTTGAAGAACGGGAATTGAACGTCAGAGTAACATTGAAGTAGGAAAAGGTTACAATTCTTGTAGTTTGGCGGCTTATAATTTCCACACGATCCCGGAGGGGGATATGCGCAGTATCGCATGTGTGTTGGTGGCTGTGTTCGCACTCGCCGTAGCGAGGCCGGCGAAGGCCACAGATCTGCGTCCGGTGCAATACATCGCACTGTACGGACAGCTTCGAGCACTGATGGCAGCGCAGCTCGCCATCGAGATCGCCAACGATAATCGACTCGCCACCGCGGAATACACGATCGCCGTCACGATCAGAAACAAGGCCAGCGGAACACTGGTCTACCAGACCGAGATCCCCGGACAGAACATCGCCCCCTACACGCATCTGACGCTGCTGCTGACGCAGTTGTGGTATCCGCTGACGTCGGGCATGTACACGATCACCACGTCGATCTCCTTCTCCGAGGACATCAACCCCTCGAACAACACCATCACGCAAGATGCCCTTGTCTATCCTCCCGTTCTCCTTGCCGCCCTGTACTGGAATGCCTACCTGCGACCGTTCGTGAATCGCGACAAGGCGAATGCTACATTTCAGTACCGATACGGTCCGTCGAACGTGTATCGATATCTCAATGTGCGTGCTTGGTCGATCGCCGGTATCGCCTATTGGATCCTCCGCAATCAGGCCGTCCCACCGTCGCTCGACAGTGTGACGATGCAGCAGAACGTCGACCTGCATTCCGTGCTGAAGCCGTCGGTGCCTGATTCGTTAAAGCTTTCATACGATCTTTCTGATACGACCCTTAGCACCGACACAACTCTGAAAGCCTATCGGTGGGTACGATTCGATAGCACGCGGATCGATCACGGTGGTGTGCGCGACACAACACGGACGTCCGTGCGCCTCGATCCGATCACCATCCCCAATGGCAGCGTAGTCACCGATGGTCTGGTGTGGGGTTGTCGCGTTCCGAATCTCGATCTCGACTCCGCCAATCATCCCTATAACGAGGCCTCAAACTTCGCAGGTGATCTCAATGCCTGTGCGCCCACCTCGGCAGCGAATTCCATGGAGTGGCTTGAACAGGAGTTCCCGATGAAGAAAACCGGTCTCTCGCATCGTGAGAAGCTTGAAGAGTTGGGACGGCTCATGCGTCGCGAGAAGGAGACGGGTGTGTGGAGTGAGGACTTCGTTCGAGGCAAGCTCGAATTCATCAACAAGTACGATCTGCCGATCAAGGTGAAGTTCCAGATCCGCGGTAGTACGAGCGATGCCGAGAGTGACGACGACTACATCAAGACAGCGAAGAACGAAGGTGATGGAGGCTATCCGAAGTGGGAGTGGTTGAAGAAAGAAGTGAAGGATAGTGAAGACGTGGAGATGTTCATTGAATTCCATGAAGATAGCGGCAGTGGTTCCAAAGTCGTCGGCCGTCATGCCGTGGTGATCACCGGCGCCGCGCAGTCGGCAACAGGCAAGGATCTTTGGTACAAGGACGACGGTGACCAGCGACGTGCCGGCGGCACGCGTGAACGGAAGCAGTCGTGGGATACGCTTGCCGGTGGTGTGCCCTATGTTGACGGCTACGTTGGCTCAGATGGAAAGGCACATGCCACGGTTCCCTTTTTCCTCTGCTCTGAATCCTACGACTCTACCGTGCATCGTGTTGGTCGAAGCACGGCAGGGAAGTTGTGGAAGGGCTTCAAGGGCTTTGTCTTCGGGAAAAGTGGTGTGTGGTGGTCGATCGATCACACAGCCAGCACCTCACTCCACTTTGCCAATGCATTCACGCCATCGATCACCACGGTATCGCTTGCCAACATTCCCGTGGGTGATCGATTGGGCGAGTCCGTCACAATGGTCGTTGATAGCACGCACATCAAGAGCACGGTACGTGACTCGTTGTGGATGAACGTGTGGTATGCCGACACGCTCACGGACCGCCGACCATTCGATACGATCCCACATACGGTGTATCGACTTCGCGTCTACCCAGACTCAACGACGCTCAATGCCCCATCGCTTGGAACCGAGACGTGGCGCCCCTCTCCGGGAACACTTTCGTTGCCGACGTGGACGAAGGGAGCCTTCGCCCCTACGGACACGAATCTCCGTTGGCTGCACTACGACATCACTGATCTCGATTCAACTGCTACACGTTCTCTTTATCCCGACACACTCAGCGATCGCGGTGCATCTGGTCAGTCGGCCATTGCCGACATCCTGCACATGCTCGACACGACCCTTCCCGCCCTCCAATTCCCTGATACCAGAACGCAACGTCGCATCACGCTCACGCAACAAGGACAGCGAGGGCGGCAAGGCACTGTACGCACGAACATGATCAAGGGCGCGCTTGACTATCTCGATGGTGTACGTCAGCCGATCCGTGTGCGGTATCAAAGTGCCAGCATCTCCGACGCACAGATCACAGCCACATCCTCCTCACACAGTGCGCAAAACGAGACAGGTACGGCGGCGGCACCAACGGCATCGTGGATGACGGAACGTCTTGCCAAAGCACCGTTGCTCGTCGAACTCGGATGGTATACGTCGAGCGGACGGACGCGCGGTTCCTGGGCCTTGTTGAACGGATGGCTTTCGTACAACGGCGTCACGCGCGTGGTGGTCGACAGAGATCTTGACGAAGGACATGCCACGGGTCAGGCTCGCACGATCGGTACGTTGGTCTCGGACAACGGTGCACTCTGCGTACAGGAACTCGCACCTTCCACAGAACGATGCATCATCGAGTCTGCCGTGAGCTTCGAGTACGATCCAACGATCGTCTTCACCGGCGTGGGAGAAGATGTCTCCCGCGAGATCGCCTCCGTGGAGATCGTTCCCAATCCTGCTTATGATGTTGTGACGATCCGCGCCGACATCACACGGTCGAACACGGTCACGATCGGCGTGTACACGACACTAGGTGAGCTCGTTCAACAACGTGTAGCAACGAGTGACGTGCTCATGCAGGGTATTCCGCTTTCGCTTTCCTCGATGCCAACCGGACGGTACATCGTCAGGATCACCACGACCAATGCCATCTTCACTCAACAGTTCGTAAAGATGCAATGAACATCTCCATTCTTGCGTTCGCCATCGTCATCCTTTCAACGATGGCGAACGCACAGTCTGTGTATCGCTGGCGCGATCCATCGGCTGCACCGATCACCACGCCTATCGTGATCTCTGCGCATGGCATGGACTCTGCACATCCCACCATCGTCGGATTGAACGAGGCGCTCATTGTAGACGTGGCCAACCTTTCCACCTTTCTCAAGACCGTGAACTCCACCGATGAGATCGTCCTTGTGATGGACGGACAGCGATTCGATGGGATCAAGGCAGAGAGTGTCGACACGAACTCGTCGTGCATCACCTTCCGACTCACCCTCGACGACTTCAGCGGCATCAATCAGAAGCAGTGGGCAGAGGTTCTGGGCAGACCGAATCCATGGAAGCTCAAACCGGTCTCGATCAGCATTGCCAAGATCGGGAGCGGCTATCCGTTGAGTACCGTGGTTAGCAAGGTGGATCGCATTGACGATCACGGCGTGATCCGCGCTGCATCGCGTGCGAACGGTTACAGCATGCAGATCAAGGTCATTCATCTCGATCGGTTCTATATCGCCAGCGCCGTGGTGATATTCTTCATTGTCTTCTTCGTGAATCGTGCGCTCAATACCACGATGTTGCGCGGGACGAGCGAATCAGATTCCGGCAAAGAAGGAGCGTACAGCTTATCGCTCACGCAGATGGCGTTCTGGTTCATGCTCGTGGTGATCTCGTCCATCTACCTCTACACCATCACCACGCTCTATGTACCCATCTCGACGAGCGTGCTTGGCATCATCACGATCAGCACAGCGTCGGCCCTTGCGGCCGCGGGTATCGAGCTCACCAAGCGCTCGACGGCTGCCAAGAACAACACTACGGTGGAGCAGCGACCAACGCATTCCATCCTCACCGACATCACGAACGATGGTTCGGGTGGACTGTCGTTGCAACGACTGCAAGTGGTGGTGTGGACGGTGCTCTTCGGCTTCTACTACTGTTACCGAGTATGGGCCACGGTGAGCATTCCGGACATTGACAACTCGATGCTCATCCTGATGGGACTCACCAGCGCGGCCTATGTTGGCGGGAAGGTGCCGGAGAAGACGTAAGGCGGAATGGCGGCAAGGACTGCGCTATGACACGAAGTACGTGGTCATCAGACCCTTGCCCTTGATCTCGATCTGGTCGCGCTGTTCGATGGTGTACGCCGTTGTCCGCCCATTCAAATGTCGGATGACGTCTTCGCTCACGTGCACACGTCCGGGCATGCCATGACTCTCCATGCGCGCGGCCGTGTTCACGGTGTCGCCCCAGAGATCATAACTGAACTTCGAACGTCCGATCACACCGGCGATCACACTGCCGGTGTGAATGCCCACGCGGATCTTGATCGAGTCGAGTCCGACAGCTCTGGCCACGAGCGGCACCGATGCCTGCATGTCGAGGGCAAGGCGCACCATTACATCGGCATGATCTGCGCGCGGCTCGGGAATGCCGCCAACGGCCATGTAGGCATCGCCGATGGTCTTGATCTTCTCGACGCCGTAGCGCTCGACAAGATCGTCGAAGTGATTGAAGACCGTGTTCAGGATGTCCACCACTTGCTCCGGCTCGATCGATGCAGAGAGATGCGTGAAGTCCACAATGTCGGCGAACAACACCGTAACATTACTGGACCGATCTGCGATGGTGGTCTCGCCCTGCTTCAGTCGCTGCACGATCCCGGCCGGGAGTACATTCAACAAGAGACGCTCAGACTTGCGTTGCTCTTCTTCGAGAGCGGCGGTACGCTCCTGGACCTTTCGCTCCAGACTTTCATACAACATGGCATTCTCGATGGAGATCCCCATTTGGACGCTGAGCAAGTTCAGAACTTCGAGGCGTTCATCGGTGAAGGCACCGGTCACCAGATTGTTCTCGAGGTAGATCACACCGATGATCGTGTGCTGTCGCGTGATCGGTATGCAAAGCACGCTGCGTGGTTGTTGACGTACCACATAGTCGTCCGACATGAACTGTCGGGATGTGGCGGCATCGGCAAGGACAACGGACTCATGCGTGCGTACAACGTAGCTCAGAAGACTCAACGGCAGATGTCCGTCGGGACGTGCAGAATGCATCAACCGCGTGTGTCCATGGTTGAGATCGCTCTCGGCCTCGACAAGCCACTGACCTTGTCGCTCAAGCAACAGCATGCCTCGTTCAGCGCCGGCATTCTCCATCACGATGGTCATCAGTTTCGGAAGAAGGGCATCGATGTCGATCTCGCCGGCAAGTACATGCGATGCCTTGACCACCGACGTAAGGTCCAACGAGGTTCCGCGATCGTGTGATGAAGTGGTCGACGTAGTTGTCGTATCTAACGATGAGCTGCCTGCATATCGCGGTACGAACTCCGGATATCGTTGTTCGAGCAATGCAACCTTGCCTTGTGCTCCCCAACGTCGAAAACAATCGAGCGCGTGACGAGCGTACTCTCGTGCAGCGTTTGATTGACCGATCGTCTCTGCCATGCGGGCAGCAAGCTCATTGGCGATCCCTTCATCTGCGAGGAACTGGAATCGCGATGCTTGAGCAATGCTTCGATCGTAGGCAGCAAAGGCATCCAAGTAGCGGCCGTTGACCCGGTGGATCTCCGCCATCACGAGGTCCACTCTGTGCTGCGTACAGGCAGGTCCATCCAACGCCCATTTCCGTAGAAGTCGGAGAGCCGCTCGTGCTGTGCGCAGTGCAGAGCGTCGAGCTCTCGGACGTGCCCCATGCGCCTCGCGAAGCGCCAACAGTGCCTTGTATTGGGCAAAGATCGGCTCGGCAATGGATCCTTGCATCGACTCGATGTCCCGAAATCCATGCGATAAATGCGACAGCGCATGTCCGAAGTCTTCATGGAGGTAGCTGACAAAGGCAACATGGAGATGCAGCGAACACAACATGGACTTATCGTTGGTCCGTTCCGCCCTCTCGAACACCTCCTCCTCCCTGCCCCATGAACCATGAAATCTCGTAGGTGCGGTCGGATCTAGCAACAGTTGAAAAGTTTGGAGATAGATCTCCGTTGTTAGCGTATACCTGTCTTGCTTCCATTCAACAACAGTGTCGTGATTGTGTCGGGCAGCTTCAAGCAAACCTTGGAGGTTCTTTCCTTGGAAGGACTCGTGAAATGCTCTGCACTCGTAGCTCAGACATGCGTCTTCAAAGGTGCCGGTCTCTATGGCTACGGCATACGCTTGAGTGTAGTTCGCATACGTTGCGTCAAGTGGTTCGACACGGTGTTGGATCAAAAACGAGTAGGCAGAGAGATTCTTCGAGGCCAACTCTTTGGCATTGTAACGGTCCGGCAGCGACAATGCTGCAGTGGCAAGCGCATAGGCACGCCGTACTTCACCCAGGGCCACAGCTTGTATGATGGCATACCCGATGAACACGGAAGCGCTATACCGGTGGTTCCCGTAGCGGAGAGTGAGCTCCATTTGCTTCAGTAACAACAGTGGAAACAGCTCCGGCCAGGTCATGTATACGGCAGAGGCGATCTCTGCCGTGATGCGGACGATCTGGTACACTCGATCGTCGTGCAGATCCGGCAGCGCACGAAGATCCTCCGGCGTCTTGCGTCCCACCATCATCTTGAGTTGGATCAGTTTCGCCGCCGCATGCGCTGTTGTTGGTTTCGCCGGGAACTTTACGCCGAGGAGAGCAACGGCCTTGAGTGCGGCATCGATCGCGTCCGGAAAACGCATCTGGGCGATGTAGGAACGCCGAAGAACGTCATAGACCAGCACAGAGTGGGCCGGCATGGTCGCATGCTTCGTGAGCGTGGTGCAGATCGTATCCAAATGTTCGAACTCTGCACAGAGCACGTCGCACTCGGCAAGTGTCTCGTGAATGGTCCGTGTGAGCTCGGTGTGACGCTCCCATCCGTTCGGCGGTATGTTCTCCAATGCCGTGAGTGCGTACACACGGGCAGAGGCAAAGGCGGCGGAAGCAAGTGCGTGGAGAGCGGCCTTGAGATCGAGCTGAAGAAGAACAAGGATGTCCTCTTCGAGCACGCAATAGCGCCTACCCGCATTCCATTGCGCAGCGATCTCAAAGATGGAATCTCGGTCGGTGGTACGTGAACGCTCGAACATGGCGCGTCCGATCCGATGATGGACGAGCGCCCGTTCGTCCTCGGATACGAGCGCGTAGGCGGCTTGTTGGATACGGTCGTGCTGGAAACGGACACGGATCGAATTCGCCAAGCTGAGGTCATCATCGATCGATTGAATGACATCGGCAAGCGACACGGCGCCATCGATATACACGAGGCCTTCTCGAAGTGGCTCCCACAACTGCTCCGCCGTTCCGCGCAGGTCGTTGTTCACCGTGGCGATCAACGAAAGGTCGAACTCACCTCCGATCGCAGCGGCGATGTTCAAAGTGTGCTGCACAGAAGGCGAGAACGAGCGGAGTTTCTGCGTCATCAGCTCCACAACGTTGTCCGTCATGCCTCCCTGGATGATATCGTCCAGATCCCACTGCCACTGCTTCTCGCTCTTCGAATAGTACAGTGATGAGCGCTCGCAGAGCGTTTTCAAGAACTGGTTCACGAAGAAGGGATTTCCATCTGTCTTCCGGCACAGGATCTCAGCCAACGGACGTACATCGTCGTGCGAACGCGCGAGAGCATCGTGCAAGAGCTCGCAGACATGCTCAACGGTAAGAGGGTGCAGGCGCAGTTGCCGGTATGCCGAGGGACCACGTTCGAGAACAGAGATACATCCCATGAGCGGATGCGTTGGAGGTACTTCGTTATCTCGATACGAGAGCACGAACATCAGCGACAATTCCGTGCTTGTTGTCAGATGCTCGATAAAGGAAAGCGTGGCCGAATCGGCCCATTGCATGTCATCAAGGAACAGTACCAACGGATGTTTCGGTGATGCAACGGCACCGAGAAATGCGGTCAGCGTCTCATTGAATCGACGTTGCGCATCAAGACCACCAGTCTCGACAATGTCAGGCTGTGGACCAATGAGGATCGAAAGGACCGGTAGCACTTCCGTGATCACACTCCCTTGGTCCCGCAAGGCGTCGATGATGGATGCACGGATCTCTTCGAGCATCGCATCGGGTTCAGAGAGGATCTGCCGGATGAGGCGTTCCAATGCTTGCACCAAGGCGCTGTAGGGGAGATTCCGTTGATATTGGTCGTGCTTCCCAGAAACAAAATGTCCGCGCCGAACAGCGATCGAACGTTGTACCTCATTGATCAACGATGTCTTGCCAATGCCCGAGTATCCGCACACGGTCATGAACTGTGTTGTGCCGTTCGCAGATCGCTCGAAGGTGTCGACGATGGCTTGAATGTCCGCTTCGCGACCATACAAAGTTTGCGGGATCAACAGTCGATCCGAAGCATCGTGCGTGGCAAGGAGGAAAGGCTGGATGGTCCCGGACGCCGACCATTCCTGTTGGCAACGCCGAAGGTCCTCCGCCAATCCAAAGGCACTTTGATACCGATCCTCGGCAGTCTTTGCCATCAAGCGATGTATGATGGATCGTAGTGCCTCCGGCGCATCGGGGCGAAGCACTGAGATCGGTTCGGGCTGACGTGCGATGTGACAATGGATCATCTCCATTGCATCGTTCGCGTGGAATGGTCGCCGACCGGTGGTGATCTCATACAACAGAGCACCAAGCGAATAGAAGTCGGCACGGTAATCCACAGCACGGTTCATTCGTCCGGTCTGCTCAGGAGCGATGTACGGCAGGGAGCCACTCAGTTCTCCGACCTCCGCTGCTTCAGCGTGCTCCTGCTTCAGTTCCGAGGCAATGTCGAGATCGGTGAGAAAGGTCTGCAGTGTTTCCGGAACGACGATCACATTCTCAGGCTTCACGTCCTTATGCATGATACCTGCAGAATGTACGGCGTCCAGTGCGTTCGCCAACTGTACGCCAATGCTCAACACATCGGAGATGTCCATACCTCCGGCGCGGATCAACTGATCAAGGGGGACACCGTGGACGTCGGTCTTGACAAAGACGGGAATGTTGCGATGCTCAACGAGCGCGCGTGCACCGATCACAGAGGTCGGTGCAACGCGCGACGTCAAGAGGTATTCGAGTCGTAGTCGACTACACCGATGCGGGGTGGCAGATCCCGCATGCATGGTCTTGAGAATGACGTCTTCCCCGGTGTTCTCAGTTTCCGCGTAATAGAGCACGTGAGCCGCGCTCTCATAGAGGATCCCACGAACACGATATCCTGGTAGGTCGATCATTTGGCAGTGTGCTGTCGGAAGAACTTCTCACCGAGTTTTCGTGATACATAACAGACAGCCACGGCAACGAAGGACTCGAACACCACACCAACGAGCCATGGTGGTAAACCGAGCTCTGCATGCCATGTCCACCAACGTTCGTCGAGGAGTCCGTTCGCTACATTCAGCACAAGAACGGCGGCAAAGGTCAGTAGCAACATCCAAACACCACTGCTCCGACGGAAGAGCACGTTACCAACACCGATCCCGAGGGTCATGATGGCAATGATGGTGATCTCGACGGTTGGTGATGTCCAACGGAAGATGTCGAGCACATTGGACCCGAGCATCTCTACGGCCGTGGAGATCAACAGCGTGTAGAAGATCGATGCAATGTAGTAGGAGATCGGTGTGGGATCTGGATCCGGTCCTGGTTGTGGCTTCGGTCGTGGAGACGGTGCCGGCGGATAGTCCGATGGTTGGAGCGGACCGATCTGCAGGCGCGTCCGCCAGTAGGCATTCACGAAGATCTGATCCGGGTCGTGCTTCGCACGCAGGGCCATCCAATCGTCCCACCGAGGATTCTGTTGACGGAAGTACTCGTACCATTCCTTGAGCTGCACCGGACTATAGGGTTGTCCCGGCAAGTACTTGGCCCAGTGTGCACGGAAGTTGAACGGCTTGAGCAGATCCCAGTATTGCGTGTAGAAATCGTACGGCTCGTTCTCTCCGTCGCTGTACACGAAGATGTCGAATCGCACAACGTCGCGCTCGAAGGCCGGACTCATCCAGAACTTCGATGCCTTGGTGCCATAGATCTCGTTCGAGAAATATCCGGTGGCCTTATAGCCGCCCTTGTCGTAGAAGTTGTTCAAGGCCACCATGGCCGCTTGCGTTTGCTCAATGGGCATCCATAGCTCGGTGAAGATCACGTGCAGCAAACGGTCGTCCACCTGATTGTCCATCGGCAAGCCGCGCCACCACAGATCGTGAAACTCCTGCGGTTTTCCGCCGGGCTTGGTATCGTCGTTCTGCACGAAGATGTTGATCACGAAGGGCAACAGGAAGGGCTCATAGATGAGCTCGATGATGGGCTTCAGGATCTTGGCCAAGGTGGCGTTCTTGATCACTTGGTACAACGATGCCGGCCAAGTGACGACGGCGTTGTAGAAAAGAGCACCAACGTACTGGAGAGGCGTTGGCGAGCCGAAGATCTCTGGTGTCTCGATGTAGGGCTGCGGGATATAGGGTGTGGGGACAGGACCGGGAACCCTTGCCGCCTTCCACACCACCATCTTCTCGACCTTCTTCTGTGGCCACCACATCAAGCGCGTGTACTCGGTGTCGCGCAAGAACTTCTCGAGCGACGGCTTGCCCTTGCTCCCGTTGCCGAACAGGTCCACTTCGCAATCGCTCTCGTACGTTGTGGTCTCGCTTCCGCTGATGCTATAGCGAGGCATGCACTCGAAGGTGACGTGGGTGATGATACCAAGGAGACCCATCGACACGCCAATGGCATAGAAGAGGTCTGTGTTCTCATCGAACTTCGAACAATGGTGATGCTCTCCGTTCCCATCCACAAAGGAGAAGGCAACGATGGCATCTTCGATGCTGTATTTCAGCGAACCACCGCTCGATCCCGTCGAAAGGAATCCACCCACCGTCTGGTGCGTGATGCCTCCCATGTCGGGCACGGCGAAGCCGCGCTGGTCCATTTGATAGAACAGGCTGTTGAAGTACGTCGACGTCTCTGTCGGATCGTACGGATCACGTCCGAGGTGACATCCGGCACAGGCCTTTACGTAGTGCTTGCCGTGCTCTTCGTAGAAGTGCACGTCGATGAACCGGTCGAGCAAGATGTTGATCTCGTTGTCCGGAACCTCCACGGGCTGGAAGTTCAACGCATAGTTGTCGGCGATCTCCGAAGGAGCATAATACTCCGCCGTCTCGTACGGGAACGAATCGGTGTAGACTGCCTGGTTGACGGAATGTCCGGCCCCTCGCACGCGGATCGTTCGTTTGCGTGCCTTTGCATCGAGCACTAATGCCTGGATCTCTTCGACCGAGGATGGATGAAAGTATCCATCTCGCGCCTTCTGAACGGTACTCATGACCCCTCCTATGAATGAACCCCAAACCAACACGGCTAAAATGCAACGGAGCTACGGCATTATTTACACAACAGATGATAAAAATCATTTTTCGGGGTGAGAGGCACCCTGATGTTTGTACCCAGAACCACGAACACTGCAGGATCTACACATGAAACGCTCCATCTCCCTTCTCGCCCTGGCCATTCTCGTTGTCGGCACTACGCAAGTCTTTGCCGACAAGTACGGTGATAAGTCCCATAAGATGGTCATCAACGGTACATCCACGCTACACGACTGGGAAGCTCCCCTCAACAACATGAAGGCACGGGCTGACTTCTCGGTGGTGGGAACAGAACTCACCGGTCTGACCTCGTTCTGGGTGGAATGCGACGTCACGTCGATCAAGTCCGAAAAAGGCGAATCCATGGACGAGAAGATCTACGAGGCCCTCAAGTCTGAAGACAACCCGAAGATCGTGTACAACCTCTCCCAAGTGAAATCCCTCACCAAGAAGGGATCGGACTTTGTGCTCGAAACAGTAGGGACCTTGAAGGTGGCAGGGAAGACGGTCACGATCGATATGACGGTGACCGCCAAGGTAAATGCCAATGGCGAAGTGATGTTCTCCGCAGAAAAGAAGCTCAAGATGTCGCAATTCGATATGGACCGTCCTTCCGCCATGCTTGGTGTGATCAAGGCCGGCGACGACGTGACGGTATCGTTCGACGTAACGATGAAGAAGATCTGACGACGGTCGGTTGACGATCAAGCAGACAACACACGGGGTTTTTGTTTCACAACAGAAAAGATTAGATCATGAAAGCAACGCTTCGACTTTTGGTGATCGCCATTCTCATGGGCGCCACATCGATGGGATCGTTCGCACAATTCCCTGCGATGCAGTACTACCGTTCCTACGATAAGGACGGATTGAACGTGTACGAAACGAGCAAGACGGACACGGTCAAGTACGACGGAATGAAACTTCGCTTTGGTGCCGGCTTCACGCAGGGCTTCCAAGTCCTGACGACGAAGAATGGCGCTTATGACGGCACGGCCGTTCTGACCGGTGCCGATCGCACGACACTTCCGAACTGGAAGAAGTACAATAGTGGCAAGGACTCGATCGATGCCAACGTACCATACGGTACCACCGGTGGCTTCAACAACGCATCGGCGAACTTGATGCTCGACGCTCAACTCGCAGACGGTGTGCGGCTGAACTTGACCCTCTATCTCTCGTCCCGTCACCACCAGGAAACATGGGTAAAGGGTGGCTACATTCAATTCGACAAGCTGGCCTTCCTTGGTAGTGAGTTCATCGACGACGTGATGAAGTATCTCACGATCCGCGCCGGTCACATGGAGATCAACTACGGTGATGCTCACTTCCGTCGGTCCGACGGTGGCGCAACGATCTACAATCCATTCATCGAGAACTACCTTGTCGACGCCTTCACCACGGAGATCGGTGCCGACGTGACGTTCCAACACAATGGTATTCTTGCCCTTGTTGGTGTGACGAACGGTGAGATCAAGGGTGCCATCGATCCGATCGCACCAACAGCAGCCGATAAGGATACAAGCCGCTCCCCAGCCATCTACTTCAAGGCCGGCTACGACACGAAGTTCGGTGACAACGGTCGCATTCGCATCACAGGTTCCGGATACATGGACCCAAGCTCGGCCAGCAACACACTGTTCTGGGGTGATCGCACGGGATCGAACTACTGGCTGACCATGGAAAGCCAAGCAGCGAACTACAGTGCAACGGCAACGTCTGCAAGTGCAATGAAGCCAACATCCACGGCACAAGCATGGTCGGGTCGTGTCAATCCTGGCTTCAACGACAAGGTCACATCGTTCATGTTCAACGGTACATTCCAACTTGGCGGACTCGAGTTCTTCGGAACATTCGAAACAGCAAGTGGTCGTTCAGCTGCCGAGACAGCAGATCGTACGATGACGCAGATCGCCGCCGACCTCATCTTCCGCTTTGGTAGCACAGACAATATCTACATCGCCGGACGCTACAACACGGTCGGTGTACAATTGGCAGGCTTCAAAGACGCATCCAATAACCAGACAAAGCAAACGGTCGACCGCATTGCGATCGCAGCCGGCTGGTATCTCACCAAGAACATCGAGCTCAAGGGTGAGTACATGATCCAGAACTACAAAGACTTCCCAACCACAGATCTTCGCAATGCCGGTAAGATCAGTGGTGTCGTGATCCAAGCTGTTGTTGGCTTCTAACAGGAGCCCCGCGTCGAGTTCGACCTGCAGGGCGTTTCAAGCGCCTTGCAGGTCGATCCTCGTTTTATACCGATATTAGAGTTCATGATCTCACGTACCGCATATCAATTCCTTGCCGCCCTCGCACTCCTTTCCGTGCTCAGCGGTTTCCGGTTCGGAGCTGACCAGGTCTTTCTGGATTACTCGTATACCATCGAAAGCGGCAGCAAGCTTTCCATCGAAGGCACGAGCAACATCAATTCGTTCGAGTGCTTTTGTAAGGACAATATCCCGCCGAAGACGGCCAAGTTGCAGATCGTCAATCCGACCACGATCAGATTCCAGAATGCCTCGCTCTCCCTGCGCACCAAGGCACTCGATTGCGATAACAACAAGATGAACAGCGATCTGTGCGATGCGCTGAAAGCCGACGACTATCCGAACATCATCATCCAGTTTCACGATGCCTTGATCGTTCGCGGTTCACTGGACGATGCCGTGTCGGGCGCTGAACTCCGTATGCAGGCTTCGATGATCATCACGGACGTGACGAAGAAGGTCACGCTCGATGTCTCGGCAAAGAAGCTGGGACCCGGACGGTATAAGTTCGTGTGTGCAAAGAAGCTCAAGATGACGGACTTCAATATCGATCCGCCAACAGCGCTCTTCGGCCTGATCAGAGTGCGAGATGAGATCACCGTGAACATCGATATCACGGCACGTATCAGCGATTAACGTGCTTTCTGCACTTGCACTGTTGGTGCATTCCACTTCTTGGTGAACATCACATCGTTGGGGGCATGCATCAGCATCGTCACTCCCACCGTTCCCGTTGGTGCGCTCTTCAGCCAATTCGTCGTGGCCATGGCAGGTGGCTCCGTTGGCGAGACCACGATGTCGATCCCACCCTTCTTGTTTCGACGAAGCTCAGCATCGGTGAGCACACTCGACGGCATTCCGTCGATAGAGATCGACCAATATCGCTTCACTGAGGGGATCGAGGCCTTGTCAAACGAGATCGTGAACGTCGGTGTTGGTAGGAAGGTGAAGGCTACAAGGGTCTCGTGATCGGATGGACCGAAGAGCCCGTCCATGCAGGCGGCAGCTCGCCGCAAATGGTCGCCTTTGAACATGGAGCGCGACCCATACAACCCCTCGGTGATGGTCCACCCGTTCGATGGACGTCCCATCTCCTTCATGTGTCCGGCGATCTTTGCCATAGCCCCCGCTATGCCGATGTTGATGCTGTCCGTCGGGATGGCACGCAGTTGCATCATCGACAAAGCCATGCTGCGATCATCCGGATGCATGTCCATGAAGGAAACGATCTGCGCAAGGATCGGAAGCACGTCGGCAGAGGTAAAGGTGCGAAGGGAATAGGGCGGAAAGTTTGGCGAGACAGGATAGATGTTCGAAAGGGCCGTGACGGTGAGCGATCCACTCGCCGGACCACATTGGATGTTGCGAAGGGCGTTCAAGGTCTTCGACGTATCGCCGCCCCGCACTTGCGTCCACCCATGCAGCGAGATGTAATCACAGTCGCAGACGATGATGGAGTCCGCCTTGCCGGTCACCGTATGCTTTCCCTTGCGCACGAAAACGTACGTGCCCGGACGCGCAACGAACTCTGCGATCGTATACGTCTGCATGTCCGAGAAACGCATCACCGAATAGAGGTCGTCCGGCATGGGCGGGATGGTGATCATGATCGGCTCCTGCCGAAGATCGAGCCACGCTGTGGTCACGCAGCCCGCCATGTTCTGTGGTTCGTGGTGGACGGTGTTGAACGGACCCAGATACAGGGCGCCTTCCGTGTGTACGGCCTGCTCCACCATCATGCGATAGTTCTCGAGGATGGGGAAGGCCCACGTGTAGACGGCAGCGACCTTGCCGGTGAGCGACTGGGCCTGGACGGCCCCATGGAATGAGAGAACAAATGCGAGCGAAAGGATGAGTCGATTCATAATGGGCAAATATGCGATGTTTGTTCTATGCGTTTGATCATTCTCTTGCTTGCACTCGCGTTTTCACCGTATGCCACTGCGCAGCAGGTCGACCTGCGTTCGTGCAACGAAACGTGTTCATGTCTGACGATCGGACAGTCCATTCTGCTCAACGTGCAGGAGGCGTTTCCGACGGCAGAGGCCATCACGGTGGACTCGGTGCGAACGCCACTCCTGAAAGAGTTCGGCTATGCCGATTCGAATGGCGTTGTGTCCGCCGACATTCTTCTCTTCCGTATTGCGGAGTGCACGGTCTACGATTCCGCCACCGACAATGGATTCATCGTAGCAGAGTACTACGTTCGGAACGTGGTGGCACAACGCACCGATCGCGACGAGAACATCTACCTTGCCACTCTCCGAGGTGAGATGGTGCAGAGCAAGGCTTTGATCGCCTTTCTGCAGACCGACTGCGACAATACGCTGCTCCGCGGATGTGTTGTGCAGGCGGACGGGACGTTGCGTCTGCAACAGGTACGACATGTGTTCTCGTGTGCCACGGAAGAGTTCGTGCGAACCGAGAAACTGCCGGGCTCCGTGGTCGTCATCAAGACCGACGGAACGATCGTGATCACCGAGGATCAGTGATCGTTCAACGCCCAGTCGTACTCATTGAACGACACGGTAAAGGCATATCCGCTTCCCTTGAGCGCTCGTGTGACGTCATCGGTCGTATACGCACTCAGCGCCTTGAGCACCTTCGCATACATTCCGCCAAAATCACCGATGTACCAATCGATGATCTTCGACAGCGTGCATGAACTCATGCGAACGTCGAAGGTGTTCCATCGTGGAGAACGCATGAAGGTGCGCGCCTGGTCGTCGAGCTGTGCATTGAGCTTCCCCGCGGTATAGGCTTCGCTTCGTAGGGGCGGACAGCTTTGCGCGGCACAGACCAGAGCGAAGTGTGTGCGCAGGTCGGCAAGCGGACGGACGCGATTGTTCTCGACGTCATTCAACGAATAGGATTCACCATCGATGGTGATGAACTTCTCCGTCCACACGTTCGGAATGTCCTGAATGGACTTCACGGGATAGTGCTCGCAGACCTTCTTCAGGGTGAAGGCATTGTAGACGTTGATCCAGAATGCCTTGAGCTCATTGCCCGTGAGCTCCGAGGCATCTTCCGCGCGGAGCTGCTTCAGGTATTTGTCGAGTCGTGCATCCGTCTTCAACGTTGCATACGACACCACGCCGCCCTTCACATGTTGTTGCAAGACGGCAGTGAACAGGGAATTGTCAACGGCTGCCTGCATGCTCGTAACGGCAAGGCAGAGGATCAACGCGTAGCGCATCATGTGTTTTCTCGTAGCATATGCAATGATCGGTGTACCAATGGCTGTGGGCAAGAGCCAACCGACGTAGGCGGGATCGAACGGAATGTTCACCACCAGGAAGGCCGTCCACACGGCAATGTAGGAACCACTCACCAAACCAATATGACGTCGCAACCACGCACCGCGCGAAAGGGTGCCGGCGCGAAGCTTGCGCGCCACGTTCAGGTCGGAAAGGGCATTCATGACCGAGCCCGTGCCAAAGACGAGCATCACCACATTCCCGTGCAGAAGGCCGAGCGAGATCAGCACGATGCCGGCCAACAGCGCGGCCGCCGTCGTGGCATTGTCCGACCAGTGAATGTCTGCAGCCGTTTTGATCTTGGTGGCCCGATAGCCGCCCCATGCCAAATGCAGACTGAACAGTCCGACCATGGCAAGGAAGAGGTTGGGGCGAAGGGCGGCAAGGAGAAGGGCGGACATTCCAACGGCCACCATGCATCCAATGTAATACCGTCCGATCGACCGGTGCGAGCTGTTGCCCTTCGTCCGCACGGCGTTGATCGCACCCAACACAAGTGCGCCGAAACCGGCCGCGATATGCACGATCAGGATCACGATCCGTAGTTGTTCCATAGGTCCTCCGGGAATGAACGGCGCAAACCTACGGCGTCCATCACGTCCGGTTCCACTGTTGTGGGCCGAGTTGCACGTGTTGGGACCGAATGGCAACGTCGAGGGGTGGATGGCACGCTGTGTGAGGTCGGTCTGCACGTCAATTCCCATATTTGTGTCGCCATGTCAACATCAGCCGACCATTATCGATCGCTTCTGGCTTCCATCTACTCGTGGATGGTCGGTGGCCTCGACGAGGGTCTCGAACGCGGTGCACGGGAGCTCGACGATCTCGGACTTGTGCGTGGAGAGGGTCGACATGCAGTGGACCTCGGAGCCGGATTCGGCATGCATGCCATTCCATTGGCGCGCCGTGGATTCAACGTCACTGCCATCGACGAGAGCGAAGTACTCCTCGATGAACTCGAGGCGAATAAGGGTGGGTGGGCGGTGACGTGTGTTCGGGCGGACATCTGCGACGTCCGAGACCTTGTCCATGCACCTCCGGCAGTGGTCTTGTGCATGGGCGATACGATCTCGCATCTTGGTACTGTGCATGACGTGCGCACACTCGTGCAGCACGTGGCCTCGACCATCGCACATGGTGGAATGTTCGTGATCACCTACCGTGATCTGACCACACACACCGAAGCCGTGCGGATCGTTCCCGTGCGAAGTGACGCAGATCGGATCCTGACCTGCGTTCTGGTCAACGCCGCAGATCATGTGGATGTGCACGACATTGTCCATACCCGCATCGATGGCCAGTGGCACATGCAACAGAGCACATACCGGAAGCTCAAGATCTCAACTGATGATGTTGAACGGATGCTGGAAGGTGCCGGCTTTGACGTTCGCATCGAAACCACATCAAACGGAATGGTCCGCTTCGTTGCCACCAAACATCCCGTAGCCGTATGAGAACATCACATACCGGATCGGTCGACGACTACATCGCCACCTTTCCACCCTCCATCCAGGAACGACTGCAAGCGATGCGTGCCACCATTGCGGCCGCAGCTCCCGAGGCCACAGAGAAGATCAGCTACTCCATGCCCACATTCTACCTGCATGGTAACCTAGTGCATTTCGCCGCATTCAAGAATCACATCGGACTCTATCCCGGCTCCGCCGGAGTGGCGGCATTTGAAGATCAGCTCGACAACTACGTGCACGCGAAGGGATCGATCCAGTTTCCGCATACCAAGGCATTGCCCACAGGTCTGATCAAAAAGATCGTGAGGTTCCGCGTGAAGCAACAGAAGGAAAAGGCAAAAGCAAAAGCAACGGCAAAGAAGAAGTGACGATCCATAGTAATGAAGGAGTGCGAATGCGTTTCATACTTGTCCTTGCGGTGATCCTTGCCGCCTTGGCATCTGTTGCCTCTGCGCAAGAGGCTGCCTACATCTCGGCGTTTCAAACGAACGTCTACTTCGACGTTCCCGACACGACCAGGTGGAGTGCCGAACGAGACGAATTCGATACGACCATCCAGAAGCGATTTCTGATGTTCACACATACGCCCATCAAGGACAAGAAGGGGCAGATGGTGTCACCCGTGATCGCCATCATCATCGAGAAGGTTCCTGATCCATCTGATCTCGTCATGTATTCGGTCGCAAAACGCACTGCCTTCCCATACAAGGTCACCAAGGTCTTGACCTCTGAAACGCACACCTTTTCGTACAAGAAGTCGGTCGGCTATGAGGCAACGTATACGTCGGAGGGAGTTGCACACTCCATCTACGTTGGACACATGATCTACAAGAACCTCGGGATCGAGATCATTTGCGACTCCACGAAAGAGCTTCTTCCAAAGGTCAAGGAGGATTTTCTGGTCTTTCTGCGATCGGTCGTTTTCAATGAAACAGAGGAATAGAACATGTCACTACGATGTTCCGTGTACATCGCAACAAGTCTCGACGGATTCATTGCACGGACGGACGGATCGATCGACTGGCTGATGCAGGCCAATGCCGGGGTCCCTTCCGGTGAAGACTGCGGGTATGCAGCATTCATGTCGACCATCAACACCATCGTCATGGGTCGCGCCACGTTCGAACAAGTGCTCAGTTTTCCCGAATGGCCATTCGGGTCGATGCCCATTGTTGTGCTGAGTCGCACATTGCATGCACTCCCTGTCGGCGTTCCCGAAACGGTGCGTCTCTTCAACGCATCGCCGCGCGATCTTGTCGCTCAGCTTGCATCGGAAGGCGTCGACCGTGTCTATGTCGATGGTGGCAAGACCATTCAGAGCTTTCTTGCTGATGGTCTGATCACCGATCTCACGATCACGCTCATCCCCGTTGTCCTTGGCAGCGGACTCCCGCTCTTCGGTCCACTCGACCGCGACGTTGCGCTCCGTCACGTGTCCACAACGGCCTTTCCCTTCGGCTTCGTCCAGAACACATATCACGTCGTGTAAGGTGCGCCATATGCTGCTAGTGATCCCTTCACTCGATCATCTCCCTTCCTACCGTGCCGCCTTGGAAAGCGGTTGGTCACCCAACACCTTGAGCGATGCGGCCATTGCTCAGGAACTCGCACGCATCGATGCTGACCCTGCATCGTTCGTTGCGAGCATGGTGGATAGGGAGGCAAGGGGCGGACCGATCACAATGCCGGATGGGACACTCAAGCCACGTCTACCGGGCATGCGCCTCTGGATGTGGGACAACACGTTCTGCGGTAGCATCGGCTTGCGCTGGCAACCAGGCACAGAAGAGCTGCCCTCGTACGTGCTTGGTCACATCGGCTATTCGGTGATCCCATCCATGCGCAACCGGGGCTATGCCACGCGTGCCCTTGCAGAGATCCTTCCGTATGCAAAGGCGGAAGGACTTCGGTACGTTGACCTCACCACCGATCTCGACAACATCGCTTCGCAACGCACCATCCTCGCAAATGGAGGGATCCTCCAAGGAGAATTCACGAAGGACCCGCATTATGGGGTGAAGAATGGGTTGAGGTATAGGATATGGTTGTAATGTGAAGAGGAATACAGAATACAGAATACAGAATACAGAATTCGATCTATGAATCAAGGAATCAAGAATACCACGCAGTTTCGCACTCCGTGTCGCACACTAGTGTCGCACGAAGCTTCTTAGCTGCGTGCTCTTACTCCTCGCCACAGCCACCTCCACACCTTCCGCGCACTGCAACCGATACCCTTGTGCATTGCCGCGCACATGCTCCACGGCATTGAGGTTGACGATATGACTTCGATGACAGCGGAACCACGATGGCGGAAGTGTGTGACGTGACTCGATGCTCTTGAGACTCGTGCGCAAGAGCTGCTGTGTGCGCTTGCCTCCTTGCCGCCATATCACATTCACGTAGTTGTCCGCGGCCGACATCACAATGAGGTCGTCGACGCCGATGTCGATGCCGTTCTTTCCTTCATCATCCTCGATACGAACGATGGCGTCGGACACGTGTACGACGGGCATGTGCAAGTGCGACTCGATCTCGCGTGCACCACGCGTGAAGAGCAACTGATACCGCTGATACTGCAGGATGACGATGAACGATGCCGGAATGCTCCCCACCAACAACGTCACACCCTGGAACACGAGGAAGAGCTCCAGGCCAAGGTCGTAGTCGAACACCCACCACGAATACACCGTGTTGCCCACACCGATCAGCGAGATCGTCAGCATCATCATCAAGATCTCCTTGCCAACCGTCCACCGCTCCTCTGCAAAGGCCTTGGGAAGGAGGAAGGGCGGCACGATGATGAGGAAGGCCATGCAGATGGCCGTCACGATACCGTAGCCGGCGATGATGAGCGTGCGGTTGGGGAAGGTGGAGCTGAGTCCGAACGGACCGAAGACCAGGAGGAAGAGGGCGACGAAGGTGCTGACGCCGAGCACGTTGAGCCACCGTCTCGACGACGACTCGGCGCGCGGGAAGGGCCTGCGGAGGATGGAGAGGGCATCGAGACGGAAGGACATGGCGGTGAAGTTACAGAAGTGTTCACTTTCGTAGTTTTGTGACCGACCGACTGGTCGGTTTTACTAAAACAAGCGAGAGTCCCATGAAACGCTCCTCCGTGTTGGTGTTCGTTCTCAGTATTCTGGCAATTGTCACGTTTTCCTCCGCGTCACTGGCTGCGCAAGGCGGGGCCGTGATCACCGGTACGGTGTCCGATTCTGCAACAGGCGAACGTCTGGATGGCATACGGATCACCGTGGCAGGTAAGCGCTTCTCCGTGTATTCGCGCAACGGCGGGGCTTTTGTGATCAAGGGTATCCCGGCCGGCACGTATACGCTCGAAGTACGCGGACTTGGTTGGTTGGCCGAAGATCGCAGCGGCATCGTTGCAACAGAGGGCGACACGACCAATGTGAACATCGTTGTTCGTTCCGATGCAAAGAACACCGGAGAGATCGTGGTCTACGGTGCGGCCCGTCAAGCACAGAAACTCACCGAGGCACCGGCGGCGATCTCGGTGATCACTCCCTTGCAGATCGAGTTGGCAGGCTCGCATGGACAGATCGCCAAGACCATGGAACATCTTCCCGGTGTTGATGTGGTGTGGAGCGGTGCGAACGACTTCAATGTGAACACACGCGGCTTCAACAACTCGATCAATCGTCGCACGCTGGTGTTGATCGACGGACGTGATCCGTCAACACCGCTGATCAACTTGAACGAATGGAACTCCTTCTCGAGCGTGCTTGGTGATGTGCAACAGATCGAAGTGGTGCGTGGTCCGGGATCGGCACTGTACGGACAGAATGCCTACAACGGTGTGATCAACGTGACGACAACGAATCCTCGCGATGTGATCGGTACACGCGTAAGTCTCACGGCCGGTGAATGGAATCTCTATCGTGCCTCGGTACGACATGCCGGTGCCATCGATGAACACTGGGCCTACAAGATCTCCATCGGTGCCGACTATCAATACAACTACTCGTTCAACTCGCGATTCAAGGACACGACGAAGCCATTGAACGGCCTTGAGTATGCTGGACTAGCACCGGACGTGCGAAAGATCGATACGATGGGAAGCAACATCCTCCATCCGTTCGCCTATTCGGGAACAGCGCGTGTGGACTACAACATCGATGCCGTGAAGCGATTCGTTCTTGAAGGTGGCTATACGTATTCGGGGAATGAGTTCTATGTGAATCAAACGGGTCGCCTTGTTGTGCAGGACATTCGCAAGCCTTTTGTGCGACTTGCCTACAACTCCGAGCGCATCAACGTGCAAGCCTTGTGGAGCAATCGTTTCGCACCAAAGCCACAACTCGTGTTCAACGCACTTGCGAACTCGGGCGAACAGTCGAATGTGTACAGTATTGATGCACAATGGAATGACAAGTTCTTCGACGACAAGCTTCGCGTGGTCGCCGGCGTCATTCAAGAATTGCAACTGGTGAACACCACGTACGATCCCGCCATCAATCCGCTCATCAAGCCCGACGATCTCTCGAACAACTTCACAGGTATCTACGGTCAAGGTGAGTACAGCATTACACCCGCACTACGCCTCGTTGGTGCGCTGCGCGTGGATCGCAGTACGATGTTCAACACGCAGCTCTCTCCAAAGGCAGCACTTGTGTGGGAGATCGAGAAAGGACATTCCCTCCGTGCCACCTTCAACCGTGCCTTCTTGCGTCCGAGCTATGCCGATCTCTATCGCAGATCTCCGGCAGGTCCGCCTGCCAACCTCGCAGGTGTGAACCGCACCGTCGACTCCGTGGTCTCTGCCGTTGCCGGCACGCCCACCTCGGCCAACTTGAATCTCACGGCCGCAACCGGAAGATGGAACACCGGGAATTACACGCTCACACCCGAGACGGCCTTGTCGTATGAGCTTGGCTACACAGGCCAGATACTCAAGAATCTGTTCGTCACGGCAAATGCTTACTGGAATCAGCGTGCCAACCTGATCGCCTCACCGCTGGGTGGGATCGCACAGAACATCTACCCGACGTTGAAGAGCAATACGGGCGATGCGAACCTCGACCGCATCGGCGACAGTGTGATGATGGCCGAGCTTGCGAAGATCAACGCTGCCTATCCATCACAGATCACCACGTATGAGGGCAAGTCGTCGCTTGTGATCGCACCGACCGACATCGCCATTGTGAACGAGTATGGCGCAGAGTTGAGCGTGGACTACTTCCTCACGAACGAACTCAAGGTGTGGGCGAACTACGCCTACATCAGTGTGGATGTGAAAGAAAATGCCGTTACCGCACAGAAGATCCTTCCGAACACATCACCACATCGCGTGAACGTTGGACTGGAATACATCAAGCCGAACTCGTGGGATGCCAACGTTTCGCTGCGCTATGTTGAAGGCTTCCGATGGATCGCTGGTCTGTTTGATGGGTACGTACCCGCCTATGCTGTGCTCAACATCTCGGCCGGTGTGTACGTTACGGATGCGATCCGTGTGAGCGGCAATGTGTTCAACGCGCTTGATCGCGCTCACTACGAGATCTTCGGTGGGAACATCCTTCGTCGGCAAGCCTCGCTCACGGCAACGGTGAACTTCTAACTTCGTTCAGAAGGCTTGCTGAAGATAAACGTTGAGCGGTCGTGCCGCCATATAATACTGCATCAGACGTTTGATCGTGTCGGGCGATGAGAACACATCGTCCGGCACGTCCGTCATGTAGTAGAACTGTTTGTTGGCGATCAAGGGCTCTGTCTTCGCCGCATCCTTGAACTCCGCCGGCAACACCTTGTTCTTCTCGCCTTGCAATTCGCCGTAGAACTTCTTGAACGGCTTTGCCTTGAGAAGGGAGTGAAGGGCGGCAGGGTCATCGGCGATCAACGATCGCAACGTTGCAAGCTGCTCTTTGTCGGGCATGTAAGCGCCACCACCGATCATGCTCTTTCCCGGTGAAGCGTGGATGTAGAAGCCGGGATAGCCCTCGCTCTTCCGACCGAACGGAGAGATGATGGCAGAGGCATGGAGCGTGTATGGCGTCTTGTCCTTGGAGAACCGCACATCGCGATAGATGCGGAACAGTGCTTCTTTGGACGTGATCTGGATCTGAGGATCGACATCGCGAATGGCATCGATGAGCGCGTCGGTGAGCTCCGCAAAGGGCTTCTTCACAAACGATTCGTACTGTGCCTTGTGCTCATGGAACCACTCGCGGTTGTTGTTCTTGGCAAGCTGACGGAAGAACGTCCAGAACTCTTTCGGGAGTGCACTCATGACTTCCTCGGCTGCCATCCCTCGCCGCCATCGGCGAGCATGTCGAACATGTGGAAGACGCCCATGTACACATCTCCCGGACCAAATGCATCGTAGCCCGTGCGTGTGATCGTCCCATCGTCGTTGCGATGGAACACCGAGTATCCCGGCTGCAGATACTTCTTCCCTTCGTGCTCCGTGCGGAAGCCCATGTCATCGGTGAAGGCACCTTCCGTATCACGGATCATGCGGAACTTCCATCCGCGCTCTTGTGCGATCTCGCGCTGCGACACGGCCGAGTCTGCATTCATCAACACGACGCTCGTTCGCGTGAGCAAATGGTCGAGTACGCCATTCAAACCATCGGCCCACAACGAGCAGTAGTTGCATGAACGTCCCATGTTGTGGATCACGATCAGATCATCCTTGTCGCCGAACAACGCACTTAGTGAAACAGGCGTACTCTCGCCCTCGGTGAACACATACGTTCTGTCGAGCGTGACCGCACGCGACTTCAAGAGGGCGACGAGCCGGTTGCGTACGTCCATTGCCTCTCGGTAGAGGGCGTTCAGCTCTGTGTCCTGCATCATCGACATATCTGTCTCTCCAAGGAGAAATAAATCAACAGCGCAACCTACAAAAAGACATGCACGTGTATGTACACCTATCAGGCATCTATACCAGTTCGAGCTGGTCAGGAATACGTGTGAGACAGACTGTAACGATAGGTCAGTATGCTGAGTTCTTGGCGCATCATGAGAACCTACATCCCACTCCTCGCTGTCCTGGCATGCACGCATATCGTGATCGCCCAAAAGGACTGTTCGCGGCCACCACTCGGGCGGCTGCCGGTATCTGACATGTCGAACTCCACGTGGAAGGGAATACGTGGAGGACTCTATCCTGAAGGACGATCCCTGCCGCCTTCGGATATGATGTCACACTATGAGAACGTCATTGATGCCATTGTGCCGCGATCACTCGATGGTTCAGTAGATCTCACCAACGGCAAGATCGTGATGATCGGTGTTGGCGCATCGAATCCACGCACGGAGTTCAATGCATTCGTTGCTCTTGCAACAGCTGATCCAGCGCGGAACGCAACGTTGACGTTTGCGAATACATGTGTTGGCGGGCAAGGTGTGCAGAAGATGAATCAACCATCGGACAACTACTGGAAGAATGCCACACACGTTCTCGACTCCATTGGATGCAACGCAGCTCAGGTTCAATTGGCGTGGATCGAAACAGATAACACGCAGACAGCGGATACGACGTTCCCGGGCGCCGCACAGGCTCTTGCCGATGACCTGTTCACACTGTGCACAACGATGCACACGTTGTATCCCAACCTTCGGGTGATCTACTTTTCTTCGCGTTCATATGCGGGATACATCGATCCGGCCACTGCACTTGCGGGAAGAGGACTGCTCTCTCCACGCGATCATCTCAATGGTTGGGCGATCAAGTTCCTCATCGAGCGACAGATCGTTGGCACTCCGGGGTATGGCTTCACAGGCGAAGCCGCAAGTCTGCCTGCTCTCATGTGGTGCACAGACAATTGGGCCGATGGTACAACACCGAAGCTAGATGGTCTGTTCTGGCATTGTGACGATTTCTCTGGTGATGGACTTCACCTCTCGCCACTTGGTGAAGAGAAGTCCGGTGCACGGATCCATGCATTCTTCTCAACAGATCCATTGGCACAGCTGTGGTATCGCGCCCAACAAACAACATCCGTAGCAGAGCATACATCGAGTGATGATCTCCGAACGATGTACACTGTTGGAGATGTGCTCACGCTACACAGTACAACCCCTTCCCCAATAGCGATCTATAACGTGCACGGCGTGGCGGTATGGACTGCACAGATCCAGGGCACAACGCAGATCGCAACAGAAGGCTTTGCTCCCGGCCTCTACATGGTTCGAGTAGGAGATCGGACTTCTGTCGTCCTGCGTCCGTGAACGAAACATCACGCATGTCTACATCAAACGCTGCGGTACTCAGTGCGTACTGAGCGACGTATCATTGGATCCATATCACGAATGATCTGTACTATGCCTTGTGCTCAGGGAACCAGAACTCTTTTGGGAGTGCACTTATGACGTCCTCGGCTGCCATCCCTCGCCGCCATCAGCGAGCATGTCGAACATGTGGAAGACGCCCATGTACACGTCACCCGGACCAAAGGCATCGTAGCCTGTGCGTGTGATCGTCCCATCGTCGTTGCGATGGAACACCGAGTATCCGGGTTGCAGGTACTTCTTCCCTTCATGCTCCGTGCGGAAGCCCATGTCATCGGTGAATGCACCTTCCGTATCACGGATCATGCGGAACTTCCATCCGCGCTCTTGTGCGATCTCGCGCTGGGCCGTGGCAGAGTCTGCATTCATCAGCACAACGCTCGTCCGCGTACGTATGTGATCGAGCACTCCATTCAAACCATCAGCCCATAACGAGCAGTAGTTGCACGACCGACCCATGTTATGGATCACGATCAGGTCGTCCTTGGCGCCGAACAGCTCGCTTAACGACACGGGCGTACTCTCGCCCTCGGTGAACACGTACGTTCGGTCGAGCGTGATCGCACGTGACTTCAATGCCGCAACGAGTCGTTTGCGAACATCCATGGACTCTCTGTAGAGAGCTGCGAGGTCTGCGTCAGAGGAAAACGACATTGGCATCTCCGGTTACGAATGAAATCGAATGACAACCTACAAAAAGTGGTGTATGCGAGCCAATAACTGAGAATCAAGAACAAGAGAGTGCGCTATCTTCGTTTACCAAATGTCCACAAAGCGTGAATGTCGATGAACCACGCCGTCAAATTGGGAGCCGTCTGTCTGATCTTTTCGGCAGTCAGCATTGTCTGCGGATACGGTCAGACGGCAGTCAAGGGAATACCTTCGGCGGTGACATCTACCGTTTCGAGTGGCAAAGGATTTGTGTTTGCGCGTACGGCGGCGAACCGACTCTATCTGTCACGCGATGGCGGTGGTTCATTCGTGGCGATCGATACGTCGGATGAATTGACGGAGCCGTTGATCGACAACCGGCGTTGGGGAGGTGCAGGCAAGAGGACGGCTTATATTGACTCCGTCAGGAATCAGCTGTGGGTCGAGTCGGTAAAGGGATTGCAGCTGCGAAAGCTCGATCTGACCAGCGGCCGATGGTCGAGTCCCTTGGTGTTGAGCTCACCACTCTATAGTTCTTACCACTGCACTGGAGTTTCGAGCAGTCGGCACTCGACCGTTGTGATCACGTCTGCATGGAGCGACAAGACCGGCGACGTGTATCAACTTCTGCGCACGTTGGATGACGGCGACACGTGGATCCCGGTAGCTGACATGGATCCGATCCCGACCCCCACCCAACCCAAAACGAATCCGGTGATATCGGCCGTTGTGGTGTTGGACGACGGAAGTATCGTCGCCGTTGAGCCCCGCGGTATACGTCGACTACAAATCGGTTCGGACGTCTGGATCAAGGGGTTGAGGTATGAAGGACTGACGTCCGTCAGGCAGTGCGGCAACGTGCTGTATACATGGAGCCAAACGGGAGCCTGGAGTTCGCGAGACAGCGGCCGAACGTTTCGTCAGATACTGATGGACAGTCTGCACAAGATCACTGTAGACATCTGGGCAGGCGACAGTGCCGTCATCATCGATGTAGATACTGCGCGACGTGCGACCAAACTCATTCTTGTCAACGATACGACCGTGGTACGAAATCTCACGTCCGACGTACCGCACAGGCACATCATCCCATATGTCGGCACAGTGGCAAACGCAAACGAGTCAAGAGTACTGGTGAGCGGCAACGGTGTGAACCAATTGATCGAGCCGCATTCCGGAAGGGTCTTCAACATCGTCATGACCCCCGAAACATATTTGGCGAGACGGTTGAGCAGATACGACCGTGGTCTGGCCGCATACGTGGAGCAGCAGGGTCTGTACCGAATCGACGTCTTTGGCCGGGCCCGTCTCGATACATTCGTGACATATTCTTCGAAACGGATAACAAATTTGATCGCCTCACCCAACGGAAGCGTCCTTGTAACAAACACAAACCGATACCACGTATGGTTCAATGAGAACATTCGAGATACTGTTATCGTTAATCGAAGATCCGACTATTGGAGAGATCCGCAGTTCATTACAGAAACCGAAGTATACTCAGGCGCATCTCAAAACGGTATTGAGGTTCGACAGCTACGAGATACCAACAACAAGTACCTCGTTCAGGATGGCCTTCCCACCTTTGACAGAACGCCCGCAACAGCGCTACTTGAGGGGTACCCACTTGGATTTGTGAATGGTTCGTTGATCTGCTTGGCGAGCGGTGTAGATAGGTCGATCGGGAACGGAGTTTCAATGAACGGTGGCGTGTTTCAGATTGCCGACAGCAAATGGGTACATTTGGATGATTCTGAGCTTGGAGAACATCGTAGATTGTCTGCGTCCGGAGAGTGCTACGACAATGTGGCGCTCATGTTCGGCTACGATAGATATCCAGCGTCCAGTCTAGTTCAGCCTGATCAATTTGCCTACTATGGTAAAAGAAGCAAGGTCGTCCGCCTCAGCGGTGGTTCTGACGGGATCTCCACGTACAATTTCACTACCGTCATAGATGAAGACCATGTTGCTATGTATAGCAATGTGCATGATACTGTCGCTGTTGTCGATCTGCGAAACATGACGACAACGCATATCCTCGCAGGCGTCCCCTCTGCAATAGCGACGTTGAATCACAACATAGCAGTTGCAACATTGCGTGACGGATTGATGTTGTATCCGGTTGATACTCTTGCATCATCGGCGCCAGACGAGCACGGCGAGCTCCGGCTGAGAGCTTCATGGTATGAGTGCTCGCAACGTTTGTTGCATGTAAATGTAAAACAGCCGTCTACATCTCCATTCGAGATTGAGGTGTATGACATCGTTGGCAAAGTTCGACTAAGGTTGACACATTCAGCCCAAGCGGCGTTCGATGGAAGTTTGACATTCGAGGAGTGGCTTTCACCGGGAGTCTACATTCTAAAGGTTTCAACTGGTTCTCGAAGCAATACGCAAATGCTACTTGTTGAAGACTGCTAGAGATCGTCGCCCACTTCAAATGACGTCGGAGCGTGTCCAACTCTCGATTGCGGGATACTCGTATATCAACTGCAACATGTGCGCTGAATCTGTTGCAGCGGGAAACGCGAATCGAATGAGGCACTGACGCTACTAATGCGCACCTATTGGCAACACATTCCACGTTAAGCTGCATCGTATGCTTGGAGGGAGAACTTGCGCTCCCAAGATGGGGATCATACCACCAACTGTGAAGGCATATCTGCCCCAGAAGGAGAATCCGAGCTCCGGCATGACCATAAGTGTTGTTGCAGTATGGAAGTCTGAGTAGATGCCGCCGCGCAGACGCATGACGAAGATCGAGCTGAGGTCGACGCCGGCATTGATGCCACCAATGACGGAGCTCCCATCAGAAAGGACTTCGACGCATCCTCGCCACGCATAGAAACCATGGAATCCATGTCCGCTCGAAAGGAGGCCAACGTTGACTCCTGCCTCGCCGCCATACCAAGCCTTGTCGGAAGCAGCATACGCTGTTGCACTGAACGTTGGGATAACGTGCGTTCGTTTCAAGAGGTAGATCACTTCGGACTCAGGCGTGGTCGCGTTTCGCACAACGATCGAAGTTGCCTTACCGGCTTGCATGTGGAACTCCAATCCCATTGACTTGAGATTCGCAACGACGGTATCCCGCCAATCGAACGATCTCGGAATGTCATAGCGAACATCGAACGGAACAGAAGGATCGACCACAATCGTCTCGAAGAACCTATCGCGATAGTGTTCGGAGAACTCTCGGATCGTGATGCCACTGTCAGAGCGATAGCGGTCGAGCTCGAGTGGATTCATGAGCATGAGTGCATGACGAATGTAGGAATGGATCGAAACGTCGGTGATCGTACCAAGTGCACTGTCGAGAAGACGCACGATGGAATCACGTTTTCGATAACAAAGCTCCTCGCTCGTCGAGGTGAGGTCGATATCGAACCTACCAGTGCCACTGTGAGCATAATGCACATGAACATCAGCATCTGGATACATGTACGAAACGATCGCACCAACGGCGTCGGGTGCATTGGCACCACGAACCCATCGCCGGCTGTGATCCGAAGTGGTGCCGTTGAGTGGTCGCGATGGGACAGTTGATGCAGGTTGAATGCGGAGCGAGAGTCCGCTCACAGCTTCGGTAGACAGTGGACGTGAAGGGTCGGGTGGCAGTTGACCGAACAGTGCGAACGCTTGGAGGACCCCGTCGATGGTTGCATCTGCGGTGCCCTCCCACACGACCGCATGCGAAGTATCTGCAAGAAGCAGATACGGTAGCGTCTTGGATCTCGTTGAATAACCGTAAACGTCTCGGCGATGGTCATATGCGATCAGATCGAGAAACGCCGCCCGTGCCGTGAGCGAGTCAAGCATGCGCGGCCCCACGGCATACCATACGGCAACTACCTCTATTCCCTGCGAAGCAGGTGTCTTTCTGAACTCTTGCAGTGCACGCAGTACCTGCTGAGAATTTCCGTCGTCCGACATCACACAGAACGCAACGGGCCTATTAGCCAACCTCGCAAATGGCGCTTGAGAAGGCTTGATCCATTGCAGTAGCTGGGCAATGGTCGAATTCGATTGACCATACGCGGGAACGATGATCGACATCACCGTTAGCACAGCGATCACGAACCTTACCGTTTGATCTCCACTTGTACAGTACGACTGAGGAAGCGTTCTTCGGGTAAGGTATACGACGTGAGTCCGAACGGCTGTGTGGTGTTGCCGAGACCTTCCACCACGTCGATGCGGACATCGGGACGGACGGCCCGAATGGCCGTTGCAACGTTCTGTGCACGACGCTTGCTGAGCGACTTGTTGAAGTCCGAACCACCGAGGTTATCGGTGAAGCCTCGTACAACAAGACTCTCATTCTTCTTGAGCTTTGCGGCGAACACTTTGATGGCCTCGTTGTCGCGTGGACTGATCTCTGCACTGCTGATGCTGAAGAGCGAGAGCGAGAGGCGATTCGCCCACGTGTTCGTCACGTCGGCCCCAACAGGAACCGTTGCCTTGACGGAGATCGTGTCGACCGTTGCTTCGATCTCGATGGGCTTGCCTAGTGCGATGCGTTGACGTGTTGCTTCGTCGATATGCCACTTCACCGTGGCCGGACCGGTGCCACGTTCCTGATGCAGAAGCTCTCCACCATTCGTCACACGCAATTGCCATGTGGACGTGGCCGGAATACTGTCGAGCTTTACCTGCGGATCGAGAGGCGTGGTACCCACACGCGATGTGAATCGTGTGCGAAGAGTGGGCGACATCACGGCAGGATCGGAACAGGCGATCTCGACACGACTGTTCTCTGCATGACCTTGATCGGTTGTCGCCACGGTTTGCATTGCCTGTGTGCAACTCGGTGAGTCGATCACGATGCGTTGTGGTGCAACCTTCCATGCCGCTGTCAAGAATGTTCGAACGGCCTTTGCACGCTCCATGGCGAGTGCACACGATCCACCCTCCGTGCCCACGTCGGCAAATCCACGAAGACGAAGCGTCCCCGTCGACGTGGCCATCCGCGAACCGATCACATTCAACACCTCATAGTGCATCGGAAGCGCGCTCGGCACGATGCTGTCGGCACTGAACTGCTCCGTGCTCGCATACTGCTTGTATCTCGCCGGAATGCGACTTGCATTGAGATCGAAGAACACCACCGGCAACAGCGGGAACGTTTCGTCCTGCTCCGTCGTGGCGATCATGATCGAACGCAATGGCTTCTCCGTCACCGGATCGATGATCTGAATGTGCGGAGTGACAACCACGGGTGGTGGAGGTGGCGGCGGAGGTGGCGGCGGCGGTGGTGGCGGTGGAGGTGGCGGTGGCGGTGGAGGTACAACCACTTCTGCAACGACCACCGGAGGTGGTGGCGGTGGCACAACGATCTCCGGTTCCGGCTCGGGCTCGTTGGAAGGTCTATCCAAGGCAACGCGAATACCAATGCCGGCAACGATGTTCTGCTGATGCCATGTTGCACCGGTCTGCAACGGCGTGAAGGTGTAGATGTAACGAACCTCGGGCGACAATCGCAAAGCATGCGAGATCGGAAGATCCAAGCCGATCATGGCATTGGCACCGATGAGGAACGACGATGCATTCGGTACAGCTTGCTCAGGATAGAACGTAGTGTCGCGTGCAAAGTCGCCGAAGGTGATGTTGTTGGGCGACACGATGCGTGCTGCACTCGACCACGTTGCAGAGCGTTGCAATGCTGCGCTTGCACCAAGTGAGAATCGCAACACACCAAGGGTGTATTCCGGACCGATGTCGAGGGCGAACTGCGTTGCCTTGTACGTGAGCGTATGCTCGCGTTGCAGGGTGACAACATCGCCCGACTCGTTTCGCACGGGCGGACCGGCAACGGTCTCCGTCATCGTCACGTTCACGGGCAACATGCGAAGCGCAACGGCAAGACCAAGATGCTCAGAGGCGCGCCACGACATGGTTGCAGCACCATACCACCCTCCACCACTTCCGCCATCATAGGGCGGACAGGCCGGATCACTCAAGCATGTGAGGTTCGATGCTGTATGAATGGTCTGTGCATACCCACCTGCAACACCAAAGAGCAACGGTGGATGGTCCTGTGCATGGACAGGTGCAAACGAAAGGACAAGGAAGGCGGCAAGGAGGGAATACTTCACTTGACCACCGAGAACGATTGCATGTACACGGCGTTGCGCAGCCAGAGTCGAACAACATGGGAGCCACTGGTGGACGGACGAATGACCATGCGATGCAGACCTTCGTCAAGGGGACCGTTGAAGAGATCTTCAGACCTACCGACCACATCCACCAACTCGATGCGAACATTCGCAGGAGCGGCACAGCCGAACTCGAGCACGGCATCATCGAGCACGGGCTGCGGAGAGAGCATGCGAATACCATCGGCCATGCCACTCACGTTCACGGTACTGAGCTCGCATCCATACCGCAACAGCTCGATCTCGCGCGTCGTGGTGTCGATCGTGGGGATCACACACACAGATGTGCTCGAGATGGAACGAACATGAACAGTTGGTCGCAGTGTTGTGCCGATGAGTGTGGTGAAGGTGAGAGAGCCAAGCACATCGGACGTTGCCTCGCGGCAGTCAGTGATGATGAGCTTGTAGTTTCCTGGTCCGTTCTCCGGCTGTACCACCACAGTGCCACAGGATGATGTGACCGTTGAGAGATCCAGAGCCGTGAATTCGTGCTGCAGTTGAACGATGAGCGTGTCGGAGCGAAGGAGTTGCGAGAGCGATCCCGTGGCATCGGCATGAAGGTCGATGGTGACCTTCTCTCCGGTGCGTACGGGCTGCGCAGGTGCGGGATCGGTGCTCACGACAACACTCTTCGTGGTGACGTCGATCACAACGGCCACACTGTCTTGCCATCCGCATTGGTCGGTGAAGACCACCATGCCCGTCAACCGTCCGCGTTGCGATCCAACGGCACAGGTGATGCGCACGTCCTGTGCGCCGGCATTCAGACCGAATTGTGGAGGATCTGCCGTGAAGCCTTGTCCGCTCACCGAAACGGAGATCGCACGATCGAGTGCAAGGTTGTTGCGCAACGAGATCAGTGTCACCACATCAGGGATCGTGTCGCCGCATACCGTTGTGTCGCTCACGGCACTCATGATGTAGGAAGGCGATGGCGCCTGCTCGACCGTGATGCTGTTCTTCCCTGTGCACGAGCTCTTGCGCACGGTTACGGTGTAGGTGCCGGCCGTCGACACTGTGATGGAGTTCGTTGTGTCGCCGGTGCTCCAGAGGATGCCATCGTAGTCTGCAGGGATGGTGAGGGTAGCGGACTGACCGGGACACAGTTGTTGTGGACCAGTGTACGAGATGGTCGGTGGTGCCACGCTACCGGGTGCAATGGTGATGCTGCCGATGGCCGCACAGCCACTCGATCCTGACGCCTCGACGCTATACGTGCCGGGTCCGGTGATGACAATGCGACGTGTTGTGTCGCCTGTGTTCCATTTGTATCGCAGACCCGACACGGTTCCCGTGACGGCAAGCGTGAGTGTATCGTTCTCGCACATCACCGTTGCTCCGCTTTCGCTGATCACGGTGATGGTGGGGTTCTGACTGATGGTGACCACCACGCGTGCGGAATCATAACAGCGTGCTTCGTTCCCCACACGGAGTGTGAACGTGCCGCCGGTGACGACCTTGATGGACTGTGTGGTGTCGCCCGTTGACCACAGGTACGACGCATAGCCCGGACCTGCATCGAGCGTTGTGGTATCGCCATCGCACATGCTCACCGTTGAAGGCAATGTGATAGCAGGTGGACCGCTTTGCGTGATCGTGATCGATGTATCCGAAACACATGCCGTGATGCCTTCACCAATGGTCGTGGTCACGTTGTACTCGCCACCACTGCGTACCACCAAACTATCCGCCGTACCGCCAACGGGTACACCGTCTTTCTTCCAGGCATACGTTGCACCTGGAGGTGTTGCACGTAGGACCAGTGAGTCGCCAACACAGAATGCTTGGAGTCCGGTGGACGTGGTGATCTTCGCATGTACATCGGTGATCACGTGCACAAAGAACTCTGCCGTGTCGGTGCATCCGTTCGCACTTCGTACCACCACGCTATACGGTCCGGCCGTGTTCACAACAACCTGTCGTGCACTGCTGAACGATGGCCCGGTTGCATTCGATGTGGAGTACCAGTTGTACGATACAAAGCCTGCGTCGGCAGTGAAGGTTGCGCTCTGCGTTGGATCGCACAGGGCAACGGCCTTTCCGTCTTCGGCACTTGCCGTTGGACGTGGGAGCACGGAGATCGCAACGGGTCGCGTGGCCAGTTCACAGCCGGTACCTTGGAACAGTTTCACGCTCACAGACCCGGCCTTGGAGACCGTGTCGATACGCGTCCTCTTCCCATCGCTCCACAGATACGATGTGAAACCGGGTGGTGCTGTTAGGATCACGGTGCTTCCATCGCAGAACGTTGTCGGTCCGCTCACGGCAATGGTGTTATCGATGGCGCGCACGTCCACCGGTTGCGAGGCGAACTGTCGAATGCGCACCCAGTCCACCGTCATATCCCCGCCACCTTGCCCGAACTTCGAGAAGCCCACCTTGCGCCACGTCCACTTGTCTGTTGGACCTGCATTCATGCTGTTCGTGCGCGAGGCATCCGACAGCGAGGTGCGAACGAGCTGGATGTTGTCGTTGCCGTTGATGGACATCGTATACAACACGCTCTCGTTGCCATTCCACTGATAGTTGAAGTTCGAGAGGAAGGTCGACTGTGCAGACCCTGTACCGAACCGACGGATAAGGTCTCCATCCGGAGTTCCACCAGGGAAGGTTCTGCGGGTATCATGTTGCACGCCGTAGTGTCGCGTTGGGCCTGCATTGTCCGCAAAGAACATGATCGTACCGCCACGCTCGATCGCATTGGAACGGACGACACATTCGACCACGCCGCGGTTGTTCAACGACGAGAGGTCGGTCTTGGTCTGGATGTAGGTGTTGCCACCATAGGGCACGTCTTCGGCCGAGGGGTTCAACCAGCCGCTCGTGACCGTCGACCCTGCTGTGCGCTCCCATTTCGCGAGGGAGGCATCGGAGAAATCGTCAAAAAAATCGAAGACGCGTTGCGGATCGGAGACGGACGTTGCCGCCGGGTTCCCGGTATGCATGGCCATGACAATGGAGTCGCGCGCCGGCATTGTGGAAAGCACCTTCACCCACACCACCATGGCGGACGTGTTCTGTCCGCTCTCGATGTACAGCGGATACTGCGTGCCGAACGTACAGTCCGTGAATCGCACATCTGACCCGTCGGCCTTTGCAAGTCCCTTTGTTACAAGGGCCTTATGATCCACCTGCACCTTCACCTGATAGCCTGTGAGCGGCACATTGTTTCGCAGATTGACCACCTGGAAATACTGAACATTGGCATAGCCGGCCAGCTGAGCTTCGGCGCTAGGAACGCAGAAGATCAGGGCTATGGCAAGGGGTAGGGCGGCAAGAACCTTCTTCATGAATGGAAAAATACCGAGTATCTTACAGACTATGGCATCTACCTTTTCCTTCGACTTCGTGAGCGAGATCGATCTCCAAGAGGCTGACAACGCAGTGAATCAGGCCAAGAAGGAGATCGACCACCGTTACGACCTTCGTGGCTCGAACTGCGACATGGAGTTCGAGCGCAATCAGCAACGCATCACCATCAAGGCCGATGGCGAGCATTTTGTGAACGCTGCCCGCGACATCCTCATTCAGAAGATGATCAAGCGTGGCATCTCTGTGCAGGCCTTGGACGAAGACAAGCCGGAGATGCTCGGCGGTGTCCACGTTCGGCAGTACATCAAACTCCGAAGCGGGATCGAGAAGGAGCAAGCCAAGAAGATCACGTCGCTCATCAAAGACTCCAAGATCAAGGTCACCACGCAGATCATGGACGAGAAAGTACGTGTGACGGGCAAGAGCAAGGACGATCTCCAGCACGTGATCACCCTTGTGAAGGGTGCAGAGCTGGACTTCCCGGTCCAGACCGAGAATTTCCGTTAGTTTTGCCTCTTGGTAACGATCAACTCCGGAGACTACGTGGACATTTTTCAGAAGTGTATCGAATTCACCCGCGCTGACGAAGTAAAGGCGTCGGGCCTCTATCCATACTTCCGCCCGATCGAAGAGAACGAAGGTCCGATCGTCCGCATGGAAGGTCGTGACGTGATCATGGCCGGCTCCAACAACTACCTCGGCATGACAGCCGATCCGCGCGTACGTCAGGCCTCTGTGGACGCCATTGCCCTCTACGGCACCGGTTGTTCCGGATCGCGCTATCTGACGGGCACGATCAGTCTGCACATCGAACTCGAAAAGCGCCTTGCCGCCTTCCTTGGCTACGAAGACTGTCTGCTGTTCTCCACAGGCTACCAAACGGCACTCGGTGTGATCAGCGGCTTGGTCTCCAAAGGCGACTATGTGATCTCCGATAAGGAGAATCATGCCTGTATCATCAATGGCTGCATGCTCGCCAAGGGTGGATTCGCAGAGTTCGTGCGATACAAGCACAACGACATGGAAGATCTCGACCGTGTGCTCTCGCGCATTCCGGCCGATGCAGGGAAGTTCATTGTGACCGATGGTGTGTTCAGTGTGAGCGGTGAACTGGCCGATCTGCCGAACATGACCCGCGTTGCGAAGAAGTATGGTGCACGGATCCTGGTGGACGATGCGCACTCAACGGGAGTCGTAGGTCCGGGCGGCCGCGGTACGGCCGCACACTTCGGTCTTGTCGGCGACGTGGACCTCACGATGGGAACGTTCTCGAAGACGTTCGGCTCGCTGGGCGGCTTCGTGGCAGGTCCGGAGCGCGTGATCAACTACTTGAAGCACCACTCACCTGCGCTGATCTTCAGTGCCTCTCCAACGCCGGCCAGTGTGGCCGCAGCGTTGAAGGCCCTTGAGATCCTGGAAGAAGAACCACAGCGGATCGATAAGCTGCTGCGCAATGCCGATAAGATGCGCCGAGGCTTCCACGACATGGGGTATGAAGTGATCGACAGCAACACGGGCATTGTTCCCGTTGTATTGGGTGATGTCGAGAAGACCATGATCATGTGGCGAAAGCTGTATGATGCAGGCGTATTCGTGAATGCCTTTGTACCGCCGGGAGTTCCTCCGACGCTTTCGATGTTGCGCACGAGCTATATGTCTTCTCATGAAGACGAGCATCTTGATGCCATCCTCGCCATTTTCAAGAGTGTTGGTGTAGAACTCGGCCTGATCAAGGCCTGATCTAGGAACACATGCAGATCAATGCATTTGAACGGGGCCTGCGGGATCGCGTGGCCATCGTGACGGGAGCCGCTATCGGCAATGGACGTGCCTTTTGTGAGCGTCTTGCCGAAGAAGGCGCACGCTTGGTGATCGCCGATCTGATCGAAGCACGTGAGACCGAAGAGGCCGTGCGTGCGATCGGTGGAGACGTGCTTAGCATCCAGGCGGATGTGACCAAGCCGGATGACGTGGAGCGATTGATCGCAGCCGCCATGGAACGGTTCGGTCGGATCGACATCCTCGTGCACAACGTTGGACATTACTCCGAAGAGCCCTTCGAACTGCTGACGTTCGAAGAGTGGAAACATACGCTCGACCTGACGTTGAATTCTCTGTTCCTGACCATTCGCGGTGTGTTGCCACACATGAAGAAGGCGGGCTTCGGTCGCATCATCACGTTCTCGTCCGACACCGTGTGGCTTGGTACGCCGTACCTCACGCACTATGTGACGGCCAAGATGGGTGTGATCGGTCTCACGCGTTCCTTGGCCAGCGAAGTAGGTCGATACAACATCACCATCAATACCATCACCGTTGGTCTTACCGCAACGCAACGCACGAATGCGGGAGGCAGCGTCTCTTCGATCCTCGAACACATTCTCCCAACACAAGCCGTGCATCGGGCAGACGAGCCCGAGGACATTGCGAATGTTGTGGCCTTTCTTGCTTTGCCGGCATCCGGTATCATCACCGGACAGACCATCAATGTTGATGGTGGAGTTGCTCGACATTGATCCTCATAGGAGTCGACCATGTACCTTCGTTCCTTCCTCCTTCTCATCCTCTCCGTCACCTCGTTGACCCTCGCCTATGCAGGCGATACGGTGGTGGTGAAGACGCTCACCTTCGACGACATCACGAAGCGAAGCGGAACGTACTTGTTCCCGCCGAAGCAGTCGTACGAGAAGGTGTTGATGTACTACACGCTGAAATGCGACCCGCGCACCACGCAGGACAAGTATCCGTGCGGTGAATGGGACTATCTAACGTACACCACCGTCACTGATTCAACGGGTGAATACGACTCGACGTTGCAGATCGCACCGAACTTCCGAGTGCGCAATGCAACGCCGGCCACGTTCGGCTACACGTCGGTTCCGGTCACCTCGAACCTCCGTCGCTACGAGAAGTACGTCACACGCACGCAGTCCACGAACGTCACATGGGATACGGTGTTCCGCAACCGTGTGGGCACCAACACAACGCTGTTGAATACAACGTCGCAACGCACGCAGTATATCTATCCCGCCGCCGATCTTGTGACCGCAGGTGTGAAGCCCGGGAAACTCACCGGCATTCGTCTCTTCGGTAAGCAAGCATCGGGTTCGATGGCTCGGCTCACATTCCGCATGAAGCAAACTTCACGTGCCGATCTTCGCAATGGTCGCATGGACATGGATGGTTTCACCACCGTCTATTCAAAAGCCACGACGATCGCTGTCGGGAACAACGACCTGTTGCTCACCACGCAATTCGATTGGGATGGGACCTCGAACATCATCCTCGATGTGAGTTGTGAGGGCGGAACGCCTGCCGGCAAACTCGAGACCACGGCGAACCTTGCTTATAGCAGCCTTCAGATCATCGGATCGGAACGCGCGTATGCATTCACCGCCGGTGATGTGATGACGCTTCCAACAGAAGTGGGCACGTCGATCACGGATGAAGTGACGGTCGCATTCTGGACGTATGGAGACCCGAACCGACTGCCTCGCGCGATCAATGCATTTGAGGCCTACGACGACCAAGGTCGACGGGTGATCAACGCACACCTCCCATGGGATCAAGGCAGAGTGTACTGGGATTGCGGGATCGATCCAACAAGCGGGTCGTTCGATCGCATCGAACAGGACGCGCAGGCTTCACAATACAAGGGCCAATGGAATCATTGGGCCTTTGTGAAGAACGCCAAGACAGGCGTCATGCAGATGTACCTGAATGGTTCCTTGTTCTTCAGTGGGAATGGAAAGACGAAGTCGATGCGGGGCATCACGAAGTTCGTGATGGGAAGTGGTGGATCTGGTTCGTATGAGGGGATGCTCGACGAGATCCAAGTGTGGAACAAGGCACTCGACTCCACAACGATCCAAGCATATCTGTTCAAGTCGATCGACGCTGCGCATCCGAACATCGCCAATCTGCAGGCATACTATCGTTGCTCGGAGACCAATGGTCTTGTTGCCGAAGATGCATCCGGAAAGAATCATCATGCCACGATCTTTGGACTGCCCTTGCGGACGACCGTGCCGGCAATGGATATGCGACTCGATCCGATGGCCAGTGATGAAGGACGCTTGAACCTCGCCTTCGAGCAAGGGACGTTCGTGCAGAAGAACGATTCAACAGCCGTCACCACCACGATTCCTGCAAAGCAATTGTCCGTGGTGCTGTACGAGAATCCCTGTGAGCGCCGCATCTATCGATTTGATGCACCGAAGCACCCTTCCACTCCCACGGATACGCTGCTCGTGTGGGAAGCCGGCATCTATTCGTATACGGTGGATCAGTACGGTAAGAAGGTCGACAGCGTGATGATCCCGGCGCAGACAACGCTCACACGTCAGGATCGCGAGTACTTCTCTCCGCTCGTCGTGTGGGAGATCGGTCGATACATCACTCCGTATGGGATCAATCTCGACCTCGGTCCGAACGGATTCCGCTGGATCTACGACGTCACGGACTTCGCACCGATCCTTCGCAACAACGTCACACTGAGCGCGGGCAATCAGCAAGAACTGATCGACCTCACCTTCGTCTTCATCAAGGGTACACCACCACGTACCGTGAAGCAGTTGGATCAGATCATCGACCTCAACAGTGTGAACTATTCCGATGTGGTCAAGGGCACGGCGCTTCCCGCCGTTGATGTGCTTGCACACCCGGATGCACGTAGCTTCCGCGTGAAGACCACGACCAGTGGACATGCCTTTAGCAATCCGACCAACTGCGCAGAATTCTGTCCGCGCTTCCACTGGATCAAGGTGAACGGCACCGAGACAGATCGCTGGTTGCTGTGGAAGGAATGCGCGATGAATCCTGTGTTTCCTCAGGGAGGAACATGGTTGATCGATCGTACAGGATGGTGTCCGGGAGCACCCGTCGACATCTATGATCACGACATCACAACATCCGTCACTCCGGGTCAGCGCGTGAGCATCGACCACGGTATCGACTCCGACTCCGCCAATGGCGCGTATGGAAATTGGGTTGTGAGCTCGCAGTTCATAGCCTATGGTCCGGCCAACTTCGCACTCGATGCAGGTTTGGTCGACGTGATCGCCCCGAACAACTGGGAGTTCTACTCACGCATGAATCCGATCTGCGGACAACCCATTGTGGTGTTGCGCAACACCGGATCCACAGCACTCCGCTCCGTGACGTTCACCTATGGCCTTACCGGCGGCGCACAGAGCACGTATACGTGGAACGGCAACCTTGCCTTCATGGATCAAGACACCGTGGCCCTTCCGCCGCCGAACTGGGGCAGCGAAGACGGCAACAAGAAGTTCCAGGTGCAGATCAGCGCACCGAATGGCGGCACCGACGGATACGAGCAGAACAACACCATCACCACGAACATTGTTCTGCCGCCGGTGTGGTTCCCTGATGTTACCATCACGCTCAAGACGAACAACTTCGCACCCGAGCAATACGTGTGGAAACTCCGTCGCCTTGACAACGATTCGGTGATCGGTTCCGGCGAGAATCTCGAAAGCAACAAGACCTTCGAGAATAAGTACACGCTTCCCGATGGTTGCTATGAGTATGAGCTGGTGAACAAGCTGGATTACGGGTTGGACTTCTGGTTCCTTCGCGATCAGTTGGGAACAGGATCGCTGGTGATCAAGAACGGTACTAATGCGAAGTCGTTCGAGCCGGACTTCGGACATCGCGCCTGGATCCAGTTCCGTGTTGCACCGAAGCCAACCGTTGGTGTGAGTGCCGATACGGTCCGCTTCGGTCCGGTGAAACCGGGAGAATTCCAAGAACGCATCGTGAAGGTCTATCCCAAGGGCAGTGTGCCGCTTCGTGTGAAGTCGATCACCTGCTTCCAACTCAAGGGACATTTCACCACATCCCGCATCGTGCCGGACACGGCCGGTGGTGTTGTATTGCAGCCGGGCGACACGATGTACGTGACGGTGAAGTTCTTGCGTTCCGATGAGGGTTCCAGTAGCGGCACGCTTCGCATCGAGACGAATGACGAACGCTCCGCGAATGTGATCGTGCGTCTGATCGGTGTTGCATCTACCACGAGTAGTGTGGCAACAACGGAGACGTCGTTCGCAGATCAGGTGGATCTTGGCGTGCTGCCCAATCCTGTGGTGAATGTGAGTGAGGCCGTTGTCGTTGTGCATGCCGGTTCGTTGGCGAACACAAGCGTTATCGTTCGCGACGTGCTCGGTCGTATCGTTGCCACGCTCTTCGATGGTATCATCGTCGAAGGTGAGCAGCGCTATGTGATCCCATCGACGCTCACGCCCGGAATGTACTTCCTCTCATTGGAATCCGATCAACGTCGCACATCGGTACCGTTCACCGTGGTACAGTAACGCAATGACGATCCCCGACAAAACAAGACGCCTTCTTCGGTCTGTACCGGAGGAGGCGATCTTTCATGGGACCGATCCCGAAGACCCGAGATTCGGCGATCTTCTGACGCCTATCGACGAGATCCCCGCATCGGCATCGATCGTTGCCGTCATCGTTGGTATTCCGCAACACATCGGCGTCGAGCGGAACGGTGGCAGACCCGGTGCCGAAGAGGCTCCGCGTGCGATCCGCATGGCCTTCACGAAACTCGCAACATCGGCCGTCGAACGTGCGATCAAGAGCGAGCGATTGGTCGTATGCGATGCCGGTGATATCGACACCAATGGCAAGACCCTTGAGCAGATCCACGACGAGCAGCACGATGTAGTATCGAGTCTTCTTCATGCGGGATGCATTCCGATCTTGCTTGGTGGTGGACACGATACAGCGTGGCCTACCATCCGTGCGATGAACTATGTGGGTGAACCGTTCGGTGTGATCAACATCGATGCGCATGCCGACGTGCGACCGCTCATCGACGATGTGCGCTCCCACAGCGGATCCCCGTTCCGTCAAATGCTCACGGAACCCTCTTCCGCCCTTGCCCCTGCCTCCTTCCTTGAATTTGGTCTGCAGCAGACAAGTGTTTCGCGCAGTCATCTCGATCTCATTGCGCACTACGGTATGCATGCCATCATGCTCGATCACATCAGAGAGCGTGGAGTTCGAACGGCATGGGACGATGCATTGATGATGGCAACGCAGACGGCATCAAAGCTCTACGTATCGCTGGATATGGATGCTGTTTCCTCGGCCTATGCTCCCGGTGTGAGCGCACCGGCAGCTGCCGGCTTCACACCCGAAGAAGTGCTGCACTGCGTCCGTGCAGCGGCCACACATCGCGCACTGTGCGCCTTCGACATCGTAGAAGTGAATCCGCGATACGATGTGGATGGACGGACGGCGAAGCTTGCAGGACTGGTGCTCGCAGAGGTCATTGCCGGTCTGGCAGATCGCCTCGGCCCTTCATGAGCGTGTAGGCCGTGAAGGCGGCCATCGGAGCCACCAGCACGTCGATCGTATAGTGCACATGCTGCAGGATCACAAAGCATCCCATGAGCACGGCAAGAACAGCAAAGAACATCCGCATTCCACGACGTGGCATCACACAGGCCATGAGCGTGAGGATCGAGGTATGTCCGCTGAAGAAGAGATCTCTCGAAAGCGCCTCGCTCGCGCCCGTTGCCGATTGCACGATGGGGTCGATCAGCGGGATCATTCCCGCCGGCGGTTCCAGCGGGATCACCCACATGCATGCCATGCGGATCACCACGAGCGTAGCATACGCTCGCACGGCGAGCATCAGGCGAAGCGGATCGCGTAGGAGTGCGACGATGGCCACCACCAGCGCACCATACAGGATCACGAAGATCGGCCAGGTAAGGTCGAGGGCGGGAACGGCGGCAAGGACCGGATCCGTCAGCACCACACCGGTTCGTTGTTCGACGACGGTAAGGAAGGTCGCGTATACGTAGAGTGTGAGTGCGAGGGCAATGGAAGTTGCACCGAGAGCACGAACGCCGGAGCGCTCTCCAAGAACCTCTCTCCACGTGGCCATATGTTCATCCCTTCCGATCAGTGGCATCACTCAAGTTCGTAATTTTGTCGCTCACCGTAACCCCTGGATGAACTCAATGGCAATCGCAGAACCGAATAAGATCATTTTCTCAATGGTCGGCGTCAGCAAGGTCTACAAGCCGAACAAGACCGTCTTGAAGGACATCTATCTGTCCTTCTTCTACGGTGCGAAGATCGGTGTCTTGGGATTGAACGGCGCCGGAAAATCCTCGCTGTTGAAGATCATCGCCGGACTCGACGAAGAGTACATCGGTCAGATCACGAAGAACAAGGATGTGACCTTTGGCTACTTGCCGCAAGAGCCGTTGCTCGATCCTAACAAGACCGTAAAGGAGATCGTTGAAGAAGGCGCCACGGAATCGGTGAACCTTCTCAAGGAATACAATGCCATCAGCGAACAGTTCGCCGATCCCGATGCAGACTTCGATGCCTTGCTCGAAAAGCAAGCGAAGCTGCAGGACAAGATCGAGCATCTCGGTGCATGGGACATCGACAGTAAGCTGGAGTTCGCCATGGATGCACTTCGCTGTCCACCATCGGACACGCTTGTTGGCGTGATCTCCGGTGGTGAAAAGCGTCGCGTTGCACTCTGTCGACTCCTGTTGCAAAAGCCCGACGTGCTGTTGTTGGATGAGCCAACGAACCACCTTGATGCTGAGAGCGTGTCGTGGCTGGAACAGCACCTTGCGAAGTATGAAGGAACCGTGATCGCCGTGACACACGATCGATACTTCCTCGACAATGTGGCGGGTTGGATCCTTGAGTTGGACAATGGCGCCGGTATCCCGTTCGAAGGGAACTACACAAAGTGGCTGGAACTGAAGTCTGCGCGCATGGCGCAAGAAGAGAAGACAGAGAGCAAGCGCCAGAAGGCCTTGAAGGAAGAGCTGGAGTGGGTTCGCAAGGATCCGAAGGGTCGCCATGCGAAGAGCAAGGCACGTATCAGTGCCTATGAGAAGCTCCTCACCGAAGATACCGTCAAGCGGAACGAAGAGATGGAGATCTTCATCCCTGCAGGTCCACGCCTTGGCGATGTGGTCATCGATGCGAAGCACATCAGCAAGGCGTTCGGCGATAAGATCCTCTATGAGGACCTCTCCTTCTCCTTGCCCCCGGGGGGTATCATTGGGATCATCGGACCGAATGGTGCCGGGAAGACCACGCTGTTCAAGATGATCACCGGAGAACTGGAGCCTGATGCCGGCGAGTTCATCGTCGGCGACACGGTGAAGCTTGGCTACATCGATCAGAACCGTCCACTCGATGCAACGAAGAGCATTTGGCAAGAGATCTCTGACGGTAATGATGTGATCACGCTTGGCAATCGCGAAATGCAATCGAGAGCCTACGTGGCGCGGTTCAACTTCAACGGCAGCGATCAGCAGAAGCTCGTGTCGCAACTCTCGGGCGGAGAGCGCAATCGTGTGCACTTGGCCAAGATGCTCAAGGAGGGCGCAAACGTCTTGCTGTTGGATGAACCAACGAACGATCTCGACGTGAACACGCTTCGTGCGTTGGAAGAGGCGTTGCAAGAGTTCGCCGGATGCGCCGTGGTGATCAGTCACGATCGTTGGTTCCTGGACCGTATCGCAACGAACATTCTGGCCTTTGAAGGCGACTCGAATGTGGTGTGGTTCGATGGGAACTATTCGCAATACGAAGAGGACAGAAAACGTCGATTGGGCATCGATGCCGAGCGCCCACATCGGCTTACCTACAGAAAACTTACTCGTTAACCGTTTGAACTACGGAGAAGGATCCATGCATACCATGATGCGAGCAGTTCTCGTTCTGGCCATTGGTTCGGTTGCCATCGCACAGCAGATGCCACCGTCGTTGAGTCCACAGATCCCGACGAAGACCCCACAGGGACAAACCGTGAAGGTTCTGTCGGAAACGCAACGCTACAACTTCACCAAGCTTACGCGGACGATCCCGCTGCCTTGGAACGAGCTCCAGATGCCGGCTTCGAAGGTACCCGATGGGATCAAACTTGTGAGTACCTTCGCATGTCCTTCCACGGTGGCCGAGAAGTTCTTTAAGGAAACGGCCAAGGTGGACGCAGCGATCGGAACGCCAACTCGCACGGCATTCCAGACATTCAAGGGAGGCACGTCCGACGGCGTTATCTTGTACATGGAATGGGACAAGGTCCTCCCGGCAGACGCTCGCGTTCGGATCTGTAAGTTCATCTACAAAGCGAACGAGAAGCCCGAGAACATCGACAAAACGGAAGAGTTCCTGGTGAACGACCACACGGTGATCATGTGGTGCTTCCGCAATCCGGATGCGAAGGTGAAGATGGCACACCAACGACAAACATTCGAACTCATTTCGCGTGTTGCCACCGAGATGCAGAAGAACAAGAAGTAAACGTGGAGAACGACAATGGCTTTGATGTTGCTTGCTCAGTTCGATTCAGAGATCGAAGCGCAACTCGTTGAATCACAGCTGCGTGACGCCGGCATCGACTATCGTGTGATCCACGATGATGCCGGTGGTGCACTACCCTCACTCACGGCATCGAACGGCGTGAAGGTGATGGTCTTTGAGGATGATCTCGAGGAAGCTCGCGAGATCCTGGAGGCACGGGCCATGGATGATGACCCGATACCTCCAGATATCTTGAATGCAAATCTTGATGTGATCGACGACGACGACGATTTCTAACGTTGTCGTCGACCGATCTTATTCGAACTGCTTATAGTTGTCGTTGAACAACTCGACAAGATGCTGTGCCTGCTTATCGTAGGCGGCCTTGTCTGCCCACGTGTTGCGTGGGTTCAATACTTCGGCCGGAACATCGGGACACGATGTTGGAATGTCGAGTCCGAAGAATGCGTCTTTCACATACTCCACATTGTTGAGATCGCCATTCAGTGCAGCACGCAACATGGCGCGCGTATGCTGGATCTTCATGCGATGTCCAACGCCATACGCTCCACCGCTCCAACCAGTGTTCACGAGCCATACTGTGGCGCCGTGGGTATTGATCTTTTCACGAAGCAGGTTCGCATACACCTTCGGATGATGGACCATGAACGGTGCACCGAAGCATGTTGAGAATGTTGCGCTTGGTTCCTTGACCCCTGCCTCCGTCCCGGCCACCTTTGCTGTGTAACCGCTCAAGAAGTGGAACATGGCCTGCTCTGGAGTCAGGCGCGAGATCGGCGGCATCACACCGAATGCGTCGGCGGTCAAGAAGACGATGTTCTTTGGATGACCACCCTTGTTGCCTGGTGCGAGGTTCGGGATCACATCGCGCGTGTAGGAAGCACGCGTGTTCTCGGTGATGTCTTGCGATGTAAGGTCGAGCACGCGGGTGTCCTCGTCCATCACCACATTCTCAAGGATCGTTCCGAATGTGCGTGTGAGCGCGAAGATCGTTGGCTCTGCTTCTGCCGACAGATTGATCACCTTTGCATAGCAGCCGCCTTCGAAATTGAAGACGCCATCGTCGCTCCAACCATGTTCGTCGTCGCCGATGAGCGCACGCTCAGGGTCGGACGAGAGTGTGGTCTTTCCGGTACCGGACAATCCGAAGAAGAGAGCCGTGTCGCCATTCTTTCCAATGTTCGCCGAGCAGTGCATGCTCATTACGCCAACCTTTGGCAAGAGATAGTTCAACACGGTGAAGATGGCCTTCTTGTTCTCGCCGGCATACTTTGTGCCGCAGATCAGGACGAGTTTTTGTTCGAAGCTCAGGATCACGGCCACTTCCGAAAGCGTGCCGTCGATCTCGGGGATGGCCTTGAAGTCCGGCACGGTGATCACCGTGAATCCGGGAAGGAATCCGTCAAGTTCCGACGGCGTTGCCTCGATGAACATGTTCTTGACGAACAGCGAGTGATAGGCCTGCTCTTGTACAAAGCGAACGTTGAGCTTGTACTTTTCATCGGAACCGGCCACGACGTCGTGAACGTAGACGTCGCGGTTCTGCAGGTAGGCATAGACGCGTCGTTTCAGCGCATTGAATTTTTCTTCGGAGAACGGCTTGTTCACCTTGCCCCACCATACATCGTCCTTGCTTGATGCCTCGTCAACCACGAACTTGTCGTTCGGTCGACGTCCCGTGTATGGCGCGGAGTTCACATTGAGCGCACCGTGCTCCGTGAGCATGCCCTCGTCATTGAACAAAGCGTGTTCGTACAGCTCGGCCGTGGAGAGATTGTAGAAGATCTCTCCCATGTTGGCGAGCCCTTGTTGAGCTAACTGAAGACGTGCGTGTTCTTCGTGGGCGTTCATTGTAACGGTCTCATAATGTGACAATGTGAAGCGCGAATATCGCGCTTTCCGACCACGTCCCCAATTAGAAAACAGTCATGGAAACAATGCCGCACCTTCTAGAACTCCTTCGAACTCAAGAACTTGCAGGATTGGTGTCGACGCTGACGTCGCTCCTGCGCACCCATGCCACACGCTCCGATGCGCTGGTCACACCCAAGGGCGTTGAGGCCGTGCGGGCCGTGTTGCCGGAAGATCACAGAGCTTATGCGGCAACGCTCATCGATCTCTGTGTTGGTGCGCAAAAGGCTGAACGGCTTGGGAAGGCTCAAGGGGCATGGCTGTTCACGTCGGTGGGTGCCGAACAGGCAACGCATCCCGACATCGCACGCGTGCATGCCGAACTCTTTGATGGCTGCACCATGGTGGTGGAGGTCTGCACGGGGTCTGGTCTCGACACACAAGCCATCGCAGCGCGTGTTGGGCGTGTGGTGAGCTTTGAAGCAGATCCGATCGTTGCTGCCTTGGCGCAAGGGAATCTCCGTCGTGCCGGGATCCACAACGTCGACGTGATCAACGCCGCCGTTCCGTGCGATGCATGGGAACAGGCCATGGAGCAGGCGGATGGACTCTGGGCCGACCCGTCGCGACGGACACCATCGGGCAAGCGCACCCGCTCGATCGCGCATCACGATCCACCCCTTGCCTTGCTCACAACGCATCCACGCATACCATTCCTGCGCGCCGTGGGCATCAAGCTCGGTCCGGCCGATGATGTGCCCGCGTCACTTATGCGCGGACTTTGTCGCGACTACATTGGCAGCGGCAACGAATGCAAAGAGCTCGTTCTTCGAACCCGCACATCGTACGACGTGTCTGCGACGCTGGTGGAGGGGAAGGAGGTGAGGAGGATAATGGGAGATGCGAATACAGGATCAAGAATACAGAATGCAATGAAAGGATCTGTCAATACAGAATCGCACAACGTGTCTCACTCCGTGTCCCACGAAGTGCTCTTCGAGCCCCACGCCACCCTTATCGCCTCGGGGTTACTCACTGCTGTATATCGCGACCATGGCATACGTCCTATCGATCCGCAGATCGCCTATGGTCTTGCGTCGATCGATCCCGGGCCATCGGTGTGGTGGACGCGTTTCCGAGTCGTTGCTGTTGATGAGGGTGTGAGCGAAAAGCGCATGCAGGTTCGCATTCGAGAGCTCGAATGGAACAAGCATACGGAATTCAAGAAGCGAGGCTGGCCGCGCGATCCGGAAGAGCTACGACATGCGCTCTCCTTCCCCGCAAGCGATCATCACGGAGTGGTGTTCATCGTACGTGTGGGCGACGGACATCGCACGTACTATGCGCAACGCATGGACTGACTATTTCTTCAAGAGGTCGCGGATCTCGCCAAGAAGGACCTCTTGCGCCGATGGTCCGGCGGGAGCTGGAGCCTCTGCAGGTTTGCGCATCTTGTTCACGAGACGTACCACCATGAAGATGGCGGCTGCAACGATCAGGAAGCGAACAACGGCATCGAGGAACTTGCCCCAATTGATGGTGACGGCGCCTTTGCCGTCAGGACCCGCTGCTTTCAACGTGGTGACGATCGACGAGAAGTCGACGCCGCTCAACATCATCCCGATAGGGGGCATGATGATATCCGTGACCAATGATGTGACGATGGCCCCAAATGCGCCACCGATCACCACACCAACGGCCAGATCGAGGACGTTGCCGCGCGAAACGAATTCTTTGAATTCAGAAACCACACCCATGGGAACTCCGGGAAGAGATCGGAAGAAGAATACGGGGTCAAGAATACAGAATTCAAAGCAGAAATCAGGTGATCAAGAATCACGACGAGAAGGATCGATCCTTCATTCTGTATTCTTGATCTTGTATTCTCTTCCGATCTCTTCCCTACACCCCGCTCTTGCCGCCAACTCATGCTTGAGTCGGGCCTTTTCCTCCGCCGTCATGGACGAGCAAAGGGCACTTAACTCCGAGTGTTGAGGCATCCCTGTATGGTGAGAGGGAGCATGTGTGCGCTGATGCGCATCGGCTGTGGCGGCGGGAGTTTTTGCGGCCTTCCTGCCATACCGGACGGTGAAAACGATAACGTAGGCGAATGCCGTGAGTCCGGCGCCTTCCAGGAAGTTCAGTTGTTCGTTGCTTGGCGTCATCGGCCACAGCACGGTGTTCCATAACACCATCACGATCCATGCATTACAAACCAACAGCCCGCCGATGCATACCAGGTAGATCATCGAGCGGGCTGTTCTTGTATTCAGCAGGGACATGTGGGGGAGAGGCTAGTTCTCGTTGACCGTGTCGTACAGATCCTGCAATCGCTTGCGGAGGTGTAGCACGGCGTACCGTTTGCGAGCCAACAGTGTGTTGATGTTCACACCGGACTCTTCGGACATCTCTCTAAACGATACACCTTCGAATTCATTTTTGATGAAGACCTCTTTTTGTTCGATCGGCAGCTCTTCGAGCCCGGCCAATACGGCTTCCCAAATTGTCTTGCGGACGAGGTCGCTCTCCGGATTGTAGGAGAAGTCGCCGAGGAAACGCTCCACGTTCTCCAGGCCTTCGTCCTTCTCGTTGTTCGAGCCGATGTCGGAGAAGCTGTCGGTGCGCTTTTTGCGGTACGAGTCAATGATACGGTTCCGTACAGACGTGAACACCCATGATGCGATGTTCTCGATAGGCTTCTGTACGTCTTGGGAGGCGGCGAGGACGTTCGTGAATACGTCTTGGAGGATGTCTTCCGCTTCCTCTTGGCTGCGGACGCGCTGACGGATGAATCCGAGGTACTTCTTCCGATCGTTCCGGAAAAGTTCTTCGATCTGCAGGGCGAGGTCCATAGAATCTCTACCTTCTGTCTGTGAAAAACGCTGTTGTCGATATACTCCTGCGACTGGGTTCAGACCAGTACGCCGACGAAATTGATCGGTTCGCATGAGGCTCCTGCTACGAAATGTTGACAGAAACACACGACTTTTGACAGTGTGTATGTTAGAATGTCGTAGCAGTTATGCCATGTTGTCCGATGTTTGTTCGAGATCGACTTACAAAGAAGGTAGTGGTATTTCTATGCCAAATTTCCTCGAGTTGTGAATAGCCCTGTCGTACCCGGCATCAGCGTGACGCAAGATACCCATGAGTGGATCGTAAGTCAACACGCGTGCCAGTTTCTGTTCTGCAAGGTCGGTTCCGTCGGCAACGACCACCATACCGGCGTGCAAACTGAGTCCCATGCCCACCCCGCCGCCATGATGGAGCGATACCCACGTGGCACCGCCGATGGCATTGAGGGCGAAATTCAAATACACCCAGTCGGCAATTGCATCAGAACCATCTTTCATCGATTCGGTTTCACGATGGGGAGAAGCAACGCTTCCACAGTCCAAATGATCCCGTCCGATCACGATGGGCGCCTGTACTTTCCCCGAACGTACGAGGTCGTTAAATAGTTTCCCGGCCAGTGCACGTTCTCCATAACCGAGCCAGCAGATGCGTGCCGGAAGTCCCTGATAGCCAATATGGGCCTGGGCTTCACGGATCCACATATGCAGGTGGTCGTTATTGGGGAAGAGCTCCATGATGGCATCGTCGGTGACGCGGATATCGTCCGGATCGCCTGACAAGGCCACCCAGCGGAACGGACCCTTCCCGTCACAAAACAGCTCTCGTACGAAGGCGGGCACGAATCCGGGGAAATCGAAGGCGTTGGCCACGCCTGCCTGATCACGTGCGACGCCACGAATGTTGTTGCCGTAGTCGAAGGTGACGGCACCACGGCGTTGAAACTCCAGCATCGCCTGCACATGCGCACCAATGCTGGCGTACGCATGCTCAAGGTAGGTGGCAGGGTCGGCAAGGCGCAACACGTCGGCCGCTTCTTTCGAATAGCCCGCCGGATAGTAGCCGTTCAGCGGGTCGTGGGCCGAGGTCTGGTCGGTGACCACATCGGGCGTGATGCCCCGTCGCACCAGTTCGGGCAAGATCTCGGCGGCATTGCCGACAAGACCGATCGAGATGGCCTCGTTCCGTTCTTGATGTTCGCGGATCACGGCAAGCGCTTCGTCCAGATCGGACATCTTGCGATCGCAGTACCCATCATGGATGCGCTTGTCGATGCGCGATTCATCGATCTCGATGCACAAGGCAGCAGCACCGGCAATGGTGGCGGCAAGTGGCTGTGCGCCGCCCATCCCACCGAGTCCGGCCGTGAGCAGGAAGCGACCATGGAGCGTGCCGCCGAAGTGTTGACGTGCACATTCGGCAAAGGTCTCATAGGTTCCCTGGACGATGCCTTGCGTTCCGATGTAGATCCAGGAACCGGCCGTCATCTGTCCGTACATCATCAACCCAAGCTCATCCAGTCGGCGGAACTCGTCCCACGTTGCCCACTTGGGCACGAGGTTGGAGTTGGCGATGATGACGCGAGGAGCCATGTCGTGCGTCTTGACAACGCCCACGGGCTTACCGCTTTGAACGAGGAGCGTATCGTCGGCATCCATCTCGCGCAGACAGCGCAAAATGCCGTCGAACGATTCCCAGTTCCTTGCCGCCTTTCCAAGCCCTCCGTAGACGATGAGCTGTTCCGGTTTCTCGGCGTTCTCGGGATCCAGATTGTTCTGGATCATCCGATACGCGGCCTCGATCTGCCAGGTCTTACAGGTAAGTGTGGTGCCTCGCGGAGCACGCACGATACGGTGGTCGATTCTTGTAGCCATGAGGTCGAGAACGAAATGCGTTAGTGGGAGGTTCCATTGGCCGAAGCGAGTTCGGCGTCGATCTGGGTCAGCTGCTCGGCGGAAAGCTGTTTCTCTTCGAACACCGTTCGCAACATCTCCCATGTGTAGATGCCGGAATCGTGTCCGTCCTTCCACGCCGCCTGCACACCATAGTTGCCAACGGGCGTGAGCTTCACCAATTCATTCATGCCGGGAGCAAAGGTCTTCATGCCGGCGAAGACCTTCTGACCAAGGATCTCCTCGCCCGTGCAATAGGCGCAGGGACAGGCGTCGCGCAGATCGCGCAAGAGGATCGACGACGCAAATCCATCCGACCATGTGGATGTCAGAACGGCCATGTTTCGACGAAGGAGCTGTGTAGGTCTGTGCATGTCGCAAAATTCCCGATTTTTTGCGAACTCACTGCAGGAAGTCTCATGCAAATCATCGATCGTCTGTTCATTGTTGGCATTGCCATCGTGTTCTCTGTGGGCCTTCGAGCACAACAAGTGCCGAATGCCGATTTCGAGGAGTGGACGTTGGTCAAGGGCTCGGGCACCTATAAGGACTACGAAGAACCGTCGGGCGGCGTGTGGTCGTCCGGCAATGGCGTGATCCACGTAGCAGCCGGTGCCGATCCCGTCCTCGAGAAGACCACCGATGCACACCGAGGTACGTATGCCGCAAAGCTCACCACGCGCAAGGTCTTCGGACAGATCGCCTCGGGTTCATTGTTCACCGGCACATTCAAACTGAATCTTGCAAAGCCGGTGGAGAGCGCACGACTTGGTGTACCGTTTACCGCCATGCCCACTTCGTTTCGCGGTTGGTGCAAGTATGCTCCGGCAGGGAACGACTCTGCATCGCTCTACGTGCGGCTCTGGCGCTGGAACGACACTACGAAACAACGCGTGCTGATTGCGGAAGCGTATCGTACGCTGTACGGGCCTGTTGCCACGTGGACGGAATTCAACGTCCCCTTCGCCGTGTTCGAACAAGGCAGTGTGCCCGACACCATGGCCATGGTCTTCTCATCGAGTGCCGGTGGCGGTAGCTTCAAAGGTGACGAAGGCTCCATACTCTTCATCGATGATGTCTCGCTCTCCTACGATGCCGTTTCGGTACACGATGGATGGGAAGGCGGCAAGGAGGCATGGTGTTCGATCGTGTCGAATGCACACGACATGCAGCTTGCCACTACATCGGGAACCATTGAACGCGTTGTGGTGAGCGATCTTCGCGGTTGCACTGTCTTCGATCGTTCGTACGCACAGACTGCAGAGGCAACGGTTGCGAACATGTCAACCGGTGCCTTCGTCTTCACGGTGACCGGCGTTGATGATCGAGGTATGCCACGTCGACAGACGCAGATCCGGATCGTTCATCCGTGAGGACGGCGACAACGATCTTTGTCATCGCTGTCCTGTTGTTGACCGTGCGCGCCGGTGCACAGTCACTCACGGCAGGAATGCGCGTTGGTGCGGCCCTTGGCTCTCCGATCCCCATCGGTCATATTCCCGAAGGCTCTTCGGGGTTACCGGTTCCAGGCTTCGTGGGTGGTGCGTGGTTGCGTAATTCGCTGTCGGAACGGTGGGGACTTGCACTGGAGCTCGTCTACACGAAGTATTCGTCCACGTTCTCGGCGCCGCTTGTCGATCAGCCCTACATCGATCGCGTCGTGGTCACCGGAGCCGATGGTTCGCAGTCGATCCTCGAGGTCGAGACCATCTTCAATGGCTTGTCAACAGGACAGTTCAGCAACAGCTATCTGCAGATCCCGTGCATGGTGCACTGGACGGCAGCCTCAGACCTGTCCGTGGTGGGCGGTCCGTATGTGGGGTATCTCGTGTCGACGGGGACGTATGCCACGGGTGTTGGCACGGTGGGCATCCGACCGGAAGTGGTGCAGAAGGACATGACCTTCACCGAGAAGATGCAGAAGTGGGATGTTGGTCTGCAAGCCGGTGTGCAATGGTCACTCTGGCGCGACGTCTTCGTGGACGGTCGATGCACCTATGGACTCACTTCTGTGTTCGACCCTTCGTTTCGAACGATCCAGTATCCGGTCCAGAATCTCTTCATGAGCTTCTGTGTGGGCGTGGTGCTCCTATAGCTCCTTGTAGAGCCCTTCCGCCCTTTGTCCGTAAATTGTCACCTTCCATTCAACACCGAACGACCCCTCATGACATCGCGCTATAAGAGCTACGTGGCCATCGAAGACCTCGAATCACACATTGGCGAGACCGTAACACTCAATGGTTGGGTGTACGATAAGACCGAAAAGGGCAAGCTGATCTTCATCAAGCTTCGCGACGGTAGCGGAACCGTGCAATGTGTGCTGTTCAAGCCCAACGTGTCGGAAGAGATCGCCGCGGCCGCCGGCTCGTTGTCACAGGAATCTTCCGTGTCCATTACCGGCACCGTTCGTTCCGAACAGCGCTCGCCAACAGGTGTAGAGCTTGATGTAACGGATGTTCGTGTGTGGCAGGTGTCGAAGGACTATCCGATCACGCCAAAGGAACATGGTGTGGAGTTCCTCATGGAGCACCGCCATCTGTGGCTTCGCAGCGCACGTCAGCATGCCATCATGCGTGTTCGGAGCGCAGTGGTCAAGGCCATTCGCGACTTCTTCGATGGCAATGGATTCCGCCTGATGGACTCTCCGATCTTCACGCCGAACGCCTGCGAGGGCACGTCGACGTTGTTCGAAACCGAGTACTTCGACTTGGGTAAGGCATACCTTACGCAATCAGGTCAGCTCTACGCCGAAGCAAGTGCCATGGCGCTTGGCAAGGTGTATACGTTTGGGCCAACATTCCGTGCCGAGAAGTCGAAGACCCGACGCCACCTGACGGAGTTCTGGATGGTGGAGCCCGAAATGGCCTACTTCGATCTGAACGACGACATGGACCTGGCCGAAGACCTCGTGGAATACATCGTGCAGTACGTGCTGAAGACCTGTCAGCGTGAGCTCGCCACACTCGGACGGGATATCTCGAAGCTCGAGGCCGTACGCAGACCATTCTATCGCATGTCGTACACCGAAGCCGTCGAGTGGTTGAACAAGAACGAGATCAAACTCAACCGTAAGCAGGCAGATGGTTCCGAGATCCAGATCGACTTCCCATGGGGCGAAGACTTTGGCGCGCCGCAGGAAGAGGCCATCATGCAACAGTTCGACAAGCCCTGCATCATCCATCGCTATCCGACCGAAGTGAAGGCCTTCTACATGAAGCGCGATCCCGAGAACGTGAAGACGGTGCTGGCCATGGACATGCTTGCACCCGAAGGTGCCGGCGAGATCATCGGCGGATCACAGCGTGAAGACGATCACGATCAGCTTCTCGAGCGCATCCTTCACGAGAACCTGCCGCAAGAAGCGTTTCAATGGTATCTCGACCTGCGCAAGTTCGGTTCTGTCCCCCACAGCGGCTTCGGACTTGGTGTGGAGCGTACCGTGAAGTGGATCACCGGTGCAGAGCACATCCGCGAAGTGATCCCCTTCCCACGGATGATCTATCGCATCGTGCCGTAAGGTCTAGGAGGCGTGCAGTGTTCGACTGAAATCGTTCTTCTTGAGATCGGCCAGCCGTTGTTCGACGATCACTTGTAGCTCAATGCTGAACTCCTTGTAGTGTTCGTTGATATGATCGAACATTGCGGAGTCCAGGATGTAGAGGTCGCAGTAGTCAACAGCTCTGACCGTTCCCATGCGTCGACGTTTGGCGAGGAGCGCCATTTCGCCAAAGAACTCCCCTTCTTGAAGGTATCCGATGGTTCGCTCGTTCTCATCGAGTACTTCGAGCCTTCCTTTGCTGATGAAATACATGTTGCGAGCGCTGTCGCCGATCCTGAACACGTTCTCGCCGGGAGTGACGACGATCGGATGCAACGCAGTGGCCAGCTCTCGCTTCAACGCCTCACTTGCATTGCGAAAGATGGGCACCTGTTCGATCACATCGCGTTTCAGGTAGAGGGACACCTCAGTGCGAAGGCCCGATGGTAGTCTGCTCAACATGGCCGTCTCGTCAAGTCCAACGCCCTGCTGCCACATGTAGGTGTAGTAATCCAACACACGATGCTGCATGGTCGAAGGGAGTCGTCGATACCGCATGAAGGCCATCAGCTTATCAAGATTCGACACGTGCTCTTGTTTGATCGGGTCGAAGTTGTTGAGCAGACCGGCGATGTTGCCGATCAAGTATCCATAGAGCACGAAGCCCATCATCATGGCAACGATGGCGTAGATCATCTCGTTGTTGGTCTCGGGCGTGATATCACCATAGCCAACGGTCGCCAACGTTGTCACGCTCCAATACACAGCCTTCAAATAGGCATCACGCGGATCGATGCCCTTTGGCACGTCGCGGATCCACACCCAGCCGCATGCCGTGATATGGACGATCACGATCAGTCCGTAGGCGAAATAGGCGAGACGCAACCAATTCGAGGCGCGCAGCAATTGTCGACGCCATTGATTGATGAATGCCGTCACTCGTGTGATCTTCAACAACGTCAGCAGTCGGAACAACGACGATGCGGGCAAGGGGATGATCAGCGGAAGGGCGGCAAGGATGTCGACCGCCAACCACGTACGAACGTATTGGCGCACCTCTCCATTTCCGTTCTTACGAGCAGCGAGATAGTGAAAGACCGGGTCCAGGACGAAGATGATGGTAAGACCGATGTGTGCGGCGAACAACCAATTGGTGTTCGTGACGCCGATCACGATGTCGGCGGGAATGCGAAGGGCAGCGTACAGCGTTGAACCAACGATCAAGAGATTCCACAGCACGTCCCGATGCTGGAGAACATTTCTTCTGTACTTTCGCAGTTCTTGCATGCCGATCCCATGTGGTATGCGGCAATTTACGAGCTATGAGCTACAGACATGTCAACGACACCAGAAACACGTCGCACGGGTGCTGAAAACGTCATTTGGGACCTTTCAGATCTTTATCCGGCAGCCCCATCTACAGCGCTTCAACACGACCTTGATACCATTGTCGATCGGACGAGTGCATTCCGCAGCACATGGAAGGGAACGCTCGCTACGACGAACGTCGAAGAGTTCGCTACGATGATGTCGGAATACGAGACCTTGCTCGAGATCCTCGACAAGATGGGCTCGTTCGCTCATCTGCAGTGGTCGACGAACACGGAAGAACCCACGAACGGCGCGCTGCTGCAGCTGATTCGCGAAACGAGTTCGCGCGCATGGCATTGGTTGGTGTGGGTGTCGGTGGAGATGTGCTCTCTCTCGGACGATCGCCTTGCCGCCCTTGCTGCCTCACCACTGCTCGCACGCTACAAGCATTGGATCGAGTCCACGGCTGATTACAAACCGCACATCCTCTCCGAAGAGATCGAGCAGGTCTTGAGTGAGCGATCGCTTACATCTCGTTTCGCATGGGTGCGGTTGCACGATGAATTGCAGAACGCACAGGTGTTCACCTTGCGTGGCACGGAGTATACCGAAGCGGCCATTCTCAAGCTGTTGCACGATGGCGATCGGAACATTCGCAAAGAAGCCGCAGAGGTCTTCAGTGCAGGATTGAAGGCCGGTGCGAAGACGCAGGCCTTTATCTATAACACCGTGATAGCAGACTGCTTAATGAACGATACTCTTCGGAAGTATCCGACGTGGATCTCATCGAGAAATCTTGCGAATGAGGTCGGTGATGCGACCGTGCAAACCTTGATCGACAGCGTGGTCGGTCGCTTCGACCTGGTCGAGCGCTACTACAAACTGAAGAAGAAGCTGCTTGGCGTAGACGTGATGTACGACTACGATCGGTACGCACCCGTATCGAAGGTGCCGTCATTCGTCTCGTGGGACGAGGCGAAAGAGATCGTTGTGAATGCCTACACCACGTTCCATCCGAAGGCCGGAGAGATCGCCTCGATGTTCTTCGAACGTCCATGGATCCATGCACCCGTACAGCCGGGCAAGAATGGCGGGGCGTACAGTGCCGGAACGGTGCCCTCAGCCCACCCCTATGTGTTTCTGAACTATCTCGGAACGAACCGTGATGTCCAGGTCGTGGCCCATGAACTCGGTCATGGCATCCATCAGTATCTCTCCCGTCCACATGGCATGCTCGGCGCCGACACGCCTTTGACGATCGCCGAGACGGCATCGGTCTTTGGTGAAATGCTCGTGTTCCGTTCGTTGCTCGAGAAAACCACGACGAAGGAAGAGCGACTGAGCTTGATCATGGAGAAGATCGACGACATCACATCGACGGTCTTCCGTCAAGTATCGCTCAACCGCTTCGAAGACGCTATGCACACGGCGCGTCGCACACGTGGTGAACTAAGTGTCGAGCACTTGAACGAGATCTGGATGGAGACTCAGGCTGTTGCCTTCCGTGGTTCGGTGACCTTCACCGACGGGTATCGCTACTGGTGGTCCTACATCTCGCACTTCATGCATACACCGGGATATGTGTATGCGTATGCATTCGGTGAGTTGCTGGTACTGGCACTGTACGAGATCTACTTGCAAGACGGAGCCGACTTCCCGGAGAAGTACATCGCATTGCTTTCGTCGGGTGGCTCGAAGCGTCCCGAAGAATTGCTTGCTCCGCTGGGCATCGATATCAACGATCCGTCGTTCTGGAATATCGGTCTCAATGCCATCGAACGGTTGCTCGCCGAGGCGGAGTCGCTCGCGTCCTAACGTCCCGGTAGCTCGGCCCGATCGGCGAGTTTGAGAACAGCATCAACGTAGTCGTTGCTGTTGTTGTAGTGGTAGATGGCTTTTCGCTGTTGCTCGGACGAAGGCCCCCATCCATTCGTGCGCAAGTAGTTGGCCACGCTGTACACAGCATCGCTCAACGTGTACAGGTCGATCGATCCGTCTCCGTCGCCGTCCGCGGCCCATTGCAGGTAGGACGACGGGATGAACTGCGTCATCCCGAAGGCACCGGCCCACGAGCCATAGAGTGCGGCCACATCCAACGTTCCGTTACGATCGATCTTGTCGAGTGCCTTGAGCTGCTCGGCTGCCCAATTCACCTTGCGATGCGCACGTGTGGCGATCAGGCGACGTACACTATCGATGCGCGCCGAGTCGACATCGGCCCCTGTACGCACGGCCTCGAGGTTCTTCTCGATGAATTCCGGTTCGGCGCTGAGCATGACGCTGAGATAGACGCTGGGCAGGTGGTGTTTGCCGAGAACGCGACCGAACTTCGTCTCGATCCAAAGAATGCTGGCGATCACTTCTTTGGGGACGTTGTAGCGTTCCTCACAAGCGAGCAGCAGCGAATCATGGTCGGCGATGAAGGTGCGCACGCTCTTGACCGACATCTCGTTGACGTTCAACGAATAATCCGTCTTCTTGGCATAGTTGGTCACATTGATGCGCACACACTGCGAATCGAAGCCCGTCTGCGGAACGGAGAGGATGCGACGGATGAACATCGTGTCTACGCCTTTGCTCACGGCAATGGCAGCCGCGCGTTGCATCGATGTGGTCGCTGTGGTGTCGATCACGTTGGTCTTTGGACCCGGCTTGATGTCATCCTGTGGCATGTACATGACCACACCGATACCGGCAATGGTCATCATACAACCTGCTGCTATGGTGAGCCAGATCTTCATTTCTTTCGAGCGATGGCCATGATCTCCACGCCGGTGATGTCCTGATACAAACGTGCCACGTGATCTCGGAGAGAAGGACGGGGCAGGTGCATGGTTCGTGCGAACACGGCATTGGCAACGTGATAGGTCTTACGGGTCAGCAGCGAGTTCGGGTGTTGCGATCGAACGGTGACCACGTCGAGACCGGCCTGTTCCAACAGGATGCTGATACTCTTCTGGGTGAAGTGGATCGGATGGACGCTCGGCTGGAACCAGATCCATCGATGTCCGAGCAGTCGACTCCAGAACGATCCCGCATCGGGGACGCGGATCGTTAGAATGCCACCCGGGCGCAGACGTCCGACAAGATCCTCGATCATGACACGAGGTTCCGTGATGTGTTCCAAGACATGCCACATGGTGATCACATCGAACGTGTTCTGTACTTCCTCGACCGAAGCATGGATGGTGAGTCCGATCTGTTGACCGTAAGCCCTGGCCTTCGAGGCCAGCTCCACACCTTCGACCTTGTAGCCGGCCCGCCGAACCTCATCAAGGAAGAAGCCATGGTCGCAACCCACATCAAGCCATGTTCCCGGTGCCGGACGTAGCGAGCCGATCTCGTGCAGGAGACGGTAGTACTCCGGAAGTCGAAACAACCGATGTCGCTCCGTGGACGTTCGAGACGTCTGCGTGAGGGTGTATTCATCGCTATAATACGCGTCGGCATTGATACGTCGTGCCGATGGCGCGATGACGACCACGCTGCACGTTCCACAACGCAACACCGGAGTGGTTCCGATGTGGTTCGCAACAAGGGTGTCTGATGAGCAAACGGGGCAGATCATGTCCAGCGAACTTACAATTCACATAATTTGTGGTATGAAGATTCTCCTGCGTATCATCCTGCTTGCTGTGGCCACCGTGAGTGTTGCGGCTCAGGCACAGCTTCAAGTTCAAGACACACTGAATTTCGGCGTCATCGTTCCAAAGGGCGGACTTTCCGAGTCGTCGAAGATCACGGGCACGCTCGTGCTCAAGAACATCGGGACGGACACGCTCGACGTCAAAGAGGTCCGTCCGTCGTGTGGCTGCACAAGTGCCCCCCTCAAGCAGAACATCTTGCCTCCGGGCGTGCAAACGGAAGTGACGGTGTCGATCAACCTTCCGACAATGAACGGTCCGTTCACGAAGTATCTCACCATCGTCTCGTCCGATCCGCACAAGTCCACACGGTCCGTGGCACTCGTGGCCGACATCCAGCGGGCTGTCCAGCTGTCGTCATCCTACATCGGATTCAACAAGGCCACTGTCGGTCTTGAAACGGACGGCATTGTCTCCGTCACGAACATGAGCAACGAAGTGCTGACCATCACATCGGTCACCGGCTCGGAAGGCCTCCAGGTGGTCACACCGATCCCCGCCACCATCAAGTCCAAAGAGTCTCTCGAAGTGCGCGTGCGATACATACCGACCAAGGCCGGTACGTTCAACGTCGACGTGCGCATCGCCACGTCGAATGCGGACAATGCCCTTCTCGAACTCAAGGGCTATGGTATGGCAGAGGTCAAGAAGTAGTCTATCGAATTCGCTCGAAGACAACGAATCCACCACGTTCGGAGATCACACGCAGCGTAGGCTCCGTGCGCCATCGCGCTGCGTCGTTGACCTTGCACACGAACGTCGTGGGCTTGTCCACCGGTCCATTCAGTAGCCACGGTTCCCACTCGCGATGCGGGATGCCATGCGCTGCAGCGCTGAGTGCATAGGGACGTTGCGTGTAGAACAGGTGGGCATAGCTCTTCATCGTCAACGGTGCCACGTACACATCCTTCCCAATGAGTGATGTGTAGTGATCGATCGCCGCACCTTGCGTGTAGCGTTCGATCTTGGGCGCGACCACCGGCAAGAAACACCAGATCATCACAGCAACAGAACCGAACAACGTGATGATCGACGTCATGGTGCGATGATACCGTCGCAGGATCATGGAGGCGATCAACCCGATGGGCAACACACAAGGGATCAGCACATCGACCCACGTCCAAGGCACGGGTTGCTGCACGGCAGATCGAATGAACTCATCGCGAAACGTCGGTAACGCAAGAAGGGCTTGTACGTTCATCCCTGCAAGGGGAATGGCGGCAAGGACGGACGTGATCAGTATGCACAGCACGCCAAGTCCAAGAGTGATCCATCGTGGCCATGCCACCCTTCCACCCAGCCACCGATCAAGCATCACAGAAGCCAAGAACGTCAGTGGCAAATAGGTCATCGACGAGTAGTGCACGATCTTGGTCTTGACGATCGAGAACACCACGAGCACTACGCACATGAGCACGATCATCCAGATGCGGAGTTCGCGCTGTTCGGATGACTCTGTTGGATCCGACGTAAGGCCGCGAAGCATGAGCAAGGAGGCAGGGTAGCATCCGATCATGACCACCAGCGGATGGTAGTACCATGGTTGTTCGTGCCCTGCGTCGCCGGTGGTGAGCAATCGGATCTGATACTTCACGTTCTCGATGATGAACTGCGGTCCGTTCTGAAGATAGTCCACGCCATACCATAGCGCTGTGACGGCACACGTGAGCACGCCAAGCACCAGTAGCTCTCTCCATGGCAAACGCATGCGCTTGCGAAGCAAGACCCATGCGATGACGGTGGTGAGAACGACGAGAGCTGCACCCACCGGACCTTTCGTCATCACGGCACATCCGCTCCAGAACCCGCTCCACACCATGGCCGAGCGCTCGCCCTGCAACGAACGGAGCATGGCAAGAACGCTGAGAAAGATGAAGAGATTGAACAGCGGATCGATGATGCCCGATCGCGCATAGAAGTGCGGAAGCAAGGTGCCGGCATAGACCAGCGTCCACAGTAGCCCGAACCGACGTCCGTGATAACGCTTCCCGGCGGAGAACACCACGAGCAAGGTGATGGCACCGATGATGGCATTGGGAAGCCGTGCGGCGAACTCATTCACCCCGAACATCTTCATGCTCACCACTTGCATCCAGATGAAGAGAGGAGGCTTCTCATAGAATGGTTCGTAGTCGATCTGCATGTGCAGATAGTCACCCGTAACGATCATCTCGCGCGCGTTCTCGGCAAAGTTCACTTCGTCCCAATCGAAGAGGTGCACCGATCCCAGAAAGGGTACGAAGAGCACGAGGGCGGCAAGGAAGATGCCGAGCTGAAGGCGCAGGTCGGGAAACGAAGGTCGATGCATCCTGCGAAAATAGTCCATAGATGCGGGCCTGTAACGGAACGATGAGCAGGTGTATTTTGGGCACGTGGTTAAACTTGACCGTAGGGTACTCATCCTAAGGCCGCCGCAAGTGGGTTGTTCTCGCAGAACATGTTGTAGAGAGGGTAGCGTATGGCAGCGATCGATCCGTATTCAGGACCATGGACTCGTAGAGAGGCATGGCATCTCATCCGACGCACGTGCTTTGGAGCCATGCCGACCCAGATCGATGTGGTGGTGCAGAATGGCCTTTCCAAGACACTGGATACGCTCTTTGCGGAGCGTGCCGCCCCGCCACCTCCCGTGAATCCCAATACGGGAACAACATATGTGACAGGAACGCTTGATCAAGCGATCAACACCGGTCAGTACAATCAGTGGACGAAAGCCTGGTGGGCCGAGCAACTGTTGCTGGACGGGATCTCGATCCGCGAGAAGCTCACGCTGTTCTGGATGAATCATTTTGCCACCGAGTTCACAACGGTACAACAGCCACAGTATTCGTATGCCCTCTTGAACTATCTGCGCATGAATGGCCAGAAGAGCTTCAAGGATATGGCCAGACAGGTGACCATTGAACCGGCCATGCTACGATACTTGAATGGCAACACGAACACCGTGGGCAATGCCAACGAGAACTATGCACGCGAGCTGCAAGAGCTCTTCACGATCGGGAAGGGACCCGAGATCGCAAAGGGCAACTACACCACCTACACAGAAGACGATGTGCGTGCGGCTGCAAAGGTGCTCACAGGATGGGTGGACAATCGGCAGACGGGGAAGGGTACGTTCGACATACGTCGACATGACAAGACGGACAAGCAGTTCTCTGCCAACTATGGCAACGTCGTCATCAAAGGTCGCGCCGATGCGAATGCCGGGCTGACAGAGTTGAACGAACTACTCGACATGATCTTCGCGCAGAACGCCACGTCCCTCTTCATCGTTCGAAAGCTGTATCGCTTCTTCGTTAACAGCGACATCACCCCGGAAGTAGAGACAAGCGTGATCGTGCCCCTTGCCGCCACGCTCCGTTCCAACAATTGGATGATCGGTCCCGTACTTCGCACACTGCTTGCATCGGAGCACTTCTACAGTGCCGATGTGCATGGAGCCGTGCTGAAAAGTCCAGCCGACTTCCTCATCGGTCTGCTTCGTTCGGTGAACACCTATGCGATCCCAACCGACCTGCCAACACGGGCAACGTTCTTCAAGTCGATCACCGACTACATGATGGCCTTGCAAATGGACATTGGGGAGCCACCGAATGTTGCCGGTTGGGAGGCCTACTATCAGACCCCCGACTACTACAAGCTTTGGCTGACCACGGTGACGCTTCCACTCCGCAATGGAGCAACGGATTCGTTGGTGTTGGGGCAGCGAGGGAAGCAGGGCGCGATCAACACGGTCGAACTCGTGAAGCAGTTCAAGAACCCATCGGATGCACATGCACTGGTGGATGAATGTATCGACCGGTTCTTCACCGTGGACCTTACAACAGAGAAGCGACTTAGTCTGATCGAAGACGTGCTTGTGCCGGGTGGCAAGGACTATGATTGGACAACGTTGTGGACGACGTACATGGCCACACCAACCGACAAGACCGTCAGTGCACTCGTGAAGCTTCGACTCGATAGCTTCTTCAAGTTCTTCTTCCGTATGGCTGAATACCAACTCGTGTGATCGAAAGGCACCTCCATGAAACGCAGAGACTTCCTCCTTCGCTCGTCCGGCGCTCTTGCACTGCCTCTCGTCATCAACGGGATGCCGGTGAAGGCCTATACCGACCCAACGTTGCAACAACTCTTCGGCACCGAGTCCGATCGTGTGCTCGTCCTTGTCCAGTTGGCAGGCGGGAACGATGGCATCAACACTGTGTTGCCGCTTGATGCCTACTCTGACTACATGCGTGTGCGAGCGAACATCGCTATTCCGGAGGCGAAGGCACTGAAGCTCACCGATGCTACGGGTCTGCATCCGATCATGCCGGGAATGCACACGATGTTCAAGGACGGAAAGGTGCGTGTTGTACAAGGTGTGACGTATCCCAACCCGAACCTGTCGCACTTCCGATCCACGGATATCTGGATGACGGGTACGGACTCGAACGTCGTGAACAGTACCGGATGGCTTGGAAGGTTCCTAGAGAAGTCGTGGCCGGACTATCCGAACGGATATCCGAACGCAACGATGCCCGATCCCATTGCCATCCAGATCGCGCCCGTGGTCGCCCTTGCACTCACGAACTCCCACAACACGTCGATGGGCGTTGCGCTGCAGGACCCGACCACGTTCTACAACCTTGTGAACGGCACGGTGCTTGGAGACACCGATCTTCCGTCGGAACGATACGCCAAGCTCAACGTGCAGTACGTGCGTGAAGTGCAGTCACAATCGTTGCAGTATTCGCAAGTGATCAAGACGGCGGCCGACAAGGCCAAGAACTTCGCCACGTATCCAACAGGCAACACGCTTGCTGCGCAATTACAGATCGTTGCGCGGTTGATCGCAGGTGGACTCAAGACCAAGGTCTATGTTGTGCAACTCGGAGGATTCGATACGCACAGTGCGCAGGTCGTGAGCACTGACACCACGACTGGGAATCATGCGACCCTACTCCAACGTGTATCAGAGGCGCTCACAGCGTTCCAAACAGATCTCGAAGAACTCAACGTCGATGATCGCGTGGTAACGATGACGTTCAGCGAGTTCGGTCGACGTGTTCAGTCAAACCTCTCCGATGGCACCGACCACGGCACGGCGGCGCCGATGTTCTTTGTGGGCACACCGGTGATCAATGGCGTGCTCGGCGTGAATCCGAGCTTGACGGATCTTGATAACGGCAATCTGAAGATGCAGTACGATTTTCGTCAGATCTATGCATCGGTGCTCGAACAATGGTTCGATGCGGATCCGGCTGTTCTGCGTGATGTGCTCTTCAAGGACTTCTCGACAGTGCCCATCATCAAGGTCAAGCCCACAAGCGTGCAAGAGGTGAGTGCCGACGCCGCCTATTCATTGGGCATCGCCCATCCGAATCCGGTGCGCGATGTTGCCACGATCCCGTTCACTGTACGTGCGACAAGTCGTGTCAAGGTACAGGTCTTCGATCAGCTCGGCTTCCTCGTGACCACACTGGTGGACGACGAGCTTGTACCGGGAGATCATCAAGCGCGCTTCTCTGCGAGCGGTCTGCCAAGTGGTTCGTATACGGTGCAGCTTCGTGCCAGTGGTGAACAACGAACGCAGACGGTGGTTGTTAGTCGATAGCGATCGATGATGCAGCGGATCGCGTCCAGTGCTTGATCATGAAGACGTTGGAGCTCATGGCATCGATCTCTGCCATGAGCTTCTCGCGTTTTGTCGTGCTCGAACTGCCATCGGATTCCATGATGGCAACAAGCTTCGGAACAATGCGAACGAATTGCTTGAGCGTAGGCACATAGTAGGATGACAAGGTAGACGCCTTCGCCAGGAAATGACGGAATGCGTCACATGCGAATCGTGCTTGTTCATACTGACCAAGCGCAACATGGCACATCACGGTATACGTTCGAACCTGTGCCTTCCAGATGTCGTCGTTCAATCCGACTTGCGCGAACGTGCGAAGCGCTGATGCATGTCTTCCCGCCTGCAGATCCAGAAAGGCATCGCAGAAGCGCAATACGTCTTCTCGAACATCAGCAGGAAGTGCAGGGCTCATCTCCGTCATGAAGCCGCGCACCCACGTCTCATGTCCCGTATATCCGGCGGCTCGTACGGTGAAGATGAGATCCGGATAGAGAAGATTGTGCGCACCGAGATGTCCGATGTCGATCTTCCTCTGCATGAGATCATAGATATCGTTCCAGTACTCTACGCGTCCATGAACATTGGCCATATCCGTACAGTAGCTGCTCAAGAACAGATTGGCCATGTAGCCATCGATGTACGAGAGCTCGTGAACACTCTCATCATAGATCCTCTTCAACGCCTGATACGAACCCTCAGTTTGGGTACGCATCATGTCGAGCACTGCCGTATACATCATGATCGTCGGCTCCGCCCGCAGAAAAGCATGTTCCTCGATCAGTGCTCGGATCTCCTGCTCGCCATGGAGCACAAAGCCAACATCGTTCATGGGCTTCTCGTGCGCCATGGTCGTGTATTGGCGAAGAAGGCGCATCACAGCATAGCGCAAAAAGGTATCGAGCTCATCCTGCAGGATCTGACGATCGGTGCGTGGACGAACGAGCGTCAAGTACAACGTCTCCTCTTCCAGTAGTCGCGCACGCGTGAGCCAATACTCTTCATCACGTACTGGAATGGCACTGAGCTCCTTGGATGTCTGCTCAATGTAGCGCTCAAACAGCCCGTGTGCCTTGACCATTCGAAGACCCTGCGCCTTCAGGAGCATGCCCATACTCGGATTCTTGTCCAGGCGTTCGAACTGCAACACTTGTGTGGCGATGGCATAGAGATCCGAGATCCGATTCCTGAATGTGAAGTATTTGAATTCCTCGTCCGGATGTGCTCGGGCGTGTAGTTGCTCATCGTTGATCAAGTCGGGATCTGTAAACGGATACGCCGCGGCGATCGCAACCGCAAGGGGCTCTAGTGTTCTATTCGTGGTGAAGTACGGAGACCGCACGGCATCGACAAAGCGCTTGATCTGCACTTCGGAAAAGCCTTGGAGGAGCTGGATGATCTTTGGATTGTTCATAGATCGGCTAAAAATGCAAGAATTCCTCCTTGTATTCCACATCTCATTCCGCGATGTTAGGAAGTGTTCAATTTGAGTGGGTATTGCATGGTCAAGCGTTTCCTTCTGATGTTTCTCTGGACCACCATTACGGTGTTCGCCGGACAGCCCCGTTGGATGCGCCTTGCCACCCTACCGACCGCTGTTACCGGGCACAGTGCGGTGATGGTCCATACAGGCGATGTGGTCGTGGTCGGCGGACATGCCGCGTCGGGCATCCCGCAAGGGCAGACCGTTGTGATCCGGGGGGCGACCGGTTCGGTCGTGCCCGCATTGAACACCCTTCCGACCCCACGTACGCGTTTTGCCCTTGTGGAAGTGCGCGCGACGGACGGAACGTCACGATGCTATGCGATTGGTGGATACACAGGTACCGGAGGCAACTATGTCAGTAATGCCAGCGTCGACGTTCTTCGCTACGTCGCAGGACAGAACAATTGGCAATGGGAACATGTCGGAGACCTACCCGTGGCCGTTGGAGACTGTAGAGCCGTGGCCGATGGAAGAGGGGGGATCATTGTCACCGGAGGGGTCCTTCAGCTTTCGGGTGCATTGGGCAATGGTGCGAAACAGACTGGCAGCACAAGGATCACTATCACCACAGGTCGGATCGACCGACTCGGAGATGCCGTGACGGCTCGCGCCGAACATGGCGCGTATCGAACTCTTGACCAGACAGGCCAGCCACTCGTGCTCATTGCAGGCGGCGAGGCGACTCGGCCGACCACATCGACGGAACTACTGGTGAACGCAACCTGGGATGCCCGTGCGAACCCGCCACGCATGTATCGTTCGCAGGCTTTAGGTGTGAGCGATCGCGCCGAGATCGCACGCGTGTTCGGTGGACGAGATGCTGCCGGCATTGCGTTGAGTTCGTGTGAATGGTATGACGTGAAGAGTGGATGGCGCGCTGCGCCTACCATGAGTGATGCACGGGCACAGCATGATGGCGCACTTGTGGCCGGACCTGTTGACACAGCGAGCGCATATGCGATCGTAGGTGGAAATGGAAAGAGCGGTGATCTTGCGACCTGTGAGATCTTCTCCCTCCCTCGCACCACAGATCCGAACGGCACGTGGTCGCCAATGCCGTCGATGATCGAACCCGGTCGTGAGCGTCGCATCGCGATGACATCAAGCAATGTTCCCGTTGTAGCCGGTGGAGATAACTCGGGAACAATGCTCAGTGGTATCGAGATCTACGAACCGCTCCGTGCGGCCGATGTTGAGTTCAAGCAGACGGAAGTGGGGGCGGTGAGTGATAGCATGAGCATCATCATCGAGAACACCTGGCTGCTACCGATCAGTGTTCGACGCGTTGCTATCAGCGGCACTGCTGAGTTTTCAGTGGGCGTTGATACGACCGTGATCATCATCCCATCCGGTGAGCGACGCCTGATCCGAACATGGTTCCGTCCGATCAGACCCGGGACGCGTACGGCGGACGTTGTGCTTGAATGTGGTGCATTCGCAGATACGGTGCACTTGCGCGGCGAAGGGGTGGCGAGCACACTATCGGTCCTCACCGATGCCATCTCGATCGGTGATGTGGCCGTTCGCACATCGCAGCGCGTCTGCACAACGCTTCTGAGAAACACTGGCACCGACACGGCAACGGTCGACTCGTTGATCATCGATCCACCATCGGCCTATCGGATCGTGTCGCCGATCGGTAGATCGCGCATCGCACCAGGTGACTCGTTGGTGGTATGCATTGAGTTTGAGCCTCAACAGCGTGGAGTGGCTCCTGCCGTGCTCACGACCTTTGTTGGTGCACGACGCCTTCCGGTGGCTGTCTCCGGTCGTGGCATTCGCACAATGGTTCTGGCAACCTCATCCGGTGTTTGCGATACGGTGGTCGCGGTCAAGGGATCAGTGATCCCACTCTATATCACGGCTTCAAATCCAGCCGACCGTCCTGTCACGATCCGGTCCATTCGGTTCCTCGGTGGAACTGTCGGTGTCTTCAGCGCTGGTTCGGTTCCACTACCGACCACCATTGCACCTGGTGCATCGCAACAACTTGAGATCCTCTTCACAATGCAACGCGAGGCGGTTGAACGAGTAACGGTCGATCTCGACAATGATGGCGATACGGCGGCAAGGGCAGATCTGTGCATCGTTCCGCGGTCGCGAACGGTTCGGTCGGTAACAGACTCGATCTTCGTCGGTGATCTGTGTCCGGGCGACTCTGTGGAACGCGATGTAGTCTTTGAGAACGCGAGCACCGTCGACACGATCACGATCACGGACCTAGATGTTGTGGGAGATCTTGGGTACGCCATCCTTCAGAACGTCCAGGCCACACTGCCTCCTCGTGCACAAGTGAGGGGCCGAGTGCTGTTGCGTGCCACGCAGTCGGGAACGATCAGTGCATCCGTACGTGCGCTCGGCTCCTTTGGTACCGTCGATGTGCCGATCAGCGGCCGTGTTGTGGAGTATGTGCAAACGACGATGCAGAACATCCTTGCACAGGCAGGTGATGTGATCGACATTCCGTTGACGATCACATCGGCATCCTCACTTCCCGCAACGTTCACGATGAACTTCCGCTATCCGGGTCAGTTGTTGGCACCTCGATCGATCACGTCGACCACGCCTGGCATCGATGCAGCGCAGACGACCATTGCAGTGAATGGTTCCGGCGTGACAGGAGTACGTGTCTCGACAACGACGCCGATCCCTTCTGCTGCATTCAGGCTGCGTTGCGACGTCCTGCGCGGTAATGATGTGCAAGGTGAGATGAGGTTCACGCAGGGTGGGTCATCGCCGGTATGTGTCCTCTCAAGTATCGATACGCTTGTCGTTCGTACAGACTGTGTGAACAGTGGTGGTCTGGTACGTCCAACGTCCTCCGTGGCAATGATGGTCACTCCATCGCCGGTTCGAGAGACGGCGACGATAGCAATGATGAATCTTGGCAGCGCAGCATACGTGATGGAGGTCGTGGATATGCATGGCCTTGTGGTGGCTCGCTACATGATCGACCAGCCACACTCCACATTCGATGTACGGGCGATCGATTGCACCATGTTGTCCAATGGACTCTACTCGATTCTTCTGCAGCGTAACGGTACGACGCTCACATCCTATCCGCTTATGGTGATCCGATGATACGATCCTTGCTTTTGTGTGTTCTCATGACCATGCCTTGCGCCGCGCAGCTTTCGCATTGGCAGTTCGGGATCTTTGGGGCAGGTGCACTGAACATGCATCATGGGACCATCACCACCACAGATGGCCTTATCGAATGTGGCACCTTTCAGGACGCCAACTCAATCGGATGGATGGCGGGGAACATCGTCCAAGCGAACATCTCCGGTCCGTGGGGTGCGTCTGCACGACTCTTCTACCATAAAGCAGACGGAACGTTCACAGCACCCAACGACGTGCAACCGTATACGGCCATGAGCGATGGGTCGCTGGTGAAAATGACAACGGAGTACGAACTTCAAACGCAACTCGACTATATCGACCTTGATCTTCTAGCGACCTATGCGATCACTCCGCTCCTCTATGTTGGTCTTGGTCCACAGATCGGACTCAACACGCGAGCGGGATTCGAGCAGCAGGAGACCATCCTGTCGCCATCATCGCTGGAGTTCCGTACCGGTGGAACATCGCGCGTGATCCAGTCGAGCACCTTCTCGAACGCAACTACGTTTCGATTCGCTGCGACGGCTGTGGTGGGAGCCGTTGTTCCCGTCTCAACGCGACTGACAGTACAACCCGAGATCGGATATACCCATGCCTTTACGACGGTGGTCGATGGCAATGCATGGAGAGTACATGACGTTCGCGTGGGAGCAAGCGTACTTTACTCGTTTGATGCTCCGGAGTCGACGCCATCGACGGTGGCCGCTCCGCCGCCAGCCGCGGCGCCCGCACCCGTAATGCTACCGGAACCGGCATTGTCTGTGGATCTTGAGAGTGTGGCCACCGACGGGACGATCAAACCATATGGTGAGGTTGTGGTACAAGAGACCCGCTCTCTCGACATTGTGCCGCTGCTTCCATACATCTTCTTCGATGTTCAGTCCGCTGCGATCCCGTCTCGGTATCGTGCAGCACGTAGTTCAGACCCTTCCATGTACGTGGACGATGTTGATGGCGATTCCACCATTGGGATCTACTACAACATCCTCAACATCGTGGGTGCACGAATGACCCGGAATGCCAATGCGAAGATCACACTCACGGGATGCCGTGAACCAAATGACAAGGAGCTTGACACGACGTTGTCCGAGCGACGCGCTCTCGCCGTCAAGAGCTATCTCACGACAACGTGGAACATTGCTGCAGATCGTATCACGGTTACATCGCGAGTGCTACCGTCGGTGGCTTCAAATGTGAATGTTGCCGACGGAAGAGCGGAGAACAGGCGTGTTGAGGTAGTGGCAACGCACGACGATATTCTCGCTCCCGTCAGGCAGCGCTCCGTGCAACGTCAGCTCGAACCTGCAACCGTCGATCTGAGGCCATCGATCGCACATCCCGAGCGCATCGCAGCTTGGTCAGCACACGTGCGCGACAACACCTCTGCAACACTGTTCGCATCGAACGGCACAGGTGCACCAGCTGCTCGCATTGCCTGGGCTCCTGCCATCAACGACGTCGTGCGTACACTTGGAGCGGCAAATGATGCATCACTTCGCTTTGAACTCACGGCATCAACACCCGAAGGCGCACAAGTGCGCGGTGGAGGTTCTGTACCGGTCCATCGTATCGTGCGCTCAACCCGCTACAATGGTGAGGTGGTGAAGGATTCGATGATCGAGCGCTTTGGCTTGATCTTCTTTGATTTCGATTCGCCGAGCGTGAATGACCGTCAGAGATCGATGCTCGACCTTGTCCGCAGCAGAATTCGCACGAACTCATCACTGCGGGTCACCGGACTCACAGATCGCATCGGATCGGAATCCTATAACACGTCGCTCTCGCAACGTCGTGCTGAATCGGTCCTGACTTCGATCCAGGAACGCATCGTACCCGCACAGTCGAGCGCCTTCGGTGCCGGACCTACCCTCATCCATGACAATGACCTGCCTGAAGGTCGATGCTATAACAGAACCGTTCTTCTCGAAGTAGCGACACCGGTGGAATGATGAAGACCTTCACACTCATCTTCGCATTCGCCGTTGTGATGCTACAGCCTTGTGCGGCGCAGACATCGCTGTCCATCCTTGATGCCTTGCCGCCCTACAAGCTCTCTGCCACGTTGTTGGGGAATGGACATTTTGCGATCTCAACGAAGTATCTGGGTCCGTCGAAGACACTGATCTATCAGGAAGACGGAACGGGCAATCGACCGGTGAACTACACCAGTCATGTTCACATCAAGATCGACGATGTGGTGTTTCAGTTGCCATTTGAAATGGACACCACCACGCAATCTGCACCTCCACCGAATCCACTGAAGGTACTCAACCTGTTTCGGGACACGGTGGCAGGGAGACCGCGCATCAACGCCACGCTCGAGGCCGTGATGCCGGGCACACGCGATACGATCATTGCAGTGTTCACCATGGAGCCGGTGAAGAAGCCCAGTGGCGCATTCATTCGTATGAGCACGACGATCCAGAATCGTGGACGTGTTCCAAGGCAAGTAGGGGTCTTGCAGTTGATCGACACGAAGATCGGACAGAACGATCAGGCACCGATCGCAACGGCCTTTGGATTCAGTGCCACAGAGCAGATGTTCGACAAAGGAGTGGCACAAGGCATTCCTGAGTTCTGGCTCGCACTTGAAGGAACACCGATCGCGCCGGGATTGGCTGCTCGCGGAAATCTCCGCGGTGACGGTGTGATCGAACCAAGCAGGGTCCTTTTCGGCAACTGGACAGACTTCACGGCACAGAACGTTGCCGGACTCTATCGCGTTGCGTGGAAGGAACGCGTTGCCACGAATCTCTCCTACACCGACAGTGCCATTCTCTTGCTTTGGGATCAACAGCTTCTAGCACCCGGTGCACGTGAGTTACGTTCTGCAACCGAGTTGGGTCTCGTCGACTCGCTCACCGTTGCCTATGGTGGCGGCGGCGGTGGTGGCGGTGGCGGTGGTGGTGGAGACATTGCCATTGCCGGTGGCGGCTCCTGCACGTCGCTTGAGACCGTGGAAGAGATTCCCTGTGGAGATCCGATGTATAGCCCGTATGCACCCGACACCGTGCAGAGCATCTATCTGATCACGAACACGGGGAAGACGTCGACGTCGAATCTGCGCGTTGTGATGACCGGTCTGCCGGTTGGCGTTCGCGCTGTATCGCTGTCGAGTACGGTGATCCCATCAACACTTGCCGTTGGTGAGACGGGTGTCGTGGTCATTGGAGTGGCCATCGATCCGATCTTGATCGGTGCAACACGCCAGATCCCAATTGCTGTTCTTGCAAATGTTGCCGACACCCTTGTGCGTGCAGAACTGTGCGTTGAAGTTCCCGGCCTGCTCGGATCCATCCACCTCGATCCTGTTGCCACGCCACCGGTGTGCCCGGGAACGGCTGATACTATTGATGTGCCCGTTGAACTCGACGGCGTTCGATGCTTGCCTATCGTTGATGTTCGCGTTGTGAGCGGACCTCCCGGTGTGTTCTCGATCGTCACACCGTGGCCAACGATCGTCCCGGCGAATGGAAGAGCGATCGTGCGTGTACGATATGCACCTGTTGCACAGGGCACCGACGTTGCGACGATACGCGTTGCTGTACGCGACAGTGAGAATGTTACGGGCCAAGGTGTACGAACCGTTGAGGTGGCCGATACGGTGACCGTCACGGGAACCGGAAAGCATGCAGAGTTCTACTTTGCATCCACGACCGACACTCTCGATCTTGGCACGGTGTGCGTCAACGACACACTGGCCGGCCCCTGGAACATTCAAAATGTAGGCGGGTGTGCACTCACCGTCGACGGTATAACCGTTCGCGGACCTGATGCTGCGAAGTTCTCGATCGATCCTTCGCGTACATCACCGATCACCATCGCTCGCGCCTCTCGTACACCGGTCACGATCCGATTCACCTCTGCCACGCCGGGAGTGTTCACAGCGTATGTGATCGTCACGAGCATTGCCGCACCAACGGTCGATACGCTTGTTGTTCGAGCAACAGCGAACGTGCCCGCATTTCAGCCAACGGTTGGAGTCATCGAGTTCGATACCACATGCCCATCCACACTTGCGAGTAGGGCGCTGACGATCGACAACCCCTCGGCCTGTCCGGTACAGATCGACACGATCACGTCGGACCGAAACGAGTTCACGGTGTCACCACCGGGTCCATTCGTGATCCCAGCCAAAAGCAGAGTGAGCGTTCAAGTGCGGGCCGTCAGTGCCACGAACGGCGACGTCATCGGCGCGTTGACGATCCGTTCGTCGGTAGCCGGCGATAGCGTACGTGCAATGCATATGGTGGTCGGGACACGAACGCTTGATGCGGTCCCGATCGTCGACGCAGGAGATGTCCGTGTTGGTGCGTCCGCCACCACGACGCTCCGCCTCACGAACTCGGGTACGTTGCCGATCGACGTGCGAGCAGTACGCATCGTTGGACTCCATGCTGCCGAGTTCATGGCAACACCACTCGTTGCACTCCCAACAATGCTCGCTCCGACGCAGGGGATCGATGTACAGATCACAGCCACACCAATCGACATTGAACAGCGCCGTGCGGCATTGCAGATCGTCTCTTCCCCAACCTGCAGCATCACAACGCAGCCGGAACTGTGGGCGCGCGGGATACAGGCCGTGATGGACATTGTGACGGCCACGGTCGATGCGGGTGAGCAATGTATTGGCGGGGTTGCCGATACGACCATGGTGATCCGCAATCTTGGGAACACCACGTTGAACATCACGTCGATCGCAAGCTCCAATGGGCTCGTTTCACTCGCTTCGCAAGCACCACTACGCGTTGACAGCGGCGCTGTGGCACGGATACCGATCCGGATCACTCCACAGGTCATCGGTCCCGAGTCAGCGGTGATCTCGTTCATTCACGACGGAGTATGGTTCGCAAGCAACGACACGACCATCAATGTCACCACAACGACGCTACTCTGTGTCGATGTCTCGCTCGACACCATGCAGGCCATGGTGGGTGAGCGGAGGTCGATCCCTGTTCACATCCGACCTACGCAACCGACCACGCTCACAACGACGGACGTGACGAAGATCTTGAACGCCACAAACGGCTCCATCCGTGTTACCATCTCGCATGATGCGTCGCAGTTGCGCATGACCAACACCGTGAACGATGGTGCCATGCTGCAACCGGGAACCACACAGGCAGCAGCGACCGCTTCAAGCGTTGATGTCACGGCACGTGGACCGTATCGCGATACGACCTTGTTCTGCTCGCTGGAAGCCGATGTGTTGTTCGGTCCATCCATTCGAACACCTCTTCTCCTACGCGTGGATTCACTTGGTACACCATTCGTTCGTGTACAGAACAACGACGGTCTTCTGCTGTCGCTGTACTGTGCCTTCGATGCTCGTCAAGTGCAACAATCAACACGCCCAAGGATCTGGCAGATCGATAACGATCACGTCGGCGTTGTGATACCGGAAGCGACAAGCATGTCGGTCGATGCATTCACGGTCGATGGACGTCGTCTACAAGTTGTTGATGCAACACCTGTTTCGTCCGGCATACACCAGTTCCCCATTTCCCTTGACACCGAAAGTAGCAGCTTGCTCCTTCTTCGACTGCAGACCACAACACTAGGTCACGACTCAGCACCGTTCCTTTTGAGTCCTCAACAGAACAGGGCGAAGTAAGCCTGACAGCGCGGATAGATGTAACTATGCGATCACGGCGTGTGTCCTCTTGGGAAGAACCCCGGAGGATACCATGTCTGCAACCGTATCGGTCTCTCGTCTCTCCGCCGATCAGCGTCCAACCACCATAGGACTGATCACGGCCTTGGGCCTTGCCGCCCTCGTGATCCTGCTTGCCATTGCGTTCGAGCGGACCATCGTGCGGGTGCGACCGTTCGTGATCGCCGCCGTGCAGTCGAACTTCGATCTTGCGAAGGCCTATGCCGCGTCGGCAATGCAGGGAGGGCAGAAAGGTGGCATGGCGCAAAGCACGACCGATATCACGCAAGCCACACGCATGGTGTTCACCGAGACGATCGCTCCGGTGGAGCAGGTAGGAACGGTGGACGGGAAGGGTACGGACGGACAGATCGGGATCACATCGCACGGAACGGATGTTGTAGCGCCATCCGAACGCCCGATCGAGCAACCGCAGGAGATCGTCGATGAAGAGTTCACGCCCGTTGAGCGCGAGCCGCAATACGAGGTCGCCGATCTATATCGACTCATTCGGTATCCGGAGCAAGCACGCCGATTGGGTCTCGAAGGAACGGTTGTCGTGAAAGCACTGGTGACAGCAGCGGGCACAGCAGAGCAATGCAGTGTGGTCGAAAGCGACAACATGCTCTTCAACGCCGATGCGTTGTATGGAATTCAACGATTGCGATTTACGCCGGCGCGGCAGAACGATCACGCCGTTGCGTGCTGGATCTACATCCCGGTGAAGTTCACGCTACACTAGTCGCGTGTCAAGAGTGCGCCTTGCGAGGTGCACGCTTTGGATCGGCGTACTCATAGCGGGGCTCGGCTCCGAGATCGACGGTTTCGGCCGTGATGATGCATCGACGCACGTTCCGCTCATCGGGCAACTTGTACATGATCGGATTCATCAACTCTTCAAGCACGCCACGGAGAGCACGTGCTCCGGTGCGACGTGCCTTGGCACGTTGCACGATGCCGAGGAGGGCGCCCGGTTCGAATTCCAACTGAATGCCTTCGAGAAGCAAGAGCTTTTGATATTGCTTCACGAGTGCATTCTTGGGACTGGTGAGGATGTCGAGCATCGCCTCGTCACTCAATGGATTGAGTGCGGTCACCACGGGGAGTCGACCGATGAACTCAGGAATGAATCCGAACTTCATCAGATCGTCCGGTTCAACGTGCACGAGCATTGCCGATGTCTCTTCAATGGTCGCCTCGACGGGTGCTGTGAATCCCATCGTGGACGTACGCTTCCGGCGAGCGATGATCTTATCGAGTCCGTCGAACGCACCACCGCAAATGAACAGGATGTTGCGCGTGTTCACATAGATGAGTGGTTGTTCGGGATGCTTGCGGCCTCCCTTTGGTGGAATGCCGGCAACGGTGCCTTCAAGGATCTTCAAGAGACCTTGTTGAACGCCTTCGCCCGATACATCACGTGTGATGCTGGCCGAATCGCTCTTGCGCGTGATCTTGTCGATCTCGTCCACATAGATGATGCCTCGCTCGGCGCGCTCAACATTGTAGTCGGCGTTCTGCAAGAGGTTCACGATGATCGATTCCACATCGTCGCCCACATAGCCCGCTTCGGTGAGCGTTGTTGCATCGGCAATGGCGAAGGGGACGTCAAGGATGCGCGCAAGGGTCTGTGCGAGCAATGTCTTTCCGGTTCCGGTTGGACCAAGAAGCAGGATGTTGCTCTTCTCGATCTCGACATCGTCGAACGGACTGACCATGTCTTCGGCCTGGATGCGCTTGTAGTGGTTATACACGGCAACCGACAACACTTCTTTGGCCTTGTCCTGTCCGATCACATACGAGTCCAACTGCTTCTTGATCTCAGACGGCTTCGGCAGCTGCTTCATATCGGTACGAAGCGCCGCTGCCGGTTGATTCTTGCGAAGGATCTCGACGGAGTTCTGAACGCAAATGTCGCAGATGTACACACCTTTTCCGGCGATCAAGCTGGTGACCTCGCGCGAGCTCCGTCCGCAGAACGAACAATGCAGCTCTTCGGGATGTCCCGTTTGTTCCGTCGTATTCATAAGCGTCCCTCCTTCGTGCCAAACCCCTGTTTACTTCGCGTCGACCGGCGGCTTTTCAAGGATCTTGTCGATCAGACCGTAGTTGAGTGCCTCGGTTGGCGACATGTAATTGTCGCGATCGGCATCCTTCTTGATCGTCTCGATATCCTTGCCCGAATGCAAGCTGATGATGTCGTACAACATGTCCCGCGTACGGATCATCTCGCGCGTGTAGATCTCGATGTCAGAAGCCTGACCTTGTGTTCCACCCAACGGCTGGTGCATCATGATGCGCGAATGCGGAAGCGCAAATCGCTTGCCCTTGGCACCTGCACATAGCAACACCTGTGCCATGGATGCGGCCATGCCGACGCAGATCGTCGAAATGTCGGGCTTGACGAACTGCATCGTGTCGTAGATGGCCATGCCGGCCGACACGCTGCCGCCGGGTGAGTTCACGTACACGTGAATGTCCTTGTTTGGATCTTCACTTTGCAGGAACAACAACTGGGCGATCGTCAGGCTCGCGACATAGTCGTCGATAGGTGTGCCGATAAAGATGATGCGTTCTTTGAGGAGGCGCGAATAGATGTCGTATGCGCGCTCACCGCGACTCGTTTGTTCAACGACCATCGGAACGAGTTGGTTGACCATGGTGCCTTCGTTCAATTCGTTAGAGAACAGATTCTTCAGAATCCACAGTGACGTCGTTGATGATGGCATAGTCTACGAGCGTGCGAACCGTCTTCTCGGCCAAGATCTGATCTTGAAGACTTCGGTTCTGACGCATGATCATGCGTAGTTGTTCTTCGGTGACACCGTACTTCACGGCAGCATTGGCAATGTCTTCGTCCATCACTTCGAGCTGCTCTGCGCGTGCGATACGATCACGAATGAGTTCCCAACGCGCGATGCGCTCGGCCGTTGGACGTAGTTGCGGTTCGAGATCGTGCGCCGTCATCTTCTCGATGTCCGGGACGTTCTTGTTGCGCTCCTTGAACTCATCAGCGAGTTGATGGACAACAGCATGGATGACGCTTTCCGGTACGTCGAAGGAATGTCCTTGCACGAGTTGTTCGATCAACTGATTCTCGACGGACTCGCGAGCCGCGTCTGCGTAATAGTGCTTGAGTTGATGCTCGATATCTGCACGCAGGTCTTCGGTGGTCGTGAACTTTCCGCCCGTGATCTGCTCAACGAATTCATTTGTGAACGGTGCCGGCACCACTTGCTGGATGTCGGTGACCTGCACGCGATACTGTGGCGGAATGGCGTTCTCGTCCTGCGTCTCGGCAACGTAGTTGAACGTATCGCCCACGTGTTGATGCATCAGGGAATTGCGCAGGTGCATGTCCACTTGATCGTCATCAAGGAACACCCGTGCCTCCTTTGCCTCCTTGCCAAGGATCGGCATGGACGACTCGGGATCCAACTCGTTCAAGCTGATCGTGGCCACGAACATGTTGTCGGTGATCTCTTCGGCCGGCTCGAACGTTGCTGCACGCAACGTGATCCGTGCGATCTCTTCGTCCACATCCGCCTCGGTGACGGCGCGTACGGGTCTGTTCACCACGAGCTCGCGATACTGACCGAGCTCGAAGTCCGGCAGGATCTCATACTGGATCGTGAATGTCACGGACCCTTGATCCTTCTTCACGTCTGTCAGCGATGGCTGACCGACCACATTCGCCTTTTCTTCGGCAACAAAGGAGCGGAATTCTGCATCGGCAATATCGTCGAGTGCTTCATTCTCGATGGAGCGACCGAATTGCTGCTTGATGATGGCAAGCGGTACCTTGCCCTTACGGAACCCTTTGATCTCGATGTTGGCTTGCGCGGCCGTATAGGCCTTGTCGAAGTGCGGGCGCAGGTCACTGTCTGAGAGGGTTATGCGTACCTCGCGACGGCATCCGTCCAAGGTGATCTGCGTACGTTCCACGTTCTCTCCGATTGAGCGTTCTATAATGAAACCGGCCCTTGGGGGCCGGTGTTGTGCGGAAGGAGAGACTCGAACTCTCACGGAATTACCCGCCAGATCCTAAGTCTGGTGCGTCTGCCATTTCGCCACTTCCGCGGTAACAGCCTTGCAAAATACCACAAAGCGGGGAATGACCTGCTGTTAGGCCAGTCGTGTGCCGTTGGGGAGGGGAAGGTCCGGGGTGGCAAGGACGACGGCTCCGTCGGCACGGTAAAAACCGGTGACGAGGACCTCTGACGTCCACGGACCGATCTTCTTCGGGGCGAAGTTCGTGACGCAAACCACCTGCTTCCCGATAAGTCCTTCTGGTGTATAGAGATGCGTTATCTGGGCACTGCTCTGACGCACTTGGCCGTCCCCCACGTCCACCCACAGCTTATACGCCGGCTTGCGTGCCTCGGGAAACTCCTCGGCACGGACGATGGTGCCAACGCAGAGGTGCACCGATTCGAAATCTTCCCATGTGATCATGGGGTGGAACTTCCCGAAGTTTGCTGAATGATGCAAACGGTTGTTGTGATCGGTGGCGGGGTGGCAGGGGTAGCTGCGGCGGTCCATGCGGCCCGTTCGGGCGCGCACGTGGCGCTCGTCGAGGAACGGCCCTATCTGGGAGGTCGGGCACGATCGTTCGTGGACCGGACCACCGGCGACGTGATCGACAACGGCCAGCACCTGATGATGGGCTGTTACACGGACTTTCTGGCCATGGCCAAGGAACTCGGTGCCGACCACTACTTTATCAAGCAGCCCGCACTCCGCGTCCGCTTCGTCGATGCCGACGGATCGTCGGACCTCCTCAATGCCGGATACTTACCAGGAAAGGCCGGGGTCGCCCTCGGTATGCTCCTCCTGCGCTCCATTCCATTGCGTGACCGCCTTGCCGCCCTCCGGTTCGCCGTGAGATTGGACCTTGGTCGCATTCGGACGGCGGGAGAAACGTGTAAGGAACTACTTACGCGAGAACGACAGTCGGCGACGATGATCTCAAGATTCTGGGAACCCATCGTCCTTGCCACTCTGAATGCCCGATTGGACGAGGCCGATGCCGGTCTGCTCGTCAACGTGCTACGGCTGGCCTTCTTCGGCGGGGCCGAATCTTCGAAGCTCTACTTGCCAAGTCGAGGCCTCTCGGTCTACACCGACCCGCTCCCCGCTTGGCTTGCCGCGCGTGGCGGAAGGGTGCTCCTGAGCACATCGGTCGACCGACTCGTGTGGGACGCCGACAAGGTCACGCAGGTCGTGCTCTCGTCGGGCGAGGTGCTCAGCGTTGATCACGTCGTGTGTGCGATTCCACCACGTCCGCTCCGACGCTTGCTCGAAGCATCTCCTGGGATCGAATGCCGTCCACCGGATCTGCAGTACTCACCCATCGTCAGTGTCTATCTGTGGTATGATAAGCAGTGGATGAACGACGATCTCGTGGCCATGCTGGGGACCACGATCCAATGGGTGTTCGATCGGCGTGCGATCACCGAGGCAGATGTCGGCGTAGTGCGGGCCTATCCCGGACACGTCGCGCTCACGGTCAGTGCGGGCGACCACCTCGTCGACATGTCCGCCGACGACATCGTGGCACTCTGCGAACGAGAACTCCGCGCAGCCTTCCCTGCCATGTCGGCCGCAACCCTTCTGCATTCTCGCGTGATCAAGGAACGACAGGCCACACTCCTGGCCACGCCGACTGCGAATGCCCTCCGTCCATCGGATCTCAGCATCGGCAACATCACCTTCGCCGGCGATTGGACACAGACCGGTCTCCCTGCAACGTTGGAAGGGGCGGCGAGGTCGGGAAAGGGATGAGGAATACAGGAGCCAATACAGAATACACAATACAGAATTCAATTTCAGAATCCCACGATCCAGGATCGCACTCGGTGTCCCACGCAGTGTCCCACGCTAGTGTCGCACTCTAGTGTCCCACGCAGTGTCCCACTCCGTGTCCCACGCAGTGTCCCACGCAGTGTCCCACTCCGTGTCCCACGCTAGTGTCCCACTCCGTGTCGCACTTCGTGTCGCACTCCGTGTCGCACTCTGTGTCGCACGAAGTGCACCACCCCCCACCCCACAAGAGCGCCAATGGCCATGCCTCCGAGCACGTCGCTCGGATAGTGCACACCGCAGTACACGCGTGAGAAGGCCATGACAACGGCAATGGTCCACCAGAGGGGACGGAGGGAAGGGTAGAAGGCCGAGAGGATGACGGCGGCCGCAGCGTTGTTCATGGCGTGGTTCGAAGGAAACGAGCCACCGCCACTACCAACGAGTTGGATCACGTCGCCGAGGGCGTCATACGGTCGAACCCGACCGATCGCTTCCTTCAAGAAATGCGCACTTGCCTGGTCCAGCAGCACCACTGTGCCCACGAGGGTGACGGTGCACCATCGTCCCTTGCCGCCTTGCCGCACCACCAGGTACAGACAGCCCAGGATATAGACAGGAAGCCAATAGCGCGAGTTGGTGATGACGGGCATGATGACGTCGAACACGGGATTGGACCAACCGTGGTTCACGGCGTAGAACAGCCACACGTCGACGTGGAGCAGGGCCTCGATCATGACAGGACCGTCGTGATGCCATGCACCGACAGGGTCTCGCGCACGCCCGTGTACAGCAGCAGCGAAAGTGCATCGCGCGACTCGGTGTTGCGCACAAGCGAGTCGACCGGGACCGACACCACATACGTCGTCGTTGCCGCATTCACGCGATGAAGGCGGACGGAGGGTGGCGGGGTGGACATGAAATGCACGTCACCTTCGATCGTAGAGGCCAAAACTGCCTGCTGTGTTGCGAGCGGTGTGAGCAGGTCGGAGATCGTTGTGATCACTTCCGAGGGAAGATGTCGTGGGTCCACCTGCACGAAGACCTCGATCGTGAAGGTTGCACCATTCGATGTGAACCGCCGAACATGGCCATTCGCGAGATCGCGATTGGGAACGATCACGCACGAGGCATCGGCCAGACGGATCGTGCTGTTCCGCCATCCGATATCGCACAGTTCTCCCTCGATCGTCGTGCCCATGCTGATATGGTCGCCCACGCGGATCTGCTTGCCCAGGGTGATCGATGCTCCCGCGAACACGTTGCCCAACGTGTCCTGTAGCGCCAATGCAAACGCGGCACCTCCGATACCGAATACCGTCAGCAGCGTGGTGATCTGGAATCCAAGCGACGACATGATCAACAGGATGGCAAGGCTCAGGATGCCCAATTGCACCAATCGACGCGTGATCGACGATGACCAGGCGGCATCGTGCGTCTCCTCTGCCCGCATGCGCATCACACCTGTGAGCATTCGCGATACGGCAATTCCGGCCGTCAGCACGAAGACCACGAACAACGCTGTATCGGCATACCGACGCCACAGGACCGTCTCATTCACCATTTCCAAGGCGATCGCCGTACCGGCCAGGACCGACCAGAAAACGATCATGTTCTTCACCGATGCGATCACCGTTTCGGCATACAGGAATTCATTCCGTTTTGCAGCACGCAACAAGGAACGTATCACAACCGACCGCAAAACGATCCCGGCAAGGACAGAAGCGGCGAACAGGGCGAAGGGAAGAAGGGGATTCATCATCGTCCGCGAAGATAAACACGCTTCTCCACAACGATATTTTTCCACACGAACGATACCGCATTGAACTGAGCACACGAACACCCTAATTTGCCACCCGCAGCAATCGAACTCAGCAGCATAAAGAGAACAAATCGCTTGGCGACAACGGCGGTGGAATGAACGTTTTGGGGTTACCTACAACGGTTCGATTGCGGCTCTCACCCCATTGTTTCGAATGATCGGAAAGAACGGCAGCGTGATGCACATTGCGCTGTATGGGATCGTTATCCGGTGTTTCGAAGAATGGTGTGAGGGAGCCGGGGGGCTTTTCCGTTTCTCGTTCACACCTACACGCCTTTGGAGGGCTGCATGAAGATTGCTCGACGGTTTACGTCGGCAGGGAAAGAGGTCTATGACCACTTTCAATACACTCGCCGTACGTCGATCTTGCGAAACCCTGATGGATCTGTTGTCTTTCAAATGGATGCCATCGAAGTTCCGGTACAATGGTCGCAGGTCGCTACCGATATCCTTGCACAGAAGTATTTCCGCAAGGCCGGCGTTCCACAGGTCGATGAGCATGGCAAGGCCATTCTCGACGAATCGGGTCAGCCCGTTCTCGGACCGGAACGCTCCATCAAACAGGTAGTACACCGTTTGGCAGGTTGCTGGCGATGGTGGGGAGAAAAGTACGGCTACTTCACAACGGCAGAGGACGCACAGGCGTTCTACGACGAAGTGTCCTACATGCTCCTCAAGCAAATGGCCGCACCGAACTCACCACAATGGTTCAACACCGGCCTGAACTTCGCCTATGGGATCACGGGACGTCCGCAAGGGCACTACTACGTTGACCCAGAGACCAAGAAGCTCACAAAATCCACCGATGCCTACACGCATCCGCAGCCGCATGCCTGTTTCATCCAGTCTGTCGACGACGATCTGGTGAACGAAGGCGGCATTTTCGACCTTGCCACGCGCGAGGCGCGCATCTTCAAGTTCGGATCCGGGACGGGTTCGAACTTCTCCAACCTGCGTGGTGAGAACGAGCGACTTTCGGGTGGTGGAGCATCCTCCGGCCTCATGTCGTTCCTGAAGATCTTCGATCGTGCAGCCGGCGCCATCAAGAGCGGTGGTACGACGCGTCGTGCGGCCAAGATGGTCATCGTCAACGTCGATCACCCGGACATCGAGAAGTTCATCGAGTGGAAGGCCCGCGAAGAGGAAAAGGTCGCAGCCCTCGTTGCCGGTTCGAAGATCAATGCGACGTTCTTGCAGGCCATCATGGACGAGGCCGTCAAGGGCGGCACGGACCCGAAGACCAACAAGAAGCTCGACGGGCTCATCCGTCGTGGTTCCCACCGCGGTATTCCGTTGAACTACATCATGCGCACCCTCTCGCTGGTCGAGCAGGGCTATACGGCCATGAACTTCCCGACCTTTGACACCCACTACGAAGGCGAAGCCTACGTGACCGTGTCGGGTCAGAACTCCAACAACTCTGTCCGTGTCACCAACGCCTTCATGGACGCCGTGCTACGGGACGACACGTGGGACCTTGTCTGGCGGACGGACTCCACGAAGCGCCGCACCGTGCGTGCTCGTGACCTCTGGAACAAGATCAACATCAGCTCGTGGAAGAGCGCGGACCCGGGTCTGCAGTTCGACACCACCATCAACGAATGGCACACCTGTCCAAAGGATGGTCGCATCAATGGCAGCAATCCGTGTTCGGAATACATGTTCCTGGACGATACGGCCTGCAACCTCGCCTCCCTGAACCTTGCCCATTTCTACGACGAGGCCACACATGAGTGGCGGATCGACGATCTCAAGCATGCCACGCGTCTGTGGACGATGGTCCTCGAGATCTCGGTGCTGATGGCCCAATTCCCGTCCAAGGAAATGGCCAAGCTCTCGTATGACTTCCGGACGCTCGGACTCGGCTATGCCAACCTGGGCACGATCCTGATGACGGCCGGTGTTCCATACGACTCGCCCGAGGCACTATCGGTCACGGGTGCGATCACGGCCCTGCTCACCGGTGAGTCCTATGCTGCTTCAGCAGAGATGGCCGGCGATGTAGGTCCATTCCCACGCTTTGAGCACAACCGCGAAGACATGCTTCGCGTGATCCGCAATCACCGGCATGCAGCATACGGTGCAGAGGACTCCGCCTACGAAGGGCTCACGATCCGTCCCATGGCCATTCGCGAGGACGTCTGTCCGTCCGACCTTCTCGTGGCCGCCCGTGAGTCATGGGACCGTGCCCTCGCCCTTGGTGAGAAGCACGGTTATCGCAACGCACAGGCAACGGTGATCGCCCCCACGGGTACCATCGGTCTGGTGATGGACTGTGACACCACGGGCATCGAGCCGGACTTCGCCATCGTGAAGTTCAAGAAGCTGGCCGGTGGTGGCTACTTCAAGATCGTGAACCAGAGTGTGCACAAGGCCCTCCATACGTTGGGCTATACCGAGCAGCAGATCGACGAGATCGAGCGCTACTGCAAGGGTAATGGAACGCTTACGGGATGTCCGCACATCAATAAGGCATCGCTTACAGAAAAGGGCTTCAGCGACGAGATCATCAAGAAGATCGAGGATCAGCTGGACACGGCCTTCGATGTGAAGTTCGTCTTCAATCGCTACACGTTGGGCGACGAGTTCTGCCATACGCTTGGTTTTACCGAAGAGATGCTGGACGATCCGTCGTTCGACGTGCTCAAGGGACTGGGCTTCACCAAGGAACAGATCGAAGAGGCGAACGACTTCGTCTGCGGTACCATGATGATCGAGGGAGCACCGCACATCAAGGACGAACACTTGCCCGTGTTCGACTGTGCGAACAAGTGCGGTCGGAAGGGACAGCGCTACATCGACTATATGGCGCACGTTCGTATGATGGCGGCGGCACAGCCCTTCATCAGCGGTGCCATCTCCAAGACCATCAACATGCCGAACGAGGCAACGGTCGAGCAGATCGGCGACGTGCACATGGCCTCCTGGCGTCTCATGCTCAAGGCCATTGCTCTGTATCGCGACGGATCAAAGCTCTCGCAACCGCTCAATTCCAGCAATGCGGACGACTACGACGAGATCGTCATGCTCGGCGACGAAGACTCGCTGGACGAGACGAAGGGCCCCAAGGAGGTCTATCAGCACATCGTGGAGCGCGTCTACCACCGTGCAGAGCGCCGCAGACTCCCGAAGCGTCGCCACGGATTCGTGCGCGAGGCAAGTGTTGGCGGACATAAGGTCTACCTCCGGACCGGCGAATTCGAAGACGGCTCGTTGGGTGAGATCTTCATCGACATGTACAAGGAAGGCGCCTCGTTCAAGGGTCTGCTCAACTGCTTCGCCGTTCTCGCGTCGAAGGCACTGCAGTACGGCATTCCGCTCGAGGAACTCGTTGATTCCTTTACCTTTACGCGATTTGAGCCGGCCGGCTTCGTCGAAGGGCACGATGCCATCAAGAACGCCACATCCATCCTAGACTACGTCTTCCGCACGCTTGGATACGACTATCTGGGTCGGACCGACTTCGTCCACGTCAAGGCCATTGACGAGGTGAAGGGTGGCACGGAGAACATGGCCTCATTGATCACCGAGGCCGATACCCTCCCCTCGGATGTGATCGGACCCATGTCCATCGACCCTGAGGACTTCGAACGCCCCTTTGCCGTGAATGACGAGGGCAAGGTGGCCCCGGTCGAGAATGGCACCAAGACGTCGACCGTGTCCAAATACAAGACGGCGCGTGCACAGGGTTTCACCGGTGAGCAGTGCACGAACTGCAGCTCCATGCGTGTGAAACGCAACGGAAGCTGTACGGTCTGCGAGGACTGCGGAACCACCAGTGGTTGCTCGTAACCTTTTGACCTGATTCGCCATACGTACTATGGAAGTAATTGAGCGTCGCCACATTGGCGACGCTCTTTTTTTGCCCTCACAATAATTGTACACGGATTCTTTCTTTGGAAGAGACAGCCCTGAAACCTAAATTGACCCCTCTACCTGTTACACAAGGAGTTCTCATGAAGATCAACCGTTTGTTCGCAGCCGCAGTTATCTGCCTTGGCGCATCGTTCGCCGTGGCCACTGCAAGCATCAAGTGTGACGAAAAGGCAGCCAAGTCCAAGAAGGGCGCTTCCTGCTGCTCGTCGATGGCCAAAAAGGCCTCCACGAAGAGCGATGACCACTGCACGACCACCAATGCCTCCACTACAGCTGCGCACCCTGAGTGCACCCAAGCTGAAAAGGAAGCATGCATGACGAAGAAGGCAAAGAGCAGCTCCTGCTGCACGACCAAGGGCACAAAGGTCTCGCAGGCCGCTACCACAACGACGAATGCAGAAGCTTCGGCAACGACGACAACGAACGTTAAGTAAGCTGCGTCCATTCTTCGTTTTCTAACGATACACATCAACCTCAAGTAGGTTCGGAGGAACTATGTCAAAGGGCGGAGCAGGGAAAGTCTACTTTGTGCTCTACCTCGCAGTTATCCTCGAGCTCCTGATCATCATCGTGGAGCGCGACGAAGCTGAAGAGCACTTGATCGCAAAGCAAAAAGAGTCGATGAAGATCGTTCAGTCGATCTTGGCCCAGCTCCAAACCGGTACTGGCGTAGAAGGCTTGAGCACGCGTCCACAAGATCAGATCGTCCTCAAGGACGCTGCCTGGGCAAATCAGCCGGGTATGAACCTGATCAAGGAAGAGCGCGAATACCTTGTTGAAGTTGGGGTCACGGATGTCATGAACGACCTGAGCAAGGTCCTTCAGGATGACCACCTTGACGGGAAACAGAAGGAAGAGCGTCTTCGCGACTTCGTTCTCGCCTCCAACGTGCGGGAGATCTACTACCAGATCTGGCACTCCGCCGATGACAATAAGAACATCACGGACTTCCCAACCGATGCAGAGATCGGCGACATTCTCGAAAAGGGAAATGGCATCAATGCCCAGTCGCATGGTTGGACATTGTTGGGATATCAGCGAGCGACCTTTGACCAGGACTGGCTAAATGCGGCCGAGATCCCGCTCGAATTGACGAAGACCGTTGAGTGGTTCAAGACCGCCGTACCGAAATACAATATGGAAGCTCCGCTTGGAGACTTTAAATCGTATTGGAATGGCATGGACGGCAAGGTCGAGTTCGAATACGATCACGACACGACGCTCGCTCCGGGAACGAACCACTATCCTGTGTCGATCAAGGTCCGCTCCTTCATGGCCCGCTTCAAACCTTCGGGTCGGACAGGTATCTATAAGCTCCACTTCTTCTCGCGCACGAACAAGATCTTGGGAATTCGCCGGGATAAGAATTCGGCGAACGTAGAGGCAGCGGACGAAGAAAAGGTCAACATCGGTACGGTGCAGCTCACCGTAAAGGATCTCCGTAGTGTGATCAAGGAGCTGGATCGTACGATGAACGACGGTCCCACAAAGGACCTTACCACGAAATTCCAAATGGGTCAGCTATCGGGTCGTGCATACCGCGACGACATCGATAAGCGTGTGAACGAACTCCAAGGTTCGAGCCCGGACCTTGCCCGTCAGGCCAAGCTCTATGCGTATATCAGCATGATCCTCAGTCCGAACCAATCGGGCGAACTCATGCAGAATCAGGCGTCGATGGGCTTCACGGTCCGCGTGGTCAAGCCGAACATCCCAACCGCCGAGCCGAAGATCGCCGATCTCAAGACGGTGGTGCGCGTCTTCGACAAGCTCAGCAAGCTCACGCTTCCATTCCAGGTGTCACCTGCGAACGGATCAACGGAGATCACGAAGAAACCAGGTTCCGCCAGTGTGACAGGCTCGAATGCAACGGCATCGACAGCCGATGGAACGGCCAAGTTCGTGACACGCAATCTCGAGATCCCGATCTCTGGCAACCTTGCACCACGTGACGAACCATATGTGTTCGAGCTCTTGCAAAAGGCCAACAGTAAGACGTCCGAAGCGGTGCAGTGCTCGGTCTACGTCTACGCATCCAAGATCACGAACTTCGACGAAGTGAAGGGCGCCCTTGACGCATCATGGGGTGACGCTATCGAAGTGGTGGCACAAACACCGTCGGGAAGCACGATCAAGCCCGACGAGTTCATCATGCAATTCAATCTTGGTGGATCCTCGCAATCGCAACCGATCCGCAAGCTCTCTGTTGGTTCGAGCGATAACGTGATCGTACCTGCCGGTTCTGACAAGATCGGTCTCTCCATCGCTTGGAAGGACCCACAGTCTGGCGAAGTGGTCGAACTCTTCAATGAGTCTGGCGAAGTGGGACTGAAGAAGCCACAGGTGCTCACGCAGGACCTGAAGGTCGATCCGATCATGAACAACAACGATCCTGAATTCAGGATCCGTGGTATCGTGGTCCGTCCACCGCAGATCTCGGCAGAGGACAAGGCCGACATTGGAGATGTCGAAGCACAGGTGACGTCGTCAACCGTGCGAGATCTCAAGACGAATCAGGTCTACAAGGTCGTTGTGGTTGGAAAGCCCAAGAAGATCAGTGGACAAGAGTACGAAGTGACCTTGAAGCTTACCGGTGGAAAGATCCCACTGAATAAGGGGATGGTGAAGGGTAATGTAAGCATCTCGATCTCGGCCACGGCGAAGTCGCAAGGCGCTACGTCGAAGCCGCGTCAAAAGGTCGTACCGATCTCCGTATCGAACTAAAAGGACGAGGAATGGGAACAACAATGAAGTTTGTGAGAACATCGGTGTGTGCGGTCATCCTTGCTGCCGTTTCTGTTGGCGTCGTACCGGCGCAGCAGAACACGCAGGTCAAGAGTCTGCTCCAGAAGTTCCGCAATTGGCGATACGGAATGGTCTCTGTGTACAAGGTCTCCGAGGACGATGGAAGCATTCAGAAACTGAACATGCTTCTTGGACCGAAGGAGCCCGCCCTACCGGATGAGGCCAAGGTCTGTAAGTTCCGCGACGAGCTCGAAGGCTACGTGCTGTCGGGCGGAGAAGGCGTGGATGAAAAGGAATATCAGAAGTGGATCAAGTCGCAAGGTTGTAAGGCCTACGAAAAGTACTATTCGCAGAAGGTGGCATGGGAAAAGGCGCAGTTCAAGAAGGCCTTCATCGTCACCACGCGACGTGTACCAGGTGAGCCCTTCAAGGTGATCGGACTGATGACGCAGAAGACCACTGAAAGCTACTACGGCCTGAAGCAGGATCTCGATCCTCCGAGCGACACATACATCGAGAATGAACTGCGTGCCACATCGGCACCGGAAGGTTCGCCGGCCGCAACACTGTATGAGTTCCTTGAGAATCAGATCATTCAAGGAAACTGTGAGAACGTCACACCGGAAGCACAAGGCATCGGTGAAGAAGGCGTTCGTTTTGCGAAGCCCGCCTATGGTATCACCAAGGGCATTTCGGAAGACAACGTGCAAGACTACATTCGCATCAGCGAAGGTCTGCCGATGGACTATATCTACGACAACGAGATCGTTGCCAGCATCGTGGACGGTATCACCTACCGTCACTACGAGCGCAAGAAGAATGCCGATGGCGAAGTGGATACAGCCGAAGCGACGAACGACAATCTGCCGAAGTACGGTGCAGAGCTGAAGTACGGTCTCGAAGAGATCAACTACCCTTCCGTGTTCACAAGCCGCATGTCGCTGAACGCCATCTGGGGCGCATCCCGTCTCGGCGTTGTGTTGCCAACGGATGGTTGGGCCTCGATCTCCGATCAGTTCGGTGCGAAGCGCACGATGACGTATGCAGGTATGGGTCTGAATGGCGCCTTTGACTTCCCGGTCCGCGTGATCTCCGAGTCGGGTGTCTTCAACATCGCAGCAAGCTATGTGTTCGATGATGCGAAGAAGACCGACCACCAGGTGTACGACGCCGCAACGAATCGTGGCCAAGATTACTTGGTCCGTTATACGGCCTCGCTGCAGTACTCGTTCGCCGTTCGCATTGATAACGACTTCATGTTCCGCCTCCGCCTCGGTGGCGCGGTCTACGGTATGGAAACATGGACGAACGTTGCTTCGACGAATCCAACCGATACGACGCGACCATTCTCCAAGGTGGCCAGCGAGACGATCGGAAGTATCTCGGGTCGCGTTGACTTCATGACAACGAGCTGGTCGACGCCAGTTGGTTTCTCTCTCTCGTACTTTGACGAAACGATCCTTGGCACACCGTGGCTGCAGGTTCCGATCGTGGATCAGTTTGCCATTCGATTCGATGCGAAGATCTTTGCTCCGATCTTCCGCGATCCACGTCCGTGGGAACGCAGTTCCCTTGTCATTCCTGCTGTCCGTCTGATCTATAACTTCTGATGATCGTGAACATGATGAAGAATCGCTACAACGTCATACTTGCTCTGTTCGCATTTGCTCTTGTTGGCAATGTTGCTTCCAATGCGCAAACGTCGCAGGACACGATCATCCGTGCTCTTAAGACGATCGATCCCGAGATCCTGCAGTACTTCCCGCGCTGGCGTATCTGCGAACCCGATCTGCAAGTGCAGATCAAGCAGAACTTCGCCTTGATGGGATACAATGCGGCAGACCTCGACGCACAGAACATCATCGTCACGTGCGCTCCGCTCAAGGAAGGCACCGGCGAACCGGAGTACGACCTCATTCTCGTGGAATGCGGATCGGAACGCATGGTGGCCGCCGAGATCGCTTCGTATATGAAGAAACTGTCGTTCCGGATCTCCGATCCGAAGCGTCCTTATTGCTACGTCGACATTCCCCCTGCAGCACCACCCACTGCCCAGCAAGCTGCGACGATCATCAATTACATGGAGCCGACGAACGTACAACATGCGTTCACACTGTCGCTCTTTGAACAAGCATTGAAGATCGGCAATTCGGGCTTCTGGTTGAAGTCAAGCATCGGTACCGACCAAGTTGGCTATCAGTACTGGTCGAGCGGCGAAGGTCGCGTCTATCTCCAACGTCCGCTCTACATGAACGACGATCAGGAGACCAAGCGCGCCATTCCGTACCTGATGAACATTCGTCTTGGTGCAGGCTATCGCATCACGGGTGGTCTCGACAGCGGAAAGAAACTGCTGGAGTTCATCCCCGGTCGTAAACTCAATGCCGGTGCCGGTGGCAAGCTTGTTGGAGGCCTTGACTTCCACATGCCGTTCAAGCCTCAGTTCGGTGTGGGTGTGAACCTTGAATTGCCGCTCTCCGGTATCTCTGCTGACCGCGCCATCGATCCAACGACGTACTATCTGAACGATATCGGCACGCGCCGCATCACCGCTCCGAGCTATGCCGTCGATCCGTATGCAACAGCATACCTGTTGCGTGGAACAGGTCAAGTGACGTTGTTCTACAACTGGTGGGTCGACCCATCACGTCCTGAGAACTTCTTCCGCTTCGACGTTGGTATGACCTATGCCGAAGTACGCGAGACCGGTGTGTTCAAGGATACGACCGTTGGCTACACCTACCTGGCCAATGCCGGTGTGAACGGCCTTCAGACCTACAAGAACAACGAGATCGGAGATTGGATCTATGCCAAGGCCGAGTATCGCAATCAGGCAGCGTTCCCATTTGGTGTGAGCTTGCAGTATTCGAACCAGATCCTTCTTGGTCGGGTCTACATTCCGGTGCTTGGAGACTGGCTGTATATCGAAGGTCGCTACTCTACGCCACTGCGCGGAGTGCGTCCATACGAAATACCGAACTTCTTCATGATCTCTCCGGTACTTCGACTCAACTTCTAACGCGATCATGATGATATCGAAAGCCCCTTCGAAGATGTCTTCAAGGGGCTTTTTTCTATGAACTCAAGGATGATGCTCACGTTCCGACCCCGCCACCTTGCAACCCTCGCAGGCCTTCTTCTCCTGATGGTGGGGCATGTGCATGCACAGGTGACCGATTCGCTAGAAAAGGCACGGAAGGCGGCAGAGGATGCCAAGATCAAGTCGTCGGCCCTTGGCGTGAACATGATCATCCAGAACGTTGACATCACGTCGTTCCCGAAGATCAAGCTGATCGTGGAAGTGGTGACCGATAGTACGACGAACATGCTTGACACGATCGATCCGAAGCTGCTGACCGTGGTCGAGAACGGTGTTCCGAAGCCGGTGATGTCGGTCGAGAAGATCAAGATCGAAGATCGCATTCCGGTCGACTTCATCTTCCTGATCGATGTGACGGGAACGATGCAGTCCTACATCAACGGAGTGAAGAACAACGTCGAGAACTTCGTGTCGGCCCTGCGCAACCGCGGCATTGAGTATCGCATCGGACTCGTATTGTTCTCCGATGTGATCGAGAAGACCTATCAACCAACGTCCAATGTGAAGGAATTCCTTGGGTGGTTGAGCAAGGTCTATGCAAGCGGGGGATTCGATGAGAAGGAGAATGCGCTTGAGTCCATTCGCGAAGCATGCAGGATGGAGTTCACGCCGGCTGCGAACAAGGTGGCCGTGCTGATCACGGACGCGCCCTATCACCAGTTCGGTGAGAAGGGAAATGGTCGTACCTACATGACCACCGAGAGCACCATCTCGATGCTGAAGGAGAATGGCATTCGGTTGTTCGCCATCGCTCCGCCGCAGATCCCCGAGTATCACACGATCGCCGATGCAACACGTGGCGCCGTGTTCAACATCAAGGAATCGTTCGCGCACATTCTTGACAACTACTCCACGCAGCTCACCAATCTCTATGCGGTGACGTATCGCACGGATTCCAAGGTGCTGCGCGATTCGATCAATGTGGCCATCCTCGATGAGCAAAAGCGCGAGCTTGTGCGACAGATCATTCCCATCGTCGAGATCGGCCGGAAGTTCATCATCGAGAACCTGCTCTTTGCAACGGCCAGTGCTGTGTTGCCCGACTCGGTCACAGAACTTGACGTGTTGATCGACTTCATGAAGTCGAGGCCGGCAGTGGTGGTGAGGGTGGAAGGGCATACCGACTCGAAAGGTCAGCCCGCATCGAACAAAGCACTGTCACTGATGCGCGCCGAAGCGGTCAAGGCCTATCTCGTGCAACGCGGGATCGATCCAAAGCGTGTGCAAACGCTGGGACATGGGGCAGCACGACCGATCGGGGACAATGCAACGGACTTTGGACGACGGTTGAATCGACGCACAGAGATCGTCATCATCGCCAAGTGACGCTTAGCGCACGTCCACCTGATAGCCGTTGTTCTGGAAGTATGAAATGTAGTCGCGGTGCACCGGAGCATCCTTCGGGCGCAGATAGAACACCACACGAACAGGCGCAATGGACTTCTGTCTGATCTCGAGAGCACCTGCGCTCTGCGATGTGCGCTTCCGAATGTCGTTGAACTCTCCATCTCGCAGATCGCCCATCACATAGAGCGTGGCCGGTGTGTGATCGTCCATCAACACACCAAGCACTTGCGAGAAGAGCAGTGACTGCTTGCCAACGGGAAGGTGGGACGTCGACTGCATGGACTCCACCACCAGCTCGCGGTACTCGCGCAACGAAGCGCATTTCTTTCCATACGACGTAGATCCGACGACCATGTCGGTGTTCGCAGAATCGATCATCACATCGGCTGCGATGTCGGCCATGATGCCGTCGATCTCATTCGGAGGCATCGGACTGAGCACGGCCGTGAAGACGGCTCGCACGGCAGGCGTCGCGCGCTTCTTCACGATCTCTGTGCGCTTCGGTACCTGACGGTACTTCAGGGCCAACACAACGCCGACAATGCCAAGAATGGCGAAGGCGGCGTAGATGATCTTCCAGTTGCTCTTCCTCGATGGAGGGAGCATGGAGGGTTCGGTATCGGTGTCGATCATTATTCTTCCGTGCTGTAGGTAGATGCAGAAGCATCGACCGGTACGGGATAGTTCCCGGTGAAGCAGGCAGTGCAGTAGCCGATGCCATGTCCTTGCGGAACGGCATCCATCATTCCCTCTACCGAGAGGTAGTGGAGCGTGTCGGCACCAAGCGCCTCTGCGATCTGTTGCTCGGAGTCGTAGTGATTGGCGATCAATTCATGTCGACTTGGGAAGTCCATCCCATACACACACGGATGCTTGACGGCCGGTGATGTGATGCGCAGGTGCACTTCCTTGGGCTTCGCCTCGCGGATGAGATTGACGAGTGCTTTCGACGTTGTGCCGCGGACGATCGAGTCGTCGATCACGACCACGCGATTGCCTTCGAGCACACCACGCACCACGTTGAACTTCGTCTTCACCTTGAAGTCGCGATTGTTCTGTCCGGGTGCAATGAACGTGCGACCAACGTAGTGACTTCGGATCAAGCCGATCTCGTAGCGCGTCGGATACTTCTTCTCGTTCACACGCGCATATCCAAGCGTTGCCGTGTTGCCGCTATCCGGCACGGCGATCACGATCACCTTCTCTTCGTCGTTCTCGGATGGAACCGGACTTTCCTCGGCAAGGTTCTTTCCGAGCTTGCGACGTACTCGGTCGACCGGCGTACCAAAGATCTTACTGTCCGGCCGCGAGAAGTAGATGTACTCGAAGATGCAATGCTTCGACGTGTCCATTGCCTCGTTGATGTAATGCGAGGTGAACTCGCCGGTGTCGATCGTATGCTGGTCGATGACGAGGATCTCATTATGCTCCACTTCGCGCACGTACTCGGCGCTGAGGATATCGAGCGCACACGACTCCGACGTGACGATGTAGGCATAGCCGTCGTCATGCTTGAGACGACCGATGCACAGCGGACGGAATCCATGCGGATCCCTCGCAGCATACAGCGCATTCTCTCCCATCATCACAAGCGAGTACGCTCCGTGCGCCGTTTGCACGGCATCGCGGATCTGTTCGATCTGCGTTTGCTTCTTGCTGCGTGCGATCAAGTGGAGGAAGACCTCGCTATCCGTTGTGGATTGGAAGATGGCACCGTCGTTCTTCAGCTCTTCGCGAAGGGTACGGGTGTTCGTCAGATTGCCGTTATGCGCAAGGGCGAACAGTCCGTTGCGATAGTTGAAGTGGAAGGGTTGAATGTTGGCAAGGGAGTTACTGCCGGTGGTCGAGTAGCGGTTGTGTCCGATGGCGGATCGACCATGAATGGTCGACTCGAAGAGCTTGTGATCGCTGAACACGTCGAGGACGAGACCTTCGCCCTTATGCACGCCGAACCGCGGTCTCTTCTTGATCGGATCTTCATAGATCGTGACGATACCGGATGCCTCTTGTCCGCGATGCTGAAGTGCATGAAGAGCATAGTAGGAGAGGACGGCGGCTTGTGGATGATTGAAGACGCCTACGATACCGCACATGTTAGTCGCTCTCGTTCATGTTGTGAAAAACGTTCTGGACGTCGTCGTCCTCTTCGATGCGCTCGATGAGTTTGATCACATCTTCCGCTTGCTCATCGGAGAGCGTCACGGTGGTGTTCGGAATGCGACGGAGTTCAGCGGACTCCACGGTGATGCCCGCCTCTTCGAGGGCCTTTTGCATCGTGATGAAGTCGTGGAACGACGTGGTCACCGTGAGTTCGCCATCGTTGTTCTGAATGTCGTCTGCGCCATTATCGATCAGCGTGAGCTCAAGCGAATCGAGATCGACACCGCTGGTCGGAATGGTGAACACGCCCTTGCGATCGAAGATGAACTCGAGCGATCCCGACGTGCCGAGCGATCCACCCATCTTGTTGAAGTACGAGCGGATGTTGGCCACGGTGCGCGTGGGATTGTCCGTTGCCGTTTCGATATAGACCGCCACACCATGCGGTGCATAGCCTTCGTAGCTCGACTCGGCCAGCTCCTGCGCGTCCTTGCTCGACGCACGCTTGATGGCGTTCTCGACATTGTCCTTTGGCATGTTGGCCACCTTCGCCATCTGAATGGCGGAACGGAGGCGAGGATTGGTGTCGGGATCCGGTCCACCAAGCTTCACGGAGATGGCGATCTCCTTGCCCAATCGCGTGAACGTTTTCGACATGTTCGCCCAGCGTTTTTCTTTGCGGGCGCGACGGAATTCAAATGCTCTACCCATAGATTCGGTGTTGTATCAGAGTGGTTTTTGGAAGATGCGATAGGTACGATAGCGTTCGCCATGCATGGTGTCGGTAAGGGCGCGGTTCATCATCACATTGTCTTCGAGGATCCATGATGCCTCGCCCTTCATAATGCCGTTCTGCGCAGCGCGGTCGCCGATCTCCTGATACATCACCGCATCGATGCCCTTGCCACGGAATTCCGGCAATACGCCAAGTACGATGATGCGAACGAGATCGATGTGTTTCTTCTTGGAGAGAAGGTGGTAGACGCCGCCGAGGAGGCCGCCCTTTTTGTTGTGCTTGAGTGACTGGTTGATGTCCGGAAGCGCAAGACAGAACCCTGCCACCTTGCCATTCACCTCGGCGAGAAATGCGTACTGCGGATCGGCGATCTGCTTGAGGTCTGCTGCAAGGAAATCGAACTCGGCATGCGTCATCTTGACAAAGCCCCAGTTCTTTTCCCATGCTGCGTTGTATATCTCACGGAGTGCGTCGACATCCTTGCGGAACTGCTCTTTGTTCTTGAGGTTGATGTTGCGGAAGGTGAGGTTGTAGCGCTTGATCACCACGTCGCGCAGTCGCTGCACCTTCGCATCGAGATACGTCTCGTTCTTCAGCAGATAGGCGTACAGGTCCTTTTCCTTCTTGTAGCCGGCGCCTTCGATGAGCTGCTGGTAGTAGGGCGGATTGTACGTCATGAGGAGCACGGGTGGACCGTCGAATCCATGTATGAGCAATCCGGCTTCGTCGTTCAATGACGGATTCACAGGGCCGCGTACATGCGTCATCCCGCGATCGCGCAACCACTGCTCGGCTGCCGTGAACAACGCCGTGGCAACGCCTTGGTCCTGGATGCATTCGAAGAATCCGAAGAAGCCGACCTTGTCGCCATACGTGGTGTTGTGATTGCTGTTCGTGATCGCCGCGATCCGTCCCACCACCTTGCCATCCTTCTCGGCAAGGAACATCTGCAGCTTGCCGTGTTTGTAGAAGGGGTTCTTGTTCTGGTTGAGGAGCTTCTTCCGATCCATGATCATGGGTGGGACCCAGTGGGGATCGTCCTTGTAGAAGAGCCATTGTGCCTTGATGAATGGCAGCGTATCGTCGTTGTCGAGGGCTCGGATCTGAAGGCTCATCGGTACTCCGAAGTGGGATGAACACAAAAATACCAAAACGGCGGCTGGCAGACGGCAGTTGTGCGCTCAGATACTATATTCACGAACACACACACGGGGAGAGATCGTATGACGCATGGGCGTACACGAGGGGCAGGGCTCTTGGCCGCTATCGCACTATGTCTGGCGGGCGGCGAAGGAGCAAAAGGCGGCGAGGTGGCCGATAAGTATCGCCAGATCGCCATGAAGGTGGCCGCGGCCGCACAGGCCGATAGTACCATCTATCGCACATTGGGGGAATTCTGTGACGCGTATCCGAAGCGCTTGAGCGGTTCGGCCAATCTGGAGCGAGGGATCGACTGGCTCGTGGCCCGCATGAAGGCGGAAGGGTGGAACGTTCGCACCCAACACGTCATGGTGCCGCACTGGATGCGCGGGAACGAATCGGCCCGCATGACATCGCCGATCGAGCGCACGTTGCCGATGTGTGCGCTCGGAGGGTCCATTGCGTGTGACCGACTTCGGGGCGAGGTCTTTGTGGTCTCGAGCTACGACGACCTGACCAAGAACGCTGCCAAGGTGCGCGGCAAGATCGTGTTGTTCAACGTTCCGTTCACGCACTACGGAGAAACGGTCTCGTACCGTGTTGGCGGTGCTGTTGCGGCGGCACGACACGGTGCCATCGGAAGTCTGGTGCGAAGTGTGGGTCCGTTCGGGATCCAGACGCCGCATACCGGCGGCATGAGCTACAACGACTCGGTCACGAAGATCCCGCATGCGGCCATCACCATGGAAGATGCCATGATGATGCAACGGATGCAGGATCGCGGACAGAAGATCGAAGTGGAGATCACGCTGGGTGGACATTGGATGGCGGATGCTCCCTCGCGGAACATCATCATCGACATCCCCGGCTCAGAGCTCCCGAACGAAGTGGTCTGCATGGGCGGTCATATCGACTCTTGGGACCTTGGAACCGGCGCCATGGATGATGCCGGTGGATGCTTTGCGGCTTGGCACGGCTTGAACACCATTCGAAAGCTAGGACTGAAGCCACGCCGTACCTTGCGCGTGGTGTTCTGGACGAATGAGGAGAACGGTCTGCGCGGCGGCAAGGCCTACGAAGAACAAACACGCCATGAGAAGCATGTGCTCGGCATCGAATCCGACGAAGGAACGTTCGCCCCGCTTGGCTTCACGACATCGTCGGGCGGTGACACGCTCTTTGCCTTCCAGGATGCATGTACGCTCCTGGAGCCGCTGGGCGTTACCTACGTGCGCAACGGACATACCGGTGCTGATACCGGACCGCTCGAGGACAAGGGCGTTCCTGTTCTCTCACTGAATGTCGAAGACTCGAAGTACTTCTGGTATCACCACACCGAGGGCGACACGATCGACAAGCTGCGTCCGGACGAGGTGAACAAATGCGCTGCCGCCCTTGCCATCATGGGATTTGTCTTCGCAGATAAGTAAGTGATCACTTACCTTCCAACGTGACGGGGAGGACGAGTTCCTTCCCGTCACGGAGGACGACGACGTTGATCTTGTCGCCCGGCTTGTGCTCGCCCATGGCCGACGTCAGATCGTAGATGTTCTTGATGGTCGTGGCGCCGAACTTGGTCACGATGTCGTCGCCCTTCAGACCGGCCTTCTCTGCAGGTCCGCCCGCTTTCACACCCGTGATCCGCAGTCCTTGCGGATCGTCACCGTAGTCGGGGATCACACCAAATGTCACACGGAATCCCGTCGACGCGCTCTTTTGCGCGGTTTGCACGGGCATGGTGAACACCGGCCTGTCCGCCGCATCGGCGATCTCACGCACCGTCCGCTCCACCATGGTGAGCACCATGGCCTCGCCATCGTAGTTGATCTTGTCGTACGTGTCGGTGGGTCGGTGATAGTCGCTATGCAGGTTCGTAAAGAAGAACAGCACAGGGATGTTCTTGGCCGTGAAGGAGGAATGGTCGGACGGACCGAAGCCATCGGCCGTTGTCGTCATCACGAACGGCAGATCGCCCTTGGCGCGCTCCAGCAGCGCCGGCCAGCCCGGCGAAGTGCCCACGCCCTGCACGTTCAGCTTATTGTCCTTGAGTCTGCCGATCATGTCCATGTTCACCATGGTCACGATGTTCGCCAAGGCAATCGGAGAGTTGTTGGTGAAGTGCTTTGAACCCAGCAGACCCTTCTCTTCGCCGCTGAAGCACATGAAGACGATCGTCCGCTTTCCCGGTGCGGCCGCGAACCGACGGGCAAGCTCCATCACGCCGGCCGTTCCCGAAGCATTATCGTCGGCTCCGGGATGGATGATGGGCTCGCGCGATGTGTGCAAGGAGTTCTCGTCGCCCATGCCCAGGTGGTCGAAGTGGGCACCCACGACCACATACTCATCGGGTCGCTCCGTGCCACGCACCATACCGAGCACATTGTGTGTGGTGCTCTCTGTGTATTCAAGCGATGTGGTGATGGATCCGGTGGTGTTCGTCAGTGCATAGGAATGCGGTCGCTTGTCCTTCTCAATGGCCGTCTCCGCTTGGAACATGGGCATGTCCTTGGGCGGGAAGATGCGAGCACAGGGAGTGCGGCGCACCTGAAGGGCCACGATGCCGGAGTTCTTGCCCATGCGATCGAGACCAAAGGGCGAGAGCACGTCGGCGGAATCGCCCTTCTCGTTCACAAAGACGATGGCCGCAGCGCCCTTGTCACGCGCCGTGGTGGCCTTTGCACGCAGCGATGCCAATGCCTTGAACCCTTCCTCCTTCTCAGCCCACTTTGGAATGCCGCGCAGGACGATCACGATCTTGTCCTTCACGTCGATGCCGGCATAGTCGTCGTAGTTCTTGTCCGGTGCCGAGAGACCGAAGCCGCAGAACACCATGGCGCCCTTCACCGTGCGCGACTCGCTGAATCCATAGGGCTGATAATCGGCGCCCATCTTCCAGCCGATCTTCGTGGGGCGTGTCTGGTCCAGCGGCACACCGGGGCGTTCCACCAGAACGTCGAACATCACACTGTTCTGCGCGCCGAGCTTGACGCCGGTGGTCAGCGTGAAGGCTTGCTGGAACTGACCTTGGTTGGCGGGAAGAAGTCCGGCCGCCTTGAATTGCTTCTCGATATAGTCGGCAGCGAGCTTGTTGCCCTCGGTGCCGGGAGCTCTGCCCGCCAGCTCCGGCGAGGCCAGATATCGAACGTGTTCAAGAACACGTTGCGCTTCGGGGGTCGTTGCGGTTTGCGCGCCAAGTTGCAGGAGGGCGGCAAGGACGAGGCCAAGGCCAAGGAGGGTACGTTTCATGTGGTAAATTACGGACCATGCGATCAAAGATCACGTCCTTAGCTTCTGATACTCTTGTCTACGGCGTGAGCACGGTTCTGGGGAGATTCCTCACGTTCCTCCTCACACCGCTCTACACGAACTACCTCTCTGCCGGAGAGATCGGAGACGTGTCGGCCATCTATGCCATGATCGCCTTCGTGAACATCCTGTATTCGCTTGGCATGGAGCCGGCCTACATGCGGTTCTACGAGCGCAACAACGACGAGCGGAACCGATCGGTGTTCAGCGTTGCCTTCTGGGCCGTCGGCAGCATCGGGATCATCGTGACGGTTGCCACGGTCCTCTTGGCCGCTCCGATCGCCACGTCGTCGTTCCTGAAACTGGAAGGCGACGGTGCATCGCTCGTCCGCCTTGCCGCCCTCATTCCATTGTTCGATGCCCTGGTGCTGATCCCGTTCGCGCGACTGCGCATGCAACAACGTCCGCGTGTCTTCGCCCTCATGCGATTGCTCGCCATCGTGGTGAACGTGACATTGAACATCTTGTTCGTGGTGGTGTGGCAGATGCGCATCGAAGGCGTGATCTATGCCGGCATCATCTCCAGTGCCGTGTCCTTTGTTGTCTTCGTGCCCTCGGTGGTCACGTCGCTCCGCCGTGCTTTCGACCGTGCATTGTACCGCGAGATGGTCCGCTTCGGACTGCCGACCGTGCCGTCGAGTTTTTCGTCGATCATGGTGCAAGTGGCCGACCGACCGATCATGCTCATGCTGTCCAGCAATGCCGCCGTGGGAATGTATCAAACGAACTTCCGTCTTGCCATTCCGATGATGATGTTCATCACGGTGTTCGAGTATGCATGGAAGCCGTTCTATTTGCATCATCGCGACGACGCAGATGCGAAGGCAACGTTCGCGCGCGTGTTCACATTGTTCACGGCTGTCTGCGGTGCGGTGTTCCTGATCACTTCGCTTGCCATGCCGTTGCTGGTGCAGTTGCCGTTCATTGGTGGACGGTTCATCAATCCGCTGTACTGGTCCGGACTCCACATCGTGCCGATCATTCTCCTTGCCTACGTCTTCAATGGCTTCATGATCAACTTTGCCGTTGGTCCGCATATCACGAAGCGCACGGCCACGTTGCCCATTGCCACCGGTGTTGCCGGGATCGTGAACGTGGTGGCCACGTTCATCGGTTTCCCGTTGCTGGGCATCGATGGTGCGGCATGGGCAAAGGTGATCGCCTATGTGGCAGGCGCTGCCGTGCTCTATGTGGTGGTGCAACGGATCTATCCGATGCAGTACGACTGGAAGCGCGTATCGCTCACGATGCTTGCGGCGGCCACCGTCTACGGAGCCACGATCATTGCACCGGCTGGGAGCATGCTGCGCATGATCGTGAGCATTGCCGCCCTTCCCCTGTACATTCTCCTGTTGGTACCCATCGGTGTGATCGGTCCACAAACATTGCGAACACTTCGAGGCCTCGTACAACGATGAAGCAGTATACCGTTGGATCGCTGATCGCACTTTGCGTGCTCACATCGTGCTCCACGCAGCGCGGTGGAACGGATGAGGCCATGATCATGCCGCAGAAGCGCGCAGAATGGGAACGCATACGCCATGCCGATCCGGCCACCGGACAGATCCCGGGGAACATGCGCGTGCGCGAGTTGGCCTTTGCGCAAACACTGCCGGGCTCTCCTGAAGATATCGAACGCAATGGTGAACGCGAGCAAACGGATGTATGGTCGAGCAGAGGTCCGTGGAACATCGGTGGACGTACGCGCGCCTTTGCCATCGATGCATCGGATGAACGCGTGCTGTTGGCAGGAGGTGTAAGTGCAGGGATGTGGAGGAGCGAGGATGCAGGGGCCACGTGGACGCGGACGACGCGACCGGACCAATTGCATTCCGTTGCCAGCATTGCACAGGACACACGCGCGGGAAAGACGCAGACGTGGTACTACAGCACCGGAGAGATCTGGGGCAACTCCGCACAGATCAGCGGGAATGGCATCTTCAAAAGCGTCGACGGTGGCCGAACGTGGAACGTACTGCCATCGACCGTTGAGTCGAAGATCTACGTGCAAGGTCCCTTCGGATTCACGTGGCGCATCGCCACACATCCAACGTCGACCACTGACGATATTTACGTGGCAACGGCGCGTGCCGGGATCTATCGCTCGACGAATGGCGGCACCACATGGAAGCAAGTGCTTGCAAGCTCGAGTCTGTTTTCCGACGTGGTCATCACCAAGAGCGGCGTGCTCTATGCATCGCTGAGCAGCTCTACCGGCATCACCGGTGAAGTGGCTCCCGGAGCGGGTATCTATCGATCGTTGGATGGAGCCACGTGGACGAAGATCTCACCGCCTGATATGCCGGCATCGATCAACCGTATTGTGCTTGGTGTCTCACCGAGTGACCCTGAGCAAGTGTGGGCCATTGCAGAAACTCCCGGTACCGGAACGAAGGGCGTGTTCGTGCTCTCGTACGAAACGCGTGAAGAGTGGCACAGCTTGTGGAAGTATTCGCGCGGCACATGGACGAATCGCAGTGCGAACATTCCATTGTTCGGTGGACGGAACGGTGATTTCTTCTCGCAGGGCGGATATGATCTGCTTGTGCGTGTTCATCCCACCGACACGAATTACGTGATCGTTGGCGGTACGAGTTTGTATCGATCCACGAATGGCTTCACGTCGACGACCAGCACCACGTGGATCGGTGGATATGGCGCTACATCAACACCAACGGAGCGGTATTCACAGTATCCGAATCATCACCCCGATCAACATGAACTCGCCTTCCTGCCTTCCAACCCTACCATCGTGTACTCGTGCAACGATGGCGGTCTGTGGCGGACGGATGATGGACGCGCCGACAGTGTGAAATGGAACGATCTCAACCGCGGATATCTGAGCACGCAGTTCTACACGGTGAACGTTGTGCAGAAGGCCGACGATGCGCGCATCATTGGTGGACTGCAGGACAATGGAACGTTCTCGTCCAGCACACTCGACGGGACCACACCGTGGGATCGTCGCAGTGGTGGCGATGGATCGTTCGTGCAATACGTGCAAGGCGGCAAGGAACTCTACGTGTCGTCGCAGCAAGGAGTGGTTCGACGTGTTCTGCTCAACGATGCCGGCGTGGAAACAGCGCGAACACGGATCGATCCCATTGGTGCAAAGAACTATCTCTTCATCAATCCCTTCATGGCCGATCAGAACAACGATCGCGTGCTCTATGTGGCCGGTGGTGCGATCCTGTGGCGGAACAAGGACGTGAGTGCCATCCCGCTTGGATCGATGGATTCCACGGCAGTGAATTGGGACAGTCTGCCGGCAACGCGTTTGGCCAGCGGACAGATCTCTGCGGTCGCCGTGTTGCGTTCACCGGCGAACACGGTGTTGTATGGAACCACGAATGGTTTGTTGTACAGGCTCGACAATGCACATGTGATCGGCTCTGTACCCGTACTCATTTCAACATCTCCGTTCCCGAAAGGTGCGAACGTATCGAGCATTGCTGTTGACAGTGTGAACAGTCAGCATATCGTTGCTGCGCTCTCGAACTACAATGTGGTGAGCATCGTGTCAACGACGGACGGCGGTGCAACATGGGAGGCCATCGCGGGCAATCTCGAAGAGAACACATCGGGTGGTGGAAATGGTCCGGCCGTGAACAGCGTTGCCATCATGCGGTATGCAGATGGCACGAACGTGTATGTGGCCGCCACGTCAACAGGCGTCTACACCACCACGCAACTGAATGGCTCGTCGACGGTGTGGACGCAAAATGCGGCCACGGTCATCGGCAACATCCCCGTAGAGATGGTGGTGGCGCGCAATGCAGATCGGACCATGCATGCGGCAACGCATGGTGGGGGAATGTTCAGTGGCTCGATGACGTCACTTCCCGCACCGGGAGATGGTCCGGAGTTGGTGTCGCCACTCAACGGACGTCGCGGCGTGTTCACCGATCAGGTCGTGCGGTGGAAGAAGGTCCCCTCTGCCGTGAGCTATGCCGTGGAGTTGGCAACCGATGCGGCGTTCACGCAGAATGTGAAAGTGATCGACGGTGTGCGTGAAGATTCCCTGAAGCTCACCGCACTTACACAAGGTCCGGTGGAGTATTGGTGGCGTGTCTATGCCTTTGGTGAGGAAGGACGTAGTCTTCCAAGCACAGCATGGTCGTTCCGCACAGCCGTGCGAGCACCGGCGTTGTTGCTTCCCGTCACGAACTCCTCCGACGTGGCCGGTAATCCTGTTCGCCTCACATGGGAGCGCGTTCCCGGCGCCGCATCGTACGATCTGCAAGTGGCGAATTCCCTCACGTTCCAGACCATCGTGCATGAACGCACCGGTCTCACCGACACAACGTATGGTGTACCATTGCTCGAGAGCAACAAGCGCTATTTCTGGAAGGTCCGTTCTGTCGATGCAGACACCGCTGGTCTCTACTCTCCGCGTTCGTCGTTCGTTACCGGCGTTCTCACATCTGTGAGTGACGAACCAGAGACTCCAACGTGGTGCATCCTTTCTGCAAACGTTGTATCGACACAAGCAACGCTGCATCTCACCGCGTCAACGCCAACCACGTGCACGGCCACGCTCGTCGACCTTCAAGGAAAGACCGTGAAGACGTTCTTCGCGATGATGGTGGATGAAGGCGGCAAGGATGTGGTGCTGCAGTTTCAGGATGTTGCCCAAGGTTCGTATGTGCTAATTGTGCAGCGAGGTTCAGAGAAACACAGTCAGCGAGTAGACGTCATGCGGTAGCGAAGGAGGGAGTATGCGTTGTAGGCTTGTGTGCATTTGCGCGGTGATCGTCTTGTGCACGCCATGTTCTGTGCGATGTAGGCCACTGTTCGCTGTCCATTTTGCAGAGGGAGGTGCGGGAATTCACCTTCTTTCCCTCAACCTCGAAGTGCCACTGGTCTCATCGGATTCTGTGATTCTGTTTCACGCACTACGTTTCAGTACGGGGTATGGGATCTCATTTTTCTCATCCGCATCCTATCTACCAATTGAGGTCAGAACGATACTGTTCCATGGCTCAAACCATATCGATCTCTCCCTAGGGTTGTCGCTCCAAGTTCGCTATTCGACCAACGTGCCAGACGGTGAACGTGTAATCGCGTATTCCCCTGTGAATCCAACATGGTCGGTCGCCTACCGCTATGAATCGGAAAATGGCGGATTTTCGTTTCGATTGTCCGCTGGCGGTTTCTACCATGTCAGCGAACGTGATTGGTTCTTCGTCCCCGGAATAAGCCTTGGACATGCCTTCTGAGTATCACGCGTGTTGGTCATTACAGCAGTATCCCATGTAGCTTTGCACATGCTCTCCGAATCCTACCACCACATTCTCGAACGCATGCATGCTGCATGTGAGGCCTGCGGCCGCGATCCGCAGAGTGTGCGGCTACTGCTGGCGACCAAGACCGTACAACCAGATGTGTTGCGCAACGTGCATGCACTTGGAGCACGTCTCTTTGGTGAGAACCGCGTGCAGGAGGCACTTCCGAAGTGGGAGGCGCTGGGGGATCTTGACGTGGAATGGCACTTCATCGGTCATCTGCAAACGAACAAAGTGCGGGACGCATTGTCGTTCGCAACGTGCATTCAATCCGTCGACCGGCCTTCGTTGATCACGGCGTTGCAGCAAGAAGCGAGCAAACGCAACATCACGGTGAACGTGATGGTGGAAGTGAACACAAGTGGCGAAGCGAGCAAGGCGGGATGCGATCCAAGCGACGTGGGATCGATCCTTGCCGCCTTGAGCCTTGCACCGAACCTTTGCGTCGTTGGCTTCATGACGATCGGTGCGAACACCGATGACGAGGCAACCGTGCGCGCATGCTTTGCGTTGCTACGTACACTACGAGATACGGCCATTGCAAGCGGGAGTGCGCCTGCAACGGCCGTTGAGCTTTCGATGGGAATGAGTGGTGATCTCGAGTGGGCCATTGCCGAAGGGTCGACGATGGTCCGCGTTGGATCGGCAGTGTTCGGAAGTCGACCGTGATCAGTCGATCATCAACGGCATCGACGTGATGCTGCCGTTCATGCGCATGCGAACGAAGTAGGCGCCGCGAGCGAATGACTGAACGTTGATGGGAAGAATGTGCTGACCTGATTCGAACAGCGCATTCGTCGCAACATCGGCCACCACAGCGCCCATGGCATCAACAACGTCGATGTTCACGCGTGTTGGCAGACCAACCACGAACGTGAGTTGCGTTCCACCGTGTGCCGGGTTCGGTGCCAACACTGCAGGTACGGCCACTGTTTGTTCTTCCGTGACGCTCGTCGTTGTTTCCATTGCCATGGTCTCGTCACCCGGTTGGTAGGGCAACCAGAAGAAATAGCAGAGCAACATCTCGTCGGTCGTACTCTCTCCCCACCGCACGAGCTTTGGCGGATCGTTCGGATTCTCGGGATTGTTCACGGTGTTATCGTACTCAGCATCGTAGTGCAACACCGAGCCCTTGGGCACGCGCACCATGTGCTTGAACGCATATCCGCCTTGCCAATGGAAGTCCCAATCGTCGATCTTGACGAGCTCGATGGTATCGGCAGTTGGAGTGACCGCATAGGCATGCGCCTTGCGACCAAGCAAGTGCATGTGCGGTGCAACGCCGAGGATACTCACATTGAGCGGTATCGTGAATTGCGTGGAGAAGGTCTTCGTGGAATTGGCCGGGATGATGAAGGACTGTCCCTTGGGGAGTTGCAACGGCGTGAGCTGCGTTTGCTGGATCTCGCGGATGTCCGTGTTCTTCTGGAAGAACACGTTCACTCTCGAACGATCCGTCTCCTTCGTCTCGCTTGGCGCATAGTGGATCTGCAGCACAAGGTCTGACCCTTTGTACATCGTTGCGCCAATGGTTGGCGGATAGAACCGTTGCTGTGCACCCGGCACCCAGCCAAGGAATGATGAGACGCTTTCGAATCCCGGATCGCCAAATCCGCTATAGCCCGCCTGCGGATCGGCCGCATCCTTCTGTCGCGCTGTGCCCGTGGTGTCTTGGAAGTAGAGCACGTGATGGACGACCTTCGGATTGCCGGGACGGAACTCCAAGGCGGCCACCGGACGTGTTTCGAGCGCATTCGTCGGGATCACGAAGTAGCGATACACGTCTTTGTAATTGTCCTCGATGTTCCACTGTTCGTTCATCTCCAGCACGAGGTCCGGCACGCCGAGCTGCGAGCCTGACGGGAAGGTGGGCGGTGGCGGTGTCTTCGAGGCATCGCCTTCTTGCGCGCCATTCTTCACCCAACGGTCGATCAAGGCGATCTGCTCGTCCGACAACGATCGGTCACCCAAGAACTCACCATAGCCATGCACGGGCTTCCATGGCGGCATCGTGCGCATCTGCGTGACGTAGGCAATGGTCAATGAGCGCTGCGCCACGTCGGCATACGTGACCAGCGGGAACGGTGCGATCTCCCCCGTGCGATGGCACGGCGTGCACTTCGAATAGATGATCGGAGCGATATGCTCGCTGAACGTCGGATTCTCCTGCGCCCAAGTTGGAAGTGCTCCCACAAGGAACAGAAGGGCGGCAAGGATGTGTTGATGTCGATTCATGGATGACCCCTAGATTGCGCTCTCACAAAATACAACGACTATGCAACCAACCATCTCCATCATTGGCGCAAACGGAACGATGGGATCGGGTCTCCTGACTCGACTTCGGCAGGCCGAGTTTAACGTCCACGGCTTCGATCAGGATACTCCGATCGATCTTGCCCAAGTATGCGCCTCTGATGTGATCATCCTTGCCGTTCCGTACGAGGCAGAGCAATCCATTGCGCATGAACTCGGATCGAGCGTTCACCAGCGCATCGTGATCAGCATGTCGAACCCGCTCACGAAGACGCTCGATGATGTAGTGACGCCGCATGACACGAGTTCGGCCGAGATGCTTGTGCAACACATGCCCGACGCCAGGATCGTCAAGGCCCTGAATACCATTGGCGCTGCTGCGCTTTCGGAGCCTCATGCACGTTTCGATACGTTCGTTGCGTCGGATGACCGCGAGGCGGCGCTCGTGGTGGAGGACATCATCACGGCCATCGGCTTTCGGCCATGGTATGTGGGCGGACTGATCCTGAGCCGGACGTTGGAACGGATGACGGCGCTGATGATCGGTGTCACGATGCGCTACGAGCTCGAAGGTGCCGTTGGTTGGAAGATCGAACACAATGCCATGAAGGAACCACGACCATGATGCGATATGCGATCTGTACCATCGTTCTGCTCCTGTGGATCACGTCGGCAACGGCGACCACACTGCACGTTGGTTCGTCACAGACCTATGCCAATGTTCAAGCGGCGGCCACCGTTGCCAAACCGGGTGATACCATTGCACTCCATACGGGTACGTACTCGGCCTATCAATTCGTGGAGTCGCTTCGAGGCGCTCCGAAGAACTGGATCGTGATCCGTCCGTTCGAAAACGACAGTGTGCTCATCACCGGCATGTGGCAGTTCAGCAAGGTGAACTTCATCAAGTTCGAAGAACTGTCGTTCACCGCAAGCACGGCCTTCCCCGGCAGATTGTTCCTGATCGACAACGGTGGGGACTGTGCAACACAGTCAACGCAGATCGTGGTCGACCGATGTTCGTTCCGCAACACGACCGACACAGTGTATGCCGTGTTCAAGTTCGCGGGCGTCGACTCGTTCGAAGTACGCAACTGCGAATTCAAAGACCTTGCGTCGGGTGCCTTTGACTTCAACACTTGTCACTACGGACTCATCTCCGGTAATCGCATCGAGAATTGTCAGACGGGTGGACACATCAAGGGCGGCGCCAGCCTGATCACCATGGATCACAATCTGTTTTTGAATGCATCGCGTTCGCCATGGGTGGCCTTCGAACTCGGTGGCGATACGAGTCCGGAATTCTATTGTGCGGGTTCCAATGCCGAAGTGCGAGATCTGAAGTTCTATGCCAACCTTGTGATCGGTGGTTATCGCGGTCTCGCCCTCTCATCGGCCGTGAACTGTCAGGTGGTGAACAACACGTTCTTTGAATGCGGACAGGCAACGATCCGCTTCCTGACCACGAGTACGCTTTATCCTGCATCGTCAGGCAACTACGTGGTGAACAACATCTTTGCCTTTGGTGCAGAGAGTCAGTACATCAATGGAAGCACGATGCCCTTTGGTGCCGTGATCATGGCGAACAACATCTATTACAGCACGACGAATCCATCGTTCACCGGTCCGTACTGGGACACGCCGGCGCTCGACAAGATCAAGGAGCTCAACCCGACGATCATTTCTGCAACAACGCCCATGTTCGTGGATGGAGCTGCGCACGACCTTCATCTTGTATCGTCCAGTCCGGCCATAGCCGCCGGTCTGAAAACGAACGATCCGTCGGTGGACTATTACGGTTATGCCTACAAGGAAGCGCGCAGTGTTGGGGCCGCTGAGTATGGATCGACACTCGTATCCGTTGCTGACGAATACGAACAGACCGATAGGTGGTCTGTGTATCCGAATCCAACGAGCGGATCGATCAGGGTGCATACTCCTACTGCATCACTACCGCAATCCGTTGCCGACGTTGTGGATCCCTACGGGAATGTGGTGATTTGCACAGGCGTTGGTGGGGTTTCGAGCATTGATTGCTCGATGCAACCAACAGGATGGTATACCGTAGTGGTGCGCCCCGCGCCAGGGGCCACCCCTATCTGTCTGCCATTCGTCATCATCAGGTAATCCTATGCAAACACGTTCCGCTCTCTTCCTCCTTGCCGCCTTCCTCCTCCTTGCTCATGCGCAAGGTCTTGCGCAGCAAACAGTGTGGACGGGTGTGGTACGGGACAGTGCAACGGGCGAGCCGATCAATGGTGCATCGATCCGCGTGCAAGGCGGCAACACCGGCACGTATAGCAGATCGGGCGGGACATTCCGACTTCCACTCCCTACGGCCACGTATACGATCAGCGTTCGTAGTGTGGGGTATGGTGAGCGCTCGTTGAAGATCACGCCGGCACAGACCAGCATCGATGTTCGTTTGCCCATGCAGTCGGTGCTCAAGAACAGTGTGACGGTGGTGGGCGACATCTCGGCGGAAGAGGTGATCCGTCGCGCCGTTGCACGCAAGAACGAAAATGCGGCCCGTATCACGTCGTTGGAGAGCTCGACCTATTCGAAGCTTCGCATGGACCTCGATCTTCAGGGCATAACGGATGAGGATCGTAGCTCCATCATGGAGACCTTTTCGAAGATCTATGAAGTGCGCAAGCCCACGTCAAAGAAGCATATCGTGTTGCTGCAACGCCGACAGACCAAGAACGTTGGTGCAGCGAACAACCTTGCCGTGTTCGATGATTTCTTTGACTTCACACGCGATGAGGTGACGATCTTGAACACGACGCTGATCACACCGCTCGGCGCCGATGCGCTCGATGAGTACGCCTATACCATCCTATCGAAGAGATCGCTCGGTCAGCAAATGGTCTACGAGATCGCCTTCCAACCCAAGGCCCGCATCTTTCCCGGTTTCGAGGGAACGCTTGTGATCGTCGAAGGCACGTATCAGATCATCGATGCCAAGTTCGCGCCAACAGAAGAGACGGCATTCCCGCTCTTGAAAGATCTTCGCTATGAACAGCATTACGACAATGTAAGCGACAGTGTCTGGGTGCCAACCTATCAACAAGTGTCTGCCAAGGTCGGACTCACGGTCATCGCCGGGCTGATGAAGGTGAATGCCGATGTCGTTGCCAATACCTACGTGACCGATGTGATCGTCAATAGACCCATTCCCGATTCACTGCTTGCGCCGGCAACGCCAACCACCATATCGGTGAATGTGAACACCAGCGGAGGCAAGTCGCGCTCAAGCGTTGGCGTTGTCGATCCGAACATGACCATTGCGCCTGACGTGGACTCCGCAAAGCCGGAGTTCTGGGATCAGCATGCATTTGCAGAACAGTCTGAGGAAGAGAAACGCGTTTATCGCGAACAGGATAGCATCACCGCCGAAGAGGCCAAGCATCCGCGCGATACGTCAATGGCCATGGGCAGTGGTACACTTGGAGGGTTTGGATTCTCGATCGATCCCTATGTGAACAGAACACCACTCACCGGCGCCATGTTCGGCGGTGAAGTGGGGCTCTCGTACGATGCGTTCTCGGTGAAAGGCATGGCAGCCTTTGGTCAACAAGGAACACGAGCCGGCAAGGCTTCGCTCACATGGAATGCCATCGATTCCGACGATGTGAAGCTGCAGTTCTCCGGGGCCGTGTTCTCGCAGTATCGAACATTGCAGGAGTCCAGATCGATCTCGCGACGTTTTGCGGCATTGAACCTTACGAACCTGCTGTACGCCGGGTATTATGACTTCTTCCGTCAGGATGGCTTCGATGCCGGCATGCAGTGTTCCGTGGGTCGGTTCACCGCCTCTGTGCTGTACACGCAGGCTCGCGTGGTGCCGTCGAACGTCCTCTATCCTCCCGACCGTCCCGTGCTCTCCGCCGATCCGGGCAACTACTCCACCCTCTCGGCCACCATCGACCTCGGGGCACCGACCTTGATGGATAACATCTTGGGGACGGGTTGGCCGGTGCGCGGGAGTGTGACCGGACAGTATGGTCTTGAGCACACGTCACAGCGGACCTTCACCACAGTCGAAGCTTCCATCGGGAGCACGATCCCGACGTTCACCACGGGATATCGTCCGATGACGCTCGACATCGACGTGCATGCAGGATGGTCGTCCGAGAACACTCCTGCACAGTATCGCTATTATGCAATGAAACGCTTTCCTGTGTTCGGAACGGTCACAGACCTTGCCACCGTGCCGGTGAACGCTCTGATCGGATCCAGTTACGTGGCCGTGCACACCGAGCACAACTTCAGCGATATGTGGTGGCGCATCGTGGGATTGCCCACCTACAACAAGCGCGGACCGGACCTCATCGGCATCTTCAACGCGGCCACGTATTCCGCGCAGTGGTACACGGAAGCCGGTGTGGCCCTCGCCCGCATTCCCAGCTTCATCAGCGACCTGCTGTATCTGCGCGTGGACGTGCTCTGGCCGGTCGGCCCCTATGCCACACAGATCGGTCGATTCGGCTGGTCCATCGGCGTCAGTTCCCCGCTTCTGTAGTGCCAAATCCGTAGTTTTGTGGTTTGCATTCCAAACCACCACAGACCATACGGTACAGATCATGTTCGAACCCCAAAAGACCCAAGTGAACGAGCTCCGCGAACGCGTTGAGCAATTGCGGAGGTTCCTTTGACATCGATCGTAAACGCGACGAGATAGCAGAACGAGAGATGTTGAGTCAAGCGCCCGATTTCTGGGACGACCAGCAAAAGGCGCAGAAGATGATGCAGGAAACGGCCACTCTCAAGGATTGGGTGGAAACCTGGATGGCGGCAGGGCAAGCCGTGGACGATGTGATCGCCTTGATCGAGCTGGCAGAAGAGGCCGACGATCCATCCATGGAAGCCGACGTGATCGGTGAACTCGCCAAGAGTCAAAAGGCCGTCGACGAACTCGAACTCCGAAAGATCCTTTCGGGTCCGGACGACCAACGCAATTGTATCCTCACGATCAACGCCGGCGCCGGTGGTACTGAAGCGCAAGATTGGGCACAGATGCTCATGCGCATGTACACGCGATGGGCAGAACAGCACAACTACGAGATCTACCTTGCCGATGAGCAGGAAGGCGAAGTAGCAGGCATCAAGAGCTGTACGCTCGAGATCAAGGGCAAGTATGCCTATGGCTACTTGAAGGCCGAGAACGGTGTGCATCGTTTGGTGCGGATCAGTCCGTACGATTCCAACGCTCGCCGCCACACCTCCTTTGCCTCCGTCTTCGTGTATCCCGAAGTGGATGATGCCATCGAGATCGTGGTGAATCCGGCCGACGTGGAAATGGATACGTTCCGGTCGGGCGGTAAGGGCGGACAGAATGTGAACAAGGTGGAAACGGCGGTCCGACTTCGTCACATTCCTTCCGGTATTGTGGTGGCATGTCAGCAAGAGCGCTCGCAGTTGCTCAATCGCGAGCATGCCATGAAGATGCTGAAGAGTCGACTCTATCAGAAACGACTCGAAGAAGAGGAGGCGGCAAAGGCCGCCATTGAAGGTTCGAAGAAGCGTATTGAATGGGGGTCGCAGATCCGCTCCTACGTCTTCCAACCGTACACGATGGTGAACGATCACCGCACTGAAACGAAGATCACCGATATCCATTCGGTGATGAATGGTGATCTGGACGAGCTCATTCGTGCCTACCTGTTGTTCGAAGATCAATTGGCATCGCAATGATCATTGGAACCGGCGTAGATATCACCGACGTAGGTCGGATCAAGCATTCGTTCGAGGAGTATGGCGACCGCTTCGGCAAGCGCGTGTTCACGCCGCTCGAGATCGAGTACTGTGAGCGCTTTGGCGAAACACGTCACCTGCACTATGCCGCGCGCTTTGCAGCGAAAGAAGCCTTCTCCAAGGCCATTGGCACGGGAATGCGCGACGGGTTTGCCTTCAAGGATGTGGGCATTCGCAACGAAGCCAGTGGCAAGCCGGTGATCGAACTGTTCAATGCGATGAAGGAACGGTGGGAAGGATATCGCATCCACGTAACGCTAAGTCATACAAGCACCGTTGCCGTTGCAGTGGTCGTACTCGAGGAAGTCTGATGTTGCCATCTATCTACCGTCCGGCAGAAACGTTCGTCCTGGGTCTTCTAGGTGGAGGTCAGCTTGCCAAGATGACGGCGCAGGCCGCGCTCCAACTGGGCATGCGCATTGCCGTGATCGAGCATGGTGAGAACTCTCCGGCCGGCGTGATGACGAAGCTCGAGTTTCCGGAGGGTTGGAAGGAGGCAGGGCAACTCGGACAGTTCATCGACGCGTCCGACATCATCACACTTGAGAATGAATTCATCGACCCGCACATTCTTGATGTGATCGCCGAGAAGCGCCTTGTTTGGCCATCACCTGCAACCATGCGCCTCGTGCAAGACAAGTACACGCAGAAGCAGACCTTCGCTGCCGTTGGGATCCCCATGGCGCGATTCGCCGAGATCACGACGAAACAAGACCTGTTCGACTTTGGTGCGGAGCATGGTTATCCGTTCGTGGCCAAGACACGCAAGTATGGCTATGATGGATATGGCAATGCCACCATCAAGCGCGATACCGAGATCGACATGGTATGGCGACGGTTCATGGAAGGTGAAGAGCCACGGCCGCTTCTGGCAGAGTCGTTCGTGACATTCACGAAGGAACTTGCCGTGATGGTGGCGCGCAATCGGCGTGGTGAAACGGCCGTGTATCCATGCGTCCAGACGATCCAGCAAGGACACATCTGTGTCTCTGTTCTTGCCCCTGCTCCCATCGAAGAAGAGTTGCAGCGACGTGCTCAGGAGATCGCCCTGCAATGTGTGGAGACCATCGAAGGTGTCGGCGTGTTCGGCATCGAGATGTTCCTTACGAACGACGACCAGATCCTCTTCAACGAGATCGCCCCACGTCCGCACAACTCCGGTCATTACACCATCGAGGCCTGTCACACCTCGCAGTTCGAGAACTGTGTTCGTGCTGTCGTGAATGCCCCGCTCGGCTCACCGCACATGCGCGTCCCCGCTGCCTGCATGATCAACATCCTTGGCGAACGCAGCGGCAGCGGCATTCCTGATAGTGTTGTCGACGCGTTGAAGATCGAAGGTGTGTCGCTCCATCTCTACGGAAAGAAGGATGCGCGCATCGGACGGAAGATGGGTCACCTGACAGCTACGGGAGCCACCGTGGATCAGGCATTCGCACGAGCGAAGAGTGCGTTGGATGGAATTGTGTGGTAATTGTTGTACAATAGTGCTCACCTAAAACTGACTATAACCAATGGCGCTCCATCCGAGATTCCCAACGTCACCATATGAGCCGCTACTGCCATCTCAAAGATGGTTTCCTGCTGAAGAGGCTTTGCGTGATACAGCTTATGACAAGCTCTTGCCGCCGTTAGTAGCACGAATCCGAGTTGAGGTCGAGGCGTGGAGAAATAACGGATACAAAGGTGCTTCTCAGACGTCAATCTCGTTGCTCAAATGGTGGTTCTCGGAGGAACACTGGCTGGAAAGCGCCGATGGAACATTGGAGTCGTTTCAATATTACTACTCTCAACGAGAGGCCGTAGAAACGGTGATATGGTTGTATGACGTCCGAGGTGCCCGTGACAAGTTTGACCTTCTTCGATTTGATGCCTCTGGGTCAGTCTCTCAAAGCATGTTCCCCGAAGATTGGACGCGCTACGTGATCAAAATGGCCACAGGAGCGGGGAAGACAAAGGTTTTATCACTCCTCATTGCGTGGAGCTTCTATCACAAGTTTTATGAGGTCGATTCAGGCCTTTCTCGGAACTTTCTTGTGATAGCACCAAACATCATTGTTCTCGACAGATTGCGTTCGGACTTCGATGGGTTACGAATCTTCTTTACCGATCCCGTGTTGCCGATCAATGGCTACGACGGACGTAACTGGCTGGATGACTTTCAGATTACGTTGCATATTCAGGATGATGTGCGCCTCATGCGTTCTACAGGGAACATCTTCCTCACGAATATCCACAGGGTGTTCCTTGGTGATGTTGCTGACCCGTCACTGGAAGACGATGACTTGCGCGACTACTTCTTGGCAGATGCATTCGGCGCACGACCTGTTGGCAGAACTTCGGATAGCAAGACCGACCTTGGCGAGATCGTGCGAGAGATCGACGAGCTTGCCGTCTTCAACGATGAAGCGCATCATATTCACAACCCCAAGATGGCGTGGTTCAAGTCCATCCAGGATATCCACCATCGTCTTCTACAGAAAGACCGTCGACTCTCAATTCAAATCGACGTCACTGCAACGCCTCGGCACGATAACGGCTCCATCTTTGTTCAGACCGTATCGGATTATCCACTTGTTGAAGCAATTCACCAGAACGTTGTCAAACACCCCGTACTCCCAGACCTCGATAGTCGCGCCAAGCTACGTGAGCACAAGAGTGCTTTGTTTAACGAACGATACTCTGACTACCTCGCACTAGGAGTGGAGGAGTGGCGTAAGACCTATGAAGAGCAAAAGGACCTTGGCAAGAAGGCAGTACTGTTTGTGATGGTTGATGATACTCGCAATTGCGATGACGTCGGTACCCACCTTGAGAGGATCTGTCCTGAACTACAAGGTGCAGTTTTAGTCATTCACACGAAGGACAACGGTGAGATCTCTGAAGCTGCATCTGGCAAGAACAGAGAGGAGCTGGAAAGACTGCGTAGGGAGTCGAACCGAATCGATTCATGGGACTCCCCCTACAAGGCCATCGTTTCCGTGTTGATGCTCAAAGAAGGATGGGATGTACGGAATGTCACAACCATTGTCGGCCTACGAGCATATTCATCACAGGCCAACATCCTTCCTGAGCAAACACTTGGTCGTGGCCTGAGGCGAATGCACTTTGGAACGAACATTCGCGAAACGGTCTCTGTAATGGGTACACAGGCCTTTATGGAGTTTGTTGAGTCAATCCAGATCGAAGGTGTGAGCTTCGAATACGCTCCCATGGGCGATGATGCTCAGAGAGAGGGTCTGATCACAATCGAGGTCGACACGGAAAACGAGAGAAAGGATCTACAATTGCTCGACATTCGGTTGCCCAAATTGTCTCGACGCTTTCATCGCGAATATAGTGATCTCGCAGCTATCGATCCGAGTACTCTCGACAACGTCCGCTTACCAATGAAGCATTTCGAACAGGACGATGTCCGCGAGATAGTGTTTAAGACCATGCTTGATGGTAATGTGCACCACTCAGTCGTACTAGGCGGTGTGGCTAATATTGACTACCGATCTGTAGTTGCTTTTTTTGCTCGTCAATTGATAAATGACCTTCGACTCGTAAGTGGATATGATGTGCTCTATCCCAAAGTGAGAGAATTCGTACGGAGCAATCTCTTTGAGGGCCCACCCGTTGATCTAGAAGAGCCTAATGTCTTGAGAAATCTCGCAGAACCTGACGTCAGCAAAGTACTCTATGATACGTTTGTCCATGCCATAAATGTCCATACTATCACCGAAACGGGATCGATTGAGAACAGCGGTTCTCTTCGCCTTAGTGAAATGCGCCCGTTCCGTATTGAAAACAGACCGTACTTGGCTGCCATGAAGTGTATCTATACGAAAATCGTTGGAGAAGCACATTCCGGTGGATTTGAATTGAGTTTTGCTGCCTTTCTTGAAGCAGCGGATGACACTGAGGCATTCACCAAAAACTATCTTGCGGTTGGTTTCAAGTTGGATTTTGTCAAAGCTGATGGTAGTCTTTCGTACTACGTTCCTGATTTCATCATTCGCGACACTAGTAGCGTGATCTGGATCATTGAAACCAAAGGTCGAGAAGAGATCGACCTACCACAAAAGATGCTGCGCCTCAAACAATGGTGTGAAGATGCGACTGCGGCGGATGATGAAGGTGTGAAGTATACCTTCCTGTACGTTGACCAGAAGAGTTTCGAATTGCATAAGCCCCGAACACTAAGTGACCTTTCCGTCAGCTTCACCGAGTACCAATCGTGAAAACGCAAGCTGAGCTCAGAGCCATCCTTTATCGCGTTCTACAAGATGGCGAGAATGAGTGCGTCGAATTCAAACAGGCAAACGATAACTTCTCGACTTCTGAGATCGGGAAGTACTTTTCTGCATTGAGCAATGAAGCTAATCTAAGGGTTGCCATTTCTGCCTGGCTTGTGTTTGGCGTACATGACGAAACACGCGCGATTGTAGGGACCACGTATAGGCCTGAACACGAGCGGCTTCACAGCATTAAACAGCAGATCGCCGATAGTACAGATCCATCCACGTCGTTTGTAGAAGTCTATGAACTTGTCGTTGATGGGTTACGAGTAGTGATGTTCGAGATTCCACCTGCTCCACGGGGTATACCCATCGGCTGGCAGACCCACTATTATGCACGTAATGGTGAAAGTCTGACGGGATTGTCGGTAACCAAGCTCGATGAGATTCGCAGCCAGTCTATTGTCGAAGACTGGTCCGCAGTGATTTGCGAAAAGGCCACCATGACGGATCTTGATCCCGAAGCGCTAAAAAGAGCCCGGGATGTGTATGCGGTCAAGTACAGTGATCGGATCGCACCCGATACGATTCAGTCATGGTCGGATGAAGTGTTTCTCAATAAGGTACGGCTTACGCTGGACGGACGTATTACGCGGGCGTGTTTGCTCCTTCTCGGGAATGCGGAGTCTGTGAGGCATTTTTCACCATTTGTTGCGCAGATCTCATGGAACCTCGAGGGGCCGGAGCGTGCCTACGAACATTTTAGCCCGCCTTTCCTGCTCGCTACCACAGCGCTCTATCAGCGTATTCGTCATATCCGCATCACTCTCTTGCCGCCCGGCCAGATGATACCGGTCGAGCTATCGAAGTACGATCAACGCATCGTCCTTGAGGCGCTGCACAATTGTGTCGCACATCAAGATTACTCACGGCAGGAGCGAATCCTGGTAACCGAGTATCCGACCGAACTTGTCTTCCAAAACGCCGGCGGTTTTTTTGATGGCAAGCCGAATGACTATATCCGCGAGAATCGCACGCCGGTGAAGTACCGCAACCGGCTTCTCACTGAAGCGATGGTCCATCTTCGTATGATCGATACCATGGGATTCGGCATTCGAGAGATCATGTGGAAGGGTCAGGCTCGCAGGTACTTCCCACTACCAGACTATGACCTGTCTGATCCGGCACATGTAGTTTTACGACTGCAGGGGCGCATTATCGATGAGAACTACAGCAGAATGCTTCTTGCTCATGCAGACCTACCCTGGCCGGAGGTGTTGGCTCTCGATTCCATTCAAAAGGGTATCCTTCCGGATGAAGCAATTCTGAAGTCGTTGAGAAGGAAGGGTTTCATCGAAGGCCGAAAGCCCAATCTGCATGTTGCAGCAGATGTGGCGTCATCCACCGAAACAGAAGCAGAATATTTGCACCATAAGGCCTTTGACGATGAGTACTATTGTGACTTGATTGTTAAGTACCTGAAGAAGTTCGGGTCGGCCAAAAGGCAGAAGTTCAACAGGCTTCTCGAAGGTAAGTTGTCGGACCTGCTTACGCCAGATCAAAAGCGCATGAAAATTCACAACTTGCTGCAAAAACTCCAGCGGGAAGGAAAGATCAAGGTCGATGGGTCCACGAAGGCCGCGGTCTGGAGGCTTGCCGAAGAAGAGACCCATTGATTGCGATTGATTACGATTGGTTACGATTGATTACGACCGAGTTGATCCGAGGACCCCATGGCACGCCCACAATCTGAACAATACGAACTCTCCGATGCTGAAAAGCGCGACCTGATCAAGCTTATCGAACAGGGCAAGCCACTTCCCGAAAAGTACCGTTTCCTCCTCTTCGAGGACAAACGGGAAGTCGAGTTGGTCTGGAACGGCAAGACACGCGATGTATGTACAGCCATCCTTCCCTTTCAGACCCTTGAGCATATCGATGAACCCCGTAAGGAGAATGTAGATCCGGTACTTGGTCTCGACATGGACGGCAGGCAAGTGAAGGGGTGGACCAACAAACTCATCTGGGGCGACAACAAACTCATTCTTTCCTCACTCAAGAGCGGTGCACTCCGCCGCCAGATCGAAGACGCCGGGGGCCTTAAGCTCATCTATATCGATCCGCCATTCGACGTCGGTGCAGACTTCAGCATGGACATCGAGATAGGGGGCGAAACATTCCACAAGGAACCCAACCTGTTAGAACAGATCGCCTATCGCGACACATGGGGTCGAGGAGCGGATTCGTTCATCGCCATGATTTACGAACGCCTCATCCTCATGCGCGATTTGATGCACAGCGACGGCAGCATCTACGTGCATTGCGATTGGCGGGTGAGTGCTTACATCCGAGCTGCAATGGACGAAGTTTTCGGTCGGCCAAATTTGGTGAACGACTTGGTGTGGCATTACCGAACCTTCCAAGGTCAAACACACGGCTACTTCGCGAAGAAACACGACAACCTTATGGTTTATGCCAAAGGTCAAGAACACACCTACCACGAGGTGTTCGATACCGAAGTCGAAGACACAATCGATTTCAAAAGGTGGAATGCTTACTTGAATGAGAACAACTGCATCACGGGAGCGAAGATGCCCGTTCAAGACAGCCGCTTCGTTCGCTATTTGAAAAAGTGGCGAGAAAAGAACGGACGCGAGCCAGGCTCTGACGATGTTGTATTTGAAGTTCGCGGGCAGCCGGTGGATTCCGTCTGGGACATCAAGGGGCTCGACCCGAAATCATCGGAGAAATTCAATTACCCCACTCAAAAGCCCGAAGCTCTACTAGAACGCATTATAAAAGCCAGCAGCAACGAAGGCGATCTCGTTGCCGACTTCTTCTGTGGTTCAGGAACTACTGCCGCTGTTGCTGAAAGACTCGGACGCAAGTGGATCGCCACTGACCTAGGGAAGTTCGGGATTCACACGACGCGCAAACGACTCATTCAGGCACAGCGAGATCTAAAGGCAAAAGGAAGTCCGTTTCGTGCCTTTGAAGTGCTGAACCTAGGCCGCTATGAGCGGCAAGCCTATCTGAATGTGAATGGTCGTCTCACTGGCAAGCAAAAAGAGCAAGCGCTGGCAAGGAAAGAACAGGAGTTCCGCGAGCTGATCCTGAAGGCCTACCGCTCAGAACCGTTGTCAGATGCTTCGTTCTTCCATGGAAAGAATGGAAACCGTTTAGTGGTAGTAGGGCCGATCAATCTTCCCGTAGGCAGACTCTTTGTTGAAGAGGTGATCACGGAATGTCGCAAGCGTAGGGCTTCACGTGTAGACGTTTTGGCGTTTGAGTTTGAAATGGGCTTATTCCCTGCAGTACTCGAAGAAGCAAAACAAAAGGGCATTGATGTTGCACCAAAGACCATACCGCCGGAAGTGTTTGACAAACGCGCTGTAGAACGCGGACAGGTTCGCTTCCATGACGTTGCCTACGTTGAAGCAACTCCACGATACGATGCTACCGACAGGCTTACGTTATCGATGGAGCTCGTGGACTTCTCCGTGTTCTACTCGCAAGGTCTTGTGGACTCCATCACCGCAGAGCTGAAGGCCGGGAAGAGTGAAGTTGCCTGCGATGCCGGCCAACTCGTCAAGTTTAGCAAGGATAAACAGGGAGTAGTTACGCGTGAAGTGCTGACAAAAACGTGGACCGATTGGGTAGACTATTGGGCCGTAGACTTTGATTACGAAAATCGAAAAGAGATCATACAGGTCGCGAAACGTATGGGTGTGGAAGGCGAAGTTCCAGGACTCATTACAGCTGATAGTGGAGAGTTCATCGAGTTTGAAGAGCGCTGGACAGGCTCGTACATCTTTGAGAATGAGTGGCAGAGTTTCAGGTCGCGCAAGGATAGGCATCTCGAACTCACATCTGCTTCACACACATACTCAAAGCCAGGGCGATATACTGTGGCTGTTAAGGTCATCGACATCTTTGGAAACGATACGATGACGTTAGTGCCAGTAACGATTGGATAATCATTCTTCACATTCCATTAGATTGTGCTACGCCTGTTTTCGCTGTAACCACAGAAGCATCGCCCTGATCGGTGTGGTCTCGTAGTTCACCTTGATCGACACAAGGATGCCCACGATGGCGAGGATGATGTTACCGAGCCACATGGCAAGCGTGGGAGAGAACAGATCTCGGTCGGCGAGTTTTTCGCCACCAATGAGCGTGGCCCAATACACAACATAGAAGACCAGTGACACGCCGGCGCTGATGCCGAAGTTCCCGCCGCGGGTGATGATGCCGAGCGGACATCCCACGAAGACGAAGAGGATGCAAGCGAACGGGATGGCATACTTTTTCTGGATCTCCACTTCATACCGTCGTGCATTGTCGCGCTCAGCCGTTCGTCGGTACGACTCTGCCTCGATCTGCGAGCGAATGTACGATACGCGCGCCTGTGCATTCGAGATCGCATTCGTCGAATCGAACGACGAGGATCGCGAAGGCGTTGCAGACGAAGCCGCCGCGAGGTAGGACACGTGGTCGTGCACCAGCGAATCGATACGATGACTTGCCTCTGCCTTGTAGGCATTCGCCCGATCGACGATCACGCGCATATCGCTGATGCGCATCTCACGATCACTGCGCGACGAACCACTTGCGTCGGTCTGCTGGAAGAAGAACCGATCCGCCGCCATCGAGATCTGATGTCGGTCGAACGTGATGAGACGATAGTCGTTGGGCTTCACACGATTCTGCTGGTGGATCTCGCCATGAAAGAGCTGCATGATCAGATGTGACGCCGACGGCGTAAAGGCAAGTCTTGCCGTGTCGGCATTCACAACATTGCTCCGCTCCGGTCGGGAGTGATCGTAGATCGTCACGCCATACAGCACACCATTGGAATCCACACGTCGCGCAAGGATCGTGAATCCATCGACAGCCGTCGTGAACTCACCTTCGTCGATCGCGAACGTTGGCTTCGTACGCGAGATGTCGCGCGTTAGCGTGCTGAGCTGAAGATTGGAGTCCGGCAGCACATTATCGGTGAACCAGAACGTGAATGCCCAGAGCACCACGCCAAAGAGCATCACCGGACGCATCATTTGAAACAAGCCAACGCCACTGGCTTTGAAGACCGTGACCTCGTTGTTGGCCGACATGCCACCGAACGCCATGAGCGTCGAGAACAACACGCCAATGGGCACGGCGAGCACAACGATCCACGAGAGATTCAACAGGATGAACTGCGTGATCACCCAACCGCCAAGGCCTTTGCTTGCGAGCTCATCCACGAATCGCATCATGTACTGCAGCAGGAAGAGCATGATGATGGTGAGCGTTCCGAACAGGAACGGACCCACATGTGCACGCAGGATGTAGCGGGCGATCAGCACTTATAGCTTGGAGCGAAGCTCGTCGATCGTCGTTGCGAATTGCGCTTCCTTCTCTGGAAAGCGCTGCTGCAGAATTCGATAGGCCTCGATGGCCATTTCGTAGGAACCTTGTGCCGCATAGATCTTGGCCAGCGTTTCGGTGATCACCGGCAAGGGGGCAGTAGGAGAAGGAGAGGGTGGCGGGGCGGACACCGGCTCAGTCACGTCGCCACTGCGTGGCATGCGCACTTTCTCGAGTCGCAGCGCCAATTCTTCCAGCGACAGCGGACGTTTGCGAGGTGTGACCGTTGCTGCATCGGCGCCGCGAGAAGAGGACCGTCGCGATTGAGCATGGAAGTCCCGAAACGACGGCGGGTCAACGAGATGCTGGATCACACGAACACCACGCATCTTCATTCCCTCGAACCGAAGCGATGTGTACTCAAGTCCGGGGATCAACCGCACCGACGTGCTTCGAATGGTTCGATCATCGCTGGCCACCGGCATCGAATGGATCACCTGCAGCGGACTAAAGAAACCACGTTCGTCACTCGTCACTCGTAACTCGTCACTTGTCACTTCACTCGTCACTTGTAACTCGTCACTCGTCACTTCACTCGTCACTCGTAACTCGTCACTCGTCACTTCACTCGTCACTTTTCTCCCCGCTCTTCTCTCATACTCCCGCAACATCACGGCCTGGTCGTGCGCCAGTCCGGCCGATGCATAGGCAGAGGCCATCACAAGGTAGCCGGTACAGTAGTCCGGATAGGTCTGAATACCCTGCGCACAGAGCTGCACTGCTTCCGATGCACGACCCGCCTCTACCAAACGATGGGCCTGGCGTGCGAACGATGCAGAAACGGAAGGTGTGTTAACGGCGGTTGCCAAAGAGTCGAAGGAGGAAGAGGAACAAATTGATGAAGTTCAGATACAGTCCGAGAGCGCTCAGGATCGTCCGCTTGGCCGCATTCCCTTCGCCCGTATACATCACCACGGCTTGCTCCTTGATGCGCTGCATGTCCCATGCCGTAAGGCCGGTGAAGATGGCAACGCCGAGGATGCTGATCGCGAAGTCGAGCGGACCGCTTCCGAGGAACATGTTCACGATCATCGCAAGAACCAGACCGATCACGCCCATGGCCATGAAACTGCCCATCGACGTCAGATCGCGCTTCGTGGTAAAGCCATAGACGGCAGCACCGGCATACATTCCGGCTGCAATGAAGAAGACCTGCGCAATGCTCCCCAACTCGTACACGACGAAGATGCTGGACAGCATGATGCCAACGGACATCGAGTAGACGAGGAACAGTGTGGCCGCCGTTGAGGGCTTGAGCGTGTCGATGCGGGCGGACAGGAACCAGACCAGTGCCAGTGGTCCGAAGAGGATCACATACCGAAGCGGTGTGCCAAGGAACAATCGCAGCAGTTCATCGGACGAGGCAACGCCCATGGCCGTGACGGCGGTGAGCAAGAGACCACCCACCATCCAGGCGTAGACGCGCTGGACGTAGGTGCGAAGGGCATCAGCAGAGACAACGCTCGAAAACGAGCGGGCATTGATCGTGGTCATAGAAGGGGTACTCCAGTGGAACGCAGTATTACTTCGTGCGCGTCACGACAAAGTTAGCAAAATCGGTCAGCGCCGTTTTGTATGACGAATCAGGGAAGGAAGTAAGGTAGGAAAGGGCTTGATCCTTGATCTCCATGGCCTTGGCGTGGGCATCACGGATGCCGCCATGCTCTTCGACGAAGGCGATCACTTCCTTGATCTGGGCGGCTGTGGGCTTCCGTCCCTTGACCATACCGATCACGCGGCGCGCCTCCTTGGGCCCTGCCGCCCTACAGGCATAGATCAGCGGAAGGGTGATCTTCTGGTCCTTCAGATCGTTGCCGACCGGCTTACCGAGAATGCTGCTCCTGCTTGTATAGTCGAGCACATCGTCGCGGATCTGGAAGGCAAGGCCGACCATTTCTCCGAAGTTGCGCATGCGGAGGCGGTCGTCCGCCGACACGCCCGCGCTCACGGCGCCCACTTCGCAGCAGGTGCTGATGAGCGATGCGGTCTTATCGGAGATGATGCGGAAGTATGTTTCTTCGTCGATGTGTTTCTGGCGACTCTTCTGGATCTGCAAGAGCTCGCCCTCGCTCATGCGTCGCACGGCGTCGGAGGTGATCTTAAGATAGTCGAACTCTTCGTTGTTCACGGCAATGAGCAAGCCGCGCGAGAGCAGGTAATCACCAACGAGGACAGCGATCTTGTTCTTCCATACGGCATTGATACTCGCCATTCCCCGACGTTCCTCTGCCTGATCGACCACATCGTCGTGCACAAGCGTTGCCGTATGCAACAGCTCGACCATGGCCGCGCCTACATAGGACCGGTCACCGATGCCACCGCACAACCCTGCAGAAAGGAAGACCAACATCGGTCGAACGCGCTTCCCGCGCTGCTTGACGATGTAGCGAATGACCGTGTCGAGCAGAGCCGCCCTCGTGCGCATCTGATCGCGCATGTAGTCTTCGAACGACTGCAAGTGCGTTGCGATCGGAGCGCTGATATCGTGAAGGGAGGCTGTTGTCATGAAGTACGGTGGATCATGGCTCGCGCTTCTTATAGGCCAGTCGTGCGATCACAACACTGATCTCGTACAGAACATACAGTGGCACGGCCACCATGAGCTGCGAGACGGGATCGGGAGACGGGGTCACAATGGCGGCGATGATCAAAATGACGATGATGGAATGTCGACGGTAGGTGGACATCAGCTTGGGCGACACGATGCCTATGCGTGCTAACACCCAGGTGACCATAGGAAGTTCAAAGATCAGTCCTGCAGCCAAGATCATGTTCACGAAGAACGAGAAATAAGCGCTGGTGGTAATGTTGTCCTGAATGTTCGGATTGCTCACCTGCTTGATGTAGTTCATCATGCTGGGAATGAGCAGGAAATACGCAAAGGCCACCCCCGTCAGGAAGCAGAGCGAGGTGAAGAGGGTGATCCAGCGGGCCCACGACCGTTCGTGGTGGTACAGACCGGGAGCAACGAAGCTCCAGATCTGGAACAGGATCCACGGAGAGGCGATGATGAGGCCGATCGTGAGGATGACCTTAAAGTACAGGAAGGCCTGTCCGAACGGCTCGATGTTCTGCAGTGCGATGTGGTATTGGATGGCCGGCTTGAGGAGGATCTCGTTCATGATCCACTCGCGGTAGACGCCGGCGACCACACAACCGATCAGGATCCCGATAACGGAACGGAACAGGCGCGACCGGAGCTCTTCGAGATGTCCGAAAAAGCTCAATTCACGACCGGCCTGTTCTGGGGATGTGCTATCACTCATGCGTCACGAAAATACGCACAGAAGCGGCCCCCATCGCCTAAGGATTACACTTTTCATCACCTTGCAATGGCGATGTGAAATGCAAGCAAATTATTTTCACATCGACACATTTTCTCCTTGTGGAATCTGTTATCCACAGCTCAAATTTGCAACCCGTTCACGAGGGACACATGAACGGGAACGCACAACGAATGTTCGACGGCTCATGCCAAGCAAAAAGGTCTGTTAGGTGAAAAAATCCGATACGCTTAACTTGTTTTCGACGACTGACCAAGCCGTTTCAACCACGACTGCCGATGCAATGGATCGAAGCTCTCGGGGAGCCGCCGGCACGGATGCCGAGATGCTCTGGAGTAAGTGCCTGGATATCATCCGGGACAATGTATCGGCCCAGGTCTTCAAGACATGGTTCGACCAAATGCATGCCTCGGCTTGGGATGGCACCACACTCACCGTTGAAGTTCCCAGCCAGTTCTTCTACGAGTGGATGGAAGAACACTACTCATCGCTCCTGCAAAAGACCATGCAAAAGGTCCTCGGACCGAAGGCCAAGCTCCAGTTTCAGGTGGTGATGGGAACCGGCGACCAAGACACTGCAAAGAAGACGATCAACTTGCCAGCATTTCGAAAGCAACAGGCTCAATCGGCACTGCCGTTTGGTGAACAACCAACGGAGCGGCCGAGCACGCATTTCCCGACGTTCTTCAATCCTCGCTACACGTTCGAGAATTTCATCCGTGGCGAGAACAACCAGTTGGCAACGGCGGCAGGGATGTCCGTGGCGGACAATCCCGGGAAGACACGCTACAATCCGTTGGTGATCTACGGTCCGACAGGACTTGGCAAAACGCACCTCGTGCAGGCCATCGGTAATCGTGTGCTCCAGCGCAATCGCAATGCGAAGGTGCTGTACACGAACTCCGAGAAGTTCACGATGGAGTACATCAATGCCATTCAGACCGGTAAGGTGGCAGAGTTCACGAACTTCTATCGTGGCGTAGATGTGCTGATCGTGGATGACATCCAGTTCCTGGGCGGCAAGGAAAAGACGCAGGACATGTTCTTCCATACGTTCAATGCCCTGCACCAATCCGGCAAGCAGCTGATCCTGACGTCGGATAAGCAACCAAAGGACCTCGCCGATGTGGACGAGCGTCTGATCTCGCGCTTCCAATGGGGACTCACCGCCGATATCTCCATGCCGGACTTCGAGACCCGCATGGCCATTCTGCAGCAGAAGAGTCTGGAAGAGGGCATGGACATGCCGGGCGATGTGCTGGAGTACGTTGCACGTCACGTGAACAGCAGTGTTCGTGAACTCGAAGGCTGCTTGATCTCCCTGCTCGCCAAGGTAACGCTCGATAATCGCGAGCTTTCGTTGGACCTTGCCAAGGAAGTGGTTCGCGGTGTGACGAATTCGCCAAGCTCGCGGACGTTGACGATCGACGATATCAAGCAAGAAGTGAGCGCCTACTACAGTCAGGACGTGACGCTTCTTTCTGCCAAGACACGCAAACACGAGGTCGTCCTTGCACGTCAGATGTGCATGTATCTTGCAAAGCAGCTCACACAGATGTCGCTCAAGAGCATCGGCATGCACTTTGGCGGACGGGACCACACCACGGTGCTGCACTCTTGCCAGACGATCTTGAACTATTTGGATACCGACAAGAAGGTCCGCCAAGACGTGGACTTCCTGCGAAAGGCGCTTCAGCGCTAACGGTTCAACGGTTCATCACGAAAAAGGGCTCGCATGTGCGAGCCCTTTTTGTTTCTCTGTCATCTATCGGTTGATCACGATGGGCACCGTCGTCACAGACGACCCCGCAGTGATACGGGCCATGTAGGTGCCAACGGGAAATGCCTGTACGTTCAGCAAGAGTGTATGCGACGTCGTGGCGGCCTGATCGAACGACGTGAGCAGAAGTCTGCCCTGCGGATCGAACACGTCAACACGGGCCGTTTCTGAGCCCATTTGCTGCCATTGCAGACCCACCACATCGCGCGAAGGTTGGGGGATCACAGACACCCCTTCCACCATGCCGCCTTCCACCTCAACTCCGGTAACAGCTCCTCTTTGAAGGATCATGGTGCCGTTTGCCGTAAAGGCGCCGCTCATGGCATAGGTCATGGCCATTTGGTTGGTTCCATAGTCTCCCGCCAAGGCAAGCGTTACGCCGGACATGGAAATGGAACCGGACAACACCCCACGCTGAAAGCGAATGTTCCCCTGCGCCGAGGCCGGCGCCGTTGGCGTGAGATAGGCGGTGTCGGCATCGGGGTCAAACGTGCCCTCTGCCGTGATCGTGATCGGAGAGGGGTTGCCGAATGCACCAGCAGTTGTGGCAGATCCCGTTACTCGCTTCGTCACAAAATCGAAGGTGATCGTGCTTGCAATGTCTCCCGTAGTGCTGAACGTCAAATTCTTCCATGTACCGCTCCAGGCCTGTTCGATATGGTTCGGATACGATGTTGGAGAGCTTGGATAGGCAATATCGGTCCACGTTGTGTTGTGCATGAAGTCCATGTTGACGTTGGCGCTCACGTTATCGGCCGTGAGTCTCCATGCGTGATCTGTTGGAGGCGCATCATACCGTCCGTTCTTGTTCAGGTCTGCATAGAAGTCGATGGCGTACGACTTGCCCTTTTCAAGACAGAACATCTCAAGCGTGAACGACGCCGATGCAAGGGATGGTATGGTATGGTGGGCCGCTTCGAGACCGCTGGCCTTGTCGACCACCCGCAGCTGAAAGAGCTGGCCAACGTGCGGCGTCATGCCGATAAAGGTTATCGCAAGCTTTTGTTGCGCGTACAACGCCGTTGCACATAGGAACATGGCAACGAATAGCATCCATTTCATGGATCACCCCTCTGTTCAATGGTTGAATGACAGAGGCGAAACTCAGAAATAAATCGATTGCTTGTTCAGGTTAGGAGCCGAGTTCCAGGATCGTTCTGTACTCGGCCTCGGTGAGGGCGATCACACTCAATCTGCCCTGTTTGATCAGGCCGATCGTTGTCATGGCAGGATGTGCCTTGATCTCGGTGAGGCTCACCGGTCGGCGGAGCTTCTTGCCCGCCTTGAGATCGACCACCACCCAAGCTGTTTCGTCCGTGGTTGGGTCTTGATAGGCCGTCTTCGTCACCGTGGCCGTGCCAACAACACTACGTTCATCACCCGAGTGATAGAACAACACGGCATCGCCCTTGGCCATGGCCTGCAGGTTGTTGCGCGCCTGATAGTTGCGCACGCCGTCCCAATACGTCTGTTTGTCCGACACGAACGTGTCCCACGAATACACGTCGGGTTCCGATTTCACAAGCCAGTAGTTCATTTCGCCTTCACCTGTTTGAGCACGACCACGCGGTACACCACGGTACCGTTCATGGCATTGGAGGTCACGGTATAGTCCACGTTGTTCACGGAATCTTTGAACGCATGGGTGTTGATGCCAAATCGGATCTCGCCCATGGCCATGGGTTGGATGTTGTTGCGTTGTACGGAGGCGGTGGCGCAGCCGCATGATCCGTTCACACTCGAGATGGTGAGCACGCCACCACCGGTGTTCACGAACTCCACCTTGCCGACCACGAAGCCCGAAGAGTCTGCGCGTACGGTAAGGGCAGGCGGTGTGAGCCGAAGCGTTGGCCGTTCATCCTGTCCTGCCGCAAGGCGAATGGTCAGGAGCAGAAGGGTGGCAAGGAGGATCTTATGCATGCGGAAGACTCATGATGTCGGTGAACATGGCCGTGAAGTCAAAGACACCACGTTTATCGGCCACCCATCGTGCAGCGAGCAGGGCACCGATCGCAAAACCACTTCGATTCTTCGCGCGGTGGGTGATCTCGATGGTGTCGAAGACGGAGTCGAGCGTGAGTTGATGCGTACCGACGATCTCGCCACCACGCGTCGACGAAACATGCAATGCATGCGGATCGATGGGAGATGATTGTGCGTCGATGGCCAGATGGTCCTTCCGACTCAGCTCTTCGATCACGATGGAAGCGGCCTTCAGGGCGGTCCCGCTGGGACTGTCCTTCTTTCGCTTATGATGCCATTCGTGAAGCATCACATCGTAGTTGGTCTCCCGCTCTGCATAGAAAGCGGCTTCGCGGACGAGATGATAGAAGATCTGGACGCCGACGGAGAAGTTGGAGCCATAGATAAGGCCGATGCCGTTGTCGTGACAGCACTGCTCTATCTCTGAACGGCGGTCAAGCCATCCTGTGGTGCCGACAACGACGTTACGCTTGAGTGCACACAGCGCTTGAACGGTGGGGATGACGGCGTCGGGTTGCGAGAAGTCGATGGCGACGTCAAAATCAGCGGGCGATGTGGGACGAATGGGCGTCGCATCGTCGAAGATGCGAACCACCTCGCAACCATGTTCCGGTGCAAGGCGCTCCAGTTCGTGACCCATGGCTCCGTAGCCAATAAGAGCGATCCGTGTCATGCGGGGGTCACCATGGAATGAATGGTCAAAACTCCATCAGCGATGCCGAACAGGCCTGCCTGCGGGAAGGCGGCAGGGAGCGATGTGCTATGGGTGGAGAGGATCACACCGACACCCCGAGCAGCGATCGACGATAGTGCCTGGGCCACGGCCGACGAGGTGACCTCGTCCAGCGTACCGGTAGGCTCGTCGGCAATGATCACATCGGGATCGGAAGCAACGGCGCGCGCAAGAGCGACAAGGTGACGTTCGCCGCCACTGAGCTGTCGAGGATACTTGTGCCGCACGTAGGAGATGTTAAGGTCTGCAAGGACACGGAGGCACTCGGCCGTGGCCTCGTCCTTTCCCATTCCACGCAAGGCCAGGGCCATCATCACGTTCTCGAAGACGGTGTAGTCGCGCATGAGTCGACAGTCTTGTTCAACGATGCCGATACGCCGACGAAGCTCGGCGATCCGAGCTCGACCCATCGTTCGAGTGCTCTCTCCATTCACGAACACCTCTCCACTCGTGGGCATGGCCGCTGCGTACAAGAGATGCAGGAACGTGGTCTTTCCCGCACCAGTTGGACCGGTGAGGATGACAACAGCACCGGAAGGGATCACACACGACACGTTCTGCAAGGCAGGAACAGCATCGTATTGTACGGTCACGGATCGTAGTTCGAAGGTCATGCGGCAAATTACATCAGGTGATGGCAGGAGCCTTGTTGCTCATGAGAATGGCAAGTGGGCGGGTCGTCGGGATGGCCTCGAACACCGTTCTGAGAATGGCCATCATCGGTACGGAGAGGATCATGCCCACAGGGCCCCACAGAAAGCCCCAGAACAACAACGAGAAGAGGACCAGTACCGGACTTAGATCGAGGCTTTGACCTAGGATCTTGGGCTCAATGAGGTTTCCAATGATGTTGAACTCAACGATCAACGTAAGCGTAACGATGGCCGTGAACGAGACAGAGCCGAACTGCAAGAGCGTGACCAAGGCCGGGAGGACGGTGGCGAAGAAGGAACCGACGTTGGGAATGTACAGCAACAGGAAGGCCATCAGTCCGAAGACCTCGGCAAAGTCAACACCGAACAGCATGAGCGTCAACCAGGTGATCACCCCAACGCAGGCATTCAAAAGTGTCTTCACGCCAAGGTAGGTTCGTACGCGCATGTTGACGTTCGCGATCACGTCGGCCACGGCCACATTCTCGGAATTCTTGAACACGGCCACGAGCTTCTCCGTGAACGTGTTGTCGCCGAGGATCATGAAGACAAGGAAGAGCAATACCAGAACACTGTCTCCCACGAAGGACACGGCGCTTCCAAAGAACTGCGTTGTCATCGAGACGATCGATCCGGCGCTGAACAGCGAGTCGAGCTTGATAGCACCGGAACGTCCATAGAACTGCATCGAAGTGCGTCGCATCAGGTCATTGATCTCATGCATCAACACCGAGAATCGGTCGGCGTAGAACGGCGCTTTCTCAATGGCACTCGTCACTCCGAGCGATGCCACGAGATACATCCCCCACAAAGCGCCGGCAGTGATCACCAGCACGATCAGCAAACAGATCACAAGGGGGATGTGCCACTTTCTCAAGAGCGCGATCACGGGCTTGTAGAGCATGGAGAGCAACCCCGCTACAACGAACGGGACCAAGATGCCACGAAGGATGTACAGGACGACCCCAGCGACAATTGCCGTTAAGATCATCATGCTCACGGTAAGCGGTTTGTTCTGCTGCATATGCGAAGATAGAGCGTAATTTCGCGCACTCAATTATTGGAGACAACATGGACCGCGGCCCGATCTCGAAATTCATCGAATCCAACTTCCTGCATTTCAACGCTGCATCGCTCATCGATGCGGCCAAAGGCTATGAACAGCATCTTGCCGAGGGTGGGAAGATGATGGTCACGCTGGCCGGAGCCATGAGCACGGCCGAGCTGGGCAAGACACTTGCCGAGATGATCCGTCAAGGAAAGATCGACATCATATCGTGCACCGGTGCGAACCTCGAAGAGGACATCATGAATCTGGTCGCCCACTCGCACTACAAGCGCGTGCCGCACTACCGCGATCTCAGTCCGCAAGATGAATGGGACCTGCTTGAGCATGGATTCAATCGGGTGACCGATACGTGCATTCCTGAAGAAGAGGCGTTCCGACGTCTCCAGAAGCACATCTTCAAGCGCTGGAAGAATGCGCAGGACGAAGGGAAGCGTTTCCTTCCGCATGAGTACATGTATCAGATGCTGCTCAGCGGCGACCTTGCGCAGTACTATGAGATCGATCCCAAGAATTCCTGGATGCTTGCCGCAGCCGAGCGGAACTTGCCGATCATCGTCCCCGGCTGGGAAGACTCCACGATGGGCAACATCTTTGCTTCGTACTGCATCAAGGGAGAACTCCAACCGAGCGTGATGAAGAGCGGCATCGAATACATGACGTGGCTGGCCGATTGGTACACGAAGAACTCCGCCGGCAAGGGGGTCGGATTCTTCCAGATCGGTGGCGGGATCGCCGGTGATTTCCCGATCTGTGTGGTGCCGATGTTGTATCAGGACATGGAGATGCACGACGTTCCGTTCTGGTCGTACTTCTGTCAGATCTCCGACAGCACGACCTCGTATGGCTCGTATTCGGGAGCAGTTCCGAACGAGAAGATCACGTGGGGGAAGCTCGACATCAATACACCGAAGTTCATTGTTGAATCTGATGCAACGATCGTGGCCCCGCTGATCTTTGCATGGATCTTGAGATACTGATCCTATGAAACACACGTTAGTTCTCGGCCTGTGCATACTGGCCTTGTCGGGCTATGTCCGTGCGGGCGAAACCGATACCGTCAAGGCGAAGACCGTTGTGATCAGCGCAGCACGCGTCTCCATCCCGCTGGCTCAGATCCCGCGCACTGTTGACGTGCTCACACAGAAGAAACTCTCGCTGATGCCCATACGAAGCATGAGCGATGCATTGATGTATGTGCCTGGTGTCGACCTACGACAGCGTGGACCGTACGGCATTCAAGCCGATGTGTCCATGCGTGGCGGTTCGTTCGAACAAACGGCCATCTTGGTGGATGGGATGCGGATGAACGATGTCCAGACCGGACATCATTCGTTGAACCTTCCCATCATGCCCGAAGAGGTTGAACGCATCGAGGTTGTGAAGGGTGGGACGACACGACTGTACGGACCCGGTGCCCTCGACGGCGCCATCAACATCATCACCCGACGTGGTGGCGATCCGCAACTCAAGGTGCAGTTCACCGGCGGTGATTTCGGATTCCTGGACGGCAGGGTGTATGCAACGTCCACAACGGGCGACGTGCATCATCGCACGGGCGTGCAGTACATGACCACACCCGGATATCAAACGGGCACAGCTGCCACGCTCATGAGCGCCATGTATTCGGGGAATGTGGATGTGAATGCCACTACGGCACAATGGCAAGTGGGATACTCGGATCGTGCGTTCGATGCGTATGGATATTATGTCCCAACACCATTCTATCCGCAGCAGTGGGAGCACACAACAACGTGGCATGCATCGGCATCGACGACCACCTTGCTTGATACGTCGACCACACTCACGGTACGCGGACTCTATCGCGTGAACACCGATGATTTTCGATTGAAGAAGGACACGCCGACGTTCTATCAGAACATTCACACAACGCACACGCTCACCGGCCTTGCACTGCTCTCGCACTCATGGATGGCGGGTACGACAACGGTCGGTGCCGAAGGCGGTCACGACGATATCTTGAGCACGGCGTTGGGAATTCACGATCGACTTCGTGGAGGACTGAGTCTTGAGCATTCGTACGCCATCGACAATACGTGGCTCTTTGCTGCCGGTGTGAGCAACATGATGTATTCCGATCGAGCGCCGGGCGTTGGTTGGGGGGCCGATGTCTCCTATCGACCGTCCACAGATGGCAGGGTGTTCGTTACCGTGAATCGAAGTTATCGCGTGCCCACCTATACAGAGCTGTACTATCCCGGACCCACCTATGTGGGGAGTCCAACACTCCTTCCGGAGACGGCCATCACGGGTGAGATCGGTTCGGAGTGGCAAGTAGGCGATGTGCTGTTGCGGGGCGCACTATATCATCGTGCCGGACAGAACATGATCGACTATGCGTATCAAGGCGATGGCTTGCCCTACAAGGCCGAGAACATCACGAATGTGACGGTCAACGGTGTCGAAGTTGGTGCGACGTTCTTTGGTCTGCGACTTTCGGCGGTGTACAACGACATCACGCTGACCGAGACCGTGAACACCCGGTATGTGATGGACCAGCTGCAGTGGCAAGGGATCGCTGACTACACCATCGATCTCCCACTTGAGGTTCGCGGCTCGTTCATCGTTCGTGCGCTGCAACGGTACAACTCAGCAACGCTCAATGGTATTGGCGACATTCGATTGGTGCGCGTCTTTGGAGACTTCAAGATCCTGGCCGAGGCAACGAATCTGTGGAACACATCCTACATCGAAACAGGATGGGTGCCCATGCCGCCTCGCTGGCTCCGCATGTCCATAGAATGGAACGCCCTACTTCACTAACGGCATGTACCGACTGCCATCGGTGACCATGTAGAAGCCGTTGGGAAGGGAAAGGGTGGAAAGGACCTCGCCATCCACGGATGCTGTGTGGGTGAGGACGATCTGTCCTTGCACGTTGAGCACGCGATACGTGCGACCGGCCTGAAGTCCGCTTTCCATCGAACGTGCATCGTTCACCGACGCCGGTGTCGATCCGAGGATGATGTCCGTGTACACGGGCAAGTGATCGGCCGCACACAGGAGCGCATCGGCGATCTCCTTGGAGACCTTTGTGTTCGTTGGAACGGTGATACTTGCGGCGCGCCTGTCCTGTCCGTCGTTCCCGAACGGCGTCACACTTCCTGGTATGATGCGTGGTGCAAGCTCTTCCGATGCGAAGAGGAAGTCGAACCGATCGTCAAGTCCACCATCCACACCACCGCCACAAGCGGCGATCTGCGTGATACGCGGACATTGCGTGTAGATGCTCAGCCATTGCGTGCTGTTTCGAAGCCATGAATTGCCCAAGGGGTCGATGAACTTCCGTCCTGTGGTTGGGTTCACGATGCTCTGATAGCCGATCTCCGACGTACCGTACAGATTCAGATCGCCACCAAGAAGAACATACCGTTGCGTAGTGACGGATGCTTGAAGTCGCGCGATCTCGCGGCCACGCTGTGCCGTACTGTTGGCATCGCTCGTTGCCTTCAAGTGCATGCTATAGATCACCAACGTGTCGGCAGGGAGGTCGCCGGCAGGGATCGTTGCCACCGTGAACTCGGCGATGTTGCGCAGTTCCGTGGTGATGATGCGCTGACCAATGAACGTGAATTTCGTCTGATCGTAGAACAGTTGATTGTCGGAATCGGGTCCGTCGATGAACGGCGAAGCCGCGAACGGACGAAGCGTGAGCACTTCGTTCACGAATCGCGGACCCATGGTCGCGTCCTCAACCTCCTGACAGATCAAGAGGTCCGGATCGATGGCCTGCAGTACGATCCGATAGTTCGGAATGCGCCCATCCTCATTTGATGCCGAATATGCCAACACGTTATACGTGCACACGCGTAGTGTATCGGTAGCGCGAACCGAAGCGCAGGCAACAAGGATGAGGGTGAGGGCGGCAAGGAGGCGGGGCGTCGTGTTCATGACGCAAACATACTACCGTTCCGTATGCGGTCTGTTCTCCTCGATCGCCGCACGTGCTGATCCAGCATCGGTGATGCTCACAACGACGCGCTTGCCGCTTGTTGTGAGCACATCGATGCAGTTGTTTCCGTCCCAGATGTAGCCGATCTTCTTTCCCCAGCCACGGATCCCCCAGCCACCGAACTCGCCGATCGGACTTACGGAACGCGTGGAGATATCTGCGATCTCCGTCCACGCATAGTGGCGCACCTTGCGTTGGAAGGGTCGCATGATGACACTCACGCCCGAGGCATCGACCGTCACTTCAAGCGTTGTGCGCAACAGGAGGATGAAGAGCAAAGCCGGGAGCAAGACGGCAGCGCTCGTGAATCCGATCACCTCACCAACGTCGGCACCATTGGTGACGGACGTTGCGATGAAGGCGATGGACATGACAGTGGCTTCCATGGTGAGAAGTACCAGCAGCAGGATACGCAGTCCACGAGGGACGCGCTCGATCTCGTGATAGGTGGTCATAGAGAATGTATATTACGCAAGTGCTTTCAATCGGATACATCCTTCGCTTCTGGTACCCGCTCTGCGCCACATGGATCATGATGGCGGTCGAGGGGCCACTTCTCACATCCGTCATCGCCCGACTTCACGACCCGGCATTCAACCTTGCCGCCTATGGCGTCGCTGTGGCCATTGCCATGTTCATTGAATCACCGGTGATCATGTTGTTGAGCACCACCGTCGCCCTTGCAAAGGATAAGCGGAGCATGCAGGTGTTGCATCGATTCATGGTGAGCGTGAACATCCTGGTCACAGTGGGAATGTTGGTGGTCTCGATACCGGCTGTGTACAACATGCTCGTGCATTCCGTGATCCAACTTCCCGACGATGTTGCCTCACTCATGTATTGGGGTCTCGTGTGTATGATCCCATGGCCTGCAGCGATCGGATATCGTCGGTACTACCAAGGGCTTCTCATTCGGAACGGACGTACGCGTCGCGTGGCCTATGGTACGGTTGTTCGACTCCTGAGCATGGCTGGAATGGCCACCATACTCGTTGTGTTCACCTCCTTCAGCGGTGTCGTGATCGGCACGGTGAGCCTTACATCCGGTGTGATCCTCGAAGCGTTCGCCACACGATGGATGGCCAAGGAAGTGCTTGCACACTATTACGATCAAGCGGACGAGGTCTGTGCCGAGCCCCCGTCGATACGAGAGGTGCTTCGGTTCTACATCCCGCTTGCTATGACGTCGATCATCGGCTTTGTGGTCACGCCCATGCTCGCCTTTTTCTTGGGTCGGAGCAAGTATCCCGTCGAGTCGCTTGCTGTGCTTCCGGTAGTGGATTCGTTCGTCTTCCTGTTCCGATCCTTCGGATTCTCATATCAGGAAGTAGGCATTGCCTTACTTGGTGAGAACAACAAGAACTACGTCCAGATCAAACGCGTTGGTTTGATGATCATCGCGGCCACCACTGCGGCGCTTGCCCTTGTAGCCTATACTCCCCTGAGTGAAGTGCTCTTCACGCGGGCCTATGGTCTCTCCGAAGACCTTGCCGCCTTTGCCGTCCTTCCGACCATGATCCTCGTTGCCTTGCCTGCACTCAGTGTGCTGTACTCATTGCAGCGCGCCGTGTTGATCGTGGCACGCAAGAACATCGTGGTCACGTGGTCCACGATCATCGAAGTGGGATGGATCCTTGTTTCGATGATCGTCGTGTTGGCCGTGTTCGATCTGCCGGGGGCTGTGGCGGCTGCCATTGCCATGTTGGCCGGACGTGTGCTCGCCAATGGCTATCTGGCCGTCAAGGCGCGACAGACGTTAATGAAGCACCAGTAGCTGCGCAGCGACGAGCTCCGAGTTGGCCACAACATGCACGATGTACACGCCGTTCGCCCAGAATCGCGTGTCATACGTGATGATCTTCATGCCGGGATCGAGCACGAAGGGGTCGCTCATCTCCATCATCTTGCCGGCAACATCGTAGATGTTCACAGATACGTTCGCAGAGATGAGCGACGTGATCTCGATGGTGGCCTGTGCGTCGGACGGAGTGGGGACGATGCGGACGGCGACATCACCTTCCATGTCGAGAGGCGGTGAGCATGGAATGGAAAGCGTTGTCTGAAATGTATCGAGCTGAATGGTGGCGAGCTCGCTCAACGATGAGGATGTGCAGAGGGGAAGGGTGAAGACCAACGTACAGCATTGCGAGAGGTCGAGATCCTCCAAAAGAAGGTCCAGCGCCGATCCTGTGGATTCGAGCGGACCAACTTGACGGATGCGCAAGTGGTCCACACCTTGCAGGTTCGATACAAGCTGGCGTCGGTTCTCTGCCGTCACGTCGGGCGTTTCATCCGGCAACAGCACGATGCCCACGTTGCCTCCAATGGCATTGAGCGACGTGACGATGGAGGCGGGATCGAACTCCGGGAACCTGTTCCCACCATCCGTGAACATCACCACCGAGGCTCGCCCTTTCGTGCTGCGCACGTGGTCGGCCATTTCCTTAAGGGCGCCGTAGAGATTCGTAGCGCTCTGCGGTATGGCATCGAGGTACTCCGCAAGGAGGTACGGTGGCGAGACCCAGCCGCTCGGCTGTTGCATGCGCGCAGCGAACGCTGCCACGGCCACGGTGTCCTGCTGTTGCAACCGGAACAACGCCCTGCGAATGGCCATGTCGGTCACTTCGGAACGTTGCAAGCGAACGCCGGCAATTTCCATGTCGCGCTGACTGATCGACCCCGACCTGTCGAGCAAGAAGAAGGTGGCGTTGGGTGGCGGGGTGGGAGGGCAAAGGATCGAGTCGACGCGTGTGATCTCTCCGTTCACATACAGTGTAGCATTGGCGATCGATGGGGGAACGCGAAGGTGCACCACTCGACCTTGCGGTGAGCGACGTTCCACGTCGACGCCACACACCACCTGCAGTTGCGGATGTGCATCCTCGATCGTGATCGTGAATGCCCCACAATTGTCGGCATAGGCATCGACGAGCGAGTCTGTTGGCTGCGGTCCTGCATACTCGCGATCCAAGAACTGCAAGACCGCGGGTTCGCCGGCGCCGATGATCTCGAACATGTATCGATGGCGTTCGGGTTCGAGATAGCGGTGCGGGAACGCGCGTCCGTTCATTCGCAGGCCGATCTGTTGCGATGCTTGGAACATGTAGGACGCCATTCCCATCTGCCAACGAAAGACCGTATCGCCGCCCACATAGATGTCGGCATCGGATGGGATGTGACCTCGGGCCCGCTCGCTTGCAGGAACGTCATACACCCACAGGGCGTCGATGGCGGCACACTCTGCCGACGTTCCGGCCGAGACCGTGCCTTGGACGATGATGCGATACAGACGGTCCTTCTGGAGCGTTCCCGTGGTGACCGGACGTCCGTCGGCCGACACGGTGAGCTGCTCCGCCCGGACCGATCCGAAGAGGGTCGACCAGAGGAGGAACACTGTCAGAAAGATCGTTCTGGATACCATATGAGAGAAGATAGGGGTCATCGTCCTATTTTCGTGACTTGACTCGGCGTACTGAAACGAGGAACCTATGACCCCATTGCTCGAGGTGAAGAACCTTGTGACCGAGTTTCGCTCGGACACCTATACGGTGAAAGCCGTCAACGACGTGAGCTTTACCGTACACAAGGGACGCACCCTTGGCATCGTTGGCGAATCCGGCTCTGGTAAGTCCGTGACCAGCCTCTCCGTTATGCGACTCATCCCGAACCCACCCGGAAAGATCACGGGCGGCACGGCCATGTTCTATGAAGGCGGCAAGGCGACGGACCTGTTGCAGTTGCCCGAGTCCACCATGCGCACCTATCGTGGCAATCGCATTGCCATGATCTTCCAAGAGCCGATGACGTCGTTGAACCCTGTGTTCACGTGCGGAGATCAGATCATCGAGGCCATTCGGTTGCATCAGCATGTGAGCAAAGACGAGGCGGCGGCCCGCACGTTACAACTTCTGAACGAAGTGAAGTTGCCCCGACCCGAAAGCATGATGAAGAGCTATCCGCACCAACTGTCGGGCGGACAGAAGCAACGAGTGATGATCGCCATGGCCATGAGCTGCAATCCTGCGCTCCTGATCGCCGACGAGCCCACCACTGCGCTGGATGTGACGGTGCAGGCCACCATCCTCGACCTGATGCGCGGTCTCCAGCAACGACACGAGATGAGCATGATGTTCATCACGCACGATCTGGGTGTGATCGCCGAGATCGCCGACGACGTGATCGTGATGTACAAGGGCAAGATCGTTGAACAGGGACCGGTACAGCAGATCTTCGAAGACCCGCAACACCCCTACACGAAGGGACTGCTTGCTTGCCGACCACGCCTTGACAAAAAGCTGCGGATCCTTCCCACCGTACGAGACTTCATGATCGAGGCTGAGGACGGCACTATCTCCGAGCGGACGCAGACGAGCGTCGAATCGGCCGTGCACATGCTCGAGTTCTCACGCGACGAGATCGCGGCACGAAACGCAACGTTGGCGACGCAGAAGCCCATCCTCGATGTCACGGATCTGCAGGTGCACTTCCCGATCAAGTCCGGACTCTTCAGCAAGACCACAGGCTACGTCAAGGCCGTCGACGGGATCACCTTCAACGTTAAAGCGGGCGAAACGCTCGGTCTTGTCGGTGAATCGGGTTGCGGGAAGACCACCACAGGTCGCGCCATCCTTCGACTGGTGGAGCCCACGGGCGGCAAGGTGATCTTCGATGGGAAGGATGTACGCGCACTGCAGGGCTCAGAGCTCAAGACCATGCGCAAGGATTTCCAGATCATTTTTCAAGACCCGTATTCCTCGCTGAATCCGCGCCTAAGCGTAGGAAGCGCCATCATGGAGGTCCTTCGGGTCCACGCCATTGGCGACAACGACAAGGAGCGCAAGGAGCATGTGAAGTACTTGCTTGACAAGGTCAACCTTTTGCAGCGCCACTTCAACAACTACCCGCACGAGTTTTCCGGCGGACAGCGCCAACGGATCTGTATCGCCCGAGCACTCGCCCTCAAGCCCAAGCTCTTGATCTGCGACGAATCGGTGAGTGCACTGGACGTATCGGTGCAGGCCCAGGTATTGAACCTTCTGGTGCAGTTGCGCGATGAGTTCAAGCTCACCTACATCTTCATCTCCCACGATCTGAGTGTTGTGAAGTTCATCTCCGACCGGATCGCCGTGATGAACGAAGGGAAGATCGTCGAGATGGATGCTGCGAATGAGATCTATGAATCGCCACAACAAGCGTATACGAAAGGTCTGATCGATGCGATCCCACTGGGGACCATCGACGTGATCAAGCGGCGTAACAAGGACAAAGCGGCATGATCGAATTGCGCGGATTGAAGAAGGCATTCGGGGCAAAGGTCGTCCTTCGAGGCGTCGATCTCACGATCCCGCAAGGGAAGACCACGTGTATCATTGGAAAGTCCGGATGTGGGAAGAGCGTCTTGCTCAAGCACATCGTTCGGCTGTTGGTTCCCGATGAAGGTATCGTCGTGGTCGACGGAAGAGACATCAGTACCATCGACCGAGAGGAACTCTTCGGACTTCGCCAAAAGATCGGCTATGTGTTCCAAGGCGCGGCACTCTTCGATTCACTCACCGTGCACGACAATGTTGTGATCTCGTTGGTGGAGCATGGCGAGGAGAACAGGGAGTTGCTCGAAACGGCCGCACGCAAGGTGCTTTCGGCCGTAGGCCTCTTACCCGACTTCTCGGAGTCCGGCACTCCGTCGTACGAACGAGAATGGGCCCTGCTCAAGGACAAGAAGCCAAGCGACCTCTCAGGTGGGATGCGAAAGCGGGTAGGCGTGGCCCGAGCACTTGTAGGAACGCCCGATTACATCTTTTACGATGAACCAACGACCGGCCTTGATCCAGTGACCTCGCAACAGATCGACGATCTGGTGGAAAGCCTTGCTACAAAGATGACCGTGACGTCGGTGGTGATCACTCATGACATGTTCAGCGTGTTCAATATTGCCGACCATGTGGTGATGCTTGATGGGGGGAAAGTGCAATTCGAAGGCACTGTACCGCAATTGCAGGCAAGTACGGACCCTGTCGTAGTGGAATTCCTTGCCCGGTACGTCTCATAACATGCATTGTAACCCCAAGCGGCATGGTCGGGTCTATGCACCCCCAGCCACGACTTCAACTCTAATGACCCAACCACAACCGTTTCACCTTTCCGCCCTGCAGCGGCGCCTCCTCGTGGCATGCCTCTTCGGATGCTTGTTCGTGGGCATCGGAGCGTCCGCAAACGCCCAGCTGAGCGCCTTCCTGCGGAACGATTATCCCGTCCAAGGCACGAACATCCAGGTCGAGGCCAACGGGTCCGGCACGTGCTTCGTGCGCGCACTGAATGGCAGTACGCCCATTGCGCTCAAGACCTCGGATATTTACTTCATCGAGAACAATCGCGTAAGCAGACCCTTTCAAGTTGATCCCGCGGTGAATGGATACCAGCGTGTGTTGTGGTATTCGAAGCTGAATGGACAAGCCGATGTGAACGATACGACGATCAGTGTGATCGTCTCGAATGCACAATACAGCGTGAATCTCAAGGGCCGTTGCTACCATCCGGCCTTGGCAACGATCGTCTTCCAGGACAGTATCGGAAAGCGGCTGGAGCGCAACATCGTTGACTACGGCGATGTGGTCACGGGGCAATCCTACACCTATGCGCTCAAGCTGTATGGTACGTCGGGCGCGACCGGCTCAACGGGACAGGAAGAGCGCATCCAGGTGGATTCGATCAAGACCACCTCGAACATGTTCTCCATTCGTTGGAGAGATGCCTATGGTCCGTTCATTTCCGGACCGCCACCATGCCGCATCTATGCAAGTGTTGGGTACAACTTCTACCTGGACTTCACACCCACGCAGAGTGGTGCCATCGTTGATGTGCTCACCGTGTATTACGGCGGGAATCGTCGTACGACCATCCGTGTACAGGCGAATGCTCCTGTTTTCCCGCGCATTCCGACGATGAAGATCCTGTCGCCGAATGGTGGCGAGGCCTTCGCACCATGTCAGCATGTCTTGGTGCGGTGGACCGGCGCCGTGCGCGGTAGCTCGTTCACGATCTATGCCAGCTATAACAACGGTCGCAGTTACGAGGAGATCGGTCGGACGAACGACACCACCTTCGACTGGCGCGTTCCGTCCATTCTGAGCGACTCGATCCGACTTCGCGTGCGACAGAACTTCACGTCGAGCGTGAAGGTGGACGTGACGAGCGATCCCAGTTCGCCGGCCACGAACGTGGCGTTCCGTCCGGACGGGGCAAAGCTCTTGCTGGCCTACGGCACGGGTACCATCTATGAGTGGAACACGTTGCCATACACCAACGAACGGTCCTACACCGTGCCGCTGGATCCGCGAGACTTCGTGCGTGGACTCGCCTACATCAATAACAACGGCGACTTCCTTGCGCTGACCGCAAGCGGTATCGTGCATCGTTTCACAGCGGGGACGCCAACTCCGGTGCAGTCGGTGACGTTGCCAAGTAGTTTCGTACCGCGCGACCTTGCCATCAGCACCGATGGGACCAAACTCTACGTCACACCAACGATCGCACCATCGATCTTTGTCTATTCGCTTCCGAACCTCACGCCGCTGGCACCGATCTCGTTGCCATCTCCAATGTCCGCCGCGAGTTTGGGAAGTGGTGTCCTCCTCGCCTACACCCTCGATGCAACGGTCTATACGCTGGACCTTGCAACGGGCGGCATCACGTCGACCACACCCACGGGATTCATCGGTCAAGAGACCATTCCCGTGGTGGATCTCGTTTCGGCCTCACGCGATGGTCGCTTCGTTGCCTTGGGAGGCAGACCCGAGATCGGTACCACCATTGGTGGGAACAGCCAGGAGACATTTGTCTATGACCTTTCCACGCAGACCGTTGCACGGCGCATCCAGGTAGCGTCGTCGGCGCCGGTTGCCTTGGCGTTCAGTTCGAACGGACTGAATCTCTTGATGGCCTTCCGTGCGACAACGGGGATCCTTTCATGGGACCTGATGAAGAACGGACTGGACACAGCCTTCGGAAACTTCCCGGGTCTGGTGACGGATCTGGAGATCCGGAACGATGGCAAGATGCTTGCCTATGCTTCGGACAATCGGTTCGGACAGAACGCAGAGGCACGAGATTTCATTCAAGCAGACGACGATACTACCGACGCACCGTTCCGCATTGTGTCGCCCGCCGTTGTCTTCACACCCGTCAAGCTCCGCACGTTACTGATCGGAACACAGCTGGATACCGTGCTCACCACTGATGTCTGCAACGTGGGTGTTGTGCCGTATATCATCAACCTCGCCACGATGAAGCGAGGGTGGTATGTGCGACCTGCCGATACCTTGCAAGGCGACACGATACAACCGGGAACCTGCATGCAGCTTCGGTTCTTTGCAGCACCACTCGACACCGGTTTGATCGAAGACACGCTCTTCATGGAAGCATGCGACGTCACGAGCACACTTGCGATCTCGTTCCGAAGTATCGATCGTAACATCCCCATGCTCGGAGACCCTACGGATTTTGGTGATGTCTGCATCGGCCTTCGCAAGAAGCAAACGATACAGTTGCTACGGAACGCCGACACGGTGGATCTCCTCGTGAACTCAGTCTTCATCGACCGAGGATTGCAGTCGCAGTTCCGCGTGCTGACCGCGATCAAGGACACGATCATCCCGCCCAATGGTACGTTGAGCGTTGAGGTGGAATTCGTTCCACGTCGCAATGGTCTTGATACAGGTCATGTGATGGTCCGCTATGAAGATCAAGACGTGGTCAAGCGAAGTACTCGCGTCACCGGACGCGGCTCCGGTGCCGACATCCGTCAGTCGCACACGGCCCTTCCGTTCATTCCGGAGATCCCTGAGCGAACGCTCATCCTCACGAACACGTCCGAAAATCCTGTGACGATCACCGATGCCTTGATCACTGCCGGTGCTCCGTTCGAAGTACTGACACCGCTTCCGTACACACTGAACAGTAACGACTCTGTTGCCATCCGTATCCGCTACCTCGGCACTCCGTCCACGGCCGATGCAACGATCGAGTTTTCGATCCAACCATGTGCGAGCTTGGTGCGTTGTGCGCTGATGCTGTATTCAGGTACATCAGTGCTTTCCGTTGCGAACACATCGGCAGACCCGCGCGAGAATGCCATTCTCACGATCAATGCACAGATCAACGAGACCGTTCCATATCGCGGCGTTCGACCATTACGTGCAGCCATCACACTGAATCCAAGACTGTTCCTCGGCACGACGATCACCGCTACCAATGGTACTGCGTCCATCGTGTCGCAAGACATCATCAACGATCGTCGCGTGATCGTGTTCGAACTCTCATCCGACTTCAGCGGCAATGGAGCGATCGCCACACTAGAAGGCCCGGCCGGACTTGCAGAGATCGATTCAACGCACATGGTCTTCGATCCGGCTCGCGAGAACTTCGGAAGCACGGTCACCTGTACCTATGCGACCGGTGTGCTCACGATCGTTCAGCCTGATCCCACGCGAAGGATACTCCACAAGGCACCACCGATCATTCGAAGCATCGATCCGAATCCGGCAAGCAACGTGGTGACCGTACGAACCCGCACCACGCATGCATTGCAGGCGTCGATCTCCGTGGTCGACCAGCAAGGCAACGAACACGTGGCTCCCATCTCGACATCTCTGCCGAATGGTGACAGCTCCGTGCCGATCAATGTGCAAGACCTCCCTCCGGGCGTCTACATGATCCTTGTGCGAACGGTAGACCTCGTTGAATCCACCATGTTGATCGTGGTGCGTTGATGATCAGACCACACGCCGTCTTCCTATGTCTTGTCCTCGCCGTCGCTGGTGTTCGTGCCGACGAGCCGGCACTGACCGATCTGTTCCTGCATGGCGGACTCTATGCTGGTCCGAACCTACACTCGTCCTCCTTCACGCAATTGCCGGGTGTACCGAACTGTTGTGTTGAGTTCACCGGTGGAACGGGATTCGGTCTGTCTGCGCTTGCAGGGATCGAACTCCGTCCCGACGGAACGTTGTTCGGTCTGCCGTATCGCGTTGGTGCCGATCTATCCTGGTCGATGTTGAATGCCACGCTCACGGAACAAGAGTTCGTTGGCAACATCATCAACGGTTCCACGGTGACCAAGGGCACGGTGGAGCATACGACCGAGACGACCTATATGCCACTTGGCATCGAGCCCTATGTGGCACTTGCCATTCCAAGTGTCGAAGCACTCAAGGTCAGGATCGGTCTCCTTGCCGCCCTGCCCCTTGCCTCGTCGTACACGCAATCGCAAACACTGATCGATCCTTCGTCGTCCGACTACACGTTCGAGAACGGACAGCGTGTGCGGAACACGTCGAGCGGTTCGATCCCCAATGCATCCGGACTCTACACGGCCCTCACCATGGGCATTCGGTACGATATCGATGTTGCACGTGGACTCACGATCTCTCCGGCATTCACGTATTCCATGGCGTTGAGCTCTGTGGTAAAGGACATCACGTGGTCAGCGAACTCGATGCGCATCGGTGCCATGGTGCAATGGAATATCCCCGCTGCCTCGCCACCACCGCCTCCACCTCCACCTCCTCCGCCACCACCGCCACCGCCACCGCCTCCACCTCCTCCGCCACCGCCGCCGGTGATCGCCGTGGAGCATCGTCTGGAAGCAGGGATCTCCATCGTTGTCGGCAGTACCATCGTTGCGGCAGGTGATACACTTGATGTGCCATGCATCGAGATGCAGGACACGGTGTTCCGGTATCAGGCCGCGCCGTTGCTGTTCTTCAAGAAGGATGCGACCGATCTGCTGGACGATGGGGCGGTCGGCAACGCCGATCAGCGCCGGACCATAGCCGCATTGCGATCATGGTTGGCTGCACATCGTTCGGTGCGGCTCGCGATCACGGGTTCTTCATCGAGCGATGAAGATCCTGCATTGGCAAAGAAGCGCATCCTGCATGTGGCGGATCTTCTCGAAGTGCAAGCACAGCGAGTGTCGATCGCAGCGAGACCATCGACCAATGTGCCGACTCATCCGCAGCTCTTGGAAGAGCAACGATTTGTTCGGATCGATGTGGATGGCGGTGATGATGTTGTTGACGTCGACACACTGCATTCGCATCGTTCCTACCGACCGGTGTCGGTGAACGTCGTGACCACGTTGGTGTGCGAAGCAGGTCCATGCACGATCGATACGCATGCAGAGGTGAATGGCCGCACGTCGCCTTTGCAGGGTGATGGCGAGTTCAAAACGTTGGTCTTGATGCCACAGCAACTTCAGCGCGAACCAGTGGAGATCGCTGCGTCGAGCATGGTCACCGATACAGATGGACGTTCCCAACGTGCGGGCACAACTGCTCTGCTTCGACCAACAGCACTATCCACCGTGAGAGACACGCTCTTCGTGCTCCGCCATCTGTCGGCCACATCGAAGAATTCCGTGATGATCGGATACTTCGGCTTCGACGAAGGATCGTTCTACGCCATCGACCAAGATGCCGTGGCGGCAGTGAAGGCGGCAAGGAAGAAGGGCAAGAAGATCACATTGTATCCTGGTGCCGACGATCTTGGTGATCCCGAACACAATGTGCAGCTTCAGCGTTCGCGTGCGCAGGCTGCATTGCGATTGTTGGGCCTTTCCGAGCGGGATGTTGCGATCGTGATCGAACCATCAACGGCGACCTCGAATGCAACACCAATGGGTCGCATCGCGAACAGATCGGTTCGCGCCGTGATCGCCGACTAAGGAGCTGCCCGTGCTTGCAAAGAAGGACTTTCTGCTTGACCCGAACGTGATCTTTCTGAATCATGGATCGTTCGGTGCAACGCCGCACTTGCTTCATCGGGTGTATCAGGAGTGGCAGGACCGACTGGAACGTCAGCCGGTGCTGTTCTTCCGCGAAGCACCATCGCTCTTGCGCAGTGCGCGAGCCGCATTGGCATCGTACGTGGGTTGTGATGCGAACGAGTTGGTCTACGTGGTCAACAGCACCTATGGGGTGAACGTTGGCGTCCACGCATTGCACCTTGAGCCCGGCGACGAAGTGCTCACCACAGATCATGAGTATGGTGCCTGCGAGCATGCATGGAAGTTCTATCACGAAGACCGTGGTGTTCGCTTGGTGCGGCAGCACATACCGATACCGGTTCCATCGAAGGCAGAACTAGAGGAGATCATCTGGGCGGGCGTGACAGAGCGAACGAAGGTGCTGTTCCTGAGTCACATCACGTCGCCGACGGGTATCGTGCTCCCCGTCGAAGGACTGATCCGACGCGCACGCGAGAGAGGCATCCTTACGTTCATCGATGGGTCGCATGTGCCGGGTCATCTCGATCTCGACCTGCATGCACTCGGGGCGGATATCTACACGGCCAACTGTCACAAGTGGATGTGCACTCCCAAGGGATCCGCATTCCTCTACGTGCGAAAAGAACTCGAGCAGATCATGGATCCGCTCGTCGTGAGCTGGGGTTGGAATGGATATCCCTGGAAGGGAGCAACGATCGATCCTCGCTTCGCAACGGGAAGCTATTTGACCGATACGCACGAGTTCTTGGGAACTCGCGACCTTGCCGCCTTTCTGACGGTTCCTGCGGCCCTTACATGGATGAAGGAGCAGAACTGGCCTGAGGTGCAACGAAAAGCCAGGGAGCTTCGCGCGTATGGCGTGCGTGCGCTATGTACAATACCGAACGTCCACCCCTTGTTCACACAAGAGGCGGACGATGTATTGCAGATGGGAATGGTGCTTTTGCCCGAGGTGGACACGGATGCATTGAAAGAGCGATTGTACGACGATCACGCCATTGAAGTGGTCGTCCATCGATGGCTGGATCGGCCGATCCTGCGATTCAGTGTGCATGCACACACGGAACAACACGACATCGATGCCCTTGTGCGGGCACTCAGCACCGAACTCGAGATCAGGCGTTCTTCTCTTCTCTGATCTTTCGAATGAACTGCTCCATGAATGTGAGCGAGTCTGGCAGGTTCAAGCTCAATTGAGCTCCACCATTGAGTTCGAGATCGACGTAGATCTCGTTGTCGTGATACTTATACACCACGTTGATGTCGTGGATGTCTGCGAAGGGCACCTTGTGGCGCCCGAATTCGAATATTGTCATGATCGTATCCTCCATTCGCTCGAACTTACAATTGAATTCAACTTGCCAGAAATGATTTTTGTCCTAAGAGAACAGCGAACTACGTCGTTCCAAACAGCCGATCGCCGGCATCTCCCAAGCCCGGCACGATATAGCCGTGCTCGTTCAAACACCGATCTTGCGTGGCCACGAAGAGCTTCGTGGTCGGGTACGCGCTCTGCACACAGTTGATGCCTTCCGGTGCGGCGATAAGGCAGGCGATGAGGATCTCGCGAAGGGGGGTCGATCGCAAATGATCGAGCACGGCCGTCATGCTTCCGCCCGTCGCCAGCATAGGATCAAGGATGATGGCCGTTGTCGACGTCGACAGCGGTGGGAAGTTCTTGTAGTACTCACGCGCTTCAAGGGACACTTCATCGCGTTTGAGCCCGATGTAGCCAACCGAGGCATCGGGCAAGACCTGCAGGAAAGGGTCGAGCAGTCCAAGACCGGCGCGCAGCACGGGCATCAACACCACATCGCCGTCGATCATCGTACCCGATGTGCGTTCCAACGGTGTCGTCACTTCGATCTGGCGTGCCGGCAAGTGTTTCGAGACCTCGACGGCCAAATGCAGACCGATACGGTGCACGGCTTGACGGAAGGCACCGATGGGCGTCGTGGATGACCGCACACGCGCAATGTCCTGTTCAAGTGCCGTTCCGTGAAGGATGGTGAGCATCGTTAGAACTTTGGATACCAGGTGAGGGTAAGGTGGGGCAACGAATAGATCGTGGTCACGTCTGCCTTATCAATGCCTGCTTCTTCTGTGGTGCCGGGATTGTAGATCGGTCCGCCATTCTTATCGCGGTATCTGGCGACCACTTGATCCTTCGTGGTACCGAACATGACGTTGAATCGCACGACGAAGGTGGGGACGAACAACCCAACGGGTGACGGAATGTTGACGGACATGGCAGGTCCGAGATTCACCCCGATGCGTGAACTGGAATTGGTCCCGTCGCTACTAGCCACATACGACAGGCCACCATTCAAGTGGAAATTCACTTTAGCATAGGGGTTGAGGTTGTAGTACCCGCCGAGATTCACAATGTGATACGTGATCGGGTCCAGACCTTGTTCAATGGGCTGGTTGTTCTTTGAGAAGAAGTAGGATGCTTCGAGCGTGATGCGATCCGTGAGGCTGTAGGTTGCTTGCGCACCAAAGGCTGCAAGACCGTTGTAAGAGAAGGATCGAGACTTGCCGATGAGTGTCGAGTCGTAGGTGTACGGATACGTCGTGTCTGATGGAACGAACTTCTGCGTGTAGGTCTGGTTCTCGACAACAGTGTTCGAGCCGATCACGATACCGAAGCCGAACTTCTTCGGCTTGATCCATTTGGACCATGCCACCGAGTCTGCAACGTAGGTCGCAAAGGCATTGTCGTACGACTGATCCGTTTCGTAATCGTCTTCATTGGGTTTGGTCGGCTGCGCTTGCGCCGTCAAGACGACAATGGCAAGGACCAACAGAAGGCCGAAGAGCTTTCGTGCCGTGGCAGTTGTCGTTTCGATCACTTCCTGATAGGACATGGAACGTATCTCCGCAATTTTTTCCGCCGTAAGGCGAACGTATGATGGCTCGTTTCGTTTTCCGCGATGCGGTACCGGCGTGATGTAGGGCGAATCGGTCTCGATCATGAATCGATCTGCCGGTACCGATCGGACAACCTCATCCAACGTCGATCTCTTGAACGTGATATTGCCTGTGAACGAAACATGCATGCCAAGGGCGATGGCTCGGTCGAGTACCGACGTGTCGCTCGAGAAACAATGCAGAACCCCGCGTAGCGAGCCATCCTGCTCTTCCTCGATGATGCGCAGGAGGTCTTCGTCCGATTCCCGGTTGTGCACGATCACAGGCTTGTTGCAACGTTTCGCAATGCGAAGCTGCTCACGAAAATACCACTTCTGAATGTCGGGCGGACAGAAGTCGTAGTAATAGTCCAGACCGATCTCACCAACGGCCACCACCTTGGGGTCTGTACAGTCTTGCTCCACTTCCGTCAAGACCTCCTTCTCCACCTCGCCCACATGATGCGGATGGATACCGGCGCCACGAAAGATCCGTGGGTCGGAGGCCACCACCGCTCGCAAATGCGCGAAGTCCACGGCCTTGATGGCAGGGATGATGATGGCCGTGAGACCTGCTGCCCACGCACGTTCGAGCATCTCGTTCCGATCGGCTTCGAAGGCCTCGGTGTCGATATGGGCATGGGTGTCGATCACGCAAGGGCCCCAAGTTCTTTGAGGGTGGCAAGGATGGCATCCACATGACCCGGCACGCTGACCTTTGCGAACGTATGCGCGATGTTGCCCTTGGGGTCGATGATGAAGGTCGTACGCTCCACGCCCATGTACTTGCGGCCGTACATGGACTTCTCCTTCCACACACCATATGCCTCGCAGATCGCATGGTCCTCGTCGCTCACAAGCGGAAAGTTCAGTTCGTACTTGAGCTTGAACTTATCGTGCTTCTTTGGAGAATCGGGACTCACGCCAACCACGCGCACCTTCTTCCGCTTGAGACGGTTCATGTTGTCGCGAAAATCACAAGCCTCGGCCGTACAGCCGCTCGTGTCGTCCTTCGGGTAGAAGTACAGCACAAGCCACGAGCCGCGAGCTTCGCTGAGCGTGAAGGTGCCGTTGGAGTCGGTGGGGGCGGAGAAGAGAGGAGCAAGCATTGGAGTTGAGTTACAAGTGACAAGTGACAAGTGACAAGTGACAAGTGACAAGTGACAAGTTCACCCTCTGCTGACCACTCTTCGCGCATGGAACAGCTCGACGATCGATCGTTCGATGGGCAGAAGGTCTTCCGGGAGAAGAGCGGGAGCGCCGTTGGGATCGGTTGACGAGGTTTCGGCGACCGTGGTGTCTACCGGAAAGAGCTGGACTCCCAGCGGTGCGCCAAAGAACTGTTTCAAGTGTGATTTCAGTGCGGCGATACGACCCTCGAGCTGGTGATAGAGGACGTCGGCATGCGGTCGTAATAGCACACCTACATCCGTGAACTCGATCGTCAGCATGGCGGCCTGTTTCGACACGCCTTTGATGAAGACGAGGGTCTCCGGAAGCGTCTCAAGAAACGCATCCCAGCGCAGAGCGATGTTCGCCGCCGACAGAGAAGAAACACTCAATGGAGCGGTCGCGGGGGATTCAGCACGCACCGTCGGGGCGGGTGCCGAACGTTCAAAAGGGCGGCTAGGGGACCCCGGCCCCAAGCCGGCGTTCGCCGTTCCAAGTCGTTTGAGAAGGTCGCTCAGTTCGATCGTGCTGTCCATGGTGGCCAACTGCACCAGCGTGAATTCGAAGCGGATGCGGGGCTGCGGTGGGTTCTGACGGAGGATGGCCTCGCCCTGCGAGATCAACGTCATGATCCGAACAACGTCGGCCTTCGTGAAAAGGGCCGCCTCTGCGGCGTATCGCTCTCGGTCGGCCTGCGATGCATCGATCAGTTGTGTCCCCTTCGTGGCGATCACGGTAAGGATGTTCCGGAAATGCTCGAGCAGACCGATCAGGCATTCCTGAAGGTCGTATCCCCGACCGATCACCTGTCGGGCCATGTCGAACATCCGCTGCACGTCGTGCTCTCGAACGGCCTCCGACAGACCGAAGTAGAAATCCAGATCGATCAAGTGCAGGGCCATGCTCACATCGGCATAGCGAATGGTCATCCCGCAAAAGGCGACCACTTGGTCGAAGATCGATTGGGCGTCGCGCATTGAGCCGTCGGCCTTCTTTGCAACGGCCACGAGAGATCCGTCGTCGATCGTGATGCCTTCGTTCGAGGCAATGTGTTGTAACTGCTGCACGATCGTGTCGATCTCCATCCGACGGAAATCGTAGCGCTGGCACCGACTGAGGATGGTTGCCGGCACTTTGTGGATCTCAGTCGTTGCAAACACGAAGATCAAGTGCGGAGGCGGTTCTTCGAGTGTTTTGAGCAGGGCATTGAATGCCGCCGTCGACAGCATATGCACTTCATCGATGATGTACATTTTGTACCGGCCGCTCATCGGGGCATATTTGGCGTTGTCGCGGAGTTTGCGGACATCGTCAACAGAGTTGTTCGATGCTCCGTCGATCTCGATGATGTCGACGCTCCGACCCTCGAGCATATCCGTGCATGTCTGGCACTGGTTGCAAGGTTCGAAATCGACGGCATTCGGGCAATTCACGGCGCGAGCGAGAATGCGGGCACAGGTTGTCTTGCCGACCCCCCGCGGACCCGTGAAGAGATAGGCATGGTGAATGCGATCGCTTTTGATCGCATTCTTGAGGGTAGTGGTGATGTGTTCTTGCCCGACAACGTCCGAGAACTTCAGTGGACGCCATTTACGGGCAGTGACGATGAAACTTTGCTGATCGGCCATAGTCATGGAAACTGCAACACTTTTTTGGAACGACAAACGAGGATGATGTGAAACGACCATTCCTACTGCTTTGGCTTCTGATCTCTTCCTCTTGCATCGCATGGGCCGGCGTTGACGGCCATCCGGTGATCGAGGAGCAGATCGGTGGTCGAACCGTGCATGTGGTGTCCAATATCCTCCGCATTCGCTTCCAGATGGGCGCTGCCGTTACGGAGGCCGAGGCCCAGCGTCTTCTTCCGGAAGGGTGTCGCGTCGTACACCACTTCGCCCCTCGCAACCCTGCCCCCTCCAAGACCCTGATGTTCTCGGCACGTCGTGCGGACTCTCCGGCGGACCAGCTCGCTCGCACTTTTGCCATTTCATACGAAGGCCCGATCCCGCCATCGATCATGGCAGGGAAGTTCAAGGCCGCGCAGCCGATGCTCGACGTGGTGGAACCATGGTATGTGCCCATGCCCCATGCACTTCCGAACGATCCACGCGCATCCCAACAGCTATACCTCAACGTGATCAATGCCATTTCTGCATGGGATAAGGAGCAGGGTGGCGAGGATGTCGTGGTGGCCGTGATCGATGGCGGGATCGATCAGACACACGAGGACCTTCGCAGTTCGTTGTGGACGAACACGAAGGAAGTGCCCAGCAATGGCATCGACGACGATGGCAATGGTGTGGTGGATGACTATCAAGGATGCAACATGTCGTCTGCTGACGATGGCACACCACCCGGTGTGACGGCCAACAGCAATACGAGTCATGGAACCGAAGTGGCCGGCCTTGTTGGTGCAACACAGAACAATGGGATCGGCATCAGCGGTGTTGGTGCCCGATGCAAGATCTTTCCGATCAAGGCAGGAAGCACAAAAGAAAAAGGCGTGATCTATGGTTATCAATCCCTGATCTACGCAGCCGACATGGGATTCGATGTGGTGAACACGTCGTGGGGTGTCACAGCCCCGTATTCTGCCATCGATCAGTCTGTGATCGATTACTGTATCTCGAAGAACATGGCCGTTGTGTGTTCGTCCGGCAATGAAGGTGGCATTCTGGAGAACTTTCCCGCAGCGTACCGTGGGGCATTGGGTGTGGGAGAAACGACGATCGATGATCTCGTGACCACGAACACGGCGTACGGAGTGAATGCCGATATACTCGCTCCGGGAAGAAATGCACTCACGACCACGACCGGGAACACCTATACATCGGCCACAACGGGGACGTCGTATGCATCACCGATGGGAGCGGCCATGGTAGCGCTCATCCGGCACCGACATCCAACGCTCACTGCCATGCAGGCAATGGAGTTCGCCCGACATTGTACGGTGGATGTGTCGTCGCTGCAACCACAGTACGGCACACTGATCCCTGGCAGGATCGATCTGCAGAAGATGGTCGATCTCGATCCGATGCGCATGCCAAGTGTGCGGATCGTGTCAACGTCCGTGCGCCATACCGATGGCACTATCGCTACGCGATATGCTGAAGGAGACACGCTGTTGTTCGAATTCAGCGTGATGAACTATCTGGGAAGCGTGAGCGGGTTGCGATGCCTTCCCTATATCGGAACGGCGAATGGCTGGGATGTTACGATCCTCGATGCATCGTCTGCCGCGATCTCCCTCGCAACGAACGGGTCGGCGATCGTCGGTCCATTCCGGATCGTCCCGCACACGACAACGTCGCTCCCACTGGTACTGGGACTGCGGTTCACGAATGATGGCACGTATGAAGATCGCGATCTCATCAATTGGCGCAAGCCGATGAATGGGATCACGATGCAGAACGAGCGTCTTGCCTATTCGATCTTCGACAATGGCTGGTTCGGATCGTCGGATGAGAAGGACAGACTTGGTGTTGGGTTCGTATACAAGAACCGGGCTCGTGTGATGAGCTTCTATAGCGGCTTCGTTGTCACCGAGAACGATCAGCAGGTTGCATGTGCTTTTTTGAACACAGAACGCGCATCGGACTTCACGACAGCAAAAGCATTCTCGTTGCCTGATACGGCCGTTGGTATCATACGTGCACCGTTCGGGTTGGACGTGACACTGTCGTGTCGATTCCCTTCGCAGTGGGGCACGGCCACCGTGATCTCCGTGACAATGAAAAACACGACCACAACGACGTTCCGGAATCTCTCCGGCGGGTTCTTCTTTGACTGGGACCTTGGATATGCCGGACTCCGAAACAAGGTACGTCTCTGTCCGGAGGCCATCCCCGTATCATTTGCCGCCATCCCTGCAGCTGCCGAACAGATCACGAGGGATGGAAATCCGATCGCCATCGTTTGCGGGGTGAGCGCAAGCGCGGCCGTTACTGAGGCTGCGCCGCAGGTCGCCGGCTTTGCGTTTGCAGATCAGACCGTTGGTGGGACCATGCCGCCGAGTACGAAGATCGAACTGTTGAAGAGCGGCACATCGGTACAGGCAACGACACCCGACGACATCGTCACACTCATTGGTATGCGGTTCACCAAGGACATGGGTCCAGGCGAAGAGCGCGCGTTCACCGTCGTGATCGGCACGGGAGATTCAGAACAGGAAGCTCAAGAGGCGGTGCGAAATGCTCTTTTCAACCCAACGAGTGTTCGAGAAGACGAGGAGGATGCGCAGAGCATCGCCCCGAATCCGGCAACCGACGCTGTGCAGATCACGCATGCTCTGCAAACGTCGCGCATCGACATTCTCGACGTTGCAGGCGCCCTTGTCTCAACGATGTCGGTGGATGTTGCCTCGACCACGACCACGTTGTCGACCAATGCCTTGAACAGCGGTGTCTACATCGTGCGTGTATGGGGTGCGAGTGGTCCACGTTCCTATCGACTGTTGATCAACAAATGAGCACACTTCTCCTCCTTCTTCTCCTTGCCACCACCGATCCCGTTCTTGAGGATCGCATCCACGTGCGCTTTGATCGTGATGCACTTCGCACCGAGACCGTGCAGCAGATCGCCGCGCGCAATGGCATCGAGATCGACCATGCAATTCTGCCGTATGAGCACTCGCTTACGGCACGTCGCGACAAGGATGCATCCACATTGCAACGCAACGACATCGCTCGCGCCTTGGTCCTCGAAGAACCACTCTTGCGCACGTATGTCGTGCGCATTCGCGATCGACAGATCACCCCTGAGTTGATCTGTGCTCGACTCATGCGCGGATGTACCGGCATCGAGATCGCCGAACGCATATCGATCGCACAGCTTTGTGGCTTCACACCGAACGACTCGCTGATCTCGGAACAACCGATGCTCGCAACGATCAAGGCCTATGAGGCATGGGAGATCGAACGCGGTTCCGACACGATTCGTATCGGCATCAGTGATAGCGGCGTAAAGCAGGACCATGAGGACCTATCGGAGAACATTGCCGTGAATGCGGGAGAAGTGCCCGACAACGACAAGGACGACGATAACAATGGCTACGTCGACGATCATCGCGGTTACTCCTTCACGTCGAAGGATGACGGCACGAAGCCTGGTGATACCTATAACTCAACGGAGGGTCATGGCACGGCGGTGGCAGGTATTTGCAGTGCATCCACCAATAACGGTAAGGGAATTGCCGGTGTTGGGTTCAATTGCAAGATCGTTCCACTCAAGACCATGCCGAACGGACAACGTGGCATCATCTACGGTTATGAGTCGTTGCTGTATTGTGCGCGGAACGGTGTATCGGTCGTGAATTGCTCGTGGGGAGGCTTCAATCGATCATGCACGGACGAAGCCGTCGTGCAGTACGTGCTCGCACGAGGCACGGCCATTGTTGCAGCCGCGGGAAATCATGGAACCACGGCGCCGTTCTATCCGGCAGGATATCCGGGTGTGCTCGGCGTTGGCGTTACCGATCCTCGAGATACGGTCGTGGGAATGTCGGCATTGGGACCGGGCGTCGACGTGATGGCACCGGGGAACGAAACAAAGGCAACATCCAACGACGGAACGTACGGAGGCTTCTGCTGCACGTCGGGCTCTGCGCCCATCGTTGCAGGCGTCGTCGGACTGATCCGGTCTCGCCATCCATCATTGAGCGCGGCCCAGGCCCTTGCCTTGGCACGCGAATCCGTGGATGACATTCGTGAAAAGAACCCACGCTCGGCAGATCTCGTACCCGGTCGCATCAATGCCTTCAAAGCCGTCTCGCTCGATCCCGACTCAACACCGGGTATCATGGTGACGTCGACCACCATCACCAATCGGCGCAATGCCATGCGGTATGGTCTTGGCGACACCATCGACGTGCTGCTCACCGTTCGCAATGAACTCGCAGCCATCGGTCCGATCACGGGAACCACGTCCGTTGTGCGCGACCCGTCTTCCAGCGTGCGACTTCTGACGCCGACGTTCTCAACATCCGGTCTCATGGCCGGTGAAGAGCGAACACTCCCGCCGATCACGCTGGTCGTTGAACGAGCCTCCGACACCACCATCTTCCTTCGCACCGAGGTGTCGGGCACGCCGACCCGCGGTGGCACGTACACATCGGTCCTCCTCGCAAGCGTTACCCCTGCTCCGTCCTTTGTGGACCTCGCCAATGATGTGGTGCGCCTGAGCGTGGGAGACCATGTGCGCATCGGGATCACAGACCCCGAGCGAGGTCAGGGCAACGGTGTCTCCTATCGGTCCTTCTGCGGAATGTTGGCAGAGGGCGGCGTGGTGGTCGGCTCGCATGGTCGAGTGGTCAGCAGCATACGGTCCGTGCGCGGCGTTGATGATCATTTCGTGCCCAGTAAACCATTCATCGATCCTGATGCGCTGCGTGGGATCGCCACCGATGCCGCCGCCCCGGATTCCATGCGATTGCACCTGCAGATCGACCAACGCGTTCGCGTGGCGGCAGCGGATTCCGGTCTGTTCGTGTCGGATATGACGTTCACGAACATTGGCGACAGTATCCTGTACGACGTTGGCATTGCGTGGTTCTTCGACTGGGACCTCGGTTCGCAACCGGCTTCGAATGTGACCTCGCTCGCACAACAGACAGCGTCGCCACCATCTGTGGTTCAGACCGTATCCGCCCAAGGCGGACCCTACGTGGCCTGCTCAGCATCCTCGCCGTGGTCAACATCCACGCCCATTGCCTGCGGCCTCGACAATACCACTACCTATCGCGGCATTTCAGCTGCATTCAAAGACAGTTTGTTGCGAAGCGGCACGTCGCTTCAGTACCAGAACGCCAACGATGTGTCGATCCTTGTGGGAACGATGTTCAATGGCGCTTGGCATCCCAACGAGGTCCGCACGGTGCGACTTGCCATTGCCATCGACACGATCCTCGCTCGTGCCGTCGATCTAGCTGCGAGCGTTGTTCCACCAGCATCCACAGCAACGCTCACCGTGGGTGCTCCTTTCCCCCTTCCCGCCTCGTCACACGTGAACATCCCGCTCACCACAGCAAAGGATGGCACTGTTGTGCTGCGCGTCTATGATCTTCAAGGTCGCTTGATGGTCGAGCTCAGTATGGTCACAACGGCAGGAGCTCTCGATGTACCACTCGACGTTCGTGCATGGGCGTCGGGATCCTACACGGTGGTCGTCGCCTCGCAAGGCACGGTGGTATCGGCTCCCCTCATGGTTCTTCGTTAAGTTTGCACCATGGAACTAGTACGTACCGAGATCGATGGTGCCATTGGCACGATCATCCTGAACAGACCTGAAAAGCGCAATGCATTGAGTGCAGAGATGGTCGTTGCGATCAATGCTGCTCTCACGCGAATGCGCGACGCAGATGACGTTCGTGTGGTCATCCTCAAGGGGTCGGGACCTGCCTTTTGTGCGGGTGCTGATCTATCGTACCTGCAGCAGATCGCCCAGAACTCCCCGATGGAGAATCTCGCCGATTCAACGGCGTTGATGCAGATGTTCCAGAACATCTGCACGTTGCCCAAGCCGGTGATCGCCATGGTGCACGGCCCTGCCATTGCCGGCGGCGCAGGTCTCGCAACGGTCTGCGATCTTGTGGTGGCCGCTCGCGAGAAGGCCGTCTTCGGCTATTCAGAGGTGAAGATCGGCTTCATACCTGCCATCGTGATGGTCTACCTCCTGCGGAAGATCGGAGATACACAGGCACGACGTTTGGTACTCACTGCCGACACGATCTCTGCGGACGAGGCCCTTCGCATCGGAATGGTGACCACCGTGGTCGATGATGCAGAACTGGAGCAGACAACATTGGAGATCGCTCAACGGATGTCGCGTAACAGCGCGTCCTCGATGGCACTGTCCAAGCACATGCTCAATGCTCTTCCCGGCATGTCGGTCGATGCCGGTCTGCAGTATGCCGCTGCCATGAATGCGTTCACACGACAAACAGAAGATTGCAAACAAGGAATCGCTTCATTTCTCGAACCAAAGTCCTAGAAAGAATGCTATGATCCGAATGGTCGCCGCGTTGGTCGGCTTTCTTCTCCTGAACACGACCCTGGTGTTCTCACAGCAAGCAGTGACCCGCATGGAAGGTCATGTGTACGATGAGGCCACGGGAAAACCAGTGGGTTGCAAACTGTATGTGTATGATCCCTCGGGCAAGCGTTCACAACCAACCAACGTAAGCTCCACGGATGGTTCATACCTCGTGCTCATGAATCAGGCGGGCGAGTTCAAACTTGCGATCGCCGGATATAATGTTCTCCGCAAGGAGTTTGCCGTGACCATTCCCGCCTCGACGAAGTTCACGGAGATCAAGCGCGACTTCAAAGTTCGCGAGCTCAAGCAAGGCGAGCAGTGGTTCTCGGTTCGTGGTTTCGATCTCAATTCGGCATCGCTCACTGCGGAAGCAAGGAAGGAACTCACAGAGATGGGTGAGAAGCTTCGTGCGAATCAGGAGTTCAATGTTGTGTTCTCCATTGCGCCCGATGCGGACCAACTTGGCCCCGAGAAGGCAAAGGCAGATGCAGAGTACCAGAAGGCGCACGAAGCATGGGTGAAGGCGACAAAGAAGGCGAAGAAAGGTACTGTTCCTCCGCCCGAGCCAATGCCACCGACAGCCCTTGCCGACCCGAACGACAAACTGCTCGATGATCGGATCGCTGCCGTGAAGGCAGCCCTCGGTGAAGTCAAGAATGCAGACCTTCGACTCTCCTTCAAGAAACTTCCGTTGCCAACGACAACCACGCAAGCAGAACCTGCAGTGGCAACGCCGGCACCGGCAGGGAAGAAGGGTAGCAAGGCCAAGCCCGCAAAGACAGTTACGAAAGCCGCACCGACGCCGGCGATGAGCATGCACGCTACGTTGACGGCGAACACCGGAAATGTGAAGAAGTTGTTCGACAATTGATGCTCACCGGCGGTTAAATTGACCGGAAGTAACAGAACGGACGTTGATACGTCTACAAAGACGTAACCACCATTCTCCTTGGAAGACGCCATGGAAGGCAACTTTTCTAATCGGGTGCAGGATGTGATCAGATTGAGTCGAGAGGAAGCTCTCCGACTCGGTCACGACTACATTGGCACAGAGCACCTCCTCCTCGGGATCATTCGCGAAGGAGAGGGAATTGGCGTCAAGATCCTTCGAAACCTCGGCGTTGACCTCGCCAAGCTCAAACGCGCCGTGGAGGACACCGTCCGATCGATGAGCGGTCCGCTCACCATCGGCAATATCCCGCTTACAAAACAAGCGGAGAAGGTCCTCAAGATCACGTATCTCGAGGCCAAACTCTACAAGTCCGACGTGATCGGCACGGAACATCTCCTTCTATCGCTGCTCCGTGACGAAGACAACATCGCTGCACAGATCCTCGCACAGTTCTCCGTGAATTACGATGCTGTGCGGAAGGAACTCGACAATATCCTGAGCGGCAAGCCCAGTGCTCCGCAAAAGGGCGAGAAGGGAAGTACGCGCACAAAGGCAACCCCAGAGCGGGTGAAGACGCCGGTGCTGGACAACTTCGGTCGCGACCTCACGAAGCTCGCCATCGAAGAGAAGCTCGACCCCGTGATCGGTCGTGAAAAAGAGATCGAACGGGTTGCACAGGTACTGTCCCGCCGCAAGAAGAACAATCCTGTCCTCATCGGTGAACCGGGCGTAGGCAAGACCGCCATCGTAGAGGGTCTTGCGCTTCGCATCATCGAGCGCAAAGTAAGTCGCGTCCTCTTTGACAAACGGATCGTCACCCTCGACCTTGCTGCCCTTGTGGCAGGGACGAAGTATCGCGGTCAGTTCGAAGAGCGCATGAAGGCCGTGATGAATGAGCTTGAGAAAGCAAAGGATGTCATCCTCTTCATCGACGAGTTGCATACGATCGTTGGCGCAGGCGGTGCGTCCGGTTCTCTGGACGCATCGAACATGTTCAAACCGGCCCTTGCACGCGGAGATATCCAATGCATTGGGGCGACGACGCTTGATGAGTACCGTCAGTTCATCGAAAAGGACGGCGCGCTCGATCGTCGATTCCAGAAGATCGTTGTCGATCCGCCGACGGCCGACGAGGCCGTGCAGATCCTGATGAACGTCAAGGATCGGTACGAGAAGCACCATGGCGTGCGCTACACAGCAGATGCCGTGAAGCAGAGTGTGCTCATGTCCGACCGATACATCACGGATCGATTCCTTCCGGACAAAGCACTCGACGTGCTGGACGAGGCCGGTGCTCGCGTTCACTTGGCACACATCAGTGTGCCCAAGGAAGTGCTGGAACTCGAAGAGAAGATCGAAGCCATCAAGGGTGAGAAGAACCAGGTGGTGAAGTCGCAGAATTTCGAGGAGGCGGCAAGGCTACGGGATCTTGAGAAGAAGCTCCACGCAGACCTCGAACAGGCAAAGGAAGACTGGGAGGTCCGTTCCGAAGAGATGGTCTTCGACGTCACCGAAGATGATGTTGCCGACGTGGTGGCGATGATGACGGGCATACCCATGAATCGGATCGCCGAAAGCGAAACGAGCAAGCTGCTGAAGATGGCCGAAGATCTCAAGTCGCAAGTGATCGGACAGGATGAAGCCGTTGATCACCTCGCGAAGGCCATCCGGCGCGCACGTGCTGGTCTGAAGGATCCTAATCGTCCGATCGGTTCTTTCATGTTCCTCGGTCCGACAGGAGTTGGAAAGACGGAGCTTGCAAAGGCACTCGCTCGGTACATGTTCGACAGTGAGGATGCACTGATCCGCATCGACATGAGTGAGTACATGGAGAAGTTCTCCGTGTCGAGACTCGTTGGAGCACCTCCCGGATATGTCGGATATGAAGAAGGCGGACAGCTCACGGAGAAAGTTCGTCGGAAGCCATACAGCATCATTCTCTTGGACGAGATCGAGAAGGCGCACCCTGATGTATTCAACATCCTGTTGCAGGTCTTCGACGATGGTCAGCTCACAGACGGACTTGGTCGCCGAGTGGACTTCAAGAACACCATCATCATCATGACGTCCAACGTAGGGATGCGCGACGTGAAGGCCGGTGGAAAGATCGGTTTCACGACGGACCAGGCCACGGACGACTACGAGAACATGCGCCAAACCGTTGAAGAGACCATGAAGCGTCTGTTCAATCCGGAGTTCATCAACCGAATCGATGAATATGTGATCTTCCGTTCTCTGAAGAAGGAGCACATGTTCAAGATCATCGATCTGCAGCTCAAGAAGGTGCTCAAGCGACTGGATACACGCGGCATCACGTTGGAATTGGCGAAGTCCGCCAAGGAGTATCTCGCCGAGAAGGGCTTCGACGAAAAGTATGGAGCGCGGCCTTTGCGCAGAACGCTTCAACGGTTCGTCGAGGACCAATTGGCCGAAGAGATGCTCAAGGGTCACTACACCGATGGATCTCTCATTCGGTGCAAACTAGACAAGAAAACGAATGCCCTTGTGTTCACGCTCGCAAAGAGCAAGAACGATGCTCACGAAGAACCAGAAGAGGCCGAAGCTCACGAAGAGTGATCCTTCGCAACCACGAAACACAACAAAGGCCCTGCATCGCGGGGCCTTTGTATTTTGCGCCTATCTATGTCACAGCTCAGCACCGACGTTCAACGATATCTCATACAGCAGCAACAGATGCATGGCTCCACCATGTATGTGGAGCCAGGCGTGGATATCGATTCGATCTCGCTGACGGAGCCGACCGCACCGCCTGCGGTGATCGTGCAAGAACCGGTATCACAGACGTTGGGAGAGGACATGGCGAATTGGAAGAAGGCTGTCTCGATGTCCGAGCTCAACGCAACGATCTCGTCGTGCCTACAATGTCCGCTCGGTGCAACGCGCACCAACTTCGTCTTCGGGAGCGGGAATGAGAACGCCGACCTGATGATCGTTGGAGAGGCACCAGGAGCCGATGAGGACGAGCAAGGCTTGCCCTTCGTAGGAAGAGCCGGTCAGCTGCTCACAAAGATCCTCGAGGCGATCAACTTCACGCGCGACGAGGTCTACATCTGCAACATCCTCAAGTGTCGCCCGCCGAACAATCGAAAGCCGTTGGCCGCAGAAACAGATGAGTGCGAGCCCTACTTGTTGAAGCAGATCGAGTTGGTACGCCCCCGATACATCCTTGCATTGGGTCTGACGGCTGCGAACACCCTCCTGAAGAACAAAGAATCCATGTCGGCCCTCCGCGGTCGCATCCACAACTATCATGGCATTCACATGATGGTCACCTACCACCCTGCCGCCCTCCTCCGTAATCCGGAATGGAAGAAGTATGCATGGGAAGATGTTCAACAACTGCGCAAGCTCTACGATGGAGTCTAGATCATGAAAATTGTTGTCCTCCTCGGAGGGATCTCACCCGAACGGAACATCTCGTTGTTGAGCGGGCGCGCGTTCACGTTCGCATTGCGTGAGCGCGGACACTCGGTAGTGGCCGTTGACCCTTCGCTTGGTGCGAACGGCGTATTGACGGACGATGATCTGCGGGCGGCTACGGCACGAGAAGTGACGGCAGAGGAGTTGGCATCGTTCGAGCCGCGAAAGCTCGTGGAGTGCATCCAGAGTCCGTTGTTCGATGATGTCGACATCGTCTTCATTGGCCTCCATGGCCGGTACGGTGAAGACGGATACGTACAGTCGTTGCTAGATCTTCGTGGCATTCCCTATACCGGGAGCGGTATGCTTGCGAGCGCGATCGCCATGGACAAGGCGACGTCGAAACTACTGTTCGAAAGATCTGGAATCCCATCCGCTCATTGGGTCGCGGTCGAAATGAAGGATGCTGAGAACGAAGTCCTTATGATGGAAGTACTGAAGGAGATCCGGGGAGCTCTTGTAGTCAAACCCAATGATCAGGGTTCAACTGTTGGCATGACCATCCTTGACAACCCATCGGTGGAATCGCTGAAGAATGCGATCACACAAGCCGGAGTGTTTTCGAAATTCGTTTTGATCGAGCGTTATATATCTGGACGCGAACTTACCGTTCCTGTACTTGGTGGTGAAGCGCTGCCGATCATCGAGATCATTCCGCATGATGGCTATTACGATTATGCGAACAAGTACACCAAAGGTCGAACTGAGTACGTTTGTCCTGCCCAGTTGTCGGAAGAGGTCCAGAATCACGTTCAGAAACTTGCTGTCGAAGCACACGGCATTCTTGGATGTCGTGCCTACAGTCGTGTCGATTTCCGACTGAATGAAGAGAACATGCCCTACTGTCTCGAAGTGAACACCCTGCCGGGATGCACAGAGACAAGTTTGGTTCCGATGGCGGCGCGCCAGGCTGGGATCGAGTTCGGTGATCTCCTTGAAGAGATCATCCGACTGTCGTTGGAGTCGTGAGCATGCGATCGTTATCAAGCGTTCGTGCGTTCGTGGTGCACGTCGTTGTGTGCATCGTGACCATCACCGGTGTCGCACGGTCGCAATCCTACTATGCGGCCCCCAGCGGGAGAGTGAGTGTTGGGGCCTACCTTGGCACGTCGTTGTATACGGTGAGTTCCGATGTTGTCGGCGCTCCGGACCACAACGGAGACTCGCACACCCTTACCACTACCATGTTCGTCGCCGCTCCCGGGATCGAACTCGCGTACGACATCGACCATAGCACGTCGTCGGTCACCTCGCTGCGTGCGCGAGTGATCAGCTGGCTCACGGCCTCAGCCTCCGACCTTGTGCACGTGCATGACGACACCGTGATCGGCACACCGAACGACATTGTGATCACGTCGCAGCATACGGTGGAGCACACCATCTCGCGGTTCGATGCCCAGTTCCTTGTGGCACACGAGTTCCTGGAGATCCCAATCAGGATCCAGGGCGGGCTCAGCTACGGTTTCCGAATGAGCGACAAGGTCTCCGAGACCATTCGCGAGACGAAACGCGATACCGTCCCGCACCGACAGATCGTGAAGGGAGAACGGCCGCAGGTCCTTCCGGAGAACTCCGTGACGATCGATCACTACGTGACACAGCGGATCGGTCTTCTCATGGGCATCGCCCTCCCATTCCGGTTCGGAAATGTGGAGTTCGTGCCGAGTCTGGAGTACGACCTCGGGATCTCGACGAACGTCCCCGTGGATGCGAACGAGGCACCGATCCCATACACCTCCAACGCAATGGTGATCTCCTTCGCATTCCTGTACCGCCTTTAACGTAAATTTGCTGTGTGAACACCATCCTCCTTACGGGCATCGGCAATGCCCTCGTCGACATCGAAGCGCAAGTGACGGAAGAAGAACTCCAAGCATTTGGAGTGGAAAAGGGCAGCATGACCCTTACCGATCCGACAACACAGGCATCGATGCTCTCTACCCTCGGAAATCGCACATTGCATCGCTCAAGCGGTGGGTCGGCTGCGAACACCATCATCGCCTTCGCCCAGTTCGGGGGAAGTGCCTCCTACTGTTCCCTTCTCGGGAACGACCACCTTGGCGAGTTCTATGCGCAGGAGTTCAAAGACCTGAACATTCACCTCGAAGCGTCGCTTGTGCATGGTGCACCAACGGGAACCTGTCTCGTGTTGATCACGCCCGACAGTGAGCGAACGTTGAACACCACGCTCGGTGTGAACGTGGAGTTCGAGCGTGCGAACATCAGCGAGGAACTCATCAAACGGTCGGAATGGATCTACATCGAGGGGTATAAGCTCACCGACGACAATGGCGCTGAAGCAGCCGATATGGCTGCCTTCTATGCCAATAAGCACGGCCGGCACATTGCCGTGAGCTGCAGCGATGGCTTCATCGTCGACGTGTTCGGCGATCGGCTACGTTCCGTGCTCAAGCATGCCTCGCTCGTGTTCTGCAATGAGCGGGAGGCCTGTGCACTGTCGCAAGAAGAAACGGCTGACTCTGCGTTCGCGTCGCTCGCCTCCAGGCATCGCAATGTTGTGGTGACCAAGGGGGCCGAGGGGTCATTGATCGCATGGAACGGTCATTCTGTGAACATTCCCGCGTATCGGATCCAGCCTGTTGATGCCACGGGAGCCGGTGACATGTTCGCCGGCGCCTTCCTGTATGGCGCCTTGCATCGCTATCATCCGGAACATGCAGGCCGGTTGGCATCGTATGCGTCTGCGCAGGTCGTGGCACAATTCGGTGCACGCCTCAAAACAAGCCATATCGATGTTCGTGATCAGATCCTCAATTCGGCTTCCACTGCACGGTGATCATGCTTCCCTTCCGCCATCTCTCCTTCGCCTTCCTTCTTGCCATTGGTTGCTTGGCCGGTGCCTCGCTCCATGCGCAAAGCGGAATGGAATGGACGGATTTCAAGCGGAAGCTCGAGCCATACTTTGCAGATGAACTCTTGGACGATGTGAAGAATGCCCTTCCGCAAGGAGCGCAATACCGGATCTGGGGATGGGATGTAGGGGATCTCTCGGGCGATTCGTATTACGATGTTGCCTTGTCCGTGCAGACCTTGGGCACGCGCAAGCAGGAGATGACGGTCTATCTCTTCATCGACAACGAAGGCTACCTGACCAACATCGCCAAGCTGCCTCTGGCCTATGTCGACCTTCCCTTGGAGATCGGTGTGGTGATCAAGAACAACGCCTGCTACGTCACCCAGAAGCGTCGTTCCGAGTCGTGGACCATCAAGGGATACCAGTTCCGGGATGGCTCTCTGGTCTTGCTTGACGAGTTCGTCAGTGACAAGCTCGAGCAATTCGGGCACGAAGGATATCGCAACTACCACTCCCTGGAGTCCCGCGAGCGCTATCTCTCTCCCAAGGGGGAAATGGAGTTCTCGGCCGACTACCTCACCTTACCGTGTTATTCTCGGGGCCGACAGGTCTTTGCCGGCTACGTGGCCGATGTGAATGTGAATACCACGGAGCATGTGGACGAGGGTGCGTTCTACTGGACCGGACCGACCGACGGATCGTTCACGGCCAAGGCCGTCTACGACGACGAATACCTCTACTACCTTGTCAACGTGCGAGACAGCAACGTCATCACCGGCTGGTGCGACACGTGTACGGCCGACCGGTTCGATATCTGGCTCGACGTCACCCCACCCGAGGACAACAATTCGCGGTTCATCACCGGCATGTCTCGCAGAAAGCCGGAGTTCCGCACCACGAGCGATTCCGGGCTGTTCGCGTTCTCGATCAAGATCGGCGATTTCGAGGACATTCGACCGAGTGTCAAGGTAAAGACCACCGACGACCTCGATCCGGAGCAGGAGGCGGCCATTCAGAAGCTTCGTGTGCTCACGTCGCTCCGCAGTGATGGCTACGTCATCAAGGTCCGCATCCCCTTCAACCTCCTTGGCTACGACCGGGCCCCAATCGACGAGAAACAGCTCACGGAGCTGGGCTGTACGCTGGCCATGTATGACGTGGACAACGAATTCCGCCCCGAAGAGACCACCCGCATCGCCACGAGTCCTATCGACGTCCTCAACCCCGCCACCTACGGGGCCATTCGATTCATCCCGGACGGCCTTTGGTACGGCCAAACCGACAACATCTTCACCGATGCCGTGATGAATTATCTCCAAGAACTCGGTTTTTAGCCTGATTCCGCACCAACTCTTCCTCTCCCCGTTTGGCAGTTCGGCCCTACGGGGCTAATTTTGCGCGCGTTTTACATTTGACTGGCTCATGGGATCTTCGTCCATAATGCGCCAGCTGGCACCCTATTTGAACCTAGGCGCACAGATGGCAACAACCATTCTGGTCCTGGGAGGGGTAGGGTGGTGGATCGACTCCACGTGGCGGAGCTCGCCATGGGGATTGATCGTCGGACTGTTGCTCGGTTCGGCACTTGGACTAACGCAATTCCTTCGGATGATCCAGCAATTGCTGAAGAAGCCAACGGACGATGGCAATGGAGACGGCGTACGTTAACAGGAGATCGGATTGGACAGCAAAGGTCTTTGGGTAGGTGTGATAACGGCAATGGTATTGAGCATCCTCAATTCCTTGGCCGGCTATCTCATTGCCAAGCGGGCTTTTGGAAAGTCCTTGAACACCTTCCTCTCCATCATCTTCGGAAGTCTCGGTGTTCGGTCGCTCCTCGTGATCGTTGCCGCATGGTACTTCCTGAGTGTCGTTCGACTTCATCAGCTTGGTTTCGCGCTCACGTTCGCCATCTCCATGTTCGTGATGATCCTGGGAGAGATCTTTTTTTTTCATCGATCCTACGAAGAGAGCAAACGTCAAGTTCGAAGACCGGTGACCGAATTATTAAAAAAAAAGTGGGTCGGTGAACCGGCCTACTTCATGATCTGACGAGAACTCAATGCAAGAAGACTCAACACACGTTCACGAACATCATGCGGCCGAAGCGCATGGTGAAGATGCCAATCCGCAAGGTGGCGAGGTCTTTACCCATCTCCTGAAGGGGTTGGGCGACCACCACGAATTGAACATCTTCTTCGGTTCGTACAAGATCCTGCCGATCATTCTGGTCGACAACGGCATCCACGTGTATTCCAACGAGCACACGATGGAAGAGGCCGGCATGTACACGTTGCATGAAGGTCACCCTGTGCGCACGAGCGATGGCGGGCATCCCGCCCTCGATCTGTCGATCACGAACTTCGTTGCCTACGAATTCATCGCCATTGCGATCATGTTGGTCCTGTCGATCGTCGTGCGGGCAACGGTCAAGAAGGATCCTCTCAAGGCACCGAGCGGACTGGCCAATGTCATCGAGGCAGTGGTCACGTATGTACGCGACGAGATGGTGGTGCCGAACGTTGGTACAAAGAAGCGCGCCATGACATGGATGCCCTACTTCCTGTCGCTCTTCTTCTTCATCCTTATCCTGAATCTTGTTGGATTGATGCCCGGATGCCATGCGGCGACGGGATCGTTGGCGGTAACATCTGGTCTGGCCCTCACCTCCTTCATCCTTGTGAACTTCATTGCCATGAAGGATGCGGGCATCGGGAATTGGTTCAAGCACTTGCTTGGCGGGGCGCCGCTCTATATCGCCCCGATCATGGTGCCGATCGAGATCGTGTCCTTGTTCACGAAGCCGTTCGCTCTTACCATTCGTTTGTTCGCCAACATGACGGCCGGACACGTGGTATTGCTCTCGCTCGTGGGATTGATATTCTTCTTCCAGTCGTTCATGGTGGTACCTGTCAGCGTTGCCTTCTCGGTCTTCATCTACTTGTTGGAGCTGCTTGTGGCATTCCTGCAGGCCTACATCTTCACGATGCTCACTGCAGTGTTCGTAGGATTGGCCTTGGGTGACCATGCGAACGACGATCATCACGCACACGCACATTGACCTCGGAATCAACTACTTTTTTTGTTCACTCATTCGTTTTTCAAAAGGAATAGCCACATGGATCCCAAAGCATTTGCATGGCTCTCTGCCGGTCTCGGCGTAGGAATCACCGTTTTCGGCGTCGGTACTGGTATCGGCCGCCTTGCTGCAGCAGCTCTCGAAGCAAGCAGCCGTCAACCTGAAAATGCTGGTGACATCCGTACAACGATGATCATTGGTGCTGCACTTATCGAAGGTGTTGCACTGCTCGCCGGCGTTATCTGTATTCTGTTGGCCGTCAAGTAAGAATCAATGAACGACTGCGAAGGATCGCGTGCTCTCGAGCTCGGGGGCACGCGTTCTTCCTGACCACCACTCTCAACAACGATCCAAGCTAGTACGATGGACATGAACTCCTTGCCTCCGTTTCTCCAAGTCAATCCGGGATTGATCTTTTGGACGCTGATCAACTTCTCGATCTTCGCCTTCATCATTGCGAAGTTCGCCTGGAAGCCATTGAAAGAAGGGTTGCAGGCACGCGAGAACACCATCAACGAGGCGATCGCGAATGCACGTCTTGCCAACGACGAGGCACAGGCCTTGTTGAGCGAGAGCAAGGCGAAGATCACATCGGCACAGCAGGAAATGATGACCATCGTGAAGAACGGCAAGGTGCAGGCGGAAGCACAGATCCGACTGGCCACCGAAGAGGCAGAGGCCGTGAAGAATCAAAAGATCAAGGAAGCGCAACGCGAGATCGAGCGCTCGAAGGATGATGCGATCAAGGAACTACGTCAGGAAGTGACGTCACTCGTGATCGACGCGACGGAGAAGCTCATTGGCCGTCGTCTCGACAGCGAAGACCACAAACGCATCATCGACTCTTCCGTTAACGAACTCTCAAAGAACTGATCGATGTCCGTACAACGCATAGCCCGTCGGTACGCGCAGGCACTGCTCGACTCTGCCATTGCGATGAACCAGCTCGATGTGATCGAGTCGGACATCAAGGTGCTCGCGCATGCAGGAGCATCTTCGTCCGAGTTGCGAGCCGCGCTCCGCAATCCCGCGATCGATAACACCAAGAAGAAGAACCTCATCAAGGAGATCTTCGAGTCATCCGTGTCGCCACTGATGATGAATTTCTTGTACTTGTTGATCCATAAGAACCGAGAGATGTACTACGCCGACGTGATCCGCGAGCTTCGTGTGCTGTATGATCGGCACCGTCGCATCACGCGTGTGGACGTCACATCTGCATTCGAGCTCGACGCGGCATCGCGTGCGAAGATCGTTGCGCAACTCGAACAACGAACAGGAATGACCGTGGCTGTGACGTACCACATCGATGCCTCCCTCATTGGCGGCATTGCGGTGAAGATCGGCGACACGGTTTTGGACAGCAGTATTCATGGGCAACTGGAGCGCCTTCGCGCAACAATGCTCAACTAACCCAGACACAACTACTCACGCTCAACACAAGGTACCGTTATGGCTGATGTTCGACCGGACGAGATCTCCGCGATACTCCGTCGACAACTTTCGGGCTTCGAAAAAGAAACCGATATCTACGAAGTGGGAACTGTTCTCCAGATCGGAGACGGTGTGGCTCGCGTGTATGGAATGAGCAAGGTCATGATGTCGGAACTTGTAGAGTTCCCGAACGGCGTCGTTGGCATGGTGCTCAACCTGGAAGAGGACAACGTTGGTGTTGTTCTCTTCGGCGACGACTCACTCGTGAAAGAAGGCGATCAGGCAAAGCGTACTGGTCGCATTGCATCTGTTCCCGTTGGTGAGGCAATGCTCGGTCGCGTCGTGAACCCACTGGGTATTCCGATCGACGGCAAGGGCCCCATCAAGGAATCTGCCTTCTTCCCCATCGAACGCAAAGCCCTTGGTGTGATCGACCGTCAGCCGGTGACCGAGCCATTGCAGACCGGTATCAAGGCCGTCGACGCGTTGATCCCCATCGGACGCGGTCAGCGAGAGCTGATCATTGGCGACCGTCAAACGGGGAAGACCGTGGTGGCATTGGACACGATCATCAATCAGAAGTACACGCACACGAAGGAAGCACAAGAGCGCGGCATCAAGCCGGTGTTCTGTGTGTATGTGGCCATTGGACAAAAGGGCTCCACGGTTGCCAACGTTGTTTCGACGCTTGAGAAGTATGGCGCTCTGGAGTACACGACGGTCGTGATGGCCTCTGCTTCGGACCCTGCCCCCTTGCAGTTCATCGCACCCTATTGCGGCTGTTCACTCGGTGAGTACTTCCGCGATTCCGGTCGCCACGCACTGGTGATCTACGACGATCTTACCAAGCAGGCTGCTGCCTATCGTCAGGTGTCGTTGCTGCTTCGCCGCCCACCGGGACGTGAAGCATATCCTGGTGATGTGTTCTATCTCCACAGCCGCTTGCTGGAACGCGCTTCCAAGCTCAGCGATGCACTTGGAGGTGGTTCGCTTACCGCACTGCCGATCATCGAAACACAGGCGGGCGACGTGTCGGCCTATATTCCAACGAACGTGATCTCCATCACGGACGGACAGATCTACCTCGAGCCAAATCTGTTCAACGCCGGTATCCGTCCTGCCTTGAACATCGGTATCTCTGTTTCGCGTGTGGGTGGTAATGCACAGATCAAGGCCATGAAGAAGGTGGCAGGGCCATTGAAGCTCGAGTTGGCACAATATCGAGCACTGGAGGCTTTTGCCAAGTTCGGGTCCGACCTCGATAAGTCCACGCAGCAACAACTCCGTCGTGGCGCGCGCCTGATGGAAGTGATGAAGCAGCTTCAATACTCGCCGGTGCCGGTTGAAGAGCAGGTGATCACGATCGTGGCCGCTACGAGCGGATACATGGATGAGTTGCCAACGGAAACCGTGAAACAGTACGAGCAGCAGCTCATCGACTTCATGCGTTCAAGCCATTCGGACATTTTGGACAGCATCACCGTGAAGAAAGAGATCACGGACGATGTCAAGACCAGGCTCACGGCGGCATTGGACGGCTTCACAGAGCGGTTCAAGGCAACGCTGAGCTAAGGAACGCAGTATGATCGTCCTCACTGGCGGCGCCGGATTCATTGGCAGTTGCCTCCTTGCAACGTTGAATGCGCGCGGGCACGAGGACGTGTTGATCGTCGACTCTCTTGGGTCGGCGGGTGAAAAGTGGAAGAATCTTGTTGGCAAAACGTTCATTGACATCGTGAGCAAGGAAGACTTTCGAGATCAAATGCTCGTTGGTGATGTCGGAGATGTGCGTGCAGTGATCCACATGGGCGCGTGTTCCGCGACCACGGAAACGGATGCCGACTACCTCTACGACAACAACACCAAGTACAGTATCGATGTCGCGGAGTTCGCCTTCGAACGCGGAGCACGTTTCATCTATGCGAGCTCTGCTGCCACCTATGGCAACGGTTCGCATGGCTATGCTGATACGACCGTCGATCTGGAGCCCATGAACATGTATGGGTTCTCGAAGCACCTCTTCGATCTGTGGGTCCGCAGAAATGGACACGCCGATCGATGCGTGGGATTGAAGTTCTTCAACGTCTTCGGTCCCAACGAGTATCACAAGGGTGCGATGTCGAGCATGGTCTTCAAGGCCGTGCAGCAGATCCGCGAGACCGGAAGCATCACGTTGTTCAGATCCAACGATGCTGCATTTCCGGATGGCGGTCAAATGCGCGACTTCATCTACGTGAAGGATTGCTGTGACGTTATCATGGAACTGCTCGAGCGGCCTGATGTGAACGGCATCCTCAATCTGGGAACGGGCCAAGCCCGAACCTGGAACGATCTCGCGGCAGCGGTGTTCGCTGCCATGGGACGTGAGCCGAACATCCGCTATATCGATATGCCCGAACATCTGCGCGGACAGTATCAGAACTACACTCAGGCGGACATGACGTCGCTTCGGTCCCTCATTCCATCGGCTGCGTTTCGATCGCTCGAAGATTCCATTGCTGACTATGTCCAACGCCACCTCCTTGCGGAGCGGCGCACTTACTGATCGAACCCTATGGCAACACTACGCGAAATCAAGAACCGCGTCACAGCGGTGAAGAACACGTCGAAGATCACGCAGGCCATGCGAATGGTGGCCGCTGCAAAGCTCCGTCGAGCCCAAGAGGCCATTACGGCTGCACGGCCATTCGCAGACAAGCTTCAGTTGATCCTCAGCAACCTTGCAGCCGCTGAAACGGATTTCATCCACCCGTTCTTCGAAACACGGAAAGAGATCAAGTCGATCGCCGTGATCGTTGTCTCGTCGGACCGTGGACTCTGTGGCGGATTCAACACGAACGTCTTTCGTTCGCTGACGCAGCATCTTGTGGCCCTGTCGAAGGAGCATCCCGATGCGACGATCTCGCTCATTCCTGTAGGACGTCGAGCATCGAGCTCACTCGGCAAGGGCGTCCTTCCCATTGCGAAGGAATATCCTGACGTGTTCGGGAAGTTGAGCTTCACCACAGCACATGATATCGCCGATCTCGTGTCGAATGGATTCTTGGCTGCTCGATTCGATAAGGTCGAGGCAGTGTACAACAAGTTCATCTCGACGATGCGGCAGGAAGTCGTGATCTCGCAGATCCTTCCGATCGCACCTGCCGAAACCATGAAGGCCGCATCACACCCGGTGGATTACATTTTCGAGCCGAGCCGTGCCGACATTCTTGATACTCTCCTGCCAACGTATTTGAACATTCAAGTGTGGCGTGCCCTTCTCGAATCGAATGCCTCTGAGCAGGCCGCTCGAATGATGGCCATGGAGAATGCCACGAACAATGCTCGCGACCTCATTAGCTCACTCCAATTGATCTACAATCGTGAGCGTCAAGCGGCCATCACGAAGGAAATGCTCGAGATCGTTGGTGGAGCCGAAGCGCTCTCTGGACAGTAACGGTGGGTACCGGGCGACCAAGTTTCTTTTCTGCGAAGGGCTTGATCCTTTCCATTGCCCTGCTCCTTTCCTTCGTCCTTGTACTGACGGTGGCGCCCGACCACAACGTGTACAGCAAATGGCATGAGAAGCGCATCCGGATCTACTACGATGTGCTCGACAAGTACAATGCGCGGATGCGACCGGACCAGCGAATGCTGGAGCGCCATAAGTACACGTATCAGATCGTCCAATGGATCAGTCAGCGACTGCTTCCGACCGACACTCTCATGTTACCCCCGGCAGAATACGTCACGAACTTCTACCCGGATGCCTACTGGGTGGACCAGCGGATCTTCTACTATTTCTGCGGACCGATCCCAACGGTGATGTACGGCGACACAGCGCGCGCGCACTCCGCGAACGTCTTCGTGCTGTTCCAACCACAAGGCGGGATCAGCATCCATCGGAAGGGTGGACGGACGAATGTCGACTCGATCTTGACCGTCTATCACAATGAACGATCGAACAACAGGCCTACGGACTGACCTCTATGGGAAATGCTTTCGGTTTGATGTTCGTGATCGTGGCGCTTGAGTTCGCCTTGGGCCTCGCCGTGCTCGGCAGACTTCGAGTCCAGCTTTCGCGTCCGATGACCATTGCACTCAGCGTGATCTCGGGCATGTTCCTTCATACCCTGCTCCTGTTCCTGACGCAACTCGTGAACATTCCCATCTCGGTGGGATCCATCTTGTTGAGCGCCCTTGTTGGTGTGGTGGCACTCCACATTCCGCCTCGACAGCTCGGCAGCTACTACGCCGAGCTCTTCCGTTCACCCCGCTGGACGCTCTCGATGTATGATGTCGTCACGTTGGCGATCGGCATATACCTGCTCTACATCAGCGTCTGGGCCACGTTCTATTGGCCGGTCACACCGTTTGATGCCATGGCCGGGATAGACCTTGTGGCAAAGACGGCAGTGCAAGAGGGTACCTTGAACTGTAGTATCTATCGAGATCCGATCCTTGCCGGCCACCTGTCGAACCAACCATTCTATGCACCGTTCGCCATGTTGCAACAGGTGATCACCCGGTCGGTCGGTTTCCCGTTCGGACAGGTATGGCTGTCGGTTCTCTCCATCTCCATGTACACGTTCATGTTCACGTTCCTTCGCGAACGTGTTCACCCGTTCATTGCCGACGTCCTGTGGATCTTCTTCATCATGATCCCCGAGCTGTACGGATACACGCTCCTCATGCAAACGGACTTTGCAAATGCCGTGTACTACAGTATCGGCGGCATCTTGATGATCATGGCCATTGAGCAACGGAAAACGTCGTTGCTTTGGGCAAGCACGCTCTTCCTGGCCGGTGCCGCATGGTCCCGCTCGGAATCGTTCCTCCTAGTCGGCGTGATGCTTCTGGCAATGATACCGTGGCTTGTCAAGACCTGGAATACCCGTCAGGCTCTCACATGGATGGTTGCTACGGGAGGCATCGTGATCGCCGTGTTCGCACTGTGGCATGTGCTGTGGTTCAGAGCGTACCTCCCGGTTCGCCCAGACACGGCCGCTGAACTGATCGGGTTCGACCCGGCGCGGTTCCTTTCCGTGACCGGCCTCATGTTCGAGAACGTCCTCTCCGATGTGGGTTACTGGGGGATGACCTTCTACGGATTCATTGTCATTGTGGCCATCGACATTGCCGTTACCATTTGGAAGAAGGTCTCGTGGAACATCGTCTTGCCGGCGATGTGGATCCTTGTGACGTTTGTGGTACTGCTGGTGGTCGGAACGATCTTCGCTTCGGCTGTGGTCGATCAGACGTTGCGTCGTGGATTGTTCAAGATCCTTCCCTTTGTGTATTTGTTCATGGCCGGGACGACGGTGTTTCAACTCGCGTCCCAACGTCTTCAACGATGGACCACCGGAGGTGCGCGATGATCTGGTCGATCCCGAAAGAGGTCTTGATCCTGGGCGTTGTCGTGGTGACGCTGATCGTCCTTGTTGGCATGAGCGCATTGGTCTCGCGACTGTTCGTACGTCGCCATATCAGTGCCTTGCTCGCATCGATCGGTAAGCAAACGCTTCCCAATTTCAGTCAAGCCCTCGTAGCAGACCTACCGGTCCCCGTACAGCGGTACTTCCATTACGCGTTGCGAGAGGGCCAACCGAACATTCGGTATGCCATTCTCCGGCAAGAGGCGCAATTCCGCCACAGCCCCGAAAGTTCGTGGTTCGACGTTCGTGCCACCGAGTACATCAGCGGAATGGAGCCTGGCTTCGTGTGGGATGCGGTCTTGAAGCACCATCGACTGTTCTGGCGCACGGCCAAGCTCACGTATCACGAGGGCCGTGGCAGTGGTCACATCAAACTGTATGGCGCGATCTCCCTGCAGGACGTCGAGGGAGAAGAGACCGATGCCTCCATGCTGTTCCGCTTCCTCTGCGAGCTCGTCTGGTTGCCTACGGGACTCCTGCCCACGCGCACGCTCCGTTGGGAAGAGATCGATGCCACCAGTGCACGTGCCGTCATCACGGACGAGGGAACGACCGTTCAGGCCATTGTCCACGTGAACAGCATCGGTCAGATCGAGCGGATCGTCACGACGGACAAGTACCGTGACCTGAAGAGTGGCTTCGAACAGCATCAGTTCACGATGCAGTGCAGGGAGTACCGAGAGGTCGAGGGCGTGATGATCCCCACGGAAGTCGACTTTGTGTGGAACATGCCCCACGGTGACTTTGAGTATGGGAAGTTCCTTGTCACGAACATCCGATACTTCTATCGCTAACGGCTTGGTCGCTCGCCCGACAGCCTACCTGCCGCGCTGAACCTTGTACCATGAAGCCGGGATGCTCATCAGCTTCTTTGCCAGCGACGTGCTCACACGCCCTTGCATCACGTTGAAGTCTCGACGGCGAACCTCGTCCAAGATCTTCCGGTAATTCGAACTCATCAGCGTTACGGTCAGCCGACTATCCTTTTCCAACAGGGGAATGCCCAGATCGGCTTGTTCATAGTAAGACTCTGTTGTCCGGACCAGTTCCTTGATCAACTCCGTCAACTGAGGTGTTTGTCGAAGAGCAAGAATGTCTGCCTCATCAACGCCAAATCGCTCAAGGTCGGTCTGAGGGAGATAGATCCGGCCAAGTACGGCGTCCTCACGCACATCACGGATGATGTTGGTGAGCTGCATGGCGATCCCAAGGTCGACCGCACGCTCCAATGCGTTCGGCGACGTGTATCCGAAGATCTCCGAGGTCATCAGGCCCACGACCGATGCCACCTTGTAACAGTAGGTCCGCAGTTCATCGAATGTCCGAAACCGCGTCACGGTGGTGTCCATGAGCACACCCTCGATCAATTCCTCCGGGAGGTTCCGCGGAATGGAGAACTGTCGTAAGGTGTCTTCCCACGCCACAACGATCGGGTGGTTGGCCGCGTGGCCATTGTAGACGTTCTGAATGGCGGAGTTCCAATGACCAACGATCCGCCGGGCATCCGCCGGTGTCACATCTCCGCTCTCCATTGCCACATCTACGAGGTCGTCGATATATCGACAGAACGCATACACGGCATAGCAGGCATTCCGCTTCCGACCCGGAATGAAATGTGAGGCGAAGTAGAACGTTTTGGCATGCGTGAACGTCAGCCGCCGGCAGTACTCGTACGCGACCGCCGTGTCGATACGGATCGACTCGTCGATCGACGCGGGATGGTGGTTGAGTGGTCTCTTCATGGCCTGCGTGGAATTTACCCTAAGTTTGAAGGTCTTGAACGGATCCTATGAAAACACGAAGTATCTACCGTTGCACGGCTTGTGGTCACTCAACACCGAGATGGGCCGGAAAGTGCCCGCAATGCGAGTCTTGGAACACCCTCGTAGAAGAGATCGAGCATCGCGAGGCGCGCGGCTCGTCCGCCAAACGGGTCTCGGAGGCACGCTCCCTGGCCCAAGTACTGGCCTTGGACGAGGTGGACACGAGCATCGCGCCACGATTGGGTACGGGAATCCCCGAACTTGATCGAGTTCTTGGCGGTGGGCTCATGCCCGGGAGCATCGTCCTTGTAGGTGGCGACCCAGGTCTGGGCAAAAGCACGCTGATGCTGCAGATGTCGGCAGGGCAGCAGGGCACGGCACTCTATGTCACCGGGGAAGAGAGTCTCCATCAGATCAAACTCCGCTCAGACCGGCTTGGTCTTGATGCTCGCTCGATCAACGTCTGCTCCGAGACAAACATCGAGACCATCGTGGCCATCATTGAGCGTACGAAGCCCAGTGTGGCCATCATCGACTCGGTCCAGACCATGATCACGGATACGCTGGACTCATCGCCCGGAAGTGTCGGCCAGGTGCGCGAATGTACCGCCCTCCTCACGCGGTGTGCCAAGAGCTCCGGCATTCCCGTCGTCATCATCGGTCACGTCACAAAGGATGGCATGATCGCCGGACCCAAGGTCCTGGAGCATATGGTGGACACGGTCCTGCAGTTCGAAGGCGACGGAATGTATTCTTACCGGGTCCTCAGGGCCCTGAAGAACCGATATGGCAGTACCAATGAGATCGGCGTCTTCGACATGGCCGCCAATGGTCTGCACGAGGTCCCCAACCCCTCGGAAATGCTCCTATCGCACCGTCGAGCGGGTGAGCCTGGTACAGCGATCGTCGCTGTGATGGAGGGAACGCGACCGCTGTTGGTTGAGGTCCAGGCCCTCGTCAGTGCCAGCGGATATTCGGTCCCACAACGCGTGAGTACCGGATATGAAACCAAACGCTTACAGATGATCCTCGCTATCCTCGAGAAACGTGGAGGCGTTCAGTTACGTCAAAGCGATGTATTCGTGAACATCGCGGGAGGAATCGCGATCCAAGATCCCGCCATCGACCTAGCCGTTGCCGTGGCCTTGGCCAGCTCGGTGATGGACAGCCCTGCACCCTCAAGTGCAGTTTTCATTGGCGAGTTGGGTCTCACTGGCGAGGTGCGACACGTTTCCTTCGCCGAACAGCGGGTTCAAGAGGCGTTGCGGCTGGGTTTGAAGCAAGTATATTTGCCTACGTCGAGCCTCGATGCTCTCTCGATCTCTGTGCGGTCTTCATGTCTTCCGGTGGATAGGATATCGCCCCTCCTCTCAACATTGTTCGGCTAAATGCAGCATCAGCAATCAGATGAAGAACTCATCAAGAGGTTCACGGAAGGTGACGAGCGATCGTTCGTCCTGCTCATGCGCCGACACAAGGACCCGATCACGAACTTTGCCTTCCGCTTTCTTGGGAACTACGACGACGCCATCGACATCGCCCAAGAGACCTTCCTGCGTGTGTATCGGTTTGGCCACACGTATGCCGGCGATGTGAAGTTCACCACATGGTTGTATACGATCGCCTCGAACCTCTCAAAATCAGAGCTCAAGCGGTATCGACGCAAGTTTGGGTCCTCGCTTCAAACAACGTTTCGCAGGAGCGACGACGATCCGTCGTGGGACGTTCCGGATGAGACATACCGACCTGATGAAAGGGTCGACAACACGACGATCGCTCAGTCTGTCCAGTCTGCCCTGATGAAGGTTTCCCCTACATATCGTGAGATGATCATTCTGCGCGATCTCCAGCAAATGAGCTATGAAGAGATCGCTGAAGTGACCAATACGGAACTTGGCACGGTGAAGAGTCGTATCAACAGGGGCCGCGCTCAATTGCAGGAGCTGTTGCGTGGTCTGTATGCCGAGTTATACCCAGAGCAACAATGAACACAAGCGCGTTCGACAGCGACTCGTTCCTTCGAGAACATCTACCGAGCGTCCGAGCAACGGATGAGTTCGAGGGCACGGTCCTTGCACTCGCAGCGCTTCACCGTCTTCCCAACGCGGCATCTCCGGAGGACCTTGAAGCCGTGGTGGTACGGCGGGGTCGTCGGAGTCGCCGACTTCGCATCGCCTTGTACGGTACCCTTGGTCTTGGGCTCTTGAGTTTGGTGACCTACGTTCTCACTCTGCAGATGCAGCCTGGAGAGTTCCCGGCATCGCACGTGGTGCAACCGGTTCCGTCACTTGTGATCCCGAGCGAGGTGACGCCGCCGGCGGAGGTGACGCCGATCGATCCCGTGATCATGCAACGGGTCGAGGCGCGTTTCAAGAAGCCGGCGCAAGCAGCGCCGCCCGCACATGGTGTGGCAGGCTATTGATGCCCTTCCACCTTTGCCCCTAGCGGATTTCATCGTAATATGCGTTGATGTTTGAAAAGGAACTTGAACGCGTACGTAAACACTTACGTCAGCATTTAGCGACGCCGCAGCCCTATGTCTCGTTGCAGTCGGTGATGTCGGCCGAGGCCGTCCATCCCGCCTTTCGGACATTCTTTCAGGCGGAAGTGGCATGGTGGGTGCATGAAGAGCAGGCGATACGCACGTCGAACCCGCGATTTGAGACGGGGCACCAGGAGTTTCGCGACCTGTTTCGCGAGCTCGACGGGCTTTATGCACGACATGCGCGATTCGATCACGAGGAACTCAATGCGACCATCGACGCGGCAGCCAAGACGCGCCTGAACTATCTCTGTCGGCCCCGCACCACACTGAAGTGGTTCGTCTTTCGCGGAGAGCCAACAAAACCCTTACAAGAGATCCTCCTACGGCTGAACTACCTCTACGATCACCGGTATCTGATCAATGGATTCGAGCAGTGGGCGCGCACGCGTGGTTCCGACACGCCCTTCGAGATCCTCAGTGTGATCGAGTTCGAGCGCATTGTCGAGAAGATCGACAACGACGCCATTCTCGATCTGTCGCAGGGCGAGTTCGTCCGGCTCTTGGAGCCCATGTATGAGTTCTTTGCCACGTATAATCCCGACCTGCCCGTCGAAGCTGTGCCCACCGAGGCTGTGATCATCTACCTGGACGATAAGGGTGCGGTACCGATCTCGCAGTCGCTAGAGCGCTTGTTGTATCGGGAGGACCTACGGTTCCTTACCAGATCCAAGTTGCTGGAGGTGATCGACGATGTGATCGCTTCGATCGACTCAACTGGGATGCCCACGGCCTCCTATGAGACGGTGACGCTCCCTGAGCCAGCCCACCCCATGATGGTGGGTGAAGCCCTGTCCTTGGCCGCTGACGTTGGCCTAGACGAAGAGGGGCCAGCGTTGGAAGAGATCGTCCCGACTCGACCAACGGTAGAGGCTGGCGTCGATACGACCGTCACCAAAGCCATGCCGCCGGTCGACATCGTCGAAGCGACGCCGGGAACCGATCCCGAGTATTCAGCGCCTTCAGTAGTGGATCAACCCGTGCCGATCGAGGAAGGACCTTCTCAGGATGTCCAGTTCGAACAACTCCTCAACATGCGACGAGACCGTTTTGCCACGCTCCTCGACGAGCGGACGCAAGGCAAGGTCATCAAAAAGCTTTTTGGTGGGAACACTTCCATCTATTCCTCGGTAGTAGACGCCGTCCTCGAGAGCGATCACTGGAAAGAGGCGGCAGGAAAGATCGACCGATTCTTTGCCGAGCATAGGATCGAACCCAATTCAGCCGTGGCCATGGAATTCTGCCAGGCACTTCACCGCGTGTTCATCGTATCGTAACCCAATGAATTTCATAGATGTAGCATCGATCCACGTCAAGGCTGGCGACGGAGGCAATGGAATTGTCAGTTTCCGACGTGAGAAGTACGTCCCATTGGGCGGACCTGATGGGGGGAATGGCGGCAAGGGCGGGAACATCGTCATCAAGGCCGACCATCAGCTCGGCACCTTGCTCGACTTCACCTACAAGCGCATCTACGAGGCCAAGAACGGGCAGCCTGGCGGCAGTAGTAACTGCACCGGCAGGTCCGGTGAAGACGTGATCATCCGCGTTCCCACAGGTACCGTGGTCCGGAACAAAGAGACCGGCGAACAGCTTGTGGACCTCGAAGCGGACGGGGCCACGTTCACTGTTGCGTACGGAGGACGAGGCGGCAAAGGGAATTCCGAGTTCACCACGGCCACGAACCAAGCTCCGCGGAATGCGGAGCCGGGACGTCCGGGCGACGAACTGGACTTGGAACTTGAGCTTAAGCTCCTTGCAGATGTGGGGCTTGTTGGATTTCCAAATGTTGGGAAGTCAACGCTGATCGCCAGCATCTCGGCAGCCAAGCCCAAGATCGCCGACTATCACTTCACTACCTTGGTGCCGAATCTTGGCATGGTACGGGCAGGTGAAGGTCGAAGCTACACTGTGGCGGACATTCCGGGGCTCATCGAAGGGGCTCACCTTGGTAAGGGGTTGGGGATCCAGTTCTTACGTCACATCGAGCGTACATCGGTCCTCGTCTTCATGATCGATTCGCAGAGTCCGGACCCAGAGGGCGATCTCGCTACGCTACGAAAGGAACTCAAGGCCTACGATCCAACGCTGGCAAAGCGCGAATCGCTTGTGTACCTCACCCGTGCCGACGTCCTAACCCCCGAAGAAAGAAAAGAGTTAGCGAAACAGCCCATTGTGAAGCGCAAGGGTGCGAAGGTCATCTCGGCCGTGAGTCGAGAAGGGATCGACGAACTCATTCAAAGGCTCTGGGGCTACGTTGAAAAGGCCAGGTCGGAAAACTTGGCATGACAGTTGACAACAGACTTCTGCCGAACAGGTTCCATCGGCATGTTGTCCATCACCGGACGACGCTGGATGGCGGCTTTGAACGGTTTCGGCGGGCGTGGCGCAGTGGAGCGGACATTGTCAGCTTCTGCGCGACGCAGATCGGTAAGGGTTGGCACTGTGGTGTTTTTTCCACAGTGAAACACGTTGTTTGGTCATTTCAGGAGGCGTTCATGGTGGTGGCTGTGCCAAAAAACCGTTTGGTTATCACTCCATGCAGCGATATTTTAGCGGCGCGAATTTTACGAGCGGAATTCCCGTGTGGGGATGCCGTGCGTCGTTTTGTGTTTTTCACAAACGACAAGTGAGGGGCGCATGAAAACACTGTACGATTGGACTGGAATTCTGGACTCAACTACTTCACCGACGGGGACCACAGGGCGCAACGAGCGCCTATTCGTGTTTCCGGTCGTTCCAACGGATCAACATGTCAGCGAAACAACCATATATCGTTACACTTCATCGGAGGATCGTATGAATCGTTCTGATTCCGCGACAACGTTCCGTCAACATCAAGGGGCGCGAAGCTGGCGAAGCCTGCTCGCGACCTTCCTTGTCTTGTTGACAGTCGGCGTGTCTGCGGGTGTTGCCCAAACGGCAACGTTATCGCATGTACCAGGGGTAGTATGCTCCGGGACTGCGCCAACGTTGACACTAGGCGTTGGGGGAATACCTGCAATCACCACATATAATGTGGCCAATCCGGCTTGGCCCGGCCTCGAGGCCGAAGAGGGCGGCGCCGGGAATGCGAACAACATCAACGTCGTAGGTAACCCCTTCGGTGCTGATGAAGTTCGACTGATCACGGCGGCTGAGATCACGGCAGAGGAAGCCGCAGGCTTCAACTTTGTCTATTACGGATCGACGCACAACCTTGCCGCAGAAGGTATCTATGTGAGTTCGAACGGTTTCATTCGCTTCAGCGATGGAAATCCGTTGAACAACAACGAACTCACAGAAACGGGGATCGTTGCTCAGAACATCCCTGCCGCTGCTGGTCCGAACCATGCGATCTACTTCCTCAACATCGACATCGACCCACAGGCCGCTGATGATGTTGATTGGGACATTCAGCCGGTGAACGGTGTCGGCGCAGTGAACAACGCCCTGGTTGTCACGTTCCGTGGAGTGTCGCAATACAATCCGAATCTTGTCTACCCATACAATCAAGTAACTGTACAGGTCATCCTGTACGGTTCGACGCACGCACTTACGCCAAACCGCATCGAAGTACGCCTTCAGAACTTCCCGGATCCTGGCGTCATCCCAGCACGTACGCACACGATCGGTATCGAGAACTTGTGCGGTGCAGCTCCTGCCTATCCAGCCATTGCTCCTGGTGCACATAATAATGCAACATGGGCGAACGGTCAGGTTCCGATCGGTGGTCCAGCCGTCGCCAATGGTGGTGTGCTGAACACGGCTTGGACTTGGGATCCTGTTATTGGTGCAGCACAAGCGTATCGCGCTCAGTTGGTGAACGTTGGTGCGAACTTGATCATTGACACCTATGATCTGACAGGTCCGGCCCAAGGGGACGACAGTTACGTCGGTGGCGTAACAGGATACACATCTCCGGTCGCCTTGCTGGCAACGCCGATCTCGGCAACAACGCGCTATGCAGCTATCGTTCAATTCCAGAACAACTGCGAGCAGATCCAGAGCAATGTTCAAACGATCACAGTGAACCCTGTGCCGGTCGCTCAGACGATCGGTGGACCGGCAAGCCTTTGCCAAGGGACGACACAGAACTTCACCGTAGCTGGAACTGTACCAGGTTCTACATTCCTTTGGGGTACGACGGCACCTGGTGCCATCATCACTCCATCGGGCGGTCAGAACTTGAGCGCTTCGATCAACTTCCCAGCCGGCGGTACGCTTCTCGGCTCGAACTTCAACGTATCGGCTCAAGAAGTTGGACCGGCACCAACGAACTGTTCGGTCACGAGCAATAAGACGGTCACGATCTACTTGACGCCATCCGGTGTTATTGCTGGTCCAACACCACAATGTGCTACTGGTTCTTCGGGACCATACACGTTCAGTGGAGCTGGTGCCGGCATTACGTATAACTGGACCCTTTCCGGCGCTCCTGCAGGTTCTGCGGTGACGGCACCGAACGGAACGAATACGAACATCACTTGGGGTACGCTTCAGCAGCCATCTGCTCCAGTCGTTGCCACACTTCAACTGGTCGCGACGACCGGTCCTGCAGCGCTTTGCTCTTCAGGTCCGATCACGTATGCGATCACGGTGAACCCAATGCCGGTTGCAAAGCTTCCATTGACGGAAGGCGACGCAACTCCTTGCGTGAACCAACAGGTCACATACAGTGTGGTCGGCGGTGTCGTTGGTAACTCGTATGCATGGACGCTGAGTGCTGGCGGTACATTCGCTGGTGCAGATGCTGGATATATCCCCGGCACACCAACGCTGAACAAGACCTCGATGGTGATCGCATGGGCCACACCTGGCTCCAAGTCGATCACGATCACAGAGACGACCGGTGCAGGATGCTCGGTGTCGTATACGCATAACCTGACGCAAACAGTTCAAGCCAATCCGGCACCTGTTGTGAACGGTTCGAACACACCTTGCCAGTTCATCGCCCCATCCGGTACGAACCCAACGTATCAGACAACACCGAATCCGCTTCAGTTCTCGTACACAGTGAACGTTCCAAACGCACTCAATACGTATACCTGGACCGTGAATAACGGTGGTCAGATCGTTGCAACGAACTTTGGCGCTGTCGCTCCAACGAACTCCGTCAACGGTGTTGGCATCACGCAAGTGATCGTCCAATGGCCGAACACGGGTGCAGCAACGGTTGTCGTTACGGAAGTAACGCCTGCAACGTATAGCTGCTCCGGTACGAGCACATTCAACTTGAATGTTCAAGCAACACCAAATGCAGCAGCGTTCACACTCACTGGACCTGGTATTGCGCCTGGTACGGATCCTTGTGCAAACTCGACGGGTAATGTCTACACGGTGACATTGGGTGCGGATAACCACACCTTCAATATCATTGGTGGAACGATCACAGCCTCGTCGGGTGCCTTCACGGCTACGACGACATCGTTCGCCGGCCTCGGTAACTTCACCGTTACATGGGGTGCTGGTACAACGGGCTCGATCAGCCACGAGTATGCAAACCTTGCAGGTTGCTCTGCTGTTGAAACGTATACGATCAACATCGTACCACGTCCGAATGGCAACATCAGCGGACCAAATGCGGTCTGCGGTGGTGCACTCAATCAGAACTACACGGTCGTGAATAACACTGTTGGTGGTCCGATCTCTGCTCATGCATGGACGATCACTGGTGGTGCTGGATTTGTAGCAAGCTCCGCTGGTGCCGCTACACCAACATTCACGGTCAACTACAATAACTCGGGTACGGGTGTTGTCACGATCCAAGATGTGATCACTGGCCCAGCTCCTTCGAACTGTACGACAACGCTGACGTACAACGTCAACGTAACACAAACGCCAGCTGCTCCAACGTATAATGCCGGTACACTTACGCCTTGCGCAGGTGCAACGGTGGTCTACACGTTGAATGGTACAGCAGGTTTGACGACAACAGTGACGAGTGTTACGAACGGAACGATCGTCGGTAGCAACAACTTTGTTGGTGCTGTTGGCAACATCACGATCTCGTGGGGACTTGTCCCAACAGGTGGTGCTGGTTCGTTCCAGTATCAAACAGTGAACGGCGCTTGCGTAAGCGGTGTCACGACAACGAACGTCACGATCAACGCATTGCCGACGATCCCAGTGATCACGATCACGCCGAACATCACGACGTTCTGCGTTTCGTCGCCATTCCCGTTCCTTGACGTCACGAGCACATCTGGTGCTGGTATCGTATCGTTCAACTGGTCTGGTACCGGCGGACTGACGGGCGTTATGTCCGATGTTCCTGCCGGCGCTCCGATCAATGATCGATTCACAATCAATAACTTCGGTGGTGTAGGAACAAAGGTCATCACTGTAACAGCAACAGACGGAAACGGCTGTACACGCTCGAACACGATCACTCTTACCATTGAAGCAAATCCAACGCCTGTGATCTCTGGTCCGGCAACGGCCTGTCAAGAACTCACAGATCCAGCTCTGACTCCAGCCGGTCCGTTCACATTCGCTAACTCGAATGTGTACTCTACGCCGCTTGTGGCAGGACACTACTACTCCTGGACATCGTCGAACGGTTACATCGTAGCATACTCGACGAACGGTGGTGGTACATGGACTCCGATCGCAGCAACAACGACAACTGGTGTTGCGGCCATCCTCGGTGCATCGCAAGTTCGCGTTGCATGGTATGGTTCGACGCCTGGTAAGATCAAGGTCTCTGAATTGAACGGTCCGGTTTCGCCGCCTTCATGCCAGACGACAACTCTTGACTACAACGTCACGCTGAACGTGATCCCGCTCGCACAAACGATCGGTGTTACGCCACAGAACATCTGCGCTGGTTCCACAGCCCTCCTTACCCAAGGAAGCTCGCAAGCTGGTTACACGTACCGTCTCGAAGTGTCGACGAATGCCGGTGGTTCGTGGTCCGCTCCGGGTGCAGTTGCAACGCAAGCCGGTACGGGTGCTGCACTTGCTTGGAACATTCCAGCCTCGGTCCTTGCGTACACAGCAGTTGCTCCAAACGTAACGGACTATCGCTTCCGCGTCACAGCGCAAACGAACGGCACATTCGGTACACCGCCCGTGAACTGCGGATGGTATGTCGTAACGCCAAATGCGCAGATCTTCGTCAACCCACAACCAGCAGTGGTAACACCAGCTATCGTCACGACTCTGTCGTGCCAAGGCGATGGTGTTAGTGTTAACATCCCAGGTTCGCAAACATGGGTGCTGTACACACTGGGTCGTCGTCAGATCCGCGACTTCGCTGGCAACCCGATCGTTCCTGGCGCATTCGTATCGATCCCATCTTCGACGCTTGCCGGTAACGGTGGTACGATCACACTCACAGATGTCACGGCTCCAGCCGGTGGTAACCCACTGCTGAATGCAGACAACTACGAGTATCAGGTAACAGGCGTAACGGATATGACGCTTGCTCCTCCTCCGAACATCCCATGTACGACGGTCATGCCAACAACGGTCACAACACGCGTGTTCGCTCTGCCGACATCGCAAGTTGTTTCCTTCACGGCAAACCCAACATGCTGGAATCAAGATGTTCTCGTAACACTTACGGGCTCACAAGATGGTGTGACATATGAGATCCGTCGTAACGGTCTCTCAATGGCACCAGTCGTTGAAGTACACGGTGCAGTTGGCGGTGGTCCGGTGTCCGTATGGATTCCGAAGCTTTCCGTCCTTGCATCGAATCCTGCCGCTCCAACAGTCGTGAACTTCGACGTTCGCGCTCGTCTCCGTACGGTTGGCGGTGGTGCATATGCACGTCCGACACCAGCAAGTAACTGTCCGTTCGTCTTTGGTGCTACAGCTGTCACGGTCAATCCGAAGCCAGTTGCGAACATCACAGGTGCAACGACAGTTTGCGGTCCATCGAATCAAGTGTACACAGCCGGTCCAAGTGCCGTTCCTGCAACAACCACGTATGACTGGTTGATCACAGGCGCACCTGCTGGTACGACACCGACGGTAGCAAACAACACAGGTCTTGGCACGATCAATCCATTGAACGTTGCTTGGGGTGTTAACAACCTCAGCTGCAATGGCGTGTACAACCCAGTTTCAGCCACGATCCGTCTCATTGAGACGAACGCCTTCGGCTGCGCTGATACAACAACACGTACGATCACGGTCAACCCAACGATCGCAGACGCTGCGATCACGTCGGCTGACGGAAACAACCAAGCCTGTATCTATGGTGGATTTGAGTCTCACCTCGAAACGTACACTCTCAATCGCCCTGTGTCTTGCGTCTTCCCAACGAACACGACGTTCTTGTGGACCATGCCAACAGGTGCTGTGAGCGGTGTTATCCGTTCGGGTCAGAACACGAACTCCATCGTTGCTGAATGGAACACAACTGGTGGAACGAACATTGGTGTTGTAAGCTGTGTTGTCACGCTTCCTGCCGGTTTCGGCGGTTGCTCGACCACGTACACCTTCAATGAGACGGTTTATCCATTGCCACAACCTGTTGTCAATGGTCCGATCAGCGTTTGCCAGAATCAAGCTGGTGTGATCTACACCGCTGATGTGTATCCAACAGACACCTATAACTGGGAAGTTGTGGGTGGCCTTATCTCCGGTGGTGCCGGTCTCGGTACGATCGCAAGCCCTGCAACACGCAGTGGCCTGTCGCTCACATCGATCACGGTCAACTGGCTTGATACACCAAACAACAACGCCTACGTAAGACTCAGACAAGTAAGCGCTGCAGGTTGCCAGAACACGACAACCCGCTTCGTGACAGTCAATCCAACGCCGACACCAGTGGTGAACGGTCCGGATGCTGTCTGTGACAATCGTGCTTACACGTACACGACACAGAACAATGCTCCTTCGAGCTCCTTCTCGTGGTCCGTTATCGGTAATGCTTCCATTACCAATGGCGCGAACACGGCAAGTGCAACTGTTCAAACAACAGTTGCCGGATCCTTCACAGTAACAGTGACGGAAACGATCCTTGCAACGAATTGCTCGAAGTCGGCATCGAAGACCGTAACGATCGTAGCAGCTCCAACACCAACGATCACACGCACGGCTCCGGCTGGCGGAACCGTTGGCGGCGCCTGCCTCAATCAAACGGTCACATACACAGTATCTCCGATCGTCGCAGGTCGCAGCTATAACTGGTCAGCAGTGAATGGCACGATCGTCTCCGGTCAAGGTACTTCCTCGATCAACGTGAATTGGACAGTTGTTGGAAACGGTTCCGTGACACTCAACGAGTGGGTAACGGCAACACAGTGTACAACTACGGTAACCCAGAACGTCACTGTTGCTGGTCCTCCAACTCCATCCATCAATGGTCCGAACACCGTTTGCGGATTGTCCGTCGTAACGTACTCCACGCAATTCGTTGCTGGTAATACGTATGCATGGTCGCTCCCAACAAATGGTGTGATCACTGCCGGTGCTGCTACGAACGCATGTACGGTCACGTGGAACAACCCACTTCCGAACGTTGTGAACCCTGCAACACTGTCGGTAACGGAAACAAACACATTAAGCGGTTGCTCTGCAACGGCCAACCTGAACGTGAGCGTCTTCTACAAGCCGGTTTCGCCAGCGATCACCCGCGTAACGGGCTCGCCACTGAACCAGGCATGTAATAACTCCACGATCCAGTACCAGATCCCGAACAATGCAGGTTCGAACTACTTGTGGACTGTCACAGGCGGTACGATCACAGCAGGTGGTTCGTCGAACATCGTTACGGTACAATGGACATCGGTCGGTAATCAGTCACTGACGGTCACAGAAACCAACGGCTTGAACGCAAGCTGCACGGGTCTGTCGACACTGAATGTCAGCGTTACCTATCAGCCAACTCCAAGCATCTCTGGTAACGCAACCACATGTACGTCCAACACGGATACGTACACGACGGGCAACGTTGCCGGTAGCACCTATGCATGGACACTGCCTTCCGGTGGTGGTACGATCTTGAGCGGTGCCGCTTCGAACACGATCACGGTGAACTGGACAGGTGCAGGTGCACGTTCGGTTCAAGTGGTTGAAACGAATGGCAACTGCTCTGCAACAGCAACACTGAACGTGTCGGTTGGTCAAACGCCTACAGCAACGGCCATCCTTCGTCTCATCCCAGCTGGTCCGATCGGAAGCGCATGTGTTGGTTCGACCATCACATATGCAACGACACTGACGGCAGGCAACAACTATGCATGGACAGTAACTGGCGGTTCGTTCTCGGGTTCGAACTCGGGTGTGAACGTCAATACGGTCAACGTTGTATGGAATGTTGTGGGCACGCAAACACTGACGGTTGTAGAAACAACCGCCGGTACGAACTGCTCGAAGACAGCTACACAACTTGTGAATGTCACCTATCAGCCAACGCCAAGCATCTCTGGTGCAGCTACAACATGTACCGGCAATACGGAAACGTATTCGACGGGTAACGTTGCTGGCGACACGTATGCATGGACAGTGTCTGCAGGTGGTACGATCTTGACCGGTGCCGGTTCGAGCTCGATCACTGTTCGTTGGACCGCAAACGGCCCACAAACGGTATCGGTACTTGAAACAGCTACAGCCGGCGGATGCTTCGCTTCGGCAACTCTGAATGTTACTGTTGGTCAAACGCCAACCCTCACAGCGATCTCGCGCGTAAGTGGTTCGCCACTCGCACAAGCCTGTGCCGGTTCGACAGTTGGCTACACAACTCCTGGTACAGCCGGTAACACGTATGTGTGGTCGGTCACAGGTGGTACCTTCACAGGTGCAAGCAATGGTGTGAATGTGAACACCGTGAACGTAACGTGGAACGTACTTGGCAATCAAACGCTGACGGTTGTTGAAACAACAGCCGGCACGAACTGCTCACGTACAGCGACACAGAACGTTAGCGTCACGTATCAGCCATCGCCAAGCATCTCTGGCAATGCAACGACATGTACAGGCAACATCGAGTCCTACACAACGGCCAACGCTGCTGGTAGCTCGTATGCTTGGACGATCACGCCTTCGGCAAACGGTACCATCCTTTCCGGTGCAGCATCCAACACCATCTCGGTACGTTGGAACAATGCAGGCTCCGCAACGGTGTCGGTACTCGAAACAAGCAATCCTGGTGGATGCTTCGCTACAGCGAACCTCGTTGTAAGCGTCGGTCAGACACCAACGACAACGGCGATCGCTCGTACGACACCTGTTGGCGATGTTGGCAAGGCATGCGTTGGTCAAACGATCACGTATTCCACGCAGAACAACGTCGGCAACACGTACGCTTGGTTGGCCACAGGCGGTTCGATCACTGGCGCAAGCAACACGAACACGGTGAACGTTCTCTGGAACATCATCGGTACGGGTACACTGCGCGTCACAGAGACAACAGCCGGTACGAACTGCTCGCGCACGGTCGTTCAGAATGTTGACGTGACCTACACGCCAACACCTGTGATCTCCGGTTCCACGGTCGCATGTTTGAATACGATCCAAACGTATTCGACACCAGCCGTTGCCGGTAGCACATACCTCTGGTCGATCTCTGCATCGAACAGCTTCGCTCCAGTAGCAGGCTTCCCAACATCGAACAGCATCACGGTACAGTGGATCCAGCCAGGTCTTCAAACGATCACGCTGACAGAAACTGCATCTGGTGGTGGTTGTGCTACAACGGTCACGCGTCAGGTTCAGGTCAACCCGATCCCAACGCCTTCCATCAGCAGCACGACCGGTTACGGTTCGCCAGTATCGCAACGTCCAGGTCTCGTTTGCGCAGGTAGCACGCACGTCTACACGACGTTCGCAACACCAGCCAACGTTTGGAACTGGGTTGTCACTGGTGGTACGATCATCGCTGGTCAGAACACGAATACGATCACGGTCACCTGGAGCACAGGCGCCGGTGGAAGCGTGCAGGTCACGGAAACAGTTCCTGGCTCTACATGCATCACGACCGTGAAGGATTCGATCATCATCAAGCCGATCCCAACGCCAAACATCACGAGCGCTACAGGTGGTGTGCCGAACGTATGTGCGAACTCTGTTCACACGTACACGACACCGAACGTTGTTGGCAACTCGTGGGTATGGACGGTAACAGGCGGTTCGATCATCAGCGGTGGTAGCTCGAACACGATCACTGTTCAGTGGGGTGCAGCAGGTCCTGGTACAGTGGCTGTAACGGAAACCGTTCTTGGCGTAACACCGGTCTGCGCGACATCAACATCGCGTGCGATCACTGTGAACCCAAATCCGAACGCTCCGATCATCACTGGTCCTAGCCCGGTCTGTGCTACGAATCTGAACACGACGCCACAAACGATCAATACGGCAACGTATACGTCGAACATCACGACAACTCCGGCAGCTATCTCCACCTACACGTGGTCGGTATCTTCCAACGGTCAGATCGTATCGAATGCTACGACCTCGATCGGAGTTCAGTGGTTCAACACGACGACGGTTCCACAAAACGGAACGGTCACGCTCACGCACACGAACATCTTCGGATGCTCGACAACTTCGTCGATCAGCGTAACGATCAACCCGAACCCAACGCCTTCGATCTCCGGACCGAACAGCGTTTGCCAGAACACGATCCAATCGTATGGCACACCAGGTGTACCGGGTAATGCATATACCTGGACGATCACGGGTGGTATCATCCGCGGTGGTCAAGGCACGCCGAACGTACAAGTTGAGTGGACGTTGCCAGGTGGCGGTACTCTTACAGTGTCGGAACGTAACACGTTCAACTGTACAGTACTCAACACGCTGAACGTTACGATCAATCAGCTTCCAACGGCTCGCGTCACAGCAAGCGGACCAACAACGTTCTGCCAAGGTGGCGACGTTACACTGTCCGCACCGCTTGGATTCGCTTCCTACGCTTGGAACACTGGTGAGACGGGTCGCAACATCGTTGCAAACCGCACCGGTCTGTACTGGGTCGTAGTAACAGACAACAATGGTTGCTCGAACAGCTCCGATTCCATCCAAGTGAATGTCTTCCCAACCACTCTGCCGATCATCACGGCAAGCGGTCCAAGAACATTCTGCGAAGGTGGCAGCGTAACTCTGACAGCACCTGCTGGCTTCAGCATCTATCGCTGGTCGAATGGCGCAACGACGCGTTCGATCACGGTTACAACATCGGGTGAATACTCTGTGGCAATCGCCGACACGAATGGTTGCACAGGTAGATCAACACCGGTTGAAGTGATCGTCTATGCTAAGCCACAGCCAGTTCTTACGACGATCGGTTCGACGACACTTTGTGCCAATGACTCAGTGACCGTCACCGCTCCAGCAGGCTATAACAGCTATACATGGTCCAGCTCCGCTGGAACGAACTATGGCAATGGCCGCACGATCGTTGTGAAGCAAACAGACAACATCACGGTAAGCGTTGTTGATGTCAACGGTTGCGTTGGTACATCCGATACCGTGAAGATCACACTGAAGCCAGCTATCTCGCCGGTTGTCACAGCAAATGGTCCGCTCACCTTCTGCGAAGGCAATGCGGTCACATTGAGCGCGCCAACAGGATTCAAGTCGTACTACTGGTCAAACGGTGCTACGACTCGTGAGATCACAGTCACAGATGGTGGTAAGTACACTGTCACGGTCACAGACAACACCCGTTGCGAAGCAACTTCGCCGGATCTGAATGTCAAGGTGAACCTGCTGCCAGCTCGTCCGACCATCAACCGTACTGGTGATACCCTGAAGGCCATCTCCAATGTTGCTGATGCATATCAGTGGTATCGCAATGGCACAATGATCACAGGCGCAACGGCTCAGAAGCTCATCGTAGCACTCCCTGGTACGTATCGCGTCGAGATCATGGATGACAACACCTGCTCGTCGATGTCTCAGCCATTCGACGTTATCCTCACGGATGTGAACGATGACGTTGTAGCTGGTCACACGAACGGTCTCGAGATCTTCCCGAACCCAACGAACGGTATGTTCACGGTTTCGACCACCACAAGCGAAGCAGGTTCGGTTCGTATCGAACTCTTCAACTTGGTTGGTGAGAAGGTCCTCAGTGTGAACGATATGGCTCAAGGCGGTCAGTTCAAGAGCACGGTTGACATGGGTCAACTTGCCTCTGGTGTGTACAACGTAGTTGTCACCACGAACAACGAACGCTGGACAGTCCGTCTCGTACGTCAATAAGACATACGCCGACATGTAACAGGAAAGGGCGCACTTCGGTGCGCCCTTTCTTTTTGTGGTAACTCTTTCCCACCCAAGGATATCATACCAGCAATCCTTCACCACTAACGGATCCATTTCTATGCTTGCACGCTACATCTTACAGATCCTCGCCTTTTCACTTGCAACCTCGGCCCTGTTTGCCAACCCAAGTGGATACGTGGGAAGAACCCTGCCCACCTCTCAAGGCTGTGGCGGCGGTGGTTGCCACGGTTCGGCCGCGAGTACGGCAACGACCGTCTCACTTTCAACAACTCAACCGATCGTGATGCAACCCGGAGAGACAATGCAGTTCTCTGTCGTTGTTGCCCATGCCTCAAGAACCAGGGCTGGCGTAAACATTGGCGTGAAGTCCTCTCTGACATCGCAGACCAACGCGGGCACACTGGTCGCTGGGTCAGGTTTGTATCTCAGCGGAGGAGAACTCACGCAGTCCTCACCAAGGACGATTTCGGGCGGCAAGGCAACATTCTCGTTCTCGTGGAAGGCTCCGACCACTCCGGGGACCTACTATCTGTTGGCGACGGGGAATGCCGTGAATGGCAATGGACGAGAGGACGCGAATGACCTCTGGAATCACATGACACCCATCCAGATCACCGTTGAGAAGACCACAGACGTTGCAGAGGCCACGATCCCGGTATACAGCAGCCTTGCGACCCCGCTTCCCTCCTCGAACCTTGTGACCGTGGAGTTCGCGGCAGAACCACAAGAACGTTTCGAAGTGGCCGTCACGGACATGCAAGGACAGCGTATTTTTGAAGGAGCCTTCACCGCAGAAGCGGACCGTGGAATCTTTCAATGGAATGGTGGCATGGCTGAAGGGATACCGGCTCGCACCGGAGCCTACATGATCACACTGATCAGCGACCGCCGCATTGTACGGTCGCGGGCCCTGATCGTTCACTAAGCACACGTCACGCACTGACAACCTTGTTCACACCACTCCGTTCTGCAACTCTACAGGCGATCTTCTCTCTGATCACCTTGCTAGCTATTGCTCCCGTGCCTACGGAGGCACAATGGACGAAGTGTGTGCTCCCACCGGGATACAGCGAGAACGTGATGTACCTGGACGTGTTCTTCCTACCTGCTGATCCTCGCTACGGATGGGTTTGCTCGGAAGACGGACGGGTGATCAGGACCACAGACGGTGGGACCACATGGCTTGGTACTCGGATCAATGGCGATCCGTTCCTCGAGAGCATACAGTTCCTTACGCCACTAGTGGGATATACGTCCGGACCCGGTGGCATCTATCGGTCCAATAATGGCGGCGTCTCGTGGATCAACGTCTCACCAAGTATCCCTACTGGTGATAATCCGTGGGGATGTTACTTCTTGACGCAGAATGAAGGCGTCTACCTCGTTGGCGGCTGTCAAGAACCACCACGATTCTATCGCACCACGGATGGTGGGACGACATGGTCGTTCTTTGAGGCGAACGACATCGGGACCGGACTCACGGATGCGATCCTGTATCGCGACGGAAGTGGATACGCCGCGTCGAGCGGGATGATCTGGTCGACCAATGACTATGGTCGCACATGGAGCGAGTTCGCCACATCCGGCTTTCGAACATGGAATGAAGAGCTTTCCCACGTCGGAAGATCGTTTCTCGTTCCGAGTGCGGGAAGCGAGTGCTTCGGTGGCGGATTGGTCACAGGGGAGTATCGGTTCTCTACGGATATGGGAGCCTCGTGGACGCGTTTTCGCACACCCTCTACGAACTACGGAACCTTCCTTGTCAGCGAACGAGCAGGTTGGGGTGTAGGTGCTGAACGCCAAGTGTATTACACATCGGATGCGGGTCGAACATGGGAGCTTCGTGTATGCGGCATCGATGCGACCGCGAACTTGGACGATATCTGGATGATCAGCGACACGCTGGGATTCGTTGTCGGCACAGAGGTCTACCGTTCGAACTTCAATGCTCGACCACGTCTCGTTTCCATCGCACAGGGTGACCTGGTCTATGTATGTGAGGGCGATAGTGTTCTCCTCACGTCCACGCCAGATCTGCTTCGATACAAGTGGTCCGATGGTCAAACCGGTCCGGATCGATATGCCAGTAAGCCCGGGCGATACATCGTTACCGCCTACGATACGCTCACGTGTACGGCATCCGCCGATACGATCACGCTGCGCGTGTACCCGACCACTACGCCCCTCATTTTGAATGGACTTTCGGGGGCCACGTATTGCTTTGGTGATTCTGCCATGCTCCGCGTGACGAATGGACCGTATCGGTCGTTCCGTTGGTCGACAGGTGACACGACCGATGCCATCGTCGTCCGCGCGTCGGCTACGGTCACCGTAACGGCCACCGACACCAACGGATGCGTTCTCCGCTCGAAACCCTTTGTGGCCGATATTCGACCTCTGTTCGAGCCAACGATCACGGCCACGGGAAAGACCACGATCTGCCTCGACGACTCCGTGACACTTGTGGCTCCACGGGGCATGACATCGTATCGATGGAGCACAGGCGAGACCACTCCGTCGATCTCCGTGAGCAGCGCCGGCACCTACTATTGTGATATCATCGACGAATATGGTTGCCCCGGCACGTCGAATCGTATCGATGTGGTCGTGCTCAACCTTCGTAATCAGATCGATGTTCAGAACGCGAACATCGGCCCCGGTCTGCAGATACCCGACGTCACGGTCGGTGACCTGACGTGCAGAGACCTTGTGATCCGCAATCGTGACTCTGTACGCCCCTTGGTGATCTCGCGACCGTTCATGGTCGTGAATCTTCGTTGTAGCATGCCACAAGGTCAGTTCCCGATCGTCATCGCCCCACTCGATACAAAGACCCTCCGCATCTGCTGCTCCACGATCGACTCGGGCTTGGTGGTCGATACGATCATGATCCCCGACACCTGCAGAGATGTTCCTGTGCCCGTCTTTACCACGGGCCTTGTTGAAACGCTCACGGGCACGTCACGATGCGGCCTCCCCGTGCTCACAACCATTATCCGGGCCGGTTCCACCTATCAGATGATGGCACCGTACCCCAATCCTTCCTCGTCCACCATTGAGACCGAAGTGGTGCGCATCGGCCCCGGCGACGTTCCGACCCTCATTGTCGAGGATGCTGTGCGACGGGAAGTGATGCGCGCAACAAGTATAGAGGCACGGGAGGAAGGCGGCATGGTCCGGTATGTGTTCCGTGTGGATGTGTCCATGTTGCCAACCGGACCGTATGTGTTGCTGCTCGACGCGAACGGGCCAGCCGGAGCCGTCGCCGTGACCGTGCTTCACTAAGACCAATTTCGGACACATGTGACTGCAATTCCGTAATTTCGGTCATTCCTTCATAGAAGAATCTGAACCAATGGCCACGATCATCTCTCTCGATCCGCGCGTGACGCGGGCTCAAATCGATCCCGACCGTCCAGATCCACTGGAACCAAAACACGAACTCGATCAGTTTCACACCTACGAGGTGTTCCATCAACAGAAGAGTGGTGGTCGCCATGTTCACGTTGGATCGCTCCATGCACCAACGAAGGAATTGGCACTCTTGATGGCCAAGGAACAGTATGCTCGCCGCGGACAAACATTGAACCTTTGGGTGGTCAACACACGCGACGTCGTGACGATGCCCTCCGAAGACAGTGAGATCTTCGAAACAACACCGGAGAAGAAGTACCGTGACGTTTCGGCCTACATGGTTCGGAACAAGGTGGAAGAGTTCAAGAAAGAACAGCAAGGAACGAAAGCATGAACACGAATGCGATCAAAGATCTCCTGTATCGAATGGCCGATGACGCACTGATCATCGCGCACCGCCATTCCGAATGGACGGGCATGGGTCCGTTGCTCGAAGAGGACATTGCATTCTCGTCGATCGCGCAGGACAAGCTCGGTCATGCACTTGCACTCTACTCGCTCCTTCACGACCTCGGAGAGCAGCAGCCCGACACGATCGCCTTCACACGCAACGAGCGGGACTTCCATTGCTGTCAGTTCGTGGAACTGCCAAACGGCGAATACGACTTCTCACTCGTACGACACTTCTTGTTCGATGCGTCGGAGAAGCTTCGCTACGATGCCCTTCAACACTCCACCTACGAACCGTTGGCAAAGCTCGCTCGCAAGATGCGTGGCGAGATCCGCTACCACATCTATCATGGGCAAACATGGATGGTGCAGTTGGGCGGACAAGGAAGCGAAGAAAGCAAAGCACGTATGCAAGCCGCTTTGGACGAAGCAATGCCATATGCACTCGGGATCTTCGAGACAACCGATTCCGAGAACGAGATCATCTCGAGTGGCCTCTTTGAAGGTGAGCTCGCACTGCGCGATCGCTGGATCGCCTATGTGACCGAGATCGTGAATGCAGCCTCGCTCCGTATGCCGGATGTACAGGCGATCACTCCGGTGTTCGGAGGGCGGAAAGGATTTCACACGGCCGACCTACAGCCGTTGCTGGATGAAATGACAGAAGTGTTCCGCTTGGATCCTTCTGCGGAGTGGTGACGTGACCCGTGAAGATGTGTTGAACGCACTTTCATCAGTGCACGACCCGGAGATCCCAACGATCTCCGTTGTCGACATGGGCATCATCACTCTTGTTGATGTTTCTGATGGTAATGATGTGCGCGTGTCAATGACGCCAACGTTCGTCGGATGTCCTGCCATCGATGTGATGCGCCGCGATGTGACGGCCGCGATCGAAGCACTGGGTCCGCACTCTGTATCCGTAGACGTGAACTTCGACGTACCATGGAACACCAATCTCCTGACGGAGAAGGGCCGTGCCGCCCTCCTCAAACATGGCCTTGCTCCTCCTGAGCCCTATGAACTCGAGCTCTCTCTCGAGGTCTTGAACAACACGGCATGTCCGTTCTGCGGATCGCATAACACCACGTTGCGTTCTCCATTCGGTCCAACGTTGTGTCGCTCATTGCATTATTGCAATGCTTGCAGACAAGGGTTCGAAGGATTCAAACCCGTTTAGAACCGATATCCCGCCTGCACAAAGAACTGTCGTCCAACAAGCCCCGGTATATACTGCGGGTTGGACACGTTGAGGATGTTGTTCAAGCCGGCTCCGACCGTAAGAGCATTCTCGATCTCACCCACCGTGAATGAACGCGTGCAGGCAACGTTCATCACCGTATAGCCTTCGACGAATTCGTCGTCGCGGTCGAGAACCCGTCGTGGCGGATCGCTGATCACGATGCCATTCTTGTCGAGCGACTCGTCGCCATACTTGCCAATGAACTGGAATCGCACGTTCGCACTCCACACGCGATCCGGTGAGTCGTACTGAAGACGCAGATTGCCACTGTGTCGCGATCTGCCCCAGAGTCCATGATAGTCGTCGCGCGTAAGCGGCTTGTCGATGGTGCCGGCTTGGCCGTTGTCGATGGCATCGAGCACTTCCTTGTCCATGGCATCGAGAAGTTGATACCCACCCGAGAACCCGAACGATCCCACCTCGTCGAACGCCACTACCGTTCGAAGGTTCACCTCGAGGCCCTGCGTGTACACGCGCGCAAGGTTGCGATACGAATACACGTTCCTTCCGTCGAACGATCCATACAAGTAGTACTCGATGAGGTTGTGCAGGTCGTTTCGAAACGCGCGCACTTCTGCATTCATGAGCACGTGAGCATCATCAACATCGAACACGGCGTCTTCGTAGCGGAGCCCAAGATCGTACGACAGACTTCGCTCCGGCTGCAGTTGCACACCCAGTCTGGCCGCGCCGATCAGGTCGTATCCCGCACCCGGTAGTCGGTTCGAGAATTCAATGAAGTTCTGACGGAAATCCGGTGCCTTGAATCCTGTTCCGATCGATCCGCTGAATCGCAGATGCTCTCCCGGTTTGAGCAGAACAGAGAAGCGCGGTGAGATGGCCGTTCCATACACGTTGTTGTCGTCCAGGCGTGCGCTCACCACATATGAGATCCAATCGTTCGGAAGCCCCTCCCATTGTGTGAAGGCAACATACGTTCGATAGAATGGCTTGTAGCCTGGGGTGAGGGAGTCGTAGTAGCGTGAGCCTCCGATGTCCTCATAGAGGAACTCGCCACCGATCGTCATCCGATCGTTCACGCCCATCAAGAGATCGTACTGTGTATACAGACGTGCCGTGCGACGAAGAAGATCGTCCACCGTGCCTCGCTCACCTTGTGGCACATCGAAGTTGTAGCGCTCATTGTACATCGTGGCGTAGGCGTTGGCCAACAGATGCGCCTTCCCACTTGTATACTCAACGCCAGCCGTACCGCTTAGATCGTATTGCGCTACACTTCCGGTGTTCGTGGCGATCTGACCGAGCACTGATTCAACAAAGGTTCCGCGCGTATGCGTGCCGAACGCTCGTGCAGAACCCTTGATCTTCAGCCCTTTTGCAACCGTCCACAGACCTTTGAGATGCAATGTTCCGTCCTCGAACGACGAGTACGGCCATTCGCCACTCGTTGTCGAAATCGTGAACGATGGTGAGTTCTTGTAGTTCGCAAAGGCACTCAGCTCCGTTGTTGCCGAACCATACGTTCCCTCGGCCTGTATCTCCGACTGTCCATGATACAGGTACTGCGATGATACACGTCCACCATATCCATCGTTCGGGCGTTTCGTGATCACGTTGATCACGCCAGCGAGCGCCTCGCTTCCGTACATGCTCGACATCGGTCCTTTCACGATCTCCACGCGTTCGATGTTGCCAACGGAAACGCGCGAGAGGTCGAGCACGCCGGCAACGCGACCAACCATGGGCTGTCCATCGATCAGGATCATGGTGTAGTCCGGACCCAGTCCGTTCATCTGCACACCTGTTCGCACATTCCCTTGCATCAACAGTCCCGTCTGCTCTTTGAGCAGGTCGGCCAGCGTTACCATGGCCGTGGTCCGTATCCGTTCTTTCCCGATCACCTCAACACGCACCGGCGAATCCTTTACTCGCACTTCGTTCCGGGTACCGGTCACCACAATGCCTTCCTTGGCATACGTGCGGATGGAATCACGCACACGCGTACTGTCTCTACGCTGCGCAACGGCAGGAAGGGAACAGAAAAGGAGGAAAAGGAGGAGGGTAGAAGGGCGTATCGAAATTTTCACGGTGCAAAGATACGAGCTTCCGAAAGGAGAGTTACCGTAGGAGCGTGATCACGAGGGATTGTGGACCCATCGGCGATTCGAGTTGCGCCACGTACACTCCATTGGCGAGAGAGGAAAGATCTGCCTGATAGTGGACAGGTGATGCGTCGGCAAATGCTCTGGTGAACGACGATGACCATACTCGGGCTCCGTCGACCGAGATCAGACTGATCGTATGTGTTCCAACTTCGGTGCCACCAACGGTGAACGTTGCCACATCTGCGTCGGTATCGAGGCCGACGGACATTGTTGCATTGGTGAATTCGCGGAAGGCCCGTCCTCGCAAAAAACAACCGCTCACGAAGATGTAGCCGTCGGTGGTCTCGACCGATGGGCAGGCGTCTCCCGACCATCGTGCATCGATCCAACGAGTTCGCGCCGTGTCCTTCGCACCTAACAAGATCACACCACGCACATCGGCCAGTCGTTGACTCGTGATCAGCAGGTCGATGTTGCTCAACGAAATGAACATCACACGATCATCACCCTGAATGCCTGTTTGCATTCTGCCGCGATCGATCGACGTGGGAAGGAAGACCGATGCATCGAACCGGATCTCTGCATGCAGTGAATCGATACGGAGTGGCAGTTGCTTGTCGATGGTCTCTGCTATGATGAGCATCGATGCATCATCGGAACCTGCCCCTGCCACCACGCTGCCTAACCGAAGCTTGATCGATGTATTGCCATTCACGTAGACAGTGGTCGATCTCTCTGCGGAACAGTCGAACTGGTCGGTCGCCCGCACCGTGTAGGTGGTCGTTGTGTTCGGCGATGCGATCGGATTCGCGATCGTCGGATCGGAGAGTCCGATGGTTGGCGTCCACGAATACCGCACGCCGCCTTGCGCCTTCAGTTCTACACCGGATCCTCGACAGATCGTGTCGGCTGCTCGAAGATCGATCGTGATGGTCGAAACAAAGACCGTCACGGAGTCGGTTACCACGCACGATCCTGTTTGTGCCGTGAGCACGTAGGTGGTGGTCACGAACGGAGATGCCGTTGGCGCAAGTGATGTGGGATCGCTGAGTCCTGCGATCGGAGACCACCGATACGTCGACGCAACACCTGTCCCTGAGAGTTGCACGCTTCCGCCCGCACAGATCGATTTATCCGGCCCCGCACTCACCAACGCGATCGGCTCGATGCGCACCAGAACAGAATCCATACGCATGCAGCCGTTCGGTGTGCGTGCATAGGCACGGTACATCGTGGTCGACGTTGGGGCTGCCGTTGGTGCCGCTGATGTGGAGTCGCTCAGGCCTGACGATGGGCGCCACACGATGGACGTTGTGGGATCCGTGATGGCTGTGATCGTTGTGGAGTCGCCCGGACAGATCGTTGTCGTGCCCGTCACCGAGAGCGTTGGAAGAGGGTGCACAGTGATGGTCACGGAATCGAACAGAACGCACGAACCGGACGAGACCGTGAAGTGATACGTGGTGGTCGTGACAGGGTTGAACACCGGTGTGAACGACGACGTGTCGCTGATCCCCGCCGCCTTTTGCCATGCAATGCTCGATCCGCCTTGCACAGAGATCGTCGTGGCATCACCTTCGCAGATCTCCCGTTGACCTTCGATCGTGACAACGAGTGTCGATGCAACGGTGACAACAACCGTATCGACGATCGTGCATGAACCTTCCGTCATGGTAACGGTGTAGGCGGTGGTCGTCGTTGGTGATGCAACAGGATCAGGCACGAAGGCATTGGAGAGTCCGGTGCGTGGCGACCATTCATACGACGTTGCACCGGAGGCTCGCATGCGGACGGATCCGCCACCACAGATGGTCACATCGGGTCCGCCATGCGGCGATGCGACGCGAACGATCACGCTTGCCGTATCGGAACATCCATTGACACCGAGGCTCGTGACCACATATGTCGTCGTCACTGTCGGCGCAACGGTGGGAGTTGCTGTTTCAGAGCCTTGCACGCCAGCGGACGGAGACCACGAATACCTCACGCCACCACGTGCTTGCAACGTAACCGGTGTTCCTGCACAAATCACCGGTGCGGGATCGATCGTGATCGATGGCTGCTCCTTCACCACGATGTACTTCAACACCGTGTCGGCCCCGTAGGCATTCTTCACAATCAGATAGGCTGCATGTGTTCCGGCACGCGTATAGCAAATGGCGCCCGGGTCCTTTTGTGCTGATACCGACGGGATAGCGTTATCGAACAACCACTCCCACGTGTCGATCGTGCCAATGCTCTTGTCCTTGAATGTTGCACAGGAACCCGCGCAGATCGTGTCGACCGTGAAGTTCGCCTGTGGCGCTTTGCAATCGCGCAATACAGCATCCGGTGGACGCAGCATGCTGCCGATCATGTTGGGGAGGCCGTATCGGCACTGTCCGGTGAGGACGACGGCGGTGTCCTTGAATCCGCACGAATCGACCTCGTTCTGCGGCGAGGAAATGCACGACAGGAAACTTCTGCCGGCTCTCGAGATATAGATCTTTCCATCAAGTGCCAATTGCAACGGCGTCCACGAGAACGTACCGGACAACCGCGCCGCCACTTTGCGTGAAGCCACGATGTCGATCGATCGAAGTTGATCCAAGGTGAATTGGTAGACCATTGCCGGCATTGTGTCATCTTGATTCGACACAGCGATGTAGAGTTTTCTCGAGTCTTGGGAGAAGGCTGCACCATAGTGTGAGCCACCAATACTTGCAGGGAACAGCGTGGTGCCGTTGTAGACCGATCCCGTGGCGTAGTCAAACTCGAACACTTGGGAATTGCCTGCTGCCGACGTGAGAACCAGTTTGCGCGAGTCGGGTGAGATGTGCATCTGTCCCGCATCGCGCACGCTCAACGTGGGGTCGCCTGCATCGCTGATCACCGGTGTTGGGTCGAGGCGGTCGCGTGTAAGGTGATAGGAGTAGAAGTGTCTGCTCACCTTGCTGTGGACGACGATCCAGTAGCCATCACCGGCGCAATCCTTTGTGGCCGTGATGTGTTCCGTGATGTCCGTCGTGAGTTGCTCGTTCTTTCGAACAACCTCTCCATAGCCACCTTGTTTCCGTAGGTCGACGACGCTCATCCACAAACAGTAGCATCGGCCATTCAGCTGTGCCGAGGTGATCGGTGCAGGGTTGAAGATGTAGAAGACGAACGGATTGCCGGGCTGTGGAACGATGATGGCACTTTGACTCGTCGATGGGTCGCCGTTGAGTCCCGTTCCGCCTACCATCACTTCATGGAGTCTGTTGTAGACCGTCACGCCATCGGTGTAGAAGAGCAGGTCGCCGGTGGTAGGATCGGAGATAGCGGCGCTGCCTTCGTTGGTGCTGACCATTCCGTCCGAAAGCGACTCCGCGAAGCCGTTGCGGAAGGTGATGCCGGCCAGATCGCCAAAGTACCAGTTCGTGGTCTCGGTCTGGGAGCGCAGTACCGTGCCCATCGTGATGAACACGAAAAGGAGCCACGCAAGTGAACAGGCGGTACAGCGAGCAAGGTGGCAAGGACGCGATGGGAGGGTCGGCCAAACCATGTCAGTGGTCTTAAGTTACCAATTTTTAAAGCCCATACATCGTTCACGCCATGTCAAGAGGGCGTAATTTTGGACATGGAAACAAAGATCCTCGTGGTCGACGATGAGCAGGACATTTTGGACCTGATCTCCTACAACCTCTCCAAAGAGGGCTTCAAGGTCTACACGGCCGCCAACGGTACCCAGGCCGTGGAAGTTGCCAGAAAAGTGCTCCCGGATCTGATCATCCTCGACGTGATGATGCCCGGCATGGATGGCTTCGAAGTGTGTCGCACCTTGCGCAAGGACGAGGCAACGGCGTCGCTGAGCATCATGTTCCTTACGGCCAAGGCCGGCGAGATCGATCAGATCCTCGGATTGGAGCTTGGTGCCGACGACTACATTCAGAAGCCCATCTCTCCACGCGTGTTGATCGCCCGCGCCAAATCGATCCTGCGGCGTGGAAACGAGAAAGTGCGGACGGAGACGATCGCCGCCCCTGAAGTGATGCGCATCGGCTCGATCGAGATCAACCGTCAGAACTATACGGTCCGCATCGATTCTCGCGAGAGCTTCTTCCCCAAGAAGGAGTTCGAACTCCTTGCCTTCCTTGCATCGAACAGCGGCAAGGTCTTCACCCGCGAGTCCTTGCTTCGACGGATCTGGGGCGAGTCCGTCTTTGTGGTCGATCGAACGGTGGACGTGCACGTCTCCAAGATCCGCGAGAAACTGGGCAAATACGGCGCCTGGATCGAAACTGTAAAAGGTGTTGGCTATCGATTCCGCGAACACGAGTAAATTCCACTCGTGAAACATCCCTCTGTAGCTACCATCGTGTGGACGTGGGTGCTCGTGGTGATCGGGGTCGTGTCTTTGTCGATGTGGGCACTCACCGATCGGACGCAGACATTCATCGTCGTGTTCGTGACCATTGCGACCGCCGCCTTCCTCCTTGCCGCCCTCCTCCGCAGATCGGTCGTCCAACCATTGCATGATGTTCGCGAGATCACCACGGCAATTGCCGAAGGCGCGACCTCGGAACGCATCGTTGTTCCGGCATCAGCATCTGAAGAGGTGCACCGCATGGCCACGGCCATCAACCGCATGGCGGAGAAGGCAAGCACGGATATCAATGAACTGCGCCGACTTGAGCGTGTTCGCAGTGAGTTCGTTGCCAACGTCTCACACGAACTCCGCACGCCGATCTTCAGTGTGCAAGGCTATCTCGAAACGTTGTTGGATGGTGCACTCGAAGATCCCGATGTGAGCCGTCCGTTCCTCGAGAAAGCCTATTCGAACGCCATGCGTTTGAATGCCCTGCTTAGCGATCTTATCGATATCTCGCGCATCGAATCCGGTGAGCTTCGGCTGAGCTTTCGATACTTCAACGTGGCTTCGGTCTTGCAGGACTTGGTGCAGACAATGGAGATCCGCGCCACACAGCGTTCTGTGCATGTGCAACTGGATGAATCCATACACGAAGATGTAATGGTCTATGGAGACAAGGAACGACTCACACAGGTGCTAACAAATCTGATCGACAATGCGATCAAGTACAATGTCCCGAATGGTCGTGTTGTTGTATCGGCAAGGCGGCAAGGCGACGAGGTGATCGTGCGAATCGCCGATACGGGCATCGGCATTCCTAAGGAGCAGGTGGCACGCATCTTTGAACGATTCTATCGCGTGGACAAAGATCGTTCGCGCGCCGTTGGGGGAACGGGACTAGGATTGGCCATCGTCAAGCACATCCTCGAGGCACATCAGTCAACAGTGCATGTCGAGAGCGAACAAGGTGTGGGCACCACGATCACGTTCACGCTACGCGCCGGCGAGTGATCAACGCGCAACGACGATCATCTGTCGGATGATGCCCTTGGTCGTTGTTGCATGCACGGCATAGATACCGGGTGCACACGAGCGCACATCGATCACCAATGACGTCTGCTCCTGTTTCCATGCAACGCCAACGGATGCGCCTGACGGCGTCAGGAGATCTGCATCGGTCACCACATCGGACGTGAGCAGTCCAAGTGTGCACGATGTGGAGGCAGGCTGCGGATAGACGCTGCGCTGCAGTTCTGCGGTCTCATCCACCGACGTGGTTTGCTGGAACGAGATATCGTCCACATACCAGCCATCGGAGTTCTTGGCTGCGTTGGAACGGAAGCGAAGACGCGCATAGATCGTATCGGTGACACGCGGCGTTGCGAACACGATGTTCTCGAATCGCCATGCATCATCGCTCTTCGTTGTATCGGACCAACGAGCGTTGCTCGCTGCATTATAGGCGCCAAGTGTGGTCCACGTTGGTGAATCGATCGACGTGGCATACTCGACGAAGGCCGTGTCCGACGGATCGATGAAGGCCGCATGCCAGAACGTGAGTCGCACGCCACCATCGGGTCCGTGCACCGTTGTTGGATAGATGATCACCGTGTCGCGAGCCGACGAACGGTACGGTCCGCTCGGCGATTCCGTGAACGCCCCGGGCACACTCTTTGCAAACGTCGTTTCTCTGCTCCACGAACCGCGAAGCACCCAGAATCGAGGGATCGAGTCGAATCGCTCCGTGTATCCGTCGAGCGAACCAACGAAGAGTCGGATCGCATTCGAGCGTACACTCGTTGCTCCGGTGCTCGTGCGCGCCGCAGCGCTCAGCAGATGCCAGCCGCGCGGGAGCGCTACACCAAGCTCTTGCGTGGTGCCCGTATCCGAAGGTACAAGCGACACTGTTGCAACAACGGTGCTGTCTGAATACCATACCAACGCCGACAGGTCAGAAAGCGGTGTGAGTGAATCGGCGCGAAGCGTGGGAAGGGTCACGGTGGCAAGGGCACGCGTGATATCGTTCGTTGCAGAGAGCAAGACCGGTGCTGCGGGTTGACGGGAGCCGCCGGAGGTGACAGAAGCATGACGTGGCGATGCTGTGTCGGATCCTGCAATGGCCACTAGCGTGTACCGATACTCGGTGTAGGGTTGAAGGCCGGTGTCGACGTAGGTCGTCGTCGACCCGGGAAGCGTCGCAAGCTTTGTGGTGCCACGATACAGATCGAACGACAACAACGAACCGTCGAGTGCTTGACCGAACGAACGCTTCGTCACGGGCGACCATTGAAGGTTGGCCTTGGTGGCATCGTCCGGTAGCGCACGCGCAATGAACGTCGTCGGTGCTTCCGGCGCGCGCGTGTTGATCACGGCCGTGTACACATCGTCATCTGCAGGTGTTGTGTACGTGTTGCGCATGTCCACCCACGACGGATAGATCATGCCGTTCAACATATCGCAGCCGCTGTAATCGCCGGAGAACACGCCACCAAACGGATTCCGACGAATGTCGTTCAGATCGTCGCCGACACGTCTGTCCACCCACGTCGTGCCTCCATCCGTGCTCAAGCTCACATACGTGTTCACGAGAATGTTCGCTGCATCATCACGCGAGTCGGAATACATCACGGCCACATCGCCTGTCGCGGGGTCGACGCACAGCCATGGCCAGAACTGATCGTTCGTTGTGTCGGAGTGCACAATGGTCGGGGTTGACCACGAAGTACCACCGTCACTCGAACGCGAGAAGTAGATGTTGGGCACGCCATCGGCACTCCATACAAGATAGAGCCAGCCACGGTGCGGACCGTTCGTGTTGTCGATGGCGAGCGAAGGATAGGTCTCTGCGCGAACCGTACCCTTGAGACGGTGATTTGTTGTGCCGTTGATCGTGGTGGCAACAGCATACGGTCGGTACCGCTGAATGATGGCCGGTGCAGTGAAACTCACGCCGCCATCCGTACTGCGTGCATAGCGGATCGCTTTCTCGGTGCCACTGTTCCAAACCAGGTGCACCGCCCCATCGGGAGAGGTACGTGCGAGCGGGAAGCTCTGTCCATACGTCGTGTCTTCGCTCACACCGGGGAATCGATCGCTCACATTCACCGGTGTCGACCACGTACGACCCAGATCGGTGCTATGCGAGATCACGATCTGCGTCGATGAATCACGATTGATCACGCGCTTCCATGGTATGTACACTCTGTTGCGGAATGGCGAGGACGATGCCGTGTCGGGATGGACGTAGTACTTGTCCTCGAACGCAGAGTCCGGCGTCTGCTGCCCGATATGCTGGATCACCGGCACGTGTCGTGTGCCCCATGTGTTGCCGCCGTCCGTCGTGATGGACAGGAAGATGCCGTTCTCTCCCAACGAAGGCGTGGTGCGGTTGAAGCCACCATAACACAGATAACCGTTACCGGATCGGTCAAAGGCCACACTCGGATCGTTCGTACTCTGCCAGTCGGGTCGTGCAAACCCAAGATTGGTGTTCTTCCACGTCCGTCCACCATCGGTGCTATTGTACACCCACGTGGATGAGTTGCCGCGATAGTCCACGGCCGATGCGATCAGCCGCTTTGGGTTCAACGGGTCGATGGCAATGGACGATTCGTTCTGCGTTGGCGATTGATCCTTCTCCTCTCCGATGAGATCCACATTCAGAAAGTAGGACGGAAAGGTGCCTTGTACAACGAAGGGCGGATGCCATTCCAGTCCTTCATACTCCGGATTCGCAACCGGAGTCGGATGCGCACGCTCCATCAGCCGTTCATGCGGATTGCCGAGCTGTGCGTAGGAGGGAAGGGTGGCAAGGACGAGAAGGATCAAAGCAAGCTGCATTACAACCTCAGATCGGCACGCAACGCGTTCCATGAAAGTTCAGTGGTGAGTTTTCGTACAACGCGCTCATAGCGTTCGGCGCCCGGATCGTTCATAGCTCGAAGCAACAGAACGATGTTCGAAAGAGTAAGGAGCCGACTCGGCATCGGGAGCGATTCAGCGTGACGTGCGGCGACAAAGAGAAGTTCTCGTGCAGCTTCGAGATCGCCCTGGCGTTGCTGGATCGTTGCACGTACATTGAGGATCGTGCAGAGCTCTCGAGGACTTCCGGCCGCAAGTTGCTCGGCACGCTGCAGGTTTGTCTCGGCATCGAGCAGGGCATCGCGTTCTGCAAAGGCCCGAGCGCCAAGACATAGCAACGTGACCCGCTCTGTTGTCGTGAACAGAGCGTTCGAATCTGCAAGTACGGCTGAGCAGTGCTCGGCAACATCAAAGGCTCGTCCGTCGATGAGCATGTCGCTGAGCACGCGAACGCGCTCTGTAAAGCTCATTGTATTTGTCAGGGTTCCACTACCATCGAGACCATTGACATTGTCCCGGGATGCTGCATCCATCGCAAGCGTATCGGCACTCTCGATCCCACCACCATACAGCGGCAGAAGATCACGAATGATGAATCCACGGATGTCATCAGCGCCAATGCTCTGTGCATGATCGGCCGACACGGCCAACATGCGCTCCGTTGTGGCAAGGTCTTCGGCCTCGGCACTGTGTGCTGCAATGAAGACGGCGAGCTGTGATCGCATCTCGTCGTGCGGTGTTTGTGCGAACTCCTTTTGTAACACATCTGTGATGCGCTGATGCACAGCCTTCCGTTCCTCGTACTCCGGACGATGCAGGAAGTACGAGTAGGCGAACGACTGCGAGAATTCGTAGGTGGTGGTCTTCACGCCATATCGCGCACGCATGCCAAGACTTTTGATGAGTCCGGTCTGCTGTTGTAGTCTCCGCAGTTCGCGTACGGTTGTCAGTACATCCGTGTTCATCAGCGAAGAGATCATGAAGGCTGTGAACTCCTGTCCTTCGGCCGCACACAACGAGAGGATCACGGCGTCTTCTTCGGGGATCTCCTGCAATACAACATCGGTGTTCGGATGTTCACCGATCGTTACGGCAAGATCGTCGGAAAAATCACCAGTGCGCTCGAGGTACTTCACGTACTCCACGAGGATGCCGGGGATGCCGGCGGTTCGGTCGTGCAGGCGCGCCAGCACGGGTGCGGCAACGTCATGACGTGGAGCCAGCTCATGCACGATGGCCGTGCTGTCCTCCAACGAGAGTGCTTGCAACCCGATGACGTGGTCGGTGATCGCCGGTGCATGTAAGAGTGATGCGAGCGTCGGGTTGATGCGCTGTGCAACGGTGGACGTGACCGTCCACACCAGCAACAGCGGGAGTCGATGTGCAAGGTCCACCAAGGCACGAAGTACTTCGACACTCTGACTGTCCGCCCAATGTCCATCGTCAACGAGCAACACATAGGGCTGTCGTTCCGCGATGGACGTCAACGTCTCGATGCACTCGTCAACAGCAGCGCGCTTCTTTTGCTGAAGGGCAGATGTCTCGCGCTTGTACTCGCTCACGTCTTGTGAGATCGCCTTCACGGCATAGAAGAGATCACCGGCGATCGGGATGGATGCAAGCACCGACATGCCGATGTTCAGGGCAAGGCGTTTCTTTGCAGCTGCGCCGCTATGGAGATACATCTGCTCGATCGCATGACCGAACGGTTGAAGTGGCTGGATGCCGCCGGCGTGGAACGACCCGATCGGAGGTCGACAGTCCACACGCAATACCGTCAGGTCCGGAAGCGTTGCCTTGCATGCATCCTGTACCCACGTGAGCAATGCGCTTTTCCCCATCCCTGGCTCGGCCCGTACGATCAACACATCGCCGCTTCCCTTCGTGGTGCGCGCGCATGCTTGCAGGATGCGTTCGCATGCATCCGCTCTTCCGATCAATGGCTGCATCTCAGTCATTGCGGCGCTCTCCGGTAGCAGAACGCTGCAGGCCGAGGAAGGCCCGCAAGAGTTGCTCGGAATCGGCATCTGCGGTGGACGTGGCCGACATCGCCGATGCAGGATTCCGTGAAAGATCGAATCCGCCTTGGTCTTCTTGACGTCCGTACATCAGCACGGCGGCATACGTGATCAACAACATGAACTCGAGGCTCAAGGCTCCAAGGACCACAGAAGGGTCCGAGGCGGGAAGGAACTTCAATCCGCGAATACCGATCACGATGATCAACATCGCCGCGCCGATATAGACCACACCTAGCACGGCATTGCTGTACCGATCTGTGAAATACTCGCGCATGTAGAACTTCACACCATCGTGCACATGGATCAACTTGGAGAATCCGTTCGATACCCTCCAACGCAGCGCGCGCTGCAGAAGCTCAAGGTCTGTGTAGTGTACGTTGTAGATCTCGGCAAGATCATGAAGTCGGCGCGTGTCGGCCGTCGTGATGTCGCGTGTGAGCGTCTTGATCTCCTCCGCCGTATGCTCGCCATACAGTGACCATGCAAGACGGTCCAACACATTCAGGATCTCTCGCTCGATCTTCTGTCGCACCAATCCTATACCCGGCGGAAGCAGCGTGGTAATGACGGCGGAAAGGAGAACACTTGCGACGATCACGATCGGCGTTAGAGAGATAAGGGGCTTGAAGATGTACTCGGCAGGAACGGGAACGTCCGGTCGCTCAGCGATCTGCTGTGCCAACTTCTCGTCCACCAATGCCCACGTTCCAACGGTATGTGTTTCGATGATCTCGTCCGGTCTGTTCTCAGAGATCCTATACACGACCTTCTGCCCATCGTGAAGCACTTCGCTTCGCAAGAATGCTCGAAAGAAGGACTCCATGGCAGGAGTGGCGATGAAGAGCATCAAGACCACACAACATCCGATGACCAGCGATGCGAACAAGGCAACCTGCTGTGTTGTGTGTTCGGTGAGTTCGACGTATTTGGATCTTGTGGTAGCGCTCATATGGCAAGTATACGCATCGGGGACGAGCCGCTCATAACGAGAAAGCGGGTCGGCACATTGCTGCACCGACCCGCTTTGAAGTTCTGCCGTGGAGACCGACTTATTTCTCGTCAACGATCGTATAGTCTGCCTCTTCCACCTTGCCGCCCTGCGGCTCCTCGCTACCGGCCGCACCTGCACCGGCGCCTGGCTGACCGGCGTCGGGGGCGCCTTGAGCGTACATCTTGGACGATGCCTCGCTCCAGAGTTGGTTCAGGGCATCCATGGCCGGATTGATGTCGGCGGGGTTGTTCTTGAGCGCATCGGCCAAGCGGTCCTTCGCCTTGGTGATGTTCTCCTTGGTAGCAGCATCGAGCTTCTCGTCGAACTCCTTGAGTTGCTTCTCGGAGGAGTAGACAAGGTTGTCGGCTTGATTGCGAAGTTCGATCTCTTCCTTGCGCTTCTTGTCTTCTGCAGCATGTTCCTGCGCCGTCCGCTTCATGGCCTCGACCTCATCCTTGGAGAGGCCGCTCGACGATGTGATGCGAATGGACTGTTCCTTGTTCGATGCCTTATCCTTTGCGGCCACGCTCAGAATGCCGTTCGCATCGATATCGAACGTCACTTCAACTTGTGGTACACCCCGTGGTGCCGGTGGAATGCCGTCGAGGTGGAACTTGCCGAGTGACTTGTTGTCGGCTGCCATCGGACGCTCGCCTTGCAGAATGTGGATCTCTACCGATGGTTGGTTGTCCGATGCGGTCGAGAACGTTTCCGTCTTGCGATGCGGAATGGTCGTGTTCGCGGGGATCATCGGCGTGAGTACGCCGCCCATGGTCTCGATGCCCAGTGTGAGCGGTGTGACGTCGAGAAGGAGCACGTCCTTCACATCGCCGGCCAACACGCCACCTTGGATCGCTGCACCAACAGCCACCACTTCATCGGGGTTCACGCCCTTGTTCGGCTCTTTGCCGAAGAAGTTCTTCACGAGCTCCTGGATCTTCGGAATGCGCGTGGAACCGCCCACGAGGATCACTTCGTCGATCTGCGATGGTGTGAGCTTTGCATCCTTCAGTGCTTGTTCGCAGGGGCGCAGCGAGCGATCGAAGAGATCGACGCAGAGCGATTCGAACTTTGCACGCGAGATGGAGATGTTCAAGTGCTTCGGACCGTCGGCTGTTGCCGTAACGAACGGAAGGTTCACGTCGGTTTGCAGCATCTGCGACAATTCGATCTTGGCCTTCTCTGCTGCTTCGCGCAAACGTTGCAGCGCCATGGCATCCTTGCGCAGATCGATGCCTTCTTGCTTCTGGAATTCATCGGCAAGGAATTCGATCAGGCGATGATCGAAGTTATCGCCACCCAAGTGCGTATCGCCGTTGGTGCTCTTCACTTCGAAGACGCCTTCGCCGATCTCGAGGATGGAGATATCGAAGGTACCACCACCAAGGTCGTAGACCACGACGGTTTGATTCTGTCCCTTCTTATCGAGTCCGTAGGCCAAGGCCGCAGCGGTTGGCTCATTGATGATCCGGCGTACCGTCAGACCAGCGATCTCGCCGGCGTCCTTCGTTGCCTGACGTTGTGCGTCGTTGAAGTAGGCCGGTACGGTGATCACGGCTTCGGTGACCTTTTGTCCGAGATAGTCCTCTGCCGTTTGCTTCATCTTCTGAAGGATCATGGCAGAGATCTCGGGGGGCGAATACAAGCGTCCGTCGATGTCGACGCGAGCACTGTTGTTCTCGCCGGCCACAACGGCATACGGAACGGACTTCGCTTCTTCGGTCACATCGTTCATAGTGCGTCCCATGAAGCGCTTGATCGAGTAAACGGTGTTCTTCGGATTGGTAACGGACTGGCGCTTGGCGGCCTGTCCTACAAGTCGCTCGCCGCTCTTCGTGAAGCCGACGATCGACGGAATGGTGCGCATCCCTTCGCTACTCGCGATCACGACGGGCGAGCTGCCCTCCATGACGGCAACAACGGAGTTCGTTGTGCCAAGGTCGATTCCAATGATCTTTCCCATTGTGGGGTCCTTTTGAGGTTAACGTTGATGATCGAGTTCAATGCATGAAAATTCGTCTCTCACGCCGAAAACAGGCCCTGAAGAACCGTGCCAAACTCGAAAATCATGTCAAAAGGACAGAAAGGCGGCGAGGATGTTGCCATAATGACGCTTCATTGCCATCCAGGCATACATGTCACTTGTCACTCGTCACTTGTCACTCGTCACTTGTAACTCACCTAAGCTCATTCTTCCGATCGTCGCTATTGCCGCTTCCGTTTTCTTGGGCGACATATGCGAGTGGTTCACGAACACAGAGATCACGACAATTCCAACATCCTGCACTTCGATGATCCCCACGTCATTCACGGCTTCGAGGTCGGAAAGGGTTGCCTCGGTGAAGTACGTGCCCGTCTTATGTGCCACCGACGTACCCGGCGGTAGCTGGCCTTTCAACCGATCGGGCGACGTGCGGGTCCGGCGGAGCTGTTCGAACAACCATGCCGTGTTCTTTTTGTTCAGTAAGCGTCCTCGATAGGCGTCGAGGAGCAGACGATTCATTTCAGCGGGAGTGCTCCAGTTCAACCGCAATCGGTCGTGCGTCATGTCGCGATAGAACGTGCCCATGTCCATAGCTGTAAATCCATGCTCTCGAAGCCAGGACGAAACGACCGCCGTACCACCGATGGCATCGAGGATCTTATCAGTGGCCAGATTATCACTTTGTGAGACCGACGCAGCGATCGTCGTTCGGAGGTCCAATGTGAACGGTCGTCGATGCGCGTCGCGGAGAGGACTGTAGGTGTTGCGCGCCATGTCGGTCGAATCGTACCGTACCAGTTGCTTGAACGAAAGCGTTCCCTGCTCGACCAAATGCAATGCGAGTACGCAAAGTGGGAGTTTGATAGTGCTCATTGCAATGAACGTGTCTCGCTCATGAACTCCGCAATGGACAAGAGGTCCGTGATCGGGAATGATATCAATGGAGACTCCGATGGTCGCGTTCTGCGTCGCAACGAATGCTTCGAGCCTCTGCTGAAGCGTTCCTTGGGCAAGGAGGCAAGGCGGCAGGGAAAAGAAAACAACAAGGATGAAGTGCGCGATCGAACAAGGAGGGATGATCATAACGGACGATGTATTTTCGAAGAGATCGGAACGTCAAACCTAGACATTCACCACCATTTATCAGGCGTATCAGTATGCGATCACTTCTTGCCGAATTCGATCACGAGAATCAAAGCACGCGTAAGATCCTTGAGCGCGTTCCCGATGAACATTTCGATTGGCAGCCGCATGCCAAGTCGTACACCTTGCGCAAGCTTGCAACGCACGTTGCGACCATGCCGTGGTGGGCAACGATGACCATCGGACAGAATGAGCTGGACCTTGCCGCTCCCCGCACGCTACACGCACCATCGAATCGCGAAGAGCTCCTTGCCACCTTTGATGCCCTTGCGGCCGAGGCACGCCAGCACATTGCCAGTCTTACACCGGCACAATTGGAAGAGCCGTGGACGTTGCGCAGCGGAGACCACGTTATCTCCACCATGCCTCGGGGTGTCACGCTGCGGAGCTTTTGCTTCAATCACAACGTTCACCATCGCGGACAGTTGAGCGTGTACCTACGACTCTTGGACGTACCGGTGCCCGGCATGTATGGCCCAAGCGCCGACGAGCGGTAATATGCGCGCATGAACCGACACGAACTCCATGCAACGATCAAGGCCGCTTGCCTGCACGGCGAGCGGCCTGTTGTGTTCGTGACCGGAGAGGCCGGGATCGGAAAGTCAACGTTGCTGCGATCGGTTCGATCGGCGCTTTTGCAGGAGGATCCGCAGCTCTGCCTTGCCGATGTTGATTGTTCGGCACCCATTGCCGGCATGCACGTTGGTGCCGTTGAAGCACTGCATCCGTGGGTCTCGCTCATGCGAGAGTTGGCAGATGAAGCGCCGACGTCGACGACAAAACGACTCATTGCCGATCTCGCCTTTGCATGGGTGAAGTTCGTGCCCATCGTTGGCGACGTGATCGAGTCCACCGTCGAGACCGTGGCCATTATGCGCGATCATCGCACCGGTCGGTCCACACCCGAGCAGGCCGCATCTCGCGAGCACGTCTTTCATCAGTGCATCGGTTTCTTCACCGCTCTGGCCGAACAACGCCGCGTGGTTGTGATGATCGACGATGCGCACTGGGCAGACGACTCGTCCATCAATCTTCTGTTCGCCCTGGCGCGTGCTTCGAAGGGGAACATCACATGTGTGGTGGCCTACCGCCCCGACGATGTGCGCACGTCGCGCGACGGCGCAGAGCATGCACTGCTCCACGTGGAGCGCGAGCTCACACGCTATGCCTTGTGCGATGCGTATTGCGTCGACCCGATGTCCACCGATGAGATCCGCACCATGATCGGCGCGACCACTGAACGTGTGGACGTGAACAAGCTCGTTCGCATCAGTGGTGGTAATCCGCTGGTGGTGCAAGGCATGGTGGAGTTGTTGCCGGAAGGCGGCAAGGTGGACCTCGATACGCTCGGTATTCCGCGAACAGCCGAGGCCATTGTGGATGAGCGACTCCGTCGACTCGATCCCACGCTTCGCGACGTGCTCTGCGCGGCTGCCGCCGAGGGCGAAACATTCACGTCGACGATCATCCGCTCCATCACCGGCGTCGAGGCGCTGCCGCTTGCGCAGCTTCTTCGCAAAGCAGAGCAGGATCACATGCTCGTTCGTGCCCTCGGAAAACAGCGGATGTATGGTGAAGAGATGCCGGCGTATGAGTTCACGAATGTGATCGTGCATCGAGCACTGTATGCGCGCTTGGGCATCGAAGAGCGAGAGCTCATGCATGCAGCCATTGCCGAACAGCTTGAATCCATGCTCTCCGGTCGAAACCGTTCTGAACACCCGCACCTCATCAACCGACTCGCAACACACTATGGTGCGATGGGCGATCATGCGAACGCGGCTCGCCTGGACCTTGAATGCGCACGCATTGCGTGGACGGTCTTTGCTGAACAGGAAGTGCTCATGTTGCTCGATCGTGCACTTGCCCGGCCATTGGTGGACGTGGAAGTGCGCGCTTCCGCGCTCATGCTTCGCGGTACGGTGGAACAGTTCAAGCGAGTGCTCGACAGGGCCACGGAGGATTATGTCGAGGCGCGTGCGTTGTTCGAACAACTGCACGATAACGAACGCATCGTCGACATCGACTGTCGACTGGCAGCATGCGCCAACATGGAGGGAGACCCCGCGCTCATGGCCTCGCTTGCAGAGCGGGCCTTGACGCGCGCTCGTGAGCATGGATATCTGCGAGGCATCTCCACGGCCTATAGCGCCCTTGGTATCGTTGAGGAAACGTATGGTCGACCGGCCGAGGCCTTGGTGCTCTTCCAGCACTCGGTGGACACAGCGCGTGAAGCATCGGATGATGAACGACTTGGCATTGCCCTTTCCAACATGGGACGGATCTATGTTGTGCAGGGAGAGAACGAGCGGGCGCTGGCGCTCTTCGATAGTGCCATCGAAGCACTCGAGCGCGTGCGTGCTACGGCAAGTGTGGCACGCGGACAGAACAATGCGGGGATCGCACTCTTGAATCTTGGCAGAACAGACGAAGCGCAGCAACGATTCTCACGCGCACTTGCATTGCACGATACGATCGGCGATGTGGTGGGTGCTTCGTCGCTCCGCACGAATCTTGCACAGCTTGCGTATCGAGAACAACGTTGGGACGATGCGCATGCATTGATCGAACAGAGCATCACAACGAAACGTGCTATCGGTGATCACTACGGTCTCGGCATCGCTCTCTACACACGCGGCATACTCCGCCATGAACGTGGTGCCACGGCAGATGCACGTGCCGATCTGCAGGAGTCGCTCTCCATCTTCGAGCACATCAAGGAACAGCCGATGATCGACGAAGTGACGTCGTTGCTGCGGCAGACCGAGATCAACGCTTCAGATACGTAGACAAGGTCTTCTCAAGATCTTCGCCGCGCAAGCCCGTGGTGATCGCAAGGATCGTTCCATCGGGTCCCACCAGAATGGGCTTTGGAATGCTGCTCGCTTCGAACAGCTCTGCGATCTGACTTTGCCACACGCCGGGCGCAAAGCCATGATTCCACGGCATGGTCCACTTCTTTCGGAACGGAGTGATCCGATCTTTGTCCTGATCCATGGAAAGGCTCAGAACCTCGAAGTCGGGCCCCTTGAACCTTTCATAGGCCTTATGAAGATTTGGCATCTCTGCAACGCATGGTCCGCACCACGTGGCCCACAGGTCGATGAGCACATACTTGCCCTTGTACGATTCCGGAGTGAACGTCACGCTCGGATTGTCGAGGCTAACGTATGAGAACGCGGGCACGCGCTTTCCAACCAAGATCTTCTTGTCCGGCGAGTACTCCTTGCGAGCGCGATCGGTGGCCCAATGGTCAGGATACTCCTTCGTGAGTTGACCATAATATTGGGCGACCTTTGCCTTGTTGCCGCGATCGAAGGATTCGCCGAGCATGGCGAGCAGCGCCACCGGACGAACACCATTCGATGTGTTGGCTGCAAGTACCTTGGTGTAGTAGGCATTCGTCGTATCGCCGCAGAGCATCATGCCCTGGCGGATGATCGTTGGTGCGCACGACCATGCGGGTGAGGCGGGTGATGTGCCGTTGAATGCTTTGCAGATGGGCTCTTGTTCGGTCGGCGGATTGTCGGCAGCATAGTCTGCGAGCAACAAGAGTCGGATCGTTCGCAGATCGCGCAGCAACGGATCTGTTGTGCTCGCAGGCTCGGCAAGAACACGAGCAATGTGTGCGTGCACCGTGTCTTGCATGGATCGTTGACGTGCCGTATCACGTCCGGCTACCCGCAGCCCTCCGACGATCTTGCTCATCATGGCATCTGATGCATTCATGTAGGTGGTGCGCGCGAGATCGGCAGGTGTCTCGATGGAAACCTGTGGCATCATCTTGTCGGCCACGGCAAGGCGGCGCGGATCGAAGGTGATCGTTGCCTTGCCGCCTGGTACGGAGATCACACTGCGGTAGTCTCCGCCGCTATCGTATTCCACCGAATTGAACTGCGTGCCGTTGACGGTATGCAATTCTCGAAGCGATGCAGGCGACATGCCCTTGGTGAAGATCTGCACCTGATAGCGCATGGTCTTTGCGGGCCATGCCACATCGAACACGAACGTTCCGTTGTCGCCTCGTCGCATGGCCGACGTGGCCGCGAATGCATTGAAGTCACCGGTGATGAGCACCGAGTCGATCACATTCGTAGCAGCGTTCGGGACCAGTGTTCCGTTCACGACAACGTTCTTCTGTCCGGCGAGCAGCAGGCGCTCTTTCGCCATGCGATGATCAACGGCCGTGAACGTGATGTAATACAGTCCTGTGAGCGAGGTCTTCAGCGAATACGATCCGTCCTTCTTTGCCGCAACGGACTGTGATGGACGTCCCATTGCATCGGCAAGGTGGACGTGGGCCACAACGAACGGTGCGCCGGTCTTGCTCGTCACGGTGCCCGTGATGGTGGTCGCGAACAGCACGAATGGCGTTGCGAGAATGACGGCGATGAATGCAAGTGGTCGAGTCATGATTCCCTCTAGGACAGTATCAACAAAGATACACGGTTCGTTATCGCAGTACGCGTCGTGCACCCACGTAGCGCGACTTCCAATACGGATCGTTGAGCGAGGTGATGATCACGCCGCTCGACGTGGATGCATGTATGAATCGCTCGTTCCCGACCACGATGCCCACATGCGAGATACGCTCTCCTCCGGTGTTGAAGAAGACCAGATCTCCAGGCTGCAACATCGTCCGCGCAACATCCTTGCCGCCTTGCCATGCATACATCTCGCGAGAGGAGCGGGGAAGGAGCAGGGAGGAATTGCCAAAGCAGTAGGAGACGAAGCCGCTGCAATCGAAGCAGTCGGGTGTGGCGCCACTGGCGCAATACGATGTTCCGAGAAGCGATCCTGCGGTGTGGAGCACGTCGTCGATCCGTGGGTCACCCGTGGTCTCGATCTTCGACGACGACGCGCAGGCCGCGAGTACCACAGCCGTCGCCAGCAACACGCACGTCGTGCGAATGCTCATGCCTTCTTGTTCTCGGGAAACAACACGCTTGCCAGGATCGAGATGGAGAGGACGCTGGCGATGACGACCAGGGCGATGTCGATGGGGATGTGGTACCACTCCTCGACGATCATCTTCACACCAATGAACGTCAGGATCACGGCCAGACCATACTTCAGGAAGTGGAACAGATTCATCACTCCGGCCACAACGAAGAAGAGGGATCGCAGTCCCATCACGGCGAAGACGTTGGAGGTGAAGACGATGAACGGGTCGCGCGTGATGGCAAAGATGGCGGGAATGGAGTCGAAGGCAAAGACAAGATCGGTGGCCTCGACCACGAGCAGCACCAGCAGGAGTGGCGTCGCATACCGAACGCCGTCTTTCCGCACGGTGAACTGGTCCTGATGATACTCGCTCGTGAGGCGCATGTGCGATCGCAACCAGCGAATGAAGGCGTTCTCGTGGATCTCGTCGGAATCCTCGGAATTCAGGGCCATGCGAATGCCCGTGATGATGAGGAAGGCGCCGAAAATGTAGAAGATCCAGTGGAAGGTATAGAGCAGGGCCGTTCCCAGTGCGATCATCGTTCCGCGCATCACGAGTGCCCCGATGATGCCCCAGAACAACACTTTATGGTGGTACTGCGGCGCCACCTTGAAGTAGCGCAGCACGAGGATGATGACGAAGATATTGTCGACGGAGAGCGACTGCTCCAGCAGGTATCCGGCAAAGAACTCCTTGCCGGCCACCGGTCCGCGTGTGGCATAGACAAATCCGTTGAAGGCAATGGCCAGTGTCACCCACACGGCTGTCCATCCCAATGCCTCGCTCAGGCGCACCACGTGTGGCGTGCGGTTGAAGATCCCGAGGTCTAACGCCAAGAGGAAAAGGATGAGCAGCACAAAGCCGCCATACAGCCAAACGTCTGGAAGCATATGCGGGCAAACATACGGTATCTTTGTCCCATGCGCCCATTGATCCTCGTTGACGGAATGTCCTTGGTCTTTCGCGCCTATCATGCGCTTTTGCGCACGGGCATGAAGAACTCGGATGGCGAGCCGACATTCGCCGTATTCGCATTTGTGAACATCCTCACGTCGCTTCTTGAGAAGTACGACCCCGAGGCCATTGCCGTGGTCTTCGATACCAAGGAGCCCACCTTCCGACACGAGATGTATGCCGAGTACAAGGCGCATCGCGATGCGTTTCCGGAAGATCTCGTTCCACAGCTCGGGCGGATCAAAGAGGCCATCCAGCTGATGGGTCTGGAGCAGGTGGAGTTGCCGGGGTGGGAAGCCGACGATATCATTGGCACCATCGCACGACGTGAAGCAGCGAGCGGACGGGAGGTGTTGTGCCTCACGTCCGACAAGGACTACTTCCAGCTCGTCGATGAACACGTGAAGATCCTTCGTCCGGGCAAGGATGTTGCCCAGTACGACGTCTTCGATGCCGAGCGCGTCAAGGAGAAGTTCGGCGTCAAGCCCGACCATGTGATCGACGTGCTCGCCTTGATCGGCGACTCGTCCGATAACGTCCCCGGCGTCAAGGGCGTGGGCGAGAAAACGGCCATTCCGCTTATCGAAAAGTTTGGGACGGTAGAGAATCTCTACGACCATCTCGACGAGATCGAGCGCGAGTCCGTTCGCAAGAAGTTCATCGAACATCGCGACATGGCCTTCCTCTCCAAGAAGCTCGTCACCATTGCCCTCGACGTTCCCGTCAACCACGTTCGCGAACACCTGCACCGCAAGCCCATTCGCTTTGCCGACATCGACGCATTCTTCGCCACCATGGGCTTCCATCAGATCCGCAACAAGTACAAGAAGATGGCTGAGGGAAGCGAGGAGGCAGGGACACCCTTCGATCCGTCGACATCCCTTGCCACCTCGGCCGACGCCCCGCCACCCTCCCACTTGCAACGTCTTGCCGACGTGGAGCATTCGTATGAGCTGGTGCACACCACCGGCGGGTTCGAGAGTATGCTTCAAGAGCTTGCGGGCACGACGTTGTTGAGCGTTGACCTCGAGACCACCGGACTCGATGCCATGTCGTGTCGCATTGTTGGCATTGCCCTCTGTGCTCGCGAAGGACGTGCATTCTATGTGGCTGTGGACGATCGAGACCCATCCGACCCGGGCGGACTCTTCACAGCAGAAGATCACAAGCATGCAGAACTGTTGCCCATTGCACCGGTGCTCGATGCACTGCGACCGATGTTGGAGGATACGGCCATTGGGAAGTGCGGACAGAATCTCAAGTTCGATGCACTCATCTTCCGTCGCTACAACGTCCGCGTGCAACCCATTGCCTTCGATACGATGTTGGCCGACTATTTGCTCGATCCCGATCTGCCGCACAACCTGGACGCACTTGCGTCGCGATGGCTCGAGTACGAGCCGATCTCCATCACCACGCTCATTGGCGAGAAGAAGGCGTCGCAATTGAACATGGCAGAGGTGGATCCTGCACGCGTGGCCGACTATGCGGCCGAAGATGCCGATGTGGCGCTCAAGCTTCGGAACAAGCTTGCGCCGGCGCTCGAGCGTGAAGGGCTCATGGACCTTGCCACGAACATCGAGTTCAAGGCCGAAGAGGTGCTCATCGACATGGAGTTCAACGGCATCGCCATCAACACGTCGGCCCTCGGAGAATTGGCCGTCTTCATGCGTGACGAGGCCGTGCGACTTGAGAAGGAGATCTGGAAAGAGGCCGGACAGGAGTTCGTGATCTCGTCTCCCAAGCAGTTGGGAGAAGTGCTCTTCGAAAAGCTCATGCTTCCGGCCACGAAAAAGACGAAGACCGGTTACAGCACCGATGCCAGTGTGCTGACGGAACTCGCAGAGATGTATCCCATAGCACAGATGATCCTCGATTATCGGCAAGTGGAGAAACTTCGCAGCACGTATGTGGAGTCGCTCCCGCGCTTGATCAACCCGCGCACGGGTCGTGTGCACACCACATACAACATGACGGTTGCCGCAACGGGACGTCTCTCGTCGACCGACCCGAACCTCCAGAACATTCCCGTACGCAGCGAGCTGGGTCGACAGATCCGGAAGGCCTTCGTTCCGCAATTCGAGAATGCCCACATCTTCTCTGCCGACTATTCGCAGATCGAACTGCGCATCATGGCATCCATCTCGCAGGACCCAGGATTGTTGGCCGCCTTCTCCTCAGGTGCCGATGTGCACCGTGCAACGGCTGCCACACTGTTCGATGTGCCCATCGATGCGGTGACGTCGGATCAACGTCGCGTGGCCAAGACCGTGAACTTCGGCATCATGTACGGTCAAGGCGCCTTCGGTCTGGCGCAACAACTGGGGATCGCGCGTACGGAAGGACAGCAGATCATCGACAACTACTTCTCGAAGTATGCTGGCATCAAGAACTACATCGACTCGACCATCGAGTCGACACGCCTCAACGGCTATGCAGAGACATTGTGCAAGCGACGTCGACACTTCCCCCTCATCAATGCGAACAACAGAGGCCTGCGCACAGCGGCAGAACGTGCAGCCGTGAACATGCCCATCCAGGGCACAGCGGCCGACATGATGAAGCTGGCCATGATCCGCGTCCACGCTCGCATGCAAGAGCTCGGACTGCGCTCGCTCTTGATGTTGCAGGTGCACGATGAATTGGTGTTCGAAGTGTTCGACGACGAGGTTGACGTGCTTCGCACCATGGTCAAGCACGAAATGGAACACGCCCTTCCGCTCGAAGGAGTTCCTGTGATCGTCGACACCGGTATTGGCAGCAGTTGGTATGAAGCACATTGACCCACTTGTAACGACCGAACATCTATGACGTTGATCAAGGCCATCATCCTTGGACTGGTCCAAGGCCTTACCGAATTCATTCCCGTGAGCAGCACAGCGCATCTCACGTTGGTCTCTGCGTTGCTTGGAGCGCACGACCCTGCGCATCCGGAACGGTGGACGTCGTTCATGGCCACCATTCAACTCGGCACGCTTGCTGCCGTCTTCGTCTACTTTGCTAAAGACATCCGTTCCATCCTTGCCGCCTTCCTCTCGCAGAACATCGGCTCGCGTCGCAAGCCGTTCGCAGAGCAAAGTGTCGACGCTCGCATGGGATGGTTCGTGATCGTGGGAAGTCTGCCCATTGTGGTGATCGGCATGGCGCTCAAGAAGGTCATCGAGGGTTCGCTCACGAAGGACCTTGTGTTGATCTCATCGTCGATGATCGGTGTGGCCGTATTGCTGTGGATCGCAGATCGGATCGCATCGCTGAAGCGCACGGAGAAAGACCTTGGAATGATGGACGCACTTGCCGTGGGATTCGCACAGGTACTGGCGCTCATGCCGGGTTCGTCGCGAAGCGGGACCACCATTATGGCCGGTCTCTTCCGTGGAATGACGCGCGAAAGTGCTGCCCGTTTTTCGTTCTTATTGTCGATTCCTGCAATTTTGGGGGCCGGTGTGCTTGAGTTCATGCATGAGATCAAGCACATCTCGGTGGGAGATGGTGGACCGGAATTGCTTGCCGCGACGCTCGTGGCCTTTGGTTCCGGATACTGGTCCATCGCATTTCTTTTACGCTTCCTTCGAACGCATCGCATGACGGTCTTCATCGTCTACCGCATCGTTCTTGGCGGCATCCTGTTGGCGCTCATCGCCGCAGGGATCGTGCAACCATGAGATCACGTTTCGGTATCGTCCTTGTTCTTGCCACCATTGCGGTGATGTGCGGCTGCACCGATGGCGCTCAAAAGCCTGTCGAGCAACCGCCCTTGCAGCAAATGGAGGCACCTGCTCCGCGCGTGGTGGACACGTCCGATCATGCCTCGGCCGATACGGCAGTGATCACCCATGTGGGCACGTTGGTGACGTCCATGGGCACCATCACCATCGGATTCTATGGTGTGGATGCACCACGCGCCGTGAACAACATGGTGGCACTCGCTGCGAAGCGATTCTACAATGGCATCCTCGTGCATCGCGTTGCACGCGACCTTGTGGTGCAGATGGGTGATCCGAAAACGAAGGATGCATCGGCAAGGGCGGAATGGGGGCGAGGCGGACAGACGGCAGATGGCAAACCGCTGCCTGACGAGCTGGATTCCACGAGCCCGAGTGCCAGGATCGGATATCAGCGCGGCGTTGTGGCCATGGCGCACAAGCCCATGCCAAACTCCGCCACCAGTCAGTTCTTCATCTGCAACACGAATGCCCGTGCAATTCCGTATCAGTACACCATCGTTGGTCGCGTGCTCGAGGGCATGGACGTTGTCGACAAGATGAATTCCGTCGACGTGGAGCCCGGTTCCTTTGGAGACACGGACGGCATTCCGAAAAAACCCATCGTCATCAGGTCATTCGTCATCAAACCGCAGTAAGTTGTCATCGATCATTCGTCAGTTTGTTCCACTACACTTCATTCAACATGCTTCACACACTTTCACTCGCAGGCCTCTTGATGCTTGCCGCCGTTACCATGGTCGTCGCCGGCGAGAAGGCAAAGGCTCCCGAATATGTGATCACGGTCACACAAGGCGGCAAGGAACTTGGCAAGATCGTCTTGCGCCTCATGCCCGACGTTGCTCCAAAGCACTGCGCCTTCTTCGATGAGCGCGTCAAGGAAGGATACTATGATGGTTCTGCGTTTCACCGCGTGATCCCGAACTTCATGATCCAAGGTGGCGATCCGAACTCGATCAAGGGATCGAAGGAATCGTGGGGAACCGGCGGCTATCCGACCAAGGTACCTGCAGAGTTCAGCACGACGGTCAAGCACAAGCGCGGAACCCTCTCGGCAGCTCGTACGAACGATCCGAACAGCTTTGGTGGACAGTTCTTCATCTGCGTTGCAGATACACCATTCCTCGATGGACAATACACGGTCTTCGGAGAAGTGGTCACGGGGATGGAAGTTGCAGACGCCATTGTGAACTCGCCACGCGACGAGCGTGATAATCCACTCGAGAAGATCTCGATGAAGATCACAAGGAAGTAATTGCAGCGTACGATCCTCACCATAGCGTTCCTCCTTGCTGCCCTGCCACTTTCAGCACAGCAACGGATCATAGACTCGACGTTCCGGCCTGTCAATCTTGGACCAACGGTGAACAGCGTGTACGACGATCTTCTTCCGGTGATCTCACCGGATGGAAGATCGTTGTACTTCGTACGGAGTGATTCTCCCGAGAACCTGGGCGGTGCACGCCAGGACATCTGGTATTCGGAGTTGCAGGCCGACGGGACATGGGGTCAGGCCAAGAACATCGGTCCTCCCCTGAACAACAGAGATCACAATTACCTTCTCTCCATCACGCCCGACGGGAACACCATCCTGTTGGGAGATTCGTATGGCGAGGCACGGCAGCAACAGCAGCGAAGTGTTGCTATCTCGCACCGCATCTCCGGTGGTTGGGAAATGCCAAAGCCGGTGAAGATCAAGAACTTCTACAACCTTGCCACCTACACCGAGTACTCGCTCGGCAACGATGGTCGAACCATGGTGATGGCCGTCGAGCGCAAGGACACGAAGGGTGGGAAGGATCTGTATGTGAGCTTCTTGCAGCCGGACAGTTCGTGGAGCGAACCAACGAGTCTCGGTCCGGTGCTGAACTCCATCGGTCATGAACTCACGCCGTTCCTAAGCTCTGATGGTGTGTCGTTGTATTTCTCGTCGGACGGACACGGAGGCTTCGGGTCGTACGACGTGTTCGTCTCGCGCCGTCAGGATTCAACGTGGACGAATTGGTCGGTTCCCGAGAATCTCGGTCCAACGATCAACACGCAGGGATGGGACCTCTACTACACCATCCCCGCCAAGGGTGATTATGCATACTACGTGTCGCACTCCAACACCATTGGAGCGGGCGACATCTTTCGCGTTGGTCTGCCTGAGCGGGTTCGACCACGTCCGGTGGTGCTCATCTACGGTCGCGTGTTGAACAAGAAGACCGGCGAACCGATCTCTGCCGAGATCGTCTACGAGATCATGGAAACGAATGCACCTGCCGGAGAGGCGCATTCCACGCCACTCACGGGTGAATACAAGATCGTCCTGCCGGCTGGCTATGAGTATTCTTTCCGTGCGTCAGCACCTGGTTTTCTCAGCGAGAGCGACAACATCGATGTCACGCAAGTGACCACGTATCAGGAGATCAAGCGTGACCTGTATCTGGTGCCGATCGAAGAAGGACAGTACTTCGTGTTGAAGAATGTGTTCTTCGATTACAACAAGGCAACGATCCGTCCGCAGTCACACCCCGAGCTCATGCGTGTGGCAGAGATCCTGAAACAGTATCCAACGATGATCATCGAAGTGGCGGGACACACGGACTTCGTTGGTCCGGACGACTACAACATGAAGCTCTCGCATGCGCGTGCGCAGGCCGTTGCCGACCACATCATCCAGATGGGAGAGCTCGAGCCGGGTCGCATCGTTGGCATCGGCTATGGAGAAACGAAACCGATCGCCGACAACGCAACGGAAGAGGGCAGACAACTGAACCGTCGTGTCGAGATCAAGATCCTGAAGAAATAGTATGCGCAGCATTACCGAACGCGAACACGACGTCATCTTCCAAACCTATTCGCGACTTCCCATCGAGATCGCCTCTGCATCCGGATGTCGCATCACGGCAATGGACGGAACCGTCTATCTCGACTTTCTCGGCGGTATCGCGGTGAACGCTCTTGGACACTCGCATCCGCACGTCGTGCAGAACGTGATCGACCAGGCCAAGCGATACATGCACGTTTCGAACTTCTTCTATCAGGAGCCGCAGGTCCGTCTTGCCGAGCTCTTGCGCGACGCCTCCGGCTATCAGCGCGTGTTCTTCACCAACAGCGGTGCCGAGGCCACGGATGGAGCCATGAAGATGGCAAGGCGGTATGGCAGCAAGGCCGGACGATACGATGTTGTCGGCTTCAGCGGCGGCTTCCACGGCAGAACCTATGGTGCACTGTCCATCATGGACAAGCCGCTCTACAAAGAGGGCATGGGGCCGTTCCTGCCGAACACGCTTGTTCTTCCGTACAACGACGTCGACGCACTCACATCGCGCGTCGATACGACCACGTGTGCCATCATGCTGGAGTTCGTGCAAGGGGAGGGTGGGCTGCGAGAGGCAACGCCAGAGTTTGTCGATGCCCTTGCCGCCATCCAACGTGATCTTGGTGTGCTCATCATTGCCGACGAAGTGCAGGCAGGTATTGGACGTACGGGTTCGTTCTTTGCCTTTGAGCGGTATGGGATCAAGCCCGACATCGTCATCTGCGCAAAGGCCATCGGTGGTGGACTTCCCCTCGGTGCGATCCTTGCCACCGAAGAAGCGGCCGCATTGTTCGATCGCGGCATGCATGGCACAACGTATGGCGGCAATGCCGTGGCCTGTGCTGCGGGCATTGCTGTGATGGAAGAAGTGCTTGGCGGACAGATGGAGCATGTGCAACAGATCGGCACCTATCTGCACACGCACTTGCTCGCGGTCCAGCGCGCACATCCGACGCTTGTGAGCGAGATCCGCGGACGTGGCTGCATGCAAGGCATCGTCCTCACCACGGAAGCTGCTCCCTTCGTACAGGCACTCCTCAAGCGCGGCGTGATCGCCAACGCAACGGCCGGAACGGTCATCCGTCTCGTGCCGCCCTACATCATCACCGAGACGGACGTCGACGAATTCGTTGCCGCATTGCACGACGTCCTCGCAGCCGCATGAACTGTCGCACCGGTTGCGCAGCCTGCTGCATTGCGCCCTCGATCACATCGGCCATTCCAGGGATGCCCAACGGCAAACCTGCCGGTGTACCCTGCGTGCAACTTCGTGCCGATCTCACCTGCCGTCTCTTCGGTTTGCCCGAGCGCCCTGCATTCTGCGGCACACTCCAGCCACGCGAAGACATGTGTGGAACAACGCGAGAAGAGGCGATGGAGATCCTTGAACGGTTAGAGGTCGATACGCGCCCCATGCCGTAAGTTGCTGCCCATGCGCATTTCTCGAGTACTATCGATGCTTCTGCAACTCTGCACAACTGCCCTCCTCCATGCGCAGGATGACACGACGTCGTCGCCCATCGACGTGCACTTTCAGATGACCACGGTAACGCAGTATCACCCGGCCTTCTCGGCCGCCTACAGCGGTGCCAACAGTATGTCGGACTCTTCCGAAGGAGCAACATCGCTAACGACGACGTTCTTCTTCACGTGGCACGTTTCACCGAACATCCTTGTGCGATTCGACCCGGAATTGGCCGGTGGTGCAGGTCTGAGCCGTGCCCTTGGCGCCGCCGGCTTCCCGAATGGCGAGACCTTCCGTGTGGGCGATCCAACGCCGCAAGCCTATGTTGCACGCCTCTATGCGCAGTTCCTGTTGCAGCCGTCAACCGATGATGAGGTTCGGATCACGGCGGGAAAGTTCAGTCTGTCCGACTTCTTCGATAACAATGCATTCTCGCACGATCCACACGGACAGTTCCTAAACTGGTCCTTCATGAGCAATGGTGCGTGGGATTATGCGGCCAACACGCGCGGATACACGGTGGGACTTGTCGTGGAGTACGAGCGTGGACCATTCGCCGCGCGTATCTCGTCCGCCCTTGTCCCGAAGACGGCGAACGGACCCGATCTGGAATGGGACCTTTCGCGCGGACATTCCGAAACGGCAGAACTGCAGTTCCGCTACGACGACGACGTCACACCCGGCACCATTCGCATTCTTGGATATCTCACGCATGCGAACATGGGCAGCTACACACAAGCCGTCGCCGAAGCCCCAACGGATCTGCCACCAAGCGTTGTGAGTACGCGACAAGTAGGCCGCACGAAGTATGGTGTTGGTGTGAACATTGAACAAGCGCTCAATCCATGGCTCGGACTCTTTGCCCGCGCCGGATGGAATGATGGAGCGAACGAAACGTGGGCTTTCACGGAGATCGATCAAACGGCGACCATCGGTCTGCTGGCAGACGGAACGAAGTGGGGCAGGAAGCTCGATAACGTTGGAGTTGCTGTTGCCGTGAATGGTATTTCAGAAGCGCATCGAACCTATCTTGCTCGTGGTGGACTTGGTTTTATGGTCGGCGATGGCGCCCTGACCTATTCGCCGGAGATCATGTCGGAAGTGTACTACCGCATTCACATGCACGACCAGCACTTCTGGGTGACGCCAACCTATCAACTCTTGATGCATCCCGGATTCAATGCCGATCGCGGTCCGGTGCACATCCTTTCCATTCGCGTTCACGTGGAGTTCTAATGTATCCGATCCTGATCACGTGTCCGCTCGAACTGCCTCGCATCCTTGCCGCCGAAGTCGAAGCCCTTGGCCTTCCCATTGTTGCCATGCATAAGGCAGGCGTGGAAACGCAGGGCACGTTCGAAGACTGCATGCGATTGAATCTCTGGTTGCGCACCGCGCATCGTGTGCTGTTGCGCTTGCACGAATGGAAGGCCACATCGCCCGATGCCATGTATGCCGGCGTGAAGAGCGTGGAATGGGAGCGCTGGATCGATCCCGACGGATACGTGAGTGTGGTCTCGAGCGTGAAAACACCAAGCATCGACAATTCGTTGTTCGCCAATGTGAAATGCAAGGATGCTGTGGTCGATCGCATACGCGATAAGACCGGACGTCGACCCGACAGCGGGTCGAGCAACGACTACGCCGTGCTCTATCTGTATTGGCACGCCGATGTTGCCATGATCTACGTCGACACGAGCGGCACGTCGCTCAGTGACCGCGGCTATCGTCTGAACCCGCACAAGGCCCCCATGCGCGAATCGCTCGCTGCTGCCGTGATCCTCTCCATGCAGTGGGAGCCAGGCACCGTCTTTGTGAATCCCATGTGCGGCAGTGGAACGCTCGGCATCGAAGCGGCCCTTCTCGGCATCAACCGCGCTCCGGGTCTCACGCGCACGAACTTCGGATTCATGCACGTGCAACCGTACGATCCCAAGGTCTTCGATGCCATGGTGAAGGAGGCAAGGAGCAAGGAACGCAAGAGCCGATCGCCCTTTGTGCTCTGCAGCGATAACGATCGGCGCGCCATCGAGGCCACACGCGAGAACGCCAAGGCGGCAGGTGTGCTGCATTTGATCGAGACGGGCGTGTGCGACTTCACCGAGACCCCCATCCCTCCGGCGCCCGGCGCCATTGTCTTGAATCCGGAATACGGTCTGCGCCTCGGCAACGTCTCGGCGCTGATCGATGTGTATGCGGACATTGGCGACTTCTTCAAGCAGAAGTGCAAGGGCTATTGGGCCTACATCTTCACCGGCAATCTCGAACTGGTGAAACACGTTGGTCTGGCGGCCAAGAAGCGCATGGTCTTCTACAGCGCAGACCTCGAATGCAGGCTCTTCGAGTACGAGATCTACGACGGAAGTCGCCGTCCACCCAAGGCTGTCGAGGCACCGTAACGCCGCCCATGGCGGGGTTTCGTATTTTGCCGTCATGATCAAGATCACCCTCCCCAACGGCGATGTGCGCGAAGTGGCCTCCGGTACGACCGGTATGGACCTTGCGAAGAGCATCAGCGAAGGTCTGGCGCGCGTAGCGCTGGGCATTATTGTGAACGACGTTCCCTACGACCTTTCTCGGCCCATCACGGCAGATGCCTCGGTGCGCATCGTCACGTTCGACGACGAGACCGGACGCGAGATCTTCTGGCACTCCACGGCCCACTTGATGGCCGAAGCGCTCGAGGCACTCTATCCCGGCACGAAGTTCGGCATCGGACCTCCCATCGAACAGGGCTTCTACTACGATGTGGACCTGCCCGGCGAGAAGAAGCTGAGCGTGGAAGATCTGCCGGCCATCGAAGCGAAGATGATGGAGCTCGTCAAGCGCGACGTTCCCTACGAGCGCATCGAGATGAACTGGGCCGATGCTGTTGCCTACTTCACTGAGAAGAACGACGAGTACAAACTCGAGCTTCTCGAAGGACTGAAGGACAGCGAGATCACGTTCTACCGTCAAGGCGAGTTCACGGACCTCTGTCGGGGCACCCATGTGCCCGGCACAGGAATGATCAAGTATCCGAAGCTTCTGTCGGTTGCCGGCGCCTACTGGCGCGGTGACGAGAAGCGCAAGCAGCTCACGCGCATCTATGGCGTGTCGTTCCCGAAGAAGCAGCAACTCGAAGAATTCATCAAGCAACGCGAAGAGGCGGAGCGACGTGATCACCGCAAGCTTGGTCGCGAACTCGAGATCTACATGATCACGCCCATGATCGGCGGAGGTCTGCCCGTATGGCTTCCGAACGGAACGTTGTTACGTCGACGTCTCGAAGCGTTCTTGCGCGAAGAGCAGACGAAGCGCGGCTATCAGGAAGTGATCACGCCGCACATCGGCAATCTCGAACTCTACAAAACATCCGGACACTATCCGTACTACTCGGAATCGCAGTTCGCGCCCATTCAGATCGAGGACGAGTACTATCTGTTGAAGCCGATGAACTGTCCGCACCATCACCAGATCTACTCGTCCAAGCCTCGCTCCTATCGCGACCTACCACTTCGCCTTGCCGAGTTCGGGACGGTGTATCGCTATGAGCAGTCGGGAGAGTTGAATGGACTTTCGCGCGTGCGCGGATTCACGCAAGACGATGCCCACATCTACTGCACGCACGATCAACTCAAGCAAGAGATCAAAAACGTTGCCGAACTCACGCAAATGGTGTTCAGCACCTTCGGAATGGAAGTGAGCACACGACTCTCCTTCCGCGACGAGAACGAATCAAAGTACGGTGGCGACATCGAGTTCTGGAACATCGCGCAGCAAGAGATCAAGGATGTGGCAGACGAGATGGGACTCGACTACTTCATCGGATTGGGTGAGGCGGCGTTCTACGGACCGAAGATCGACTTCATCGTGCGCGATGCCATCGGCAGAAAGTGGCAGCTCGGAACGGTGCAGGTGGACTACGTCATGCCGGAACGATTCAACCTTGAATACACGGGCAGCGACAATGCAAAGCACCGTCCGGTGATCATTCACCGTGCGCCGTTCGGTTCGATGGAGCGTTTCATTTCCATCCTCATCGAGCACTATGCCGGGAACTTCCCGTTCTGGCTGGCACCAACGCAAGTAAGTGTGTTGCCCATTGCCGATGCGCATTACTCCTATGCAACAGACCTCACGGCCGAACTCGAGGCCATGGGATTCCGTGTGCATCTGGACGTGCGCAACGAGAAGATCTCTCGAAAGATCGCCGAGAGCGAGCAGAAGAAAATTCCGTTCGCCCTTGTGATCGGTTCAAAGGAGATCGAAGCCAATGCCGTTGCCGTGCGCAAGCATGGCGAGGGTGATAAGGGCACCATGGCCGTCACCGATGTGAAGGCTCTCTTTACTGCACTGAACGTACCAGGCGCATGATCCAGCGATTCCGATTCGTGATCGCCTCGTTGCTCGTGCTCGTTGGCACCGGTTCGTTCCTTGCGATTCAGCGCCCTGCCACCCTGATCCCTGCCAGCTTCGGAGCGATCTTGTTCGTGCTCACGCTCCTTGCTCGCAAGGAGCAATTCGAAAAGCCTGTGTTTCAAGCATCGGCGGCCGTAATGGTGTTCGGAACACTTGCCACGCTTCTCTCGCTCGGTCGCGCCATTCGTGTCGTGATGGGTTGGGAAACGGAGATCAAGCCCGAAGTATGGTCGCTTGCTGCAATGTCCATTCTCTGCGGGGTCTATGTGTCCTATGTGATCCGGTTGATGTTCCGCGCGCGTGCCGCTGCGATGATCCTTGTTCTTGTTCTGCTTGGCGCTGTCTCTATGCAGGCCCAGAAGACGTTCACCAAGCCGACGTCGGCAACGAAGAAGTATGCACTGACGGCAGGTGCGATGTTCTACGTCGACCCGAAGGTGTGGGTGAAGAACAAGCAGCAGACGATCGAAGGTGCCGACATCGAGTTCACCCATACGGATGGAACGGCCTTCGTGGCCGTGATCTCGCAGAAACAGTTCCTGGCCATCGACACCTTCATCGATGCCTTTGTCGAAGGCATGCGGGAGTCGGCCAAGGAAGTGACCGTGAAGGAACGCGCGAACCTGATCGTGAACGGTACACCCATCACGGCATGCATGATCGAGATGAAGGACGAAGGTGTGGACGTGACCTATCTGGCCTACTTCTATTCGGGAACCAAGGGAATGGTGCAGGCACTCAGCTATTGCGGGACAGAGATCTTCGCAGAGATGAGTCCGGTGTTGCAAGCCGCCCTGAACGGATTGGTGGTCAAGAAGTGATCGTTCGCGACCGTATCCGGTGGAGCGATTGCGATCCTGCAGGGATCATGTACTTCGGAACATCGACCCGCTTGTTCGAGATCGCCGAAACGGAGTTGATGCGAGACTGCGGGTATCCGTACAGCGCAGAAGGGATGAAGGCTCTCGGTGCCTACATCTTGCGTGTGCAGTATCACGTCGACTTCCTCGCACCCGTGATGCTGGATGATGAAGTGGAAGTTGCACTGCACATCGGCGAGATCGGACGTGCATCGTTCCGACAGGACATCACCATCGTTCGTCTCCACGACGGACAGCGTACGGTGGCCGCTCGCGGCACCTGCACCACTGTCTGTGTCGATACCGTTACCCGCAAGGCACGGCGCATTCCCGACGATCTGCGTGCAGCACTTGCACGCCACATGACCATTGCACAGGAGATCTCATGAGCAAGCGCGACAACGCCCTTCACGACAAACTCGACGAGAAGGCCGCCAAACTCGGCATCGGCACCCATGCCCGCCATATCTTTCTATGTGCCGACCAAACAAAGGCTAAGTGCTGCAGCATGGAGGAAGGGCTCAAGGCATGGGACTATTTGAAGGATCGACTTTCGGAGCTCGAGCTCAGTGAGCCCGGCAAGGTGTTCCGCACCAAGGCCAATTGCTTGCGCGTCTGCGTGATGGGGCCGATCGCTGTGGTCCATCCCGAGAACGTGTGGTATCACTCCTGCACACCAAAGGTCCTCGAACGCATCATCCAGGAACACCTTATCGGCGGCAAGCCGGTGGAAGAGTTTCGAATTCACGATGGACATTGAGTCGTTCCGATCGTACTGTCTTGCAAAGCCGGGCACGTCGGAAGACATGCCCTTCGGACCCGACACGCTCACGATCCGCGTGATGGGAAAGATCTTTGCCTTTGCAGGATTGGATGCCGTGCCGCTATCCGTTTCGCTGAAGACCGACCCTGAACAGGCCATCGATCTGCGCGAGCGCTACGATGCCATTCGTGGTGCGTATCACTTGAACAAGAAGCATTGGAGCTCTGTGCGCGTGGACGGAAGTGTTCCCGTGCAGGTGATCACCAACATGATCGACACGTCGTACGCGCTCGTAGCGAAAGGTCTGACCAAAGCACAGCGCGAACAGCTCGCCACGCTCACATAAGGAGCGATCGAACGTAGACGTGCACCACCGTGTAGGCAAGGATGGCGGGCACGATCACAGCGACCCATACGGATGCACGTCGCAACTTCGGGATCCAGTGTTTGGGAATGCGCTTGAAGCTCACCACAGCATTGCGGATCCCATGCACGAGGTGGAACGAGAGCATGGCCATGGATGCCACGTAGAACAGCGTATACCACACGTTCGAGAACGCTGCATTCGCCTCGGCATAGAGATCGATCGAATCCACCATCGTGATCCGATTGGGCACGAAGAAGCGCCACAGGTGCACGAGCATGAAAATGAGAATGGCAAGTCCGGTATAGGACACGTAGCGTGTGAACAGGTTCTTCGGCTCGCGCAAGTGCGACTTCTGGTGCATGATCCGCCGGTGATGTCGGCGAATGATATAGCCGATCACGATATGTCCGACGAAGAGCGCAAAGAGCGCAACCTCGAGCACTCGCACGATGATGGAGTGTCCGAGTGTGGTGGTGTACCACTGATAGGGTGCCGGAGAAGAAAGGAGCAACAGCAGATTGCCCACCATGTGCTCGATCAGAAAGAGCAGCAACAACGTTCCCGTGGTCGCCTCTGCATTCTTACGTCCAACGGCGGACGTGAACCACGAACGAGGGTTCATGCCGTGAATTCCGCGACCACTTCCTGAACGCTACGTGTTGCCATCACGCGTGTACCGAAGAGCTCGTTGTGATGCGCTTGAAGCGCCGGAGCGTACTCTTCACGATATCGATCGAAGTCGTCATACGAGCTACAGAGATACTGCGTTTGAAACGTCACATGCGAGTCCATCACCGGCTCGTGCACACGCGAGAACCGTGCCTCCTTCCAGATCCCTGTTGCCATCACATCGGGAATGTGAATGGTCTGCATCCAGTTCGACCATTCGTCGGCAAGGTCCACAGGAACAACAACACTTACGGAGTAGAGGATCATGCGGTGGCCGCTTTAGGAAGTGAAGAACGGAGGAGGAACGAACCGACTATGGCGCTCACGAACGAGCCCACAAGGATGCTCAACTTGGCAATGTCGAGATCGGCGTTCGACGTGAAGGCCAGGTGTGCAACGAAGAGGGCCATCGTGAAGCCGATGCCGCACAGAATGGAAACGCCATAGATGTTGCGCATGGACACGTTAGCGGGAAGCTCTGCCCAATGAAGACGAAGGCTCAACCAAACGGCGAACGAGACGCCGATCTGCTTTCCGAGGAACAGACCCAACATGATGCCCAGCGATACCGGTGAAATGAGGTGTGTGACCACGTCGCTTCGAAACTCCACACCGGCATTCACAATGGCGAAGAGCGGCATGATGCCGAACGACACCCATGGTTGCAGTCCATGCTCGATGCGATGCAACGGCGATTGCACGTGCTCGCACAATGTCTCCAAGGCATGGATGGCATCGTTCTGCTGCTCTTCTCTGGCAACGATCCTGTCGACCAGATCGCGCGTTCGCTGTAGGAACGATCGCTGGTCGATGCGCGCACGCGATGGAATGCAAATGGCCAAGACCACGCCACTGATCGTTGGATGCACACCGCTCGAGAGGAAGCACAACCAAAGTGCGATACCGGCAAGTCCGTAGAACAGCAGCGAGTGGATGTTGGCGCGGTTGCCGATGATCAGCAGGACCACGATGGCGCCCGCCCACAGCAGACTCCCTATGTGCAGGGTGCTTGTATAGAACAAGGCGATCACCACGACGCTCAACAGATCGTCGACAATGGCAAGGGCGGCAAGGAAGATCTTCAGTCCAAGAGGAACGCGATCGCCAAGCAATGCCAGGATGCCCAAGGCAAAGGCAATATCGGTGGCCACCGGCACGGCCCATCCGCGAATGGCAGGTGTTCCAACATTGAAGAGCGCATAGATCAGACCGGGCACCAGCATGCCGCTCACAGCGGCGATCATCGGGAGCATGGCCTTCTTCCGCGACGAGAGTTCACCAACGAGCAGCTCGCGTTTGATCTCCAATCCCACGACGAGGAAGAAGATCACCATCAGTCCATCGTTCACGAAATGCTCGATGGTGAAGTCGAGATGGAACGTGTCGACGGTGATATGGAGCGGGGTGGCAAGGAGGGCGTGATAACTGGCCGAGTACGGCGAGTTGATCCAGAGCAGGGCGATCGCCGTGCAAGCAACGATGATGATGCCTGCGGATGCGGACGAGCGGACGAACTCCTGGAAGGTGGTGACGATGGATCGACGTGCGGGTGCCATCACAGGAGTTGCTCGCAGTATCGACGGTACTCTGAGCGGGGGAGGGCCTCGACCGTGGCACGAAACTCTTCCGGCGTGATGAAGCCGCGATTCAGGGCGACCTCTTCCAAGCATCCGATCTTCAGTCCTTGACGTTTCTCGATCGCATGGATGAAGGTCCCTGCCTCGATCAGACTCTCCGGTGTTCCGGTGTCGAGCCAGGCAATGCCTCTTCCCATTTCGATCACGCGCAAACGGTTCTGTTTCCAGTACTCCGCATGCACGTCCGTGATCTCAAGCTCGCCACGTTTGCCGGGCGTGAGCTCGGCCGCGATGGTGCAGACGTCGGGGGTGTAGACATACAGACCCGGAATGGCCAACGACGACTTCGGATGCTCGGGCTTCTCTTCGATGCTGAGGATGCTTCCATCGGGTGCCAACTCGACAACGCCATATCGCTCGGGGTCGGTGACGCGATAGCCGAACACCGTTGCGCCATCCGTTCCGTCGAGCGCCGTGCGAAGGAAGTCGAGCTTTCCGTAGAAGAGATTGTCGCCGAGGATGAGACATACATTGCTGTTGCCAATGAAGTCCTTCCCGATCAGGAACGCTTCTGCGATCCCGCGCGGGGCATCCTGAATGCGATACGTGATGGAGATGCCCAATCGGGAACCGTCACCGAGCAATCGTTCGAAGGTGGGGGTGTCGTACGGCGTGGAGATGATCAACACGTCGCGAATGCCGGCCATCATCAGGGTGGACAGCGGATAGTAGATCATCGGCTTGTCGTACACGGGCTGCAGCTGCTTCGAGAACGCCGCCGTCATCGGATAGAGACGGGTGCCGCTGCCTCCGGCAAGGATGATGCCTTTGGTGGTGGTGGACATGGGGCGCAATCTACGACAAAGCGGTCAGTCGTTGTCTGCGTCCGCCATAGGTTCCATCGGGTTGAAGGCGCTCTGCTCGTCGTTCACGGCACGGTGTCGCACGAGCTTTGCCTCGACCAAGAAGATCACGTTCTCGGCGATGTTCGTGGCATGGTCTGCCACGCGTTCCACATCGTGAAGCGCGATAAGAAGGGTCGCACCGGCGTCGATCAGGGATACGTCGGACTTCATGAGCTCCACCACTTCGGAGCGAAGGGAATCATAGAGCGTGTCGACGGTACTATCGGTTGGCAGGATGTGGGCCGCCATCTCCGGATCGTTGTTGATGAAGGCATCAAGACTTGCCTTCAGCATCTTGAACATGATCGACGTGATGCGCGAGAAGTTGATCCGGCGTGCCATCTCCACCGAGGCCGGTGTATGGATCACCATGGAGGCGAGCTCGGAGGCCATGTCGCCGATGCGCTCGAGTTCGTTGTTGATCTTGACGGCCGTGAGCAACAGTCGCAGGTCTGAGGCCACCGGTTGGTTCAGGGCGAAGATGCGCTGACATTGCTTGTCGATCTTCAGGTCGAGCTTGTCCACCTTATCGTCGCGCTCCGTCACGATCTTGGCCAGCTCTGCATTGCCCTCGTTGAGTGCCCGAATGGCGAATTCCATTTGCTCTTCGACCAGCGACCCCATTCGTACAAGGCGCGTGCGAAGTTTATCGAGGTCTTCTTCAAAGGTTCTGTTCATGGTCTGGTCCTTGCGATCAACCGAATCGTCCGGTGATGTAGTCTTCCGTCTCTTTTTTCGACGGACTGGTGAAGATCGTCCGCGTGCGATCGAACTCGATGAGCTTCCCCATCAGGAAGAAGCCGGTATAGTCGCTCACACGTGCGGCCTGTTGCATGTTGTGCGTGACGAGGACGATGGTGTATTGGTCTTTGAGTTGGGTGATGAGCTCTTCGACCTTTCCCGTGGAGATCGGGTCCAAGGCCGAACATGGCTCGTCCATGAGCAGGATCTCGGGATTCACGGAAACGGCGCGCGCAATGCAGAGACGCTGTTGCTGTCCGCCCGAGAGTCCAAGGGCGGAATGGTGCAGGCGGTCCTTCACTTCCTCCCACAAGGCTGCACGACGTAGGCTCGACTCCACCACTTCTTCAAGTTCGGACTTGCTTTTCTTGCCTGTGAGCGTGAGGCCGTAGGTGATGTTCTCGAAAATGGACTTCGGGAACGGCGTCGACTTCTGGAACACCATGCCGATGCGACGGCGCAGCGTGACCACGTCCACATCGCTTCCATACACATCCACGCCGTCCACTTCCATCAAGCCCGTGTGCTTCGTGGATTCGATCAGGTCGTTCATACGATTGATCGAGCGCAGGAACGTGCTCTTGCCGCAGCCGGAAGGACCAATGAAGGCCGTCACGCGATTCTCATGCATGTCGATGTTGATGTCGAACAATGCCTGCTTCTGTCCGTAGAAAAACGAGAAGGTCTGCGTTCGTGCTTTGATGGATGTTTCTTTTGCCATGATCAAGCCTTCGTACGGAGTCGCGAACGGATATAGATCGCGGTGAAATTCAGCAGGAATGTGAGCCCGAGCAAGACAAGGGTCGTGGCGTACTGCAACGGAAGCGCCTTCTCCACATCGGGAGACTGTGTGGCCAGCACATACAGGTGATAGCCCAAATGCATGAACTTCTCGGTGAGCCCAACATTCCCGTCCATCGAATACGCAACGCCCACAAAGAGAATGGCGGCAACTTCACCGGCACCACGGCTCACGGCGAGGATCGATCCCGTCAGGATACCCGTCACACTGTTCGGCAACACCACCTTGATGATCGTTTGCCACTTCGTAGCGCCAAGGGCCAGCGAGGCCTCACGCAACTCTCGCGGAACGGCGCGCAGCGCCTCTTCCACGGCAACGATCACCACGGGCAGGGTGAGCACGGCAAGGGTGGCGGAACACCAGAGCAAACTCTCCTGACCGAAGACCTTTGCCTCCATGCTGCCATACATCATGCCATCCAACCCTTTGCCAAGGAACTGCACGAAGAAGCCAACTCCGAACAGACCGAAGACGATCGACGGAACGCCGGCCAATGTGTTCACGGCAAAGCGCACACTGCGAGCGAAGACGCTTGTTTGCTTTGCGTACTCGTTCAAGTAGATGGCGGTGGCCGTTCCGATCGGAACGCCGAGGATCGACATGATGAGCACCAGCAATGCAGTGCCGAAGATGGCAGGAAAGATGCCGCCTTCCATGTTGTTGTTGCGCGGTGCTTCCGAAAGGAATGACCACGAAAGATGTTGCGCACCACCGGCGATGAAGATGCCGAACATCGAAACGATCAATCCCACGATGGCAACAGCCGCGAAGGCGGCCACGAGCACGGCGAAGAAGCCGAGCACGCGTTTGGATGCGGGAAGATGTCCGGAAAAGACTGACACGAATTACTTGCCTTGGAACTTCTTGATGAGTCGACTCTTGACGTAGAGCTCCGTCACGGCATTCAAGCCGAACGAGAACAGAAAGAGCATCGAGCCGAGCAGGAACAAAATGCCATAGTGCTCCGAGCCCCACACCACTTCGCCCATCTCCGAGCCAATGGTGGCCGCAAATGTTCGCGCGGGTTCGAACACGCTCCATGTCTTCATGGCCGCATTGCCGGTGGCCATCAACGCGATCATCGTCTCGCCGAAGGCGCGACCCACGCCAAGCAGGACGGCGGCGAACACGCCCGGTGCTGCAGCCGGAAGCATCACGCGGTAGGCTGTTTGCCACTCTGTACTGCCCAAGGCCAGAGAGGCTTCGCGCAAAGATCGTGGCACGGCGGTGAGCGATTCCTCGGCAATGGAGTACACGAGTGGGATCACGGCCAGCGACAGGCCGAATCCTCCCACAAGGGCATTCAATCGGAAGGCCGTACCAAGAACGTCTTGCAGGAACGTGGCCACGATCGTCAAACAAAAGAAGCCGATCACCACAGATGGGAATCCGGCCAAGAGCTCAATGGTGGGCTTGACGATGTTGCGAACGCGAGGAGAGGCGAAGAAGGCAGTATACAAGGCGGCAAGGATGCCAAGGGGAGCGCCGATGACAATGGCCACAATGGTCGTCTTTGTCGTGCCGATGAAGAGCGGGATCAAACCGAACTTCGGATCCTCCGACACCGGTTGCCAGATCGAGCCGGTGAGTTGCTCCCACAAGCTCTTCGATGCCTGCGGTGCCTCTTCCGGTGTGGCGGTCGAGGCCGCAGCCGGTGCGGGTTCTTCGATGGTGGCATCGGGGTTGTAGACGTCTTGATCGTTCGCATTCGACGGCGATGTGGTGGCTGCCGAGTCGGTCTCTTCGTCGGGATTGTACACGTCCTGCTCATGATCGGCAGGAGTGGCAGAAGCAGAAGCAGCGGCCTCAGCCGCTGCTTGCGATCGTTGTGCTCCGGAGAAGAGCCCCGCCGCCTCTCGAAAGACGAAGACGAAGATCAGGAAGATCACCAGGATCGAGAGTGATGCAACGATACGAATAGACCATTCCGCGATGTGCTCGCCGAATCGTTTACTCGTAGCGCTGAATCGATTCATATGGTCTTCCGGTTACGACTTCTTGATCGGGTAGTAGCCAACCTCTTGAACGGTCTTCTGTCCGCCCTTGCCGATCACCCAATCGATGAACTTCTTGACGTCGCCTTCCGGACGGGCCTTCAGGTAAAAGTACAGGAAGCGAGCGATGGGATATTCGTTGTTGAGGATCGTCTTTTCATTCGGCAGCACGTAGGGCTTGCCGGCCTCGGGGGCAACGGCAATGGCCTTGACGTTCTTGGCATAGGCAGCACCACCGTAGCCGATGGCGAGTGGATCCTTCGAAACGGCGTTGATGAGCGCTGCGGTGCCAGCCATGTGTTGCGTTTGAGCAGCGAAGTCCTTCTTGTTCAGCACGTGCTCCTTGAAGAACTCATAAGTGCCGGAGTTGTTCTCGCGACTGTACAGCACGATGGTCTTGTTCGGACCGCCGACGTCTTTCCAGTTCGTGATCTCACCCTTGAAGATCTTGCCGATCTGTTCGATGGTGAGTTGCTTCACGGGATTGCTCTTGTGGACGTAGACGGACAGACCGTCGCGGGCCACGCGCACTTCGATGCCCTTCGAGCCCGTCTTGCCCTTGAGTTGGTCGATCTCGGCAGGCTTCATGGGACGGGACGAGGCGCAAATGTCCGTTGTGCCGTTGATCAGCGCGGCAATGCCAACACCCGATCCGCCACCGGTGACCTGAAACTCGACATTCTTCTTATCGGGATACATTTCCGTCCAGCGTTGCACGAGGATCACCATTGTATCCGATCCCTTGATCGTGATGCGTTGTGGTGAGGCTGCCGGAAGGATCGTTGGCAACCACATCAAAAGGATGAAGGGTGCCAGGTTGCGCAAGAATGAGAACATGGATCTAGGTCCTGTGATTGGAGTGTGCAAATCTACGGAGAGGAAGATGACCACGAGCAATGGATCAGTTGGGGCAAGCCGTTACGTTTTCGTAACGATATGATATCAGATGCCCAACTCCATCCCAAATCGGATCACCCAGAAGTTGGCTTCGACATTCGTGGCAAGCGAGATCTGTTGATCGTGCATCACTTCGCTCATGAGTTTGATGCGATGGCCTTTGATGTGGTAGACGGCGATTCCAGAAACCGTCGTCTCCTTGAGACCACCCACCTGACCGCTCATGATGGCATCGGGCGTGACGGACGCATACCGTGCGCCGAACTCCAGATCGAATGGCAGGATGTACGATGCCTGCGCCATATAGCCGGATCCGACGATGACGGCAGCCGTGTTCTTCCCGTCGGCGCTCGTTGTGATGGGATTGTCGCAAGAGCGCTTCGCCCATTCACCATAGGCGGCAAATCCGTTGTACTTGAAGAGGGCATCGGCATAGAGTGTTGTGGAGGAGCGCTGATCGTAGAGCGTTGTGCCCAGGGTCCCACGGGTGCGAGTACCGCGGTTGTTCGCATTTGCGGAAAAGCCTACACTGAGCTTGGGAGATTGCTCGCGGAAAATGTCACCTTCCACATAGTCCCCACCCTTGGTGAACGCTCCGAATGGCAATACTTCGATGCGTCCGGTGTAGGCGATGCCGTCTCCGGCGATCTTGCCTTGATTCCGTCCGTCACCACTGGAAATGGCGCCCTTGAGCCAAATGGGAATGTCGCCCAGCCAGATACGGTAATTGGCGAAGACGCCGAAGTCACGATCGAGGGTGAAGTTTGAGTTCACAATGGAGCGTTCGATGTACTGCATGTCGGCTGACGAGACCACCCGCTGGCGATTCCCGGGGAGCTTTGCCAATCCGAACGACACTTGGAGGTTGGGATTGAACTGCCAGCCCGCTACAGCGTCGCGGATGATGTTGGGGAATCCTTGGTCAGCCAGTTCTAGGTCGCTTCTAGCAAAGGAGATGTGGAAGACGTAGAAAAGGCGGGGATCGAACAGGAACCCACCCAGACGGATACGAGCACGACGCACACCCAGCTCGGTGGAAGCGATGTTGGTGATGTCCTCGTCCTTCGACGTCATCACGGCCTGGTTCTCGATACGGAAGCGAAGGTTGACCTTTGACGTAGAGTCAGCGGTCATGAAATTGATACCCTCGTCGTTGAAGTCGAACGTCCCTGGCCGCGTCATGCCACCTTGCCCGTACGAAGGGAGTGTAACGCCCCAAAGGCCGAGCATGAGACAGAGAACGAGTGAAAAACGCTGCATGGTGAGCCCCATGTGTTATGGAATCGTTAGCGAATTGTAACGGTGCGAAACTATTGGGAACGATTTCGTAACACTAGTTACGATTTGGTAACACAGTTCCTTGCCTATTTTCGCCAACCATGAAACGCATCGCAGTATTTACCAGCGGGGGCGATGCCCCTGGAATGAATGCCCACATTCGAGCCGTAGAGCGCACTGCGCACAAACACGGCCTGGAGGTGATCGGCATCGTTGGCGGCTATAGCGGCATGATGTCCGGTCATATGGAAGTGTTGGACCGGATCCGCACCGCCAATATTCTCGATCGTGGGGGCACGGTGTTGAAGACCAGCCGCTGTCCGGAGTTCCTCGAGCCCGAGGGTCGTACACAGGCCATGGAGCAATTGCGCTCGCATGGTGTGGACGGCGTGATCGCCTGCGGTGGTGACGGGACCTTTCACGGCGCCCATCTTCTGTTCGAGGAGCACGGCATTCCCATCGTCGGGACGCCGGGGACGATCGATAACGACCTCTGGGGCACCGATTTCACGATCGGCTACGATACGGCCATCAATACGGCGGCCGAGGCCATCGATAAGATCCGCGATACGGCCGATTCGCACGGACGGCTGTTCTTTGTGGAGGTCATGGGACGTCATGCCGGCTTCATCGCCATGGATGTTGGCGTGGCCTGCGGTGCGGAGTACATCGCCGTTCCTGAGTCCATGACGGACATCGAGGAACTCTATAAGCGCATTATTGCCCAAGGTCGAGATCAGCGAACCATCGTCATCGTTGGCGAAGGTGACGAGCTTGGCGGCGCCTACAAACTTTCGCAACTCATCGAGGAACGCTACGGCCTCACCTCGAAGGTGTCCATTCTTGGCCACATGCAACGTGGCGGTTCGCCAACGGTGCGCGACCGTGTCCTTGCGGCCCGCCTAGGCGCAGCCTCGGTGCAGGCACTCCTCGATGGCAAAACGGATGTGATGGTAGGCGAGGTGGCAGGGCGCGTGGAGCTGGTGCCGCTTGCCGACACATGGTCGCACCGGAAGTCGGTGCCATCGTATCTGATCGAACTCGCAACAATGCTTGTCTAATCGAATTTCACGTGAGCACTCCCATGACACCGACGTTTTTGAATGTGATCCAGATCTATCAGGTAGAGGGCATGGTGGCCCTTGGCAAGATGTTGAACCCCGCCACGAATGAGATCACCCGCAGTCTCGAGCATGCACGCTACGTGATCGATGTCCTCGACATCATCAAGGAGAAAACCTCCGGCAATCTCACCTCGGAAGAAGAACGGTTTCTCGATCAGACCATTAGCACCCTGAAGCTCAACTTCCTCGAAGAGCAGAAAGCACAACCCGCATGAGACGTTTCGGTCTCCTTGCCTATGCTTCAAAACCGGAAGCCGTCCGCTGGGCCACGCACGTGGCCGCTCGCCTGCTCGAAGAGCGTGCCGCCGTCTACGTGGACGAGGCATTGGGCGCCTCGCTTCCGGAGGCAACGGCCGCACAGTGCGAGGTGATCAATTGGAACGAGTTCGAGAAGTTCGCCGATACGGTGATCACCTTCGGTGGTGATGGAACACTGCTTTCCGCGGCCAAACTTCTGATCGGTTCTGACATTCCCATCATGGGCGTCAACGTTGGTCGACTTGGGTTCCTTGCCGAGTTCAGCGTCGACATGCTCGACGATGCCATCATGGATGTGCTCAAGGGGAACTATCGGATCGTCGATCGAACCACGCTCGAGACCACATTGAACGGCAAGACGCACTATGCCTTGAACGAGATGTTGGTGGAACGCTCGGGCTCGGGAAAGATGATCTCCATTCGTGCCTTCGTGAATGAACATCATGTGGCCGACTATCGCGCCGATGGAGTGATCCTCACAACGCCAACGGGCTCGACGGCCTATTCTCTGGCTGCGGGTGGACCGATCATTGCGCCTTCTGCACAGGCATTGTGCCTCACACCGATCTCTCCGCACACACTCACCCTGCGACCATTGATCATCCAGGATCAAAGCGAGGTTCGTTTCGAGTTTCCCGTGAGCGATGCACAAGCGCAGCTCGTGGTGGATGGCCAGATCATAGGAACGCTCACGCAGGGAATGTCGCTCACCATTCGCAAGAGCGAACACCTGGTGAAGCTCATCAAGCGTGCAGATAGCACGTACTACGATCTGCTGCGCGAGAAACTCCTGTGGTCTGCCGACGCAACGCGTAAATGAAACGCGAGCTCTCGTTCGTTCAGGCAACGGCCATCAACATGATCGACATGGTCGGTATCGGTCCGTTCCTGACCACGGCCGTTGTCGCCTCCACACTGGGCTTCGGTCCCTATGCCATTCTTGCCTGGGTGATCGGTGCCGTGCTCTCGTTCTTCGATGCCTGCGTGTGGAGCGAGCTCGGCGCACGCATGCCCGAGGCCGGTGGCTCATATGCGTTTCTGCGCGAGTCGTATGGACGCAATGGCGCCGGCAGACTGATGTCGTTCCTCTTCGTCTGGCAGACCACCTTCCAAGCCCCGCTCGTTGTCACCTCTGGAGCCATCGGCTTTGCGAAGTATGCAGGCTTCCTTGCCCCCTTGCTTCCCTGGCAATCGAAATTGGTGAGCGTCGCCCTGATCGTTGTACTCACACTCCTGCTCTATCGGCGCATCGGTGCCGTTGGAAAGATCTCTGTGGTGCTGTGGGTGTCGGTGATGTTCACGTTGCTGAGTGTGATCGTGCTTGGATTCACGCATGTGAACATGGATGTGTTCGCCCAGGTGTGGACGTGGTCGGATCAGTCGCCGCCATTGCATGCTGGCGTTCTGGGTGCCGCAGCCATCTCCACCATGTATTCGTTCCTGGGATACTACAACGTCTGTCATCTCGGCGCCGAAGTGCGCGATCCCGTTCGTACGATCCCGCGAAGCATGTTCGTCTCCATTGCCGGGATCGCCGCATTGTATCTCGCGATGCAGCTTGCCATCTATGCCGTGCTGCCCGTACAACAGATCGGTGCATCGACGTTCATCGTGAGCACGTTCTTCGAACACATTGCCGGGACAACGGCCGCCACTGTTGCCACGGGACTCATTCTGATCGTGGCGTTATCGTCGCTCTTCAGCGTGATGCTTGGCTACACGCGCATTCCCTATGCAGCGGCGAAAGATGGACTCTTCTTCCGCGCCTTTGCACGCGAGCATCCCACGCAAGGATTTCCAACCGTCTCCTTGCTCGTGCTTGCAGGTCTTGCCATTGTCTTCTCGCTCACGCTCACGCTTGACGATTCCATCAAGGCCATCGTGACGATGCGCGTGTTCACGCAGTTCATTGCGCAAGCCGTTGGCGTGATGGTCTTGCGACGTCGGATCGGTGCCGCGGCCATGCCTTGGCGGATGTGGTTCTATCCCGCTCCGGCACTCATTGCCATCCTTGGCTGGTTGTGGATCTTTGTGTCGGCGAAAGCACTTCAGCAGCAGCTCGCTATCGCTGCGCCGATCGTTGGCGCCGCTGTCTTCTTCCTGTTCATCAATAAACGCACACAACACGTAGAAGCATCATGAAGACCCTTCGCCTTGCCACCCTCCTCTTCCTTGTTTCTCTGACCATTGCGGTCGCACAACCACGCGTGTTGATCGTGACGGCGCATCCCGACGATGAGAGCGGTTGCGCGTCGACCGTGTACAAGATCACGCATGAATTGGGAGGCACCGTCGACCTTGCCGTGATCACGAATGGAGAGGCCGGCTACAAGTACAGCACGTTCGCAAGCGAGGTCTATGGGGTGGACCTGACGAATGAAGCGGTTGGTCGACGTGAACTGCCCGCCATCCGCAAGAAGGAATTGATGGCCGGAGGCAAATGGGTGGGCATCAAGAACTACTTCTTCTTCGATCAGACGGACACGCACTACACGCTTGATTGCGATACGGTGTTGCGTTCCGTGTGGGACGTGGCATGGGTGAAGCAACGACTCACGAAGATCCTGCAACAAGGTGGGTACGACTTTGTGTTCACGATGCTGCCCACCGACAGTACGCACGGTCATCACAAGGCGGCCGGCATCATTGCCTTGCAAACGGTGAGCGAGCTTCCTGCAGGCACACGACTGCCGGTGGTGTTGGGGATGGGAGGCGGCAGGGTGGATGGTCCTCGCTATACCGAACTGCCGAAGTACTCCATCACACGCGTCGACTCGGATGCGAAGATCTATGTGTTCGATCGGCTGCAGAAGTTCGGCTTCAAGAACGCCCTCGATTATCGCACGCCGGCGAACTGGTTGATCGCAGAGCATAAGAGCCAAGGCGTGATGCAGACGTACATCAATATGGGCGACAAGGAGACCTTTTACTACTTTGCCATGAATGGTGCTTCTCGCAACGAAGAAGTGGCCGTATTGTTCGACGCACTTGCAAGACCGCGAAAACAATGATCCTTGAAGGTACGATCCTCGACCCTCTCCATCGCACGTCATTCCGTGGACGTGTGACCATCGAACATGGGACCATTGCGCGCATCGAGCGCGACGATGCCGTTTCCTCCACACGGTGCATTCTGCCGGGTTTCGTCGATGCCCATGTGCACGTTGAGAGCTCCATGCTCCTTCCATCGGAGTTCGCCCGTCTTGCCGTCGTGCATGGAACGGTGGCCACCGTCTCCGATCCGCATGAGATCGGTAACGTGTGTGGTATTCCCGGCGTTCGCCTGATGATCGACGATGGGGCACAGGTGCCCTTTACGTTCGCCTTTGGTGCGCCATCGTGTGTGCCGGCCACGACGTTCGAAACGGCGGGGGCAGAGATCACGGCACAGGACATCAGAACGCTCTTCCAAGACGAGCGTGTTCGTTACTTGAGCGAGATGATGAACTTTCCGGGCGTGCTGCACGAAGACCCGATGGTGATGGAGAAGCTCCGCGTTGCCAAGGAATGCGGACGGGTGATCGACGGGCATGCACCCGGACTGCGCGGGGCCGACGCACGCGCCTATGCATCGCATGGGATCTCGACCGATCATGAATGCTTCACGTTGCCCGAGGCGCTCGATAAGATCGAGGCAGGAATGAAGATCATCATTCGCGAAGGTTCCGCAGCACGCAACTATGATGCGCTGCACACGCTGTTGGGCTCGCATCCCGATGTGGTGATGTTCTGCAGCGATGACAAACATCCGGATGCACTGGTGGACGGACATATCAACGATCTTGTCAAGCGGTCGCTTGCGCATGGCTACGAGTTGATGAGCGTGTTGCGTGCTGCTTGTGTCCATCCCGTGCAACACTACGGTCTGCCCGTTGGCCTTTTGCAAGTGGGCGATCCGGCCGACTGTATCGTGATCGACGGCATCGACACCTTCAACGTTCTGCAGACCTATGTGAAGGGTCAGCTCGTGGCTGAGAACGGCCATACGCTGATCGCTCGTGTGCCGCCTCCGCATATGAACAATTTCAACGTGGATGAGATCGATGCGTCGGCACTGCAGCTTTCGGCATCGAAACGTACCGTGCGTGTGATCGAAGCGCTCGACGGACAGCTCATCACGAACGAGGTGCATTCCGATGCACTGCTCGTGGATGGTGTGCTTCGCTCGAACGTGCAGAACGATGTATTGAAGATCGTCGTCGTGAATCGCTATGCGGCGGCCCCACCTGCCATTGCCTTCATCAAGAACCTCGGACTGCAACGAGGTGCACTTGCCTCGAGCGTTGCCCACGACTCGCACAACATCGTGGCCGTTGGTGTGGACGACGCTGATATTGCAGCGGCCATCAATGCCATCATCCGCGTGCGCGGCGGCGTAAGCGTGAGTGCCGATGGGGTCACCGATGTGTTGCCCTTGCCCGTGGCCGGACTCATGAGCGATGGCGACGGATATGATGTGGCTCGGCGGTACAGCGCCCTCGATGCGCGCGTGAAGGGACTTGGTTCCAAGCTTCGTGCGCCGTTCATGACGGTATCGTTCATGGCCTTGCTGGTGATCCCTGCGCTCAAGCTGAGCGACAAGGGTCTGTTCAATGGTACTTCCTTTTCGTTCACGAATGTCGTTCTCGACTAACACCGTTCATGGCACTCTCTCCGCTTCATAGCGCAACTGTTCTCCGTCTCATTCAATTCGCCATTCACGAAGACATGGGGTCGGGCGATATCACGACCGAGAGCACGATCTCGCGCGACAACACCGCCTCTGCTCGTTTTCTCATGAAGCAGGACGGCATCATCTGCGGTCTGCCCATCATTCCCATGGTGTTTCGAGAGTTCTCGTCCGATGTGAACATCAACATGCAGGTAGAAGAGGGCACGTTCGTGCCATCGGGCACCGTGCTGGCCTACGTCGAAGGTCCGGCCCATGCCCTTCTTGCCGGTGAACGCACGGCGCTGAACTTCATTCAACGCATGAGCGGTGTGGCAACGAAGACGCGCGAGTATGTGGAAGTGATCGCAGGAACCGGTGCACATATCCTCGACACACGCAAGACCATACCGGGGTGGCGGGCACTGGACAAGTATGCCACGGGCATAGGCGGTGCGTTGAATCACCGCATGGGACTCTACGACATGGTGATGATCAAGGACAATCACATCACGGCCTGTGGTGGTATCACCGAAGCTGTTGCACGGTGTACGGAAGAGCTTCGCGGACGTGCGCCTGTGAAGATCGAAGTCGAGGCACGCTCATTGGACGATGTGGAGGAGATCCTCACGTGCAAGGGAGTGGATAGGGTGATGTTCGACAACTTCGTACCCGCCGATGTGCGTAGGGGAGTGTTGATGGTCGACGGTCGCCTCGAAACCGAAGCCAGCGGTGGGATCACGCGCGAGAACTTGCGCGACTATGCCGAGGCCGGCGTGGACTTCATCAGCGTAGGCGCGATCACGCACAGTGCCGTGGCGCTCGATATCTCCATGAAGCTCTTCGTGCCGAAGCAAGGATAGTCGATCACGGCGTTCCGCTCTGCCGTGCAAGGATCCGCCGAGCAGCGTCGATCACACGCTCGCGTAAATGCGCCGGCTGTTTCACGTGAATGCGACCAGCCTGGCCCATGATCCAGTTCACCAATGCATCGGTGATCACCACATTCAGCACCATCTGCGTGTTCCCATCGGACAATTGCACCAACCGTTGCGATGGATGCACCACAGATCTGTCCAGATGCTCCTTCATGTCGGAATCGCACACCAGGACCACTTCCTCCACCTCCTCGCTCCCTGCCTCCTGTTCCACATTGGATGAAAGGGAGAACAACAACGGGAGCGACCCTCGAAGCACATACGACTTCATGCCATGGTCGTAACGCAGCGGCACATGGAGGACGTTGATCAGATAATCGATGTCGCGCATCACCGTGCGCACGCTCACTTCAAGCTGTGCCGCCATACGTCCCGCCGTTACGCGATCGCCGCGTACCAGTCGGGTAACGATATGCTGCAGGCGATACAACGCCGGCTTGTGAGCGATCTTCATGGGGTAGGATGAGTGAGCTTCTCCTGGACCCCACGATGGTACGGCACTGACTCTGCCGTATACTGTCATACTGCTCTGTACGATCCAACGTTGAATGTCACATACGGACATGGACATGGCCATCACTCGTGCTCGTGAAAGGGTGCGCGCACGGTGTAGGGGATACGTCGGGGTATTCTGTGACGCTACTTACAGTTCACGTCGGAGGCGGGCGACGGGGATGCGCAGTTGCTCCCGGTACTTGGCAACGGTGCGACGGGCAACGTTATAGCCGAGCTTCTTGAGGTCCTTGGCGAGTTTGTCGTCGCTCAATGGTTTGACCTTCGACTCGGCATCGATCATGTCCTTGATCTTCTGCTTGATGATGCGCGTACTGATCTCTTCACCTTCATCGGTGAGCAGGCTCTCGCTGAAGAAATACTTCAGCTCGAACGTGCCGAACTCCGTCACAACATACTTGCCGTTGACGATGCGACAGATGGTGGAGATGTCCATCCCTGCCACCTCGCTTACATCTCTGTAGATGAGGGGCTTGAGGGCGGCGGGGCCGTGACGGAAGAAATCTTCCTGCAGAGCAACAATGGCCGTCATCACGCGAAGCATGGTGCTCTTGCGTTGACGGATGGCCTGGATGAGGAACTTCGCATCCTCATACTTCTTGCGCAGCCACTCGCGTGTTTCCTTGTTGAACTTGCGGTAGCGTGCTTCCTTCTTCAGGCGCTCGTAGGCCGTGGACACACGAAGTGCCGGAAGTCGAGAGTCGTTCACGGTCACGATGAAGTCGTCGAGCTCTTCATCGCGCTCCACAATGAAGTCGGGAGCGACCGTGTTCATTTCTTGTCCGAATGTGCCGCCACCCGGACGTGGGTTCAACGAGCGGATGACCTCGATGGCCTCGCGCAAGTAGTCGGACGTGACGCCAAGCGTGCGCTCGATCACGTGATAGTGCTTCATCGCAAAGGCATCGTACGTGTCCGTGAGCACGGCAACGGCAAGCTTTTGCGCGGCGTTGAGCTTTGGCAGCGCACGCAGTTGTGCGAGCAGACATTCTTGCACGGTGCGCGATGCAACGCCCGGAGGATCGAGCGACTGGATCTTCTTGAGCACCACCTCCGCCTGCTTGCGATGCACTTGCTCGAGTGGCTCGTCAATGTCGTTGATCAACGCTGCCGTCATCGTGGCATGCATCGTGGTGCCGAGCATGGCCGGCGCACTCAAGGCAATGTTGTGTTCTGCGATCATCGTGTTCGTCTCTTCGATGATCTCGTTCAGATCGCGACGCAGATATCCGTCCGTGTCGACGTTGCCAACGATCTGTTGTGCAAGGAATCGCTCCTCGTGCGACATGGGCAGGAAACGCAATTGCTCGAACAGGTCGTCGGTGAAGGACGGTGTGTCCTTGAAGACCATGCTCTCGGTCTCATCGTCATCGTCGTCGTATGGTGCATCTGCGGCACGACCAGACGAAGGGTCCTCGCCCCAGATGAGTTTGTAGAACTCAAATGCATCCTTGGGGTCGAACTCCGATGCGAGGTCACTAACGGGTGTCTCTTGCGAAGGCGTTTCGAATGAACTCGTCGAAGGAGCATCGTCGCGTTGCGGTGCTGTGAAGTCTGTCGACTCTTGTCCGCGCGACTGTTCCGCCTCGTACGCCATATCGGCATCGTCGATGGCCTCTTCGAGCATGGGGTTGTTCTCCATCTCGGCACGCACGTGCTGCTCCATCTGCATGGCAGGGAGTTGCAACAACTTGAGATACTGGATCTGTTGCGGCGTGAGCGTCTGCAACAGCGAGGTCTGGAGTGATAACCCGAGCTTCATTCTACCGAGGCACGCAAACGTTCATAGGTCTCTTCGCCAAATGCCCGCACCAACGCATCCTTCACGGCCTCGACCAGCGGAAGCTTGATCTCGGCACCGAGTGCACGGCCGGGTTCGCATTCTTCGAATTCGTCGTAGTAGAGATACGGTCCACCAAAGTTCGCAATGCGGATCGGGAACAGATGGCACGACAACGGCTTGCGAAAACCATGCTCACCATTGTGATAGGCCTTCTCGAGCGCGCACTTGGCGATGTCGTTCTCGTAGAACACATACACGCAATCGCTATCGTCGATGCACCGCGTGGAATAGGAACCCTCGTGCCCTTCGATGCCGCCCTGTGTTGCAAGGATGTTGCGCGAACGTTGGTCGAGGTACTTCAGCGCCGTTGGTGTGGCGTTCACGATGTCGTCCACCTCTGCGTCGAGCACGGGAGCACCATGTCCGCCGGACAGTGTGCAGCACGCACCCTTGCACGTTGCCACATCGCAGGCAAAATGGGAGGAGAGAACGCGCTCGTCGACAAGAAGGTGGTCGATGGATATCATCGACGGAATTTAGTGAGAAAAATTCCCACAAATGGCATTGTTGTTGCTAGGATAAAAACTTGATATCGAGGCAGCATATACGTTGCCCCCACCACGGCCGAATAGTAGACCCAAAAGAGCACGTAGGGAAGAAGGGCGGCAAGGCCGATCATCTTCCGCTTCACGACCACCACCATCGATCCTGCGAACACGGCAAGCAACGCAAGTGTTGGGATGATGTAGAGCGGATGCCGCGCCTTCGGATAGTAGACATCGATGCTCCACAGCATGGCCACTTTCTTCATCGACAGCTTGAGTGCGGCGAGCGGGTTCGCCGAAACGAAGGCCATGACCTCGCGCTTGAAGATCGCATCGGCATCCAATTCGTACGATGGTGAGATCGGCACGCTGTCGAGGGCGCGCACGATGGACGGGAATCGATCATCTTCCCAGATATCCCGCCCATCTGCGGCATAACCGCTTCCCGTTGCGATGGGGTTGTTTCCACGCCACACTTCGCGATACGGATGCGTGATCACAGGTACGATACGCTCGAGCTCTACGGCATTACGGATCGTCCACGGTGCCACGACCACGATCATGGTCGCAAGGGCCATCCAACCACGTCGACGTTGTCGGATCCAAGCACCGGCGCAGAACACGATGCCAAGGATCAGGAACTCGCTGCGCAGTAGCGAAAGAAGCCCGCACACTGCTCCGAGCTGCCAGAGCAAGTTGCCTCGCTGCCATGCCACACTGCAGCAATGCACAGCGCCGATGCCGGCCGCAACATAGAAGACACTTCCGGCGGGTGTGGCCGATGTGACCAAGAGCGGCACGTAGAGGAGCGATGCGCCCGCAGACCAAAGTGCAATTCGATCGTTGTGTAGCAGTGCGCGTGCGGCAACGTAGACAAGGGCCGGGATGCAACCGCCCACGATGCATTGCAACAACAGCAGCAGGTTGATGTTCGACGGCTCCGACATCGGTAACGAGAGTACGGCCGCGTCGATGATCGGCACCACGGGAGGCATGAAGGCACCCGGGTAGAGCGCAGGGGAGGATGCCCATGCCGCGCTGCGCGCACTATCGAGTGGCGCATAGGGCCAGTTCATGCGAAAGCCATGACCCTGGACGATGTTCCGCGCGATCGTGATCTGTTCGTATCGACCGAGATCTTCGGGAGGTTGGACGATGGCAAGCACAGCGCGCGCGACGAACGAGAGCGTGCACAGGATCAGAACGATGCGCGTTTTGGACATCGCGCAAGTTAACGACGGCGGAACGTCGGGTCGATCAACCGCAACTCACTGATCAGCGTTTTCTTCTCTCGTTCCGTGATATCGGTGTATGTCCTTCCCTGTAAACCCATCTCGAGAGCCCAGAGCACAACGGTCGACACGTTCAAGCCTGCCCGCCGCATGCGAGCGAAGACTTCGACGCTTCCCAAAGCCCGCACTTCCGAGATCGTGGTCACGCCGATGGCATGCAGCAAACGGGAGGATCGTTCTCCGAAGTTCTTCAGATTCACCACACTATCCGGTTCGTTGGGATCCTTCAGTTTCATAGCACCAGGTGAGCGCGGAAGAATTCGATCATGGCCGCATAGGCATCTTCGGCGTGGGTCTTGTCGTGCTTCGGATTGCTAGGATTGGCGAACGCATGATCGGCGTCGTACATCTTCACGGTCAGGAGCTTCGATGCGGCCTTCATGTTCGCCTTGAAGGACTCGACCACGGCCGGTGTGATCCACTTGTCCTGCGAAGCGAAGATGCCGAGCACCGGTGCGTGCAGCGTCTTGAGCGTGGCAACGTTCGTCTCCGGCATGCCGTAATAGATCACGCAGGCATCGGCTTGTGAGGCGGCAAGGAGCGAGGCTTGGAGAGACCATCCACCACCAAAGCACCAACCAACAGTGCCGATGTGTGCCTTGGGTCCGCACGATGCGATCACGGCCTTGATGATGGCACGTGCACGTTCTTCACGCACGGCACCCATGGCCGCGGCCGCTTCCTCGCGTGTGGTCGTGACCTTGCCATCGTAGAGATCGATGGCGATAACGGTGGCCTTGTGATCAAGCGATGCCGCGATGCGGTCTGCTTCCTGTTTGATGTGGTCGTTCAGTCCCCACCATTCATGCACAACGAGGACGTATGATGTGGAAGCACCCGTCGCGTCGACGCGATAGACCGTTGCTTCCTCGCCACCCTTCACCTTCACTGTTTGCATCGATCCCGCAGCTGCGCTGTGCACGTAGGGTTCGGGAACGTCGTGGACATTGCGGAACGACGGATCGGAGGTGAACATCGCCATGGACGGAGACGAATGTGCTGTGCAGCATGCATGTTGTGCATGCGCACGTGGCGATATCAGGAGCATGGCGATCAGAACGATGAGGGAAGCGTGCATGCGGGGATCAGTGTTTGTAGGAACTCTTCACTTTGTCGGGAAACATCTTCAGGAACTTCTCGACCTTCGGACGCACAACAAAGGAGCAATAGGGCTGCGTTCCATTTTGGTTGTAGTAATCCTGATGATAGTCTTCGGCCACGTAGAAGTGCTTGAAGGGAGTGATCTCGGTCACGATGGGGTCCGGCCATGTCTTCGCTGCCGTCAACTGCGCGATATAGGCCTTCGCAATGCGTTCCTGTTCTGCATCGTGTGTGAAGATCACGCTACGATACTGTGTGCCGGCATCGTTGCCCTGTCGGTTCAACGTAGTGGGATCGTGCGATGCGAAGAACACCTGCAGAAGATCCTCATACGAGACCACAGCCGGATCGAAGGTGATCTGCGTGACCTCGGCATGACCCGTCGTGCCGGTGCAGACGGCCTTGTAGGTTGGGTTTGCGATGGAGCCGCCGGAGTAACCGCTCTCGACCTTGATGACGCCATCCAGTCGTTGGAAGACGGCCTCGATACACCAGAAGCAACCACCGCCGAGGGTGGCCACCGAGGTTGTGGATGTTGACATAGTGGAATTCTTGGTGGTGGTTGCAGGTGGTGGGGAATCGTTTCCGCCGGAGGCACCGCATGCTGCGAGCAGCAACTGCAGGAGTGCAAGGCCGATGATCGTGGTGCGAGACATATGCGTTCTACCTTTGTCGTACAACAACGGCGTTCTCCGGTGCAGGGTATCCTGCCTCTGCGGCAACGCGCCGGATGACATCGTTCGTGTTGCTGTAGACCGACCAGTAATCGGAGGGCTTGCAATACGGACGAACTGCAAGGACGGGGCCGGCCATGGAAAAGTCTACGACCCACACTTCGGGTGCCGGTGTTTCCAGCACACCCGGCGTCGTGGCAAGGGCCGCCTTCACGCGGGCGATGGCATCGTCGACATTCACACCACCTGCCAGTTGCATGGTGCGATCGACACGCCGATGTGGTGTGGCCGAGAGGTTAAGGATGTTGTCGCCAAACAATTTGTTGTTGCCCACAAAGGCCCGTACTCCGTCCGGCTGCATGATCGTCGTAGTGAAGAGGCCGATCTCCTCGACAAGACCTGTGGTGCCGCCGCCCGAGATCACTTCGCCAACTTTGAACGGACGCAGGATCAGAAGGAAGGCGCCGGCAGCGAAGTTGGCGAGCAGTCCGCCCCAGGCAAGGCCGATGGCCAATCCGGCCGAAGCGATGATGGCCGCGAACGATGTGGTTTGCACGCCGAACTGGGCGAGAATGGCGATCACGAGCAGGATGTTCAGCGTGACGGTGACGATCGATGCAACGTACTGCTGAAGCGTGAGGTCGACTGCGCGTTTCGTGAGCGCTCTACGAATGATGTTGATGATCACATGGATCACCCACCGACCGACCATGAACAGAATGAAGGCGCCGAGGATCTTGATCCCGTACTCGAGCGCAATGGTCTGGAGATACGACGTGATGGTCGTGGTATCCATGGTGAACCCCTAAGAGATGTGTGGTGATGAGGTGAAGGTCATCGTGTAAGCGAGGAAACAACGGAAATGCCAAGGAGGGCTGCAAGGAAGCCGCCCACCAGACTTGCCAAGGCATAGGCCAACATAGGCCATACTCTGTCCAGTTCCCACATCGAGATCAACTCGACGCTGAACGTACTGAACGTGGTGAAGCCGCCGCACAGTCCGGCGCCAAGAAAGAGCGTGAGCTCGCGGTTCAGCACCGTCGTGCGTGCGGCCATCGCACTTACAACGCCGAGTACGAAACTGCCCACCACGTTGATGGCAAGGGTGGTGATCGGGAACCGGCCTGCTGACATGGGCACGGCAAGACCCACCATGAAACGGAGACCGCTTCCGATGGCGCCTCCGGCCATCACTGAGAGGAGAGACCAATGCATTGCGGAATATATCACTCGTGATGCTCACTGTTATCTTTGTCGGATGCGAATACTCCTCTCTCTCGTGACGCTCGTCAGTTTGGCGACGTTGGCAAGTGCCCAACCGTTTTTCCATACCGAGACACGCATGGTCGACCCTGCGGGTGAGCCGCGCGAACATCCCGTAGACATGCTGCGCATGACCATCGATGTGCGCTTCTCTCCGGAGAGCGGACTCGTGAAAGGCCGGGTCACGCACGTCTTCCGCGTCCTCCGGCAACGCGTCGATTCCATCGTCTTCGACGCCATCGACATTTCCATCAAGCAGGCCACGCTCGACGCGAAGCCTGTTCGTTTTCGGTCCACCGACACCTCTGTGATCGTCTATCCCGAGCCATGGCTGCGTTGGGACCGCACGGATAGTGTGTCGTTCACGTATGAGGCATCGCCGCGCCGTGGACTGTACTTCACCGGCTGGGACGATCCCACACATCGCGCACGAACACAGATCTGGACGCAAGGGCAGGCCATCGACAATCGCCATTGGGTGCCGTTGTACGACGAGATGAACGACAAGATGATCACCGAGACCATCGTCACGTTCGACCGCGCCTACGAGGTGCTCTCCAATGGCACCAAGATCAGCGTCGTCGACAATTCCGATGGGACCCGCACCTGGCACTACCGCATGACGCATCCGCATGCCTCGTACCTCGTCATGATCGGTATCGGCAAGTATGGCATTGAGGAACGCACCGCCAAGAGCGGCGTGCCTCTGCATCTCTACTACTACCCCGAGTGGCACGATCGTGTGGGGCCAACCTATACGCAGAGCGCCGAGGCCATGAACTTCCTCGAAGAGGAGATCGGCATTCCGTACCCGTGGGAATCGTATTCCCAGATCCCCGTGCAGGACTTCATCTTTGGTGCCATGGAGAACACCACTGCAACGGTGTTCGGAGACTTCTACCACGTGGATGCGCGGGCCTTCATCGACCGGAACTACGTCGACGTGAACGTCCACGAGCTCACACACCAATGGTTCGGCGATCTGATCACAGCGCGCAGCAACAAGGGAACGTGGCTGCAGGAGAGCTATGCAACGTTCTATCCGCATCTCTTCAAACGACGCACACAAGGCGAAGCGGCCTATGAATGGGGCCGACGGGGAATGCACAAGGCCGCGCTGGCCGCCAGCGAGAAGGACAGACTTCCCATCGTCCATCCGAAGGCCGGCACCTCGAGGGTCTATCCGAAGGGCGCCGCCGTGATCGACATGATGCGTCACACGTTTGGCGAAGAGCAGGTACGGCGCGTCATCCAGCACTACCTCAAGCATCACGCCTATGGCAACGTCGAGACCAACGACCTCCTGCTCTCATTCCAGGACACTCTCGGTCTTACGCCAACCTGGTTCTTTGATGAATGGCTGTACAAGGGTGGAGAGCCCCATTACAAGGTATCGTATCAAGCCGTGGAGAAGGGTGGCATGGCGTCGACCCTCGTCTTGATCGACCAGATCCACGACGTCGACGGCGTCGTCGGCTATTTCACCATGCCCATTCCAGTCGAGGTTCATTATACGGATGGGGGCAAGGACTCGGTACGGGCCATGGTGGAAGGGCAGCGAACCATCGTCGACGTCCCCAATCCGGGAAAACGCAAGATCGGCTTCGTTCTCTTTGACCCTGCATCGGTGGTGATCAAGAAGGTCACCTTCGACAAGTCGTTCGACGAGCGTCTGCTGCAGGCGCGCAAAGCGCCGCACATGATCGACCGGTTCGATGCGCTGGAGTCCTTGCGGGGCGATGCAACGCACCGGACGGAGCGGATGGCGCTCTTGCGAGATGTGATGTCGAACGAGTCGTTCTCCGCCATGCGAGTGGAGGCTGTGCAGCAGGCCGTGGATCTCGGAATAAGCGAGGAGTCCGTGGCCATTGTCACACGCGGCCTGTCCGACCGTTCTGCCGACGTCCGTTCCGCCGCCCTTGCCGCCTTCCCGACCATTCCGGCCGCCATGCGATCCGCAGTGGAGCCCCTCTTGCGCGATTCGTCGTATGTGGTTGAACAAAATGCACTTACAAAGCTATGCGCATCCTTTCCCGATGGGAAGGCCGGATATCTTGACGCGACGAAGAACGATCACGGCATGCATGAGCGGATGCGGATCGCCTGGCTTGAGGTGAAGATCGCCGACGGAGACTCGGCGGCTCTACAGGAACTGGTGGACTATGGCAGTCGGGCCTTTGAGTTTCGAACCCGCCAGAACGCCTTCGAGGCGCTCCGTCGCTGCAACCTCCTTCCTCTGCAGGCGGTTACGAATCTTCTTGACGCCGTGGTGTCGTTCAACGACCGACTTTCCGGTCCGGCCACGTCCGTTTTGGAACATTTTCGGGCACAAACACAGTACGCAGCCCTCATCCGCACCGTGGCATCTGCACGAACCGAGACCGGTTGGAAACGTGATCGGCTCGCGAACTTTACCAAATAAAAAAGTTGGTATGATTTGTGCTGATACTGCTTTGCTGTGAAAACTCACCTCGTCTGGGTGTGTTTTAGTGGCACGGTGTGGACTTCCATTCACACTGTGGCGCGGTTTACCCTTTGATTTTACGGGTACTCCGCGTATTTTCGGGTCATTACGGGGTCTATGCCCGTCCATTTGCGCATGAAAAATTTGTCGAAAGAAAACAGTTTGATAGTTCATACCAACTTTGGAGGAGCCATGCTACGCAGCGCTACCATTGGTCTGTCGTTGTTGCTTTTGTCTCTGTGGGCTGGTCCGCAGGTGCAAGCGCAGCTGCCTGACTACACGTTCTCGGAAGGCGTCAACACCTATACGGATATCACGGGTGCAACTGTTCTCGGAACAGGAACAGCACTCAGCGGTACGTATTACACATCGGTGCCGATCGGCTTCACGTTCAACTACGCGTTGACGAACTACACCACGGTGAACGTATCCTCGAACGGATATATTCAATTCGGTACACAAGCCTACACGGTCACCGATCCGATCTCGAATGCCGGCGCTGCCGACGGAGTGGTATCGGGTCTTGGTGGTAACCTCCAAGGAAATCCTGGAGCATCGATCAGCTATGTCACAACGGGTACGGCACCGAACCGCGTGTTCACAGTGCAGTATCGTGATATGTCGATCGCTCCATCCACGTCAAATAGCGAGTCGTACACCTTCCAGATCCGTTTGACCGAAACGTCGAACCGCATCGATATCGTGTATGGTTCGTGCGTCGCGAATACACGTACCAACTTCCAAGTTGGTCTTCGTGGTTCTTCAAATGCACTGTTCTTCAACCGCCGTGCGAGCTACGACCTGATCCCAAGCTGGGCTCTCTCCACTCGTGGAACAACGAACACGGATGCAGTGACGATGGAAACGGTGTTCACACCAGTTGCTGGAACGACGTTCAGCTATCCACGCCGCACGACGAACGATGCAGCAGTTCTGGTTTCGTCGGGCGCTCCACAGATGCCATATGCATCGGGTACACAAATGGTTCGCGTCACGCTTGAGAATCGCGGAACGAACAACATCGACTCTGCGCTCATCACATGGTCTGTGAACGGCGTTACGCAAGTTCCGGTGAAGTACTATGCACAGCCTGGTCTTGCACCACTTGCTTCGGCGACCTTCAACCTGGGCAACTACTTCTTCCCAGCCAATTCTTGGAACACGATCTCTATCGTCTGTTTGACCGTGAACGGCGTTGCCGACAATGTTGCCGGTAATAACATTCGCACGTTCTATTCCGCTCCACGATTGAGCGGTACGTATGATGTTGGTACGACGGGTGGGAACACATCGTACACGACACTTCGTGACGCTGTACGCCACATCAATGCCGCCGGCATCGAAGGTCCAGTTCGTTTCCGTATCCGTACGGGTTCCTACAACGACCATCTCGTCATCAATGCGATCAACGGTTCATCGGCAGCGAACACGATCACCTTCGAGTCGCAAACCGGCGTTGCCGCAGACGTGAACTACTCACGTAGCGTATGGGCGAACACGCCATTCCTCTTCACGAGCAGCGCAAGCTGGATCACCTTCCGCAACATCGCCTTCTCGGTGAACAGCGGTAGCGTTAATGGCTCAGTTGCCTTGTTCAATGGTGGAAATACGATCAACATGTCGGGTTGCCGCTTCACGGTACCTGCCCTAATGGGTTCCATCGCTTCGAATGTGGTCACGGCCAACGGTACAGTGAACCTCAATGTTTCGGGGAACACCTTCATCAACGGTAACACGCCGATCGCTCTTTCCGGTTGCGATCTGTCGACGATTGCCAACAACACGCTCACGAACACCTTCCTCCGTGGTATCTCCGGTGTATCGAGCAGCAACAACACGATCACCGGCAACACGGTATCGATCGATGCTGCTAATCCTGCTGCTCTTCTCGGTATCGGAGTCTCCAATGCCGGCGGTTATAACCGCATCAACCGTAACTGGGTTGTTGGTGTTGGCGGTGGTGATGGTATCAACATGACGCTTGCCTTCGGCGGCTCCGGTGAGATCTACAACAACATGGTCTCGATCCAAGGTGCTGGTCTCTCGAACGGGATCAACGTGAACACCGCAAGCACCTTCAACACCGTCAATGTGTATCACAACTCGGTACAATCAACGAACACGAATGCCGGCTCGTCGGCCTTTATGCTCACAACGGACCGCTCTTCGTATCCGAACTCCGGTGCGAACGTGATCAACAACAGCTTCCAGAACATCGGTTCCGGAACGAACGGTGGACTTGCCATTAACATGACAAATGGCGCCACAACGAACACGACGAACCTCAACCCTGCCATCCTTGGTGACTTCAATAACCTGTTCACAACGGGTGCGAACATCGGTCGCTTTGGAACGACAACCTATGCAAAGCCGATCTCGAACTGGCGCACCAATTCTGGTCGTGATCAGAACTCTGCTTCGGTCAACGCACCGTATGTTTCGAACACGGATCTTCACTACCTCTCGATCAACACAGCTCTTTGGGGCTCGTCGACGCTCAATAGCGTTGTGCCAACGGACTTCGATGGTGAAGCACGCGTGAAGCCATATATGGGTGCCGACGAGATCCGTCCGGTGATCCAGATCGTTCAGCAGCCGGTAAGCCAGTATGCATGCGTTGGGAAGGACATCGCCCTTACGTGCATCGCGAACACAACGGTTGGTGCAAACGTTACCTATCAGTGGCGCAAGGACGGCGTGAACCTCATCGGTCGCACATCGGCACTGCTCTTCATGAGCAATGTTGGATATGATGCTTCCGGCGTGTACTCCTGCTATATCACAGCTTCGGATGGAACAACGACAACGGCACTGTCATCGAACGATGCAACGCTCATCGTTGTTCGCTCGACGCAGGTTGTATCGCAGCCATCGTCCCAGCCTGTGGCGATCGGTGGTACGGTCGATCTGTCGATCTCGGCAGAAGCGATCGGTTCGCCAACGGACTTCGTTCCTACCTATCAGTGGAAGAAGCGCTACTACAATGCTTCGGCTCCTGGAACCTATCTTGATTCCAACCTGACGGACAACAGCCGCATCACCGGTACACAATCGTCGATGCTCACGATCCGCGACATTCGCGCAATCGACACTGCAGACACGTATGTATGTATCGTTCGCGGATACTGCGGTACTGCAGAATCCCGCACAGCACGTCTCTTCATTCCGACGATCTCTGCACAGAACAACACACCTGGCGCATGCGCAGGTCAAGAGTTGGTCTTCGAGTGCGCTGCGAACCCAGCAACCTTTGCCGGTGGTACGATCTCGTATCAGTGGTACAAGGGTACAGCTCCGATGTTCGACGGTGGACGTGTCACCGGCGCAACCGGTAAGGTCCTTCGCATTGCAAATGCAACAGCCGCAGATGCCGGTGACTACCACTGCGTAGCAACGTACAACCCGGTCGAAGCTTCGATCATGTCGAACACGTTCACGGTAACACTGAACGTTGCACCTGCGATCACGACCAACCCACGTGGTGATACTGTTTGCGAAGGCAAGCCATTCACGCTTACAGCTGGTGGTTCCGGTACAGCACTTCAGTATCAGTGGATGAAGGGTGGCGTGGCCATCCCAACGGCTACGAGCGCAACCTACACGGTCGCTGCTGCAACTTCCGTTGACGCCGCATCCTACAGCTGTATGATCTCGAACTCCTGCGGTAGTGTCACGACAACAGCTGCTGACGTGATCGTCAATGCTGCTGCTTCGATCACGACCGAGCCAACAGACGTTGTGGTCACACCAGGTTCGCCACTTACCTTCACGGTTGTGGCAACAGGTTCGGCACCAATGAACTACCAGTGGTATCGTGATGGCGTGTCCATCCCGAATGCAACCGGCGCAACCTACACGATCAACAGCGCAATGGAATCCGATACCGGCAACTACAAGTGTATCGTGACGAACAATTGCGGTAGCGACACATCGGTAACGGTCATCGCTCGTAAGCCGGTAGGTGTTTCGGATATCGTCACCGGTGGCTTCGTGTTGAGCATTGCTACACCGAACCCATCGAACGACGCCGTCTCCTTCACGTATGCACTGCCAACAACAGAGAACGTTCGCATCTCGCTGACCGACGCTCTCGGTCGTCCGGTTGCAACACTCGTGAATGAACTAGCAGATGCAGGCACACACCGCGTAGAATTCAACGTGACAACGCTGAACCTCTCGCCTGGTGTCTACATGTACACGATCAACGCCGGTAGCTTCTACGCTACACAGCAAGTGGTCGTGATCAAGTAAGGCAAGCGCCTTCTGTCGATAGTGAAACGGCCCGTCTGTGCGAACAGACGGGCCGTTTTCGTTTCCTGAATTCGTAGGTTGCGATCATGAAGATCATCATTGCCCTTGCCGCCCTGCTCCTTACCACATCCAATGTGTTCGCAGGGTCAACACTCGACAGGTTCATTCAGAAGTATCATGCACTCACGTCGGTGTCGTGCGAGTTCAGAGATGCGCACGGACTCGTGGGATCAGTGCAGGCGAAGAAGGGTGGGTCGTATCGGATCTCACTGCCGGACCGGACGATCGTCTGTAATGGTTCGATCGTATGGAGCGCTACTCCGTCGTCGAAGACCGTGATCATCAATGCCTATCGAGCCACTACGATGGACCTCTCCATCGAACGCGTGTTCTTTACGCTGATGAACGTCTATCGGCCTACCGTGACGAAGGACTTCGATGGTGGCAAGGTGGCCGTCATCAAGCTCACGCCTCCGGCGGAGAATGCCATGGTGGGTAGTGTGAAGAGCGTCGAGATCGAAGTGGATGCGTCGATGCAGGCAAAGCGCATCATCGTGAAGGAAGAAGCGGCCACGACAACATGGACCTTGCACAACGTGAAGCTGAACGGTAAGATCGCAGCAGGAATGTTCGTCTACACAACACCTGCCGGATGGCAGGTCGTGGACCTGCGTTAGTCGGCGTCGCCGATGCGTGCCGTCAGCGGACCGCGGAGACCGCGAAAGGACGTGAGCTCTGCATCGATACTACCGATGAGGATGGCAGAGCTGACCTTGACGGGGATCTTGCGATCGTCATCGCTGAGCCAGATGAGGATGCGTCCTTCGCTCTTGAACAGGCCGCCACTCTTGATCATTGGCTCGACCACCACGCAGTTGAATTTGCCGGCCTTGACCGAAACTGTCTGACGTCCAATGATCTTCACTTGTAGGTCGTGCGTTTCGCGATCGAAGAAGTTCTGCATCGTTACAACGTCGCCATTGCGATACTTCTTGAGATCGAACGTGCGCAAGTAGTAGAACGAGCTCACGATGTCGTGCACAAAGGGAGGGATCGTGAATGTCCCCTCTGTGGTAACGGCCGAGTGATTCACTTGATCGAACGTGGCAGAGTAGTCCTTTGAGAAACCGCCCTCGCGCTGATGCTGCTCGAACTTCCACGGAAACACCCCGTCCACATCCACGAACGTGCGATACTGATCGCGCACCTTGTAGATCCACTCGAGACTTGCCAGTGAGATGGCCGTGAATCGAATGTCGTAGCACTTCCGACCGTTCACGTCCACGAGATCCTTGCCCACGCTAAAGGCCGCCCGACCTGCCGTGATGAACTTGTAGCCGACATCATACTCGAACCGTTCACCAACGCCGAATGCCTCGTTCGCCACGTAACGCAGTGGCGGTGTCTGCGCCATGGTCATGACCGTGGCAAGGGGGAGGAGAATGACGGCAAGTCTCATGGGGCTGTGCTATCCGGGAGTTCCAACAAGGGTACCGAGGCGATCTCGCGTCCTGCGATTCCTCGCACGTCTCCATAGAGTGACGTGGTAGAGGCCACAACCTTGTCGATCTGCTTCTCTCGCTGTTTCCAGAGGCGCTCCATGGCCGTGCGCTCGCGATGCAGATCTTCTCGCATGCTCGTGAAAGCCTCGACGATCCCCTCGATATGATGACGGAACTCGGAGCTCGTGAGATAGGAATAGAGCATGGCCATCTTGTCGCCGCGATGTTCCTGCGCCGCCATGGCATCGGAGACCTTGATCAGCGTATCGCGGAGGATGTGGGCCAGGGCCTTGAACTCTGCGAATGTACAGATCCAGACGCCCTGCTGCTGATGGAACCGAGGTTGATCCTTGGGCATGGCCTCGGTGACGATCACACCAACATCGGCACCGGCGCTGCGAAGATCTGTCTTGAACTTCTCCACCCAGCGCGGTTCAAAGGTCTTCGTGCGTTTGCTCTCATAGTAGATGCGACCGCAGTTGGGGCGGTGTCCGTCGTTCACCACTTGGATCACATCGGCCCCGTACGCACCCTTGCGCACTTCGGTCACATCGTCGCTGCGGAATGTCGATCGCAGATACTCTTCGATCGCGATCTCCTGCACCTCGCCCTGGAATTGCTGTGAGCCCTGCTCGGCCTTGCGCTTCATGTCGTCGATCGTGCGCTTCAGCTCCTCCACGGCCTTGTTCTGATCTTCCACCTTCTTCTGCCACTCGCGCTCACGCATTTCCAGACGTTCGGCCTCGGCGGCACGGATCTTTGCTTCGACGGTCTGTTGCGCTTCAAGGACGGACCGTTGAATGAGGAGCTCCCGCGATTCACGTTCTTCGCTGAGCTGACGCTCGAGCGTGAGGTAGGCGATCTCCTTCTCGCGTGCATCCTTGAGTTGTTTGTCCTTCTCGGCAACGGCACGCTCTTGTGCAACGAGACGCGCCTCGAGATCTTGTCGCGTGGACTCTACCGCTTCCTTGCGGATCCGGTCGCCATCGCGCACGAGACGCTCCTGATACTCACGCTTGATGCGTTCTTCGATATCGTGGGCAAGCACATCTTCGATGTTGATCGAAGCACCACACGACGGACAGACGATATGCGATTGAGTGGCCATGGCGTAGGAATAGTGGTGGGCCCGGCCGGATTTGAACCAGCAACCAACGGATTATGAGTCCGCTGCTCTAACCATTGAGCTACGAGCCCGGGACAGTGGACGTGCGATCCAACGGCGACCTAGTTGAACAGACCAACGAAGATGCCGAACTGCGCGGAGAATCCCTGGAGCTTGATGCCGTCCGGTACAGAGCTTACAACAGCTGTCCGATTGCCGGTCCAGTCGCCACCGGCAAGCTGCAATGCATACGATGCGTTCACACGAAGATTCAAGAACGGCGTCACGGCATACTCGAGGTCGAGCTTCGGCGCCGCATAGATCACGCTGCGCTCGAGGATGCTGTACGAGTCCGGACTGGTTGCGGGGATCGTGCCATAGTCAGCCCATGTTCTGTTCTTGGCCGACTGATAGGTTTCCAACGTGAGTGTTCCGAAGCCGACGCCAACACCGGGGATGATGGCGAACGATTTGAAGGGGACAATGGCATAGTCGAGCTTTAACGTGCGCATGCTCACGCTGTACTTCATGGCCCGTGTGTAGCTCGGTCCACCAGCTACGAACGTCGTGTCCTTGCTCGCACTGTTATTGCCCGCTACCCACGAGAATCCCACACGCATGTTCGGGACCACGCCAATGGCCGTGAAGATCTCACCACCCCACTGTGCGATCGAGCCCGACATGGTGCCGATGCCAAGGCTGGTGCCAAGTGCATTCACATCGTCGTAGTTCGGCATGTAGAGGGACAGCGTGGGACCAACGCCAACAGCGAAGTACGGAACAGACTCGTCCTTCAGCGGCATTTCCTCGAACGTCAGATCGTCCAGTCTGTCGTCCTGTGCGAGAAGTACCGACGTTGAAAGAGTGATCGCGAGAAGGGCGGCAAGGATTCGATGCATAGTGGCTCCGTGGATGATAGACTTCAAAAATACACACGCTTGGTATTTCGTAGTTTTGGCGTCTATGGAACCAGTTGCAGTCGTCATGGCCGGTGGTTTGGGTACGCGCCTTTGGCCGCGGAGCACGGAACGTCGTCCGAAGCAGTTCGTGCACGTGCTGGGAGACGGCACCCTGATCCAGAACACGGTAATGCGCCTGCTACCCGTGTTCCCGCCGGAACGGATCTTCGTGGTGACCACGAAGGACCTTGCCGAACATATTCCTGACCAACTTCCGGTGATCCCCGCCGCGAATGTGATCGTGGAGCCGTTCGGACGGAACACAGCGCCCTGTATGGCCCTATCGGCTACCGTGCTCCGTCATCGCTTTGGCGACGACTGCGTGATGATCGCCCTGCCATCCGACCATGTGATCTCGAACGTTCCTGAGTTCCACCTTAGTCTTGAGCGCGCCGTGCATGCAGCCGAGGATATCGGCGGTATCGTCACGATCGGCGTGATGCCCACACGACCCGAGACGGGCTTTGGGTATATCCAGGTTGGCGACGAGGTCTCGTGCGACCGAGATTCGCTGAATGGCGTTGTCAAACGTGTGACCACGTTCGCAGAGAAGCCGGAAGTGCATACGGCCCAGCGCTTCATGGATGCCGGCGACTTCGTGTGGAACAGCGGCATCTTCATTGGTCGTATCGGCGATGTGGTCCGCTCGATCGCCGATCATCTTCCCGATCATGCACCGTTGTTCCAATTGCTCGAGCGTCATATCGATCGCGATACGTATGCCGATACGCTCGAGACCATCTACCGACAAATGCGAAGCGTCTCCTACGATATCGGTGTGATGGAAGAAGCAGGCAATGTGCTGGTCGTCGAAGGAACGTTCGGTTGGAGCGACGTGGGGACGTGGGACGAACTCTATCGCCTCTCCATGAAGGACGGACGGAACAACGTGATCGAAGGCAATGTGGTCACGATGAACACCACGAACACCCTTGTCAGTGCGGCGGGTGGAAAGATGATCGGTCTTGTCGGCATTGACAATCTGATCGTGGTCGAAACAGAGTCGACGATCATGATCTGCAAGCGCGGTGAAGCAGAGCATGTGCGAGATCTGGTGGATCTGCTCCGACGCCGACAGAATACGCGCAACCTATGATGATCCGTTCGCTCGTTGTATGCGCGTTCGCAAGTGTTGCGGTCATGCCCGCAGCAGCACAAGACACAACGGCCATGCGCCTTCGCGCTGATTCACTCCGTACCGTGTGGAGCATCCAATGGAAACGCAGTGACTCGCTTCGGGTGGAAAGCATGTTCGCGCGCATGCGCAGCGACTCGCTCCGTCGCGCCATCGACGCCATTCGTCGTGCCGCCCCTCCGCCCTCCGACGATTCCCTGATCCTTGCACAGCCCCGACAGCAAGCCGCCGTGCGCAATGCGTTGACGATGGTGCAAGGCGGCAAGGTGGCCGCAGGGAAGACCGTATCGGATTCGCTCACGCGGACGACGTTGATGGAGGAATGCGAAGAAGGGGTGGCCTCGTTCTATGCCGACCAGTTTCATGGCAAGCGCACGTCGAGCGGTGAGGTGTACGACATGCATGCCTTCACCTGTGCGCATCGGTGGTTGCCGTTCGGCACACTGGTGCGCGTGACGAATCTGCGCAACGGACGTCAGTGTGTGGTTCGGGTCACGGACCGTGGTCCATGGAAGCATGAACGGCTGATCGATCTGTCGAAAGGCGCCGCCGTCATGCTGGACTTCGTGCGCAACGGTACGACGACCGTGCGCATCGAAGTCGAGACATCTTCACGTGAGGACTGATCAGAGGAATGGCATCTTGCGCACTTCGGCAGGGAAGGTCGTGCCACGTGCCTTGATCTCGATCTGTGTGCCCGGTGCAGCAAGATCTGCACGCACATAGCCGATACCGATGCCGATGTTCAAGCCGGGTGAGGTGTTGCCGCTCGTGACCTTGCCGACAACGTCACCATTGGACACGATCTCATATCCCTGACGTGGCAAGAGCTTCTCGGTGAGCATCACGAAACCAACGAGTTTTCGCGTTGGTCCGGCTGCCTTCACATTGGCGATCACATCACTTGCATTGAACGTGCCCTTGGCAAGCTTCGTGATCCAGCCAAGACCGGCCTCGATCGGATTGGTCGTCTGATCGATGTCGTTGCCGTACAGACAGTAGCCCTTCTCCAAGCGCAGTGTATCACGCGCGCCGAGTCCGATCCAGGCAATGCCATATTCCTTGCCCGCATCGAAGATGGCGTTCACGACGGTGGCGGCCACGGTGGCATCGCCGCGGAAGTACAGTTCGAATCCGAGCTCACCCGTATAGCCGGTGCGCGAGAGGATCATCGGCACACCGGCCAAGGTTCCGTCGACAAACGAATAGTAGGCCACGTCGGCCAGGGCCGCATCGGTGAGCTTCTGAAGCGTGTCGATCGATCTTGGTCCTTGCACGGCCAAGAGATGTGTCTCTTCCGAGCGGTCCGTCACGGTGACGTTGGCGAATGAGGCTGCGTTCTCCATTACCCAGGCAAGGTCTTTGTCGACGTTGGCCCCATTCACTACGAGCATGTAATGGTCACCACGATGATAGACCAGGAGATCATCCACGATGCCACCATTGGGATAGCACATAGCGGAATACTGCGCCTTCCCCGGCTCGAGCTTAGATGCGTCGTTGATCGTGATCTTCTGGATCAGGGCAAGGGCATCGTCGCCACGGATCTCGAACTCTCCCATGTGCGACACGTCGAACACGCCAACGCCTGTGCGCACGATCCGATGTTCCTCCAAAATGCCCGTCGGATACTGAATGGGCATTTCAAAACCGGCGAATGATACCATCTTTGCACCGGCGGCCACATGGAACGGATGGAAGATCGTTGATTTCATGATTCTCCTGCTGGATTGATGAGCCACAAATATACCGCAGAGCGCACTTGTACAGGTGAGGGATGCGATGCAGATTGAGGAAGGAATTCGACAACAGGGAGAGCGTCTATGATCTCGGTGGTCTGGGGTATGATCGGCGCCGTTTGCGGCATTCTGTGGTTAGGGATCGAGATGGTGGCAGGGATGCACACAGCAGGCTATTCGCATGCTACCACCATCCTTTGGGTGGTGATCCCGATCCTCACCGTCTTCGGTGCCGAGATCCATGGTCGACGTGCCGCCACGGAACCGTATCCGTATCTGAAGGCGCTAACGACGGGTATCGCGGCTGGCGCTGTGTTGCTCGGCATCGATCTGCTGGTATGGTTCATCTTCACCCAGATGATCGAACCGGATTTCTTCAGCATGATGGTGAAGTATGCCATCGACCAAGCACGATTGGCCGGTGCTCCGCCGGCTGCCGTTCTACAGCAGGCTGCCGCTGCCAGCGTGATCTTCAAGGGCATCGGCTCGTTCTTGCTCATCACCATCATCGTCACCGGCGCCGTGGCAGCCGTGACATCTGCACTCGTTGCCATCTTCGCCCGAAAGAAGTGACAACGTCGCCCTCGATTCTGTGTTCATGATCATGTATTCCTCCTCTGATTGAACATCTATGCAGTCCTCCCGCCGCTCTCTCCTTCGGACCCTTGCCGCCATTCCGCCCGTCGCGGCCCTTTCCTTCGGTTCTCCGCGTATGCGTGCGGCGCTGGATGTGATGCGGTCCGTGCCGACGTCGGCGTCGGCCGCCGACATGGCAACGAACGAAGACTACTGGCGCACCATTCAAGAGGCGTTCGACATGGATCGAACGATCACGAACCTGAACAATGGTGGCGTATCGCCGAGTCCGCGTTCCGTACAAGGTGCTCTTCGCCGGTACACCGAGCAGGCGAATCAAGCGCCGGCGTATGAGATGTGGCGACATCAAGAGGCGGGCATCGAGCAAGTGCGCGAGGGGATCGCGTCCATGTTCCAATGCAGCAATGAAGAGATCGCCATCACGCGCAATGCGAGCGAATCGCTGGAAACGGTGCAGCTCGGACTTCCTCTGCAACGGGGCGACGAGGTGATCACCACCACGCAAGATTATCCGCGCATGCTCACCACGTGGGACCAACGCGTCCGTCGCGATGGCATCGTGCTCAAGAAGGTGAAGGTGCCCGTACCGCTCAAGGACAATGCCGACTTCGTGCGTGCCATCGAAGCGGCCATCACGGAGAAGACCAAGGTGATCCACATTTCACATGTGGTGTTCTTGAACGGACAGATCACGCCGGTTGGCGATGTCTGTCGCATGGCCCGCAAACGCAACATCACCTGTATCGTTGATGGTGCCCATGCCTTTGCACACTTCCCGTTCACGCGCGATGAGCTGGACTGCGACTTCTATGGAACATCGCTGCATAAGTGGACGTGCGGTCCGATCGGCACCGGTATGCTGTATGTCCGCAAAGAGCGCATCAAGGATGTATGGCCGCTCATGGCCGCCCCCAAGGAGATGGACGAGAACATTCGAAAGTTCGAAGAGATCGGCACGCATCCTGCCGCTGTGCACAATGCCCTTGTCGAGGCCGTGGCCTTCAACCGGGCCATGGGCATCGATCGGAAGGCGGCGCGGCTTCGCTATCTGCATAGCATCTATCACGACATGCTGGACGGACTGAAGAACGTCACCTACGTCACCGACATCTCGAACGAGTCCATGCAATGCGGACTGCGCCTCGTGCATATCGAGGGCACGGATCCCGGCAAACTCTCCGAACAACTCCTTGCAGACCATCGCATTTTCACCGTGGCCATCGTCCACGACGAGTTCAAAGGTCTGCGTGTTGCACCAAGTGTCTATACCACCGTGCAAGAGATGGAGCGTTTCGGCAAGGCGATGAAGAAGCTCGCTACGGCATAACGCGCATCGGCGGCAGGAACACTTCGTCGAGCTCCTGCTCCAAGGTGTGGGTCTCGTGATAGAGCGCCTGGTCGCGCACGAATGAGGCGAACACCTCGATATGCCACGGCAGCAACAACGTCAGGTGCACGCGATCATTCCAGGCAAAGGCTTCGTACTGCGTTCCGTTGCGTGCGGCCGATGTCGTATGTTCGACAAGTTCATCGAAGAACGATGCGGCATGCTGTTCGTCGACGGCGATCACCAGCACATGGACATGGTCGGCTTCCACATGCGCGGCCTTGAACGCACAGTCGGCCCGATGCGCCGCCATCAAGATGGCCTCGTGGATGGCCGTGCACCGATCGTCGGGAATGAGCGCGCACGACGTGCCCGGTGTGAGGATCAGGTGAAGGCCAATGGGAAATGGTAGATGATGCATATGAACTCCGGTGGTGTACGCTGGAGGGACACAGAACAACCGAAGTGTGACAGAGGAGGGTGTATGAATGTGGTGATCGTTCACGGCTGGAGTGATAAGGCCGAGAGTATGCGCACATCGATCGGCGCCTTGCTGACGAAGAAGAACGCAGGCCGAACGCAGCCCATCGGCGTGTTGACGTTGCACTACGTCGACTACAACTCACTCGAAGACCAAGCCAATCTCGAAGACATCGCCGAAGGCCTCTACACGGAACTCAAGGCGCACGGTCTCCTCGATGCAGGAGTACCACCCCTGCACTTCATCACGCATAGCACCGGCGCCTTGGTCGTGCGACAACTGCTCAAGCAGTTCGCATGGGCCAACATCGCTGGGCACGTCGACCGCGTGTTCTACCTTGCTCCGGCGAACTTCGGTTCACCATTGGCGAGCAAGGGCACGTCGTTGTTGGGTCGACTTGCCAAGGGCAATCGCCAATTCGAAGACTTCAATGAAGTGGGCGTTCAGATACTTTCCGCCCTTGAACTTGCCTCACCCAAACAGTGGGAGCTCGCCGAGTACGATCTGTTCGCACCATCGGGCACACTGTATGGCGATGGGCGTATCCGTGCATGCGTGATCACGGGCGCGCGACCGTATGGCGGAGTTCGAAAGCTCATCAATGAGGATGGCACCGACGGAACGATCGTGGTGGCGGGCGCCGGACTTCAGTCGCGCATCTTCACGCTCGACCTTGTCCACGTCAAACAACACGGAGAGGATGTGAAGGCGGCATGGCTCACCACGCCCGACCTGCCCAATGTTCCGCTGGCCATCCATGCGGATTGCGACCATGCCACCATTCTCGAGAACGACGATGTGGCCTCGTTCATCCTCACCACGCTCGCCGACGATCCGAACCACTCCGCGCTACAAGACCGTGCCGTGCAGTTCACGGCACAATACCGGCACTTGCAGCAACAACCGGACTATCAACAGTTCTACTTCCGACTCCGCGACGATCGCAACATGCCTATCACCGATTATCACATGCTCTTTGATGTGTGGGATCGATCGAAGATCTCCAACGAACTGGTCTCCGGATTCGCCTGCATTGATGCAACAGCACAACGTTCGGATGATGAAGAGCGTCGGAGTTCGATCTTGGACGACATGCTGAAGAAGAACGCACACACACATGGTGGAGCGCCGGAGTATCGACGGTTCCTGCTCGACGTGCAGACGGTCACAGACCTGCTCACCACGAATGGTACGCCAACACATGTGATCACGATGAGCATCGAGGCAAGTGCGGGCGATAAGCAGATCGCCTATCACACCAAGCCCTTCGAACGCATGGTGGTGTTCGACCCATCGGCGAAGGAAGGGATCGCCTTGTTCTATCCGAACACGACAACACTTGTCGATGTTCGCGTCGACCGATACAGTTCGCTGGTGGAGATCAGCGCATGATGGCAACGGGAACGCTTTGACGTCCCGCACGGACCCAGTACGTGCCGGAAGCAAGCGCTGATGCGGGTATGCGCACGTCAACCATGCCATCGTTCAGTGGCACGGAGAGAAGGATGCGTCCGTCGATCGCATGAACGTCTGCCGACGTGGCATTCATGGATGGTGGAACAGTGGCCACGATCACGTCCTGCGATGCGAGATACGATGCCGTCACAACGCCGGCATTCCGTTCTTCCTGTACCGAGGTTGGCTTGGTCACCATGATGTTGATCATCATGCCATCGTCCTCGTGCTCGAGGTTGTGGCAGTGCATCATGTACATGCCGTCGTAGTCGGCGAACTTCACGAGAAAGCGTAACCGCTCATCCGGATGCACGAGCATCGTGTCCTTCCATCCGCGTTCATGCAATGGAAGATCGGTCTTGCCATTGCGCGAAAGGATCTGCACCTGCGTTCCGTGGATGTGGATGGGATGCGTCATCGAATCGTCGTTGTTCCAGATCTCCCAGATCTCGAGCTCATCGAAGGGCACTTCTTCGTCGATACGCATCATGTCGAAGAGCTTGCCGTTGATCGTATGCTTCATGCCCAACGACATCTGCATGGCGAGTTCGAAGGTGCGCACGCGCTTGGCATCTGCTTCGTTGTAGCGTTCAATGGTGGAGAGCTTGCTTGGAACGGTGTAGACAGGCGCCGAAGCCTCTGAAACAGTGAACGTGAGAATGTCGAACGGACGTCCTTGCGGATACAACGGCTGTGCACCGCCCATGTGGCCGGGAGGTGCCGGATACTCGGCAGAACGCAAGGCGATTGTCGTGCCGGGTGCATGCGATGAGAAGTCGACGATGATATCGTACCGCTCGGCCGGACCTAGCCACAGCTCCGTGACGGTGGATGCCGTCTCCAAGAGTCCTCCGTCCGACGAGATGATCGTGAACGGAAGATCGTTGCCCAGATGCAGCTTGTAGAGTCGAGCATTCGACGCATTGAGCAGCCGGAATCGATACGAACCGCGCTTCACGGCAAGTGTGGCATCGGGCGTTCCATTGGTGAGCATCACATTGCCCATGTAGCCTTCCATGCCGTCCATATGGTCCGGTGCATAGTCGAGCTGCTTGTTGCTATCGATGCGAACGTCCTGGATGATCACCGGCACGTCGAACTCGCCGCTTGGTAAACCGAGAGCCCGCTCTTCGTCATCGTGAATGATGAAGGCTCCATACATGCCGTTGAAGACATGCTTCCCTGTCTTCAGATAGGCATGGGAATGGTAGAAATAGGTGCCCGCACGATTCTTGATCGGGAAGTAGTAGTTGTACATCGCATTCGGTTGCAACGCATCGACGGGATGTCCATCCATCTTTTCGGGCACCATCAATCCGTGCCAATGGATGGGGAACTCTTCCTGCAACATGTTGTGGAACGTGGCATTGAGCTTCTTGCCTTTGTCCAGGACCACGGTCCAGGCAGGGTAGGCGCCCATGGCGATCACCTTCGAACGGGTGCCCGGCCAGATCTCGACATTGGCCTCATACGGCATGATCATCGATTTGCCATCCCACACGGCGGGGATCCTCAATGGAGTTCCGGATGCCCGGGGCATCGGAGCGGGGTCTTCGGAGGCTACAAGGTGGCGAGGCAGCGCGGCTGCCAACGCAAGTGTTCCAAACGAAGTACCGAGAAATCGGCGGCGGTCCATGGTCGTTACTCCTGGTGCAATGCATTGCAAAATACGTCAGCAGCGCGCGGGAATGTGGAGTAAGTTGCGCCATGAACACACGACCCGTTCTTCGCAAGGTTCTGCGGTACGGAGCCTACGTTGTAGCCTCTCTTGCGCTCTTGGTGGTGCTCGTCATGGTCGCGGCCTACCTCTTGCTGAACGACACCGTGCAAGGCAAGGTGCAGCGAGCCGTGACCACGTACCTGCAGGAACGCGCCGATGCGCAGGTGCGCCAGATCGGTGCGAAGAATTCGGTGCAGATCGGGGCGATCACGTATTCGTTCTTTACGAACCGACTCGAGATCCGCGATGTGCATGTCTATATCGCCGACTCATCGTCGACCGGCGGACAGGTCCTCGATGCAGGTCTGTCGCATATCACGTGCACCGGACTCACATGGCTCGACGTGATGTTCGGCGACGGACTTGCCCTCGGTGATATCGAGATCTCGCATCCGCGATTGGAGCGGCGGTACTGGACATCGAAACACGACACGACGCCGCAGGCCATCGACACGTCTGCCTTTCAGCTTCCGAAGATCCCGAACGTCGACACGCTCATCCAACGAGCCCTCATCGAGTCCCTTCCCACCTATGTCCGTCCGCTCACCATCAATGCCGTACGGGTGATCGGCGCTGAGTTCATCAATAGCCAGCGTTCGCCTGCCGATACGTTCGCAGGGGCAACGAGAGACCTCAATATCACCGTGCATGATATTCGTGCCGGTGTCGAAGGCGCGCGTCCGTTGGGGTCTGTCGATGTGTCGATCGCAACCATGGAGCGCGCGTACGCCAATGGAAAGCGATCGCTCATCGTACGTCCTCGCATGCGGATCAGCGATCGCGACTCAGCCGTGCAGGTCGACACGATCCTCCTGATCGATCCGCTAGGTCTCACCATTCGCGCACATCAGGTAACGTTCTCGTATCGGGATCGCGCCATTCGCATCGACTCGTTCGCCATCGCGGCCTCGGGATCCGATGCAGCCTACTTCAAGCGCAACGGTCGCTCGGACCGCATCGCAGCAAGTGGTCGGTCGGTGCTGCTCGACGGCATCGACCTCAATGCAGCATCGAATGGAACGGCACTCCATGTGCGAGCGTGTTCCATTGGCTCGGTCTCGCTCGATGTGCTCTCCAACATGCGTCCGCCTGCACCGCGGTCGACGGGGAAGCGCACACCACAACTCAACGATCTTGCGCGACGCATTCCGTTCTCGCTCAAGATCGATACGATCGTCGTTCCATCGGCAACGATCAACTACGGAGAGTATCATGCCAACAGCGCCACACCGGGCAGATTGTGGTGGGACAACATTGCCTTCCGTGCTGTAGGTGTCGACCCCAAGGGGACAATGACCGTGTCGGCATCCGGGAGGTTCATGGGCACGTCGCGGATGAAGGCACAGTTCATCTTCCCGCTCTCATCACCAACCTATTCGCTCGATGCAACAGGGAGCCTTGCCGCCATCGACCCTACCATCCTCAATGGCTTCGTGACAATCTCAGACAACATGCGGATCAAAGGTGGCAAGGTGCAGGAGGCATCGTTCGGATTCACGGTACGGGGGCTTGTGGCGCGCGGATGGCTCAAGGCTTCGTATACCGGACTTGGCGTAGAGCTGCTCAATGCAAAGACCAAGAAGGCCGGCTTCCTGAACTCCATCGTCTCGTGGGTTGCCAACACCTTTGTGGTTCGCACCGAGAATCTTCCCACCGACTCCGACTACAAGACCGGCGTGATCAAGTACACGCTCCCGGCGGATGCTGCCGTGATGCAGACCATCTGGTTCCCCGTGCGGGCCGGACTCGGTGATCTGGTGGGCTTTTAGTGTTTCGGTCGAATGTGACTTCTATCACAGACCGTGGTGCCTGACCGACCCTAAGTTGCATGTGTTCTACGTACAAGGAGGACATCATGGAACGCAAGAATATCGTGGTCGTGGGTACAAGTTTCGCAGGCTACACCGGAGCACTTGAACTCAAGGAACTGCTCGGCGATAAGCACAACATCACGGTCGTTGCCAATTCGCACAACTTCGTCTTCATTCCGTCGCTCATCTGGTATCCGTTCGGACTTCGCGACGAGAAGGACATCTCCTTTGATGTGCGACCGATCTACGCATCGAAAGGCATCTCCTTCATCGAAGAGGCCGTAACGCGATTCGATCCCGAGAAGAAATTGGTGATCACGCCAACGCAGGAGATCCCCTACGACTATCTGCTCATTGCGACCGGACCGAAGGTGGACTTCGACATGATCCCCGGTCTTGGACCGCATAAGAACAGCCATTCGATCTGTAACGTCGGTCATGCCGAAGATGCACGCAAGGGCTGGGAGGAATTCCTCAAGGATCCAGGTCCCATCGTCATCGGAGCCGCACAAGGCGCCGCCTGTTTCGGAGCCGCCTATGAGTTCCTGTTCAATGTGCGGTATCAACTGAAGAAACATCATCTGCAGGACAAGGTGAAGCTTTCCTATGTGACGGCCGAACCATTCCTTGCCCACTTCGGTATCGGTGGCTTCTCGAATGGCCAGACCATGTGCGAGAAGATGTTCAAGATGTACGACATCGACTGGTACACCAATGCGACCATTGAAGAGGTGAAGCCCGATGGGGTGCAGCTTAAGGATGGAACGTTCCTTCCATCGCGCTATACGATGATCATTCCGCGATTCCTTGGAATCGATGCCATTCGCAACACGCCCGGACTCGGTAATGCCAACGGCTTCATTGAAACCGACGATGGCTATCGGCACAAGGTCTATCCCGAGATCTATGCGGCCGGCGTCACGGTCTTCGTCCCACCTGCCGGTGAAACGCCTGTTGCATGCGGTGTGCCGAAGACGGGATATCCGTCGGAGCAAATGGCAAAGACGGCTGCCCATAACATCAAGGCGGCCATCGACGGAACAGAAGAGAAGACCATGCCCTTCAGCATGATCCACGCCTATTGCATCATGGATACGGGCAACATGGGCATGATGATCGTGGGAGATCACATGCTCGGATCACGTCACCTTGAATTCATCATTCCCGGACCGCAGGCGCACTGGGCCAAGCTCGCCTTTGAAAAGTACTTCCTGTATTCTCGAAAACACGCACACGTCTGATCCACTCATCTCAACATCAAGGTTCTCATGATCTCATTTCTCAAAAACCTCGTCGGTGGCAGTAACACCGAAGGTCTTGTCGAAGCACTACAACAAGGCGCCGTCATCATCGATGTGCGTTCGCGCGCTGAATATGCCGGTGGCCACGTTGCCGGCTCGAAGAACATTCCGTTGAACGAGCTTGGTGCACAACTGAGCAAGTTCCCGAAGGACAAGCCTATCATCTTCTGCTGTGCATCGGGTGCACGAAGCGGCTCGGCCACAAGCATTGCCAAGGGTGAAGGGTACACGGCCTTCAATGGCGGACCGTGGACGAGCGTGAATGCGCTGACGCGCGGTTAACGAACGATCATGGCCGTCGCATTGGTGCCACCAAGGCGCGCAAGGTAGACGCCATGTGGTAAGGCGGCAAGGCTCACGTCGAAATGCGTTGTGCCTTCTGCAAAGAGCAGCGGATGCGAGGCCACAAGCCTTCCGTCCATCGTATGCACTGTACAATCGATACTGCCGCCGTGTGTGGATGTGATGTCCACACCGGCGGCATCGTTGCGTTGATAGACCGTTGCCGCCGTGATGCGTGCCTCGGGATCGAAGAAGCGCGTGCCCTTCTCCCGGCACAGACCGAGCAGTTTGTACACGCCGGGCTCGAGGAGCACATCAAGATCGAGAGGGTTTCCCATGTCGTCCAGCCATGTGAAGTCCGTGAGTGCCACCACCGTGCTATCTGCCCGTCCCAACGTCAGCGTTGCCGGCACAGTCCCCACGATACTGTCCGCACCATTCCACGTTCCCGTGAACGACGTCGCTGCAAGTCCTGTGCGAGATACGGTTGATGACGAGGTCACGAGCATTGACGCATCGTACGAGACACTTGCACGATAGCGAAGTGGCGTGCCACCACCTGCACCTCCGCGCATGCCGCGCATCACAAGCGTGAGCGGACGTTTGTCTCCGGGCATGCCGCTGTCACTTCGGACGGCAACCGATGGGCCGATGCCTGTTGCAACGACCAAGGCACGCAATGGTTCGGTGGCCTCGGTGGTGTTGAATTGCACGAGCGTGGATGTACGGCCGATGAATCGCGGTGTGAAGCGCAAGGCGATCGGCAACGTCGACGTAGGTGCGAGAACCGAACCGGAGGAACATAGCACACCACCAAGCGACAGTTGGACGGAATCGGGTCCGACGATGCACGCTGCAATGATGTTCACTGGAGTCGTTGCAATGTTCCGCACGGCGGCGACGACAGAGTCGAACGGAGTGCCGATCACATGTGCCCCAAGGTCGATGATGGCCGTTTCGAGAGCAAGGGATGGCGTCACACCGTTTCCGGTGAGAATGCACCGAAGTGTATCGGCATGCGAGACGATCACGCACGTGGCCGTGCGTGGACCCGTAGCGCGCGGCGTAAAGGTGAACTCTGCCTGTAGAGAACGCGCCATGGTGATGGGCATGGGCAGTGTTGCATAGTGCACGTCGAAGTCCGATGCATTCGCACCCTCGATCCATATCGTGTCGGCCTGACCACCGATCACCGATGAGCAGGTAGCAAGGTCTAGCACCAGTGAATCCCGCTTCTCCCCGATGCGCACGGTGCGCATGTCCACATCGCGTGTCTTGAGTTGCGGACGGACAATGCTCCACAACGCATCGGACGTGTCGATCTGAATTGGCGCTGCGCTCTTGCCAACGCGATAAAAGAGCACGCTTGCATACCGCGTGGAAACAGCGATGACGTCTTCAACTGGCGAGAATACTGCGCAGTCAGATTGCGTGTATCCCGGAAACGGCGTCGCTATGACGTTAGTTGGCCGCATGGTCCGTGCATCCCACACTGTTGCTAATACAGTGCCGGTATAGCCTCCCGACGTTACGATCATTGAGCCGTCGGCATTCCAATCAACGCTCGCGACGCTCTTCTTTGCATCGTCTGTCCAAGTTATCAAGCCACCGGTAGCAACGTCATGCACGTACAGGCTCGTGTCGGCCGCCACAACAACCTTGGTTCCGTCGCTGGTGATGTCGATCTTTTTTGCGTATCTCACCGCACCGAATCCGGCCGGGAACGTTCTGAGTTCCTTCTCTCCAAGGCAGTCGTAGATCGTTATCGTCCCATCGTCTGCGAAGATGGCCATCACACTTCCGTCGCCTGACCACGCAAAATCAACGGGAGCACCAATTGTATTGATGGCCTTCGAAACGGTGCCGCTAACGACGTTCTCTCGCATCACCCATGTTGGTGCCGTCGATCCAATGATCGAATCGTTCTGGGGATGCATCTTGATCATCTCATTTGGAAAGGAGGAAAGATCACGTACCGTGCTATCACCTATGGTAAGATCCATCAACTGCGTTGAGGATCCCATGCCATGTACGAGGTAGGTCCCATTTCTACTATATGCGATCATGTGCGGAGACTCATGTCTGGGTTCCGTCATTCGTGCCCACTTCTTCGATTGCAAGGAATACACCCAAGCGAGACTTGTTCCAGCTACTGCGAGCGTGGTGCCGTCTGCACTCCAGACGAGGTTCAAAAGTGTGCCGAAGAGGTTGGTCGTAGACCTGTTATACCCACCATTGATAGCGCACAGCCCAAATTGCGATCCATACGAAGTTGCAACACCGTCTGAAGTGTACACTACGTACTGCGGACCTTCTTTGAAGAACTTCGTGCCAACACGACGCATGCTAGGTAGCTCATATATATACATGCTATCGTCTCGGACCGCAACGGCAATGTAACGGTTCGTGGTGTCATCATACCAGTCTACGCCGCTAACTGGTTTGTTGAATGCTGGGATCGAGTACGCAACTGCACGCGTGTATGGCCGTATCGCATGCACCGCCCCATCGTCACCTGCGGTGGCAAGCAACGAGTCGCTGCGTTGCCACGAGACAGAACGTACAGCAGCAGTGTGCAAGGGCTCTTGCCACACAACGGTACCAGCAATTGCATCGAACAATGTTACGTTGCCGGAAGCTGTGCCAATGGCGATCAAGCTCTCTCGGTTGTTCGACATCATCGACGTAATCGGCGATGGAAGCGTTATCACGTCTCTCATGTAGGACATAGACGGATAGTGATACTCACGCAAGACCCCATCGTCACCACCCGCGAACACGGTAGAATCCGTTGGACCAAACACGACTGCCCGATACACCGTTGGTGTGTGTGTCTTTCCAAGAATTGTACGTTTTGAAACATTGAACGAGGCAATTGTCCAATCGGAGGATGCTGAAACACGACGTCCAACAACGCGATTTGTGCTCCCGCAAATGGCCGTTACGGAATCTGTGTGTACACGCATTGACCCAACGAGACTCATGTCTCGGTTGCTGTGCAGGATCACATAGCCGTGCTCATACCCAATGTGTAATTCTGCGCTTGGATGCATTGCCGTTACCCTCGGTAAGAACAGCATCGTTGTGTCTTCTGTGCTGGCTGCCGGCGTCGCTACCTGTTGCGCACGAAGCAAACATGTGGTACTGGGAGTATTTGGAACATTCTTCCACGCAAACGTTAGTCCAGTAGCAGACGAAGCAACTGGCAACCACGTACTGCCGGAATTCGTGCTATAGTCTAACTTCACTGGCTCTGTTGGTGCAATTCCTTTCCACCGTACAACCGTGTCGATTCCTACGGCATACTGCTCTCCGCCATTCGGTTCCACGATCTCTAGTGAACGAGTCGCGGGAGGTTTGCTGTCGGAAATGGCAGTTGCATACATGGTGGTGCCGCAAGGCAGACCGTCGACCACCAACTGCGTAGACACATAAGTGGAATCTGTTGGCATATAAGAAACAACCACATCCTGCGATGCACCGGGCTCCAGATGAAAAGACTGTGGCGTAACCGTGAACCGCGCATCATTCGACCGGATACTGCGCACCTTCATTGGAGCGCCAGTTGCCTTGACACTCACGGTGGATGTTGCAGCAGTTCCAACAACTGCATTCTTGAAGATTACAGACAATGGTGTGCATGTGAGAGTTGCGTTGTTGCTGTTCACCACTTGATAGGTTTGTCGCGCTTCTGCACCGCCACCATCCACTGCGATGGCAACGCTTCGGTTAAGGAAGCGCAGACACGAACTGGTGCTGCTCCATGTGATCTCGCATGGAAGAAGTCCTTGCGACACCGACGAGAGTGCGTCCGCAAGTGCAAGCGCTTGCAGCTCTGTGAGCTCTCCTTCGGTGATGGAACCATTCGTGGCTTCGGCCAACTTGCGAAGTGAGTAGACAATTCCGTCTGGCTTGACTCCTGAATTCGAAAAGACAATGGCCATGAAGGTGATGCTATACTTCGAACACGTGTCGACGCACTGTTGCAGCGTTGCAGGAGGAAACGCATCCCAGTAAGCATCCGTGAAGAGAACGGCTATGCGTTTGTTCTTCCCGGTCTTTGCAATGTTGAGCAAGCCTGTTGATGGATTCAACAATTGCTCTGCAAAATCATTCCCACCACCAGCTCTTACCTTCGAGATCGCATCAATGATCCGGTCGCGCTTTGTTGTAAAGTCCACACCGATCGTTGCAATGTTCGTACAGGTTTGCACGGCAGCATCGGAAGGCGGCATTACGAGGGACTCAACAAATCGTTGTGCAGAAATGCGTGCAAGACGGATGGAGGGCGGCGTGGGGTTGGCCATGGAGCCGGAGCAGTCGATACTCATGGCAACGGAGACCGGAGTGGCCTGTTGCGTTGGCGGACAGCTGACGGAAGTGATCGGAAGGTCGACCAGGTCTTCCGTGAGGTGGATCATGGACGCATCTGGTCTGATTGACGCACCCGTTGCATCGGTCGCGACGATTTTGGCCGTGATCACGGGGAACTTCGACGTGTCGAGACCCCATAGCACGGTCTGCTGTGCGGCGCACGGCATGGCCGAAAGGATCAAGAGGATCGAGAGGAGAAGCTGTTTGCCCATGTACCAACTAACAGGGAAGTGAAGGCAAAGTTACTGAGCTCTTGTCAATGAGCGTGTCCGCGCCTCTCTATCATGGTCGCGGGATGAGATCGGAGGTCACGACTTCCGAAGGCGCAGTACGGATAGCGATGCTTGAATGAAGTTGTAGGCTGATCGCAAGAGTTCGACACGCGCTTGTTGTGCTGTGAACTCGCTGCGCGACAACTCGGAGTTGTTCACTCGGCCTTCGGCGTACTGTTGCAGCAGAAGGTCGAACGAGCGCTGCGCCAGTTCTGCATTTGATCGTTTCATCGTGTACTCCGCCATGTAGTAGGCGTGGTCGGCACGTGCACGTTCAAGTTCGTAGCGACGCTTGTTCATCGAGGCAGCAAGATTCTGCTGGTCCACATCGCGTTGAATGGCAAGCTTCGAAAGCGTGTACGAACGTTGCAGGTCGGCGGTGAGCGGGACACGCACGGAGAGCTGCAGATAGCTGTTGCCGTACCACGATGTGGCATCGAAGAACGTGAGTGAGTTGTTGTAGTAGTTCGCACCGTAGAACCCGTTGAGCGTTACGGTTGGAAGGAAACCGAGCGCTGTATAGTGCTGTTGCGTCTCCGTGAGTTCCCCTTGTTGCATGCTCTTCAGGTAGGTGAGCGATGCACTGTCCGCCACGATGGTATCAGCCGCTGATGCGAACCGCGCATAGAGCACGGGAATACTGTCGGTGAGCGTGACCGACCGTCCAACCTGCGAGGCGTATCCAAGTGTGTAAAGAAGTTTCTCTTCGCTTGATCGAAGCACACGAACGGCCTCGTTCAATCTCGATCGGGCATTGTTCGCGTCGATCATGGCCGACTGAACTTCCGATGCCAAGGCTCGTCCCTGTAAGGACCGGTCCTGCACAACACGTAGGATCTTTGCACTGTTCACTGTATCGGCAACGGCGAGTCGTACCTGCTCTTGGGCGATCACGCAGTCGGTGTAGGCAAGGCCCACCTGCGACTCCACATCAAGCTGTGTGATCTTACGATCGGTCTCACGGATGGTCGCCTCGATCTTCTTCTCCGCCACGTTGCGATACGTGGCCGGATCGAAGATGTTGAACGATGCAAGAACGCCGGCGCCCTGCATCCAACCGGTGGCGAATCGAAGTGGCGTGATGGCGTCGGAAGGAGCGGTAGGGTCGAAGATGGCGGCAGGGACAGGAGTGACGGGAATGATCAGGTTCCGCTGGAGATCGTAACTGAGGTTGACGCTTGGTAGAAGATCTGTCCGCGCTTCATCGATGGCATGGTCGGCAGCACGCACATTCAACGCACGCGCCTGCAGGTCGGGGTTGTTGTGCAGAGCGATGCGAATGGCCTCGTCGTAGGATAACGTCGACAGTGGCTGTGCAACGCCGATCTGATGCGCCAGAACTGCGAGGAGCAAGAGCAAGATGGTACGGGATCGAACGGTCATTGTCTAACCACGGAATACCGATGCAGGTTCAACACGATTCACCTTGCGAACGGCGAACAGGGAACCACCAACGGAAATGAAGATCGTTATCACGAACAGGCCGATCAGAACAAGCGGCGAATACGAATAGGTGAGTCCGGATCGAGCCACACTCACGCGAAACACTTCGAGCAGGATCACGGCCAGCACGTATCCGGTCACGGCAAAGAGAAACGCCTGCATCAGGATGAGGTTGCGCACATAGCCATTCGTAGCGCCAATGGCCTTCAGTGTTCCGTAGTCCTTGATGCGATCGAGTGCAGAGGAATACAGCGTGAGTCCGATGATGAAGAAGCCGCTGATCACGGCGAATACCACGAGCGAACCGATGCTCACGCCAATGTTGGATGTGACCGTGATGAAACCGATGGTGGCATCTTCAAGGTCGGTGCTCTTCCAAGCGCGTACGCCCACCATGGACCGATCGATGGCGGCACAGACGGAGTCGAGATCGGCACCCAGACGTGCCTGCACGGCAATGGCACTCACCTTGTGCTCATCGAATCCCGTGTAGAGTCGGGCGCGCGACAGTGTGGTGAAGAAGAAGGCACCGGCAAAGCCACGAGCATTCTTCGTCTGCACGGCGATCCGTGCATGCTTGCCGTTGATCTCCACCGACGTGCCCACGTCGAGCGTGTGGTTGAACATTTGTGCATCGAAGTACTCTGCCGCCACGGCATCGTCGGAGATCAGGTCCTCCCGTTCACCACGGAACACTTTGTCCAGCGACGGACCACCCGCAAAGGATGGTGCTTCGCTTCCGATCACCACGATGGGAGCGGTCTTGCCGTTGTCGAAGGTGACCGTGGCCGCACCGACCACAATGGGATAGGTGTCGAGCACGCCGTCGATGCTACGGATCTGACGTACCATGCGCTCATCCAACGGCGAGAGCTCGTTCGCATTCTTCGTCACATTGTCCACGACCCATATCTGTCCGACGGTCCGATCGGAGTTCGCCACCAGTCCGCCCATCAAGCTCGTAAGGAACCAGAGAATGCCGATCTGCTGACCGATCAGAAAGATGCTGATCACAATACCTACCACAACGCCAATGGTCTTGGCCTTGTCGTATCGTATGAATCGATAGGCAGTGGTGATCATGATGTTAGAGCGTGATGATGCATTCGACCTTGGCATTGATGAGCAGGTGCGATGCATCCTGCACGCGCACCACCACTTCGCGGACGCGACGATCTTCCTGATCGCCGGTCTTCTCGGAGAAGAGCGATTTCTTGCGGAGGTACGGACTTACGTTCTCGATCGTGCCCGACGTGATCGTCTGTTCGCTGCCGATCGGTCGCACATCTACGCGTTGTCCGCGACGTAGCCGGTCTGCGAACAACTCATCCACTTCGCATCGAACGACGATGTCCGACGTCGGTGCGAACTGCGCATAGGTGGCATACTGTGCCAGTGCACTACCATTGGTGGCCGTCATCTCGAGGATCGTCCCATCAGATGGAGCGCGCATCGTGCGAAGTGCAACGTTGTGCTCTGCCTGCGCCACCTCTGCCTGGAGCTCCAGTTGACGTTGCTTTCCAACGGACACGGTGGCCTTGCTGCGCTGCAGCTGCACGATGAGCGTCTTCACTTCCGTGGCGAGATCGTCCACGTTCTGTGCCGTCTCCGCACCTGTTCCAGCCAACCGGTTGCTTGCCTCCAGCGTTCGTCGCTTGTTCGCCAACCGAGCTTCGTACTCCATCACAGCCTCTTCGTCCGAGCGTACTTGCGCACGTTGCGTTTCCACCCGCTGTATGGCCAAGTCAAGAGCAAGACGCTCTGCTGTATCGTCGATGCGTAGCAGCACGTCGCCGGCGCGGACAGGATCACCATCCTTCTTGACGATCCCTGCCACCACGCCGCCTTCCGTGGCCGCCAAGGCCACCACCTTTGTGGCGGGTTCAACGCGACCGATACCTACCACCGTCGACACCTTGGTCGGTCGCGTCACCATGGTGATCGGTGCAGGTGTTTCCTGGTGCGAGCACGAGAGTACAAGCAGTGCTGTGGTGATGGTCACGAAGATCTTCACGGATCTCATAGATCGTCCTCCTCCGGTACATCGCTCACAACGCCGTTGTGAACGTAGATGATCCTATCGGCGAACGGCTTCAGTCGCGGATCGTGTGTGACCACGGCCACGGCCTTGCCGGCACGCGAGAGTTCTTTGAGTTCGTTCATCACGATGCCCACACTTGCGGCATCGAGCGATGCTGTTGGTTCATCGCATAACAGGATCGACGGCTCGGTCACCAGCGCACGCGCAATGGCCACGCGTTGTTGCTGTCCGCCGCTCAAGGCCCGCGGAAGATTCGTCATGCGACTCGTCATGCCGACCTTCTCCAAGGCATGCGACGCTCGATCGCGAGCATGCCGTTTGCTCTCGCCCATGAGCAGCAATGGCTGCATCACGTTCTCGAGAGCCGAAAGCGGTGCGAGGAGATTGAAGTTCTGAAAGACGAAGCCGATGTTGCGAAGGCGAATGGAGGCAAGGGCATTCTGCGACAGGCCGCGGACGCTGGCACCGTTGATACGCACATCGCCCGTGGACGAGTAGATCACGCAGCCAAGCAGAGAAAGGAGGGTCGTTTTACCGGATCCGGACGGACCGATGATCAAGGTGAGCTGGGAACGACGAAACTGCACCGACGTGGTGTCGAGTGCAGTGATCGTCGTATCTCCCGTGCGATACTCTTTTCGGACGCCGATCAGCTCTGCAACGATCGCATGCTCATCTTCCACGACGTATCCTGAGTGGTGAAATGACACGACTGCAAAGATACGGCGCCCGTCTGTGCGGTGCTGTTACAGCACGTAGCGTATACCAATGGAACCGGCCACGTAGAACTTCGATGCGTCGATCACCTGGAAGGATGGGGCAACGTCACCGAAGATCTCCCAGTCCTTGCTTGGCATCCATTGCAGACCGATCGGGATGCGAATGGCAAGGAGGAAGGGATTGCCAAGACCGAGGTCCACGCCGGGGCCGAGGAACCAGTCGACCTTGGATCCGAGTGGGCTCTTGATAGCCCAGTAGTCAAGGGTCGTGTGCAGATATCCGTCATTGCCGAACTGCCATGCCGCCCCGATCGAGACGCGATCGAATCGCAGAGAGAGTCCAACATTGCCCGGTGTTCCAAATTGAACTCCCAAGGCTGTTTCCGTTGCATGGACAGGTGAGGTGGCAAGGATGCCGCAGGTTGCGAGGAGAAGAAGAAGTGTTTTCATAAGGGAGCAGACGGGATGCGACGCGGGCTTGTTCCATTGGCTTGACGTATGTTCGTCCGTAGATGACCCTTCGCTGGACGATATCGACGTGTTCACTCGGTGCTGTGCTTGTGGTTGCGGGCGATCATGGTGTGCGGGCCATTGCCCTTGCCGACGAGATCGCATGGCTCCACAACGAACTTCATGCAATGTTCCCTTCTGTTGCGCTTGTTGAAGACGCGGTCGGACTCGAATCGGTCGTCAGCGACCTGCGTGCTTCGATCGACGAGGGGACCTCGTTCGATCATCCGTTGGATATCGTGGGCACAGAGTTCCAACGTCAGGTGTGGCAGGCCCTCAGCGCCATTCCCTTCGGGTCGACCATCACCTACACTGAACTTGCTGCACGCATCGGATCCGCGCATGCCGTACGCGCCGTTGCCGGTGCATGCGCCGCGAACATGTTCGCCGTCGTCATTCCATGTCACCGTGTTGTGCGTGCCGATGGTGGCATCGCCGACTATCGGTGGGGAAGGCATCGAAAGCGCACATTACTGGAACGCGAATCATCTGCACTCACCCTGTTCTGACGTTTCACCTGAGGCACCGCTATGGAACCAACATTGCAAACGCTTGACGCGATCACCCTTTGTGGTGTGGCTCGCACCTTCACGGGAGCAACCCGTCATCAGATCCCGGATCTATGGATGGAGGCTGTTCCAAAGATCTTTGCCCTCGAAGGGCGACAGGGTGACACCACGTATGGCGCATGCATTGGCATGAACACCAAGGAAGGTGATGACTACGGCTTCGTCTATATGGCCGCTGTGGAAGTTGGGCCGACCGCTGCAGAGGTCGAGGGGATGACCACGGTGGTGGCACCGGCCGGACGGTATGCGGTGTATACGTTCGACGACCACATCAGCAAGTTCTCCGAGTTCGTCGATGCAGTGTGGCGAGATCTCTTCCCGACTTCCGGCCTCACGCGACGCTCCGCGCCCGACTTTGAACGCTACGACGAGCGGTGGGACCCCGAGACCGGTATGGGTCCTGTGGACTATTTTATCCCGGTGGAGTAAATAACTCAGTATATTGAGTAAAATAACTCAGTATATTGAGTAAAATTTCCCGGTGAATGTAAGTGATTGAAAGAAAACATGTTGCAATTCTTCGAGAAAGGCTTTCCGAGCCCCGATTCTCGATCATTGCACTCACGGGACCCCGTCAGGTTGGGAAGTCGACGATCGTTCGACAAGCACTTGAAGGCGTCCAAGTTCCTGTCGTCCACGAATCCGCAGATGGCACGTCGCCGCATTCATACGCTTGGATTGAAACGGTCTGGGAGAGGGCACGTCGCCTTGCGTCCGGGACTCCCGTCGTGCTCGTGATCGACGAGATCCAGAAAGTGCCGCAATGGAGCGAGACGGTTAAAAAGTTGTGGGACGAGGATACGATGGCGGGTGTGGACGTTCGCGTTGTGATCCTTGGTTCCTCGATGGCAGTCCTTCACGACGGACTCTCAGAGAGTCTTGCCGGAAGATTTGAACGGATCCGCGTCATGCCGTGGACCTACACGGAAATGAAACAAGCATTCGGATGGGATCTGGAATCATACCTTCGGTGCGGAGGGTATCCGGGTCCTGCACACCTGGTGCACAATGAAGAACGGTGGCTTGAATACATACGTGACGCCGTGATCGAACCGGTTCTTTCTCGCGATCTGCTGCAATTGCATCGCATCCACAAACCATTTCTTCTTCGTCAACTTGCAGAGCTTGGTTCGCGGATGAGCGGTTGTATCGTTGCGTATTCGAAACTGTTGGGGCAACTCCACGACGCTGGTAATGTGACCACCTTGGCACACTATCTGGTACTGCTCGAAGAATCCGGAATGCTCACGGGTCTCTCAAAGTTCACAACACAACCTATACGTCAGCGCGGATCGAGTCCGAAGCTACAGGTCTTCGCAAACGCCATTGCCACTGCATTCGGAGCATCATGGATGTCGTCCGTAGATCCCGGAACGGCTCGCGGTCAGTTGGTTGAGAGTGCGATCGGGGCGCATTTGCGTTGTGGAGTAGAGGGCTCGCAGCTCTCGCTTCATTGGTGGAGGGAGGGCAACAATGAAGTTGACTTCGTCCTTACGAAGAACGAACAGGTCCTTGCCATTGAAGTGGCAAGTGGTGCGACGCATCACCTGCGCGGACTGGATGCGTTCAATCGTCGCTATCCTCACGCACGCCTACTCCTGGTAGGAGCGCATGGAATGCCAATTGAAGAGTTCCTTACCATGAACGTGCGCGAATTATTGTAGCTGTGCTACGCCTTCCGCTGAAATCGACAGAACACAAAGTTCTGCGTTGTCTCGAATGGTGTGGTATGCACGTTCTCGATGCACGTGTAGCGGTCAAAGCCATGTGCAAAGCGTTCCTTGATCGACGTTGCCGAATACTGCTTGATCTCGAGGCCGCTGCACTTCGTTGGTCCATGTTCCGAGAACGTCCCGATCACGATGTAGCCGTTCGGTGCGATCGATCGCTCGGCGAGAGCGATGTAGGCATCGATCTGTTCAGGGGATGTAAGGAAATGAAAGGCGGCACGGTCGTGCCAGAAGCCGAACGTTGTTGGTGGAGAGAAGTCGAGAACATCACCAACGATCCAATGTACGTTTGAAGCTCGATCACCGAGTCGATCCTTGGCGCGTTGGATGGCTTGCGACGAGATGTCAAGCACCCACACATTCGTGTAGCCGAGGTCGAGCAGGGCGTCCACAAAATGACTGTCGCCACCGCCAACATCGATGATATTCACATCCTTTGGTAGCGCAAGCTCTGTGAAGAACTCCATCGACGTGGTCGGATATTCCTGAAACCAACTCCGTTCACGCTCTTGCTTCGTGGTGTAGACCTTTTCCCAGTGCTCTTGTGTCGACATGACGATATGCTCCCGATCGATGATGCTGCAACCTACGATCTGAGATGTGTCGGATTCGGTGACATTGTTACGTGACCGAACTCTTCAAATACGACAACACATCGTGTGCAGAATAGTGATCCCGTCCGTCCGAGAGGAACTTGCCCAGTGATGCAAGATCGTCGCCCGCCGTGAGCAGTGGTTGCTCTTCATAGCCGTGCTCCTGACGTTGTGCAAGTCCGATGTTGGCAAGCAATGCATTGCACAAGCACTTGCGGTTCACGGTGTCTTCCACCGCGCCGCCCTTCTTCACATAGTCCTTTACGGGTTCGGCCGGACATCGATAGATGAGTTTGCCATCGTCGCGAACGGCCAACTGTCGGAGGTAGCCAAGGTCGCACTTGCGCGGACGCGCATCGTAGACATCAGCCTCGGCGAGCGTGTTTGGCAAGAGCACCACTTTGAACGGAAAGCCTGTTGGTGATGCGAGCGGATCCGTGAAGACGGCCTCGCTCGGAATGCTGTCGTGCATCATCCATCGTGCGATCACGTCGTCGCGGAGTCCTTTCGACAGACCGGACTCGTCGCAGAACGCAAAGGCCGTTCCCACTTGTATGCCGGCGGCGCCCAACGCACGTGCTTCGGCCAATCGTTCCGGGGAGCCGAACGAGCCGGCAAGCCAGAAGGGAAGCCCCAGTGCGCGGATCCCGTCAACATCGGCCTCGTCTCGCTTTCCATAGATCGGCTCACCACGGTCTGTGAGCTTCATCGGTCCACGCGGCGGTGCATTATGTCCACCCGCCAGCACACCTTCCACCACAAACCCATCCACACGTCCGGTGGCCTTTTGCACAAGATGCGTGGCCAGCGTGCTCGACGAGATGATGGCCAGAAAGATCGGTCGATGGAGCGGTCGCTTTGCATCGATCGTCATCACGGCATGCGGATCGAACGACGTGCTCACTTTCACAGCATCCGTTGCACCCGTCACGCTCACAGAGATCGTAGCCGGTCGATGCTCGACAAACGCATCGAGCACACCGGGGATCTCACGCGGAACGCCCGCGCCCACGAGCACATGGTCGACGCCGGCAAGCATGGCACCATACAGCACGGGCAGGTTCGACGTCTGCAGTTTCTCCAATACGTTGATGCCCACCATGCCGCCATGCCCCTCCTTTGCCAGCCATACCTCGACAAAGGCGGCAGCAACATAGAGACGTTGAAGGGCAAGGGGAGAATGGACGGAGGGAAGGGAGCTGCGCTTGAATCGTTGCGACGGGCCGATACCACCTTCCACATAGTAGGTGTCGATGATCTCGTCAGCGATGGATGGATCTGGGAAGTGTTGCAGTGCGCGACGCATCTGTCCGTCCGCATCACCAAGCTGCAATCGTCGGATCAGCATGGAGTTCACACCGGTGCCCGAGACCACACCGAGTTCTCCTTGAAGCGAAACGGCACGCGCGAGGCGCCAATCGGACACACCGACTCCCATGCCGCCTTGAATGATCATGGGTTGTTTCATGGGGACAAAACTATCCCCTATTCAGGTGCAGAGGGTGGCAAGGGGGGAGAAGGCCGTAGTCGAAGGCCTTCGTCCGACCTATTGCGTTGCGAGATAGATGGCGGCGGCCAGGATGGTATAGATCACGAGCAGCAGTGCGCCCTTGAACCATGTGGAGCGACCGTCCGACGCAAGTTGGGCCATGATCACCACGGAGAAGAACATCAGTACCACGGCACCGGGACGGAAGACAAGGTCAAGCGGAGTGGTGCCAACGAAGTAGCTGATGAAGACCAGCACCGGTGCAACGAACAGGGCGATCTGCACACTGCCGCCCATGGAAATGGATAGGGCAAGATCGAGGCGATCCTTCATGGCGGCACGAACGGCCGATGCCATTTCGGCGGCACCACCGATGATGGCGATCACCACGGCACCGATGAAGCTCTCGTTCAGACCGGCCGTCGACACCACCGATTCGATCGCACCGGAGAGGGCTTCACTGATGTAGACCACGAACACCGTCACGGCCACGAGGACGAGAAGGCCACGCTTCAGACTCCATGTGTCGGGCTCGCTTTCTTCGCGACGGCTCTCGAACAGGTCCTTATGCGTGTACATCGAGTAGAAGAGGAACAGCAAGTATCCGCCGAACAGCAGTGCGGCGATCGTTGGTGTACCATGGGTGAAGTGGGCGTTGGGAGTGGCGCTGTCCGCTTGTCGGATCTCGATCACCGAGATCACCGCCAAGCCGAAAGCAGCGATGCTAAGCAGCGTGGCCATATCACGCGCACTGCCGCGATTGTACTCTTGAACATGCCTCCGCAGTCCGCCGACCATCATCGATAGTCCACTAGCGAACAAGGCATTCACGAGAATGCCGCCCAAGATGCCGGCGAGTACGATCTCGTGAAGTCCGCGCGCAAGCATTGCCGTCAAGATGATCAGCTCTGCAAGGTTGCCGAACGTTGCATTGAGCAGCCCGCCGATGGACGATCCCACATGCGCAGCAACATGTTCTGTTGCTTCTCCAAGTGTAGCGGCCAACGGTATCAGGGCCAACACGCACATGATGAAGACCAGCAACGGATGATCCGATGCGAACAAGGTCACGCCAATGGCGGCGGGGACGAGAAGGAGGAACCAGCGCATGGTCAAATGTAGAGAATAGTTCTTGATTTCTATCTTTGCCTCACGTGTTTGTGTATGATCTTCAAAACGAAGGGGGTTGCATGGTGAGGTGCACAGGGATTCGTGCGTTGGTGGTGCTGTTCGTGGGGTTGACCATATCGGCGAAAGGCTCCGATTATGGTGATGTGTTCAAGCGGTGGGACATCGGTCTCGATCTCCATGCGCTGAGCCTCCAGGACATGGAGGGTAATTCAAAGGTCACATCCATTGGGTATGGGTTCACGGCCGGACTGAATCTGCCGGTTCTGTATGGTGACAGTTCCGCGTTCACCCTCGGTGTCAATCCATCGATCATGTTCGGTTCCGTAGCGGGCTACGACAATTTGCTCAGTGTGGCCGTGCCATTGCTCGCAACGCTCAAGTTCAATAACGATGCCATGATCCGACCAACGTCCGGCTGGCACGTTGGTGGTACGATCGGGGGCGGCTTTACCTATAACATGCTCCTGCCCATCTCGTCGACGGCGGCAACGCTCACAGACTGGATCCCGACGCTCATGGCAGAGGTCAACTTCGGCAAACGCAAATCCGGATTCCCGGGATTGATCAAGATCCGATTCACGAAACCACTCGGTGAGATCGTGCATGAGACGGAGAACGTTCGGTATACCACAACTCACATTTCGATCATGTTCACGACGGGCTTCTGATGCGCAATACAATCATGATCGTTGTTGCCATGCTTGCAACATCGTTGTCGATCACAGCCGGTACGCCGGACACAAAGGGAAATCTCTGGAGCGCATCATTCAAGGACGATGTGCAGAACGGAAGCCTCTCGAAGGATGGTGCTCATCTGTTGGTCTATCATGGCGATACCTTGCTGTGTATCGATGTGCCCACAGGAAAGCGGTTGTGGACGCGTCCGTATAAGGACGTCACGAACACACAACACCTCTTGACGCAGTTCTCCAAACCAGGCGAAGCGGTGATCGCAGGTACAAACTCGCTCATTTGGGTCGACCTTGCCAATGGCAAGGAGCTTGCATCGGTGCCCGTCATTGGCGAGGTCGACGATATGACCATGGCACTGCCACCAGCGAACACGGAGTACGATACCATCCAGCCCGTCGTGTTCGGCGATCTGATGGTGGTGTGGTATTCAGATGGAACCCAAGTGATCGATCTTCCCGGACGGAAAGTGTTGTATCAATCGAAGGACGATCCGAGCAAGCTCAAGATGGAAAAGTGGTTCTCGACGATGATGATCGATACGGAATCGGATACGACCATCTTCATCGATGGCACACGGCGTGCCGTTGTGTACAAGCATGACAATGATGCCTTCCCTCTATCGACCGATCTCTATCAACGGTTCTTTGAGCACAAGGACCTGCTCGTCGTGCTTACGGAAACGAACATGATCGTGGTCGATAAGAACAAGGCGGCGAAGATCGGCACACTCTTGGTGTCGCCCGAGAAGACCGAGAACTTCATTCCCATTGTGCTCGACGATAAGCTTTACGTCTTGGCCACACTCGAAGAATCCCATCAGTTCTTCGACGTTGCCAGTCAGAAGATGCTGTGGTCGATCCCACGAAAGGACCTCGATGGGATCATGGACCAAACGACGATGATGAGCAGTGGCGACATGCTCGTACAGTGGTTTGACGAGAAGGATTTTCTCTGGATCTCGAAGGTATCTCCCATGACGGGGAAGGTGGCATGGTCCACAAGACTCGTGGAACAAGAGGGTGGATACGAGGCCGGACACATCAAGGCCAGTACTGCACTTGCAAGCATTGCGAGCTATGCCGCTGCGACCATGCTCAACAACATGACACGTAACAGCAACTCCTCGTTCTCGCGCAAGCCGTTCAATGTCGGTCCGGGTGGCATCCTCACGTATAATGGTCGAGCCATGTCCTCCACGATCGACAAGGCCAACCTCGGCAATGAGACGATGGCCGGCCTCACGAATCGGAAGATCAATCGCAAGCGCAAGACCAATGCGTTGTTGAAGGTCGTCGGCGTGGATGGAGATCGGATCCACATCCTCGTAATGGGCGAAGCTCATCAGGCGTGGAAGGGCGGCGAACCATCTTCAGCACTCGATGGTGAAGGACTTCTTACGCTCGATGCCGGTACGGGCAAGGTTGTGACGTTCTCTCCGCAGCCCTTGTTCGCAAAGCACGATAAGAAGGACTTCAATCTCTACCTGCATGGCGAAACGGTGGAAACATCGAACGGACTTGTTGCCATTGGTGCATCGTCCATGTGTCATGCGACCAATAAGGGTGCGATCACGTCGCTTGACTTCGACACAGACGATCTCACCGTGTTGGATTCACGTCCAACGTATGTTGTCGTGTACTGTGAGGACAAGAAAGGTGACCATCAACTATGGTATGTCGACTGCAGCACACCGGCGCTGAAGAGAACGCTCATGATGTACAGCGACGATCTGTGCGAAGGTGTGACCAAGGACACCACGGACTTCCGAAAGACGATCACGCTGTTCAAGGGAACCGTGAAGGCGTATCAGCCGCTCACGGTGTTGCCAACGGCTTCGGATACGCCTGTGTGGACGATGTCCGAAGCGGACATCGACAAAATGGGTGTTGGCTCGTTCGATGCCGACAGCATCTTCGGAACACGTCATGGCGTGCGATTGCACGGCGAGCACGTGTTCTTCATCGGTGACGATGGTTTCGCCATTGTGGACCAAGCAACAGGCGCTTGTCGCCAGCATCGTGAATGGGATGCGAGCTTCAAGTTCAAGCGCGATGGAGTGGTCCTTCTCAAGAATGCCGCTGTCTATCAGTTCGACGACGAGTCAGGGATGATCGGACTCAAGTCGGGATGCGATGTGAGCATCGTGGCACAAGAGAAGTTCAACCATATGAAAGGCTCGATACTCATTCATCAGGACAGCGGCACGTGCGTGATCGTCAATACGAATGAGGGCACGGTCAACGCCTATCGCGTTCCTTGATCGGATCGCTCATTCGTGCGGCAAGCAGTGTGTCGATCCACGACACGCAACCCGGCGCATCAACGATCGACCAAGAATGCGGATGACGGTTGCCTTCGATCCGCATGCCTTTGCCGAACGCATTGATGAACTCGGCGCGCTTGTTTCCATGCTCGCGGAGGAAGAGGATCATGGCTGACTGATCGAGCGCATTCATGTCGTACATATCGAGTCCACGCTCGTCCATCCACCAGTTCGGATCCACGTCGGCATAGATCCTCACCGGCGTGGATCGGAGAAACCGTGCATTGCCTCCATGCGGATCATCGTGGGTGTAGGCAGAGAAGTGCACGTAGGCCGAGCGTTTCTTGCGCGGCGTGCCACCGGCAGCGGATTCGAGTTCATGCATTCCGTAGACGGCCTCATCATTGTCGGGGAACTTCTTGTGCTTTCGCTGGAACATCGCATGGATGTTCAGCAGGTCGATCGGTCCGTCGCAGCAGATCACGGCCATGGGTGTGATGGCCGTGGCACCGGGGCGTTGGTGCGCCAATTCCGTGTAGCGCAGACTGAACAGGCCGCCCATCGAGAATCCGCCAATGACGATCGTCGACGTATCGAGATGATAGCGTTGCACCGCGTCCGCGAACATGCTGTTCATCAAGGCAACCACATCTTGCGTCATCGCAAGGCGCTGGTTGATCGACGGCACGATCACAGCATAGGAACGCGCACGTGCACGATCGCAGAGCTCCTTCGTGCTCGCCAGCACATGTTCTGTGGTCTCCCACGTTCCCGGCATCAGGATGATGGTTGCCGTCGGAGTTGTTGGAGGGAGCAGCGCATGATAGTACAACTGCGTTGCCGATCCATCGCCAACGTAGTGGTTCTTTGGGTCCACGTCCGACACGACGATCTTCTCCGGCTCCGTCTGCGCCATCACAGATATTGCGGCGCAGCAAGCGATGAGGAACGAGCACAACATGGTCATATCACCTCACGCTGCAGAGGTTCTAGGGTGGAATAGCGCCAGGGTCGTTCATCGGAGGCGAGCCATGCCGCCACGGACAGGATCGTCCCCACAATGAACGTGAAGGCCCACGTTCGTGGGTGTGCTCCCGGCGATAGGAATCGATCTGCAACGTCAACGAACAGTGCGGTCGGGTCCTGGACCACATCCCACGAATTCCATCGCGAGAAGCGGCCGAGATACATGCCGAAGGCGCAGGCATACAGCAGGACGTAGGAGGTCAGCGTCGACAGACGAGGCGACGTCATTGCCGACAAGATCTCGCGCACACGCGTCCACGAGAACCACCCAAGTGCCAGCCCTGCCACCATGCCGCCGACCAAGATCAACAGGTCGTACCACCAAAGTGAGGCGTTGGCATCGGGCATGTGCACGAGATCGGTGAGCAGGTAGGGGGCGTTCGGAAAGAAGAGCAACCATGCCGCCGACCACAGGATGCACGACACCGTCTTGCGTCGTGAGATCGCTTGCTCTGCAAGCAAGGCAAAGCCCCAGGGCAAGGCGGCAAGGAAGACATTCCACAGCACGAAGGCATAGGAGAGATGCTCCGTGTGCACCATGCGGGCAGCGATAAGACAAACCGTCCCGCTGACCGTGGTGGCGATCAGCGTCCATTCACGTCGAGTGACCATTCCTGTATCCCGTGATGAAACAAGCTCCTAGCAACGCACAGGGTTTGCGGATATTGAAGGATGCTTGTATGACGACTGATGCGCTGGCAGTTCACAAGTGCGGAACTGACGGCCTTCGTGCACGAAAAGATCGGACACGGCATATATTCTACCAAGACACTCAAGGCACATATCAACGGAGAACATGAACCACCTTCTTGACCAGCTACCATTCGTCGAGCACGCCTTGCCCGCAGCCTGGTTTCAGCGGCCAACGGTGGACGTTGCGCGTGAGCTGCTTGGTGCGACCATGGTGTTGCGTGCAGAAGATGCGGTGACGGTTGTGCGCATTGTTGAGACAGAAGCGTATTTGGCGGAGGGTGACCTTGCCTGCCATGCCGCCCTCCGCATGACAAAACGGAATGCACCGATGCACGAAGACGGCGGGATCTTCTACGTCTACAAGATCTATGGCATGCATCTCTGCGTGAACATCGTCACAGAGACCGCCGGCAGAGGTTGTGCCGTTCTCCTGCGTGCGGCTGAGCCCATTGTCGGTCACGATGTGATGCGATCGCGTCGTGCCAACGGTGTGGTGCGACGTGACACCGATCTCCTGCGCGGCCCCGGTAATCTTGCGCGAGCGTTGGGGGTCAGCATCGACGACAACTATCGGAGTTGTGCGTCTCCGTCCGCCTTCTTCCATCACGATGCAACTGTTGCAGCCGCCGACATCATCACGACCACACGGATCGGCATCACGGCATCTGCTGATCTACCGCTGCGTTTCTGTCTTCGCTCGCCCGCCGTGAGCGGCAAGAGGTAACGGAATTCATAGGTGCAGATTCCGCGCAAGGTGATCATCTCCTTCCGCGGTGATCGCACACCATCCGAATACAACGCGTCTACAGAAGCAACTGCAATCCAGTTATAAGCGTTGTGGTGTTTGCAGGACATCAATAAGGTGGTCAACAATGCCCGGAACGAAGTGGTCTCGTAGCACGGAATCTCCATTATGCACCGCTATTATTGTTAGTTTCGAGGCATTCGTATCAATCTCGCTCAATTCATATAGGATGATAGAACGTGAGTACCATTCGCACGATACTTCTGATGTTACCACTCTGCCAAATGTTCTTCATTGGTCAGGTTCATGCTCAAGAACATTGGAAAAGTGTTGGCCTCAGGGAGCGTGGGAGCGCCGCAGGAGCCATGATGCGTATCTCCAAAAACTCTGTCCTTACGTTCGGAGGATGGGAGCAATATATATGGACATATCCAGCAGGCCAGTGTGAGATCGTGACAATCGATGGCCCATTTGCAACTGCGCGTAGGGCTGACCCAATGAACATAGCTAGAGCTGAATTTGTAGCATTGCCACTACACGACACCGCCATCATTGTGTTTGGAGGATTTACTGGTGATTCATGTACAAAGACAATAGAACGTTACTCAATCAAGAATAACACATGGACCATAGTCGGATGCTTGAACACGGCTCGCCGTAAGCACACCGTGGTGCCGATTGGTGATGACCGCTTTGTAGTTGTAGGTGGTATCGGGCGTGCGGCAGGCCCGACTAACAGCGCTGAATTGTATGATATGAAAACACAAAAAACAAGAGAGATTGCAAAGTATCCGATTAGTGTGGCAAATGCTGTCGGCGTCGTTACATCTCTTGGTACGCCGGTGATCTTTGGCGGCAACACGTCTGAGGATTATAACTACAACACGGTTGAGGGATCTGAGTTGATATACACATATAGTGTGGATCAAAATGCCTGGGTCAAATTAGGAGAATTCCCATCGAAACGGATGATTACTAGCTATACAACGTTGCGAGACGGACGAGTAGTGGTGACAACAGGATCGCCACTGATTGTTTCGGGCACTGATGTACCCGAAATCATTTTGGAAACGAACAATACATTCACAGTGATTGGAACGCTGCCGTACGGCAGGTTTCATGGTTCAATAGCCGAGCTTGACGATGGCATCGTCATGGTAATGGGCGGTATGGGGCCTGGGGGCGTAACTCTTAATACTGTCACGACCGTTGACGTTTCCACGGGGCGAACGAGATCTGGGGCGTCGATTCTTGCAGGTAGGATGTATGGCAATGCCATCTCTTTTGAATACACTGATAATGGTGTCGAATACAAGTCAATTCTCTTGTCCGGAGGATCGGCTCGCTATGATTATGGAGGTAAGAATGAGAACATTGAAATGCTGTTGCGAGGCGCATGCGATGAAAGCCTTGGAGAGAGAGATTTACTTTCTGATATAGAGGTTGTGGAATCGGCCTTTCGCATAGGAACATCGGTACGCCTGACTGACAATGTGAACACCCGACGTGGTGCGCTCTTGACACCTGTACGTCATAACGTGCGTGATGGATTTTCGACAGATTTTTCCTTTGAGATCTCGAAAGGATCAGACGGTAATCGGCCGGATGGCTCGGATCCGGGTGGTCTCGGAATTGCCTTCATAATTCAGACAAATTGGCCGCCCGTTACGGCAACCAAAATGAGAGGAATAGGTTATGATGGAATTAGAAATTGTCTGGCTATTGAGTTTGATACATATAGAGATTCAGCGGACAACGATCCCAATGGTAGCCACTGTGCTGTGCAAGGCAAACTATATGATACGTGTCGCTCCTTACATAAAAGTCCGTATTTGATCGGAATGACAACTGATATCCCTGAATTGAAGGCTGATGGCGCACCATACTATGCACGAGTTATTTGCATACCAGGCAGATTGTCTGTCTTCCTTAGTAGATCACCCTCATTTGGAGAACCTATCTTGACAATAGAGAACTTCAATATTGAGGAGTATTTGCCGCTAAAAAGCAATCCTTTTGCGGCAATTGGATTTACAGCTGCAACCTGGAATGCAACTGAACAGCACGACATTACATCTTGGTCTATTGTTGGTTGTCCGCAACCTCCCACCGATGTGCTGGAATCTCAAGGAATTCAGAGTGATGCCATGGCAACCATTTCACCTATGCCTACTGTTGACGTAGCAACCTTGATCATGTCTGGATTTAAAGGCAAAGTACACATAACGGTGTGTAGTTGCACCGGGGCGGTTGTGACAACGTTTGTTTCGGATGCTCAGGAGCTGAGTGACGGCCTAACGTTGAATGCAATTGGGCTGGTAAGTGGGGTGTATATCGTGCATCTCACTGACGGTACATCAAGCAGATCTACAATATGGTCTCTTCATCATTGAACAAGGAAGCAAATTACTCGTAACTTGAAACTTGATTGTGAATTCAGGCTTTGGATTCAGGATTATTTTGAGTGTACTGACCTTCCCCCCGTTTGATTTACAGTCCATTGGCCTTCATTTCCCATATTACGGATGGAGGTTTACATGGCAAGAGGACGAGGAGATCACCGGTACGATGACGCCTTCAAAGCGGAGGCAGTATCATTGGTCATCGATAAGAAGCTGACGCTTCGCAAAGCAGCAACAGAGGTTGGTGTGTCGTACGAGACACTGCGAACCTGGGTCGAAGCATCGGGACGCAGGGCCGCGGTGCAGGAGACGAAGTCAGACCAGCAACGGATCAAGGAGCTGGAGCGCGAGAATCGCAGCCTACGAATGGAGCGCGACATCCTAAAGGAGGCCGTCGGTATCTTCAGTCAACGCCCGAAATGAAGTACCGATTCATGGATGACCATCGGGCGAAATGGCCGCTGCTGGCGATGGCACGCGCGCTGCAGGTAACACGCCAGGGATACTATGCGTGGACGAAGCGCACACCGTCACAACGCACGTTGCGTGCCCAGCAGTTGCTAACGCAGATCACTGAAGTGTTCGAGCAGAGCAATGGCACGTACGGGAGCCCACGCATGACACACGCCCTGCGCAGTCGCGGCCATGTCGTGACACGCAAGACCGTGGAGCGCAGCATGCGCAGGGCACATCTGCGTGCGACGCAGAAGCGGCGCTACCGGCCGACAACGGATTCGTCGAACACGTTGGCACCGGCACCGAATCTTCTGCAACGGTCGTTTGACGTGAAGCAGATCGATCGGGTGTGGGTCAGTGACTTCACCGAGCTACCGTGCCGCAACGGAAAGGCTTACGCCGTTGCGATCATGGACCTCTGCTCACGCAGAATACTCGGCATCACCGTTTCATACACGATGCAGACGTCAACACTCATGCATGCACTGGATCAGGCCTGTAAGCTCAGAGGAAAACTGCCGGAGGATCCGCTGATCTTCCACTCGGATCGAGGAAGCCAATTCAATGCTGACAGATTCCGAACGGAGCTTGCCAAACGAAACATCCAACAAAGCATGAGCGGAGTCGGCAACTGCTATGACAATGCCTCGATGGAATCCTTCTGGTCACGGATGAAGAGCGAACTACGACAACACATGCTGTTTGATGATCTCAAACACGCACGTTCGACGGTCTACAAATGGGTACATTTGTTCTACAACAGGAAGCGACTACATTCTTCTCTCAACTACATGTCACCCGTGGATTTTGAGAAGTACCTACACAGCAGACATGGCTAAGCAGACTGTAAACTGAATTGGGGGAACCTCAGACTGTTCGGATTGTAAGGGTGCTTACTCCTACTTGTATGAAGACCTGTCAAAGGACCGTTCCAGCGATGCAGGAGGGCTCACCCGATCCATTGCCCTTATACGTTGGTGTACAATGCACGAACGAGTGCTGCACACAGATGTACACGAGGTATAAGGTTGGCTGCAACTACAAGATTGAACGTAAAGGTGATTTTCGCGTCGAGGACGACTGCTCTACTGTTCCACCGAATCAACCTTGTCCGCAAGGTTATCAAACAGTAATCGTTCCAGGGTTCAATGAGTGTAAGTGGATGTGTGACCCAGACTAAGGGCAACATCGGCAAGGAATTCGTACTCAATGTGCTTCCAACAATGATACACATGCTTCCAATGAATACTCGTTTCAAAGTTGACGCTCGCAGACTTTTGAGAGCATTCGTTTGTGTGTTCGTTCTGGCGACTGCACTTCAGGCCCAGCCTGTAACGCCGCCAATAGTGCGCCCACTCACTACAGCAAGCCAGTCCTTCTCGTCCGAGGCTACCATCGCGAATGGCGAACTTTCGAACGGTGGCTCAGTTACGATCGATTTGCTCGGTCAACCAAGCACTACGCCACTCTGCGCAAAGATTCTGGGTAAGAATGCTGTCGTGAGGATTGACTTGAACGCCTCAGGAGGTACGGGTGTGTTTCGTGACGGGGGAGTTGGAAAGGAGTTCAGTGTCACAGTTCGAGGAGTGCTTGAAGGCGAGGAAACTCACGATAACTCTACTCCTGCCTGGATGGAACTAACGACATTCGAGATTACAATCGATCAGCAACACCCCGAAGGTGTCTTTCTGTTTACCGAGGATGGACACGTTGTTGAGAAGATCCCGTTCGTCGATCAAGTGGGGACCACGACGTATCCCAACACATCGTCTCGCTACAACCGCTTCCGTCTAAGGTTGCTAGACCCGGCAGTGACGCCATTCGTCGATGGGTTTGAGTCTGATGGCGCGACGTATGCAGAGGTTTCATCGAAACTTCGATTGAAGATCGAATGTGTGGTTGACTATGTGCCCATTGTAACAACAAACTTGTTGTTTCAGGCTGTAGGTTGGCTGAGTAGTGAGAATGAACTGACAACGTTGGTTGGATCGAATCCCGTAAAAATAGTGCACAATACTCTTGTTCACTTTGAGTGGGAACCTAATAATGAAGCCTGCACGGAGGACTTCAAGAATGTTGAGGGATGGAAGATCCAGATCCTACGACTTTACAACACCTCTTCCTTGAATGCGGCAGATCCGTATGTGATAGAGACATCCCTCGATTGGACGAAGGCACTCGAGATCACTACCGGTGCAAAACGAAACTACGCCGAGATCACTCTCGCTGACGGCGAGGGGTTTTATGTCTGGCGCGTACGACCGGTTCTCGGTAATCCCTACACAGCCGATCCCTACGATGACGGCGGAGAGTGGTCGGAAACACCACCTGAGAATCTGACCTTAGATGGAAGAAACTGCCTGTATGGTTCAAGCACCGTACCGCACACATCTGTGTCAGTGTTCTATCATCAACCCGCGGATGCAGCGCGCAATCGTTCGTTTGTTCGTGGGATGTCGCCAGAAATCCGTCGACCGATGGTGCTTTCTGAGGCAATGACATTTCAGGATGCGCTCGGTCGAACTCATCAGGCACTAGACCGCGACGGACTGATTGATGACGAACTTGATCCTCTTGATGCTGCTAGTGCAAGTAACGTACGAGCTTCGGAGTCGTTCTATGATCACGAAGGGCGTGGATTGCTGTCGACGCTTTCAGCACCACTACATAGCAAGAGGCAGCTTATCTTTGAACCCCTTCTGAATGCTGTCTCCGGCAGCAACGGACCTCGGCAGTATTCAGTTGAGGAATTCGACATAGATGCGAAACTCCGCAATCCACAACAGATTAATGTGTCCGTCGGCTCAGATAGAAATGACATCGCGTCGTACTATAGTGATGAAAATCCGGATCTCTCCGTCCCGGGAGCCGAAGGATACCCATTCAGCCGAACACTCGTCACCTCCGACGGAAGAGTAACAACGCAATCCCTGCCGGGTTCTAAACACCGTTTGGGTGCATCGACCAAGGCCGTTACAACGACGTTCTACGCAACCCCTTCAGATGCGGAACTCACGAGCGTGCTCGGAAGTGAAGCGCCTTGCGTTGACAATGTTCACAAGGTTCTTTCGATCAATCCTGATGGAATAGGGTCGATCCAGTATGTGGACCTCAGTGGCAGACCACTTATCACGTGCCTGCCATTTCAAGCAACGACAGCAAGTAAGATTCTCACGGATGGTGAGGGTGCATTGCTGAATGCCAATGGTGCAATCGGTGCCGAAGGGGAGCCGTATGCGGAGAAACTCAATAATCTGACAATCTCCCATACGATTAAAGGTGGGACAGAGGTCGCTCAAGGTGTGTACGTAGCGTCAAAGAGCATCGTGATCGGAGCGCCTACCTCCGTGACAATATCATACACCCCGTCGATCCGGACAGCGGAGTTGAACTTTAGTCCCGGTGGTGAGTCGTGTCCTGACTATTGTTTCACGTGTGATTGGGAGGTGGAGATTCGAGCAACGCTCGTCAACCCAACACCCCGCCAAGTGTTTGATAAGATCATTACATCTCCGGTGCCGAACGGCGCTTCTTCACCCGCGGCTGATTTTGTGACGTGTTCGTTCCCAAGTTCGGGATTGACACAAACGCAGACCATTCAATTGCCAACGGCGGGAACTTGGCAGATCGAGCGCATCGTTCGTTTCAACGGTGCTGTCCCGCAGATCCCACCCGACTTTGCGTCCACACGACTCCAGATTCTGGAGTCTAAAGTCGCAAATATGATCGTGCCGCTTACCGACATCATGACGAGTGTATTCGGAGTCGATCAGTATGGTGTTGGGCCTGATGCAGTCACACAGCTAAACAACTATGAGCAGTACCTAGACCTAGTGTCCAATGCATCAAGCATTGCACTCTTCACAAGTGCATCGGGACGTCAAGCGTGTGAGAAGTTGCTGCTGCCAGAGATACAGCCTTGCCCCGAGTATGACTGTACTGCTCCCGGTAATGACTTTGAGGACTATTTCGTGCAGAAGTGGCTCGAGCATAGTAATCTGCCATCTGGTGCAAATGACGTCATTGCATTTAAACAGCAACATGTCATCAGTACCCTGTTCAGACAAGATCAGATCACATCCACACCTCCAACCGGCAATCTCGGAACATATCCGTTCCCTATCCCTAGTGGTGCGGTTGGAGTTACAGACCCAACCAACGGGTGGGGCATATTCAACGCACTAGTCGCGAAAATGCAAGAGCTCGACGCTGCGAAATACACATGTAGTGACCTGTGGCGTGCGTGGCGCGCAACGGTGACGACGGTTATCGCCGACAATGTTGATCAGAATGATGCCCTTGCCACCTTCCTTCAGATCGCCGGGCGCAATCTCCAACGTGTCTACACTGAGGGAATGAATCCAACCAGTTTCTATCGAGATGACAACACCAACTGGGGCTATGCTCTTAACGCATGGCGAATGATCGTGTGTGATGATATCAACTGTGGCGGATCTCGACAAGCGCCGTATCAGCAGAATTACACCGAAGAGGAACTTCTAAAGTTCGAGGCATACGCAAAGAGCCAGAATCCGAATCTCGTGGACGAATACAAGTCCAGACTGGGAATGCGGGCAAATGATGAATGGAGTACGGTTCGGGACCGAGGACTATCTAGCTGCACAACGAGTTGTGAAGGTCGACGCATCGACTTCATACGGCAGTGTCGTATGGTATTGCCGCAACCAGTGGATGAATCAAGGGTCTATTGTGCGGTAGAAGCACTGGTAACAGAGTGCAAGCAGACATGTTCTGCTGCTTTCCCTGCAAATGAAGCCAATTTGCCTCCTACGCTTGCGATCACAGAGGCCGCACTTCGGATGTACGGGCGTGCTGACGTGAAGTATCCAGTTAATGGGCAATGTGAGGTGGGGTATTCGCAAGTGGCCGCGACGAACAACGCAACATCACTGAAACTGCTCGCCGCCTACTTGACGGATTGGTACAATGCGAAGCAGTCTGAGATACAGACTTCGAGATGCTACAATCTCGCAAAGGTGATACGTGATTTCTACAATCACAGTACCTATGCAGCTACCTTGCCGCCATGTATCCTCAATGAAGCCCAGGGACTGGAGTATACCGAGGGAGCATGTGCAGTTCCAACGAATTCAAGCTGGGTGACCATTCACCCCGGACTGAAAGGTACGTTCCAAACCGAGTCGGATTCTGCCGATAACTGCGAGAATTGCCGACTCGTGTTTCGAGGTCCGACGGACTTTGATTTGAATCATCCGTTTCCGTCAGTTCTCAACACTATGTTAGATGGGCTGTGGGGTCTTCAGGCAGAGGCTGAGGATGCAACTACGGTCTCGACAACTCGTGGGCAATATCCTGACGACGAGTACATACGCAGGTCGAGACTGCCCGCTGGTGTCCCGTATGGCACGGCCTACGAAGATGCTGCTGAAGCCTACGCCATTATGACGCTACATAACAGCATAGGTGTCAACGGCGCTATCACAGAGTTCTATCCTGTGAATTACGGATCGCTCGAGGTACTGGAAGCAGGGCATCACGATTTGAAATGGCCAATAACATTCTGGTCAGATCCACGCTCTCTACTGGCAACACGATCAGACATTACTTTAGCAGAAGGCTGTCAATATCCAATCTGCATGGGCCAGTACGGCGAGCTCGCATTGATATTCAAAGACGTTGTCAGTAACCAGCAACAGTATCTCTACTGGAATCTGGATGCAACTGATATCACCTCGGATCATATCAATACGCTGACCATGCGGCATAGAACACTCAATGGATTTGACTGGAGAGTCGACTACACTGACAATGCAACCAATAGCAACTATCTGGCCTACAATCGTCTGTTTTCAGCCAAGCTCGGGTACTTTGGTATCAACAACGCAGGTTACTTGACGTTCAATGACAAGATCTATGGCGGCAAGACGCAGATCAATGCTGTGAGGTTCTATCGTATTGAACGACGCGTGATTCTGGGGAGTGACGTCAATTGCCCAACACCAACACTTTGTAATGCACAGCCATGTTCAATATGTGTCAAGTATGAGAACGTAACGGTCAATAGCTTTCCGGTTGATCACTTTACGGACCTGACACCGGCAACATGTGAAGAGCTCGAGCTGCGTCGACTCAAGGCAGAGATCGGTCGCCGCTATCTCGAGGCACGTCAGAACCTGATGAAGCGCCTCAGAGAAACCTACACGCGCAAGTGTCTTGATATCACGACGTTTGCCGACAACACCACCGTAGAGTACAACGAGAGCTACTACCACTACACGTTGGCATACTATGACCGTGCCGGACGTCTCACGAAGACCGTTCCCCCGCGCGGCGTGGATATGGACGCCTCGAGAACTCGATCGACGAGCCCCTCGCACACAATGGCGACAGAGTTTACCTATAACTCGCTTGGGCAGCTGATCACGAAGAAGGGTCCAGATGTTGGCACGACCACGAACTATTACGATGCCCTAGGTCGACTTCGTTTCAGCGTAGATGAAGTTCAGCGAACAGCAACTTCAAAGCGAGCCTCGTACATCTGCTACGACAATCTCTCGCGAGTTGTCGAGACAGGCGAAGTAGATGTTCAAAATGGCCAATCTGTACTCGATAATGCCATATCAGGCAACATCGACAATCAATTGTATCCAACCACAGAGCCTCTGCGCAAGGACGTAAAGAGGTTCCACTATTCTTCGCCGGCTTCCGCATCATCAACGAGCGGATGGACTGGTGTGGCTGCTGAGTACAATGGAATTGCTCAGAATTTCCTTCGTGGTCGACTGTCTTGGACGGAGTCTATCCCCGACGCCTCCAGTGCAAATGCCTCGAAGGACGTAGTTCGCACATACTACTCCTACGATGAGCACGGTAGGGCGGCATGGAGTATTCATGATATCCCGTACGATAACACCAGCACATCTGACCGCCTGATCAAGCGCACGGAATTCACTTATGACCATACGCTTGGGCAAACCCGGACTGTCGATTACCAACGCGGAAAGAGCGATCGATTTGTGCACCAGTATGACTTTGATGGTGCGGGGCGCTTAGCAGAGGTGTCGACGTCACGTGACTCAGTCATTTGGGACCGAGACGTACGATATACCTACTTTGAACATGGGCCATTGAAGCGTGAATTGCTGGGTGAAGACAAAGTTCAGGGAGTTGACTATACCTATACGTTGCTCGGTCAACTAAGAGCCATCAACTCCCCGGATAGATTGTCGGCCAATGATCCTGGAAAAGACGGTGGCTCAGCAACGAGTGACGTATCGGATGCATTCGGTCTTGCACTGTCGTACTATGCGGGCGACTATAACCGCTCCTTCGGCGGGTCGCCATCGCCTCTGAATTCAACCACAACAACGATTCTCGCACCTGCGGTTAACACCTATAGTGGCTTGATCGGAGCATCGACGTGGTCCACACAGCAACACAGCAACGCTGCCGCAGACATCGTACGCGAAGGTCAAACGATAGGAGAAACGTATCGGTATGACGTGTTGGGTCGGCTGCGTGGTGTTACGACAAACAAATGGGATGCGGGTACATTTACGGCGGAACCACAGGGCGGCTGGAGTAGCGCATTTAGATATGACCAACATGGAAACAAGCTCAAGATCAGTAGGTGGAGTCTTGAGAGTGACGTTACGAGTGTTCAAATGGACAATGCAGTGTTCCATTACGGTACTGGAAACAGTAATCTTATCTCCAGTATTGTAGATCCAAATTCACTTACAACTTCAGATGGTCAGGAAGCAAGCACCATAGTCGCAAACTCTGCAGTTTATGATGTGAAGGGTCGAGCAAAGGAGCTCTCATCGACCTCTATGGATGTGTTAACAAACTATACTTCAGATGATTTACCTTCTCTCGCAACTAGAGCTGGTGTTTCCTCTGCATTCGTTCGTGACGCGGCTGGAAGTGTTGTTCGTCAAGACGTGCAGTCAAGCGAGGCGACTACACGTTACTATACGGTGCCAATCGACATGCTATCTGATCTTGCCATATATCAGGCAATAGGCAGTTCCACGCCAGCAGTCACGGAATGGACGAAAATCGGAGCAAGGAGAGTTGGAGTTTCCCGAGTTGTGGACGCACCGGTTGAGGATGGTGTCCACCGAAGATTCAGTGGTGTGAGCCACTATGAATTAGACGACCAAGTTGGCTCAGTCAGGGCAACGGTCTCAGACGTTGTAGATTCAGATCCAACTGCATCTGGTCGATTCTTGGCTCAAGTATCATTAGTTGCTGATTACGATTCATATGGTTTACTTCGAAGTAAGCGTAATGCAACAGTTTTAGGTTCGTATCGCTATGGTTGGCAAGGGATGCGGACTTTGGATGGCCATTCGCAAAAAATTGACTACCGTACGCCATACCGCTTGTACGATGTTCGCACGTCAAACTGGGTTTCTCCGGATCCATTGTTCGGGCCATCTGTGAGTCCGAATGAAGCCATGAGTTCGAATCCAGTGAGTCTGACAGATCCCGCAGGGCTATTCACACTTTCACTCCACTATAAGTTGACAAGGATATCAATGGTAATGATGGGGTATACTTATAAACAGGCAGATCTCGTAGCGCACTATACCTCCACATTTGCAGATCATCCTCCAAGTTTTGTGATTGCGTTGAATAATATCGCGTTCCTAGCATCTACTGCTGAAACGGGATACCGGAATCAAATTGACTACACTCGCACCCAGTCTTCACAAAGTGAAGAGTCTGTCGAAGCCAATACTTGGCACGCAATGCGAACCAATGAGGAGGCGGCGGCCGGTACGACGAGCCGAGATCAAGCATTGCAACGAGGTCTTGCATTCGGTTGGTCAATGATTTTCAAAGCAAGTTCCACGTGGGTAGGCAGTATGGTAGTTAATTCGACCGAGATACAGGACTTTGGGCAGGGCACTCATGCACTACAGGATGCAGATGCGCACAAGGGTGCTTCTTGGGCTGAACATGGGGATCTTGGTGAAGACCATCGTGATATGGGACCACTCACAAATCACGCATGGAACTTGACGAAATCGGCAATTTATGTCAATGAGATACTCTCAACGCATATGTTGCATATCCAGGCGGGACTAGACTTGACTCTTGATGGAATCAGTAGCGAACAGTTATCAGAATTGGATTTGCATTTGTTGCAGGTTGGCTTGAAGTTAACCAAAGACGATAAATCTGACATTTACAAACTCAAGTCTATTAAAGAAGATGACGGGAAAACGGTACAAGGCGGTGACAAATGAATAGTCCGGTAAAACGCAAACGGCTAATTCTTTGGATCCTGGCTTCGTTTGGGGCACTTATCCTCACGCTGTACATCTGTAAGCAGATGTATTCAATATCGTGGCAATACACCGCTGTACCTGGCAGTGTGTCACGCGCCAGTGCAGGTGGTCCCCGTGTTGAAGCGTTCGCGGCAAAAGCACGTATGGACTCGACATTCTGCACAGTTCGCGTTTCGAATGTGACTCGCTCGAAACCGGGCACAATTGTAGGTGTGGTATTGTCTGGCAAGCCGCCCGGGAGCCGCATCTTTATGAGAAAGACCTTGGAAACTCGTGTTTTGTCTCCTGACATGATAGGATACTTCTATTCAAGTGTCACTTGGAGTCAAGGACATCCGGATAGTCTCTCGATATTCTACACTAACGAGGATCGAGACACTGTAGTTATCTTCACCTGCAGGATTCAACATGATTTGAACTTTCAGGCCAAACCCCTATTGCATTGATTTGATTCAGGTCCTTTTCAAATGCGGTAATGCTTCAAATCGAGATTGGACGACTATGTCCGTTTTCTAGTTGA
>JAFDZT010000013.1 GCA_018266735.1 Bacteroidota bacterium | reverse complement strand
AGGTGTACTTGCTCGTACGCATACCATGAAATGGTGATCCAGCGGTGCGGGCTTGCATCAAACGTTTGTTGCCCGCTATTGGACATTTGGTAACCTGTCACAGTATTGCAAACACCTGTAGTCAGCTTAACTCTGAAGGCACATGCATTGCACTCATCTTTATTGCAGAGCTTTTTTCAATCTCACTGCGAACGACAGTCATAGTCAATATCAGAGTGCAGGACTTTGTTACAACTGAGAAAGTGTTTGGCTTACTACGGTACAAAACATGTAGTCGATTTACGTGAGTCTATCAGTCATGAGACTCAATAGATTGTAAAAACAGCACACGAATAGCACACGACTTCGGTGAAAAACGGGCGAAAACCGCCCAAAACGAACACAAACACCCCATCGCCCCATGCGTGAATCGCGCATACGAAAAAACCCCTAACACGTTATGTGTTAGGGGCTTACTTCGGTCCTGAAAGGAGAGCCAACTATCGGACTTGAACCGATGACCTGCTGATTACAAATCAGCTGCTCTACCAGCTGAGCTAAGTTGGCGGTAGAGCTACAAATATACTAACGCGGACGAATTATGCCATTCCACAAATGCAAACAGGCATGAGAAAGTACGGCCAGGTGCTCCGTGGAGATGTCCTTGCCGGCCATGCAGGCCACCGTCCGAGCGTTCTGGAGGTACTTGAGGTTGATGTTCGAGCCGACGCTGCGCGAGAGCGTGTTGGTGAGCATGGTGCAGACCACAGCGAGGGCCTTTGCGCGCACCTCTTCGTATCCCGCCACGGCACGTTGGTCGTGCATCTTCTGCCAGGGGAGGAGGCCAAGGTGGAGGAAGAGGGAGAGCTGACGCCATGCATCGGGCGATGTGGGTTCGATGACGAAGGTGGAGAAGGCCGTGCGGACCTCGTCGAGGGACCATGCGGGTAAGGGGATGGACATCTTCACATCGCGCTCCAGGCCGCGCGTGCGCACCAGTATAACGTGCACGAAACAGTTCTGCTTGTCCACGATGTAACTGGCCGAGACCTCGTCCTTCTTGGCATCGGTTGGACGCACAACGCACTGCAAGGCGACGAACGGTGCCGCCCCGCCCCCTGCCACCGGACCTTGCGTGATGCGTGCATTCTTCGACGTGTTCTTCGAGACGTCCTTTGCATCCATGCGCACGATGCTGCCCATGCCTGAGGTGAGTTCAAAGGCCGAGCCGGTGGAGAACATGGCGGCAAGATCGACGCCGGGCACGCGCAATTGCATGTCGTGTCCGGCCATGCCCACACGGATGGTGGCCGTGTCGAGCGCGAACACATCATTGCCGATGCGGATCTGATAACTGCCCTTCACGCGGCGAACCTGTGTGAGACAGTCGTTGGTCCCGTTGAAGGACGGAGGAGCTTTGAGGTCGATGTTCAAGCGGTCCGAAGGTTTGGGGACCGGAAGTTGTGCCAGCAGCGTGAAAGGAAGCAGCAGGCCAACGATCACCAGCGCGATGCGCATGTTCGATCTCCTTAGAACATGTCGGGAAAGAGTCGCTCTTCGATCATCTCACACCAAATGTGTCCGATCAAAATATGTGATTCCTGAATACGCGCCGTGACCGACGAAGGAACGATCACACTGGCATCACAGAGCTCGGCAAGGATGCCGCCCGAGCCGCCTAACAAGCCAACGGAGCGCACGCCACGCTTCTTGCATTCGAGCACGGCGTTCACGACGTTGGCCGACGTGCCGCTGGTGGAGATGGCCACGAGCACGTCGCCGGGACGACCGTAGGCTTCGACCCCGCGCGCGAACACGTTCTCGAATCCGATGTCGTTCCCGCCCGCCGTCATGATGGAAGGATCCACAGTAAGGGCAAGGGCAGGAATGGCGGCACGGTTGATGTTGCCGCGCAGACGGATGACGAGCTCGGCAGCGAGGTGCTGACTGTCTGCCGCGCTCCCGCCATTGCCGCAGAACATGATCAGGTTGCGCGTGGCGGCCGCATCACAGAGGACGGTGCCGGCAGCAACGATGCTGTTCGCACAGTTCGTGGCAAGAAGTTGCTTGGTGGCAATGGAGTCGCCGATGATGTCGGCAACGCGTGTCGGATCGAAGGGTTGTGGCATCTGCAAAAATAGTCAGCAATGGTCAGCGCCGTGCCACCACGATCCCTCGCACCACCACACTGCCGATGACGATGGCACCGCCAATGGTGGCATAGAGCGAGGGAACCTCGCCTATGGTGAGCATCACCCACAAGGGGTTGAGCAGGGGCTCGAGCATGGTGATGAGGACGGCCTCGATGGCCGTTACATAGCGCATGGCATAGGAGTAGAGGACGTAGGAGATGCCAAGCTGCACCACGCCCATAAGGACAAGGTTGAGCACGATGGTCGACGTCATCGGAATGGCATCGATGAAGGGCAGACAGACCACGGCCGTGATGATGTTGCCGAAGAGGATGCTCTCCGGCAGACTCACGCCGCGCTGCGCCCGCATGCAGAGCGCCACAAAGGCAAAGGCCACGCCACTGAGGATGGCGATCACGTCGCCCGCAAGATGATCGGCACTCACTTGCTCGATGAAGAAGACGCCCATGCCGAGCATCACGGCGGCAACGGCGATCCCGTCAACAAGACGCAGCTTCTCCTTCGCAATGAGAGCGCTGAAGACAGCCACCCAGATGGGTGCCGTGTATTGCAGAAGAATGGCGTTGGCGGCCGTGGTGAGCTTCGTGGCGGTGACGAAGAGGACGACGGTGGCAACGTAGGCAAGGATGCTTCCCCATTGTGCCATCGACCAGGTGGGCTTGGGCGTTCGGATGTACAACAGCAGCACAATGGCGGCAATGGCACTCCGTCCGCCGGCAATGGTCAGCGCCGACAGTGGGATGGATTTGATGAAGAAGCCACCGGTGCTCCAAAGGAGCGAGGCACCGATGAGGGCGGCAAGGCCACTCCCGTGATGAGCGGTTCTCACCGTTCGAACGTCGAGACCTGCGTGCGCGCGAAGTTCCAGGCATAGATGGCGGGCTTGCCGTCCGGACCCGGAACCTTGGCATCAAAGGCCATCATCACGTACGACGAATTGCCCGTTTCGGGATAGCGTTTGTCGAGCGGCATGTTCACGCTGACGATCATGTCGAGAACGGCATGGTCGAGCTTGACGCCCTTCATGGCCGGGAACTTGAGCTTCTCTGAGCGCGCCGTGCCGATGACGAAGGCATTGGGTCGACCTTCGACGGTGTCGAGTCGGTGGAACGTAACGGTTCCCTTCAGGCTCTTTGGATCGATGACCACCACCGATCGATCGACAAGACTGAGCAAACTCTTCGTGTTCATCGTCCACGTGTCCTGCAGCTTCTTTGGACTTCCCGGATCGAGGATGCGCTTGGTCTTGTCTCCGCCCTCAGCTCTGATGGAAGCTCCGATGTAGCGCGAAATGGAGTCCGGCATTGGCTTGCCGTTCAAGATGAGCTGCGTGCCCTTCTCCGTGAAAGTGGCGCGAATGAGCGAACCCGTGGGCACAAGGTCGATGATCTGATCGTTGTGCTTCACGGAGCAATTGCGAATGGTGAGCAGCTTTTCGTGCTCTTCACCTTCGGCCGTTACCGAGGCCACCTCGACCATGGCGCTGATGTTCAAGCGCAGGTGCATGATGGAGTCGGATGGTGGACCTGTTTGGATACGCACGAGATGTTGCTCGCGCGTGTCGACCGTGGTGGTCCAAAGGTATTTGTCGCCCGGAAGGATGCGACGTCCAACATTCAGTTCATAGGTCGAGTCGGCCGCTGAGACCATCAGCGCCAGGATCAGCATAGGTATCATAACGTGCAATGTAGGTCTTGACGTTGAATTTTGAAGCGCATCCGTTCGCATTCATGTAGCGGATCTTGCCATAGACGGGTCGTTCGAACCAGGCCCTGTCGTGCACGCCACCAATGCTCCACGCAATGCCGGCATAGCCATTGGGATCCCGTCCGTCGAGCTCATACGTGTCGTTCAGGGCAATGGCAATGGCCTGCGCCTCTTCGGGCGAGGCCGTCCATTCGAGGATCTTCTTTGCCCAATACATGCGCATGTAGCCGTGCATCTTGCCGGTGCGCACAAGCTGACGTTGTGCGGCATTCCACAACGGATCGTGCGTGCGTGCCGCCTCCCACACGTCGTGTGCGTATACGTGATCGCGCACATCATGGCGATGCTCGTTCAAACTGGTCTGCGCCCACGCAGGGAACCCTTCGAACCGATCGTAGGCATCGTTGTAGTGCGTGTAGTTGTCGGAGAGTTCACGTCGAATGATGAGCTCTTCAAGGAATGAGGCGGCCGACGTGGCAACGTCGGGATCGTCGGCGACCATGCGGTTGACGTCGAGCGCCATGCGCAGGGGAGCGAGCTGACCGAAATGGAAGTAGGGCGAGAGGTCGGACTGTGCCTGCAACGTTGGATCGTTGCGCTCCGTGCCGTAGCGATGTAGTCGCTGTAAGAAGGCAGTGCCATGCCTCCGTGCCGCCTTCTCACCCGGCACGATCCAATCCACGGGTGCAACATCCGTGCGCACACGGACAGTGGCCAACAGAGCGTTGGCATCGACAGGTGCAGCAGCAGGCGTCGCAAGAAACGGATGCGCGACGATGGCAGGCACTTCGTGCAGGAAGGTTGGCAAGAGCCGTGTGAGCTTCGGTCGCAACGTATAGGCACCGAATTCCTGCTTGGGCGATGCATGCCAGCAGGGAACGATGTTGTGTGCGTCGACGAGATGCATGGAGATGTGCGTTGCGGCGAGCACGTCGGCAAGCCATGCGCGCTTGATCTTCAGCGGCTCGAAGTCCGTGACGAGCAACGACGCATCGTGCTGTGCAACGTAGGCGGGGAGGACGTCTGCGGGAGTGCCCAACAACACATCGCAAGGGATGTGCAAGGCGGCAAGGTCGCGCGCGAATTCTTCAAGGCCATGCAGCATGAAGTGATATTGGCGCAGCGATGCTTGTTCGAAGGTGGGCACCAGACAGAACACCACGCGCAACGGAACCTTGCGTTCGAGCGCTTGCTGCTGTGCATGGGCAAGTGCCCAGTTGTCGTGCACGCGACGGTCACGATTGACCCAATACAGAACGGGACCACTTTCCGTGGTCCCGTGTGATGTGCGAAGGATGCGAAGACGTTCGGGATGGATCATCAATTCCTGATCTCGAGGTTACCAAAGACCACATTGGTGCGAACAACAAGTGTCGGTCCCAGAACGTTCGTGTCGACGTCGGTATTTGCAAGATTTTCGATGTTGCCCAGTACCGGAGATCCTTGTGTGATCACGTGCCAATGCGGTGGAACGCGAAACTCCGTGCTGCCAAAGATCACGGTCACGGAGAGGTTTGCACTCTGTCCGTCGATCTCTGCATTGCGAAGGTCCACCTCTGTGTTCCCGAAGACCGTGGTCGTGGTGCCGCCGCGAAACGTGCGTGAGCTGGATCGCAGTTCATTGCTGCTGAAGATGCTTGTCTGATCGAGCGTATGCATGGACGGCTCATCGCCACTCGCCGTCTGTTGGTCTGCGAACAACTCTACTTTTTTTTGGGTCTAGTCCCAAAAAGGTGGGT
>JAFDZT010000012.1 GCA_018266735.1 Bacteroidota bacterium | reverse complement strand
TTCAACTAGAAAACGGACATAGTCCTACTTCCTGCTTCGTGACGGAACAGTGCGAGTTACTGGACAAAACTATGGGCGCTATGGAAATGGATCGAGTGAGACACTGGACAGTGGCGCAAGCAACGTATCAATTTCAGGTGTGAACAAACTGTTCTCAGCGCAAGCAAATGGTTTTGCTCAATTGGAGACTGGTGAGTTGTATGGTTGGTGTTTGAACGGATCTTCTGCAATTGACACTACTAACGACACGCCAATCCTTGCTCCGAGGCCTGTACATGGGCTCACGTGGATTTTAGACTTGACGTCGACCTTCCTCGAAGGTGTTTCCGTTGTGGCCATTGATTCATCAGGTTCAGTTTTGGTATGGGGCCGGAACGATAGATTCAAGCTCGGCATGCCTTCTCCCCAGAGAATTGATAGACCTACTATTCTACCTCTTCCGAGTAAATGCGTTTCAGTTAAAGGAGGCATAACACACACTCTGGCACTCTTAGAGGACGGCACTGTTTGGGCCTGGGGTGACAACTCAGATGGTCAACTTGGAGTAGACGGAATACCTGTTTCGCAAACACCCATTCAGATCGAGGGTCTTCACGACGTGGCAGAGATCGCAGCATCATCAAGCTTTGGACTTGCCTTAACTCGAGATGGTGAGCTTTGGGGATGGGGAAGCAATGCTGGAGGCGTACTTCGACTTCCAGATAGCATTGAAGTTGCAAGGACTCCGGTCCGTATTGAACCGCCATGCATCATTACGGATGTTCGTGATGCGAAGACGCCAACAACGAAATATTCGGTTGATGCGACAATCGGCGTAGTTCAAGGCGTTCTAAGGATCACATCAAGATCAACCTCCGGGTCACTGCAGGCTCGAATCTACTCCATTCATGGCGTGTTGTTGGAGACGTTCGAGTTACGAGATGGTGTTTCGCATGACCTAAATGTCGAAGAACTGCCAATTGGGGTTTACGTGCTCGCATTAACACTTGGAGCTGAACAAAGAATGTCCACTTTTCTAAAAGTCAAGTGAATCTGGCCCATAAGTAGGGATTCCGCATTATGTGACCACGTGAATCCGCATGAGAGTGACCACACAGCATTGAACTTCAACTCAGAGGCAACTACGATCTAGCATTGGGCATTGCGTATCATGGCACCATGAACCACATTGGTCAGCTGTGGGTGAAATGAGGTGCTCACTATAAGCGGAGTGTCCAAAGATACACCTGAGATCGATGTGGAGATCCGACACGTGGCAACCTTTGACTATGTTTGACCTGGCTGTGCATTCATCGTGCCTGGAGGTTCTACATGAAGTGCGTTCTCACAATGTTTGTCATGTTCACAATGTCGTGCATGGTCGTGGCGGCACAGGGACAGGGGCAGCTTGGCCAGAGCGCGCGGACAGTCAACACGATGATCGAAGCTCCTGATGCAACCTGGATGCTCAGTGAAGGGGTTGTCCTGCGAAAGTCTCGATCGACCGAAGAGCTGCAATCTTCGAGCCGACTGACATTCAAGAACAAGGTCATCCAGACCACTCGAATGAAGCTGGACAGCGCCACATTTCCAACGATGTTCCGTTACACGTCGAAGAACAGCCCTCTGTTGAGCGGATCGATCACACGCCTACTCATTGATGAACAACATAGATTGTGGGCGTTCGATGATGATGGCGACGCCTCCATGTTCGACGGTGAAAAATGGGAAACGATCCCACATACCAGACCAGGATCTCCGACGTTCAGATATGACTTTGATCAAGGAATGTTCGACGTCATCATCCAGAACGGGGTATTGCGGTTGGCGACATCGTCATACATCGACGAGATCGATCTGCGCAGCCTCAAGAGAACCACATTGCTCGAGTCATCGAACATTCTCGAGGGTCCGCTCTTTCTCGCATTCGACGTATTGGTGGATGATAAATCTCGTAACGTTGTCTACCTCGACAATACGGCACAACGTGCATACAAGCTTGAGCTTCGAGAACCTCACATCGTAAGCGATCAAGCGCGTACGATCCCTCTCAGCGCGCCGGGCACTCCAGTCCAAAGGTTTTTCGAACAGCGACTCACGACGATCGACCTTGACCTTCACAATGCCATTGAGAGATCCGTAGAACGATATCTCGATTCACTTGAGAACGGACGCATTCAAGTGTTCCTTCGATCGCTTGGTGCATGCTGCTGTGATCGCGGAAGGTGTTGCATAGGATGGGGCGCCCTCAGCCCATACCCATTTGGCGAATACTTCGACATGGTTTCCGATGTGAACGGTACAGTCTTCATCGCTAGTCGCGAGGGTATCATCGTGATCCCGGCTTCGTCAGATGAAGAAGAGGAACGCCAAGCCTCGACCCTTGCCGCCCTTCATATCCATCCGAATCCGGCAACAAATCATGTGTTGCTCGATCTTCCTGTTGTGCCGACCGAAGATGTGATGGTACGATTGATCGATGCGTCCGGGAGCACCGTACGAACGGCCATGATACGAACTCCGTCCACGACGCTGGACGTATCGACCTTGCCGAACGGAATGTACACTGTTGTGGTCTCGACCAAGAAGACCCGCGTGGGACGACCGTTGGTGATACAGCGCTAACAGTTGGGATCCCAAACGCGATGCCATTACCAACCGTCCTTCCGCACGTCTGCTTGGACCTCACCCGCCCTCTAAGTTGACAATCGCAGTGATCGCAGCTCGACTGATGGGTCATGTGGTGCAACAAATAGGAACGCTGTTCTCTCATACTGTACACCGAGGTCCGAGACAGCGGACACACAAATCGGATCCATTGAATTGGGATCACTGCTTTCTCGAGCTGCTCAGTAAACTTCGTTGCGGCTAACTGTTCGGCGACGTCAAGTACAGCGGACCGGCGATCACGAGCATTCCTATTGAGAAGATCAAACTGGAGTTCATCCACTTCCGTCACGATGACCCCGAATAACCAGTGCCCCTGATGATCGGAATAACGGCTTTTCTGAGCGAAATGATGTTGTCATCGTATGCGGTTGTACAAGTACCCGGCCACTTTACCGTGCTCCACCAACGCGTTGTAGTAACTCACCCAGAAACGTGAATTCTTCGTGATCACTGATGTCACAGGAACCGTCCACGAACTTTTCCGTTGCTATCACAACTCCTTGCCGAAGCTGCGTACATGTGATCGTGTCCACGGATGTGCACCCATTGTTGCGAGGTGATCGATACCACGCGAAGAGTGCATCGAGCCCTTTGATATCCGATGCCGTCAACGTCGTGGTCCCAAACACGGTGCACCCGGAATCTTTCGCGAAAGGCTTCGGTGCCGTCCACCACTTCGGCACTTCTGCCATTGTAACGGTGAAGGTCTTCCCGCGCTCAAACACGAATGCAAAACACCCTCCACCGAAACATCTCTTCAATCCGTACCGAACATACAGTACATCACCTTGTTGGAACGTTGAGAACGTTCCTGTTCGATTGTCCTGTCGTGGATGAGATCGCGCCGCCGACGGCGCAGTGCAATTCCCAGGCACCACGAACGACAAAAGTCCGCATACAAAAGGGAGGAAGATCCAACGAACAATTCGGTGACCTTGCTTCATCTTGTTCGTAACCATATCATGCCAATAGTGAGGGCAACACCGATAAAGACGATGAACTTCATGAACACGGGCGCCATGAATCGTCGAAAGAGGCTTACGCCCATGTAGGCTTGTACATCCGGACGGAACATCGTTGCCAGACCGATGAACCAGAACACTCCAAAAATGACAGTGATACCCGCCCTCCGTAGAGCAACCCAACCACCATCTTCAAATCCGAGTGCCGCATCGAACGACACCTGCGATTCGCTTTCAAGGACGAGGCGAGCGATCGAGAGAAGCGTTTGTATTCCCGCCGAGACAACACTCCACGTAAGGAAGGATGTGAGGATGGTCCATGCACGAGCCGTTGGTCGAAATGCCGCTATCGCAGCGCAGAGTACCCAGGTGAACACGACGGTCGAGGTGATGGCCAGCAGGATGCTCACCGCATCCGGATAGTCTCGGGCTGTGACAAGGTCGTCCGTGAGGACGGAGAAACTCCCAACACTTGAAACAAGACAGGCCATGCCGATCAGTCGGACCAATGCGACCGGACTCGTTGGGTAGAGATAGGATTGAACGGCCACGGCCGACCGCTCCTTCATGAGTTCCCGAAGTTCGGCTTTAGACGGTGGTACCGGATGGGCGGGGTCAAGACCCCTTCGCTCGAATTCCCCTCGGATGATCTCCTGCGCGTCTGCTTCAAACTCTTGGATATGAGCATACGCTTCGGCAATATCGCCATCTGACCTGCGGGTCCACCAATCTTGTCGTTCACTCATCTCCCCCCCCCATTGAACATTGCACACCAACGTTGAAACGAAAATACTGGTTTGTTGTTTAGAAACACTATGAAGAACCCCTACCGCCTTCTCGCCCTCCTAGGCCTTTGCCTAGTGGTATGCGTGACCGTTGCGCATGCCGATGACCGACATGGAACGATGGTGGTCTCTGAGGGGACACGCTTCGTGGTGGCGTTCCCGCAAGTGTGGGTGAGTGCGGCAGAGGAGCCACTGCCGAACCCAATGATCCTGTTCATCTCTTCGCCGATGAAGTCCGTCGTACGTGTTCGCACGAGCGCCGTGAAGAACGATCTTGGAAACAGGATCGACAAGACCTATACTGTGAATCCGAACCAAGTGCTCAAGGTTTCGATCCCGCGATCGTTGATGATGCCAAGTTCCGATACGAATGAAGCTACTACATCGTGCGTGATCCAAGGCTATGGGATCGAGATCACTTCGAACACGCCGATCTCTGTATCAACCTATCAAGCATGGCATGGAAACGGCGAACTCACGCATCACCTGCCGGTGGCCGCATGGGGGACGAAGTACTCTGCCATGTGCTTCTACAACGATGCGTTCGGGAAGACAACGCTGCAACACCGGCCCGGACAGATCATCGTGATCGCACAACACGACAGTACGCTTGTGAACTTCACACCGACATGGGACACAGAGAGTGGGCCCGACTGTCCGTCCGTCTAGGCCGGCAGAATCGGAACCGTTGAACTGAACAACGGCGAAGTGTTCCTCATCAAAGGACGCATCGATCCGAGTCTTGCACGAAACGCCGCCACTGATCTCTAAGGGAGCGTGATCACGTCCTCAAAGCCGATCGCTGTGATCTCCGGTCACACAAAGGTTGCCATCATGCGCTATCCGGATGTCATGCCACCCAAATGGATCAGTCCCGATGGCGTAGAAACCTCCGGTAGCTTTCTCCGCAACAACGTCCACGACGCCCTCTTGCCACAGGAGCTTGCCGGGACGGAATTCGTCACGATCCCTACGATGTACACTCCGCGACGCACCGTCGACTCTGTTGCAGATCTTGGCGTGCCCTATGGCATCGACGATAACCGGGGCGATGTGATCCGGTTCAATGCTATCGAAGATGGGACGGAACTGTCCTACGTTTCGGAGTACGGAGATTCCGTCCCCGTACGCACGCTTCATGCGAACGAGTCATACATCGTTCCAACGCAGATCGATGCTGCGATGTGGCGCACCTCAAAGCCCGCTACCTGTGCGTTGTATGGGAAGTCATGGGCGAACATCATCATCCCGACATCCATTCAACACGATGGTGGAGGGAAGTAAGGTGAGGAAGGGCAAGAGTATCCGAACCTAGAGCATGGCTGTGCCATGATGGAGATCGTGCCATCGGTCGATCGGTGGGCTACGCGCGGCGTGTTTATGGCTCCCGAGGGGATGGACAATTTCTTCAATATCACATTCAAACGCGGACACGAGAGTATGATCCTTGTCGACGGTGGATCGCTGTCCACTACTGGCAATAGATACAATGAGCTCCCGGGAACCCCCTATGCCTATATCAGAGGGCCTATAAGTTCGGGAACACACATCATCACGTCCACGTCCGACACCGTACGATGGTGTGCATGGAATTACGGTTCGTTGGACGGAATGCAAATGGGTCGTTCGTATGGAACGCCCGTTGCCATTGCAACCAACATCCCGTGTGATGACTCGGTCGCCATCACTGACGTCCCATCCTCGTGCGGATCTTTCATCGGCACGGCATCCATCCATGCATCATCCGGTGTATGCGGGGCGCTGGCGATGATCTATGTCGATAGCTCTTCGAATTGCACCATGACGATGGAACCAGCCCTAGCAAGTGGTGCAACGGCGGGCACGTTCGTGGTCAAGCCTGTAGATCCAACGCGCGATGCAACATGTGTCGTCCGCGCTGTGACGCGGTCCGGCAACTACGTGGAGCGCACGTATACCTATTCGGGACAGCAGTACATTGAAGCGCCAGCTGTACTTGACTTTGGCGTGATCTCCCCTACCACCTCCGTGTGCCGGGACATCACGATCAACAACCCAAGTACAACGTCCTCCCTCACGGTGCACCAACTGCGCACGAAGTCGAATTCGATCGGACTTACGTTCCCAACAGGATCCTTCGTGCTTGCACCCGCAGAAGCGCGCACGATATCGTTGTGCTTGCTGCTGGACAAGGGACAGAAGTACGTCGACACGCTCGTTGCCGAGGTCGACTGCGGTGCGATCATCCTGACGGCCATCACGGGACGAGCGAACTTCATCGTCGGCGTGCACGACGATGCCACGATCACAACACCTCAGATCCTTTCCGTGGTGCCGAATCCGGCACGTGACCTGATCACCTTCCACCTTGCAACAGCGGATGCGGCAAACATCGAGCTCGTCGACATCACCGGCACCGTGGTTGCGCAGATCAGCACGGAACCGATGCATGCTACTGCCGTCCTCGACGTGCACACCGTTGCGTCAGGAACCTACAGAGCAGTGCTTCGGAGTCGTGCCGGCGTGAGTTCGATGAACGTCGTGGTGCTTCCGTAGTTGATCGTCAGGGCATCATGTGGATCGATCAGCACTCTCGCTGGTGCCCTTCTTCGGATCCATCATCTCCATGAGCTTCAGGCCAAGAAGGCCGTCGATGGCGCTGCCGCCATTCGCAGAACCGCCAATGAGAATGTCAGGAATGAGCTTGACGTTACCCTTCGACAGTTCTTCGGTGATCTTGTACTTCGTGAAGTTCTCACCACCAAGAGCATTCACAGCAAGTTCGTATGCCTCTGCTGTCGACTTTCCGATGGCCAGGATCTTCCCTGCTTCCGCCGACCCTGTTAGCGAGATCTGCTCGGCTTGTGCCGAGGCCTCCAGCTTGATGGCCATGGACTGAGCTTCAGCGCGTGCCTTTGTGGCCTCGGCTTCTGCATGTGCCCGCATCTTTGTTGCCTCGGCCTCTGCGCCAACGGCCAGCTTGATGCTGGTTGCATCACCTTCCGACTTCTTCACGGTGGCATTCGCTGTGCGCTCGGCGATCTCGACACTTTGCTGCGCCTTCACGATCTCCTTTTGCATGTCGGCAATGGCCGTCTGTTTCTCCATGCCTTGCCGCGATTCTTGCGCCTTCATCTGCGTATCGAACGTCACCTTTTGTTCTTCGGCGATCTTCCGATCGGTGAGTGTTTTCATGAGTGACTCGGGAGGCACGATATCACCGATCAGCGTATCCACGGCATTTACATTGTACTCATCGAGCACCCTCTTGATGTGGGCCTTCGCCGATTCCTGACGTTCCTTCCGACTGCTCAAGAAGGCGATCACATCACTGTCTTGGGCTGAGTTCCGGAAGTAGTTGCCGATGGTAGGCTCGAGTACTTGCGACACGAGGTTGACCATGTTGCCGAACCGTGCGATCACCTTCGGCGCCTCCGACGTGGGAATGTGGATGATCTGCGCAACGTCCAGATTGAACGGGAAGCCATCCTTCGATCGCACTGTGATGGTGGAGAGATTCTTGTCGAGGTTATGTGCCTCACTGCGCGCCTCTGCCCAGTTGAGCACCAGGTTCGTTGTTGGCACCAACTCGACCTTCATCACGTACTTGTTGATCGGATACTTACCCGGTCCAAGTGGCTCTTGCCATACTCCCTTGAAGCCGGATTGCACGATGTTGCCATGCTTGAATTCCACACCGGAAAGATCTCGTCCCTCCTGTCCCACATACGAGATCACCACACCAACGAAGCCGATCGGGATCTCCGTCATCGGGATCTCTTCGATCTGAATGGCCCACGGATTCAAGTTGTACGAGCCGGCCAGGATCACCTGCGGTTGCAATCCACGATTCCCGCCATTCTTGATGAACACATCGAAGTCTTGGAAGTTATTGTGTCCTGCGATCATCGCCCCGGCGATCTGTCCTTGCTCGATCGGCTGTCCATCAAGACATGTCACGATACCGACCATGCTCTCTTGGATCCGCACCATGTCCGTGATCGAGATCTCGAAGAGCAACGTGTTGATACGATACGATCCGGCCGTGATATAGGCTGTCTGCCGGCCTCGCTGCCCTCCCGCCTCCAGGAACTTCTGCGCATCTTGAAAACTATCGCATTCCACACGCTGGGCAAGGATGTTGCCCGTTGGGATCTCGGCGCCATCCTTTGCCAGAACAAGACCGATCTTCCCTTCGGGGATCACCATGAAGGGCTCCATGGTCACGCTGTATTGCCATACCCACTTCCAGAAGTAGATACCCGGTGCAAGTGTATTGGCCTGGAGTCCGGCCTCACCATTGGTCGCAATGATCCTGCCATCGGGTAGCTCGCGATGCTCTCCGAACAACACGAACTTCTTCGTGATCAACCCGATCTTGTCCTCGGGGACGATGACCATACCGAAGAGCACCCGAAGGATGAACTTATAGCCGGCAACACAAAGGAGGAGGACAAGGATCCACCAGAAGGAGGCAAGGATCTGCATGATGTTCATGATGTTGTGAGAGAACTGAAACGGAGGCTACGTGTGAACGAAGATACGACGGATGCCTGAGTACGATCATCAGGTGGAGCGTGTTACGGTGCTATATTCCTTTTGTTGACGATCGTTCGTTCATCACCCCGCTTCGAAGGGCATGCCATGCAGTTCACAACAGCATCGACCGCAACCGGCACGAACAACGTCGTCGTGCGGCGTCTGTATCCGGTACTCTTCTTCTTGTTGTGGATCTGGACCTTTGCCACAACTTCCAATCTCTCCAACTGGTTCATCGAGAACACACTGACAGCGGTGTTCTTGGTGGTCATCTTCGGTACGGCATCGCGGTTTCGCTTCAGCGATCTGTCGTACACGATGGCATTCGTCTACATCTGCCTTCACGTTCTGGGAGCGCAGCATACGTATGCCGAAACACCCATCGGCTACTGGCTCCAGCATGCGTTCGAACTCGAGCGCAATCCCTATGATCGGATCGTGCACTTCAGCTTCGGGTTCCTGCTTGCCTATCCCCTTCGCGACTACTTCATGAACAAGCTGCAATGGCCAGCGTGGGTGTGCTGGGTGCTGCCGGCCGAGATCACCCTGTCGTTCTCCGGAATGTATGAGTTGATCGAGTTCGGCGTGGCCGATATCTTCTTTCCATCGATGGGAACCGACTATCTGGGAACGCAAGGTGATCCGTGGGATGCACAGAAGGACATGACCATGGCACTCCTGGGAGCGATCCTCATCCTTCTGATCACGTCCGTCATCCGGCGGTTGCGGAGAACACGCGATCACATGCCGCAGAACAACGTCTAACTCCTGTCGACGCACACATGCATCACGAACCGATGACCGATTCGACCGAACTCCTCCGTTCCATCCGTCAAGCATCTCGCGAAGAAGACCCGAGCGCATTGCTACGATTGGCAGATACTGCAGAAGCTCGTTCGGCTGCGGAACTGCAACCGTTGGCCGCATTCGCTCGCGGTCGCGCACATGAGGTGCGTGGAGACTTCGCCTCGGCACGACGGGATCTTGCACGCGCGATCGATGCCCTTGCCGCCGGGTCTGACCCGTGGCTCACGGCTGCCTGCCACACCTCCATGGGCAATGTTCTGCGTGTGGTCGATGACAGAGCCGTTGCCCATCAAATGCTTGAACTTGCCGAAGCACAATGGACAGCACTCGACGATCCGAACGGACGTGGGACCGTACGACAGCACATCGGGAGTCTGTTCGCCATGCACGGACAGTTCGAGGAAGCTCGGCAGGAATTTCACCGTGCCTTGGATCTCTTCCGGACGGCAAAGAACATGGTCGGGATCGGTCGTGCTCAGACGAACCTTGGGAATATCAGCGCTTCCACCGCACAGTACACGTTGGCTGTGGAACACTACCGTCGCGCACTACAGATCTACGAAGACAACAAGAACTCCATCGGCGCATCGACCGTTGCCATGAATCTGGCCAACGTGTATTACTCCGTTGGTGAATACGCCCAGGCACTTGAACAGTACCGACATGCTCTCCAAGGGTTTGAGCGCGAACGTGATCAGCACGGCATTGCACTTCTCCATGGCAACATGGGAATGGTCTATGCAGCGCTAGAGATGTTCGAGCTTGCGATGCAACACTATGAGAAGGCCCTTGAGGAGAACACTGCAATCGGGAATATCGATGGGATGGCCTCGGTGTACACGAACATGGGCGTTTGTGCCGGCAAGCAAGGAGATCTCGATGCCTGTCTTGCGTTTCATCAACAGTCGTATGCATTGCGATCTACCATCGGAAACGTGGAGCGATCGAGTCTCGTGCTTGGAAATATCGCATTGGCACTTATCGGACTGCAACGCTACGATGAAGCAGAGGATGTCCTGACACAGCAGGGTCACCTTTCCACCCAGAATCCAACGACGTTATCATACCGATATTCGAACTACGCCATGCTGGCCACGGAGCGGGGCGACCTGACAAGCGCTGCCGCACACTACAAGCGTGCTCTTGATGAGGCTGAAGCCGGGGGAACACTGGCAGTGGTTGCCGAGCACCATGCCTCGCTTCGCACCGTGATGAGGCGTCTTCGCGACCTCGACGGCTACGTGTATCATACCGACCGTTACATCGAGCTCTCCAAGGAGCTTCAGAATGAGGCAACGGTGCGAAGACTTGCCGTGATCGAAGCCGAGCGCCGCGTTGAGGTCCAACTGCATGAACGAGACAAAGAGCGTGCAGTGCTTTACTCGGCACTGCCGAGGGACATTGCCGACAGGATCGTGCATGGTGAGACGATCCACGGGGACCGTTTCCAACATGCCGCCATTCTCTTCACGGACATCGCAGGATTCACAACGAGAACGTCATCAATGGAGCCGCATGACGTGCTCACGTTCCTTGCGGGTCTGTTCGGGCAGTTCGACGACATGTGCGCTACGCATAACGTTTTCAAGATCAAGACCATTGGCGATGCCTACATGTGCTTCAAAGGCGATGGCACCGAGGCAGAGAACGCCTATGCTATGGCCTGTGTCGCCGACGAGATCAGACGCTCTCACCATGTGTGGCCCGACGGGACACCAGTTGCCATCCGTATCGGCGTGCACATCGGTCCGGTCACGGCCGGCGTGATCGGCACAGAGCGGTTGCAGTACGATGTGTGGGGCGACACCGTGAATGTAGCTTCTCGCATGGAAAGCACCGGCGAACCCGGTCGCATCCATGTTTCCGCCGAGTTCGCGACCACACTCGATCGAGCATCATCGCAGATCAGCACCAATGCAACTGACACATTGCGCTCGTTCCGACTCCATCAGCGTGGCACCATTGAGGTGAAGGGGAAAGGCAGCATGGCCACCTATTGGCTACTCTGAGCGATCGCCAACGGACACTCTGTACTCGATGGAGAAGGTGCTATTTTTGAATGCATGAGTACACAAGGTTCTATTCGTCCGGTTGCCGAGATCAGTGCCGATATCCACGCGGCTGCCGGAAAGGGCGACAGTACACGATTACAACAGCTCGCAGCAGAAGCAGCAGGCGGCAATGACGCGTCTTACACTTGCATCATGCACATCGCACGTGGCCTCGCTGCATCCAATATCTCTGACCATGCCGTTGCCCTAGAGGAGTACCATGCCGCCCTTGCCATCAGTGAGCCATCAGAGCAATCGGTTCGTACGGCAAGTATCTTGAACAACATGGGCAACGTTGTTCGAAGCATGGGCAACATCGACGAAGCAATGTCGCTGTACTCCAGATCGCTAGCACTTTCCCAAGAAGCCGGCAATGACGAGTTCATTGCCATGGCGCTGGGCAATCTTGGCGTCGCCTCTGCCATGGCCGGTGATTTTGCCCTCGCACATGAATACATGGCGCGAAGTCTTGCCATTGAGGAAGGGCGCGGCGATAAGACCAGCGCAGCGACAACGCTTGGCAACATGGGAGTGGTTGCGTACAACGTGGGTGACTATGCAGGCTCGATCGAGCTCTACCAACGCGCCTATGATGTGCATGAGGAGATGGGGAATGTACGCGGTATGGCCATCGTGTTAGGCAACATCGGCAGCAGCTATGTCGCCGTCCTCGATCATGCACGCGCACTGGAGTACTTCCACCGTGCGCTACCGCTCCATGAACAGGTACAGAACAGAGCAAGTATTGCTCGTGTCAACGGGAACATTGGCGTTGCACTGCGTCACCTTGAAGATCATGACGAGGCCATTCAGCACCTTGTGATCTCTTCCGATCTCTCAGAACAACTTGGACACCCGCATGAGTTCATGTTCTCGACGTGCAATCTGGCCGACACGTACGTTACGTGCGGCCGATTGGACGATGCACGTGCTACGCTCAAGCGGGTCGCGCATTTGAAGGGCACAGACCGACAAGTGCTGGCGCACTTCTTTCACGTCGAGGCACGAGTACTGGAAGCAGAGGGCGCACTCAACGATGCCATGCTTCACTTCCAACTTGCGTTGGAAGCTGCCGAAGCGTCAGGCGGCAAGCTCATGCAAGCCGACCTGCACAAGGAGATGCGCGATCTTGCTCGAAAGAGCGGAGACTTTGATGGGTATGTTCAGCACAACGACGCATTCATGGCATTGTCCGAAGAAGTACGCGGTCAGGAGGTCAATCGCAAGTTGGCCCTCTTGGAAGCGAAGAAGCGCATTGATGCGGAGCGCGTCGAGAAAGAGCGCCACCGCTCGTTGCTGTATTCCACCCTGCCGCCTTCGATTGCCGACCGTGTCATGCGCAGTGAAGCGGTCAATGACGCCTACGACTGCGCAGCTGTGATGTTCATGGACATGGTGGGCTTCACGACGATGTCGTCGTCGATGCAACCGGACGAAGTCGTGCGTCTTCTCAGCGAGATCTTCACCATGTGTGATGCCATCGTTGCCGAGCACGGGCTCATGAAGATCAAGACCATCGGCGATTCCTACATGTCGGTGGCCTTCGACGGCAACGTGGCCGTACAAGCCGCTTCAGCGGCACTGGCCATGATGTCGGGCATGCGTGAGCGGTTCCCCGATCTGAACGTTCGCATCGGCATCCACTGCGGTCCGGTCACAGCCGGCGTGATCGGCACGGAACGATTGCAATACGACGTGTGGGGCGAC
>JAFDZT010000011.1 GCA_018266735.1 Bacteroidota bacterium | reverse complement strand
TCAACTAGAAAACGGACATAGTCTGGGTTTTCAAGGTGTGTGCGTATTCCGATATAACTGGCCACTGACTCCGACGTGAAGCTTGCCATTTGCTGCGAGAGGAAACGACTCAGATGCTATCTATGAAAGTGGTCGAAATCTGCGTTGTCTCTCGGCTTCTTGCGCATTGCACTTTCCGGCGCAAGTCGGCCACCATTTCCAGACGAAGTCGGCCTTCGCTCCACCTTCACTTTTGACATTTCCGATGTGGCATCAGGTATGCAAGTCGTTGTCATCACCACGCCGACAGAGCGTCGGTACGTCCAAATAGTGGTTGGGAAGTGATGTTGTGGTGTTGACGAACGGTTTTCGAACGCTTATTGATCGTTCTGCGAAATGTTTTTGATGTGTTTGTGATCGGTTTGTGATCGGTTTGTGATCGGTTTGTGTATTGTTTGAGTTATGCCCGAGTAGAATGGACAGTCGAAAACGACTCATTTTTGACTGAATATGACCTCTAAAAACTGAATTTGACTTCCCACGATCGAATTCAACTGCCATAGGAACCCTCAAAAACATGGTTTGGTGGCCACACAGGCCATACAATGGCCGTTGTAGGGCATATTCTACAGGGCTAGGTATCTCATAACGCTTGCACGGACCACCAGGTGTCGCCGCCCAACATGCACGCCTTCCAGTGCGCCTCTCTTTAGGAGGCGATGGATGGTGATCCTTGTGACCCGGAGGAGCTCCGCCGTCTCTTCGATCGAAAGAAAGGCACGTGGATCAGTATTCGGATCCGCCGGTGTTTCCTCCGGCCCACCTACACGACCAGTTGTCGAGGACGGTGCGGGTGGCTCAATTGGCTCTGCGGGGGCTGTGGGATCGGAAAGCTCCAGGATCCTGCTGTTGAGGACGCCTTGAATGACCTGTCGATAGGCCGTGATGTTCACGTCGACAATGGCACTGACGGACCCCTCGAAAATGCCGGCACCCTGAACGCGAACGAGTGCTGAAAGGCAGGCCATGATGCTTTGATCCAGGAGCCGACCGCGCAAATAGGCAATGGTCCGCTCTTCCATCACGTCGAAGTTCAGATGGTCGATCAATTGCGGGAAGCTCTCACTGGCAAGCTGCATGAGTTGCTGCTGCTTGACGGTCTCGAGATCGTTGCGTTCTGCAATGCGTGCATAGGCCTCGTTCATTGCGGCGAACGCCGGGCTCTGGTCGATGTTCTCCAACAGACCTAACACGAGACGCGAAAACACCTCGCAGAATTCGACATCATTGGACAGGACGATGAGCGCTCCGTTGATCGTCGCTTGGTCGAAGACGTTTTCCGGCAGACCGTTCCGACGTTGGGCATTCCGCAGCGATCGGAACGTGGAACCGGCGCCCATGGCGGCGAGGTTGTTCTCGATGTGGGAGAAGATCCTGAGTGCATCCCTCGTCGTCAATGATTCCAAGATCGGGGCAACCAAGGGTGGGACCGTGATCACGGCATCCACACAAAGCCTGTCCCGCTGTGCGACAAGCCATTCCCCGCGCTTTTTGACACCGATCCCGTTGCGCAACATGTCGAGCTCGATGTGAAGGACGGCACGTGCATGATCCAAGGCCACAGGGTGCATGAAGTAGGCATCAATGAGGTTCATAGTTGCTCCCATGCTTTGCAGATCATCTCGCGCACTGCTTCTTCATCGAATACAATGTAGTGTTGTTGTAGCATTCCCTTAGTAGCATGCCCCGTGACCATAGAGATCACGGCTTCGGGCACGCCCAAGCGGATGGACGTTGAAACGAACGTGCGCCGAGCAACATGCGTTGTCAAGAGCTCTGCCCGCAGCACCTGCTCTTCCTCTCGCTTCCCGCCACGATAGTGGTTCACTGTTGTAGACTGATCGAGACCAACGAGTTTGCCAAGCTCTTTGAGATACTCATTCATCTTGGCATTGCTTGGAAACTTGAATGCATGGTCAGGATATCGCTTGAGAAGCGCAGACATTGGCTTCGTGATCGGGATGAGGCATCGCGTGTCGGTCTTCTCCGTTGTGTATCGAATGATGCTGTCCGGTGACGCAAAGTGATGTGGCTTGAGCTCGATAAGATCTCCATAGCGAAGTCCCGTATAGGTCTGTAGCAAGAATACATCCCGAACATGTGCGAGTCGATCGTTACCCTCAAGGTCGAGATCACGAAGTCGACGAAGCTCATCGATGGACAGTGCGATCGTGTCGCCCGTGCGCTTGTCGCGCCAGAACGTCTCCCAGGCGGAAGATGTGTGGTAGCCTTTCGACCGCGACCATTTCATGAACGTTTTCAGAACCTTTATGTGATTTGAGATCGTCGAGTCGACAAGTCCTCGACTGTTCGACAACCACCCACAATACTGCACGTAGAAGGTCTCATCGATCATCTCATACGTGAGATTGCGACGTGTCTCTTTGGTCCACTGTTGGAGATCTCGCAGTACGAGTCGATACAGACTAAGCATACGTTCGCCGGGTCGCTTCGACGTCACCATTCCCTGCGGTGATCGAAGCGTGTAGGTGTCAATGAATTGATCAAAACGCGCAACGAACGTGGTTCCATGCTCGGACCCTTCATCCGGTGTCGGGGCGATAAAGTGTTTGACGGATTGGATGAAGCTGCTGAGGTCGGCGTTGGTCAGGAGCTTCTCGACCCCGGACGGCGTAAGCTCGTTGTAGGCGCGCTGGATGAATGCGGTGATGGCATTCAATCGCTTTTGATGCGCGTTCTGATGCGGGTCTCCGGATTTGACCGCTTGGCGCTCGTCGCTCCAATGTTTCGGGTCGACGGTGACACCGGTCGAAAACCGAAATCTTTTTCCACAGAGGGCCAAATTGACCATCACAGGCGTGGTTGGTCGGTCCGGCTTGTCGAGGTAGTAGTTCAGGCGCATACGAAAAACCGTCAGTATGAACAGGAGGCTGTGAAACGAGTCACAAACTACTGACGCTCATACTGACGGTTTTCGTGTAACACCGAGATTCGTCGAGATACATCAACCATGTGCAAATTTGTCGCAACTGGTTGTTTTGTTTGGGGTTACGCTGGTTTTGTGTAACTCCATATATCCTGACATATCGGTCTTCGTGCTCCCTCGGGGACTCGAACCCCGGACCCTCTGATTAAGAGTCAGATGCTCTAACCAGCTGAGCTAAGGAAGCGAGGCAACTTACGGAATTTTTAAAAAATGGCAAACCTCTCGTAGCTTCGTAGCATGAAAACATTGCTCGTCTTGGTCTTGCTTGCCTCGGTCGTGACGGCTTTCCGCGCCGACTATCCCTATTACAGTGCCTCGGGCATCCGATTCAAATGTCAGGAGAAGCTGAAGCTGGTCGAGTCCACGAACGGCTGGCCGACGTTCTACTGGAAACGGAACGTGGGCTCGCGCTCGGATGAGTTCAAGGTGTCCGTGGTCGACTTGCAAGGCAAACACAAGGGCGATGCCGCCATTACCGCCGCTGCCGATGCCATCTGGCCCGGCACGAAGAAGCCGGGCACACCGATCAAGAAGACGTATCCGGGCGGCTTCGTGATGATCTACCCGTTCACCACCAAACTCCCGGCCGCGCGGATCCTGGTGGTCGAGACGTCGGCCCTTGGCGGACCCACACGCTACTTCGTGGCCGTGGTGAATCCGGGCATGGAGAACGGACGTGCCGAGAAGATGCTGGTGACGATGCGCGTGACCACGGCGCTGTAGCAGACAGATCCGCACACGATCGACGCAAAAAAAAAACGGGACACATCGCTGTGTCCCGTTTCTGTTTCTATGGTAACGCCCGAGCCGTTGTGGTTTGATCTGCTCCGCAGATCAATGCGCGAACATCTTGAGCAGAATGCCGCCGTTCGTGGCAAAGGCACCTGCGAAGACGAGCGAGATGATGGCCATGAGCTTGATGAGGATGTTCAGGGATGGACCGGATGTGTCCTTGAACGGATCACCCACCGTGTCGCCCACCACTGCCGCCTTGTGCGTGTCCGAGCCCTTGCCGCCCAGCATCCCTGTCTCGATGTACTTCTTGGCATTGTCCCAGGCACCACCGGAGTTGGCCATGGAGACGGCCAACATCACGCCGACGACAAGAGCGCCGATGAGCAGACCGGCAAGCATGTGCACGCCGAAGAGGAAGCCGACCACAAGCGGTGTGAGGATCACCAACATACCGGGCGCGATCATCTCGCGAATGGAGGCCTTCGTGGAAATGTCGACGCACTTTGCATAGTCCGGACGTCCCGTTCCCTCCATGATACCGGGAATGGTGCGGAACTGCCGGCGTACTTCCTCGATCATGTCGAAGGCGGCCTTGCCCACACTCTTCATTGTCATGGCCGAGAAGGCGAATGGCAATGCACCACCAACCAGCAATCCTGCAAGCACCGATGGCGAGAGGAGGTCGATGGTGGTGAAGGATGGATCGACGCTGCGTGCACGCGTGATGAAGGCACTCGTGAGTGCCAACGATGTGAGCGCCGCAGAACCAATGGCAAAGCCCTTTCCGATGGCGGCTGTGGTGTTACCGGCTGCATCGAGAGCATCGGTGCGCTTGCGGATGTCCTTGCCCATGTGTGACATTTCGGCGATACCGCCGGCGTTGTCGGAAACAGGACCATACGCATCGATCGTCAACCCAACAGCAATGGTACCCAGCATTCCGATGGCCGTGAGCGCAATGCCGTACATGCCGGCAAAGGAATAGCCCAAGACCACGGAGACGGCGATGAGCAACATGGGAATGACGGCTGAGTTATAGCCAAGGGCCAGACCGTAGATGATGTTCGTGGCGGCGCCTGTCTTGGATGCGTCGGCAACCTGACGGACGGGGGAATAGCGGTGCGAGGTGAAGAACTCTGTGATCAAGCCAATGGCCAGACCTGCAATGAGTCCGGATGCCAGCGCCACGAACACACCCATGTTGGTGTACTGCGTGAGACCCACGATGAACGTGGGAGGGATCATCTGCATGGTCACCGGATACAGGGCGGCCAGCATGAGCAACGTCGACACGATGAGCGCCGTCTTCAATGCCCCTTCCACCTTTTCCTCCGTCTTTGGACGGACGAAGAAGATCGACACGATCGAGGCAACAATGCCCACACCGTTCACGAGCATAGGGAAGAGAAGGGCGGAAAGGCGGGTCTCTTCGGGCAAGGCCGCGAACGAGACGGCACCGATCACAAGGGCGGCGCAGGTGGACTCGGCCACGGAGCCGAAGAGGTCGGCACCCATGCCGGCAATATCACCCACATTGTCGCCCACGTTGTCGGCGATCACGGCAGGATTGCGCGGATCGTCCTCAGGAATGCCCGCTTCCACCTTGCCCACAAGGTCAGCGCCCACATCGGCGGCCTTGGTGTAGATACCGCCACCAACACGACCGAACAACGCTACGGCCGAGCCGCCCAGACCGAAGCCGGAGAGGATCTCCATTTGGACGTGGGCTGCCGTACCGGGCAAGAGCGAGCCGATGCCAAGCCAGACGAGGGCCAGACCGATCACGGCAAGACCCGTGAGGCCGAAGCCCATCACGATGCCCGACTGGAATGCTACCTGGAAGGCCTTATCGAGCGACTGACGCGCTGCCGAGGCCGTGCGGACGTTGCCGATGGTGGCGATCTTCATGCCGATGAAGCCGGCAAGCACCGAAATGCCCGCACCGATGATGAAGGCACCTGCTGTATACCATTTTTCTGCTACCTCACCAGATACCGTCAGGCCAATGATGATGGCGAAAATGACCATGAAGAGGCCGAGCACGCGGTACTCGCGACCCAAGAAGGCCATGGCGCCTTCGGCAATAGCAGTGGAGATCTCTTTGAGACGTGTGACCTCTTCAGCCGACGCGGCTCCGTCTTCGATCTTCACGCCCATGACACGGGAACGATAGAACACGGCCACGATCAGCGAGAGTACGCCGAGAGCAAGAATGGTAAGGATCATACAGCAGTCCGTAAGTGTGACATTGGAATGTATCGCGAACAATTTGGACGGGAGACCGAAGAGGTGCTAACTTTGTAGCTCACTCGGAACGATGGACTCTTAGCTCAGTTGGTTAGAGCGTTACGTTGACATCGTAAAGGTCGCTGGTTCGAATCCAGTAGGGTCCACATCGAACGTCCCCGTTCTCGTCCCCCGTAGCAAGGGGCAAAGATACAGGGACGAGAGGAAACAGGAAAGAAAAAGGGCGCACTCACGTGCGCCCTTTTTTTGTGTTCGGATGTGTACAGGCCTGTTATGCCTTGGATTGCATCTCTGCAATGGTGAGCGACTTCGGACGAACGATGGGCGACATCATCATGCGGTTCACGAGCATCTGTGCACAGAGGCCCATGGCGCGCGATACGCCGAACATCACGGTGTAGAAGTCGAACTCCGTCATGCCGTACGCATAGAGCAACGAACCCGATGCCGCATCAACGTTGGGCCATGGATTCTTTGCCTTGCCTTGCTCCTTGAGGATGCCCGGGACGATGTTGTAGATCATCTGCACGAGCTTCACGTTGTCGTCGTTGATGTTGTGCTTCTCGGCGAAGTCGTAGAAGGCCGTGAAGCGAGGATCGGTGACGCGAAGCACGGCATGTCCGTAGCCCGGGATCACTTGTCCGCTGTTCAAACGGTTCCACGCATACTCGCGCAGTTGCTCTTCGGTCGGCACGCCGCCGAACTGCTTCTCGAGATCGATGATGAAGCGCAGACATTCTTGGTTGGCAAGACCGTGGAGCGGACCTGCCAGACCGCACATGGCGGCCGAAACGCTGTAGTATGCGTCGCTGAGCGCAGAGCTCACCACATACGACGTCATGGCGCTCACGTTGCCGCCTTCATGGTCGCTGTGCAACACGAGGTACAACCGAACGAGGTCCTTCCATGCCGGATCGTTGCTGATGCCGAGCATGTGCGCAAAGGCATTCGACATGTCCTTCTCGCCTGCCGGTGCATCGATCACCGAACCGCCGTGGAAGCGCACGCGATACACAGCCGCGGCCAGACCTGCCATCGAGGCGATCAAGCGCACACTGTCTTCGAACATGGCCTTCCACAACTCGTCCTTGCCGGCACCTGCATCGTAGGCCTTGCGGAATGCGGACTCGCGCTCCATGGCCATCAGACCGGCGCTGAGCATGGCCATCGGATGGGCATCCTTCGGCATGGCCTTCAGCGTGTCCACCACATACGACGGGATCTGATAGTGCGGAGCGAAGAGGTCCTTCAAAGCCGCAAGCTCTTCGGCGTTGGGACGTTCACCGCTCACGAGCAGCCAGAAGATCTCTTCGGGCGTGGCGTCCGTGAGTTCCAGGATGGGGATGTTGCGTATGCGCAGACCCTCGTCGGCAGACACACTGGATGTGTCGCAGACCAAGGCCGGCACCCCGCGCATGCCGCCGAACACTTGTTCGATGGTAACGCTGCTGAGGACCGTTTCGCCATGCTCTTTCACGAGCGATGTGCGCGCAGCACGAAGTGCTTCTGCGGTCTTCTGAAGTTTGTCGTGTAGGATCGAGATCATCTGGGGCTCCGTCGGTTTCAGTATAGCATGCGAAAATACGAAGGGTTCTGCTTCTACGATGGGGAAAATCCGCGTAACTCGTAGCTTTACGCCATGAGCTCTCCATCGAAGATCCGCGTCATCATTGCACACGAGTACAGAACACGTGTGAAGAGTAAATGGTTCGTGCTGTTCACGCTGCTCGGACCCGTTGTCATGGCCCTTCTGATCGCTATTCCGGTGGTAGCGGCCATGTTGGCAGGGGACGGGGCGGAAGGGAAGGTTGCCGTGGTTGACAGGAGTGGACAGATCGGGGCGCAGGTGATCGCCTCGGATACGGCGCAGTTCACGTCGGCCGGAACGATGACGGACGCCGAGCTGAAGCAGGCCGTCCTCGACGAACGACTTCAAGCCTACGTGGTGATCCCGCCCGACGTGCTGGATTCCGGCGCGGTGACGTTGTTCTCGCGCGGCGGCTCGGGCATTGCCTTTGAGTCGAGCGTGCAGGATGCCATCGAGCCGCTTGTGGTGAACGGACGTCTCCGTCGCGTTGGCACCGACACGTCGGTGATCCGCCTGGTCGAAGAGGGCATCGTGATGCAATCGCTGAAGATCTCCGAACAAGGCGTGGAAGAAGATGCCTCCAAGGCCTCGGCCATGGTGGGCTACTTTGCCGGCTTCATGATCTACATGCTGATCTTCCTCTACGGCTCCATGGTGATGCGCGGCGTGGTCGATGAAAAGGCCAATCGCATCATCGAAGTGCTGGCCTCGTCGGCCCGTCCGTTCCATATCATGATGGGCAAGGTGATCGGCATCGGCCTCGTGGGCCTCACGCAACTGGCCGCATGGGGCGTGCTGGGTCTTGGCGTGGTGTTGGCTCTGGGGGCCGTTCTGAGCACGCAAGTGCAGCCGGAGCAGGCCATGGACATGGTGAAGAACATGCCGCAAGCACAGGCGCAACTTCAGATGAGCGGTGGTGCGGCAAGCGCACTTCCCTTTGCCCTTCCCTCCATCTCCCTTGGCACCATCCTGCTCTTCATCTTCTTCTTCCTTGCAGGCTACTTCATCTATGCAACGTTGTATGCGGCCGTGGGTTCGGCCGTGGATCAAGAGGCCGACGCAAATCAGCTCACCCTGCCGATCACACTGCCGGTGGTGTTGACGATCATGTTCATCGGCAACGTGATCGCCGCACCGAACGGAACGTTGGCCGTTGTCCTCTCGCTGATCCCGTTGTTCGCACCGATCCTGATGACGGTGCGCCTTGCTGCCACCGATGTGCCGTGGTGGCAAGTGGTCACGTCGATGTCACTCTGTATCGGCTTCTTCTTCGGAGCCGTCTGGCTGGCATCGCGCATCTATCGCATCGGCATTCTGTCCTACGGTCGCAAGCCGTCGTTCAAGGACATTGCCAAGTGGATCACCATGAAGGTGTGAGCAAGAGCGGTAGGGTGGCAAGGCGGCCATCCGTGCGGATCGCAACAGTGTAGGCGCCATGCGCGCAGGCCGACGTGGGAACAAGCATTGATGCGCTTCCCGCCTCCCATGTGGCATGATAACACGATGCACCACCCACATCCACCACGTCCACCGTACTCGTATGCGTTGCATCCGTGCGTGTGAGTTTGACGTGTGTGGAGGCCGGATTTGGGGCGAGTGCGATGTCGTAGGATGTGGGCGACGGACCTACGGCGACGCTGGTGGTCTGGACCACTTGGACGAGTGACCGACAGTGCGAGCCGTCGTTGATCTTGAGCGAGGCGGCCGATGCCACGTCGAACTCCAAGGGCGATGTGCCACTGAAGACGAAGACCGTGTCGCGCTGTGCACCACTTGCATCGGTATACGTGCAGTTCAATGGCAGTTGTGAGTACAGCGTCCACGATGTGTCGAGATCGCGTTGCACTTGCGTGATGCGAATGCGTGTGGATGTAGGGCCCGGCTGCAATTCCACGCGAAGCTTTGCCCAACCCTTGCCATAGATCCATTCGGTGATGTAGGACGTCACGTCGACGGAAGTGTTGACATCGAGTGCGGTGACAAGATCCGACGTCGACGCATTGCCATACGCATGCTCGTTCAAGTACCGACGGAGTCCTGCAAAGAAGGCCTCGTCACCCATGAGCGCGCGCAACATGCCAAGCACCACGTCGCCCTTTTTGTAGATGGTCTCGGGATAGTTCGATGTGGTGGCACGTGGGAAGTCGTAGATGGCGAACACACCTTCGTGTGCACCAATGCCCGATGTTTTGGCAATACGGAACATGTAGTCGTTCGCCTTGCTGCCTTCCATCTTGAGATAGCCCGTGTTACCGAAGAGGTGCTCATGCCAGAGCGATTCACAATACGTTGCAAAGCTCTCGGTCAGCCAGGCATGCCGGAAGTCGATGGGCGTGACGAGATCGCCGAACCACTGATGGGCGAGCTCATGTGTGGCCGTGGCGTTCACCGTGTCGCCGCTTTGCGAGATGCTCAAGGCAAAGCAGATCATCGTTTGATGTTCCATCGATCCGCGCGTGGTGTTGGCATAGCCCACCTTGTCGAACGGATACGGGATGAAGCGCTGTTGCAAGAGCGTGACCATGTCGGGGAGCAATGAGAAACTCTTGCTCGTTGCCGCCGAGTCACGTCGCAGCGAATACACCTGCATCGGAACAGGCTCTGTGCCGAGGTCGAGGATCGTATAGGGCGCGGCCACGAACGTCATCAGATACGTGGCGCAATCGTGCGACTCTTCCCATTGCGTCATGCGCACATTCGATGGTGTGCCCTTCAGAATGGTGTCGCGCTGCAACGCACCGTTCGATGCCACGCGCACGTTCACGGGCGAGAAGAACGTGGTGTGCAGGGTGGCCTTGTCGCTCGGATGATCGTAGCACGGCATCCAGTGCTGCGTGGCGCTCACGTAGTTGTTCTGAAAGCCAACGCCCATGGCATACAGCACGGAGTCCTGATACTGCACGCCGCCCCACTGTCCAGTGCCGAGCTCTTGCGTCATCGTTCCGTGGTAGTGGATGCGGATCGTATCGGCCTGCCCTGCGTTGCGTGCACCCAAGCCGATCTCGTGGTGATACGACGCATCGCTTGGTTTGCCGATGGTGGTCACGGTGAGCTGCGTTTTACGCACGACCACGGAGTCGATCGTCAGCGATCGAAGGTGGAAGGGGAATACCGCATTCGGCTGGTCGGCGATCCAGTTCACGGTGATCACGCATTGACCGAGCATGAACTTCGACGGAAGGTCATTCACATAGGCGGCCACGTCGTACCGCTGCACATCAAAGGGCTGCTGGATGAATTCGGTGGGAAGCGATGGTCCTTGTGCGCGCAGCATGCTGGGTGCGAGGGCAAGGACGATCGAGGCGAGGGCGGCAAGGTGAGATCTCATAGGACCCCAACATAGAAAAAAAAACGCCCGAGCGAATGGATCGCCCGGGCGTTGAGAGTGCTGCGTTCGTGCGCTTAGCGAACGATCGTCATCGGCAGTGCGAAGAGGCGACCGTTGTTGGAGACCTGAACGAGGTAGCGTCCGCTTGAGAGCGACGATGTGTTCATGATCGCCGTGGTGAGTCCGTCCTGCACGTCAACCGATTGTGTTGCAACAACAACGCCGGTCATGGTGAGGATGGAGACCGATGCCGTGCCCGTTGTTGCCGGGAACTGGATCGTTGCCTCGGCAGAAGCCGGGTTTGGATAGACGTTGAAGGAGGAAACGCTCGTTGTTGGCATTTCGACACTCGTGACCGTCTTCAGCAGTTCCAGTGTGGCTTGCTGATCGGAGTTCTTCGAGTCGTCAACGGCCAACGTTGTCGTTGCTGCATTGTAGTCAAGGCGATCGGCGATGATCGTCATGGTGCCGATGCCCAACTCGTCGAGCTGATAGGCACCGTCGTTCTCGCTGATCATGTAGTCGACCACGTTGCCTTGATCATCCTTGGCCACCACGAAGGCACCAATGATGCCCGTGCTGCCTTGTGGGGCTTCGCCGCCAACCTTGATCTCGCCGCCACGACCGAAGACCACACCGCGTACGCGACCCTTGCCGCGCTTGCCTTGTACTTGCTTGAGCTTGATCACGACACCGTCGGTGTTCGTGTCTTCGCCAACGGTGATCTGCGTTGCGTTCTTCCACTCGTTCGCTGCGAAGTCACCGCTCACATACCAGCCCGGTACGAAGTTGGACTTCTCGCCGGCCGATGCGAAGACGATGTAGGTGCCCGGCTCGAGATTCGTGATGGTGTAGTGACCATTGGAATCTGTTTCGACCGTTGTTGCAAAGCGCTTACCGGTCTCATTGCCCTTGGTGATCACTTGATAGACCGATACACGACCGCGAACGGCTGCGCCATTGCTATCGGTAAGCGTACCCGAGATCGAGTTCGCGAACACCGGACGCTTGGCAAGTGTGAAGCTCACACCCGTCATGGCTTCGGTAAGGTTGATCACGGTAGCTTCGTTCGCCGTTGCCACTTCGTTGTAGAATTCTACGAGGTAGACAGGACGGTCGTTCTTGCCACCGGCTGCTTCGGCGTGGGCAATGAAGTCCACACCGGCAGGAAGCTTCACTTCGTATTCGCCATTTGCATTCGTCTCAACAACAAGGCGGAGGTACTTGGCATCCACAACGTTGCCGTCCTTCTTCTTTGCTTCGAAGATCACGATGGCCTTGATGCCTTCGCCCGTTGCTTCATCGGTCACGCGACCCGAAACAACATACTTCACCGGCTCTGGCTTTGCCGTGACGATGAAGTGCAGTTCGACAGTCTTGTCACACTCAGTGACCACTGCCGTGGCATTGGCTGGCTCTTCGACGTTCTCGTTCCATTCAGCATAGAAGCCGGCGCCTTCGACGCGAAGCTTATACGTTCCGGCAGGAAGGTTGAGGGTGTAGACACCTTGCTTGATCTCTGCCTTGTAAACAGGGACCAATACTTCTTTCGACGAGTCCTTCTCGCTCACCTTTGTCATCCACGCCGTTACCACGCCATTTGTCACCAGCGTCGTGGTGCCTTCGAGTGTTACATGACCTTTGATGAAGGAGCAGAAGCGTGGCTTGTCGCCGCCGCCATCCGTCTTCACAGCGATCTCGAACTTCTGCAGTACGGAACGGTCCGTACCATCGATGAAGGCCTTGACGATGATCAGGAACACTTTACCATTCTGTTCTGCTGTAGGCGTCCACGAGATCTCTCCTGTTTCGGCATTGATCGTCATACCGTCCGGACCTTGCACAAGGGCATAGGAGATCGTGCCGGCTGGATTTGCTTCTGCGCGGGCCTTATAGGAGTATGGCTTGCCAACGAATGCAGAGTAGGTCGGTTGCGACACGAACCAGATGCTTTCCTTCACGACGTTCGGCTTGATCACGACAACGCGGATCACCGAGCGATCACCTTCGCCATCGGCATTCACAGCACGAATGTAGAAGGTGTACGTTCCTTCCTTCAGATCGCGAACTTCGAAGGTGTACTTGATCGGAGGAGTGTTCGGCTCTTGGGTCTTTGCCTCGACGGAGCCGATCTTGTCGAACTTCGTCATGTCTTCGGTCTGACCCGAGGCCTGATAGATGTTGAACGACGTTGCCGCCGGTCCATCTTGGGTGGCATACCACTTCAACAGAACGATCTGATTGTTCTGATCGCCCATCACCACGGATGCGCCATATTCGCGCGGTGGCAACGGAGTGCCTGCGAATGCTGCCACGACACTTGCCGAAAGAACGACAACGGCCATGGCCAGTGTGCGAATGAAGGAGAACTGAGTTCTCATAGAAAACCTCCTCAAAAAAAATTCAACCCGAAAGATGCGTTGATCAATCGGGTCGAAGAATCCACTCAGTGGAACTACGTTACAAGGGAATGTGCTACATCGTGATATGGATCTCGCCGAAGAGCGTTTCCTGCTTTTGACCCGGGATCAGCAGGGCTTTGTTGGCAATGATATAGATACTCACCACCATTTGCAATGGCTCTCCGGGCTTGCGTTCCATCTCGGAGATCACCAGGCTGGCCGTATTGTTCGTGGCATCGGCATTCACGATCAACGGGGGCTGGGACGAGTCGATGTTCAGGGCCAGGATCATTTGCGAACCCAGGAGGTTCTCGAGCTGTGAGTCGGCCGAAATGGAGTCGACGTTCAGCGTAAAGCTTTGCAGCAAAGGCACTTGACCAGAGTCTGCCGTCACCGTCATCTGCATATTGCCGATCCAGACCGTGCAGGGTTCTGTGGTCGTGTCCACACGGATGGTCGGCGTGCCGAACGAGGCATACTGCCCTTTGGCGCTCGATACCTCGAACGTGACGGCCGAGGGGACGACTTTGGGAGCTGCCGTCACCGCGGTCTCTTTTCGAGGCGCGTCCGAGTCGAGCGGGGAGGCGCAACTCGCCAGCAAGGCGGCAAGGCCAAGGGCCAGGATAGTTGAACAAGAACGAGAGAACATACGTGAACCTGAAGTTATTGACAGTTAGAAGCGCACGGCCATGCCGTACGTGAGTCCGATCTTGGACGATGTGAACCAATTCTGCTGATACTGATAGGCCATGGTGGCCCCTTCAATGCCAAGAATGAAGCTGAGCGGACCAACAGGGGAGTACGACATGCCGAGCATGGCCCGACCGAGCGGACCGTACTTCGTGCCACCGAACGAACCCTGCAGGATGGGACGGAAACTCGTCTCGCCAATGCCATCGAAGCTGTACCGGTAGACGGCGGCAGCCCACATGCTCGACGGCTGCTGTTCGTAGCGCACGACCTGTCCGTTCGGCCGCGTTCCATCGAACACCTGCGGGAAGACCTCGCTGCCGAATTCCACACCAACGGAGTGGTGGTCGGAGAGCTTGTAGATCATGGCCAGACCAAGGTTCTGATACCATTGCGTTTGCGCATCCACCGACGTTTCCGTCATCGGCTTCAGCGAGAACCCACGCGCCTGTAGCGTAAAGGCAGGGTACTCGTCCCATGCCGCCCGCGTGTTCTGCAATTGCATGGACTGCAACGTCTTCGGCTCTTCCTGCCGCTGCAGGTCGATGGAGTTCGACATCATCACCCGCGATACCGGCGCCTCCGCCATCGTCTCACGCTCCGTGTCGCGCGTGATCGTCTCACTCTCAGTGTCGCGCGAGGCCTCCGAGCGTCGCACATCAGTGTCCCGCGTCTTCGCGTACTCGTCCCGCGCCAGCGTCGCACTCTCAGTGTCCCGCGCCAGCGTCCCACTCCTAGTGTCCCGCGAGGCTTCCGAGCGTCCCACTTCAGTGTCGCGCGAGGCCTCCGAGCGTCCCACTTCAGTGTCCCGCGAGGCCTCCGAGCGTCGCACATCCGTGTCGCGCGAGGCTTCCGAGCGTCCCACATTCGTGTCGCGCGCCAGCGTCGCACTCTCCGTGTCGCGCGAAGCGTAGTTCATCGCCCCCGTCGCCAACACCGCGGCCGCGATCGGAACGCCGATGCGTCCCAGCCAGGTGGCCACGAAGCCGCCGGCAGCACCGGCTGCGGCACCGGCCATTGGTGCCGTGAAGCCCAGTCCGCTGAACACTGCACCCGTGAGGGAGGCCGGAGGGATCAGGGCCATACGGTCGTGCGATACTTCGTTCCGGATGGCAAGCTGTTGCTTCAGTTCGTTGCGCAGGTCGCCGTTCGTCGAAAGTTCGCCGAACAACCGTGCATCGTACATCGAGTCCAGCTCTCCGTCAAGGAGCATCTGAATGAGGTCGCTATGATTCGGGTCCATGGTCATCTCACTTTTGCAATTCGTTCAGATACGGCTCCAAGATCTCCTTGATCTTCTGTCGGGCGCGGAACACCCGAACCTTGGCCGTTTCCAGTTTGATCTGAAGCATGTCGCTGATCTCATTGTACGACAGCCCGTCGTACTCGCGCAGCACAAATGCCTCTTTCATGTCGTGGGGGAGGAGCTCCATGGCCATGGTGATCAGTCCCATCATTTCGCTCCGTTCCGCCTCGCGACCTTCACCTGGATTGTACAGTGTGTCGTCGAATTCAAGGGCAGCGGTCTGCGCACTGCGCTTTTTCTCATTCAGGCACAGGTTCCGACAGATGGTGAGCACGTAGGCACGAACGTTGTCCAACTGCGGGTGACGTTCGGCGCTTTGAAAGAAGCGCATGAACGTTTCCTGATAGATGTCGTAGGCTCGGTCCTGACTTCCCAAGACGCGCATGCAATAGGCGAAGACGTTGGGAGAAAAACGCGCGTACAGTTCACGAAACGCTTCTTCCCGATCGTCCCCACGTAACATGGCGTAGAGATCGCCATCACTATATTCGCCCAGCCGCCGCTTCATTGCGTTGTCATTAACAATGGTCAGAACTGAAGGTTACATTGATCTACCGTCTGGTCCGCTCGCGTCGTCGCACGCTTTCCGTCGAGATCCATGCTGCCGGGACCGTTGTGGTCCGCTCGCCGATGCGCACGTCCGTTGCCGACATTGAGCACTTTCTCCGATCGCGCTTCGACTGGATCGCCGGCAAGGTGGCCCAGGCCGCCACGGCCCGTTCCGTGATCCCGGTGCGAAGCCATGCAAACGAATTCTATCACCGTGGTGGGCTGCTCCGCTGGGAACCGAGTTCCGAGCCGCTGCGAACTCCACGTCGCCATGCCGACACCCTTCTCCTCCCTGCATCCCTTACCGCCACTCCGCTCCATGCGCAGAAAGCTGTGGCACGGTGGCAACGGCGCGAGGCGGAAGGGCTGTTCGAAGAGCTGATCGCCCGCCATTTGCCGGCCATTGGCCTTCCCGGACTGCGGTATGCCGGCCTTCGCATGCGCAAAATGTCGCGCCGCTGGGGCAGCTGCAGTTCGTCCGGCACGATCACGTTGAACGAATACCTGATCCGCACCCCCGATGCCTGCATCGAGAGCGTGGTGGTGCACGAGCTTTGTCACCTGGTGCACCTGCATCACGGACCCACGTTCCGCGAGCTCAACCTGACGTTGATGCCGTGGCATCGCGAGGCCGATGCCTTGCTGGATGCGTGGACGAGTGTGCTCTCCGATCCGCCTGAAACGACGAACGGGGCCAGGAGCCCCGTTCATCAAGATACTGTTGGTGAGATGCGAACGCTCACGATCCGTCAGGCCGAGGCGTTGGCACCCAGCTTGTCGAATGCCGAGGTGAGCGCCGAGGCGATCATTTCGGGCGTGCGACCTTCGATCTGATGGCGCGGCATGAAGGCCACGAGCTCTCCGTCCTGCAAGAGGGCGATGCTCGGTGACGATGGTGCCATGCCGGTGAAGTAGGTGCGCACGCGCTCCGTTGCTTCAAGGTCCTGTCCGGCGAACACGGTCACCAGATTGTCGGGCAACGTGGTGTGCTTGAGCGCCAAGGCCACGCCCGGACGGGCGCCACCGGCGGCACAGCCGCACACGGAATTCACCACAACGAGTGTTGTGCCGGGTTGCTTCATTGCCTCGTCGACGTCGGCGGCAGTTCTGAGTTCACGTACTCCGTGGCGTGTGAGTTCTTCGCGCATCGGTTGTACGAGCATTGGATCGTAGGGCATGGGTATTATCCTTTCTGGGAATTCGAAATTACGGATTTCAGGTACTCGATACCGGCCTCGGTGGCAAACGAGCCGAATTCGCGTTCAATGTCGCGGCCCTTGGCCGAGTCCAGCGAAATGGCACGCGCCAGATACGTGGCCGCCGTGTTGAGTTCGTTGAGGGCCGTGAGGACTTTTGCCAGCGCGTAGTAGCCGTCCGACCACTCGGGCGAGAGACGGACCACTTCGGAAAAGGCCTTGGCGGATTCGATCAGGTCGCCCTTTTCCAAGAGCGTTGCTCCATAGTCGAACCAGCACTCCACGTCGGTGGCCTCGATGGTGAGCGCCTTGCGATAGCATTCCAGCGCATCGTCCACATGGTGCAGGTTGTACTCGGCATCGCCCTTGGCATACCAGAGATCGGCATAGTCGGGCGACACGGCCAGGGCCGTATCGTAGTCGACCACGGCAGCCGTGTACTGCTCGAGGGCGTCGTAGCAGGTGCCTCTGCCGTAGAGCGACTGAACATGTCGGTTGTCGATCTCCAATACCTTGGAGAACAATTCAATGGCCTCTTGAAAGTTCCCGCGCTCTTCGAGGGAGGTGGCAAGGTTGTGAAGGACGGCAACGTCGTTGGCGTCGTGCTTCATGGCCTCGCGATACGATTCGATGCTCTCGTCGAGCTTGCCGATGAGCGCATACGTGTTGCCCATGTTGTAGAGCGCCGACACGAAGTCGGGCTTGATGGCAACGGCCATTTCGTAGGCTTCGATGGAGCGACGGTGGGAGCCTTTGCGACCGTAGATCACGCCCTTGTTGAACCATGCATTGGAATCGAAGGGGTCGGTATCGATGAGTCGTTCATAGATGTCGAGCGCCTCTGCATTTCGGTCGGTGCTCTCCAAACAGAACGCCAGTTCATACAACGCATCGCGCGTGAACTGCTCGTTCTTCGAGAGATAGGTGAAGAGCTTGATGGCCTCGTCGTACCGTTCCAGTTTCTGGAAGACCATGGCCTTGCTGTAGAGCGCGTCTGCATTGTCGGGCTCGGACTCCAGCGCCCGCTCGATCAGATGCATGGCCTCTTCCAGCTTGCCGGTCTGCTCCAGCGCGATGCCGCGGTTGACGAGGATCTCCACGTCAACCGGGTCGAGATCGGCCGCCTTGGTGTAGGCGTCGAGTGCCTCGGACCATTGCCCAACGCTGCTCAGAGCAATGCCGTACTTATGCCAGGCATCGGCAGAATAGGGCGCTGCATCCTTCCACATTTGCGAAAAGATCAGGGCATCGTCGAACTTCTGAGTTTCGAGGCAATAGTGAACGATCATCTCGAGCGCCTCGGCCGATGGTGCACCTTGTTGCCACTCACCGCTCCGATACGATTCTCGAAATCGTTTCAGTGTTTCGTCCAACTCACGCCGATCGAAGTCATCGGCATCGTCGTCAAATTCAAATTCGAACATCAGTTCACTCCAGGGTCGTTATTCATTGACAATATCGAAGATGAACAGTTTCAGATACTGTGTCTCCGGCATTGCGAGGAGGACGGGGTGATCCGGTGCTTGCGTGCCTCGATACAAAAGACGTAAACGTTTCTGCAATCGTGAGCCCTCGGTGTAAATAATGTCGAGCAGGTCTGCCTCCGGCACCAATTGCGTGCAACTGGCGCTCACAAGGATGCCGCCCGGTGCAAGTGCCTTGATGGCCAGACGGTTGAGCTCTGCATAGCCGGCGTGGGCCTTGCGCAGCACGGTCCGGCTCTTGGCGAAGGACGGAGGATCGAGGATGATGACGTCCCACGTGCGACCTTCTTCCACATGCGCACGCAGGAGCTCGAAGACGTTGGCATCTTCGAAGCGCACGTTCGTGAGGTTGTTGATCTCGGAATTGCGCTGCGCGGCCGCAATGGCCACGGCGCTACTGTCGACGCCGACGGCCTCGCGTGCTCCGGCCGCAGCAGCATTCAACGCAAAGCCACCAACGTTGCAGAAACAGTCGAGCACGGACCTGTTCGCACAGAACCGTGCCACCATGGCGCGATTGATCTTTTGATCGAGGAAGTATCCTGTCTTCTGTCCACCCACCAGATCGATGCGCAGTGTGAGCCCGTTCTCCGTGATGTCCACGGTCTCCGGAACGGTGCCCCACACCAGTCCTTCGCGCAACTCGAGACCTTCTTTGAGTCGCGTTTGCGCCATGTTCTTCTCGACGACGCTTTTGGCCGCGGGGAAGACGGTGCGGATGGCGTGGACGATGTCGTCGCGATGCTGGTCCATTCCGGCGGCCAGCATCTGGATCACGAAATGATCTCCGTACCGATCGATGATGAGGCCGCTCATCAGATCGCTTTCACCGAAGAGCAATCGATATGCTGTTTCTCCCGGCAGGAGTTGCTCGCGCAACCGTTGTGCCGCACGCACACGTTCGGTGAAGAAGTCCGCGTCGATGCTCTCCCGCTCGGTGCCAAGCAGGCGCACGGTGATCTTGGAGAGGGGATTGCAGAAGCCCACACCGTAGGACGTTTCATGTCGGTCCACCACGCGCACCAATGTTCCGGGCTCGACGGCGGGGACCTTGCTGATCTCGTCCTTGAACACCCAAAGGTGTCCGGCACGTATGCGATGTTCTTCGTTTGGTCGGAGGCGGACGGTGATCATCGTACAAAGATAGCGTGCCGCCGCATGGCCGTATCGCTGTGAACGCTATTTTTCCGCATGCGTCCTTACCTCCTTCTGACCTTGTTGGTCCTTTCTGCGTCGATGCTCTCTGCACATGAGGGCGATAATTGGTATTTCGGCAAGCGCTGCGGTGTGAATTTCACCACGGGCACGCCGGTGGCGCTCACGAATGGCGCGCTTGACTCGCGCGAGGGCTGTGCATCGCAAAGCGACAAGGCAGGCAACCTGCTGTTCTATACCGATGGGGGCACCGTCTACAACAAGGCCCATCAGGTGATGTCGGGAGGTGTGATGTTGGGCGGTTCGTGGTCGTCGACGCAATCGAGCATCGTGATCCCCGCACCGGGCGATGTTCAACGCTACTACATCGTGACCACGGATGCGAATGAGAATGCGTACAAGGCCGGTGTGACGTATTCCATTGTCGACATGGGCGGGAGTGGCGGCATGGGTACCGTCGTGCAGAAGAACACGCCACTGCTGGCGCCGGCCACGGAGAAGCTCACGGCCATCCGACATGCCAATGGTACGGATGTATGGTTGGTGGCCCATGCACTCGATACGAATCTGTTCTATGTGTGGTCTATAACGGCGGCCGGGATCGCGGCAACGCCAACCACGTATCAATCGGGACCGATGCTCATGTTCGGTGACATCGGCTACATGAAGGCGAACCAACAAGGATCACGCATCGCCTTTGCGAGCTCGAATGCGAAACAGTTGTGGCTCTTCGATTTCAACAAGACCACAGGCGTGGTGTCGAATGCACGCATCGTGGCACAACGAGCGACCGGAGGCAACTTCGCCTTGTATGGCGTGGAGTTCTCACCGAGCGGACGGTTCTTGTATGCAACACGCACGGATTCGAACGTGGTGATGCAGTTCGATCTGAGTCAGCCCCTTCCACCACTGGTGTTCATCGTGGGCTCCACCACGGGACGTCTCGCCGGCGCACTTCAATTGGCACCGAATGGGAAGATCTATATGGCCACCGATGGGATCCCGTTCTTGGCCGAGATCGCATCGCCGGATTCGCGTGGACTTGCGTGTGGGTATCGTGATAAGGCTGTCGACCTGCAAGGACGCGTGTGTGAGCTCGGCCTTCCGAACTTCATGCCCGCCATCTTCTTGAACGAAGTGACGTATGAGATCATGGCCGACACGGCTTGTGTGGGACGTCCCACGTCCATGCGCTTCATTCCCGACTCCGGCATCACGAATGCAACATGGAACTTTGGCGATCCCGCAAGTGGTGCGAACAATCGTGCCACGGGCACACGTGTGCAACATGTGTATGCTCGTGCCGGCACGTATACGGTGACGGTGATCTACGATGCACAAGGCTTCACGAAGACGCTGTCCATGCAGGTAGTGGTGAATGCGAATCCGAATGTAAATGCAGGATTCGATGTCACCATCTGCGCCGGCGGCAGCGTGAAACTCCAGGCACGCGGTGCTGTGACATATCGATGGTCGCCCGGCAACGTGCTCGACGATTCTACCAAGGCCAGTCCGCTGGCCAACGTCCTCACCACCACCACGTTCATCGCAACGGGCTACAACGAGTTCGGATGTTCTGATGTCGATACGGTGACGGTCTTCGTCACATCGTTCAAAGCAACGCTCGATGGACCGCGTGAGATCTGCAGCGGCGACACGATCATCTTGCGCGCAAAGGGCGGCGGAGAGTCGTATCGGTGGACGCGGAGCGATGGACCCGATATCACCACGAAGGATTCGATCCTGCGCGATGCACCGACCACATCGGTGAACTATCGTGTGATCATCTCGACGGGCGTGTGCGTCGACTCGGCAACGCTTACGGTGACCGTGAATCCGCCACCATCGGTGAAGATCCGACCGGACACGTCCGTCTGCGCCGGCTCTCCCGTGCAGTTATGGGCAAGCGGCGGGACCACCTATCAATGGTCGCCAACCACCGGACTCGATGATGCGAAGAGCCCAACACCGATCGCACGACCAACAGCACCAACACGCTATCATGTGACCGTGACCACGGAGTTTGGATGTGTGGACACGGCAAGCGTCTTCGTGGGCTTTGGCTCGATCAAGATCTCGGCCGCGGGCGACACGTCGATGTGCGCCGGTGGAACCGCAACCCTCACTGCCTCCGGTGCGGAATCGTATGCGTGGCGCAACACCATCACGAACGAATCCTTCACGGGCAGTACGATCAACGTCACACCAACGCAAACAACGCGCTATATGGTGGTAGGAACATCGGGTGCCTGCATCGACAGTACCTCCGTGCTCGTCACGATCTCTCCGTCGATCACCGTTACCGTCTCGGCCGACACCACCATCTGCGAGGGCGGATCGGTGCGCATGGTGGCAAGTGGGGCCGACACGTATCAGTGGACGCCGTCCACATGGCTCGATGACGATCGCTCGGCAACGCCCACATCACGTCCACCATCGTCCATCTCCTATCGCGTGCGCGGCACCAGCAACGGTTGTTGGGCCGAAGCCACCGTAAGCATCACCGTGATCCCTGCGCAAACGTTGCGCTGTTCCATGACGTCGGACACGGTCCCGTCAGGCGCTCCCGCTGTGATCACCGTCTTGCGTCAGCAAGATGAGAACGTGGAGTATCCGCTCCGAGCGCATCTCTTCTATCAACGCGGTGCGCTCGACCTGCGTCAAGCTCGCGATGCCGTGATCGTTGGAACCACCACCGATGGCGTCCGCGACGATGTCGAACTGCTCATCACGAGTGGGAGCGAGGTGGGTGTGTTGACGGTGCTCACGTTCGATACGTTCTTGAACGGACTTGAATCCGTCCCGCTCTCCATGACCTTCCCTGCCGCCATCTGTGGCTCCATGGTCTGCGACGAAGGTGGTCGTGTGAACATGACCAACTGTGCAGACAAACTTCGTGTGGTCGCACTTGGTGCGCGTGCGCAGATCTCTGTGGATGTGCTTCCCAATCCTGTTGGCAGGGATGGCAAGGTGGCATGGACATCGTCATTGCTCGGAGAGCATCGCCTGGAGATCGTGAACACCGTGGGTGATGTGTTGGTCACGTCAACGTGGCAGCAAACGGACGGACGTCTGCACAACGGCACCGTGCCATTGGCCATGTACGATCTGTCCGCGGGCGTCTACGTCGTCCGCCTCACTTCGCCAAACGGCATTGCGACCACGATCGCCGTCCTGCAATGATGCATCGCGCGGAACTGCTCACGTTCTACGAAGAGGACGTGCATCGACATGGTGCGAGCGGACTCGTGCTCGATCCTTCCGACGCCTACTTCACGTCGGCGGACGACGTGGTGCTCGCCATCCTTGACGAGCGTATCGGTCCGCGCTTCATCGCCTACTGGCACTCCATTCTCTCGGAGCAGGGAACATTTCAGGATGTGTTCCGGCGTTTCTTCGTGCGCATGATCGACAGTGTGCGTGAAGACGAGATCCGTTTCGGATGTCCGCTCTTCGGTCTGCTCCACGAACTCTCTGCAACGAACACCATCTATCGCGAACGCTTGCAGCTGATCATCGATGCCATGATCGACGTCTGTCGAACGCTCATCCGTCGCGGCATCGAGCACGGCGAACTACCTGCCGACATTGACGTGGATGCCGTGGCAACGTGGATCATTGCTTCCGTCGAAGGAGCATGGGGCATAGCAAAAGTGCATGCCACGAAGGACGCACTCCGTACGGCCTTGCTTGGCGTGCAGACAGCGCTCGAGGCCATGCGGCCACCGCGCATTGGCGCGACGACTAGGGGATGAGTCGCTTCGTGATGACGTGTGCACCACCTCGCATCTCATCCACGATGTAGATGCCGGAGGCAAGACCGGGTATCGACGCAAGGTCGATCCACCGTCCCTGATACACGGCAACACCCAGCAACGAATACACGGTCACATCGCCCATGGCAGGGGACGGTGCCATGCTCTCATCATTCACCGACGTTGTCGTTGGTACGGTGTATCGAACGATCACTTCATTATCGAGGATCACGTTCGTGCTCCAGATGAACTGTGCATCGTTGGAGGGATCGTCGAACACGTTGGTGAAGTTCGTGTAGGCGGGTTTGTTGTCGACGCCAATTTCGGCATTCGTATACGTTGTCGCCGCCGGCCAGTCGGCATCGTCGAACGTTGGTTCGCGCCACGTTGCGGGACGCGACCAATGTAGTGCATAGTACTGCGATCCGTCGGCAGCGTCTTGTGTGTTGCATGCATTCGAGAGGCGACGCATACCTTCTTCGCGCGGACAGGTAAGGTCCTTGATCGGCGCCGTGTAGAACGTCTGCGCCTTCCATGTACTGTTCGTGATGGCCACCGTTGTGTTCGCCGCATCCTTGAACACTGCCACCATGCCACCATCTCCGGCATGATAGGCCTTGCCTCCATTCGCCTCGCATCCAACACCAAGATGTTCTTCCCAATCCACGAGCAGCATGGCAATGGTGAACGGACGTCGGACGCGGAATCGAACGATGCTCGAATTGAACGGAGTGAATGGAACTTTGTCTTTTCCAACAGCAACGCCGTTCACATACATCTCGAAGTAATTGTCAGCAAAGATGAAGCCCGTGATCACCTCGCCATCAACATCGACCGTCACGATATCCGAGCCATCAAGGGCGGCAAGAGCGGCAGCGGCGTTAGCGTATGCGGCGCCCGCGCACACGTTATGCAGGTCCGAGGCGAACGGAACCGAGGCGTCGTTGAACATCACGGCGGCCGGCACCGTCCACGTCGTCGCATCCGTTGCACCAATCGTGCCAAGGTTCGTCACCCGTCCACCCGTGCACGAATACAGATCCGTCACGGTGGTAGTGGCCAAGCCCTGCGTCACCGATGCCGTTCCGGTATACTGTGCCGCAGCGGCAATGGGAAGAGAGAGTAGGAGCACGGCGGCAAGGCGCATGGCATGGATCATCTCACAAACTCCGAAGTGCCTTCATGTACTCAAACGTCAGCGTTTCTCGAAGGTCATGCTGAAAGGCGGCGCTACGACTTGGTTGCGTATGTTCGAAGCGGAAGTCGAAGGTGAGTCCGCTGGCGTCCTTGATCGACGATGCATAGACCTCTGCATCGACCTCGAAGTACATCGTGCCTTCTTCGTCGGGTCCGCCCAGTTTGTTCAGCGTGATATTGATGGTTGCCGTCCCCACATCGGGAGACTTGATGTTCACTTGTGAATCCACGGACATGCCTTGTGTATTGAGACAAGAAACGTACGACATTTCTCCAACATGGAGGTGTTCGTGATGCGCATATCGCTCGTCACCGTCATCGTTCTCCTGTGTGCGTACCGCGTGGTTGCACAAGAACCCGCCATGTCGGCCATGCGTGACAACAACCTCTCCATCGCCTATGGTCGTGGCTTCGACATCACAAAGGCCGTCGAAGAAGCGCCACGTGCCGTGGGCATCGACTACTTCCGTCGACTCGATCACCGATGGGAGATCGGCGTGATGGCCGACATGCTCTTCTACCGTGAGCCCGAGATGGGCAGTCGATTTATAGGCGTTGCCATCGGTTCGTTCGCACTTGTTCCGGAGCGCTGGTACGTCCTCGGAGGCCTCGGTTTCGAACACGAGTTCGAACAAGCCTCGACACGTCCGCTCCTGCGCCTCGGCACGGAGATGAACTTCTTTCTCGACAGCTCAAATCGCTGGGCCATCGTCCCCGGCCTCTTTGGCGACGTGTTCAAGGACGAGGCCATCTTCTCCGCGACCGTTGCGGTTGCGTATCATTTTTAGGGCTCAACGATGCAACTGATCATGAAGTGGTTGATGGCTGGTGTGCTCCTCACTGCAGGTGGACAAGGTCTTGTGTGCCAGACCGTGCAGCGCGCTGTAGCAACAGAGGATGTTCGTAGGGTCCCGTTGTTCGATTACCCCTCAATAGACAGCCCGATGCCATTTCGGATGCTTGCCTATGACCGCGGGCACGAATTGGTGTATGCAACCTTGGGCTCCCAAGTGTGGGTATCACGCAACAAAGGTCAACATTGGACGCGGATCGACTATCGTGACAACGGCGCTCTCTACTTTATCCGCGCTGCATTGACCGCGAACGGAGACGATATCCACATGAGGTTTGAACGCCGATTTTCCGGTTATCCGATCGGCGTACTACGGATCGACAATGGTGAAATGGCTCCTGTTGAACTTCCGGAACACATTTCATCTTCTGGTACATTGTTTCGCAATGGGTTTCTCTCGATCCACGGACTCAGCGTCCTCTTCATGGATGATGACACGGTTGATGTCCAGTGGCCGGGCTCTACTTCATGGGAGCCATTGCCGATGTCGATCGGAAAGGTCAAGGATGAGAATGACCGAATGTACTCTTCGGGCAGAGCAACGATCGGTTTGCTTCTGACGGATACGTCGACGGTTGTCTTCAGTACGTCAACGAAGTTGCCGCTCATCATACGCCACCCACGTGGTATACAACACCTCGAGCCGCTGAACGATTCTCTCTTCCTTGCCTGGAAGGCCCTTGATGGTTACACAGTTGGATTGATGATCTCAAGAGATCGAGGGATATCGTGGGAACAGGTTGGTGCTATTCGCGGTGAGAAAGCCCGCGTTGCGTGGCTGACCAGAAATCGTACGTACATGGTGACGACAAATATGGGATATACAAATCTCGTGGACAGTACGGGTTCCAACATCAGATCGATCGGACGTGCATTCCAAGTGCAGGAGACGGATTCCGCGTTGATAGGAGCTAGATCAGGCGCGATCCTCACAAAAGAAGCATCAAATGACACGTTCATGTTGCGTGAGCAGAGTCCATTGGGAATAACAGAACTCGTCGCTATTTCCGAAGACGAGCTTGTTTCGATCGGATCAAACTGCCTTTACTATAGCAAGGATGGCGGCCGATCGTGGGTCGTTCCAACGTTCGATGATTCCTTGTATCATCCTGCAGGATACCGTGGGGCAGGGATCTCCATGCCCATGCCTGCAAGGCTTCAGTACTTCGGAGATCGTGATGCCATTGGGTTTTATCCAGAAGTTCATGCGATCGTACATCATTACCCGACGATCGATATATATGCGGCAGTTTCCGCTGGAGGAACCAGCTACTTGTATCAGAGCGCTGCAGAGGTCGTGTCGTTTGGAATGGGATTGTTTGACGTACGTGGACTCGACCACACATCGGTCAGCGGTCAGGTCCTCCAAGCGATGATCGGTGGTGCCGAGTTGGTTTTCGACTACACCAATGCAACACCATCCGGACAGTCGATGTACTTTCTGGACTCGACCGGACTTGTTGTGTTCAGCGATTCAATGTACGTCTCTCGTGATACCGGGCGCAGTTGGCAAGCTTCCTACACGCAACTTCCAAGAGGTCCTGCATCCATCGTGCCAGTGTCTTCGTTCATCACCACCCGATCCAACATGTGGTGCACAGGTCATCGGGGATTTTCCTATGCTGAAGCTGACACGACCGTTGTTGTAACTGGTGGCATCTATGCTTCCGAGGACTCAGGAACGACATGGCGAAGATCGTTCATCGACGTTGATTTCGAGCCGTACGTTTGGCAGCTACTTCCGCTCGCATCCGGCACGATCGTCGCATCCATTGGCCACATCGTTGGTGAGCTTGGTCCATCGACGCTCACATCAAAAGGACATTACCTCGTTCGTTCCACGGATGGAGGAAGAACGTTCACTCGTGCAGGTACGGTCGAAGAACGAGACCGTAGCACAAGTGTCTTTGGGCATAGGATCGTCGAGGGACGTGAAGGAGGCTTGTTTGCCATCGGGTCGGACGTCATTCTTGAGAGTCGCGACGATGGCATCTCGTGGGATACCGTCTACGTTGATGGAGCGTGGGATGGACTGTTCACAGACATCGCTGTGCCGTCGGATACATGTATCTGGTTGGGTTCAAAGAATGGGGTGGTACGGCTTACGAGATCGACGCCAACGGGCATCTTCCAACAGGCCGATCCATCCGTCACGTCACTCCTCGCATATCCGACTCCGACGAGAGATCAACTTTCGATCAAGATCCGCACACAAGACGCTCCGCGCGGCGGCCGGCTTCAATTGAAGTTGTGTTCATTGCTCGGAGAGACCGTATGTGATCTGTCTGATGCGTTGGTTGGTAACAGCGGACCGAGCATTTCGCTCTCGATCGATCTAGGCATGATCCCTGGAGGCGTCTATATACTCGAACTGGCTGATGCACGTGTTCTTGCACGTCATCCGGTCGTGATCAATAAATGAGGATCGAGCAAAGGACATTCTATGCAACGGATCTTCATGTGGGTGTTGGTTGGTGTGCTTCTCACCGCAAGTGGGCAAGACCTCGTGTGCCAGACCGTGAAGTTGCTGGCGGATGTGGACGTGAGTTGGCCGTTCCCACTCTTCCCGTACTTCACGAAGGCAACTGACGACGGTCGATATCTGGCTTGTGCGAATGATACGATCGGCGTGATCCGACTCCAAACGTATCCACTAGAACGACGAGATACGGTGGCCATTCCGGATTCAGTGAAAACTGTGAGGTGTGTTGGCTTCGTTTCCGGAAGGTTGCTCCTCACGTATGAGTCGCGATCAAACGGGAGTGCTCATTTTGCGACCATTGACATCAATGGGAAGGAGTGGACGAGCATTCCGGATGTGGTTCCTACGGTGCACCCAGAGTATGGTCCGCTCTATCGAATTCAACAGTACACGGCCGCTCCAGGACAGAATACGGCCGTGTTAGGCATCTACTATAGGTCGGGGACGACATTATCAACTACACGGTACATCACGACGTTCATCAATACACAGACCCTTGCAACCTTGCAGACCTATGACTCACTTGGAACGATGAAGGTGTGTCCGGGAGGACGTGAGTACTACTGTACGAAACTGGCGCCCGACTCCTCCGCTTGGCTTTGCCAGTACTTTGATGCTGCAACGGGAGATTTGCTGCGAACAGTCAGATGCCGCGGACAATACTATTACTCGACCGGTATCGATCACGTCATGTACACAGATCGCGAGATAGGCTCCATCGAAGAGCCGCCAGTGACGGTACTCTCCGACTACCAAGTGTTCAACGGAACTCTTGCTGCTCCGAACCTCTTTTGCAGGCTACGGACCACTGGGAACGTGAAGTGGCTGGAAGCGTATGATTTTCTCAACGGTTCCGCAACACTGATCGATTCCCTCCACGCCAACGGTGTGATCGTGCAGATCAATGATGTCGATCGCTTGATCTTCGTCCAAACGGTCGAACCCTTTCGATTCCGCGTGTACTCCTACAGTGGCTTGCAAGGCCGCGAAGGAATTGCCTGCATTCGCAATGTCGATACCACACTGGTCTTTTCAGAAGTGGACTACAGCGCCGTCCATGTATCGCGGACGCGAAACGCGACCATCACTAGCACGATCGATGGGAAACAGTATGCGATGAATGGCCGCACCACTCCATTGAGTCTTCGTGCGGATCGACATGGAGTAGTTCCTTTCTCGGCAACGGCACGCAATGCACAAGGCGTGGTGATCGACTCGATGGAGCGTGCTCCGCTCGTCGTTCGGCGACCAAGTGCATACACCGATGCTGTCAGGGTGCCGCAGGAAGCCACGGAGCTTGCCTTGGGCGAGAACGAAGAGAGTCTTTCCGTCGTCTCGGACTCAATGATGACCGTGTTCCCGATCATCAGCGGCGCTATGCCCATGCTCGATACCTCTCATGCACGCATCATTCGCCATGGATCGCTCCATGCCACCCAATCCGCCTTGCTTCCTTCCACATCGTATGTGAAGATCGTGCTGCGTGATGACGATCCCGGCAATCAGGAATACCGTCGCTCGCTCGACCAACTTGTCGTTGGATTCAATGGCGATACGTCGCTCATACGTTCGGTTTCACTTACGCCTGAAGTGATCGTCCGCAAGGTGCGAACAGTGTGGAATGTAACCGAGAGTGTGCTTGGGCTAGCTGTGTTCACAAGCAACCCGGGACCAGGAAGACTGTATCTCAGTAAGCGCATTGACGGAGCTTGGGTGTCCTACGGTGACACAAATGGGATCAAGATCGTGAATGGTGATCGCATCGACATTAGTGTTCCCGGTCTGATCATGACCACCGGCACAAGTGGCGCGTTGTATCTGTCGAACATGTCGGACGGATCATCGATCTTCGACACAACCGATGGTCGTGCACATGCCCTGTTGGTCGACGATTCAACATTCATCACCACAGAGCGTGTTTGGAAACTCCGCGACGGAACATGGCAGGCGCAGCCGATACTCAGTCGTCATACCTATTACAACGCCGACGCCGTCCGACTGTCGGCATCGACATCACTCCTCTTCCGTCAAGATCGTGACATGATCGGATACATCGTCGATCATTCAAGGGCGGCCGTAGTAGACTCGATCCTATACGGGTTCTCAAATCCGCAATGCGCCGTGTACTCGAAGCGCTATCGTGGACTCTTTATTGGGAACGACGGTGGAGTGGTTGGCTTCGTCCCGATCGACCCGAAGTATCTCGACCCCACGTCCGTTTCCTTCGAGCAACCCTCGAAGGCGAACTCGTGCATCACATCCTGCACACTCTACACGGTGCAGGGAAGCAAGGTGGCAAGTTTGACCTGCTCCTCATTGCTGTCAACTACTGATGTGGAGTCGCTCGCTAAATCCAACGGCCTCTACATCGCCGTCTACACGCAAGAGCATGGAAAGCCCATCTCGCAGATGGTCTTCGTTGGGAGGTAGGGCGGCAGGGCGGTCTACAATTTCAATGTGACAACGCATGGTGGGAAGCACGTGCGATTCGCATCGGCCAAGTTCCAGGGTCGGATCTGCAGGTACAGTGTTCTGCCCGGCAAGGTCTTGCCATAATGATCTCGCAGCTTCGAGCAGATGTCGAACAGGTTATAGGTGCGGACGCTCGTCGATGACGTTTGAAGGTCGCCGCTGCCAAACACGACGTAGGAGTCGCAGTTGGCATCTGGTGTTTCCGTGACGTTGAATCGCAGTGCGACATCACCGGCAAGTTTGGTCGAAACGATGACATCGATCGATACGGTGGAATCGTACGGTACATCGGGGCCCTCGTGGTGGTATTTGTAGATCCACGAGATCGATGCCGTAGCGCCCGACACAATGTCGGCGGCGATCGGCATGTGCACACCAGAGATGTTCACCTGCAACGAGTCGGCTCCAACGAATTGGACGTTCGCCAATGTCGACGTGGAGCAACCTTCCTTTGTGACCGTCATCGTGTACACGCCGGCCGGAACGCCATGGATCGACCACGATCCGTCCGCATTCGTCGTGTCGCTCCCCGACCATGTTGTCGACCTTGCCGTCACCACCATCCCACGGCGATCGGTCCTGAAGTTCATGTACTCGTCAGAGATCCACGTCACTCCGTACAATGTCCCGCCCGCCACCGGCTCAACAGGTGAGGGTGCATGGGAGCAACCCATGTGGAGCAAGGCAAGAGAAAGGAGGACGGCAATAGGCCAACAGTGCGATCGCATAGCAACACCCTCAGCGTTCGACGGTGGAATGATCATCTCATGACCCAAACGTACGAAGAACAAGTGCTGCTCGCATCCCAATAACGACAAAAGCCGCTCTGCGATGTGCAAAGCGGCTTCTGTTGTGTGAGCCAACTGCCGGACTTGAACCGGCGACCTGCTGATTACAAATAGTCTGCTTTGTATATGATAAATATGGTACTTAGGGTGGTAGCAAGTCCATTAGCACACGATTAGCACACGAATGGAAGTTGAAGATGCTGAAATGTGAATGGTACCAAGGGTTAGGAACTGCCAACATTCATTGAGTCTGACCATTTACAAAGGGTCAACGAGCATTTGCTATGAAATTTGAAACGACATATTATTGACGATTGAAAGAGTGTAATCTCAAACTTGTCACCAGGTTCCCTATGCTGAAATCAGCAATTGTTGTAGCGGCGTTCGCATTTGCTCTATCCGGATGTGTTAGCGCCAATCTCTCCTCAATGAAGGATCCCACATTTACAGGGCCAAAGATTGAGCGATTGCTTGTTATGACGTATGGTTGGAAGCTTGATATGCGAAAGGAAATAGAGAATGCATTCGTGTCAGAAGCTGAGGATGTTGGCACTGTTATACTAAAAGAAACGGACGTTATTCCTCCACTAAGGGAATACTCAAAAGACGAGCGCCGTCAGATCATGGAGAAGAACGGAATACAAGGATACCTCCTCTTTGTTCCGTGGGGTTCAGAAACGGCCACATTTGATGTTCCTCTTGTTTCCAGTTCAACAACCACAGGATCCGCGTCGATCAGAAACAATGTTGTGCAAGGTGGATCACAGACTTCAACCGTGAGCGTTGGTGGTCGCGCTCAAACTGTCACAACATCGATAACCTACAAGGCATTACTACTGCAATCAACAACGGGGAAGACAATTTGGGAGGGAGATGTAACCGTTGACTTCACAAACACTTCGAAAGCGGCGACGCGCACTTCAATCCTGTCGAAAGTTGCAAGTGAGATCTTAAAAAAGCTCAGTGAAGATCAAATCATCGGTAAACCGTCTGCTGTGACTGGTGGGCAAAATAACCCGTGAAATGAGTGTTTAGTAGGGAGTGGAGATTCCGCGCAAACTGACCAAATCTCTCCACGTCAACGTGACCACCCAAAGTTGATGTGCGAATTGATTAGAAAAGTTGCTCCGAGAATCGGCAGCGGTTGATGAAAGTACCAGCGTTGTTTCGAGGTGCTTTAGGGTGTCGCGAGATCACGTCGCTTCCGGAGCGATAATCCGGTCGCTGTGTTGATCTGGAGCTTCGGCACGCCCTGTGTGTGCAGCTTCAGTACATGCCTAAGTTTACTCACAGATTTCCGTGTGTTTGCCATTGCAGGCCATGAATGAAAAGAACAGTGTTGTTCTCAATTTCAGCCCCGGCATGTCTACCGATCTCGGCCCTTTTATTTTACTATTGTACAGCTGGTCTCTTTATCGAAGATAAAGGTTTCACTTTGGTAGGAATCACCACTTTGACGCGTAGGCGGAATCTCCACTTTAACACGGAATGTAAAAAGTCACGATACGTAGAATAGCCGCAAGTTCGATGACTCAGAAAAATCACTATGTTCACGGGCGATCTATCCGAGCACTTTGGCATCGTATAATCAATACATCTCAATGAGGTCCCCATGAAAAGAAGAGGTCTACTTGCCCTTGCGTGTATGAAGATGTCCGAAAGCTAGTTGA
>JAFDZT010000010.1 GCA_018266735.1 Bacteroidota bacterium | reverse complement strand
CCCACCTTTTCGGGTCAAGAGCCCTTTATTACTTCACACCAACAGTAGCCATCCCAACACACACGTGAATGCGATGTTGAACCCGGTACGCAGTTCCGGCCGGAAGGGTGTGCGTCCGAGCTTGTCCATGCTCCAGGCGAAGAGGAGCGTGGAACCGATGATGCCGGCGGTGAGGAGGATGCCGGTGGGAAGGTCGAAGGCGCGGTAGTGGGTGCGGCCGATGCCGTTCCACCATGGTGTGCCGAAGAGGAGGATGAGGTGCGTGATGTAGATGTAGAGCGACTTGTTGCCGAAGAGCGAGTACCACTCACGCAAACGGTACGTGCGTTGCAAGACCCAGACGGCGGCACTGAAGATCATGAGGACGAGACCAAGACGGCGGATGGCCAGCAGGGCCGACGAGGCGTTCTCGAGCGCTTCCATGGGAACGCCTTGCTCAAGTGCCATGAAGTGCAGGGCCCACGCCACCGCAGCGATGGTGCCACCGATACGCCAACCGTACTTCTTCAACTGCACATCACGCTGTTCTTCGGGAATGCCATGCAGGTACGAGCCAAGGGCAACGCCAAAGAAGAGAAACGCACTGAAGGGGAAGATCGGGAAGAGGGAGCCGACAGACGTGTTCACATAGGCGATGATGGCTGGCGGAAGGATACCCGTCCACGAGATGGCCGATACAATGGGCGTAAGACTCAAGATGGTCATGGCCGTGATCAGGGCCACATGTCCCATGTTGGCCACCGATCGCGTTTTGCGCATCGTGATCACGAAGAGCAACATCGTTGCACCGGTGAGCTGCAGAATGTTCACCGCAAGGAACGGACGCATCACGTCGGCCGGTACGAAGGGAAGGTCCCACAATCGATTGGCCGGGAAGAGCAACAGATAGCCAATGCCCATGATCGTGATGGCCCATCGGATGCGTTTTGCCAGCACATCTTCGCGGATCAATCCATCGTCACCGCGCTTGTTCGCAAAGGCGTGGACGGCACCGGAGACCACAAGGAAGACGGGTGCGGTAAGGCCGCGTGCTGCATGCCAGAAGTTCCATGGGAACTGTGTGATGTCCAGCACTTCCGGACGGACCAATGCATCGAGCACATGACCTTGCATCATGCCCAACATGGCCACGAATCGTGCAAGATCGAGCGCAAAGAGTCGCTCGCGCTTCTTGACCGGAGCGTTCACAACATGCGTTTGCTGCGTGAACGTAACGCTCAACGGTTTCGACGGTGCGTTGCGAAACAGGAGTGGATGCAGGATGGAGAGGAGCTGGTGCATGATTCTACATGCAACCTTGCAGGATGTCATCGTATGGTCAACTTAATTTTTGTTCATTCGTTGTTCATGGCCCGCCGACGTCGAGAACTAATTCGCCAAGCCCTATGTTAGAGGCTCCTGCACCAATCGGAGGCGTACGTGAGCGTGATCGTGATCGGAAGTGGATTTGGCGGACTGACCGCAGCTATCAAGCTGCAGGCCAAGGGATTCGACGTGGAGATCCTGGAGCGCCGTGATAAGCCCGGCGGACGTGCCTACGTGTACGAGCAGGATGGATTCACCTTCGACGGCGGTCCCACGATCATCACGGCACCGTGGCTCATTCACGAACTCTTCGAACTCTGCGGCAAACGCATCGAAGACTATGTGCAGCTCGTTCCGCTCGATCCGTTCTACAACGTACGCTTCGAGGACGGCTCTGTGTTCCATTACAACGGCAAACACGCCGATGTGATCAGCGAGATCCGTCGGTTCGCACCGTCCGATGTGGAAGGCTACGAGCGGTTCTTTGCGAAAACCGCCGACATCTTCAAGGCAGGGTTCGGATTGATCGATACACCGTTCACCCATCTGTGGGATATGCTTCGCGTCCTTCCTGACCTTGTTCGGCTTCGCTCCGACCGAAGTGTTGCCGCCTTTGTGAACCGACATATTCGCGACCCCAGACTTCGCCAAGTGTTCTCATTCCATCCGTTGTTAGTAGGTGGCAATCCATTCCAGACCACGAGTATCTACGCTTTGATCCATAAGCTCGAACAAGAGTGGGGCGTGTGGTTCGCCATGGGCGGTATGGGCGCGCTGGTGCGTGCACTGGTGAAGCTCTTCACCGATATGGGTGGCAAGATCACGCTCAATGCCGATGTGGCCGAGATCCTCGTGGAAGAGGGCACGGTCACGGGGGTACGGTTGAAGGGTGGCGAGGTGCGCGACGCCGATGCCGTGGTGTGCAATGCCGATGTTGCGCGCGCCTATATGACGATGGTGCCGAAGAGGTGGCGAACGAAGAACACCGATCAGGCACTTGCACGGAAGAAGTACTCCATGTCGTTGTTCGTGCTCTACTTCGGTACGAACAAGAAGTATCCAGACATGGCCCACCACGAGATCCTGATGGGCCCTCGCTACAAAGAATTGATCACGGATATTTTCAAGAAGCATCACTTGGCAGAGGACTTCTCGCTGTATCTCCATCGTCCGTCGGCCACCGACCCATCGCTCGCTCCCGAAGGTTGCGATTCGTGGTACGTGCTCTCTCCGGTGCCACACCTTGGCGGTGATGTTGACTGGAGCGTGCAAGCGCCGTTGTATCGAGATGCGATCGTGAAGTACCTCGAAGAACGCTACATGCCGGATCTCTCCAAGCACATCGTGAGCGAAACGTTCATCGATCCGCGACACTTCGACACAACGCTGAACAGTCATCTCGGAAGTGCGTTCAGCGTCGAACCCTTACTCACGCAGAGCGCATGGTTCCGTCCGCACAATAAGAGCGAAGATGTGAATGGACTCTACTTCGTTGGTGCCGGCACGCATCCGGGCGCAGGATTGCCGGGCGTGATGAGCAGTGGAACGATCGCCGCACGACTAGTAGCGCACGAACTCCCACTTCGCGCGTAAACAGGGCGAGATGGCAACGATGCCGCGATTGCTCAACAGATGGATGTTCACTTCCGGTCCCACCGAGAAGGTCTCGCCGATGAAGAACAGATAGGATACTTGCGTCGAGATACCGATCTCGAAGATGGTGTTGGCCTGTCGCACTGCATCGCCACCCGTGATGGTGGACGAGAGCAAGTATCCTCCGAGTCCCACGCCGACCTCGAACCCTCCCGACTGCATGGAGAGCGCCAGTTGCAATGGCACGGCCTCGAGTGTGAGCGTGAACGGTTCGTTCAACACCGGTATGTCGTCCTTCGTGAAGCTCTCCGTAGAGAAGGTCGTGTATCCGCTCAGCAATCCAACACTGAGAATGTGGTCGGGATGCCACATGAGCTTGCCCATCACCGACATGCCCGAGAACTGTCGCTCGTCGGTCAGTGGCGTGGTCGGTTCACGAAAGAACGTTCGCTGCGGACCACCCGCCACGGAGATCTCGATGGCCGTCTTCTGAACGACCGGCGGCGCGACCACCGTCGAATCGGCGGCCTTCAGCACACACGGCACCGATGCGCAGAACGCAAGGACGAGAAGCATGCACTTCATTTCAGATCCTTGCGGGTATAGAACAAGGCAGCAAGGAGCGTTGGGTAGTTCGTGCAGAATCCGTCGAAGTCACCTTCGGTGAGGAAGCGAAGAATGAAGCCCGGATCGTCCATCGTCCAGCAATACACGTCGCGACCTTCTTTGTGCATTTGTGCAACAACGTCGGACTGCAATCCATCCGTAAAGCGCGGAGCCCACACGGCCGCATTTGATGCACGCACCGATGCTTGATCGAGTTCACATAACACGGGCGCTGTCCCCTTGAGCGGACTCTTCATGTAGGCATCATAGATCTCTGTGGTGGGTATACCGAAGAGGATGCGGATCGTTCGCTTCTTGCTGGCGGCATGGTCCATCACACGTTGATGAATGGCCAAGATCTCGTCAACAACGCGCGAATCCTTGTTATCGAGCCAGATGGTGCGGATCGTCGACTTGTCGACGACTTCCATGAGTGCCTCTTCCAACGTCGGCAACTGCTCTCCATTCACAAGTCGCACAAAGCCACGGATCTGGCGAAGCGAGTAGTTCGAGATATCGCCGAGCAGATACGCACCTTGAACCGTTCGTGGTGTGAACGTTGGATCGTGGAACACCACCGGCACTCCATCGCTCGTTCCATACACGTCGATCTCGCAGGCAGTGGCGCCAAGCTGACTTGCAAAGAGCATGAGCTCGATGCTGTTCTCGGATTTTCCGAGTCGATCCGAGTTCCGCCCTCCGCCTCGATGTCCGATGATCTCGAAACCGCGCGTTCGATTTGCCAATGCCTTGATCTTCTTGAGCACCAATGTATTCGGACGGGAGGATCCGGGCGACGTGATGGTCCCACGCAACGTAAGGCCCACTCCATTGCCCTTGCCTTCGGCCAACTCCTTGCCGCCTTCCGATGCGAGGATACCGAGCGAGACCTCGCCTGTTTCCGGACCTTGCACGGCGCGCCAATAGCCAACGAATCGTGCAGAATCGGTGCGCATGCCGCCACGCACATAGAAGAACGAAACGCTCTTGACGGTGTAGATCGACATTGCCTCGCCATCCCAACGAACGGCTACGGTGTCGCCGAACGTGCTTCGGCCCTCTTGCATGATGTAAATGCCATTCATTTGCGCGCGCTGTTCCAGCGTGAGCGGCGTGGTCGTCGAGATCACAGTCTCGTAGTCGACCGTTGGATAGACCACGGGTGTGAGTTCCGATACGCAGCCATTGAGGCAGAGGACAAGGGCGGCAAGGACAAGCGTGATGTTCTTCATAGCATGAATCCCACGAAGAGCTCTGGGTAGAACATCTTATCTCGAAACGTATTGAACAGGAACCATGCCTGATACGGATTGCGTGAATAGTTGAGCGTTACCCCCATCGACACGTGCGTGTTCTTCCAGAACGGCTGCTCGATGGCCAGCGTGAGCGAACCGCCATTCACTTGATCTTGCGCTGTCGTCACTGTTTGATCTGCAATGGTGCGCACTTGCGACGTCATGTACTCCACTTCGAATCGTCCGCTGACGGTGAAGGCCGGGAAGCTCCAACTGGCAGCTACCATCGGATACGTCGCCCACCGATGCTGAACGGTATTGAACCCATCCACATACGTGATGTTGCCATACATGTACATCTCGCTCACACCAACGCCAACACTTGCGCGACCGAAAGAGAACGACCACATGAGTCCCATGTTGGCAAGTGTTGTGGCGATGTTGGATCCGGCCCTGCCGTAGATGGAGGTTTGCAACGGAAGACCGAGGCGCCAATGCAGATCGACCATCGGTGCCGGCGTTGGATACTCCGTGAGCGGCTGCGGAAGAATGGTGAGGGCAGCACCCATCGAGAACACACCGTCGCCTCCATCCAGCGGATGCGCCGTGAACACATAGTGTTCGAAGTTCACCGTGTCCGATGGTTGCGCGAGAGTGCGCAGTGGTGTGCACAGGACGATGATGATCGTCACAAGCCCGAGCGCTCTCATGGTTCCACCGTTGGTGCGATGGGGACGAAGCGAGAATTCGAGATGGTGAAGTAGTCCATGGTCTCCATGCGTTTTGCCAACGGGTCGAGTGCTCGAACCGTGACGATGAGTTCTGTTCCGTTGCGTTCGACCAGACAGTAGTTCAAAGGTCTGATCGACGGACCGGTGTAGAGATCGCGATGCCGTCGCTTGTCACCGATGCGCAACGACTGCCGTGGACCTCCCCCGCCGCCACTGGTGATCCAGTGTTTGCCATAGGCCGAGAAATGCTCGTACGAGTGACAGTGTCCGCTGAACCAGATGAGCGTTTTTCCGGCGCGAAGGAATGTCGACGCATAATACCGCTTCAAGATCGGATCATCATCAACCAATGAACTGTTCGTGAACGGCGGATGATGTCCGCACACGATGATGGCCTTGATGGCCGCGCTATCATCCAGACACGGGATCTCCGATCGGAACCATGCGAGCTGTCGCTTCGTGGCCTCAAGACCGATCTCCTGAAAATTCGTGTTCAGAAAGACAATGGCCACGCTGTCGATCACACGCACGTACGGCTCCTCCGTCATATGCGGGAATCGCTGGCGAACGCGGTTGAGCATCAACTCTTCCACGCCAATGTATTCGTGATTGCCAAGCAACGGGAACATCGGAATGTTGCGCTTGCGAAGCGGGAACATCACGGTGTCGAAGTATCGCCAATAGGAGATGGACGAGCCGGCCCACACCATGTCGCCCAACAACACCACAGCATCGGGATCATCCATGGCAAGACCGCGGAGCAGTGGACGACGGAGCGAGTCGTTGTTCTCTCTCCATGTTTCCGGAAAGCCTGTCGTCTGCACGTCGCCAATGAAGGCAATGGTGGCGCGATGCACGGTCGGTGGTTCGATGTTGTAGGTGGGACCTACGTCGAGCGATGAACACCCTACGAGAACGAGCATTCCAACAACGATGAGCGCCTTCATTCGCACCAGATGTACTCGAAGACGAACCACGACACCACGATCACGATGCCGGTGTACGATGCCATCAGTCCCAGGCTCCCTGCCACCTCGCCAACCGCCAGACCTGCAAAGGCAGAGAGCATCACGTCCGTACCGGGCATGATGAGCGGCAACAGCACAGGGAACGAAAGGATCGGCAGGAGTGCGCTCTTCGAGCCTGCCTTGGCCACAATGGCGCTCACAATGGTCAGCGTCGACGCGAGGCCGACACTACCGGCGAGTACACAGAGCAACAACAACGTCGGATTGCCAACACTCACACGCGACATGAAGAAGAGGAACAGCAAGGCGGCAAGGAGGTTGGAGAGCACCGATTGCACGATGTTCACGATGAGCTTGCCGAAGTAGACGGAGGTTGGGTCGGTGCTCAGTCGAAGGAGCAACGATGTTCCCCGCTCTTCCTCGCTGATGAAGCCCCGACCGAGTCCCGTCATCGCCGTATAGAACATCACCACCCAGAGCACGGCCGCCGCAATAGGGCGTGGCATGGGCTCATCGGCCGCTGCGAACACCACGAGCACGATGGCCGTGACCACGAAGAGGATGAGCGCTGTGATACCATATCGCGTGCGGAGTTCGCTGCGAAGGTCTTTGGAGATCACGGCTATGAGACGGCGGGCAGTGGACATCGTGGTTCAAATTAGGCCACGTGCCTTGAAATCCAAGTAGGTGTTGATGGTACGTACCGAGAGATCCTGTGGCGCCGTGAGCAATCCGTGGATGCCATGTCGACGGAGTTCTGCAACGATCTCGCGTTTCTGCAGCGACATCGTGCGAGCAATGGTCTGGGTATAGATGTCCTCGATGCTCTCGGGAGTGGCGTCGACAAGATCGCGGAGTTCCGTGTTCTCGAAGACGACCACGACCAGGACATGTGTTCGCGCAAGTGCTCGAAGGATGGGAAGCCGACGTCGCAGTGCCACCATCGACTCGACGTTGGTGTAGAGCATCAGCAGCGAACGCTGACGGACGGAGTGTCGCACCATCGTGAAGGCATGCTCATCGTTGGACTCATGAAAGTCCGTGGTGATGGCGTACAGGCTCTCCATCATCGTGCCGAGCGTTCGTCGATGTCCATCGGCGCGCACCACAGCGCCCGGTACACGACCATAGGTGATCAGGCCGATCCGATCGTGCTTCTGCATGGCAACGTTCGACAAGGCAAGGGCGGCGTTGATGGAGTGGTCGAGCAGGGTGAGTCCTTCGAACGGCATCTTCATCACACGACCGCAGTCGATGATGCTATACACATCCTGTGCGCGTTCATCCTGATACAGATTCACCATCAGATCCGACGTCCGTGCCGTGGCCTTCCAGTTGATGGTGCGGATATCATCGCCCGACGCATAATGGTTGATCTTCTCGAACTCCATGGTGTGTCCGATGCGACGTATGCGCTTCATCCCCTGGCGCTGCAATCGGTGGGAGAAGGCCATGAGCTCCAGTGCACGCATCTGAAGGTAGGATGGATAGACGGGCACGGAACGTCCCACTTCGCATCGAATGCGTCGTTGTACCAGACCGAGCACAGAACTCACATAGATGTTCACAGCACCAAAGTCATACACACCGCGTTCCGTGGGACGTACGGTATACGTATACGTGGCCGCACCACCTGCGTCGATGGTGATGCGTGCGAACATGTTGCGAACCTGGAATTGGAACGGCAACTCATCGATCACGTCGAGCCGTACTCGCATTCGATAGGTACTGCGAATGAGAATGCTCACCGTGTTGTTGTCGCCGTTCGACAATCGTGCGGCCATGTCGCGTGTTGCCTCGATGCCTTGTCGACGTCCATACAACAGCAACGTATCGGCAACAACGGCCATGCCCAAGGCCGTGCACAGCAGGGCCATCGGCTGCAAGAGCGCCGGAACAAGTGCCGCCGCGACGAATCCCACGGCCATGGCGAGGATGACGATGAAGAATCGTCGTTGTAAGAACCAGCTCGAGAGCAGCGACATTAGCGGGGTACGTCGATCGTGCGAATGATCTCGGCGATCACACGGTCTTCGTGCACGCCTTCCATTTCAACCTCGGGTGTGAGTTGTATGCGATGTCGGAGAATTGGAGTTGCCGTGAACTGCACATCATCGGGTGTAACGAAGTCACGTCCGCTCATCGCCGCAATGGCCTTCGATGCATTGAGGATTCCAATGGAGGCTCGCGGCGATGCACCAAGGAAGAGCGATCGATGATCTCGTGTTGCATGCACGATGGATGCGATGTAGCGCACAAGGGAGTCCTCGACTGTCACCGATCGCACCTGGGCGCGATACGTTGCCAGATCGGTTGCCGTGATCACGGGCTTGATCTCGTCGATGGACCCTGCTCCCTTGCCGCCTTGATGCCGTCGCAAGATCTCCTCTTCCTCTGCAAGCGTTGGGTAGTCGACGATGATCTTGAACATGAATCGATCGAGCTGTGCTTCGGGAAGTCGATACGTGCCTTCCTGTTCGATGGGATTCATGGTGGCCATCACCATGAAGGGCATGGGCACGGCGTTGGCGATCCCGTCGACGGTCACATGACGTTCCTCCATCACTTCGAAGAGCGCCGCCTGTGTTTTCGCTGGTGCTCGGTTGATCTCGTCGGTGAGGACGATGTTGGCAAAGACCGGTCCGCGCCGATATCGAAAGTCCAACGTCTTCGGATCGAAGATCGACGTGCCGATGATATCTGCCGGCATCAGGTCCGGCGTGAACTGAATGCGCGAGAAGGTGCAATCGACCATACGTGCCATGAGTCGAGCGGCCAAGGTCTTGGCTACACCTGGTACGCCTTCGAGCAGCACGTGTCCGTCGGCAAGGAGGGCGGCAAGGATGAGCTCCACCATGTTGTGCTGACCAACGATGATGCTGCCAACGCTGGCCTTGATCTGTTCGATCTGTGTGTTCATGTTCTACCTGTCGCTAAGAGTGTGGTCATGTGATGGTGGAGTGCAAGGAGTTCGGGATCGCTGACCGTTTGACGTTCGCGGAGTGTGTCGAACATCGACGTGAGGTTCTGTTTCACATCGGGATCGATGCCGCGCGTCGTTTTGCAATGATCGATGAACAGACGTTCGAGCTTCTTCACGAGGTCGGCGTTATTGTGCGCATTGAAATAGAGCGAGCTCACCGTGAGGGCGAACTCCTTGCTTGCGTTCTTGGGAGGCTCGATCACGGGGATGGCGCGCTGTCGCCGACGTCCATAGACCAGCACGCCCAGCACGGCCGAGATCCCACAAAGCCAGTAGGCCCAGCGCAGTGCCGGGTGTGCGATCAGCATGTGCAGTGGACCAATGTGCTCTTCGTGATACGGAGTGTACTGTGTGTCAAAGGCAATGCGACCACGCGGGATGGCATGGATGATGGACCACGAAGGGATCTGTCGCAGTCCGTACAAGAGCGCGTAGTTCGTAAGGTGGACCGGAGCCGAGCAGAAGACGAGCGCGCCGCGTCCGACGTGTTGTCGAATGCAAACGATGGAGGTATCGTCGGCACGTGCGAGCACCGTGCACTGCGCCGTGTCATAGGCAATGATGCGTGCATACGGCAAGTGGTCTATGGTATCGGTCGACACGAGATCGCTGATACTGACAATGTCCTCGGTCTCGATCCCGAGCGAATCGGCAAGGTCGGCATCGAGTTCGGTGGCCGCCACGAAGGCCGTGCCACCGTTCTGCAGGTAGGAAAGAAAGGCGTGTCGACTGAGCGAGTCCATCTCGAGCCAACTCGTGATGGTGATCCAGGACGACGCTGTTGGTTGTCGGTGGAGTGACCCGAGCTCGTAGAAGGATGAGTCGACAAGGTCGACCTCCTGGTTGCGAACGTCTTTCAGATACATCTGCAGCACCGACACATCGAAGGGCTGTCTGCCATCACGCTCGAATCGTTGCAGCCATGTACGTGGCTCCGGTTTGTTCACCTGCAAGAGGATGACGATGCCGGTGAGTGCGGCAACGGCGATGATCACGAGTCGTTCACGTCGTGTCATGCGCGTCGGGCCTTGATCTGAAGCTCAGTGAAGACAGCACGGATCCTGTCGTAGGCCATCGCATCGATATCATGCTTTCCGTACCACACCTGCTCATATTCGAGGCGGGCGGTGCGGAACACATTGCCAACGGCATTCATCGACACTTCGCGTTCATAGTCGCGGTTGGTCTTGCCGGACCTGATCACGATCCATGCATGCTGCTCCAAGTGACGTAACGACTGGAGATAGAGATACCGCACGGCGAGTCGAAGATCACTGGCAGCAACGGCCTCGCCAATGCTTCGATCGAAGTCGATCTCGTATAGGTTCTCCTCGGTGATCGAACCATGGTCCAGATGTCGCGACGACCGACCCGATGGGTTCTCGGCACCACCCTTTCTGAACCAATAGATGCCGGCCACAAGGGCGGCAAGGACAAGTGCATAGAACAGCACGTTCACAACGGTGATGCCGCCGTCACTGGTGACCGCGGAACCGAACAGCTCAGCAAGAAGCCGTTTGAACCACTCCCACGGATCCAAATGTGCCTGACCTTGATGAAAATCATACTGTCCACTCGCGCGCAACGAGTCCAGCCATGAGATCGGCACATCGGCCTGCATCGAGTCGGCCTGCATCATTGCTGTCCGAGCTGATCGATCATGCCGGACATGGAGCGTGCTTCTTTGCGTTCGACGAGATCATAGTACGTGACCACGGCGGCAACATGGACCATGGCAGCAAGGAAGGCCGACACAAAGAGGTTCAGACCGTACGTGCCTGCGATCACATATGAGCCGGCCGTACTGGATGCACTGTCGTCCACACCTGCGGCCATGAGAGCGATCATGGCAACGTATTGCAGAACGTTGGTCACACTTCCGATCAGTCCTTGGACGATCGAGACCACGAAGAACGCTCCAAAGCAGAACCACCAATTCCCCTTCACCAATTCCCATGCGTACCGAATACCTTGTATGGCGGAAAGTCCGTCTGCACGACATGCCGCAAAACTGATCCACATCGGCACCATCGCCCACAGCAACATTGTGGTGCCAATAGGGATCGAGGCTATCAAGAGGAACGGCGAAGCGAAGGCCGGCAACGCGATAACGGCCATGCAGAGGACATACGCCAGATACAATAGGCTGAAAAGGCGAGCAGCAGTTCTCCACGCCCCCGCTCTTCCTTCGCGTGCCTCGGCATCGGTAGGGATCCGACCAAGTTGTTGATAGGTGATCACGTAGCACTGAGAGACAACAAGGATGACGATGAACGAGATCATGATGACCGGAATGCCGATCACCCAATAGACTATGTTTTGAAGGAATGCACTCAAGATGGCATCTAGGAATAGCGACGGCTCGAGCGTCGTCGCCTTCAACGCTCCGAACACGTTCACAGAGCCTATTCCAACAAGCAACGCGCCGAGTACCACGAATGGTCCTGCGATCACAAGTAGAATGCGAAGGAGTGGAAGGGCGATCTGCCGCAGGATCTCGAACACCGCCGACAGCATGTCCGTGAACGACCGCGCCTTATTCAACCTGATGACGTTCTGTTCCATGTTCTCTCGCAAGCACTTGTTGAGGAAAGACCACCACATACCATACAATGGAGGCAAAGGTGGCAAGGATAATGAAGATGTTCAAGAGGAGCGGCATATCGGTGAGTCGAGTGACCCAACTCTCGAACACCGCCGCAACAATGATGAAGGGCAGGATGCCGACGCCGATGCAGATGCCTTTGCGCACACCGTTCCGAAACGATCGCATTCGCGTGAAGGTACCAGGAAACAGGATGCTGTTACCGATGACCATGCCCGCAGCCCCGGCCACCACAATGGCCGAGATCTCCATGGCCCCATGGATGTAGACCGTCAGCAGCGACTGCTCGAACGATCCATATCGCAGGAAGAGCGAATGAAAGGCGCCGAGCATGAAACCGTTGCGTGCCACCACGATGATTGGGCCAAGCGTTGTGCATACGCCGATCACAATGGCATAGAGCGAGACCATACTGTTGTTCATTGCAATGGCAAGGAACATCGAAAGGCCATCGCGCTGCTTGTACACGCTCATCGGATCGCCGTTGGCGATGTTGTCGATCGTCATGTTCACGTAGGCATCGCCCATGATCGTTCGCGTGTACCGTTCATCGGTCATGCCGGACCAGAAGCCGATCATCGTGGGGAGCAGAAGCACGACCAACGAGAGCAGCAGTTCCTTTCGACTCTCCACCATGGCCAATGGCACATCATGCAGCCAGAATCGTCGCAATCGATCGCGACGTTCCGTCTTGTTCTTGTAGAGCTTCGTATGTATTGTTGCAGCGAGTTGATTGAGGTATCGCACAGTGTCGGAATTGGGATACTGTGCTCGCGCAAATGCCAGGTCGTCCGTGCACTCGAGGAACAGTTCAGCGAGCTTGTCTGGTGCAACAGCTGACGGGTCGGACAGGATCCTCTCGAATTCCTGCCAACGATCTTGGTGCAGCCGAACGAATGTTACTTCCCTCATTCTTCGAAAATGCGATTTTCTTGCGGCATAGAACAGAGAGGGTCCACATGAGCTCCATATCCATCGATACCACCCAGAACGTTGCCATCACATATGAGCTTGCCGGCGTCTTGGAACGCATTGGCGCCTACATCATCGATGCGATCATCATGGGAGCTTTTATGGTGACGTTCATGATCGTGGCGTCGGTACTCCGCGCGGCCGGGAATGTCGATGGTGGAGCATCCGAGAGTCTCATGATCGCCATTTTCGGAGCGATCGTTCTCACCTTCTTGTATCCGTTGATCGCCGAGGCCACGATGAACGGTCAGACCCTTGGCAAGCGAGCTGTTGGAATTCGTGTGGTGCGCCAGGATGGATCGGCAGCGACGTTCGCCAACTTCGTCATTCGCTATCTCCTGGGCATTCTGGAGAACGGCATCACCACCGGCGCCATCTCGGTCTGTTCGATCATGATCACGAAGAACAGGCAACGCGTCGGAGATCTGGCAGCAGGCACGGTGGTCGTGAAGGTTGTCAAGCGCGCATCGTTGCAACTTTCACAGTTGCAAACAACGGCGGACGGGAGCCATACGATCGTGTTCGAAGAAGTTGGAGCGTTGTCCGAGAATGATATCGCCATCATTCGTGAGGTCTTACGCGCTACACGGAACAGTTCCTACTCAGTTGAAGTGCGGACGAACATGTTGTACAAGGCAAAGGAACGGATCGAGGCGCTGCTACACATCTCATCCGGATTGAGTGCCGAGAAGTTCCTGATCCAGGTGTTGGAAGACCATAGTGCGCTGCATGGCGCACCTACCAGCGATATCGCGCACCGACAGAAAGACTGATGTACTGAAGGCCCCATGCTCCATCGCTCACGATGTTGTTGAGGATGGACGTGTAGGTGCCTTCGAGGAAGACCGACGTGGAGAAGGACACCGGATAGGTGTAGCCAACTCCTCCATAGACACCAACGTTGAGCGTGTTCACGGCATCGAGCGATGTTGGGTCCACTTGTGTGGACGTTGTCCCATCTGCGAACGTCACCGTGCCCGGACGTAGAATGCGGCGCTCGACGTGCACGCTCTTGCTCATGGCAAGCGATGCCTGCAGTCCACCCGTGAGATAGAAGGAACGCATCGGATAGAATTCCGCCCCAACGGCGAGCGAGAGGTATGGTGCTGTGAGTCGCATCACAGTGCCTTCTTGATACGGCACATAGGTCTTGGTGGAATCGTTATAGATGGCACTCTGCACACTATCTGGTGCGAGCAACTCACCACCGAACGTGTTGAGCATCAGCTTTCCGGTGAGCACCCATTCCTTCGTCATCTGTCGACCCAACACCACGCCGCCCCATCCCCCGCTCCCTTGCGCAGATGCATTGAACGTGCCTGGTGTTGTAAGGCCGCTCATCGATCCAACGTTCGGTGTGTGGAAGGCATGCGTGAGCGAAAGGAAGGCACCCGCGAACCAGGAACTCTCTTCGGTACAGATAGCGTCGGGGCCTTCGCTGAGAATGTAGACGTAGCGCTCCGTGCGCGTGTCCCACATCTTGCAGAGTGTGAACTCCATGCTGTTGTTGGCAACGTCGGTGGCCGCGAAGACCATACGTCCGCTACCGGCGCTCGAGGCCGAGATACGGAGCGTGATCAATGGTGCTCCCTCTTGGAACGACGGCACAACAGTCTCGATGCCCTTGGCATAGACGATGCGAACGCTCTTGAGTCCTTTGTCCGCCACCCGATCGTCGCGCACCGTCAGTTGATAATCGTCGCGGACCATCTTTCCGTCCGCCATCGGCGCAAGCGTATCAACGTACTTGTTGAGTTCGAAGAACGACTGACCGGCCATGTTCCCGTAGGCATCATAGGCATCGTTGCGGAATCCGAATCCATAGGAATACAGACCGAAGTTCTCGTCGCCCTTGATCACGTGTGTGCCATACGGAATGGGCACTTGTGCAATGGAGTACCGACTCTCTCCGAGCACTTCGAAGAGTGTGGAATCGATTCGACGACCATTCAGTCGAATGGTCGCTATGCTGCTCGTTGGGGCCACCACATTGATGTAGTGATGCCAGTCCCCATTGATCGGCGTGGCGAATCGATACTCGTTCAGGAACTGTTGTGTTGGCGAGACGAAGATCATCATCGGATCGCCGACGCTATCACCGTTCTTGAATCCCTGTGCGAACTGCGCAACGAGCACCGGCTTGTCTGCCGTTACCTGCAGATGTTGGAACACGTTGATGTTCTCATAGAACTCGCCTGCGCGCAGTTGTGCCACCATCTTCGAATTCTCGAAGACGCGTGTGCCGTTCTCCGATGCAACAACGCGATACGTGTACTTCGACCGTTCTTTCAGTTGTCCTAAATAGAAGTGCTTACCCCACGAGCTCACCGGTGGAAGCTGCTCCACAAGGTGGTTGCAGGCCTCGACCTTTGCAGGAACGTAGGCGCAGTTATGTCCGCTGAACACAGCGATCTTCTTGTTCGCCGTGATCAACGATCCGGTGAGATCGCATTGTCCGATCGATTCGAAGCGCGAGGCAACCGTATACACGTCGCCCTTGCGAAGCATGAACTTCATGGGCTGTCCGGCCGGCCAACCGTGTGCCGTTGTTGCCGTTGGAACGAGGGTCACCTGCGTACTGTCTTCCGTTGCGATGATGGAGATCTGCGAGAGCAGGTCGGCTGCAAGCTTGTTATAGCCCATGGCACGATACTCGGTACCGAGCACGGTGGTGGGCAGACCCAGATACGTATCGGTGGTCTGGAATCGGCTGTTCAGTCCGTACACACTGATGTTCGTATCGGCTGTAACGTGCACAGCGAGACGCTCCACCTGTTCGATGCTCTTGAGTTGTGCACGGGCAGGCAATTGCACGTTGACCACGGTATTGCCTTGCACCTTGATCGACAGATCGTAGTCGATCTCTTCGATCTGAATGCGCACGTTGGCGTCTTGTCCGGACGTGATGAAGAGCTGCAACTTCAGCTGATCCGGTCTGTTCGCCGGAGCATTGGTGTTGTTCTCTCGAAAGTTCTTCATGAAGCAGAGCCAGAATTCCTTGCCTTCGGAATTCTTGACCAGATACTGCGGATCGCGCGCGGAGGCGTTGGCCACCGTGAGAAGCGCGATACCGGCGAGGAGGAGGAAGCGGAGCAGTGTTCTCATTTACTTCATGCGGACAAATGAGTGGAACACTGCGCCATTGTTCGTCTTCATTTCAAGCAGGAACGTTCCGCTGGCGAACTCCCAGATGGGAGGAGCGAACGTGAACGAATACGTGCCGGGAGTTCTTGGTTCCGGTTCGGTGACCAGATACTGTCGGCCATAGATATCGAACACAGCGAACGACACATCGGTGGTCTCTCCGATGGTGTACGTGAACGTCGTGCTTTCCTTGAACGGATTCGGATAGTTCTCGACGATCGTCTGCGTGGTCACCGTCCCATAGGCCGCATCAGTGATCAGCACCTTGCCGCCCTCCAGCCGTACATCACTTGCCGGTGTGCCATTGATGGAGATGGACGTGGGTGTGATAGTGCCCACAGAATCAGCGCCCTTGAGGGCATCCACGTCGAGCACGCACAAGAGCGAGTCCGTCAGTGCCTGTACATCGGAGCACTCGATCACGAAGCGCCCATTGGTGCGATCCGTGATCGTGTTCTCGACAATGCGAAGATCGGGGCACCGAAGCGCGGAGCTCGCAGAGCCATGCGCTCCGCGAATACGAAGCGAGCCGGGGGTATACGTGAATTCGATGCGAACGGTGCTGGGCGACGAGGCCGAGATGGTACCACGGACGGACATCGTGACCGATCGGGCGGCACGAAGCGTGGTCTCCGCGGGAAGAACGACGGATTCCGCAGCAGTGGCCCAAAGCGACGTCACCAAGAAGATGAAGGCCGCATGGATGGCGTAGTGGGTCATGGGCGTAAAGATACGGAAGGCGGCCGACCTAAAATTCCTGCAGGACGATCACCTCATAGCCCTTGCTCTTGCTTCCGGTCACGATAAGCGAGTAGCTATTGCCGAGTGGACCGAACTGGACGGGAAGGGTGAATAGCTGTGCAAAGGTGTTGGAATCGTAGAAGTAGAACGTGCCCCGGCGTTCGCGGGTGATGAGGTCCGGGGTTGACCACAGACCGTAGGCCACCTTATCGGCGAGCTTCTCAGCGCCCGGCGTTTGCGAGGGGATCGAATCGTAGGCGCACGACACGAAGGCCACGTCGGCCGTGGCATTGATCACCCGTCGTTCGCTTTGACCGGCCACCGTGGAAAGCGGAGGCGTGGTGATCACCGAGATGCCCGGAGCTCCGTTGCCCTCGGCATAGATGCACAATGTGCGCATGCCGAACACGGGATCGGTATTCACCGTCACACCGCCCGCCGAGATCGGCGCCACACCAACGCGCACACAGGTGGAGAGCGAGTTGCGATAGTAGACCTTGGCATTGTTCACCACGATGCCGATCGATGCCGTTTCGAACTCGTCTGCGGCCGATCCGTTCACGAAGCGGAGCAAGACGGCCTGTTCAAGCGTTGGAATGACCTGGTCCTCGGCCGTGTCGTCGATAAGCAGGGCTTCGATCCCACCGCCGTCCCTGTCGCGTAGGACCAGCAAGTACGAATGTCCGACCTCGATGGACGTGCGCACAAGCTCTAGGATCGTAGTCGGCGTTCCTGCCGTGGTGATGGTGATGGGTAACTCACCCGACGCTACCGACGATGGTGCCGATACGTTTTTGAAGTCGAGGTCATGCGAAACCGTATAGCCCGACGAGACATTTGTGCTGCTCGTGGGGTCGGTCCGCGCACCGATCGAAACATCCACCTTGCCGCTCTTCGATGCTGCATGCACCACACGCAGCACGGAGCGCGTGGCCGCATCGTCGGGGGCCTGCGCCGGCAACACCATGATGGTGGTGGTCGACATGCCACTGTCGGCTGCAATGAGCGTGTAATTCTTACGGACGTTGAGCGACACACTGTCCGTGTCGCGCTGTCCGCTGCTGAACGTCACTTCGAACTTGTCGGCCTCATAGCTCTCGCACGTTGGGACTTCCGATACCTTGGAAAGTCCGCGCGTGGCAAGGTTCGACGCCAGTATTTGTCCGGTAGAGATGCGTGTAGCCGACACCGAACTACTACTCGTGTTCAGCACGCGCATGTATCCGGTTCGAGTGACCACGGGCAACACGGTGCGTTGGGCATTGGCCGTCAGGTCCGACTCTTGAAGCAGCATCACCGAGGGATCACGTTGCGACGGATCCGTTGCATGAAGGATCAAACTATAGGGCGTGGTCTGTGCCGCATCGAACTGCACGATGCCCACCGTCCGCTCGCCACTGATGCTGCGCTCGATAATGGAGAAGACGGCCAATCCGGGCGGGATCTCGCCGTAGAGGGATGACGTTGAGAAGCGTACCGACGAATCGCCAAGGGAGCTCGGGAACACGGCGCCGTTCGGACATCCGAGACGAAGCACAAAGGACAGGGTCGTATCGGGAAAGGCATTCACCAAACGAACATTTGCATTCGATGTGGTGATGAGCACGGCATTCGCCGTTTGCATCATGATCGTATCAAAGGCCGGCGTCGACGCATTCGGTCGGGGCATGGCGAACACATCCATGATCTGCTTCCGCGTGAACCGGAATCGCGTGCCACTGGCATATTCTTCTGTGCTCCCGCGCATGATGTTGATGCGAGAGGAATCTCCGGGCGAGTTCACCACGGCACTGAACGTACCCGCAGGAACGCTCGTTGTGGCGATGTTCAACTCGAGCACCATCGTGCGTGCCGATCCGTCGGGTACGAAGTTGAACAGCCGCAATCCCACCTTATTGGCGTCGGGCGGCGGGTTCACAAGGTTCGGATCTTCCGAGGCACAGCCCACCAGAAGCAGCACAAGAATGGCTGCCAGGGCGGAACGGCGGAATGGAAGGCGACCATTCGTACGGTGTGGTGAGAACATCTGCATCATAACGGTCGTCAAATTGCGATATTTTTGTGGTGTGGAAGAACGCCTGCAAGCCATCATCGACCGATATCATACGGTCGAACACCTTTTGAACGACCCTGCCGTGATCAACGATCAACGGCAGTTCCGTGATGTCTCCCGTGAATACAAGTCGCTGGGCCCCATTGTCGAGGCGGCACGGTCATTCCTGGCGCTACGCGCCCAGATCACGGACAATCGTGCACTGATCGACGATCCTGCAACGGATCCAGAGATGCGCGACATGGCCTATGACGACACGAAGGCGCTCGAAGAGCAGCTGTCCGAGCTTGAGAGCTCCCTGCAGGTGATGCTCATTCCCAAGGACCCGAACGACATGAAGAGCTGCATCGTCGAGATCCGTGCCGGCACGGGCGGTGATGAGGCAGGGATCTTCGCTGGCGATCTGTTCCGCATGTATCAACGCTTCTGCGAGCGAAGAGGATGGCAGATCGGCGTGATCGACACCACCGAGGGCGAACGCGGCGGGTTCAAGGAGATCACTTTCGAAGTGACGGCCGAAGAGGCCTACGGTGTGCTCAAGTATGAGAGCGGCGTGCACCGCGTGCAACGCGTTCCCGAGACTGAAGCGAGCGGTCGGATCCACACGTCGGCGGCCACCGTGGCCGTCCTGCCGGAAGCAGAGGATGTGGATGTGCAGATCAATCAGGAAGATCTCCGCATCGATATCTTTCGAAGCGGAGGCAAAGGCGGACAGAATGTGAACAAGGTGGAGACCGCCGTGCGGATCGTTCACATCCCCTCGGGCATCGTCGTCCAATGTCAGGACGAACGCTCGCAGCTCAAGAATCGCGACAAAGCGATGAAGGTGCTTCGTGCACGCCTGTACGAAATGGAACTCGAGAAGCAACAGTCGGCCATTGCCGGCGATCGGAAGTCGCAGATCGGCTCAGGAGATCGCTCGGAGAAGATCCGCACGTATAACTTCCCGCAGAACCGCGTCACGGACCATCGACTGGAAGGCGACGTGAAGAACTATCCCCTGCAGCAAGTGATCGACGGCGATCTCGAGCCCATCATCACGGCCCTTCGTGTTGCAGAACATGCAGATGCCCTCGTCGGGAAATGACAGCGCAACACTTACGTGTTGCAACACACACATTTCAGTGGTACCTTTGTCGTATGGGAACAGCACTCCAAGAACGCATCAAGCAAACCACGTTCACGTCGGTCTATCAAGAGGCATTTTTGAACTTGATCGTCGTGGCCGACCATTTGCGTCGCAACCTTACACGGTCGTGCGAGGCGCATGGGATCACGGCCGCGCAGTACAACGTACTGCGCATTCTGCGTGGTGTGTATCCGAACGGACATCCTCGGTGCGAGATCATCGAACGTATGATCGAAGAAGCACCCGACGTAACGCGCTTGATCGACCGTCTGGTACGCTCCGGGCATGCGCGCAGAGCGAAGAGCAAGGACGATGGACGTCTCTCCCTTACCTTCATCACGAAGAAGGGATTGGACCTTCTTGATTCCATGCAGAAGGACGTCGACCGAGCCGATGCCGAGTTCCGTGCCCGTCTCAAGGAATCCGAAGCCAAAACACTCTCCGCCCTCTGTGAAAGGATCTACGCGCCATGAAGCTCACCGTTCTCCTCGTTGCACGGATCCTCTTCATGGTCCCCTTCCTGATGATCGGTATGCATCACTTCATGATGGCCGACAAAATGGTTGGCATGCTCCCCTCGTGGCTTCCGGGCGGCATTGTATGGATCTACCTCACGGGATTCTTCGAACTGGCAGCAGCCGTAGCCATCATCACGGCCATACAGATCCGTCTTGCCGGCTTCCTGCTCTGCATCTTGCTCCTTGCGTATGTGGCCTTCCTGCACATCCCATCGATGATGAGTGCCGATCCCTCAACGTCGATGCTCGGTCTTATCGGCGTGATGAAGGACACCGGTCTTGCCGGTGGTGCTCTTCTGCTCAGCCACATCTACACGAAGAAGAAGTCTGCGTGAACCGTCGCGTGCGCACCATCCTCTGTGTCTTCGCATTCATCGCGGCTTCCTTGATCGGTCATGCACAGCAAGACTCTGCACTCGTGGCATTGATCAATGCCGTTCGCGCCAACCCTGCCTCCTTCCTGCCTTCCCTTGAGCAGTACAAGACAACGGCACGTCCGCTCGCTCGCAACAAGAAGGAGTTCGACAAGGCCTATGCCGAGATCGTTGCGCGACTACGACAGCAAGCACCGCTGCCACCATATCATGTGGACGAAGGGTTGATGAAGGCGGCATGGGACCATTGCACGGATTGTGAGCGCCATGGCCTGGTAGGACATTTCGGAAGCGACAAGAGCGATCCGGGAGTGCGCATGCATCGATACACATCGTACACCACCATGGGTGAGAGTTGCACGTATGGCCACGCAACGCCGGCCATGATGCTTGCGGCATTTCTTGTCGACGAGGGCACACCCGGGCGAGGTCATCGGGAGAACATGCTCAGCACAACGTACACGCAGATCGGTCTGCATGTGTGCGGACATCCTCGCTATGGAACGAGCGTGGTGATCGACCACGCTCGGTAACGATCACAACGGAATGTTGCCGTGCTTCTTCCACGGATTCGTGTCGACCTTCGTACGAAGGGAGCGCAAGGCACGAATGAGATCGATACGCGTCATGTCGGGTTCGATCACATCATCCACAAATCCACGCTCGGCTGCCTCGTACGGATTCGCGAATTCGCGATCGTACTGATCCTGCAGTTCGCGTGCCTTCTCTTCCTTGTTCTCGGCGGCCTTGATGTCCTTGTTGTACAGGATCTCCACCGCACCCTTTGCACCCATCACGGCGATCTGCGCCGTTGGCCATGCAACGTTGTAATCGCCACGGATGTGCTTGGAGTTCATCACGTCGTATGCACCACCGTAGGCCTTGCGCGTGATCACGGTGAGCTTTGGTACGGTTGCCTCGCAGAAGGCATAGAGAAGTTTGGCACCGTGCCGAATGATGCCTCGCCACTCCTGATCGGTGCCGGGCAAGAATCCGGGAACGTCTTCAAACACGATCAACGGAATGTTGAAGGCATCGCAGAAGCGCACAAACCGTGCGCCCTTGATACTTGAATTGATGTCGAGCACGCCGGCCAACGATGCGGGCTGATTGGCAACGATGCCAACGGGCATACCGTCGAGCGTGGCGAAGCCGACGATGATGTTGGTCGCATATCCTTCGTGGACCTCGAAGAAATCGCCCTCGTCCACCACGTCGCGGATCACTTCCTTCATGTCGTACGGCGTGTTCACGTTTGCAGGGATCAGGTGCTTCACCTTTTCGCAGCGACGTGTGGGACTGTCGTTCGTGGGCTTCAGCAGTGGCTTCTCGCGGTTGTTCAGCGGCACGTACGACATGAGCTTGCGAACGCTCAGCAGACATTCCACTTCGTTCTCCATGGCAAAGTGCGCAACGCCGCTTCGTTCGGCATGCGTGTCGGCACCTCCAAGTTCTTCGAACGTCACTTCTTCATGCGTCACGGTCTTGACCACTTCGGGTCCGGTGACGAACATATAACTCGTGCCCTTCGTCATGAAGACGAAGTCGGTAAGGGCGGGCGAATACACCGCTCCGCCGGCGCATGGACCCAGGATCACGCTGATCTGTGGCACCACGCCACTTGCGAGGGTGTTCCGTAAGAAGATGTCGGCATACCCTGCAAGCGACACCACACCCTCCTGAATACGGGCTCCCCCGGAGTCGTTCAGTCCGATCACCGGTGCACCGATCTTCATGGCATAGTCCATGATCTTGCAGATCTTCTCTGCGAACACCTCACTCAACGAACCGCCGAAGACGGTGAAGTCTTGCGAGAACACGCACACCGTGCGACCATGAATGGTGCCGATCCCCGTTACCACACCATCGCCCAGCGGACGTTGCTTCTCCATCCCGAACTTGGTGGAGCGGTGTCTGGCCAGCATATCGAACTCGTGGAACGAGTCGTCGTCCAGCAACAACGTCAGTCGCTCACGTGCCGTGAGCTTGCCCTTCTTATGCTGTGCGTCGATGCGCGCCTGTCCGCCTCCCAAACGAGCTTCGGCCTTAAGTGCCCGCAGATGTTCGATCTTCTCGTCCACTGATCTCTCCTGTGCTGGTATTACAGCGAAAATAGCACGTAAGTTTGCACTCTATGCTTCACAGACTTGTACTGGCCGCCACAGGCCTTATGATGATGTTCACCATTTTCGGTGGGATCATGTTCATTGGGTCGTTCGGCGAGATCCATGCCGAGACGGCCATCGGCAACGGTATCCTTACCGTGATCCTGTTGGTGGTGACCGTGACGATGTTGATCGTGGGCATGCGCATGCGCTCCGCCTTCAACACCCGTCTGCACACCACACTGCAAGAGATGTTCGCCACAGGTTCGGCCATCGAAGCATCGGACTTCGCAACGCGCACGCACATCTCGCTGGACAGTGCTCGAGAGTTCCTCGACAAACAAGCGGCATTGCACGGATGGGACCGCGTGGAGTCCGCCGGCTACAACGCTCGCTACACACGCTGACCATGGCACTGAACGGGAAGCGCATCGCCTGTGTGATCCCCATGCTCAACGAAGAGAAGAGCATCGGCCTCGTGATCGATGAGATCCCGGAGATCGTGGACACGATCATCTGCGTCGACAATGGTTGCACGGATGCAAGTGCCTCTGTTGCACGTGCACATGGCGCCATGGTCGTCACCGAGCCTGAGCGTGGCTATGGTGCTGCCTGTTTACGCGGCCTGCGCGAATGCACCGACCATGATGTGGTCTGCTTTGTCGACGGTGATCGTTCAGACCATGCCGACGATCTTCGCCTGGTGCTCGCGCCCGTGTGCGATGGTGCGGCAGACATCTGTATCGGCTCTCGCGTGACCGGTGAACGTGAGAAGGGAGCGTTGCTTCCGCAAGCGGTGTTCGGGAACTGGCTCTCAACGCGGCTCATCCGTTTGTTCTGGGGCGTTCGCTTCACGGACCTCGGTCCCATGCGTTCCATCTCGCGTTCGGCGCTCGATGCATTGCACATGCAGGATCGGAACTTCGGGTGGACGGTGGAGATGCAGATCAAGGCGGCGGCATTGCACATGCGCTGTGTTGAAGTTCCTGTTCGATATCGAAAACGCATCGGCACATCGAAGATCTCCGGTACCATCCGTGGTTCCGTGCGTGCTGGCGTGAAGATCTTGTCGACCATTGCACGGTATCGCTTCCTGCGATGGCAACGATGACGTGGGCCTGGATCGCCGCATCGGTGTGTTGGCTTGCACTCTGTGTGTGGCTCATGCGCTCGCATGTTGCACCGAAAGTGCGACGTGCACTCTTGCTCGCGGCCGGCGCTCTGCACCTTGCCGCCTTCACCGTCCCTCCCACTTTCAGTGACGACATCTCGCGCTATCAATGGGACGGGATCGTGGCGACGCATGGGATCTCGCCGTATCGATATGCTCCGAATGACACAACACTTCGCTGGCTGCATACGCATGATCTTCCGGCACGCGTGACGTATCCGCACATCCACACGATCTACCCACCCGTTGCAGAGTGGTGGTTCGCTGCGTCCACGTGGGCATTCGGTGAGTCCATCTGGTGGAAGCTCCCAACGCTCCTTGCCGAGCTTGGTGTCGTTGTCTTGCTGATGCTGTTCCTGCGTCGTTGGCAACGTCCTCCCGAATACGTGCTGATCGCAGCCCTCTCGCCATGCATGATCACACAGTTCAGTATGGATGCCCACATCGACATCGTGATGATGTTCTTTGTGTTGGCCTCGCTGTATGTGTATCAGGAGCGACCTGCTATTGGCGGTGTGTTGTTGGCACTGGGGATCGGCGTGAAGTTCCTACCGGTATTGTTCCTACCGTGGATGTTGTATGCTCTGCCACGACGGAAGGCCGCCGTGTTCGCCATCACCACTGCAGGCGCATGTGCAGCGATCTTCCTGCTTTCGTACGATCCATGGATGTTCGTGGCCTTGCAGAAGTATGCATCGGTGTGGAGTGCGAATAGTGCGTGGCACTGGATCCTGCATCGCATGACGGACGATCCGCGCTTGGTGCGGTATGTATCGGCCGGCGTGGCCGGTGTGGTGATGATCGCCGCATGGATGCGGTATCGACAACGACCGGAGATCGGCATGCAGTTGTCGATGATGGCCGTGCTCGCCTTCTCACCAGTTGTGCATCCGTGGTATGCAGTGCCGGCCATTACGTTTGCCGTTCTGCGTCCGATGCGCAGCTCGATCGTATTCGCCGCACTGGTGAGCATCTACGGTCTGTTCGTGCTCACACAAAAAGAAAGCGGGGTGTGGTTGGAACACCCCGCTTGGTTATTGCTTGAATTTGTGCCGGTCTACGTGGCGTTGGCGCTCGATCTGCGCCGACCGCCCTTACTGCTTGATGAAGGGCAGACGGATCATTTCCGAACCGCGTAGGACGACGACCATGTAGGCGCCGGGAGCAAAGTTCTGCAGTGCAACAGTTGCCGAACCGGATGCTTGCTCAACATGCACCGTGTTCCCTACCATGTCGACGATCCACACCATGGCATCGCCGCCCGTGTTCACGGTCAGCGATTCGAACGCAGGATTCGGTCGAAGGGTGACGGTCGACGTGGAGAATTCCGTGGCCACGTCGGTGGTACCGATCACCACGCCATCGCTCCATCGCGTACAGCCTGTGGAATCGGTCACGCGCACACGATACAGTCCCGGACCTTCCGAAGCAATGGTCTGTGTTCCATTCTTCGTCGTTGGCTTTCCTTCACGCGTCCACTCATACTTCGCAGCATTGTCGATGCTTGCCTTCAGGTCTGTGCCCATGGTAGCGATGGTGGGCTTTGCCATGCCGTCGGCGACGGTGACCGTGACCTCGACGCTGAATCCGACGCAGAGATCATAGCCTGTTACCTGTACCTTGATCTTATGTACGCCCGTGGTGAGATTCTCGAGTGAGAATCGACTGCGTGTGGCGCCTGCGATCGCATTGTTGTTGTCGTACCACTGATAGCCGGGATACCCATCGCGCACACGCAAGAGCGTATCGGCGCCTTGGCACATGTCCACCTTCGTGACGGCCGGAATGAAGAGCGTGTTCGGTCCGCACTTGTACCGCGTGACGAACACATCAGAGAATCGTTGACCGTCGTATACGGTCGAACCGATCTTCACTTTCGAATCGAACACGCCGCAGACGATGGGATTGTTGTTCTCGTCGACAACCACGCCGTGGATCTCGTCGTCGTACGGACCGGTTGCCTGAACGACCCAGTCGTATTCGCCAGCCTCGTTCACCTTGAAGAGCATAGCTTCGCGACCTCCATCGCCCTCGATCACATTCTCGCCGAAGACGGTGGAGCTGTCGTAGTATCCGCCAACATAGATGTTGTTGTTCTTATCGGTGGCTACACACGATGCATAGTCTTCGTTGATGCCACCGAACTTCTTCGTCCATGCGAATCCACCAACGCCATCGAGTTTCGCAAGGAAAACGTCTGTGTAGAGCTCGCCGTTCGAATTGGTTGGCGGTGCATCATCGAGGAACGACATTGCACCGGCGAACGCGCCCGTGATCACGAGGTTGCCCTTACGATCCATCGTGCAGGCAATGCCACGATCGATGCCGGGCGTTCCCATGCGGTGCCACCACTTGATCACACCCGTGTTGTCGTACGACACCACGAAGAAGTCCGCCTTGTCGTTGAAGCTCGTCACCTCGGTCGCATCAAAGCGCACAACACCTTCGAACGTACCCACCACGTTGATGCGCGAGCCGTCCTTGTTGATGCACAGACCGGCGGCGCGATCGTTTTCGATACCGCCGATCTTCTTCACCCATTGCACAGCACCGGATGAGTTCAGTTTGCACAAGAACATGTCGGCCTTTCCGTCGGCCGTGATCCGCTTGGTATCGAACTGCGCGGTACGACCGAACATGCCGGCCAGATAGACGTTGCCGGTGGAGTCGGCAGCCACGTACGGACCGGACTCATCGAAGTTCGTGGAGCCAAAGACCTTGGCCCAGAGGAAGGCACCCATTCGATCGAACTTCGCCACGAAGATGTCGACGCTTGCAAGGTCGATCGTCTCAAGCGTGGTGTCACCGATCAGCATTTGATCGGAGAATGCGCCGCAGACGTAGACGTTGCCTTTGTTGTCGACGGCAATGCTGTTGCATTCGTCAACATCGAGACCACCATAGGTGTTCGCGATCATCACGTTGCCGTTGGCGGCAAAGCGCGTCATGTACACATCGTAGTTGCCGTACGCTTGGATCTTCTCTTTGTCGAACGTGATGGAATCCGAGAACGTACCCGCTACACGCACTTCACCATTCGGTGCAACGGCGATCGACGTGGCATCGTCCGGATTCGGACCCAAACCCAATCGAACCCAGTCCACTGCCGGTTGTGCCATCATGGGCAAGGCGGCAAGGCCAACGAGCAATACAAGGAAGAGACGTCTCATCACAACTCCGAAGAAAAAGGAAATGTCACTCTTGCAAACCGCGGCCTTCCTTCACGATACGTCCATCCGAGCGCAGGTCGGCGACCGCAGCATCGAGAATTCCGTTGATGAAGGTTCCGCTCTTGTCGGTTGAATAACGCTTGGCCAATTCGATCACTTCATTGATCGTGACCTTGACGGGAATGTCGTGACAGGTGATCAACTCGGCAATGGCCATGTGCATGAGGATCCGATCGAGCAATGCAATGCGCTCGAGGTCCCAGTTGACGGCGTGTTTGTCGATGAGTGCCTGACTTTTATCGAGCATGGACCGCACGGCCTGTAGCAGGTGCACGGCATAGTCTTCGTCTTCTTTGGACCACTGGATGGGAATGTCGGCATCGAGTTCCATCACTTCTTCAGGACGGAGGATGCGCGTTCCTTCTCCCGCCGTATCAAGGGCTTCGAACGTGAACTGTCGGAAGAAGATATGCGGGAAGATGATCCCCCATTCTTCCGGCGTTTCGAAACATGCCGCAAGGATCTGCAGCACTTTTTCGCGCGCCATGTGTCGAGTACCACGTACGGAACGTGTCTTGCTCGTGGGGAACTTGTCGTCTGGTCGTTCGAGTGCCATGCTGTTACACACCACGGATCGTTGGCGATCCGTTGTAGCCGCCGTGAACGTGACGCACCTTGTGAATGCGCTCTTCCGCTATTGCATTCGATGCTTCAACAGGAAGAATGTTACGATCTCTGGCTGTGACCAGGATGTTCATCGTGATATCGAACACACCCTGTGCCTGACGCATCACCTTGTCGCGGTCGTATCCTTCGACCTCGGAGGCCACGTTCATCAGACCACCGGAGTTCACCACGTAGTCCGGACCGTAGACGATGCCGCGCTCCTTGAGCATGGTACCGTGCTTCCGTTCTTCCTTCAATTGATTGTTGGCGCCACCGCAGACGATGGAGCAGGAGAGGTTCGGGATCGTTTCATCGTTCAGGATAGCGCCAAGAGCGTTGGGAGAGAAGATGTCGCACTCAGTGGTGAACACTTCTTCGGGCTTGATCACCGTGGCGCCGGTCTGGGCAGCAAGTTCTTGTGCCTTCTCGTTGAAGATATCGGTGACGAAGACCTTGGCACCTTCCTTGGTGAGCGAGTGCACGAGGTGCGAGGCCACGTTTCCTGCGCCTTGAACCACGATGCGCTTGCCATTCAGTGAATCGGTTCCCCATGCAAAGCGAGCACAGGCCTTCATGCCTGAATACACGCCAAGGGCCGTGACCGGACTTGGATCACCGGAGCCACCTTGACCACCGACACCCGTGACGTACTTGGTCTCCATGCGGATCCACTCCATGTCGCGAACACTGGTGTTCACGTCCTCGGCCGTGATGTACCGTCCGCGCAGCGAGTCGACCATGCGACCGTAGGCACGGAAGAGCGCCTCCGATTTCATCGTTCGTGCATCGCCGATGATGACAGCCTTGCCGCCTCCCAGGTTCACGCCGCTAACAGCAGCCTTATACGTCATGCCGCGCGAAAGTCGCAGCGCATCGGTGAGCGCCTCTTCGTCACTGGCATAGTTCCAGAATCGTGTGCCACCAAGGGCAGGTCCGAGTGAGGTGTCGTGGATGGCGATGATGGCGCGGAGGCCGGTGATCTTGTCTGAACACAGAACCACTTGTTCGTGGCCAAGGTCTTGAAGTGTGTCAAAGAGTTGCATTCATTCCTCGTGATAAGCACGGCGTGCGGGATTCATGAACGCGCAAAATACGGGAAAGGACAGAAGGGGAGGGGCAAAAAAAAAGGACCGCCAAATGGCGGTCCTTGAAGATTTGATCTTGGTTATTGCCTGATCAATAGCGATCGCGATTGTTGAAGCGCGGACGCTCATCGCGTGGACGTGCTTCGTTCGCTACCAATGGGCGACCGCCCAGGTTGCGACCGTTCATCGACTCGATAGCGTTATTCGCTGCGTCGGTATCGGGCATTTCAACAAAGCCGAAACCGCGGCTACGGCCCGTGAACTTGTCCTTCACGACCGAAGCGTTCGAAACTGAACCAAACTCTTCGAATGCTTGGCGCAATTCAGCGTCGCCCATCGAATATGGAAGGTTGCCAACATAGATATTCATACAAACCTCAATACGGACCAAATTCAGTTCCGTGCCATGAAGAACCAGTGAATTTATCTCGACTCGGCACGATTCCCACGATGATCCGCCCCCGTAGGACAAACAAATATACGCGCAATTCCAACCCACGCAACATTTATTTGTGTGAAGGTTTATTCATGCAACTCAAGGACTTATTGAGTTATGCACAGACTTGGACGGACCTACCCGGCATTCTCCACCCGCCGTGCCACCTCGGCCCAGTTCACCACGTTCCACCAAGCAGCGATGTAATCCGCCCGCTTGTTCTGGTATTTGAGGTAGTAGGCATGCTCCCACACGTCGATCCCGAGCACGGGCGTGCCACCCCACGACGTGAGCTTGTGCTGGTTCTCGGCCTGGAGGATGATGAAGGACCGGTTAGACGGACGGTAGTGGACCAACCCCCACCCGCTACCCTCGACGGCAGCAGCGGCGGCGCTAAGCTGTTTCTTGAAGGCATCGAACGAGCCAAAGCTCTGCACGATCAGGTCCATGAGCGCACCCGTTGGCTCTCCCCCGCCACCCTTCCCGGCCGGCGCCATCACCGTCCAGAACATGGAGTGCAGATAGTGTCCGCCGCCATGGAAAGCCGCCTGCTTGGACCAATGCTGGATCAGCGCATAGTCGCCGGAGGCCCGCGCCTTGGCCAATTCCTCTTCGGCCTTGTTCAGACCTGCCACATAGGCGGCATGGTGCTTGTCGTGGTGCAGTTGCATGGTCTGTGCATCGATGTGCGGTTCAAGCGCATCGTAGGCATAGGGCAGGGGCGGAAGTTCGTGCTTCGTGGGAGCCGGAGGGGCCGTGGTGGCCGCGATGGACTCGATGGATGGGAGGGTGGCAAGGCCGAGGGCACCTGCGGCAGTTGCTTTGATGAAGTTGCGACGGTCAGACATGGGATGCTCCCTTGTTGTGAAGTGTTCAACATTAGGGAACTCTCTTGGAAGTTCCGTCGTGTGATCACCCCTCGCGCAGGAAGCGCTCCACTTCCAGCACATCCTCCTCGCTTCCAATGAAGCAGGGAACGCGCTGATGCAGTGACGTGGGCTCGAGATCGAGGATGCGGCGCTCCCCATCGGTGGCGCGACCTCCGGCCTGTTCAACGAGGAACGACATGGGGTTTACTTCGTAGACGAGACGGAGCTTGCCATTGGGCGACGTGGTGTCACGCGGATACATGAAGATGCCGCCGTAGTGCAGCGTGCGATGAATGTCCGCCACCATCGTGCCCACATAGCGGAGTGAGAACGGGCGGGTGCCGTCGTCGGACGGACTGAGGAGATGCCGCACATAGTTGCGCAGTCCTTCTTCCCATTTGTACGAGTTGCCGCTGTTGATCGAATAGATCTTGCCGCGCTTCGGGATCTTGATCTTCTCGTACGTGAGCAGGAACTCGCCAATGGTAGGATCGAACGTGAAGATGTCCACCCCGTTCCCGCTTGAATACACGAGCTGTGTACTGCTCCCGTACATGGCGTATCCCGCAGCCACCTGCTTGTAGCCCGGCTGCAACACGTCGGCGAGCGATCCGGGAGCAGCGGAGGTCGGGTCGAGTCGTTGGTAAATGGAGAAGATCGTTCCGATCGAAACGTTCACATCGATGTTCGACGATCCGTCAAGCGGATCGAAGACGAGCACGTACTTGCCATTGTGATACGGCTCGGGGATCGGGATCAGGTCTTCATTCTCTTCCGACGCCATCACGCAAAGATGTCCTCCATGGTCCATGGCCCGAATGATCACTTCGTTGGCATGGATGTCCAATCGCTTCACCATCTCTCCGTGGACGTTCACGTCTTCGGTCACGCCAAGCACATCGTTCAAGCCGGACCGACGCACGTCGCGAGCCACAATGCGAATGGCCAGCGTGAGATCTCGAAGGAGTCGCGAGAACTCACCTGTCGCAGAAGGGTGCAATGCCCCCTCCTCCGTGATGTGGCGCTCGATGGTGACGAGTTTGGAGGTATTCAGGAAGGGCATAGGGTTCGTTGGTTACTTCTTGGTGGCGTCGAGGTGAACGGAGAGCACCGGACATGGGGCCTTACGAAGCACTCGCTCCGTGGTGCTTCCGAACAGGAAGTGTTCAAGTCCGCTTCTACCGTGCGTTCCAATGGCAATGATGGTGATGCCGTTCTCCTTGGCATAGGCGCAGATCTCATCGGAGGCACGTCCGCGCACCACCGAGGTCACAACCTTGAACCCTTCCTTCTCGAGTACGCCGGCAAGCGTGGAAAGCTCTTTCTGTGCGTTATCAAAGAGTTCCTGCTCGATATCGGCAAATCCTACCTGCGCATAGCTCCAATCGGCAGGATAGACCACCGGCTCCACGATATGGAGCAAATGCAACGTTGCCGTGGTGTTGCGTGCGATCTCCTTGGCATACTGCAAGGCTTGACCAGCATTCTCGGAAAAATCCGTCGGCACGAGCAGGGATGACACGGTGAACATAGGATTTTCAGGTAGTTTGTGAACGTATTCCGCAACATAGCAAATGCAATGAAAAGCCTGTTCACATCCTTTGCCCTGATGGGCATGGTAGCCGTATCTGTTCTTGCCGGGACATCCGATGGATGGTACTCCCTAATGAAGAACAACGAGACCGAGGCCATTCGGCAGTTCCAGGCAGCACTCGCTGCCGATCCTTCCGATGGTCGTGCACATCTCGGTCTCACCTATGCGCACATGGTCCATTCACGGGACACGATGTCGTGGCGTGCGTTCAACAACGCACTCCGCACCATGCAGAACCCTGCACCCTATATCTATGCCTCCGTCCTCACGCAACGTGTGCTCACGCAGGCCGGCGAGCGCACGTCCGGTGTCCGCGACATGTATGTGCAGGCCGTGGAGCGACCCGATTCCACGGGGATCCTGCGCGCCATGGCATGTGAGCAATTGGGGTCGATCGACGAACTCTTCGCCGATCTTAAGGGTGCCGCTGCATGGCGCGAGAAGATCGGCGCCTTACATGAGTGGCGTTTGATCGGTCCGTTCGACAACATCTCCGGCTCCGGACATGAGCGCGTCTTCCCACCGGAGACGGAGGACGATCCATCGGCAGAGTACAGCGGCGAAAGCGGTGCTCGTGTGCGGTGGATGGAACCGGGTGTGATCCGCAATGATGGATGGGTGGACTTCGCACGATACTTCCCTTCGCTGCGCGGCACGTTCTACAGCATCACCTATGCGTATTCGGAGAGCGATGCTCGCGTACAGTTGCGTATCGGCACGTCGGGATCGTTCAAGTTGTTCCTCAACGGACGGATCGTGCACGAAAGCGTGGACGAGCACAACAACGATCTCGACACGTATGTGAGTGATGTGACCTTGTCCAAGGGATGGAACCGGATCCTTGTCAAGTGTGGCAACTCCGAACTGTCGCGTTGCAACTTCTTGCTGCGCATCACCACACCCGACGGAACGCCGGTGCGCGGCCTTCGCTTCTCAACGCAACCACAGATCACCGGCAGTGCCGATCCGTCGCCCACACAACGTCCCAATCCGTTCACCGATTTCTTCCGAGCACAGATCGCTGCACATCCGGATCGGTACGAGAACTACTTCCTGCTCGCAGAGTCGCACCTTCGCAACGACGAGACCACCGACGCAGAGCTGGTGCTGCGCAAGGTGCTCAAGCAATACCCTGATTGTGTTCCGGCGTTGATGCTGATGATGGAGGCATTCCGTCGTGGTGATAAGAACGACGAATACCTTACCACCATCGAACACCTTTCCTCCTTACGACCCGACATCCCTGTGTCCCTCTTCTACAAGTTCGCGCGCTCCATGCAGAACGAACAAGTGGACGAGGCCACGGCCATCCTTCCGCAGATCGAAGCGGCATTGCCGCTCAGCAACGAGTTCTTCGATGCATCGCTGCAAGTGGCACGTCAACGCAACGACATTCAACGCATCAACGAACTCACGGCGCGCGCCTTTGAGATCCATCCCGGCAACTATGCCTATGCTGTGGCTGTGGCCGGTCAAGCGTTGCAAACGGAAGGTCGACACGAGCTTGCGTTGAAGATCCTCCGCAAACACCTCTCCGTGGCCTACACCGAGAATGGCATCATCTCCATGTCCAACGTGCATCGCGACATGGGCGACATGAATGCATGGGAGGAAGACTACAAACAATTGTTCGTGCTTGGCGCTCCTGCTCCGGGATATCACGTCACGCGTGCCGAGGTCTATGCCTCACGTCGCGAGTACGACAAAGCGCTCGAAGAAATGCGCAGGGCACTTGACCTTGCTCCCGGCGTCTCGTCCATCTGGTTCCGCGCCGGCGTGCTCGAACGCACGCTCTACAACAAGGACGGTGCGGTCAATGCCTTCCGCAGAGCGCTTACGTGCGATCCGTCGAACTTCGATGCACGCGATGCCCTGCGCGAATTGCTCGGACAGCCTTCGCCGTTCACGCTCATGGCGCAAACGAACGTCGACTCCATCATCGCCGCCGCTCCAACGGCCGAAGATCATCCCGACGCAACGGCCATCTATCTTACCGACGATGTACGTCGCGTGGTCTACGATGGCAGTCGCAGCGAGGTCCTGCACGAGACCATCATCCGCATCCTGACCGCCGAGGGCATCGATGCCTTCAAGGAGTATCAGCTTCCCTATGTGGCCGATGGCGGACTTACCATTGAGAAGGCCGTGGTACGGAAGCAAGGCGGCAAGGAGATCCCGGCCGATCGGAACGGATCACTTGTGGTGTTCAAGAATCTGGAGCCGGGCGACTTCATGTACATTCGTGTGCGTGTGCGCGAGGCACGTCGTGGTAGACTTGCTCCCTACTTCTGGGATGCGTTCGAGTTCAACAGCTACTATCCGCAATTGCATACACGGTATTCGTTGCTCGTGCCCGCCGATGTGCCCTTCAAGTGGCAGTGCACGAATTGGAATGCAACTCCGCGCACGTCGACGAATGCCTTTGGCAAACTGTACGAATGGTCGTCGAAGGATGAAGAGGCCATCGACTACGAAGAGGCCATGCCAAGCTATTCTGAAGTTGGCAAGACCGTACAGGTCTCCAGCATGCAAGCATGGTCCGATCTCGTGGAGTGGTACTACGATGTAGCGCGCACCAAGACGCGTTCTTCCTACGAGATAAAGGAAGTGGTCGATCAGATCCTTCCGTCAACGATCACGGACGAGGCCAAGATCATCGAGGCCGTGTACAAGTACATCACGAAAGAGATCCGATACAGCATGGTCTCGTTCCGTCAGAGCGGCACCATTCCGCAGAAGGCACGTACAACGTTGGTCACGCGTATCGGTGATTGCAAGGACGTGGCCACGCTCTGCATCGCCATGCTCGCAGAACGCGGCATCACGGCCTATCACGTATTGGTGGAAACGAATACATCGCTCCTCCGCAAGACTCCGCTGCCAAGCATTCCATTCGACCATGCCATCGTCTGCGTCGAGACGTCACGAGGCCGTCTGTTCCTTGATCTCACGGCCGCGAACGTGCCCATCGGTTCTGTTCCCTTTGGCGACATCGATGCATTCTGTCTGCTCATCAAGCCGGGTGAGACGGTTCCCTTCCGCCTTGATCGTTCCTACTTCGCCCCGAACAATTCCAACGTGAGCACGTCCATCGTGATGCGGTCCGACAACTCCGCACTCGTCAACCGCACGTTCACCCATACAGGCTCGCGCACGCAACTGTATCGTACGGCATGGATCGGTAAGACGCGCAAGGAACAGGAGAAGCAGATCAGCGAGCTGTTGGCGGGCGACTATCCCGACGTGGAGTTGCGCGAGTTCGAGATCAAGGATCTCGACACGCTCTCGCAATCGATCACCTATACCATGTCGTTCAGTGTGCCGCAGTTCGCCACCGAGGCAGGAGACTTCAAGTTCTTCAAGATCCCGTGGTATGACGAGTACAGTCCGGACGCTGCTCTCTCGTATCCGACGCGCACCTATCCCATCGAGATCACGATGTCGCATGACACGGTGATCGAGAACGTGTCCATCACCATTCCCGACGGATACGAGCCTTCGTCGATCGTGCGTTCGCTCAAGCGCGTGAACCCCGCGGCGGAGTATTCCTTCTCGACCAACGTGCAGCGCAATGCGATGAACATGGAGCGACGCTCTGTCTTCAAGAGCGGCATCATCGAGCCCAAGGAGTATCACGACTACAAGCTCTTCTACAACGACGTTGTGAAGGAAGACCGCCGGTACGTCCTCCTGATGCCAAAGGGAACCATCGTTCGTTCGCCGAAGAAGAAGTAGCATGCCGCAGTTCCCACGTCGTGTGGTGTGCCTCACCGAAGAGACCACCGAAACGCTCTACGCCATCGGCGCCGACCATCTGATCGTTGGGGTGAGTGGCTTCACGGTGCGGCCGCGTCGTGCACGGAGGGAGAAGCCCACCGTGTCGACGTATCTCGATGCGAAGTTCGACGACATCCTCGCACTCCGTCCCGACGTGGTCTTCGCATGGTCTGACCTCCAGGCCGACGTCAGCGCGGAACTCATTCGCCGTGGTGTGGAGGTCGTATGCTTCAATCACCGCTCGATCGACGGCATCCTCGCCATGATCGCCAAGCTCGGTGCGTTTGTCGGATACCATGAGCAAGCGCATTCCTATGCGCTCGCTCTTCGGTCGCGCGTTGACGAGGCCGCGAGCATTGGCTCGCTGCGGACCTTCAAGCCTCGCGTCTACTTCGAGGAGTGGTACGACCCCATCATCACCGGCATCTGCTGGGTGAGCGAGCTCATCGAGGTGTGCGGCGGTGTGGATGTGTTCGCCGAGAACCGTCAGCATCAAGGCGCAAAGGAGCGCATCGTTGCCGATCCGCTCGAAGTGGTGCGCAGAGATCCCGACGTGATGATCGCATCGTGGTGTGGCAAGATGTTCAAGCCCGAACGTGTACGTGCACGACAAGGATGGGAACACTTCCGTCCTTCCGTGAACAACATGCTGTTCGACATTCCTTCGCCCGTCATCCTGCAGCCTGGTCCTGCCGCCCTCACCGATGGCATCGACGCATTCATGAAGATCCTCTCCGCCGTCCCGTCGAGAACCCCATGAACACGTTGCGTTTCACAGCATCGTTCGATGCATTGATCTGCTTGAACGGATCGATCCCCGAAAGCGATCTCTTCGAACATTTTGCCGAGCTACCGCTCATCGCTGCCGACGGCGCGGCAACGGCCCTTGTTGCCAATGGCATCGTGCCGGAGTTCATCGTGGGCGATCTCGACAGTATCGATGCAGAGACGCTGCAGCGACTGGAAGGACTTGCCGATGTGATCGTGGAGCCCGATCAGGACATGAACGATTTCGAGAAGACGCTTCGCTTTGCCGAAGGTCAACTTTGGAAGCGCCTACTGATCGTTGGCATGCATGGAGGTGATCTCGAACACACGCTCAACAACTGGAGTGTGATGATGCGATTCGGTCGCACCCTCTCCCTAACCGCCCTCGACCGTGGGCGCTATGCCGTACCACTGTATGCATCCACGGCATTTCCGCCGGTGAACGACGAACTCATCTCGCTTATACCGCAGCCGCATGCCCACCTCACTACGGAAGGCCTGCAATGGCCACTCTCGAACGAGGCCCTGTCGCTGGGAGGGAGAGAGGGGGCAAGGAACAAGGCGGCCGCCGATCTCGTGCAGATCACCGTCCACGATGGATCCCTGTTATTCTTCTGTGACGCGCGACTTCCGTTTGCGCCCGAGTTCGACTGATTCACCTATATTCGCCAACCCAGTACCCAACGGAGAGCACATGCGCAGAGAGATCACCGAATGGTGGAGCCCCAATCTGAACAAGAACATGGAGATCGTGGCCTATGGCCACATGGGTCCGGCACTCTTGCTCTTTCCAAGCGCAGCCGCAGACTTCCTTGAGTACGAACGGTTCTATTTGATCGACTCGATCAAGGATCAGATCGATGCCGGCAAGTTCAAGGTGTTCTCGATCAACAGTATCAACAGCGAGAGTTGGTTGAACGACACGATGAGCGGTCGCGACAAGTCGATCCGCCATCAGCAGTACAACCAATACATCGTCGAAGAAGTGGTCCCGCACATCTATCGCAACTGCGACGGACCTGTGCCCATCTATACCAGTGGCGTGTCGCTTGGCGCATTGCATGCGGCCAACACATTCTTCCGTCGACCCGATATCTTCGACGGTGTGATCGCCATGAGCGGCATCTATGATCTCAAGGCATACTCCAAAGGCTACTTCGACGAGGACTGTTACTTCAACAGTCCCATGGACTACTTGCCAAACCTGAACGAGCAGTACTGGTTGAACCTGTTACGCGCTAAGCACCACGTCTACTTCGTTTCAGGCAGAGGCAACTACGAAGACCCCGAGGCATCGCTCGCTATCGGTCGCGTCCTTTCCGCCAAAGGCATTCCACACGACGTGGATCTCTGGGGATACGAGTGGACGCACGATTGGCCAACATGGCGCGCCATGCTTCCCCACTACCTTGCCTCGCGGTTCTGACCCTCGGCATTCTTCGCCGTTCGGATACATGACCTTCACGGAGTAATTCTCGACGTCGCAGAACCGTTTTGTGCAAAAAAGTAGAGGGTCTGTATGCGTGAAATCTCTTTTCGACCTCACCGAATGTACTTTTTGTCAGAGTACTTTTGCCGCTCTGCAAAGACAACTCTGTTTGTTTTCGCAGTATTTCTGTCCGGCGCAATCCCTGCATTAGCAACAACCTGGTCTGTCGGACCAACGCAGAAGTATAAACTACCAAGCGAGATCGTTTCTCTCGTTCAAACCGGAGACACTGTCAACATTTATGCCGGCGACTTCTACGACAAACTGTGCGTATGGCGTCCAGATAGTATTGTGTTTCGAAACATTGGGTATCACCCAATTAGACTTCTTCAAGATCGCGTTGCTCCTGACCCAACTGGCATTTGGGTGATAGAGGGGCAGGGATGCGAGGTCAATCGTCTTAGGTTTTCGAATGCAAGAAATGCCGATAGTTCGGGCACGGCGATCACGATCCGACATGGTAGCGTTCGAATTCAAGAATGTACGTTTGATTCGAATCAACGCGCCGTGCACGTTGAGTCCTGGAAAGGTACCAGTGTACACTTGGATGGCAACCACATTTGGTACTGTGGCACTACCCGTGGGTTGCCTGTTGTAGAAGCCATGGGTATTGACACATTGAATATCACCTATACGTCGTTCGACAGCAACCTCGGTTCCCCGGAAGTACGATCCAGGGCACGAGTAACAACACTGGCAATGAACGCACGGGCGAGTTACTTCTATCGAACGAGCACATTTCTCTCTGTACCAACTGGTGGTTCATGCACGATCATCAGTAATGTTATTGTACATCGCGGACCCACAGAGGAACAGGTTTCATTGATACAGTATGGAGGTCAGATTGAAGACAAGTCTATCAATCACGCTCTACAGATGTACTTCAATACAATTCTGAATGTTGACATACCAATCACAGCTGTCTCCACCTTTTCGTCTGATTCTATTCAAGTTGTTATGTCAAGCAACTACTTTGCCGGCTTGATAAACCCGTACAGTGGTAGTCCGAATAGCATTGACTCATCGTACAACCTCTCTATTGGCGATCTGCAACAGACCGGATTTGTAGGGGTGCGGCACTTACCCGAGGACAGCTTTGGCGCCGACCTCCACTTAACCTCAACATCTGTAGCCCGAGACAAGGCAAACCCCAATCCGCAGATCATACCTACAATGGAGTACAAACACCTCGGTTTTCGAGTACGCCCAACTGCATATGATGTTGGCGCTTTTGAGTTCGACCCGCTCTCGTCGGTTGCGGGAGATGAAGCTGAAAGCACAGCGATGAGTATCTGTCCAAACCCTGTGTCGGCATCCACAGTCATCACTGTCAACCTTCAGGCCGATGATATAGGATGTGACGTTGTCATTTCAAACACGCAAGGTCTGGAGTTTGCTCGTTTTGTGTCCACGTCGACGACAGAGCATTTCTCAGGTCAGGCATTTCCAGCGGGCACATACGTTGCCCGTTGCGGATCCCATGTCACCAAGTTCTGTATCCTGCCTTGATGTATGCACGCTCTACTCCGACCATTTGCGGTACGAATCTCAAATCAGAAGTGGCGCGCCGGTTACTTTTTCCAATTCTGCGTCGTTCGCAGCGTTTCGATGTAACTGATGATCGAGGCGAAGCTCGTGGAGGCAATGGCATCTGTTGTGATCGACTTCGAGCTGCCATCCTTGAACGTGAACGTGAAGGTGTACTCAGAAATGTCTGACACGCCTCCCCATAGCTGGTTGGGATAGGAAATGGGGTTGATGTAGTGAGAGACCTCATACAGCGGATCAACCACTCGTGCATCGAGCGTAGCGATGAAGTCTCCGGTCGTGTCGCAGTATTCTCCAGCCGTGTAGAATGCATTTCTCCTTGCGTCGATTCGGATCGTGTAGCGCGGACAAAAACCATAGCACCCTTGCGCGACCATGGTGATCGATGTGATCGGTTGATCGGCCGGTGTAGTCATGTGGTAGACGAGAAGGCCGCCGACTATGACCAAGGTATCTGTGGCGAGCGGGGTTGTGTCGACGGTGTAGCAAGCATTCTGGACATTGTCAACGATGATCAGTGTTCGCGGTGATCGTTTGATCACTTCCCGCACGTACAGCAACCGCGCATAGTTCGTGCTCCGGTACTCAAGAAATGTTGAGAAGCTGCCATCACCTTTATCGATCATCACATAGATGTTTTTGGTGCCATTGACAACCAGATCTGTGCGACCATCATCATTGCAATCAACTTTGAAGTACCGGGTAATGAGGTCCTTCATCGTATCGCACGGATTATCGCGATACGGATCGGAATCACGAGCCCATGCAGGGCCATTGGCCTTCACGAACCGAGCAACGTTTTCTTTCGACGACAGCGTGTCGATGGCATTGGCCATTGGAACCGTGGGCGTGGTCACGGTTGGTGTGCAGCCGGTCATCGTGACGACGACGAACGACAATGTCAGCGATAGGATCACATTGTTCATACCGCACAATTTGCAATGAAATCGAGACACGTTGAACGTTCAGATCTTATGCTCCTTCGCCTTCGCCGTTCGTATACATGCCAAGACGATCCGATGCGCCTCCTCTGCCGCATCGTGTAGTTCCGTTGCGTCTTCGGGGGCGATCTCGTCCAGATCGTCCAACAAACGGAGCCAGTACTTGGCGTCGCGAATGCTCGAGTCGGCCATGCGCAATTGCATCAGGAACTCTTCGCGCGTGCTCGCCCCGGTGGCCTGCTCGATGCGTGCTCCGGCAGACAGGCACGACTGAATGAATGCATCGTCGATGTCGCCCGGCGCGCCCAGCGCCGCACGCAGCCTACCCCAGCGTGCTGCCACCACGGCAAAGGCATAGGTCTTTTGGATGAGAGGGGTGTCCATAGTGGCACGGGACGCAGACCCTATGGAACGTGACAGGCGATCCTTTGTAGTTTTGCCGGTCCTATGCCAGAGATAGAACTTCCCATCCTCGACCTTGCCGCCACGCCGCCTTCCATGCTCCCTTTGGGCATGGGCAAAAAGGTCTACGTGGAAACGTACGGCTGCTCCATGAACGTGAGCGATTCGGAGATCGTGCTTGGGGTGATGCATGCCAATGGCTATGCGCAGACCGACACGCCCGACAATGCCGACGTGATCCTGATCAACACCTGCTCGATCCGCGAGAATGCCGAGCACAAAGTACATACACGACTCAACATGCTGAAGTACTATCGCAAGCGCAAGGCAGATCTTGTGGTTGGCGTGTTGGGATGTATGGCGGAACGGCTGCGAGGGAAGTTGTTGGAAGAGCGCCTCGTGGATGTGGTGGTGGGACCCGATGAGTATCGCAAGCTTCCCACGCTTGTGGATGCGGCCTTCGACGGATCGAAGGGTGTGGCCGTTCAGCTTTCACGCATCGAGACATACGAAGATCTGATGCCGGTTCGGAAAGAAGGACGTTCTGCCTTTGTGAGCATCAGCCGCGGCTGCGATAAGTTCTGTACGTTCTGTGTGGTGCCCTTCACGCGAGGTCGTGAGCGTTCACGGTCCATGTCGAGCGTGGTGGACGAAGTGAAGATGTTGTGGGACCAAGGGTTCAAGGAGACCACGCTCTTGGGGCAGAACGTGAACTCGTATCGTGACGACACGTCGGGCGCCGACTTTGCCGATCTGCTGGCCGCATGCGCGAAGGCCACACCGCACATGCGCTTGCGCTACAGCACACCGCATCCGCAGGACATGAGCGAGAAGCTGATCGAGACCATGGCATCGTACGATGCCATCTGCAAGTTCATTCATGTGCCGTTGCAGAGCGGGTCCGACAGGATCCTCGAGCTGATGAATCGCACGTATCGCGTCGACCATTATCTGCGCCTGATCGAACGGATCCGACGTGCCATGCCGATGGTGTCGTTGAGCACCGACATCATTGCGGGGTTTTGTACGGAGACCGAGGACGATCATCGCATGACGATGGACGTGATGCGCGAAGTGCGCTACGACCTTGCCTACATGTATGCGTATTCACCACGCGAGAACACGAAGGCATGGAAGATGGGCGATGATGTTCCGCATGACGTGAAGATCCGTCGACTGAATGAGATCATCGAACAACAAGTGCAGATCTCGGGTCAGTTGTTCGCCACGAATGTTGGTGCGGTCGAAGAGATCCTGGTCGATGGACCAAGCAAACGCAATACAATGGAGTGGCAAGGTCGCACCGATACGAATCGAGTGGTGATCTTCCCGCACGATCACCTTCGCGGATACAATGTTGGCGACCTTGTAACGGCGAGGATCGTGCGTGCCTCGAGTGCGACGCTGTTCGGTGAGCTGCTCTAACGCTCACTTATTGCGATAGCCAATGCCGAATGTTCCCTGGAAGGCAATGCCAACACCTACCGAACCATTGCTGCCATACGATGCCCACACCGCCGGAGAGATAGGGCCAAGGCGGAACACGCCGGGATAGAATTGCCCGATCACGGTTTGATCTTCTTGTCCGCTCACTTGCAGCGATGCCATCAGCGAGTTGTTCTTGTCCCAGTAGATACCAGCCGTTGGAACGAGGTTCAGACTCAAGAGCCGCACGCTTGGATCGACCGTGTACAAGGTCTTCCCTCGCAGTCCCGCTCCAACACTGATACTGTTCTCTGCGTCGACGTGATACGACGGTCCGGCCATGTTGCTCATGCCCATCAGATACCATACGCTCCACTTGTCGTCGGTACCGGGCACGGTCCACTTCAGCGAGTAGTACAAGCCGTTGTTTCCAAGCCTCGCACCGGGGAACGTGATCATCGGCAGGTTGGACCAATCTGCCATGTGCAGGTCTTCGGCAAAGAATCGCGATACATCATCGCTCGTGAACAACACGATCCCCAACCAATCGAAGATCATCAGATCTGCAATGGGATCGGAATTGTATCCGACATACCCCTCGTTCTCAACTACTTCGTTCAGCATATGATAGGTGATCATCGTACCAACGGCCCATGCTCCGGGTGCTGCCACCTTGTTGTGCTCGAACCATTCCTCCAGCATGCGATAGGTCATCCCGCCACCGATCAGGTGTAGTTGATAGTTGGGAAGCCACTGACCGCCCTCTTTGGTGAAGTTCAACGGGAACACTTCCGTTGTGAGCCAACGTCCCCACCCGATCTGCGAGATCGTTGCGCCCATGTTGATGCAGTTCTTCACCACATTCTCGAAGCCCGTGCCATACGGTAGCTCGAAGATGTGGCGGTTCTTTCCGTCGAGCTGAATGATGTCGTAGCTGCCGTTCAGCACCACGTTCCATGGTGTGAACATCGACATGGACCCGTAGTCCAACGGCCGATAGAAATACGGTCCCTGCGCGCGAAGCGGCACAAGGGTACAAAGGGCGGCAAGGAGGAACGGAAGAACACAACGAGTGGTGAACATGCGTTACAACTTACGGGCATCGTATGTTCGTAGCAACTTCGTCACCATTCTGAAATGCACATGGACCTGATCTCGACCATTCACAGTCACGATCGCTGGATCATTTTTCTCCTTGGCATCGTGTCCTTTGTCTTGTGCCTTGCCGCCTTCCTTGGAAAGCGCGCCCTTTCCAAGTCGGCATTGCTCTCGTTGCGCATCTATGCGCTGATGATGACGTTCCAGTTCGCGATCGGCCTCGTCCAGCTGATCGGTCGGTGGGACGATGCAGGCATGATGTTGCGGCATCGCCTTGAGCACGCGTTCTGCATGCTTTTGGCTCTTGCCGTGCTGCATATGCGCGGCAGGTGGAGCAAGGGATCGGCGGTGGGAACGGCGCGCAACATGATGCTCGTCGTGCTCACGTCCATCATACTCGTTGTGCTCGGCATCACCGTCGTGAGCATGCCAAAAGGCGTGAACATCTTCGGCATGTGATCATTCGATGGGCGTTTCCACCAGAATGTTCACGGTGCGCGAATAGAAGCGGCCTTCCGGTAGATCGTTGTTGTAGAGCAGACCTTGCGCGCCCTTGCCCTCGACGTTCATCGTTCCGGCATTGAGTGCCGAGGCCACGTTGCGTGCTCTGCCTTCCGAGAGTCGCTGGTTGAAGTCGGCGTCACCGATCCGATCGGTATGTCCGCTCACATGCACCGTCGCTGCGAGCGAGATGTTCTTCTTGATTCGCTCGAGCAGACGTGCATTCTGTGCCGACACGGTCGAGTCCGCAAAGTCGAAGGCGATGAGCGAGTACCTGTCGATCTCCATGTCCTTGATGCGTTCCCGTCGTTTTTTCGAGAGGGTGATCTGCTCAACGTCGATGGATGGACCATCTTCCGAAACGATGTTGCCGGCGAGGTCCTTCACCGAGAGGATGTAGTCGATGGAACTCGGAGCTCGTGGCACATGCGTCTGATCGTTCTGGAGGTCCCAGTCGACGTAGGCGGGCAACGAGTCACGTCCGCTGAATTCCTTCACGAGCACATCGTCCTGTAGTGCCTGCAACGTCCACGAATCCAATCCGCTCTCCACAGATCCCAGCATGCGGAATCGAATGCCCGGTGGAGTGATGGTTCGCGATGTGTCGGTGGTCCAGATCGGATCGAGCACACGCGGATCTGTGGTGGTGATCTCTGCACGGCGGTTCTCTTCGACGCCGTCGCGTTCCTTCACGTTGGACGGAACGCTGGGGAGTGCACGCGATTGCACCGTGATGCGATCGGGCGCAATGCCCCACACTTGCACGAGGTAGTCGCGCACGGCCCGTGCACGTTGATCGGAGAGCTTCGTGTTCGACGCCTCGACGCCTTGCTCGGACGTGCAACCGGTGATCGTGATCCGTGCGTCGGGATACTCCAGCATCCGTCGACCGATCACGTTGAGCACTTCATGATAGGCATCGAGCATGGAGGCATTGTGCAACCGTTGCTCACTGAACTGTCGTATCGTTTCGGCATTACGTCGCGAATAACGTGGCGGGATCTGCGCAGAGTTCTCCGAGAAGAACACATAGGGCAGGAGTGGTTTCATTTGTGTCGACAGAAACTCTTCCACGCGTAACGTCACCGATGGAAGCTCACGCCCATCGGCCTCAAGTCCGGATGCGCTTACGGATGCTTTGAGGGTCGACCTGTAGTTGGGTCCACGCGGACCTTCCTCTCCGAGCGGTGAATACTTCACGGTGAGCCCGAAGCGCAATGCCGAGGTCTTCCAGTCGAGATCGGACACGACCTTTGTGAGCGGCAACATGTAGGCAACATCGGGACCAACGAACCACGTGCGATCTTCCGTGAGCGCGATATCGTACGACGCCCCCATCGTGAGGTAGAATGCGGGATTCACGGCATTTGGAAGATCGCCGCTCGACTGCAGACGCCGACGTTCACCGTTCTCGAACGTGCCCGTTGCCGGCGTCACGAGTTCCTCATATTGCGAATACGTCTTCGTGATCAGATATCCGACATGCGGTCCCGCATAGATCGTCAGATCGCGAATGGGCTGCAGGCCAATGGTGGCCTCGAGTGCGATGGCGTTGCGCGACACATCGATGGAGTGATAGATCTCACCCGGCACTGCTTCTCCACTTACGTTCATCAAACGATACTCGGTGGACGAGACGGGCGCGCCATACATGAAGTATCCGAGTCGACCGGTAAGCACAAGGTAGTTGTTGAGCGGAAGGTCGACCATGAGTCCTGCGTCGAATCCCCACTGCTGCGAATCACCAAAGCCCGGACTGCAGCATGGAACATTCGGAAGAGCAGTGAACGAAGCCGTGCTCATGATGTCCATGGCATGTCCAAAGAGTCCGTATCGCATTCGGTCTTGCGCATGAACGAAAGCCGTAAGAAGGACCATGAAGGCGGCAAGAGTTGGAAGTGCTCGTTTCATTGACGTACTCCCAACGACAGTGTGCTTCGTTCCTGCGATGCGGTGCAGACCACAGTGTACATTCCATCGGGCAGATCGTGCAGATCGATGAGGACAGTGTTCCTTCCCACCGTTGACGGTCGTGCTGCCATGCTCCCTACCACCCTGCCCATCACGTCCACGATGTCGATGCTCACCGGTGTAAGGCCATCGCTCAGATAGATGAGCGTTGCCGCACCAGATGCGGGATTCGGGGCGATGATCACCGGTGCAACACGGTTCAGATACCGTCGTGCGATGCCGCCGGCTCTGCAGATCTCGTCAAGTGTGAACGTGGTGTTCGTGGCCTCGACAGCCGCGGCGCATGTTGGCGATGATGCGCCATCGATGCGAATGGGCGTACTGTCGACCCGTCCGAGCGTCGACACATAGGAGAGCGTTGCAACATCGTTCACAAATGAAGTCAGCGGTACATAGACGGTGCGTTGTGCGCTGTTCGGATCGATGGTACCTCTGCAGATGCTATCGGTCGGTGCAAGAATGGTGGAGTTCAACACGAGAGAGATGGTGGTGTTCTGACCAAGGCACTGTGCGAGTTCTGCGGCATTGAGCAAGGTGAGCGTGACGGAAACAGGAACGTTGTCGCGCGCCATGGTTGGCGTCACGCCCACAGTGATCTTCGCAACAGGATCGAGCGTTTGTATGGTGACGGTATCCGTTGTGCCCTCGCATCCATACTGGTCAACGATGCGCGCCGAATATGATCCAGGAGTGCGAACGATGAGCGCAGAGTTCGTGCTCCCTGTGTTCCAACGCGGTTGTGTGTATCCGGACGGGATGCGTAGCACGATGGAGTCGCAAGCGCAAATGGTCGTGTCGGCCTGTGCAAGCGAGGGATGCGGTTCCGGTCGCACCGTAACGGTCACACGTGCAGAGTCCACGCAGCCGTTGGCCGCTGTCACCACCACGGTATAGGTGGTCGACGTTGATAGTGTTGCTGTTGGGTCCGGCCGTGTGGCATCGTCGAGTCCGCTGGCTGGTGCCCATCGATACTGCACACCACCGGCGGCACGAAGTTGTGCCGTAGTGCCGGCACAAATGGTCGTGTCGGCATTCGTCACGATCGTGGGCAGCGCACCAATGGCAACGTAGACAGTATCGCGACCGGCACAACCGTTGGCGTCTTCCACTTCCACCCAGTACGAGCCCGATGTGGTGACGGAGATCTGCGGCGTGACATCACCGGTTGACCAACGAGTTGCGCGATACCCCGAACCTGCATTGAGTACAACGGCACCACTTGCACATCCACTCACGGTGTCGCGCGGTGCGAGCGATGGCGTGGGCAACGGGTTCACGTTGACCGTGACGGAACGTGTGGTGGTGCATCCGTTCTTGTCGATGACCATGGCGCGATACGTGGTGGTCGTTGGTGGTGAGGCATGCACTTCGCTTCCGGTGGTGGCATCGAGTCCAACAGTGGGAGACCATGCATAGGACACACCTGTTGGTGATGTAGCACGAAGTGTTGCAACACCTCCACGACAAATGGTCGTGTCGGCCCCCGTCAGCAACGATGGCAGCGGAATAGCACGTACCACAAGGGTCTGCACAATGTCGCAGCCGCGTGGATCTGTTGCACGCAGTGTGACCGTTGTTGTGCCGTTGACGGTGAGACGAGGTTGAGCTGCTACGCTATCATCGAAGAGCGCGCCGGGTGACCACTGATAGGTGAAGCCCGGTTGCAGAGGGATGCCCACGCGGATCACGCTACTGTCGCATGCCGATGTGTCGGCACCCGTGAGTTGCGGTACGAAGAAGTTCTGCGGTACGTTGGGCAGTCCCCAATACACAGTGGAACCGGCGGGAAACTGGATGGCTTGATCGATATAGTTGCATCCCACGCCACGCGCCTCGGGTCTGTCGATCACGGCCAAGTACTGTGTGTTGTATCGTGCCACATAGATCTTACCATTCGTGCCGATCTGCATATCGCCGTAGGCAACACCGGCAGGCGCTGCTGCAACGTCGATACGCGAGGCCGCGATGTCGGCGGCATTCATGTCGTACTGATAGATGTGATTCACGGTTGCCGTCTTCCATCCACTGTTCACGTACAGGAAGCGCGACGACGGCGAGAATGAAAGTCCGTACCGTTGTTCGCCTTGTTCAAAGGCCAACGCATTCGAGACCACACCGGTGGCATTGTTGAACTGGAACACTTCCGTGGCCACCATCTCCGATGCACTGGCGATCCACTTCCCATCGGGCGACACCTTCATCTCTCCGCGACCATCGGCCTGGAGCGGAAGCACTAGTCCTACCGCGGAGTTCACGCGAGAACCAACGGAGAACCCGTTCGTGCGTGTGACCTGGAAGGCTGCGAAGCCGCGGTTGCGAAGACGGAAGATCACCCAATAGTCGAGGCCGTTGCAGCCCTTGGCCGCCGTCACCTTCTCTGCCACACCGGTGAGCAGCGTAAGAGGCGTTCCAACGCTGATCACCTCGCCGCCTTGCACCCGTACCTCCGTTACCCTACCCTCGGAATTGGGGAATCTCGACTCGTCTTCGACCGTGAAGACATAGAAGCGTGTGGGATCTCCGGGATGCGGAACGATCACCGGACCCTGTGTGGACGAGGCCACACTACCGCCGATGCCGGTTGCCTTGACAGCGTGGTTGTGGTCCCAGATCGTCGATCCGTCCGTGTAGAACAGGATCACGCCCGTCCGACTATCACAGATCACACTCGTGCCCTCGATGTTGGTGGTGGCACCATCGGTGAGGGGCGTGGGTGGTGTGGAGGTGAACGATAGGCCGGCATGCCGACCGAAGTACCAGGTGGCCGACGATCGGTCTTGCGCAGCACATGGCTGAATGAGCACAGGGGCGAGCAGAGCGAGTGAAAGAAGTACCCGACGGATCATAAACGTGTCCCTCCAGACGTTGCAACGAACATAGGCATAATTTTAGGCACAGGGTTTGCTAAATGGAATCCACTATGAAATGGACATCCCAAAGCCTCCTGGCACTTGCGAGCATCCTCATTCTGGCGTCGTGTGGTCAGACCACCGAGCCGTCTGCGCCTCCCACCAATGCCTTTGCATTGGATGGTGATGGATTTCAGAATGTCAACCTGGCGATACCGGCGGTCTATGTGCCGGTGTTGGTGGACACATCGAAGCGGACAAACGAGTTTCTCATGGGCACGGAAGTTCCCTCAACGAAGGATTCCGTCTTTCTGTTGATCCGATTTCCGGGCAAGACCCCAGGTGCATTTGCCTGGGGCGGAGGGAAGCTCGACGTTACCTACACGAAGCTTACGCTCAAGCGCGAGTCAGGTCAGCGCGTGGAATACATCCCGTTTCCGAACAACCCGCAAGGGACCACGGTGATCACGCAATATGATTCCACCGGCATTCGTGGTACGTTCACGGGTGAACTCGCGAATTCATCGAACGGAACCGTGCGTGTACAGATCAAGAACGGCATTTTCCAGGCTCGCCTCCAGTAGTGTTTTCCTTGCATTGATGTGCCTGTGCGGCACGGTCAGCGCAGGCACGCCCCCACGTCTCAGCAGCGGCATCGAAGTCCGCGGCCTTCACCCATTGTCACGTCCGCTCGTCGCCTTCGACGCGATCGAGCGCATCATCTACTGCGCCGGCACCTTTCGCGATAGTGTGCGCATTGGCCCGTTGCGCGCGTATGGTTCGGGCATGCAGGACGTGTTCCTTGCCGCCTTCGACATGGACCTTCGGCCTCGCTGGATCCAGCGCATGGGTGGGAACGGCGACGACTCCGTGACGTGTCTCGCGACGCTTCCATCGGGCGGGGTGGCCCTCGGCCTGATGTGCGGTGGTCTCACGCTGGACGTGCCCACCTACTCCATAGGCACAACGACGTTCACCGGGAAGGGCGGCTACGACGCCGTGGTCACATCGGTGACCGACGCCGGCGACATTCGCTGGACTCGTGCGGACGGAGCTCAATCCTCTGAATTCCCAACGGCCATCGTGGCCACCAACAACGATCTCTACGTCTGCGGCACCTTCGTGGGCCTCTCTCGCTTTGGCACCACGGTGGTGCAGGACGATGGTCGCACGTCTGCCTATGTGCAATGCATCTCGTCTGCGGGCGAGTCGCGGTGGGTGCAGTGGACGCGAGGTGTGGTGGGCACATCAGGTCAGGGTCGGGGAAGGGCAGAAGGCGGCATGGCCTGTTCCGTCACCAACGGAACCGTACGCGCAGCCGTCCAGATCTCGTCGGCCATTCGTTGGGGTGACCAAACACTCGAGTCCACATCCTTTACCTACGAGACCAAGGCAGCCGTACTTACGGCAACTGCTGACGGTGTTGCCGTCGATGCAGAGCTGCTCACTCCATGTCGCGGCGATTCATGTCCGGCCGTCCTCACCGACCGCGCCTCGTCGGCCCTCACCACAGAATCCTTGAACTGCATTGCGGGCAACGAAGTAGGCATCGGTTTTCATCATGCGAACGGCCAAGGGGCGACCGTCGAACGGCGCTATCCTGTGGGTGGAGCGCGCACCGCCGTGCTGGCAGCCGCTGCCGGCGGAGCGGACATGGTCCTTGCCGCGGGTCGGTTCGAGCGCGCATTCTCCTTCACCACGTCACAACCACGACCGGACATCTTCACCGAGAACCTCTTCCTGCAGGATGGATTCCTGATCTCCGTGGGCATGGATGGAACGGGCGATTGGGCGCTTGCACTGGGGGCCACGGCATGGTCGACGGTGACGAGCTGCGCAATGCGTGGCCCGACCATCGTTGCGGCGGCCACCATCATCGGTCAGCTCTCCACCGACGCCGGCCCCTTGGGATCGTCGCTCTCCGACACGCTCGGTGTGATCGTCCTTGCCGAGTCGACGGTGTCGAATGTTCCTGACCAACCGTGGCAAGAGACCATAGATGTGCCTTCCGACGTGACCCTTCCCGTCCTCGACGTACTCGGTCGTCATGTTGCCACCTACCTCAACGCCACCCTCTCCCCTGCCTCCCTTCCCGCAGGCATCTACGGAGTGATGGTACGCAACGGGATGCTGCGCAGAATCCACGTCAACAAGGACGGTGCAGTGCGGATCGGTGACTAACTTTGCGGGATGAATCCGCTCCACACGACCTCTCTTTCGCAGTTTCCATTGTTCCGTCGCGGTAAAGTTCGCGACGTCTACGACCTTGGTACCAAGCTCATGATGGTGGCCACCGATCGCATCTCTGCCTTCGACGTGGTGATGAACGAGGCCATTCCCGACAAGGGCGCCTTGCTCACGCAGATCTCGTTGTATTGGTTCTCACAACTGCAGCACATCATTCCGCATCACCTGATCTCAAGCGATGTGCACACAGTGCCTGAACTCAGTGCAGAAGAACGGGCGATGCTCGATGGTCGAACGATGATCGTTCGCAAGACAACACCGTTGCCGGTGGAATGTGTGGTGCGCGGATACTTGGCCGGCAGTGGTTGGAAAGAGTATCAAGCATCGCGCACGGTGTGCGGCATTCCGTTGCGCGACGGATTGATGGATTCGTCACAACTCGACGCGCCGATCTTCACACCGGCCACAAAGGCAGAGACAGGACACGACGAGAACATTCCGTTCTCGACGGCCGTGGAGATCCTTGGAGAAGCAACGGCCAACCGCGTTCGCGATGTGAGCATCGCCTTGTACAACGAGGCATCGCACATGATGCGATCGCGTGGACTGATCCTTGCCGATACGAAGTTCGAGTTCGGCATTGCCGACAATGGTGAGATCATCTTGATCGACGAGGCGCTCACGCCTGATTCATCGCGCTATTGGTTGGCGAGTGAGTACGCTCCCGGCAAGCCGCAGCAGAACTTCGACAAGCAGATCCTCCGAGACTGGCTTGAGACCTGTGATTGGAACAAGCAAGCACCACCGCCAACGCTACCTGCATCGGTGATCGACGGCACGCGCGCCAAGTACATCGAGGCCTTTGAGCGCATCACGGGAAGGTCGTTCGCATGAGCTTGAACACCTTTTCGTTCGATGAAGACGATGTTGCATTGCAGCGTCGCGTGAACGATCTGCTCGACTGGGGAATGTTGCTCTCTGTGGTCGGTCTCCTCGCCATGGGACTCATCTCCATCTACAGTGCGACCTTTGATGCCGGTACCAGCGTCTACTTCAAGAAACAACTTGTCTATGCCGGTGTTGGATTCACACTTGCCCTGGTATGCTACTTCTTACCTGAGCGTTGGATCCGCGACTTCTCGTATGCGATGTATGGTGTAGGCATTCTGATGCTCGTTGCCGTGTTGATCCCCGGCATTGGAAAGGTGGTGAACGGACAGCAATGCTGGATCCAGATCGGCGGGTTCACGTTCCAGCCATCAGAGCTTGCAAAGGTGACCACACTGCTGGCGCTCGCACGCTACATCTCCGAGAAGGGCGTGGACGTGAAGACCATTCGCGATCTCGCTGTGGTCGGCGGCATCGTGCTCTTGCCCATTGCCTTGGTGATGGGACAGCCCGATACGGGCTCTGCTACAGTGTTCATCGCCATGTCGCTTGGCATCTTCCTGTGGATCGGTGGCGACCTGTTCTTTCTCTATTGTGTTGCAGCCGTTCCCTTCATTGGTATCAGTGCTCTCTATGGTGTGCTCTTTGAATCGATGGTGGTGTTCGGCATTGTGGCCGCACTCGTCACCATTGGTGCCTTTGCATTCCGTCGCAACATCGTGCTCACGATCGTAGCCGTGGCCATGCTCGTTGGAATTGGTCTATCGGTAGAGCCCGTGTTCAAGAAGCTGGAGCCGTACAAGCAGGCACGTCTTGTGACACTCTTCGAGCCAGAGCGTAACCCACGCGGTCAAGGCTATCACGTCATTCAGTCGATCCTTGCCGTTGGATCCGGTGGTCTTACCGGAAAAGGATTCTTGAAAGGCACGCAAACACAGTTACGCTATATCCCCGAGCAGTGGACAGACTTCATCTTCTGCGTTCCGTCCGAAGAGTTCGGATTCGTTGGGTCGGTGATCGTGATCGCATTGCTCGTTGTCATGATGCTGCGCAGTATGAACATCGCCGCACTCGTGCGAACGAAGTTCGCAAGCGTGATCGCCATTGGCTTTGGAACGCTCATGTTCTATCACACGTTGGTGAACATCGGCATGGCCATCGGGCTGTTCCCTGTCATGGGAATTCCGCTGCCATTCTTAAGTGCCGGCGGCACGGCCCTCATCATGAACATGTGCATCGTTGGCATGCTTCTCAACTTCTATAAGACACGCCGACGTCGCACGGGTGGCGTTGCGTAAACACGCTATGCGCATCATCATTGCAGCCGGCGATTGCAACGGCATCGGTCTCGAGTGTTTCGTCAAAGCATTGTTCTTGCGACGTCCGGACGATGTGCAGTTCACACTTGCCGTGCACCCTTTGGTCTTGGCGCAAGCCATTCACCAGAATGCGCTCGATGCACGCACCGACGGGTCGTCGCTCTTCATTGGCGAACATGTGGTGCAGATCCTTCCATGCGCACACGAAGCAGTGGTCGCACCGGGTGTTGTTGCACCGGATGCCGGACGTCACGCTGTCGAATCGCTTGAGCTCTCCATCACAACGTTGCGAGCAGGACATTTCGATGCACTCGTCACGCTCCCGGTAAGCAAGGAAGCGAATGCGCTTGCGGGGTGGCCGTATCCGGGACAGACGGAAATGCTTGCGGCCATGTGTGGTGGTACACCGTTGATGATGTTATGTACGGACGCTGTTCGCGTTGCCCTTGCCACCATTCACCTTCCTCTTCGTGACGTGGCCGATGCACTATCGGTCGATGCACTTGTTGCATCGCTGGTTGCGTTGCATCGCGCATTGCATGTTGACCATGGCATCGCTGCGCCGCGCATTGCCGTGCTTGGATTGAATCCGCATGCAGGTGAGCACGGACGGATCGGTGCAGAAGAACACACGATCATCGTTCCGGCCATCGGTGCTGCACGTCATCATGGCGTTCACGCAGAGGGGCCATTCCCTGCCGATGGATTCTTTGCCTTTGGTGCGTATCGGTCGTATGATGGCATCCTTGCCATGTATCACGACCAAGGTCTGATCCCGCTGAAGTTGTTAGCGCATGGAGGCGGTGTGAATGTGACGGCGAATCTGTCGGTGATCCGTACCTCACCAGATCACGGTACGGCATTCTCGATCGCGGGCACCAACAATGCCGATCCGACAAGCACGCTGCAAGCCATCGACATGGCCGTATCGTTAGCGCGCACCCGTCGCCGCGGGGTTGCGGGCATAGAATCCGCTTGGGATCAGTGAGAAGCTTGCTCGATGGCTCGACATGATGGGCCATTCCTCGGGTCGAGGGAAGTGCGTGATCCCCATCGTATACCACAGCACCAGATCTTTTCCGTTGATCGATTCATTGTTCTTGCTGTACGCCGGAAGTCCTTCGAAGTCGAGCGACTGATTCGGATACGCACCAGCGGGATACAGCTCTCCATCGTGATAGCGTGTTGCCCACAAATGATGATCGATGAATCCTGCGCGATTGCGAACCCATGTGCCCGGTTGAATGTACGGTAGACTGTTGGCACCCGGCATCAGCATGTATCCCGTGGGTCCATGAAGAGCGTTCTGTGTTGTTGCGTTGCGAACGATCCAGGATCGTGCAAAGGGCATGCTCATCGATCGTTGTGCCTCTTGTTCGAATCGCATATCAAATGCATCCATCAGGATGCCGTTCCGAAAGCGATTCTCGTTGCCCGATGGAGAACGCATATCCATCTCGCTCACCACATTGGCAGTATCGTCCACGTCAAGATCGATGCGGAAGTTGAAGAAGTGCTGATGCGCAGGCGCAATCACGTTCGGTTGGATCAGTCCCCCATACATCTGTCCGGTGCTTGCGGCATCGAACATCGTGTCCTGCACGGCCTTCGGCAACAACAGTCCTGTGAGCTGCACTTCGGTCTTGATCGAGCCATCCAGACCGAACACGTAGCCAATGCTATAGTCATAGTTGCCAACGGTGGCAACATGCAGCACCACCAACTCCCGATCGCGTCGACCGATCGTGCTGCCATCGTCATAGGTGTGCCGCCACAGGATACCGGCATCGCGTTCGAACACAGCAATGGTGTTCCTCCGTTGTGTGACCACCCCTTTTGAAGAGGTGAACAAGGCGGGAAGGAAGATGGCGTTGGAAGGGGCATCAACGCCGGGGACGAGTGACGAGGAAAGTTGACCAAGGCCATACTCACCAACGTCAAATGCGGCGCGCCAGAACCACGACTGCGTAGTGTCGCCATACGGCACCACCATTTCGCCAAGGTTCATGCGATAGACGATCGGACGTTCGCGATCGCCGTCCTTCACGCGAATGGTCTGCAGGATGAGTCCTTCGCGCGAATTCATCGACACACGAAATCTCCACTGATGCCATGCCACCTCGTTCCCTTTGATGGAGATGCGGGCATCGGAAGGCTGCAGGGAGCGAAGGCGGGAAGCGGAAGCAATGCGTTTCAGATCGGCGGGTGTGCTGATCGGCGTGGGGATCGGCGCCTTTGGTCGGTCCGAGAACTCCATCACCACGCGTCGCGTCAGGTCGACCAGTGCTTCCATTCCTTCGAGCGGCCGGTCGAACGTGGCCAACGGTCCGTTCCGCTGATAGGTGACCGTGCGCATCATCCGAGTTCCGAACGAGGCGATCGTGATGCCAGATGCCCAGCCATCGATGTAGACATCGGTTGGTTTCAGGTTGCGGCGTGCGATGCCGGCTTGCCAGCGTTTATCGGCGCGGACAATGGAGTCCATTTGCTGATAGTCCTCGGCGGTCAGCGACGGCTCCACTTTGTTCACGCGTCGCCACTCCGTCACCTCTTGCATTCGTGTATCGATGAAGACCTCATACGTGGCGTTGGCGACATCGTCGAACAGCACACAGAAGATCTCGCGTGCAATGGACGTGTCGTTGCGGAGGACGGCGGCCTTCGATGGTTCGCGTAACTGAACACTTACGAATCGCATGGATGGCTTCCACCGGGTGTCGCGAAGGACCATGGTGGTGGCCGACGTGAGCTCTTGTTTCGACGGAGGCGTCAGCGGATGCGGTCGAGGCCGCGGAGCTGCAATGGTGGGGAGGGTGGCAAGGCAGATCACGGCAACGACAATGAAAGCGATCTTCTTCATGGGCTGTAAAATAGAAAAGCCCCTGACCGAAACGGCAA